>NZ_CP151975.1:890000-3796011 GCF_038593225.1 Bacillus sp. FSL W8-0629
AAGCAGAGGGTCGGCGGTTCGAGCCCGTCATCCTCCACCATATCTTTTATATCGTCGCGGGGTGGAGCAGTTCGGTAGCTCGTCGGGCTCATAACCCGAAGGTCGCAGGTTCAAATCCTGCCCCCGCAACCAAATTTCTCTTTATTGGTCCGGTAGTTCAGTTGGTTAGAATGCCTGCCTGTCACGCAGGAGGTCGCGGGTTCGAGTCCCGTCCGGACCGCCATTTTTTAAAAAGAATACTTGGCTCGGTAGCTCAGTTGGTAGAGCAACGGACTGAAAATCCGTGTGTCGGCGGTTCGATTCCGTCCCGAGCCACCACTATTTGCCGGTGTAGCTCAATTGGTAGAGCAACTGACTTGTAATCAGTAGGTTGGGGGTTCAAGTCCTCTTGCCGGCACTGTTTTTCAAATGTGGAGGGGTAGCGAAGTGGCTAAACGCGGCGGACTGTAAATCCGCTCCCTCCGGGTTCGGCGGTTCGAATCCGCCCCCCTCCACCATTTTTATTTTCATAGGGGCATAGTTTAACGGTAGAACAGAGGTCTCCAAAACCTCCGGTGTGGGTTCGATTCCTACTGCCCCTGCCAATTATATGATTCATTACATCTATGGCGGTTGTGGCGAAGTGGTTAACGCACCAGATTGTGGCTCTGGCACTCGTGGGTTCGATTCCCATCAATCGCCCCATTTTATTATTGGGCTATAGCCAAGCGGTAAGGCAACGGACTTTGACTCCGTCATGCGTTGGTTCGAATCCAGCTAGCCCAGTTGATATGCGGAAGTAGTTCAGTGGTAGAACACCACCTTGCCAAGGTGGGGGTCGCGGGTTCGAATCCCGTCTTCCGCTCCAATTATGGCGGCATAGCCAAGTGGTAAGGCAGAGGTCTGCAAAACCTTTATCCCCGGTTCAAATCCGGGTGTCGCCTTTTTTGAAAAGACTGCCGGGGTGGTGGAATTGGCAGACACACAGGACTTAAAATCCTGCGGTAGGTGACTACCGTGCCGGTTCAAGTCCGGCCCTCGGCACCATTTTTTATTATTATAAGTTGCGCTCTTTAATGATCATGCCGGTGTGGCGGAATTGGCAGACGCGCACGACTCAAAATCGTGTTCCTCACGGAGTGCCGGTTCGACCCCGGCCACCGGTATTTTTAGATTAATTTATGCTAAGATTAATTATTCAAAAAAGCTCATGAATCCTTTATCTTAAAGGATTTTTGAGCTTTTTATTTTTTTGAACTATACGATAGAAACCGATAGAATTTCAAATCATTTTACACATTTTTTACACAATCATATTCTCGAAAGTATTAATTGTTCCAAGCTCGTCTTTTTCTCGTAACTCTTTAATGACGTGAGTGTATGCCCTTAACTTTGTATCAATGTCACCATGTCCAAGTCTTTCACTTACATAATAAATTGAAACTTTTTTATACAACAATAAGCTGGCATGAGTATGCCGTAATCCGTGCATGGTAATTGGATCTATCCGAAGATCAGTTAATATATTTCTTAACAGCTTATTTGCATTAGTATTGCTGATTACTTTGTATTTGGAAGATGGGCTATAAAAGACTAACTGATGAATATTAGTAGGAATACTTTTAAATAGCTCTTTAAAATGTCCCATGGTCTTGCCATCCATTTTAATTGTTCGATTTGATTGCTCATTTTTTGTTGGACCAAACCCTTCAGGATGTCTTTTCAAATAGCCCCAAGTTTTATTGATTTTGATTGTATTATTAACAAAATCAAAATCGTTTCTCGTTAACCCTACAAGCTCTCCAAAGCGCATTCCTGATGTTAAACCTAGTAAAAGTAAGGAATAACCCAATCCTTTTTCAAGACGCTTCCAGATCTCTTTTAACAACAATTCACTTTCTTTCTAGTGTAAGTACTTTTCATCAGGTTTTTTAGCAAGCGTTGTAAAGGTTATTTTAGCATTTCTTGTAAAGTCACGATGTATGATTTGTTCATCCACTGCATCCTTCACACAAGCACGGATATGGGTATTGACCTTTTCAACGGTTTCCTTAGCTTTATTAGAACCGAATTCATTGATAAACATCTGATAATCATATCTAGTGATTTCCTGCAATGGTTTACTGCCGAAAAATGTTCTTATTGCCCTAGATGTGTATTCATAATGCATACGAGTAGTAACACTTATATTTGTCTTATAAAGATTCACCCATTTGTCAAAATACTCATCTATTGGAACTGGAGTTAGGTGCGGAAGCAAACCTTAGCTTAGTTTTGATTCTATTTCTGCAGCTGCTATTTGAGCTTCTTTCTTTGTGCGAAATCCTCCTTTACGAATAGATTTTGATTTTCCATTTACAGTACGACTGACGGTAAACTGATATGTTTTACCTCTCTTTTGAATGCTAGCCATATTATCCCCTCACTTTTAAAATAGGGGTAGACAGCCGAAATAGGTTACCCCTATCTTAACAAGTCTTATTTAAATTTTGTAATTACACTGTATGAATAATTTTTAGCTGCTGAATATTTGTTGAAAATTCCTCTCCAAAAACTCAGCCATTTTTGTAGCTTGAAAACACCATGTTTGCCCCTTTGTTCTTGGATAATAGACAAACCCGCCATATTCCACATCAAGTAATGTTCCAAACTTTTTTGGATAAAGTATATTCTCTTTAATCCATTCATGTTTTCTATTAATTCTTACTTCAAGATCTCTGATAAAACGCTCAGGCGTCAAGTATAGGTAGATCAACTGCATTGTTGGACTATCGATAATATATTGGCGTACTGGGCGTTTTTTGTATGTAAAATTTGAAGGAGGACTAATTAAATGAAGAATATTTCACTAGCATTTTCTGATGCGGAATCGACAGAAAGAATGGAGCAAGTTCAAAGAACAAGGCAAAAGTGGATTGAAGAAGGTGAGCAGCTTTTAAAGTGGCGAGAAAAGTTAGGGTTATCAAGAGCATTTATTGCTCTCGAGTAACGGGAGTGAACTATGGAAGAATAACCAGGATAGAGTTTGGGGAACCAGTCAAAGAAGCAAAGTTAATAAGGCAGGTATATAAATTGACATTAGAAAAAGTAGAAATACTAGAAATACTAAGAGCGATGGATAGAGATAGAGTATTAAAAAGAACTGGAATCATATCATCTTTATATTCTCTTAACTAGGTCAGGGGGCTAATCAATCACTGAGCGTCAATAATGATTAGTCCTCTCTGAAACTGATATTAGTTCTAATTACATTTAAACTAGGTGTAAGGGAAGGAATTTGTATCGTTTTATAAAAACGAAGAGAACGTGATAAAATCAAGGCTTTTATAAGGGAATAAATTAAACGATAAAAGTCTTGACAATCAAGGGATTAGGAACCGTTGATTTCTCAATGTCCTGAAAAATTATAACACGTGGATTTCCAAAGGATGTTTAATAAAGCAAAATCAGCGGTAATACTATTTGTTTACGCATTTTTCAACAAAATATGTGATATAGCTCAAAAATCCGAGTAATAAAAGTAGTTGTGGGAGGAGTATGTAGTTTTCTATTCTATTACTTTTTCATCGATCATATTTCATATGTCTGTCAAATGTTTTTTTGAACTCAGATATAGCCTCACGGGCAATATTCAATAGACCCTTAGCAAAAGCAAAGTGTGTTTTTACAAGTTTACTTTCTTTTGTGTATTTCTACACGTCAATAGGTAAATCTTTTAAAAAATTAAATTTGATATAATGGATCAGGATATATTTGGGTATTATAACCAGAAATATTAAAAAGTAGGTGTTTATTGTTGTCCGAGTTTAAAATAAAAATATCTAATTTTAGATCTATTTTCAACCTTACAGTGGATTGTAAAAACGGGGAACTTTTAATAGTTTGCGGTCCTAATAACATTGTAAAAACAAATTTTTTAAGAGCGCTTGATTTATTCTTTTATTTAGATAAAGATAAGTTCAATCATGAAATTGATATTCCATACCACATTGCGGAGGGTTCTTACGGAGGCGGTAGTAAGTCCCAAATTACTGTGGAATTCGGTAATCAATCTGGGGATATTTATACTATTACAACTAAGTATTCCAGAAGTAGAAGTGAGAACATTTTTCAAATGAATGGGAAAAAAATACGACAGAACTCAGTATTGTTGAAATAAAAGGTTTTTTATCAAATTTTAAATTTACTTATATTCAATCAAATAATATAGATTTACCTAGTCTTATAGCTACATATTTTACTGATGAAATTTTACCTGGTTTGGACAGGCTCCGGAGAAGACAGACAGAGCTATTAACATCATTAAATGAATTTATGTTAAAATCCAAACAATTGGAGCGTTATTTAGTGATCAACCATATGAAGCAGTCCAAAATTAAGCCGCTTGTACATCAATAGGAAAAGCAACCATTAAATGGTTGTATAAAATTTTAAGGTATTTAAAAGATTTGGAAATACCAATGATGTCTTCATAACATTCACTTAGGCTATTGGTGGCAAGGACAATAAGCGATTAAAATCTCCAAAAGAAAATAGAGAAGTTTGCACAAGGATTAGGAACATTTTCCTTTACATATTGACCAATTGAAAAAGAATATTGTGAATAATGGTCAGAACAATTTGTAAAAAACAGATAGCTTCGAAATGTCTTGGAGGGAGAACTATGTCAATAGATATGGAAAGTTTAGTAAAAGGCGAAAAATATAATCGTGATGCGCTAGCTTCATTATGGGGTTACAAAAAACGCCAAGCGATAAGCCGTGGCATTGTTACACCAGCAAATCAGAAAATAATTATTTTATTTGTAACTAAAATAAAGCAAAAATCCGATACTCAGTATCAGGATTACTTTATTGAAGAAGGCTTGTTGCATTTGGAAGGAGAAACAAGCCATACGAATGATGAAAGGCTTATTAATGCTGGATCCCAGAATGATTCTATTTATTTATTTTACAGAGAAATACATCATACCCCATTTATCTATTATGGTAGGGTATTTTTAGTTGACTATAAAGTTTATGCTGATAAGCCCTCAATTTTTATTTTATCAACAACCAAAAGTATGGCAGTAGGCGCTAGGGCTTACGCAACTGAAATGAACAAGACAAGTTTGATTGAAGATGATTTTATACCTGACCAGGAAGGCGCAAAAAGAGTCAAAACACATGTAAGTTATGAAAGGAGTTTAAAAAACCGAGCAAAGGCAATCGAAATACATGGGACGGTTTGCAAAGCATGTGGTTTTGACTTTAATTTGTTTTACGGAAGAGATTTGGCTTTCCATTTTATCGAAATCCATCATGTAATCCAACTTTCGGAACTTCGGGAGGGAACAAGTATTAATCCTGAAACTGATTTGGTTCCTCTATGTTCAAACTGCCACAGTATGATTCATCGTAAAAGGGAAAGTACCCTGTCGGTAGAAGAGCTAACAATGGCGATTGAAAAAAGAAGGAAGCAAGTGCTATTAAAATTATAAAAGACCTAGTTGGAATTCCTTATCAAAGGGGTTCCATTTTTATCATGATAGATATTAATCATTTCTTCCTTTTTAGAGACTCCAGCAGAAAAGATTTAGACTGAACGCAAATGATTTCGCTCAACTACAGAGAAATAGTGCAGATCCGGTTATCTACTTCATAATTTCCTCCAATATACAATCATCTGAAAAAGTTGAAGGCATGACATGGTTAATAATTAAAATGATTTTTCTCCTAGAATACCAATTTCTTAAAGAATTGTAGTAAAATTATTATTATATGGCTAGGGCGTAATATTTGCACCGGGAAATAGTGCCCATTAGAAATAGAGGTGGGAAATCCTAATGGGCATAACTGTAACGATGCTCTTTAAATCCTTTAAAACTGGGAGAATTGGTGGCACTCAATGAAGCCATCATTGAAAATATGCCCGAACAAATAATAGATTTTAAAAAATAGAAAGAGAGGTTAATAATAATAGATATGAACCTGATAAATGTTATGAACGATTTTTCTTCCCCAAAGTATGATGAGCATCGAATGGCAGTCGAAAGGTTGCGTAAAAAAGGACGGGACTGGAATTTTATTAAATATTACGGCAAGCATGATGTAGAGGGGCTAAAATATAAACTTGAATTATTACAAGAAGCCGATCAGATTCCCGAAGATTTGAATGCACAAATGTGGATGGCGATCGTAGATTTTTTGCGTGAGGCAGAAGAGCGAGAACAGTTGATTGAAGAGAAAATTGCCAATAATCGTATTTTAAGTCGTCGGATAGATAATGATTTGACGATTCCTACTAGCGCTGCAAGTAGCTGGATATTATATAAGAACAAGTTAATCCAACAACGTTGGACTGATGAATCGATAAAAGATGTTGAAAATACAACAATCAGTATTTTAAGAAAGCTCCGGGTAGAGACAGAGAATCCGATAAAAGGTTTAACCATTGGTCATGTGCAGTCAGGTAAAACAGCAAGTATGGCTGCATTAATGGCAATGGCAGCTGATTGGGAGTTTAATTTATTCATCGTTTTATCCGGAACAATTGAAAATTTGCGTAAACAAACAGAAGAACGTCTCATGGATGACTTGAAAAATCCAGGAAATCTTTCTTGGGAACGTTTAAGTCAGCTTTCATTAAAGCCGGGTTCTTCCCATAAAGTCAGCAGTCTTTTATTGAATGAAAGGTCACGTGACCGTTACTTAAATGTATGCTTGAAAAATAAGACACGATTAAATGATTTAATTCAATGGTTAAAAGAAGATGGAAAAAAGCTTTCTCAAATGCGTATTTTGATTATTGATGATGAATCCGACCAAGGTGGAATAAATACAAATGATGTAAATGATTCCTTGGCGGAACGAACAGCATTGAATAAAGCAATTGTAGAACTCGTGAATATTCAAGCAAATGATGGTTCGAAACCATTGAGTATGAATTACGTCAGTTATACAGCTACACCTTATGCTAATTTTTTAAATGAAGCTTCACAAGAGTCCTTATACCCACGTGATTTTGTTGCTGTTCTAAATCCGGCGAAAGAATATTTTGGTGCCAAACAAATTTTTGGTTTAGACAATAATGAATATTATCGCGGGTTGCCAATTGTTCGTGAAATTACCATTAACGACCGTGATTTAGTAGTAGGTGGTATTCATAAAGGAGAGGAATCATATTTACCACAATCATTTGAAGATGCACTCCATTGGTTTTTATTAGCTACTTCCATTATGCGTTATCGTAAATATAAAAAGCCGATAAGTATGCTTGTCCATACGAGTCAAAAGCAAATACATCATCAAATTTTTGCTGATTTAATCAACTCGTATTTCAGAAGTACATCGAAAGCGCAAATTATTGAAAATTGTAAATTATTATATGAACAAGAGCAAAAAAAACTTACAAAAGAAGACTTTGAAATGGAGTTTGAAGTTTATCCAAATAAAGAGGATGTAAAAGATTATCCGCCATTTGAAAAAATTGAAGAAGAGCTAAAACGTTTAATCCGTCAATATCCTTCTCACATCAATGTGTTAGAAGATACAAAACGATTGGAATATCATGACGGATTACATTTATGCATCGATAACTGTGCAAATAATGGTATAACGGAAGATTTAGAGCATGTACGTTTAGTATATCCAGATCCAAAATCACCAAATTACCCTGCTCCAGCACCAGCATTTATTGTTATTGGTGGTAGTACATTATCGCGCGGTTTAACTATTGAGGGGTTAGTAAGCACATATTTCCTTCGTACGACCTCTCAGGCAGATACGTTACTTCAAATGGGGCGTTTCTTTGGTTATCGTAAAGGTTATGAAATGTTACCGCGTATTTGGCTAACAAAGGATACAGAAGCGAAATTTAGATTTATGGCTACCCTTGAGGAAGAATTACGTGAGGATATTGAAACATATATTTTAGAAGGTATGGATGCCAATGAATACGGACCAAAAATTAAAAACTCACCGAAAGTATCATGGTTGCGAATTACAGCAAAAAAACGTATGCAAAGTGCAGAGGAAATCGATTTGGACTTCTCTGGGACATCGAGTCAGACCATTGTATTTGATGATGATGCAGTTATTCAGAGACAAAATATCAATGTAACCGAACAATTTCTAAATTATTTAGGTTCGCCAAATGAAACACGGAATAATCGGGGTCTCTATTGGGTAGATGTGCCGTTCCAACAAATTATGGATGACTTTTTCCGTAAATTCACATTTAGTCAGAATAGTGAATTCTCTAATATTGAAACCTTTTTTAAATGGTATCAAAAGAAACAAACGGAAGCCGGTTTTACTAACTGGAATGTCGTTTTATCTAGCAGTGGTAAGTTAGATGATCTCACACATAAACAATGGATAGTCTGTGGTCGTGGTGTAGGGCTAGCTACACGTAGTCGTCGTGGATCGGCTACTGGCGAAAAAATTAATATTGGTGTGTTACGTACTCCATCTGATTTATATGCAGATATGACGAAAGAAATGTATGACTCTATTCCAGAGGAATTTAAGTTAACACAAGCTGGGAAAGCAAAGCGCGCACATATTGAAGATCAATTAGAAGAAATTGATCAAAAACAGCAAAAGAAAAGTGTTGTAAATGAAATACGTAAAGTTGCCGGTATTGGTTTAACACCTCAGCTACTTATATATCGTATTGATAAAGATTCAAAATTTGAAAAAAGACAAAGCCCAAATACAAAAGAAGCTGATAGACGTTATGACTTAAATGCTTCAGAAGATTTAATTGGTGTTAGTTTGTTTGTTCCGGGGTATCGTTCGGGCAAAAATTTAGCTACAAAATTGTCAATTCGAATTGAGAATCCAATGGGTGAGACTGAAACGGAAGAAGGAAATGAGTAATGCAAATTGAGATTGCAGAGATTGGGAAAATGTCCCAAACCGGCAGTTCATTATTAAAACTTATTCAGAATAACGATTTACCGATTTTAGATTTACTTGTCCGTGAAGCTGTGCAAAATAGTTTAGATGCGGGTATTCGTGTAGAAGGGCATGACTCTGTGTATGTGGACATTGGCATCAAGGATGTCAATGTCCCGAACTTTGCTAAACATTTGGATGGAATTACAGATCGATTAATCGAAAAGTATGGAGCCTCCCCACAAAAGGCGATTTATATTGAAGATGCCAATACAACCGGATTAACGGGTTCATTAGACTTTAAACGTTCACCAAATGGCAATATTTTTAAACTAATCTATGGGATTAGCATGGCACAAGAAACACCAGGTGCTGGCGGGTCTTGGGGATTAGGGAAAACTGTTTATTTCCGTATAGGCATTGGCTTAGTTGTTTACTATACACATATTTTAAATGACAATGGTTGTTACGAGCATCGTTTAGCTGTGACATTAGTAGAAAACGAGAAAATGCCGGATCCGATTATTCCAAGATCCGCCGGAAAAGTCCCGAGCGGAATTGCCTGGTGGGGACAACGGATATCATCTGATCAATATGATACTATTCCAATTACAGATCAAGTATTGATTCGAGATATTTTACAATCCTTATCTATTGAGCCGTTTGAGGGCGACCGTCTTGGTACAAAAATCATAATTCCATTTATTGATGAACAGCAGTTACTAATTAAGCACGAAATCAATCCAGATGAAAACAAGCCATGGGAATCAAATGTAGTCGATTATATACGAGTGGGAATGCAACGTTGGTATGCACCGCGCTTAGCTAATAAAAAATATTATTATGGAAAATATTTAGACGGGCATGTCAATGGAGAGAGGCTAGAAAAGGACGATTTTTTACCAGTATTCTTTGAGTTACAATTAATGTACAACGCAGCTGTACTCGGTGGTAATTCAAATCGTTATTTTATCAATGACATTCAAATTCGTAATTACTTTGAACACAATAAAGTAAATAACGCGGGGCGAGTAGCGTATAGGAAGTTCACGATGAAGGAGCTAGATATGCTAGCACCTTTAAATGGTCCGAGTCCATTTACATGTGTGAATAAGAAGAATCCGGATGTTGAGCAAAATGCTCCAATAATGGCTTATGCAAGAAGACCGGGAATGATTGTGAATTATGAAACAGATGGCGAATGGTGTAAAGGACTGGGTGCAACAGAAGAGAACGAATATTTAGTTGCTATTTTTGTGCCAAATTCCAATACGAAATTACTGAATCCAGAAAATGATGTCGTAGATTTAGAGGGCTATTTACGAAAAAGTGAGATGGCAGATCACACCACTTGGACAGACCTTATTATAAAAAGTAAACCGTTTGATATTGTTGAGAAAATTCGAGCACAAGCTCGCCGTAAAATCAAAGCGTCATTTGAAAATAAAAAAGAAGTGAAAGAAAAGCAATCTCTTAATAAACTAGCACGCAATGTTGGAAAGATGCTATTACCGCCGACCGGATTTGGACGTCGTGCTTCCAGTCGTAATCGAGCGGGCGGTCCGAAGTCCCCCACTATTAGAGGTAATCGTGGCAATAGTTTTACGATTGTATCACAAAAATATTTAGAAACTGGTACTTTAGAAGTTCATTTTCAATTGAAACTAGCAAAAAATGTTGCTGCTTTTACAATAGAGTTATATATTGCTTCCGAAGGTGGGAAAATCTCAGCAATGGATTGGGAATCAGTAGATAGTGTAGGGACACCATTCCCTGCACAAATTACGTACTATTCTTTCCCAAATACTATGGGTCTATTTGGGAGATCATCTGCTCAAAAAAGTGACAGCAAAGTGTTGCATGCTATACGTATTGAGAAAAGCGAAGTGCCAGTTGAATGTTCAGGTATATTAGTATTCACTTGTACTGACCCTCATGTGCAAGTCGAAATGTTGATGAAGCCAGAAGGAAGTGTAGACAATGGCTAATAAGATTAGCATGCATCGACTTTATGATGAGGCTATGGAAGAATTGTTAGATGTCTCGATAGATTTCCAGTTCTTTTACAGGGGTGAAGATGGTAGAGAATATGTCCTCAATCAAACTGAAGACTATGAATATAAAACATTGTTGAGTAATGAAGATGATAGCTGGGACTATGTAGAAAATGGTTTTGGGCTCTCAGGCAATTTAAAACTAGGATGTCCATCCAGTTTGTTTGGACCAACACAATTGATAAATAGTGATGCCGAGTTAGGGATTGCGATGCAATGGCTGTCAAAGCAATCTTCTCAGCGCGGTGTTATCCCGGTTGGAACCATTACAAGTACAACGCCGAATGGTTTGATTATACCTATTGATTATTATTTCCCAAACGATAAATTATTTGGCGAAGTATATATTTCAATTGTCATTTATTTAAAAAAAGCGAGCCGCAATGGAATGCATGGACAATCACAACTACCAGGTACGATCTTAGGGAAGTTAGTAGAATGGGCTATTATTTTAGATGGATCTGGTTCGACATTCCCGATTGTGCTTGTAAATGAACCGGATAAACCTTTATGGTATGTCGACTTCAATTATACCGAGCCTTTAGTTGAACCGTTTGACAAAGAATATATCGCGATTTATTTAAATAAAGCACATGTCGCATTCCCGTCGATTCAAAACCCGAAAACGAAGCTCGATCAAACATTATATGTGGAGTTTTTAGCAAGCGCCCTTCAGCTTATATTGCAAAACTTGATGGAATGTCCAGATTGGTACGATATTCAAGACGGGAGAAACTGCGAAGAAGGTTCTATTGGGCAAGTCATGCATTATTTTAAAACAACTCTGAATTGGGATTTCGATACGCCAGAAAAACTTGCGATGTCTCTTCGCAAAGATTTAGAGACAAGAGTAAAGACAGGTGAAATGTAGTGTGGGAAAGTGTGGTATATACAAAAGCACAAGCAAAATTTAAGTTTCAGCAAATTATGTCCGAACCGGAAAACTGTGCACCACGACAAGTCAAAGCGCCTTTTGATCATCTGCGTGAAATCATGATGAATGAAAAAAAAACATTTTTAATGGATGGAATGAAGAAAATTAATTCTTATGCATTTGATTTGCATATGGGATTGTTATTGTACCATGTACTAAAAAAATATTACCGCTTTAATGAGAGATTAGCGGCTCAAGATGAGATATGGCGTTATTTATCGTTAGAAGTATTTCCGGACTTAGTATACGAACGTTATGGGATGAATGATCAACGTTTTTTTAAAGGAACACGTCGTATTTGGCTGAAAGGTATTTGGTGGTATATTCATCTTTCTTGGCAAGGAACAGAGGAAGAAACGCTCGATACATTAAAAGATAATTCGTCGGATGAAATCCTACAGCTACTCGACCGTTCAGGCATCGGCGGTTATCGTTTGGAACTGACACGCGAAATTATGCGTCAGTATAAAATACATGCTAGTAGCAAAGTTCCACAATTATTTCGTCGTGTGTTGAAATTAAACACCGCAAGGTTAAATATGATTGAACCTAATTTAGTAGAAGGTGGCATAGAAACATACGTAACAGATTTGTATAATTATTTTTTTAATGATTTTTGCACAATTGGAGAAAAGAGTCCGGTATATGGAAACATTACAAAAAATTAGAGATAGGTTCGCTTATTTTCGAATATCTGCAAAACGTTCCATTGCGTTCAAAGAGCTTTATTATTGGATTATAAAAATTGATGGGATGCAAGGTGTTGCAATTGAAATCCCGACAGATAAATATGTAAATGAGCGGTTTGCCAGCATATCTTATTATACGAAGGAAATTGTAGTTGGCGGTGAAGAACGGCATTTATTAATGTTGCTATCTGATCATCCGAAGTTATACGATGATTTTGCAATTATTTGTTCCGGCTTTTTAGAGAAGATACTCTATGCAGAATCCTATCAAGAAATCAAACAGAATCCAATCTCATGGTGGCATTCGATGAAAGAACTGATGGGCAATGCCAATATTGAAAAGGCAACCTATAGTGTAATAGCAGAAATGCTAAGTTATTATCATTTGCTTAAAGAAGAAAGGGACGTTTCTTGGGTTGGACCATTTGGTGGTTCTATTGATTTTAATTGTAATGATGGTAGTTATGAGGTGAAATCGACTGTAGCACGATATGGTTCAAAAATTACAATTAATAGTCAATACCAGCTAAAAGCAAAATATTTGTTATTTTATCGTTTTGAGCCAGATGTACACGGCATTTCAATTCAGGATATGGTAACAAAATTAGTAGAATTGGGAGTAGAAAAATCGGAAATAGAACGTGCACTTGAAAAGCTAAAATATCCACTTGGCAGTGAGGTTCGAAGAAAATCATATCGCCTGCTCGAAGTAAAGAAATATGAAGTCGATGAAAGCTTCCCAAAAATCGTACCAGAAAGTTTTAAAGATGAACAGTTGCCAAAACATATTAGCGGACTCGTTTATACATTAGATTTAGATGGTTTGAATGGGGCAGTTATCGACTTGAAGGAATTCCAATAGAAATAGTGATGTTTTTTTAAAATGAACATCAAGGACGTAATTTCAACGCTCCAGAGAAAGCAAAGAAGGTTTTGCCAAGATAACTCAATTCAGAAAGCGCCTCTTCAGAGGCGCTTTTAAAATTAATTCGAGTAAGGAGTGGGTGAAAAATCAAACAGACCACTTTTTCCGGTTATTAAACAAAGGGAGTTTATCATTCACACTTACTTTGGTGGTAAGTTGTTTTTTTTCATTCCGGTTCGAAAGAAAAACCCACCCAAATAATTAGTGAAAAGTGACGATAATCCTCCTATATACTGAGAATATGAGGTCTCAAAAATAACTGTAACACATATATGTTAAGGTTAGTTTTTTGCATATAAAGTTGATGTAAATACCGGGAAAAGAATTATTATACTAATACTTAATCGCTGTTCCGGAGAACAAAGCAACGCCAATCTGCCCACCGTAAACGCCAGCCAGTCATAGTAATGGCATACGCGCCAATACTCGTCTTTCTTTACACTCCAAAATCCATGAAATAGGTTTCATTATCAATTTTATAGACTCTCACACTTGTTCTTCCGTAAGCGATGACATCCTGTGCGTCTACTCTCCCGCCGAAAGGAACACCAATCCGGTTACGGAAATACCTTCCCATGAGGCTGTTGTTTTCATGGGTATGTATGGCTTTTCGGTTGGCCTGAGCCATAACGCACATCAGCCGCTCTCCATCATCTGTAACTATAGTAAACTCCTGCTCAAGCGGAGGGAAGAAGTCAGGGTCTGCGGCGTGAATTGTGGATGAAACGGGAATGTACGCCTGATTCCGTTCTCTTCCTTCGCGTTGCCCCCAGTTAAGCCCGCTTCTTTCATGGATGGCAGTATCGTTATTCAGAAGTAGAGGTAGATCCACATACGGCAGATGATGCAGATGACGGTAATCCCTTCGGTCCGATCCGTAAGTTTTCTGCTGAATGGTAACAATTCTTTCATGATTTCTTATTGTCCGCCTGATAAACATATCATGGAATCTGATATGTTGTTCAATTGTCGGGTCGGTGCAGCTTAGGCAATCAGGAACATCAAACACTTCTTCAATATTGTCATGATTCGCTTCTACAATAAGTTCCGTTTGGTCTCTGAATCCTCCCCAAGAGAAGTTCGCCGAGCCGACGTATGTCATGGAGTCCTGAAATAAGCCTCCATTATGCCAATGGTAGATTTTATTGTGAACAGGAGGCAGGCTTGTTTTATAACTGATGCTAATCCGAGGATTTTCGTTCATGATTTGCTGATAGCGTTCATGATCCCAACGTCTAATTCCATCTTGTTTGCTCATTCCGATAATAAGTTCAATTTCAATCTCAGGGTATCTGTTCAAAATGTGATACAAAAAAGCGCTGGATGCATACCCGGAGAGGATTCGCAGTTTACGGTAGCCCCGTTCGTAAGGAACGCGAAAAACACGCTCTTCCAAATTATTGATAAGGTACATTTTATTTCCCCCAATTCTATTAAATTACACTATTAATTTAATAATAATTAAATTTGGTTAGCATGTCATCTATTAAAATGGGAATCCATTCCTTTGTATCAGAAACTTTTTTTGATAGAGTAGGTAGTGTATAATAATATTTACGACAAATACTACAAACGTAGGAGAGTTATAGAATGATTTTCGAAAAGGAGAACTGTTCTGCGGTCCGGGCGGATTATCGCTCGGAGCAAAAGAAGCAGTTGTATTAGATGAAAATGGACAAGTTGTTTTAGACGAAAACGGAGAAGAATATAAAGTAGTACATGCATGGGCGAATGATTTTCATGAAGATACATGCAAAACTTTCCGCCTTAATATCGTTGGTAATGATGAGGATACTGTAACTGTAAAGCATGGGGACGTAAAAGAACTTGATATTAAATCCCTTCCGCCCATCGATTTCTTCGCGTTCGGATTCCCATGCAACGATTTCAGTTTAGTGGGCGAAACCAAGGGACTTGATGGTAAATATGGCGGACTATACAGGTACGGAATAAAGTTATTGAATCACCATCAGCCAAGTGTGTTTGTAGCCGAAAATGTAGGCGGATTAGAAGGCGCCAATGAAGGAAAAGCATTCGTCCAAATCTTAAAAGCAATGGAAGAAGCAGGAGAGTTCGGCTTTAATATTACGCCTCATAAGTACCGCTTTGAGGAGTATGGCGTGCCGCAAGCGCGTCACCGCATTATAATCGTCGGCATTCGAAAAGATTTAGGGCTGAGATTTCTGGTTCCAAATGCTCCTTTTAAAAACAAGGAACAATGGATGATAGCAAAAGAAGCATTGGAAAGTGAGCCGATTGAAAAGGATGCCCTTAATCATGAATTCACAAACCATCACCCTAAGGTTGTGAAAATGCTGGATGAAATCCTTCCAGGGGATAACTGCTGGGTAGATTACCTCTCCCCGGAATTGCGGCTAAATGTGAAGGGCGCGAAAATGAGTAACATTTACAGACGTTTACACCCTGAGGAACCAGCATATACTGTTACAGGAAGCGGCGGAGGCGGAACACATATGTACCATTACGACGAGCCAAGAGCATAAACGAATCGAGAGAGGGCGCGTCTCCAGACTTTCCCGGACTGGTTCGAATTCATCGGTGTAAAAGAAAGTGTCAGAAGGCAAATCGGCATGGCGGTTCCTCCAAAGGGAGCGAAAGTGATTGTGGAAGCCATTTTAAAAACGTTCGCAAAAGTTCCATACGAAACGGAAGATGCCAAATGGGACGAAGAACATATTCAGGAGATGCTGGCATCAGGGGAAAACAAAAAGAAGAGGCGTTCCGGCAAAATCAAAAATAAAAAAGAAGCGCCGGAAGGTCAGACTGAACTCGAGTTGGAAGAAACAAAGGCATAAAGGAGCAAAAGCATGTTCTGTAAAGAATGCCACTTATAGAAGAATACTCTAAAGGTTAAAAGACAAAATCAGCTACCAGTGGCTTTGCGACGTTGAATGCCTTGAGTGCGGAAAGGTTTAAAATTCCCAGCCATATGATTTTTGGACAAACAATCAACAAAGCCAGAAACTTAAAAAAAGGAGATCGAAATTGATCTCCTTTTTTGTTAGTCATAGATTTTAATGTAATGTCCTTCATCTGCCAATTTTTCCGTATGTGCCACTTTAAAATCCTTTAATGCTTTTACTACATATTCGCCTAATTCTTCTGCGCTGGAACCGGTAACGACAACTTCCATATGCTGATATAATTCCTGAATAACTATTGCCAGGTCCTGTACCGTTCCGATTGTTTCCACTTTTTTTATAAGAATCCTCACTTTTTCTTGTTTTCTCCTGTTATTTTAACATCAATCATATTAGGGTGTGATATTTTTAAATTATCAATGAAGGAAATAATATCATTGATTGACTGGTTAAAATCTTCTTTCACCTGATGCTCCCATATTCTTTTTATTTGCCAACCTTTATCCAGATAGTAGGCGGTTACTTCCTTATCCCTTTTAACGTTCCGTTCCAATTTTTCCTAGTAATCCATATTGCTTTTCGGTATGTTTCCGTGTATGGGGCAAGCGTGCCAGAAGTAGCTATCAATAAAAATGACGACTTTATATTTTTTGATGGCAATGTCTGGTTTACCTTTGAGGTCTTTTACATTTCTTCTGAACCTTATACTCTTGCTCCATAATTGCTTCGTTATTTTATCTTCCAATTTTGAAACAGACTTAATTGCCTGCATGTTTTTTGTTCTATTTTCTTTCGAGATCCTGTCAGCCATTTGGATCACACCACCGTCATATAAAAGTTTATTGCTTGATGTGCCTTTTTAATAAAGGGTATCAAAAAACAAATCAAAAGTACAAAAAGGAGGAAGGTAAGGAGAAGTAAGATAAATAAATAGTTAGAAAATTTAAACGTATATCTACATATTCAAAATTTCCGGAGCTATTTGATTTGGACATACTAAATGGGAAAAGAGAAATTGTTATATCTGATGATTATGGTCAGCAAGATTTTGAGGCGATAACTTCCAAAATATGCTCTTTTACAAGGTCAAAATAAGCTTTAGAATTACCGTACATCCACTGCACTGTTGTCAGTGCTCGTCAACACAATTAAGCCATGGATAATATTTGATATGTAGAAATGTTCATAAAAAGTAAAGTTATGACATTTTTGTTAACGCTATGATAAATATTTAACGAAAGTAGAAAACAATCATGCTCTTTTAATATTTATAAATAAAAATCCTTTTACACAAGTTTTACACTTTAACCGAATAAAACCTTGTAATATCAATACTAATTAACCTATTTCGACCCCGACCACCGGTATTAATTAAAAGTTTCATGATTGGTTTTTACCATGAACCTAACGTTTCACCCTCGTGGTGAAACGTTTTTTTGTGGTTTAAATGAGTTATTTAGATGAAAATAGAATCCTATTAGAAGAGAATGAGCATGTACTACTTTTAACAGAATAAACTTTAGATGATTTGCAACATTTGGTACGATACATTTAACCATATTACGATACATTTAACCATATAAGGAAACAAAATGGAGTAGCGCATTCACATAAAACAATAAACTACCTTTGTGTAACTAAATGAATATTTGTGGGTACATACACATCTTTAGCTGGCATCATCATTGTGACCCAGTTTTGGGGGGAGAATTTATGAAAAAACAAAATGATCATGAAGAGTTATTGACAGGTGGAAATGTCTCGAACGTATATCGTTCGGGAGATACGGTTCGCAGAGAGGTAAAGTCAGACAATATGAATATACAAAAGCTGCTAAAGCATTTAGAAAAGAAGAATTTCTCCTATGCTCCAAAGTTTTTAGGGGTTGATGAAAAAGGTAGAGAGATCTTGTCCTTCATTGAAGGTGTGGCCGGTCATGATCCCTTAAAAGAATACATGTGCTCTCACAATGCTTTAAAAGAAATAGCGAAAATGCTTAGACTGTATCATGATGCTGTTTGTGATTTTCCCATTTCAGACGATTGGGAACGAATGGACAATACGCCTAACAACATAGAGGTTGTGTGCCATAATGATTTTGCGATGTACAACATCATTTTCAAAGATAAAAACCCAGTGGGAATCATTGATTTTGATGTAGCTGCCCCTGGTCCAAGGCTTTGGGATATTGCATATACTCTCTATACTTGTGTCCCTCTCAGTAGGTTTTTTCGTACTGAAACAGGGGAGGTCGTAAATTATCATTCATTAGAGCATGCAGCCCATATAAAGTATAGAGTCAAACTGTTTTTTGAAGCTTATGGTGAGGAAATACCAGAAGATTATGTGGACATGGTGTTGCTGCGTTTAGAAGGTCTATGTCAATACATGAAGCGAAAAGCGAATGAAGGGGATAGAGCCTTTCAAAAAATGATTCATGACGGGCACCTTGAACATTATCAAAAAGACATACAATTCATTCATGAACACAGAAAAGAATGGATTTGAGGATGCCAAGGGTTTTATAAAAGAAAAAGGACAACTCATCTTTTTACTAGTTTCATGTGGATGTTACAATTGGTTATAATAGTTCAATAAAATGAATGTAAAGAGGCGGAGTTGTTACCTTGCAAATGAAGACGATATTACAGACTATTATTGAAGATGAGCGCTCACATGATTATCCGCTTTTTAGACAGTACTGTGTAAGAAAAGAACAGGGTCTGCGTAAAGATGCGTTAAAGGTTCTTCAGTCTTTTGTTGAAGAGATGAATAAGAATGAATTTACAGCACGGCGTTCATTTGTTGTTTGGCTGTTTGATTACATTGAACGTTTTGAGGATGGTCATCATTTGCTTGTGTATCCATTGGTACATGGGGTGATCCATCCTGTTATTCGAGAGTGGGAAAATATTGATCCAATGGATGTGAGACCGTATCGCTGGCAAGGCTTGTTTGTGCATCAGGGGGAAGAGCTGCCCTATTTATTGAAGGCATTAGAGATGGGAGGCAGCAAAGAGCAGCGAGTGATTGTTCAAATTTGCGAAACCTATTTCTCGGCTTTGTGGTATTCGTTTCATCATATACATGAAGATCTTTATTTAAGCACCTATGAGAAAGATCATGAGCGAATTCAAGGGATTCAAGATGTCATGAAACTGATCGAAGATAAAAATGTTCAAAGCAATGTTGAAAAACTAGCAGTCTACTATAACCAGCTTTTATCGGACTGGAAGGAATTTCAGCAGACGGAGACAAGAGGCTTTGTGAAATGGTGTGCGGATCGTAAGAAGCCCTATGAGTGGGTACAGACATTTTACTATCACCAATAGTTGTTTTTCATAAGAAAAAGGCTGGGGTCAACCCTGCCTTTTTTATTTATGCCATATTCTTTCTATTTCTACATGGTCTGGTTTAAAATATTTCAGGATGTAGACATCTGGATTGCTTAGTTGTTTCCACTCCTTGAATCCAATTGCAGGATCGGCGTGTTTTAGAAGCAGGCTCATAATATTGCCATGAGTGGCGAATAAAGTATGATCTCTTCCTAATTTTATTTGTTTATAGAGTGCCTCTACAATACGATTCATCGCTTCTAGGCTCGACTCTCCGCCTTCACAGGTCATATGCAAGTCCGAAAAACTGAGCTTTAGTTTTTCATACCAATCCTTCATTGGTTGACTGCTTAACCTACGTTCAGAGAGACGTTTGTCAATTTGTACCTTTATTTGTTTGGCATAAGCAAGGGGCTCAGCGGTTTGAATCGCTCGTTTATAAGGACTTGAGATGATGTGGTTGAGCTGAATGCCGGAAAAAAACTGTTCGAGTTCATGCGATTGTGTGATGCCTTGAGGCGTTAAAGACGCATCCTCGGATTGTCCATCTGCTTGACAGTGTCTGACGAAATAATATGTCTTCATAGGGGGTACACCTTCCTCTAAGTATAAAAAAATCATCCAATATTGGATGAGGGTTCACGAAAGTTTAGGTTCTATTTGTTCGTGTCTGCTTCTTTGTATGGATCTATCAGTTTTGAGGTTAGGTCTAAGTTGAACAAAAAATCATCTATGGTGTCTGTGCCAAAGGGAAGGGTGGAAAAATTAATTGGGATGCTGTCTTCTTGCGTATCTGAAGTAATCGGCTGTTTGTGCTGCTTTTTTCTCCAGTTCTTAAACAAGCGCATGTGAGGCCCCCTTTTCTAAAAAAAGATGGATTTATACATAATATACGGGGAGAGTTGTCCGAGCGTCAATTGTTTTCTTCAAAAGGATTTATTACATTTGTACGGAAAGAGCCACAGCTAAGTGCGGATCTTTCCGTGTTTTGACATGGCACGGTGTATGGCTTGTTGTACCTTTCGTTCGCATCTGATGTTGTATGGCTTCTTATGGAGTTTACTCGTCTTAAATTGACCAATTACACGGCGGACTCCTTGATCATTTAATAACGCTTGAAACCAGCTGTATTTTTTTAGCTGTGCTGCATTTCGTGATATATCATCTTCATCTACCTGTAAAAAAGGGATATACAGAGCAAGATTGAAGATGTCTAAAATGAATCCCATATTACCGGCCCCCTTCATATCGTTTATTACCTTTAGAAAGGGGAATGGTTCCATACAATTGGTTTTAAAAACAATCCCAGTGCATGAACCATTCTTTATTGTCTTTGTCGTAATAGAAATACATCGTGCCGTTATCACCAATCATGAACCGAGGTTTTTCTTCTGAAGCGATTTGTAGCATGAATTCTCCTGACATCTGGTGGGGAGGAGATTGGATGTAAGCCCCGTATCCACCGATTTTTGTGAACGAGTAGTTTGAGTAATGCTCGAAGAAATGATCTGTTGCTTCTTCACTTTCATTAACCTCTGATAAGTCAACGTATGACCAAGCTTCCTCCCAGCATGGATAATCCGGTTGTTCCCCTTCGAGCCACTCTATCTGGAAAGGCTTAATTCCTTTTACTTCTTCAGGGGTCTCAGCGATTTCTAATCCTTCCATTGATGAATATTCAATGAGTTTCCAGCCATCACCGTTTTTGGCGATATCGATCGGAAGGGTTTTCTTGTTGATGAAAATTTGAATCATCTTACATTCATCAAAGCCGTTCATTCCCCCTGGTACTTCGGGTAAATACATTTGTAAAATGGGAATCATAGCTCCATCTTGATCTGCCGGCCACCCTTTATCACGTTGGATGAAAAAATGACCAGCAAACCAGCTGTACTTAGAAGGATCAGGGCGAAACCCGCCTATTTTGGCTACAATAGGTGTTTTTCCTAGTTGATTTAATTCGTCAAAAGCTTTGATCTTCATTTATCCATCCCCCATTCTTTAGCCAGCAATGTGTGCATCTTGAAACGTTCCATTCATATTGCCAGAGACAATGATGACATGTCCCCAAAATAAATCTCCGTCATGATAGTAGGCTTCGAATTCTCCATTTGGATAAGCATGGAGGCTTTCAAGAGAGATGCGGCTGATAAATTGATCCGGTGTGATCTCTTCTGAATGTTCAGCGGAGTCGTCTTGTTCCTGCCAATCTTTTGCTAGTTCAATCAGCTGATTTGCTGCATATGACTTCATGGAGGCATCCCATGTTGTCTGTTCTACTACGAGTTGTCTAGCCGTTTTCAGAGAGTCATTCATTTCTTCCTCTTCTTCAAGATTGAAGTAAAGAAGGCACTCCTCATTGCCCCACTGTATGGTTGTTTCAAATAAGTCTAGTCCTTTCACTAATTCAAAGGTACCCAGCTTGTCATCGTGGTAAAAGATAGGTTGTTGAGCTTCTTCTAATATTTCTTGAAGTTCCTTATCTTCAGTATCTGTATCAACAAGTGAAACGAGCATAAATTCACCTTCACCTTTACGTACTTGAAGTGTGACGATAGATTCTTTATGTAATTGCGCTTGTTTTTCTCGTAATCCCTTTTCATCTGTTAACCAGCACAGTCTCACTTTTTCGTTTATGATGCGGTCTTTTTCCTTCCATGCAATGAGCGGGATTGAAGCAGTCCAAAGAGTCTCTTTTCCTGCTTTTCCTGCGCCGACTCCAGAAGGTCCTGTAACAGCCATGATGTCTATCACTTCTTCTGAGAATCTTTGTTCAAATATGTTGATTTGTTTGTTTGATTTCATAGGATGTCCCCCAGCTTGATTTATTTGATGGAGCTATACCTTTATCACACCGTACATTGGCAGGGGAAATCAAGCTTTTTTTGCTTAAAACTGTTTTTTAGGTTTGTGGCAACAGAGAGGATACATGGATTGCTGGAGGTTGAGTCACAATAAAAAAGCAAATCGGTTCGGATTTTGTATAAATTTGGCTAAGTGAGTCGAAAAGCCTAGGTGATTCTTCCTTTTCTTTATAATTACTTTGACACGATTAGATGAAAAAAGTAAAGTAGTACTGAGTGATTTACAAAACCTTCATCATTCTCTGAAACATGAAGCGGCAGTAAATTTAATGTAAATGGATATTTTTCCTTTTATTTACTCGTATTTTTTTTGAAACTTATGATGCTTCTTATTCGTTATATTAAAGGAGCACATGTAACCTGCGGAGAAAAGAGCATCGGAATGCTTGGTGCAGAAGATTTACATTTGCAAAATCAATGTAAATTTTTTATGATTTCATTTATATCAGATCGAAAATAAGAAAGAAGAGGTTTTATGAAAAAAATATTTGCGAACAAATATAGCTTTTTTGTTTTGGCTGTTCTTCTATTTTGGGCAAAATCGTACACAGCCTACAAAATGGACTTTAATTTAGGAGTGAAGGGATCTTTTCAAGAGGGTCTTCTCTTATTAAATCCATTCAGTTCAGCCATCGTGTTTTTAGGACTTGCTCTCTTTTTGAAGGGGCGTAAATCGGCCATTGTTTTAATTGTCATTGACTTTATTATGACCGCACTTTTATATGCGAATGTAGCGTACTATCGTTTCTTTGATGATTTTTTAACATTCCCGACAATGAAACAAGCCGGTAATCTTGGGGGAGGTATGACCGGTGGTGTGTTAGCAAGTATTAAGCCGCATGACCTTTTGTACTTCCTTGATATCATCATTTTAATTGCCATTGTCATTTGGAGACCAGAAGTGAAGAAGTTCCAAATGAAAAAAACTTTCGCACTGCTGATTGTGGCTGCAGGTGTTGGACTGTTCTTCGTTAACCTACACTTAGCTGAAAAAGATCGTCCAGAATTATTGACGAGAACATTTGATCATAAGTATATTGTGAAATATTTAGGTGTTTATAACTATGCGATTTATGACGGCGTGCAAACCGCACAAAATGCAACGCAGGTAGCAAATGCGAGTAGTGATGATTTAACGGATGTCGTGAACTATACGACCTCTCACTATGCGAAACCAAATGCAGAATACTTTGGTCAAGCAAAAGGAAAAAACATCATCAAAATCCATTTAGAAAGCTTCCAGTCATTTTTAATTGACTACAAGTTAAATGGAGAAGAAGTGACGCCGTTTTTAAACAAACTAGCTCATGGAAAAGAAGATTTTACGTATTTTGATAACTTCTTCCACCAGACTGGTCAAGGGAAGACTTCTGATGCTGAGCTCATGATGGATAATAGTATGTTTGGCTTGCCAGAGGGTGCAGCGTTTGTGACAAAAGGTGAAAATACCTTCCAATCACTTCCTGCCATCTTAGATCAAAAAGCAGGCTATACGAGTGCAGTGCTTCACGGGGATTATAAATCTTTCTGGAACCGTGACACGATTTATAAACATATGGGAATTGATCAATTCTTCGATGCATCTTATTACAACATGGATGAAGAAAACCTTGTAAACATGGGTCTGAAGGATAAACCATTCTTTAAAGAATCAATCCCAATGTTAGAATCAATGAAAAAGCCATTTTATGCACACTTAATGACATTGACCAACCATTATCCATTTAATTTAGATGAGAAAGATGCGACAATCGCTAAGGCAACAACTGGCGATAAAACAGTGGATAATTATTTCCAAACAGCGAGATACTTGGATGAGTCATTAGAACAATTCTTTAAGGACTTGAAAAAATCGGGTCTGTATAAAGACTCAGTGATTCTATTATATGGTGACCATAACGGTATTTCTGAGAACCATAACCGTGCAATGAGTGAGATTCAAGGGAAAGAAATTACGCCATATCAAAATGCACAAAATCAGCGTGTACCGCTCATGATTCGTATCCCTGGGAAACAAGGCGGCGTGAATCATACGTATGGCGGTGAAGTAGACGTGATGCCAACGCTTCTTCACTTACAAGGTATTGATTCAAATGAGTACGTGAATTTTGGAACAGATTTATTCTCTAAGAAGCATGATCAAACTGTTGCATTCCGTAACGGAAACTATGTGACACCAAAATATACCCTTGTAGATAATACGGTCTACGATACAAAAACGGGTAAAGTGGTGAAACAAAACAAAAAGACAGAAGCGATTAAAGCCCGTGTTGATAATCAGTTAAGCCTGTCAGATAAAGTACTGTACAGGGATCTTCTTCGATTCCATAAGCTATCTGATTTTAAACCAGTGAATCCATCTGATTATTTCTATGGTAAAACAAACAAAGAGACAGAAGAGGATTCTTCTGCTAACTAACTGAGTTTTGGGCAAGCACAGAAAGGTGCTTGCCTTTTTCTCTCTTACAGCTTGATTTGTTGGCAAAATATGTTTATATTTAGGGAGAAACAAGCGTGGCGTCAGCGGTCAGCTGGTGATAACTCATTTTGTCCTAGGGGATTTCAGGAGGAGCTTATGACAACAAATACAAAAACACAAAAAAAGAAATCAGAATTATGGGGCTGGATCAAAGCCATCTTAATCGCATTTATTGCTGTTTTTATCATTCGCAACTTTTTATTCGCACCGTATATTGTGAAGGGGACTTCTATGGAACCAACACTGCATGATACAGAGCGGGTGTTTGTGAATAAAACAGTCGATTACTTCGGCGATTATAAACGCGGACAGATCATTGTTCTTGATGGGGAAGACCGCAGTACTCACTATGTGAAACGATTGATTGGTTTACCTGGTGATAAAATCGAAATGAAAAATGACCAGCTATATGTGAACGGTCAAAAAGTGGCGGAGCCTTATTTAGCATCAAACAAAAAGAAAGCTGCCGCAGATGGCACCTTGTTGACACCTGATTTTGGTCCTCTTACAGTCCCTAAAGGAAAGTACTTTGTCATGGGTGACAATCGCCAAAACTCAATGGACAGTCGCAATGGTTTAGGTCTTTTTACAAAGAGTGACATTCAAGGGACAACATCATTCGTGTTTTATCCCTTCCAAGATATTCGCTTAATCAATCACTAATCAATAAGAAAAAGCACACAGGCGTGTGCTTTTTTTGTTTGGTTAAGACTGACTTTTTGAAATCGCCTGTTCTAGATCTGCCAGAATATCTTCAATCGCTTCTGTTCCAACAGATAAACGAATAAGTTCTGGTGTCACCCCTGTGGCTTTTTGCTCTGCTTCACTTAATTGCTGATGCGTTGTGCTGGCAGGATGGATGATGAGTGACTTAGAGTCGCCTACGTTTGCAAGATGTGAGAAAAGCTGAACCGAATCAATGAGTTTTTTTCCTGCGTCTTTGCCACCTTTAATGCCGAATGTGAGGATGGCACCTTGTCCTTTTGGTAAATAAGTTTGAGCCAGCTCAAAGGATTCATGGCCTTCAAGACCTGGATAGCTGACCCATTCTACAAGAGGATGATCTTGTAAAAATTGAGCTGTCTTCAATGCATTTTCACTGTGGCGTTCAAGGCGAAGATGCAATGTTTCTAAGCCTTGCAAGAGTAAAAATGAGTTGAATGGTGATAAAGCCGCCCCTAGATCACGTAAGAGCTGTACACGTGCTTTTGTGATATAAGCCGCTTCGCCAATCGCTTCTGTATACGTCAGGCCATGATAGCTTGGGTCTGGTTCAGTCAGGCCTTTGAACTTATCGCTATCACCCCAAGGAAACTTGCCGCTGTCGACGATGACTCCGCCAATGGATGTGCCGTGGCCGCCGATGAATTTCGTCGCTGAATGGACGACAATGTCTGCGCCAAATTCAATCGGTCTTAACAAATAAGGGCTGGCAAGTGTGTTATCCACAATTAGAGGGATATGGTGCTTGTGTGCAATGGCTGATACGGCTTCAATATGTAAAATGTCGCCTTTTGGATTTCCGATGCTCTCTGCATACACTGCTTTTGTTTTATCTGTAATGGCTGCTTCAAGTTCTTCAAGGTTTGAGGAATCCACAAACTTTACTGTTATTCCAAGTTTTTTCAAGGTATGCGCAAATAAATTATATGTGCCGCCATACAGACTGCTGGAGGATACGATTTCGTCACCAGCTCCTGCAATGTTTAAAATGGAGTAAGTGGTCGCTGCTTGTCCTGAGGAGACAGCAAGTGCACCAATTCCACCTTCAAGCTCAGCGATCCGTTTTTCAAACACATCATTTGTCGGGTTCATAATACGTGAATAAATATTACCGGGTTCCTGAAGTCCGAATAAATTCGCCGCATGCTCACTATCTCTAAAACCGAAAGAGCTTGTTTGGTAAATAGGTACAGCTCTTGAATAGGTGGCTGAATCCAGTTCTTGACCTGCGTGTATTGCTTTTGTTTCTAAACGAAATTGAAGTTCTTCTGACATGTGTGTATCCTCCTTTTGTTAGATAAAACCAACTACTTTAATAAGAAATATTTAATAAGACTATAAATCTTGTTTACTGCCCGGTCAATCATTTTTTAGATAAATCTGAAAAAACAATAAATATAGTTGACATGTCGGAATAGTATGTATTAACATAAGCATACTGAAAATACCAACAAAAATCGCTGATCGGTCAACCGAAGGCTCGTTCACTCAGGCATGAGTGAAGGGCCTTTTTTTATTTTAATCAGGAGGGAAGCTGAAGATGGAGAAAAAGAAAAAACGAAAAAAATACAGAAAACATTTGGATATCACGTTAGACATTTTGATTGAGCGGAACAAATATGAGATTTACAGCAATCAAGAACGAATAGAAGAAATTTACGATCGTATTGATGAAAAGCATACAAGGTCGAAATAACCATTTTATAAAATATAGTTGATTTATAGGAATAATATGATTTAGGATGGTGCTAACAACTCAATATGAATAGCTGATCGGACAACACGAAGGCTCTTATCTCTCTTTTGGGATAAGGGCTTTTCTGTGTATTTATCTGATGACAAGAGGAGTGAACTTGCAATGACTATTTCCATTGATATTGTGGATAAGTCTTTTTGGAAAGACAAACAAACCATTCAAGTGCTTGAAAACGTAAGGCTCACCATCGTTCCTGGTGAATTCGTGACGGTGATTGGTCCGAGCGGATGCGGGAAAAGTACATTGCTGAAGATGATTGGAGGCCTTGATACAGATTATGATGGGCAGATCGTGATAGGAGAAAGGCGTGTGGTAGAACCAGGAATGAAACAGGGCTTTATCTTTCAAGAGCATCGCTTGTTTCCATGGCTGACGGTCGAAGAAAATATCGCTGCCAATTTAAAACAGGTGGCTGTTCGCCGCAAAGTGGATGAATTAATTGAAATTGTTCGGTTAAAAGGTTTTGAACACGCCTATCCACATGAGCTTTCAGGCGGGATGTCACAACGTGTTGCTATTGCAAGAGCACTTCTGCGTGATCCGGAGATTTTATTGCTTGATGAACCTTTTGGTGCGCTAGATGCATTTACACGGAAACACTTACAGGATGTACTGCTGGATATTTGGCAGGAGAAAAGAACAACGATGGTGCTTGTCACTCATGATATTGACGAATCCATTTATTTAGCCAATGAAATTGTGCTGTTACAAGCAAGACCCGGCCGAATTCATAAAATCCTTCCCGTGAACTTACCATTCCCGCGGAATAGAACGTCAACAGCTTTTCAGAGCTTAAGACAAAGGGTGCTTTCAGAATTTGAGAAAACAGATGAGCTGTTACTGACGAATGGCTCAGGAATTTAAGGAGGTCAAATTGAATGAAAAGGCAAAAAAGGATCGTTCTCTTTCTGGGTATCCTCCTTGTATTAGCTGGGTGTGGTCAAGTAGCGAATGGATCAGAAGACAAGCCGAAAGAGATTCGGATTGGGCTTCAGCAAAGTCTAAGCCCACTTCTTTTAGCAAAGGAAAAAGGGTGGTTTGAGCAATCATTTGAAAAAGAAGGTGTGAAAGTCAAGTGGGTGGAGTTCCAAAGTGGTCCTCCCCAATTCGAAGGACTCGCCGCCAATCAATTAGATTTTTCACAGGTTGGTAATTCACCTGTTATAGCTGGTCAGGCAGCAGGTATTGATTTTAAGGAAATTGGTTTATCTCAGGATGGGTTAAAGGCGAATGGGATTTTAGTGAATAAGAACAGTGAGATTCAAAAAGTAGAAGATTTAAAAGGAAAAAAAATCGCCGTTGCCAAAGGAAGCAGTGGTTTTGACTTTTTATACAAAGTATTAGATCAGGCTGGTTTATCTGCAAAGGATGTTCAGATCATTCAGCTTCAGCCGGATGAGGCAATATCTGCGTTTGAAAATGGATCAGTTGATGCTTGGTCGATCTGGGAGCCGTTCTTATCACTTGAAACGATAGAAAAGGGAGCAAAGCTACTGGTTAATGGAGAAGCGACCGATTTATATTCACCTGGATTCACACTTGTCAGATCCAAGTTTGCCGATGAGTACCCTGAACTAGTGGTGCAATTTTTAAAAGTATATGACAAAGCGGTGAAATGGCAGAAAGACCATCAACAGGAAGCCATTACACTTTATGCTCGTTTGAAACAATTAGATCAGAAGGTGGTGACACAAGTATTAAACAATACAGAGCCGCTCAATGAGCCCATTTCTAAGAAGATCATAAACGCTCAGCAGCATACAGCTGATTTTCAATATCAAACAAAGGCGATTCAGCGGAAGATTGATGTCAATCAGGTGGTAGATAATTCGTTTATTGAAAAAATGCTGAAAGAGGAGAAGAGTTGATGAAAGCTGCATCTAACCCAGCCCTTGTGACTAAAACTGAGCGAATGAAGAAAAAAAGGAGAAAAGCTTCATCCTTCATCATGTTAAAAGGACTTGTATTACCTGCTTTACTCATTGCGATTTGGCAGGGAGCTGCTGCTTCCCAAATCGTTTCTTCTACTGTACTACCTGCACCCACTGTCATTGCGGAATCTTTTCGTGAGTTGATTCGTTCCGGTGAGCTGTTTGGCCATCTTTACATCAGTCTCTACAGAGCAATATGCGGGTTTTTACTTGGGGGAGGTTTAGGACTTGCGATGGGTCTGTGTGTCGGTTTTTCTAGGAAAACCGAGCAGTATGTAGATCCGACCTTGCAAATGCTGAGAACAGTTCCTCATTTAGCGGTGACTCCTTTATTTATTCTTTGGTTTGGTTTTGATGAATCAGCGAAAATTTTATTGATTGCACTTGGGGCTTTTTTTCCGATCTATATCAATACTTTTCTAGGAATTCGCAGTGTAGATAACAAGCTTTTCGACGTGGCTCGCGCTTTAGAGTTTAATCTGTATCAAAATATCACAAAGCTCATTTTACCTGCTGCCCTTCCTCATATTCTTCTGGGCGTGAGGCTTTCATTAGGCATTGCCTGGCTTGGTTTAGTGGTGGCTGAATTGATGGGGGCGAGTAGTGGAGTCGGCTACATGATTATGGATGCAAGACAATTCTCGCAAACGGATAAAGTGTTTGTAGGGATTATCATCTTTGCGGTAGTTGGTAAGATGACTGATTCATTTGTACGGCTGTTAGAAAAGCGATTGCTCAAATGGCGCATAAGTTATCAAGGTGAAAAATAATAGGAGGCGATATGATGAATATTCTATGGTTTATTCCAACGCATGGGGATGGGCGTTATTTAGGATCTTCGAAAGGGGCAAGACAGGCAGACTATCCGTATTTTAAACAAATTGCTCAAGCTGCCGATCAGCTTGGGTACACAGGGGTCTTGCTGCCTACTGGTAGATCTTGTGAAGATCCATGGCTGACAGCGGCCGCTTTAGCTGCAGAAACAACCCATTTAAAGTTTCTTGTGGCTCTTCGGCCAGGTTTGATGCAGCCATCTGTTGCTGCTAGAATGACCTCCACATTTGATCGGCTTTCAGGCGGGAGACTGCTGATCAATGTTGTAGCGGGAGGAAGTAAAGAAGAACTTGAAGGAGACGGGCTATTCATTTCTCATGATGAACGTTATGAGGCAGCAGAAGAATTTTTGACCATATGGAAGAGGTTATTGAAAGGAGAGAATGTTCAGTTTCAAGGGAAGCATCTGCAAACACAAAATGGACGGCTGTTATTTCCACCAGCTCAAACACCACATCCACCCGTTTTTTTTGGAGGATCATCAGAAGCAGGCATTCAAGCCGCTGCAAAACATACAGATGTTTATTTAACTTGGGGCGAGCCGCCTGCACAAGTAAAAGAGAAAATCGCACAAGTGAAAAAGCAGGCTGAAAAGGAGGGAAGAACGGTGAGGTTTGGTATTCGACTTCATGTGATCGTGAGGGAAACGGAAGATGAAGCTTGGCAGGCAGCGGAACATCTGATTCGTCATTTAGATCAAGAGACTATTGATGATGCGCAAAAGACTTTACAAGGGATGGACTCAGTAGGGCAAAAACGAATGGTTGAATTACATCAAGGGAATAAAGAGAAGCTTGAAATTAGCCCTAATCTTTGGGCGGGCATTGGCTTAGTTAGAGGCGGGGCAGGAACAGCGCTCGTCGGGGACCCGCATACAGTAGCAGAACGTATAATAGAATATCAGTCTCTAGGTATTGATACATTTATCTTTTCTGGTTATCCGCACTTAGAAGAATCTTATTATTTAGCAGAACTTGTTTTCCCGCTTCTCCCATTTAAAAGAAATGGTGATGCAGGACCACACGTTCCTGATGGTGAAATTATTGGGAACAATTACTTTCCTGATACAGCCTCTGCTGCAAGTTCCTCATAAATGAAAGCAAAGCAGTCATACTTGTCGGGCTGCTTTGCTTTTTTTATAGAAAGAGAAGCAAGTAAAATGATATGTGCTGTGGAAGAAGGCAAGGGCTTTTTTCCCAACAGGTTTTCTTGTATATACATATTTTAAGAGACAAGAGAAGAAGGAAAATATGCTCACTCTTTTGTCGGAATTATCAGTTAATATGTCGTATTTGATGTGTTAACGACATATAATTAGGACTTTTATATCTGATATATCGGGGGAATTCTTTCTATCTCAAAAAAATGAAAGATTAAATAGAAGAGATGATGAAAATGAACTATTTGAAAAAAGGCAGAAAAAAGATGGATTTATTGACAATATATGGGTTTGGTGGTTCTTATGTTGTGGTGGAAAATAGTAAAAAAGGGAGAATTTATATAGTTGAACATGAATAATTGAATAAAAAGTCACATTTTACACGAAAATGTGTTCGGTCAAAAATGGGATCTTCTGTTGATGTTTGGAGTGTGACGCCTATGATACGATCATCATAAGCTGGGAGGTGAAAAGTATGACTTATGCAGCGCCGCAAGTTGACTATTCCACTATGGAACCTGCTATTATGGACCAAGCTTGGTTCTTAGTATTTGTTGCTGTCCTTCTTGGATTGGGAGCAACAGTTGTTCTAGGAGCAGCAGTTTGGTGTTTAGCAAACGGCAAGGGTAGCTTTACAGGAGCCGTTCAGTGGGAAAGTGGCTTAAAAGTCCAAATTGAATGTAAGTAGCTATACTTAGGATTCATCTTTTTACTTCTTAGATAAGACACCAGGGCTAAACCGTCTGTGGCGGGCGGTTTAGCCTGATCTGTTTTTAAAGAATATGCAGACACTTGGAGGTTATATGTTTACGATCGAGAATTTAACCAAGACGTATAAAAATAACGTGACTGCTGTCAATGATTTTCATTTGAAAATTGCCCCTCATCAAATCGTTGCTGTGGCTGGACCAAATGGATCCGGTAAAACAACGATGATTAACTGTGTACTCGGCATCATTAAGCATACAGAAGGAACCATTCATATCAAGGATGTCACAAATGATGATCCATCCTTTAAAAAACAAGTCGCCTATGTTCCAGATGATCTGTTGCTCCCTGAAGCATTGACTGGTGCTGAATATTTAGATTTTGTTTCTTCTATGTATGAATGTAAAACAATTCAAAGAAGAAATCAACTAATTGAATTGTTTGATATGGAAACAGCTTTATCAAGACCGATTGAAACCTATTCCCATGGAATGAAAAAAAAGACACAGCTGATTGCTGCCTTTATGCTTGAGAGTCAATTAGTGATCATGGATGAGCCCTTTAGAGGACTTGATATTGAAGCGGTTATAAACACAAAGAAACTGATGAAACGTTATGCCGAGCACCATGGTGCAATCTTGCTTTCAACGCATGATATGCTTTCAGCGGAAGAGCTGTGCCACAAGATCGCCATTATTTCTAAAGGAAATAAAATGGATGAAGGGACGGTTTCAGCTTTAAAAGAAAAGTATCAATCAAGCACATTGGAACAGGTGTTTCTGAAAGCTTCAATGTTAAGTGATAGGGGTGCACATTTTGATGAAATCATTAATCATTTCTAAAATGATGCTTAAAATGTGGCAGCAGGAGATGTATAAGCTCTTTGATACTCAAACGAAGCGAATCATTGTGGTCTTATTCTTTTTGTTTGCAGTCACAATGGGAGCCATCATCGGATACAGTTTTACGGGTGTCTTTATGAAGGCTTTCTTAAATGGAGATGAACGGTCACTTGGGTTGTTGGTTGTGTCGATGGCAATCAATGCATCCATTTTTACAAGCTTGTTATTTGTGCTGATCAAAGTCAGAACACCTGAACAAGATCGTTTTTCTATGCAGCTCAGCTGGTTTCCGCTGTCTACCTTTCAAAAAAGTCTTGGTTACTTCATTCCGATGGTGACAGTCGTGACAGGGCTTGTTTTATTTTTCATCGGGATCTTGCTTTTACCTAATTTTATTGCACAAGGGATCGGTATTTTCTTTATTCTTACATTCTTTTTGATGGTGCTTTTGCAATCCCTCTTTGTCTTAACACTGCTTCAGCTCATTTACAACGTGACTTATTTACTCGTACTAAAATTAAAATTACCGTTGCAAAAATTTGCAGCGATATTTGTTTTATTAGCGCTAGTTGTAGCGTATGGAATGACACATTTCGACATCAATCAAATACAGCAATCATATGTACAGTTTGATTATCATTTGATGTATTTTACAGCGCCGTTTTTCTTAGCGGCACAAGGGATGTCTCCTGACGGGGTGAATTATGCGATTTTGATCCTCTTCATCTTATTATCTGCGGGAGGCGCATTTATTTCTCTTGCTTTAATGCCAATTATGGCTGAGAAAAAAGCGTTAACCTTTCTGCACAAACTACCATTTTCATCTTCGAAAAAGTGGTCACTCATTGTAAAGGAAATAAAGTCACAAGTGAGAAATGAAGAAAATATTTTAAACTTTCTCATCCTCCTTATTGTCATTTTATTTGTCCGTTATCAGTTTGCCTTCCGCTTTGAAGGAGAAGCTTTTTTTGTCTTATGTGCGCTAGCTGGGTTAACAGCTTTTAATTCATTTGGCAATGACAAACGTATGCTTGGGATGTATAAAACGTTTGGTCTAAGGCCATGGGAAGTGGCTCTTTATAAGTTTCTCGGACTTTTGCTCGTTGGTGTGATCCAAATTGTTTTATTTATGATCACAACACTGACGCTCCCGGATCAGATCTGGATCGTGTTGATTGGCGCTGCTGTCTTGTGTAATGCAACGGCTCTCTTTTATGTGGTAGGTATTTTATTACCCCTTGATCGAAATAATCCTTACACAGGTATTTTCTCGTTTGGAGCGCTTATTTTAATCATGATTCCGATTGTATTTATTGGAAACTATGTGATAGGGGAATCGAGTCAAATGCTTCAGTGGCTGCTTGTGGCAGGATTTGAATGTCTGCTCATCTTTGCCATATATAAAGGTTTTTCATGGAGGTATTCACATGATTCAACTTCTTAACAATAAGCTAAAGATTGAGCGGGTGCCGGCACTTGCGCCATATGTGACTTTACAAAAAAGGCATTTGACTGATACGCAGTACGGAAGCTCACTTCCAATTAACGAAAGTGCATATCATATGTTAACGAAAGTGGATGGTCAAAGGACAGAGGCGAGTATTACGGCAGAACTCGCCGATTTGTTTCAGGTCGATGAGTCTGTGATTGCCCGCGATTTTTATCAATTGATGATGGGGCTGAATCAGCATCACTTGCTGTCGATTCATTATCAATCGCCATATCGGACTGTCACAGCCTTCTGTCAATTTTTTAAGCAGTATCAAGTAAAGATGAAAGAGCGATTTGACTGCACGGGTCATTCATTTCTTCACATATTGGGTACGGCTCTGCTGATGGTGACGCGCAAAATCATCTTTTTCTGGGTGCTCTTTATGATCATGGCGGGAATCGCCTTTTTATTTATTCCTGATCCATCGATTGCAGCCATTGCGATTTATTTTACGATTATTTATTTCGGATTAATTACTGGAACCGCCTTGCATGAGGCGGCACATGGGTATGCACATCGGAAGTTCGCCGGCCGGGATGGCCCTCAAGGCTTTTTTGCGAGCGATATGATGTCTGTGAAATTTGTGAGGCCTGTTTTAGATCCGTTTCAGAAAAAACAGGTGTGGATTACACTGCTTGGTCCGCTTTTGCCGGGGCTCATTGGCGCAGCCGGAATCATTGTGACTGTTTTATTTCTAAAAGAAAATCCAATTTCGACAGGGTTTTTCATTTTTTCAATCACGTATTTTATTCAATTGCTCTACCTTCTTCCGTTTATGGGGGATGGTAAGTCTATTATGAAGCAGTTATTGCTTGGTGGAATGGGAGGACAACGATCATGAACGTTCAGGCAATGAAACAAGGTGCAATTGTTGGTAGTTTCCTAGGTTTCTTAGGCTTTCCGATGCTGACCATTGGTGTTCTGTTCTATCACTTATTTCAATCAAAAACAAATAATGAATTATTATTTAACAGTCTTGCTTTTGAGATGGAAGGTTCGTCTGCATTTACGTTCCAAATCAAACCAAACTTTTTTATTTATATGGTTGTCATTTTTGCTGTCAGTTTTCTCATTGTGGCATTCCTATCAGCCATGAAACAGAAAAAAGCGAAAGATTAGGAGAATACTCCTAATCTTTTTTTGTATAATCAACCAAATTTTAGTATAATAAAAAATAAAAGTATAAAAGGGGATATCAATGATTAAGAAATGGAGCATTCTTTTATTGACTGTTTTTCTATTAGCAGGATGCGGCGAGAAGGCTGCAGAAACAACAACGACAGAGAAAACGGTCTCTAAAATAGAAACAGAGTCTGACTCTAAAAACCAAGTAACGATTGAAAAAATGAAATTGACAAAGAAAGAAAAAAACTTACTAGAGGCATCAACGACGAATGAAATAGTAGCTCTTACACTTAAAGGATTAACGAAGAATGATAAGAGTATTACTTTTATCGGGAGCCACTACAAAAATGGCCGGCTAGTTGATAAGGAAGTATATTCTTCGACTTTTACGTTACATCAGGATGGAACTGACCAAACGATGAATATACTTTTACAATTAAGAGGTGAGAAAGATACATATGAATCACAATTTAGTATGTGGTCAGACAACAAGAATGAGGGAATGACAAAAGCAACAGCAAGTTTTCCGTTCAAAATAAGTGATTATGTTTTTTCTGCACAATCTGATACTGTCAAAGTCTCTTCTGGAGGAAAGGCACTGATTGCATATACAGCGGAAATGGGAAAAGACGGGAATTCACCGATGCTTGAAAGGATTGAGAAAAATCCTAAGCAAGCGCTGAAGAATAAGTCACATGCCTACTTATTTTATATCCAGCTAGACAAATAACTATCGTAATATATATGGAGAATATGAAATTTTTTGACGAAAAATCTTCATATTCTCTTGACGAATTGTTAAGAAAGTTGTAACATAATAAAAGTCAACGCAATGATGTTGTCTTTAAAAGATTGATGCGGGTGTAGTTTAGTGGTAAAACCTCAGCCTTCCAAGCTGATGTCGTGAGTTCGATTCTCATCACCCGCTCCAATACATAATTTTGTTTATAACGCAGTATTTCGTTTCATAGATAAACGAAGTGTTGCGTTTTTTATTATGTCAGTATAATGTAAAAAGCACTGTCACCTACAGTGCTTTTTCAATGAGTTCATATTTACTTTCTCCACCATGTATTTGTATAAACATCTTCGTCAAGGATTGTATAAGTGCCTCACTCTTTTCCCGGGAAATAGATGGTGGGAAGAGAATGATTTGAAGAATGCTTTTTGTGTCTTGAGAAATTTGAGCTTTACTTGCTTGAGAAAATAACCCTTTAAGCTCTGCGCCATCCTGCCATTCAATATGACCAGTTTCATTTTTGGATAATGAAAGAGGCCCTTTCAATTGATCGGCATCTAATGTAAGGATAGGCAAGAAATATTTTAATGAAAAAAATATCGACAAATCCTGTACGGAATTGGTCGAGTCAATAAATTGTTCTTTTTGAATATCAGCAAGAAGCGGAAGAAAGGGGACACCTTCTAGAAGATTCGTCCATTCTTTGATCGCTGGTACTTCTTCCAAAGTTTGATCTTCATATTCAAAAAACAAAGATTCTTGAAACAGTCGCAGTCGGCCTTTTAACATTTGAGGGGATTTTCCTATCTCAATATGTGAATATTCAATCTGTCCAACATGGATAGACGGGCTTTGAGGTTGGGAGATTTCCATTTGTATCTTCACAGTGACTCACTCCAATCGGTCATGATACACTCGTATTATACTGAAAACAACTGAAGAAACAAAGAAAGGAGGTTTGCAAGGTGATTCATGTTGGACAATTAAAAGAAGAGTTAATTCAATATGCGAATGAAATTGGTGTCGATAAAATTCGATTTGCAAGTGCTGATACATTTGATTCATTAAAGGACCGCCTCATCTTACATGAATCGTTAGGGTATTTGTCCGGTTTTGAAGAGCCTGATATCGAAAAACGAACAAATCCTGCTTTGCTGCTTCCAAAAGCAAAATCAATTGTCGCCATTGCGCTCGCATACCCTTCCAAAATGAAAGATGCTCCCCGAAGTACAAAGGATGCAAGAAGAGGGATTTTTTGCAGGGCTTCATGGGGAACTGATTATCATGTTGTGCTGAAAAAAAAGCTCGACATGCTTGAAGAATTTTTGCGCAGTAAACACGAAGATATTCGGACAAAATCAATGGTGGACACAGGTGAATTGTCTGACCGTGCTGTAGCCGAACGTGCTGGCATTGGCTTTAGTGCAAAGAACTGTATGATTATCACACCAGAGTTCGGATCTTATGTCTATTTGGCTGAGATGATTACAAATGTTCCATTTGAACCGGATGAGAAAATAGAAGACCAGTGCGGAACTTGTAATAAATGTGTGGATTCATGCCCAACGGGTGCTCTTGTGAATCCAGGCCAGCTCAATTCTCAAAGGTGTATTTCGTTTTTAACACAGACAAAAGGGTTTTTACCTGACGAATTTCGCTCGAAAATAGGGAATCGGTTGTATGGATGTGATACGTGCCAAACGGTTTGCCCAATTAATAAAGGGAAAGACTTTCATCTACATCCTGAAATGGAGCCGGACCCTGAAATTGCAAAGCCGCTCTTAAAGCCACTGCTGACAATCAGCAATCGTGAATTTAAAGAGAAGTATGGTCATGTTTCTGGATCATGGCGAGGGAAAAAGCCAATTCAGCGGAATGCCATTTTGGCACTTGCTCACTTTAAAGATACATCTGCTTTGCCAGATTTGGTTGACCTGATGCATAAAGATCCAAGACCAGTCATTCGAGGCACGGCTGCTTGGGCAATCGGTAAAATTGGCGATGGTCAGCAGCTTTCAGAACTCGAAAAAGCCCTTGAGCGGGAAAGTGATGAAGAAGCAAAACAAGAGATCATCAAAGGGATTGAATTGTTACAAACACCTTTAAATACTAAATAACCTCCCATTGAACATAGAATGAACCAAACAGAGATGTTAAAAAAAGTTTGGTGGTGTCTGTGTGAAACAATTATTAGAACAAACGTTAGAAGACAGACTGGCATATTTATTAAATGGCAGTACGATCAAACAGCCGCAGCTGATGTCTGATGTGGACGCTGTGGAGAGAAAGAAAGAGCTGTTTGCAAGAAGACAAGTTGAGATTGTCAAGGCGAAAGCAAAAGCAAAACTTCTCGATTCAGCTATTCAAGATGATGGAGCTCAGCAAGTACAATATCTCGCGCACCTCACTTATGTCTGTAAGGATATAGACGATTCTTTTTATTTAGAGGAACAGGTTGAGAAAAGAGAAGCGTTTCTTTATAACGACATGCTTGTGAAAGATCGGATGATGTTAGAAGAACGACAAAAGGAAGATCAGGTGGATGAGCGCTTCCAAAATGAAGACCAATTTGGAAGAGCTTTTCACTATGACCGGCGTGCAGCTGTTCAATATGCTGAGACGTATTGGAATAAACGGAATCCAGCCTATAAAAATTTCGAAGATAACTGTACGAATTTTATTTCACAATGTCTAAAAGCAGGGAATGCGCCAACGAGAGGATATCCGAACCGTGGATCTGGCTGGTGGGTTCGTCCACATACGTGGAGCTACAGCTGGACGGTGGCACATTCGATGAAAAATTATTTAGCGAATTCCAAAGCGGGGTTGAGAGCGAAGAAGCTCAAGGAGCCGCAGGAGCTTCAAATAGGTGATGTTATTTGTTACGATTTTGAAGGTGACGGTAGGTATAATCATACAACCATTGTCGTTGATCATGATAAAGGCGGAATGCCTCTTGTGAATGCACAAACGTATGACAGCCGTATGCGTTACTGGTCGTATGAAGATTCAACGGCTTATACACCTAGTATTCGTTATACGTTTTTTCACATTTTGGACGATGCTCCGAAGGATAGTTAATGGTATAATGTTGAGCGGAAAAGAAAATTAGAGGTGAACTTTTTTGGGACTTCATGTCGTTTTATATCAACCAGAAATTCCAGCTAATACTGGAAATATTGCGCGAACATGTGCAGCAACAAATACAACACTTCATCTGATTCGTCCGCTTGGTTTTTCGACAGATGATAAAATGCTGAAGCGTGCAGGACTCGATTATTGGAAATATGCCAATGTCGTCTATCATGATTCATTAGATGAATTGTTTGAGGCTCATCCGAAGGGGCAATTTTTCTATATCACAAAGTTTGGGCAAAAGCCGCATACAACGTTCGATTACTCGCAGCTAGATGAAGACTACTTCTTCGTATTTGGCAGAGAAACGAGTGGATTGCCAAAAGATTTGATTGAACGGAATATGGATCGCTGTCTACGTTTACCAATGACAGAGCATGTTCGTTCACTGAACCTATCGAATACGGCAGCGATTCTTGTGTATGAGGCGCTTCGCCAGCAGCAATACCGAGATTTGATATAAGAACATGATAAAAGCCGAGATCCCATCTCGCTTTCAGTGAATATGTAAGTACTGAAAATATGAACGAAATGAAAAAGGATGTTCCGCTGATGGAACATCCTTTTTTTCATTTACCAGGCTTGCCTTCGTAGCCAGCTGTGAAAATGGATACTAAAAACGTAATGATGACGCCCATCATAATGACCGTTCTCATATAAGCTCCCCCTTATCCCTTTGTTCCTTCGCTGCCGGTTTCATATGTTGTGAAGTTCGCCTTGAAAAGCAGGAGATGAAGATCATTTTTCTCCTGTTTTTCCTTTATTATGAAGGGTCTTGCGGATGGTTGTCAATTCAGTTTGCCAATTCGTCATTTTGAAGAACGAAAGCATGTAATAGGACGCCTCCGCATAGATTGTAAAACAGTATCTGATTTCTAGCTTCAATCTTGAAAGAGGAGGTTCATATGGATATTTTAAAGAAAATTGAACAGCACAGAGAAGAAGAGCAGCGACTGAAATGGGAAGGCACCTTCAGCGAATATTTAGATATTATTAAAGAAAATCCACTTGTCGCTCAATCTGCTCATTCTCGCGTTTATCATATGATTAAGGACAGCGGGATTGAAGAGGAGAATGGGGTCAGAACCTACAAATTTTTTGATCAGGAGCTTTTTGGTTTAGAGGAATCATTGGAAAGGCTAGTGGAAGAGTATTTTCACCCTGCGGCTAAACGTTTAGATGTCAGAAAGCGTATTTTATTGTTAATGGGTCCAGTCAGCGGCGGGAAATCGACGCTTGTCACAAGGCTGAAAAGAGGGCTTGAAGAGTATTCACTAACAGATCATGGCGCAGTCTATGCGATTAAAGGCTGCCCAATGCATGAAGATCCGCTTCATCTCATTCCGCAAAATTTGCGGGAGGATTTTTATAGAGAATATGGCATACGTGTGCAGGGGAATTTATCACCTTTGAACTTGATGAGGCTCGAAGAGGAATATGGTGGCCGCATTGAGGATGTGAGAGTGGAACGAATTTTTTTCTCAGAGGACAAACGGACCGGCATTGGTACCTTCAGCCCGTCGGATCCGAAATCTCAGGACATTGCTGACTTAACAGGAAGTATTGATTTTTCAACGATTGCTGAATTTGGTTCAGAGTCAGACCCGCGTGCGTACCGGTTTGATGGAGAGCTCAATAAAGCGAACCGTGGAATGATGGAATTTCAGGAGATGTTAAAGTGTGATGAGAAATTTCTATGGCATCTTCTTTCATTAACGCAGGAGGGAAATTTTAAGGCGGGGCGTTTTGCGTTGATTAGTGCGGATGAATTGATTGTTGCACATACGAATGAAACGGAGTATCGATCATTTATTTCGAATAAAAAGAACGAGGCTTTACACTCAAGAATTATTGTGATGCCGATCCCTTATAATTTAAAGGTGACAGAGGAAGAACGCATTTATCATAAGATGATTTCAGAAAGTGATGTCTCAGATGTTCATATTGCACCGCACACGCTAAAGGTGGCTGCGATGTTCTCTATTTTGACAAGACTGAAAGAGCCGAAGCGGTCTGATATCGATTTGGTGAAAAAAATGCGACTGTATGATGGGGAAAGTGTCGAAGGTTTCCAATCTGTTGATATTGATGAGATGAAAAAGGAATTTCATGACGAAGGAATGAGCGGAATTGACCCGAGATATGTCATTAACCGCATTTCATCCACTATTATTCGAAAGAACATGGAATCCATCAATGCACTGGATGTCCTCCGTTCCTTAAAAGAAGGACTCGATCAGCATCCATCGATCTCAAGTGAAGATCGGGAACGTTATTTGAATTTTATTTCTGTCGCACGAAAAGAGTATGACGATATGGCGAAGAAGGAAGTTCAAAAGGCATTTGTGTATTCCTATGAGGAGTCTGCGAAAACTCTCATGGATAATTACTTAGATAATGTTGAGGCGTACTGCAATAAAAACAAACTGCGTGATCCGTTAACAGGTGAAGAAATGAATCCTGATGAAAAGCTCATGCGTTCAATTGAGGAACAGATCGGCATTTCTGAAAACGCCAAAAAGGCATTCAGAGAAGAAATCCTTATTCGGATTTCAGCTTATGCGAGAAAGGGCAAACGCTTTGATTATAATTCTCACGAGAGATTACGAGAAGCTATTCAGAAGAAGCTCTTTGCCGATTTGAAAGATGTCGTGAAAATTACGACATCGACGAAAACGCCGGATGAGCAACAGTTGAAAAAGGTCAATGAAGTAGTGGCGCGATTGATTGATGAGCATGGCTATAATTCTACAAGTGCAAATGAACTCTTAAAATATGTAGGCAGTCTTCTGAATCGTTAATAAATGAAGGAGGCATTATTGGCGCAAACTAGCACCGGTAATGTCTTTTTTAAAAATCATCGTCATTTCGACGACGGCCAGCATACGATAATGGAATCGATGGGTACAAGAATTGTCCAAAAAGGTGAGGAGGGGGATGGATGTCCCGGCAAGAAAAAAGTCAGTTTATTGTGTCTCAGGAAGACTGGTCCCTCCATCGAAAAGGCTTTGATGACCAGCAGCGTCATCAGAAAAAAGTCAAAGAGGCGATTAAAAACAATTTGCCGGATCTTGTCACAGAGGAAAGCATCATCATGTCTAATGGCAAAGATGTGGTCAAAATTCCGATCCGTTCTTTAGATGAATATAAAATTCGGTACAACTATGATAAGAATAAGCATGTAGGTCAGGGGGATGGAGAGAGCCAGGTTGGCGATGTGGTCGCTCGGGATGGATCTGACAGTAAGCAAGGGCAGGGAAAAGGTCAAGGTGCTGGAGATCAAGCCGGTGATGATTATTACGAAGCAGAAGTCTCATTAATGGATTTAGAGGAAGCGCTATTTCGTGAGCTGGAGCTACCAAATCTTAAACAAAAGGAACTTGATGATATCGTTGTCGAGGAAATTGAGTTTAATGATATTCGCAAAACGGGGTTAACCGGTAATATTCATAAAAAACGAACCATGCTGTCAGCATTTAAACGAAATGCCATGACAGGAAGCCCTTCCTTTTATCCTATTTATCCAGAGGATATTAAGTATAAGACGTGGAATGAAGTCACCAAACCAGAATCAAAAGCGGTTGTCCTAGCGATGATGGATACGAGCGGAAGTATGGGGCTTTGGGAAAAATATATGGCGAGAAGCTTTTTCTTTTGGATGACACGTTTCTTGCGGACAAAGTATGAGACAGTCGAGATCGAATTCATTGCCCACCATACAGAGGCGAAGGTCGTAGACGAGGAGCACTTCTTTTCTCGGGGAGAGAGCGGGGGAACCATTTGTTCTTCTGTCTATCGAAAGGCACTAGAGCTCATAGACGAACGATATCCTCCGTCACGATATAATATTTATCCTTTCCATTTTTCTGATGGTGACAATTTGACCTCTGATAATGCACGGTGCGTGAAGCTCGTTTCTGAAATTATGAAAAAAGCCAATTTATTTTGTTATGGTGAAGTGAATCAATATAATCGGCATTCTACGTTAATGTCAGCATATAAACATATTCAGGATGAGAAATTTAAGCATTATATTTTGAAGCAAAAATCAGACGTTTTTCTCGCATTAAAAAAATTTTTTCAGCAGGAAGAAGTTCTTTCTTAAAGAGAACATTCAAAAAAACCTTTCAGCATAAGGGCTGAAAGGTTTTTTGTGTGGAGAAGGAAGGGATCACCAGAAAAAAAGTAAAACTTTCTCTTTGACATTTCAATTTTCATTTATTAATATTTAATCTTGTTAAATATAAGTTTTTCAAAAAAGATGCCGATTGTCTTTTCTTCTTTTTCTGCTTTTTGCTCATAAGTGAACAATAAGTATAAATGGGCTGCACACCATTTTCAGCGGAGTAGAAAAAGGGGAAACAGGCAGCTCTATGAGCTTGTTTCATAATCTGTCAGATGATGGGCATTCTAAGTTTGCTAAAGCAGATGACACTATATTTTTATACATGAAAGGAGAAACAAAACATGAACAGAGGGCGTTTATTGCTAACGAATATTATTGGCCTTATTGTGATTCTTGCCATTATTGCCGGAGGTGCTTATTACTACTACGAAAGCACAAACTTCGTAAAAACAGATGAAGCAAAAGTGACAGGTGACATGTACCAAATTACAGCGCCAGCAGCTGGACAAATCAAAGGCTGGGACATCAATGAAGGTGACGAAGTGCAAAAAGACAGCACAGTTGCAAAAGTTGAAGGAGAAGCAAAAACAAACATTAAAGCAGTGGCTGATGGCACATTAGTCAAAAAAGAAGTACAAAACAACCAACAAGTGCAGCCTGGGACAGTTCTTGGTGAAACGATTGACCTAAGCAAGCTTTACATTACAGCGAATATTAAAGAAACAGACATTAAGAACATTGAAAAAGGTGACAAAGTGGACATCGTTGTAGACGGCGATCCTGATACAACATTTGAAGGAACAGTTGAACAAATTGGTTATGCAACAAACTCAACATTCAATATGCTGCCAGCAACAAACTCAAGTGGTAACTACACGAAAGTGACACAAAAAGTAGCAGTGAAAATTTCAATTAAAAATCCATCTGACAAAGTACTTCCAGGTATGAATGCTTCTGTCAAAATTTCTTCTTAATGATGACTGATATCAAAAAATGAAAGGAGGTTGTCTGAGATGGCAAATCAACCTGCAGCGACAAAACAGGGAGCAGGCTCCTTGTCTTTACTGATCATTTTAATGGCCGGTTTGTTCGTAGCGATTTTAAACCAAACGCTTTTGAACGTAGCCATGCCCCATTTAATGACTGAATTTAATGTGAGTGCGACGACAATTCAGTGGCTTACAACAGGTTACATGCTTGTCAACGGTGTGCTCATTCCGTTATCTGCGTTTTTAATCACACGTTTTGGCCAGCGCAGCTTATTCCTTGTGGCGATGATTTCATTTACACTAGGGACTTTTATTTGCGGTATTGCGCCAAACTTTTCTACGATGCTGATTGGTCGTTTGATTCAGGCAGTCGGTGGCGGTATCTTACAGCCGCTCGTCATGACAACAATCCTTTTTATTTTCCCTCCAGAAAACAGAGGGAAAGGAATGGGGATTTTTGGTCTTGCGATGATGTTTGCGCCAGCTGTCGGACCAACGTTATCTGGTTATATTATTGAACACTATTCATGGCGTATTATGTTTTATGGACTTGTACCAATCGGTGCGATTGTCATTATCGCGGCTTTCTTTATGTTTAAAAATATTGTAGAGCCTAAAAAAATCAAGCTGGACACTCTTGGTGCGATTCTGTCGATCGTTGGTTTTGCTTCGCTTCTATACGGAGTGAGTGAAGCGGGAAGTGATGGTTGGACAGATCCAATCGTTTTATCTACGATTATCATTGGTGCGATTGCGATCATTCTCTTTATTTTCCAACAGCTAAAAGCGGATAATCCGATGCTTGATTTCCGCGTGTTTAAATACAGCATTTTCTCATTATCAAGTGTTATCAACATTATTATTACCGTTGCCTTATACACTGGGATGTTCTTACTTCCGATCTACTTGCAGAACCTCGTTGGGTTTACAGCACTGCAATCGGGGCTATTAATGCTTCCAGGGGCACTTGCGATGCTGATTATGTCTCCGATCTCAGGGATCTTGTTTGATAAATTTGGACCTCGTCCACTTGCCATTGTGGGGATGCTGATTACGGTTGTCACCACATACGAGTTTACAAGGCTGACGATTGATACATCTTATAGTCACATTGTGCTCATGTATGCAGTACGTGCCTTTGGTATGTCACTCTTGATGATGCCAGTCATGACTGCTGGGATGAACCAATTACCGCAGCATTTAAACAGTCATGGTACAGCGATGTCAAACACACTGAGACAAATCAGTGGTTCGATCGGTACGAGTTTGATCACGACGATTTATACAAATCGCACGACATTCCATTATTCCAATATGGCAGATCAAACGAATACAGCTGATCCGTTCTTTATGAATTCATTCCAGGCGGCTGTCTCTAATGTGATGCACCATATGGGCATGACAGCAGAAGCTGCTCAAAAATATGTGTCGACCCAGCTCTTTACGAAAGCACAAGTCGATTCCAATGTGATGGGCATCAATGATGCTTACATGTGGGTGACATTATTCTGTGCAGCTGGTGTGATTCTCAGCTTGTTCCTGCGAGATGTACGTAAGGATAAAAAGCGAAAAGAAAAGCAGGATAAGAAACAAGAAATGACATTGCTTCCAGCACCTAAGGAAGCAAACCAAGATGCAAGATAAGTGTGGAGGGACCGTACATGAAAATTTATGTCGTATACGATAGTGAAGGTGACCATACAAAAGCACTTGCAGAAGCGATTGCAGCTGGCGCAGGTGAAACAGAGCAAGCTGAAGTGTTCATTGATCATGTGAAAGATGCGGATATCCGCAAGCTTGATCAAATGGATGCAATCATTTGGGGCTGCCCTGGTCACTTTGGTACCATTAGTTCTGGATTAAAGACATGGATTGACCGTCTTGGGTATTTATGGGCAGAAGGAAAACTCATCGATAAAGTCGGTGCCGTTTTCTGTACCACTGCAACAACACACGGCGGATTAGAAATGACGATGCATAATTTGATTACGCCAATGTTCCATCAAGGGATGCTTGTGGTCGGCCTTCCTGGAAATGTTCCAGAAAATGCGTTATACGGTTCTTATTATGGAGCAGGTGTGACGTGCCCGATTGATTCTGATGAAGTGATTTCTGCAGAAGGCATTGAGCTGGGGAAAGCATTAGGAAGACGTGTAGCATCAGTCACTGCGTCATTTAAGCGATAAGGAGAGGGTTCTTTTGGCGACGATTATTGTAGCGTTAGTAGCTGCTGTTCTAGTCATTATCGGATTAGTAGCGTTCAATGTCAGACACGCTTCGGCCGAGAAGGAAGAGATCAAAGAAGATGTATCGAATCATCCTGACGTGCCGCATAGCGAGCCAGAAGTTGCGGCGAGACCTGTAGAGCCTGAAGTGGAAGAAAAAGCGTCAGAGCCTTCTCAGACAGATGATGCTCCGTCAGGTGATGATTTCTATAGACAGGCGCTTCAAAAGTTTAAGCAGCCAGAACCACCTGTCAAAGAAGAAGAACCAGAGACGAAAATGAATGATGATATGTATCGTTCTGCTTTACAGAAACTAAAGCAGAAGGACAAATAAAAAGAGAACCTTTCGTCAGGTTCTCTTTTTATTGCACAAAAAAACCGCCGGCATAAAAGCCGAGCGGTTTTCCTTCACTCTATAAAGTGCTAAAAGAGCAGATGCTCTTAAATTACGCTTTGTTAACGTTAGCAGCTTGTGGTCCACGGTTACCTTCAACGATTTCGAAAGAAACTGATTGACCTTCTTCTAAAGTTTTGAAGCCTTCGCCTTGGATAGCAGAGAAGTGAACGAATACATCGTCTTGACCTTCTACTTCGATGAATCCGAAACCTTTTTCAGAGTTGAACCATTTTACTTTACCTTCTAACATGAAATTTCCTCCTAAAGCGATCTTAACGCTTAAATTCACTATTCTTGCTCTTACACAAACTTCAAAGACGAAAACTCTTTCAAAACTTTCTTCTTAAAGATGATACGAACAAAAATAATTACCTTTACTTTACCAGTGTTTGCGGGAAAAAACAACTGTTATACGAAAACTTTTTTAAAAATAATTAGCGCTAACAAATTGAGGAAAAAGCCTATATTAAGTGTTCTCTTTTTCGTCCAGAAAAGCTCACTTGGTTTCTGCCTGACTGCTTCGCTTTATAGAGCTCCTGGTCTGCAATAATCGGTAATTGTTTCATGTTTTCACTTGTTCCTGCATCATAGGCACATCCAATTGACACCGTAATGTGAATCGATGTTCCGTTTTGTAAATAAATTGGCTGATCCGCCATTTTTTTTCGTAAACGTTCCGCAATTTGCCATGTTTTTTCAACGGAACAATTCGGTAAAAGCACAGCAAATTCTTCACCGCCGATTCGCCCAATATAATCAGAGCTTCTTGTGTTTTTAATTAGCCTTGTTCCGATTTCTTTTAAAACGATATCTCCCTCATGATGTCCATACTGATCATTGATGGTTTTGAAATAATCGATGTCTAGATAAATCAAGGACATTTGATGGATAGGTTGCTTTAAGTTCAGAGAAAAAGCATCACTTAATATTTCATCGAATTTCCGTTTATTTAAAACACCAGTTAAAAAGTCATAATGAGCTTGGAATTTATACAAATTTAACATCTGATACGCTTTTGTTTGATGCTCAATGACATAAAAGTTAAATAAACCGGCAATATACGAGAACATCCAATAGGCAGCATGCAGTTCAAATGATCTTTCATTGACGATGATGATAAATAAAATCGTCGCTATGACGTTGCTCATGGTAATAGATAACAGCATTTTTACGACGTGATTGATATGACGCTCAGCAATTAAAAAAGAAGCTGTGGCGATAAATATCATGGAAAAAATATTAATGAAAGAAGCGACATTGGCTTCGATTAATAATCGGCCAATAATGATCACACAGGCTGCAATGAACGTTTGTGCAATGCCTCCATAAAATGCCGTTAAAATAAGGGGGATATGTCTTAAATCGATGATGGCTGGTCCTGCTTTAATAGAGAAAAACATTAAGAGGACACCGAGTAACCCAGAAATCATTCCTTTATATATTTGTCTGAGCAGGGTGTCTTCCTTTTTTAAAAAATTCTCTTTAAACACAAGCATCAATAAATAATGGAAAGTGACAAGAATTGTTAAATTAATAAAGAGGTCTCTTAGCAAAATAAAATCACCTTTTTAAAATTACTAAAATTTGTTGCAAAAGAAAAGGGGAAACAAGATAATTAATAAAAATTTCACTTATGAGGGGTTTAAAATGAGGAGAAAACAATTTCCAGATCGAACGGACTCGCTTTCTTTTTTGAGACGTGGCCTGATGAAGGATTTGAACGAGATATGCCCATTGAATATCAAGATCTAACGTTTCGGTTTGAGAACGAGGAAGAGCGATTTGTGGTGACGATGTCTCTTGGAGTACAAGAATTTTCTTTGAAGGCTGTTCGAAAAAAGGACGCATCCGTTTTAGGAGTATATGCCTTTAAAACTGTGCGACATGTAGAAAAAAAGGATCGGCAGCATGAAAAAGAGCTGTTGATACAATTAGATGGTGTGGAACGGTTTGTTATCACGGTTATCACGATCGAAATCACCTTCTTGCCTTCCTTCTGCATCATGGTGAAAGAGCATTTTTCAGGAGAATAAACAGGAGCCTTTCTGAAAAAAAGGCTCCTGTTTTAGTTATTTGTGCTCGATGTCATTGAGTACTTGCTGAATAGATTCATCATCCATTACATTCATGACACTTTCATCAATGCGAAGAGACTGGGCGTAAGACTCTCTCGGCGGCTGATGAGTTTGGTATGTTTTTGATGATGTTTGATGCTGGCTTGTTTCATTAGGCTGGACAGCGGTGAATGCTTGCTTGATCATTTGTCCTACTTCAGCTGTGCCTTTTGAGTCTTTACGTGAATGTGAATGGGACTCATGACGAGATGACTCATGATGGTGTTGATCTTTGCCTTTCATCATTGAGGACAAATTCATTTGAGTCATGCTGCTTAGTCTTCTCCGTAATAGTGGTGAAAATAATGCAATGATGGCTGTTGATGCTGCGATCATTGCACCAGTACTCATACCTTTTCTCTTTTTAAACAAACGAATCCCTCCATTTGATCGTGATGATACTTCTTCATCATGTTTAGGATGACCAATCAAGGCTGATTTATGAATTCATTGCTGAAATAGAGGATGTGTGCATAAAAAGTCTGCTGGATGAAAAACCTATGAGCAAAAGGAGGGAATAAATTGATGAATAAGAAATGGATGCTATCTTTATTACTCGTTCCAACATTGATCACTGCTGGGTGTGGAATGAACAACCAAGGCGATGAACGAAGAGGAACAATGAAACGAAAGTACGAAAATGTCACATATAAGAACGACAACATGAGACAGGATCAACCAAATGTGCAAACACCTCAGAAGGTGAAAGTAGCAGATAAGGCATCAGAGCTTGTTGCCAACATGTCTGAAGTGAAAACAGCGAACGTACTTGTCACAGGGAAAAATGCGTTTGTTGCTGTCGTGCTTGAAGGCAATAAAAGCGGAGATGTAACAGACGATTTGAAAAAGAAAATTTCTGACAAAGTCAAATCGACGGATCAACAAATTGATAATGTGTATGTATCTGCTAATCCAGACTTTGTCGATCGTATGGCAGGGTACGGAAAACGTATTAGAAGTGGAGAGCCAATTTCAGGATTCTTCGACGAGTTTACTGAAACGGTTCGACGTGTCTTCCCTGAATCAAAATAGCTACGACAAAAGCCGTATGTCATATGCGGCTTTTTTGTTTGGAACCGCACCTTGCGCACCTGACTGCATAAAGTAAAAAATATATCACCTCTTGTTGATCTTTGTTTTTTCATAGAGAGAAAGAGGTTGCAGGATGAATTCAGGTGGGGAGTAAATGAAAGCAAAACCGTCATTAATTCATAAAAAACTTGTAAGCGGAATGATTGCAGCAGGTTTGATTTTTTATGCGTTCACTGCGTACTTGATTTATGTAGGGTTCCAGCTGGCAGAGCAATATCTAGAGCAGCATTCTTCGCCTAAAACGGTCTTAACGGAAGGACTCAATAAGCAAGTCTATGAACATATTCGAATCTACTATGCAAAGGATGAGGGCGCCTTTGTCGATTTGACCATAGAAGCGCTGGAACAGGCAAAGAAGAGAACGATGTCAGTGTTTCAGTATGAAGCTGACAAACCGTTAGATATCATTTATTTTGATGATAAAGAGACGATTGAGCAATTTGCCGGTATCAAGCATATTACAGGTTTTTATTCTGATGTTGATCATATGATTGGATTATACCCAGATAAACGGGAAGAATTGTTGAAGAAAGAGACACTGCCTTTATACTTTTTCAACACGTTATTCATTCATGAGTATGCCCATTTTGTTTTCTATGAAAAGGTGCATGCATACAATGTATCTCCAGTCGTCTTTCCCCTTTGGTTCCATGAAGGAACAGCAGAATGGACGGCCTATGATGTGCTGAACGCCACGTCTGAACGGTTTGACGTCATTCCTTTTAAATCTCTTTATTCTGATCAAGACTGGCAAGAATCTCGCACGACGTATGAGACAGATGTTTATTTACAAAGCTACTATATGATCTATGAGCTTGTGCAGCTTTATGGACGAGATGTCATACATGAGATCATGGAGGAAACGGCGAAAACTAGTCGTTTTGATAGAGGATTTGAACAAGCGACAGGACAACGTCTCACAGATTTTGAAGAGCAATTTAAACTGAATTATCAAAGAAACAACGGCTGACCTGTAAATAGGGCGGCCGTTGTTTTTGGTTAATGAAGCGGTTTTTGCTGAGTGGCTTTGCTTGGCGGCATCTGCACTTGTCCCTGCATAGGGGCAAATGTAGACGTCATCGCCTGCATATCTTGCGCTGTAAGCTGCGGAACTTGATAATAGCTATGTTTGTTTTGATATAAGAAAATTTCATACGCCATTTCAATAAAGTTCGGGATTTGCGCTGCAAGCACACGTCGCACCACAGGGTTTGTGACCTCTAATGCAGTCATTGAGAGTAATCCAGCATGAGATTTCACGAGACCAAGCATATGCCCTGTAATTCCCGCATCTTTTACATCCTGTATTGATTGATTTGGCTTCTTAGGCTGAGATGGTTTTATTCCGTATGTCACCTGTGTCTGTTCTTTCATCATATAAGTAGATGTTTCTTCACTAGGCTTTTGACCAGTAGAAAAGCAATCTACCGTGACGTTGTACTGGGACAATACAAATTGATATTGTCGATCTAACATGTCGGATAATGCGGGATCTTGGATAAATTGTCGAAAGATCATGTATTGATCCAAAATATTAATGGTCCCTGCTAATACCTCATGTAAATCAAATAACTCATGCCCGCCATGATTGAATTGGGGCTGCTGGACATGTCCTTGAACGTTTGGTTGCTGATCGTTTTGCATAAAGAATCCTCCTTCTGTTTATACAGTCTGTTTTAATGTGAGGAAGTTTTCCTCCTTTCATGCAAAAAACATTATTTACAATTAGAGGGTTTTCTTCCTTTTTGTCGAAAAAATGTATCAGACGAATGAACATGGGGGTACCAGATGCAGGACAAAATCATTAATCGTTTGATAGAAGACGAACATGTGCAGGCACCAGTGATTGGCATCGGTGTTTCGCCGTTTGAACAGCATCATCTTGAGGCTTTTTTTCAATCATTTCCGCATGAATTAAATGCCTCTTTTATTGTTGTGCAAAATCATGTGACAGGCGATTGTGTAACTGATTTGGAAGCACTTGTTTTACCGATTGGCTACCGGGCAAAGCCGATTAAGCATGGTGAGAAAGTCATGAAAAATACGATTTATGTTTGTCCGCAGCATGCAGCTGTGACATTGACAGAAGACAAACGGCTACACATAACAGAGCAGCATCCTACGAACAAGGCGTGTGCTGTAAATTCATTGTTTCAGTCACTTGCCAATGTGCAAAAGGAAGAGGCCTATGCGATCTTTTTTCAAAAAGGCTATTGTGTAGGAAGTGGTTTGCTTCAAATCGTTGAGCAAGGCGGTACAGCCATATCGTGCAGTGAGACAAATAGTGGGTTTGATCGTATGTATCATCAAACATTTCAAGACCCTTCTGCACTTGCGTCATATATAGCCAACATCATCAACGTTCCGCATACAGATGTTGCAGACCCTGTTTTGATCAGAATCATTGAACGTCTTGAAATGCATAAAGGAATTGCATTTTCAACCTATGAGAAGCGCAGACTGCTCTCTGTCATTCAAAAAAGAATGAGGAGTACGAACCAATCGATCTCCTTATTGTCCGAGTACGATCGTTTATTAGAGAGAGAACCAGATGAGCTTGATTGCCTGCATGTACAGCTTTTAAGCGGCACGACTTCCTTTTTTAGAGATATGGAAGCCTTTCGAGTATGTGAACATCACATCATTCCGTCGATCATTGATAATACATTGAAAAATGGGAAATCTCGATGCCGCATTTGGATTGCAGGATGTTCTACAGGTGAAGAAGCCTATTCTTTTGCGATGTTATTTTTAGAAGAAATGAAACGAAGACAAGTGTCCATTGAACTTCAAGTGTTTGCAACAGACATCAATCGGAAAGCCATCCAAAGTGCAAGCAAAGGTGTTTATTCGCTTGAGTCTATGGCACGGATGCCAGAAAAATGGAGGGCGCGATATTTCGAAAAAAAAGGTGACGCTTTTATTGTGAAGCAGTCGCTTAGAAAACATATAGTCTTTGCTCCTCACAATTTATTGATCGATTCACCTTTTATCCACCTCGATTTTATCAGTTGCCGAAATGTTCTGATGTACTTCCAGCCAGAAGTACAAAAACGAGTCTTATCTCGATTCCAATATGCACTAAAGGATCAAGGGATGTTGATATTAGGACCGAATGAAAAGGTACCCAATATCCCTCGTTTATTTCATTTGTTAAATGAAAAGTGGAACATTTACACCCACTCAAACGTTCCTAAATACAATGCAGGTCATACGGAGTTAAAAGAACGAGCTGTCCAATATATGAAAGAAGTAGAGCAGGAGTATGATGCATGTTTCATCATAGACGATTGCGAGAAAATCCTCGCGATATCAAACGGTGCCTATTCTTTCTTAGCGCATGCAGAAGTCTCAGATGAATTATGTGAATATGTAACCCCTGATTATATGAAAGAGATACTAAGTCAAAGCTTTGAAAAGGTATGGACTGAAGAGACTGAGGTTGTTTTTCAACATGTCCTCATTTCGGAAAATGGAAGAAAGCAGTATGCAGATTTTACAGTGAAACATTTTGATCGCCGTTTTAAAGGAGTATACGTCATTCTCATTCGGAAGAGTGAGAGAGGAAAAAATCAAAAGAACGGCAGGGACAAAGGGATGTTAGAGCAGAATTCGGTTTATCAACAGCGAATTGTCGATTTAGAAAACGAGCTCAATGAGGTCAAACAAAAGGAGCAAGAAGCAAGGGCTCAATTAAAAGAAAAAAACAAGCAAATAGAAGTGCGCGAGAAAACAAACGAGCATTTTATTAATATTATAAACAATTTAAAGGTGACAAGAGAAGAACTGTACCGGCCGTCTGTGAAGCCAGAACTTGCCACGTTGTTTGTGGACCGGGAAATGAATATTCGCTATCACACTCCTACAGCTACCTCTTTATTCACTTCAGCTCAAACCCGGCACCAGCAAACGTTTCAGTCGATGGTGAAGAAGTTATCGAAGGAAATGCTCTATCATGATATTCAATCTGTCATTTCAGATAGGCGCGTGATCGAACGTGAAATTGAAACGAACGAAGGAGAACAATTCACGGTTCATATGACGCCTTTCTATGATCAAGATCGCGAGGGAGCAGTGATGACCTGGATCAAAATGACCGAAATGACGAAATTGAAGCAGGCTCTTCATCTTGCGGTGACAGCACTTGATAACAGCCATATTCATATTGTGGTTGCAACAGGAGAAGGTGTCATTCAGTGTGTCAACCAGCGCTTTTGTCAGTTTGTACAACAGCATGAATATGACTTGATCGGAAAAGATATTTTTTCTGTCTATTATGCGTTGTGTCAATGTGATGATCTAGCGAAACAATGGGACGTGTGTTTAAGAGAGGGCAGCTGGACAGGTGAGCTGTATTTTCAGGACTTATCAGGGCGTGAGCGATGGGAAAGAGTCTCTTTACACCGAATCGATGACCCTGACAAAATGCAATCTACTGTCATGCGGATTTCAGAGGATATTACAAGTCAAAAACAGTCTGAGAAAATGCTGATGAAGTCTGAAATGCTGTCAGCAGTTGGACAGCTTGCAGCTGGTATTGCCCATGAGATACGGAACCCACTTACGTCGTTAAAAGGCTTTTTACAGCTAATGATTCAAAGTAAAAAGTATCAGAAGGATTATGCCGATGTGATGATGTCAGAGTTTAATCGGCTTGAGTCTATTATTAACGAATTCCTTGTGCTCTCTAGAAGTAAATCTGTTAAATTTGAACCGGTGAATGTGAATCTTCTGCTCGAAGAAGTCATTATGGTCGTTGAATCTCAGGCGGTCTTAAAAGGAGTGTCGATTCAAAAGAATCTGGCGCCCTCACTGCCACATATTCAAGGCATTCCAAATGAATTGAAACAAGTGTTCCTTAACATTCTTAAAAATGGAATTGAAGCGATGGATGGAGTAACAGGTGTGATCCAAGTGACTTCATTATTGAAAAATGACCAAATGATGCTGATATTTGAAGACCAAGGAAAGGGCATACCAGAAGAGGAGATTGGGAAATTAGGTGAACCTTTTTACACAACGAAAGAAAAAGGCACGGGTCTTGGATTAATGATGACCATTAAGATTATTGAAAGCCATGGCGGTACCATTCGTTTTGAGAGCAAAAGCTTTGAAGGGACACGTGTGATTATTACATTTCCAAGTAATTGAGATCAGCTTTACATGAAATCCATCCAGTCTTAATAATTGCTTTGTACACTAGAAGAGATGAAGTTCAAAGGGGAGAAATCTAATGAAACGTATACAATCTATTCGAATGGTCTGTTGTTTGATTTTGGTGATATTTAGTCTGCAATCTTTACTGCCTAGTATCATGACAGCTGAGGCGTTTTCTTCTTCTGAGAAAAAGCAGACTTTATGGAAACAAACAAAGCCGATGAACATAAAAAAAGCCCGAAAACTGATAGGAGAAACGGTAACGGTGAGCGGAATCGTAACAGCAGATCAATCCGCTATAGGGAATGGGAAACTATCAACATATATTCAAGACAAAACAGCTGGTCTCAATATTTATTCTGCGCAGCCTAAGAATTTTCCAGAACTGAAAGCAGGCATGAAGGTCACGGTGACTGGCAAGGTGACGACTTATAAAGGGCTCGTTGAAATTGTGCCAGATCAAGATCGTCTGAAGATAGAGGCTGTGAATCAGCCATTGCCTTCGCCAAAGAAAGTTTCCATTAAACAATTGGAATCGGATCAGGCAAGCAAATATGAAGGAAGATTAGTGAAGGTAAAAGGCTATGTAGAACAGACGCCAGATCAGCCAGCTGGCGGTGGATACAATGTGGTCATCATCGATAAAAAATATCATAGCACAGTCCTTAGAGTCATGGTTGATACGGGTGCCATTGATCAAGTGAAGACCGGAAAATGGTATGAGTTTACTGGCGTTTTAAGCAGATATGATACGCTGCAAGTACTTCCAAGACACAAAACCGATGTCAAATTGCTGAAGCACCAGCCAAAGCCGCCAAAAATCAAAAAAGAATATGAGGCAACGGTAGATCGTGTTGTGGATGGAGATACCATTCATTTGAAGAAGCCTGTGCTCGGCACAACAAAGGTACGCTTCGTGAATATGGACACACCAGAAACCTACCACAAGCCAAAAAATGAATTAGATCAAAACCAGCTGCGCTTTGGACAAAAAGCGACGGATTATTTAAAAACACTTCTTTCAAGTGGTGATCGAGTCACATTAAAGATTGGCCCGGAAGCAAAGGATGGATATGGACGTCTTTTAGCTCAAGTCAAAACCAAAAAAGGGCTGAATACGAACCTAGAGCTTGTGAAAAAAGGATATGCCCCTACTTATTTCATCTGGCCTGTTGGAGATGAAAAAGAGTATCAGATGTTCCAACAAGCAGTGAAAGATGCCAAGGAAAAAGGGCTTGGTATTTGGAATGAAGAAGATCCTCTGCTAGAACAGCCGTTTGAATTTAGAGCACGCGAGCAGAAAAAAGGGCTCACACGTTATGTGGGGGATTCATCTGCAAAAACCTACGTATCACCTGACAGCTGGAATGAGATCGATGTAGATAAACGTGTCTTTTTTGCTTCTAAAGAAGAAGCAGAGCAGGCAGGATATCAGGCGTCAGAATCATCCAGTGAAGTCCCATTAACCATTTTAAGCATGAATGATTTGCATGGGAAAATTGATCAGCAATATGAGCTGGATGTAAAAGGTGATGGCAGTAAAGGAACATATGGACGGATGGATTATGTGGCGGCTTATATAAAACAAAAGCAAGCTGCGCAAAAAAATACACTGACAGTTCATGCAGGAGATATGATAGGCGGAAGCTCGCCAATATCTTCTCTTTTACAAGATGAACCAACGGTTGAACTAATGGAGAACATCGGCTTTGACGTTGGGACAGTTGGCAACCATGAGTTTGATGAAGGTGTAGACGAACTATTACGAATCTTAAAAGGTGGAGATCACCCGAAAGGCACAAAAGGATATGATGGGCAGAACTTCCCGCTTGTTTGTGCAAACTGTGAATACAAGGATACTGGCAAACCACTTTTACCGGCCTATGAAATCATGGATGTCGAAGGAATTCCTGTGGCTTTTATCGGGGTTGTGACAACATCAGCGGCAGGTATGGTCATGCCAGAAGGAATTAAAGACATTCAATTTACTGATGAAGTCCAAGCTGTCAATGAAGCAGCGAAGGAATTAAAGCAAAAAGGGATTAAAGCGATCGCAGTTCTGGCTCATATGACCGCCTCTCAAAATGGTGATACCATTACTGGAGAAAGTGCAAGGCTTGCCAAAGAAGGTGATGACGAAATCGATGTCATTTTCGCTGGCCATAATCACGAAGTGGTCAATGGAGAGGTAAATGGAAAATTAATTGTCCAAGCCTTTGAATACGGAAAGGCAATTGGAGAAGTCAATGTCACACTTGACCGGAAAACAAAAGATATTGTCAAAAAGAGTGCAAACATTCAGTATGTGGACCAGGCTGGTATTGAAAAGGATCAGGAGGCAGCGGACATTTTAGCTCGTTACGGAAAAGAAGTGGAGCCGATTATTAGTGAGGTGGTTGGAGAAGCAGGGGTCAAGATGGAGGGCGGCTATTCAAATGATGGTGATACACCACTTGGCAATCTCATTGCGGATGGCATGAGATATTCAATGAAAAGTGACTTTGCCATGATGAATGGTGGCGGCATCAGACAAAATCTCGAAAAAGGACCCATTACTTGGGGAGACCTCTTTAATATTCAGCCATTTGGAAATGTGTTAGTGAAGCTGGACATTAAGGGGAAAGATTTAGTTGATATCATTGAAGCTCAAATATCTCCTCAATTTGGACCGGATTATAGCATTTCAGGCTTTTCTTATTCGTACAATCCGTTAACATATAAAGTAGTCGACTTAAAACTGCCTGATGGTTCTTCCGTTGATTTCGATAAAACGTATACACTCACAGTGAACAACTTCATGGCGACTGCCACTGGAAGTAAGTATGCACCGATTGGGCGGCTAGGGAAAAATCCGGAAACAGGCCCAGAAGATTTAGAAGCAACGGTCGCTTTTGTAAAGAGCTTCGAGGGAGCTTCTATTGTGTATCAAAAAGAAGGCCGAATTCAACAAGCGAAACAAGAAGAAAAGGCAGCAGCAAGCTAAAGAATCATCAGCAAAGACAAAGGAGTTAACGCATGAAAAAATGGCTTGCAGTGATTGTCATGTCAGTGGGGATTGTGGTGCTTGGCTGGGGAATCTGGCAAATGGCTTCTACTCACTTACAAACAGCACATTCTTTAGAGGAAGCAAAGAAGGTCGTAGAAACTGATCAAGGGATGACAAAGGAAAAATTTTCACCTGAAATGGGGAAAGCCTCTGGCATCCTGACCATTCCGAAATTAAAAGCCGATTTGCCGATTGTTGAAGGGACAGATGCGGACGACCTTGCCAAAGGCGTCGGTCATTATAAAGGCAGTTATTACCCTGATCAAAATGGACAAATCGTTTTGTCGGGACACAGGGATACGGTCTTCCGCCGGACTGGTGAACTGGATATTGGGGATCAGCTAAAAATCACTGTACCGTATGGTGAGTTTGTTTATGAAATCACGCATACGAAAATTGTGGATCAGCATGATACATCCATTATTACCTTACAAAATAAAAAGGAAGAGCTTGTGTTAACCACATGCTATCCATTTCATTTTGTCGGCAACGCACCAGAGCGGTACATTATTTATGCGAAAAGAGCATCTGTCTAACGTCAAAAGAGCCTGTATGATCAGGCTCTTTTTTCTACATATTGTCCATTAATTCAGCCATATCAGGTAGGAGCGGTGCTTCTATCGTCAGCTTTTCACCTGTGAATGGATGGTTCATGTCTACTTGTTTGGCATGAAGGGCGCATCTGTTTATCAGGTCACGCTTCCCGCCATATAATGTATCGCCAGCTAAAGGATGCCCGAGACTGCTAAGATGGACCCGAATTTGATGCGTTCTGCCTGTTTCTAATCGCAGCTTAACGGCCGTCATCTGTAAACGTTTATTGAGATGGAAGACCTCATAATGAGTCTTGGCGCTTTGACCAGTAGGAGAAACCCTCCTTCTGACGGCATGGTGTTTATCACGTCCAATGGCTGCTTGGATCGTTCCTTTCTTTTTCTTAAACAGTCCTTGTGCGATGGCAAGATACGTTCTGTTAATCGCTTTTTTTGAAAGCATTTGATCGAGTACAGCATGTGCCAACCTGTGTTTGGCAAAAATGACGGTGCCACTTGTATCTTGATCCAGCCTATGTATATGTCTGACCCGCTTTTCTTCTCCATTTGCTTGAAAATGGAAAGCGACTAGGTTCGCCAGCGTACCTGTTTGTCCTTTTTCATTTGGATGCGTCGGCCTTCCAGCAGGCTTTTGGACAACTAATAAATGCTCGTCTTCAAAGAGTACCTCTAATTCACCGTATTCTGGCGTCACATCACTTTCTTCCGTCTCAAATAAATCAATGATAATCTGATCACCTGTACTCACTTTTGCAGCATGGTGGGCAGGTTTTTGATTGAGACGGACTTTTTGGTGCTCCATCCAAAAATGGATAATCGGTTTAGAGGCAGACACTTCGTCTTTTAAAAATTGACTTAAGGAAATGCCATTTTGCTGCTCACCTACTTTTAGGGAGAGCGTGTGTCCTTTTATGATCATGATATTCGTCCTCTCTTTGGGTATATATAGGAAACACTTACCTTAGCGAATGACTTTTTTTCTGTGCTATTCTGAATGGAGTAATAACGACAGAGAGGTAGATGCCACGTGAGATTAATGAAAGCTGCGACAGACCTTCAAGAGCAGGCAATTGAAGAAGTATCAAAGGAAATTGAAGATCTCTTATCCCATTCTGTCAATGGAGAAGCGCAGGAAAAACAACCCCCGCTTACATTCATTGATGGTGTGTATAACGGGACAATGGATGATGCTTTTCGTATCTTATCAGGACTTCAGCTATTACATACCATTATTTTAAAGCCGAAGCGACATATCACAAAACGAGATCGTGAGTTATTTGAACTCAACCGTGAACAAGTTAATGCGTGCGGTTTTTCTTTCCCGTTTGATTTAGATGATTTTGCAGGCCGTCACCTTCAAAATGCGTAAAAGTTGGTGTGAACTTCCTTGTTAACTTACAAGGTCGTCGCACATACTATTTTTAAGGGAACGGAGAAACCTTCAAGATCTGTAATACCAATTCCGCTCTTTTTCAACAATGTCTATTCTCCACGAATCGGAGCGCTTGGATCTCTTGCAGAAAGAATCGAACATGACAGGAGCCTGACAAAACGATGCAGGCTCCTTTTATACATAATCATTTTAGCAGACATTCATCTTTGAAAGTCAATTTTATTCACGATATGATAGCAGTATGGAAGATATTTCAGACTTTCGGAAAAAAGGAGTGGCCTCTTTGGTAAAGGCGATTATATTTGATTTTGATGGATTAATTTTAGATACAGAAACACATGAATATGAGGTTCTGCAGGAAATGTTTGCGGAGCATGAATCGGAGCTGCCTCTGTCTGTATGGGGAAATGTGATTGGAACGCAGGCAGGTTTTAAGCCTTTTGAATACTTGGAAGAGCAGTTAGGAAAGACATTAGATCATGAGGCACTCACAGAAGACCGGCGTTCACGTTTTCAAAAGAGAATGAAGGACGAAGCAGCAAGACCTGGTGTAGAAGCTTATTTAGAAGCGGCAAAGGAGCTTGGAATTAAGATTGGACTTGCTTCCAGCTCAGATTATAAATGGGTGTCTGATCACCTGAAGCAAATTGGACTTTTCGATTACTTTGAATGTATCCGCACGTCAGACGATGTGGAAGAAGTGAAACCTCACCCAGAACTTTATTTGCAAACCGCACAATGCTTAGGCGTTGAGCCAAAAGATTGCGTGGCATTTGAGGACTCTGTGAATGGGTCAATCGCTGCCAAACGAGCGGGTATGAAATGTGTCATCGTGCCAAATAAAGTGACGAGCACACTGCAGTTTGAAGAATATGATGCGAGATTAGAATCCATGGCTGAAATCGAATTGCTCCAGCTATTCCATCAGCTTGAAAAAGAGGATCAGTAAGGGGGCAATACATCATGGCAGAAAAACTAGATTTAACGCGATTTGAAAAAAGAATGGTGATTCGAAATATTAGAGAAGAAGATATCGACCGAATCATTGCATTGCAAGAGGTATGCTTTCCAGGCATGGACCCTTGGAAAAAAGAGCACCTTGAAAGCCACCTTGAACATTTCCCAGAAGGCCAGTTCTGTGCGGAATTCGAGGGAGAAATCATTGGCTCATGTTCAAGTTTATTAATTAACTTTGATGAATACGATGATCGTCACACATGGCAGGACATCACAGATGATGGATATATCACAAACCATAATCCAGATGGGATGAATATGTACGGAATTGAAGTAATGGTCAGTCCTGAGTACCGCCGGATGAAAATCGGTCATCGTTTATACGAAGCAAGAAAAGACTTAGCGAGAAGATTAAATTTAAAAAGCATCATCATTGGCGGACGTATCCCGAATTATCATAAATATCAAGAGGAAATGACGCCTCGCCAATATGTAGAGCAAGTCATGCTGCACCAAATTTATGATCCTGTGCTATCTTTTCAGCTGTTAAATGAATTTAGCCTGATGCGGATCAATCCGAATTACTTGCCGGATGATAAAGCTTCCAGTACGTACGCAACGCTAATGGAATGGAACAATGTCGATTATCGCCCGCAATCGAAAAGATATTATAAATCGGCGTTCCCAGTACGAATTTGTGTCATTCAATATGCAATGAAGCAAATTCATTCCTTTGAGGAATTTATGAATCAAGTGGAGTATTACGTGGATGTGGCATCAGATGCGTCAGCTGACTTTGCCGTTTTCCCGGAAATCTTTACAACGCAGCTTATGTCATATTTAGAAGAGAGATCACCAAGTCTAGCAGTGCAGCGGATTACAGAATATACCGAGGACTACATCAATTTGTTTACAGATCTCTCGGTCAAGTACAACATTAATATCATCGGTGGTTCTCATTTCGTTGAAGAGGAAGGGAAAATCTATAATATCGCCTATTTATTTAGACGTGATGGAACGATTGAAAAGCAATATAAGCTGCATATCACGCCGAATGAAAGAAAATGGTGGGGGATTTCAGCTGGTGACCAAGTCCGGGTATTTGATACGGATTGCGGGAAAATTGCGATCCAAATTTGCTACGATATTGAATTCCCTGAGCTTGCTCGAATTGCAGCTGACAAAGGAGCGAAAATTATTTTCACTCCATTCTGTACAGAAGACCGTCAAGGCTATTTACGAGTACGTTACTGTGCGCAGGCGAGAGCGGTTGAAAATCAGATATATACGGTCATTTCTGGAACGGTCGGAAACCTTCCGCAAACAGAAAACATGGATGTCCAATATGCACAATCAGCAATCTTTGCACCATCTGATTTTGAATTCGCAAGAGATGGCATTGTAGGGGAATGCAACCCGAATATTGAAATGGTGGTTGTCGGTGATGTCGACTTAGAAATATTAAGAAGGCAGCGTCAAGATGGGACGGTTCGTCAGCTGAAAGACCGAAGAAGAGACGTGTACCATATTGAATATAAGAAATAACCAAAACAAGCGCCCCGCAATTATGCGAGGCGCTTTTCTTTATGTTTACATTTTCTTTAATGCGAGTGTAGCAAAGTGGGCAATGCTTTTGGCAGCTAAAAATGGAACGTCTGATTTGACAAGAGATTGATAAATCGTTTTTTCTACTTGTTTCCATGTAAGAGCAGGCTCTTCTAAAAGATTTTTTAAATCAGGTCCTACATGCTGGTTGAAAAACTGCTCAAATTGTTCGCGTTTTTCTTGTCCGGCAATCACTTCTAATTTTTGTAGCCACTTTTCTTGTTTTTGGAAAGATTGTTCGATGTTTTGTTTAATGGTGTCTGTTGTTGAAGGAAGCTGAAAATCACTTTCTGCTGTCACCTGCTTCGTTTGAATAGATGCAGCATCAGCTGTTTGTGTAATAGGTGAAGCGAATAAAAGGACAGAGGTGGAGAGCATCAAAGATTTTGCGATTGTTTTCATTAAGAAAACCTCCTAGTTCATTTAGTATTGTGCACGAGATTTATTATACATTTTTGTTAAAATAAGGTAATGGGGCTTACCGCTTATTTTTTCATGCGACAAAGGGATGCCAAATGAAAAGACGAATATACTGAATGGAAATGATGTTTTACAAAGGGAGAGGGATATGGGGCGAGAATCTAAACATCTGTATATCAATTTGCCGGTTAAGCATGTAAATGAGTCAAAGGATTTCTTTGAACAGCTGGGTTTTGACTTTCAACAAGAACTGACGAATGAACATGCTGCTTGTTTTGTGATGAATGAGACGATCACAGTCATGCTGTTATCACTTAAGCATTTCCAATCCATTTCAGAGAAGGAATTGGTAGATGCCAGAAATGGCGCAGAGGTCATTATCTCTTTACAGGTCGAGACGAGGGAAGAGGTTGATGAGCTTGTAGAGCGTGCGATCGCAGCTGGTGGTTCACCGTTTAAGGAAAAACAAGACCATGATTTCATGTATGGCTGGAGCTTTCAGGATCGTGATGGTCATTTATGGGAAGTGTTTTATATGGATGAGGAGAGAAGCGACCTTTCATAAGGGTGCTTCTTTTTTATTGATGATCAGTGGTATGATAAGAGGGTAAAAAATAAGGAATTCATCTAGAGAAAAGTAGGTGCTGCATGGAGTTTTTACTTGTCTTAATGCCAGTGTTCGGCATATTCCTTATAGGGTATATTGGGCAGAAGACAATTGGTTTTGATATACATACGCTCTCATCAATGTCTTTATATTTAATGTCACCTTTTCTTGCGTTTGAAACCTTTTATCAAAATAAAGTATCGATGGACTATGTGTACTTATCTATATTTGTCGTAGGGCTTTGTCTTTCACTTGTTTTATGTGTCTTCATTTTATCTCGAATTTACGGGTATTCGAATGAAACGTATTGTGCCATGATTTTGTCATCAGCATTTATGAATAATGGAAATTACGGCACGCCTGTTGTCCTTCTTGTTTTTGGAGCAGCTGGTTTAGATATTGCGATTGTGCTAATGGTCCTTCAGCAGCTCGTCATGAGTACGATCGGCATGTATTATGCAGCAAAAGGTGGAGAGGACGCGGGGGACTTGAAGGTCGTTCTAAAAAAAGTGCTGCGTATGCCGGTTGCTTACGGGGCTCTTCTTGGTCTATTATTTCAGCTCATTGACCTTTCATTACCTAAAGAGCTTATGACAGGTGTTCAGCTGGTCGGGGATGCAGCGATACCAACGATTATGCTGATTTTAGGTATGCAGCTCGCAGTGATTTCTTTTAAACAAGTGGATTATCGCAATATTTCCTATGCGGTGCTGCTCAAGCTGTTTATTTCACCTCTCATCGCCTTTGGTTTTACACTTATTTTACCTGTAGATGATTTGGTGAAACAAATTATGATTTTAGTTGCAGCGATGCCGACAGCGGCGAATACAACACTGATGGCTGTGCAATTTCGAACGAAGCCTGAGTTTGTCTCAAGCACGACGTTTCTCAGTACGATTTTAAGTATTGTGACTTTACCTGTTTTATTATGGATTTTATCCATGCACCCTCTGGGATAGGGGACGGCAAACAAAGGGGGACTTATGAATGAATGTAGATGTTCATTTTCAAGTAAGTGATGTGTTAAAAACGAAGCATTTTACGCATGCGAAAGTGTTAGCTGGGGAAAAGGGATTGTTTCGGCAGGTAAAATGGGTACATGTACTTGAAGTGCCTGCTGTAGAGGATTTGTTAAACGGAGGCGAGCTGATCTTAACGACGGCCGCAGGCTTCCATGATCAATTGGAAGTCTTTCAGGCGTTTTTAAGGCAGTTGATTGACTCAGGTGCGGCCGGCTTGTGTATTGAATTTGTACCGCTCCGGTTTGATGTACCGGAAGAACTGATTATTTATGCAGAAGAACGTGATTTTCCGCTTATTCTGTTTACAAAAGAAGTGAAGTTCGTCAATATTACACAGCATCTCCATACGATGATGATTGAGCGTCAGTATCAGATGATGGCGGATTTAGAAACACTGTCGTCCAAGTTGAATGAGCTTTTATTGACTCCTCATCCGCAGATGGATATTTTGGATCAAGTGTATCAGCACGTGAGAGGGATTCTTTTGTTGATCCCTGTTCAAGGTGAACCGATTATTTTATGTGATTCATCCAAACAAACAGAAGAGCTTGTGATGAATTATTTGCAGTATGCTTCATTACCAAAAGGATATGAAGTGACGCAAAAACAAGTCCTTGCACTCAAACAAACCTTTGCAGACCTCGTCCTCATTCATCAATCGAACACGCTCTCGGAATTTGAACTGCTTGTGATGGATAAAGGAGCGAATGCCCTTGCCCAGCAAACTTTAAGAGAGCTGTATACAGAAGAGCTGAAGAAGACAAAAGAGAATGAATGGCTGCAAAAATGGTTTCATGAAGAGCATACAGAAAGAGAAATCATAGAACACCTTGAGGAAACAGAAGGACTGAAAAAACCGACCGGCTGTGTGGTGATGCTCTTTCAAAAAAACCACCAAATAGAAGAAATCGCAGGGAATCTTTATTTTCTTGTCTCTTGCCGTTCTATTTTTCAGCGTGCTGGTTTCTATTTGATTGTGTACGAGCATCAAGGACAAACCTTATTTATTTTATTGAATACAAGAAAAGTTGAGGACTGGAAAGAGCGTGCAGAAAAAGCGGCAAACGACATCACGCAATTATATGACCGTGAGAAGCCCGGCGAGGCAGCCATCAATTATGGAATCGGTTCATATTGTGAGCAATTTCAGCGCATGAGAAAAAGTTTTCAAGCAGCGAAAGAAGTGCTGCATTTAAAGAAAGTGATGCCGCAACGGATAAAAAGCCCATTTTATCAAGATTTACATATGCTTCGGTTGATGCCTGTCATGAAAGAAAGCGGGTTATTAGAATGCATGGTGAAAGAGTATTTAGAGCCGGTGATTTTATATGATAAACAAAATAGCGGCAGGCTCTATCAGACGCTGAATATCTTTTTACAGACAAACGGTTCTAAAAAAGAAACCGCAAGCCAGCTCTATATTGTGAGGCAGACGCTTTATCACAGATTGGATAAGCTTCATGCTTTACTTGGTGAGGATATGATGCAAGCGCCAAAACGTCAAGCGCTTGAATTTGCGATCCTTGCTTATGAATTTTTACAGGGGAATCGCCATTAATGGTATATGTTAGATTTGCTAAGGGATCAAGTAGAGTGTCTCATGGTTCTTTTCAATCAGTTGACGATCTGTCTAATGTAATGTGTCTGGCCCCTTTTTTATAATGAGAGTAACGACACGGGCGGTCTTGTTTCAGTTTCATATGCCTCACTTTTTATCCATATAATGAATGGAGAGGTCATATGCAGGACCGGTTTAAGTTTCTTTTATGATGAAAACGGATACATGGGGGCGTGGGAAGATGAAAACACATAACGCACAAGATCTTCAGGCGAAAGATGATCAGTTCATTTGGCATCATATGAAAGGGACAAACAAAGAAAATGAAAGTATGGTGATTCATGAGGCAGAAGGCGCATGGGTGACAGATATTCATGGAAATCGTTATTTAGACGGAATGTCAGGACTGTGGTGTGTAAATGCCGGATATGGACGTAAAGAGCTTGCAGAAGCGGCGTATAAGCAATTAAATACGATGCCTTACTACCCACTGACACAAAGCCATGTGCCAGCGATTCAGCTGGCTGAGAAGCTCAATGAATGGCTAGGCGGGGACTATGTGATCTTCTTTTCTAACAGTGGTTCTGAAGCGAATGAAGCGGCATTTAAGATTGCCAAACAATATCATGCGCAAAAGGGAGAGAGTACACGCACAAAATTTATTTCCCGATATCGATCGTATCATGGCAACACAGCAGCAGCTCTAGCCGCAACGGGTCAAGCGCAGCGTAAGTACAAATATGAACCGTTAGGGCAGGGGTTTATCCATGTCGCACCGCCTGATATGTACCGGCATCCTGAAGATCAAGAGAGCTTGGCAAGTGCTGATGCAATCGATCAAGCGATGACGTGGGAATTAAGTGAGACCATTGCTGGCGTCATCATGGAGCCGATGATTACAGGAGGCGGTATCTTAATGCCGCCAAAAGGATATTTGAAGAAGGTGAAAGAAATCTGTGAAGATCATGGAGCGCTCCTTATTGTGGATGAAGTGATATGCGGCTTTGGCCGGACAGGAAAGCGGTTTGGATTTATGCATGAGGAAGTGAAACCAGATATCATCACCATGGCAAAAGGGATCACAAGTGGATATTTACCGCTATCTGCAACGTGCGTGAAACGAGACATTTATGAAGCGTATGCAGGAGAAGATACGTATGACAGGCTACGGCATGTGAATACATTTGGCGGTCACCCTGCTTCCTGTGCGGTGGCACTTGCTAACCTAGAGATCATGGAAAACGAGCAGTTAGTGGAGCGGTCAGGCACGCTTGGCCAAGACATGCTCGAACGTTTGCAAGAGCTAAAAGAGCATCCATTTGTCGGTGATGTGAGAGGAAAAGGCCTGCTGTTTGGGATTGAGCTTGTGCAGGATCAGGCGTCAAAAAAGCCAGCTGATCCAAGTGTAGTCGGTCAATTGATTGCAGAATGTAAAAAACGGGGATTGATCATCGGGAAAAATGGCGATACAGTGGCTGGCTATAATAACGTGGCACAGCTCGCACCACCGCTAAATATCACTGATGAAGACGCCTCATTCATTATTCATACTTTAAAAGAAAGCATGGCGCAATTATAGCAGAGATTTCTCTGCTTCAGATTGTTGACAAAGGGCTAAAATATTATTTATTTTAGCCCTTTGTCTTCTTTTCAGCGTGATAGAAAACCTTTGCAGTCTAGGAAGAACGAGTACTGGCGCGGAGCGAATTTGACATTCGTGAGCACCAGCACGCAGGACTGACAAAGAATGCGAGGGTTTGCCTACACGCTGTAGCAGAGAGATTTCTCTGCTTTTTTCTATGTCCAGAAAGGATCAGGTCTGAATCGATCTGCTAGGCTGAATGGTCAATGGGCACACTAGGTGTATTGAAAAAAACATGCGATTCTATTACTGTAAGGAGAAGATAGAACCAATACACACGAGAAGGAGACGGCATATGAGTTTTCATGATCAACCCATTCTACCTGCTGTTCGCAATATGAAGCAATTTGAGGAATTTTTAAAAAGTCCATTTACATATGGGGTGTTACTAGATGTTCACTTAGGGCGGCTTAAGGGCATCATGAATGAGGCGAATGCGCATCATAAAAAAATGTTTGTCCATGTCGATCTCATTCACGGAATCAAACATGATGAGTACGGAACGGAATTTATTTGTCAGGAAATGAAACCAGCTGGCATTATTTCTACTAGGTCTTCTGTCATAGTAAAAGCCAAGCAGAAAAAGGTATATGCCATCCAGCGAATGTTTTTACTTGATACAAGTGCGATGGAAAAAAGCATGGAGTTTGTCGGGAAACATCGTCCAGATTTTATTGAAGTATTGCCGGGTGTCGTGCCAGATTTAATTACAGAAGTGCGCAAAAGAGCTGGAATACCAATATTTGCAGGAGGATTTATTCGAACAAAAGAAGATGTAGAAAGGGCGCTTGCAGCAGGGGCGACAGCTGTCACCACATCGAATACAGAGCTTTGGAAAGCGTTCCAAAAGTGAAAAAGATAAAATGTGAAAATTGATTGACAACGTTTTCATCCTCTGTTACTATAGCACTAAGTTAATATCATGTGATGGAGAAACGGAGATCCACAACGACGCTTTACTAGGTGACAAATGACCCTGATGTAAAGTATGTTTGTTGTGGATCTTTTTTCTTTATCTTTTCTACACATTTATAGGGGATGGCAACTGAACCAGAGGAGGAATTTTTCATGACACCATTTTGGGGTGAAGTCGTTGGTACAATGCTTCTTATTATTTTCGGAGGCGGTGTGTGTGCGGCAGTCAGTTTAAAGAAATCGCTCGCTTATCAGTCCGGCTGGATTGTAATCGCTTTCGGATGGGGATTTGCAGTAGCGATTGCAGCTTATGCCACTGGAGGAATCAGCGGTGCACATTTAAACCCGGCGCTGACAATAGGTCTTGCATTAGAAGGAAGTTTTCCTTGGGCTGATGTTCCAATGTATATTGTCGGTCAAATGCTTGGCGCATTACTCGGAGCTATTATTGTCTTCTTACATTACTTACCGCACTGGAAAGCGACAGACGATCCAGGTGCAAAACTAGGCGTATTCTCAACTGGTCCTGCGATTCCGCATACTTTTGCAAACGTGCTCAGTGAAGTCATTGGTACATTTGTATTGGTGGTAGGAATTTTAGCGATTGGTGCAAATAAATTTGCAGACGGAGTCAATCCGCTGATTGTTGGTTTCTTAATTGTCGCAATTGGTCTTTCATTAGGTGGTACAACTGGTTACGCAATTAACCCTGCACGTGATTTAGGTCCAAGAATCGCACATGCCATTCTGCCGATTCCAGGTAAAGGTCCATCAAATTGGAAATATGCTTGGGTTCCAGTTGTTGGTCCAATTTTGGGCGGTGCATTTGGCGGTGTTTTCTATAATGCAGCCTTTAAAGCGAACGTCACACCAGCCTTTTGGATTGTAAGCGTTATTTTAGTTGTGGTATTGTTAGGACTCTATGTTTCTACGAAAAACCAGACAAATGCTGTCAATGAAAGTATGTAAGGGGAGGAAAACACCATGGCAAAAGAAAAATATATTCTCGCATTAGATCAAGGGACAACAAGCTCAAGAGCGATCTTATTTGATCAAGAAGGTAAAATTGCCCATACAGCTCAGAAGGAATTCAATCAATATTTTCCGAACCCAGGCTGGGTAGAACACAATGCAAATGAAATTTGGAGCTCTGTTCTATCAGTTATTTCAACTGCTTTAATCGAATCAGGAATTGAAGCAGATCAAATCGCCGGTATCGGAATTACGAACCAGCGTGAGACAGCTGTCGTTTGGGATAAACATACAGGCGCACCCGTTTACAATGCAATTGTTTGGCAGTCACGACAAACATCTGGTATATGTGATGAGCTAAAAGCGCAAGGGCACGATGAAACGTTTAGAAATAAAACGGGTCTACTCATTGATGCTTATTTCTCAGGTACTAAAGTGAAATGGATTTTAGACAATGTCGAAGGTGCTCGGGAGAAAGCAGAAAATGGTGACTTACTGTTTGGCACAATCGATACATGGCTCATTTGGAAAATGACTGGCGGTCAATCACACGTGACAGATTATTCAAATGCATCAAGAACGTTAATGTTCAATATTTACGATCTGAAATGGGATGAAGAACTACTTGATATCTTAGGTGTTCCAGCTTCCATGCTGCCAGACGTCAAACCATCATCACACATTTATGGTGAAACAACAGACTATCACTTCTTTGGTAAAAATATTCCGATTGCAGGAGCGGCAGGAGATCAGCAGTCTGCGTTATTCGGTCAGGCTTGCTTTGAAGAAGGAATGGCGAAGAACACATATGGTACAGGATGTTTCATGTTGATGAATACAGGGGAAAAAGCAATTAAGTCGGATCATGGATTGTTAACGACGATTGCATGGGGCATTGACGGCAAAGTTGAATATGCTTTAGAAGGAAGTATTTTCGTTGCTGGCTCAGCGATCCAGTGGCTGCGTGATGGACTTAGAATGTTTAAAGACTCAAAAGACAGTGAAGCTTATGCTGAGCGTGTTGAGTCAACAGACGGCGTATATGTCGTACCAGCATTCGTTGGTTTAGGCACACCATATTGGGATAGTGATGTCCGAGGCGCTGTATTCGGTTTAACACGCGGTACTTCTAAAGAGCACTTTGTTCGTGCAACGTTAGAATCACTTGCTTATCAAACGAAAGATGTTTTAGATGCGATGGAAAAAGATTCAAACATCTCACTTAAAACATTGCGTGTCGATGGCGGGGCTGTAAAGAATGATTTCTTAATGGGCTTCCAAAGTGATTTGCTGGATGTACCAGTAGAACGTCCAGAAATTAATGAAACGACGGCACTCGGTGCGGCCTATCTTGCGGGAATAGCAGTTGGCTTCTGGAACGACCGTTCAGACATTGCAAAACAATGGAACCTTGACAAGCGCTTTGAACCTAAAATGGAAGAAGACAGCCGTGACTCGTTATACAGCGGGTGGAAAAAGGCTGTAAAAGCAGCTCAAGCTTTCAAATAAACAAAAAGTATGGTATACTTCAAGTAAGTTAATAGAACGGTTGGAGAACTGGAGAGACCGCAAGCACCGAAGTGTAGAAATACGCTTTGGGTGTTTGCGGTCTCTTTTTCTTTACCGTACAACATGGGAGGAACAAGAGATGACTTTTTCTAGCTTAGAAAGAGAACAAATGCTTCAGGACATGACAAAGAAACCATATGATGTGTTTATCATTGGTGGGGGTATTACAGGCGCAGGTACAGCACTTGATGCGGCTTCACGCGGAATGCGTGTCGGTCTTGCAGAAATGCAGGATTTCGCAGCAGGTACATCTAGCCGCTCAACGAAACTTGTACACGGCGGACTTCGTTATTTAAAACAATTTGAAGTGAAAATGGTCGCAGAGGTCGGTAAAGAGCGTGCCATCGTATACGAAAACGGTCCTCATGTGACAACGCCAGAATGGATGCTTCTTCCGATGCATAAAGGCGGGACATTCGGTAAGTTTTCAACTTCAATCGGACTTAGAGTATATGACTTTTTAGCTGGCGTTAAGCATAGTGAACGCAGAAGTATGCTAAGTGCAAAAGAGACACTTGCAAAAGAACCGCTTGTGAAAAAAGATGGCTTAAAAGGCGGGGGCTACTATGTTGAATACCGTACAGATGATGCACGCCTGACAATTGAAGTCATGAAAGAGGCTGTGAAATTCGGGGCAGAAGCGGTCAACTATGCGAAAGTAAAAGAATTTATTTATGATAAAGGCAAAGTTGTCGGTGTTGTCATTGAAGATGTCACAACACAGAAAACATACGATGTATATGCGAAAAAAATCGTCAATGCGACTGGTCCATGGGTCGATCAGCTAAGAGACAAGGACCACTCAAAAGAGGGGAAACATTTACAACATACAAAAGGAATTCACTTAGTATTTGACCAATCTGTTTTCCCATTAAAACAAGCAATCTACTTTGACACACCTGATAAACGAATGGTCTTTGCGATTCCAAGAGAAGGAAAAACGTACGTGGGAACAACAGATACAGTTTACAAAAAACAGCTGGAACATCCGCGTATGACAAAAGCAGATCGTGATTACGTGATCAAAGCCATTCAATATATGTTCCCAGATCTTCATATTACAGAAAAAGACGTTGAATCTAACTGGGCTGGTCTTCGTCCACTCATTCATGAAGAAGGCAAAGATCCTTCAGAAATTTCTCGTAAGGATGAGGTATGGACATCATCTTCAGGCTTAATCACGATTGCTGGCGGTAAATTAACAGGTTACCGTAAAATGGCTGAACACATTGTGAATCTTGTACGTGATGGACTTAAAGAGGAAACTGGAAAAGATTTCGGACCATGTAAAACGAAACATATGCCAATTTCAGGCGGGCATGTAGGCGGTTCAAAAAATATGGCATCCTTTGTTCAAGCGAAAACGGCAGAAGGAGCATCCGTTGGTTTGACAGAACCTATTGCACAAAAATTAGCTGAGAAATATGGCTCAAACGTCAGCAATGTCTTCAAGCGTGTGGAGCAGCTTCAAGGGGAAGCAGACAAACGAAACATTCCCGCATATGTGTTGGCTGAACTTGTCTATGCGATCGAAGAAGAATTGGCTGTAACACCTGTCGATTTCTTCTTGAGAAGAACAGGCAGCCTATTATTTAATATCAATTGGGCAAAAACGTATGCACAGCCTGTTGTTGACTATATGGCAGATCGTTTTGGCTGGGATGAAGCGACAAAACAGAAACATCAAACTGAATTAGACCGACTATTCCATGAAGCAGTCGTACCGCTTGATGCTGAATAAGTAAAAAGCCGATCGTGTATCGGCTTTTTTTATTTTGTTCATCGTTTTTTCATATGTTCATGATATAACATGACATGAAGGATAATTCCATATAAAATAACAGTAGATGTTATTTTATTGATGATAAGAGCTGGGAGGACGACCATGAGTTGGAATACGAATTATGAGCGTTGGATCAATGAGAAGCACCTGGATACTGAACTAAGGGAATGGCTGGAGGCACATCAAGATGATCATCAAGCGCTTGAAGACTGCTTCTACAAAAACCTTGAGTTTGGTACTGGAGGAATGCGCGGAGAAATTGGTGCTGGAACGAACCGAATGAATGTTTACACTGTTCGAAAAGCATCTGCTGGTCTTGCTGCGTATATTGCAGCACATGGAGAGGATGCAAAAAAAAGAGGCGTCGCCATTGCCTATGATTCACGCCATAAATCTCCTGAATTTGCGATGGAAGCGGCCAAAACACTTGCTTCACATGGCATTCAAACATACGTATTTGACGAACTGCGTCCGACACCAGAACTCTCTTTTGCAGTTCGAGAACTGAATGCCTTTGCAGGGATTGTTGTGACAGCAAGTCACAATCCGCCAGAATATAATGGCTATAAAGTTTATGGAGAAGATGGAGGCCAAATGCCCCCATTTGAAGCAGATCAAGTCATTAAAGAAGTAGATGCCATCGAAAATGAATTAGCCATTTCAGTGGAATCAGAAGAAGTATTGAAGCAAAATGGTTTGATCCGCATGATTGGTGAAGAAATCGATCAAGCGTATATGGAAAAATTAAAAACGATTCGTGTGCACCCTGAGCTTGCAAAAGAAGTCGATGTCAAAGTGGTGTTTACCCCGCTTCACGGGACGGCGAATAAACCTGTCCGAAACGGACTTCAGGCCTTTGGTTATAAGCATGTGACGGTTGTGCCTGAACAGGAAAAACCAGATCCGCAATTCTCGACGGTTACGTCTCCAAATCCAGAGGAGCATGCCGCTTTTGAATACGCCATCAAGCTTGGCGAAAAGCAAAATGCTGATATTTTGATTGCGACAGATCCAGATGCAGATCGATTAGGTATCGCTGTGAAAAATCATGATGGTGAATTTACCGTTTTGACCGGCAACCAAACAGGCGCCTTACTACTTCATTATTTATTATCTGAAAAACAAAAACTAGGTCAGCTGCCGCCTCGCCCCGTTGTGATGAAAACGATTGTGACAAGTGAGCTTGGGCGTGCTGTTGCCTCAGCATTTGGAGCTGACACGATTGATACGCTCACTGGCTTTAAATTTATCGGAGAAAAAATCAAGCAGTTTGAAGAAAGCGGAGAATACACGTTTCAATTTGGCTATGAAGAAAGCTACGGCTATTTGATCGGTGATTTTGCACGAGATAAAGATGCAGTTCAAGCTGCGCTATTAGCAGTTGAAGTCGCAGCCTTTTATAAGAAACAAGGGAAGTCATTATATGATGCGCTTGTTGATATTTTTAAGGAATTTGGATTTTACAGAGAAGGGTTAAAGTCATTAACCTTAAAGGGGAAAGTAGGAGCAGAGCAGATTTCTGCTATTCTTCATACCTTTAGATCAAACCCGCCAGCTTCTATCGCCGGTCAGCGCATTACGGTCATTGAGGATTATCAATCAAGTCAAAGGCACCTTGTGGCTGAAAAGAAAGAAGAAACGATTCATCTGCCGGCATCAAACGTCCTGAAATATTTCCTTGAAGATGGCTCATGGTTTTGTTTACGACCTTCTGGTACGGAGCCTAAAGTCAAATTTTATATTGCAGTCAAAGGCACATCGTTAACAGACAGCGAAGAAAAGCTGAAACACTTATCAGAAGAAGTCATGAAAGTCGTCTATGACATTGTGGAAGAAACTACTAAATAAAATATCACAAAGCCATCATGTCATGCATGATGGCTTTTTCTCAGTCAAAAGGATGAGAAAAAATCATCCTTTTTGAGAAAGAGCCGCACAGGTGCTCATGGTATAATCAACATATTGATAAGAGAGGCAGTAAAAGCCGGGGGTACACACGATGGGAGATTACCAAGAAAAAGTCAAAACATTAAAAACGTTAAAAGAAATTGCTGAAAAGCTAAATGAAGGGATGGAAATGAAGGAAACGCTTCATGAAGTGCTTCATATGCTTATGGAAGTGACAGGCTTTCAAACAGCATGGATTTATTTTATAGAAGAAGACGGATCGTATGAACTAATGGCAGAAGTATGCTTACCTGAAGCGCTGGCAAAGGATCGAAAGCAATTGATGTGTCAAAACGATTGCTATTGCATCAACCGCTACACGAAAGGCTCACTGCAATCAGCTACCAATATCATCAATTGTAAACGGATTGAAACGGCGATTGAGCAAAAGCTTGGAGATACAGAAGGAATTACCCATCATGCAACCGTTCCGCTCCAAGCATGTAAGCGTACGTTTGGCTTATTAAATGTGGCGGCAAAAGGGAAGGTCACATTTACACAGGAGGAGCTGAATCTGCTTGAAAGTATTGCACTGCAAATTGGTACGGCTATTCAGCGCATGAAGCTTGTGCAAAATGAGCAGCAGCATGCACTTTTAGAAGAACGAAACCGGCTTGCGCAGGATTTACACGATTCTGTGAATCAAATGCTGTTTTCCGTGAGTTTGACTGCAAAGGCAGCGCGTCAAATGACAAGTGATCAAAAATTAGGTGAAATGATTGATTTTATTCAGCATTTATCACAAGATGCCCTCATTGAAATGCGATCACTCATCTGGCAGTTAAGACCAAAAGGGCTTGAAAAAGGATTTACAACAGCGATTGAAGAGTATGCACAGCTTTTAGGTCTAAATTGTTCATTGTCTTTATCAGGCTGTATGGAAATAGATCATTCAAAGCACGAAACCTTATTTCGCGTATGCCAAGAAGCTCTAAATAATTGCCAAAAGCATGCGGGCGTTGAGAAAGTAGAGGTCAAACTGGAGCAATCAGGAGATACGTTTGGTATGAAAATCATCGATCAGGGAAAGGGATTTCAGTATGATGAACAAATGAGTCTTCCTTCATTTGGGCTGAAAGGGATGGCTGACCGTATCCGAAGAGCAGGAGGTACATTTTGCATCAATTCTGAGCTAGGGAAGGGAACGACGATTGATGTGAAAGTACCATTTTCTCAAGAAAGGAAGGGATTGTCATGAGGGTAGTCATTGCAGATGATCATCACATTGTCCGAAAAGGACTGGTCTTTTTCTTGCAAACCCAGCCAGATGTGGACATCGTTGGTGAAGCATCCAATGGAGAAGAGGCACTACAGGTAGTGAGGCAGACAAAGCCTGACATTGTCTTGATGGATCTTTCTATGCCTGTAATGAATGGGATTGAGGCGACAAAGCAAATGACGCTGGATATGCCGGATGTCCGCATTGTCATTCTGACAAGCTATGCAGATAAGGACTATGTGATCCCTGCTATCCAAGCGGGAGCAAAGGCTTATCAGCTCAAAGATGTAGCACCTGAAAAGCTTCTCACGACAATGATTGAGGTGCAAAATGGTACGTACCAGCTAGATGGTCATATTACAGCTTTTCTTGTCCAGCATCTAACTGAACCTAAAGAGCAGAAATGGGCATTGATGAACGAACTGACCAATAGAGAACGTGATGTCTTATTTGAAATCGCAAAAGGGAAAAGTAACAAAGAAATCGCCTCATCGCTTTTTATTTCTGAAAAGACTGTGAAAACTCACGTGTCTCATGTGTTATCAAAGTTAGAGCTGGCAGATCGAACTCAGGCCGCTCTATATGCGGTAGATTATCAAAAAAATCAGCCGAAAGAGCTGTTGTAACAGTCATGGTGGACATTTCAAAAGACTTCATGAGTATTTCTCATGAAGTCTTTTCTTCTTTATGAAAGGCGGTCAGTAAAAGGGTGAAAACAAAGAGCTAAAATAAAGTTCATTCTAGCCCTATGTCAACAATCTGAAAGAAAATCAGCCTTTTTCTTTATGTGTACATCGGTTCAGCATATGCTTCAGCAACGGCAGCCTCTGAAGCATGGTCAATATACTGCAGGAGTCCATATAAACATTTTTCAACATCTGCATCGTTCCGGTTAAATTGATACGCATGTAAGAAATGCTCAATACGTTTCGAGAGCAAATCATCTTGCGTACGGACCATAAGAATAAGTAAATTATCCCATTGCGAGCGATGCGTATAATAAAGTGCCTTATCATAATCTGCCACATTCATTAAACCTTCTCCTTTCCCTTGAGAAGTCTTACTTAGTTTGCTCGGATCAGATCGACTTTTTCAGGGGAAAAGTTGGTGTCTGCATAAACAGGGTACCGGGAATTATAGGCTGAATAAATGCTTGATGTATGAAAAAGAACCAACCAGCAAAACCTAAACAAAATAGACATGAAAGTGAGAATATTGATATCATGCACCCGAAATTATGGATGCTTTTTGCAGCAGGAATTGTTTTATTTGGCAGTCTCATGATTCATCCATCTTCACAAGCAGCTGTGCAGCCAGCAGAGAATTGGGAAAGGCTTGCGTATACTGCCTTGCAAGATGAATATGAAGGCGCCGCTTTAAACGATTATCATTACATTGGACGTACACAAGTGAATGAAGATCAAACAAAAGATGTGTTTCGCGTGACCGTGAAGGAAGGCTCCACACGATTTGCAGCACATGCAGAAATTTATTTTCATCCGGTGACGGGTCATTTGATTAGTATTAACGTGTTTCGGTTATAAAAAAGCACCTCTTTTAAAAAGAGGTGCTCCAGCTGAAAAGAAGATCTATTTCATGCTTCCTTGAAGATATGAGCGAATATCCACACCGAGTGAATCCGCTAAACGCTGTCCATAATCTTCATCTGCACGATAGAAGTTGCAGATCGCAAGTAATTTCGTTTTTTCATTTACGTCTTTCAAGTCAGCTGTCAAGTTTTTGATCAATGCTTGTTTCTCTTCTTCAGAGTAGCTTCGATATTTTTCTCCAGCTTGTTTGAAATCGTTTGGTTTTTCGATTTTTTGTCTCACCATACGGTCACCGTGAAGAACCGGTTCACTTTCTTTGTAGTGAGGGTTTTCTTTTGGCTGATCGTCATAACGGTTTGGTTCATAGTTAATATGACCGCTTGGACGAGTTGTTGTCATAAAGCCATCCTGTTGGTTATTGTGAACAGGCGCATAAGGACAGTTCACTGGGATGCGCATGTAGTTTGCACCTAGGCGGTGACGCTGCGTGTCAGGATAAGAGAACAGACGACCTTGAAGCAGTTTGTCTTCAGATGCTTCAATTCCTGGTACTAGGGCACTTGGCGTGAAAGCAGATTGCTCTGTTTCAGCAAAGAAATTTTCTGGATTGCGGTTCAGTGTCATGCGGCCCACTTTTTGCAGCGGATAATCTTCCTCGCTCCACGTTTTCGTCGGATCACATGGATCATAATCTAGTTCATCATAATCACTGAGCGGCATAAGCTGAACGTAAAGATCCCATGCTGGATAATTTCCTTTTTCAATACGATCATACAAGTCTCTTGTCGCATGCTGGAAGTCGTTTGCTTGAATTTCTGCAGCTTCTTCCATCGATAAATTGCGAATGCCTTCTGATGGTCTCCAGTGGTATTTCACATATTTTGTTTCTCCGTATTTGTTTACCCATCTAAACGTATGAACACCAGAACCGCGCATTTCAGCGTAGTTCGCAGGAATACCTTCGTCAGAGAAGAGCCATGTGAGCATGTGAGTGGATTCAGGTGTTAACGTCATAAAATCCCAATAACGGTCAGGATCTTGAATGTTTGTTACAGGATCTGGCTTGAGAGAGTGAACCATATCAGGGAATTTGAGTGCATCACGAATAAAGAAGATCGGCAAGTTGTTCCCAACTAGATCATAGTTGCCTTCTTCTGTATAAAATTTGACAGCGAAGCCGCGAGGGTCACGTAATGTTTCAGGCGAACCTTTAGGATGAATAACCGTTGAGAAACGGACAAAAACGTCTGTTTGTTTTCCTTTTTCACTTAAGAAGGCTGCTCTTGTATGTTTCTCCATGCTATTTTCTACTTCAAATACACCATAAGCGCCGGCGCCTCTTGCATGAACGACACGCTCTGGAATACGTTCACGGTCAAAGTGTGCAAGTTTTTCAATCAAATGGTAATCATCAAGAAATGAAGGTCCCCTGTGACCAGCAGTTCTAGAGTTTTGATTATCGCCAACTGGCACGCCTTGATTCGTTGTCAAATTTTTATGATTAGAATTTGTCATTCTTTTTCTCCTCCTGTAAACAAAAAATGGTTTCTAGCAATCTATATACCCTAATTATATTGAATCAAACATGATAGTCAATATTTATTTATAATAATTTTAAATAAATTATTATTACAAGGAGGTAAAGAAAAAGACGAAAGAAATAAATTCTTTCGCCTTAGAGCAGAAGCTCTCTTAGAGCATCTTTGTTTTGTGTTAAATCATTTAATGTGTATTGGTCAAGAACGCGTAAATAAGCAGTGAGTGCTTCATGAAGTACGTGCTTTAATGAACAAATCGGGGAGATAATACAGCTGTTTTTCTTCGGATCAAAGCATTCAACCATGACTAAATCATCCTCTGTATAGCGGACAACCTCACCAATATTAATGCTTTCTGGGCTTTTCCCCAGCCTAATCCCACCATTTCTTCCGCGGATCGTTTCTACATAACCACGTTTTCCTAGATGGTAAATTACCTTTGTCAGGTGATTTTTCGAAATGCCATAAATATCGGCAATCTGCTGAATATTTGACAGTTCATTGTTTTCTCTCGAAGCTAAATAAATGAGTACCCTTAATGAGAAATCTGTATAATTCGTAAGTTTCATTTGGACGACCTCTAAACCTAATAGAGTTTTGTATCATCGTAACACATTTTAGACAAAAACTGTTCGAGAAAGTGCTAAATGTGACAACATTTAAAACATGTATTATAAATATTGCTTTTATATGTTGTCTTCCATTACGATAAAGATGTATTTAAAATACATCTTTTGAAAGAAGGAATAACGATGTTATCCACAGATCAAATGAATGCCATTAAACAATCAGCCCCTCTTCTAAAAGCTGAGGGAACAAAACTTGTGACAGTTTTTTATCTAAATATGATTAGACAGCATCCAGAGCTACTCAATCAGTTTAATAAAACAAATCTCATGAATGGAAGCCAGCCAGAGGCGCTTGCCGCAACACTCTATCAAGCTGCACTGCACATTGACCGCTTGGCAGACTTGCTTCCTGCTGTGAAACAAATTGCCCATAAGCATGTCAGTGTCATGGTGAAAAAAGAGCAGTACCCAATCGTCGGATATCACCTTCTTGAAGCAATGAAAGAGGTATTTGGGTTATCAGAGGAAGATGACACATTGTTGGCTTGGAAGGCTGCATATGACATCATTGCGAATATATTCATCACCATTGAGGCAGAAATGATGGCTGAAAATGTGAAACAAACTGGTGGATGGGCAGATGTCAAACCGTTTATTGTGAAGAAAAAGAAACCAGAATCTCCATCACTCATTTCCTTTTATTTAGTACCAGAGGATGAATCTGAGCTACCAATGTATGAAGCTGGTCAATACATTACGGTGCAGGTAGATATGCCGGGTGAAGCCTATGTATGCAGCAGACAATACAGTTTATCAGATCAATATCACCCATCTTACTATCGCATTACCGTGAAACGAGATGGGCATGTCTCCACATTCCTGCATGATGAAATGGAAGAAGGCGATGTTCTTCACGTCAGTATGCCGCAGGGAATGTTCTGCTTGAAAGATGACACAAAAGAACCCGTTTATTTGATTAGTGCTGGTTCTGGTGTCACACCAATGATTGGTTTAGTGAAAACAGCGTCGCATAACAATCAGCCATTCACGATGATTCATGCAGACAGACTAGAGGATGTAACTGCTTTTGAACAAGAGTTTGAACACGTTCTCACTTCATCTCCAGAGGGGCGTATTATCCTTTGTAACGAACAATTTGAAAAGAGTGTAAAGAGTGAGCTGGTTGAGAAGGTGGCTACGCGGATTGACCGACCTTTCCTTCAATCCGTCATTGGTGAAGGAAAAGGGCAATTTTATGTTTGCGGTTCCCCAGTATTTACTCAAGAGATGATCCTTATTTTAAAAGCGTTGGACATTCCGGAAGAGAATATCCATTTTGAAGCGTTCGGCGGGCAATCCACGAAAGAAATGGAAGTCGTCTAAACGGTTGGAGGAACATCATGTTTTTTTAGGTACGCTCATATAGTAGGGATAAGTCCGATGAGGAGGGATGGTTTCCTTGAGCGTATCTGAAAAACGTCTTTTACAAAGAGCGATTGATGAAATTACAGAAATTGCAGAAGGATTTGGTCTGGATTTTTATCCGATGAGGTATGAAATCTGTCCCGCGGAGATTATTTATACATTCGGTGCATATGGCATGCCAACACGATTTAGCCACTGGAGCTTTGGAAAGCAATTTCACAAAATGAAGCTTCATTATGATTTAGGATTAAGCAAAATTTATGAGCTGGTGATTAATTCAAATCCTTGCTATGCCTTTCTCCTTGATAACAATTCGCTTGTTCAAAATAAACTAATTGTGGCTCATGTCTTGGCACACTGCGATTTCTTTAAAAACAACTGCCGTTTCCAAAACACAAAACGAGATATGGTGGAAAGTATGTCAGCGGCAGCAGAGCGAATTAAAGAATATGAACATATCCACGGTACAAAAGAAGTCGAGTCCTTTTTAGATGCTGTATTGGCATTGCAGGAGCATATTGATCCGTCGCTTGTTCGTTCAAAATTAAGCTGGAATCTCGACGATGAAGATGAATATGAAGAGGACAAACCAAAACGTCAAACGCCATATGATGATTTGTGGGGAATGGATGAACCAAAAACACGTGAGAAAAAGAAAACGATCAAGCAATTCCCCCCAAAGCCAGAAAAAGATATATTGCTCTTTATCGAGGCACACTCCCGGGAGCTAGAGCCTTGGCAGCGGGATGTGCTGACGATGCTGAGAGAGGAAATGCTCTATTTTTGGCCACAGCTAGAAACGAAAATCATGAATGAAGGCTGGGCATCGTATTGGCACCAGCGGATTATGCGTGAACTTGATTTAGATTCAAGTGAATCGATTGAATTTGCCAAATTAAATGCAGGTGTCGTGCAGCCATCTAAGACAGGAATCAATCCTTACTATTTAGGGCTGAAGATTTTTGAAGATATTGAAGAGCGCTACGATCATCCATGCGAGGAATTGAAAAAAGCAGGAGTGACGGAAGGGTCGGGTCGCAGCAAAATGTTTGAAGTGCGGGAAATTGAATCAGACATTTCTTTTATTCGAAATTACTTAACGAAAGACCTTGTGATGAGGGAAGATTTGTACTTGTTTCAAAAGCAGGGGAGAGACTATAAAGTCATTGATAAAGAATGGAAGGCAGTCCGTGATCAGCTAGTCAGCATGAGGGTCAATGGCGGCTTTCCGTATTTGACAGTCATCGATGGCGACTATTTAAAAAACAATGAACTCTATATTAAACATTGGTATGAAGGCATTGAGCTCGATCTCAAATACTTAGAAAAGGTGCTTCCATATTTGTATCAACTATGGGGAAGAAGTGTGCACATCGAGTCAGTTCTTGAAGGAAAAGAAGTGATGTTTTCATACGATGGAAAAGGGGTTCATAGGAAGTATCTCACTTAATGATCAAAAAAGATGTCTACGACTAGACATCTTTTTTTGTGATTAGCACTTTATTGGTTTTTCAGCAGTTTGAAAATGTGTTTCGCTTGATCTGTATTTTCCATAAGCCCTTTTAGCTGTTCGCTTGTTGGTCCATAAGCATAAAATGGTACTTCATCCCCTGTATGACCCGATGTGGTCCAGCCTGTATGAGACCTCGTATTGATGACCTTTTCGATGGCATCATCAATTTGAACAGGATCTTTTGTTTCAGCTGCCTTTTGAATAGAGGCGATTTCCTCTTTTGTGAAATCAAGGTCGATGTATTGTTTGAGCGCAGTCTCGACCGTCATACCCCCTACAATTTTGTTTGCAATGAAATCAGGTGTCTTTTTTGCTGCTTTGACAGGCTGATAATCCCAGCTGCCCGAGCCGTCTGCCCCGAAGGAAAGGCCGCCAGTTGAATGATCTGCTGTCGTGATGACTAACGTGTTTTTATCCTTTTTTGCGAAACGAATGGCTTCTTCAAATGCTTTTTCAAAATCTTTCATCTCACTCATCGCACTGACAATATCGTGGTCATGTCCAGCCCAGTCAATTTGACTGCCTTCAACCATGAGGAAAAATCCTTTTTTGTTTTTAGACAGCTGTTTGATGGCTGAGGATGTCATGTCTTGCAAGGAAGGGGTCGTTTTATCACGATCAATTGCTTTATCGAGACCACCGTCAGCAAAAATGCCTAACAATTTTTGCTGTTTGTTTTTTTGTAAGTCAGCTTTATTGGTTACGTAACGATAGCCTGCTTTTTGAAATTCTTTCGTCAAATCACGATCTTTGCGGACAAAATCGATCAGTCCTCCGCCAAGCATGACATCGACTGTATGCTGTTTGCCAATTTTCTCATCGAAGAAATCATCAGCAATGGCTGCTGTGTTTTTTCTAGAAACATCGTGGGCGGCATACGCAGCAGGTGTCGCATTGGTTAATTCAGATGTGACGACGAGACCAGTAGACTTTCCTTTGCGTTTTGCTTCTTCTAATACTGTTTTTAGTTTTTTGCCATTTTTGTTTACACCAATGGCGTTGTTGTATGTCTTTTGACCAGTTGCCATGGCTGTCCCAGCTGCTGCTGAATCAGTAATGTTACTTTTAGAATCATCAGGGTATGTTTTATGCATGCCAGTGAGGTAAGGGTCAAACGCTGTTTGCTTGGAAAGATCACCGTTGTGTTTAAATGAGCGGTAAGTTGAAAGGTAAGGTGTTCCCATGCCATCTCCAATGAGCACGATCACATTTTGTACGTCATTTTTTGGTTTCTTTTTAGCCTCAGCTTTGTCAGCCTGTCCAAATTCAATTCCTGAAAAAATACCAATCGATAACACTGATGCGGCTGCGATTGCAGCTATTTTCGTTTTCGAGCTTTTCAACACACTCATTCATTTTGCCTCCTCATTGTTTATGTATCGCTCTCACGTTTACAATGGTAGAACAGAAGTGTGGATTCCAAATGACAGCACCGTAAAGTTCACTTTAAAATTGTAAAGGTCCACTTTACATAGAATGAACCAAAAAGAGAAATGAATGTATGATTTATCTATGACAAGATGCATTTGTTTTGTCATGATTGTGTAATAAAAATGAAATAAAAAGAACCCTAAAAAAAAATAATTTTTGCCGAATTAATAAGCATAATGTCGTAGGAAGTCAAGACTATTTCTTCTGGTATTCGATCCTTATAATAGAAAGTAGATAAAAATTCGGATCACGATAGATACATACAGGAGGAACAAATGAAAAAACAATTGATCACAGCTGCAAGTGCAGTTCTACTTGGGACGACATTATTTGCCGGAGCTGCCTCAGCACAATCAGTAAAGGTTCAAAAAGGTGACTCTCTTTCTGTTCTAGCGAAAAAATACAAAACAACCGTGAGTAAGATTAAATCAGACAATAAACTGAAATCTAACACGATTTATGTTGGACAAACCTTAAAAGTGAATGGTACTTCTTCAAAAAAGGTAACGAAAACATCAAAAACAACAACAAAAGTAAAAGCGTCTTCGACGACAGCCACTCATAAAGTTGTCAAAGGTGATACTTTATCTAAAATCGGCAAAAAATATGGAATGACAGTGAAAGAGCTGAAATCGTTAAATAAACTCAAAACAGATCTGATTAAAATTGGACAAAAGCTGAAAGTGAAAAAGACGTCCAAAGTGAAACCAACACCTGTCAAAGAAAAAACAGTTGCTACTTCTTCTTTAAATACGTCTAAACTCGTAGCAGATGCGAAAGCACAAAACGGTACACCATATAAATGGGGTGGAACGACACCGAAAGGCTTTGATTGCAGCGGTTTTATGTGGTATATCATTAACAAACAAACAAAGATTTCAAGACAAACGACTGAAGGTTTTTGGGGATCAATGAAAAGCGTCTCAACACCTAAAGTTGGAGATTTTGTCTTCTTTACAACCTATAAATCTGGCCCATCTCACATGGGTGTCTACCTTGGGAACAACAAGTTTATCCACGCTGCTTCTGATGGTGTGACGATCAGCGATATGACTTCAAGCTATTGGAAGCCAATTTACCTTGGCGCAAAGACATTTGTAAATTAATAATGGATCTTAAGAGACTGCTTACTAGGCAGTCTCTTTTTTTGTATATCGTTTGCGCAGCTAAAACAGTCCTTTATCATAGCTCTCTATGAGTCTAAAGGCTTTTAAATAAGCAAAAGTGAAGACAAGTTATCAAAAGAATAATTTTATTTTCACTTTATAAAAATTATATCAAAAAAGTATAATTTTGTATGTTGTATAATAAATAGAAGAGGCCAAGCTATGATTTGAATAAAGATTGAAGAAAATCTACCATGAATATTGACAAGTATTTTGTTGATAAATAAGAATTTTCACTCTATTTTGAAAAAAGTGTTTTCATTTTTTAATTTTCATATATAATAATTTCACGCCACCAATTTATTGCGCTAAATTAAATCTAAATATTCAGAAAATAAAGTGAATTACGAAGTGGTGGCGTCTTTAGACCGATACTAAGTTTTGGGAGTGATGGTATGAGCAATTCGTTGTTTAGAAAGAAGAGCATTTCAGAGCTAATTGCGGCAACACAAGGGGAAAAAGCGTTAAGAAAGGAATTAGGCTCATTTGACTTAACGATGCTTGGTATTGGAGCGATTATCGGTACAGGGATATTTGTTCTGACAGGTACAGGCGCCGTCACAGCAGGTCCAGGACTTGTTTTATCATTTGTAATTGCAGGTCTTGCATGTTTATTTGCGGCATTGTCATATGCGGAATTCGCTTCCACAGTGCCAGTATCAGGATCTGTTTATACATTTACGTACGCATCTATGGGAGAATTTTTAGCGTTTATCATTGGCTGGGATTTGATATTAGAATATATGCTAGCCGCTAGTGCCGTTTCAGCAGGCTGGTCAGGCTACTTTGTATCGTTTTTAAATGGGATAGGGATTCATATACCGGTTGAATTAACAGCAGCACCAGGTGGTTTAAAGGGTCAAGTGACATATTTTAATCTTCCTGCATTTATTATTTTAATGATCATCACCTTCTTGCTGTACTTCGGTATTAAAGAATCAAAACGAGTCAACAACATCATGGTCATTATGAAAATTGCGGTGATTCTGCTCTTTATTTTAGTCGCTGTGAAATATGTAAAACCTGAAAACTGGACACCATTCGTTCCTTTTGGAACTTCAGGCGTGTTAAGTGCAGCAGCTCTCGTATTCTTTGCATTTATCGGATTTGATGCAGTTGCTTCTGCGGCAGAGGAAACAAAAAATCCATCCCGCAACTTGCCAAGAGGAATCATCACTTCCTTATTGGTTTGTACCATGTTGTATGTGGTAGTCAGTGCCATCATGACAGGCATTGTTCCATTTATGAACTTTGAGGGAGTATCCCATCCAGTGTCTCTTGTTTTACAAGTAGCCGGTCAAAATTGGGTGGCGGGTATTGTAGATGTTGGGGCGATTTTAGGGATGACTACGGTCATGCTTGTCATGCTGTACGGCCAAACACGTGTCATGTTTGCCATGTCTCGTGATGGCTTGGTACCAAAGGTTCTTTCAAAGGTTCATCCAAAACATAAAACACCTTATATCAATACTCTTTTCTTTGGGACATTGTCAGCATTAATGGGTGGATTCATTCCGCTTGATGAGTTGGCAAGTCTAGTGAACATCGGAACACTTTCAGCTTTCATTTTGATTTCAGTTGCTGTCATTGTCATGAGAAAAACACAGCCTGATTTACCGAGAGCATTCAGATGCCCCGCAGTGCCGCTCATTCCAATCTTGGCTATTCTATCTTGCGGACTGCTCATTTATAAGCTTGGCACCATCACATTTGTTCGTTTCTTAATCTGGCTTGCCATTGGACTTGTTGTCTATTTCTTATATTCAAGAAAGCACTCCGAATTAAACAAAAAATAAGAGTGTACAGAAAAAGCCAGTCAAGTATGACTGGCTTTTTAGTATTAAAAACCTAATTGAAGATCGACATCAATCGAGACGATCGCATAGACACAAACGATGACAAAAATATTCAGAACGACGCCTAGGAAACCTGGTCCAGTGCGGCCTTTTTTAATGAACAGTTCAATCACACCGAATGGAACTGCGGCCATTGCAAAAGGAAGCATTTGAAACGAATAAAATGTCACATTGCTAATAATGGCGAGGTTCAGCATGAGCAGCGATAAAATAGCGGTGCCGACTGAAATCCAGCCAAACACATTATGCTCTTTAAAAATTCTTACCAATTCCATAATTCCACCTCGCTCACTTTGGCCGTTTTAATGCGTTTTGTCTTCACAAATTTCTCTATTTCTTTAGAAGGACCTGTGACAACAGAACCGTAAACCGTGACACCATTTTGATTGATGTAGCGTATTCGGTTAGACAGGTCAAGTTCAGGTCTGCCAGAGATCGTTTTTGCCCAGGTTGGATGCTGGTTGACATAGGCGAGGGCATCTTTGAACTGATCAACCTCTGTTTTTGATGTGTGCTGAAGCTCTTTTAAAAATTCAGAGTCTTTCCCGGGGTAACCGATTGGACGCTGATTTCCACTTAATGAATCTTCTGTCTTTATCGCATTCCAAAGCACTTTCATATCATATTTTTTAGCAAATGAATATACGTCTTTCGGTGTGTATGCTTTGTCATAGGATACATACACTTCACTCACTGTTCCTTCAGGCAGCTTGTCTAAAGTAGTGAGTGTTTGTTTTTTAGATGTATCTGCCTGCGACGAAGGGTGCGTAAAGAAATCCTCCGTATTACGTGCGCTGTCGCCATAATAAGAGATCGTAGGCTGCTTTAATTTATCGAAAAACATTTCGATTTGTTCACTGCCGATGGCTTCTGTTTTATTGCCAATTTGTTTTTGTAGCTTAAGTTCTGTGTTCATACCAAACAGTTTGACTTGCCCTTTTAAATCCTTCATATCAATGGCGACATTCGGTTTTGTTAGGGCGACTGTTACAGCGGCCGTTTCCATAAAATGATTGCCTTTACTGTCTGCTCCGCCAACGCCGTAGTATAGATAACTACCTAGTGTACAAAGCGGTAAAATAATCAGTGTAGATATGACAGCAAGCACAGAAATACGTAAATAGGACTTTCTTTTTCCGTATTGTAAAATGGCTTTTTGTTTTTCAGGACTGATGGAGAAGTCTGTCCAATCTGAGTCATTCAGTTCTTGGCTTAAGCGTTTTTCATTTTCTTCGAGCTCTTCTTCAAACGCCATCATTTCTTCTTCATTCATCTCGCCATTATTATACTGTTCCCATCGCTTATTAAACTCTTCATTCATCATTAACACCTCTGTTATATAGTGCTTTTAGGCGCTGCCTTGCACGAAATAAAACACTTTTAAAATTTGCTTCAGTAATATTCATGACCTTGGATGCTTCTTTGTAATTCAGTTCTTTTAAATAATACAATGTCAACGCTTCCTTGTAGTTATCTGGAAGCTGCTCCAAATACATGTTGAGAACTTCTTTTATTTCAATCTGTTCAGCAGGACTTTGTACAGACGTTTGTAAAAGGCCGCCAATGAGATCATCCGATATGGTCACTTCTTTTTTATGTTTCCTGACATAATCAATAAAAGCATTTCGTGCCACCTGAAATAACCAAGGTTTCACTTTGCTATGGTCGTAGGAATGAATATGTATATAAGCACGCATAAAGGTTTCCTGCAATAAGTCCTCTGCCAAATGTTTGTCTTTTGTCATGGAGAGCAGAAACCTGTAAACATCGTTCATATACATTTGATAAATTTCATCGATCGTCACTGATTTTTCTCCCCTCTATGTTATACACGCATAAGAAAGGCATAAAGTTGCACGAAACTTCTCATAGGCCGTACATTACTCATCTCTTTCACCGAATCAAAATCATTTCTCCTTATCATAGCGAAATTTGCATCATTTATAAAGTGTTTTCAATAGAACAAATCAGGAAAAAAACTCAAAAAACGACAATTTTGGACACATTTCTTCCTCTATTCTCTCCTAAAAACACATGCTTGAATACAGAAGGAGCGGTCATCTTAAGTGAAAAGATGATTTTAGTGAACCGTCTCTATTTTATCAGCAGGAGAAAATTTTTAGTACCAGGTAATAAAAAATTTGTTATAATAGAAACAAATCCTTCATTCTTCAAACAAAGGAAGTGCACTATGTATAAATTTTCAGGCTATACCGTCAAAGCATTTTTTGCTCTCCGAGGCGGAATCAAAGTATATCAAAAAGAGAATCTGCCAACAGACCGGGGGTTTGTCATTGCTTGTACGCATGAGGGTTTTGTGGATGTTCTTGCATTAGGCGCAGGAATTCTTCCGTTTGAGATCCACTACATGGCGAAAAAAGAATTGTTTGCAAATAAATGGATCGGCGGATTTTTAAAGAGGATTCATGCTTTTCCAGTTGATCGAGAGAATCCTGGGCCAAGCAGTATTAAAACGCCCATTAAATTATTAAAAGAGGGAAAGATCGTTGGGATTTTTCCAAGTGGAACACGTACAACAGAAGATGTTCCTTTAAAAAGAGGGGCCGTTACGATTGCGCAGCTCGGCAAATCACCAATCGTACCAGCAGCGTACAAAGGACCTTCTAATGCAAAAAGCCTTTTTAAGAAGGGGAAAATGCGCTTAATCATTGGTGAACCGATTGAGCAGTCTGAATTTGATCATCTGCCGCCAAAAGAAAGATTAGGTGCGATGACAGAAGTATTAAACACAAGAATCAAAGAACTTGAAGCTAAGTTAATCGAAAAGGGATAAAGAAAACGACCACTTGCTAAGGCAAGGGTCGTTTTTTTTCTTAAGAAGCGCCTTCTTCAGCTGCTTCTAATAGTTGTTCGTTTAGTTTTTTGACTTCGATGTATGCCACATGGTGTCCATCGACTTCATTAATGATAAATTCATAGCCTTGTTCACGAATCGCGTCATTTTTCTCGACTTCATATTTTTGTGTAAGGAACCAGCCGCCGATTGTGTCGACTTCTTCGTTATCAAGTTGAATACCTAGTAGCAGGTTGACTTGATCCACAAGGACTTTTCCATCAAAGATATAGTGGTCTTCTCCCAGTTTACGCACTTCGTTGATTTCATCAATATCGAATTCATCACGAATTTCACCGACGATTTCTTCAAGGATGTCTTCAACTGTTACAAGTCCTGCTGTACCGCCATATTCATCTGATAAAATGGCCATGTGTACTCGCTCACGCTGCATTTTAAGCAGTAGATCATGAACAGGAACTGTTTCAATTACATGAATAATCGGGTTTACAAAATGTTCGATCGTATCACTTGTGGAACATTCACCACTAATACATGCAGTGAGTACTTCTTTAATATTCACAACACCGATGATGTTGTCTTTATCGCCATCTTCAATTGGATAACGTGTATATTTCTCGACTTTGGTCACTTTCAGCATTTCCTCAATCGTAATATCGTGCGGGAAGCTGACAACTTCGGTACGAGGAATCATAATTTCTTTCGCCAGACGGTCATCAAATTCAAAAATTTTATTCACATATTTGAATTCAGACTGGTTAATCTCGCCGCTTTTATAGCTCTCTGATAAAATAATCCGCAATTCTTCTTCAGAGTGCGCCATGTCATGCTCAGAAACTTGCTGAAGACCGAACGCTTTTGTTAACAAACGAGCAGATCCATTTAATACCCAGATAAAAGGGAACATCACTTTGTAAAAAATCATAAGCGGTCTAGCAAATAGAAGGGACACTTGCTCAGCCTTTTGAATGGCGAGTGTTTTTGGTGCAAGCTCTCCAACCACGACGTGTAAAAACGTCATAATACTAAACGCAATAATAAAAGTGACAATAGAACTAGCTGATTGAGGAATGGACAGCTCTACAAATAGTGGAGCAAGCATGTGCGCAATTGTTTCTTCCCCTAACCAACCAATCCCAAGGGCGGTAATGGTAATACCGAGCTGACAGGCCGACAGATACTCATCAAGGTGAGTCGTGACATGCTTGACAGCAACTGCTGTTTTATTACCTTCTGCGATTAACTGATCAATTCTTGAGCTTCTTAAGCGAATGATCGCAAACTCTGATGCAACGAAAAATGCGGTTAAAGCTATAAGCAAAGCAACTATAAGTAAATTAACTATGTCCAATTAAGGCCTTCGTTCTGACTTTGAGAACGAAGGTAACACCTCCTGTTTAGTAAAAATTTTAACTTAACAGCAGTAAAAATGATTGGACAGCCGTCATCTTCTCAGGTGTAAGCTGTTCTTTTAATTTTTCACGTTGTTCTGGCTGAAGCTGCTTACAACGTACCAAAATGCGGTCCATATGCTCATTCATCCGATCGATATCAGAGGTTAAATGGACAAGTTCGTCATGTTCTTCCTTTTGAGAAGGGAATTGTTCATCTAATCTGGATTTGATGTCAGAAAGAGCCAATCTCTGCTGTTTGCAAAGAACGATTAATTGTAATCGTTTTAAAGCATGTTCATCGTAATAACGATAATTAGAGCAAGATCTAACAGGCGCAAGCAACCCTAGATTCGTATAATAATCTACAGTTCGTTTCGTCACCTGTGCAATCTGTGCTAGTTCACCAATACGATACTTTTTCTCAGCCCCATCTGAACATCTCCTCCTAACCGTCACGTTATAGTTTATGAAAATAGTTTAATATAATTCGAGTCTGAAACACAAGATAATTGTTCAGATTTCCTGCCAATATGAAGAAACAAAGGGCATTTCCATCAATTTAGGTTGTCATCTCTAAAATACTGTAGCGATACAGGAATTTTCAGATTATTTATGGTAAGATAAAATGAATACCGTTTCATATATATGTAGAGAGACGGATTTTACGTGAACCGGAGGTGGTTAAGTGGGGCCCTCAAAGTAGTCTTATTTAATCAGTTAACCGTTTTGCAAAAGACAACATCATCAATCAGGAGGTGACTCCTTGTTCTTCTAAGAAAGAGCAAGGTTAAATGGACGATATTGTTAATCTGAGTATAGTCGGAGTTTTGATTGCTTTAACAGCTTTCTTTGTTGCATCTGAATTTGCCATTGTAAAGGTGAGAAGTTCAAGAATTAATCAGCTTGTTGCCGAAGGGTCCAAAAAGGCTATCATGGCGAAAAAGGTGACATCAAGGCTAGATGAATATTTGTCAGCCTGTCAGCTCGGTATTACAGTGACATCCCTTGGTTTAGGGTGGATCGGTAAACCGGCAGTAAAAGAACTTTTAGTTCGAGGTTTTGGTTTGACAAACATTCCTGATTCAGCAATCAGCCTGATCTCAGCAACACTTGCGTTCTCTATTATTACCTTTTTGCATGTAGTTGTTGGCGAGCTTGCACCAAAAACACTTGCCATACAAAAGGCAGAAAAAATGACGCTTTGGCTGTCAGGACCGCTGCATGCATTTTATATCCTTATGTACCCTTTCATTTATGTGTTAAACGGGTCAGCCCGTGTACTAACGAAAATGATGGGCATCGATATGGGGTCTGAAAAAGAACATTCCCATTCCGAAGAGGAATTAAAGATTTTATTATCTGAAAGCTTAAAAAATGGGGAAATCAACTCATCAGAGTATAATTATATGAACAAGATATTCGATTTTGATAATCGAATCGCAAGAGAAATTATGATACCGCGAAGAGAAATTTGTGCGATTCCAGAAGATATGCCGTTAGACGAAATACTGGCGATCATGACAAAGGAAAAGTACACACGTTTCCCCGTGTTTTCAGGGGATAAAGACCATGTCATTGGCATGCTCAACAAAAAGCAGCTCTTTGCAGATATTGTGTATCTAGGAGAAAAAGATCAACTGAAGCTTCAAGATTATATTTATCCAGTGATTGAAGTGATTGACACGATTCCAATTCAAGAGCTTCTCGTCAAGATGCAGCGCGATCGAATGCATATGGCGATTTTAACGGATGAATATGGCGGGACATCTGGACTTGTCACAACGGAGGATATTTTAGAAGAGATTGTTGGAGACATTCGAGATGAATTCGATGAAGATGAGCAGCCGGTCATTCAAAAGAGAGCGGAGCATCATTATATATTAGATGGAAAAGTGAGATTAGAGGAAGTTCAAGTTTTGATCGAAATGTCATATCATGATGAAGAAATTGATACGATAGGCGGGCTAATCTTAAATGAGAACATTGATATCCGAGAAGGACAATCCATTTATCTTGATGATATTCGGATGAAGGTCTTGGAGATGGATGGACGCTATGTGAAAAAGATCGACCTGAAAAAAGGCGTCACATCATCTGAAAAAGAAAATACACGCACAGGGCTTGATATAAAAGAGCCGCTGTTAGTAAATGAAATGACCTTGAGCGAAAAATAAGCTCAAGGTTTTTTTAGGTATTTAGCCTCTTTTTTGAGAATATATGTTCGTATATAATGAGAACAAACGTTCGTAAAAGGGGGATGGACATGCTCTGGTATGAAACAGCAAGTATCACGGAGAAAAAAACCTCAATGAAACGTATTGAGTTTCATTTAAAAAATTTCAAGAACTATCAAGCAGCCATTTTAAATATTGAAAGACAGCTTGAAAAGCGAAGTTCTCTCCAACATCATCATATGGCACGTCAAAAATTAGAAGAGCAGAAAAGTCAGTATGAACTGATTGTTGCTTGTATTGAAACGGCTTTAAAAGAATTGGATGAAATAGAGCAGCAGCTCATTGATTATAAGTATTTTCGAGATTGGCGCATGGCAAAATGTGCAATCGAAATCGGCTATAGTGAGAAGACACTATTTTTAATGAAGCGCCAGCTGATGGATCAACTGCTCATCAGCCTAGCTGCCATCACAGATATTTAAAACAGAAGTTGTCCTATTTGATAAAACGCCGCAAAAAGGCATAAAGAGCCGATGATTGTCACAAGTAAATAGGCAGCAAGCTTTCCTATTTGACGCTGCATCAGCATCGTCGCAGATTCTACACTAAACGTAGAGAATGTGGTAAAGCCGCCAAAAAAACCAGTTCCTATGATCACTAGCAGTGGATGATTGGACGTTACAGCGCCTGTGAGAAAACCTAAACCGGCTGCACCTAATAAATTAATGAAAATAATACTGTACGGGAAAAGGGCATGGGATGGAGTTTTCTGGATTGTTTGGCTGATGAAGAAACGACATGCACTACCGATCCCTCCAGCTACAGCTGTACAAAAAACAATCATTTATCTGCTTCCTTTCTGCTGCTTATTTTGATGAAAGAGCCGTTCAGCAAGGATCAGGCCTGCTAAAGCAGCGGCTACTCCAGCAATGACTGAGAGCAGGATGTACATCATACTTAAATTGAACTGCCCTGCCTGTAACAGAAGAACTGTCTCTTTAGAAAAGGTGGACATGGTCGTAAACCCGCCGCAAAACCCTGTTCCAATCAAAGCTGCAAGATATTTTTTTCCTTTCTGAAATAGAAAGTATCCTGTCGCAAAACCAAGAAGCAGGCTGCCGGAAATGTTTTCAATCATCGTTGCATAGGGGAATGTCTGGCTGATGACAGTTTGGCTTAGTTCATATCTGCAAAGTGTACCAATCAATCCACCGATAAAAACGGCGAAATAAGTTTTCATCTGCATCATTTCTCCTTTTGAAAAAATAGCGGGTTATCGGTTACCACACCATCAATTGGATATTTTTTGATTCGATCCGCTGTTTTTTGATCTTTTACAGTCCATATAAACACATCCATCCCGAATGTGTGGATGCGGTCTATCCACCATCTATTGATCATCGTTTTCTTCATATTAAGACAATTTGCAAACGAGCTGTATGTCGTTAACTTTCGTTTCGTTAGTTTAAATGCATCAGGCTTGATAATCAAAGCTGTGCGAAGAGAAGGGGCGAATGCTTTGATTCTTTGCAGTGCATGAACATCAAAAGATTGAATGATGATATGACGAGAATAGGCAAACCGATTGATGATGCGGGCAACTGCCTTTTCGATTCCTATCTGCCGTTTTGGGTGTTTGATCTCGATCAATATCCCAATCCGCTGACTGTATCTTTCAAGAATTTCTTGTAATGTTGGAATTCGTTCATTCGTATACTGTTGGTCAAACCAGCTTCCTGCGTCCAGTTTTTTCAACTGATCAAGTGTATAGCTTTTGACTAAGCCGTTTCCGTTCGTCGTTCGCTCAACGGTATCATCATGGATGACGACGACGTGCTGATCCATTGTCATTTGTACGTCTAATTCAATATAATCTGCTCCTTGCTCGACAGCTACATCAAACGCAGCGATTGTATTTTCTGGGGCTGCGCTTGATGACCCTCTATGTGCGATAATATACACTTGCTCCAGCTCCCTGACATAAGTTCTGGTCTTATCATATCAAATGCTTTGGTGGTTTTCCTTCTTTACTATATGGAGAAGAAGAGCGCCGTATTATCATGGAACCTCATGTACCGAAAAAGCTTGATGTATCATTTTGAAAAATTTACAGGAATAGAGCAAGCTTTGATTGAGTAAACCTGAATTACATCAATTTTTCTTCGATCAATTTTGTCCAAATCGTCAGCGTTCGTCAAAATATTAGTGCTTTCGTCATGTTGACTGAAAATTCTGATGTTTTATAATGATGAAAAGGAGGCGAGATGATTGGGTAAAGGGAGAATTAGAGTGGAAGAACGTATTAAGGCCGAAACGGATGCTGAAATGTTTAAAGCGACTCTCCTTGATCAGGCTCAGAAGAAAAAGTAGTTTGCTGCCCGTCGATATGTCTCAAGCCAAAATTTCATAATTGAACATCATGCCTCGGGATAGGTCCCGAGGCTTTTTATATAGAGGTCAGACATTTAAGAGAGGACATAAACGAAGGTTATATTATAAACTAGAGAGGATTGTTTTAAAGGAGAGAGACAGAGATGTTTACACAAAAATGGATGGATACATATTTTACAGTCGATATTGCGATCCAAATAGGCATTAGCCTTTGTATTTTATTGCTTTTTTTATTACTTCGAAAAGTATTTACGAAATACTTGTTTCACCTGCTCTTTAAGCTGACAAATCGGTCTAAAACCGAAGTCATTAACCAAATTGTCGTGGCGTTTGAAAAACCTGCGAGACTGTTTTTTGTGGCACTAGGTTTATATTTTGCGTTAAGACAAGCCCCATACTTTGAGCACCATATGGATGTTATTGTCAAATTGTATAGATCTTCTATTATTTTGATGCTGACGTGGGGGCTTTGTAATCTAACCGCAGCTTCTTCCTTCTTATTTCAAAAAGTGAATTCAAAATTTGAATTAGAGATGGATGATATTTTAGCCCCATTTTTATCAAAGGTTCTTCGGTTTATGATTATTGCACTGAGTATTAGCGTCATTGCACAAGAATTTAATTATGATGTGAACGGACTTGTGGCAGGGCTTGGCCTAGGTGGTCTTGCTTTTGCACTCGCTGCGCAGGATACAGTGGCGAACTTTTTTGGAGGAATTGTGATTATTACAGAGAAGCCTTTTACAATGGGCGATTTTGTAGAGACTCCAAGTGTACTTGGGACTGTAGAGGACATTACCTTCCGAAGCACAAAATTTAGAACACCTGCTGAAGCGGTGGTGACCGTGCCAAATTCGACCCTTTCAAAGGAGCCGATCACAAATTGGACGAGAATGAATAAACGTCAAATTACGTTCTCCGTTCGCGTATCTTACAATACACCGAAAGAAAACATTGATAAGTGCATCAAACGTCTGAAGCAAATGCTTTATGAGCATGATGGGGTTCATAAGGAAACGATTATGGTGAATTTCGATGTGCTGGCAGACAGCTATTTAAACTTATTCTTTAACTTTTATACAAACACAACGGCTTGGTCTGAAAACCTGGATATTAAGCAGGATATTAACTATCGCATTATTGATATCTTCCATGAAGAGGGGGTAGAATTTGCTTTCCCTGGACAGACCATTTATATGAAACAAAAAGGTGAGAAACAGCTCGGTGAATAAAGGAGGAATGGTGGTTGGATCAAACAAAAGTGGCAGCGCTAAGAGAGAGATTATCAAAGGCCTCACATATTACAGTCCTTTCAGGTGCTGGGATGAGCACAGAATCGGGAATTCCCGATTTTAGATCAACGGGTGGACTATGGACAGAAGATACTTCTCGCATGGAGGCAATGAGCCGGTCCTACTTTTTATCACATCCGCATCAATTTTGGCCGAAATTCAAAGAATTGTTTCAAATGAAGATGAGTGGAGAGTACGAGCCAAACGCTGGACATGCTTTTTTAGCCAATTTAGAAAAGCAAGGAAAACGTGTGGATATTTTCACGCAAAATATCGATGGTCTGCATAAAAAAGCGGGAAGCCAGCATGTGTATGAACTGCATGGTTCCATTCAAACAGCTACATGTCCATCATGCGGGTCAACATACGAACTGCCTTATTTATTAAAAGAAGAGGTACCGGTTTGTGAGCGGATTTCATTAGACGGCCGTACATGTGGACGAGTACTTAAAACAGATGTTGTCCTTTTTGGGGACATGGTGAAGCACTTTGATCAAGTGGAGAAATCGCTCCAGCAAACGGACATGCTACTCGTCATGGGAACTTCCTTAGAAGTGGCACCAGCCCGATATATTCCAGAAGATGCTGCTCATCATCCTTCCATCTTTAAGGTCATGATGAATTTAAGTGAAACGGAATTCGATCCGCTGTTTGATCTTGTCTTTCACGAACGAATTGGCGAGCTTGTGAATGCTTTATAAATCATAAAAAACCCGCATCCAATAGGTGCGGGTTTGCTTTATTGTTGTAGTGGCTTCATTGTTTCATCAAGGACTTCAAACGTGTAGCCCTTCGCCTTTAATTGTGTGATCAGACTGTTTAAGTATTTTGCGGTAGCTGGCTGATCATGCATTAAGATGATTTTTGGCTCTTTCGGGTACTTGGTTTCAAGCACTTGCAGCTGATTTAATACTTCTGGTACATATTTTGAGCTTTTATATTTCCAGTCAAGACTGTCAATGGTCCAGTCCCAGTATACAAAGCCTTTTTGTTTTAAACGTGTTTTTTGCTGGTCTGTTAAGTTTGGAGAACTGCCATAAGGTGTTCTCACAAGATGTGTATATTCACCAGTAACAGAAGCCAATATGCGCTGATCTTCTTTCATCTCATTTACAGGAGAATCACTTTTTTGATAAAAGCGTTTCACATCATGCGTGATGCCATGAAGTCCTAATTGATGACCTTCTTGATGAAGTCTTTTCACAGCTGCTGGGTGTTCTTTGATTTGCGGCCCGAGCATAAAAAATGTGGCCTTCACTTGCTGTGACTTTAGCACATCTAACAGCTGATTTGATGTAGCAGAAGGGCCATCATCAAAGGTCAAAAAGATCGTTTGATCCGTTACATGTTTGTTTGGATTGATCTTAAAATGTGCATCTAATGTTTTTGGCGAATCATCTTTTGCTTTCAGACTTGTACTTGTGTCTCGAAATGGACTGCTCGCAGACACTTCATTCGGTTGATCTGCTGCCTGCATATTGGTTTTAGACATATCCCAAATGAAAAAAAGGATCAATGTCAGGATGACTAGACCAATTGCCTTTGAGAGCAGCATCGTGTTTGAAGGTGTCTGTTTTTTCGTAACCCGTTGCATTACAATCGCTCCAATAAATCAGTAGTTTGTGTCGAATCATGTAGTGGATTCTGTCTTTTTTCGCTGTTTTTTGTCGTGCTCATATGGAGTAAGTATACAGGAAAAAAGAGCCTATGAATATAGAAGATGCTAAAAAATTGGAATCTTTTTGGTTATGAATCTATATTTGTTACAATAGAAGGTTATCCAGTCAAATGGATATGAAATAATTCTGAATAATCATTGAAACGTTTACATTTATCCGCTAAGATAGCATCAGATTCAACCATTAAGCAAAGCGAAGGGGAGATTCCATATGAAAGTATTGTACAATGGGGATTTTATTGAAAAAAAAGATGCACATGTTGATATTGAAGACAGAGGCTATCAATTTGGCGACGGAGTCTATGAGGTCATCCGCGTATATAATGGGACTTTGTTTACATTAAAAGAGCATACTGAGCGTCTATTCAAGAGTGCAAAGGAAATCGGCATTCATCTGCAAGGTACAGTATCCGATATGGAAGAGAATTTGAAGAAGCTAGTCGCAGATAATCAAGTGATTGATGGCGGCGTGTATATTCAAGTCACGCGAGGCGTCGCACCTCGTAAACATCAATATGGTGTACTTACCCCTCAGATTACAGCATATACATTTCAAGTGAAAAAGCCTATTCAAGAGCAGACAGCTGGTGTGAAAGCTCTATTGTCTGAAGATCTTCGCTGGTTAAGGTGTGATATTAAAAGCTTAAACCTTTTATATAACGTCATGGAAAAGCAGAAAGCGTCTGAAGCTGGTGCGTTTGAAGCGATTTTAATAAGAGACGGCTTTGTGACAGAGGGGACGTCCTCGAATGTATATGCCGTCATTGACGGTGTCATTCGTACACACCCAGCAAATAACCTGATTTTAAACGGCATTACACGTAGAAAGCTGCTAGAGGTTTGTCAGGAAGAAGGATGTCGTGTGGAAGAAACCCGCATGAGTAAAGACGAACTTTTGCATGCACAGGAAATTTTCATCAGTTCAACGACAGCTGAAGTGATTCCAATTGTAGAGATAGATGGTCAGCCAGTTGGAGAAGGTGTTCCAGGAGAGATCACGAAGCGTGTACAGGAAGGGTTCCAGAAGAAAATTAAGCATGAAAGCGAAGCATCTATTTCTTCGTAAGAAGAAAAAGGCTGTAAACCAATGTTTACAGCCTTTCAGCGTGTAGACAAACCCTCGCATTCTTTGTCAGTCCTGCGTGCTGGTGCTCACGAATGACAAATTCGCTCCGCTCCAGTACTCGTCCTTCCTAGACTGCAAAGGTTTTCTATCACGCTGAAAAGACAAAAGGCTAAAATAAAGTTCATTTTAGCCTTTTGTGATGACATTTATTTCACGATCAGTACAGGTATATCTGATTTGGACGATAACTTTTCACTCACACTGCCAAAGAGCATTTTTTTCAATCTGCTTTGGTCACGTGCTCCCATGACGATGAGGTCTGCTGAAATCTTTTCAGCGTATTCGATAATCGCTTCTGCAGGCTCCCCTTCAACAATTTCAATCGCAGCTTCAAACTGCTCTTCATTTAACAGCATTCTTGCTTCTGCAACGACCTCTTCTGTATGATCTTCAAAAATCAAGGGACTTTGCTGTTCATCTTGAGGTACATACACAGGGGGTGTTTGAAGGTCTGCCATGCCGCCTCCGATATAAGCGCCGCCAGTCATTGGGCGAGGTGCATCAAACACCTGTCTGCTGGATTTCCCATCATGAGCGTAAGCAACGGTCAGCTTGGCATTCAACGTTTTGGCTAAAGCGATTGCCTTCTTTAATGCTTTCTTACTGTCTTCATGTCCATCAAACGCAACGACCATCCGATCAGCTTGAAACAATGTCCTCATTCCTTTCAAAAGGAGTCTATACGTTCATGGTATACCCGTTATGAGAAAAAGATACACATGAAAGCGATTGTGTTTTTGTTAGAAAATTTCATTTATTGAAAAATATTTATTGACAAAATGGTGACAGCCACTATAAGATAAAAAAAGATTCAAGAGCCAAAAGGAGGAAATGTCATGTGCAACATCATTGGAAGAATGAAATCAAACTGCATGAATGGGTTGATTCACGTGACAATTACACCTTCATTGGTCATTGAAAAGGGACTCGTATGTTCCAATTGATCGGATGAATCAAGGCGTATGTTGCGTATTTGTCAACATGCGCCTTTTTATCATGTATAAAAGAGGCGTACCAGTTAGCTGGTTGCCTCTTTTTTTGTTGTATACATTTCGTATCTCGAAATAATGGAATGCATCAACAACTAAATGAAGAGGAGTGAAAGCATGTGAACATGCCAAAGGCAAGACAAATGACAAAAGTTCAAAAAACGAAACAAGGTGACAATCAGGAAAATATAGAAAGCGGCTAGCTTTAAAAGGAGAGACAAACATGTTTTCAGTATTTGTGAAATTAGGCTGGTTCTTTAAACAAGAGTGGAGGCGCTATACAATCGCCATTACGCTGCTGCTCATTGTGAATGTGCTTGAAATGCTGCCACCGAGGTATCTAGGTCAAGCAGTTGATGACATTCGGTCTGGTCAATTTACAACATCCAGTATCTTATTTTACGTAACCATTTTTTGCTTACTTGGTGTCAGTGTCTATGCGCTCACCTACTTTTGGATGTATCAGTTATTTGGCGGCGCAAATGTCATGGAGCGTGTGATGCGCGGAAAATTAATGCGCCACTTACTTAAGATGACACCCACCTTTTATGAAAAGAAAAAAACCGGAAATTTAATGGCGCTAGGTACAAATGATTTGAATGCTGTGGCTTTAACAACAGGCTTTGGCGTTTTAACATTAGTCGATTCCACTGCTTACATGCTGATGATCTTTTTTACGATGGGGTTGACGATCAGCTGGAAATTAACTTTAATGGCCATTATTCCGATGCCGCTGATGGCGATTTTGATAGCGTTTTATGGCAGTAAAATTCATGAACGCTTTACAGTCGCTCAAGATGCATTTGGTGATATGAATGATCGTGTATTAGAATCAGTTGCCGGCGTTCGGGTAATTCGGTCTTTTGTACAGGAAAAACAAGATGTGAATCGCTTTCGAGAAATGACAGATGATGTTTTTCAAAAAAATATGAGAGTAGCGATCATTGATTCATTGTTTGAGCCGACGGTGAAATTGCTTGTGGGGATCAGTTATTTAATCGGTATCGGTTACGGCGCATATCTTGTGTTCCAAAGTGATTTAACCATTGGTGAGCTTGTCGCATTTAACGTCTATCTGGGGATGATGATCTGGCCAATGTTTGCCATTGGTGAATTAATTAATATCATGCAAAGAGGAAATGCCTCATTAGACCGGTTGAATCATACACTCAGTTATCAACCAGATGTAACTGACGCAGCCAAGCCAAAAAGATTACAAGAGCCTGGCGATATTCAATTTGAACATGTGACATTTAGGTATCCAACTTCCTCTAAAGATAATCTAACGGATGTCTCCTTTACTGTACGAAAAGGGCAAACGATTGGTATTACAGGAAAAACGGGAAGCGGAAAAACAACGATTGTCAAACAGCTTCTTCGTCAGTATCCGACAGGTGATGGGAAGATCTTGCTTTCAGGTGTTCCAATTGAGGACATTGAATTGGATCAACTGTTTCAATGGATTGGCTATGTTCCGCAAGATCATGTCCTTTTCTCAAAAAGTGTAGAAGAGAATATGCGTTTCGGTCATAGAGACGCGAGAGAAGCTGAATTAGCACAAGCGATTAAAGATGCTTACTTTGAAAAGGATTTACGCCTTTTACCAGAAGGCTTGGAAACAATGGTTGGAGAAAAGGGAGTAGCGCTGTCAGGAGGACAGAAGCAGCGGATTTCCATTGCACGTGCTTTATTAATTGACCCAGACATTTTGATTTTGGATGACTCGTTATCTGCAGTTGATGCAAAAACAGAAACGGCTATTTTAGAGAATTTAAGACAAAATCGTCATGGAAAAACGACATTTATTACAACCCACCGTCTATCAGCTGTAGAGCATGCGGATCTCATTCTTGTCATGGAAGAAGGACGTATTGTTCAAAAGGGAACCCATCAAGCGCTTATTCAGCAAGACGGATGGTATAAAGAGCAATTTCTGCGTCAGCAGCTGACAAATCAGCTGGAAGGAGGGGGATGAGGCATGACAACAGGGAGAAGACTTCTTGCCTATGCACTCCTGTATAAAAAAGTATTGTCTGTTGCTTTGATCTTTCTCATCATTGCAGTTGGTGCTGAGTTGACAGGACCTTTCATTGGGAAAAAAATGATTGATGATCATATTTTAGGTGTAGAAAAACCGTATGTTGAGGTAAATGAAAAAACAGATAAAACGGTTTATTACCAGGGAAATAACTATATAAGAAGTGACCGGCTACAGAATCAAAATGAAGCTGGAAAGCAAATCAATGTCGTGCAAGTCGGATTTGGGTACTATTTTGTGAATGAACCGATTCGATTTGACGGGAGCCGGACAATAGAAGGGGATCAGCTCACCATTGAAAATGGGAGCGAGCGTGAGACGTATCAGGTACAGCGTTTATCCAAAGAGGAAATCTTCGCTTTTTATCAGCCGGAAATCAGTGGTTTGGTACAGCTTGTTCTATTTTATTTTGGGATGCTCGTCATTGCGATTTTCTTTCAATATGGGCAGCACTATTTACTCCAGCGTATTGCAAATCGCATTATTCAAAAAATGCGAGTGGACGTATTTGAACATATTCAAACGCTTCCGATTCGGTATTTTGATAATTTACCGGCTGGAAAGGTTGTCGCGCGGATTACGAATGATACAGAAACCATTCGTGATTTATATGTCACAGTACTCGCTAATTTCGTCACAAGTGCCATTTACATGGTTGGAATTTATATCGCCATGTTCTTATTAAATGTGAAGCTGGCGCTTATTTGTTTAGTGGCTGTTCCGATTATTTTCCTATGGTCGATGACTTATCGAAAGTTTGCGTCGGTTTACAATCACCGTATTCGTTCCATCATTAGTGAAATTAATGCCAAGCTAAATGAAGCCATTCAAGGGATGACGATTATTCAAGCATTTCGACATGAACAAGCAACGAAAGAAGAATTTGATGAGCTGAATAACAATCACTTTCGATATCAGCGAAAGATGCTTCATTTAAATTCACTGCTTTCACATAACTTGGTGAATCTGCTTCGGAACTTAGCATATGTCGCACTCATTTGGTATTTTGGCGGCGCGTCCTTAAGTGCGACGGGCATTGTGTCGATTGGGGTGCTCTATGCATTTGTCGATTATTTAAATCGTTTGTTCCAGCCGATTACAGGCATTGTGAATCAATTCTCTAGATTAGAATTAGCCAGGGTTTCATCTGAACGGGTCTTTCGATTATTAGATGAGCCAGGTACTGAAGTGGAAGAACCAATTCAGAAGAAACTAGAGGGACACGTCCAATTTCAGGATGTTACCTTTGCGTATAATGAAGGGAAAAATGTATTAAAGAACATCACCTTTGAGGCGAAAAAAGGTCAGACGGTGGCACTCGTTGGACATACCGGTTCTGGGAAAAGTTCGATCATGAATTTGCTGCTACGTTTTTATGATATTCAGCATGGGGACATCCTCATTGATGGAGAAAGCATCTATGATCAGTCGCGCCAAACGCTGCGTAAACAAATGGGCATTGTACTGCAAGATCCTTATTTATTTTCTGGAACGATTGCGTCCAATGTCAGTTTAGGAAATGAAGACATTAAAAGAGAAACGATTGAAACATCGTTAAAGCAAGTGGGCGCAGCAGAACTATTAAATCATTTGCCTGAAGGTTTTGATGAACCAGTTGTTGAAAAGGGGAGTACTCTTTCCTCTGGGGAGCGTCAATTGATTTCATTTGCCCGTGCACTGGCATACGATCCAGCGATCTTAATTCTAGATGAAGCGACGGCTAACATTGATACAGAAACAGAAGCCATCATTCAGCGGGCACTGGATGTCGTCAAAGAAGGACGAACCACTTTTGTCATTGCACACCGATTATCTACTATTAAGAAAGCTGACATGATTTTGGTGTTAGAAAAGGGTGAGATTGTCGAGCGCGGCAGCCACGAAGAGCTCATGGAGCAAGGCGGACTGTATGCGCAAATGTACGAATTACAAAAGGGAGCTGTGACGAGCAGCTGATAGGATAAGCAGCAAAAGCCACTTTCAATTTGAAAGTGGCTTTTTCATGGCAATGAAAAAAGTCGAGGCTTCATGATATGATCTCGACTTTTACTGGTTGTATATCATTTACATAAACTAAATGGTCAATAAGCGATACCGACACGTTGATGCACAAATTCTTTTGAGTTTAACTGCTGATACAAAAAGTGTGCGGTATCTTCAACTGAGATTTTCTGTCCATCTATAGGGAGAAAATTCTTTTCATAGCGATATGACCGTGTCACTTCTCCATCTGGTAAATAGGTTGGGCAAATGATTGTCCAATCTAGTTCAGTTGATTGAAGAATTTCAAATGCTTTGGCATGTTCTTTAGCAGCTCGGGAAGTGGTTCGCCTTGATTCATTTGTTTCAAAGCGGTAAAGCTCAGGCTGCTGCCTTGCTTTCAAAATCCCCGCAGTGCCAATCGTTATAATTCTTGATGTTCCTGTTTGCTTCATGGCTTGTACGATATGCTCCATTGAAACAGATAAAGTATCATCACCATCTGTTGATAGACAGCTCACGACAATATCTGATCCTTTAATTGTTTCAAGAACATCCTCTTGATTTCTGGAATTGCCGGTGACTTGAAACATACCCGCAAGCATTTCTTCCCGGTTTGTCCGAATTAACGAGCGAACCATGTAACGATCATCTTCTTTTACGAAACGAAGAAATGCTTGTCCTACACGTCCATGAGCACCGAAAAGAGCTATTTTCATCTGATCGATCCCTCCACTACATACTATAAGTGAAAAGAACTTAAAATGGTACAGTTTTATGTCATGCTTTTTTTATAAAGATGAAAGGACCGAATACTATGAGCATATTCACATAATAGAGAGAGACCGACAAATTGTAGAAGTTCAAAATTCACACCTGAAATAATGTCCATGAAGATCCGCTCCTTTCTAATACATCATATGAATTCAAAAGGAATCGGTGAGGGATAAAACCAAAAAAAGAAGACACCATAAGAGGTGCCTTCTATGATCCAGATATGAAATTAAGCTTTTGTTCCGCCAAGGTTTTGCTGAGCGTAAGATACAAGACGTTTCGTGATTTCTCCACCAACTGAACCGTTAGCACGAGCTGTTGTTTCTGCTCCAAGGTTTACACCAAACTCAGAAGCGATTTCGTATTTCATTTGATCGATTGCTTGCGCTGCTCCAGGAACTAGTAATTGATTTGAACTATTAGAATTTGCCATGATGTGAATCTCCTTTTTATATATGATTTTTTTGGTTGGGTTTGCTGGAGTCGCACCAGCGAAATGACCAAGTCATTTGCCACTTGGCGAAACCCAATGCGGTAACTGCTTTGTACTAAATATTATGGTTCGCTACGAAAAAAACATACGGAAAAAGAACATGGTAAATGTTGTTTTCATATACAAAAAACCACCACCCAATGGTGATGGTTTGTGGAACGTCTTCTTATTCAGCTGAGCGGATGCGGAGCTCAGTCTCTGTATCAAAGAAGTGCGCTTTATTCATATCAATGGCAAGAGGGATCGTCTGACCTGCCTGAATATCTGTGCGAGAATCAACACGTGCAATAAACGTTTGACCAGCGAGAGAAGAATAAAGCATCGTTTCCGCTCCCATTAATTCAGCCACTTCTACGTTTGCTTCAATTTTTGTTCCTTCAGAAGCCTCTATAAACACAGGCTCATCATGGAAATCTTCTGGTCTGATGCCTAGAATCACATCTTTTCCGATATAGCCCTGACTGCGTAATACTTTCATTTTTCCTTCTGGTACACGAATGTGCGTATTCCCAATGGCAATGGCTCCGTCAGACAGTTTTCCTGTAAAAAAGTTCATCGCTGGAGAGCCAATAAATCCTCCTACAAAGACATTCTCTGGGTTTTCATACACATCCTTTGGTGCGCCAACCTGTTGAATAAAGCCATCTTTCATGACAACAAGCCGAGTAGCCATTGTCATGGCTTCTGTTTGATCGTGTGTGACATAGATGAATGTCGTCTGCAGCCGCTGATGAAGTTTAGAAATTTCGGCACGCATCTGAACACGAAGTTTAGCATCTAAATTAGAGAGAGGTTCATCCAAAAGAAAGACTTTTGCATCGCGTACAATGGCCCTTCCAAGTGCAACACGCTGTCTTTGACCTCCAGACAATGCTTTAGGTTTTCGATCTAAGTATTGTTCAAGCCCTAATATTTTTGCAGCGTTTCGAACCCGCTCATCAATTTCTGCTTTAGGAAATTTTCGAAGCTTTAATCCAAAAGCCATATTATCGTACACATTCATATGAGGGTATAAGGCATAGTTTTGGAAAACCATCGCAATATCCCGATCTTTTGGTGCCACATCATTCATTCGCTTGCCGTCTAATAGAAAATCTCCTTGTGAAATTTCTTCAAGGCCTGCAATCATGCGGAGAGTTGTTGATTTTCCGCATCCAGATGGACCAACAAACACAATAAATTCTTTATCCTCAATATGTAGATTAAAGTTATCTACTGCTGTTACTTTGTTATCGTACACTTTATAAATTTGATTCAGCATCATTTCAGCCATAGGTGGTAGCCTCCCAGTCCTTTTTGAAAGCGCTTTACTTATAAATGAAGTGTATAAAAAGGAAGGGTGTCTGTAAATGGACAACGTGCACAACATCTTATTTTCATTTTTAGGCAAGGTGCTCATGTTAGGATCATTTAAGAAAGATCGAGAAGATTCATCATGAAATAAGCAGCTGACGCTTCTTGAAAATGCCGTATATCTAGTCCTGTCCGTTCAATAAATTTATCAATCCGATACTGGAGGCTGTTTCGATGAACATATAACGCTTTTGCTGCCTGCGATGCATTTAAATTACACTGCATATAGGTCGTGAGAGTCCGGTAAACGTCCCGATCAAAGATTGTTTCTATAAATGCATCTGAAATAGCGGCAGAAACCATGTCTGTATCATGGCGAATGAAAGCAGGTAAACATTGATAAAATGTTGCAACCCCTGACCTAAGTTTTCCTTGCTTCAGATGCCATAAGAAGAGCTGATGTTCATTTAATAATCTCATTTTTAAATTTCCATTCGGCAAATGCAGCTGTCCTTGCATGAAGACAACGTCTGTTAAAAAATCACTTGTGATGGCTTGAGACAAATCATGTAGCTGTTCAAGTTGACCATTTTCTGATGTAGCGTTTGTTTGAATGAGCATAGCTGTTTCAGTGCCTGTCCATAAGAAATGAATATGTTCGAGGCTGCTGTTCACAGCCTCTTTTATTTGCTGCCTTTGTTCTGCTTGGTGATCCATTTTAAAAAAATGAACACGGACGGATTGATCGATGGTGATTGATTTGTTTTCAAAGAGATAGCTGTACCATTTCTGTTCTTCTTCCGTTTCCTGCGTATGAGGTACATCAATTGGTGTGAGGAATGAATTGAGAAGAAGCGCTTCCCTTTCTGTTAGCTCCGTTTTGTTTACTCCGAAAATTTCGCCTTCGTCTGTTTGATACCAGAGAATTTGTTTATCATTTGTTGGTGAACTGATGATATGGTGTCCGTAAACAAGTTTTAGTTTTTCTAACATGGCGAGGCTCCTTAAACAGTTTAATCATACACATGGAATAGCATTAATTCGTGGATTTCTTCTTTTAAGGTTGGTTCAACTTCATGAGGCGGAAGCTGAGAGCCCCATTCAATATCACCCGTTTTGTGATAAATGCCTTCATAGTGTGAACCATTATGAAAAAAGGATATTTTCCAGCCAGGTAATTGCGCTTTTTTAAAGAGAGGTTTCCATTGAAAATGAGAAATCATATCATCATTGCCTCCTTGCTTTTATTGATGAAACAATAAATACACACGACAATACGGAAACAACCTTGAACTTGGTTTTATTGTATCTCATCTGATGAAAAGAGCATAGGGAAAGCACAGATTTCAGAGACATGAAAAGAAAACATCAATAGGCGTTTGCATGGTCTATAGGAGTAAGAGCCATTTGTGTTAGGTAAGATGCGTATTCAACGATTCTTTTCCCAATCAGCCATTCTGAGTGTTTCAATGGTGCATGCAGAAAAATCTCGCGGCCTGGACGAGAATTGGCTTCAAACATCCAGATAGCACCTAAGTGATCAATACCTAAGTCAAAACCAATTTCCCCAATCAGACCGGGCATTTTTTCATCTATCACACGACTAAGTGCGAGGGCAGTATCAGAGAGCTCTTGCAAAACCTTCAAACGTTTCTCTTCATCAGGAAAGATATCATACAGTGTTTTTACTGAACCACCATGCAGTTGATGGGTTGTGACAGTGTGATCTCCTGAAACTTTTCCAGCAGCGGCTGTAACAGTCCAATGACCATACTTATTTTTATTCGTATGAATTCTAAAATCCAGTGGTTGATTGTCTATTTGAAGAAGCTCAATGCCTTGTTGTGCAATCAAGTCGTGAATTGCACAATCTTCCCGCAGTTTTTTTACGAAATGGTCTACGGAATGATATGAAGTGGATTTCCCTTTATTTGAGCAGACAGTGACCCCGTTTTCCGTCTTCTTTAACTGATAAATCCCGTCTCCGTGACTGCCGTTTGTTGGTTTTAAATAAATGACATGATGCAGATGAAGGAGTGTTTCTATTTTATTTAAAGCATCAACAGGATCTAATCGTATAGAATGTGGTAAGAAAGAGCTTGTTTTTTCATCTGTTAATAGCTGTTCATGAATGTCCCATTTATTAAAAAAATAAGGGTTGAACCAAGGGATATCGTAGTCTTGAGTGAGTTTTCGTTTTGTTTCTTGAATGAATGCCGACTGAGCAGCCTTTCTATTAGGCAGCCGGTCATAAACAACGGATGGGAGAGGCATCTGCTTTTTTACCCAGCGCTCCTCTTGGTAAAGAAAACCTTCTACTATTCCTTTATCCCAATCGATAGAATGAGTACCAAAAAGATATGCAAAACCAGCATGTTGCCTGCAAGATTGCAGCAATTTCATAAAATAGGAAGATCTTGCGCCTAAAGGTGCTGTATTTTGTTCGAATCCTGCAGTGAAAATGCCGATGAGAGGTCCTATATAGAGTGTATGTTGAACTAATATGACATCAGCTTTCGTTTTGTATGGAATGAATAAAGCGCGATAAAGGTCTTCTGATAATAAAATCATTTGAGATTGATGATGATAGGAAATGGCGAAATCATCTACTAAACAAGAACCTAAAGCAATAGATAAAATTGCCTCCTGCTCTTTAAACTGAGCAGGGAGATATACTGTTTTTTCACTTGCTGAATGAGGAGCGATGATGTAGCGTTTTCTCTTCATAAGGAACCTCCTTTTCTTCAGCCATCATCGATTTGGCATGTTCAAGTATGGTCTGAATCAATTGATTCTCCCTCTCAGGGTAAGCTTTTAAAAAAGAGGATCGTCCTGGCTTTGATCTTACATTTGAGATGAAAAGTCTGCCTTCATTTGTATGAAGCAAGTCTATAGCGAATTCAATACACGGTGAGAAAGTTTTGTCTATAAACGCTGGAAGAGATGATTGAATGGAGGCAATATCATCTAACAACAGCTCCTTGATGTGTGGCTTTAATGAGTTTAAATAGTGATCAAAGGCTACCACATGAATGGAATTTTGTGTATTGCTTAAAAGGCTGTTTTCTACTGATGGTTTTGTATGAATCCCCATGCTATTCCATTGATTTTGAGAATTTTTTATAAGAAAAATCCTAATTTCATTGAATATAACGTCTTTTTGATCATTCGTGTTAAAAAATTGAAGGAAAGATCGGCCGATATATTTTTTGCACCAGCGCTCAACCTCTGCTGAATGTGAAAAGGTGATGATTTGCTTAGCGTTTAGCTGCACAGTAATGAGTGATTTGTCTTTTAAAGAAATGAAGCAAGAGGATGCTGCGTGCTGTTGAGAAAGCGGCTGTATTTTACAATATCCGCCCTTTCTGACCAAGTTGAGAAGGTCTGAAGGCTCTGTCAATAGAGAGCAGACAGGTAAGTATGGTTGTAAAGAAGGGAGGAGACGGAGCTGCTCGAATAGCCGCATTTTATTTGAAATTCCAGTATTCAAAAAAACGGTTTTCGGATACTTTTTTAACCAATTCATGATAGGTTTTGCTTTTTTAGATTGTGCGTCATGCTGATAAAGACAACGATCATAAATCAAGTCAGGAATCTGAAATTCTGACGCTTCAAATCCTTTGCCAGTCTTAAATTTTTGACCGTGAATGACATTTGAAGCAGGCTTTAAATCTAGAGGTGAAAAACGAACAACTTCTAAATCAAAAGAAGAGGCTGCTTTGGCAAGCTGATGTGTGAATGCTTCTTCATGCTTCGGAGAAAGAGCGACAATGCCGAGCGTTGACGTCATGAAACAACACCTACTTTTCAAATTCTTTTTTTAACATCTGAAAAACACTTTTTGTTGATTTTACATAAACTTGGCGTTCCTATATCATTACGACAGATCGTTGTCTCATATGTCACATTGAATGCTTCATTTGCTTGGACTCTTGACAACAACTATAATACGTATAGATAAAAACAATAAACTTCAGGTGTTGTTTGAAAGGTAGATGACGACTTTGGATATATTCACAACGTTTATCTTTATGATTGTGATAGGTGCAGTGATAGGGGCAGCAACAAACCATCTCGCAATTAAAATGCTTTTTCGTCCGTATAAGCCATATTATTTATTTGGGAAGCAGCTCCCATTTACACCGGGTCTCATTCCTAAAAGAAGAGATGAAGTAGCCAAGCAGGTTGGCGTCATGGTGATGGAGCATTTACTAACGCCAGAGGGTATTAAAAAACGATTTGAATCATCAGAGGCAAAGCAAGAGATATTGCGGACAGTGCACCGATATATTGATAAAGGTGCTGATATGGAAATGACGGTTTTCTCCATGTTAGAAAAATACGGTTTTTCACAGGCTGACGTTAAAGCTGACGCATGGCTTCATCAGTGGACTGATCATAAGCTCCACTCACTGCTTGAAAAGTATGATCAGCAAACATTGTCTGAGCTGTTGCCACAGGATGTAGAAAATAAGCTTGCATCAAAAATTCCAGATGCCGCAGATTATATTTTAAAGAGAGGCATTCATTATTTTGAAAGTGATGAGGGAAAAGCAAGACTCGGTCATATGATAGATGATTTCTTAAAAGAACGAGGAATGCTTGGCAGTATGGTCCAAATGTTTTTAGGGAATTCAAGCTTAATTGATCGCGTGCATCCTGAAATGATGAAGTTCTTAAAGAATGCAGAGACAAAAAGGTTTTTATCAGATTTACTTGTTCAAGAATGGGTCAAGGTAAAGCAATTTTCTTTACATGAGCTTGATGAAAAATGGAATGTGAAGGAGCTTCTATTTAGTGTGAAAAAGCAATTGCTTTCACATTTTTCTACAAAGGTGCTGTTAGATAGACCAGTAGGAGTTTACATCAGTGCAGTAGCGGATGATCTTAAGACCAAGTTTGCTCCATCTCTCATTGATAAAGGGATTGAAGCCGCATCTAATGCGCTTGAGGGACTGCTCGCAAAGCTCCAATTTGAAGAAATTATTCGTGAACAAATTGAACTTTTCCCGCTTGAAAAAATGGAAGAGCTTGTGATCAGCATATCTAATAAGGAGCTGAAGATGATCACATTTTTAGGCGGTCTTTTAGGTGGATTGATCGGTGCTGTCCAAGCGATTTTTGTCACCTTATTCTAAGGCAAGATCGAGAAATTTCGATGAATTTATTGTATATATGTGAAACGAAAGCCATAGTTTGTTATAGTGGAGTGGTGTCCGCCGATCCATATCGGTGATAACGGATAGAAAGGAGACATAACATGTCTGTAAATCTTTATGATGTTGCATATGACCTTGAAAAAGCACTGCGTCATAGCGAAGAATATTCAGCGTTAAGAAATCTTTATGATGAGGTAAACGGGGATGAATCCTCTAAAAGAATGTTTGAGAACTTCCGTGACATTCAAGTAAACCTTCAACAAAAACAAATGACTGGTCAAGAGATTACACAAGAAGAAGTAGAGCAAGCGCAAAAAACGGTTGCACTTGTGCAGCAGCATGATAAAATCTCTCAGTTGATGGAAGCAGAACAACGCGTAAGTGTTCTCATCGGTGAATTAAATAAAATTATCATGAAGCCTCTTGAAGAGCTTTATGGAAATACTGAAGAAAATTAATTGAAAGGGCGATCATATTCGCCCTTTTTTTCATTCATATCGCCGCTTGTATATCTTTAAAAAAAGGGTTGTCGAAGCTCGTAAATTCTGCGATAATACTTATTGAAAGTGCTTTCAAAAAGCGCTATCGTGATGAATTGGGTGCGTTCCACTTTGGATTTACGGCGATGAGCCAAATGAGAGAGAAGCGCTTCTGGGAGAAAAGCAAAGCATAAGGGGATATGATATAAGCAATGCTTTGGTGTGTGAAAGATGAGGGGATCATGGGGAGCTTCATCACGCCATTGTTACGCATCCAAACCATACATAAAAAAAAGCCTAGGGGTAGGCTTTTTTTATTTGCGATTGTGGCATAAAACAAGGGCTGCTTCAACTGCATGTTCTAAAGCGCTAAGCTAGGGCATATCCTCATCGTAAGTACAGTCATCAAGAAGGGGGATGCCTCAGTGTCAAAAAAGCTACTTGCACTCAATATAGATGGAACGTTGCTTCGTTCCAATGGGAAAATCCATTCCGCTACAAAAGAAGCTGTGGAATATGTTAAGAAAAAAGGGGTTTACGTGACGATTGTCACCAACCGTCATTTTCGATCTGCACAAAAAATTGCCAAGGCGTTGAAAATACCAACTTCAACTCTTGTGACGCATAGTGGTGCATTTATCGCTGATAAGCTTGATGAGCCGCTCCATGTGAAGAAATTAACGGAAGAGAAAACATTTAATCTTGTGCAGATCCTTGAAAGCTTTGATTGTAATGTTCGCTTGTTACATGAAAAATTCTCAATCGGCAATCGGAAAAAAACACAGTCTCAACTGATGGGAAAAACGTTGATTCATCCGTCTGATCCCATTTTCTATCCCGTTCAATTTGTTGAATCATTAAGTGATATGCTCATGGATGAACCGGTTAGCACACCTGTCATTGAAGTGTATTCGACGGCAGCACTTCAGCCTGAAATCCACACAACCATTCAACAAGCATTCCCATCTGTTGATCTGATTAAGATCAGTGATGAGAAAATGAACATTGTATGCAAAGGGGTATCGAAAGAAGCAGGACTTTCTCTTTTAACCTCAGCACTAGGTTTTACATTAGAAGATACGGTCGTGATCGGTCACGGGACAGACGACATCCCGATGCTTGAGTTAGCTGGCTTAGGCGTTGCGATGGGGAATGCACCTCATTCGGTCAAACGTAAAGCCGATTGGGTGACACGTTCTCATGATGAACAGGGTGTTGCTTATATGATCAAAGAATACTTTAGAATGCAGCAAAGGGAAGGTTTTTTACATCAATTTGATATTAAACGATAATATAGTGAAGGCCCTGTCTATTAAGAAATGGCAGGGCCTTCGTCTGTTCTCTTCATTGCTTTTCCTAGATGAATTTTGTAAAATGAAACAAGTTTGAAGATAAAGGTGATATGATGCGAATTTTAGTTAAAGGGCTGTCTAATGAACGATTTCATCGACCGCTTGTCAATATAGCCAATTTATTCGAGGAAGATAGTGAAGTGCTGTTTGATTCAGGTGAAGCGAACGATGGCCTGGTCATGGTGTTTGATTGTAAAGAAACTGGCGGTATGGTGGAGGCTTCTGGCCATATTGCTGGATCAGATATGACGAGTTGTTTTACAAGAGAGATGCCGGAGGGCTTGAACGATAAAGAGCGCTGGAAGCAAATCAAAAACACTGTGCTGTCTGTTTATTTACATCTGCTACAGGAATATACAGGAATGACGCAAAAATGGGGGATTCTTACGGGGATACGCCCTACGAAATTACTTCATAAGATGCTAAGAGAAGGCATGACAAAGGAAGAAGCACATGCAGCGTTAAAGCGCGATTACTTGATTCATGATGAAAAGATCAATTTGATGCAGGAGATTGTTGATCGTCAAATCAAAGCCATTCCAGATCTGTACGATCTGCAGGAGGAAGTGAGTATTTATATCGGTATTCCTTTCTGTCCAACAAAATGTGCTTATTGCACGTTCCCTGCTTATGCCATTCAAGGACAAGCTGGAAGAGTAGGAACGTTTCTTTTTGGGCTGCATTATGAGATGCAAAAAATGGGCGAATGGTTAAAGGAACATGGGATTAAAGTGACGACTGTTTATTTTGGCGGAGGTACTCCAACGAGTATTACAGCAGAAGAAATGGATTTGCTGTATGAGGAGATGTATCGCTCTTTTCCAGATGTGAAACATATTCGGGAAGTCACTGTAGAAGCGGGACGACCTGATACGATTTCACCTGATAAGCTGGAGGTGCTCAACCGTTATCATATTGACCGGATTAGTATCAATCCGCAATCATATGAGAATGAAACATTGAAAGCGATTGGCCGGCACCATAGTGTGGAAGAAACGATTGAAAAGTATCATTTATCAAGGCAGTATGGCATGAATAATATTAACATGGACTTAATCATCGGGCTGCCAGGAGAAGGGCTAAAGGAATTCCAACATTCCTTGCAGCAAACAGAAGAACTGAAGCCTGAATCTTTAACGGTGCATACCCTTTCCTTTAAGAGAGCGTCTGAAATGACCCGCAATAAGGAAAAGTATCAAGTGGCAGACCGTGAAGAGATCACACGTATGATGGATGAAGCGGTTGCTTGGACAAAGGCACATGACTATCATCCGTACTATTTATACAGACAAAAAAACATTTTGGGGAATCTCGAAAATGTCGGGTATTCGTTAGATGGACAGGAAAGTTTGTATAATATTATCATTATGGAAGAGGTGCAGACGATCATTGGCATTGGATGCGGCGCTGCGAGTAAATTCATTGATCCGCGAACCGGAAAAATTACGCAGTATGCCAATCCAAAAGATCCAAAGTCTTATAATGATCGTTATGAGCACTATACGGAAGAGAAGATTCAGTTTCTTGAGTCATTATTTGTTTCTCACATGTAAACACTGCGGTGACGCAGTGTTTTTTTCATTTGTAAAAGGGTATATAGGGGGTAAAAAGGTAAAGCAGGTGTACATATGATGGATGTGATCGGAATTGGGATTGGGCCAGCAAATTTAGGATTGGCCGCTTTATTAGAGGAGTATGAAGATGTGACATGCTGTTTTTTTGAACAGGAAACCGAATTTGCTTGGCATCCTGGTATGCTCATCAAAGGAACGGACTTACAAGTTTCCTTTCTAGCGGACCTTGTGACAATGGCTAATCCAAGGAGCAAGTATACATTTTTAAATTATTTACATGAATCAAACAGGCTTCACCGATTTTATACATTTGAACAATTTGATATCCCCCGGAGAGAATTCAATGAGTATTTATCATGGGTTGCAGGTGAATTAGATAGCTGTCAGTTCGGGATGAAGGTGGAAGAAGTGACCGACTGTGAAGACGGGTATCTTGTAAAAGTTCGGCGGTTGAAAGATGGGGCGCTTTCTGAATATCGTGCAAAGCATGTCGTCCTTGGAACGGGAAGCAAGCCGATGGTCCCTGTCGATGTGCCAGAAGCTGCGTTGCCGCATGTGACCCATAGCAGTCGTTATGTAGATCAACAAAAAGAACTTCATGAAACTGAAACGGTGGCGGTGATTGGTTCAGGTCAGAGTGCAGCTGAAATTTTCTTAGACCTGCTTCAGCATCAGAAGAAAGGACAGCAGCTTTCGTGGTTTACACGTTCAAGTGAATTTAGAGAACTAGAGACAGCGGAGCTTGGTCAGGAGCTATTTACACCTAAGTATGTTGAATATTTTCATTCCCTTCCTTATGAAGAACGAATGAACACATTGCCTAGACTGGCAGGATTAAGGAATGGCATAGATGCATCGACGCTTTCTCGTATTTATCAGGAATTGTACCATCGCTCCGTTTCAGGAGAAGAGCCTTCTGTACTCATTCAGCCAATGACTGAGCTTGAAGCGATACATATGGAGGATGAGCAGCAGTTAGAGCTGCATTTGAAACAATGGCAGCTCAAGAAAGAAAAGAAAATGACAGCCGATCATGTGGTATTGGCTACAGGATATACGCCTAATATTCCGGAATGGTTTAGCGCATATGAACCATTGATTGAATGGGAAAGCGATGAGCATTTTAAAGTGACAGACGACTTCAGGCTTGTGTTTAAAGACAAACGGTCTCATCATTTCTTTACATTCACGAACCTCGATCACTCTCATGGAACAGCGGCGACCAATTTAAAACTATCGATCTACCGCAATCAGAAAGTCATCCGAACCATTCGCGGGGATACGAAAGAACAAGTGAAGCAAGAAACAGCATTTCAGCAATTTGAATAGATATAAAAAAAGGGCCCCCAGCACTGGGCCCTTTTCAATTAAATGGTTGTTTCTCTTTTTACTTTTGGTTTTTCAGTTTTCCATTTGAAGATTTTGTTTAGGATTTGATAGATACGCTTTGATTCTTTCGTCACTAGCGGTCCTAAAATCGCAAGGATTAATACATATAATGCAGCAAATGGCTTCAATGTAGCGGCAAGCCCGCCTGCAATCCCAAGTTCGGCTACAATGATGGAAAACTCTCCTCTTGATACGATGGTTAATCCAATATTAGAAGAAGCTTTATGAGAGAAACCGGCTCTTCTTCCAGCAAACATCCCGGCGGTGAAGTTCCCAATTAAGGTGAGAATGACAGCGCCGATCGCAAGCCAGAAGGCATCTCCTAATGTAAATGGATCAATACTCAATCCGAAGCTGAAGAAGAACATGGCGCCAAAGAAATCTCTAAAAGGAACAACGAGATGTTCAATGCGGTCTGAGTGCTCTGTTTCTGAAAACACAAGACCGAGTAAGAGAGCGCCAATGGCCTCTGCGACATGAATCGTCTCTGAAAAACCAGCCACGAAGAACAAAGCGGCAAAAATGACAATGATAAATACTTCATTTGAACGGATATCGAATAGTTTGTTTAATAGTTTTGGTAGCTTACGTGCGATGATAAAGAAAATCATCATGTAACCAAAAGCGATTAAAATAGATAATAAGGCACCGCCAACGGACGTGGCATCTCCAAGGACAAGACCGGATACGACAGATAAATAGACGGCGAGAAAAATATCCTCAAACATAATAATCCCAAGAATTAACTCTGTTTCAGGGTTCGCTGTCCGTTTTAAATCGACAAGGACTTTGGCGACAATGGCGCTGGATGAAATGGTGATAACGCCTGCCATAATGAGGACTTCAAGGAATCCAAAGCCTGTGATAAACCCATAAAGCAATCCTAAGCTAAAGTTGATCAAAATATAAATAGATCCGCCGACTGCAATGGATTTACCCGATTTTATGAGTTTGCCGACAGAGAACTCAAGCCCAAGGTAGAATAGAAGGAACAGGACACCCATTCTACCAAAAAACGAAATAATCTCGGTGCTCTCGATAAACTTCAAATCAATGATCCCGATGGTTGGTGCATGCGGACCAACAATCATCCCGAGGACAATGAGAAAAGGAATGATAGAAAATTTAATTTTATTGGCGATTAAGCTGGCAATGGCGATGAGAATAAGCGCCGTTCCAACTTCAAAGACTAAATGATCCATTCATCACTCTCCCCCTCTAGAAAGAAAATCACGTATCAATCGCTTCAAGTGTTTTCTTTCGCCTGAAATGACCATCGTATCATTTGCTTGAATAATCGAATCGGCACCGGGGTTGAGTAATTTTTCATTTGTATGTTTAATGATCGCAATGACGGTGACTTCATAATTTTGTCTCACATCTAAATCGCCGAGTGTATGTCCAACCGCTTTTGCGTCTTTTTCTACCTTAAACCATTCAATGATCAAATCATTGAACGCCATTTCAATCGTTTCAAGTGCTTGCGGCTTATACACCATACCGCCAATAATGGCAGCAATTTGCCGGGCTTCAGCATCATCGAGAGAAATGGTGGACAGTACTTCATCTGGATCTTCATCGTCGAAACGATAAATCTCCCGTCTGCCATCATCATGAATCACAATCGTCATCTTTTCTCTATTTCTCGTTTCAATTTCAAATTTCTTTCCAATCCCAGGAAGATCATTTTCTTTAATGTTCATTTTATCCCTCCGAATATGATAGGTTTTGTTTTTCATATAGTGAGTACGGATGAAATAAAATGAATCAGTCGAGGTAATTTGATTGGTACATAATGGGGATTGCACACTTCATTTCTAAAAAACATAAATCAATAGATAACGCTGTGGTTGATGCAAGCTTTACAAGAAAAGCTTTTGAAGCGCCCATTGATAACCTCTGTTTTAACAGAAGAGATGATGCATGTTTTTTTGAAAATGGAGGTGTCTTCACAGCGTTGATTTCTTCATCATAAATCGATGGAGAAATCAGGCTTGGTGTGCTCGCTTCTGCTTGTGAAGCAAAAACGACATTTGAAAAGGGAGAAAACATGACGATGCAGCTAATCAATATACATATGGAACTTCTTATCAATCATTCTCCCCCTTTCATATGATGTTTTATTTCTTATTTTACTATATAAAAATATATTTCTCGTTTCAACAATTATGCTTATTTTAGTATCAGTTGATCTTGAAATTTTTTATGTAGAGGAAAAGGAATTGCTTGATGGAAATTGAAGTAAGTCATGAGTTTGAAAAGAAAGAGGGGGAATGGATGATGACATATATCAATTGTCAGGTAGACGGGGATATTTTTGAAATCGTTTTCAATAGACCTGAAGCGTATAATTCGTTTCATGTTGACATGTTTGCTGAATTGAAGGAAGCGTGTGATACAGCGAGTGAGAGCAGTGCGAAAATTGTTGTTCTTAAGGGGATGGGCAAAGGGTTTTCAGCAGGCGGAGATATTGGCATGATGCTAAAGCAAGATCGTGAAGAAGATTTTCATCGCGTGATGGATTTGATCGAGGGAATTACACTTTCTTTAGCCAGTATGAAAAAAGTGACGATTGCACTTGTCCACGGGGCAGCGGCTGGTCTTGCTTTTAGCTTTGCCCTTAGCTGTGACTATTTGTTTATGCATCAAGATGCTAAACTTGCCATGAACTTTAATGGAATCGGGTTAATCCCAGATGGCGGAGGGCATTTTTTCCTCACCAAAAGAGTTAGTGAACAAACCGCTAAACAATTGATTTGGAGCGGACAAAAGCTGCCGGCTGAAGAAGCGCTCAAGCTTCGCCTTGCAGACGGCGTGTTTCAAGATGAGGTGGATACGTATCAAAAAGCGTGCGTCAAGCCATTTTTAAATATGCCGCTTCAAGCCTTTGTTGAAACAAAGATGATTTATTTTCAGCAGTCAGAATCACAGCTGTTAGCCGTTCTTCAAAAAGAGCGTGCTGCACAAGCTAGACTGAGACAAAGCCGTGATCATCAGGAGGGTGTTCAAGCGTTTTTGGAAAAAAGACGTCCTGTGTTTCATTAAATAGAAGAATGAATGGCCGGCGGATGCCGGCTTTTTTAACGTTCAAATAAAAGAAGTTTACCTGCATCATTTACGAGCCGGTGAGAATGCTTTGTGTATTGTTGTTCGATTAAACGATGACGTCCTAATTCTTTTGCTTTTTCATCACTATCTGTGGTGATTTTTTCGTTTAATAAGGTTTCACCTGACGAATCAAATACAGTCAAATAGTAGGTTTTCTCCATCTCTGATCTTCCCTTTCTTCTTGTTTTTTAATGAATTATACAAGGAGGAAGTTAAAACCTCTTTTTTCACCCCTAAAAATGTGTTTTTTAGAATGAGAGCGATAGAACGTGCATTCGTAAAAACGGCGTGATAAAATATGGACAACTACAGTAACGTACAAGGAGATAGACGTTTGACGAAGCTCACTTTTATTCATGCCGCAGATCTTCATTTAGATAGTCCGTTTGCGGGAATGTCCAATATACCGAACCGAATTTTTAAGAGGTTGAAAGAAAGTACATTTCAAAGTGCCAAGAACATGTTTGAACTTGCAATTGATCGAGAAGTAGACTTTATGCTGCTGAGCGGAGATATATTTGACGAATCGAATCGCAGCCTAAAAGCACAGCTTTTTTTAAGAAATCAGTTTCTTCAGCTACAATCACACGGGATTGAAGTGTTTATTATTTATGGTAATCATGATCATTTAGGTGGTGAATGGACACCAATTGAGTGGCCAGAGAATGTTCACGTTTTTTTGAGCAGTACGCCAAGTGAGCAAGCCTTTTATAGAGAAGGTCAGCTTGTGGCAAGTATTTACGGGTTCAGCTACAAAGAGCGAGCTGTCCATGAAAATATGACACCTTATTATGAAAAAACAACAAATGCCCCCTATCATATTGCAATGCTTCACGGCACTTTAGCAGGTCAAGAAGGGCATGATGCGTATGCACCATTTCAGCTACAGCAGCTTCTAGCGCGGGATTTTGATTATTGGGCGCTTGGACATATTCATAAGCGGGCTCTTCTGCATGAAGACCCAATGGTGATCTATCCTGGAAACGTGCAAGGAAGACATATAAAAGAAACAGGAGAGAAAGGCTGTTATGTCGTTTACCTATCTGAAGATGCTCAAAGAGCGGAGTTTATGAGCTGTTCAGATGTCATTTTTGAGACATTGACAATAGATATCACACATACCGCTCATATGACCGATCTTGTGATACTTGTGGACAAAAAGATGAGTGGACTGAAAGAGAGAGGTGTTCCTCATTTTGTGAAAATCGAACTAACTGGCGATGCTCCTGCTTATATGGAGCTCACGCAGCTTGAAGTGCTTGAGGAGCTGATGGCTGTTCTTCATGAACAGGAGGAAGATGAAGACTTGTTTGTTTGGGTGATGTCGATTGACTGCCGGACACATGAAGATGCCGTCTATCTAGAAGATTCTTTTTTGACAGAACTAACAGCAGAAATTGCCGAGTTTGATGCGTATGATGAGCTGCTTTCACCGATCAAGCGTCATCCAACCTATAGAAAGGCAGGAAGAGCTTTTACAAAAGAGGACGAGATCGATATTAAAGAAGAGGCACAAAGGCTGCTGGCAGAACAGCTGAAGCATTTATGAGAAAAGGAGAGGTATGATGAAAATACGTTCACTCCATATTGCGAATTTCGGGAAATTTTCCAATCAAACCTTCCACTTTTCTGATGACGGTTTTCAGTTAGTTTATGGCCTGAATGAATCGGGGAAAACGACATTGAAGGCGTTTATTGAATCGATGTTATTTGGTTTTTCCAAAAGCCATATGTATAAGCCAAAGCATGGCTCATTTTATGGCGGGTCTCTTACATGTTTTGATGAGGAATTAGGTGTGATTCATATTGAAAGAACATCTGATCATGGCGGCCAAGCTCAGGTGTTGCTGCCAAATGGTGAAGTGAAAGATGAAGCGTTTCTACATGCGATGTTAAAGGGAACAGATCGCAGATTATACCAATCAATCTATTCTTTTGACGTGTTTGGTCTGCAAAATGTACAAGCATTAAATCAAGATCAAATAGGGGAATTTCTACTCTTTTCAAGTTTGTTTGGCTCAGATGCGGCATCCAAAATGGACAGCAGGCTGCTAAAACAGCAGGAGCAGCTTTTTAAACCGAATGGACGTAAGCCTGAATTAAATCAGCAGCTTGATCATGTAAAAGAGCTGTCAGGTAAGTTGAAACAGGCCAAATTGGTAGAAAGTCGTTATACCGAAAAGAAAAAAGAACAAGCTGAATTAACCGAGAAGGTAGAAATGCTTCGGCATGAAATGAGACAGACTGAAGAAGAGATTCAGCTTTTGACGGAACATATTCGACTTTATCCTATGATAGAAAACAAGATAGAGTTAAAAAAAGATTTGGCTAGTTATCCTGAACGAGTCAAACGGTTTAGACCGGAAACCGCGCATGAACTTGATAAATTAGAATCACACCTTCACCCAAAAAAGGCGCAAGTGACGGCACTGAAACAAAAATTAGATCATTTGCAAACGTCGCTCACGCAAATTCAGCCACTCTATGACAAGGATACGGTATTGGAGATGAAGCGAGTCATAGCTGAATCATCGGATGCTGAACTTGTGAAGAAACGCTTAGCAGCAGGGAAAACAGAGCAGAATTCTTTGAAACAAAAAATAGAAGAAGCATCAGCGAAGCTGAAGTGGCATCGTCCAATCAAGCTTGACCAGCTGGATGATTCACTTGACTTTGAGTGGGAATTAAAAGAGGCTGTGAGCCAATACGTTCGTTTAATGGATAGGAAAACGCAGCTCGATGACCGGTTTGATCATGCAAGACATGAGCTGGAAGAAGCGGAAACCGCTCTAAAAGGATTAAAGGAGCAGCCCGTTAAACAGCAAGATGCAGAAGATGTCAGGGGCACAAGGGCTACAGTGAAACAGAATCATTCCAGAGTGTGGTTATTCCCGCTGATGTTCGTGCTATGTGCTGTCATTCTCACGGTCTTATTCGTTTTAGCAGAGAGCTGGGTGACGTTACTGTTTGCAGGATTTTCCGTATTTATCTTGATCGCTATTTATCCAGTGCTTAAACAGACTCAGATGAAGGAAGCAAACGACAGTAACGCCTATCATTCCTTTCAAGTTCAAACAGCTTCAGCTGAAACGCTAGTGAAGCAAAAGGAGCTTTTATACGAAAGAATGATACAGCAATATGAAGACTGGGAGCGGGAACTGGAACCTGTACAGCAACAAGTAGAAGATATGAGAAGGCAGCTGGGTTTGTCCTCAGAGCTCTCATTCCTTGTGGAAGCTTTCCATATCTTGAAACAATTAAAAGCGAATACAGCGGCATATGAGGCGCTTAACAAGGAAATAGAGATGCTCACACAGCAGCAATCGACCTACGAGCAAAGAGTTTCAGCGCTCATGAGTCTCCTTCAAAGAAAAGAAGGGACCATTCAAGAGAATATCTCAGCCTTTCAAGAGATATTGAAAGATGAGGAAAAAAGAGAAAAAGAACGTCAGACATTGCACGTATCCATTCAACATGTAGAGCAGCAGCTGACAACATTAGAAGGAGAAGTTCAATATTATGAAAAACAAACGGACGAGCTTTTTCGAAAAGTAGAAGCAGCGTCAAAAGAAGATTATCATGTCCTATCTCATCTATCCAAAGAATACCGGGAGCGGCTGTACAATTTGCAGCAGCTGAACCAAGAGCTGCACAAAAGCGGTTATATAGATGAGGAAGAGGTCATTGTCCGTAAAGGTTTACGCACCCTTGAGGAGCAGTGTGCACAAGCAAAAAGACATCTGAATGACATGCAAGAGAATGTGACGAATATGAAAAAACGCTTGGCAGAATTAGCAGTAGAAATACGCCAAATAGAAGCATCAGGTACAGTGTCTGATTTGACTCATCAGCTTGCTGTAGAGCAGGAGCAGGCAAAGCATCTAGCGAAAAAATGGGCGGCTATACAGCTCGTTCGTTCCGTCATTCGAGAGAAACTCAATGAGCATAAAGAAACGAGGCTACCAGCACTCCTCCAAACAGCTTCCCGATTTATTCAGCCGTTAACGAATGATCGATATGAAGTGATTTTATTTTCTGCCGAAGATGACCGGCTGATTGTGAAACGGAGGGATGGACGCCTATTCCGCCCGGAGGAGCTTTCACAAGCAACATGTGAACAAATTTATCTCTCGATTCGTTTTGCACTTGCTTTGTCCCACCAGCAAGATTGTCAGCTCCCATTTATGATGGATGACAGTTTCGTTCACTTTGATCATGTCCGTCTAGACAGGGTGCTGGAGCTGATGAGTGAACTCACTCGTTTTGAAACACAGCTGTTTTATTTCACTTGTCATCATTATATGAAACAAGCAGCGGAAGACGGGCAGATTACGAGCTTAGCAGTGGAATGATTGACAAATTATGACTTGTGTTATACTTATATGAGCAGAAACATGGAAGGAGCATTTATTGAATGGCTAAAGGGATCATGACCTATGACGTCGGCGAACAAGTTGACCTGCATTTATTAATTAAATCATCTACTAAAGGGATTGCGAGTAATGGCAAACCATTTTTAACGTTAATTCTTCAAGATCAAAGTGGAGATATTGAGGCGAAGCTATGGGATGCAAAGCAGAATGATGAACTCACATATGCTGCGCAAACCATTGTGAAGGTAGTAGGTGATATTCATCATTATCGCGGAAGGAATCAGCTGAAGCTTAGGAATATACGTCCTGTTGCTGAAAACGAGCAAATCCGCATTGATGATTTTCTAGAAACAGCTCCTATTCCAAAGCACGATATGATGGATACCATCATGCAATATATTTTTGATATGAAAAACCCTAATATTCAGCGTGTCACAAGACATTTGCTGAAGAAATATGGACAGGAATTCGCTGATTACCCAGCAGCTACGAAAAACCATCACGAGTTTGTTTCGGGTCTTGCCTATCACGTGGTATCGATGCTTCATTTAGCGAAATCCATTGTTGATCTATACCCATCACTAGATCGAGATCTTTTATATTCAGGGATCATTCTACATGATTTAGGGAAAGTCAAAGAGCTTTCGGGTCCTGTCTCCACCACATATACAGTAGAAGGGAACTTAATTGGCCACATTTCTATTATGGTGACAGAAATTGCGAAAGCCGCAGAGGAGCTTGGCATTGATTCTGAGGAAATTCTGATTCTGCAGCATTTAGTGCTGAGTCATCATGGAAAAGGGGAGTGGGGCAGTCCTAAACCACCAATGGTGAAGGAAGCCGAAATTCTCCACTATATAGATAATTTAGATGCAAAAATGAACATGATGGATCGTGCGCTTGAGCATGTGAAGCCAGGAGAATATACAGAGCGTATTTTTGCACTAGAGAATCGTTCGTTTTATAAACCAACCTTTCACAATGAATCCTCATGATAAAACGCCCGTTTGATGCGGGCGTTTTTTTTCATAACTTGTCTTCTTTTCGCATAAGCATGTAACACAAAGGAAGAGAGATTAGTCCTGAAAAAGGAGGCGAAGACAATGTTATTTTTTCCATGGTGGGTATATGCATGTATCATTGGTATTATCTTTTGTGCCTATAAATTAATGACGACAGCCAAAGAGGAGCAAGAGATTGATCAATCCTTTATTGAAAAAGAGGGAGAAATCTTTATCGAACGAATGGAGCAGGAGAGAGAGCGTAGACGTCAAGGACAGCAAATGAAACGATCCCAGGAAACGGCGAAGCATGAGGACCATTCGATTGCATAATCAATAAGAATAAAAAAACCCCTCTACAAGTTCATGTAGAGGGGTTTTTCGTTCATTATTGGTTTGGTGTTTGTTGTGTGGTTTGCTCAGATTTTTCTTTGAATGTATTTTCAAGTTCTTTATCTTTTACTTTCACATCAGCATCTTTCACCAATTTGTTTAAGATCGTTTGAATTTCATTGTTGTCTGCTTGTTTTTGATCAAGCAGTTCTTTTTTCAAGTCTGCTTTCATGTCATCGTATTTACCGCGTTCTTCGGTCTTTTTAATGATATGGTAACCAAATTGAGATTTTACTGGTTTGCTGATTTCATTTACTTTTAGTTTGAAGGCAGCTTTACTGAAGTTCTCATCCATTTGGCCTTCTTTTGCGAACCAGCCTACGTCGCCGCCTTGTGCTGCTGAAGCAGTGTCAGTTGAATATTCAGATACAAGGTCATCCCACTTTTCGCCTTTATCTAATTTCTTTTCTACTTCATCTGCTGTTTTCTTGTCAGCAACTAAAATGTGGCTTGCGCGGATTTTCCCTTTTAGGTCATCGTAATACGCTTTTACTTCTTTGTCAGTGATTTTGATGTTAGCTTTGGCAGCCTTTTGAGTCAGCAGCTCATATTTTACTTGATCTTTGATGTAATCTTTTCCGAATTCATCTTGAAGTTGTTTTAAACGATCTTCACCAAGTGTCTTTTTATATTCTTCCAATTTCTTATCAATTTCTTTATCTGATACTTTGTATTTGTCAGCAAGAACCTTTTGTTGAACAAGTAGGTTTAAAGCATCTCCACCTGCTTGTTTCTTAAGTGTTGTATAAAGCTCTTCTTTTGTGACATCTCCTGATTTTGTTGTTGCGATCACTTCTTTGTCACCGCTACTGCATGCGCCAAGAGTTAAAACACTTACTGCTGTTACAGCTGCTAAAGCCATTTTTTTCATTCAAAAAACACTCCTAATCTTTCCAATTTATTTATCATTGCTTGTATCATAACATATTGTGACATGCTGTAAAAAGAAATGCAAATGGGAGGGCATTCGTCTAGTCAAATTTTTGCGACCAACATACACATATATTGATCACAAAAAGGAGGCTGAATTATATGGGAGCAGGATATTCTAATGGGTTTGCTTTATTGGTCGTGCTATTCATTTTGCTGATCATCGTTGGTGCAGCATATCTTTATTAATTAAATCGCTGTGACAGAAAGGAGCCGTCCTGCCATGCGTGCGGGCGGTTCTTTTTTAAAACGATGACAAGTGCCTAAACGTTTTAAAATTTTCTGCATACACTGAGCTTAGAACAGAGGAAGAACTGGCAGGAGGTGTTTTCACATGGGAGGAGAAGTCTTTGCTGGCGGTTTTGCACTAGTCGTCGTATTATTTATCTTATTGATCATTATCGGTGCATCTTGGATTTGCTAATAGATCATCATACACAAAAAGCTGCCATCAAACAGGCAGCTTTTGCTTTGATCTTAAATAGATATGGTAATTTCAACAAATGATGAGATCAGTAAGATCAGTATCGATACATTGATAAAGCGAAACACCTTATCTTGCCGTTCTTCAGGAATCTCTCTGACAAGGCATAATGTATTAGTAAGCCTGTTTATTGAATACACAATAAACGCGGCAAAGACGATGAAGTAAAATAAAACTATCGGAGATCCCCCCTCTCTATGCTATTCCCATACTACATTACCAAATTTTTTATGAAAAAGATAGAAGTTGGCTTTAAAAACCTCATGATGAGGAAGTTGGGTCAACTAAAATATCAAACTCGTCTTGGGCTTGATCAATGATGCATGATTTTGGCGCTTTTAGCAGTTTCCAAGCAAATAAAAAGTCAGGCAAACAATAGCCTGCATGAATACTTGCGATCATGATAAAATAGTGTGCGTACATTGGAAATGCCATTCCTAAAACAAAGTAAACAGGTGAGATGACACAAAACGGGCTGAGCAGTGAGAAAAGCATCACTCTCTTAGGCACGCGCTGCCAGCAATTTCGTTTAAATAACGTCATTTTTTTCTTATGTTTCATGACTGGGATCAAGTGAACCACGCGGTGGACAAGCAATGTCGCAAGTAAAAGCACGATAAAAAGCGGTGCATTGTGACTGCTGAGCCTCGTTTCAGGATGAGTCAGTTGAAAACATAAAAATGCCATAATGAAAAAAAATACAGTCAGACATATGGCTGAAATCATCATTCTCGTATAACCATAATCCTTTTCAAGATTAATGGTCTTCCAACAATTCATTTTTCATCCTTCCAATCTCAAAAAAACTAATTGAATATCTCAAGATAATTTACTCTTCCTGAGGATAAAAATCAATGGTTTTCAAGAAAAAAAATAAATTGTTACATTCATATGGAATAAAGAGAGGAAACTTTGGGTTTTTCAAGAAAAAAAGACATAAGAGGGAGGTTCGTCTCTTTCGTCAATGAGTAATTTCGGCTAAAATAGAGTGACTAAGAGAAAGAGGGAACGTACATGAGTATTGAGGAACGAATGAGCCAGCTCGAATATTATATGGAACTGTTACTGACGGCGACAGATATGAGCCGTTATCCATATTATGCGCTATTGATCCGGCAGCGTGTATCGAAAGAAGAGGCAAAGGACATTGAGCGTATTTGTGCTGAGCTCTCAGATGAAATGGACAAGCAAAAAGCACAAGGCTACGTCATGTTCGACGATCTCCTTGCGCTGTTTGCGGGACAGTTAATTGAAAAGCTGGATGTTCATGAGACGATTTTTGCTTTGCATGATCAAGGGCTGTTTCAGCCGTTAATGAATGAATTTATAAAGATCATTAAACAATTTGATTTGCTTTAGCCGCTTTTTCCTCTGCTGAGTCTTCAAGTTCTTCAGGCTTTTTCGTGACTTTCCCACGTTCATTCAAAAAGTCCTTCTCAATGTTTGAAAACGATTTCTCAAAAATCTCCATGAAATCCTCACCATAAATGTTTCGGATAATACACATCATTTCTAAAATTTCAGGGAACTTTCCGTAAATGTCATGAAGCGGCTGTGCGCCTTTGACAATACCAGTTCGGGCCGGGTCGTAATCTTCGAGTAGTTTATGGAATGTCTCTTCGCCTTTTGGCGTTAGTTCAATATACGTATTGCGTTTATCGTTTAACTTTTTAGAAAATTTTAAAAATCCTCTTTCCTCTAATTTTTTAGAGAAGTTAAACGCCGTTGATACATGCATGACGCCAAACTTTGCAATTTCTGATATTGAAGCTCCTTTTAATTGATACGCAATCCACAAAATATGATGTTCATTGATATTTAGGTTATACGGTTTGATCCACTGCTGCCAGTCCTTTTCAATGGATTTCCAAAGAGCTTTGCTCAATTGGGCCATTCTTTGACTGAATAAAAGTGCTTCTTTTACATCGAAAGGCTGTTCCGAATGATTCATCCATTTCACCTACTTCTCTTTTTCTTGTAATTCTATTATGCCAATAAAATAAAGATTAATAAAGCTGAAAATTCAAGAATTTTTAAAAGTCATGAAAAACATTGACAAAATAACCTTTTTTCAACAAAAAAAGTGCGGGATACGCACCCCGCACACTTTTGTAAACGAATATTTTTTTGTGAGTATATTAGTTTTGTAAGGTTTTCTCCAGTTGTTTGAGCTTTTCCTCAATTTCCTGAATTTCCTTTTGTAAGTCCTGCTGATGAGGTTTGATTTCCTCGCGCCATTGCTGAATGGATGTTTGCAATTCAGTTCCGACCTCTTTAATGACCTCAGCACTTTCTTTTGCGGTTTCAACAATCTGCTCTTTTAAAGCTTGTCCATCTCTTTTTAATCTTGTCAGCGTATCTTCGAATTTGTCATAGCCGTCTTTCATCTTTCCGCGTACATCTCTGCCAGAAGAGGGAGTCGTCAGGAGCACTGCCGCACCTCCGAGGAGACCGCCTACAAATAATCCTGTTAATAAAGAACGTCCACTAGCCATTCCAATCACCTCTAGTCAAATTTTACACATTCGCATGTTCTCTCTGAGCTGACGATCAGCTTCATTGAACTTCCATACATAGCTTGCTTTATTTTAGCATACTTTTGAAGAAAAGGGAGGGGAGAAGGTTGTCTGTCTTTCTGTTCGTTTTTACGTGTATGTGTGTGATTTTCGCAGGTGGTTCTATTCATTATGTAAGGCAGCTTGGGTATGCAGGGTCTTATCCGCCAAAACATGTATTAAGACAAAAAGCAATTGTGTGTGCGGCAGGTGCAGGGATTTCGCTCTCCATTTTGCTACTTACCCTTTTTCTTTTATAGAAGCATGAAAGCATGAAAAAAACCTCTTCATCTAATGAAGAGGTTCAGTTATTCGTTAAGCGACTTCAATCATTCTTGCGCGCTTTAATATGGACTGAGCAATCGGGAAGACAAATACCATAGCTATCGTATTGATCACAGTTGCTGGCAGGACAACACCTACAAGAAGTGCTGGTAACGCAGCCGGCAGTCCAGTAATCAGTAAAGCGGCAGATAGGAAAATCACGCCCGATACGACGGTCCCAACAGCGGTGAGTACAGCGGTCAGAACGACTTTGTTCTTGATCTTCTGGCAAGATAAGAAAAGGGCTAAGAAGATAAAGGCTGTCACCGGTTTATCAATCATATTGGGAATTTGTCCGCCTGGAAAACCTGTTGTCAAAGCGGAAATGACCCCAGTAACTAGGGCGATCACAATGACATGCTGTACCTTCGGAAAAAGGATGATGCTTAAAAACATCATGACCAGCATCATATCAGGTTTCATTCCGAAAAAGATGGGCGGGAAAATCGTATGCAAAACAGCTCCCATTGCTGCAAGCAATGACATAATCACTAATTCTTTTGTTTTCATTTCTATGCTCTCCTCTGCTAAGCTCTTAGAACTCTCCAATAATATGGCTGATCATTTATTGCAAGAGTCATGACTTTATATTTCTCGTTATTATAACAAATTTATTTCACGATAGAAAAGCCTTTTTACTCATTTTCTTGCTGGAACTTTTTCATAAAGTCCGCAAGCTTTTGGCAGTCTTCTATAGAGACGGCGTTGTAAATCGAGGCTCTGCATCCGCCAACAGAACGATGGCCGGCGAGTCCAACCATTTGTTCTTGTTTTGCTTTCTCCACAAAGGATGCAGTGAGTGCATCATCACGAAGGGTAAACGTGACATTCATATGTGAACGGCTGTCAGCACGTGCATGTCCTTTGTAAAAACCGCCGCTTTGATCAATCGTATCATACAGAAGCGCTGCTTTTTGTTCATTGCGTTTTTCTGCTGCTTCTACACCGCCCGCCTGTTTCACATGCTCCAGGACAAGGGATAGCATATAAATCGCAAAAGTCGGTGGTGTGTGATAAAGAGAATTGGCTTTGGCATGTGTTGAATACTTTAAAATTTTAGGTGTGCCGCTTTTTTCTTTCTCTAATAAACGTTTGCGCGCGATCACAATCGTGATACCAGAAGGCCCTAGGTTTTTTTGTGCCCCGGCATAAATGAAATCAAATGAAGACACGTCTATTTTTTTGCTGAGAATATCACTGGACATGTCGGCAATAAGCGGGAGTGACGTGTTCGGGAACGTTTTCCACTGAGTACCGAAAATGGTATTGTTCGATGTGATGTGCAAGTAAGCACCGTCATTTAAAACGGAAGCATCTACATCTGGAATATACGAATAGTTGTCGTCTTCACTTGAGGCAAACACTGATGTTTCACCAAACCCATTTGCTTCTGACAAGGCTTTCTCTGACCAAGCACCTGTTTGGATGAAATGAGCCGTTTCGCCTTCATGTAAGAAGTTCATCGGAATCATTGCAAATTGAAGACTTGCCCCGCCTTGTAAAAAGAGGACCTCATAATCTTCTGGAATGTCCATCAATTCTACCAAGAGTGCTTTCGCTTTATTGTGGACTTCTTCATACTCACCGCTGCGATGAGAAAGTTCCATCACAGACATCCCGGTTTGTTTAAAATCAACAAGTTCTTCCTGTGCTTTTTGAAGCACTTCTAGCGGCAGCGCCGCCGGACCAGCATTAAAATTCGTCGTTCGCTTCATCACAATCTCTCCCTATTTCTCGCGTTAATGTATCAAAAGATAAAACCATCCTATCACAAATTTGAAGCATTTGGACAAAAAATTTGAATCGTCCTAAATATCTTACGATTCAGAGGATAAGCACAGAAAAGAAGTGAAAAAAAGAAAAACCTCATCAATTAAGATGAGGTAAGGCGCGTACGGATGGCAGAAGAAATGTCTTTTAAATCCTCTGATGTATATTGATCTTGGTGAGATTTCCATACGGCACCAAAGCCGTCGCCTTTGCCATAACGTGGAATGATGTGCATATGGTAATGGAACACAGATTGCCCGGCTTTTTCACCGTTGTTGTTTAGAAGGTTTAAACCAATTGGTTCAAATTCCTGTTTGATGGCTCTAGCGATTTTTGGAATCGCTTGGAAGTAATGATTAGACACTTCTGGTGTCATGTCATAAATGTTTTCTTTATGTATTTTCGGGATTACAAGGGTATGTCCTTTTGTTACTTGGCTGATATCAAGAAAAGCCAATACATGCTCGTCTTCATATACTTTTGCACATGGAATGTCTCCATCAATGATCTTGCAAAAAATGCAGTCGCTCACGCCATGTCACTCCTCATTATTTTTCCTTTATCGTATCACAAAAAGAAGCAAAAAAGAAAACAGGACAAGCGAACTCCTTTGGTCGCTCATCCTGCTCCTGCAGAAGAAATGCTGATGCTTTCATTTGATATGCCTTTTGAATTCTCTATTTACTGAAATAAAGAATTCATATGCCTGCTATTTCTGCCGTAAACACCTCATTTGACGTTTTGGTTCGTCGTATACATATTTGTATAGGACACAAAAATCAAGAATCAGTGAAGCAAAACAGAAGCTAAGGTTTTTAGATGAAAAACCAATTTGTCATGCGGTTATTGCCTTTAACAAACACCTCATTTACGTATTGGTCATCAAGTTCATTTCTTCTACATACATTATGATGACCAGTATGCCGATGTTTTATTCATGAGTTGTCTATAGGTAAACATTTCAAATTGTCTTTCGTTTTTGGTACTATAAAGGAAAAAAGAAAGAAAGGAACGAACTGATGTCCCTTCTAACTGTAAAAGATGTAACGGGTGGATATACAAAGAATCCCGTTCTGAAAAATATTTCATTTGAATTAGAAAGAAACCAAATCGTTGGTCTCATTGGCTTAAACGGGGCGGGAAAAAGTACAACCATTCGTCATATTATTGGATTAATGAAACCTCATAAAGGGGTCATTGAGCTAAACGGACGAACCCTTCAAGAAGATCAAGAGGCGTATCGTTCACAATTTACGTTTATTCCAGAGACACCTGTCTTATATGAAGAATTAACGTTAAAAGAGCATTTAGAGCTGACAGCGATGGCTTACGGCCTTTCAAAAGAACAATTAGAAGAACGTCTGCCGTCTTTGCTGAAGGAATTCCGAATGGAGAAGCGATTGAAATGGTTCCCTGCTCATTTTTCTAAAGGGATGAAGCAAAAGGTGATGATTATGTGTGCGTTTCTTGTGGAGCCAGAGTTGTATATTATCGATGAGCCGTTTTTAGGGCTTGATCCGCTTGCGATCAACGCACTATTAGAACGTATGAATGCGGCGAAACAAAATGGCGCAAGTGTTCTGATGTCTACGCATATTTTAGCCACAGCGGAACGTTATTGTGATTCCTTTATTATTTTGCATGAAGGGGAAATTAGAGCGAAAGGAACACTGACAGAACTAAGAGAACAGTTCAACATGAGAGATGCGACACTCGATGATCTTTATTTGGAATTAACAAAGGAAGAAAGCTATGAGTAAAACAACGCAAACCATTTGGAAATCACGATTAGAAGAACACGTACAAGAAACAAGAAAATATTTAAAATATATGTTCAACGATCATCTTGTGATTGTGCTCATTTTTTTCCTTGCAGGCGGGGCGAGCTGGTACAGTAATTGGCTGAAGCATATTCCAGCTCACTTCCCATCCTATTGGGTCATGGCAGTTGTTTTCTCATTGGTACTGACTAGTTCTTACGTGCGAACGTTGATCAAAGAGGCAGATCTTGTGTTTATGCTTCCTTTGGAAGCTAAGATGGACCCTTATTTAAAACAAGCGTTTAACTTTAGCTTCATTTCTCAGTTATTTCCTTTGATTGCCGTGTCCATTATTGCACTTCCGCTATATTCGGCTGTCTCCTCAGGCGATCTGATGCTATATGTGCTCATTTTGGCGCAAATGATCTTAATAAAAGGTCTGAATACAGCGATTCAATGGAGAATCACTTATTTTCAAGGGAAACATGTCAGATGGATTGATGCAGTGATTCGTTTTCTGCTCAATACAATGTTAATGTATACCGTTTTACAAGCAGCTTATGCCATTGCCATTGTTTTTTATCTTTTATATGCTGTCTATCTCATTTATCTAACAAATGCAGTAAAAAAACAGCCCTTTCAATGGGAATTGCATATTTCTGATGAGCTAAAACGAAAACAGCGTTTTTACCGCTTGGCAAACTTATTTACGGATGTCCCTCATTTAAAGAAACAAGTGAAAAGAAGGGCGTATATGGACTGGGTCTTGCAGTTTGTCCCTTATGAACAGCGTAAAGCTTTTTCTTATATGTATGTGAGGGCGTTTTTACGTTCAAATGACTATTTTGGTCTTGTGTTTAGGTTAACGGTCGTGTTTGTGCTCATCCTCTTGTATACAGGTGCAGCAGGCTGGGTGGGGGCATTACTTGTCTTGTTTACAGTCTTTATCACAGGTGTACAGCTTGTCCCGTTAACAAAGCATTTTGCTCATCTGTCGTTACAGGCACTTTATCCTGTGTCTCAGCAAGAAAAAGATCGAAGCTTTTTTATTCTCGTACGAAATGTACTCATCATCCAGTCAATTGTACTGAGCTCCGCCGTTTTCCCAGCAGGTGGATGGAAGGGAAGCGGACTTGCTCTTCTCATTTCATTGGTATTTGTGCTTGTCCTATTCAAGCCTTACGTACAAAGCAGATTAAAAAAGATGAGATAAGCATTTTTTACAGCGTGTGTATGATGTCACCAAGGAGGGAACTGGGATGAATGCAGCTGAACGGGAACTGTATGAAGAGGCCATTTTTTTTCAAATGCGTTTTTTAAGAAAACCATCCAAGATCGAGCGGTTTTCAAAAGGCGTTCAGCAGCAAGTGAATCGCCGAATCCCTGCTCGATTTCATCAAGTCATCACAAGTGCGGTGAAAACAATGGTTGAATCCACCGTATCAGGAAGCCATTTTACTTCATTTACAGTCATTGATGAACAATTGTCTATTGTAGAGCGAAATGAGCTGGCAAAGGAAAAGGTGACATATTATCAAAAGGCCGCTGCGATTGAAGGAATTGGCACAGGTGCGGGTGGATTGTTTCTCGGAATGGCGGATTTCCCTCTCCTTTTGAGTATTAAAATGAAATGTCTATATGAGCTTGCTTGTATATATGGATTTGATTTGTCTCAAAAAGAGGAAAGGCTCTTTTTGCTTTGTATTTTTCAACTCGCCTTTTCAAGCAGTGCACACCGTCAAAAAATGATGAAACTCATTGAAGAATGGGAAACAACCCGGGAAGAAATGGATTGGTATAGCTTTCAGCAGGAATATCGAGATTATATTGACCTTGTGAAGCTGTTTCAATTAATGCCTGTGGTCGGTGCCGCTGTTGGTGGGGTGGCAAATCATCAGCTGACAGGACAGCTTGGTGAAGTCGCACGCCATGTGTTTCACTTGAGAGTGTTGAAAGAATCGAAATAGAAAAGCCGCTGGTGGCAGCGGCTTTTTTTTATTCATCGTAGGAAAGGACGGCATGAGCGAGTACCTTTGCTGCGACAGGCATTGCGTTTTCGTTAATATCAAATTTCGGATGGTGATGTGGATACACATCTTGGCTGTTTTTTGGCATAGCGCCTGTGTAGAAGAAAGTACCAGGAACATGCTGAAGGTAGTAAGCAAAGTCTTCTCCGCCCATTTGGGTTTCGGCTTCTTTTACTTCTGTGACTCCTTCTGTCTGTTTGGCTATTTCTGCTATATATTCAGTTGGTGCAGGGTGATTTTTGACTGCAGGATAGCCTCTTACATATTCATAAGTATAAGAGGCATCGTGCATGTGGCAGACACCTTTCACCACCTGCTCAATTTCACGTTCAATGATATGGCGTGCACTCTCTTCAAAGGAACGTGCAGTACCTGTTAGCACGGCCGAATCTGCAATGACGTTAAAGGCATTTTCAGCGACAAATCCCCCTACAGATACCACCGCAGAATCAATCGGGTTGACTTTACGGGCCACGACCTGCTGAAGATTGGCTACAATTTGTGAACCGATGAGTACGGCATCTTTCGTCAGGTGCGGCTGTGCGCCATGTCCGCCTTTACCTTGCACTTGAATAGAGAAACGATCGGCCGCTGCCATAAAGTTCCCGCTTTTATAAAGAACAGTGCCGCATGGCTCTGAGGACCAAAGGTGGGTGCCGAAAATGACGTCAACACCGTCTAAACAGCCATCTTCAATCATTGGTTTCGCACCGCCGGGGGCATATTCTTCAGCGTGTTGATGAATGAGGACGATTTTTCCTTTTAATTGATCTCGGTGCTCATGTAAGATCTTCGCTAAGACGAGAAGTGTTGCTGTGTGGCCATCGTGACCGCATGCGTGCATGACGCCAGGTTTTGTTGAACGGTAAGGTACATCCTTTTCATCATGAATGGGAAGTGCATCAAAATCAGCTCTCAGTGCAATGGTCGGTCCAGGGGAAGCTCCTTCAATAAAAGCGAGTACACCATGTCCGCCTACATGTGTGCGTGTTGGGATATGTAATCTGTCATAATATTGAGCGATGTAAGCAGCGGTTTCCTCTTCCTGAAAAGAAAGTTCTGGATTCATATGGAGATGGCGTCTAATTTCAACCATTTCCTCATAATGTTCATCAAGACGTTCATTGATCCTTTTGTGTAAAGTGGATACTGTCATTGATCCGAAAACCTCCTTTAGGCTCTTTTACTGATTGTATGGTAATTGTTAGAATCTTTCAACAGAAGAGGATGTCGAGAATGACAGAAAAGGTCATTTTACATAAAAGTCGAAGGTTAAGTATGAAGCTTGAAAAAGGGGGAGTGGCATTGGGAAGCTGTCCAAATTGTTCAAAAGCATTTTCTTTCGTCGAAAAATTTCATTTATCGCATACGAGAATGATGCTTTGTCCAAGCTGCCGGCATCAAATCAAAGAAACGTTCGTTTCGAAGATGAGCTTTTTGATGATTTGTTTGATTCCACTGTTGGTACTACTTATTCAGATGAAAGGTGCTTCACCTATGCTCAAATGGCCAATCTTATTAGGGTGGATCTTGCTGAATTTTTATGTACTTCAGCCAATCATTCATCGGTACGAGCTTAGAGATAAGTGTTGAAAGCCCAGCAGAAGGGCTTTTTTTTATGAAAAAAAGAAGTGCGAAAAGCAGCACTTCCTTAATGGTCTATGACGGCATGATAGGATGTCAGATAGGCAGGACGAGAGAAGATGGAGCCAGTATCCTCGTGTGGCTGAAAGAATGCTTCTGACTCTTGAAAGTCTTGAAATAAGTCTTCAGATTCCCAAAGGGTCAATATCAAGTATACTTCTTCATCCTTTTTTGGTCTTAACACACGAAGCGCCTGAAAGCCGCGCTGGTGTTCTGACATGTTTGTTTTTTTCTGAAAGGTGGATTCAAAAAGTGCTCTGCTTTCGAGCTTTACAGGGATATGATTCAGCGTGACAAAGCCAGATTGGACGAGCTCACCTTTTGTATAAATCACATCATAGGCATGGGGTGCTTTAAAGACTGTCTCACCCTCCGTTTCATGAAAAAGAGCTGCTTGTTCCTTACCGACCGTATAAAGCAGATTTTCAAGATGATGTTTTTTTGCGATTTTTTGCAAAAAGTCTGCTGTTCCATATGTAATATAGAAATTCATCTAAACCGCCTCCTGCTTGATAGTATAACAAAAGAATGATATATAATTCTTTGGTAGTCAATCCATAAAACATATTATGAAGCAATACATCCCATACTATCCGTATAAAGGAATGAGGTGACCTAATTTGAAGAAAAAGAAGATAATCATTCCATTAGTCATTGCAGGAAGTACAATCGTGCTTTCATTTATTGGCTATCTGACCATTTTATTTTTAGGACATTATGTCATAGATGAGAAGAAGCTCGTTTTTCACGCTTCCTCGAAAATCATTGATCAGAATGGAAAAGAACTCACAAGCATGTATTCAGAAAATCGGGACCCTGTGTCATTAAAAGAGGTCCCAGATAAAGTGGCGAAAGCTTTTGTTGCTGTAGAGGACAAGCGCTTTTATGAGCACCACGGAATTGATGCACAATCGATTTCAAGGGCGGTTTATCGAGATATATTAGCAGGTGGAAAGGTAGAAGGCGGCAGTACCATCACCCAGCAGCTCGCCAAAAATATCTTTCTCACAAATGATAAAACGTTTCTTCGAAAAACAAAAGAAGTCATTATTGCGATCAATTTAGAAAGAGATTATTCAAAGGACAAGCTGCTTGAAATGTATTTGAATCAGCTTTACTTTGGTCATGGCGTCTATGGGATCCAAGCAGCAGCCAATTACTATTTTAGTAAAGATGTAAAAGATCTCACTGTCAGTGAAGGAGCTACACTTGCTGCCATGCCAAAGGCACCTTCAACGTATTCCCCTGTTCTACACCCAGATAAAAATAAACAAAGACGGGATACCATCCTGAATTTAATGAATGAACAAGGATATTTGTCTTCTACAGAAACAGTTGAAGCAAAAGGAAGAACACTTGGTATTCATTTAAAAAAGAAATCAGAAACCCCTTGGGTGGACAGTTATGTAGATCTCATGATTAAAGAAGCAGAATCACAGTATTCGATTTCGCATGAACAATTGCTTCAAGGCGGCTATACCATTACGGTACCAATCGATATGAATTTGCAAAAAGTTGCCTATGATGCAATGAAAAACAATCGTTATTTCCCGGGAAAAAGCGGGTCACCTGAAGGCAGCGCTGTGTTTATTGACAACGCATCTGGTGGTGTAAAAGCAGCAATAGGCGGACGAGAATATCAGGCAAGAGGCTATAACAGAGTCACAGCTGTTAGACAGCCTGGTTCTGTCTTTAAGCCGATCGCAGTATATGGTCCAGCGATGCAGGAGAAAAAATTCAGACCGTATTCACTGCTTGAGGACAAGGAAAAAAGCTATGACGGCTATTCTCCAAAGAACTACGATGGACAGTACGAGGGCAGGGTCACGATGGTAGAGGCTCTCATGAAAAGTAAAAATACATCTGCCGTATGGACGTTAAGCCAGCTTGGCATCGATACGTCTAAATCCTATCTTGAGAAAATGGGGATGGATATTTCGGATAAAGGACTTGCCATAGCGCTTGGTGGTCTAGAAAAAGGGGTTTCTCCATTGCAGATAGCTGGAGCATTTCATACATTTGCAAATGAAGGCGTTTATAAAAAGCCGTTCTTCATTCAGAAAATCACGAATGATGATGGAGAAACCGTTGAAAAAAATCGAAACAAAGAAGAACGAGTGTTTAGCGTACAAAATGCTTGGAATATGACAAGAATGCTTCAACAGGTCGTCAAAGGCGGAACCGCTCAGAGTGGATCATACGCTGGAGATTTGGCTGGTAAAACAGGGACAACTACGTATTCCGGTGTCAAAGGGGCATCGAAAGATGCTTGGTTTGCTGGCTACACGCCTAGTACAACAGGGGCAATCTGGATGGGGTATGACAAAACGGATAACAGTCATTATTTAACTGGCGGCAGTCAGTATCCAGTGCAGTTAATGAAAGATATTTTAACGACAGCCCAAATAACCAATGAAACCTTCCAAAAACCAGAGGGAATTAAAGAACTTCAATCGCCAATCCATTTAGAAGGACTGTCAGGCTTTGAAGCACGTTATGCATTTAAAATCAAAGGGCTCTTTACATTGGAGCTGTCATGGGATGAACAGGAAGACAAACGCGTTGAATATCGTATTTATGAAAAAAGAAATGGAAGCGAGACCCTGATCGATTCTGTAACAGGAACTAACAGCTACACAATGCCGTATGCAAATGTGTTTTCAGATGCGCAATATAAGGTTGTTCCATACAATACTCAAACACAAGAAGAAGGCGAAGGCAGTGCTTATATCAAGCCAGAGGCTTTTGGACGTTAATATTCGGCGATTTTTTGAACATTGAGCCGCTTTAGTATACCGAGCCTTGAAAAAGCGGTATAGTAAAAGCAGTGTTTGAGCCTTATACAAAGAGAGTGTGAGGCGAAAGGTGGAATGAAAGGTAATGGGAAAAACGAAGGCTTTTAATGACACGTTCTTAAAGGCGTGCAAAGGGGAAAAAACAGACCATGTACCGGTTTGGTATATGAGACAGGCAGGACGCTCGCAGCCTGAATATCGTGCCCTTAAAGAAAAATACGGGCTATTTGAAATTACGCATCAGCCAGAGCTATGTGCTTACGTAACAAGACTTCCTGTAGAACAATATGGTGTAGATGCCGCTATTTTATATAAAGATATTATGACTCCGCTTCCAGCTATTGGAGTGGATGTTGAAATTAAAAATGGAATTGGACCAGTGATTGACTCGCCTATTCGGACAAAGGCAGATATCCAGCGTCTTGGAGAGCTTCATCCTGAAGAAGACCTGCCGTATGTGCTTGATACGATCAAGCTGTTAACAGAGGAGCAGTTGAATGTTCCGCTGATTGGTTTCGCAGGTGCACCTTTTACGATGGCAAGCTATATGATCGAAGGCGGTCCATCTAAAAATTATCATAAAACAAAGGCGCTCATGTACAGTGAGCCAGAGACATGGATGCTTTTGATGAATAAATTAGCCGATATGACGATCACATACATACGCGCTCAGGTAAAAGCAGGCGTCCGAGCATTTCAAATCTTCGACTCTTGGGTTGGCGCTTTAAATGCAGCAGATTACCGGACGTTCATTAAGCCTGTCATGCAGCGTATTTTCACAGAGCTGAAGTCTGAAAACGTACCAATGATTATGTATGGTGTCGGTGCGAGCCATCTGGCCAAAGATTGGCATGACTTGCCGCTTGATGTCGTTGGACTGGATTGGCGTATGAGTATAGACGAAGCGCGAAAAGAAGGCTTAACAAAAACGTTACAAGGAAACCTTGATCCAACGATTTTACTTTCTCCTTGGGAAGTGATTGAAGAAAGAGCAGCAGCGATTTTAGATCAAGGGATGAAATCAGATCAATTCATCTTTAACTTAGGTCACGGGGTATTTCCTGATGTCTCACCAGACACGTTAAAGAAGCTGACAGATTTTATTCACGATTATTCAGCTAAACATAAAAAGACATCCATCTAAATGATTTCAAATGATCTGAAGGAGTGTTGGTTGTGGAGAAAAAGAAAATGGGGCTACTTGTCATGGCATATGGCACCCCATATAAAGAAGAAGACATTGAACGTTACTATACACATATCCGTAGAGGCAGAAAGCCAGAGCCGGAGATGCTGCAAGATTTAAAGGACCGCTACAAGGCAATTGGCGGCATTTCTCCTTTATCAAAAATTACAGAACAGCAGGCAAATGGTTTGTGTGAACATTTGAATGAGATCCAAGACGAGATTGAATTTCATGTATACATTGGGTTAAAACATATTGAGCCTTTCATTGAAGATGCAGTCGCTGACATGCACCGAGATGGCATCACAGAAGCGGTGAGTATTGTCCTTGCACCGCACTTCTCCACATTTAGTGTGAAATCGTATAACAAACGTGCACAAGATGAAGCAGAAAAGCTTGGCCATCTGAACATTACTTCTGTTGAAAGCTGGTACGATGAACCGAAGTTTGTGGACTATTGGGTGAAACAAGTGAAAGAGACGTATGCATCCATGAGTCAGGAAGAAAGAGATTCAGCAGTGCTGATTGTGTCTGCACATAGTCTTCCTGAAAAAATTATTGCAGCAGGGGACCCATACCCTGATCAGCTTGCACAATCTGCAAAAATGATTGCTGAAGGTGCAGGAATTGAGCATTATGAAATTGGCTGGCAAAGTGAAGGCAATACGCCTGATCCATGGCTTGGACCAGACGTACAGGATCTCACGCGTGACCTATTTGAGCAAAAAGGCTATAAAACATTTGTATACGTGCCTGTTGGATTTGTCGCTGATCACCTTGAAGTGTTATACGACAATGATTATGAATGTAAAGTCGTCACGGATGAAATTGGTGCAGCCTACTATCGTCCAGAAATGCCAAATGCGAAACCAGCATTTATTGATGCACTGGCAGCAGTCGTATTAAAGAAGCTTAATGAAAGCAAGTAATCATATAAAAGAAGGCGATCCTATGCATGACAATCAAAAACACCTTGTCATCATTGGCGGTGGCATCACGGGTTTGGCCGCCGCCTTCTATTTGGAAAAGGAAATTGAAGAAAAAGGCCTTCCTATCCAAATATCTCTTATTGAAGCGAGTCCTAGGCTAGGTGGAAAAATTCAAACATTATATAAAGACGGTTATATCATTGAACGTGGACCCGATTCATTTTTAGAAAGAAAGGTTAGTGGACCCCAGCTGGCAAAAGATGTTGGCCTATCTGATCAGCTCGTCAATAATGAAACAGGGCAAGCGTATGTATTAGTCAATGAAACCCTTCATCCGATGCCAAAGGGGGCTGTCATGGGCATTCCAACTCAAATCAGTCCTTTCATTACAACTGGGCTTTTTTCAGTTGCCGGAAAAGCACGTGCAGCGATGGATTTCGTTTTGCCAAAAAGCAAACAGACAGAAGATCAGTCTCTGGGGGAATTTTTTAGAAGACGTGTGGGTGATGAAGTGGTGGAGAATTTAATTGAACCGCTACTATCAGGCATTTATGCTGGTGACATTGATCGCCTGAGCTTAATGTCTACCTTCCCGCAGTTCTATCAAACAGAACAGAAGCATCGCAGTTTGATTCTTGGGATGAAAAAATCACAGCAGCATGCAAAAGCGCAACAAGTGACAGCGAAAAAGCAAGGACAGTTCCAGACAATCAATCAAGGGCTGCAAGCACTTGTTGAAGCGGTCGAAAGTAAACTCAAGCTGACGAAGATTTACAAAGGGACAAAAGTGACCCAGATCGAAAAAGCCGAGGGAGGCTATGGCGTTCAATTAGACAGCGGTCAAACGCTTTTTGCAGATTCTGCCATTGTGACAACTCCTCACCAATCGATCTATTCCATGTTTCCAAAAGAAGCAGGGCTTGAATACTTGCATGACATGACATCGACTTCTGTTGCAACAGTTGCACTCGGATTTAAAGAAGAGGATGTTCACAATGAATATGATGGTACTGGTTTTGTCATCTCAAGAAATAGTGATTTCTCCATTACAGCATGTACGTGGACAAATAAGAAATGGCCTCACACTGCACCTAAAGGAAAAACATTGCTCCGTGCATACGTTGGGAAAGCTGGCGATGAATCAATTGTCGAACAGTCTGATCATCAAATCGTGAGCATCGTGCTGGAGGATTTGAAGAAAATCATGGATATTAAAGCAGATCCAGAGCTGACGACAGTGACTCGCTGGAAAACAAGCATGCCGCAATATCATGTGGGTCATCAAAAACAGATTTCGACGATGCGAGAAACGTTTAAGCAATCATATCCTGGTATTTATATCACGGGTGCTGCATTTGAAGGTGTTGGGATTCCTGATTGTATTGATCAAGGGAAAGCTGCCATCTCAGAAGCTGTATCTTATCTATTTTCATAAAAAACAAACTCCCTTTTCTGTCATGGAAAGGGAGTTTTTCATGTTCGTATGTTTAGAAAAGAGTGGTGAATAATAAAATTGAACAAAGTTGTTGCATCTGAGGAAAAGGATGTGGTATATTACTTTCTGTACTTAATGACCGAAACGTTCAAATAGTCATTTTGGGAGTGAGATCATGAGTGTTGATAGGAGACAAATGATTTTAGATGGAGCAACAAAGGCATTTACCCAGTTCGGGTATAAAGCCACGACAATGGACCTTGTAGCAAAGCTTGCCAACGTTGGAAAAGGAACGATTTATACTTTTTTCAAAAACAAAGAAGAGCTGTTCGATGAAATTTTCACATCACTGTTAATGGAGATGAGGAAAATTGCAGATGAAGCAATAGATGAGAAGAATAGTTTCTCAGAAAACCTTCATTTAGCACTCTTTGCAATATTAGAATTTCGAAAAAACCACCAGCTTACAATTAAAATCTTTCAGGAAAATGCGGAGCTTGGCACATCAGCAGTGAAAGAAATGATTGAAAAAATGGAGCAGATGATCATTCGCTATATTAAAACAAAAGTAAAAGAAGCGATTGAAAAAGGCGACATTAAGCCCTGTGATCCTGAATTGACGGCATTTGTGATGGTGAAACTATATATTGCACTTATTTTTGACTGGGAAAAGCGATATGAGCCTTTAACAAAAGAAGAGGTCGCTGAATCGCTCGAGCTTTATGTACTAAAAGGACTGTCTGCAACAACATAATTTTTTTTGAGTTCAAATGACCGAATTCTTAATTTAGTCATTCATCAATGGGAGGAAAACAGCAATGAATTTAATTCGGAATCAATGGAAAGACATTGTGACGAGCAAAAAACTACTGATCCCGATTTTAGCTGTCTTATTTATTCCACTGATTTATAGTGGTGTATTTTTAAAAGCTTACTGGGATCCATATGGTACAGTTGATCAATTACCTGTAGCGGTTGTCAACTTGGATGAAGGCAGTCATTATGACGGCAAAACCCTTCAAGTGGGCGATGATTTAGTGAAGGAATTGAAGAAAAACGATAGTTTTAAATGGCATTTTGTTGATAGTGAAGAAAAGGCCATCAAGGGGTTAAATAACGAAGACTATTATCTCGTCGTCGAGATTCCGAAAGATTTCTCGAAAAATGCGAGTACAGTACTAGACAAACATCCGAAAAAATCGAATCTGAAATATTATACGAATCCAGGCGCAAACTATGCTGCGTCTCAAATTGCGAATAACGCCATTATCAAATTAAAAGATTCGGTTTCAAAGGAAGTCACAGAAAATTATGCAGAGGTCATCTTTGATAACTTCAAAACGATTGCAAAAGGATTAGATCAAGCAAGCGATGGAGCGAAGAAAATTGATGACGGAACAAAAAGCGCAAAAGACGGTAGCCAAAAGTTAAAAGACAATCTGGCGAAATTGGCAGAAGGAACGTTAACGTATAGCGAAGGTGTTCATCAGTTTGCAGGAAAAATGGGTGAACTGAACACTGGAATTCAATCTCTTGATAGCGGTCTTGGTCAGCTCTTAACAGGCTATCAAACGATTGATCAGAAATTTGGTGAACTTGGCACAGGAATTGATACATTGACCGAAGGGTTAAACACAAGCCGTGAAGGACATGAGCAGCTTTCTTCTAAAATGCCGCAATTCACAGCAGGCATTGAGCAGCTGAACAATAAAGCACAGTCATTTTCAGAAAAAATCGCTGCTGTTGAGAAAGTATTGTCTTCACCTGAATTAGCGAACCTTGAAAAGATGGCGCCTAAGATTGATCAGGTGAAAGAAGATGCAAAAACGTTCAGTACCAAACTTGCTTCTTTAAAAGAAGCATTATCTAATCGAGATGCAAAAGTAAAAAGTATTATTCAAAACAGCTCGATGACAGATGAAGAGAAAAAGGCGGCAATGGACCAGCTAGACAGTCTTCCTACAATCGAACTGCCTGATTTGTCTGGTCTTGAGCAAAGCTTAGCGGCGCTGCAGGAACTGCCTGACGCAAGTGAAGTTCAGTCTGCGGTTGCATCTGCAAAAGCACAGCTACAGCAAGTCAAGCAGCTGCCAGAGAAAACAGAACAGCTGTATACATCGACAGTCGCCATACAAAATGCGATTGATCAAATGACATCTGGTACGAATAAATTGTATCAAGGTGCACTGAAGCTTCAAACGGGCCAAGGGAAATTACAAGATGGCCTGCAAACAGCAAATGGAAAGCTTGATACAGCGAAAAGTGGTGCGGATAAACTGGCAAATGGTTCAAGCCAGCTTAGTGCAGCATTGAATAAACTAGAAAGTGGATCAGCGAGTATCCAAAGCAACTCATCTAAACTGGCTGAAGGGTCAAAATCCCTTGATAAAGGATTAGGTGACTTAAAAAGTGGAACTGGAAAGCTTTCTGATAAGCTAAAAAGCGCTGCAGATGAAACAGGAGACATTGATGCGGGGCAGGACAACTACAATATGATTGCAAGCCCAGTCAAAACAGAGAATGATACAGCGAAAAAAATTGATAACTATGGAACAGGGCTCACACCATATATTTTATCAATGGGACTCTTTGTTGGAGCTCTTATGCTGACTGTTGTATTCCCAATGAAAGATCCTGCAGGACGCCCTAGAAATGCGTTTGAATGGTTTGTCAGCAAATATAGTGTGCTTCTCTTAGTCGGTATCTTGCAGGCAGTGATTGCAAGCTCCATGCTGATCTTTGGACTTGGACTTGAAGTGGAAAGCCTCTGGCGCTTCTATCTCTTTGCGATCATCGTCAGTCTGACATTCCTAGCGATCATTCAGCTTCTTGCGACGACGATGGGGAACCCAGGACGCTTTATTGCCGTCATTATCTTGGTTCTTCAGCTTGCAGCAAGTGCGGGTACATTCCCGCTTGAGCTTGTACCAAAATTCTTCCAAGTTATTCACAGTCTGCTTCCAATGACGTATACCATCAACGGATTTAGAACGATCATTGCAAGCGGTGATAACAGTTATTTATGGCACCAAGCAGCGATTCTTGGAACAGTAGCCATCATCATGATGGCTGCAACAACAGCATACTTTGCTTGGAACATAAGAAAAATGAAACAAGAAGAAGCATAATCAAAAAAACCTTTCTCTTTCATGAGAAAGGTTTTTCTATTAGAAATTAGACATCAGGAACCCGAAGCGATATATTTTAAGAAGGATGCTGAAAAAAGGCATGCTTGGAAAGAATTTCTTTTAGATGAAGGAGGATATGCCGAATGACAACGGAAGTAAATGAAACGATTCAGCTTATTCAAAAGCTTGTGTCGATCCCAAGTCCATCAGGAAATACAGAGAAAGTGATTGGCTTTGTCGAACGTTTTTTACAAGATTTAAATATTGAAACGAAGCGAAATCGAAAAGGCGGATTAATTGCCACCCTAAAAGGAACAGATGACAAGGAACACCGCATGCTGACAGCACATGTCGATACGCTCGGTGCGATGGTCAAAGAAATTAAATCAAATGGCCGGCTGCGTCTTGCACTCATTGGAGGCTTTCAATATAACTCGATAGAAGGCGAGTATTGTGAAATTGAAACAGTAACAGGCCGTACATACACAGGTACCATTCTGATGCATCAAACGTCCGTTCACGTATATGAGGATGCTGGAAAAGCGAAGCGAAATCAAGAAAATATGGAGATTCGCTTAGATGAGAAAGTGAAAAATGCAGACGATGTGCAAGCACTCGGCATTCAAGTAGGAGACTTTATCTCATTTGATCCTAGAGTGGAAGTGACGTCTTCAGGTTTTATTAAATCAAGACACCTTGATGATAAGGCAAGTGTGGCGTTGTTGCTGAGATTGATTCACCGCATTCAAACAGAGAACATCACATTGCCGCATACGACACATTTCTTAATTTCAAATAATGAAGAAATCGGATACGGTGGGAACTCGAATATCCCGGAAGAAACGGTGGAATATTTGGCTGTTGATATGGGAGCCATCGGTGACGGTCAATCAACTGATGAATACAGTGTGTCAATATGTGTGAAGGATTCTAGCGGTCCTTATCACTATGGTCTGCGCAAACATTTAGCCGCATTAGCTGAGGCAAATAAGATCGATTACCGCCTTGATATATACCCTTATTATGGTTCAGATGCGTCAGCAGCGATTCGAGCAGGGCATGATATCATTCATGGACTGATTGGACCTGGCATTGACTCTTCGCATGCCTTTGAAAGAACCCATGAAGACTCATTGATTCATACAGCCAATCTTCTGTACCACTATGTTCAAAGCAAATTAATCACAGTATAAAAAAAGAACCCCGATTGCGGGGTTCTTTTTGATTAGCTTGAAAGTTGTGTTGGCTCAGGTACATCTTGTCCAGTCATCACGCGGTGTCCTTTTTCAGGGTCATATTGCCCTTCCCATTTAGACATCACGACAGCTGCAAGTGCATTACCAGTTAAGTTGACAACGGTTCTTGCCATATCCATGATACGATCAACACCTGCAATAAAGGCTAGACCTTCAGCAGGAACACCGATCGTTCCAAGTGTTGCAAGTAATACAACAAAGGATGTACCAGGAACGGCAGCCATTCCTTTTGATGTCACCATCAATACAAGGATTAGTGTGAGCTGCTGTACGATCGTGAGGTCAATGCCATATACCTGCGCTAAGAAAAGCGCCGCAATGGCTTGATACAAGACGGAGCCGTCCAGATTAAACGTATAACCAATTGGGATAACAAAAGAAACAATTCCTTTTGGACACCCGATGCGCTCCATTTTATCCATGACTCTCGGTAAAACTGTTTCAGAGCTGGATGTACTAAAGGCGAGAAGCATTTCGTCTTTCATGTAAGCAAGAAATCTGAAAATATTGACGCCAATCATCTTTCCAATAATTCCGAATACAACGATAAGGAAGAGAGCGAGCGCAAAATAAACAAGACCTACGAGCTTACCTAATGAAACAAGAGATTCAAGACCAAATTTTGATACTGTCACACCAATGAGCGCGAACACACCAAATGGTGCAGCTTTCATCACAACATTGACGACATGGAACATCGCATGTGACACACCTTCAAAGAAGGCGAGCACTGGTTTGCCGCGTTCACCAATCGCTGAAACGCCAAGTGCGAATAATACAGTGAAGAAAATAATCGCAAGCAAATCACCTTCCGCCAATGATTGGAAGAAGTTCGTCGGAACGATATGAAGGAACGTATCAGCAACTGATTTACTGCTTTGTTCTTTTTCCGTTTCAACATACTGGCTAATATCCTGTTTTTCTGTATGTCCAAAGTCAACGCCTGCACCTGGTTGAACAAAGTTCGCAAGCACAAGACCAAGGATGATCGCAAACGTTGTGATAATTTCAAAATAAAGAATGGTTCTAAAACCAAGCTTCCCTACTTTTTTACCATCACCCGCACCTGCAACACCTAAAATTAAGCTAGATACGACAATCGGAATGACAATCATCTTAATGAGTCGTAAGAAGAAGTCTCCAATTGGTTTTAAATATGTCTCAACACCAGGGTTACCGAAAAAGATCGCACCAACCACGACACCGAGAATAAGACCGATTAGGATTTGAGTTGCTAATCCAAATTTTAATTTTTTCATAGATTTCCTCCCTAACATATTCATTAAAGGAATATTCCCATTATATTAAGTTTTAATATATGAATTAAAGTATAACTAAAATTAAAGAGGTTCGTCCACGATTAAATTATATTAAGAAAATACAAAATTATTTGAAAAAATGGACACTTCGAACCCCCTTCGTTGTTTTAAGTCAATAAACAGTGCCTTCCGAACTAAAAGTCATCATATGAAAATACTAAAAAACCCTTCTGTACCAAGGGTTTTACCTTTTTACCTATTTTTCAGAAAAAATAAAAAGCACTTTTGACTCCAACTGACGAAGGAGGGAAAAAGTGCTTTTTTATTCTATTTATTCCCTTATTTAAGATAACTTACTTGTGAGCATTCCTCACATTCATTACCGTAACACTCGTGCTGTTCCATTAAATCATTTCCACATTTTGTGCATTTTTTTGAAGGCAAATTTCTAAAAAACTCAGTGATTTTTCCTAGCATTTGTCATCCTCCAATACGTTTTATTGTTATCATTGTATTATAACAGATTGATAATTGTCAATCTGTTTTGTAACAATAGGCAAGAAGAATGCTTTTTTTATGAAAAATGGGTATATTGTAAGAAGGGGATTTTTTGAAAAGGAGGAAATATGACGATGAAATTAACCGTGATTGGCTGCTACGGAGGATTTCCAGCAGCTGGTGAAGCCACATCAGGTTATCTTTTTGAATCAGATGGTTTTCGTCTGCTTGTCGACTGCGGGAGCGGAGTTCTGTCAAAGCTTCAGCAATACATTGATATAGAAGAACTAGATGCTGTACTCCTTTCTCATTATCATCACGATCATGTTGCAGATATCGGACCTCTCCAATATGCGAAGCTAGTGGGTTATCATTTAGGAAAAAGCAGTGGTCCGCTGACGATCTACGGACATACCGGGGATCAAGCAGCATTTCAGCGGCTCTCTGATGATGTACATACAAAGACAAAACCTTATCACCCGGAAGAGGGCATTCAAATTGGACCATTTCAAATTGATTTTTTGAAAACGGTTCATCCGGCAGAATGCTATGCGATGAGAATTCAAGCAAATGAGGCTGTGGTGGTGTATACAGCTGATTCCAGCTATCAAGATGCATTTATCCCTTTTAGCAAGGATGCAGACTTACTTATTGCCGAAAGCAACTTTTACGCCGGACAAGACGGATCGGGTGCAGGACATATGAACAGCACTGAAGTAGGGAAGCTGGCAAGTGAAGCAAATGTTGGAGAGCTCATCATCACCCATCTGCCTCATTTCGGTCGGCATAAAGACCTAGTCAATGAAGCACAGGCGTTATATACTGGCAATATACAGCTTGCCCAATCAGGGCTTAGATGGAACAAGGAAGGAAGATAGAGATGCTGTTTATCGATAACGAGCAACATTATGACCCAATGATTAATTTAGCAATTGAAGAGTATTGCTTAAAATATTTAGATCCAGAAGAAACGTATTTGCTGTTTTACATCAACCAGCCATCCATTATTATTGGAAAGAACCAAAATACAATAGAAGAAATCAATACAAAATATGTGGAAGACAATGGCATCAAAGTCGTTCGTAGGTTATCTGGCGGTGGTGCAGTTTACCATGACAAAGGAAACTTGAACTTCAGTTTTATTACAAAAGACGATGGGGACAGCTTTCATAACTTTAAAAAATTCACCGAGCCAGTCATCAAAGCGCTTGAAAAACTTGGCGTCAAAGCGGAATTAAGCGGCAGAAATGACATCATGGCAGATGGGCGTAAAATTTCGGGGAATGCTCAATTTGCTACACGAGGACGTATCTTCAGTCATGGCACCCTATTATTTGATTCAGAAATCGAACATGTTGTCTCGGCATTAAATGTGAAGAAAGAAAAGATCGAATCAAAAGGCATTAAATCCATTAGAAGCAGGGTTGCGAATATTAGTGAACTGATGGATCAAAAGATGACAACGGAAGAATTTAGAAAAATTCTTTTAAGCTATATTTTTGACACGAACGGAGACGTGCCTGAGTATCAGCTGACAGAAAAGGATTGGGAGAAGATTCATGAGATTTCTCGTGATCGATACCAAAAATGGGAATGGAACTACGGCCGTTCACCTAAGTTTAACTTGCAGCACTCTAAGCGTTTTCCAGCTGGATCGATTGATCTTCGATTAGAAGTGAAAAAAGGCATCATTCAAGACTGCAAAATTTTTGGTGACTTCTTCGGTGTAGGGGATATTGCTGATATTGAGAAACGACTCATTGGGCAGCAATATGATCGCAAAACCATTAGTGATGTATTAGAAGACATGGATATGCGCCATTATTTTGGTAACGTATCAAAAGAAGATTTTCTGGATTTGATTTATTAAGCAAGGACAAGCACGGCTAGAGATAGCGGTGCTTTTTCTAATGAAAGAGATGAAAGCGGTTTACATTTGATCTTGTGAATTTTTTCGATTGTCTATTATAATAGAAAGGAGGAATGTTTGGTCATAAAATGAATGGCTATTCATTCATTGATGAAGTATAAGGGGTGGGAGAATGGATTTGATCAAAAATCTTGAGCAGACTGCGATGACCAAGGGAGAGAACGTCGCACTGATCTTTGAAGGGAACAAGTGGACCTATCAAGAACTGATGACAAGTATCGAACGTTTTGCAGATGGTTTAGTGAGCGAAGGGTTTCAAGCGGGAGATCATATCGCGCTGATTTTAGGAAATTCACCGCATTTTGTGATTTCATTTTTTGGTGCATTAAAGGCAGGACTTGTTGTTGTACCTGTCAATCCAACATACACGCCAAGTGAAATCGGCTATATGCTGGTCACTGGTGATGTAAAAGGGATTGTTGCACCGGATCAGCTTCTGCCGATATACGAGCAGGTGTATGAACAGCTTCCAGCTATTGAACGAGTCATTATTTGTGCACAAAATGAATCTGCGTGCAGGTCAAGTTTAAAAGAAGTATCTGATCGTCTTGTTTTCTTCGGAAAGCTTGTGTCTGGAGATGCGCCGGAAACTGAGCATCCTGTCATACAACCTGACGATACGGCCGTTATTTTATTTACATCTGGCACAACAGGAAAACCAAAAGGGGCAATGCTCACTCATGTTAACCTATATTCAAATGCAAGAGACATTGCGGAGTACCTGTCAATTGATGAAAAGGACAAGGTGATTGCTGCTTTGCCGATGTTCCATGTGTTTTGTTTGACCGTCTGTATGAATGCCCCTTTGATTCATGGAGCGACCATCTATGTCCTGCCGCATTTCAGCCCATCAGAGCTTTTACGAATGATGGAGAAAGAAAAACCAACGCTATTTGTTGGTGTTCCAACCATGTATAACTATTTATATCGTCAGGACGGTCATGAGGAAGCGATGAAGTCGGTGAGGATTTGTATATCAGGCGGTGCGTCCATGCCTGTTGCTTTACTTCACGGTTTTGAAGAAAAGTTCGGTGTCACGGTGTTAGAGGGCTATGGATTGTCAGAGGCTTCCCCAGTGACGGCATTCAATCCCCTTGATGGAAAAAGAAAACCAGGTTCAGTCGGAACTGATATTATGAATGTGAAAAATAAGATCGTGAATGAACTTGGAGAGGAAGTTGGACCAAACGAAGTCGGAGAATTGATTGCAAAAGGGCCAAACATTATGAAAGGCTATTATCAAATGCCAGAAGACACAGAAGCAGCACTGAAAGATGGCTGGCTGTACACAGGAGATTTGGCGAGAAGAGATGAAGACGGATATATTTATATCGTCGATCGAAAAAAGGACATGATTCTCGTTGGCGGGTATAATGTCTATCCAAGAGAAGTAGAAGAAGTGCTTTATCAACATGAAGCTGTAGCAGAAGCCGTTGTCATCGGTGTGCCAGATCCAAACACAGGAGAGGCTGTTGTCTGTTACATTTCCCCTAAGAAACATGCTCACATCAATCAAGAAGACATCATCACACATTGTTCACGCTATTTGGCGAAATATAAGCAGCCCCAAACGATCCATTTCATTGATGATATTCCAAAAAACACGACTGGTAAAATTTTAAGAAGAGCGCTAAAGGATAAGTACCAAGCAGAAACAAGTAAATAAAAAAAGAGTCTCTTCTTATGAGGAGGCTCCTTAGCGTGTAGACAAACCCTCGCATTCTTTGTCAGTCCTGCGTGCTTGGTTCACATTCGCTCCGCGCCTCCTAGACTGCAAAGGTTTTCTATCACGCTGCAAAGAAGACAAGGGGGTAAAATCAAGTTCATTTTATCCCTTTGTCAACAATCTAGGGAGTCTCTTATGAAGAGGCTCCTTTTTGAATCGCTTCTTGTACCTGTTTTCGAAAGGAATTTGACTGTTTTTGATTTAATTCATAATAGGTGCCGTCTACTAAAAAAACAACTTGAGAGCGGTTGGTCCATAGCTGAAAAGAAGTGCCATTTGTCCGTCCGAACATGACCTTGGCGATATAATCTGGCTTCTTTACATTCTTTTTGAGATGGCTGCTTGTTTGTTTCCCTTTGTTTAATTGTTCAATTAGATCCTCAGTTGTATCTTTATCATCTATTTCATAAGAAATGGACTGGTTCGTCGGTGAAAGCAATAATTTCTCTGCTCGATTTTCATCGAAGATGTCACTTGTCCGGCTGAACACATAAAAGAAGGTAATCAGTAAAAGCCCAAAGATCAAAATTCCTGCAAGGATTTTCTTCATGATGAACCTCCAACTCACTTTTTTATAGTTAGTTTCTCCGATTTTTGAACAGCATAATCATTTTTTTCACTCAAGCTTTTTCAGATAGGGCATGCTATGATGGAGCCACATGAGACAGGTTCTAAACAAAAACGTGCGTGATTACAATAGAGAGAGAAATGGAAAGGAGGCTGACCAGTGCGAGTACGCAAATGGGTAGCTCTTGCAACGGTAGCATACATATTGTACGGTCTTTTTATTTATTCTTACTTATTCCTAATGGGGGATTCATCTGTCCCTGACAGTGTGAAAGGGACAAGTGCAGACCCGCATACATTTATGACAAGCCATGAGCTTTTGATCAGTGGAAATTACTCGAACATTCGTAACCTGTTGTACTTTATGACAATTCCTTTAGATTGGTATGTCTTTTTCCTTTTGCTCATTTCAGGGTTTTCAAGGAAATTAGCAGATTGGAGCTTGGTAGCAGCTCGTTTTGACCTTTTGAGCAAACTTGTGTATGTGTTTGTGCTGTCATTTTTGACGATGCTGATCACATTGCCGGTCAAGTGGGTGAGCTACCAGTTGTCCTTGTACTACGGTGTTTCAGTACAAAGCACGGCAAGTTGGCTAAAAGACCAAACGCTTGATTTTTGGATTCAATATCCACTGCTTGTTCTATGCGCAATTGTGTTCTTTTGGCTCATTCAAAAGAAAAGGAAATATTGGTGGCTGTATGCTTGGTGTTTAACCGTTCCAGTTACACTGTTTCTCTTCTTTATACAGCCGGTCGTTATTGATCCACTCTACAATGATTTTTACCCATTGAAGGATCAAGCGCTTGAGAAAAAGATATTAACTCTTGCAGAGAAAGCACACATTCCAGCAGATCATGTATATGAAGTCAACATGTCAGAGAAAACAAACACGATGAATGCTTACGTCACAGGAATTGGTGAAAATAAGCGTATTGTTTTGTGGGATACGACACTTCAAAAGCTGAAAGACCGTGAAATCTTATTTATCATGGCGCATGAGATGGGACATTACGTGATGAAGCATGTGTATATCGGTTTAGCAGGATATTTAGTGCTGTCTCTGGTTGGATTTTTTGCCATTGACCGTTTTTATTTTTCCCTTTACCAAAAAGGCGCTTCTTCATTTCGTCTGAAGGCACCACATGACGTTGCTGCTCTGCCGCTTCTGTTGATCATTGTGTCTATGCTGTCATTTGTTGCTTCTCCTTTTACAAATGCTGTGTCAAGGCATCAAGAACGTGCAGCTGATGAATACGCCGTGAACTTGACGAAAGATGGAGAGGCGGGGGTGACGTCATTTCAAAAGCTTGCAAAATCAGGGCTTTCCCAAGTCAATCCGCCACTTTTAGTGAAAATATTCCGCTATGGACACCCGACGATGATGGAGAGAATCATCGATATGGAAAAAGCCGCAAAAAAAGAGGAAACATCGAAAAAGCAATAAATAAAAAATCCGGCTCAGTTCGCCGGATTTTTTTGTCACACTTATTTTAGTTAGAAGCCGCTTGAACGTTAATTAATCCTTTTCCATAATAGAACGAATTACCAAGCGGTGTTGCCGTATTTTCTAAGCGCTGACGAACCTGAGACGTTGATAGATTCGGATACTTAGAAAGGATAAGCGCTGCTGCTCCTGCTACATGAGGAGATGCCATTGATGTTCCCGTATAAGACGTATATCCACTGCTTGGTACTGTACTTAAAATCGATGTACCAGGTGCAGAAACATCTAATTCAGGACCTGCGCTAGAAGACGAGTTTCTGACATTGTTGCTGTTCACGTTGGCAACAGCAATTGTAGAGTCGTATTTTGCAGGATAGCCTACGGTGCTAGTAGAGCCAATTGAACCTGAATTCCCTGCTGCGGCAACGACAACTACTCCGCGGTTATTCGCTGTGTCTACAGCATTTTTAAGCGCTGTGGAGCCGTTTGGTCCGCCTAAGCTCATATTGATGACATCCATGTTATTGGCAACAGCCCATTCAATACCGCTGATAATCCAGCTGTATTGTCCATCTCCGTTTCGATCTAACACTTTAACGGCATACAAGGAGGCGCTTGGCGCAACCCCAAGAACACCAATCGTGTTATCAAGGGCAGCAATGGTTCCGGCTACGTGAGTTCCGTGTGATTGAAAGTCTTGTGTGGCATTTGGCTCTGAAGGGACGAAGCTAGCACCGCCTGCAACATTTAAGTCAGGGTGTGCGGCGTGGATTCCAGTATCAAGGACAGCTACTTTGACGTTAGCACCTTTATAACCTTGAGCGTGTACGGCTGGAGCTTTGATTTGAGGGATACCATAAGGGACGGTTTGGGCATATGCTTCTGCTTTGTGGTCTTCTTCTACATAAGCAATGCTAGGGTCGTGTTCAAGTTTTTTTGCGGCTTGTTCAGACATCTTCACTTGTGCAGCATTAATGAGGCGGTATTGTTTTTCTAATTTCCCACCATTTTGTGTCACTGCTTGTTTCTTAGAGCTGTTTGTGGTGGCAGAAGCTTTAAAGCCAACGATATAGCTTTTTTCGCTTTCTGACTTTGAGGCAGTCTCGGCATTTGCCATCGAGCCTCCAAACCCTGCTGAAAACAGAAGAGGGACAGCCAATAAAACACTTGTCATCACATTTTTCTTTTTCACGCACATTCCACATCCCTTTTTCTTATTTCAGAATAATCATCCGTAGTCTATTAGAATGATCCGTTTGATTATTCTGTATTTTCAGTTTAATAGAGATAGGCAAATAAGAGTAGGCCCGAATTTTTGTGGAAGTCCTAGCGAAAAATAGGGAATTAAGTCGCTTGGAAATGATGGTAAAATATGTTTATTCTATATTTCCAACGGTTTCCTATTAAAAAGGAATCGTGCTTTTTTTCTCATGATCCATTTGAGGATAAACATTCGATACCCGAAATGCCATAAAATAGGTAGAAAAGGCTATCATCTATTTCGAATTTCGATATAAAAAAATATTATTTTATCATTGTTTTTGACATGAAAAAGAACCTGCTATGAAAACAGGTTCTTTAAGAAGGGGCAGATTGTGTTAAATGGCTGACCACGTTGTAATCGTTCACCTTCCATTCACCATCTGTCCATTCCACATAATTTAAGCAGGCATTCTCAAGCCTTGTATCCTTAATACCCATATGTTCGTCAGCTAGTGAGGTGAGTAAGGCATGGATGGCAGCACCGTGTGCTACGATTAGTACCCGTTGATCTGGGTAGGTTGCTCTCACTTTTTCGATACCTTCTAGCATTCGATCTTGAAGTGCCGATAGTGGTTCCATATTTGGATACTGTTTATTTGGAAACAGTTTCTGACGTTCCTCAAATGACATGCCTTCAGCGTCGCCATAGTCACGTTCAATAAAATCGTCCATGATCACGAGCGGTGCATGTACATGCTGTAAAATCAAATGAGCTGTTTCTTTTGCCCTTGATAGCGGACTGGAAATGACAACATCCCAGTGGGCATCTTTTAAGTAAAGACCGGTTTGTTCCGCTTGCCATTTACCAGTGTCATTTAAAGGGATATCTGTTCGTCCTTGAATTCGTTTCGCTGCATTCCAATCGGTTTCTCCGTGTCTGACTAGGCAAATTGCTGTCAATCAAATCCCGCCTTTTCTATCTTTTCCTCTATTATACTAAAACAGAAGAAGAATGACTGGATCAGTGATTTGTCAGACTCGTTAAGGACTCGACCGAACTTGCCACTTGGGACACTGTTTGTTTGACTTCTTTCAATTCATTTAGGAATGTTTGCAAATCTATTTCAATTTTTCCATTTTGGTTTTTGCTTAAGTTCATGCTGCTGACGATATCATCGAATAGCGAGTTGATTTGGGTCATTTTTTCTTTACTGTCTGTCACAAGTAAATTCACATCAGCAATATGCTGTGACACAATGGCGATTTGTGAATTTGTGTTGTTGACGAGCTCAGATACAGTTGAAACCGTTTTCTTTGTATCCTCTGATAATTTGCGAACCTCGTTTGCAACGACAGCAAAGCCTTTGCCATGTTCACCTGCTCGAGCTGATTCGATTGAAGCGTTTAAAGATAGTAAATTCGTTTGCTCCGCAATACCTGTGACGATCCCAAAAATTTGTTCAATTTGTTTCGCAATTTCTTCTAAGCGTTTAATTTCTGTTTCAATCTTTGTCATACTGCCGTCAATTTGGTTCATTTGCGTCTGCTGAATTTCTAACTCTTTTTTACCGCCAATTGATTTCTCTTCAACTTGTGCTGAAATCTTTGTGCCAGCCTGTGACATATCCGCCATCTCATCAGATTTTGATACAAGTTTGTCCACTGCATTTGTTGTGTTTGAGAAGAGAGAAGCAAGTGAATTAGATGTTTCTGTAATTTTTGTATGAAGCTCTTTTTGCTGTAGTTCTGCTTCATCACGAACTTTAGAGTATTCATTTTGGAACGTATCTAGGACAAGCTGCTGCTCTAGATTTAAAATTTTCGTCGTCGCTTTCACTGCCGTCTGATATTCTTTGAAATCTTGGATATGCTGGGCAAATAAATCCATTATGGATAGCAATAGGTCTTGGAAGGCTGCCATATACCATTTAGGTTGAAGTCCAATTCTTAAATGAACTTGTGCAATTTTAATTCTTTTGGCCACATAAGATTCGTCAATCACACCGGCAAACATTTCACTAATATGAATGCGTAGTGTTTTCTTTAGACGCTCGACTGAGCTGTTATCTTGAATGATGTGCATCAAGGAAGACTCGACTTCTAGGTTTTTATAAAATTTATCGACGATATGTTCAATTTCATCTTGAACGATTGGATTCAGCTGTTTCAAGATAAAAAGGTCTTGCTGCGTCAAATCAATCATTTTAATTTGTTTGGCAATGTCCGTATTCTCCGGAAAATTAATTCGTTTTATCCCATCATCCTGCTGTGTGAAAAAAGCAGTGTTTTTCTTTTTACTCTCTTTTTTAAATAACAATGTGTTTGTCCCCCCATGATTATCAAAAATATCAGACTTTATGTTTTTTATCGGATAATTTTGGTTTTTTTAAAGGGAAAACAGTGAAATTTTACTGTTCTTTATATGACCTTTTTAGTGGTTTTTTCGCCGGACCTTCTACTACTTCTCCCGTAATGGAGAAGCGAGACCCGTGACAAGGACAGTCCCACGTGCGGTCACTATTATTCCACGCGACTTCACAGCCTAAATGAGTACAGGTTGTATCGACAAGAAAGATATCGCCGTCCTCTGACTTAAATGCGCCACATTTTTTATGCTCATAAGATACAATCCCGCCTTCACCCGGATTTAAATCATCAATTGTTTGATCAGCTCGTTTTAATTTACCGCTGATTAGCTTCGCTGCAACATTGGTGTTTTCTTTGATAAAGTCTTTTACGAATGCGTCTGACACGAGTCTTGATGGAGTAAAGATGGATTCGTAAGGATTCGATTTTCCTTCGATCAAATCTCCGATCAGTGTCGCTGCTACGTGGCTTGTGGTCATGCCCCATTTTCTAAAGCCTGTTGCAATGAAAATATTCGAATGATGTGATGTCAGGCGGCCAATGTAAGGGATTTGATCCATTGTGACCATATCATGCGTGGACCAGCGGTAAAGGACTTCCGTTATACCAAGGGTGGCTTCACCAAACTTTTCTAGTGCTTCATAGTGTGCGGATTCATCTCCGCCTTGTCCGGTTTTATGGCCTTGTCCACCGATGAGCACGACATCTTCTCCATGGAATTTCGCCGTTCTTAATGAATGGGCAGGCTGATCAATTCCTAAGTACATGCCGTCTGGAAGCGGTTTTTTTGTTTTGGCTGCGACGACATAAGATTGCTCAGGATGGATTCGCGTGAAATACAGTCCTTTGCCATCGTAAAAAGGAAAGTGTGAGCATGAAATGATAGAGCGCCCCATCAGATGATGACCACTTTTTGTGATGACAGCAGGGTGTTTTCCTTCTTTTACATCGACTGCCGCTGTCTGTTCAAATATGCGCACGCCTCGGTCAATGAGCTGATCGATCAGTGCATGAAGATAATGAAGAGGATGAAATTGTGCCTGCTGCGTCATGGCGAGGGCTGCCTTGATGCGAGCATCAAACGGGAGCGCTGTTTTCCATTCGCGATCGATACCGAGCTGTTTGTACGCATCTAATTCCTTCTTTAACTTTTTGACGCCGTTTTCTTCTGTTGTATAAAGGTAAGCATCTTTTACCTCAAGCTGACAATCAATGTCATACTCTTTCACACGTGCTTGGATGAGCTCCTTTGCTTTTTCATTTGCTTCTACATATAAACGGGCTTTCGGCATACCAATATGCTGAATCAGCTCATGATAGTACACATCATGCTGGGAGGTAATTTTCGCTGTCGTATGTCCAGTGGTTCCTTGCAGCACTTGATCAGCATCTATGATGATGACATCCAGTCCGCGTTCTGTCATTTCAAATGCAGTAGCGATACCGGTAATACCGGCACCGACAATGATGACATCTGCTGTAAGATCTTCGCTGACAGTAGGAAAAGAGGGCTTCTCACTATCAGCTAGCCATAACGACTTTGCTTGTTCCGATCCTTTATGTTCTTGTTCCATGTTGTCGCCTCCAGTCACTTATTGTGTATAATTTTTCCACGATGCTGAAAATCATACATTTTAGTGAAAACAAGAGCGAAATACATAAAAAAATGAGCAACACATAAAAATAAACGAGATAAAAAGGAAGGAGTGGACTGACGTGTCAACAAAGCAGCCAAAGAAAACGTTACCGCCTCAGCATCAGAACGAACGTCCAGGACTTGAATATAAAATGAACCCTAGACCTATCTTTGATCGAGAGGTGCAAGGCAAAAAGCTGACAGGGAAAACGGCGATTGTCACAGGTGGAGACAGCGGGATTGGAAGAGCAGTATCTGTCTTATTTGCCAAAGAAGGAGCCAATGTAGCGATTGTTTATTTGAATGAACATCGTGATGCGGAAGAAACGAAGGACTATATTGAAAAGATGGGAGGTCGCGTCATTTTAATATCAGGTGACCTAGGGGATGAAGCTTTTTCACACGAGGTCGTCAAACAAACAAAAGATGCTTTCGGTTCGATTGATATTTTGGTCAACAATGCAGGTGAACAGCATCCGCAAAAAAGCATTGAACAGATTACCTCTCACCAGCTTCTTCGGACATTTCAAACGAATATATTTGCCATGTTCTATTTAACAAAAGCGGTGCTCCCTCATTTAAAGAAAGGAAGCAGTATTATTAATACAGCATCGGTCACTGCTTATAAAGGTCATGAAACCTTAATTGATTATTCATCGACAAAAGGGGCGGTTGTAACGTTTACAAGGTCATTATCTCTATCTCTTATCAAACAAGGGATTCGGGTAAATGGGGTAGCGCCTGGACCGATTTGGACACCACTGATTCCATCCACATTTACGGAAAAGGAAGTGTCTGAATTTGGTGGAGATGTCCCAATGGAGCGGCCTGGTGAGCCAGTAGAGTTAGCGCCAAGTTATTTATTTTTAGCGAGCGAAGACTCTTCTTATATGAATGGACAAATGATTCATGTGAATGGCGGAACCATATTAAATGGATAAAAACAAAAAACTTGCGGTAAAGAGACAAGTTTCTGTCTCTCTGCCGCAAGTAAAATCATCATAATTAATGTAAGCAGTGTTCTGCATATTGAGCTGACAGGTCGTTGAATCGCTTTTCATCACGCTGATCCAGTGCCTTATCAATCTCTTCTCTAAGGAAGGTTAAGCGCTGTTTATAAAGCGCCTCATCTAAAACCATTTGAATATAGATGTCTAAAATCGTCACGCCGTTTTCTTCGGTTTTTTGGGTGTTGCGGGACTTCATGAGCTCAGCATACGTTTTTTTCTCTTTCATAAAGAATCCCCCCGATGCCTTTTTTATAGTATATGGATTGGCGGAGAAAAAATCAACAAGAATTTATAATTTTTAGACAATTTATTTTTGAGTCATATCGACACCCCTTGTCCAGTCGACAAGATGCGATATATCTTTAAAAATGGCTTTTAGATAGATCGAATGTACTAAATAACATGATAAAAAGATAATTTTAAATAAATATTGAAAAAATCCTGTCGTTTCTTATACGTTGGTGATAGATTAATAGTATCTAAAATAACCAAAAATTAACACAGGAGGAAATGAAGTGTCAGGAATTAGTGAAACACCATTAGATTCATACGTCATTAATCAAACAACAATGGCGGTCCTTCCGGTTGAAGAAGGAAAACGAGTATATTCAAAAGTGATCGAAAGAGAGACAAGCTTTTACGTTGAATTAAAGCCGCTGCAAATTATAGAACGCAGTTGCAGGTTCTTTGGCTCAAGCTATGCAGGCAGAAAAGCGGGAACATATGAAGTAACAGGTATTTCCCACAAGCCTCCCATCGTGATTGACTCATCCAATCATCTGTATTTCTTCCCAACCTATTCATCCAACCGCCCTCAATGCGGATGGATCTCCCACAAATACATTCATATCTTTCAGGAATCATCCCTCGGAGACACGGTTGTTACTTTTACAAATGAGCAATCGGTCAAACTAGATGTCTCATATAAGTCATTTGAGAGTCAGGTACACCGAACAGCGTATCTCCGAACGAAATTTCAAGATCGACTTGATGGAGGTCTTCCTAAGAAACAAGAATTTATGCTGTATCCAAAAGAACAGCAGCTCAACCTTGTGTATGATTTTATCTTAAGAGAACTTCGCAATCGTTATTAGTGAGAGATCAGCGGCAGACAGCCGCTGGACTGCTTACTCATCGCCATCACTTTTTTGCAGAAAAAACCATTGATTATCGTATAAAAAAATATATAATTTATATATATCGTATAATTTTTTATATAATGAAAGGGGTCATGGGGATGATGTATGAAGAACTGGATACGCCGGCACTACTCATTGATAAACGGGTGTTGATGGAGAATGTAGCGGCGATGCAACAATACGCAGACCGTCAGCATGTCAAATTGCGCCCTCATACGAAAACTCATAAAACGCCTGCACTTGCCAAGCTGCAGGAAGAGAAAGGTGCATCTGGCATTACGGTAGCGAAAGTAGGAGAGGCTGAAGTAATGGCAGCCCATGGGCTAAAGGATATTTTTATCGCCAATCAAATTGTAGGTGAGATTAAACTCAAGCGGATTCGTAAACTGGCAGAGTCGATACAGATTTCATTCGGTGTAGATTGTGTTGAGCATGTGAAGCAGATTGAGCAAGTCTTTTGTGAATCAGAGAAAAAAGCGGAGGTTTTAATTGAGATAGAGGTTGGAGAGGGAAGGTCTGGTGTCATTGAAGAACGTGATTTCTGCCACATATTAGAGGCGATTCAAACAAGTGATGCCGTTCATTTAAAGGGGATTTTTTCTCATGATGGTCATACGTATCAAGCGGAAAGTAAAGCACATTGCCGGACATTATACGAGGAGGCTGTAAATCGAACACTCCGTTTTGCGCAGATTGCAGAAGAAGCTGGTATGCCGCTAGAGGTCGTCAGTATTGGATCAACACCGCCATTTTTATTTCAATTTGTTATTCCAAAAGGAGTCACTGAAATACGGCCAGGCACATACATCTTGATGGATGCTTCCCAGTCCAATGTAATCGGCACATATTCACATTGTGCAGCATCTGTGCTGACGACGGTCATTAGTAAACCGACAGAGCGCCGGGTGATTACAGATGTAGGGGCCAAGGGGCTGACGGCACAAACGCGTACAAAAGGGCTGACCAAAACAGAGGGCTTAGGCAAAGTGAAAGAATATGATGATGTATTTGTTTCAAGCGTATTTGATGAGCATGCCATTATCTATCATGAAGGCTTTCGTCAAAGTGTACAGATCGGTGAGAAGGTGCAAATGATTCCGAATCACATCTGTCCTGCTGTGAATCTTCATGAAAAAGCATATCTCATTCAAGATGGCAAGGTGGTAGAAGAGCTGGAGATTGCTTGTAAAGGAAAGCTGCAATAAATGGGTAGGATCATAGAGGGTGTTGCCGCATGCATAGCAGAATATAAGGCAGCTTCCATTCTAAGAAAGATCATCATTTGAAATCCATACATCTAAGGAAAAGGCGCCGAAAGGGGTCTTTTTTATTTGAGAAAAAATGGCGAAAATGAAATAGATTGAAACCAAATGTGCCTTTCTCGTCGTCTATTGACTGTATCATCATGAAATGGCAGGGAAATGTGAACCATTAGAAGGATTTTCATTCATTTCCGCATAAATCACAGAAGTGATACATGCGGTCTGTTACAATAAAAATAAGTCATTTCTTACAAGGTGTTCGTATGAGGTAAAAGTTGATCATATTTGACCGATATGAACAAATGGGAAAGAGAAATGGGGGCCCTGTATGAAAAAACGATGGCATTTGATGCTGCTATTTACCGTGACAGTGACACTACTCACGGCCTGCAATCAAGCAGGTCAGCCGCCTTCAAAACAAAACACAAAAGAAGCTGCGTATGAACAATGGGTTCAGCGTTATATGGATGAGTTAAATGAAGCATATGAAAACATGACCGATCAATTTATTTCGGATGGACATGGAAAAATTCAAGTAAATGAAAAATTGACAAAAGCGACGAAAGCATTCGACCGTGTCATTCAAAAAGGGCTTACTCATCAAGAAGTGCCAGCTGTGTATCAAAAGGCAGACAAACAATTAAAGACAGGTCTTGCTTCATTTGAAAAAGGAATTAGCAAGGTAGAGCAGCTGTTAAAGCGTCCTGATCAAGAAAAGCTGTTTATGTCAGCTACTCAACATTTTCAAGATGGATTGCAAGAGACAGCCTCTTTCATTGAAGAAGTGGGAAACGTTCAGCAATCACAATGAAAAGCCTGGAAAGGAGACTTCCAGGCTTTTTTAGATGTGCAGTGTTTGCTTTAATCGGCGTACACCTTCTTGAATCATGGCTTCATCCGTACAGGCAAAACCAAGCAGCAACCCTTTCCTTTTGCTTTCATAACAATAGGGGCTTAATGGATAAATGCCGACACCTGCCGCTTTTGCGGCCTCAATCGTGCCTTGTTCATCAAAGTCTGATGTTCCTTCCAAAAAGACGTGAAGGCCTGTATCGGTTCCATATAAACGGAAGTGTTTGTCAAAGTGATGTGTCAAAAGAGCATCCATCATCGCTGCCTGCCGTTTTTTATACACCTGTCTCATCCGCCTGACATATCGCGTAAACTCTCCTTCTCTGAAAAAAGAGGCAAGAGTGATTTGCTCCATGATCGGCAGCTGTCTTTGAATAAGTGATTGCAGTGCAGCGATTTCTTTAATGACTGCTTTGGAGCCGATGATGGCAGCAAGGCGGATGCCTGGAGCAAGTACCTTGGAAAAACTGACAATATAGATCACATGATCGGGTGCTTCTGAAAATAAAGAAGGAAGCGGTCCGCCATGATAACGATAATCCCCATCAAAATCATCTTCTAATATGTAAGATTGAGCCTTCGCAGCAAACTGCAACAGCTCCCGTCTTCTATTGACGCTCATACAGACACCGGTTGGCCGCTGATGAGAGGGCGTTACAGCGATCAGCTTTGTACGTTCTGGCAATGTATTCACCATCATTCCTTCTTCATCGACTGGTGCGGGGTAAATAGTCATTTCGCGATGTAAAAAGGACAACCTTGCTCCAGGAAAACCAGGATCTTCAACAGCGACTGTATCTCCTTTTTTGAGCATGACTTGTGAAATCAAGTCAATGGCTTGCTGTGTGCCTCCTGTTAACACCATTTGGTCTTCTTCTATATCAATGCCGCGTTCAACCGATAAGTATTGGCGAATTTCTGAACGTACTTCCCATAATCCGTGCGGAGAAGAATAGCCCCAATCTTTCATATTTAAGCGCTGTAATGCTTTTAGAAGCGAGCGTTTCCATATGTTTTGAAAATGGTCGTCGATGGCTGGTTCTTGATGGCGGAAATCAATCTCAAGTGTGTCATGAAATTGATTGGCCGAGAGCCAGTGATCCATTTGTTTTTCAGCCTCGTCAAAGTGAGGTCTTGTCGGAAGTGCAAAAGGCGGTTCGTTTTGATGTGGGGGAGAAGCAGCATTGTGATCACTTGAAATGACCTTTGTTCCGCCTCTTCTAGAGGTGCTGACATAGCCTCTTGCCAGCAGTTCATCATAGGCAAGCTGTACGGTGGATCGAGATACGTTGAGCTCTTGTGCTAATACTCTTGACGGAGTCAACTGATCCTCAGGATTCAGTGTGTTTGTATGAATTTTTTGAATGATGCCATTGACGATTTGCTGCCAGAGCGGGGTAGAGCTGGAACGGTCTAAATGAATGTACACAGTGCACCTTCTTTCCCTTGTCATGTCATCATTGATGATGACATGGAATTATGGACTGGTCAATAGCTTCGTTTTTGGATGTAGGAAGAAATCCAAATGATGTGTACACTGGTTCATATCATTTGCACAGAGGAGAGAGTCCCATGATTCCTGCATCAAAAGAAGAAACAGCACAGCTATCTATGATTCCGTTTGTGTTCGTTTTATTTAGCCTTTTTATGATTACAACAGCAGTGAACCTGCAAGTCCCTCTTTATACGGAATATGCAGAGCAGGCAGGATACGGAAAGGCGTCAACAGCCCTTGTGTTTGCTGCGTATGTTTTCGGACTGATTCCAGTATTACTGTTACTTGGCGGCATGTCTGACCGGGCAGGACGAAAACCGATTTTATTGATCGCTCTTTGCTTTTCATTATGTGCCACCCTGCTCATGATCGTGCATCCGACCATACAAATGCTCTTTGTCGCCCGGCTGCTGCAAGGAGTGGGACTTGGGTTAAGTGTTGGCACATGTACTGCCTACTTGATTGCTTTATATCCAGAGAAATCGGGCTGGATCCCAACGTTTATCGCATTATGCAGTTCAATTGGATTTGGGGGAGGTGCTCTTTTTACAGCGATTCTTTCTTTTGAGCAAGTGTCACTGACGCCTCTTAGCTATTGGATTGTGTTGGTCTTGATTATGTTGACGATTGTTGCTGTATTCTTTTTGGTGCCGCCTGTACAAGGGGAGGCAAGTAAACCGCTAATGAACATGCCGAGGTTTCCAAAAGGGACAATGCCTGCGAACATAGCCATTGCTATCGCATGGTCTGTGTGCGGTCTTGTCATTTCGATTTTGCCAGCACAGCTTAAATTAAATGGCTATGAATTGTGGGTAGGCCCAGCGCTGTTTTTTATTAATATGGCAGGTGTTCTGATGCAGCCTTTTGTCCGAAAGATGAATAGCAGTGCAGCGCTTCGTATCGGTTTTATTTGTCTTCCGTGTGGATATGGCCTGCTGTTATTCGGTGCTAATAGCGGGTCCATATTCCTTGTCCTTGCTGGAACTCTTTTAGCGGGCACAGCTTGCTATGGATTTACTTACTTAGGAGGTCTCCAGCTGATTGTTGAGAAAGGGAAGAAGGAAGCGGCTAGAGCCGTTGCTGGATATTACTTGTTTGCGTATCTAGGTCTTGGCATACCAAGTGTGTTCGTTGGTCTCTTTGCTGATATGTACGGTACTCAGACAGTGTTAACGCTCTTTTTCACGCTCGTGTTGTCTGCCTGTCTGATCTTGTTTAGTTTAAGTTTCAGAGAGAGGCAAAAGTGAAATGGATTCTTTCTCTTTCCTCTCCAATTCGTTTAAAATAAAGACAGAAGAGGGGGAGGGAAATGAAAAAAGTACAGCTAAATGGTGCGATGTGCAGATCACAAGAGGAGCTTCATGATCAACTAAAAACAGTGTTACAACTTCCTGATCATTACGGCAAAAATCTTGATGCCCTTTGGGACTGTTTAACAGGAGAAGTGAGCTTGCCTTTAGAGCTCACGTGGATTCATTATCAAGCAAGCAAAGACGAGCTTGGTGATTATGCAGAGAATTTGCGGCAGTTATTTCAAGAGGCTGAAGAGGAACTGCAAGGGCAGTTTCAATTGAATATTGAAGCGTAAAAAAGCAGCTGATCCCTAAAGCTGTTTTTTTATGCGGTTTTCACCCTCTCTCATTCTACTATTGAATATTTCACTAAATATGATAATATATGAACTGTCGCTTAATTGATAATGATAATCATTTGTGGCAGAGAGCTTGATAGAAAGTGTGAACCCTGTATGAAGTTGTACCAATTAATTTTGTTGTTTGTGTGTTTGGCATGTGCGTCGCTGTTTGTCGGAGTACAGGACCTGTCTCTTTTACAGTTGTTTCATCTATCAGATGAACAAATGAACACCTTATTTTCAAGTCGCATCCCGCGGCTGATGAGTATTGTGCTTGCTGGCATGAGCCTGAGCTTATGCGGTTTTATTATGCAAAGCATGACGAGAAATAAATTTGTCTCTCCAACGACTGCAGGAACAATGGATTGGGCCAAGCTGGGTATTTTAACCGCTATGCTTGTTTTTACACAGGCAAGCCCGCTGATGAAAATGGCGATTGCGTTTTTATTTACGTTAGCTGGCAATCTATTATTCTTAAAAATTTTACGCCATATTAAGGTGAACGATACGATCTACGTACCGTTAGTCGGCTTAATGTTTGGCGGAATTGTTAATTCAATTTCCACGTTTATAGCCTATAAATATGATTTGATCCAAAACGTATCCGCATGGCTGCAAGGGGATTTTTCTCTTATTGTTCAGGGGCGTTATGAACTGCTCTATGTGAGTGTTCCTCTATTGATCATCGCGTATTTATATGCTGACCGCTTTACAGTGGCTGGTATGGGTGAGAGCTTTGCCGTCAATTTAGGTTTAACGTATAAACGTGTCATGGCAGTTGGTTTGGTGATTGTTTCGATGATTACGTCTGTAACGATTTTGACTGTTGGCATGCTGCCATTCCTCGGCTTAATCATTCCGAATATTGTATCGATCTACCGAGGGGATCACTTGAAAAAGAGCCTGCCGCATACGGCTTTATTAGGGGCCATTTTTGTGCTCATATGTGATGTACTCGGACGGGTGATCATTTATCCATATGAAATATCTGTCGGGCTTATGGTTGGCATCATTGGAAGTGCGATCTTCCTGTACATGTTATTAAGGAGGAAGCGCTATGCATAAGAAACGAACATTATTTCTCATTGCAGCCATTGCAGCCGTATTCGTTGTCATCTTCGTCACCTTTCAAATGGGGTACTGGGAGTACACAGTGCCGAGCCGTTTAAAAAAGGTGCTTTCCATGACTTTGACAGGAGGCGCGATTGCCTTTTCTTCTGTTGTGTTTCAAACATTGACCAATAACCGAATCTTAACGCCAAGCATTTTAGGGTTAGACGCGCTTTACTTGTTTTTGCAAACGGCGATTATTTATCTTTTTGGATCGACCAATATGATGATCGCGAATAAGAACCTGAATTTCTTTCTCTGCGTTGGATTAATGATTCTTTTTTCTGTGCTGCTCTATACAGTCATGTTCAAGCGCAAAAACAAGCATATTTTCTTACTCCTGCTTGTCGGGATTGTGTTTGGAACATTGTTCAAAAGTCTTTCTTCCTTTATGGAAATGCTCATTGACCCGAATGAATACCAAGTCGTACAGGACAAGTCTTTTGCCAGTTTTAATCACATGAACACAGATATTTTACTCTTCGCTTCTCTTTTATTTGCGGCACTTTGTCTTTATATATGGACCTTCCGCGCGAAATTAGATGTCATGTCATTAGGAAAGGAACAGGCTGTGAATCTCGGGATTGACTATGACAGGATCACAAAAAAGATGCTGATCGTCATTGCCGTCCTTGTTTCGATTGCGACGGCCCTCGTCGGCCCGATTACGTTTCTTGGCTTACTCGTTGTAAATGTGGCAAGAGAGCTGTTTCGTACATATCGGCACACGTACTTGCTATTAGGCTCGTTTTTCATTAGTGTCATTGCGCTTGTAGGCGGGGAATTTCTTGTGGAAAAGGTATTTACGTTTCAAACACCGCTTAGTGTGCTGATTGATTTAGTCGGCGGACTGTATTTTATTTATCTACTTTTAAAGGAGAGTCGTTCATGGTCGTGATGAAGGGAGTCAGTAAGACATATAACGGAAAAACAGTGCTTCACGAAACAACTGTCAGTGTAAAAAAAGGACAGCTGACCTCTCTCATTGGTCCAAATGGCGCAGGCAAAAGTACGCTTTTGTCCATCATGAGCCGCCTGATTCAACCTGATACTGGGGAAGCTTATTTAGAGGACAAACCTTATCGTGCGTACTCTCCTCAGGAGCTTGCGAAAAAAATGAGCATCTTGAAGCAGTCGAACCACATGAGTGTGCGTTTGACCGTTCGTGAGCTTGTCAGCTTTGGCCGCTTTCCTTACTCTCAAGGCCGCTTGACAAAAGAAGATGAGAACATGATAGATGTGTCGCTTCAATACATGAGACTCGTCGAAATCCAGCATCAATATTTAGATGAACTAAGCGGCGGACAAAGGCAGAGAGCCTTTATTGCCATGGTGCTAGCTCAGGATACGGATTATATTTTCTTAGATGAGCCTTTAAATAATTTAGATATGAACCATTCAGTTGAAATGATGAAGCTGTTTCAGCAGCTCGTGAAAGATCTTGGAAAAACGATTGTTGTTGTTCTCCATGATATTAACTTTGCATCTGTCTATTCAGATCACATCGTCGCCTTAAAAGAGGGTCAGGTGATCAAAGAAGGAAGCGTTGATGAAGTGATTCAAACAGAAGCACTTGAACACATTTATGACATGCGCATACCGATCGAAGTCATTCGTGGTGAGCGTATTTGCTTATATTTTTCTTGAAAAAATGAAGAGGTGATCAATCATGAAAAAATGGATTTGGATGATAACAGTATTAACAGCGATTGCTGTCCTTGCTGCCTGTGGTAACCAAGGAGAAACAGCGGGAACGAATGAGGAAACCGTAACAGTAAAGGATATGTTGAATAAAGACGGTGTGAAGATCAAGAAAAACCCGAAAAAAGTCGTCGTCTTTGATATGGGAAGTCTCGATACACTTGATAAGCTTGGTGTCAACGTGACAGCCTTACCAAAACAAGTGATTCCTCACTATTTATCTAAATATGAAAGTGACAAATATGAGAATGTCGGCGGGTTAAAAGAGCCAAACTTTGAGAAAATTGCAGAGATGAAGCCTGACTTGATCATTATTCAGCACCGTCAAGCAGATGCATTTGATGAATTTTCTAAAATTGCTCCGACGATTTATATGGATGTAGATAATGCAAACTATATGGAATCATTTAAAAAGAATGCTGAAACATTAGGAAAGATTTTTGATAAGGAAGACAAAGTCAAAAAAGAACTGTCTGCCATTGACCAAAAAGTGGCTGCATTAAAGAAACAAGCAAAAGAGTTAAAGAAAAATGGACTCGTCATCATGGCGAACGACAGCAAAATGACGGCATTTGGTCCTAAGTCAAGATATGGTCTGATCCATGATGTATTTGGGATCACACCAGCAGATCAAAAGCTAGAGCCATCTGATAAACATGGACAAAGCATTTCGTATGAGTATATGGTCAAAACGAACCCAGATTACTTATTTGTCGTGGATCGAGGCGCGGCGATTGGAGAAGAAACGTCTGCAAAACAGCTTGTTGAAAATGATTATGTGAAATCAGTCAAAGCGGTTAAAAACAATCATGTGGTGTATTTAAACTCTGACATGTGGTATTTAGCAGGCGGCGGCCTTGAATCATTGAATGCGATGATTGATGAAGTGAAAAAAGGAATTGAACAAAAGTAATGGATGAAAAGCTGCTCATTTTGAGCAGCTTTTTTATTGTGGATACATAAAAATATGTTGCATGCAGGAAACTTTCATCAAAATATGTTATAGTGGAACCTACATTGTGAGACTAAGATAGAGTGAGGGTTCGGAAAGGATGAAGGAGAAAACAAGATCAAAAAGAAGGCTAAGACCTTGGGTGAAAGTCGTGCTGTTTATCATGGCATTTGTCATGATCATGGCAGTATCTGTCACAGGATACGCATACTATAAAATTTCAAAAGCGTCGAATAAAGCGCAAGTATCTTTAGAAAGAGGAGAGACCTCGCAAAAGCGTGTGAAAGCTTTTGATCCAGGAAAGGATAGCTTTTCGGTGTTGCTCTTAGGGATTGACAGCCGTCCAGGTGAAACGGTAGACGAAGCAAGAAGTGATGCGGTCTTACTGGCGACGGTGAATCGAACAGACAAAACGATCAAGCTCCTAAGTATTCCTCGTGATTCTTATGTTGATATACCGGGGAGAGGATATGATAAAATTGCTCACGCCCATGCGTTTGGGAGTGCAGATTTATCAGTCAAAACGGTAGAGAATTTGTTAAACATCCCGGTAGACTATGTGATTGCAGGAAACTTTAAGGCGTTTCAAGACATTGTCGATGAGCTAAATGGAATTGACGTAACGATTGAAGATGAAGGCATTGCAAAACAAATGGAAAAGGATTCAAAAGGAAAAGTTCATGTGGAAACAGGCACACATACGCTGAGCGGTGAAGAAGCATTAGCGTTTGTGAGAACGAGAAAGGCAGATAGTGATCTCATGCGCGGAAAGCGCCAAATGGAAGCACTTCAAGCCATCTTTGAAAAATCCAAATCCATTTCTTCCATACCGTCTTATGACAACATCATTGATACACTTGGGGATAACGTCTCCACCAATTTATCCATGAAGCAGTTGATCGGTCTATTCCCTTTACTGAGTTCATTAAAATCAGTGGATACCATTCAGTTAAAAGGACACGATTACCAGCCTGGGAATGTGTATTACTTTGAGTTAGATGGACCAGGATTAGAAGAAGTGAGACAAGAGCTGAGAAAACAGCTCGAATTGTCATAATTGAGAAAGAGCCTGCCGCTGTGGCAGGCTTCAGCGTGTAGACAAACCCTCGCATTCTTTGTCAGTCCTGCGTGCTGGTGCTCACGAATGTGAAATTCGCTCCGCGCCAGTACTCGTCCTTTCTAGACTGCAAAGGTTTTCTATCACGCTGAAAAGAAGACAAAGGGCTAAAATAAAGTTCATTTTAGCCTTTTGTCAACAATCTGGAGCCTGCCACTGTGGCAGGCTTTTTTTAATAATAGAGGGTTGCAGGCATCGTTGGGTACCACACACCATTTAAAGCAAGCGCCCAGCCATACACCTTTTGACCTGATTCAATCTTGTCCTTTACCGAAGTGAGCGCTTCGTATGAAAAGACTTGATAAGCCTGTCCGGTTTTTTTTGCGACAATGACCGATAGAATATTGTCATTGAATACACTTGGCTCTTCGTCCGTACTCGTCCAAGCAATTCGATTATAGTAATTCATGTTGAAAGGATTTTCGAGTGCTTTCACTTCAAACTTCACTCGTTTTCCAACGATAGAAACCGTTGTATAGGCTACACTTGTTATTTGTGCAGATGCTGCTGGGGCTTGTTTTCCTGTCTGCAGTGGTTCTAATGCTGACACTGTGCTTGGCACAAGTAATCCTGCTGCTAAGGTGAGTGCTGTTATTTTTTTGAACATGAGTCGGAACCTCCTAATTTTTGGTATAACAATCAATTCGCCAAAAACTGAAAAGTCCCTTCTATAAATGTAAAATATAACCATATTATTTTCCTGAATGGAGGAAATAATGGGTGAGCATTTCCTCTACACGATGACGTATACGGGGATTAAAATATTTATGCTTTTCTTCATAGCCATTTATCAGAAATAAATATGTCGTAAATCCTTCATCGTGTTCAATTTGCTGTACGTTCATTTTTTCTTTACGTAACTGTTGTTTCAGTTGATAAAGGGCTTTTTGTGCTTCTTTTAATGAAGAGGTGACTAGCTGAATATATGGTTCATTTAGTTTGAATGTTTGATGTTTTTTAAGGTACGTCAAATCACGATTGAGGATGGAGATGACCATTGGAAGAAAGATGGCCTGTTCCATCATCTGAAGCTGTACGCTTGATAATCTCGTCATGTCCATGCCTGCTTTCTTTATTTATAGAACATTTGTTCTTATTTATTATATCGGATGAGTTAAAAAATCTCAAGGGGGGCTGAGAGGGATTCATTTGTATATTTTTATGTTTTCCATGTAAAATGAAAGATAGACAAACCTTGAAGGAGTCAAACAAGTTGCCATTATTTCTTTCTATATTTACTCATGAAAATATCACATCATTTTTTGAAAGCTACAAGGCTTTTGGACCCATTGTGGCTATATTACTCCCTTTAATAGAAGCATTTCTACCGTTTTTACCTCTCGTGGCATTTGCGGTGGCCAATGCAAATGCTTTTGGGCTATGGGAAGGCTTTTTATTGACCTGGATTGGTGCAAGTGCAGGGTCTATCCTTGTCTTTTTACTGATCAGAAAATTTGGACAGATGAGGATGCTGAACTTTATTAGCAGACACCCTTCTATTCAAAAGCTAATGCTTTGGGTTGAAAAGCGGGGATTTGGTCCGTTATTTATTTTACTCTGCTTTCCTTTTACACCTTCTGCTGCCGTTAATGTCGTAGCAGGTCTATCAAGAATCAGCGTCTGGCAGTTCTCATTAGCTGCTTTATCAGGGAAGTGTGTCATGCTCTTTATTATTAGTTTTATCGGCTATGACATTTCAGCTTTAGTAAAGAATCCGTTAAGAAGTGTTTTTGCGGTTCTAGTCATTGCTTTATTATGGTATGTTGGAAAGAGAGTAGAAAATAGGTTGAATATACGGATGAGTCAGCGTGAGGACAAAGGAGGCTCTTAATGAAAAAGAAGCCATTGCTATGGTTCATGATTATTACATGCATCGTCTTGTTGTTCCAAGTAAAGAATTTCATGTTTGTCACGTACAAAGTAGAAGGGGTTAGTATGGACCCGACATTTACAGATGGAACAGAATTATTAATTAACAAGTTCTCGCCAAAACTCACGAAAATTAGCCGGTTTGACTATGTGTTATTTCATGGCCCTAAAAATCAAATATTGATCAAACGGGTCATTGGACTTCCAGGAGAAACAATCAAATATGAAGATGATCAACTGTTTGTTGATGGTGTAAAATGGAAAGAGCCGTATTTAAAAGAGCAGAAAAAACATAAAATGGGCAACGTCCTAACAGGTGATTTTCAGCTGAAAGCCATCACCGGTCGTCAGAACATACAAAACAATCATTACTTCGTGATCGGAGATAATCGAATACATAGCTTTGACAGCCGGCATTTTGGAACGATCTCAAAGGATCAAGTAGTCGGTGTAAAAAGGAATCATGATGAATAAAAAAGAGCCGCTCTGCTTATGCAAAGCGGCTCAGCGTGTAGACAAACCCTCGCATTCGTTGTCATGTCTGCGCTCCAGTGCTCACGAATGTCAAATTCGCTCCGCTCTGGTGCTCGACCTTCCTAGACTGCAAAGGTTTTCTATCACGCTGAAAAGAAGACAACGGGCTAAAATCAACATCATTTTAGCCCGTTGTCAGACCATCTGAAAGCCGCTCTGCTTATGCAAAGCGGCTCTTTTTATTTAGCGGCTTTATAATCAGTCTGTCTTTTTGCCCAGACATGATGTAAGAAACGAAAAAACGGTGGCAGCATGGCGATGACCAAAATAATTCTGACGACTTGTACAGCCACAACAAATGTGGAATCCTCATGAAGTGTAACAGCTGTTGTGGCCATTTCCGCAATACCGCCAGGCGAAAAAGCAAGAATGGCCGTAATGACAGAAATACCTGTTATTTCTGCAATGGCAATTGAACTGAGAACGGTCGCAGCAATCAATCCGGCTGAGCTGACGACGGCCACAATCAAGGTATTTTTTAGCCCGACAAACATTTGTTTATTCATTTTTGACCCGATGGTTGCCCCTAGAAATACTTGTGACGCAATGTTCGCTTGGGCTGGCCAGTAAGGAATCAAATCATGACCTGTCAAGGCGCCTGCCCCTACTTGGAGAGCCGCCACACCTAACATACTGCCGATCAGCCAAGGGGCGGGAAAGTGAAGACGCACGGCTAGGCGTGACATCAGCCATGCCCCTAAAATGAGTGCAGCAGTCCAAGAAATGTTTGATATTGTGAAAACGCCTGATGAGAAGGCGCTGCCTTGGGCGACTACCACATCTGATTGGCTTTTTGTATTTAAATAAAATACCGTAAATGGAATGGTCAGTACGACCATTAACACACGTATCGTTTGTACGAGACTCACTACAGCTGTATTTGCTCCAACCTCTTGGGCGATGCCTGGCATAGCGGAAAGACCGCCGGGGGCAGTGCCGACAAAGCTGGTCAGCATATCTGTTTTACTTAGCTTCCATAAGACAAACCCGGAGAGCATGGCTAATAAAATAGAAAAAACGAGCATGAAACTCACGGGAAGCCAATTTTCAGCGAAAATGTGAAGGACTTTCATGTTCATTTTTTGTCCTAGTTCGATTCCGAGAATGAATTGACCAAGGAGTAGCCATCTGCTGTGAATACGTAAGGTATTCTTTCCTTTACGCTGAAACAGGGCGGGACGGCGCAGGGCAATAAATGCAGCTGTCATTAATGTGCCAATCATCCAGCCGATAGACATCCCTGTTAGAGATAAAAGGAATCCACCTAAACCGCTTACCGCAATCAAAATGAGATCGGTTCGAAGGCTGTTTCCTTGCTTCATCACGTATAAACCTTCTTCCTGTATATTTGTTCAGTAAGTGAAATGTTGTTATCTTCACTATAATACAAAAGTCTCTATAAATAAAATACGAATTTTTTTAGTATTTTCATAAGATTATCTTATGGTTAACTCTGTTAGAAAAAAGATTGTTTTTGATATAAATGACATATAATTTTTTCAAAAACAAATACAATATACAACGATTTTCCCCTATTTTTGTTATCTGTTGACTATCATTTTCAATTACACTACAATGCTTAGTGTGAGGTGATGACATGAAAATTCCTTCTTTTAAATATAACGAAAAGGGATTGAACCGCTTTTTCGGTCCTTTAGAAGGAAGGATTATGGAGATCCTTTATCAAGGTGAGGATATGCCGATTAAAGAGGTACAGCAGAAGCTGTCAGATGAGAAGCCAATTAATTTCAACACGGTCATGACGGTACTCAATCGATTAACCGAAAAAGGAATTGTGGAAAAGAAAACAAAAGGGCGTTCATCTATCTATAACCCTGTTTTAACAAAAGAAGAATTTCTAAATGAGCAAACGAAATGGATTACTCAAGGACTGATGGATGATTTCGGCCCCCTTGCAGTCAATCATATGGTGGACGCAATTGAAAGTGCTGATCCTGAATTACTGAAGGTACTCGAAGCAAGGCTTGCATCCAAAAAAGAGGAGAAACGACATGATTAAAATGAAGTCGAGTCTGCTGTTTTTAGGCGGTATATTGATTGGCTTAGTGATCTTTTACCAGATGGGCTATTATGTACTCTCAAGCTTTTTTGGCTGGAATCAAGCATATAACCTGATCCATGTATGTCAATCTGTTCTCGAATTTTATGGATTCACTCCTTTAAAGTATTTTCTGGATGCGTTCGTCTTGTATACGCTTGGTTTTGCCGTTTTCTATATGACAAAGCAGGTCAGAAAGTATCTTCATTTCAAAAGAAATATGATGATGGCAGTCGATCAACATGCAACGCAAAGTCTATCAGACAATTATAGAAATGAGATCATTGTGTTTCATTGCCATGAACCGCTTGCTTTCGCAATGGGGATGCTTCGGCCAAAAGTGTATCTCTCAACAGCGCTTATAGACATGCTGGATGAAGGGGAAATCGATGCTGTTGTCTATCACGAATTACATCACAAATACAGCTACGATCCTTTAAAGACTTTCGCTTTCTCTATGCTCACAAAAGTGATTTGGTACATTCCTGTGTTAAAGCATATGAGACAAAGTTACTCCGTTTTTCGTGAAGTCATTGCAGATGACTATGCCATTCAGCAGACAGGGACTGAGCTTGGAGTAGGGCAAGCCCTTTTGAAACTCATTAAAAATAGAACCCAGTTTCAAAAACAAACGAAATTTGCCGTGTCCTTTGGAGACCGAGCATTGAATTTAAGAATCCAAAAAATCTTAAACCCAACATACAACATACCGTTCAATGTACCACTTATCCCAATTGTGACATCAACCATCCTCATGTTGGTCTTAATGATTATGCTCAACTTAAATTACTAATTTTTTTTACGAATGAACATTACATGATGTAGTGTGAAAATGGGAGGAAATCACTATATGAAAACAAATCAAGAAATAGGAACACTTTTTGTACGCGTCATCTTAGGCATTATTTTCTTTTTACATGGGCTTCAAGCATATCAAGGTGGACTAGGAGGCACTGCTGCATTTTTTGGTCAAATTGGTGTCCCAGAATTTATGGCCTATATTGTCAAAACAATTGAACTGGTTGGTGGAATTGCCCTGATTCTAGGTTTAGGCACACGTCTTTTCGCAGCTTTATTTGTGCCAATTATGGCTGTAGCCATTATCACAGTTGGTTTTGCAAGAGGATTTGTGGGCGGTTATGAATTTGAACTTTCTTTAATGGTCATGGCGCTTTACTTGACACTTAGTGGCAGCAAGATGCTATCGATTGATGGATTGTTAAAACAACAGCAGCAAAGTAATGAAGCAAAATTTCATTAAATAACAAAAAACTCCTTCTGCGATTTGTAGCAGAGGAGTTTTTTTATGGTCAAAAGGTCGTTTTATCATTAAAAAAGGAAAAGCGAAGAGGCGTTTTGATGATGACAGCCCTTTATTTAACATATTGAATGAGCAAAAAAGCAATTTCATTTTTTGACGGAACATACGATCTCCTATTAAAATAGGGGTAACTAAGAAACATGGTGCGTTAAAAGATATAGAAACCAGACGGCATGCTGCTGTTCATCTTGAGCAATACGCTTCATTAATTCCTTTGTTCCTTGATCACGGACATAGTCTGATACCGTTAAGTAAAAATCGACTGTTTTTTGTTCGTCTTTAAAGGCAAATAAGAGACCTTCCCTAAATTGGTCTGGACAAGGCTCTGTTATGCTTGGTTTGTGGTTTTTACCAGTCAAAGAATAGTATAGCTTTGTAAATAGCTGATAATGTCTGACTTCATCCTGACGTATTTCTTGAATGATTTTTTTCGCTTCAGGATTTTTTGCTTTTTGTGCAAGTTTTTCATAGCATTGGATCGCAGAATATTCGCCATTGATGGCCTTTTCAAGGTCTGCAATGATCCTTGTGTTTTGGCGCATGTCATATGGCGAGTAGTCATAATAACCGTAATACATGATATTGCCAGCCTCCTTTTAGATCATGATGGTTTATGATATGAAAAGAGTCGGGAAAGGTGCCTATTTTCTTTTCAATCGGAGGAGAAAGGGAAGGTGATAGGAAAATAGCTATTTACCTTTATTTTCGCTAGAATATGAGTACATAAGAAAGGTGTTGTGGAACGTGGAGATTCAGTTTTTAGCAGGCAGATCGGGGAGTGGAAAAACGACTGCAATTCTAGAAGAAATCAAAGAACAACTGCGGCTTGATCCGCTGGGTCCGCCAATCATTTTTTTAGTCCCGGATCAAATGACATTTTTAATGGAATATGAGCTTGCAAAAACGTCTGAAGCTGGTGGAATGATCAGGGCCAAAGTCTTTAGTTTTACTCGGCTTGCCTGGTCTATATTACAGCAGACTGGCGGTGCGAACCGTCAATTTGTCACAAGCACAGGGATTCAAATGCTCTTAAGAAAAGTAATAGAAGAACAGAAAGACAAGTTTAAGGTATTCAAAAAGGCGAGTGATAAACCGGGATTTGTTGAGCAAATAGAAAAGACGATGGCTGAATTCAAAAGGTACTGTATGATGCCGGAGGATATTGAAAAAATTTCGGTATCCAGCATGCATTCAGAGTATACAGAAGAAAGACGTGCGGCGGAAAAATTGCATGACCTTCATGTTCTTTATCAGCAGATGGAGCAGCATCTGCAAGATGAGTATGTGCACTCAGAGGATTACTTGACACTTCTGGCTCAGCAAATTCCTTTATCAGAAGAATTGAGAGGAGCACACATTTATATAGATGGTTTTTATCAGTTTACCCCCCAGCAGCTTCTTGTCATTGAACAGCTTTTGCTACATGCAGAAAAAATAACAGCTGCATTCACAGTGGATCGTTCCTATCATGACACGCAGCCAAATGAACTTGATTTATTTCGCATGACAGGTAAGACATATTCCCAGCTTTATCAGTTGGCTAAAGAGTGCGGAGCGGCTATTTCTGAGAACATTTTGGAGAGAAATAAGCGGCATCTTCATACCCCAGATCTAGCTTATTTAGAAAATCAATATGAACAGAGACCTTTGCAGCCGTATCAAGAAGAAACGCCTCACCTTACCGTATCGAAAAGTGCAAATAAACGAGCTGAAATTGAGGGAGTAGCGAGAGATATTCTTGATTTAGTAAGAGGGGAAGGTCTTAGGTTACGAGACATCTCAATTGTTGCAAGACATGTAGACGACTATAAAGATACGTTAAAAGAGGTGTTTCGAGATTACGATATTCCTTTCTTTATTGATGGAAATGAATCGATGCAGTATCATCCGCTCATTGAGTTCATTCGTTCGAGCCTCGATGTCATAAAAGGGAACTGGCGGTATGAGGCGGTGTTTCGCTGTGTGAAAACGGAGTTCTTATTTCCGCTTGAACTCGCCAAAAACAAAGCGAGAGAACAGGCGGATCAGCTTGAAAACTATTGTATTGCTTACGGTGTAAAAGGTGAACGCTGGACGAATGGTTCACGATTTCATTATCGCCGCTTCCAATCACTAGATGAAGATTTTGGACAAACCGATCAAGAAATAGAAATGGAGCAAATGCTGAATGATGTAAAAGAATGGATTGTTCCGCCTCTCTTTCAATTGCAAAAAAGATTGAAAAAAGCGCAAAAGCTAAGAGACATGGTGGAGGCAGTGTATATCTTTCTAGAAGAAGCCCAAGTGCCAGAAAAGCTTGAAAAGGCAAGGCTTGAGGCAGAAGAAGCAGGCAGGTTAGCTGAAGCGATGCAGCATGGGCAAGTGTGGGATGCTGTCATTCAATTGATGGATGAATTTGTTGAAATGCTGGGCGAGGAGGAGCTCTCATTTCCATTATTTCAACAGATGATGGATACAGGACTGTCCTCTCTCAAGTTTGCTTTGATTCCCCCTTCACTTGATCAAGTGTTTATCGGAAGTATGGATTTATCCAGAATGTATCAAGTAAAGTGTACGTTTGTCATTGGAGTAAATGATGGAGTTATACCTGCACGGCCCTCTGATGAAAGTGTATTGTCTGAAGACGACCGGGAATGGTTAAAGCGGGCAGGAGCAGAGCTGGCAGAGACAGGGAAGGAACGGCTGCTGGATGAACAATTTTTGATATATCAAGCGCTGTCCAGTCCATCGCACTACCTGTATTTATCCTATTCAGCTTCAGATACGGAAGGGCGGTCTCTTTTGCCTTCGACCCTCATCAAGTATTGTGAGGAACTGATGCCAAACCATCAGCAAGCCCTCTATGTGTTAGATCCAGAGCAGTTGGATGATCAGGAGCAATTAAAATTTGTAACAAACGAGCATGTCTCGTTATCCTATACCGTTTCGCAGCTGCAACAATGGCTCAATCAATATCCGATCAGCGGCGTATGGTGGAGTGTATATAATCATTTGATGACCTCGTCCAACCGTGACGTATCAAAAAAAATCATGTCCAGCTTGTTCTTTACCAATAGAGCGAAACGTTTAAAGCCGAATGTCACAAAAGAACTTTACGGTGACCATATTCAGGGCAGTGTTTCAAGAATGGAGAAATTCAATGCATGTGCATTTTCTCATTTTGCTTCCCACGGGCTAAAACTAAAAGACCGACAATTTTACAAATTAGAAGCACCTGATATCGGCCAGCTCTTTCACTCGGCTTTAAAACTGATTTCAGATACGCTTGTTGAACAAAAAAAGGATTGGAAAAACTTAACGAAGGAAGATTGTGTGACCTACTCAAGGCATGCAATTGAACAGCTGGCTCCACGTCTGCAAAAAGAAATTTTATTAAGCTCTAATCGGCATGCTTATATAAAAGAAAAGCTTCAAAAAATCCTCATCAGGGTGTCTTCTATATTAAGCGAACATGCAAAAGTGAGCGGATTCTCTCCGGTTGGACTTGAGTTAGGTTTTGGAGGTCAAGGACCTCTGCCGCCGTTTACTTTTCAATTAAAAAACGGCTGCACGATGGAGCTTGTTGGAAGGATTGACCGAGTGGATAAAGCAGAAGGGTCAAAAGGACTTCTATTAAGAATTGTCGACTATAAGTCCAGTGAGAAGGGGCTTGATCTAGCAGAAGTTTACTACGGTTTAGCCTTGCAAATGCTCACTTATTTAGACCTGACCATTACGTATTCTAAAGAATGGCTTGGCATGGAAGCGACACCGGCAGGAATTTTATACTTCCATATTCATGACCCGCTGATTCAAGCGCCTATTCCGCTTGGAGAAGATGCAATTGAGCAGGAAATATTGAAGAAATTTAAAATGAAGGGTCTATTGCTCGAAGATGTGGAAGCAGTGAAGTTGATGGATCAAACACTCGAATCAGGAAGATCACAAGTCATCCAAGCTGGTTTGAAAAAGGATGGTTCTTTCCGATCTGACTCTGCGGTATTAAGTGAAGATCATTTTCACATTCTCACAAAACACGTTCGGCGAACCTTTGAAGAGGCAGGAGAAAGAATTACAAGCGGTGAGGTAGAGATAAACCCATATAAATTAAAGGATCAAACCCCTTGCCGCTTTTGCTCCTTTAAGTCTATTTGCCAATTTGATGAATCAATAGAAGATAATGAATTTAGGGTGCTCACCTCTGAGAAGGATGATGTCATGTTAGACCGGATCAAAAAAGAAGGGGATCAGTATGCAAATACCAAAACCGAATAACAGTACTTGGACAGATGACCAATGGAACGCCATCGTTTCAGAAGGACAAGATATTCTTGTTGCTGCGGCGGCAGGGTCAGGGAAAACAGCGGTCTTGGTTGAACGGCTCATTCGAAAAATGACTCGGCCGGAGCAGCCAGTTGATGTGGACAGGCTGCTCGTAGTGACTTTTACCAATGCTTCAGCAGCAGAAATGAAGCACCGGATCACTGAAGCACTTGAAAAAGAACTATCTAAAAACCCTGGATCACTTCATATGCGGAGACAGCTGTCACTTATGAATCGTGCCAATATTTCTACCTTGCACTCCTTTTGTTTGCAAGTTCTTCGCACTTTTTATTATGAGATTGACCTTGATCCAGGTTTTCGTTTGGCTGATCAAACAGAAGGAGAATTATTAGGAGATGAAGTGTTAGATGAACTGTTTGAGGATGAGTATAAGGCTGGAAAGCCGTCATTTTTTGAACTCGTTGATCGTTACACATCTGATCGGCATGATTTAGATCTTCAATGGCTTGTCAAAAGAATTTATGAGTTTTCTAGGTCACATCCAGCGCCCGAACAATGGATGCGGGCATTCCTTTCTCTTTATGATGTGGATACACAGACAAAGGTAGAAGAATTACCCTTTTATCCATATATCAAAGAGGACCTTTCTCTCGTTTTAAGAAGCTGCCAGGAACTGCTGGAACAAGCGCTCACTTTATCAAAAGAGCCGGGCGGTCCAGCACCGAGAGCAGAGAATTTTATAGATGATTTAGAGCAAGTAAATGAATTAATAAGGCATCAAGATGATTTTGAGACACTTTATGAGCTTTTACCAACTATCAATTTTAAAAGGTTAAAGACTTGCAAAGGGGATGACTATGACCCAGCTCTGTTAGAAAAAGCAACAGATGCACGCAATCAAGCCAAAAAACAATTAGAAAAGCTAAAAGATGAATACTTTATGCGCAGTCCCGATCAGCATTTAAAAAGCTTGGCTGAAATGAAGCCAGTTGTAGAAACACTTGTAGAGCTTGTGATTCAATATGGAGAGCGTTTCGAAAGAGCAAAACAAGAAAAATCAATCGTAGACTTTTCGGATCTAGAACATTATTGTTTGCGCATTTTAGCGAAGCAGGACGCAGAAGGAAATCTCATTGAAACAGAAGCGGCTAAATACTATCAACAGCAATTTGAAGAAGTACTCGTGGATGAATACCAGGATACAAATCTTGTCCAAGAAACGATTTTAAAGCTTGTGTCTAAAGGGAAACAACCGGCAGAAGGCAATCGCTTTATGGTTGGTGATGTGAAGCAGTCCATTTATCGCTTTAGACTTGCAGAGCCGATGCTCTTTTTAAATAAATATAAACAATTTAAAGCAGATAACAAAGAAACAGGTAAAAGAATTGATCTAAATAAAAACTTCCGTAGCCGGGCTGATGTTTTAGACAGTACCAACTTTCTGTTCAAACAGCTGATGGGAGAAACAGTTGGAGAAATTGAATATGACGAACAAGCTGAATTAAAGCTTGGAGCGAGTTATCCGCAAAGCGAAGACACGACGACAGAAATGCTTCTTGTTCATTTAGATCAGCACGACACAGAAAGCGATGAAGAACGAGAAGAGCTAGAGACGGTACAATTTGAGGCGAGAGTGATTGCAAAGAAAATAAAAGAATTGGTAGAACAGCCTTTTCAAGTGTACGATGCAAAACAGCAGCTGACACGCAACTTGCAGTATCGAGACATTGTGATCTTGCTTCGATCAATGCCGTGGGCTCCGCAAATGATGGAAGAGTTGAAGAAGCAGGGAATCCCTGTTTATGCGAATCTTTCCTCAGGCTATTTCGAAGCGACAGAGGTATCTGTCATTCTTTCTTTGTTAAAAGTGATTGATAATCCATATCAAGATATTCCGCTCGCTGCTGTTTTAAGGTCACCTCTTGTTCATTTAGACGAAAATGAGATGGCACTGATTAGAACCAGTGATAAAAAAGGCACTTATTATGACGCTGTGAAGGCATTTATGAGTGTGACACACTCTGATCATCCGACATGCAGAAAGCTGGAGCGATTCTTCCTTCAATTACGCAAATGGCGTGATTTTTCGATTCAGCATTCGGTAGCAGAACTGATTTGGGAAGTGTACCGAGATACACAATATCTAGATTATGTCGGCGGGATGCCAGGAGGTAAGCAAAGACAGGCAAACCTTCGGGCTTTATATGATCGAGCGAAACAGTATGAAAAGGCTGCATTTAGAGGGCTGTTTCGATTTCTTCGATTTATTGAAAGAATGCAAGAGCGTGGAGATGATCTTGGAGCGGCAAAAACGTTCAGTGAAACAGAGGATGTTGTCCGCATGATGACCATTCATAGCAGTAAAGGACTCGAATTCCCTGTTGTATTTACTGCAGGACTTGGCAGAAACTTTAACATGATGGATTTAAACCAGTCCTATTTGCTCGATAAAGAATTAGGTTTTGGCAGCAAATATATTCATCCTGAGCTGAGAATTAGTTATGCAACATTACCGCTGATCGCGATGAAAAAAAAGATGAGAAAAGAGTTGTTATCTGAAGAACTGAGGGTTCTATATGTGGCGCTCACAAGGGCGAAGGAAAAATTATTTTTAGTCGGCTCTGTCAAAAATCAAGTGAAAGCTTTAAGTAAGTGGCAAAATGCCGCAAACGGAGACGACTGGCTTCTCCCTGATTTTGAACGTTATCAAGCGAGAACATACTTAGATTTTATTGGCCCTGCCCTTATCCGTCATCAAGCGATGTCTTCTCTTTTAGAAGAATCGAGAGAAGTCGTTCTCTCGCATCCATCATCATTTTCTATCACCTTTCATCAAGCGTCCGATCTTCTACAAGAAGACATGTCACTTGAAAAACAAAAACAAGACGAAGTGCTACAAGCATTAATGGAAGGTGTGCCTGTTCAAGGATATGGCGATTACGAGGAGGAAGTAAAAGAAAGACTTTCATGGCGTTATCCATATTTAGCGGCCTCCCAAGTAGGGACAAAGCAGTCAGTTTCCGAGATCAAAAGAATGAAAGAAATACAGGATGAATACAGTGTGCCTGCTTCCATTCGAAAAGCTCATGCGACACTGTACGAACGACCGGCTTTTATGAAGAAAAAAACACTCACAGCTGCAGAACAAGGGACGGCCATGCATACAGTCATGCAGCATATACCTCTTCCTTCAAATGAACCATATGATGAATCTCGTGTAGAAGAGCTGCTCCATTCTTTAAAAGAGAAAGACTTACTAACAGATGAACAAATCCAGTCCATCAATCGAGAAGGAATTGTGGCCTTCTTTTCTACTGCTATTGGTCAAAAACTGCAGAAAGCGGACTGGGTGAAACGAGAAGTATCGTTTAGTATGGTTTTACCGGTTAAAGAGGTATACAGCCATATTGATGCAGAAGGTGAACCTGTGCTCATTCAAGGAATGATCGATTGTTTATTTGAAGCAGATGGCAAGCTCTATTTACTTGATTATAAAACAGATCGAGTGACTGGCAGATTCTCAGGTGGATTAGAGGAAGCTGAAGCGATGTTAAAAAAACGCTATGAAACGCAAATATCGTTGTATACAGCAGCGGTAGAACGTTTAACAAACAGAACATTAGAGGAGAAAATCCTTTATTTCTTTGATGGAAATCTAGAAATTTCTTTATAGGTGGAATGAATGAGAGGTGAATCACATGAGGATTCTGCATACAGCGGATTGGCATCTAGGGAAAACCCTTGAAGGTCGAAGCCGGCTTGAGGAGCAAGCGGAGTTTTTAGATGAATTAAATCAAATCGTCAAGGATGAACACATTGATGTCATTGTGATGGCAGGCGATGCCTTTGATACAGTAAACCCTCCTGCTCGCGCAGAACAGCTTTTTTATGAAAGTTTGTCTGCATTATCTGATAAAGGAAAGCGTCAGGTGGTTGTGATCTCTGGCAACCATGATAACCCAGACCGTTTATCAGCCGCATCTCCTTTAACGAATGAGCAGGGGATTCATTTAATTGGATATCCGACAAATGATTTAATTCATGTCGATGTTTCTTCTGCAAGTGAACGTCTATCTATTGCAGCACTCGCTTACCCGTCTGAAGCAAGGCTAAACGAGGTGCTGGCTGAAACATTTGAAGAGAAACTGCTTCGTGATCAGTACAATTTAAAAATACAACAAATGTTTCAACATTTAAGCAGCCAATTTCAGGCGAATACGGTCAATATCGCAACAAGTCATATTTATGTGGCAGGTGGCAGTCAAACGGATTCGGAAAGGCCGATTGAAGTGGGAGGCGCATATACCGTTGCGGCCGAAAGTCTGCCTGAGGCGGCTTGTTATGTCGCATTGGGGCATTTGCATCGCCCCCAAACCATTAAACGTGCCAAGACGATTGCCCGCTATTCTGGATCTCCACTTGCATACAGCTTTTCTGAAGCAGGCTACGCCAAATCAGTCACCATTGTGGATGCAAAACCGAATGAAACAGCAAGCTGGAAAGAAGTGTTTTTATCAAGCGGTAAACCACTTATGAAGTGGAAGGCGACTGAAGGGCTGAGCCAAGTACACAATTGGCTGGATGAAAAGCGGGATCTTCAAGCCTGGATTGATTTAGAGATTCACTTAACAGATCAGCTGTCGATCGAACAAATTCATCAGCTTAGAAAACAGCATAGTGGATTTGTCCATATTAGACCAAAGTTTAAAGAGTTACAGCAAAAAGAAGAACAAAAACAAGTGGAAAAGCTCTCGATTGAAGAGCGGTTCGTGAAATTTTATGAGCGTCAGACAGGTGGAGGTCTACCTGATGAAAAAACCGTCAAGCTATTTTTAGAGCTTGCCAATGACATGCAAGAGGAGGAAGCGAATTGAAGCCGATCACGTTAACCATTAAAGGACTTCATAGCTTCAGAGAAGAGCAAACCATTGACTTTAGCTCCTTATGTGATGCAGGTGTGTTTGGTATTTTTGGACCGACTGGAAGCGGAAAATCGTCCATATTAGATGCCATGACACTCGCACTCTATGGCAAGGTCGAACGTGCACTCAATAATACGCATGGTATTTTGAACCAAGCTGAAGAAAAGCTGTCTGTCTCCTTTACGTTCGCTTTGCAAAGAGAACACCATATTTCTTATAAAGTGGAACGTGCCTTTAAACGTGCAGATGAAATGAAGGTTAGAACGACGTTATGCCGATTGATTGAAATTGGTGATACGCAGACAGTTCTTGCAGATAAAGCAAGTGAGGTCAATCGTAAAATAGAAGAATTACTTGGTTTAACCATTGACGATTTTACGAGAGCGGTTGTTTTACCCCAAGGAAAGTTTGCGGAATTCCTTTCATTGAAAGGAGCCGACAGACGCCAAATGCTTCAGCGTTTGTTTAATTTAGAGAAATATGGTGATCAGCTCGTCAAACGTTTACGCGCAAAGGCTCAAAATCACTACGGACAGAAAAACGAACTGCTGGCTGAATTGACTGGATTAGGAGAAGCTGGGCCAGAGGCATTAGCGAAAGCTAAAGAAGCAGCTGCGCAGGCGCAAGCTATTTTTCATGAGAAAAAACAAACGCGGGACGAAGCGTTCACTGCTTTTACAAAAGCGCAAGCCATCTGGCAGTATCAAAAGGAACAAGAAGCGTACGAGAAGGAACAACACAACCTCAATCTGCTGGCATCCACGATGGAAGAGAAAAAGAATCAACTTCACATTGCAGAGCAGGCAGAGACATTAAAGCCTTATGCGGATGCATTAACAAAGGCTGAAAAGCAGCTCTCTCAAGCATCAAAAGAGAAGCAGGAAGCAGAAAAACATTTACTTCATCAACGAACGATCTATGATCAAATGACGCAGGAGTATGAGCAAACGCGGCAAAAGAAAATGGAAAATGAGCCAGAGCTTCTTCAAAAGAAAGAGCAGCTTATTCAATTAAAAGAAATTGAACGAAAAAAAGAAACAGCTCTTCAGGAAAAGACCGTACTAGAGCAGCAAAACCATGAAAAAGCGCAGCAATTGACTCAAAAAAAAGCGGAAGCCGAAAACGTGCAATCTTTATTAGAGCGTGCGCTTGCGAAACAAACACAGTTGAAGCATGAGCTGGAACAATTACAAGTCTCTGTCAAAGAGCGGAAACTTGTACAAGACGCACTTCGTTTCAGTGAAAATGTTCAAAGAATGAATGTGAGCATTCAAAAGGAAGAACAAAAGATTGAGAAGCTAAGACAGCGTTCAGCACAGGCGACACAATCGTATGAAAAGCTTCAAAAACAGCAAAAAGATCATCATGAAAAAATAAATCAATCGTTTCAAGCGATAGAGCAATTGTATTTTTATGTATGTGAATTTGAACGAGGTCTTACAGAATGGAGTCATAAAGAGCAGGACAAAAAACAAGAAAAATTAAAACAGCGTGATGTTGTCAGATCGGCAGAATTAAGAAAAGAATTAGCGGCAGAGCTAGTAGACGGTGAACCATGTCCTGTTTGTGGATCGATTCATCATGATCCAAAGGCTGTGATAGACAATGACCATGAAGAAACGGTTGCCCAAATTGATGAATGGATTGTAAAAATGGATAAAGAGCTCAAGCTGGCAGAGGAATATGCTAGAGACATGTTTGCTGCAAAGCAGCTGCTTGAAACGCATGCCAATCAATTAGTTAAACAGTTCTCCTTTTTATCTCAAAAAGCCCCCGATTCGGAAGTAGCTGCAGCAGTAGAAGCAGTACAGAATCCGCAGTCTTTGCACCAGCTGATTCAAGAATGGAAAGGCGTAAAACAAGATATTCAAGCAATCGAAAGCAAACGAGCTCGTTTAATGGACGTCACTTATGATCAAGCGGCAGAAATGAGCAAAGTAAAAGACCAACTGACATTTGAGCAGCAGCGCATACAAGAACTAGACATGCTGATCAAGGAGCTTCGATCTGAGCTTTCCGAACAACTGACGCAATTTGAACAGACCTTTCCTCACCTGACAATCAACCAAGTGCAGGAAATGCAGCAACAAATTGACGAAAAGGATCAACAAGCGGAAGGTTATCAAGAGCGTATTGAGAAGAGTATTTCTTTTCTAGAGGAAAAACAGCAGGCAAAAGAGCATCTGCAAACAGCTATATACGATCTAGAGAAGGAACTCGATAAGCTGGCGCATCAGCTGGGAAGCCAGCAACACCTGATCGATCAATATGAAACAGATTTACAGCGATATCCTTTAAAAGCGGCTTCTCTTTCTGATGAACTGTACGAAGTTCAACAATCTCTTGTTCATCTAAATGAAAAAGAACAGCAATCGTACGAGCAATTTAAGCATGCACAGCAATTATTTAGTGAGGCACAAAGCCATTTCTCAAGCAGTGAACGTCAGCTCCAAGAGGCGAAGCGGCGAAAACAAGAAGCTGAGAAAGCGTGGCAAAAAGAAACAGCATCTACTCCTTTTGCTCATCCTCAGGAGATAGCACCTGCTTTAATGGATCGATCTGTACGTCTTACAGTCAAACAGGAAATTGAGGAATTTGAGGATAAAAGAAAGCAATGTGCAGCAAACTTAAAGCGAATTTCTGAACTGTTAAAAGGTGAGTCGCTGGATGAAGACGAGTGGACAGACATTCAACTAAAAAAAGAAGCGGCAGAAAAAGCGCTTGAAGAAGCGACAGCGCTGAGTGGATCTGCACAGGAGCATCTGCGAGTGATTGAAGCAAACCATCAGCGCTTTGCAAGCATTCATGAACGCCTTGAAGAACTGCAGCAAGAAATTGACCGGCTGGATAAGCTTCAAACGGTGTTTAAAGGGAATACATTTGTTGAGTTCCTAGCAGAAGAACAGCTAGAAAGTGTCAGTCGTGATGCTTCTCATCGTCTTGGGATTTTGACAAGACAAAGGTATGCCATTGAAGTCGATTCAGAGGGCGGTTTTGTGATGCGGGATGATGCCAATGGAGGTGTCAGACGTCCGGTATCCAGCTTGTCTGGGGGAGAAACTTTCCTGACGTCTTTAGCACTTGCCCTTGCTCTGTCTGCACAAATTCAGCTGAGAGGTGAGTTCCCGCTGCAATTCTTCTTCTTAGATGAAGGATTTGGTACACTCGATCAAGACTTGTTAGATACGGTGATTACAGCATTAGAGAAGCTACAATCTCAAAATTTGGCTGTTGGTGTGATCAGCCATGTGGAAGAATTAAAGATGAGACTGCCAAAGAAACTGATTGTCCACCCAGCAGATCCAAGCGGGAAAGGAACAACAGTCTCGATGGAATTAATGTAAAGTGAGGTGATCTCAGGATGGCAAAGCAAACGATTGGATTATGTGAGCTGTGCGGAAGACAAGAGGTCGTCCTTACAGAACATCACTTAACGCCAAGAGAAGAAGGAGGGGCCTTTCTACCGACTGCCTTCCTGTGTATCCCTTGCCATAAACAGGTACATGCTCTTTATACAAACCAGGAGCTTGCCGCACGTTTGAATACGCTGGATGCCCTAAGACAAGATGAAAAGCTTGTTCCGTACATCAAATGGATTCGAAAGCAGCCGGCAAGCAAGCTGGTCAAAACAAAGAAATCAAGACAACGCAGAAAGAAATAAGCATAAAAAAGCGCTCCTCTAAATGAAATGAGTGTAGAGGAGCCGCTTTATGCATTGCCTACCATATTCTGATCATTTAAGTCAGGATCCACATAGTTGGTGGCGCTAATGCCATTATTTAAAATCAAGAAATCTCCGGTATTCCCCGCTCCAGAGCCTAAAGCAGATTTTGAAGAACTTTTAGGCGAAAGATAAAATGAGTCACCGACGTTTACGACGCCCCCAGAAATCGAGTTAATGTAAATGGGTCCGACAATTGCTGGCATAATCGACATCCTTTATTCGAAGTCATATCACCATCATATGCGCAGGTAGGTCCAATTGTGAGTTTGGCGGATGTTCGTCGTTGTTGCTAAATAACTCTCGAATATGCTTCACTCGCGCAACGGCATTTATTCCGCACGTAGAGCCAATTTGATAGATAGAGGAGGAAGAGACCCCTTCTACATGAATGGACGACACTTTAATGAGAGGCTTTTCATGATAAAAGGCCGTTCTAACCGCTCGTTCTGGCAGCATCAATGGGATCGGCTCATAATACACTTCAAATTCTTTTGCATCTAGGTTTTCAGCTTCATTTCCATAAAATAAACTAATCGTTCGCTGGACAGCTAGCACCTTCACGTTCGGACAGAGCTCTTGTGTATCACCAATTTGAACAACACTTGCAATCCCGACAGAATTCACCTTCGAGAACTTCACTTGAGATGTGCGCTTGATCATTATCGAGGGGCTAGAGGAACAAACGGGCCAATAATTAATGATTCTGGCGGTGTATCGAAAATCGATGACAGTTGTACATGGTCCGTGTCCCCGATAATAAATAGGGAAGAGGACGATACCCCAACTACTTTAATGCTTCCAGTTTCGATGTTGCGGTTGACGACTGTGAAATTCATCCGTTTTCCTCTCCTTTCGTTTCATTTGGAATATGGGCTAAAAAGTGCTCGATTGCCCGTTTGACATCATGTTTCACGTATTCAGCAATTTGCTCGGAACGTTGAAGCGGGGTCATATCTTCCCTTTGTGGCAGCTGCCCCGCATAATATTTGATTCTGCTGTCTATTTGTTTTCGAATGTCCTCAATGATATGGTGTTTGTTGCTTTCATCAAGCGAGCCTTCGTATCGCTGCTCTAGTTCTTCAAGAAGCTGCGGTGCTTCTTCATTTAAGAATGCATCGACAAGCTGGCGTGTTTGATTGAAAAATTGATCAGCCATTTCTTGCTGCATCATTCCAATTCCCGGGGTTGTTGTTTGGCCCACTTCAAAATTTTGAACACTATTTGGATCAGATGGATTGAGGCCGATATTTAATGTGCCTTCCAGCCGCTCGATTTTCAGTTGATCAAATTGATAATCAATCCGTTCAATCGTTGTTGTCGGTTTATCTTTGATCATTTGCATTTCCTGCTGAAGCTCGTTAAGCCTTTTTTCAAGCATCATGATTTGCTGTGTTTGCTTTTGAATGATGCCATACATTTGTGAAGCGCTGTTTTGATAGTCATACATATGCATACACCTCCGGGGATTGCAGATGAACTTATGTTGTTGGTGACTGAAGCGGTACAAAAGGTGCCGTGCTTGCGCCTTGAGACTCTTCAATTCCTTGTGTGCCTGCTGCGGCAGGTGCTGACTCTACATAGCTTCCAGTGTTATACAGATTGGAGAGTGCCTTGATTGATCCAGCACTGCCGATTTGCAGAACGGATGAGTTACTCACAGACTCCACACGTAAGTAATTAATTTGTATCGCTTGATTAATATAGAAGTTCAATGGATTCTCACTCCTTACAAGTTACCAACAAGCGGTTGATCAATGACATCACTATCATACGTATTTGTCACACTTTTATAGTTGCTAATGCGTAATTGATCACCAGTGTTAAAACTGCCTGCGCCGGCAAACGTTTTAACCTGACTATTTGGAGAAATGGTGATGCAGTCTCCAACATGAACGACTCCGCTCGTTCCGACGGCATTTACTTTAAAGGCTCCAACAATAGCCGGCATAGCGGTGCACATCCTTTAGAAAAATAGGGCACTTCGTTTTTGGGCGTTTCACCATAGCTTATGATGGGTCTTTTAATATGTGATTGTCTTTTTGAAGAACTTTGATGAGAGGAATGAAGTGTATGGTTTACCCTTTATTCGAGCATTCTTTAGAGGTGGTTTTGATGCCTTTATTTAAGAGTGTGTCAAGCTCTTGACTGCACCTGATGGTTTCTTCGGCATTCATTCCGAATTTTTTTGCGGTCTCAATCAAATGTAATCTTTTTTGTTCAATTTCATAATTGATCATAACGGACGCCAACTCTCACATTTTTTATCAAATAGAAGGATATGGTTAGTATACCCTATTTTTCTATAAAAAAAGCTCTTTCGTCAATATGAGAACTAAAGTGACAAAATTCGAAAGTGTGTTTACAGGCGCGATGTCTCTTTTTTAATCTCAGTTTGTAAATAACGTCGTCTTTTGTTGATATACTGTCGGATTAATTCTCGCTCTGAACGCAGCATGTCTTGTCGGTTTTTCGTATATGGATCATCTCCAATTCGCTGCTCAATCGAAGCATGCCATGTCTCAATGATGGGGAGAAGCCGTTTTTCTAAAAAATGTGTATCTAGTACGTGCTGGAAAAGGGCATAATAGTCTCTTTTAAATGCAGGGATGTCTAGTAATCTAGCGGTTAATGTATTGAAACCGCTGACTGGAATATAATCAAACGCCATTTCTTCTCCGTGAATATCACGACCCCAAGTCGCATCATAATCCCAAGGCATTACTTGAAACCTTCCTTGATCATTCACATAAAGCGCATAGTTATGAACAAAGCCATCAAAATTTTGGGTACACACGACACCAATGAGCCAGCGGAAATATTGTGTTACATCAAGGTACTGCTCAATCTTATTTGCAAACGTGTCGTCCCTTGCGGTGTTCAAAAAGTAAATAAATTCACTCAGCTGCTTGTCGTGTTCAGGAGTTCCCGTTTTTTTCTCATAACCGAGAAGAAGATGTTTTTTTGGCTTTTTATCAAATGAACTTAAAAGAGAGAAATTGGCGTCATCATCTACAGCATAATAAATGCCGCCTCCATGCAGCTGTCGTTTTTGGAGGAACAGCTCATCTACAGATTCTATTTTTAAATAAATGCCTTCTTTTCTTCCATTAATGGTCAGAAACACATGAGAAGCGGATGGGCTGAATACACCCATCTGTTCAAAGAAATAAAAAGACAGCCTGTTGCGAATGAAAGAAGGATCATTGTACTCTGCATTTAAGTGAAAAAGGGATTCACCCTGTCTTTGCTTTGGTTTTCGAAATTCAATTTGATAGGATTTTTTCTTGAGCTTTCGGATGTGTGATCCTCGGTATGAGGCATAAATATGTGACTTCGTTTGGCCGGTTTTCAGAATGGCCTCGACGGGTTCATCGTTCCATACGTCCTTTTTTAATTCCATGAGATCTTTTGGATGAATCCAGATATCCAGTTGTTTTAAAGGTTCTGTGTCCATGCGTTCATCACCCTCCTATATCTCTTCCACTATATGAAAATGAAGGAATGTCCTGTACCTGCTGGTAGGTATTCATGGAGTTTTCTAAGAAAGAGGCATTCGCCAAGAACACTTGTCTACCGAGTCTCGTAACATAAAGCAGAGAAGATAAACAGCTTTGTCTGTTTGTTTTGTCAGAGCACAGTTTGGGAGGGGAATTGTTCGTGAGCACATTTGATCATTCGCATATTGAACATGCAGTTGATTCACTTCGAAGTGAGGGGCGTGATCAACACTTAGATCGTGAACCAGAATCGGGACATTCGCACAAATCATCTCGTTCTCGTCATTCAAATCGCCGTCACTGGTTCTTTGGTGGAGGAGGCTGCCGTAAGTCACATCGCAGCAAAAAAAGCCATAAAAGCTATCGCTCTAAAAAAAGCTATCGCTCTAAAAAAAGTCGCTGCTCAAAGAAAAGTGTAAAGAGCGAGAAACCATGCAAAAGCAAAAAGTCGTATAGAAGCAAGAAATCATGCAAAAGCAAAAAGTCATACCGCAGTAAAAAGAGTAAACCCAAAAAATCATGCCGCAGCAAACACAGATCACATCATAAGAAAAGCTGCCGCAAATCACACCGCAGCTATCGATCTAAACGTTCTCATCACCACAAACGGAGTCACTCTTGCCGAAGATGCGGAAAGAAAAAACATCATTCCCGCCATCAAGGAAATGTTGATCGTAAATGGGATCAAGGGAATATGTGGGAGTATCGACGCTACCGCTAAATGTCAGGTCTTCATTTTTGAAACCCTTTTTAAAAGAGAGTATGATAAAAAAGGGTTTTTTTTATTTCGTAGAGAAATAAAAATGAGACATCATAATGTAGTGAAATGAAGATTGTGAGGGGAAGACATGAAGTTTTTTACAGGTGAGATACATAACAGATTGTTTATCGGGGTCGTCATTGATGATGAATGGGTGATGGACGTCAAAAAGGCAGAAGCAAAACTATTTGAGCTAGAAACATTGCCAAACTCTTTATTTGAATGCATCAACATGGGGGACAAGTTTGTCGAACACGTCAAACAGCTTCTTGATTGGGCGGAGAAAAAAGAAGAAGACCGTGGCTCTTATGTCTATCCGCTTTCGGACGTGACACTCCATGCACCGATTCCAAAACCAACGAAAAACATCATGTGTGTTGGGAAAAACTATCAAGATCACGTCATGGAAATGGGAAGTGCGGCAGATATTCCTAAAGACGTGATGATCTTTACAAAGGCGCCTACCTCTGTTGTAGGGCATGAAGCGGACATTCTTCTCCATGAAGATGTGACAAGTGAATTGGATTACGAAGGGGAGCTTGCCATTGTCATTGGCAAAACAGGAAAGAATATTGCTCCTGAAGAGGTCCACGACTACATTTTCGGTTACACCATTTTAAATGATATAACGGCAAGAGATTTGCAGAAAAAACACAAACAATTTTTCATCGGAAAAAGCTTAGATACAACTTGTCCAATGGGACCTTATATCGTTCACAAGTCAGTGATCAAGGATCATGGAGCACTCCATGTGGAAACAAAGGTAAACGGAGAGGTTCGTCAGTCTGCCAGTACGGAATTAATGATCTTCCCAATTGAAGACATTGTGTCAACTCTTTCAAAAGGGATGACGCTGGAAGCGGGAGACATCATTGCAACAGGTACACCTTCTGGAGTCGGCAAAGGTTTTGAACCGCCAAAATTTTTAGCCTCAGGCGATCAGGTTGAAGTAACAATTGAACCAATTGGGACGTTATCAAATCGCGTCAAATAAAGGCGTGTTGACACAGGATTGTCGCTTTGTGTTCGACTTATTTCGTGGTACGATGAGAAGGTAATTGTTCTGATAAAGGGGGAAATCACAAATGGGAACACATTTACATATTACAGCGTGGGTGCTAGGTATTATTTTATTTTTCGTTGCCTTTGCATTAGCAGGTAAAAACGATAAAGGCGCTAAAATTGTGCATATGATCGTACGACTGTTCTACTTGATTATTATTGCAACAGGCGTAGAGCTGTATGTTCGCACAGGAATGAAAATCCCGGGTTACGGGGGCGAGTATGTTGGAAAAATGATACTTGGTATTCTTGTGATTGGTTTCATGGAAATGGTCCTTGTACGCAAGAAAAAAGGAAAATCGGTGACGGGTGTATTCATTGGTTTTATCGTGGTTGCTATTGTGACCATTCTTCTCGGCTTACGTCTGCCGATCGGTTTCCATATCTTTTAAGATAAAAAGGGCATTGCTTATCAAAAGCAGTGCCCTTTTTATGTGAGATCAAACTGAGACATCAGCCGATGACCGTCAGACGTCGTCCATTCCAATTGAACTTGATTTGTACCCGAATGATGGTGGCATTGAAGGGCAAGTGATTGCATGTCTCCTGAAAACTGAAAAAAAGACACGCGATGAGAAGGATGGAAGGAAGAGAAGATACAATCATAGACGGAAAAGCCAAGCTGTTCTACATAGTCAATGATCTGATAAAAGACGCTTTCCGGTACGAACATGAGCAAATCAAGCCACCCTTTAGAAAGAGACGCTGTATATTGAATGCGTTCACCGCCTTTTACCTCCATCAACTTCCCATTCTCACAAAGAACGACAGACCCGAGCAATTCTCCTTTTGTCCATCGATCCTTTTCTTTCAAACAGATCATAGAACTTTGAAGGCTTTCAGGCAGCATGATGTCTCCTTCTTCGTCTTCAATCAGACAATGACCGTTTTCCATCAGTAAGTACCCGTTACACCATTTTGGGTGGTTTTGCTGAAGATATGTCATTCGGTTCTCCATGAGCAAAAGCTCCTTTCCTCTTTCTTTTCTTACCAAATGAAGCTTGTCCTATACACAGGGGGAAAAAAGGACAAATCAACTATCAAGGAGCCGATGCATAAACTAAGAAAGGCTAAATGAGAACACTTGATGAAAAACGGATGGGAGCTGATGATGATGTGTGGAATAACAGGCTGGGCAGACTTTAAAAAGCAGCTCATCCAACAGGATCATGTAATCAATCAAATGACAGATACATTATCTAAACGAGGGCCGGATGATACAAATACGTGGAAAAGTGAGCACGTTCTTTTCGGCCATAAACGGTTAGCCGTTGTCGATGTTGAAGGCGGAAAGCAGCCGATGACATATACCCATCAACACCATGATTATACGGTGGTATACAATGGAGAACTCTATAACACGGAGGATATACGAAAAGAATTATTCAAAAGGGGGCACCGCTTTCTTGGGCATTCTGATACAGAGGTTCTTCTTCACGCCTATACAGAATGGAAGGAAGAGTGTGTGACCCATTTTAATGGAATTTTTGCATTTGTCATTTGGGATAGTGAGCGTGAATTATTATTTGCAGCGAGAGACCGGCTCGGTGTCAAGCCATTTTTCTATACAGAACGTCATCATTCCTTTTTGTTTGGCTCAGAAATCAAAGCACTTCTGGCTCATCCTGAAATGAAAGCCAAAGTGGATCATGAAGGGTTATCAGAAATCTTTGGTTTAGGGCCGTCTAGAACACCAGGGCAAGGCGTATTTAAAGGGGTGAAAGAGCTGAGACCTGCTCATGCCTTAACCTTCTCAAAAGATGGTTTGCGTGTGTGGAGGTACTGGAATGTCAAAAGCAAGCAGCATACAGATTCGCTTGATGACACCGCTCAGCACGTGAAGGAACTCTTTACGGATGCTGTTACAAGACAACTCGTCTCTGATGTGCCTGTATGTACGTTTTTATCGGGCGGTGTGGATTCTAGTGCCATTACGGCCATTGCCGCCAAGCACTTTGAGAAAATAGGGAAAGCCCCGCTGCATACGTATTCTGTTGATTACGACGGAAATGATCAATTCTTTGAAGCAAGTCAATTTCAGCCGAATGCTGACGGCCCGTGGATTGATCGAATGACCAAAGCGTTTCAAACGAATCATCACAGCTGTATCATTGGGCAAAAAGAGCTGGCTTCTTATTTGAAAGAAGCGGTTGAAGTGCGAGATTTGCCGGGGATGGCAGATATTGATTCATCCTTACTATGGTTCTGTCGAGAAATTAAAAAGGATTTTGTTGTCGGTTTATCAGGTGAATGTGCAGATGAAATTTTTGGAGGTTACCCATGGTTTCACATGGCAAGCGAAACCAATGGATTTCCGTGGATGAGATCAACGGAAGCACGCATTCAGCTTCTTCAAGACTCATGGCAAAAGAAATTATCACTGAAGGAATATGCGCAAAGCAAATATGAAGAAACCGTGGCAGAAACCCCTCTTTTAGATGGGGAAACTGGAGTAGATAAAGCCCGAAGAGAACTTTTTTACTTAAATATGATTTGGTTTATGACAACACTGCTGGATCGAAAAGATCGTATGAGCATGGGGGCGAGCCTTGAGGTACGTGTACCATTCGCAGATCATCGTCTTGTTGAGTATGTATGGAATATTCCTTGGGAAATGAAAATGTATGGAAATCGGGAAAAAGGGGTTTTGAGAAAAGCATTAGAGGGAATTTTACCGAATGAAGTGCTTTATCGCAAGAAGAGCCCTTATCCGAAAACACATCATCCTGCTTATACTCAGGCGGTAAAAGAGATGTTAACAGATTGTCTCGCGCAAAAGGATTCTGTGCTTCATGAATTTTTAGATCCACATCAATTAAAACAGCTGATTGAAACAGAAGGGGCTTCTTTCCAGGTTCCTTGGTATGGTCAGTTAATGAAAGGCCCACAGCTCATTGCCCATTTGGCACAGATTCATCATTGGTTTGAAACATATCGAATTGATATAGAAGCATAACAAAGGGTCGGCTTTCTTGCACTTGTTGAAAGGAAGTCGGCTTTTTTGATACATAACATGAGACTTTTAGAGCACATCAAAAGTTGATCTAACCGCTTCAATTTGTATAATTAACTTAAAGTGAATTAATTTGGAGGAAAAAGGATAATGAAAATCATTGTGATCGGAGCAGGACCAGGGGGACTTGCAGCAGCTATGATGTTGCAAAGCAAAGGACATGATGTTCATATATATGAAAAACAGTCCTTTGTTGGCGGACGTAACTCTAAGTTTCAACTTGGTGATTTCACGTTTGATACAGGTCCTACTTTTCTCAGTATGATTCATATTGCAGAGGAACTATTCACCTTTGCCGGTAAAAATCTCTATGATTATATAGATGTGATTGAATTAAAAGAAATGTATAGATTAATCTTTCAAGATGAGAAGCTTGATATGATTCGAGATCGAGACGAAATGTACAAACGTCTAGAAGCCTTTGCACCTGGTGAGGGCGAGGGGTATGTACGTTTTATGAATGATACAAAACGAAAAATGGACCGCCTAACGCCGATTCTACAAAGTAAAATGGATCGTTTCCATCATTATTTGCGTCCAAAAGTCATCAAAGCACTTCCTCAGCTCTCATTAAATAAAAGCTTATATGATGTGCTGTCGTATTATTTCTCAAATGAATCGGTGAAATATGCCTTTACATTCCAATCAAAATATTTAGGGATGTCACCTTGGGAATGCCCAGGAGCGTTCTCAATTCTTTCCTTTATGGAGCATGACACAGGCGTTTATCATCCGAAAGGCGGAGTGAATCAGCTGTCAGAAGCGATGGCAAAGGCAGCTGTTGAATCTGGGGCTACCCTTCATCTATCAACTGGAGTTGACAAGTTGCTGACGAAAGGCAGGAAAGTGAAGGGCATTCGCTTAGAAACTGGTGAAGAAATACAGGCAGATGAGGTGGTCGTAAATGGTGATTTTGCACACGTGATGACAAAGCTTGTAGAGCCGGGTCTTTTAAAGAAATATAGCGAGAAGAAACTGAAAAAGAAAAAATTCTCATGTTCCACCTTTATGCTGTACCTAGGTTTAGATACGATATATGATGAGCCGCATCATACCATCGTTTTTTCCGATGACTATGCGAAGTTAGTCAAAGAAATTACGAAAACCTTTGAGCTGCCGGATGATCCGTCCATTTATATTCAAAATGCAAGTGTGACAGATGATTCGCTTGCGCCAAAAGGCAAGTCCGCTCTTTATGTGTTAGCACCCGTTGCCAATAATCAAAGCGGTATTGACTGGGAAGCGCATCAAGAAGAATTTAGAAAGCTTGTGCTGGATACGCTGGAGCGGAAAACAGGCTTTAAGAATATCAGGCAGCATATTGAAGTCGAGCGGATGATCACACCGAAGCACTGGGAAGAAGAGCTGTATGTATATGAAGGAGCTACATTTAATCTTGGTCATCAGTTGACGCAGATGATGGTACTCAGGCCGCATAATGAATTTGATGAGTTGAAACACTGCTGGCTCGTTGGTGGAGGAACCCACCCAGGCAGCGGATTGCCAACCATTTTAGAATCAGCGCGTATTACGACAAATGCGATTCTGTCAAAAGAGAAACATACGCACAAAAGAGTGCCACATCAAGAAAAGGGGAGCGCCTCATGAAAAAACATATATTGATTGCTGGCGGCGGTATTGGCGGAATGATCTCAGCTCTCTATTTAAAAAAAGCTGGACATGATGTCACCCTTGTTGAAAAAAATGAACGGCTCGGCGGGAGACTTGCTTTTGTACGTGAGAAAGGATATAAAGTAGATGAAGGTCCGACCATTGTCCTACTTCCTGATATGTTAAAAGGCATTTTACATGACGTAGGCATTGATGAAACATCTCTTGATCTCTTGCAGCTCGATCCGCTGTATACGATCCACTATCAAGATGGAACCTCCTATACGAAATACTCTGATACACTGCGACAACTAGAAGAAATCAAACGTGTATTTCCAAAGGAAGAACAGGGATATTTAACATTTATGCAAGAAATGACGGATCGGTTTCAAGAAGGGCAGGAAGCTTTTCTAGAAAAATCATTTCATGAAAAACGAACCTTTTTTACAAAAGCGAACATGAAGATTTTAATGAAATTAAAAGCATATCGAACCGTTCAAAGTTCTCTCAAAAAATATTTTTCAGATGAGCGCCTCCGAGATGCATATGCACTTCAAACCCTCTATGTCGGAGGAAATCCGTATGAAGCATCTGCCATTTATTCGCTTGTTTCATATAGTGAGCACGCACACGGAATTTACTATTTAAAAGGCGGTTATGCGAGTTTAGTAGATATATTGGAGAGACAGCTCTTAAAGACGGGTGTACACATAAGAAAAAGTGAAGAAGTCGCACAATTTGAGTTTGAGGGGAAACGTGTGGTCAAGGCAAAAATAAATGATGAGCACATAGCAGCTGATGCATTTGTGATGAACGGAGATTATCCAGCGGCGTTAAAACAGCTTGGTTTAGGTGAACAAGACCGGCGTAAATACGTTCCATCCTCCGGCTGCGTGATGGTGTATCTAGGGTTAAACAAAGTATACGATGAAGCACCTGTTCATCAATTTTTCATGGGAGAACACTTTGATCAGCATATGAGAGAGGTGTTCCAAACGAAAACGATACCTCAAGATCCATCATTTTATACATTTAATCCATCGACCATCGATCCATCCCTTGCCCCAGAAGGCAGCAGTGTCCTATATATGCTCATTCCTGTTCCATCAGGAGATCACATCAATTGGGAACAAGAGACAGACTTTGTGGATAAAATGGTGGAGCGTCTTGAGAAAAGAGGCTTTCCACAGCTGCGAGAGGCGGTTGTCTGGCAAAAGGTGAGAACACCGAATGATTCAATGCGAGAAGGATTGTTTGAAGGCGGCAGCTTTGGACTCGCTCCTAATTTGTTTCAATCAGGTGTGTTTCGCCCGCAAGTAAAGGTTGCAGATGTAGACAATCTATATGCGGTAGGTGCTTCCATCCATCCCGGCGGCGGGGTACCGATCGTGATGCAAAGTGCAAAGCTCATGGCTTCTGTACTGCTTAAAGAGCTGAACAACAGAAAGGAAGTGAAGCTAAGTGGTTGATGTGCAAACAGCATTGAAAATATGTGAAGAGACCATTCAAACCCATTCAAAAACGTTTTATCGTGCCTTTTCCATGCTGCCTAAAAAGAAAAGACAGGCTGTTTGGGCCGTATATTCTTTTTGTAGGAGAGCGGATGACATTGTAGATGAGTCTCCTTCACCAAAGGAAGAACTGGCGTCTTTTCAGGAGGCATTTGAACGTTTCTTGCAAGGAGAAGTAGATCGTGATGATCCAATGTGGGTGGCGCTGGAGTATACATTTCAACAGTTTCGTATGGATGAATCCCCATTCCGTGACCTGCTGCGAGGACAGGAGATGGATTTAGAGCAACATCGATATGAAACGTTAGATGAACTGCTCATCTATTCCTATCATGTCGCAAGTACAGTTGGATTAATGCTGCTTCCGATCATTGCACCGCGTAAAAAAGAACAGCTAAAAGAAGCTGCGATTTCCCTTGGGATTGGCATGCAGTTGACCAATATTCTTCGAGACATTGGTGAGGATAAGGCGGAAAGGAACCGCATTTATTTGCCAAAACAAGTCATGGATCAATTTGGGTATACAGAGCAAGAATTACAAGAAGGGATCGTCAATCAAGCCTTCCAGCATGTATGGGAATATATTGCTTTTGAGGCAGAGGCGTACTATGAGGAATTTTTTGACCATCTCCATGAATTCCCACTTTATTCAAGGATACCAGTGAAAGCAGCTGCTCACTTTTATAAGGCTATTTTAGATAAAACTAGAGAAAACGAATACCGCGTCTTTACGAAGCGGTCATATATTTCAACACAAGAAAAAGCACTTATTTTAGAAGATATTACGTAATGAGAAGAAGACAAAGGGGTAAAATAGAGTTCGTTCGTTTTAGCCCTTTGTCAACAATCTGAAAGGACTGCACCCGCAGTCCTTTTTATGTGGAAGTAAACCGGTACTCCGTCCATACCCTTGAACGCCACCGCCTATACATGAAGATACCTCTTACCCATTCATCCACGATAAAAGAAATCCAAACCCCGATAAGGCCCATCTCAAGTTGAATGCCTAATAAATAAGCGATCGGAAGGCCGATGCCCCACATTGAAATCATCGCCATATAGACTGGAAACTTCGCGTCACCAGCTGCCCGCAAGGAGTTGATGATGACCATATTAAAAGAACGTCCAGGCTCTAAAATAATTGTCAATATGAGGAGGAGACTCGCTATTTGAATGATCTCACTGTTGCTAGTGAAAAAAGTAAGTAAATGCGTCGATGATAAAGATAAAGCAGTAGAAGAAAGAAGTGAGATGGCAATGGCCCAGTATAAGCTTTTCATGCATCTTCGATAGGCCGCATCAAATTCTTTCGCCCCGATCAGGCGCCCGATTAAGATTTGTGTTCCTTGGCTAATGGCGGCACCAAATAACATAATGAACATCATCAAATTCTGGGTATAGACTTTTGCTGCCAGTGCTTGCGTGCCCATAAATGTGATAAACAGCGTAATAATCATTTGAGAACCATTATAAGAAAGTTGTTCTCCAGCAGAAGGAATGCCGATTTTTAGCAGTTTTTTTAAATGCGTTCGCTGGATGTAAAACATTCGTTTGAATGAAAACCGCAATCCAATGCGGTGTCGAACAATGAGTATCATGGCTGTAAGACCGATCAACCGTGCAAATGATGTGGAAAGAGCAACACCCATGACACCTAATACAGGGAAGCCAAATGGTCCAAAGATGACCAAATAATTACCAGCAACATTTAACAAGTTCATACCGATGGTGACATACATCGTATCTCTCGTGAATCCATAGCTTTTTAAAATAGCACTATAGGTCATAATGAGCGCCTGAATAAAAGAAAGCAGGCCGACAATCTGTAAAAAGACGGTTGCATCTGGCATGAGCTCGCTTGATAATCCCATCATATGCAGGATGGGCACAGCTAACACAAACATAAGAAGACTGATCACAAAGCTAATGAGGAAGTTGGTGCCTAGTGATACATAGGCAACTTGGGTCGCTTCCTGCTTGCGGCTCGCTCCTAAAAGCTGCGCAATGACAATCGTCGTCCCAGTCGTAATGAAGCTGAACATCACAATCAATAGATTTAATAGCTGATTGCTTACCCCTACTGCGGCAACACTATTGTCAGAATACTGGCTGAGCATCAGTGTATCTGCGCTCCCCATCAGCATATATAAAGAGATTTCGATAAAAATAGGCCAAGTTAATGCAAATAATGAAGGGTGGGATTTTTCACTTTTGGCTTGAACCTTTTGTATTGTCAGTGCTTGTGGTTTCATCACATCGCCTTCTTTCGTATAAATCCGATTTATAGTGTACCTTGCATCGACTATAATAAGAAGAGATGAAACCGAAACTTATTGGAGAAATCCGACTTCATAAGGGGATGAATATGGGTCCGTTTATTACATTTACTGTACCGCCATTTCCAGTCTATATTGCTTCAGGCAAAGGTGTATTCCATCGAGGAGAACGACATATCTCCAGAATTTTCACCGTATTTGATCTTCTTTATGTCACGAAAGGTGAACTGTGGATCACAGAAGACGAGGTGCCTCATCACGTAAAAGAGGGAGAATATATCATCTTATCACCGGGACTTGCCCATGGTGGACATCTGCCATGCAAAGAAGAAACACTTTATGAGTGGCTGCATTTTTCAATTGATTCATTTGAGTTTACAGATCGGCCGAGAGAACACTGGTTTGACATGAAGCAAAATCAAGCCACTTTTGAAAAAGCAGCAAGCTATGAATTTCGTCTGCCCCGAAAAGGAAAAGTGAAAGGGGAAAGCGTGCTACAGAAGCATCTTTCAGCGATGCGCGCTTTAAATGATGATGCGTCTGAACTTCAGCTCAAAAAGCAGCTTCAATTTGAGGAAATGCTCATTCATTTACAAAAAGAAGCATTTCATATTCCAAGTGCAAAGGAGACTGTCGCTTCAGAAGTGGTTCACTATCTTGAACGTCATTTTACGCAAAAATTACAGATGGAGAAGCTGGCAGAGATTCTTCATTATCATCCTGATTACATGACAAGGTGCATGCAGACCGTGTACGGACTGACGCCGAGCCAGTACATCAATCGACTCAAAATTGAAAAAGCCAAAAGCCTGCTTGCTTCAACGAATGAAAAAATAGCTCTCATTGCAGAACATGTAGGCATTGATGACCCTACTTATTTTTCAAAGCTGTTTCGGCAAAATGAAGGCATGACGCCTATCGAGTATCGTCATCTTGCTAAAAGAACGACAAAGTAAAGGAACGTGAACAGATGAAAGGAAAAAAAGAAGAGATTGTGAGCATACGTCCATTAGACGAAACCGATTTAGAAGTGGTATGGCATTTAAGGTTTAAAGCGCCAGACCAGGCTTATCGAAAGTGGAATGCACCATATTTTATTGAACATGACATATCGCTCGCTGCATTTAAAAAACGCTATTTACAGGATGATTCTGTCCTGCCAAAACTATTTGGCATTGATGTCGGAGGTGAATTAAAGGGTACAGTTTCTTATTATTGGGAGAATGAACGCACACGTTGGCTGGAGTGTGGGATTCTTATTTATGACTCACGTTTTTGGAATGGGGGCGTTGGAACAAAGGCATTGCGTCTATGGATCGATGAACTTTTTTCACACATTGATATCCCACGCATCGGTCTGACTACCTGGTCTGGAAATGAACGCATGATGCGTTGCGCAGAGAAATGCGGGTTTATCCTTGAGGGAAGACTGCGTAAGGTTCGTTACTATCAAGGGGAGTATTATGATTCGATGCGGTATGGGATGCTGAGAGAAGAATGGCAAAGCCTTCCGAATCATTCATTTGAATAGTTGTTTTTAAGATTAGGAAAAAAGTATAGTAAGATTAAATAAATTGAAAAAGAAGGGTGGCGGATGAATGTGAAATGGATTACAGGTTGGTTTGTATCCATATTAGTCGCAATCTACCTATTCGTTGATGCACCAAAACACGGGAAAAATAAATGGTTATGGGCCATCTTAGGTCTTTTGCTCGGGCTCTTCACACTTGGAATATATCTCATTCAAACAGGAAGAAAAGGGGTGGGCTGGACAGTACTGATTGTGTCCATTTTCATCTATGCGATTGCCATCCTCGTCTTTGTCTTGTACTTTCTCATGCTGGTCTTCGGGTACTCCAACGCAAATTAGAGGGTACGGCTGTGGTGATTTGTTTCACTTCAAGTTGCTACCGATTGATGGTTTGATTGCGCCAAAGCATCTTAGGATAAATGGTGATGGGGCTCGGGCAGGATGATCCTCATGTTTATCCATCTTATTTTATCTCATGTGGCTCACTGCTTTGGTCAAGTAAGTCCTTCATAAAGAAGGGCTTTTTTCTTTTATTTTTTGAGCAGGGACACCTGCAATGACAATCCGCTCTTCATGAAAGGAGCGATTCACTACTGCATTTGCTCCGATGGAAATATGATTCGCAATATAAATGTTTCCAAACAGTTTAGCGCCAGGGCCGATCCATACATGATCTCCGATGACGGGCACATCTTTTTCATGATGGTTTTGACCGATATTTACGCCTTGATGAATATCACAAAACGCGCCGATTTTGGCATGCTTGTTCACAATCAACAGCCCAGTATGGTTGATTCTGAGCCCAGGTCCAAATACACCAATTGGGATATCAAAGCCAAGCTGCATTCCTTTCTTTTTATGTAAGTAACGATAAAACCATTTGCGTAACGTAGCACCGCTATTCGTATAGTACTCATATTTTCGTAAATATCTTTGATATTTCCAAATATCATCCCCAAGCCACTTTGGTCTTTTTCGATTGGTGGCAAGTGCTTTCTGATCTTGTGCCAAGTAGTGGTGAAGGTCATGCTTCGTTAAAATCATCAGATCTCCCTCGATTCCCTTTCGTTTCAGAGAAATTATACCATCATAACCATTTATATCAAGATAAAATAACGTTCATTTTTTGTTTTACTGCATTCATTTCATTCGGCCGTCCCGTATCAAACAAGGGAGCTACAACGCATAGAGCAAAAGAACCAGGAGAATTGTTTTGTAATTTTTTTCAATATTTTTCATACTCAAACGTTACATCGCCCTTATGGCTGTAGATGTTTGTAAAAAATACACGAAATTACTCGTTAAAAAGAGAATATAGCATTCATATGCTTTTAGAATCATCTTTTTGAATACAATTGACTTTCGTATCTTACATCCTCTAGGCTAGTAAATGAAAATGATAATCTTTATCAATTGGAGGAGTGTTTTATTATGTCCATCAAAACCGTTTCTAAAAATCAGCAATTTTTAGAGCAACAAAATCAAAGAGAATCTAATGCAAGGTCTTACCCGAGACGGTTCCCATTAGCCATGCAAAAAGCCGAAGGTATGATCGTGACAGATGCAGATGGTAGAGAATTTTATGACTGCCTAGCAGGTGCAGGAACCCTTGCCCTTGGTCACAATCACCCGGTTGTTATAGATGCTATTGAACGTATGCTTCATGAAAAAAGACCGTTGCATACGCTGGACATCACTTCAGAGATTAAAGAAGAATTTGTGAATGAGATTTTTTCTCACTTGCCAGAAGAGTTTGCAAAAAGAGCAAAAATTCAATTTTGTGGACCAACTGGTGGTGATGCTATAGAAGCAGCAATTAAATTAGTCAAGACAGCGACGGGAAATCGTTCCATTCTATCATTCCACGGAGCATATCATGGTGCTACACATGGCACGATGTCATTAAGCGGCAACTTATCGCCAAAGGAAAAAGTACAAGGATTAATGCCAGATGTTCACTTCCTGCCTTATCCATATGAATACCGCTGCCCATTTGGAATTGGCGGTAAAGACTCACATCGCATTTCAAGCTCTTATATTGAGCGTGTATTAAATGACCCTGAGAGTGGAATTCTCCCGCCAGCAGGCATGATCTTTGAAGCGGTGCAAGGGGAGGGCGGCTCCATCCCGGCATCAATTGAATGGATACAAGAAATGAGACGAATCACAAAAGAAAAAGGAATTCCACTTATTATTGACGAGGTTCAGTCAGGCATCGGCCGAACTGGTAAGATGTTTGCCTTTGAACATGCTGGTATTGTGCCAGATGTCATCGTGTTATCAAAAGCAATTGGGGGAAGCCTTCCGCTATCCGTTGTGATTTATGACAAAGACTTAGATCAATGGAATCCAGGTGCACACATTGGCACGTTTAGAGGAAATCAAATGGCGATGGCAGCTGGAACTGCTACGCTTAAATTTATAAAAGAAACCAATCTGCTTGATCATGTAGAAGCACTTGGTCAGCGTATGCAGGCCAATCTAAAAGACATTCAAAAACAAGTGCCTGCTCTCGGTGATGTGCGAGGAAGAGGATTAATGATTGGTGTTGAAGTTGTGAATCCAGATGAGAAACAGGATGTGGACGGCAGTTATCCAGCAAATCCAGAGCTAGCCAGTCTCATTCAAAAGAATTGTTTTGATAAAGGCTTAATTGTGGAGACAGGAGGCCGTTTTGGAAGTGTGATTCGATTCTTACCACCTTTGATCATGACAGAAGAACAGCTTGAAAAAGTCATCACGATTTTTAAAGAGGCAGTTTACGATGCAGTCAACTAAACCATCTGTCGATTCATTATTTATTCAACAAAGCCAGCTTGGGAGGGAGTCCTTCCAAGCGGCTCTCTACACATCCATCGACAGCTTACTGGCAGAGTGGCAAACAAGCAGAGGACCGTATAGCGGAATATTGCCTGGGAAATTAGCGGCTCATGTCGAATCGTTATTCCAGATTCAACCGGCTGGTGAATCCATTGAGTCTGTTTTTCAAGATATAAAAAATCACCTTTTACCGCATTTAGTTGATGTGTCACATCCTAAATGCCTGGCACATTTGCATTGCCCACCTCTAATCCCTGCTCTGGCAGCAGAGGTGATCGTAAGTTCCTTTAACCAATCAATGGATTCCTTTGATCAAAGCGGCATTGCATCTTTGGTTGAGGAGGAAATCCTCAAGTGGTTATGTGAAAAGTTTTCTTATGGAGAACGAGCAGATGGGACCTTTACGAGCGGTGGAACCCAATCTAACTACATGGGACTGCTTTTAGCAAGAGATGCATTTTGTGAAAACACTTGGCAATGGAATGTACAGCAGAAAGGGTTGCCGAGCGAGGCAAACCGTATGCGGATTCTTTGCTCCAAGAATGCCCACTTCACTGTGAAAAAATCAGCATCTCAGCTAGGTTTAGGTGAACAGGCTGTTGTGTTAGTTGAGACAGACGAACATCACCGAATGGACCTGCATGATTTGCAGAAGAAGCTTATGGAGCTTAAAGAGCAGGAATTGCTTCCATTTGCAGTCGTTGCGACTTGCGGGACAACTGATTTTGGCAGTATTGATCCTGTACGTGACATATATGACATGGTGAAGCCTTTCGGTTTGTGGATTCATGCAGATGCTGCCTATGGAGGAGCGCTTGTATTAAGCAAAACCTTCCAAGGAAAATTAGATGGCATCGAGTTGGCTGATTCGATCACGATTGACTTTCATAAGCAATTTTATCAGCCGATCTCCTGCGGGGCATTTTTACTAAAGGATAAAAGACATTTTGGTTTGATTGATTACCACGCAGATTATCTCAATCCAAAGGAAGATGAACTGGAAGGCATTCTGCATCTCGTGAATAAATCTGTTCAGACGACGCGCCGGTTTGATGCGCTAAAACTCCTTCTCTCTCTGCGTATGATTGGAGAAGAAGGGTTTGCAAGTATCATTGACCATACCATCCATTTTGCGAAAGATGTGGCTACGTTGATTGAGAAAAATGAGCATCTTGAGGTGATCAATCCTGATCCAGAAATCAATGCAGTCGTGTTTCGTTTTATAGATGATCATCAAGCAGAGGACATCAATAAAATCATTCATCGCACACTTTTCCAAACAGGAACGGCTGTCGTAGCAAAAACAGTAGCCGATGGTCAAACTTGCTTAAAATTCACTTTGTTAAATCCGAGAACGACTATTACACATATTGAGGAAATCCTTTCTGACATTGTTGATATCGGGATCGCTCATATTCAATCCGGGAGGGTACTACGTTGAGTCAATATAAACAAATGGCTGAAAATGCAACTATGCAAAGCTTTTTAAACTGTTTTTTACGTGAAACAGGAATTGATCGATCTGCAAAGAAAGAGACAAAAGCAGACGGCTCACTTGTATTTGTAGCAGCATTAGCAAAACAAGATCTTGAGCTTGTCATTCCGATTCGATATTTTTCGCCTGTAGGCCGTCATCTCTTTGATTTTCCCGTTCGCTTTCGCCCGCAAGGCAGTGAGCAACAGGGAACGATCATCGATTACACCACACTTGTTGCTTTATGTTCAAAGGAACTTCTCATTGAATATGGCCGCACAGATGCAGAGGATGAGTTTATGCTTCGCATCATTTTAAGCTGCCGGAATATTGAACGATTCATCAGAGAGAGAGAAAGTGATCGAGCGGCTCTTTCTTCAGCTGATTTTGAATATATTGAAGCGGAGCAGTCACTTCTTCTTGGGCATTTAACGCATCCTACACCAAAAAGCAGACAAGGAATGACAGAAGAGGAGGAAGCTATTTATTCTCCTGAGCTGAAAGGCTCTTTCCAGCTTCATTACTTTAAAGCACATCCGTCAATTGTGCTTCAGGATTCTTCTCTTTCACAATCTGCGGCAAGTCTCATGTTTGAGGAGATCATGCGCCAGATGCCAGAAGAAAAAGAGAGACTGACGACGTTAACAGAAGGCGGTGAATATGTCCTGATTCCGATTCATCCGCTACAAGTCCAAGTGGTCATGGAGAAAGCGTTCGTCAAGCGTTATATAGAGGACGGGATGCTGACGTATTTAGGGCCGCTAGGATCTGAATACACAGCGACATCTTCCTTTAGAACGGTCTATCAAAAAGACTCTGCGTACATGCTTAAATTCTCTGTCCCTGTAAAGATCACAAACTCTTTACGTGTTAACAAACAAAAGGAACTTGATCGTGGAGTTGAGATGTCTCGTATCTTAAAAACAGAATTAGGCGTTTCTTTATATGACAAATTCTCTGGATTCCGTGTGATTGAAGATCCTGCGTATCTATCTATTCAAGGGGATGAGGCGGAATCTGGCTTTGAAGTCGTCATTCGTCAAAATCCATTTTTGCATCATGAAAAAGGGGCAAGCTTAATTGCAGGGCTATGTCAGGATCATGCATACGGAGGAAAATCAAGGCTTTCAGGCATTATCCATGAATTAGCAGACGCTGAAGGCAGATCAACAGAAGATGTCAGCCGTGATTGGTTCACACAATATTTATCGATTGCGTTAAAGCCGATGCTTTGGCTGTTTGAAACGTATGGACTTGCCCTTGAAGCTCATCAGCAAAATGCTGTCGTACAGCTAAAGAATGGATATCCGCACACATTCTATTATCGTGACAACCAAGGCTACTATTATAGCGAATCGAAAAAGGATCAGCTTGCGAAGCTTGTTCAAAACTTAAGCGTAAGAAGTGAAACCATTTGTGCAGACGATGTAGCGGTTGAGAGACTGCGTTACTATTTCTTCTTTAATCATTTGTTTGGTCTTGTGAATGGTTTTGGTACAGAGGGGCTTGCAAAAGAAGAAGATTTATTAGCCCTGATTAGAGACACACTGCTTGCGCATGAAGAGACATATGGTGCATCTGAGCTGACGAACAGTCTTCTTCGGTCACAGGAGCTGCCTTCAAAAGCGAACTTACTCACGCGGTTTGAAGATATGGATGAGCTGACGGGTTCTTTAGAAACTCAATCCAGGTACACGTCTGTATTGAATCCGCTCTTTTTACATAAGGAGGCGCTGATTGGATGAGGCATCGAATTGGGTTCATTCGCGCTGAATATGAACGGGACGTCCAGCTTGTCCACAAGTGGATGCAAGAAGAGTATGTCCACCCATTTTGGCATTTGAATATTCCATTTCCTGCTTTTGAAAAGCACTTTTATCAGGCCATTCATGATCCGCATCAAACCCTTTATTTAGGAACCATTGATGGCACGCCGATGAGCTATTTTGAAGCATACAATGTGAAAGGGGATATCATTGAATCGTACTATGAGCCTTCTCCGCATGATCAAGGCATTCACCTGTTAATTGGAGAGCCAGATTATGTAGGGAAAGGATTTGCGGCTCCGCTGCTTCAAGCCATGACAGCATTTCAGTTTGAGCAGAACAAACGAACAGAAAAAATCGTGGCTGAGCCAGATATTCGGAACGAAAAAATGATTCATGTCTTTGAAAAGTGTGGATTCGAACGTGTGAAACCAGTCACTTTACCAGATAAAACAGGTCTTTTGATGTTTTGTCATCGAGATCGATTTGAAAGGAAGTATAACCATGACGCGGTTCAACAAGCAAAATAATGTAGTGGATGTCATTGGGATTGGCATTGGACCATTTAACCTAGGGCTTGCTGCATTATCTGAAGAAGTAGACGAAATTGACGCTTTGTTTTTTGAAAGAAGTGAAGCGTTCCACTGGCATCCAGGTATGCTCATTGAAGGGACAACACTTCAAGTCCCCTTTTTAGCGGATCTTGTCAGTATGGCGGATGTGAAAAGCAAATATAGCTTTCTCAACTATTTGCAGGAACAAAACCGTTTGTATTCATTTTACTTTCTAGAAGACTTCCATATCCCGCGCAAGGAATATAGCCATTATTGCCGCTGGGTCGCGGATCAATTAGATTCTTGCCGATTTGGCATGAATGTCGAATCTGTCTCCATCGTTGAAAAAGCTGGAGAAAAACGATATGAAGTGCATGTCCGTCATGTGAAAGATCAAACGGTAGAGGTGTTTGAGAGTAAGCATCTTGTTTTAGGTATCGGTACACAGCCTGCGGTACCAGCATCTCTTCAGCCAGCTTTAGGGGATCGGGTGTTTCATTCTGCTGATTACTTGAAACGAAAGAAAGAAGGCTGTTTTAAAGGAAAATCCGTGACGGTCATCGGTTCTGGTCAAAGTGCGGCAGAAGTATTCTATGACATTTTATCAGACGATGAGGCGAAGGATATTCATTGGTTTACACGCTCTAAAGGGTTTTTCCCAATGGAATATTCAAATTTAGGTCTTGAGTATTTCTCTCCAGACTATATTGATTTCTTTTATGAGCTTCCGCAGCCTAAAAAAGATGCGCTATTAAAGCAGCAAGATTTGCTGTATAAAGGCATCAGTTCAGCGATGATCCGAGATATTTATCACTTGCTTTATGAACGCTCTGCTTGCGGAGAGCAGCTGAACACCGTGCTGCAGGCGATGACGGAAGTCAATTTGATTGAGGAAACGAGGGACGGCTTATCGCTTTCATGCAATCAATGGGTCAAAGAGGACTCCTTTACGCATGAGACAGACATTGTCGTCTTGGCAACGGGCTATCAATCTGTATTACCGCCATTTATTGATCCGATTTCCCATCATATTCAGTGGGATCATCAAGGACGCTTCCAGGTTGAACGTGAATATCGATTGAAAACAAACACATTAGGTGAGAATGATATTTTTGTACAAAATGCAGAGCTTCATACACATGGAGTAGGCGCACCAGATTTAGGGCTAGGGGCGTACCGAAACAGTGTCATTATCAATGAACTGGCTCGTCGACCTGTGTATCCACTTTATCAAAAGCATGTTTTCCAGACATTCGGTACACATAAACACGCAAATACATTTGAAGAAATCAAAGGGTAAGGAGGATGAACCGATGAGTGTACAAGATGAATTGAAAAAAGCGGTCAATCCTGCTGCTTGGAAAAAAGCAAACCAGCGAATGGTGGCAAAAATGCTGTCCGAATATATGTATGAGGATATGCTTCATCCCGTTCAGCTAAATCATCAGGATGGCATCGCCCAATATGAATTAATCATTCACGATCAGAAGAAATATCGTTATCTCGCAAAACCTCGTTTGTTTGATAGTTTTGATACGATTGCTGAATCGATCGAGTGCTGTCAAGACGGAACATGGACAAAGGATGTTAGTGCCATTGTGTTTTTACTAGACATTCAGCCAATCATCCCAATGTCTTCTGAAACAACTGGTCATCTGATCAAAGAGCTTCACCATACCTTGTTAGCGGATGTTCATTTGCTGTCGAAAAAAGCACTTCGTGCAGATGAGCTAACAGATACAGATTATGCATGGATTGAGGGCGAGATGACTGGTCATCCGTGGATCGTCTATAACAAAGGGCGTATTGGATTCAGCTACGATGATTACTTAGCCTATGCACCTGAAAGGCAGGAATGTGTGCAGCTGTCTTGGATTGCTGTTCACCGAGAACTTGCGACTTTCCATGCGGTCGATCATGAGAACTATGAGCACATCATTGCCAAAGAATTAGACGAAGTCACGATTCGTCAATTCCAACGTGTGTTAAAGGATGAAGGGCTGAATGCGGCTGATTATTATATGATGCCTGTTCATAAATGGCAGTGGACGCATATGATCATCCAGCATTTCCCTGAAGATTTAGCCATGCGCCGTATTGTGTATTTAGGAGAAGGGCTGGATCAATATATTCCACAGCAATCGATCAGAACCTTTACAAACATCTCAAATAAAGGCAAGCATCATATTAAACTGCCAATGAGTATTTTAAATACGCTAGTGTACCGGGGGCTCCCATCAGAACGTACGGTGATTGCACCTCGTATTACAGCACATATTAAAGGAATCGCCGATCAAGACGCCTTTTTATCCGATGTATGCCGCGTGATTTTACCGGGTGAGAATGCGAGTATCAATGTTGATCATCCTTATTACAGCAAGCTACCTGGTGCGCCATATCAATACCTTGAAATGCTTGGGGTCATTTTTAGAGAAAGCATTTATACGTATTTAGATGAAGGGGAGAGCCCTGTTACGTTGGCGGCACTGACGTATGAAGATCATGAAGGCGAGCCTTATCTGAAGCAGCTCATTGAAAAATCGGGTCTGTCAGCAAAAGAATGGATGGCGTCATTCTTCCACGTTGTCATGCCGCCGCTTCTGCACTTTATGTATCAATATGGCACGGTGTTTTCACCGCACGGACAAAATACAATTCTTGTATTAAAAGATCACAAGCCGCATCGTTTGGCGATCAAAGATTTTGTTGATGATGTGAACATTAGTGATCAGCCGCTGCCTGAATTGGCTTCATTAGAAGAAGATCTAAAGGAAGTGCTGCGTAGTGAGCCGCCTGAGGGTCTTGTACAATTTATTTTTACGGGTCTGTTTATTTGCAATCTTCGTTACGTGTCAAACGTGTTAGACAATCACAATCTGTTAGATGAAACGACGCTTTGGCGCTTGCTTGCAGAAGAAATTCAGCAGTATCAAAAGCAATTTCCACAGCTAAAAGATCGTTTTGCTTTATTTGATCTATTCCAGCCTCAGCTGACAAAGCTTTGCTTAAACCGTAATCGCATGATTGATTATGGCTATGGAGATGGAGATGACCGGCCGCATGCATCAGAGCATGGCAAGGTCACAAATGCAATCGCTCAAGTTCTCTCATCCGTAGGCGAAAAATAAAAAAGAAAAGCTGTAGACAACATCTGTCTACAGCTTTTTGATTTTTTAAGAAAATGCTTGTGAGGCCAGGAAATAGAGAAGCGCCGGATCGTTCTGCTTTTCGTTCCCGCGAATCATCATAAAATGTGCGACGTTTGTTTTCGTAAATCCTGCTTCTACAAGTGATGCATGCAGGCGTTCAGCTGTTTCTTCCTGCATATCTAAACGAAAGGCGCCAGAATAAGACGTGAGAAGTGATTGAATGAGTGATAGCGCCGTTTGTTCATCGTTTGCTGCAAGCGGGCCAATCATCAGATTAGCTGGTGTTTCCACACCAAACGCGAAGCCGGTGATTTCGTGGTGTTCATCCTTTGCGATCAGTTTAAATGCTGCTCGCTCCATTCGCTTTATTAAGAAGTTTGATCGATTGGTCCCTGCGCCTTTTTCATCCAGCCTTTCAATAGACGGGAGGTGCGTTTGATCAGCGGGAAAAAGATGAATCTGATGTGACGGGTGAAGGGCACTAGGATTTGTTTTTTGTGCTTTGTATGTATGAATATAACCGGCTGTCTGAAAGCCGATTTTTTCATAAACTGGGCGTCCTTGTACAGTAGCCGTTAAAACGACAGGGACACTTGGATCACTATGACGAAGCAGTGTGTCAATCATTTGACGGGCAAGACCGAGGCCTCGATGTGTCTCAGATACAATGACCGCCCCAATTGATGCCACTCTGTCATACTGAAAAAGTCCAGCGCATGAAATGACTTGTCCGTCAGTTGTTGTAAAACCGGTAAAATGTCCATTTGTTAAAAGAGATGTGAGCTCTTCCGCATTGTAATCAGGCCAGTCGACCTCTTTTGACAATGCAACAAGGTCTGGTATGTCATCAAGGGTTAAAGTTCGTTGTATAACGTTTGCCAATACACGCAACTCCTTCTTAGCTGATTTCTCTATATGTATCGTACCATAAGAACGCATAAGAAAAAGGAAAAGGGGATACCTTTTCCTTCAGCGTATAGACAAACCCTCGCATTTGGTGTCAGTCCTGCGCTTCGGTGCTCCCTTTTCCTTTTGTCTAGTTTAATAATTGAGGTCACGGTTGTATTCATATTCAAAGGTGAGCTGTAAGTTTTTAATTGAGACAACGCCTACTTTGATTAACCGTCCACCGATCAATTGAGGAATCTCGGTTGCATTAAAAGAAACAAAAAAGCGGTCTTTTGCTGGCACTTGACTTGTTTTATAAGAAGAGATGTCAACTTTTTGACCGTTCCAAGGTACGTTCACTGTTCCGCCTTTTAAGGAAGAGACAGTGAATACATAATTATATGCATTTGTACTGCCTTTTTCAGCTTCTAATGACAGGCCAGTGACAACGGCATCCTGCGGCAAGCTGCTTAAATCAAAAGAAGAATTGGGAGATCCGGCTTCATTGAAACTATTCAATGTGGCAGGTGATCCATATCGTTTCGTTGTGCCTTTTTCAATACTTTTATCAAAGACAATACGATACATGTTGTCCTCTTCATTTAATAATTGCTTTGGTTTGACGGCTAAATAGTAGTCAGTGCTTGCGGCAATTTTCGGCATATGGATGATTTCATTTTGGTTGTTTGTCCGCACAGAGGAAGACACGAGTGACCCGCTCTGATTGTAAAGATAAAGATCGAAATCATTTCCAGCTTTCACATTGACGAGTTTGATAGAAAAGCGGCCATCTGCTCCATCAAATTTAGAGCTGGTGAACCGGTAAAAATCAATGTCATTCATAGAAGAGATACTACCTTCGTGATATAAATAGGTCTTGTTTAGATGAAGAGAGTGCTGTAAGAATTGAGCTTTTTCCATCGTATCATTGTTTGCATAATCACTGTCTGGATACAGATGCTCCAATTCTTCTGTATAATATGTTGTTTGTTTCGTAGAAGTTTCACTTGCTTGAGCAGGTGATTGGAAAAGAGGGCTAGCGATAAAGAGGCCTGTAAGCAATAAAACCCCGATCTTCTTTTTGAACATGACAAACATCTCCTTTTAAGTAAATGACTTTCATTTATAATATCGGTAAATAAACGTAATTTTTCATATTTATTCCATTTTTATTTATAAAAAGAACCTCCAATTCAGGAGGTTTTTTTAGTGAACGTTAAAATATCGAGCTTCAGGATGAGAAACGACAATGGCTGAAACGGATGCTTCGGGCTCCATCATAAACCCTTCTGTGAGATGAATCCCGATTTTTTCTGGCTGCAGCAGGTGGAATAGTTTTTCTTGGTCTTCTAGATTAGGGCACGCTGGATAGCCAAAGGAATAGCGCTGACCTTGATATTTGGCTTGGAACCGTTTCTCCATCGTGAAATCGACTGGGTCTGGGAATCCCCATTTATCACGAATTACTTGGTGCGTTCGTTCAGCCAATCCTTCTGCAAGCTCAAGTGCTAAAGCTTGGACCGCATGCATTTTTAAATAGTCACCCTCTTGTTTAAATTGCTGCGCAACCTCTCGTATGCGGGCACCAGCCGTCACTGCAAATAAGGCGATATAATCTTTCTCGTTCTCTCCGCTTTTCCGCACATAATCAGAAATAGACCGGTACGGAAGTTTTTCCTGTCTTGGAAATTGGAATGTCTCAATGACGCGGTCAGGCGCTTCTGGATCATAGATATGCAGGTCATTCCCATTTGAACTGGCAGGGAAGAATTGATAGACGAATGCAGGTGCAAACCAGTTTTTCTCTCTGCCTTCTTGAAGAAGATCTGTGATCAGTTGTTTTAACTCCAATGCTTTTGGATGCTGTTCAGCCAAGAGCTTTTTGACCTTTCCTTTTAAGCCGAGATGATGGCCGATCAGCATCTGCTCATTGACATAGGGCATAATGTGGTGCAAATCAATATCCCGTACATAATGGCGTTTCGTATTTTCTGGCGTGAAAATCGCTGCCTCCGGAAGTGTCGCGCGTTTTTCTAGTAATTCAATCACAGCTTTTGGCTGCGTTGTTTCTTTTTCCTTATGGAGTGTTTCTTGATCCTCTAAGGGTTTTGTTTGAAATTGAAGAGGGTTCGCTCTTAATTCATTCGCTAAAGACAGGCCGTCCATTGCATCTTTGGCGTAAAGGACGGGGCCATCATATTGAGGCGAAATTTTCATCTTCGTAAACTTCCGGGAAAGCGCCGCGCCGCCCACCAAAATGGGAACAGAGATGTTTGCTTTTTGTAAATCTTGAGCGGTCAAGACCATTTGCTGTGCTGATTTGACAAGTAAACCTGATAATCCAATCATATCTGGCTTTTCTTTTTGCACCGCTTCAATCAATGTTTGTGGGGTTACTTTGATTCCGAGATCGACGACGTGAAAGCCATTATTGCTCAAAATGATGTCGACCAGGTTTTTCCCTATATCATGGACATCGCCTTTGACGGTGGCGAGGAGAATCTTCCCTTTGCCGCTTGCGTCCTTTTTCTCCATAAATTGCTCAAGGTATGAAACAGATGCTTTCATGACCTCAGCGGATTGGAGGACTTCAGCTACAATCAATTCGTTTTGATTAAAAAGGCGCCCAACCTCTGACATTCCCTGCATTAATGGTCCATTGATGACATGAAGAGGTGATTCAAATTTCTCCAAAGCAAGGGCCAAGTCATCAATCAGGCCTTCTTTCGTCCCTTCGACGACATAGAGTGCCAGCCTTTCATCAAGTGATAAGGAGATCTTTGGTTTCTTCTCTGTTTTCTTTTTCCCTCGATAAAATTGGGTGAACTCAGCAAGGGTTTGATCATTTGTTTCATAAAGTAAAGTTTCAGCCAGCTTGATTTCTTCCTTTGGAATTGAAGCGAAGCGTTCAAGCTTTTCAGTATTCACGATCGCATAATCAAGCCCTGCTTTTACGCAGTGATACAAATAAACGGCATTCAATATTTCTCTGCCAACTGGCGGGAGTCCGAAAGACACGTTACTAATGCCTAAAATGGTGAGACATTCAGGCAGTGCTGCTTTGATTCGCTCAATGCCTTTAATCGTCTCTTCAGCAGCACCAATATACTGTTCGTCTCCAGTACCTACTGGAAAGACAAGCGGGTCAAAAATGATATCACTCGCAGGGATTCCATATTTTTTCGTGAGCAGGTCATGGGATCTTACGGCAATCTCAAGTTTTCGATCTGCTGTGACGGCCATCCCTGTTTCATCGATTGTTCCAACAACAAGTGCGCCGCCATATAGCTTGACAAGCGGAAGAATCTCTTCAAAGCGCTCTTCTCCATCCTCTAAATTAATAGAATTGATAATGGCTTTTCCTTGAGAATACATGAGTGCTTTTTCGATGACATGTTTATCGGTTGAATCAATGACAAAAGGAGCTTTCACTTTTTTCATGGCTTCTTTTAAAAAGCCTTCCATGTCTGCTATCTCATCACGATCAGGGTCTGCTAGACACACATCAATGACGTGAGCGCCATTTTTCACTTGAGCACGGGCAATTTCTGCCGCCTCTTCAAACTTTTGTTCTGCGATGAGCCGTTTGAATTTGCGTGAACCAATGACATTTGTGCGCTCACCAACAAAGAGGGGGCGCATCGCTTCTTCATAAATGAGGGGCTCGATGCCTGATACGGTATGCGGTGATGACTCATGCGTCATGCTGCGGGGCTGAAGCGAACGTACTTCATCTGACAATGCCTGAATATGTGCAGGCGTTGTACCGCAGCAGCCGCCGACGATATTTAACCAGCCTTCTTTTGCAAAAGCGGCAATTTTTTTAGCAAGCGAAGCAGGGGATTCGTGATATTGCCCTTCTTCATCAGGGAGACCAGCGTTTGGATAGCAGCTGACAGCCGACTTTGAGATGGAGGAGAGTGTACGGATATGGTCTGTCATAAATTCTGGACCAGTTGCACAGTTTAGTCCGACGCTGATTGGTTTCATATGCTCAAGTGAGATATAAAAGGCTTCAATATCTTGACCGGCAAGGGTGGTGCCCATTGGTTCAATCGTCCCTGACACCATCAGTGGTAGCTCAATACCGGTTGCGTGAAAGGCTTCTTGAATACCTTTAAATCCAGCTTTGACATTCAGCATGTCTTGACTCGTTTCTAAAAGAAGAGCATCACATTTCCCATCAATCAGGGCGCGGGCTTGTTCTTCGTAATTTGCAACGAGCTCTTCAAACGTTGTGCCGCCTGTCACGGATAATGTTTTTGTAGTGGGTCCCATTGCGCCTACAACAAAGCGGGGCCAGTCTGGTGTCGACAAACGGTCTGCTTCACGCTTTGCCAGCTGAGCTGCTTTTACGTTCAATTCATAGGCGAGATGGCCAAGTCCATATTCATCGAGAACGAGCTTCGTCGCGCCGAATGTATTTGTTTCGATTAAATCTGCACTTGCTTCAAGATATTGCCGGTGAATCGTGGAGATAATATGAGGGGCTGTGACGTTCAAATATTCGTTACACCCCTCATACTCTTCTCCGCCGAAATCCTCTGCTGTGAGATCGGCGTTTTGAATCATTGTGCCCATTGCACCGTCAAGGACGAGGATGCGTTTTTTGAGCTGTTCAGTGATAGTTGGCATGGATGTTTGGCTCCTTTTCTTTCTGATGGATGTAAGTTGTCAGTTCTGCTGTTAAATCTGATCGAAGGAAAGGGGTAATTAAATAGATACCATTAAACAATTCGCAGGCTGTATCTAATAAAGAACGGGCAATCGCTAACCCTTCTGTCCGCTGCTTTTCTTTATCTTCGCCTGCCTTGGCCATAATCTCACGAATCGAGTCAGACAATTTAATGCCGGGAATTTCATGATGAATAAACTCAGCATTTCGGCTGCTTGTTAGCGGCATAATACCAATGTAAATCGGTTTATCCAAATGTCGGCTTTCTTCATGAATCTTCACAAGCTGTTCTTCAGAGTAAACAGGTTGTGAAATAAAATAATCGGCACCGTATTCGATTTTCTTCTCGAGGCGTTTGACCGCTTTATCAATATGACGGACATTTGGATTAAACGCGCCAGCCACTGAAAAATTGGTCTTTTTCCCGAGCGGCTTCCCAGAGAAAGATAGTCCCTCGTTAAATTGTTTGATCAGACGGATCAAATCAAAGGAGGTTAAATCATACACAGATGTCGCACCTGGGAAGTCTCCAATTTTAGACGGATCGCCTGTGATGGCTAAAATATCGGTTAGTCCAAGCGTGTCCAGTCCCATTAAGTGGGATTGGAGTCCAATCAAATTGCGATCACGACATGTGATATGGACAAGTGAACGCATATCAAGCTGCTGTTTTAATAAAGCGCCGCATGCCACATTGCTAATACGCGGGGTAGCTAGAGAGTTATCGGCCAGTGTGAGGGCATCAATGCCTGCACTTTTTAATTCGTTCGCTGCGACGAGGAATTTTTCAAAGTTCAGCTTCTTCGGCGGGTCCAGCTCGACGATAATCGAACGTTTTTTCACAGCAAGCTCGTCAAGACCTGGTTCTGTCCGTTGATCTTGGATGGAAATGATTTCTTCTTTTAATACTTTCACTTCTTTTTCGGTGATAGGTGCTAAATCTTTGACCGCCTCAGCCATGGCGCTTATATGCTGAGGGGTTGTTCCGCAGCAGCCTCCAATGATTCGTGCGCCCTGATTTCTAAACTCAAGTGCACTTTTTCGGAAATAATCATTATCTGTATCATAGACGAGTCTGCCTTCTTCAAGGGAGGGGAGACTGCTGTTTGGATAGACAGATAAATGCGAATTTTGCAAAAGTGGAACGCCTTCAAGTGCCTGAATCATATGATAAGGGCCTAATCGGCAGTTAATGCCGACGACATCAGCGCCAAGTGAGGATAATTCAGATAAACCGTCTTTTAGCGGTGTACCGTCCTGTAATACACCTTGCTCATGCATGGAGACGTTCATGACAATCGGAAGCGCAGTTTCTTTGCGAGCAATCTCAAGAACGGCTTTTGCTTCTTCAATATCGTAATATGTTTCAAGCAGTAATCCATCAGGCTCTTCATTTAAAAGGATATAGAGCTGTTCTCTAAAGCTCCGTTTAATCTCGTCTAAAGAGTAGGCATTTTTGTTAAATGTTCGAATCCCGCCGATCGTTCCGAGGACATAAGCTGAGCCAGCGGCTGCTTTTGCGATTTGTACAGCTTTTGTGTTAATGCGTTTTGTTTCTTCTTCTAAACCGTAGCGGGATAGTTTAATATAATTCGCACCGTATGTGTTCGTTTGAATAATGTCCGCTCCAGCTTGCACATATGCCTCGTGCACTCTTTTGACTTCATCATCTTTCGATAAATTTAATTCTTCAAAGCAGCGGTCAATGCCATAAGAGTATAAAAGTGTTCCCATTGCTCCATCAGCAATCAGTACGCGATTTTGTAAGTCTTGTAATAGGCCCATTGGTTTCCTCCTTATTTCTATGTAACAAAAAAAGCCTTCTGATAAGAAGAAGACTTTTTGGCTGTATTGAAATTCTTCTCCTTATCTTCCAAGCAGTTGCTTGCTGGATTTAGCACCTTGGTCATAGAAAATAGATTTCTACTACACCGGTTGCTGAGGCTTCACAGGGCCAGTCCCTCTGCCTCTCTTGATAAGAAAGCGATATGAACATGTCAATGAATTGAACTTCCATCAACTGTATCGAAAAAATCGGAAATAATCAATGGAAAATTTGAAATTTATCGAAAATTTATAAATTGGACGTCAATCGGTAAATCTGCCTTGCGCATGAGCGCCATCACTTCTTGTAAATCATCTTTATTTTTTCCTGTCACACGCACTTGGTCATCCTGAAATTGCGACTTTACTTTTAAACCAGATTGTTTGATCAAGGCATTGATCTTTTTGGCATTGTCCTTATCAATCCCGCTAATCAGCTTTGCACGCTGGCGAACGGTTCCACCTAGGGCATGTTCTGTTTTTCCATAGTCAATGTTTTTAGTCGGTACGTTTCGTTTAATCAGTTTTGTCACAAGGACATCCTTTAGCTGCTCCAGCTTGAAGTCATCATCAGAAATGAGAACGAGTTCTTCTTTTTCTAGTGAAATATCACTTTTACTTCCTTTAAAATCATAACGGTTTTTAATTTCTTTCAGTGCTGCTTGAATGGCGTTTTGCACTTCTGGCAGCTCCACCTTCGATACAATATCAAATGAACTTTCTTTTGCCATCACATATGACCTCCAACTATAGATATTGCGTCTATTTTATCATGCCCATAGGGGAAGAAGAAACTTTATCGAGGAGAGTTCAGATGCATGCGGTATAATTCAAGTACAGTTTGTCCACTTTAGCTAACAGAACTAGAGATGTTCATGATGACAGAAGTATAGTAGAATAAAGTGAATCAAAAGATGAACGAACGCTCTTTTAAGGGCAGATAGGAAGGAAGAGAACATGAGACCAGGTGAGCAACTGACCTTGCAAATAGATAACGAGATGGAATACGGCTACTTTTTAACAGATGGCGAAGATTCTGTTCTTCTACATCGCAGTGAGATGACAGAGGATATTGGAGATCGTGATGAAGTAGAGGTCTACTTATATGTAGATCATGAGGAAAGACTGGCAGCGACAATGAAAATTCCTAAAATCAATGCACATACATACGACTGGGTAGAAGTCGTAGACGTTGTAGAAGATATGGGTGCTTTTGTCGATATAGGTTTGTCAAAGGATGCACTTGTTGCAACTGAACACCTCCCGCCTTTTGAGGAAGCGTGGCCGAAAAAAGGCGACAAACTATACTGTATGCTCAAAGTGACAAGTTACGGGAGAATGTTCGCAAAACCAGCCACTGAAGATGTGATCAGTGAATTATTTACTGAGGCGCCAGAAACGTTAATGAACAAAGAAATTACGGGAACGATTTATCGCTTAATTGCGACAGGTTCTTTTATGCTGACAGATACAGGCGTGCGTGGGTTTATCCACCGCACGGAACGAAAGGAAGAGCCTAGATTAGGATCGACCGTGACAGGACGTGTCATTGCAGTGAAAGAGGACGGAACCGTGAACGTTTCTCTGCTTCCTAGAAAACAGGATGCATTATCTGTCGATGCAGAAGAAATCTTAACTTATATGAGAACGAGAAACGGTGCAATGCCTTACGGGGATAAAAGTGATCCAGAAGATATCCGGGAAAGATTTCAAATGAGCAAAGCAGCCTTCAAACGAGCATTAGGTCATTTAATGAAAAATGATCTTGTTTACCAAAAAGAAGGATGGACATACGAGAAAAAGTGAGCATTTGCTCACTTTTTTTATTTTTGTCATAAATAATGGTTTTTTTCAGTGAAAAAAGTCATGAAAAAAGCTGAAAATCCTTCACTTTATCATTGAAACAATGACTCTCAAATCCGATAAATAAGGGGTAAGGATGATAAAAGGAGTGTGTTTTTGGATGAAAGTGAAGATTTCATTACTTCTGATGGCAGCTATGATCATGGTACTCGCCTCATGCAGCAATCAGCAGGGAGGACCACCGATATCAAATGCGAAGCATATTGGTGTCATGCTGACGGATGATGGTCTTGGTGATCAATCATTTAACGATTCATCATTTAAAGGATTAGAAAAAGCACGTGATGAGCTTGGCATTGAATTCGATTATAGAGAAATTGCACAAACCGATACATATGAAAAAGGGCTGACCGAGCTTGTGAAAGATGGAAATGACCTGATCATCGGTGTAGGTTTCAGTATGCAAGAAGACTTAGAAAAGGTAGCGAAAAAATATCCGAAAAAGCAATTTTTACTCATTGATGCTGTGTCTGAACTGAAAAATGTCACATCAGTGACTTTTAAAGAAGAGCAGGGCAGCTATTTAGCGGGAGCACTTGCTGCCATGACAACAAAAAGTGATGTTATTGGTTTTGTTGGCGGAGTCGATGCAGAGGTGATCCACCGATTTGAACAAGGCTATCAAAAAGGCGCAAAATCTGTGAATCCGAAAATCAAGGTCGTATCCACGTATGCTGGCACATTTAGTGATGCAGGTAAAGGCAGTAAAATAGCGAAAGACATGATCAAAAAGAAAGCAGATGTTTTATATGCTGCAGCCGGTTATACGGGTGTTGGTGTATTAAAAGAAGCGCAAACGCAAGGCAAATATGCAATCGGCGTGGACAGCGATCAGTATTATACAGCTGAAAAAGCCGTTATTTCGTCTATGGTCAAAAAAGTAGATGAAGTCGTCTATCAATTCAGCGAACAGCTCGTCAAAAGCAGCAAAATCAAAAGCGGGCATATCGTTTATGACTTAAGTAATGACGGAATCGATATGGCAAGAATCCGGGTGCTCAAAGATGCTGAGAAATTGACCAAAAAATTAAATGGACTGAAGCAGACACTTCTGAAAGAAGAGGGGGCAGCATCATGAGCTTACGCATCAAAATTTTGCTCAACTCACTCATTTCACTTCTTTTAGCGGTTGGCGTAATTGCCTTTATTATTGTGAGCATGACAAAGATTCAGTCATCAAGCGAAACAGAAGTTCAAACCTTACTGAACGTACAAAAAACGAAGGCCAGCTTTGAAAGTGTCGAACAAGCCATGACCAATTATTCCATGACCCTTTCAGATGAACAGCTAGAGGTCGTTCAAAGCGATATATCGACAGCGAAAAAACAGCTGCAAACGTTAAACAAAAACGCAGGAAATATGAACAAAGAAGCCCTCACACGGTTAAATTCAAAGTTTGACACATGGACGCAAGAAGCAAACAATGCCATTGGTGAAAAAAATGCCTCTGATGCCAGACGAGTGGCTGCCAGAATTGACGGTGTTTTAAACGACGTGCATACGATGAATAAAAGAGCACAAGAAGCGTATGAATACCATTTAGAGGAGGCGGCAGACAATGTGCAAAGGATCATTACAAGCGCATCTGTCGCAGCCCTCACGCTGATTGTCATCGCCGTCTTTTTAAATATTGGTTTAACGAGATCCATTGTGACACCAATCAAATCCCTTTCTTACCGGGCAAAACAGATTGCCGAAGGAAACCTCGCTGTGGAGCGGATGAACATCAAGCGGAAAGATGAAATCGGCGGATTAAATGAGTCGTTCAATCAAATGACGGATCAGCTGATTAGCTTGATTCAAGAAATCAGTCATGTCTCAAGTCAAGTGGAATCATTCTCGATTCAGCTAGATGATGAAAACAAAAAGCTTATGGAATCAGCCAATCAAGTGTCTGTATCGACAGACGAAATGGCGAATGGTTCACAAGCGATTTCAGAAGACCTTCAGCATGGCGTTAGTTTGATTGAGAAAATGGATTCACATGGCCGTAAGAATTCCGAAAGATCACATACAGTCATCCGTAGTACAGAGGATGCCATTGAAGCGGTGGAAAGCGGGAAGCACACGTTAACAGAAACAAAAGCAGCCATTGAAAAAAATACACGTGCGACGAGACAAATTGAAGAGTCAGCAGGAGAATTCACTCAGTACGCAAGCGGAATCTCCGCAATGGCCAAAACGGTTTCTGATATTGCGGACCAGACAAACCTCCTCTCGCTCAATGCGGCGATTGAAGCGGCAAGAGCAGGAGAAGCTGGCAAAGGGTTTGCCGTCGTAGCGGACGAAATCCGTAAGCTGGCAGATGAATCGTCTCGTGCAACAAGACAAATTTTTGACATGGTGAGTCATATTGAAAAAGGCATTCAATCCATTAGCCAAACTGTACAAGAAGGGGTCAAGCTATCACTTCAGCAGCAAGATGCAATGGACAAAACCTCACACTCCTTTGAAGATATAGAAACAAAAGCACAACATATTAAGCAAGAAATGGCGGTCTTAAATGACCAAATTATTCAATCAACAGAGCTTGGCGGACAAGTGCTGCACTCGATTGAAAATATTAGTGCCGTTGTAGAAGAAACGGCAGCGGGCAGCGAAGAAATTTCTGCCTCGGCAAACGAACAACTGCAATCTTTCCATCAAATGAACAAACAAGTAGAAGAACTGATGAGTATGACAGCAAGGTTAAACGAAACCGTTCACCGATTTAAGCTATCATAAGAAAAGCACCCTTCCCGTGATGTTTCAGGGAAGGGTGCTTTTTATGATGGGCTGCCTGTAAAGAAGATGGCAAGTGTGCTAGGGCCTGAGTGGGACCCAACAGCCGCTCCGATGACCTGGATGTCGATTTCTTTTGGGTGAAATTCCGCTTCGATTAATTGTCTCATTTCTTCTGCAAGTGCAGGGTCATCTCCATGACTAATGCCAACAGTTTGACTAGACCAGTCAGATCCGCGTTCTTTCATCAGCTCGATAATGCGTTTCAATAATTTTTTACGGCCACGAATTTTTTCAAGGGGTATCAGTTTTCCATCCTCAACGTGTAAAATGGGTTTAATACTTAACAATCCGCCAACAAATGCGGACGCTTTACTGATTCTTCCGCCTCTTGCTAAATACGATAAATCGTCTACAGTAAAAATATGTTGTAAAGATTCACAAAAATGCTTTACAGACGTTTCAATTTCTTGTATTGTATTTCCGTCAATGGCAAGTGATTGAGCGTGTTTGACAGCTAGTCCATAACCAAGTGAAGCACATTTAGAATCAATGATTCGCAAATCGAAATCAGGGTATTCTTCCTTCACTTCGTTTGCCATCATCACAGCGGTTTGGTATGTACCTGAAAGCTCTGATGAAAAGGCAACATAAATAGCCGATGTATGGGTTTGGGCCGCAGAAACAAAGGCTTCTTTGATCCGGTTTGGTGAAGCTTGTGATGTTTTTGGACTTGCACCTTGTCTCATCGCATCAAATACTTGTTTTGGTTCAATGGTGATCAAATCCTCAAATTCCTGCTCGCCGAGTAACACACGCAGCGGAATGAGTGTCATGTTTTGTTCATCATAATAAGAAAGAGGCAGATCAGCAGCACTGTCTGCTATGATATGAACAGTCATCAAAATCCCTTCTTTCTAAAAAAAATCAACCATATTTTACATCTTTTTAGCCTAACTATATCATAGAAAATCATTTTTTCGTGTTCAAATTCTAAATTTTAGGGAAAACCATAGAGAGAATGGTAAGTGGAGGAATGACAACATGTTCATTGGAGAAGCAAAAAAATTCATCGTCGTCGTCATTGGTGCCTTACTCAATGCGATTGGGCTGAATTTATTTTTAATCCCTGCTGACGTATATGCAAGTGGTTTTACAGGGGTTGCCCAGCTATTATCTAGTTTAATCGATCAATATGCACCGTTTTATTTATCAACAGGAATCCTATTATTTATTTTAAACATTCCGGTCGGCATTTTAGGCTGGATGAAGGTTGGTCGTTCCTTTACTTTGTATAGCATTATTAGTGTGGCACTGACAACGATTTTCCTCGGCATTTTACCAGAGACAAGTGTTTCTGAAGATATTTTATTAAATGCTGTATTTGGCGGAGTCATTTCTGCACTTGGCATTGGGATTACACTGAAATATGGGGCATCTACAGGCGGCCTTGACATTATTGCGATGATTTTAGCGAAATGGAAAGACAAACCAGTGGGCACGTATTTCTTCATTTTAAACGGAATTATCATTTTTACAGCAGGATTGTTACAAGGTTGGGAGAAAGCTTTATATACCCTTGTCACATTATATGTGACGACTAGGGTAATTGATGCTATCCATACGAGACATGAAAAGCTGACCGCCATGATTGTGACAAAGAAAGCAGATGAAATCAAAGAAGCCATTTATGGAAAAATGGTCAGAGGGATTACGACTGTTCCGGCAAAAGGGGCATTTACCAATGAACAAAAAGAAATGATGGTCATTGTCATTACAAGGTATGAGCTGTATGAACTTGAACAAATTATAAAGGAAGTCGATCCAAAAGCCTTTACAAATATTGTTCAAACAACCAATATTCTTGGATTTTTCAGACGAGATTAAAAGGTGGGTAGAAGATGAAAAAAGGGTTAGTGCTTTTTCTCGTTCTATTGGTTTTAACAGCTTGTGGACAACAAAAAAAGGATGAACCAGACAAGGAGGTATCCGGTCAAATGGGAGAAAAAACCGTTGTACTCACAGTAGACCCCGTCCAAAAAGGTTCTTCGGTTCAATTTCATATGTCACTAAAAAATGAATCAGATCGAGATATTGAATTCACGTTTAACACAAGCCAAAAATTCGAATTGAGTGTGTACGATGAAGACGGAAATGAAAAATACCGTTACTCGAAAGACCGTATGTTCACACAAGCCATCCAATCCTTTGTGCTGAAAGCAGATGAAACATATGACTTCCAAGATACGTGGTCAAACGGTGTGGAGCCGGGAACGTATGAAGCGGTCGTCACATTTAAAGGAAAAGCAGAAGGGCTAAAGCAAATCACTGAGAAGAAAACGTTCCAAGTGAAATAAGCATAAGAAAAGCTGTCCACAAAGCGGACAGCTTTTTTCGTTAAAGATCATCAAGCAGGTCTTGGAACGTATGCAGCTGGTTTCTTTCTGCATCTGTCGAATTAGCAAATGCAGATGATACGGCGTTTTTAGCTCGCTGAACTGCTTGTTGACGCTCTAAACCAGATGGAAATGAAGAAGTAAGGGCTTCTTCAGTAAATGATTTGGCTTGATCAAAAAGTTCGTTTCTCACAATGAACCTCCAGAAGCATCAGTCTTCATATTTCCCCTGTCCTCAGCAGCCTCTTCAAGTGTGGAACGATACGGAAAACGTGCGTCATGCAGACTGACTGAATCTTTACCTTGTTGTATAAAGCGTTTCGATTTGCTTCTTTTACCCATTCGGAATCCGCCCCTTTACACAAGCTGACAGGACAACCTGTCTAACGGTAGTATGCCCGCTTCGACCTGCTATGTATGAATGGAAAAATTAAAGCGAGAAGTAATTCGTTAGGAATTTTGCAATCCCATCTTGTTCATTCGTATCTGTCACTTCATTAGAGACGCGTTTCACTGCATCAATTCCGTTGCCCATTGCAACCCCGCATCCAGCAAATTCAAGCATTTCTAAATCATTGTCTTCATCTCCGAATGCCACAATTCGCTCCTGAGGCACCCCGTAATAATCACTAATTTTTTGCAGTCCAACGGCTTTATTCATACCTGTTTTAATGATTTCAATGACGTGCCACGGAGCAGCCCAGCGTCTGTGGTCAATCACTTCTGCATGAACATCTGTCAAATAGCTCCGGATCGCTCCGACGTCTTCTTCTTTTGCGTGAATTAAGACGCTTGTGACATTCTCTCCAAGATTGTCCCGAAGGTCTCCAACGGTCACTTTGTTTGCATTCATATTAAATATATCAATGAGCTTTTCATCATGATAATGGAAATACAAATCGTCTAGCACTTCAGCTAACACATTGTGCACTTTATATTCCTCACTAATATCCACAAGCTGTTTCACGACTTGAAGATCAAGTGATGTGTGAAATCTGCCCCATTTTTCATCAAGAGGATGATGGACAAAGGCTCCATTAAAGTTCACAATCGGTGAATCGAGCTGCAATTGCTGATAATAAGGAGAGCTGGAACGAAATGGCCGGCCAGTTGAAATACAGACATGATGCCCGCTGTCTTTCACTTTTTGAATGACATCAAGTGTGTGTGCAGAAATCGTTTTATCGTCTTTTAATAACGTGCCATCCAGGTCAAGTGCGATTAGATAAGGTTTAGTCTCCATAAAATCTCCTTTGATCTGTAAGTAATAGGAGGCAGCTGGTGCGGGTGCCTCCACCTATAGTGTATCTTTATCACATCTTCGTTGTCTACATGTTAAAATAAACAAAGACGGGAATGATAAAGGAGGATTCATAGGCTGTGATCACCATTGATGAGCAAATGACGCACGATATTCCATTTTTACATATCGTAAAAGCTGAAAATAAAGATAAACCGATGCCACTTGTATTTTTTATTCATGGATTTACAAGTGCACGAGAGCACAACTTACACTTCGCCTTTCATTTGGCGGAAAAAGGCATGAGAGTCATTTTGCCTGACTGTGCTTATCATGGTGTAAGATCAGAAAACCTCAGCTTAGAGGAACTGGCATCAAAGTTTTGGGAAATCGTCCTGAACGAAATCCGTGAAATCGATATCTTAAAAACATATTTTCAAGAAAAACAATTGATTGAAGCCGATCTAATAGGTGTTGCAGGTACTTCCATGGGAGGCATCACGACCTTTGGTGCACTCGCAAAACATGATTGGATTAAAGTGGCAGTCAGCTTGATGGGCAGTCCGAAATATACGACATTCCTACAAGCACAAATTATGGACATGCGGCACAAAGGGTTGATGAAAGAGATTACAGATGAAGAGGTTCATCAGCAATTAGACGCGCTGCGCCCTTATGATTTAACGCTGCAAACAGATCGATTAAACAAAAGACCGCTGTTATTCTGGCATGCAGAAAACGATCCAGTTGTCCCTTACAGACATGCAAAAGCTCTTTATGACGAGTTAGCAGAAACCCAATATAAAGAAGATCCTCACCTGATTCGTTTTATCACAGATGGACAGGCTGGCCATAAGGTCTCAAGACAAGCGATGTTTGAAACCATTGACTGGTTTGTGACACACCTGAAAAGCACAAACGTTTAGCCAAAAGGAAAAGTACGTTATACTAGTTGAAAAAGGAGTGGATATCATGGATGAAGCATTGAAAGAAAATATTTTAGGCGCCCTAGAACAGGTGATTGACCCTGAGTTAAACGTAGACATCGTCAACCTTGGACTTGTCTATGATGTCGATCTTGATGAGAATGGAAAAGCGGATATCACGATGACTTTAACATCAATGGGGTGTCCCCTTGCACCAGTTATCGTGGATGAAGTGAAAAAAGCATTAAGTGACTTGCCTGAAGTGAAAGAAACAGAAGTTCACATCGTCTGGAATCCACCTTGGACACGTGACAAAATGTCAAGATACGCTAAAATTGCGCTTGGTATTCAATAAGTAAATACGGAAAATGCCTGGTATGAGTTGAACTCGTACCAGGTTTTTTTATGAAAAATTAAGGTAGAGGAGGAGTATGGCTTGATATAATGGATGTAATTTTATAGAACGGAGTACCTATAATGAAACGAAAGTGGATATGGATCGTTCTTTTGATGGGATATGGCGCTGCCTTTTTTGCATCAGTCTCTATACGTGAAGGTCAAGCACACAAAAGGCAAGGACTTGAGGCGTTTACAGATGTGAGTCACCTTATGCCGGTCAAAATAAAAAAAGTCGTGCAAGGAAAAGAAATAGAATCTTTAAAAGAAGTATTAGAAGAAGCAAAAGAGAAGAATCTGCCCATTTCAATCGCCGGAAAGCAGCATAGTATGGGCGGCCACACGTATTATGAAAATGGCATTGTACTAGACATGACGAAATTTCGCCGAATCGTATCATTTAATGAAAAAAAGAAGACCATTCGGGTCCAGAGCGGCGCCACATGGGATGATATTCAAAAATATGTGAACCCATATGGTCTTGCAGTAAAGGTGATGCAATCTCAAAACATCTTTACGATTGGTGGCTCGTTAAGTGCAAATGCACATGGACGTGACATTCGCTACGGCTCACTCATTGACACTGTGCGCTCTTTCACACTGTTAAAAGCAGATGGAGAGATCATCACAGTAAAGCCTAGCGATGATTTATTTACTGCCGTGATTGGAGGATACGGCTTATTCGGTGTCATTTTAGATGTTGAGCTGTCCTTAACAAAGGATGAATTATATAAAATGGAGACAACCTCTCTACACTTCGATGAATACACTGATTATTTTCAAAAGCATGTAAAGAACAATAAAGAAGTGCGCATGCATCTCGCAAGAATCTCTACAGCGAAAACAAATTTTTTGAAAGAGATGTATGTGACGAATTATTCGCTTACTTCTGATCAACAGATCGATCCATACCGCGAGCTCAAAGAAGATCAGCTCGTCATCCCTTTGAAATTTATGCTCGGCCTTTCGAGAAGATTTGATATGGGGAAAGATTTGCTATGGAACTTGCAAAAGAAGTATTTTCAAAGTCAAAATGACCAGCTGATCACAAGAAATAACGTGATGCGGTCTGATTCTGCTTTTTTAGAATATGAAAATGAGTCAGATACCGATGTGCTTCAAGAATACTTTGTTCCAGTTGATCGTTTTCGTGCGTATATCGATGACATGAGAAGCTTTTTACAACAGGAAGAATTGAATTTAATGAACATCACGATCCGCTACGTACAAAAAAATGAAAAAGCGGATCTCTCATATGCGAAAGAAGATATGTTTGCACTTGTTTTGTTAGTGAATTATGGTTTTGAGAAAGAAGAGAAGGCAGAAGCGGAGCGGGTCATCCGGCAAGTGACAGATATCACCTTGCGGCACCATGGAAGCTATTACTTACCATACATGCCGTATCAAACGAAAGCACAAATGAAACAAGCGTATCCAAAAACCGATCTATTCTTTCAAAAGAAAAAGCAAGCAGATCCAGATGGCAGATTTATCAACTACTTTTATGAAAGGTACAATACACAATGAATGCTAAAGCAATGAAATGGTTCGTCTATTCACAAAGTCTACTGTTTTTCGCCAGTAGTCTCATTTTCCCTTTTTATATTCTTTTTATTAAAAATGTTGGGTCGAGCTATTCTCAATTTGGTCTTGCTTATGGTCTGTTTGGTTTGAGCGGTGCGTTCATTCATTTATTATTAGGAAAACTTCCTGAAACGACCGACAAGCGTCTCTTTTTAATCATTCATGCGTTTGGTATGGCGTTTCTTCTTCTACTTTTTCCACATATCACAGAAGTAGAGCAAGTTTATATGATTCAGCTTGCCTTAGGTGTGCTAGGTGGTGTTCAGAAGCACGGAGAGAAATTACTCGTCACCGAACTCACAAACGAGAAAAAGCGTATGAAAGAAGTTGGGCACTATCATTTTTGGACAGCGCTTTTTTCATCGATCGCCATTATGCTTGGCGGCCTGTTTGCTGATTTCTTCACCATTCATTTGATTTTTTATGCAAGTTCCCTATTATATTTATGCAGTGCGCTTCTGGTCCTCAATATGAAGAACAATAGATAAAATCCGCATGTCTCACGAAGATATGTGGATTTTTTTATGAAAAAAAATGAAAACAAATATTAAATATACAATTGAATTAATTTTTATACATGTTATAATGTTAAATAATTTCACAAAGATCAAGAGGGTGTATTGACGTTGAAAATAGGTATTATAGGTGCTACAGGGTACGGCGGTGCGGAATTAGTTCGTATCTTTAAGCAGCATCCACATGTGGAGGAATGTATATTGTATTCATCAAGTGGTGATGGGCAATTATACAGTCAATCTTATCCGCATCTGACAACGATTACTGACCAAACATTAAAAGCCATTGATCCGGCGGCCATTGTGCAAGAAACAGATGCTGTGTTTTTAGCGACACCAGCAGGCGTTTCAAGTGAACTCACACCGAAGCTCATGAATCAAGGGGTGCCAATTATTGATTTATCAGGTGACTTGCGCATTCAAGATGGAACTGTTTATGAAGCGTGGTATAAACGAAGGGCAGCGGATGAAGCATCGGTTCAACAAGCTGTATACGGATTATCTGAATTGAATCGTGAAACCATTAAGCAAGCGGAAGTCATTGCAAACCCCGGCTGCTTTCCTACTGCAGTTCTTCTAGGTTTAGCACCGCTGATGAAACAGAATTTAATCGATGAATCTATGATCATAATAGATGCAAAAACCGGGGTGTCCGGTGCAGGACGATCAGCCTCACTTGGCACACATTTTTCAGAGCTGAACGATAACTTTAAAATTTATAAGGTGAATGAACATCAGCACACACCTGAAATAGAACAAGTACTTAGAGAATGGAACCCGCAAACGGCGAACATCACATTTTCAACACACCTTGTCCCGATGACAAGAGGGATTATGGCGACGATGTATACACAATTGAAATCAGATGTCACAAAAGAAGAATTAATGAAACAGATGAAGGGTTTTTATGAAGATTCCTATTTTGTAAGAGTGAGAGATCATGGGATATATCCGCAAACAAAAGAAGTATACGGCAGTAACTTCTGTGACATTGGTTTTCATTTAGATGAGCGAACAGGTAGACTGACGATTGTATCTGTCATAGATAATCTCATGAAAGGTGCAGCCGGCCAAGCGGTTCAAAACTTCAACATCATCAAAGGCTTACATGAAGAGGCGGGCCTCACAATGACACCTCTCTATCCATAAGAACAGGGGAGACAACAAACATGATCGAATTGAATGAAAAAAGTATTGTCAAAATTGACGGGGACGTATCATCACCAAAAGGTTTTGAAGCAAAGGGGATTCATATAGGATTACGCTATTCAAAAAAAGACCTTGGCTTGATCATCAGTGAAGTACCAGCAGCGAGTGCAGCGGTATACACTCAAAGTCACTTTCAAGCTGCGCCTCTTCAAGTCACACAAAAAAGCTTAAAAAAGACGGGCAAACTAAAAGGTGTCATTGTCAATAGTGCCATCGCCAACGCATGTACAGGTGAGCAGGGATTAAAAGATGCATACGACATGCAGGCAGCCTGTGCAGACATGTTAGGCACAGAGCCTGATTACATTGCTGTTTCTTCTACTGGTGTCATTGGAGAGTGTCTGGATATGGATAAAATCAAAACAGGCATCACTCAGCTAAAAGAAGCAAAAGCAGGAAATGGCCACTTTGAAGAAGCGATTTTAACAACAGATACAGTCATTAAAAATACGACATACTCCTTGACGATAGACGGGAAAGAGATTCTCATTTCAGGTGCAGCAAAGGGCTCTGGTATGATTCATCCGAACATGGCAACAATGCTCGGGTTTGTCACAACCGATGCAAATGTCGAACAAGAAGCTTTGCAAAATGCTCTTCGTGACATTACAGATGTGACGTTTAATCAAATTACCGTCGATGGAGAAACATCAACTAACGATATGGTGCTTGTGATGGCAAATGGAATGGCAGAAAACCAGGCACTGAATGAAGAACATCCAGAATGGCCATTGTTTAAAGAAGGATTAAAACTAGCCTGTGAAGATCTAGCAAAAGAGATTGCAAGAGACGGAGAAGGCGCAACCAAATTAATCGAAGCGAAAGTTGTTGGTGCAAAAAACAACTTAGAAGCGGGTATTATTGCAAAAAAAATCGTAGGTTCAAGTCTTGTGAAAACAGCCGTATACGGTACGGACGCCAACTGGGGACGGATTATCGGAGCAATCGGTCATAGCGCAGCTTCTGTCACGCCAGAAGAGGTTGAAGTTTACTTAGGCGGGCAATGTCTGTTTAAACATAATGAACCTCAGTCTTTCTCAGAAGAGGAAGCAAAAGCGTATCTAGAGCAGGATGAGATTACGATTTTCATTCAAATGAATGAAGGAAATGGTGAAGCGGCAGCATGGGGCTGTGACCTTACCTATGATTATGTGAAAATTAACGCGAGCTATCGCACATAATGAAGGAGATAGACATGGATAAAACGATCGTGTTCAAGTGTGGAGGCAGTGTCATTCGAGAACTTTCCGATACCTTTTATGAAAATGTCCGCTCACTTCAAGCTGCTGGATTTAAACTGGCTATCGTACATGGCGGGGGTCCTGAAATCACGAGCATGCTGCAAAAATTAGAAGTGAAAACGGAATTTGTAGATGGACAGCGCAAAACAACAAAGCCGGTGTTAGAGGTAGCCGAAATGGTCCTTTCAGGAACGGTGAATAAATACTTTGTTTCAGAGTTGGCAAAGCATGATATATCATCTGTCGGTGTATCTGGTAAAGATGGACAGATGCTTGTCGCCGATTTTCTCGATCAAGATGTATATGGGTACGTTGGCGAAATCAAAGAAGTCAATCCAGAGATGGCAGAAGCACTAATGGAGAAACAATTTATTCCCGTCATTGCGCCGCTATCTATGACCGAAGAATGCCAAACGTTAAATGTAAATGCTGATCTTGCAGCATCAGCAGTCGCAGGAGCTATGAAAGCTGATAAGCTCATGTTTGTCACAGATGTGGAAGGAATTTTAAAAAATGGTGAGCTGTTAGACGTTGTCACCGAACAAGAAGCTCTCAAGCTCATCGATGAAGGTATTATTTCCGGGGGAATGATTCCAAAAGTGCAATCTGCGCTAAGTGCTTTATCAGGAGATGTGGATGAAGTCATGATTGTGAATGGAAAAGGCAGTATTTTTACAGGAGATACCTTTAAAGGAACTCGAATTGTAAAACAAAAGGAGGCGGTCCTGTGAGTCATCTCTTTCAAACGTACGGACGGTGGAATGTTGAAATTAAAGAGGCAGAAGGTTCTTGGGCAGTTGATACAACTGGGAAAAAATATTTAGACTTTATACAAGGCATTGCGGTCACGAATTTAGGTCACAATCATCCAAAGGTCAATCAAGCCATCAAGAAGCAGCTTGACGAGGTCTGGCACGTATCAAATCTATTTGAAAATGGACTGCAAGAAAAAGCAGCGGAAAAGCTGGCAGCAAACAGTTCAGGAGATCTCGTATTTTTCTGCAACAGCGGGGCTGAAGCGAATGAAGGGGCTATCAAATTGGCCCGAAAAGCAACAGGTAAAACAAATATTGTGACGTTTTTGCACTCTTTCCATGGGCGCACGTATGCTGGTATGGCTGCCACAGGTCAAGATAAAATCAAAACTGGTTTTGGACCGATGCTGGAAGGCTTTCATTATGTACCGTTTAATGACCCTGAAGCGATCACAGCGTGTGAAATCGATGATGTCGCAGCGGTCATGCTGGAAGTGGTGCAAGGTGAAGGTGGAGTGAATCCAGCTACAGCTGAATTTCTAGAAGCCGTTCAAACGTTTTGCAAAAAACATCAAGCACTGCTGATTGTAGATGAAATCCAAACGGGTATTGGGCGAACAGGGACAGCATTTGCCTATGAGCAATCGGGACTTGATCCTGATATTATTTCAGCCGCAAAAGGTTTAGGAAATGGATTTCCAGTCGGTGCAGTGATAGGGAAAAAAGCTTTAGGGGATGCATTTTCTCCAGGCTCTCATGGCACAACATTTGGTGGCAATATGCTCGCTATGTCAGCTGTGAACGCAACTCTTGATGTAATATTCAAAGAAGACTTTCTTTCAGAAGTGAAAGAAAAGGGTGCGTACCTTTTAAAGAGACTGCAAGAAGTCAAACAGCTGAACATCGTGAAAGAAGTACGTGGCAAAGGATTAATGGCAGGAATTGAGTGTCATCAGCCAGTAGGTGATTACATCACAGCCCTTCGAGAGCAAGGTTTGCTGGTGCTTCCAGCTGGTCCGAATGTCATTCGTTTATTACCTCCGCTGAATGTCAAAAAAGTTGAATTGGATCAAGCCATTGAAGCAATCATTCAAGTGTTAGCAAATGAAACAGTAACGGTCTAAATTTTTTTTACACCAAAACGCATAAACATGCATTTATATTATTAATTATTCAATATGGGGTGACACAAGCATGAAAGGTTATTTAAATTTAGAAGATGGAGCCTCTTTTGAAGGAGATCTGACAGGAGAAGCTGGCATGACAGGTGAAGTGGTCTTTTTTACAGGGATGACAGGTTATCAAGAGGTGCTTACAGATCCTTCTTATAAAGGACAAATCATTGTCTTCACATATCCGCTCATCGGAAATTACGGCATCAATCATGAAGACTTTGAGAGCAAAAAACCACAAGTGAAAGCGGTCGTTGTCTATGAGGCAGCTGACCATTTTTCTCATCACCTTGCAGCCGTAAGCTTAAAAGATTATTTACAGAAGTGGAACATTCCGCTTCTTACACATACAGATACTCGTGCAGTCGTGCAGAACATTCGAGCAAATGGAACGATGAATGCAGTGCTTAGTTTAGACGAAAATGAAACGCCACCTGCAATGAAGCAAGACAATGTGGTTGAGCAGGTCACAGAAGATGAAGTATACACACAAGGCAGCGGTGAGGATCATGTAGCGCTCATTGATTTTGGCTTTAAAAAATCAATTGCGGACTCACTCGAAGCGCGCGGCTGTAAAGTCACAGTGATTCCGTACAAACAAATGGAAAAGGTATTTGATATCAAGCCAGATGCGATCCTTTTGTCAAATGGACCTGGAGATCCAAAAACAATGAAGCCATATTTAAAAACCATTCATGACATCATGATGACCTTCCCGACACTAGGCATTTGCTTAGGTCATCAATTAATTGCTCTTGCGCTTGGCGGGGATACGTATAAGCTTCCTTTTGGCCACCGCGGGGCGAATCATCCTGTACAAGATACAGAATCAAAACGTGTCTTTATGACAAGCCAAAATCATAGCTATGTGGTCAATGAAAAAAGCATGAATGACAAAGAAGTGGACGTCAAATTCCTCCACGTGAATGACGGATCTGTTGAAGGATTCATTCATAAAGAGAAGCTGATTATGTCCGTTCAATTTCATCCAGAAGCACACCCAGGCCCTGCAGAAAGTGAATGGGTATTCGATGATTTTATTGAGAAAGTGAAACAAGCAAGGAGAGAAGTTGCACATGCCTAAAGATCAAAGCATACAAACCATTCTAGTCATCGGGTCTGGTCCAATCATCATTGGTCAGGCAGCAGAATTTGATTACTCAGGAACACAAGGTTGTATGGCCTTAAAAGAAGAAGGCTACAACGTCATCTTAGTGAATAACAACCCAGCAACCATTATGACAGACGAGTCATTTGCTGATGAAATTTATTTTGAACCGCTTTCAGTTGATTCAGTGACAAGAATCATTGAAAAAGAGAAACCAGATGGTCTTTTAGCCAATCTTGGCGGACAGACGGCTTTAAACCTTGCTGTCGAGCTGGAAAAAGCCGGTGTGCTGAAAAAGCATGGGGTAAAACTGCTCGGAACGTCAGTTGAAACAATTGAAAACGGTGAAGATCGTGAGAAATTCCGTGCTCTCATGAAGCATTTGAATGAACCTGTACCAGAAAGTGAAATTGTGGATAATGCGAAAGACGCCCTTCAATTTGCAAAAGAAGTGGGTTTTCCCGTCATTCTTCGACCAGCCTACACACTTGGTGGTAAAGGGGGAGGCATCGCTTTAACTGAAGAGGCTTTTAAACCGCTGATTGAAGGTGCTCTTCTAGCGAGTCCGATTCATCAGTGCTTAGTTGAAAAAAGCATTGCTGGCTTTAAAGAAGTCGAGTATGAGGTCATGAGAGATCGTCAAAATACGTGTATCACTGTATGTAACATGGAAAATATCGATCCAGTTGGTGTGCATACAGGCGACTCGATTGTCGTTGCACCGTCACAGACATTAACGGATCAGGATTATCAAATGCTCCGTTCAGCGAGCTTGAAAATCATTTCAGCGCTTGATGTCGTTGGCGGCTGTAATATCCAGTTCGCTCTTGATCCACTTAGCAAAGAATATTTTGTCATTGAGGTCAACCCTCGGGTCAGCCGGTCTTCTGCTCTTGCATCGAAAGCAACAGGCTATCCGATTGCCAAAATGGCGGCAAAACTTGCGGTCGGTTATACACTAGATGAATTGAAAAACCCGCTTACAGGAACAACGTATGCTAGCTTTGAGCCGGCACTCGATTATGTCGTGGTGAAATTCCCGCGCTGGCCGTTCGATAAATTTAAACAGGCAGACCGGAAATTAGGCACAAAAATGAAGGCGACTGGTGAAGTCATGGCGATTGACCGTAATTTAGAATCTGCCATTCAAAAAGCAGTCGCATCACTTGAAATCAAAACAAAGGGCTTCCACTTGCCTGAACTGAAAGAACATTCGACTGAACAGTTATTTGAATTAATCAAAACACCGGACGATCGCCGTTTCTTCGCTGTCATGGAGCTTCTTTCCAGACAAGAAACCGTTGAAACGATTCATGAAACGACGAAGATTGATCTGTTTTTCTTACATGTCTTCAAGAATATGATCACACTCGAACAAGAATTGAAGAATCATCAGGGGACGCTATCCAAAGACACCTTAAGAAAGGTGAAAGAAAAAGGTTTCCTTGATGAAACAATCGCTTCTCTGACGGATCGCAGTGAACAAGATATCAGACAGCTTCGTCAAGAGTATGGCATTGCCGCTTCATTTAAAATTGTCGATACATGTGCGGCTGAATTCGATGCAAAAACGAATTACTTCTATTCTACGTACTTTGGCAAAAGTGATGGAGAGCATCAAGAGAAAACAAAGCAGCGTGCACTCATCATTGGATCTGGTCCGATTCGAATTGGGCAAGGGGTCGAGTTTGATTATAGTGCCGTTCATGGCGTTCTTACTTTACAAAAGCTTGGATTTGAAACCATCATGATGAACAATAATCCAGAAACGGTTAGTACCGATTATGAGATTGCAGATCGTTTATACTTTGAGCCGATCACGTTAGAACATATTTTAAACGTAGTTGAAGCGGAGCAAATTGATTTTGTCATCGTTCAATTTGGCGGGCAGACAGCAATCAATGTGGCGGAAGGTTTAGAAAAAGCCGGCGTTACCTTGTTAGGCACGTCCTTTGACACACTAGATGCATTAGAAGATCGCGATTTATTCTATCAGCTTCTTGATGAACTGAATCTTCCTCATGCAAAAGGAGATACAGCTCATTCAAAAGAAGAAGCACTGGGGCATGCTGCAAGCATCGGGTACCCTGTTCTTATTCGTCCATCATATGTCATTGGTGGAATGGGCATGATCGTTGTTCATACAGAAGCTCAATTGGCAGAACTACTTGATCAGCCAGATCATTTACCTTATCCGATCTTAATTGATGAGTATGTCACTGGAAAAGAAGTGGAAGTGGATCTCATTTCAGACGGACAAACGACATTCATTCCAACCATTGTTGAGCATATTGAAAAAGCGGGCGTACACTCAGGTGACAGCTTTGCCATCTTACCAAGTGTCTCTATTAGTGAAGACATCAAACAACAGGTGTATAACGCTTCTGAACAAATCGCAAAGAAATTAGCTTTTAAAGGCATTATGAATATTCAATTTGTGATAAAAGGGAACCAGGCGCTCGTATTAGAGGTGAATCCTCGGGCAAGCCGGACTGTTCCAGTTGTAAGTAAAGTCATGGGTGTTGACATGATTCCAATGGCGACTCAGCTGTTAGCTGGTGCAACGCTTGAAGAATTGAAACCGGCAACGAAGAATAAGGGGGGCACAGCTGTTAAATTCCCAGTCTTCTCCTCACATGCCATTCAAGATATCGATTTAAAGCTCACACCTGAAATGAAGGCGACGGGTGAAGGAATGTGTGTAGGAAAGAACGTCGAAAGCGCCTTGAAAAAAGTGTTTGCACCGATCTGGAAACAGAAAGGAAGCCTCTTTATACAAGGCAGTGAATTATTCGTAGATGAAGCAAAACGAGCAGGCTTTGACGTCTGGACTGGCAGCTTTGAATCGTGGCTGCAACAAGACGATAAATCGCTTCACATTCATTTAGGTGATGATGAAGAGGCAAAAGAACAGCGTGTAAAAGCACTCACACATGGTGTTCAAGTTCTAACCGAATATGAAACGGCGCAAGCGTTCCTGCAAGGAAAAGATGGAGATGTATCACCAGTATCTCTCCACGAATTATATAAAAAGGAAGTGACGGCATGAGCCAAGTCGACGTGCAACCGGCATTATACGGAAAAGACTTTTTATCGTTAAAAGACTTTTCGATCAATGACATTGCGTACTTAATTGAAAAAGCAGAAGAAATGAAACAACATCCATATCAAGATTTATTCAAAGGAAAAACATTAGCGATGATCTTTGAAAAATCTTCAACTAGAACCCGTGTCTCGTTTGAAGCGGGCATGACGCAGCTAGGCGGACATGCGCTCTTCCTCAGCTCAAATGATCTGCAAATTGGCAGAGGAGAAACGATTGGTGATACAGCGCAGGTGCTGTCTGGGTATGTAGATGGCATTATGATTCGAACCTTTGAACATGAGAAGGTAGAAGAACTTGCAAAATACGCCTCTATTCCAGTGATCAACGGACTAACGGACTACTCTCATCCATGTCAGGCACTGGCTGATTTACTGACGATTAAAGAAGCAAAAGGCACACTAAAAGGTGTGAAAGTGGCGTACATCGGTGATGGGAATAATGTGGCTCATTCCTTAATGGTCGGCTGCGCGCAGTTAGGCTGTGACATTGCCGTTGCATCACCAAAAGGCTATGAACCTCTTCAAGAGGTGACAGACACTGCTCGGGCGTTTGCAAAACAATCAGGCGCAGAAGTCATCGTCACAACAGATCCAGTAGCTGCTGTTCAGGATGCAGATGTCATTTATTCAGACGTATTTACAAGCATGGGACAGGAAGCTGAAACAGAGAAACGTCTAGCAGAATTTAAAGAATATCAAGTCAATGAGGAACTCATGCAACATGCAGCAGCAGATTATATCTTCCTTCATTGTCTGCCGGCACATCGCGGAGAAGAAGTGACGGCTGATATCATTGATGGACCACACTCTAAAGTATTCCAGCAAGCAGAAAATCGCCTGCATGTGCAAAAAGCGTTAATCAAAGAGCTCATGTATCAACAACCTAAATAAATCACAAGTGTCCCTGTCTCGACTGAGCAGGGACTTTTTACATATTGGATTGGAGAGGCAATGGACGGGACATAATAACATCAATCGAGAAAGGAGGATGGAAATGGGTCAACAGCATCAGTTTAAATCTGGTAATAAGGCACCTAATAATGGTGTTTATATCGAAATCGGTGAGACCGGTAGTATGGTGAAAGATCCTTTAAAGATAAAGCTTAAAGCAGGAGACGTCTTTCCGGATAACTCGAACCATAACCGCGTTTGGACTTACCAAAGGAAGCCGTAAGCAATTGACTAAGAGTCCATATGAATAAGTCTTTAGAGGCATGTGTCATGCCTCTTTTTTCTTTATAATAAAAAACAATTAAGTTCCAATTTTCAAATAAATAGTATGAAAAAAAGAAAGATTAAGGTAAAATATGTAAAAATAGTATAAGGTTGAAAGGATTTGTGTGATGGAAAAGATGAATCTCAGTGAAAGTGTTTGGAATAAACGCTTCACCTCATTGTTCATATCAAGACTCATAAAAAATACAGGAGAAAGTTTTGCTTTTACATCCGTTCTTTGGTTATTGATTTTAAGAGGGGATGGAGCGCTCGGTACCGGACTTCTTCTAGCAGTGACAGTTCTTCCTTCATCATTGTTGGCCCCAATACTAGGACCTCTTATGAAAAGACATCATTTATCTAAATGGATGTTTGCTTCAGATGTCATTCGAGCAACCATTGTACTCATTATTCCACTACTGCATTTTTCGCACATATTGCCTCTATGGTTATTGATCTCATTAATGGTTATTCAATCGGCAACAGGTGCAGCATATAACCCGGCTTCTGTGGCCATCCTGCCGCAGATTGTTCCAAAGCATCTCATTCAAAAAGCAAATGCGATCCTGCAATCATCTTTTGAAATTGTCGCACTTGCTGCGGTGATGGTCGCTGGTCTTTTGGTCAAACTAATTGGCCCTGCAGATACGCTCCTAATCACCACTGCTTTATTTATCATATCGGGCTTGTTCATTATTGGCGTTAAACTCCAAAAGTCAGATGCAGAAAAAGCAGCAGACATTAAACAAGCAAAGAATACATATCTGTATAACTTAAAAAGAGGCTTTCTAGTCGTTAAAAATCATCATATTTTATTTGCACTAACCCTTTATTGTATTTTAATGAATGTCGCTGCAGCTCCGTGGCAGGCATTATCCGCTGTATATGTAGCAGAAGCGCTGCAAAGTGATTCAATGGTGTATTCCATTTTAAGAGGTGTCGCTGCAGTCGGTGCGTTTATGATGGGCTTTGCACTGGCGAAGGTGAAAATCAAAAGATTCGGCTTGTTCTTTATTGTCGCAGGCATGATTGAAGGTGCTGCATTCTTTATCACTGGAATGAGTACATGGCTTCCAGTCGTTCTTCTAGCTTCCTTTATTTTTGGTGCAGCCGTCAGTGCGATCAATGTCCCAGAGATGGTTATTATTCAAACGTCTGTTGACCAAGAAGATCAGCCGCAAGTATATGCCGTGATCAATGCGTCATCAAATGTCTTTCTCCCGCTTGCAGCCGTCATATCGGGCGTCCTGGCAGAACGCTTTGGAGCAGGACCTGTCATTGCGGGGGGTGGTGTGCTTGAAATTTTATCGGGCATCGCGATCTTCCTGTTCACAGGGCTTGCGAAAAGCCATTTGTCAGCAGACAAACAGAAGTCCGAAACGGTTGAGGTGTAACTCAAAAACCCCCTGTAATTGACGGCAGGGGGTTTTAGCGTGCGCTCTCAACTTCTAGTCATCATTCTGAAAAAAAGAAAAAGAGCTAATCTCAAATCATTAGCTCTTTTCCAGCAATATTAAGAATGTTCTGTTGAACTTTCTGTTTCTTTCATTGGACTTACTTCAGCAAAGATGAATAAAATAACCGTAAACACTATGGCAAGAATGGAAGTTAACGTAAAATCATAAGCAGCTCCATTCATAGATGAAACGATGTAACCAGCCATATGTGTCAGCAGAAAAGTCCAAATGAGGGTGATAATGTAATGCATTATTCCACCGTCCTTTATGTAACAATCTATTGACTATCATACCATAGATACGAGTTCAGAGAAAAGACTGTTTTCCGCCTTTATGTGATCATTTTGAGACCTTCTACTATAAAAATAAAAAGAATTCTTCTGTCTTTAGGGGATTTCCTTATTCCTACAAGAGTTGTTGTTCATATCATAGAAAGCAGAATCACTGAAAGGAGGCTGGCCATATGGGTGTAAGCGAACGTTTTTTCCAGCTTGGTTCCCAGTGGAACGTCATTCACCTTCCTCAAAAACCAAATGGCTTTGGCATTCTAATCCTCGGTGACCGAAATCACTTTGTGCAGGAAAATACATCATTCTGGCTTCAGCATTACGGAAGAAACCAGCTATTAACTGCTTTAAAGGATGAAGGATATACATTGTTTAATAGTCATCTTCATGGGAATCACTGGGGATGTGAAGATGCTGTTTTTAGTGCGAAACAGCTTGTTCATCACACATTAAAACAAGAAATATTAAACCGGGAAATTCATGTGCTGGCAGAGGGAATGGGCGCACTTATCGCCATGAGTCTTGCCGAAGAAATGCCAGAAGTGCTAAGGTCTATAGCCATGATGAATCCATGTTTACACCTGCAAGCACAAAGAGAAAGAGAAAAGGAACACAAATTCTTCTACAAACAGTTCATGAAAGAACTCGCACAGAGCTATGGGTGCTCTGCAAAGGAAGCAGAAACGTATCCACTTCCTTCTTGCCCCGTTCATTCAGCTCATGTACCGATTCATATATGGCAGAGACTAAACGGCGCACCGTATGCCTATGAACTACATGCAAAGCCTTTTATTGATCAACATATGATGAATCCAGACCATTGTCAGATGGACCTTACCTTGCATATGTTTGATCATCCAAGAAGAATCTTTCAGTCCATTCACAAGTTTTATAAATCGCATGAAAGAGAATTGTAATGAATAGGATGATAACAGCCCTTCATGGAAAGGGCTCTTCTTTTTATTCGATATGCTAAAAAAGGGGACATGAACATGGAAACAGGACTGATCATAGGTGCAGATGAATTTTTTGGACTGACACTTTGTGAATATATGATGAAAGAGGGCATACAAGTGGATATCACATATCCTAAGGAGCAGTCAGAGGAGCAAAAAATGTTATTAGAAGAGCGAATGATGTGGCTCGGCCGCAATGATCTTGTCCGCGTTATTGATGGTCAAGATAGGAAAGAGGCATATGACCTGATCTTTTTTCAATCAGATGATTCAATGAACAGAGAGACAATCCTAGAAGCGAAGCATGGCATATACCGCTTGTTTTACGAAGAACCCGAAAGCCATTCGCATGAACAAAGCGTTTCGGCTGTTATCCTTCCACGCATGTTTGGTCCGTGGACACTCCATGAAGAGAGACGAATAAAGGACGATCACGCATTTTTTGTAGAAGATGTCGCAAAGGAGCTTTTAAAGTGGGCACGGACTGATCAAAGGCAGGAAATGATCCATCAATTGAAGGTAGAAAGACAAACAGGTGACAAACAAGCAGAAGAAATCATAGCAGAATGGAAAAGACAAAACTCAACATTTTTCGACAAAAAGCAAGAATGATCTTCCATCTTATCTTTTTTCAGTATAAAATAAACCTATATTTAACATACAGGTTCATGCCTGCGTGTTGCAAAGGGAGTTGAACATGGCATGAAGTACCAGCGGCTTGTCATGATCTTTTCGTTCCTTCTTCTTATGCTATCTGCCTGCTCGCAGGCGCCGTTAAAAGGACATATTGAGAAGGTGGGTTTACTCGTCCCCGATACGATTAATGATCAAGTTTGGGGAACGAAAGGTTATAAAGGCTTATTAAATATCCAATCAACATTTGGTGTAGATGTTTATTATAAGGAAGGGATGGTCGACAAGGAGAAAATCGTTGATGCCATTGAAGAATTTCATAAAAAAGGAGTCAATTTAATTATTGGCCATGGCAATGAATACAGCGAAATTTTCAACTTGATCAGTGAAGATTATCCGAAAACACAATTTATCACGGTCAATGGAGGCAAGCCTCAAGCTGATAATGTCACAAACGTCACGTTTAAAGGAGAAGCAATGGGCTTTTTCGGAGGCATGACAGCAGCACATATGTCCAAAACAAAAAAGATTGGTATTCTGGCTACATATGATTGGCAAAGTGAAGTAGACGGTTTTATCAAAGGTGCAAAATATCAGGACGAACATGTGCAAGTCCTAGCGGAATTTGTCGAAAACTGGGATGATGCTGACAAAGCGGTGAACCTCTATCAAAAATTGAAAAAACAAGGTGTCGATGTTGTGTATCCAGCAGGTGATGGTTATAATATCCCTGTCATTGAACAAATCAAAACCGACAATTTATCTGCGATCGGATATGTCACTGATCAATCCAACCTTGGAAGCCATACGGTGTTAACAAGCACTGTACAGCATGTCGATAAAGCGTACAGTATCATTGCGAAGAAGTTTAATGAAGGCAAGCTAAACGAACAAGGTGAGTACTCCTTTGACTTTAAAGAAGGAGTGATCGAAATGGGGAAATTTAGCTCAACCATAGACCGCGCTTTTGTGAAAGACATTGAGAAGGATATTGCGAATTACAAAAAAACAGGCAAATTGCCAAATGAAAAGTGAGGACGTTGAACATGCAACACGAAAAATCGATGGAGTTTTTACAAATTGCGATGAAGTATTTTCCACAAGCAAAAGAAGAATTAGATAAAGCAGGGATTCAGCTTGATCCAGAAGCACTTCAGCCGCTTCTCTCTTTGTTTACATCTGTCATGCAAGAGGCATATGAGCTTGGAAAAGCAGATGCAGCATCAGAAAAAGCCACAGAATAGTGGCTTTTTTTTTATGATAATTTTTTCTTGAAGGCACTAATCATAGGACCAACATCTTTAAACACAGGCTTCAGCTCATCGATGGAGTTCATAATGTTTCCAATTTGATTCATGACATGCATGTAGTCAATGGAGTCATCACTTGAAGAAGTCTCTGCACGCTCCTCCTTTTTTTCTGTCTTGCTTTTCTCCTTTTCAAGCGGCTGACCAAACATCATTGCTGAGAAAATATCCTTTTGCGCCATATCACATGTTCCTTTCTACTATTGGTATATCATTAATCTATGAAAAAAGTGAGAGGAAAGGTTAGACGTTTGTATTGCCAAGGAGAAAAAAATAAGGTAAAATTAGTACCAGATACTAATATAAGATCACAATATCACATGCTCGTATGAGTAAAAGGAGTCTTATTCAATGAATGCTGGAATTATTGGCCTTGGCCGCTATATACCTGAAAAAGTATTAACAAATCGTGATTTAGAAAAAATGGTTGAAACTTCTGACGAGTGGATTCGTACTAGAACAGGTATAGAAGAAAGAAGAATTGCATCTGATGATGTCAATACATCTCATATGGCGCTTGCTGCTGCAAAAAAAGCATTAGCTGACGCAGATGTGGCTGCAGAAGATATTGATATGATTCTTGTAGCGACAGTTACGCCAGATCAAGCATTTCCGACAGTCGCTTGTATGATTCAAGAGCAGCTCGGTGCACATAAAGCATGTGCAATGGATATTAGCGCTGCCTGCGCTGGCTTTATGTATGGGCTTGTTACTGGAAAACAATTTATCGAATCTGGCACTTACAAACATGTGCTTGTCGTTGGTGTAGAAAAGCTTTCTCGCATTACCGACTGGGATGACCGCAACACAGCTGTTTTGTTTGGAGATGGAGCAGGTGCTGCTGTACTAGGAACAGTCAGCGAAGGCAAGGGAATTCTATCATTTGAGCTTGGAGCCGATGGAAGAGGCGGGAAGCACTTGTACTTAGATGAAAAAGATCATACAATCATGAATGGAAGAGAAGTATTTAAATTTGCTGTGAGACAAATGGGCGAGTCAAGTGTAAACGTGATTGAAAAAGCTGGACTATCAAAAGAAGACGTAGACTTCTTGATTCCGCATCAAGCAAACATTCGCATTATGGAAGCGGCACGCGAACGCTTAGAGCTGCCAGTTGAAAAAATGTCGAAAACAGTCCATAAATATGGAAACACATCAGCAGCATCCATTCCAATTTCACTATGTGAAGAAATCGAAGCCGGAAAAATTCATGACGGCGATGTGATTGTAATGGTTGGTTTTGGTGGAGGATTAACGTGGGGCGCAATCGCTATGCGATGGGGCCGATAAAAGAGTGGGGTGCACAAATTAATGGATAAGAAACGAGTAGTTGTTACAGGATTAGGTGCTTTGACACCTCTTGGCAACGATGTAGAGACAACATGGAAAAATGCTGTAGCAGGTGTATCAGGTGTTGGCCCGATCACACGTGTTGATTCAAGTGAATATACAGCAAAAGTAGCAGCAGAACTAAAAGATTTTAACATCGAAGATTACATGGAGAAAAAAGAAGCGAGAAAGATGGCACGCTTCACACAATATGCAGTCGTTGCTGCTCAAAAGGCTTTAGAAGATTCACGCCTCGAAATTACAGATGAAAACGCACCTCGTGTTGGGGTATGGGTTGGATCTGGTATTGGCGGACTTGAAACATTCGAAGAGCAATTCGAAGTGTATTCAAATAAAGGAGCAAGACGCGTAAGCCCGTTCTTCGTTCCAATGATGATTCCAGATATGGCGACAGGTCAAATTTCGATTGCACTTGGCGCAAAAGGGGTTAACTCTTGTACAGTGACAGCATGTGCGACAGGAACAAACTCCATTGGTGATGCCTTTAAAGTGATTCAGCGCGGAGATGCAGATGCGATGATTACAGGTGGAACAGAAGCACCATTAACGAAAATGTCGTTTGCTGGTTTCTGTGCAAACAAAGCCCTTTCGACAAATCCTGATCCAGATACAGCAAGTCGTCCATTTGATAAAAACCGTGACGGATTTGTGATGGGTGAGGGAGCGGGAATTGTTGTTCTTGAAGAATTAGAGCATGCGTTAAAACGTGGTGCGACCATTTATGCAGAAATCGTTGGCTACGGTTCAACTGGAGATGCATACCATATCACAGCACCTGCTCCAAACGGAGAAGGCGGCGTACGTGCAATGAAAGAAGCAATTCGTGATGCAGGTTTAACAGTGGAAGAAATTGATTATATCAATGCCCACGGAACAAGCACACCGTATAATGATAAGTTTGAAACAATGGCGATTAAAGAAGTGTTCGGAGAGCATGCGAATCAGCTTGCGATCAGTTCGACAAAATCAATGACAGGTCATTTACTTGGTGCAGCAGGCGGAGTAGAAGCGATTTTCTCTGTTCTGGCGATTAAAGACAGTGTCATTCCGCCAACGATTAACCTTGAAACACCAGATGAAGAATGTGATCTTGATTATGTAGCAAATGAAGCACGTTCAAAAGAAGTACAAGTTGCGTTGAGCAACTCACTTGGTTTTGGCGGGCACAATGCGACAATTATCTTCAAAAAATACGAAGCGTAATATGTCTTAAGAAGGCGGCGATCTATAAACAGATCGCCGCCTTTTTGCATATGATGAAAATGGAGGTGTTCAGCGGTATGGGTCTGATCAATACACAATATCTCATCCAACAATCATCATCATTTCAGGAGCTGGCGGCACGTTTTGTCCCTTATTTTAAAGGAGCGGAGAAAAAAGAAGGATCATCTATTCTCGCCCATTTACAACATCACGGAATGGTGCGATCATGGAACGCCTGCCAGGAAATGATCGACAAGCTCAAAGAAAAAGGGTATTTCAAGCTTGTGATGAAAGAATACAAAGCGCTGCAAAAAAAGTGGGGAGGTCCTGATGTCCCCGTCTTTATTTTGCCTGTTAATGAGAGCAGCAAAGAGATCAGAGAACAATTTTACTTTCAATCCGGCATGGCATTTGATGACAAAATCTTTCTTTTTTTATCCCCGCATACACCGAAGGAACGAATCGGTACGTTGCTGACGCATGAATATCATCATGTATGCAGGTTGCATTTTCTCACTAAAGAAGAAAAAGATTTTACATTCCTTGATACAATCATGATGGAGGGGCTCGCTGAATATGCTGTGTATCATAGATATGGAGAAAGCTATACAGCAAAGTGGACGACTTTATATGACGAATCGCAGCTGCAGCGCATGTACAAGAAATGGGTATCCAGTCACCTTTATCAGAAAGTGCAGGACGACGAAAGGCTGATACAGAATCTCCTTTATGGAAAAGGGAACTACCCCAAAATGCTTGGCTATGCCACTGGATTTTATATCGTGAAAAAGTATTTCGATGAGCACCGAATCAGCGAGGAGTCTATGATTGCGGAGCCAGCGGAAACGTTTTTAAAGGCGATAGAATCATAAAGACAATCATTAACAAAAAAAGTGACATATTACAATTTTACTAAATAATTCTTGATTTCGTCATGCTGATGTAATAATATACAAATATAAATTTTGATAATTCTTTTTATTCTAAAAAGGCAGAATTTTTCGATTCGGTTCATTTAATCTATGGAGAAAGGGGCGAATGCATGAGCACACTGCTTGAAGTGCAAAACTTAAAAACCTATTTTTTTCGAAAAAAGGAACCAATACCTGCTGTTGATGGCGTGGATTTTAGTATCAAAAAAGGGGAAACAGTCGCATTAGTCGGTGAGTCTGGGTCTGGTAAAAGTATTACGTCTTTATCCATCATGGGTCTGATTAATGGGACTGGTGGGAAGATTATGGATGGTTCCATTAAGCTTGATGGAAAAGACCTTGTTACATATAGTGAAAAGGAATTGTGCAATATTCGCGGTAATGATGTATCCATGATCTTTCAGGAACCCATGACCTCACTTAATCCCGTCTTAACCATCGGGGAACAAATAACAGAAATCCTCATTTACCACAAAAAACTTTCAAAAAAAGAAGCGACCAAAAAAGCGATTGATTTGCTAAAGCTTGTAGGCTTTTCCAGGCCAGAACAAATCATCAAAGATTACCCGCACCGTTTATCCGGCGGTATGCGTCAACGAGTCATGATCGCCATTGCGCTAAGCTGTGATCCGAAGCTCCTCATTGCGGATGAGCCGACTACTGCTCTCGATGTGACCATACAAGCCCAGGTGCTGACCTTAATGAAAGATTTATGTTCGACCTTTGGTACATCTATACTTCTCATTACGCATGATTTAGGTGTTGTGTCGGAAGTAGCAGACCGCGTCATTGTCATGTACTGCGGACAGGTTGTTGAAAATGGAACCGTTGAAGAGTTGTTTGATGAGCCGCTTCACCCATACACAGAAGGACTGCTTGAATCCATTCCAGTCATTGACGGAGACATTCAGCCATTAACGGCGATAAAAGGAAATGTCCCTGCGCCAGATCAGCTTCCGGCAGGATGCCGTTTTGCGCCTAGATGCCCGAAAGTAATGGAACGCTGCATAGGTGAATTGCCCAAACTGACAACCTTTGAAAATGGTAGAAGCGTCAGGTGTTTCTTATATGAGGAGGCAAGCCAAACATGACACTTGCTGAAAATCAACCATACATGACAGATCGATCTGAGAAAGAAACCATCCTGGAATTAAAAAATATACGAAAACACTTTCCGATTAAAGCTGGGGTGCTGCAAAAGAAAGTAGGAGCAGTCAAAGCGGTTGACGGCATCGACTTAAACATTTATAAAGGCGAAACGTTAGGCATCGTTGGAGAGTCTGGATGCGGTAAATCCACATTAGGACGGACGATGATTCGTTTATATGAACCAACAGAAGGACAAATTCTATTTAAAGGGCAAGATATCTCTCATGTATCTGAATCAAAACTAAGACAATCAACAAGGAAAAACATCCAAATGGTTTTTCAAGATCCCTTTGCATCACTCAACCCTAGAAAAACACTTCGAAGTATCATCAAAGAACCCTACAAAACACATCACTTATATTCCTTAAAAGAAAGAAATGAAAAAGTAGAACAGCTTTTATCCAAAGTCGGCCTTCACCCAAGTTTTGCGAATCGATACCCGCACGAATTCTCCGGCGGACAAAGGCAGCGGATCGGTATCGCTCGTGCACTTGCCATGAATCCTGAAATGATCATAGCAGATGAGCCTGTTTCAGCGCTTGACGTCTCCATTCAGGCACAGGTCATCAATTTGATGGAAGAGCTTCAAGAAGAGTTTGACCTCACCTATCTCTTTATCTCTCACGATCTCAGTGTGGTCCGCCACATTAGTGATCGAGTGGGCGTCATGTATCTTGGGAAAATGATGGAACTGGCGGATAAACATAGCCTGTACGATGATCCGCTTCATCCATATACACAGGCGCTTTTATCTTCCGTTCCAGTCACCCGTAAAAAAGGTCAGGTGAAAAGGGAACGGATTATGCTGCAAGGGGATTTACCAAGCCCTGCAAATCCGCCAAAAGGCTGTGTGTTTCATACAAGATGCCCGCATGCGAAAGAAGTCTGTAAAGAAAAAGTACCACAATTTCAAGAATTAAAAACGAACCACTTTGTGGCCTGCCACCTCTACGACGCTTGATCACGCTTGTATGATCTCATCTTTGAGAGGGGGGATAAAACGGGCTTCTGTCATCATTTTTTAAAAAAAGATAGGGGGAATTGTCTATGAAAGATAAAAAGAGAAAGTCCATTTTGGTCAGTTTGCTGCTGATCTTTACATTGATCCTTGCTGCTTGTTCTGGTGGAAATAAAACGTCTGGAGACAGTGAAAAGAAATCCACAGGTAAACCTGTACAAGGCGGCGATCTTGTCATTGGTTCGATTGCAGAGCCTACATTATTTAACTCACTTTACTCAACAGACGTGGCAAGTTCTGATATTGAAGAAAGAATCTATAGCTTTTTACTACAAACAGATGGAAAGCTAAACCCACAGCTGGCGTTGGCAGAAGATATTAAAGAATCCGATGACGGCAAACAGTTTGATGTGACCATTAGAAAAGGCGTGAAGTTTCATGATGGAGAAGAACTGACTGCTGATGATGTTGTGTTTACATACAGCATTCCGATTAATAAGGATTACAATGGTGAGCGTGGATCAGGCTTTGAAGTATTAGAGTCTGTCAAAAAAACAGGGGACTATTCGGTCGAATTTAAGCTGAATAAAAAAGATCCATATTTTTATAATGTCACGCTAGGAAGCTATGGGATTTTACCAAAGCATATTTTAGGTGATGTCCCTATAAAGGATCTTGGCGAAAATGAATTTAACCGAAAAAATCCAATCGGCTCCGGTCCATTTAAATTTGCCGAGTGGAAAGAAGGAGACTATGTCAAACTCGAAGCATTTGATGACTATTGGGATGGACGGCCATACCTTGATACAGTCACCATTAAAACGATTCCTGATCAAAATGCAGCCATGGCTCAGTTATCCGCAGGTGATATTGATTTCTTTGCAGTGCCTGGAGCAGAACTGCAAACAGCTGAAAAAGTTAGTAACATCAAAATTGAATCTGATCTAGGGCTAAATTATTCATATATTGGCTGGAATCAGAAAAACGAACTGTTCAAAAGTAAAAAAGTCCGTCAAGCTCTTACCCATGCCATTGATCGTCAAACGATTGTCGATCAAGTGTTAGATGGAGACGGGAAAGTAGCCAACATCCCAGAAAGCCCGCTGTCATGGAACTACCCAAAAGATGAAAAAGTCCCAGTATTTGAATTTGATCAAGAAAAAGCGAAAAAGATGCTGAAAGAAGAAGGCTGGGAGGATACAGATGGAGATGGTTATCTTGATAAGGACGGTAAGAAGTTCTCCTTCGTCTTGAAGACGAACCAAGGAAACAAAGTCCGTGAAGATATTGCTGTCGTTGTCCAGCAGCAGCTCAAAGAAATTGGCATTGAAGCAAAACCGCAAATTGTAGAATTTAGTGCATTAATCGAACAAACAACCCCGCCAAAATGGGATTATGATGCGTTATTACTCGGCTGGAGCTTAGCGACATTCCCTGACCAATACAGCATTTTCCATTCAAGTCAGTCTGAAAAAGGCTTAAATAACATTTGGTATAAAAATGAAGAAGTCGATAAACTGCTAGTTGATGCCAAAAACTTGAGTGATCGAAAAGAGTATTCAAAGGCGTATGAAAAAATTTATGAGCTGATTGCAGAAGACCAGCCGTATACGTTCCTTTATTATGCCAACTCACATCGCGCGATGCCATCTAATCTACAAGGCTACTCTTACCACCCGAAAGATGAATATTACAAAATTGAAAAATGGTGGATTGAACAGTAGTCTGCTAGTGAAGAAGGGGAGGGGTCTCCCCTTTTTTCATCATAGTATGGCCATCCGATGAAAAAGGAGTTGTGCACATGGTTACATATATCATTAGAAGGACACTTCTTTCCATCCCGATTTTGTTTGGTATTACGATTTTGTCCTTTGCCATTATGAAAGCAGCACCAGGCGATCCGATGTCACTCATGATGGACCCTACCATTAGTGCGGCAGATCGGGAAGCCTTTATTGATAAGTACGGCTTGAACGATCCTGAATATGTGCAATATATGAAATGGCTTGGCAATATGCTTCAAGGTGACTTTGGCACATCCATTGTCAAAAAGGGAACGCCCGTGGCTGATTTGATTTTTGCCCGGCTGCCAAATACCCTCATCCTCATGATCTTTTCTACATTAGTTGCCCTGATCATTGCCATCCCATTTGGTGTTCTTTCAGCAAAACGTCCGTATACAAAACTTGACTATGGTATTACGGTTACATCATTTATCGGACTGGCTATTCCGAATTTCTGGTTTGGTTTGATCCTGATTATGGTGTTATCAGTGAATTTAGGATGGTTTCCGACCGGGGGTGTCTCTACCTTAAATGCAGATTTTAATCTATTTGACCGGCTTCATCATATTATTTTACCGGCCTTTGTTTTAGCAACGGCTGATATGGCCGGCCTTACACGTTATACAAGGTCAAGTATGCTCGATGTGATGCGGCAGGATTACATTCGCACGGCGCGAGCGAAAGGTTTTAGAGAGAACAAAGTCATCTTCAAACATGGATTGAGAAACGGTCTGATGCCTGTTATTACGATCTTTGGACTCATGATTCCATCCTTTATTGGCGGCGCAGTCGTGGTGGAACAAATCTTCACATGGCCAGGGCTTGGGAAACTGTTTATCGATTCTGCTTTTTCAAGAGATTATCCCGTCATTATGGCGATGACTGTTATCTCTGCTGTGCTCGTGGTCGTTGGAAACTTAATAGCGGATATTCTCTATGCGATCGTTGATCCGCGTATTGAATATTAGAAGGGAGCTGAAGCACAATTGGCACAACCTAATATGGGAACACCTCCAGTTGATCTCAAATTAAAGGAAGGCCTTCCGCCAAAACCAGAGACGATGCTTCGTTTATTTTGCGAGAAATTTTTCAAAAATAAATTGGCGGTTGCCGGCTCCGCTATTTTATTGGTCATTATCTTTTCCGCTATTTTCGCTCCGGTGATCGCACCTTACGCACCGGAACAGCAAGACTTATTGAAACGGCTACAGCCTCCAAGTGCAGAGCATTTTATGGGAACCGACAAGTTTGGTCGAGATATTTTTTCAAGGGTGCTATACGGAGCGAGGGTGTCTCTATTAGTTGGCTTTGTCTCAGTAGTCGGAGCCATCACCATTGGTACCGTCATTGGGGCGGTAGCGGGATACTTTAAAGGCTTTGTTGATTCTGTGCTCATGAGAATGGTGGATGTCGTATTGTCTATTCCAGATATTTTTCTCTTGATCACGCTAGTGACAATTTTTAAACCGGGTATTGATAAATTGATTTTAATCTTTGCGCTGACTGGCTGGACAACAACCGCCAGGCTGATCCGCAGTGAATTCTTGTCACTTCGCACAAGAGAATTCGTACTCGCAGCAAGAACGATCGGAACGAAAAACCATGTCATCATCTTTTCGCATATTTTACCGAACTGTATCGGCCCTATCATTGTGTCTGCTACATTGAAAGTCGGTTCTGTGATTTTAGCTGAGTCGACACTTAGCTATCTAGGGTTCGGCATCCAGCCTCCAACGGCGAGCTGGGGAAACATGCTTCAAGATGCACAAAATTTCTCCATAATGGTGCAAGCATGGTGGTATCCACTGTTCCCAGGCTTACTGATTCTACTGACCGTTTTATGCTTTAACTTCTTAGGTGATGGACTGAGAGATGCCCTTGATCCTAAAAAGCTAAAATAAGGTTCTGCTTATAGAAGATCGTGAAAGGACTCTGCGAGACGTTCTCCTTTTCCCAGGAAATAAAGCCGTCCTTCCGTCAGGGCGAAGTTTTAATAAAGTTGGAATAATTTCTCTATCCCTTGCCCATACTGTGGACAACAGTTTTTAAAAAGTGAGGGATTGGTTATGTTATTTCTTCATGACGTATGGGTGAATTGGTTTGAAGGGGAAGAGAATGGCTATAATGTGTGTCATTTTCATGAGTGGCGCAAGGAGGACAGCGTGGAGCTGTTAGATCAAGTACCTTTACTCAAGGTGCAGAGTCCTTTGTTTGATTACATAGAGAATGATCTATCAGAGCTGCCAAAGACGCTGCTAGAGACTGTATTTGAGAAATCATATATTCGAAAAAATCATGAACGCCGTAAATTAGAGTATTGCTTTGTGGTTACGGACGGGATAAGAATCATCGCTGTGGATACGATTGGTTATTCCATCCCTGTGAGAAAGAGCCGATTGATTCCAAGACAGGAGCAATTGGTCTATGAAATGGTGAAAGATGTGAAGGCAGAGGAGTATGAATTCACGCCGGACAGCCTTGAATCGACGAAAGAATATCACATCCTATCATTACCACCGCAGCATATCAGCGGATTAACGAGAAAAGAAAGACAGCTGAAGCAGCTGATGTTTATGGCGCTAGATCAACTAAAGGGGCTTCAAAACCGAGCAGAAATTGCCTATTGGTATACAGAATGGAATCCGCGCATGTACAACCAGATCAAACGAATGTCTTTCGAGGAAATTTGGAACATGCTTTATAACGAAACCATTGATGGATGGTCAGAAAACCATTTAGCCTTTTGTGAAAAAATGATTAAAGGACAGCCATTTTTTGAAAAACTTTGGGAAATGGAAAACGAATCAAAAGTGAATTAGAAAAAGCTTGCAGCTGAATATGCTGCAAGCTTGTTTTATTTGCGTTTCCGGCCAAGACCCATTGCATTCTCCATTTTTTTCAGCATTTTGTTTGCCGCACGGTTAGCCTTTTCAGCACCCTCATCTAAAATGCGATCAAGCTCATCTGACTCAATGAGTTCATAATAGCGATCTTGAATCGGTTTTAAAGCATCCACGACCACGTTCGCAAGATCACCCTTAAATTCACCATAACCTTTGCCTTCGTATTTTTGTTCAAGCTCTGAAATCGATACGTTCCCTAATACAGAATAAATCGTCAGCAAGTTGGCAATTCCAGGTTTGTTTTCTTTGTCATATTTGACGATGCCTTCTGAATCAGTCACAGCAATTTTGATTTTCTTTTCAAGCTGTTTTGGCTCATCTAATAAGGTAATGAAAGATTTTTGGTTCGGATCAGATTTGCTCATCTTTTTCGTTGGGTCTGTTAAAGACATAATCCGAGCGCCTTCTTTTGGAATTTTGACTTCAGGTACAGTAAAGATGTCGTTATACTTTCGGTTAAAGCGTTCAGCAAGCGTTCTCGTTAATTCAAGATGCTGCTTTTGATCTTCTCCTACAGGAACTAAGTCCGTACCGTATAACAAAATATCGCCAGCCATTAATGGCGGATACGTTAATAGTCCTGAAACGACTGCTTCCTTACCAGCAGATTTGTCCTTAAATTGAGTCATTCTTTCTAATTCCCCAATATAAGCGACACATTGCAGCATCCATCCTGCCTGGGCGTGGGCAGGTACCTCTGATTGGATAAACAATGTTGCCTTCTCTGGATCAAGTCCCACTGCCAAATAAAGAGCGGCTAAGCTTCTAATATTTTGTCGAAGGGCTAAACGATCCTGACTGACCGTAATGGCATGCTGATCGACCACACAAAAGTAGCCGTTGTAATCATGCTGAAGATCGACAAATTGTTTCATCGCTCCAATGTAGTTCCCCAATGTCACAGAACCGCTAGGCTGTATGCCTGAGAAAATCGTCTTTTTTGTCATACTAAAACCTCTTTTCTTCAATATAAAAAGGCCCACCCATCACTTTTCAACAGAAAAGGGACGAATGAACCGTGGTACCACCCTTGTTATTTCAATACGAAATCACTCAAGACGTTGATATCGGAGACTGCTCCGTCTAAGCCTACTGACTCTGTCAAGTGTTCGGTTAGCTGCTCCAAAGCCCATTCCATACATGCCATTATCTGCTTGCACCGACCGCAGACTCTCTGTAAATGGTGAATATATGTACTCTTCTTTTTCATCGCAACAGTATGTCTATCTATTATAAAGGATGACCATGAAAAAGTCACGAAACCTATTTGTGACCTTCTCATCATGTCGTTTGACACTTAAAATTTTAGATAAAATAGTAACTATCTGTCAGAATTTTTTAAAAAAGGATGATTAATTATATGTATAAAACATTATTCCTGCTGAATTTGTCAAATTATTTTAATCAATTTACGCTTTAATTTGTTGAAGTGATTGAGACTTTAGTTTATAAAAATCAATCTTTATCCCCATTTACGTTTTTTAAAAATATGTGAAATTGATATTGCAATAAATTATTCTATTCATTATAATGAATTTGTTCACACGTTTGTGCTAGGCTCTTTACATAGTGAAAATTCAGAAAAAACAAAAGAAATAGAAAGTAAGCTATTCAGGGACTTTTTTACGCTATTTCTTAAATCTGAATCTCATCTTCTATCGAGACCTTTGAACTAAAAACATATTATAAGGGGGAATACAGTTGAAAAAGCGTTGGTCTGTTGTTACTTTAATGCTTATTTTCACACTTGTATTAAGCGCTTGTGGTTTCAGCGGAAACAAATCAGGCGACAGCACGAGCAGTTCTGGAGAGGCTAAAACAACATTAAATGTGAATATCTCCACTGAGCCTTTTTCTCTACATCCGGGATTGGCAAATGATTCAACTTCAGGAAGTGTCATCCGTCAGACTTTTGAGGGATTAACAAGAATTAACGCTGAAGGTAAGCCAGAAAACGCAATGGCTTCTGATATCAAAACAAGTGATGATGGTAAAACTTACACATTCACACTTCGTGATGCAAAATGGTCTAATGGTGACCCTGTCACAGCACAAGACTTCGAATATGCTTGGAAATGGGCATTAGATCCTAAAAATGAATCTCAATATGCTTACCAGCTTTATTATATTAAAGGTGCTGAAGCTGCTAACAAAGGGGAAGCAAAAGTTTCTGATGTTGGCATTAAAGCAAAAGACGACAAAACGCTTGTAGTTGAGCTAGAGAACCCAACACCGTTCTTTACTGAACTAACTGCATTCTATACGTATATGCCAGTCAACAAAAAAGTGGCTGAAAAGAATAAAAACTGGTACACAAATGCTGGTGAAAACTACGTATCTAATGGACCATTCGTTCTTTCTAAATGGAAACACGGCGGTTCTATCACACTTGAAAAGAACAATGAATACTGGGATAAAGACACTGTGAAATTGAAAAAGATTAACATGTCTATGATCAAAGATACAAACACTGAACTTAGCATGTTCAAAAAAGGCGAACTTGACTGGGCTGGTTCTCCAACTGGAAGCCTTCCAACTGAGTCTTTAAAAACGTTGAAAAAAGAAGGCGGTCTTGAAATTCAAACGATCGCTGGTATCTATAACTACAAATTCAATACAAAAGTAAAACCTTTAAACAATGCGAACATCCGTAAAGCCCTTGCTTACTCAATCAACCGTCAAGCAATCGTTGACAAAATTACGCAAGGTGAACAAGTTCCAGCGATGGCAATCGTTCCTCCAACAATGGAAGGATTCACGGATAACAAAACTGGTTACTTCAAAGATCATGATGTAGCGACTGCTAAAGAACTTCTTGAAAAAGGTGCGAAAGAATTAGGTTATAAGTCAGTTTCTGATCTTCCAACATTGAAATTGTCTTACAACACAGATGAAGGCCACCAAAAGATTGCACAAGCAATTCAAGAAATGTGGAAAAAAGATTTAGGTGTGAACGTTGAACTTGATAACTCTGAGTGGAACGTATACATCGATAAAATCCACAGTGGAGACTACCAAATCGGACGTATGGGCTGGTTAGGTGACTTCAACGATCCAGTGAACTTCCTTGAGCTTTACAAAGATAAAGACGGTGGAAACAATGACACTGGATGGGAAAGCAAAGAGTACAAACAATTATTGAATGATTCTGCAAAAGAAACAGACAAAACAAAGCGTGAAGAAATGCTGAAAAAAGCAGAAAAAATCATCATCGACGATATGCCTGTAGCGCCTATTTACTTCTACACTCAACTTTGGGTACAAGATCCAAAACTTAAAGGTGTGGTTGTATCTGGACTTGGTGATGTTCAATACAAATGGGCACATTTCGAAAAGTAAGAGTTATAGTGTAAGAGATCTACGGCAAGGATCTTAAGGTATATGGAGGATGTCTCTCCATATACCTTTCTTGCTGATTAGAGAAATTGTTGTAAAATCATGGAGGTGCAATTCCGTTGCTTAAATATATCGGTAAGCGATTAATATATATTTTAATCACACTGTTTGTTATTGTAACTGCAACTTTCTTTCTCATGCAGGCAGCACCTGGTGGTCCATTCTCTGGAGAGAAGAAACTTCCTGCTGAAATTGAAGCAAACCTAAACGAGCACTACGGGTTGGACAAACCCTTATTTGTTCAATACGTGAGCTACCTAGGTTCAGTTGCAAAATTAGATTTTGGTCCCTCATTTAAATATAAAGGACAAACTGTTAATGATTTAATCAGTTCTGGATTCCCCGTTTCCTTTACCCTCGGAATTGAGGCAATTCTCCTCGCATTAGCATTTGGTGTATTGTTTGGGGTCCTTGCAGCGCTCTATCATAACAAGTGGCAAGACTATACGATTGCCATTTTAACGATCTTTGGAATCTCAGTTCCAAGTTTCATCTTAGCGGCGCTATTACAATATGTATTTGCATCTGAGGCAAGCTTTTTAGCGATCTTCCCAGTTGCAGGATGGGAGTCTTGGGCAAGCACCGTACTACCTTCTATTGCACTTTCCTTCATGCCAATGGCATTTATCGCTAGACTTGCACGGTCAAGTATGCTTGAAGTATTAAATAGTGACTACATTAGAACGGCTAGAGCAAAAGGATTAACAAAATCAGCTGTGACGATCAAACACGCCATTCGAAACGCATTGTTACCTGTTATCACATACATGGGACCAATGGCAGCTTCAGTGTTGACAGGTAGTTTTGTCGTGGAGAAGATTTTTGGTATTCCTGGTCTTGGCTCTCACTTTGTTACAAGCATTACAAACCGTGATTACACCGTCATCATGGGTGTCACAGTCTTCTACAGTATTATTCTATTAGTCAGTATTCTAGTTGTTGACGTCCTCTACGGTATTATTGATCCTAGAATTAAACTGACGAAGGCGAAGAAAGGGGTCTAACACATGGAAGAGATGAGAAAAGATTTATTTGTGCCTGCGACAGCTGACGCAGCAGAATCTGAAAAAATTTCTAAACCTAGTCTATCTTTATGGAAGGATGCCATGCTTCGCTTCCGTGCAAATAAACTTGCAATGGTTGGACTTGCAATCATTTTCATTATTGTGATTCTGGCCATTTTCGTTCCAGTGTTCTCGAAATATGATTATTCAACGACAGATTTGCTTAATGCAGATCAGCCGCCATCAAAAGAGCATTGGTTTGGTACAGATGATCTAGGACGAGACATGTTTGTTCGTACATGGGTAGGGGCAAGAATTTCGATCTTCATCGGTCTTGCTGCAGCAGTTCTTGACGTGATCATCGGGATCATCTGGGGAAGTATTGCTGCATTCAAAGGCGGCCGTACAGATGAAGTCATGATGCGTATCGCAGACGTTTTATGGGCAATTCCAACACTATTAATGGTTATTTTAATGATGGTGGTTCTGCCAAAAGGATTATTAACGATTATCCTTGCTATGACAGTCGTAGGCTGGATTAACATGGCACGTATCGTTAGGGGACAAGTTTTACAATTAAAGAGCCAAGAATACGTTCTTGCAGCACAAACATTAGGTGCAAAAACATCTAGACTTTTATTTAAACACTTGATTCCAAACTCAATGGGACCCATTCTTGTCACAATGACATTAACGATTCCTTCTGCTATTTTCACAGAAGCATTCTTAAGCTATCTAGGGCTTGGTGTACCGGCTCCATTAGCTAGCTGGGGAACAATGGCTTCTGATGGAATTCCGGCCATGACGTATTATCCATGGAGATTATGGTTCCCAGCCGCATTTATCTGTATTACAATGTTTGGTTTTAACGTGGTTGGAGACGGACTAAGAGACGCTTTAGATCCGAAGTTGCGTAAATAAGGAGTGATTAGGATGGAACGTGAACGTATTCTAGAGGTGAAAGACCTTGCAATCTCATTTAAAACATATGGTGGAGAGGTTCAAGCCATTCGTGGTGTGAACTTCCACTTAAATAAAGGCGAGACACTTGCTATTGTAGGTGAATCTGGTTCTGGTAAAAGTGTAACATCCCAGGCCATCATGAGATTAATCCCGATGCCGCCAGGTTATTTCAAGCGCGGAGAGATTTTATTTGATGGGCAGGATATTGTCAAGAAAACGGAAAAACAAATGCAAACCATTCGAGGAAAAGACATTTCGATGATCTTCCAAGATCCGATGACATCTTTGAACCCAACCATGAAGGTCGGGAAACAAATTACAGAAGTACTTTTCAAGCATGAACAAATCTCAAAAGAAGCGGCTGAAAAAAGAGCCATTGAACTTTTAGAGCTTGTTGGGATTCCAATGCCTGAAAAAAGAATCAAACAATATCCGCATGAATTTAGTGGCGGGATGAGACAAAGGGTTGTCATCGCGATGGCACTTGCAGCCGATCCAAAGCTATTGATTGCTGATGAGCCAACGACTGCACTTGATGTAACCATTCAGGCGCAAATCTTAGAATTAATGAAAGAAATTCAGCAAAAAGTCGAAACATCTATTATCTTTATTACCCATGATCTAGGTGTTGTGGCCAATGTTGCTGATCGTGTAGCCGTTATGTATGCTGGACAGATCGTGGAGACAGGGACTGTTGATGAAATTTTCTACAATCCGAAACATCCATATACATGGGGACTTTTAGCATCTATGCCAAGCCTAGACACAGATGGAGGAGCTGAAGGGAAACTAACGGCGATTCCAGGAACACCACCAGATTTAACAAACCCGCCGAAAGGAGATGCATTTGCACTCCGGAGCGATTATGCAATGAAAATTGACTTTGAACAAGAACCACCAATGTTCAAAGTATCAGATACGCATTATGTGAAATCATGGCTACTTCATCCGAATGCCCCTAAAGTTGAACCGCCTGCTTCCGTAAAGGCGAGAATGCGTGAACTAGAAGGTAGCTACGAAAAACCTGTATTAGTAAAAGAGGGTGAATAGCATGGCAGAAAAACTGTTAGAAATTAAAAATTTAAAGCAGCATTTCCATACAGCAAGAGGGACTGTAAAAGCAGTTGATGGTGTCTCATTTGATATTTATAAAGGTGAAACACTTGGACTTGTAGGTGAATCTGGATGTGGAAAGTCGACAACTGGCCGTTCGATCATAAGACTTTATGATGCGACAGATGGCGAAGTTCTCTATAAGGGAGAAAGCGTTCACGGAAAGAAATCAAGACAAAAAATGCTTGAATTTAACCGTCAAATGCAAATGATTTTCCAAGACCCATATGCTTCACTTAACCCTAGAATGACAGTGCTTGATATCATTGCAGAAGGGATTGACATTCATGGCCTTGCGAAAACAAAGCAAGCACGTAAAGACCGTGTGTATCAATTGCTTGAAACTGTTGGCTTGAATAAAGAGCATGCGAATAGATACCCGCATGAATTCTCAGGCGGTCAAAGGCAGCGTATTGGGATTGCTCGTGCGTTAGCTGTTGAGCCGGATTTCATCATTGCCGATGAGCCAATCTCTGCACTAGATGTGTCGATCCAAGCGCAGGTCGTCAACTTAATGAAAGAATTGCAAGAAGAAAAGGGCTTAACGTATTTATTCATTGCCCATGACCTTTCCATGGTGAAATATATCAGCGATCGTATCGGTGTGATGTATTTTGGGAAATTGGTTGAGCTGGCACCAGCGAATGAATTATATGAAAACCCGCTTCATCCATATACAAAATCATTACTATCTGCGATTCCGCTTCCAGATCCTGATTATGAGCGTAACCGCAAACGGATTAAATACGATCCATCTGTTCATAAAGGAACAAATACGGAATTTCGTGAAGTGAAGCCAGGTCACTTTGTCAGCTGTACTGAGGAAGAATTCAAAGAGATCAAAGCAAAACAATAAGAATAGAGAAGAAGCACTGCGATATCAGTGCTTCTTTTTTATTTTACAAAAAAACAAGTTGATGGTAATTTTTATGTAAAATGAGTAAACCAGGAGGAAATGAAATGTTGTTATGGAAGACGTTTCGCTATTCATGTCTTCACTTTTTTATCGTCACGATGCTTTTTTCAATATCTTTTTTATCGAAACCAAACGGAGGAAAGTGGATGATCGCATTTTTAGTGCTCATTTGCATCATTTCGTTTTCGGTTGAATTTGCTGTGTATCGGCGCACGAATAAACAGAAGGAAGAAGTCCGGCGTATGAAGTACCTTTATTTCATCATGTTTCAGATCGCCATGACACTTCTTTTGTTTGCTTGCTTTCAAATGCTCATGAATCGTTCGATATAAAACTTTTTTGCTTTCTCTTGAAAAAAAGTGAAACCACCAATGGCATTGCTGCGTCTTACTAGTACAGGCGTTTAAATAGCAGGAAATCGGGAATAGATAAGGAAGTGGTTCTTAACTACATCATAAGGAGCGGATCCATGAATTGGTATGAAAAGCTCAGTGAATACTTCCCGATAGAAGAAATGAAGTCAAAAGAGCATATGGAAGCTTTATTAAAGGAAAGAAGTGATATTTATCATAAAGAAGAAGGGCCTCATCATGTGATGATGTACGCTGAATTTGATTCTTTCATCTTTATTGATTATTTATTTGTTTCCAAGGATGCAAGAGGTGAAGGCCTCGGCTCAAAGCTCATTCATAAGCTGAAGGAAAAAAGAAAACCGATCTTGCTTGAGGTCGAGCCTGTAGATGAAGATGATGCAGATACTGCAAAACGCCTAAAGTTTTATCAGAGAGAGCACTTCAAGCATGCTGAATCAATTGGTTATAAACGCAGGTCACTTGCAACGAATGAAGTGAACCGCATGGAAATTCTTTATTGGTCGCCTCGTACAGATAATGAGGAAGAAATGATGGAGGCCATGAGAAAGACGTACGAAAGAATCCATACGTATAAAGACGAAGAATGGTATGGACAATCGTATGAGGATGTTGATGATGTGCTGAAGCCCGTTGAAAATAGAAAACAAAAAAATATTTTCGATCATCTCGACTAAATGAGAATGTTCAGACATCAAACATCACCACAAAAAGAATGAAATTGTCTAGTTTTTGTCACAAAAATTGCAAGAAAATCTGTTCACACTTACTTTTTTATAGTATAATCACTATAAAGATTACTTATTTAGAACAATTTTAATTTAAGAATACAGATCAATATTCATTCTACAAATTGAGGAGTGAAGATTTATGGTAACATTATACACATCACCAAGCTGTACATCATGTAGAAAAGCAAGAGCGTGGTTAGAAGAGCACAATATTCCATACCAAGAGAGAAATATCTTTTCTGAGCCTCTTTCAATCGATGAAATCAAAGAGATTCTTCGTATGACGGAAGATGGTACAGATGAAATTATCTCAACACGTTCTAAAGTATTCCAAAAACTAAATGTAAATGTTGAGACAATGCCGCTTCAACAATTGTATAAACTAATCAATGAGCACCCTGGTCTTCTAAGACGTCCAATTATTTTGGATGAAAAAAGACTGCAAGTTGGGTACAACGAAGATGAAATTAGACGTTTCCTTCCTAGAACGGTTCGTACATTCCAACTTCGAGAAGCTCAGCGACTTGCTAACTAATAGACAACACGAAAAGCTGCCGATCATTTGGCAGCTTTTTTTATTTATTTTCAGCCGTTTGTTCGTAAAAGAGACTGGCTAAAATAACGGTTGCGACGGTTAAAAAAGGAAGCAACAATTCAAGTGTTGTATGCTGCGCCATAAATTCATTCAGTTTTACATCACGGACAATCATTTCTCCGCCAGTAAAAGCTAAAAGGGCACTCCCTCCGTATAAAAGAATCGGAAACTTGGTTAGTGCTGCATGAATCAGCTTACTCCCCCAAATAATAATCGGAACTGAAATCATTAAGCCAAAGGCAGTGAGCACCATGTTCCCCTTAGCTGCCCCTGCAACAGCGATCACATTATCAAGTGACATAAAAAGATCTGCAATCACGATGGTCTGAACAGCACGCCAAAGGGAGCCGCTGCTTTTAATCCGAATGGATTCTTTCTTTTGTTCAATTAACAAATTGTATCCTATATAAAGGAGAAAGAGACCGCCGATAAATTGCAAATAGGGGATGGTCAATAAATAAACGGCAGCACCAGTCATGGTGATTCTCATCAGCACTGCCAAAAGTGTGCCGATCCATATGGCTTTGTTTCGTTTTTCATTTGATAAGCTTCGACTGGCCATCGCAATGATTAATGCATTATCTCCGCCTAATATGAGGTCTATGCCAATAATCATCAGTAAGGATACGATCCACTCTGTTTCCATCCAGTTCACCTCATTTCACTAAAATAGCTCGTACAACCAATATATGAGGACAATTCAAATATATGTTTCTGCAAGTTTTCTCTGCAAAAAATGCGTTTTTATTTCTTTTATTCATGTTTTATCATAAAATAGACAGTACACAGCAATACCTCATTTCTTTAAATGGTTAACATGTAGACGGAACGGGTAAAGTGTAGTAAAGTACTATTAATTGGGAGCTTGTATGTCCCTTCAACATCTTATATAGAAGGGAAGGTTGGCAAAATGGAAATCGAAAGAATAAATGAACATACAGTCAAATTTTATATTTCCTACGGTGATATTGAAGATCGCGGTTTTGACCGTGAAGAGATTTGGTATAATCGTGAGCGCAGTGAAGAGCTGTTCTGGGAAGTGATGGACGAAGTGCACGAAGAAGAAGAATTTGCAGTAGAGGGACCACTTTGGATTCAAGTACAGGCACTTGATAAAGGTCTTGAAATTGTCGTGACAAAAGCCCAACTTTCTAAAGATGGACAAAAGCTCGAATTGCCGATTCCAGAAGATAAAAAAGATCAAACAGATGAAGAAAGTTTAGATGCTCTGCTTGATGATTTTCATAAAGAAGAGCAAGATCAAGAAGATCATAATGAGAAGGACAAAAAACTTCAACTTCAGTTCGTATTGAAAATGGATGACTTTGAAGATTTGATTGCACTTTCTCAATTAAATATGCAGGATTTTACGACAAGTTTATATTCGTTTGAAAACCGTTATTATCTATATGTTGACTTCCACGAGGATTTGTCAGATGAGCAGGTGGAGAATAAGCTTAGTATTCTGCTTGAATATGCTCATGAATCAGTGGTCAGCATCTACAGACTGCAAGAATACGGTCAGCTGATTGTCAAAGAGAATGCGCTTGAAACGATTCAACAGCACTTCTCGTAACAACCAAAAGTCGATTTCTATAGAGGAATCGACTTTTTTATCTGAATGAAAAAGTAAATAAAGTGATCGGCAAGGAGAAAATGAAATGAGAAATGTAGTCAAAGTTCTATTTTTTCTTATCATTACGATAGGTGCTTATTTGATTATCCAAATTTTTGCCGGTGATCTAGCGGTAAGTGTATTAAGTTCCGTCAGTGTTCTATTCACTTTATCGATTATCTTCATCGGGTTTGTCATTTTCTTAGAAAACAGAAATCCCTCTCAAACGATTACGTGGCTTGTGCTGCTTGGGAGCTTTCCGCTTTTCGGGTTTTTGTTTTATATTTTCTTTGGACGCAATATTAAAAAGCGCAGACTTTTTGAAAAGAAAGCGGTACTGGATGAACAGCTTGTCCAGGAAGATGAACGTATCCACAGAGAAGCAATTGAAAAAATGACTCATATGGGTGACCATCAGCAGCTCTTATTTAAGCTGGCCCACAGACTTGGACATACCCCTATTACGTATCGCACATCCTCTAAAGTTCTGACCAATGGAGAAGAAACGTTCTCTCATATTTTTGAAGAGATCAAAAAAGCAACACATCACATTCATCTAGAATATTATATTCTCCGTCATGATGATCTGGGACAAGAATTAAAGGACATTTTAATCGAGAAAGCAAAAAATGGTGTGATTGTCCGCTTTTTATATGATGATGTAGGCAGCCTAAAACTCTCCCGTCAATATATTGCTGACTTAGAAAAGGCTGGCGTGCAGATCGTTCCGTTTTTACCAGTGAGACTGCCCTTATTAAATAATAAAATCAATTTCCGAAATCACCGGAAAATCGTGGTGATTGATGGAGAAGTAGGATTTGTCGGAGGACTTAACATTGGGGACGAATATATGGGTAGAAGCAGACAATATGGATTTTGGCGTGATACACACCTGATGATTAAAGGTGAGGCCGTTCGTGATTTGCAGCAGATTTTTATGCAGGATTGGTATTACATGACCAACGAAAGGTGCTCGGGTGTGGATTATTTTAAAGATTTCAGCCATATGGAGAGTCGAGCAGAAGGCGTACAAATGATTGCGGGTGGTCCTGATAAACAGTGGGAAGTCATTAAAAATCTTTTTTTCTCCATGATTATCTCCGCCAAAAAATCAATTTGGATTGCTTCACCTTATTTTGTACCTGATGATGATATTTTGTCCGCACTGAAAATTGCTGCGTTGAGCGGAGTCGATGTGCGAATCATTGCGCCGAAAAATCCAGATAAACGCATCGTATTTCATGCGTCCCGTTCATACTTCCCCGAACTTTTAGAAGCAGGTGCGAAGGTATACGAATATGATCAAGGCTTTATGCATAGCAAGTTTATCATTGTGGATAGTGAGCTAGCATCAATTGGTACAGCAAATATGGATATGAGAAGTTTTCATCTGAACTTTGAAGTGAATGCTTTCCTCTATAAAACAAAAAGCACAGAGAAGCTGGTCAACGATTTCTTAGGTGATTTAGAGCAGTCGCATGAAATTGTTCCAGAAGAATTTGCGAAGAGACCTTTGAGGGTGAGGCTGTTTGAATCAACAGCAAGATTGTTATCACCACTTTTATAAAAATTGTATTTCCCCCTTTTCTAAAAGGGGGATTTTTGATTTTACTAAGGGAAAGCAGGTTGAAATCGTGTTTTGACACGGTAAAAGTTCATTTTCGATATTCGCTTTCTTGTGAGAGAAAAAGCTATAATACGGTCATCAAAGAGCAAGGGGCGAAATATATGAATGCAGCGATCATGGAGAATGGCAAGCTGGTTCGCATCACACAACATCTGACTAAAAGGCGGCTAGAGCATGTAAGAGCTACGTGCAAATTTTACTGTCCTGAATGTAGGCAGGAGGTTCTATTAAAGCTAGGTGAGCATCGTGTCCATCATTTTGCACATAAACAGCTCTCGGCATGTCCATTAGCGTCCACCGGTGAAACAGCTTATCATCAGGCAGGGAAAATGGCTCTTAAGGATTGGCTCACGCAGCTTGGATATGAGCCGTTACTAGAGAAATATGTTTCAAACATTCAGCAGCGCCCTGATGTGACCGTTGCTATAGAAAATAAAAGCTATGCCATCGAATTTCAATGTGCAAATATTTCGTGGAAAGAGCTATATAAACGAACGGAAGGTCTCCATGCTGCGGGGCTCTATCCTATATGGATCATAGGGGCGAATCGTTTAAAACGAATGGCTGGCCAACTCTTTTCATTCTCCTCCATTCATTGGGGAATTTTAAGGCAGTCAAAGAATAGGAGACTCATTTTTTATTGTCCGATCCAAAATAGATTCATCCACCTGGATCAACTTCTCGTGTTTCAGCCAACGAAAATATGTGCCTCAATGACCGTTAGACCGCCTTCAGCTTATCGCCAACTACCAGCACTCTTATCTGTTTCCTCGAGCAATCATCAATTGTATAAAGAGTGGCTCAAGTGTATTCGGCAATTTAGGGAGCGGCCACCCCGCATTTTAGCAAATGAAAGCAAGCGTTTAAGAACCATTTTTTATGAGCATCATCAAACAGCATGGCCATTTCTACCGACAGAATTATTTATCCCCCTGACAGAAGCATATATCTTTTCAAGCCCTGTTTATGTGTGGCAAGGATGTCTTTATGATTGGATGGTTAGAAAGGGAAAAGAACAAGTGACCATTCATCTACTTTTAAAAGAAATTAAGCGATGTGTCCAGAATAAAGAAGTGAAGCTCCGATATGCCAATGTCACAATAGAAGAAATCAAAGGGGTGATCATTTCATATGTACGGGCGCTTGTGAATCTAGGGTTTTTATACATGACGAAAGAGGGTAATTATCAAGTAACGTCGAATCAAAAGCCTATACAAACAGCAGATGAAGCGATAAAACGAGATGCTTTCTTATTTCATTAGCATGTTTCATGCCCACTTTGATCATGATAAGAAAAAGGTGGTGCTGCTATTGAATAGAAAGAAACGCTTTTTTCTCATTTTTTTAGTTTGTTTGGTATTTATTTCTGCATATGATTTGACAAATATAGTTCAAAACAAAGAAGATAAATACAACACCAATTTCTTTCACTTTCCGAAAGGTTGGTTCAACACAACTCATGCAAGGGGGATTCATATGACTTCACAAAATAACAACAATCATTTACCAGACAGAAGCGAAGTAAAAGAAGAAAACAAATGGCGCCTTGAAGATATTTTTGAAAGTGTCGATTCTTGGAATAAGGAATTCGAAGCTGTAAAAAAAGAAATTCCGAAGCTCGCCCAATTTAAAGGCAAGCTGGCCCATTCTGCTGATGTCTTGTATGAAGCCCTAACATTTCAGGATCAACTTTCTGAAAAACTTGGCAAGCTTTATACATATGCGCACATGAAATACGATGAAGATACAACAAATTCATCATTTCAGGCTTTAAATGATAAAGCATCCAATTTATTTACACAGCTGTCTAGTACATCTGCCTATATTGTTCCGGAAATTTTATCTATTCAAGAAGATAAGTTGCAGCAATTTATTTTGGAAAAAGAAGAATTAAAACTTTATTCTCACGCTCTCGAAGAAATTAACAAAGAGCGTCCGCATATTTTAAGTGAGGAGCAAGAAGCTTTATTAGCTGAAGCCTCTGAACCTTTATCAACATCATCCACTACGTTTAGTATGTTTAATAATGCAGATATTTCGTTCCCTTCTGTTAAGGATGAAAATGGAGAAGAAAAGAAAATTACTCATGGCAACTTCATTACCTTTTTAAACAGTGATGATCGTGAAGTGAGAAAGAATGCTTTTAAAGCCGTTTATAAAACGTATGATCAATATAAGAATACTTTGGCGTCTACACTCAGTGGCTCGATTAAAAAGGATAATTTTTATGCGAAAGTACGTCATTACAAATCTGCAAGAGAAGCAGCGTTATCACGCAACAGTATTCCTGAAGAAGTGTATGACAATCTAATTGATACAGTTCATCAATATTTACCGTTATTACACCGCTACATTGAATTGCGTAAAAAGGTATTAAAGCTTGATGAAGTGCACAATTATGACTTGTATACACCATTAGTAAAAGATGCTGGCATGAAGCTGACCTATGATGAAGCAAAGGATTATATGCTGAAAGGGTTAGCGCCATTAGGAGAAGAATATGTTTCGGTATTAAAAGAGGGACTCGAAAATCGCTGGGTAGACGTTTATGAGAATAAAGGGAAACGAAGCGGTGCGTATTCTTCTGGAAGCTATGGTACGAATCCTTATATCTTAATGAACTGGCAAAATAATATTGATAATTTATTTACACTGGCTCATGAATTTGGTCACTCTGTTCATAGCTACTATACAAGAAAGCATCAGCCATATCCGTACGGAAACTACAGTATTTTTGTAGCGGAAGTAGCTTCTACAACAAATGAAGCATTACTAGGTGAATACTTACTGAATCATTTAGAGGACAAAAAGCAGCGCTTGTATGTGCTCAATCATTTGTTAGAAGGATTTAGAGGGACGGTATTCAGACAAACGATGTTTGCAGAGTTCGAGCACCTGATTCATGTGAAAGCGCAAGAAGGGGAGGCATTAACGCCAGAGTTTATGACGAACCTGTATTACGACCTGAATAAGAAGTATTTTGGCGACGGTATGGTTGTGGATAAGGAAATCGGATTAGAATGGACGCGAATTCCGCATTTCTATTACAACTATTATGTGTATCAATATGCGACAGGCTATAGTGCGGCTCAGGCATTAAGTAAACAAATTTTAGAAGAAGGGAAACCTGCGGTGGAGCGCTATACAGACTTCCTTAAAGCAGGAAGCTCTGACTATCCAATCAACGTGCTGAAAAAAGCTGGTGTAGATATGGCATCGAAAGAGCCAATTGAGGCAGCATGTCAATTGTTTGAAGAAAAATTAAAGGAAATGGAAGAGCTCATCTCAAAGACTGGTGAGTAACGAGAAGACTTCTGTCAGATGTGTGAGTGCAAACTCACCTTTTGGCAGGAGTTTTTTCTTGAAATAAAAAGACCAGATTGTTGACAAAGGGCTAAAATGAACTTAATTTTAGCCCTTTGACTTCTTTTTAGCGTGATAGAAAACCTTTGCAGGACTGACACCGAATGCGAGGGTTTGCCTACACGCTAGACCTCGTCTATATGAACGAGGTTTGTACATTCAATGATTACGCTTTAAATCCTTTGAAGGTTTTTCGGTGATTCATTCGATAGAGTGTAAAGAGAATGGAAGCGAATAGGAGTGGAGATGTCAGGTAAAGAGGCAGCATCTTCATTAAGCCTAATATATTTAAACAGAAACATAAGCCAATGGCAACAAGTCCGATGGTTGTGCTGCGCATGCAGATCCCCCCATTTTTTTGTTACTTTCACTATATGAAAGTGACAGTCCTCTTATGTTTTGTGACAAAAATATGAACATATAGTATATCGGTTGTCATAAGTCGACAAAATTTGATATACTACAGATGTGAAATTAATCACATACAAACATTACCCCTTTGTTTGACCGTGAAAAATTTCTCCCATCCCCTTTGTTGTCGTTAAGACATAGTGAAACCGCGCTTATCCCGGCGCGGTTTCTTCGTACTTATAAATAGAACAAGTGTTCCTTTGGGAGTGAAGAAAAAAACATGGGTCAGCACCCATGTTCATTCTCACAGCGGTAGACATCAAGATCTGAATGATTGTCTCCTTCTGTATAACGCCAAAACATTTCTTGATGTACTTGTACACGTTCTACCTTTTTAGCAAATGCGAGTTTTTTCATCTCGCGTTCAACTTCTTCAAGTGTCAGGTCATATACAACGGCAATTTCTTTTGCTGATGCAAATTGAAAGTAAGCGATAAACCATTCAATTGGCGGTCGTTCTGAAGGTGTTGGTTTTTCGCCAATCATTTCAAAGAGAATTTCCTCGTAAATATCATAAGAATATGCACCTGAAATCTTTAATCCTTCTTCACCATTTATCGTATTAAAAAAGGCGAAAGTGGGAAGCTCAGACACATCCATTTCAGCTGCGATTTTCATATCACATTGGAGCGCTTTGACAGCACTTTGAGAATTGATATCTCGCTGGAACTCTTCAATGTCCAGTCCAGCCGTTTTTGCATTTTCTAGCAAGACTTGTTCACTGGTGACGTCCTGCTGATGGCAAAAAAGCGATTCTTGAATGAGTCGTAAAAATTTCATTCCGCATTTTCTGCCCTGAAGTTCAGCTGCTTTTAATGCAAGAGAGGCGAGATAAGGTGATGTCACAATTTGTTCAGACAGCATTTGTTCTTTTTTGGTCTGAGTTTTCGTGGCAAATTTCCCCCACGCTTCGGTTAGTAAATGTTTTTTTCGTTTCCGGTTCAAAGCATTAATACTAGAACTTGTAACCGTTCGTAAAGTGAAGAAACGGCCATATTTCATTTTTAACTTTTTAATTGATGGCTCTAATAACCAGCAGTCCGGGCTGAGAGGATCAATGAATACATAGATTTCAATCGGCTTTTGAGGATGTCCGTGACAATGTGAGAAATATTGCTCATGCGGATTGCAGCTCAAGATCGTCCGTCCTTTTCAGGTATTTGGTTGACCATGTGACGAGCCGTCAAAGACAGCCGCTCAAATAAAAAGTCACGAATATCGCCGGTTAGTCCTACTTGATCCATTGCATCCTCCATGCATTCAAGCCATGCGTCCGCCCGCTCCTCAGTAATCGGAAAAGGGAGATGTCTCGCCCGTAGCATTGGGTGACCATGCTCCTCAGTATAAAGCGGCGGTCCGCCTAAATATTGAGTTAAGAACTGTTTTTGTTTTCTTGCTGTTTCTTTTAAGTCATCCGGGAAAATAGGATGAAGCAAAGGATGACACTTTACATTTTCATAAAAAGTATCAACAAGTTGCGATAGAAGTTCCTCTCCAACCGCTTCGTAAGGTGCGTTAAACGATTGTACCATGTTGACTACTCCTTTAACTCGTAGCTAATAGGATGGCTCACCCTATTGCGAATTTCATGTATTTCAAAAGTGATATTCAGTTTGTTCTATTTTGTTGTTTCTATTCTTGTATACTTATTTTAACAACCTCTACTCAATTCCACAAACAAACCGCTTTGGTCCTTTGGGAATAGTGAGGGAGACAGGGTCCGTGTTCAATTGACCATATCATAACACATTCAGTCAAAAAAGGGTGAAAAGCGACATACAAAAAACCGAAGAGGTTATTCTCTTCGGTTTAGGCGAAATATTGAGCTGTGATTTTCTTTACATAATTTTGTGTTTCTTTAAATGGAGGAATGCCTCCGTACTTATCTACATTCCCTGAGCCTGCGTTATAAGCGGCTAAGGCAAGTGAGACATTTCCATTATATTTTTGCAGCATTTGTTTTAAATACTTCGTTCCGCCTTCAATGTTTTGGGCTGCATCAAAGGCATTGTTCACGCCAAGTGATTTAGCAGTAGACGGCATAAGCTGCATCAGTCCAAGTGCACCTGCATGGCTGACAGCATTCGTGCGATAACCGGATTCTTGCTTGATCACTGCGTGGATCAGCTTTTCTGGAACTCCGTGCTTTTGAGCCATTTGTGAGACGATCTGATTAATCTCTTTTGATGAAGAGCCTGAAACAGCTTTTTGAAGCGGCGGTGTGTAGCTGTTATTTAAGACGTTTCCAATACCATTTGCGGTATTCAATTGGCTGTCATTTGCATAAAGAGACTGAGATTGAAGCTGTTCACTGCCCGCTATCGCAGATAAATATGGATTCATGCGTGCATATTGCGTGTTCGGAGACGTTGATGGGTCCGATCCCATGAAAGCAGAAATGGAAAGCGGGAGACGAGATAATTCTGATCCGCCTAAAAAATCTTGCAACAGCGACTGGAATGAAGTCTCAGCGCTTGATTCTTGTCCAGCTGTGAGTTGTGTTTGTCCGTTATCAGATTGTAACGTTTTGAGTGATTGAAGCTGCATAAAGGATTGAAGTTGATTGACGTTCATCATGTTCCTCCTTCAAGGAATTCATCTATTCTTTTGTTTTCATTTTTTCTTCATAAAAACGTACGACTTTGTTTTTCGTGTGTCTTGGTGGGATTTGAAATAGCTGAAGCAATGCTGTGAAAGCGGCTTGTCCAATGTCTAAATCGCTCACTTCAAATTCAAGTTCATAGTCCTCTACTGTTAAATATCGGCTGTGATCCAAAACAATTAAGCCTTCTTTGATCATTTTTTCTGCTCTTGACGTTTCCAGTGAACCAAAATACACGATTTGATCCTTTTGAATGTGAAGGTGTACTAATCTGTCTGCCACTTCACCTTCAGGCAGGTGGAAATGTTCAAGACTTGCGGGAGGATCGATCGTTTGGTGAGTTTCCAAAAGGCCGATCTCATGCGGTTCCTTTAATGTGAGGACCCACTGCCCGCCTTTTTCTCTCATTCGTAATGCAGCGAATTTGGATTTTATATCAAATTGAGGTGTATCAAAATAATAGTTGGTTTGAGTGTGGAAGTCCTCGTCCTTTAATTGAAAATAATCTTTTAGCTGTTCAAATTCTTCTTTCATTAATAATTGTTTTAGTTCTATCTCAATTTCCTGTGCCATTTTGACATCAACCTTTCATTTAGAGGAAATATGATTATTGTACATGAAAAGCTTCTTTTTTTCTTATTTACCTTAAAAAGAGACGTATATAGATGCTAAATGAGGCAAAATGAACAACGAAATGGAGAAATCAAATTTTCTCAAAAAGTTCGGTTTATCAATATTGAACTTGATATGATAAAATAAAGCTGTACTTTGTTGTAAAGGAGATCATGATGCAAAACAGAATTGAAATCACAGAAGCAACTGTAAAAGAAGACAGGCTGATCTTGACGGTCCAGTCAGATGAGCAAATTCAAAAAGCAAAAGCATCAGGACAAATGCTTGTTGATTCTGATCACTTTGCGTTCGTTTACATACTTGAGACTGAGGAGTCTTTTACGTATCTTATTTTAGGAGAACATACATGGGCTCCATTAAAAGAAGCAATGAATCGTGAAATCCCTGTCTATTTGGCGGCGGAAGAGCAAACGCTAGAACTCATTCAACTTCATCAGGAATTAAACTATTTAATCGACAATATTAAAGACAATGCCAATTACGGAGATATGGAAGAGAAAGTGAAGAGCACATTCCTCTGAAATAATTAGGTATTTGGAATTGGGGGAAGTTTCATGGACAAAAAACAATGGGATCAATTCCTCGCACCATATAAGCAAGCAGTCGAAGAATTAAAAGTGAAACTAAAAGGCATTCGAAAACTGTATGAATTTGAGGATGACCATTCACCAGTAGAATTTGTCACTGGCCGAGTGAAACCCGTTGCCAGCATATTGGAAAAGGCAAAGCGTAAAAACATCCCGATGCATGAGATAGAAACGATGCAGGATATTGCAGGGCTTCGCATTATGTGCCAATTTGTAGAAGATATACAAGTCGTCAAGAAAATGCTCCAGTCACGAAAAGATTTCGTGGTTGTAGATAAACGCGACTATATTGCAGAACATAAAGAAAGCGGATACCGCTCGTACCACCTTGTTGTGTTATATCCGCTGCAAACGATCAATGGAGAGAAGCAGCTCCTCGTCGAAATCCAAATCCGTACATTAGCCATGAATTTTTGGGCGACCATCGAGCATTCTCTGAATTATAAATATAGCGGGAATATCCCGGAGAAGGTCAAGCAGCGCCTTCAAAGAGCTTCTGAGGCAGCATCTCTTCTTGATGATGAGATGTCTGAAATCAGAGGGGAAATTCAAGAAGCGCAAGTGGCATTTTCCCGGAAAAAGAAAAACGATAGCTGAGCCTAAGCTTGATCAAATATGATGCTGCTTTCTCGTCGCAGCAAGGTGGAAAAGGAGAAGAATTCATGAAATTTGCAGTTTCTTCGAAAGGGAATTCTGTATCTGACACACTTAAAAATAAAATACAGACCTACTTATTGGATTTTGGAATGGAATTAAATGAAGAGGAACCCGATCTCGTCATTACAGTTGGCGGAGACGGAACCCTTTTATACGCTTTTCACCGGTATAGCAACCGTCTGAACGAAACCGCTTTTGTCGGTGTACATACAGGCCATCTTGGTTTTTATGCGGACTGGGTACCGAGTGAAATTGAAAAGCTTGTGTTAGCCATTGCCAAAACGCCTTATCATATTGTGGAATATCCGATTCTTGAAGTCATCGTCAGGTACAACGATGGGGGCAGGGAAGAAAAATATTTAGCAATGAATGAATGTACGATTAAAAGTATGGAAGGTACACTTGTGGCAGATGTTGAGATTAGGGGTCAGCTTTTTGAAACATTCAGAGGAGATGGTCTTTGTTTGTCTACACCATCTGGCAGTACAGCCTATAATAAGGCACTTGGCGGGGCTATTATTCACCCATCCATTAGGGCGATCCAGCTGGCAGAAATGGCTTCAATCAACAACAGAGTGTTTAGAACGGTCGGTTCGCCGCTCATTTTGCCGGACCACCATACGTGTGTGATCAAACCGATTAATGATGTGGATTTTCAGGTGACGATAGATCATTTGTCGCTGCTGCATAAAGATGTGAAATCCATTCAATGCCGAGTGGCAGACGAGAATGTCCGGTTTGCCCGATTTAGACCATTTCCGTTTTGGAAAAGGGTGCAAGATTCCTTTATCGGCAAAGGAGAATAAGAAAGAGGTTGTTCTCGCTGGAATACTTTAAGATAAACAAAACCATATCAGCCAAAGAAGAAGGCAGGCTGCTGAAGGACTACTTAATCGATCTTGGCATTTCAAAACGAATGCTGACAGATATTAAATTTGATGGCGGTGACCTTCTGATTAATGGAGAGCATGTGACCGTGAGATATGAGCTGCGCGAGGGAGACAGGCTCACCATTTTATTTCCCGAGGAAAAAGTGAGTGAAGGGCTAAAACCTGCGGTCATTCCGCTTGATATTTTATTTGAGGACGAGCACGTGCTTGTGCTGAATAAAAAGCCGTATATCCCATCGATTCCTTCTCGAGAGCACCCTGAGTATAGTATTGCAAATGGGGTGCTTCACCATTATGCTGAGCAGTCCGTTCGACTGACTGTCCACTTGGTGAACCGTCTTGATCGTGATACTTCTGGTGTCATGTTAGTCGCTAAACATCGCTTTGCACACAGCCTTTTATCAAAGGCGCAGAAAAAAGGGGAAGTCAAGCGAACGTATAGAGCCATTACACATGGCATGATCACGCAAAAGGAAGGAACAATTAGAGCAAAAATTGCTCGAAAAGGGGACAGCATTATTGAACGAATGGTGGATGAATCTGGTCAGGAAGCCGTAACACATTATTCGGTGCGGGCGGTACATACTTATTTAGATATGTCTGATGTGTCCCTTACCCTTGAAACGGGAAGAACTCATCAAATTCGTGTTCACATGCAATTCCTTGGTCATCCGCTTGTTGGAGATACGCTATATGGTGGAACAAGCGAGAGAATAGGCAGGCAGGCACTTCATAGTGAAACCCTTGTTTTTCCACATCCGATAACAGGGGAGTCCATGACCTTTTCGGCTCCTTTGCCGGATGATATGACATTATTGCTTCAGTAAACAAGTAAACCCGGTCACCTGTCATGGTGGACCGGGTTTTTTATTGCGTGAAATGCTGAAATCTTGAATCATCATATGGCATAGATGAAGGAACAGATACTGTCTCAAGCTCTGGATATCTAAGGGCAGAGAGCTTGTGGCCAAAGACGCAGCCTGTATCAATGTTAACCGTTCTACCGATAAATCTTGGTTCTTTTACGGGTGTATGCCCGTACACAATCCATGGTTTTCCGTGATATTCCTTTGCCCAGTCCTTCCTGACAGGTCGACCGTCTGGCCATGTTTCTCCGGTGACTGCTCCAAATAATAGATAAGACCTCATCTGTTTGTTCGGTTTTTTGCCAATATCCTTTTCCTTCATCGCTGCGTGTGCAATGATCAGTTCATTCGGAATCAGTACATCATAAAGCGGTGCCTTTTCAAATAAATGTTTAAATTCACGTGATAAAATGGTTTGTTCATCATGCGGCAGGTTTTTGATTTCATTCACTGTTGTTTCAATGCCATGCAGTAATTTTACGGGATTTCCTTTCAAATAGCGATACAGCTTAAAACAATGGTTACCAGGCACATAGCGGATTGCGTCCTTAGAATAGGCGTGTATGACAAATTGCATGACGGCAACTGATCGAGGGCCGCGGTCTGTTAAATCACCAACAAGGGCCAGTGTTCTCTTATCAGGGTGGACAGGTAGTCCATGTTTGAGTTCGTATCCTAGTTTGTGTATGAGGGTAAGCAGCTCTTCGTAGCAGCCGTGGATATCGCCGATGATATCGAATTTCATAAAGGTTCCTCCTGATTTTTTCATCCATTGATCGGATATAAAGAAGTTTGAATTTTAGAAAATATAACGAATGGCTTTCATTTCATTTGCGCAATTGTTAGAATCAATGCTTTAACGTAAAACTTAAAAATTAAACATGAATGTTAGGAGGCTTTAGCCAATGGAGCATACATCTGTTTCATCACTCGTTGTCGTTATTATTGTAGCCTTTTTCACCCCCATTTTATTGCACCGATTTAAGCTGACCATCCCGGTCGTTGTCGCTGAAATCATCATGGGGCTCATCATTGGAAAAAGCGGTCTTCAACTAGTTGTTGAACACGACGCATGGCTAGATACGTTATCCATGCTAGGTTTTATTTTTCTTATGTTTTTAAGTGGACTTGAAATAGATTTTTCTTCTTTTGAATCAAAGAAGAAAGCGCGAGAACTACCAAATGGTTTAAAAGAACCGAATACATTTAAAACAGCGACCATTATTTTTGTTGGCGTATTTTGTATGTCCTTTATCCTGTCTTATGCGTTTGTCCTTGCAGGATTTATTCAAAATGCCTTTTTAATGACGCTTATTATTTCCACCATCTCATTGGGTGTCGTGGTTCCTACCTTAAAAGAGGAAAAGTTGATGCAGACGAATATTGGTCAAATCATTTTGCTTGTAGCCGTCATTGCTGATTTGGTGACAATGATTTTACTTGCTGTGTTTTCCTCCATTTATGGCGATGGAACAGGGAACATGTGGTTGCTCTTATTATTATTTGCGGCAGGTATTCTTCTTTATTTATTTGGCCGGGTATTTAAGACAAAGTCCATTTTTCAGTCCATGTCAAAAGGAACGGTGCAAATTGGGACAAGAGCCATCTTTACTCTCATTATAGTCTTAGTTGCCTTATCTGAATCACTCGGTGCTGAAAATATTCTTGGGGCTTTTTTAGCAGGTGTGCTTGTGTCTCTTCTTTCACCTAATAAAGAGCTCGTACAGCAGCTGGACTCGTTTGGCTATGGATTTTTAATTCCGATCTTTTTTGTGATGGTCGGTGTGGACCTGAATATATGGTCACTCTTTAAAGATCCAACCATCATGATCATGATTCCGCTGCTGTTTATCGCATTATTGCTTAGTAAACTCGTTCCGATTCTTTATTTAAAAAAATGGTATGACATGAAAAAAGTCATCGGTTCTGGTTTTTTATTAACCTCGACGTTATCCCTTGTCATTGCTGCTGCAACGATTGGTGAGCGGCTTGGTGTCATTGATCATAAAATGTCAGGAGCCCTTATTCTAGTCGCTGTGCTCACGAGTGTTTTAACGCCTGTTTGGTTTAAGGCGTTATTTAAACAAGAACGTGAAACCAATCATAAAAAGCGTGTGACGTTTATTGGAGCGAATCAGCTGACGTTACCTGTGACGCTTGATTTGCATCAGGATGAATATGACATCCGTATTTTACACGTCTTTCAGGAAAATAAAGAAGCCTTGCTTGCTGACTCCATCTTTGAAGTTGAAGCGATTGAACAATATGACGATGATACGCTCAGGCAGGCTGGCATTGGGCAAGAGGATGTGCTCGTTGTGGCTACAGGCAGTGAAACGAAAAATAAGGAAATTGCTTTATTTGCAAAAGAAGAAGGGTCTAAACAAGTCATTGCAAGTGTTAACAAAGCGGAAGCGGAGCTGACTTTAAAAGAAGCAGGGATCGATACCTTTTCTAACTTCTTATCATCTAAAACGGTGCTGAGGGCATTGATTGAAGCACCTGATGCGATTCGCTTGTTAACAAATGAGGATTCTTCTTTGTATCAAATTCAAATGAACAATCATCGGTATCATAATGTCATGCTGAGGGAATTTCCTTTTACCGGCGATTTGGTGTTTGTCCGTATTTTTAGAGGAATTGACAGCTTAGTACCGCATGGGGATACGACGCTTAGAAGCGGTGACCGCGTGCTTGTGTCTGGCTCCCGGGAGTATGTGGCAGGACTTAGAGCCCAATTAGAGTTGCAATGAACCCTTGACCGATGAACAAATCCTGATTAAGATAGAGGTACAACAATATATGTTTGATCCACTAGGGGAGTCCTTTAAAAGGGCTGAGATAAAAGTGTAGACTTTTAGACCCTCATTACCTGAACAGGTTCATACCTGCGTAGGGAAGTGGTGCGGTGTTTGACTATGCTTTTTACAAATTCCAAACCACTTTCCACGCGGAAAGTGGTTTTTTTATATGGAAAAACAGGAGGAGAGGAACATGACATTTTCGAACGAATGTAAAGAAGCAGCAGCTAGATGGTGGAATGGGAGCTTTACACACCCTTTTGTGAAAGGGATTGGTGATGGCACACTTTCACTCGATCGTTTCACTTATTATGTGATGCAGGATTCGTACTATTTAACTCATTTTGCAAAAGTACAATCGTATGGAGCCGCCATTAGTGAGGACTTACATACGACAGGCAGAATGGCATATCATGCGCAGGGTACGTATGAAGCAGAGCTATCACTGCATAGAAAGTTCACAGAACTGCTCCAGATTTCTGATGAAGCGCTGGCAAACTTTAAACCTTCTCCAACTGCTTATGCATATACCTCGCATATGTACCGATCTGTGAAAAGCGGTCGTTTTGAAGAAATTTTAGCCGCATTATTGCCGTGCTACTGGCTTTATTATGAGGTAGGAGAAAAACTGAAACAAACAACACCAGACCATCCGATTTATCAAGAATGGATTTTGACATATGGCGGGGATTGGTTTAAAGAGCTTGTTTTTGAACAGGTGAACCGTTTTGATGAACTTGCAGAAAAAGCGCCAGAACATGTGCGGGCTAATATGAAAGAAAATTTCGTGATTTCGAGCTATTACGAATACCATTTCTGGGAAATGGCGTATGAAAAAGAAATGTGGCAGACAGCATGCTTAGATGGGGTTGGTGCAAATGGAACTTCATGCAGTGACAAATGATACGCTTCCTGTCAGGGAGCTCATCAAGCAAATAAAGAACATTGCGTCTGAAGTAGACTTTATTCATATTCGTGAACGATCGAAGGCAGCAGGTGAGCTGGTTCACCTCGTGAAACAACTCCTAGCAGAAGGTGTTCCGAAAGAAAAGCTGATTATAAATGACCGAGTTGACGTTGCGCTGCTGACCAATATTCACCGGGTTCATCTTCCAGGACACAGCTTTTCGCCAAAGGAATTAAGACAAAAATTTCCTCACCTCCATGCGGGGGTATCGGTTCATTCGATAGAAGAAGCCAAAGCAGCAGAGAAGAACGGGGCAGAGTATGTCATGTTTGGACATGTGTATGATACCGCATGCAAACCCGGTCTTCAGGCGAGAGGCATAAAGATTGTGGAAGACATGACTTCTTCGCTGTCCATTCCAGTCGTTGTCATTGGTGGAATCACACCAGAACGACTGCCAGAATTGATGCATGTTGATTTAAAGGGAATAGCCGTCATGTCGGGGATTTTTGCTCATCCTCAGCCGCGCAAAATGGCGCAAATATTTTCTAAAAAGCGAAAGGAGAATCCTTATGAACAAGCATTATGATGTTGCAATCATTGGTGGTGGAATCATAGGGATGTCGATCGCTTATCACCTTGCAAAAGCAGGAAAGCAGATTGTCTTATTTGAGGCAAATGAGATCGGGAAGCAAACGACGAGTGCGGCTGCTGGCATGCTGGGTGCACATGCTGAAGGAGAAGGTGATGAAGATATTTTCTTTCAAGTAGGCAGACAAAGTCAGGCTTTATATGAAAAATTAACGGTCGACCTTCAGCGTGAATCGGGCATTGATATTCGGACATCAGTGGGCGGAATTATGAAGGTGGCTTTTACAGAACAAGAAAAGCGAGCGCTTTGCCGGATGCAGCATTTGCCCACATTTGAATGGCTTGAAGCAAGCAGCGTAAAAGAACGTATGCCTCAAATTGCAGATGACATCGTAGGAGCAGGCTTGATAGCAGATGATGTACATGTCGAGCCATATGCGGTATGCAGGGCTTTTTGGCAGGCGGCTATTCGGCACGGAGCGGATGTGAAGGAGTTTACCCCCGTTATCGATGTGAAGAGGGGAAAAGAAACTTTGACAGTCAGTACAGCCAAAGGCATCTTCACATGTGATCATCTGACTGTAGCAAGTGGTGTATGGTCAGGCCGTTTTTTGGAAGAACTGGGGTTATCACATTCTCTCTATCCAGTAAAAGGAGAATGCGTGTCTGTTTGGAATAACGGTCCAGCGCTTGCACACACCATCTATCATGATCATTGTTATATCGTTCAAAGGGATAGCGGTAAGCTAGTAATTGGTGCAACGATGAAACCGAATGACTGGCAGGCCGTTCCGACACTTGGCGGTATTGAAGCAGTTATTCACAAAGCATCTCAGCTCATGCCTTCTATTCGAGAGATGCCGATTGATCAATGCTGGGCAGGTCTTCGGCCAGCGACAAGCGACCGGCACCCCTATATCGGAAAACATCCGGAAGACGAGCGTATTCTTTTTGCAACGGGACATTACCGAAATGGCATTTTACTTGCGCCGATTACGGGGGAAATCATTCGCGGCTTGATAGTAGGCGAGTCTGTGAATAAGGAATGGCTTCATGCGTTTCGTATTGGGCGAAAGGAGGCATTGTTCGTATGAAAATTCAATTGAATGGAAGAATGGTTGATTTCGATAAGGAAAATGGCACGATTTTTGATCTGCTATCAGCCTATCAACTTGAAAACCGAGTGGTGATCGTTGAAAAGAACCAAGAAATTATAGATAAAGAAGCCTATCAACAGGTAAAAATTCAATCAAATGACACGATTGAAATCGTTCACTTTGTAGGAGGAGGATGACACCATGCTGCGCATTGGCGGAAAAACATTTACATCAAGACTATTACTAGGGACAGGAAAGTATCCATCATTTGAAGTTCAAAAAGAGGCGGTCAACGTATCAGAAGCTGAAATTTTGACCTTTGCTGTGCGAAGAATGAACATATTTGAACCATCACAGCCCAATTTTTTAGAGCAGCTTGATTTATCAGCCTATACATTGCTGCCAAATACTGCCGGGGCAAGTACAGCGGAAGAAGCGGTGCGGATTGCCCGTTTAGCGAAAGCTTCTGGACTGTGTGACATGATCAAAGTAGAAGTCATTGGCTGTTCAAGGTCTCTTCTGCCAGATCCAGTCGAAACGTTAAAAGCATCTGAAATGCTATTAGAAGAAGGTTTTATCGTGCTGCCATATACGTCAGATGATGTGGTGCTGGCAAGGAAATTAGAAGAACTTGGTGTCCATGCCATTATGCCAGGTGCTTCTCCAATTGGATCAGGTCAAGGGCTTTTAAACCCTCTGAATCTATCGTTTATTATCGAACAGGCAAAGGTGCCAGTTATTATTGATGCGGGTGTTGGTTCTCCGAAGGATGCTGCTTATGCGATGGAATTGGGCGCTGATGCTGTATTACTGAATACAGCCGTGTCTGGCGCAAAGGACCCTGTGAAAATGGCTAAAGCGATGAAGCTGGCGATTGAATCTGGAAGACTCGGGTTCGAGGCAGGCCGTATTCCACTCAAAAACTATGGAACAGCCAGCAGTCCGCAGGAAGGAATGCCAGCATTTTGAGCACACGTTATTCACGCCAAGAGCTTTTTAGGCCTATTGGAGAGGAAGGACAAAAACGGCTACATGCCTCAAAGGCCGTCATTATTGGGGCTGGGGCACTTGGAACAGCTAGTGCCGAAATGCTCGTTCGTGCCGGCGTAGGGTCTGTCACCATTTTGGATAGAGATTATATTGAATGGAGCAACCTGCAGCGTCAGCAGCTATACACAGAACAAGATGTTCTTGATCGGCTGCCAAAGGCTGTGGCTGCTGAGAAAAGACTCAAGCAGGTGAACAGTGACGTTCATGTGAGAGGAATCGTCATTGACGTGACCGCTCAAAATATTGATGAGTACGTCAGCGGGGCATCCATCATCGTGGATGCAGCGGATAATTTTGAGGTGAGAATGATTGCGAACGATGCAGCCGTCAAACATCAAATTCCGTTCCTTTACGGAGCCTGTGTAGCAAGCTACGGTATTCAATTCACAGTGATTCCTGGTGAAACACCATGTTTACACTGCCTGCTTGAGCATTTACCTGCACAAGGCATGACATGTGATACAGCAGGAATTATTAGTCCAGTTGTCCAGCAGGTTGCGGCCTATCAAGTGGCGGATGCACTGAAGCTTTTAACAGGACACCACATCACGCCGGTATTAAGATCGTTTGATTTATGGACAAACGAGCGATCTGATATTCGATCCGTTACGTCTTTAAAAAAGAAACAATGTCCAAGCTGCGGTCTTAAGACATACCCATTTCTCTCATATGATCAAAGAGCAAAAGCAGATGTATTATGTGGACGAAATACCGTCCAAATTCGCAGTGCACTAGGGGCACCCCCGGCGCTGCATGAAGTAGCCCGTCAGCTAAAGAAAGCAGGAATGGATGTGCTGGAAAATCCTTATTTGCTTTCGTGTCAGAAGGATGAGTACAAGCTCGTTTTATTCAAAGATGGCAGAGCGCTTGTACATGGGACAAATGATATTGCGAAAGCGAGAACGATTTATCATCAATGGATCGGCTAATGAGAGGGTGAGATGACATGACGATTAAAAAAGCATTAACCATCGCAGGTACTGATTCTGGTGGTGGAGCAGGTATTCAAGCAGACTTGAAAACCTTTCAGGAGCTTGGTGTGTACGGAATGTCCGCCATTACGGCCATTACAGCTCAAAACACACTTGGTGTTCACGGTATTTATCCACTGTCTATCGAGGCGCTCGAAAGTCAAATTGATGCAGTAGCAGAAGACTTGTTGCCAGATGCCGCTAAAACAGGGATGCTGTGGAGTGCCGACATGATCAGTGTCGTTGCTGAAAAGACGAAGCAATATGAATTGAAACTAATTGTCGATCCAGTCATGATTGCTAAAGGAGGCGCTTCTTTATTAAATGAAGATGCGGTCTCTGCTATGAAAACACAGTTACTACCTGTCAGTTATGCAGTCACACCGAATCTCCCTGAGGCAGAAGTGCTGACAGGCATGCGCATTCAGACAAAAGACGATCGCCATAGAGCAGCAGAACGACTTTATGAGCTTGGCACGTCCTATGTTGTGATCAAAGGAGGTCATAGCCCTTCAGACGGCCTCATTACAGATCTTTTGTACGATGGAAAAAGCTTTTTTGAACTCAGTAATGAACATATTGATACACCACATACACACGGAACAGGCTGTACATTTGCAGCGGCATTAACGGCAGAAATAGCAAAAGGTCGTTCCATGAAGGAAGCCTTTGAAACGGCAGAAACCTTTGTCCATGAGGCGATCAAATTTCCTCTGAATATTGGCGCTGGGCACGGACCGACTAACCACTTTGCTTATCAGCAAAACAGAGTCAAAGCATAAAAAGAAGACTGTCTTCACTTGTGAGGGCGGTCTTTTTTCTGAAATAAAAACTTTCTTTCAGAGGAAATTGTCAATATCTCATGATTTGTGATAAGATTATGATCAGGTACTAATACTATGTCTTGAAAAAATAGGAGGCTTTAATACATATGAATTTTTCTTTAGAAGGCCGTAATATTGTGGTGATGGGTGTTGCCAATAAACGAAGCATCGCTTGGGGAATTGCTCGTTCACTTCACGAAGCAGGAGCTCGTTTGATTTTTACTTATGTTGGAGATCGTCTGGCAGAATCAGTGAAAGAGCTAGCAAGCACGCTAGAGCGTGATGATTCCATTATTCTTCCTTGTGATGTGACAAGTGATGAAGAAATCGAAAAATGTTTTGCAACGATTAAAGAAAAAGTACAAGTCATCCATGGTGTTGCACATGCGATTGCATTTGCGAACAAAGAAGAGCTTGTCGGTGAATATTTGAACACGAACCGTGAAGGTTTCCTTTTAGCGCACAACATTAGTGCCTATTCACTAACAGCTGTAGCAAAAGCAGCACGTCCGCTCATGACAGAAGGCGGAAGCATTGTCACACTTACTTACCTAGGCGGAGAGCGCGTTGTCTCTAACTACAATGTCATGGGTGTAGCAAAAGCAGCCCTTGAAGCAAGTGTGAAATACTTAGCAGCTGATCTTGGAGCGGAAGGCATCCGTGTGAACAGCATTTCTGCTGGTCCAATTCGTACGTTATCTGCAAAAGGAATCAGCGGCTTTAATACGATCCTGAAGGATATTGAAGAGCGTGCACCGCTTCGCCGTACAACGACTCCTGAAGAAGTTGGCGATACAGCACTATTCTTATTCAGTGATTTATCGCGCGGCATGACAGGTGAGAATCTTCATGTTGATTCTGGCTTCCATATCATTGCCCGCTAAACGAATAAATGATTTGCAGCATACCAATCACTGGTATGCTGTTTTTTATTTTTCTTCTGATTTGGGGTGTCCTCTCATATATATAAGGAATGAATCATTCGGGAGGGATTAGTATGTCAAATAAAGGTGATGAGAATCAAAAGCCGCTTATGTATATTGTTCAGCCGAGCTATGATGAATCAGCGCCGGCCATGCAAAATATTGTGAGAAAGCGCAAGAAGTCAGAAAAACCTTCAGAAACCAAAAAAAGCGACAAAGAGCATGCAATCGAAGAGAGCGTGCAAGAACCTGTATCACAGGAAGTAAAGCAGAAAAAAGAAGAGCCGCCTGCGCTACAGCAAGAGCGGGAGATCAATCAAGAAAAAGATAATTCACAAAATCGAGAGCCAGTACAAGAACAAGAAAAACAGCCAGAAGGCGTATTTCATGAAACAAAAGAAGAACCAAGAAGAAAACGAGTGAAGAAGCCGTTAAGCCAAATGAATATCGAGGAGAAAGTCGATTTTCTTACAAGTCTGCCGCATAATATGCCGAGAGCGCTTTGCCTCATTGAAGCCGATGGAAAAACATACAGAGGAATCATCATGGAGAGAAAAGACAATATGGTCGTCATCCGCACGGCAGGCGGCGGTAATCCAGTGGAATTAGCGATTGGTGATATTTCTTCTATTCATCCACTTGGTTTTTAATGAACATAAAAAAAGTCCCATAACGGGACTTTTTTTGTTAGCAGCTACGGTTGATGAGTCTTGGATTTAAGCACTCGATTGCGCAGAAGCAGTCAAGGTCTACTTCAATGCAATATTTTGATTTTTCTAAACGGAACACATCACATACGGAATCTTTATCTGTAAAATCTAAAATATGACGATCTTTGTCAAATGCAATAAGCAAGCTGAGTGTTGCGCAGTGATCAGAGATGTGTTCGACTCTGAAAAATGCAGTGCTGAAGCAAGGGCCAGCATCTACTTCTCCGACGTTTCCGAATGCGACGAATGGTTTTGATTTTGAGGTAAATAGAACAAACGGGACAGTGTCACCTAATGAATGTGATGGAGAAAGGAGATTGCTGTAACAGCTGGTTGGGCAATCCTCTTCGACGGCATTTTGTAAGTCGTTTATGTTTTCAACAGCCTCTGCTACACAGTTCCATGAATGTTTGCGGCTCATATTCAACCCTCCTATACAAGGAAATTTGTTTGAGTGTTTGAGCACTGTCATCATCATCTATAAGCTTTATTACGTGTCTCGCCGGTTGATGCATCTAATGTCAATCAATGCGGAAGCGGCCGCCTTTTGCTGACTGCTCCGCATGATTGGTTGTCATTCGTGAGGAAGGGGATGCTTTGACTTATGACAAGTTAGATGAGCGGGCGATTGGTTTAGCCGTGGTGATGATGCTTTTTATCTTTTGTTGGCATGACTCTGTCGACAAGTTCTGGATTTAAACATTGGATCGCGCAGAAACAGTTCAAATCAACTTCGATACAAAAGTCCGCTTTTTCTAAACCAAAGAAGTCAGGATCGCAAGGGTGACAAACGCTTAGCGTATGTCCGTGTACATCAACAGGTCTTAATACAGATAATGTGGCACAGCAGTCATGCAATTTTTCAACCCGGAAGAAAATGGATTCGAAGCATTGGCAATCGTCAACAAATCCTCCAATGTTTCCGAAAGTAGAGAACAATCCGCCCTTTTTATCAAAAAGTAAAAACGGAATCGTATCTTTTCCAGAAACTGTCGGGCTTAATAAATTACTGTAGCAGCTCGTAGGACATTTATCTTCTACAGCTTCCTGCTCTGCTAAAATCTTATCAACCGCATCGCATACACAGTTTTCATCATGTCGGCCATGGTGTTTTCCGCAGCTCATGGATTTCAGCTCCTTTAACAAGGTATTTGACTTTAGTCCTTAACAACATATGTATGCGCCCTCTAGTTGGTGTGGGTAAATGACTATTTATCTTTGTTGTATTTTTAGAAAAAGGAAAAGCAGAGCTTTTCGCTCTGCTTTTGTACATTAGAGGATACCAATTGCAACGATCGTCGCAACAAGTGTCTGTGTAAGCGTTTGGATGGCAATAGAGATGTCTGCGTCGATTGTAGAGACTGTAACGTTTCTAGAGTTTTCGATGACAAGTTTCTGGCGATTTGTTTGTTTGTGGCTAGCTGCTTGCAATAGATCTTGCGTGACGCGGTCAGCTAGGTCACCATCAGCGATTGAGATGTTTGTAATGGTGATGATCGCTGTTTGAACAGCTGCTTGGATAGATGCTGCAACCTGTGCATCAACAGAAGAGACGTTAATGTCACAAGAATCTCTAACGATAATGACTTCCTCAGATGTCTGCTTTGTTACACTCACTTGATCAAAGTCTTGTAAAACATCTTCATCATCATAATAGTGGCCGTCACAAACTGCTTTTCTTTCGTAGTTATGATGGTAATCGCCGTGATGTGTACAGTTGCGATCTAGAGCGACCCAAGAGTATGGTTTAGAATCCATTTCTTTTCCTCCTTCCGTTTACTTTATTAAATGCTGGAATGATTGGTTTTGTCTCGGGCATTTATCCTAGCAGGCAACCCATTTTTATTTAATCGTTATTTTGCTGCGCTTGACGACGCTGCTGGATACGTTCTCTAAGTGAATTTCGTTTAGGGCGCACTTGTGGTTCAGGCTCGACCTCTTCTGCATGTTTTGCTGCCTCTGCCTGACGCTTTTTCTCCTGCTGCTGCTGTACGAAATCATCTGCTTTCTTTTGTAAATCCTGAACCAGCTTCAAAATCATCCTTCTTTGATCTTCTGAAAGGTTTGCTTTCTGATCATCTGTGACATTATTTTTGTTTAAAATATCACTCACAAGAAGGCTTGTTAATGGATCAACATCAGTGTTGATTTGAAACTCCTTTTTTTCGTTCTCTTCAGCCACGATTATTTCACCTCTTTCATACGTGATGTTAGAAAAAGAAAGGGTCAAAGAATGCCGGCTTCAACTAAAAGTACATTCAGTGTTTGAGTGAGAATTTGTACGGAGTTCATAATGGATGCATCAGATAATGTAATCGTGACGTTATAACAATTGATGATTTGAATCACGGTTTTCTTTTGAACTGTCACTTGTTGTGCAGCTAAAAGCTGTTCTGTGATGTCTGCAGCCAATTCATCATCTGGTACAAGAATTTGAATTAAAAGAGTAATGATTGTCGTTACGGTCGCTTGAAGGGAGAGTGCGGCTGTTACATCTGTTTTATGAATCGTGACATTTTCGGAATCCTTGATCTCGATGAAATCATCATAATTGCTGATTAATTCGTTCAACAGTTGTGTGTATAATAAATCAGCACTTTCTTCAATAGACAATACTTTCACTCCTTTCTTATCTATACATTATTTAATGCAGCAGAGGCTCAAGGTGGAATCGGAAAGCATGAAAAAGTACAACCCAATTTTATTTGCACCCGATTCATCATGGCGGTCTTTCTTTTTGCATATATAAAGAAAGGACGGAAAAAGAAGAATGAAGGAGGTGGAGGTTCCATGAGCGGCGCTTTGTCATTTGCTATATTTGCCCTCGCATCCTTTAGGCTGACGAGATTGATCGTGTTTGATACGATTACAGCCCCCTTTCGCCGTCTATTTCATGAAGAGCAAGAAGAGGTAAACGAACAAGGTGAAGTCGAGACCTATATCGTCATTAAGGGGAAGGGACTGCGATCGTGGATAGGAGAGCTGTTAAGCTGTTATTGGTGTACGGGTATGTGGTGCACTGCTGCTTTACTACTGATATACATATTTTTTCCTGTCATCAGCATGTGGCTTAATTTACTATTAGCGATTGCCGCAGCAGCAGGCTTGATTGAAGCAGTCGTGTCGAAGCTTGTGAAATAAACAGGCATTCTGATCAGACACGCTTAAAGAAAATGCATATACTAACATGGAATAGGAAAGGAAGGGTTGCGATGAAACCAACTGAAACACCGTCACATATGCTTCAAGGGTATCCAGCGCAGTCAAATCAACAATCTGTATATACGAAGAAAATCAAGAAGACGGGCTGCGGCTGCGGGAAGAAAAAGAAACCTCAATAGGGAAAAACAAAAGCCGGATTTATCCGGTTTTTTTGTTGCCCTTTTTTTGGGTGATGCATATGTAAGAGAGAAGGGGTGACCAGAATGGATGCATTCGAACAATTAATCGGTTCCTTGTTCACTAAACCCCATGATGGGAAAGAGCAAGCGCACGAAAAAGCTGAAATGGATCTAGCGAATAAAGCGAAGGATCTTGAAGAGCACTTAAAAGCATTTGGCGAGAAAATGGATACTTTTGCGAAAGAAACAGAAGCATTCATGATCCGTCATGGAGAGGCAGATTACGTCTTTAAACAGCAGAAATAAAAATTCCGCACTTTTTTATGTGATCGTCCAAACCATTTCATGTATTTTTCATATTTTGTAAGGGAGAAGAGGAGGTGCTTAAATATGAGTTGTTACGGTTACGGTGGCGGTTATTGCGGAGGTTATGGCGGCGGCTACGGCGGCGGTTATGGTTCAACTTTTGTTCTTGTCGTCGTGCTTTTCATTCTTCTAATCATCGTTGGTGCTTCTTTCTTTAACTAAACAGTAAGAAGGTGAGGGAAGCAATAGGGAAGCCTTTTGCTTTCCTTTCTCTTTGCTAACAAGGCAGCAGGATAGGCACATATCTCGCCTATTTTCATATAGTAAGGTGATTACTCCACAAAGAGGAGGCAAAGGAATGGATAATAAGTTCTTTAAAAGTGTGGAAAATAAAACAGGTGTAAATATGAATGATGTCTTTAAGCTTGCAGGTTCTTTGCAAAACGCGAACTTTAAAGATGAGAATACCGTTCGAGGTGTCATTAAAAAAGTAGCGCAGCTTGCAAACAAACGTGTACCTAAAGAAATGGAAGACAAAATCGTTCAATCGATTACAAGTGGAAAAGAAAAGCTTGATTTTAATACAATCGCTAAAATGATGAACAACAAAAAATAAACAACAGGCTCTCCGTTTAAAGGGGGGCCTGTTGTTTTTGTGTGAATAATTCTCGATTTTTCTTTAAAAGAGGGTACAAAAAGCGGGAGCGGTGAGCAGTTTTTCCTCTTCTATATGATGGAACGGATAGATAAAGGGATTGTTCTGCTCTCGTCATGGCAACGTATAATAAGCGCCGCTCCTCTTCAATGGCTTCTTCATCACCGCTTCTCAGCTCATCAAGTGCAAAGTCATGAGGGAGCGCCCCATCAACCACGCTCGTGATGTACACTGTTTGGAATTCTAGTCCCTTCGCACGGTGGATCGTCATGAGCTGAACGCCTGGTACATCTGATTTTTCCTTTTCAGCAGATTTCATATGTTCGGCATGAGCGAGGAAGGCTTCAATTGTTTCAAAACGTTTCGCCGCTGTTTTCACATCTCGTACATCATCTGTTCCTTTTTCAAGCACATTCGTATCATTCACACGTTTTTTTAAATAATCACCAAGTCCCATCCTTTGTTCAATAAACGCTACAGCTTCAGATGGCTTTAACGATTTTAACGTTCGAAACAGGGGAACGATCGATTGCAGTTTTTTGCGCTGAAACGGCTGAATGTCTGTTAGCTTTCCAAGTGCCTCTACCATAGAACAATCTTCCGTAATGGTCAGCGCCTTCAGGGTATTCAGTGTTTGCTGCTTTAAAAAGAAAACGGGCAGCAGCAGCTTCATTGCGGCGACATCATCTGCATCCTGACTTAGCGAAAGAAAAGCGAGCAGCACCCGAACAATTCTTCTGCTATAAAAGGCTTTTACACCAGCATCGGTTTGATACGGAATCGCCGATTGATGAAGACGTTCATAAATCGCACGGCCTCCTGTATTCGTTCTAAACAGCACGCAAAAGTCATTCGGTTTTGCACCGTTTTTAATTTTCTCCTGAATATCTGCTACGATCATGGTCGCTTCCTCTTCCTCGTCATATGGATAAAAAAGAGTCGGCGGAATTTTCTCCACGCGTACGGCTTTTAACGTTTTCTCGTAACGATGCTGGTTCTTCTTAATAATGGCGTCTGCACTTGCGACAATCGTATGATGAGAGCGGTAATTTGCATGTAAATGGACGATCTCGGCCGAAGGATAGTCCTGTTTGAAGTCAAGAATAAAAGCAGGATTGCTTCCTCTAAATGCATAGATGGCTTGATCATCATCGCCTACACAAAATAGCTGCTCGGATTCTCCAGCTAAAAGCTGGATTAATTGATATTGTACGGGATTAATATCTTGAAATTCATCTACTAAAATATACTTGAATCGTTCTTGATATTGTTTGAGCAATTCAGGCTGCTTATTCAGCATGTGTAAACAGGCAATCGCCATGTCATCAAAGTCAAATTGTTGATTTTCACGCTTTTGCTGTTCGTATGACTGATAGATTGTCCATATTTGCTTTTCCTTTTCATCTTTCAGCTCAGGAAGTTCGTTTGGTAAAAAAGCATTTTTCCAATAGCCGATTGATTGCAGCACTTGATCGGTTGGATAGTCTTTTTCATCAAGTCCTTCATTCATGATCGCTTTGCGAATATACTGCTCTTTTTGCCAGTCGAATTTGATCAAATGCTGTCCGTTCCATTTACCCCGATCATCGTGAAGCAGCATTTTATAAAATAGACTGTGGAATGTGCCTGTCACAACTTGGCTCGCCTGTGAAGGATGAAGCTGATACTGCATACGCAGTCTTTCTTTCATTTCACTGCTTGCTTTTGTGGTGAAGGTCACGAGCAGAATATGGTGAGCAGGGATTTGATGGTGCGACATCAGATAAGCAGCTCTTGCTGTCAGTACCCTTGTTTTCCCGCTGCCGGCGCCAGCTAGCACAAGCATCGGACCGTCTTTGTGTGTGACTGCTTGAAGCTGCGGTGCGCTAAAGGTGATGTGTGGAAAGAGGTCAATGGTATGCACTTCTTCATTCTTTTCTAAATGAAAGGTTTCGCCAAATTGAATGGATCGTGGTTCCTGCCAGTCATCCGATTCTTCTGTTTGTGAGATGATCTGTTTGCCGGTTGGAAAGCGAAAGCCGCCAAGTTCTTTGTAGGATGCCTCTTCCTCTCGTTCAGCCGGTTTCTTTTCCTCTTGTTGTTCTCTTTTTTCGCAAATCTCTTGCTGAGATATTTGCTTATGGATAAAGGCAGGTTCTTCATGTATATTTAATCTAAAAAAGACGGGTTGTCCGCAATATGGGCAAGATAAATGCCCTTTTTTCCCCTCATCATGGAGGAATTGATAGTGTTCTCTCGAATATGTATGTAATGAGATCGTTCGATCATGTCGTCGTGCGCATTTCAAAGCTAGTCCTCCAATAGTCAATCAATCTTAAAAAGAAACACATCTAATCATATCAAATGAGGCGTGTTTCAAACAGTCATAATTAGGGAATAGTAGAGTAGAAGAGAAGCAAAGGAGGCGTTCTTGATGGGATATATAGCCCCGATTCAGCCGGATCTGTATTTTCAATATATCAATCGTCCTGCTCCTCAGGATAAAGAAGACTATGCGAAAGTGACGAAGGTCACCCGCACCTTTCATGACAAGGTATACAGAGAGCTGGAGAAAAAAGAGGACTTAGTGACAGAAGCGGAAACGAAAGTACAGCAAAAAAAGCGGGAACGCTTTGTACGAGATATGTTTATGGAAGAAGGTAAGGGCGTTCATATCAATACTTACGTCTAAATGACTGCGCTTTCTTCCTGAGCGAACGAGATGGAATCAATAAAAAGCCAGAGCATCCATGATGCCCTGGCTTTTTATTTTCGTTAAACGGATAGTGTTTTTGTCATTTTGACATGTGTAATCCCTGCTTCTTCAAACGGTTCTGAAACGGCTTTGTAGCCTTTCTTTTCGTAGAAAGGAAGAGCTTGGACTTGTGCATGCATGACAGCTTCTTTCGCTCCGTTTGCCATCGCTTCAGACTCAAGTGCTTCTAAAAGCTGATGGCCAAGACCGAAAGAGCGCGCCTCTTTTAATACACAAATTCGTTCAAGCTTTGCCTTATGACCTTCAATTATGCGCAGTCTAGCAGCAGCTTGTGGTTTGTTGTCATCATTATAAATGACAAAATGAATGGCTTCGTCCTCAAGTTCATCAATTTCGATCTCTAACGGGACTTCTTGTTCTTTTACGAAAACTTCTTTTCGAACATAATAAGCATCTTCTCGTTGTGTTTGTTCTTTTACGATGACTGTATTCAAATGTCTTTAACCCTCTTCTCCTAAGATAAATGTTTCATAAACGGTCCAAGAACCGTTCTCTAATTGATATAAAAGATGGAAGCGGTCAACCGTTTCCTCGTGGTCAATTTTTCTGAGCTTCAATGTGCCTAGAACGTCTGAATGCTCATCGTCTGATAACTTTTGAGCCACTGTCACATGCGGAACAAATGCATATTCAGGTGTACCAGCAAGCGGATCAGTGTACAACTTCTCATTGAGAGTCATTAATTCTTCGTTCGGTTCTACTTTCATATAAATCACGTTGTTTACAGGAGCGAATGAACTGAATTTTTTAATACGTAACGTAATAGGAGAAGCATTTTTTGCGTACTCTCGCAAGGTGGAGACGACCTCAGCTGCTTCTAGATCCGTTAATTCAAAAGGTGTTCTTAATGTTAAATGAGGTGGTATGAGTGCATAGTTCGGATCATAACGTTTCCGATAAGAGTTCGCAATGTCTTGCAATTTTTTTGATGGAAATAAAACAACTCCGTATTTCATCATGTTCCCTCCTGATTAAGAAAGTATTTATTATTTTTTATTATAACAAAATTCAGTTGATTAACGAATATGGGAGCATTCTTTTTAACGAAGGTGAAATGAGCGGCTGCCAAAACGTCCATTTATGATCGCCTTCGAATGTCTCAAATAAATAATCCGCACCGGACTTCTCCAAAAGGACCTTTAATTCTTCGTTCGGCTGAATAAAGTCTAGCACTTGCCCATCTGTCGTTTTCACAGCTGTTTCTTCTAACCCGATTTGATGGATAATGGCATAATGAGCAAGGGATGATGACTGTTTGACTGCTTGCAGAACAGACTCATCCACGTAAGGAGACTGCAAAATCAGTCCGCCAAATAACGAAGGATAATCAATGGCTGTCATAAGTGAGATCGTAGCACCTAATGAATCACCAATAAATGTACGACCTGATCCAACTTGATACGTTGGATAGTGTTCATCAATATACGGAACTAGTTCATTTGCCAAAAAGCGTTTATACGCCTCGAACTTTGGTCCGTCTGGATGATACGTATTTCGTCTTTCAGTAACATTTTCATATGGGACACCAATGATAATCGAGCGTTCCATTTCTTTGTTTTGCATTAATTCTTCCGCTTGTCTGCCTATTTTACCTAGACGGAAATAATCATGACCATCTTGTGCAATGATGACATGATATGTATAAAGGGGGGAGTAATTGACTGGTAAATAAATCAAAATGGTCATATCTGCCCCAAGTTCTTTTGACTGTAAGGTTTCTTCTTGAATGATGCCTGTTTTCTTCACCATAATCCATTCCTCCAGCTAACCAAATTCATCATAAGTGAAACGTTTCCATTCATTGTAACACGAAAAACAGCGTTGTTCCTATATGCTAACATGCAATCAAATTGGCTAACATTCAATCTGCTACAAAATACAGAAAATTTTAATTAATCGTTACATTTCCCCTTGAAAAATGAGGTTTAATGCGTTACAGTATTAAGAATTAGAACAGACAGACAACACATTCTTATCGTGAGAGGTGGAGGGACTGGCCCTTTGAAACCTCAGCAACCGGTATGCATCACTTCATGTGATGTACCAAGGTGCTAAATCCAGCAAGCAGCTTTTTTGCTTGGAAGATAAGAGGAAGCGATTAAACCCCTTCTTCTTATGAAGAAGGGGTTTTTCTGTTTTGAAATTAGATTTTTACTTAGGATGGTGTCAAATGACAGAACATGTGGAAACGAAGTTAGCGCAAATTGGAAACCGCAGCGAAGAGGTGACTGGTACTGTCAGTCCTCCCGTTTATCTTTCAACAGCTTACAGACATAGAGGCATTGGAGAATCAACAGGATTTGATTATATTCGGACGAAAAACCCAACAAGGCAGCTTGTAGAAGATGCGATTGCTTCACTCGAAGAAGGAACGGCCGGTTTTGCCTTCAGTTCGGGAATGGCTGCCATCCAAACGATCATGGCGCTGTTTGAGAGCGGGGATGAACTCATTGTTTCATCAGATTTATATGGCGGTACATACCGTCTATTTGAAAACGAATGGAAAAAGTACGGACTGCGCTTTGTTTATGATGATTTTTCAGATGAAGACTGTTTACGCTCTAAAATGACGCCAAATACAAAAGCCGTCTTTATTGAAACGCCAACAAACCCACTCATGCAGGAAGCGGATATTCAAAAGGTTGCGAAAATCGCAAAAGAACACGGTGCATTGGTCATTGTGGATAACACCTTTTATACGCCCGTCTTGCAAAAACCGATTACACTCGGAGCGAACATTGTCATTCATAGTGCAACCAAATATTTAGGCGGACATAACGATGTTCTTGCCGGACTTGTCGTCACAAAAGGAGAGAAGCTATCTGAAGACATGTTCCAGCATCAAAACGCCATTGGGGCGGTTTTATCTCCATTTGACTCATGGCTTTTAATGAGAGGAATGAAAACATTGGCGCTGAGAATGCGTCAGCACGAGGCAAATGCGAAGGAATTAGCTGACTTTCTAAAGCAGCAGCCGGAAATTCAAGATGTCCTTTACCCAGGCAAGGGAGGCATGCTGTCATTCCGAGTAGCCAAAGAGGACTGGGTCAATCCATTTTTAAAGCAGCTGAAAACGATTTGTTTTGCTGAAAGCCTTGGCGGAGTTGAAAGCTTCATTACGTATCCTGCAACGCAAACCCATATGGACATCCCAGAAGAGATTCGCATCGCAAACGGTGTGTGTAACAAATTGCTCCGTTTCTCAGTCGGGATTGAGCATGTGGAGGACCTAAAAGCAGACCTGAAACAGGCACTATCAAATGTGAAAGAGGAGGTACACACGAAATGACCACACACGATTGGACACTAGAAACACAACTCGTTCATAATGCGTTTAAAACAGACCGTTCAACAGGTGCAGTCAGTGTACCGATTCAACATGCATCGACGTTTCACCAAAGCAGCTTCGATGACTTTGGTCAATATGACTACTCCCGATCAGGCACCCCTACACGTCAGGCATTAGAGGATACCATTGCAGCGCTAGAAGGAGGAACAAGGGGTCTTGCCTTTGCGTCAGGTATGGCAGCCATTTCAACCGCTTTTCTTCTATTATCAAAAGGAGATCATGTCCTTGTCACAAGAGATGTGTACGGCGGGACTTTCCGAATGATCACCCAAGTTCTTTCGAGATTTGGGATTGAGCATACCTTTGTGGACATGACTGATTTGAATGAAGTGAAACAAGGCATTCAATCAAATACAAAAGTCATTTACATGGAAACACCGTCAAACCCTACACTCGGTATTACGGATATTGAAGGTGTCGTACAGATTGCGAAAGAACATGACTGTCTGACTTTCTTAGATAATACGTTTTTAACGCCTGCGCTTCAGCGTCCGCTGGACCTTGGTGTTGATGTTGTGCTGCACAGCGCAACGAAATTTTTAAGCGGCCACAGTGATGTACTGTCAGGCTTAGCAGTGGTGAAAGATGAGAAGCTAGGAGACGAACTTTATTCGCTGCAAAACTCCTTCGGGGCGGTACTTGGCGTACAGGATTGCTGGCTTGTGCTTAGAGGATTAAAGACCCTTCAAGTCAGATTAGAAAAAGCCAGTCAAACCGCATTAGAACTGGCTTCATTCCTCAAAGAACATCCTGCGGTCAAAAAAGTATATTACCCAGGATTAGATGATCACCCAGGGGCAGACATTCAGCGGAAGCAGGCGAGCGGTGCAGGTGCTGTTCTTTCATTTGAACTAGAAAACCAAGCGGCTGTCAAAGAATTGGTCGATGGCGTCACATTACCTGTATTCGCCGTCAGCCTCGGAGCAGTCGAATCCATTCTTTCCTATCCGGCCAAAATGTCCCATGCCGCTATGCCAAAAGAAGAAAGAGAAAAAAGAGGCATCACGGATGGTTTACTTCGATTAAGTGTGGGCGTAGAAAACGGAGAAGACCTCAAAAGGGACTTCAAACAAGCACTAGATCAACTAAAGCCAGCTCTTGTAAACCAATCATAAAAGTCAGTAAAAAGCCGGTATGGATACCGGCTTTGTGCCTTTTTTGAACAAAACCATTGACGATTGATCATGATGGTTATATAATAGAGACTGTCAGTAACAGAAAGCCCAGAACTGATACATAACCCGATTCCGTAGCTCAGCTGGGAGAGCGCTACCTTGACAGGGTAGAGGTCGCTGGTTCGAGCCCAGTCGGAATCATCGTTGAAACCCTTGCCTAGCAAGGGTTTTTTGTTTTTATCTTTCCACATAAAACAAAGATTTCGACTTGTGGGGCCATTCTTTCAAAAAAAGTTATGAAATTGATCAAATGGTCTATTAATATTTAAATTAATTTGCGGTTTCGCTACGAGCTGTTTTAAACACATCGAATTTATCAGCTGTATCTTTATCAACTTTTTCTGTTACATGACTATATGTGTCAGAAAGAACTTTAAGGCGTTCATGACCACTTCTTTTTTGGATGGCTTTCATTTGAGCACCAGCTTCAATAAGAAGAGTAACCATTGTATGCCTTAGATCATGAAGTCTTATTTCTTTTATCTCAGCTTTTTTTCTAAACTTATCCCATCGAGCGGTTGGAGTTGTATAGTAAAATGGTTTTCCGCTGCCGTTGTGGAATAAAAATTCAAATGTACCGCCTTCCCATTCTTCACCAACTTTCATTTTTTCTTTCCTCCACCACAAATAATATTTCTGTAAATCTTCCATATACCATTCAGGCATTGAAACGAAACGACTTTTTTTGTTTTTAGTGGCTTTTATATACGCTTCTCCATTTTTAGTCTTGGACAAACTGCGGCTTATATTCAATCCTCCTTTATCCCAATCAACGTCTTTCCATTCTAAAGCCAGACCCTCACCTCTTCTTGTACCGGCAATTAACGTTGTTAAAAAATACATTCTCCACCAAATAGGCTCTAATTCATATAGTTTAGAAATGCACAAAGCAGCTTCTTCTGAATCAAAAAATCCCATCTCTTTTTTTCGATTTTTGGTGGTTTTAGTCCTTTCATAGGGTTCTCAGGAAGGATACAACGAATGTTCTACAATGTCCAATCAGGTATTTATATGGTTCCAGATGAATTTGAAAGTTTTAACGACATACTCGGGTTAGCACGTTATAAAGTGATGCAGTTCACAGGATTGAAGGATTGTAACGGCGTTGAGATTTATGAGGGGGGATTTCTAAAAATCATCTCAGCCTACAATGGACAAGAGATAATAGCAACAGTTAGATATGAAAATTCTCTTGCGTCATTTGTGTTTGAAACAGGAGAAGATCAAGGGTATTCGAGAATTGATGCAAGTTTTAAAGGGATCGAAGTCATCGGGAACATCTATCAAAATTCTGATCTATTGGAGGAAACACAATGAACGAAAACAACCTGATCATTACAAAAGTGATTGAAAAACTACATCGCCAGCAGGAAAAAGGCCTGCAAAAGTACGGGGTTGAGGTTGAAACCTCATCCCACGACTTAAAAGGATGGTTGCGACATGCGCAGGAAGAAGCAATTGATTTTGCGACATACCTTGAAACGGCCATTCAGTTGCTGGAAGAACAGGTTAATAGAAAAGACGAGGAAATGAAGTTTTATGAGGTAAACGAGCCGTATTACGCACTGATCAAAGCGAAAAACGATGAAAATGCTATGACAATCTATACTGATGTTGTCGCTGATGATGATGGCGGATTATCAGAAGAAATAACCGAAGTTACAGAAGCATATGCAACAATCATATACAGCCGAGTAAATGGAGAGGACAACAATATGATCCCGGTCAAAGAAGTGCTTGAGCATTTAACAAGTGAAGAAGAAATGGTGCTGATTATTGATGGCAGCTTGATATAAATAAAAAAGAGGGAGTTTTCCCTCTTTTAAAAGTAATATTCACGTCAATGTCGAGTACCAGCAACGCTCATATGCGCCATACCAAATACCTGAGTAAGTTTGCGCACCTTTTAGATACCAATTATAGGTGCCGTCGTTATAAATTGCTGGTATTGCATTTCTTGAAAAGTATGGACCAAATATTTCAGAAGTACAATGCTTCCATGTTTCGTTAGGAGTAGCAGCGTCTGCTTGTGCAGTAAAAAAAGCAGATGAAGAAAATAGCAAAGCGAGTGATAGAACTGAACTTGCAATTACTTTTCTGATTTGCATGATTGATGCTCCTTTTCATTTGGGATAATAGTCTTACAAGTTTAATAATACTATATATTCAAAAATAAACCATATGAAAATTTATTTAACTTATATGGGAATAAATATCGGGGGTTGTGAAATGAAAAAACTACTAATCACACTAACTATTATTATTGCGGCGGTGCTTTATGCGCCGTCTGTTGCGGCAGTAACAAGCGAATATAAAACAATTGGAGGGCATACAGTCAGCGTGTCGACGGATGCCAATTCATACACGCCGAGAGCCAAAAGTATTGATGTCACGGCACGTAAAACGGGAAATGAGACAGTATACTACCGCTTCACGTTACAAAAGAAGGTGAGCGGCAAATGGAAAGATCAACGGTTTAGTCTCGTTGGATCGTTTAAGACCGCCACGCCTGCAAAAGAGTTTTACATCGTCAACCATACAGTTGGCACGCACCGTATCAAAATGACGATATACAAAAACACCAATTGGACAGGTGTTAAGGGCTACATCTATACGCCAGCTTTTGAAGTGAAAAAGATGTTGAAATAAAGAATTTAATGTAATATTAAGTAAAAAAGGGAGAAATATATGAAACAACAAATTTTAGTCCCCAATATGGTTTATAAATTTATGGAGCCTAAGTATTTAAAAAAAATTCAAGATGATAAGAAAATTTTTATTAATTTTCTTGGTAATTATTCAACTGATAAATATGGGAATGCCATTGGTGATGACGATGAAGGTAAGCTTAATATCAGTGTTGAAATTAATAACCACATATTAGGTGATGGAAATGAAAGTGATTTAGATCATTACATGAATAATTTTTTTACTAAAGGAGATCCAAACGCAAAACTTCAGATAACGGGTGGTACTTTTTTAACACAAAATTTTGATAACAACTTTTATAATTATTGCGTTGCATTAGAGTATAGAGAAGAAATTAGAAAAGAGTTTGGCGGGGCCGTAATGGTGATCAGAAATTTCCCGAAATTTATAGAAGAGTTGAATAAAAAATTAAAGAAAAGAAAGATTGGTTTTGTATCTGCCGAGCAATGCGAATATGTTGTAAATAGAGAAAAAATTTATACTCAGAATAACTTCAGGTATGAAAATCCAGCTACTATTAAAGAATCAAAATATGAGTATCAGCAAGAATATAGATTATTATGGAAACCATTTAGTGGAATTAAAATAACTAAACCAATTGAAGTGTATTGTCCAAAAGCACTTGAATATTGTACATTCCATTTTTAATAAGTCCAAGACGGAGAGCCTGCGGACACTGATCAACACCTTTTAAGGGTGCTGGTTGGTGCCCGTTTTTTATTTCTTAGAAAGGAGTGGCACCATGAATAAAAAGGAGATCGAAGAACTCATTCACAATTATCACTGGATGGCGAAAGAGGTTCAACGGCTTCAACGTGTTTTATATGGCACTGACATACCTATGCGCAGCTGGGGCGTTGCTCAATACGGCATCGAGGCAACATTGCAAAAAGGGAGCAAAGGAAAGAGCCAAGCTGAATTACGTGACATGGATATGAGGGAAGAAAGATTGTTTAAGAGACTTCGAAAGTTTGAAGAACGTGTATATGCAATAGAGGCAGCAGCAAGCAAAATCGAAGGTGAAAAGCACAGGGTGGTCTATGACTGCATGATGGAAGGTATGAGTTATCGAGCCATTGGACTTCACTTGGGCCTGTCTCGTGAAAAGGTACGGCAGATGAAAGATAATATCATCGACCAAATATGCCAATATTGCCACTTTGTGCATATCTTGAATGACGAAAAATCCGTAGTGTAAAATGGAAGGCAGGACGGGGAGGCACAATTTTCCCGCGTCACCAATTCTTATTTTAAATAAAACTATGATAATCTTAAGTTACAAAATAAGAATTGGATGTGAATTACAAATGAAACTAGAATCTCAAAATATAAGTGAGGCTATCATTCGTAACTGGGGCCTTCCAGAAGCTTTATTAAGTCATAATGAAGATATTGAATTTAGATTCTCTGATGAAGGAATGAAAGAAAGTATTAGGACGGGTTATCACATTAATGACATGTCTTGTAAATTTTGTATATATAATGTAAGAGAGGATAAGCCTTTATTCAGTATGGATTTTCACGAAAAATTTTCTATTACGGAACGTTTTACTAAGACTTATGATGCTCAAAAAAACAGACCATTAATGCTACAACTAATACACGTACATGACGGCTCTTTAAGGAAAGGAGGAATAGCAACATTTTATATTGAAAAATTGATTGAGTATGCTAAATCAATTAAGAGTGATCATATTATTGTTAATAAAGTGAATGCAGAATCTCCAGATTTCAGAAGTGATCAAAATAATGCTTTGAAGCAGGATGAGTTAAAGAAATTCTATAAAAAGTTTGATACTCCTGAAATGCCAATAATACTAAATTGATTTTCGTTCGACAAATTTTGCGAATAGTTCCATGTGCTCGCTTTCTGCCGATATAAAGGCGGGGGTGATAAAGGTGAATTTTGAATCTAAATATTTAGTAAGATGGGGACTCCCTGGATGGGTGTTTATGATATTTATAACCCTGCTGTATTTAATAAACAAACCAGAGTATATACCCCAAATTCTAAAGTATAAAGGTTTCTCGCTAGTAGGTTTTACTGCACTAGCAGCAGCACTAGGATTAATTTTAGGGCATATCATTCATCAGATTAGTTTGTTTTTCTGGTTTGTAATTCCAGAATACAGAAAAAGAAAATGGTTAGTTTACTTTGATAAAGAATTTAAAATAGATAAGCGAATCATTGAAGAAGAACTTGGGAAAGGAATTAAAAACATATACAGTTATCGTTTAGGGCAACTACATGCGAGAAGAGGCTTACTTACAAGTTTAATGCTGTCATTTGTGACTATAGCAGTCCTCTGTTGGACAGATTTAACCTTACTCAGCGGAAAAACGATAATACTTGAAATTGGTAACGGTGTTCTAATAATGATTATGCTGATAAATTATCACTATTTTGATAGAAACCTAGAATATTTTATGGACAGAGTAAATGAGTTTAAAAAACAAAGTAATTCAAGTGATAACTCTGAACAATCTAATAATGAATAAAATGGCGCCTCTATTATTAAGGTGCTTTTTTTGTTCCCTGTAAACTGCTTCCGGTGAAGAATCTCTATAAAAAATATCGGCTTAAAGGTAGAGTGCGGCGGCAGTTTAGAGTGAATAAATTAAAAGGGGGTAAGGTGATATGCAATGAAACTGACAGAAAAACAGAAGCGCTTTGCTGACTACTACATCGAACTAGGAAATGCTACAGAAGCCGCTAGGAAAGCAGGATACAGCTCTAAGACCGCTAAATCAATCGGTCAAGAGAACCTGACTAAACCTGACATTAAATCCTATATAAAAGAGCGGTTGGATGAAAAGGATGCTGAAAGGATAGCTTCACAGGACGAGATTCTTGAGTTTCTAACTGCTGTCATGCGTGGAGAGAAAACAGAGCAAATACCTGTTGGCTTAGGCGAAGGCGCACAGCAATTAGAAGATAAAGACCCTTATCTAAAGGATCGTGTAAAAGCAGCTGAGCTGTTAGGGAAGCGTCATTCTATGTGGACAGATAAAGTTGATATGGTGGGACCTGTTGGCGTTCGTATTGTTGATGATATAGGTGATATCGATGACCATGATTAAAATATCGGAAGTGCTGGCACCGGCATTTCATGAGTTTTGGAGATGCAGGAGAGCAAAAGAGCATCTTCATTACGTTATGAAGGGCGGCCGTGCTTCTGGCAAATCGTTTAGCGTGGGTGTTGGAGTAGTAACAGACATCATTGAATACCCTGTTTCCGCTCTCGTGCTGCGTAAAGTACAGAACACGCTTGTTAAATCTGTTTTCGCACAAATAAAGCAAGCAACGGTAACGCTGGGTGTCTCTCATCTATTCAAGTTTGTTCCTTCTAGGTTAGAAATCACATACAAGCCGAGAGGGAACAAGATATATTTTGCAGGGGCTGACGATCCTGAAAAGCTCAAATCAATCAAAGACGCTGACTTTCCAATAGGTGTTATGTGGATTGAAGAGCTTGCAGAATTTAAGTCAGATGAAGAAGTAAGCACTATTATGAACTCGGTTCTACGTGAAGAACTAACACACAAAACAAAGCCGGACAACCCACGTAAACGAGCACAAGTATTTCTAAAGAGAGGTGCCTATATGTAATTGATGGCAATAAAAAAGACCTTCAAACCAAGGCCATTAATTGAATTTCTTTTTTAATCCATCCATCATATCTGCATCATAAAAAGATTGTAAAAGCTCATCTACATTGATTTTTTTATCCTTCTTGCTTAGAAATTGATTGATAATCTCTTCATATTCTTCTCTAGTATTTCCTTCAATATCTGAAAGGTTTAATTCTTCACCAAAGTGTCTAATGAACGCTGTCCTTGTTATATCATATGCCTTTTTGTTTTCTTCTTCACAGGTGCAAAATGCTCCTGAGAGAGTAATGAGGAATTGAACGTCTTCATCGTCTAAACCATTTGATTTTTGAAATTGAATGAATTGATTTTGTGACATATATATGTACCATCCTTTTATCTAAAGTATGAGTAAATCAGCAGTGAGAACAATGTATTCAACAACAAGTCCAATTGTATCAGCTACACCTGAGTCTATATGTTTTTTAAGCTCTGCAGAAACAACTTTTCGAGCCCTACTTGCTGCATTTTTTGGCGTATCAATAATTTTTTCTAATTCTTTAATGATCTTGTTTGCATTTTTGACAGTACCATTTACAGCTTCCTTTCCAAAACGTTGCTGTAAAACCCATTTTGCCCAGTCGTTATTCACTAAGCCTTTAATTACTTTTATTGCTGCCTTAATAGCCGCACCCTTAGGGCCATTTGTAGTAGCAAGTGGATCATTGTTAGCATTCTCAATAGCTTTAAATGCTTGAAGCAAGGCTTCTTGTTTTTCTAATGGTACATCTCTTAAAGCAAGTTGTTTTTGTAGCTCAGTAGGATTGAAAGTTACTGCCAAATTTTCTTTCTGTTCGATCTTTTCTGCTGCATATGTAGCTGTTGTGGGAATGAAAACTGCTGCTGATATGAGAACTAGCAACATCTTAACAAAAAACTTTTTCATTGGAATACTTCCTTTCTAATCATTTTTCAATAGTGAGGATATCACAGAAAGGAATTAATTTTACATAAATTAGAATAAATGAGCTTTAAATCACATGCTGTTTGTCTTTGTTTAATTCGATGTGTTACTAATTTCTTAAATCTTGAAAAGGGCATATTTACGCATGAAAAAACCATCTACACATCAATGTAAGTGGCTACTTGTCTATCTAATTTTTTATTTATTTGAATTCATTCTTTACATCATCAATGAATTCAATAATATTGTATTCAATTTCTTTTTAGATGTAAGGTTAATAGATGAGTTACTATTTGTAACAATCATGAGCACATTAGGGCTATTCCTACTGCTCATGATCGTCATTTCTAGCTGATTAGAAAAGTGTTGGCGCACTATCTAATCTGATGGGTTGGTACGCGCCCGTGATACCAGCCCATTCTAACTTAATTTAGTTTATATTCAATAGGTCGTGCATTTTACAAGGCAAGTAAAGTTTACCTCACCTAACTAAATAGAATTAGTCTATACTCCTAGATCAAGGTGTTGTCTTTAGTGATGCCATTTTTAAGGATAAGACTGTCGTGGAATGTGCTAACACTTTAAACTTAAAAGGGTAGTGACTCAGCCGATGCGATAAATGAGGATAGGATACCACTGTGCTTCACTATTTGCACATGTATCTGAAAGGCGAAAGCTGCCATTAAGTGCTGTACGAAGGATGGGTGTATCGTTTCTGACGATGCAGGACAAGCCACAAGTATCAAAACTCAAACTTGAGGATTGAGAAACTGTTCGGGACACTTGACACAGTAGTGCAGTATTACAAAGGGAGTAGTTTTAACCTACAGTGGGGATCTCATAAATACCTACCGTCATTTAAAATGACATCAGCTTATGTCAAAACGCATATTTGCGTTCAGTCGTTTAAAACTATGATATTCTTTCCATTCAATCTAAATCCCCTGTATAATTAAGGGAAATTAATTAGGAGGATTAAAAGTGAAGGTTCTTAGATTTGAATATGAGAATAATAGATTTGAATTACACACAATGTTTATAGACGATATTTCAAACATGAAAGATAATGATATTCAAAGAGATATGTTGTTTAAGAGTAAAAATATAGTTAAAGCTGCTTTGGGCTTTGAAGGATATTTGAAAGTAGAAAGCTTTTCGACTTATGAAGAAACCAACTCTGTATATTGCTCATATACGTTTTGAAAGGATAACAAGATAAGAAGCGATTAGAACGTGAGTTAGATGAAGCTAAGAATATGGATCACGATGAATTGATTGAAGATTAATTATTAACTCATGTTATCATGGAAGAAAATGGATTATGGGGGATTGTCAATAAATGCTCAAATCAAAATTAATTGTTTGGACTTTTATCATTGCGACTGGATTCTATATGCTCATAAGTATATGGAACATTGCTGTATTTCCAGATAAGACATGGACAGATTACGCAGGACAGATTTTGATTGTAGTTTTTGGAAGTATGGTGAATGGTTTAATCGCTGCATTCTTTATGTACGCAGCAGCTATGTTAGTGAAATATATTAATGGTGATAAAGCTTAAAACAGGTGTATAAAAAAGTAATAAAAAAGGTAACATTTTTTTTGGTTTTAAAAAATACGAAGGAACACCAGAGGATCTCAGTGATACTCACAGGATGCCATATACCTACCTTGACAGGGAAGAGGTCGCTGGTTCGAGCCCAGTCGGAATCATCGTTGAAACCCTTGCCTAGCAAGGGTTTTTTGTTTTCTTGACAACGAATTTTTGTTCTGTTTCTTTTGGTTGGGGACGAATTGGGGACGAACTTTATCCACCAGATTGTTTCTCAGTACTTTTAGAATCAAAAAATCCCTTTTCCATACCGATCACACACTTTTAATAGTATCAGCATATCAAGTTTAAGAGGTTACTTACAAAATATTTAGAACTTTTTCGTAAGAATCCTCAGAAATGTAATAGATTTTCATTTATAATTCTCTATTTGTCTATACTTCTCATATCGCTGTTGTATAAGCTCTTCCGAGGATAATCGTATCAATTTTTTAAGAGATGATTCGATTGCAGATTCAATCAATTTTGCTTGTGATTTTATATCATTTTGTGCTCCACCCTTAATTTCAGGAATGATTTCATCAATAATTCCTAAATGCTTTAAATCTTTTGCTGAAATTTTCATGTGTTTAGCAGCTTCTGGAGCATACTTAGCATCCTTCCATAGGATAGATGCTGCTCCTTCTGGCGAAATGACCGAGTACCATGAATACTCTAACATATGGATATGGTTACCGACACTAATACCAAGAGCTCCACCACTTGATGCCTCTCCAATTACAATACAAACAATTGGCACTTTAAGTGTAGCCATTTCCAATAGATTTCGAGCTATTGCTTCAGAAATTCCACGTTCTTCAGACCCTTTCCCTGGATAGGCGCCAATTGTATCAATAAATGTAATAATAGGGCGATTAAATTTATCAGCTTGTTTCATCAGTCTTAGCGCTTTTCTATATCCTTCTGGATGTGACATTCCAAAATTTCTTTCTATATTTTCCTTTGTACTTCTCCCTCTTTGATGACCTATAACCGTAACGGGCACTCCTTTAAATTTTGCAATACCACCTATCATTGCTTGATCATCACCATATAATCGATCACCATGAAGTTCTAGAAAGTTTGTAAACAATAAAGGTATATAGTCCAATGTCGTGGGCCTGTTACGTAGCCTTGCAATTTGAACTCGTTGAAAAGGTGTAAGATTAAAATAAATTTCATCTTGCATTTTATTTAAACGTTTTTCTAATTCTTGAATTTCTGATGATAAATCTACATTATGTTCTTTCATCATTTTCTTTAATTCATCAAATTTCTCTTTTAGTTCAATAATAGGACGTTCAAAATCCAAACTCATTTTATCCTCCAAAGGGTATGATTTACCTCACTCTAATCAAAAGACTTAGAAATAGAATCAATAAATAATTCAAAACCATCCACAACTATTTTTTGTTCTGATTCTGATAAATTATTGAGGATACGTTGATAAAATGTAAGGGATTGTTCTCTTAAGCGATTAACAGTAATGTGGCCTCTTTCTGTGAGGTGCAGAAAAAGTTCTCTTCTGTTTTCTTCATTTACTTCACGATAAACAAGTCCCTTTTTTACTAACTTATCTACCAATCTACTTACAGTTGAAGTCTCTAATCTAAGTTTATTGGATAGTTGCCAAACAGTTAATTTTTCCATCTCTATTTCCTCTAACGCCATCATTTGAGAAGTTGGTAGAGGTTTTTCAAATGGTCCATTGGGCAAATTTTGAGATTCAAAAACCCCAGTTATTATAATCATTTTCTTAATATCTGATCTTAGTTTTAAGGCATCTTCTCTTTTCAAAAAGGTCACCCTCCTAAAATTCATGTATAATACATCAATTGTATTATACATGAATATGTTTTTTTCACAAGTTTAACGTAAGCCCATATGACAACATGGACAAGAGATTTCTTCTTGTTAAAATGGTTTAAGTGGATTGATCATAGTCGATCCACCTGATTGATAGATGCATCAGGATCTTACCCTAAGTAATTGCTGTTTACTGTTCTTTCAACAAAAATATGAAAAATAAAGAGAGGGGGAGAAAAATATGAAGTCATTTTTACTAATTGGACAATCAAATATGGCGGGGCGAGGCTTTAAGCATGAAGTGCCGCCAATTTATAATGAAAGAATCATGATGTTGCGAAACGGTAGATGGCAAATGATGACTGAGCCCATCCATTTTGATAGACCGGTAGCTGGCGTAGGACTAGCGGCTTCTTTTGCGGAGGCTTGGTGTAAAGAGCATGAGAGAGAGAAGATTGGTCTTATCCCATGTGCCGAAGGTGGCAGTTCCATTGATGAGTGGTCACGAGATGGGGCATTATTTCGTCATGCAATAAATGAAGCTACATTTGCAAAGGAAGATAGCGAATTGGCCGGGATATTATGGCATCAAGGAGAAAGTGACAGCCAAGATGGAAAATACAAAGAATACGATGAAAAAATACGAAGATTATTTCATGAGCTAAGAACTGAATTATCTGTACCTAACATTCCGCTTGTGATAGGTGGTTTGGGCGATTTCTTAGGAAAGACAGCATTTGGCGCAGGATGTGTGGAATATCAACTGATCAATGAGGTACTACAAAAATATGCAAATCATCATGAAAATTGTTATTATGTTACTGCGAAAGGCCTTATACCTAATCCGGACGGAATTCACATCAATGCGATGTCCCAGAGAATATTTGGGATAAGATACTATGAAGCATGTCGAAAAAAAGAACATATACATGAACCATTACCAAATGAACAAGAGTTAGTGAATGAATTTCATAATAGAATGAATACCTCAGCGGAGAAAACATATATAGCACTAGAAAAATTCACGTTGGGCAAGATGACTTACGAAGAGTTGCTGCAGGCTTTAACGTAGGCAAAGCTCATGGTAGACTTTGAATAGACAGAAACATGATATAACTTTTGAAAGGATGATTGTGGTGGTAAAAACAGATAAAGCTTCCTCCTGAATACAAGCAATTACATTCAGGAGGAGATAAAAAATGTTTAAACAAATAGATGAAAATTATCCGAGAAAAGAGCACTTTCATCATTATATGACGGTAACCCGATGCTCATATAGTCTGGTGATCGATCTAGACATCACGAAATTGTATGCAATATTAAAAGAAAAAAGGCTAAAAGTATATCCTGTGCAAATTTATTTGTTAGCAAAGGCTGTGCAAAAAATACCGGAGTTTCGGATGGATCTAGTGAACGATGAACTTGGTCATTGGGAACTTCTCCATCCTAGTTATACGATTCTAAATAAAGAAACAAAGACATTTTCAAGTATTTGGACGCCTTATGACGAAAACTTTGCTCAGTTTTATAAAAGCTGTGTGGCGGACATTGAAACATTTAGCAAAAGCAGCAACCTATATCCGAAACCTAATATGCCAGAGAACATGTTCAATATTTCAAGTCTACCTTGGATTGATTTTACTTCTTTTAACCTTAATGTATCTACAAAAGAGACTTATTTACTGCCAATATTTACGATAGGCAAATTTAAAGTGGAAGAAGGGAAAATCATTTTGCCCGTTGCGATTCAAGTACATCATGCTGTTTGTGATGGCTATCACGTCGGTCAATATGTGGAATATTTGAGGTGGCTTATTGAACATTGTGACGAGTGGTTAAATGATTCAATGCCAATTACCTGAAGACAAAAGGTATGCTCATGGAAATCTAGAAGATGAAGGCAGACTGAAATGAGTCTGCCTTTTTGTTTTGTGATGAGAATGAAAATGTTCCAAAGGTTTACTGAGGCTATATTTGTTCTTTTTGCGGTTTCTTTTCGGTGCTTTGTAAATTCTTGTATGTGATAATAAATGTCATATAAGGGAGTTCAGTGGAAGGGGAATAAGGGATGGAGAAAGTTCTTTCTTCACATGTAGGTGTGAAAATCAATGAATGGTATAAAATGATTCGGCAATTCAGTGTACCTGATGCAGAGATTTTGAAAGCTGAGGTAGAACAAGAAATTGAACGGATGGAAGAAGATCAGGATTTACTCATTTATTATCAATTGATGTGCTTTCGTCACCAGCTTATGCTTGATTATATCAAACCATCAGAAAAACGATCGCCTTCTGTTTCTGATTTGGTTGATAAAATTGAGAATTCTAATCATCAACTTTCGGGTATGTTGCAATATTACAATGCCTTTTTTAGAGGAATGCATGAATTTAGTAAGAAAGAATATGTACAGGCTATTCAATATTACAAAATCGCTGAAAGGCAGCTCGCATTGGTTGTCGATGATATTGAGCAAGCAGAGTTTCACTTCAAGGTGGCTGAAGCCTACTATATTATGAAACAAACTCATGTTTCTATGCATCACATCATAAAGGCGCTTGAAATTTACGATCAGTACGAGTTATACAAGATCAGAAAAGTTCAATGCCTATTTGTAATAGCAGGAAATTATGATGATTTTAAGCAGTATGAAAAATCATTAATATATCTGAATAAAGCCTATTCCATCGCTGAAGAAATAGCGGATAATAGGTTGATTTCCAAGGTACTTTTAAATATAGGAAACAATTATGAAAAAAAACAAGATTATGCAAAGGCTATCCAATACTATCAAGAGTCCCTTGAAATATCAGAAGATGGTATGGACGATGTAAAATCGGTCATATATGTTAACCTTTGTTGGGCTCTATATAAGACAGGAGAATATGATGAAGCATCCAAATTAGTGGATAAAGCTTTGAAACTCGTCTCTCATAATGAGAACCCACACGAGATTTTATTAATACGATCTATAAGAACAACATATGAAAGTAATGATGAGGAAGAGATTCAAGCTATGCTTCAGACATTTGAAAAAAAGCAGTTGTTTGTTTTCGTAGAAGAATTCACTAAAAACCTTGCAGTTATTCATGAAAAAAGAGGAAAGTTTGAGAAAGCAACAGAATATTACAGGAAGGCATTTCAAGCCCAACATAATATTCAAAAAGGAGAGTGTCTTTATGAGTGTTAAAAAAATGATTGTTATAACCTCTATTATCCTTCTAGGTGCAGGTGTATATGAAGCATCTAGCTTGATTAAACCAGCATCAAATCGAAATACAACAATGGAGGAGTCGAATAGAAATACAACTTTTGTTCCACAAAAAATAGATCGAAACACGACTACGATAGACCGAAACACAACATCTCAAAACGTATAAGCAAAATTAAAACAGACCCTGCATGGTCTGTTTTTTTATGGAGACGGATTGAGGATCAACCCTTTCAGTTTTCTTCAAAAATTCACATTTTTTAATAGAAAGGCTCATCATAGAACCTTATTAAATTAGTCTTTTTCAAAGAACTTACGTTCGCTTTAGTTATGGTCATTCACCTTGACAGGGGAGGAGGCACTGGTTTAAGTCCAGTCGAATCATCGTTGAAGTCTTTATCTAGCAAGTTTTTTTGTTTTTACGACAACGAAAGTTCTGTTTCTTTTGATTGGGATGGCCTTTTATCTATCAAAATTGTTTTGAGTGTTTTTAGGAAGAGCTAGATATTACTTATTAAAAAACAAGTAACCTAAAACTCTAGTACTCTGGGTCTTGTTTTTGTGTCTTTACTCCTATTTCATGACAAATCCTCTGTTGGTAAAATTGACCTTGTCAATGAATAGGAAGGAGTGAATTCTTCTGGGGAAGATACTTGATGCAAAAGCACTAACAAGTGCCATGGACACAAGGGCCAAACACTATCAGGAACTCCGCGAACAAATGGTAGATTTAAAAAAGTCATTACAAGGTGTGGCCAATCTCGGTGATGACTTCACTGGGAAAGGAGCCGATAACATTAAAAGCTTTTATAAAGAGCTCGCCGGAAATGTAGACATGTTTATCAGCTTCATTGATAAGCAAAAAGCCTTTCATGAAGGTGTTTCTGGAACACTGGATGATACGAGCTTTGGCGGCGATACCTTTATAGAAGAACACTTTTTAGACAACGCAGTACATATGGGTATCAAGAATGCCAAAAGCATTGTAAAGGATCAAAAAAAGGCACTCAAAACGATTTTTCAAGACATTGATGACCTCATTTCCCTAGAGGTATTTGATAGCCAAACCTTTGATGAAAAAATAGAAGATGCGGAAGATGAACGAAAAAAGACGGTCAAAGATCTAAGAGAGCTTGATCAAAATTTAAAAGATGAATATGCTTTGTCAGAGACGGAACAGCAAGCTACAATGGCATTGTACGCTGAAATGATGAATGCGACAAATGACGGAAAAGCGATTTCGCCTATGAATTTTGACAAGAAAGCGTATCAAAATAGCGAAATCTACAAGGCAAAGAGCGATATTGAGAAGCAAACTTCTGAATATCTGAAAATCAAAAAAGAACAAGAAGAAGCCCGCAAGATCGCAAAGGAACAAGAAGCCCTCGCCAACCGCTCTTGGTATGAAAAAGCCCTCGATTATGGTGGAAACATCGTGAATGAACTGACTGGCGTGAACGATGCAAAACGTGCCGCAACAGGCGTTGATCCAATCACAGGCGAAGAGCTCACCGCAGGTCAGCGCGTTGCCGCAGGAGGCATGGCAGCAGCAGGCTACATCCCAATCGTCGGCTGGGCAGGCCGCATTTTCAAAGGCGGAAAAGCTATTTATAAAACCACCCAAGCCACATCAGCTGCAGTTAGGGCAGTCGACATTTACAAGACATCACAAAAATCCTTTGACGCCCTAAAGACATCCCAAAAAGGTTTATACGGCCTCACCGCCACCAACGGCTTCAGCGAAGCGATCACAGGCCGAGACATGTTTGGAAACAAGATCTCCAAAGAACAGCAGGAAGCGAGTATGAACGCGGCGCTGGGAATGCTTTTGCCGTTTGGGGCGAAAGGGTTTCATGGAAAAATGGGGATTAAGAAAGGTGAGAAAAATTCTTTATCTCCAGGTAATGGATTAGCTATACATGAATCTAGAGGTGGACACTTAATAGAAAGACACGTTGGGAAAACAGATGAAGAACTATTAGAAAGATTGAAAAGTAATCCTAAAATTACGGGTTCTTCTACTTTTAATGATAGAATGACTGCAGAAAAAGTTGCTGATTCAGTTTTGGGTGATCCTAAGAGTGTTGATAAAATACAAAAGTGGTTATCTGACCCCAATAGTAGACCTACATTACAATTAAAATATAAGGGTGATGGAGAGGTAATTGGCAGAAGTGTTTCGAGAAATTCAGAAGTAGTCGAGAATGTTACAAATGCGAAAATTATATTGAAAAAAGATGAGAATGGCGGTTTTATTTTAACAGGATACCCTGTTAAATAGAAAGAAGGATGATAAAATGAATGAGAGTTACAGTTATTTAGAAGAGTTAGAAGATTTTTTAGGTGGTACATTTCATCAGGATATCGATTCACCAGAAGAAGCGATTGAGGAGTTTATTCATGAAGCTAGCAAAGAATGTCTGCTGTCTACTATAAAGGATTGTCAGGATTTTTTGAATAGTACTTTAACAATACAGGAAAAAGAAAACTTTATCGAAAATAATGCAGAAATCTACTTTCCGGCGATCTCATTAAACCCTTTACAGTGGTTAAATAAAATAATAGAGGAAATGAAAGAAGCAGTAAAGATGAAGTAACAAAATGAACCTTGATTGGCTAATGCCTTTCAAGGTTTTTTGTGTCTATTGGTCAACAAACCGAGAAAAAGAAGATTTTTTTCTGTGTGGATCATCGTATGATATAGATAAGCAAATCGAACGTGAATATTTTGTCCAGAAGGAATAACCTGCGGATGCTGGCATTGAGCACTTAAGTGTACATGGCTGGAACTCCAGCTAGGTCTTTTTTATATCTACTGATAAATTCTTTATTGGAGGAACGGATTGAACAGGTTTGTAATTTGAGGTTTTAAAATGGTAAGTGAATAGTTGGTCAATGTTATACTTACCTCAATAGATATAGGGAGGCATACACTTTGAAATCGTTCTGGGAGAAAGAAGAAGAGAGTCCTTTCACGTTAGAAAAGATAGATGAGAAAAAAATTCGTGAAGCAGAGGGAAGACTTGGTGTCACTTTACCTGATACATACAAAAAGCTCATTTTAGAATGGAACGGTGGTTTTACAGTTCGTAATGCTTTTCCAACGGAACAGCCGAATTCATGGGCTGAGGATCATGTTCAATTTGACCATCTAAGAGGAATCGCCAAAGGTGATGGAATTATGACTAGCCCTCAGTTAAGTGATGAATTGGAGCTGCCTGAGGGACTTATTTTCATCAGCGGAGAAGAAGATACATGGATCGCAATGGATTATCGACAAACGAAAGAGCACCCTCCTATTCACTATTTTGATTTAGAGATGGGAGTCGATTTTAAGCTGGCAGATACTTTCGATGCTTTTATTGAGCAGTTATATACAGCTGAAGACGCCATGGTCGAGGTAGTAGAGATTGATGAGGAATGCTCGGATTTGTATATCAGTAAAGAAGAGCTTGAACAAATTTTTGAGAGACAAGACCTTCGTCAGCAGAATCTCTTTAAAATGGCACATTATCCTATGGAAAAAACAGAAGAGATCGAATGGTTTTTCGATCGTATGAAACAATGTATCCAACAGATAAAAGATCAACATGTTTTGTATGAAGCAGCGACAACGATTCACTCCATCCTTCTGTTAAACCCGGATATGCAAAGAAATGACCTTATCAATCAAGAGCTGAAAGAAATAGCGGAGTTTCTAGAAAATAGTGGTGAGCCTAATACCGCTTTTTTGGGAGAAGATATTCATCCAGGGAATAAACGATGGTGAAAGACGAAAAGCCCCTGAAAAGGGCTTCTTTTTGTCATCTTATTGAAAGCCATATTTAAATAAAGTATAGTAAATTTATATGATAAAGAGGAGGATGGTTAAAGATGATGCATTCAGGAAGATTACGCCAGAAAACTTTGAACAATCAGTAATTTCATATGTTCAAAGGCTCTGTTTTCATCAAACGGAGTAAACGGGGTAGTCTGCACATTTTTAATAATCTTCAGCGGGAAAGTATGCAATTTCACTAGAAAAGAGGCAGCTAATCGATCTGTCTTTTTTTTGTATGTTTTTTATGATGCAAAGAAAGGCATATGTCTAGCTTTGTTTACTCTGACCACATAAAGTAGCCTGTTTGTGGGTTTTGTGATGATATTCTTGGTGCCTATTGATCATGACTAAATGAGCAATTGGAGGAATGGATATGAACAGACTGGAATTAAAGCAGTTAGTCAAACATCACGGATTAGAGATTTTAGAGAATACCATCAAAATAAATGAATCAGGTGTGGATTTCCGTGTCGCTCACGTCGAAGATTTACATGGTGATCAATGGATATTAAGAATGCCTCGCAGACCTGAATCAATGAAACATACCTTACAAGAAAAAAAGACATTAGATTACATTAGTAATCAGGTTCACTTTCAGGTTCCTAAGTGGTCTATCTTTACAGAAAATCTGATTGCTTATAAACAATTAGAGGGGGTACCGGCAGCTAGTATTGATGTGGAACAGCAATCTTATGTGTGGAGTTTTGACCAAACGAATGTACCGCAAGCTTATTATGAATCATTAGGAAGAGTTTTAGCGAATGTACATTCCTTAGATCAACAGCCTTTTAAAACGATCGGTGTGGAGATGATCAGTGCACATGAATTAAGAGGATCAATGAAACAGCGAATGGAATGTGTCAAATCGCAATACACCATTAACAGCGGTTTATGGGAGCGTTGGCAAGAATGGCTAGCTAAAGATTCTTTATGGCCGCCTTTTGTGGGAGTGAAGCATGGAGATTTGCATCCTGGCCACATTCTGATTGATGAAAATCAATGTGTTACCGGTGTGATTGATTGGTCTGAAGTGGGGATTGGTGATGTATCTGCCGACTTTTTGTCGCATCAACTTCTGTTTGGGAAAGAAGGATTAACGAAACTTATCCATGCGTATGAAAAAGCAGGCGGGAGAACTTGGTCAGGAATGGATGAACATATAATAGAACTTCTGACGACAAGTGCGATCACTGTGGCCGAGTACGCACAGAGATCAGGATTGAAAGATATGCATGAATCTGCCGAATACATGTTGGCAAACGAAAGCTGATCAATCAGAACGAATCCAAAAAAGCCCCCAAAAAGGGCTTTTTTTAATCTAAGTCATGAAAAAATTGTTTGAGGTGATCAATGAAAACGGATTTGGATTTTCCTTTTTTATAAATGAACTCGATATTGATGTTGAAATCGATGGATGGATCGATTGAAATTTGTTTTAATGTTCCTTGTTTTACTTCATTTCTAACACAATGATGAGGAAGAAACGATAGTCCCATCCCTTGCAGCACCAAATTTTTTGCAGTTTCCATATGATCAACCTCAATGGAAATGTTCGGTGTGATGTTGTTTTTTTGAAATAATCGGTGGAGCATCAACCAATCAAATGACCCATAGTCAAAGAAAATAAAAGGTTGTTCTTCTAGTTCTTTCATATTGATGTTGTCTAGGCTGGCGAGCGGGTGATGAGTTGGGACGAACAGCCCGATTGGATCGCTGAAAATCGGGATTGATTCAATTTGAGGATGTGTTTCAGTCCTGACAATGCCAAAGTCTACTTGGTTGTTAATCACTTTTTGGACAACATCCTTTGAATGTCCTGTTACAATTTTCACTTTCAGGTTTTCGTATTTTTCTTTTAGGGCGGGCAATATGTTAGGCAATAGATTATTGGAAATAGAGGATGCGCATCCAATCGTCAATTCATAAGGGATCATCGTTTGTTTGAGACTATGCTTTGCTTCTTGATAAGAATGGAGAATCTTTTTGGCATGAGGATAAAACTGTTCACCTTTTTCCGTCAGAGATAGTTTATTTCTCTGTCTATCAAATAATTTCAGGTCTAATTCTTTTTCTAACGATTGAATACGTGCCGAAACAGAAGGCTGGGTTAAATACAGTGCTTCTGCAGCTTTATTGATACTGCCTAGCTGGCATACATAAATAAACGCTTCTATATTCTCAATATTCATGTTATCCCCTTATATGACGTTCTTTAAATGTTTAGCTTTTCAAGCTCATACACTAATTTTACAGCTTCTTTCGCCAAAATGACAGTAGGGTCAATCACTTTCACAGCTTTGGTTGACCTTAGAACTAAAGGAATTTCTGTACAGCCGGCAATGATGGCTTCTGCTCCTTGATTGATTAGAATTTCTGCAGCTAACGCCAGTTCACTTTCGCCTTTACTCAATTTCCCTGCTTTCACGGCATAAACCCCATTCATCACGTTTTTCTGAAGAGTTTCACTAGGAGTCATGACATCAATCTTGTGATGGGCACAAGCCTTTTGATAGAGCTGGGTTTTTAATGTGCCATCAGTACATAGTAAGCCCACAGACGTATAGTGATGTTTGTTCAGGTGCTTTGCGGTTTCTAATGGCATATTCATGATAGGGATATGAGTGGATTGTTGTACGTTTTCTAAAAAGAAGTGAGCGGTATTGCATGCAATCAGAATAAAGTCCGCTCCTGCGCGTTCTAATCTTTTAGCTGATGCAATCATATATTCTGTAGGATCTTCGCCTTTTCCAAATATGGCATTGGTTCTATCAGGGATTTGCGGATAATTATCAGCAATCACATGGAGATGATCCTGATCTTTAATAGCTGGTGTATGAGAGATAATTTTTTTCATCAGATCAATCGTCGCTAAAGGGCCCATACCACCCATAATCCCAATCGTTGTAGACATCACTATCACCACATTTCATTTTTTTCTATTATAAAAAAAGAAAGGATGGTGAGTGTTATAGAAAAGTTCTATTTGTATATAGAAGGTTGATCAAAAGCGCCTTTTATTTTCTTCTTTATCTGTTTTGCGGTATGAGTTGCAATCTAATTAAAAAACATTAGAATAAAGAAAAATTGATAAAGGAGCAGCCATATGAATTTCAATTTGAATGAAGCTTTAGATATGTTGAGTCGAACTCCTCGTACATTAGAAAGTCTTTTGTCAGGTTTATCGAAGGATTGGCTTCACAGTCGTGAAGGGGAGGGAACGTGGAATCCCGTTGAAGTCATTGAACATTTGATTGAAGCAGAGAAATTCAACTGGATTCCCCGATTAAATGTCATTCTTGCTGATGGAGAGAATACCCCATTTCCTGCATTTGACCGCTACTCCCATTTGAATCAAACTGAAAGACAGATAGAACAAGCACTAGCGGAGCTTCATCATGTGCGGATGGAGAATGTGGCATACATTCAGCGTATGACACATTCAAGTCTTGATCTAGAGAAAAAGGGCGTCCATCCAGAATTCGGCGTCGTGCAAGTGAGCGAATTACTTTCTGCGTGGGTTGTCCATGATTTCACCCATATTTCCCAAATTGTTCGGGTCATGGCGGAACGATATCGAACCGATGTAGGATCGTGGAGCGCTTATTTAGGGATTTTGAATAGGAAATAAATGATTAATGACGCTTCGAGTCCCACTCGGATTGAAGAATCGCATATTGATACTCATCGATCCAATGTCCTTTTGACATATAATTTTGTAGCAAATGTCCTTCGCGCCTCATGTCTAAACGTTCCAGCACTCGAATGGATTTTTCGTTTCGTACATCTGTAAAGGCAATGATTTTATGCTTGTTCAGTGTAGTGAAAATATATTCGATCATTGAATTCAAGGCTTCATGAATATAGCCCTTTCCTTGAAATTCAGGCGCTAGGGTAAATCCTATTTCAACGATTCTAGGCTCGCTGCCGAGTGTATGAATGGCGCAATCTCCTATCAACTGATTGGATTCAGATAAGGCAATCGCGTATTGAAACCACGTCCCTGGTTGATTAGGTTGTTGCGTCATTTGGTGTTGAACAAATGATTCAGCGTCTTCGTGCGTGTAGTTTTCCCAAGATTGAAATGTGGCAATAGAGGGATTTGATCGGTATTGATAAAATGCTTCAATATCCTGCTGATCAAACTGACGAATCACAACCCGGTTTGTTCTTGTAAATATGCTGTTTGCATTCTTCATGTGTTACCCTCACTTTTTAGTTTGTTCTTGATTTAAAAAAGTCTATTAGCCATTCAGATAGCTGTTTTTGCGCTTTGGTCACAAATCGATCGGCATAATACGTTAATTCAAGATGCCGAACAGGAGCAGGGGCAGAAATAGGGATAGAGACAATATTAGGCCATGCTGAATGTTGCTTTAACAGCCCTCTTGGCTGGATGGTGGCGCCGATACCGGCTTCAACCAGCTGCAATAATGAAGTGGCAGACCCAACATCCATGACCGTGTCCAATTCAAAACAGTGTTCTTTACATACGTCATCGACCAAATCTCTTCCTAGATAGCCTTTTGGATACATGACCAGTGCATGCTTTGTCAGCTCTTTTAGCGTCACTTCACGCCTTTTTGCCAGTTCACTGTCTGAATGAACAAACAATTCGTAGGGCTCATCGCCAAGTGGAATTTGAATCAGTCGTTTATCCGCAGGCCCGCGCAGCCCAATTCCGATATCGACTTTATGTGAGAGCACCTCGTCACGAACAAAGATGGTCGAAAAAGCCTTTAGGTTGATCTCTGGATACAGCGTTTTAAATTCTACAAAAAGCGGAACAAGCTGAAAGTCAAGATCAGAGGGAAGGACGGCAAGCCGAACAGTGCCCCGCTGTTCAGATAACAGTTCTTTCATAGCATTTTTGGCATCTCGTTCAGCCTGAAGCATTTTCATGCCATATTGATAAAGAAGCGTACCAGCTTCAGTTGCAACTACTTTTTTACCGATTCGGTCAAAAAGCGGCATCCCAACTTCAGCTTCAAGCAGCTGAATCTGTTGGCTTAATGTAGGCTGTGATATACCTAGTTGCTCTGCAGCCTTTGTGAAATGTAAATGATCGAATACAGCCATAAAATAGGTAATGTGACGAGTATCCATATGCCATCCTTTCATTAATGATAGTATTTTCCTATCATCATAATACGAATTATTGTATTGATCAATGAATGAAGCGGATTTATACTCATAGTAACCTCAACAAGATGAGAGAGGAAGAAGAGTATTGATAAAAAAAATATTTTATTTAGCTGCTTTATTTTTAGCTGCCTTAAACTTGCGCCCAATTATTACATCCGTAGCTTCTATGATGAGCATGATTCAATCAGACCTTGGCGTTAGTGCACTCACGGCAAGTCTTTTAACCACTTTGCCGGTCTTGTGCATGGGGGTGTTTGCCCCTGTAGCAACGAAACTAAGCCGACGGTTTGGATTAGAGAGAACTCTTTTTTTCTCGATTTTTCTTATCACAATTGCGACTGGACTGCGTGGTACAAGTCAAACGGTTACCATCCTTCTAACGACTGCTTTTGCAGGAGGAGTTGGAATTAGTTTTGCCGGACCATTGTTGTCTAGTTTTATTAAAAAGTATTTCCCGAAAAGTCCTGGGATTGTCAGTGTGTACTCTATATCGATGACAGTTGGAGCTGCACTTGCTTCGGGCTTGACCATTCCGATTTACCTTCGCAGTGAGCATAACCTTCCACTTGCGTTATCCTGCTGGGCGATTTTAGGCGTTATTGCCATGATTTTATGGCTCGGTCTAGCTCGTCAAAACCAACAAGCGGATCTTGCAGACGTGCCGCTGAGATTACCGCTGCGAAACAAAAAAGCCATTCAATTCACCTTGTTCTTTGGCTTTATGTCTAGCATGTTCTATTCGTTAACAGCGTGGATTTCACCCATTGCGCTTGATTTTGGGAATAGTCCGCAGTATGCCGCCATGCTGCTTACGATATTTACACTCATTCAGATTCCGGTGGCATTACTCGTTCCAAACATCGTCAATCGTCTAGGAAAGCCGAAATTATTTCTGATCTTATGCAGTTTGTCAGAGCTGATTGGCCTCCTATTCCTTCTACTGCCAATGCCGATCCTGCCAGCTGTTATTTTTCTAGGGATTGGAGCAGGTGGATTATTTCCTTTGGCGCTTATGCTGCCTATTATTGAAACGCGTACGCCAGAAGAAGCCGGCACATGGTCAGCGATGTCGCAGATGGGCGGGTACATCATGGGAGGATTTGGTCCATTTTTAATCGGTTTGATTTTCGATATCAGCGGACATTTTCAAGCTGCTATTGTCGCAATGCTCGCCATCGTGGTGCTGATGATTGGTGTTCAGTTATCTATGAAGTTAGGGAAAAAACGTGAAGAGGTATCCAATTAAAGATCAGTATACCGCTGCTTTTATATCATCACTCAATTGAAAAATCGCCATAGCCTATTTCTAAGTAGGCTATGACGATTATTTTGCTCAATCGAAACAGATGCACCTGAATGAATTATCGTGAAAGAAATTTTTCAACTTTACGAGTGGCCATTTCTGCAGCCTCCATGATCATTTCACCTAATGTTGGGTGAGGATGAATCGTCATGGCTAAATCTTCTACTGTAGCACCAATTTCAATAGAGAGAGAAAGTTCTGATATAAGAGTAGATGCCTCTGCACCTACGATTTGTGCTCCTAAAATAAGGCCAGATTCAGCATGGGCCACAATCTTCACAAAACCTTCTGGTTCTTTTAATGCAAGCGCTCGGCCATTAATGGAGAACATTGTTTTTCCAATGACAGTCGGAATGGATTGTTGCTTGCAATCCATTTCGCTTAGTCCAACACTCGCCAATTCTGGGCTGGAAAACACAACAAGTGGGAGCGCTTTATAATCTATCATCGAAGGTTTACCAGCGATTGCTTCTGCTGCCACTTTCGCTTCATATGAAGCTTTATGAGCCAGAGCAGGACCCTCGGTGATATCACCAATCGCATATATGTGCGGAATGGAAGTTCTGCATTGTTCATCAATTTTAACCAGTCCGTTAGGGGTAATGGATAAACCGATAGAATGGAGACCTAATGCTCCATCTGTATTCGGTTTTCTTCCGACAGTAATCAATGCATATTCCGCTTTCACCGTGTAACTTTCTTTCTGTTTCTCATAATGAAGATCAATTCCGCTCATATGCTGCTCGGCATCTATGACGTTCGCTCCTGTAATCACGGTGATGTCATCTTCTTTCAATTGTCGAACAACAGGAGAGACAAGTTCACTTTCAAAGCCAGGCAATACTTGATTGCCGCCTTCTAGAATGGTGACTTTAGATCCAAACCTTGCAAACATCTGTCCGAGTTCAACACCAATATATCCACCCCCAACTACGACAAGGCTTTTAGGGATTTCGGAAAGGGATAGTGCTTCAGTGGAAGACAATATACGACCTCCGAAAGGGAGTGATTTAATTTCAATTGGACGAGAGCCGGTTGCTAATATAAGGTGTTTGAAGTTGATTCGTTTTTCACCTTTTTCGGCATGTTGAATCACCGCTGTATGCTGATCGAACAAGCTTGCATCGCCTTCCAGAATGGTAACTCCCGCTGACTTTAACAAAAATTGGACGCCTCCCGCTTGTTTTTCCACAACAGCTTTTTTGAACGCTTGAGCTTCATTGAAAGAACCGCTTTCTTGAAAACCATCCCATTGTGTGCGGAGTTTGAACCGCTCTGCTTCTGCTATTAGCGCTTTAGAAGGGATACAGCCTACATGGGTGCATACGCCACCTAATTGTTCACGTTCTACAATCGCTGTCTTCATGCCGAGATGAGCTGAACGTAATGCTGCCACGTAGCCTCCCGGACCTGATCCAATCACTAATGTATCTACTGTTTCAAAATGAATCATTTCTTGCACCTCCAATTTTAAAATATGATGATCATAATATATTATAGTCATCATATTTTAGCGAAGTCAATCCCATCTGAGTGAGCAAAGATGGATTTTAGTCAATTGACACATGATAATATGATGGATATAATATTTTGATAAATACACTTAGATGAGTTAAAAGGAAGGAGGGGGAAAGAGGATGCCTTATCCGAAAGGTCATAAGTCAAAAGTGAGAGAGCAGATCATCGCTAGTGCTGCACGAGCATTTCGAACAAATGGCGTCCGTAATATCAGTTTGCCATACATTATGAAAGGAGCAGGTCTAACTCATGGAGGGTTTTACGCTCACTTTAAGAACAAGGATCAGTTGGTGATAGAGACTTTTCATTTTGCTATTACTGATACGATCAAGATGCTACAAAGTGTTGCAGACAAGAAGGCAGATCAGCCTCGAATTCAGACGATCATTGAATTTTATTTAAGTACCGTTCACCGTGATCAGACGGAAGTCGGCTGTATACTGCCTGCACTGGCAGGGGAGATTGCTCAATTATCGCAAGAGGTACGGAAAGCTTATACCGATGAATTGAAACGGTTTATGGCGTTTATAGCCGATACGGGAAACATAGATCTCTCTAAGAGTTACGCACTAGTAAGCAGCATGATTGGTACAATTGCTCTTGCGCGTGCTGTCAATGACTCGCAGTTCAGTGATCAATTGTTATTTGCAGGCAGAACACAGGCAAAACACATTTTAGAAGCGAATTAACATTCAAATGAAAAACAAAGGAGATGTTGCGATGTTCATTAGAGAAGCAAGCATAGAAGATTATCCACAATTAAGACAAATCTATGTAGAATCCCGACGTCAGAGCTTTCACTGGCTCAATACAGAAGAAATCAAACTGCAAGATTTTGATCAAGATACGCAGGAAGAGCAAATTTTCTTAGCTGAGGAGAGCAATAAAATCCTTGGATTCATCTCATTATATGTACCAGATCGTTTTATTCATCTCTTGTTTGTACATCCAGAAGCTGTTGGTCAAGGGGCTGGCGATCTGTTGCTGAAACATGCGATCAAAGTGCTCGGAACACCAGTCACCCTCAAATGTGTATCCGAAAATCACAAAGCTTTGTCTTTTTATCAAAAAAGAGGATGGAAGGCTGTTGTAGAGGAAGGGGAACCTGGGGCGAAGTACTGGGTGCTTATTTATGAATAGAAGTCATGTTATCTATCATTCACACGGCCCTTTATAGGGCTTTTTTGCGGTTTGTTTTCAGTGTCGAATGATTCATAAAATGATAATATATGTCATTATAGGGAAAATAGAGGGAGGAGTAGGGGTGGATGAAAAAAGTACTTTCTTCTCACGTCGGCTTGAAAATCAATGAATGGTATTATCACATTCAAAGATTTAATGTTCCTGATGCCGAGGCGTATAAAGAAGAAATCAAATCGATGCTTGATGATATGGAAGAAAATCAGGATCTATTATTATATTTCTCACTCATGGAGTTCAGACATAAATTAATGCTAGATTACTTGGATCCTTTAGAAAATGGGAAAGAACGAGCGAACTTCAGGGAACTTGCAGTGAAGATAAAAAAAGATCAAGAGAAATTAACAGGATTGCTAGAATATTACTTCAATTTTTTCTACGGCATGTATGAATTTGAGAACTACGAATACTTAAATGCGATTACCTTCTATAAGCGGGCAGAAAAAAAAGTTAACCCTTGTAAGTGACGATATTGAACGTGCCGAGTTCAATTACAAAATGGCTGAAATCTATTACCACATGAAACAAACCCACATGTCCATGCACCATATCGCACAGGCGATAGAATGTTACCGAGAAAAAGATACATACACAGTTAGAGAAATTCAATGTTCTTTTGTCATTGGCTTAAACTATATCGATATGGGTTGTCCCGAAAAAGCCATTCCACATTTTGAACGCGCACTAGAACAAGTTGCCGATCACTCAACAAAAAGATTAGAAGGGTCAGCGCTCTATAATTTAGGGTTGAGCTATTTTCATCATGGTGACCTAGCACAAGCAATTATTCACTTTAATGACTCGATTCGAGCATTTAAAGAGCGGGGCTACGAGCATTTAAATCGGATTTTAGACCCTCTCGTGATGTTGTCAAAAGCCTATTTTAAAAAGAACGAACAGGATTTAGGTACGTATGCTTTGCATAGCGGAATAGAACTATCTGAAAAACTGAAAGATCATGTGCTGTTACGTATCTTTACGTTTTTAAAATCACTATACGTTGACAACAATTTTGAACAACTAGAACAAATTTCAGAATGGTTAGAGATGAAGTCCATGTATCCTGACCTTGAAGACTTAGCAAAAGATGCCGCAAAATATTATAATGAATTGGGAGATAAAGACAAGGCAATGCTGTTTTATGAAAAAATTCTTTATTTCCAAGTTCAAGTAAAGCGGGGTGACTGTCTATATGAAATTTAAAACTGTATCCATTGTATTCGTGGTGATGAGTGTGATAAGTGTTGTGAGTTATTTCACATCTGAAGTTACAGCAAGTCATGATGAAGCTAGGAGAGGTCATACAGCAAGTATCGGTTATTCTGCTTAGTAAAAGGCCCTTAAAGGGCTTTTTACTTTAAAATGGAATTTATGCAATGGATAAAGTATATTTTTCACATAAAATATACTGAGGAGGAAGTAAAATGACAATGTTAAAATCCAAATGATTTCGAAGGATTTTCATTATATTCTTTGCTTTAACCTTTATGATTAGCCTGTTAAATATGGCTGTATTTCCAGGGACGCCAGTGTCTTATTATGTTGGTCTGATTTGTAAGATGTTGTTAATCAGTTTGTTAAATGGTATGTTTTTCGGCACAATCTTCTATTTGATTGTCACCTTTCTTATCGCTAAAGATTTTAATCAAAATCAATAGTTAACAAAGCATTCATGAATCTAACATTCTGATTGGAAGGCAGGCAGTATAAGCCGATGCTAGAACAACAAAGATTCAAAAGTTCTCAAGTCTCATTTTTCATTCGCAAAACTCCACTACAAACTCATTCAAAATTTGAATTGCCAATGTTAAATTTCTCTTTCACCTTTATATCGATTCAATGTTGAATGTTGTTAATAATATGAGAATAGCTAGAAAAGTGTACCACATGAAAAATGATTACTAGGGGGATCACAATTTCATGTGAGGCCTCTAAGTAAGTGAAGTAAAAAAATCTGCCCTAATAAAGGGGGCAGATTTTTTTGCATTTTTACATTATTCGTAAACATAACAAGTGCCGCTTATAACAGTGACACATTCATAAGTATTAGAGTAAGACTTACCATTCGAATCTCTAAAGAAAACGGTGACGGTTGCTACTCCACTGCTATTGTAGCCATTCCATTGATATTGATAGCCATCATACTTGTCCCTAATAGGGATTAAATTCGAAGCGGCATCAGCAGGAATTGCAGAGAACATTAAAGCACCAGTGAAGAGAGTAGCTCCCACTATTTTTTTCATTTTTCCCTTAAACATTAAAACATCTCCCTTTTCCTTATTTTTCTATTAAACCAATGTTTAACAGATGCTTATAAGAATAGCACGTCTAGTAGGAGAAAGATGTCAAAAAATGTCTAAATAAATAAAAATTCAAAAAATATACATATTTAGGAATTATTTGTTTTTGGCATGATTGAATGTTTTTTGCTAAAAATGAATAAAGATAGACTACGCATAAAAGCGAACATGGATAAAGGGATGATTAAATTGATTAGGAGGAGAAATACATGCAAAAGCTTTGCAGGGAAGTCTGGATCGAAGTCAATCTTGATGCGATTAAAAGAAATATCGAAGCGATTCAAGCGCATATTCCAAGAAAAAGTAAGATCATGGCTGTCGTGAAGGCGAATGCTTATGGACACGGTTCAGTGGAGGTAGCGCGGCAGGCACTAGAAAGCGGTGCGACAGAACTTGCAGTTGCTAGCTTAGAGGAAGGCATTGTGCTGCGAAGAGCAAAAATTGAAGCGCCGATTTTGGTTCTTGGATTTACACCGCTCGATTGTGTGAAAAGGGCCGCAGCCTGGAGAATTGATCTCTCCGGCCTTCGAGAAGACTGGATTGCTCAAGCAAATGAGATCTTAGCGGAAGAAGAAAGCCAGCGCCGGCTTGGGATTCATGTCAATGTTGACACGGGGATGGGACGACTAGGTGTACGGACGAAGGAAGAGCTGTTAGGAGTGGTGGAAGCCCTTGAAAAGAGTGAAAACCTGAGGTGGGATGGAATATTTACGCATTTCTCCACTGCGGATGAGCCTGACCCTGATTTCACGTTGCTGCAGCACAGCATCTTCATTGATTTTCTTCGGTTTTTGAAAGAAGAAGGGATCAAACTGCCGACCGTACATATGAACAATACAGCTGCTTCGATTGCGTTTCCTGAATTTAGCGCCGATATGATCCGGCTTGGTATCGGACTTTATGGATTGTATCCCTCGCAATACATTAAAAGCTTAGACGCTGTTCAGCTAGAGCCCGCTCTCAGTTTAAAAGCAAGGATTGCGTTCGTGAAGAAAATGGTGACAAAGCCAAGAACGGTCAGCTATGGGGCAACCTATGTGGCAAAGCCTGACGAAGTCATTGCAACCATACCGATTGGTTATGCAGATGGGTACTCACGTGCTTTATCCAATCGAGGGTTTATGCTTTTCCGCGGAGAACGAATGCCAATTGCGGGCCGAGTCACAATGGATATGACGATGATCAGCTTAGGAGAGATGAAAGCAAAGCAAGGCGAGGAAGTCGTCATTTATGGCCGTCAAAAGGGCGGAGAAATTTCTGTTGATGAAATTGCTGAAATGCTCAATACGATTAACTATGAAGTCATTGCAACATTAAGCCGCCGTGTTCCAAGGTTTTATCGTCGAGGCGGGAAGATTATTAAAATATCGACGCCGGTGATGTATGTGTGAAGGAAAGGACAGCATGAAAGTCCAAAAATCCCCCTTTATATGGAAAGGGGGATTTTGAGTTTCATGTCTTATTTCGGCTTAAGCTCGATACTCTTTATCTAAAATAAGAATTGGTTTAATCGTAGATCCATTTTTAGAATCTTCAAAAGCTTGTTCAATCTCTTCTAATTCGTAGAATTTTGCTAGTTTCTCAACTGGGAATTGTCCATTTTTAAAGAACTTGACTAGTTTAGGAATGAATAGTTGAGGAACGGCATCGCCTTCTATCACACCTTTTAACGTGAGCGCATTGAGCATGAGATCATTTGTGACATTAAACGTTAAATCGCGTTTTCCTACTGCTACTGTTGCACAAGTTCCTTTGACACGCAGGCAGTGAAGGGCAGCTAGCGTGACTTCTGGTACTCCAGTTGTTTCAAATGAGTAATGTGCCCCTTTTCCTTCTGTGATTTCCTTCACTTTTTCAGCTGGGTTCTCATGTTTACTGTTGATGACATGTGTTGCACCTAATTCTTTTGCTAGCTCAAGGCGGCTATCATGGATATCAACGGCAATAATCGGATCACAGCCTGCAATTTTTGCTGCCATTAACCCACTTAAACCAACAGCGCCTGTACCGAACACAACAAAGCTTGTACCTGGAGCTGGAGCAAGTGAATTTAAGACAGTACCGCTCCCAGTCATTAAGCCGCAACCGAATGGTCCTAAATAACGTAAATCAGTTTCTTTGTCTACTTTCACCACATTTTTCTCATCAACCGTTGCATATGTACCAAATGACGATTGACCAAAAAATTGTGATACATCTTGATGATCATGTGTATGGATAGGCGTTTCATTATGTTTATTACGACCAGAAAAATTCAGTGGAATCATGTTTTCACATCCACCAGCGTTCCCGTCAAGACAATTATGGCAATGACCGCAATAAGCGAAACCAAGTACAACGTGGTCTCCTTCTTGAACGGTTGTGACATTAGAACCTGCTTTTACGACAATGCCAGAGCCTTCATGTCCTAATAAAGCAGGACGTGGGACAGGAAGCGTGCCATCTAATACTGTGGCATCCGTATGACAAACGCCAGATGCAACGATTTTGACAAGCACTTCATCTGCTTTTGGATCATCTAGTAATAGTGTTTGTTTCTCGAAATCTTTTTCATTTGTTGTGACCATCGCTTGAATTTCCATATCATGTGCCCTCACTTTTTGTATAGTATGATATTCTGAAGAAAGGTTAGATCAAAAGTCACAAAAAATTCATTTCTTTATGACTAAGTTGATTGTAGGACGAAAGATTTTCCGTTTCAATCAGCAAAAAATCTTTTTTGTATAGGTTTTCAACACAAATAAATTTATGTATATCTAATCAACATTTATTAAAAAGTGTCTAAAGGAGGGGCCCATGATCAAAAAAGAGGATCGCCGTGTTGAGCGAACAAAAGAAACACTTCGTCAAACATTCAAAATACTAGTAAAAGAAAAAGGATATTCGCACGTAAAAGTGAAGGATATTGTGGAAAAGGCAAACTATAATCGGACGACGTTTTATGTGCATTATGAAAGTAAAGATGAATTAGCAGCAGATGTTATTCACCGGGAAATGGTAGATTTCGAATATGAATTTTGTAAGCCGACTCGTGAAAATCCACTGTTGGATTTAACTCGCATGAAACCAGAAGGCACTGATGTATTTCAATATATCGTTGAAAATCGCGACTATTATGATTTATTAGTGATGGAAGACCGAATTCCCCACATACAAGAACAATTGCTTAAGAAAATACAATATATCTTCAAAAATAGAATGTCATTTGTGAGTGATCAGTATGCAGAAATCAACGACAGTTATTTTGTCCAGTATCGTTCATACGGAATCTTTGGTTTTATCATTGAATGGATCAGAAATGACTACAATGCATCTCCTTCAGAAATGGCACGCCGCATTATCAATTTATTATATATTCAATCCTCACTTATGATTCAGTTGAAAGATGAAGAAGCGATTATGAAAAGGTAATGCTTAGGCCGCATCTCTAGCGCACAACATTTTGAATGTATATAAAGTTTTATTTAAAACTTCTTTAAATTGTAAACTTTGTAAAAAATAGAACGATAAAAGGAGGGAACATAACGAGTTGGAGGAATAGAAAATGAAAAAAAGGTTTTTATTATTTATCACGGTACTCCTATTAATGAGTACTCTTAGTCCATTTAAAGCAAATGCAGAAAATTCAATTGGATGGACGAAACGAGCTGATTTACCAGAAGAACGTATTAATGCTGGTGTGGGCGTTGTTGATGGGAAAATTTATGTATTTGGTGGAGCTAGTGAAAAAAATAAGTTAAATAACCAAACATTTATGTATGATCCAAAAAAAGATGTTTGGGAAGAGAAAGCCAGTATGCCAAGAAATAGAACAGGCGGTACTTACGCTACTGTAGGTAAAAAAATCTATCTAATAGGTGGAATTAATGAAGAGACAGAAGTAGCTTATAACACTATAGATATTTATGATGCAGAACTTGATCAGTGGGCTGAAGAGCCGATTCGAATTCCAAGAGAGCCGGTTTTTTCAGCTTATAGTAAAGGAACTTTACAAGCAGTTGCAGTGAAAGAGAAGATATATATTGTATCTTCAAAAAACTCATATAAGAATAATGTCTATGAATACAATACAGTCTCTGGTGAATGGAAGAGCTTGAACTCATCGGGTTTACCATCTCGGAATGGGAGAGCCATTTCTGCAATTGACGGAAATATATATGTTGCAGGTGGCGAAAATTCGATAGGGCATAGTAGAGAAAAGTATTTGTTTCAGTATGATATTTCAACAGATACTTGGAAGAGATTAATTGATGTTCAGTTAACATCTTATACATATGAACCCTCCTATGAAACTTACAACGGCAAGTTCTTTATTATTGGTGGGCAATTATATGGTGATAGTTCAAAAAATATGGTAAATAAAGTTCAGATTTTCAATCCAAAAGATGGCCAATTTAAAAATTCAGCATATGATTTACCAGAAGGTAGAGTATCAGCTGTCGCAGCAATTGTTGATGACCAATTGTATGTCATTGGCGGACGTAACTATTCGGAATCTATGAGACATCTTTCTGTGAAAAGTGATTACAGATCCGTGATTTCTATTTCATTAAAAGACTTACAAGTGACTGAGGACGAAACAAAGCCGGATGATGGGATAGCAGAAGACCCAAAGGATCAAGACGGGACACAGCCAGGTGATGATACAACAGAAGAACCGAAAGATCAGGACGGGACACAGCCAGGTGATGATACAACAGAAGAACCGAAAGATCAGGACGGGACACAGCCAGGTGACGGCACAACAGAAGAGCCGAAAGACCAAGATGGAACAAAACCAGGAGAAGAAACTGTAAAAGGTATACTTTCCATTACCATGATCAATGGGTTACAAAAGGATTATCTGCTCTCAATGAAAGAAATCAACGATTTTCTTAATTGGTATAAAGAAAGAAGCTTTGGAATCGGAATAAACTTTTATGAGATCAATGATGAACACAATAAAGGACCTTTCACAAGTAAGAAAGATTACGTGGTGTACCAAAATATCTTAATGTTTGATATCAAGCAATATTAATAAAATGAAAGCTGCTGATAATAGATTAGCAGCTTTTTATATTTTACATTATTGTTAAAATTAGGATGAACATCATAAAAAAATAAGATATTTTTTTAAAAATCTGCTAAACATCCCATAACCACGTCCGATAATAGAATTGTCAGGGTTGATAAGCCCTAGAATAAAGGACTTTTTTCAGACAAGGACGTCTGTCAGGTCCCACATACATGGAGGTAATAGGAAATGAGAATTAACCACAATATCGCAGCACTTAACACTTTAAACCGTTTGTCTGCAAACAACAGTGCGAGCCAAAAGAACATGGAGAAACTTTCTTCTGGTCTTAAAATCAACCGTGCTGGAGATGACGCAGCAGGTCTTGCAATCTCTGAAAAAATGCGTGGACAAATCCGCGGATTAGAAATGGCTTCTAAAAACGCACAAGACGGTATCTCTCTTATCCAAATCGCTGAAGGTGCATTGACTGAAACTCACTCAATTCTTCAACGTGTTCGTGAACTTGTTGTTCAAGCTGGAAACACAGGTACACAAGATGATACAGATCTAAGTTCAATTCAAGAAGAAATCAAAGCTTTAATTGAAGAAGTCGGTGGAGAAACTGGAAGTAAAGGTATTGCTGATCGTACTCAATTCAACGGTAAAGACCTTTTAGATGGTTCTTTTGCTAGTGGTACAGCTGATTTAGTATTCCAAATTGGAGCTAATGGTGGCCAACAACTGACTGTAAACATTGACAGCATGAAAGCAGCTGATTTAGGAAGTGCGACAGTAAAAATCAGTGATATTGATGTAACTGCTTTCGCAACTACATCTTTTGATAACCAACTTGCTGGAATTGATGAAGCTATCAACCAAGTATCAACTCAACGTGCTAAACTAGGTGCGGTTCAAAACCGTCTAGAGCACACAATCAACAACCTTGGTGCTTCTTCTGAAAACTTAACAGCTGCTGAGTCTCGTATCCGTGACGTTGACATGGCGAAAGAAATGAGTGAGTTCACTAAGAACAACATTCTTTCTCAAGCTTCTCAAGCAATGCTTGCACAAGCGAACCAACAGCCACAAAACGTACTTCAATTACTACGTTAATGAAAGGCCCCTTAATGGGGCTTTTTTTTATGCTCTTTTTTCTCCTTCTCTTCACTTGTGATTCTTTAATCCCTCTATTAAATCATGAAAAACGACCTTTAAATTTGGCATACTCTAGCGAAACGATCATATTGAATGAGACTTTTCCCTTATTTATTCCTTTTTTGTTAAACATATTCCATTAAAGTTCGATAAATGGATTGTAAGGCTTACAGAAAAATTCTAATTTAGAACTTTTAGACATGGATGTCTAATTGGTTCAAACACATGGAGGTCATTTAATATGAGAATTAACCACAATATCGCAGCACTTAACACATTGAATCGTCTTTCTACTAACAACGGTTCAAGCCAAAAGAACATGGAGAAACTTTCTTCTGGTCTTCGCATTAATCGCGCAGGGGATGACGCAGCAGGTCTTGCGATCTCTGAAAAAATGAGAAGTCAAATCCGTGGTCTAGAAATGGCTACTAAAAACTCTCAAGATGGTATCTCTCTTATTCAAACGGCTGAAGGCGCATTGACTGAATCTCATGCGATACTTCAACGTATTCGTGAACTTGTTGTTCAAGCTGGGAACACAGGTACACAGCAGGAAGAAGATTTAGCATCCATTCAAGATGAAATCTCAAACTTGCAAGATGAGATTACAAGTATTTCTACTCGTACAGAGTTTAACGGGAAGAAATTATTAGATGGAACTTATTCGTCTAAGGGTGCTGATGACGGTGGTGAGGCACAAAGCCTTGTATTCCAAATTGGTGCAAACGCAACACAACAAATTACACTTAACATTGAAAACATGGGTGCTTCAGTTTTAGGTACAGATGGGACGGCTGAAGGTGAAGATGGAGCCGGTTCTGTTGCTGGAATCGATGTGACAAAATTTATTAGTGCAAGTGGTGAAGATGGCGAGGAAGCTGCTGGATTTGATGCACAACTTGGTATTATTGAAACAGCTATTAAGCAAGTGTCTGCTCAGCGATCTAAGCTTGGTGCAGTCCAAAACCGTCTAGAGCACACAATCAACAACCTTAGCGCTTCTGCTGAAAACTTAACAGCTGCTGAGTCTCGTATTCGTGACGTTGATATGGCGAAAGAAATGAGTGAGTTCACTAAGAACAACATTCTTTCTCAAGCTTCTCAAGCAATGCTTGCACAAGCGAACCAACAGCCACAAAACGTACTTCAATTATTACGTTAATTAAAAGCCCCCTTTGAGGGGCTTTTTTTTATGTTGATTTTAGCAACAGATGTAATTGAAAATCTGGAACAGCTTCATAGAAGAAAGCTCGATTTAATTCATCATTTTTTTGATCCCACCTATGCCACCAGTTGCGGACCTCACCAGTGGAGTCAGCTTGAATCATGTCTTGCAGCTGCTCTAGGTTGATGATTTTTCTCGGTTCTATTAAGAATGAATGCATACGATGATACGCCTCAAGGCATTTAGGTTGTTTTGTTTGAACGGCATATTTTACATAATAATTGAAAAATTCTTGTACAAATGTCAGATGGGAAATGGGGGTTCCTTTTAACTCGACGCCTTCCCATGCCATATCCGCAATTGCACAAAGCCACCAGCCAAGCTCATTGGCATGCTGCATTTGTTGTAAGGTATGCCGTTCAAAAGAAATAAGCCCATCTTCTTGTGCTTGTTTGAGCATACGCTCAAGTGTCTGTGCCTCAAGAGCTGCCTTTGTCATTCCCTGACCATGTATTGGATCTAATGTGCATAAGGCATCACCCATGACCAATAAGCCGCTTGGCCAATCTTCCATTTGTTCATAGTGGTTTCTGACACAAGCCGGAACTCTAAATCCTTTTGGTTTCGTATAGGGAATTAAATGAGTGATGGCTTCTGCTATCGAGGGATTGGTCAGCCTAGCGGTCTCTACATCAAACTGATCAGCGTCCGTTGTTGGATAATGAGAGCCGCCAGCTGCTGAGAGAAGAACCGCTGCTAAATCATGATCTACACGTTCAAACAGTCCTGTTGGAATTTTTTTATTTGGCTGTCCAACGATGACCATTGGTTCTAGGTTCGGTGCCTCAGATGGTATTTGGTAGTATCTTGTGCTATAGCCAAGAGACACGATTAGCTCATCTGTCTGCGGCAAGGTTCGTCCTGCGCTTTTCAGCCATTTTGGCAATTTAGACATTCTTCCAGACGTATCAATGACTAAGTCCGCACTCATTTTGTTGATGATTCCAGGCTTTATTCTCCGATCTTTGACCTGTAATCCACTTACTTTAGTCGTTTCTTCTTCAAAAAGAAGAGCGATCGCTTCATGTTTTTCTAAAAATTGAACACGATCCTCACGTAACATTCTTTGCATCAGCACCCACTCTAGCATGGCACGTCGTGTGACAGCTGTTTCTTCAGTATCGGTGAGTACTAACTCGCCATCTTTTGTCATAAATCGAGATGTCTGATGCCATGTGTTGTACCCGCCCATTTCGAGTAATTCTTTTGTATAACCAGGAAATAGACGTTCCACTATTTGTTTGCCTAGTGGCAACATTCTATGTGGATGAAAAGCTTGAGGCGTGCCAAGACGATTTTCAGGAGCGTCTGGCAATTCGTCCTTTTCAATGATCAATACTTCAAGGTAAAAACTTGATAAAACCTTTGCAGCGAGCATTCCCGTTATTCCGCCTCCGATGACGATCGCCCGCTCATACTTCATGGGTTGTGTCACAACATGCGCCTCCAGTGAATATATAAAATGGTTACATGACCATTTCATCATATGTTGATTTTCTAAGTATAGCAAATTCTCGTTTTTTTGAATATAGAAAGGAATTGGCATACTTTTTACTCGTAAATATGAAAAAAACTTCAATCTTGATCATTATTTTTAAAAAATAATAATCAAATTTAAGAGGAATGACCGATAAATACATTAAGGGGGTAGAGAAGATGGATATACTACAGAGTATTGTAACAGCAGCACCTTATATGATGAAGATTTTAAAAGATGAAGTGACGATGGGGGTCATTGATCGGGAAAAATTCTTGCTGTATTTGCCATCAAAAGATGTGGATTTTCAAATACGGACAGGAGATCCCATTAAACCAGATGATCAGAATATGAAAAATGCGCTTAGAGGCGAAACATCAAGTACATTTGTACCTGAATCGGTGTATGGGGCGCCTTTAAATGCAATGGGATTGCCGATTTTCGATGAAAATCAACAAGTCATTGGTGCAATCGCTTTAGGTTTTCCGCTTAAAAATCAAATAGAACTTGAGGCGTATATGGAGTCATTGAACGACATCATTCAAAGTATTCAAGAAAAAGTACATGTGGTGGCGGCTCATTCAGAAGAGCTCTCTGCGACAAGTGAGGAAATGACATTCCAAACACAGCAAACACTTGAAAGTTCGAAAAAAACTTCAGATATTACAAAAATGATCAAAGGTATCTCTAAGCAAACGAGTTTGCTAGGGTTGAATGCTTCAATTGAAGCGGCCAGGGCAGGGAAAGAGGGAGCTGGTTTTAGTGTGGTAGCGAGCGAGGTTCAAAAGCTCTCAAGCGAAACCTCACGTGCAACAGAAAACATAGAAAGCTCATTGCAAGGGATTTCCTCTAATATACATACGTTACTTGAGAGTATGGGGCATATGAAAGGGTCATCTTCAGAACAGGCTTTATTAGTGACGGAGTTTAGTGAAATTGTAGACAGGTTGACGACGGTTAGCAAAGAAATGAAAGAATTTATGCAAAAGGTGATGTCAACGTAAAAAACGAATCCAAAAAGGGTTCGTTTTTTTGTTGGCTCGTTATTTTCTATTTTTCTGATCAAAGCGATAATCGTATGTTTCACCTTTGACCACATTTAAAAACTCATGTCCAATTTGAACGAGCTGTGCATTTTTCCATTTGATCAGAGGATCTTTATCAGGGTACTTCCAGTAGATTGTTTTTTTGTGATGGGTGAGTTTGTTTTCAATTTCTGCTCTGACCGCATTCTCTTTTAGCTTTCCTCCGCTATGTCGATATGTGTTAATGGTATAGGTTCCATCAGGTGATGATATCGAGCGAATGAATGTTCCGTGAGACACGCCTTGAAGAGAGAAGCATTTCCAGTAAATAATTCCGGCGAAGCTAAGACATAAGATGGCAAGGATGATGGTGGTTTTCTTTTTAAACATGAATTCCTCCAGGTGTAGATCGCAATATTCTAATATATGAGAGAGATTACAAAAAGATTCATATAGTCCAAAAGTTCTATTCGTTTCAATTATCGGTCATTTTTTCTCAACATTCAACAGTTAGCCCGTAAAGATAAGGAAAATTTAAGGATGCATTCAGATCACACTGGTTATTCGAAAACACTTTACAAAAGAATTTGCGATCAGTAGACTTATGCTCATATAGAGAAATGGGGCAGATGGAATGAATCAAATCATAGATACGTATCAAAATTATGAAGAGCTTTCCGCTCATGAAAGAAAAGGGATCGACTATCAGATTCTTCATCAGCGGAAAGGGGATCAGCTTCTCGTCCTGTCACCTCATGCGGGAGGAATTGAATCTGGCGTGAGCGAGCTGGTCCATGAAGTAGCAACCGATTATTCTATGTATTTATTCGAGGGCCTTAAAGTGAAAGGCAATCATGTTCTTCATATTACGAGCACACGTTTTGATGAGCCGATTTGTCTTTCTCAAGTGCATACACATCATTATACGTTTGCACTCCACGGCTATGGAGAAACAGACGTCCTACAAACTTTAGTTGGCGGTACCGACAGGGAAAAAGCTGCTGAAACAGTGAAGTATCTCACACAAAATGGCTTCCATGCCTTACTTTTATCTGAATCGGATCAATTTGCTGGAACACATCCTCAAAATATTAATAATCAATGCCTCACAGGAAAAAGTGTTCAAATTGAAATTAGCCAAGCTCAGAGAAGAGCTTTCTTTCAAGACTTTAGGCGGAGCCGTAGGCGTGATACACAAACCGAACAATTTTATCAATACACAAATGTACTGAAACAAGTGTTAAGCCTTTATGAATAAACTTCTGACGTCACGTGTGCAGACGCTTTTGTTTGATACGCAGCTTCATTTTCTGCGACCTTGCCTGCTCTCATTAAATAAGAAGTGAATTCTTTTTGAAATTGAATGCCGGCTCTTCGCTGTTCAAATAGAGCAAGCCGTTTTTCAGCAAAATCCCGAGTGACATGAAATGTTTGAGCAATATGCAAAATGGCTTGCTGCCTAAGGTTTGGGAGCGTCATTTGCAGCAGCATAAAAGTCGGAACACAAAAGTGATACATGAATTGTTTTGCTTGAAACTCTTGCAGTTCTCGAAAGAGCTTGTGCATGTTAAAGTGGTTGCCTGTATGCTTCAGCACATGACAAAGCTCGTGGGCGAAATCCTGCCACTGTTCTTCTGACGATAAGGCTCTGTTTAAAATAATACTGTAAAGACCTTGATGTTTGATCATCATGCTGCCAGTATCCTCGTAGTGTACCCATACATGAAATTCAGCGGCGATCCTATGCATGTCTACATAGGCAGGACCGCTTATTTGCAGTTGAGTGTATAACCGTTTAATATCTTCTTCTAAATGGGTTAAAAAATAAGTCATGTCAAAACCTCCATACAAACGTATGTTCTATTTTTGCCGTAAAAGAAAAGTCCATATAGGACTAAATGGCTAATAAAGCTATCGCTTACTTTTTATATCGGCTTGTTTTTAACAATTTTAACATAAAATCAAAGAAAATTGGAAGTTTTTCCTGTTTTTTATTCTATTTTTTTATATTTTACAAAGATAAAACGGCGATTGAATTCAAATTTTACCATAGTCTTATGACGAAAACAAACAAATTTGTCTTACGTTTGCCACCGATTGATGAGCAAGATCAAACATCAATTTAACAAAAAGGAGTGCAAAACATGGTACAAATTTATCAAGATTTTATTCCAGTTGGAAACGGAAATCGGCCAGGATATGCTATGACGCCGCTTTATGTAACTGTGCATAACACAGCCAATACATCTAAGGGAGCTGACGCAAAAAGTCACGCGGCATATGTCAAACGCTCAACAACAGAGGTAAGCTGGCACTTTACAGTGGATGACAAGGAAATTTTTCAGCATCTCCCTTTAAATGAAAATGGATGGCATGCTGGGGATGGACATGGAGATGGCAACCGAAAATCGATTGGCATTGAAATTTGTGAAAATGAGGATGGAAACTTTCAACAAGCTGTCAAACATGCCCAGTGGCTTATTCAAAAGCTTTTAAAAGAACATGGCATTCCATTAGCAAATGTGGTGACGCATCAGCATTGGTCAGGAAAAACATGTCCACGTCTGCTGCTAGCTACATGGGATGAATTTAAAAGAGGAATTGAGACTGCAGGTGATCCGGAAACAGTTATCACATATGTGGTGAAAAGCGGGGATACGCTAACGAGTATTGCCAAAGCCCATGGTGTCACGGTGAGTGATTTACAGACATGGAATCAGATTAGTGACCCAAACATGATTCGAGTTGGACAAGTTCTCAAGATTTATCATGCAGAAGAAAAGCTCAGTTATGAACTGCCGGATGGGGTGTTAAAGGTGACATCACCTCTGACAAAGGGGGAGCATGTACGTCTCGTCCAAAAAGCGCTTGCTGCTGTGTATTTTTATCCTGATAAAACAGCTGTAGATAAGGGCATTGATGGCGTTTATGGGGAAAAAACAGCCAATGCCGTCGCGCGATTTCAACTGATGAATGGTCTAACAAGTGATGGAGTATACGGTCCTAAAACAAAAGTGAAGTTGCTTCAACTATTAAATCAGTGAGTCTTTCTTTTTGGCCGCTTGAATGACGGCTACACTTTTTTCGTGTAATCGGCAGACATAAGGGGATGGCTTAAATTCAGCAAACTGAACATACCTCAATTGTTTAAGTTTCTTTTTCATATTGGCACCTCAATCGTTGCAGCAGTTGGTTTTATTGTATGCAAGTAGATGTGAAAACGGAAGTAGGACGCGGATGAAGTTCCGCGTCCTTTAGTGTAATCAAGCTTTTTTATTTTTATACTCATCTAGGAGCTGTTCATTCTTTTTGAAAATACGCTCCGTATGGGGACTTACTTTGTAATCAGCCATACTAATATGGCGCTTTTTCTTTAAAATCTTAAATGGGTTTTTCTTGCGATTGTTATTATCCCCTTGAAGTGCGTGTTCCATCTTCATCACCTTCCTCTTCGTCAGGCAAGATTAGGTCATAAATCGTTGTAAGTGAAGTCATTAATAAATAGTCGAATTCAGTGACAATTTCCTCAGAGGTCAGCTTAATCACAAAGTGTGCATCCGCTACTGAAAACGGGATGAGAACCAATTTGCCGAAATCATCGTAATACACTTCCTGCCTGTCAAGCTTTGCTTGAATGAGCGCTCTCTGATCAAGTGTCCGCAGCAGGTCATCTTTTTGCTCCTGCGTATCATAAGGACAAAGAACTGCTTGAATATTCATTTTTTCTGCAAAAGAATAGATCAGTCGTTCAATTCCCTCTATATATGCTTCTATACTTCCATAATATACATGGATCGGTTCGTTTTTCAATAGGTATTGGTACGTTTTTAGTTTATTGAGGTAAGAATGAAGCAAGTCGTTATTTTGTTCTAGGAGTTGATGGGTGTCGGTTTCAAGTTCATGATTTCCGAGTTTTTTAATATAGGAGCTGAGGAAAATAAAGGCATCAGTTAATGCGAAAAAAACAGCAATAATCAGGTAGTGCATCCAATCGGTGAAGATTGAAGAAGGGTCATTTGTCCAGTACACAACAGCACCCGCTACATAAATCCAATACCACGTTTTACGAATCGCAAACATCTTTTCTTTTACTTTTTGTTCAAAGCGCCATACCGCAAATACATATACAGCAAGAGCACCTAGCAATAACCAAACAGTCAATTGAAAAAATAATAGCATGTTCTTCTCTCCCATAGACAGATGGATACTTATTTATTTCTATGGATATGTTTGGAAACCCTGCTTCATGAAAAAATGGCTTGCAGAAAAAGACCATTTGAGGATGCAAACAAATAAAAAAGACCTGTTAGACAGGTCTTTTAAATTAAAGAATCGCATTTAACACAAAGTATATAAGTGCCCCTAGAGTTCCCGAAATCGGTAATGTGATCACCCAAGTGACAAGCATACGTTTTGCCGTACCCCAGTTAACTCCTTTTACTCTATGTGCAGAACCTACACCTAGAATAGAAGATGAGATCACGTGAGTGGTACTAACCGGTAAGTGAATAAATGTTGCACCGAAGATAATAGCTGCACCCGTTAAGTCTGCAGATACTCCGTTTACTGGACGAATCTTCATGATTTTACCGCCGACTGTTTTAATAATCTTCCAGCCGCCAATAGACGTACCTAGTCCCATTGCAAGCGCACAAGAGAATTGTACCCAGAAAGGAATGTCGTCTGTTGTATGCAAATTACCTGCAATTAAAGCCATCGTAATAATTCCCATCGCTTTTTGCGCATCGTTTGTTCCGTGGGTATACGATTGCAGTGCAGCCGTTAAAATTTGAACACGTCGGAATTGTTTATTTGTTTTTGCGAGATTGTTGTTTCGGAATAAAATTTTGATAATGGTATACACGATATATCCCAAAACAAAAGCCAGGATAGGTGAAAGCAATAGTGCTTGAATGATTTTAATGAATCCCGAATAGTTTAAAGCGCCAAAACCAGCGGAGGCAATAACAGCTCCTGCAATTGACCCGATCAGTGCGTGTGAAGAACTACTCGGAATCCCGTAATACCAAGTAAGCAAGTTCCAAGTAATGGCTGCAATTAAAGCAGCCAAAATGACGACAGATCCGTTTTGAAGTGTAAAAGGATCTGCGATGTCTTTTGTAATGGACTTTGCCACACCTGTAAATGTCATTGCTCCTAAGAAGTTCATAAACGCTGCCATAATAATAGCATGTCTTGGCTTTAACGCCTTTGTTGAAACTGAAGTAGCAATGGCATTTGCTGTATCGTGGAATCCGTTAATGAAATCAAAAGCAAGTGCACAAATGACAATAAGTATGGTAAGGATGAGTAATGTATCCATGTTTAACTAACCCCGTTACGCATTCTTCATAATGATTGTTTCTAGATTGTTGGCAACACTTTGACAGGAATCTGCGATTTCTTCAAGTGTTTCGTAAATTTCTTTGTATTGAATGACCTTAATTGGGTCTGTTTCTTTTCCAAACAAGTTCTTTAGTGATTTGCGGTGAAGATTGTCACAATTATGCTCAATCTCTTTAATTTTGATTGCGTGCGGATGAATATCTTTCAAGCGATTATCAGCCAGTAATTCAATAGTCGTTAAAATTTCTTTCGCACATTCTCTGATGTAGTGGCTGAATTTGTCGATATGTTCGTCAGAGCTTGTAATTGAATAAATTTCTAAAGTTGCTGAAAAATGCTCAATGCCGTCTAAAACATCGTCGAGGCTATTCGTCAATTGAAGAATGTCTTCACGTTCAATCGGTGTAATAAAGGCTTTGTTCAGCTCTTTAATCATGGTATGAACATGATTATCACCTTTTGTCTCATATTCCTTCAATGTGTCAGAAAATTCTTTCAGAGTGGTTTGATTTGTTACTTTATAGCTAACAAAATACTCAGCAGTTTCATCTAAATTTTTAGCAATTTCCGTTAACAAGACGGAAAACTTGTCTTTTTTCCTTTTTAACATGTAAAAACCCTCCATTGTATAAATGAGACAATGCACACATCAAATAATTATATATTCTTTTGTCGAAAAAAAACAGGTGTAGTCGAAAATTTCTTCACTTTTTCTATTTGATCTTATTCTGACCTAAAGATGTGATCTCAACTCACCTTTTTCAGAAAGGGGAAAAGAAAGCAAAAAAGCGGACCATTTTTGGCACCGCTTAAAAGTTAAGAAGCTGAATAAACAAGCTTAAATCGCTCACAAACAAGAAGCATATCTTCCTTAAATGTTAATCCGTACGGCTCAAGGGCTTCTGTGAAAAATTCTTCATGTTCTTTGTACCAATAGTCATATGAAAGATCGCCTTCACCTTCTGCTTTTGCAAATGATTCAGGAACCTCATTCATTGGCATGATATCTACTTGCGTGATCTCTATGATGGCTTTTGGTTCCTCCTGACTATCCAAAATGACCGCATATTGACCGGGTTTTGGAAGAGGCTCTCGTTCTTTTTCGTAAAAAAGGTATCCAGAACAAGTGGCTGTTTTTTTTCCTTGTTGTACAAGGTCAAGCAAGTGATCTGGATTTGCGCCAAATGCCCAAGCAGAAACAGAGGCGTGATCAGGAGTTTTTTCTGATTTTTCTTCCCAATAAGATTCCCAAAATAAAGTGCTTTTGTGGTTCATTCTTTTTCCCCCTTTGTTATGAGTTTATTATATCGTGAAGTTTCAAACTTGGAAAACGTATGTCTTTATTACTACGAGATGTGCATGTCATATGTTTTGAAAACATGTGTTTTGTTTGGCAGATATAGGATGATAGAATGAAAAATTTTGAAATTTTAGAATAATCTATTGTATTCTGGTCAAGAAGTCGGTAAGGTCAAAGTAAGAATATGGAAGGGGTGTTGTTCATGAAACGCATTTCTCTAACTGTTTTGTCCATATGTCTGTTTGTTTTCTCGTTTTTCCTGCCGGTCAGCCAAGTCACTGCAAACGAAACTCATGGGAATAAAGTAGCTGTTGGCAAAGATGGTATGGTGGCTACTGCACATCCGCTTGCATCGGAGATTGGTGCTGACGTATTGAAAAAAGGTGGGAACGCAGTGGATGCTGCTGTTGCCATTCAGTACGCACTTAACGTAACAGAGCCAATGATGTCTGGAATTGGCGGTGGCGGATTTATGATGGTTTATGATGGGAAGACAAAGGAAACATCCATCATCAATAGCAGAGAGCGAGCACCACAGGGCGCAACACCTGACATGTTTTTAACAGATGATGGAAAAGTGATTCCGTTTGCTGAGCGATCTACACATGGAAATGCGGTAGGTGTTCCAGGGACTGTAAAAGGTCTTGAAGCTGCATTAGATAAGTGGGGTACTCGTTCTATGAAGGAATTGATTGAGCCCTCCATTCACCTTGCAGGAGATGGTTTTGAAATTGATTCTGTCTTGGCAAAAGCGATTGATGATCACCAAGGAAAATTGAAAAAAACGGCCGCAGCGCCAATTTTTCTTCCAAATGATCAGCCGCTCGAAGAAGGAGATCTGCTTGTCCAGCCAGGTCTTGCAAAAACATTTAAACTCATTGCGAAAAAAGGAAGCAAAGCATTTTATGAAGGAAAAGTAGCGAAGGCACTTGCAAATACAGTTCAAGATTTTGGCGGGACGATGACTTCAAAAGATATCAAACGTTATGAAGTCAAGACTGACAAGCCAATCTGGGGAGACTATAAAGGATATCAGCTTGCAAGCATGCCTCCACCAAGCTCAGGCGGGGTGTTTATGCTACAAATTCTCAAAATACTTGACCATTTTAACCTGTCTCAGTATGACCCCAAATCATTCGAAAAATATCAGCTGCTTGCTGAAACAATGCACCTCTCCTATGCTGACAGAGCCGCATATGCCGGCGACCCCGAATTCGTAGATGTTCCACTAAAAGGACTACTAGACGATGATTACATTTCAGAAAGAGCCTCTCTCATTCAATTAGATCAAATGAATCGCAGCCCGAAAGAAGGAGATCCTTGGGCATATGAGGATGAGAAAAATCCATCCCCAATTGTTCCTCAGCCAGAAGATAAAACCATTGGTGAGACGACCCATTTTACTGTTGCAGATCAGTGGGGAAATGTTGTGTCATTTACAACAACCATTGAACAATTATTTGGTACAGGGATTCTTGTTCCAGAGTATGGATTTTTCTTAAATAATGAACTGACAGATTTTGATGCAAGACCTGGCGGGGCAAATGAAGTCCAGCCCAATAAACGTCCGTTATCAAGTATGACTCCGACGATCATTTTTAAAGATGGAGAGCCTGTCATGACTGTTGGGTCTCCTGGTGGAACGACGATCATTGCTTCTGTTTCACAGACGATTCTCAATTTACTTGAATATGACATGGAGCTTCAGGATGCGGTAGAAGAGCCAAGAATCTACACAAACAGCTTAACTTCGTATCGTTATGAAGTAGGTGTCCCTCTAGATGTAAGAACAAAGTTAAATGATATGGGTCACCAGTTTGGCAGTTCCCCTATTGATATAGGGAATGTGCAAGCTTTACTGATTGATCGAAAAGCAGGGACATTTACTGGAGTAGCTGATTCTACGAGAAATGGAACTGCTGTAGGTGTCAATCTAAAGGTAGCTGCAGATCAATAGCATTTCCCTGGAAAAGAAGCGCCTCATCAAGAAGGCGTTTCTTTTTAGTTTTCATTAAAATAAAAACACAGTTGACACCTGTGAATAGTTTGAATAATATATAGACTAACATCAATCATACATAGCTGATCGGACAACCGAAGGCTCTTGGCATTGACGTACAGGACTTTTTTGTACTTCAATCGCTGAGGGCCTTTTTTGCGTATAGAACTGAAAACGGCAAGGTTGGTGTCACTATTCAATGTGAAAGGGAGCGGATAACATGAAAAAATGGATATGGATTTCTATTGCGATGACACTTTTCATCATCACAAGTGCTGCATGCTCAAATGCGAATGAAGCCTCAAATCAAAAGGGAAAGGTTGAGCTGTTGAATGTGTCATACGATCCTACACGTGAATTGTATCAGGAATACAATCAAGCCTTTCAGACTTATTGGAAAGACAAAACCGGTGAGGATGTGACAATACAGCAGTCTCATGGAGGGTCAGGTAAGCAGGGGAGATCGATTATTGATGGACTCGAAGCAGACGTGGCTACACTTGCTCTTGGGTACGACATTGATGCCATTGCAGATCGAGGGCTACTTTCAAAGGATTGGCAAAAAGAATTTCCGAATCAGTCCACACCTTATACGTCTACTATTGTGTTTCTTGTGAAGAAAGGAAACCCCAAAAAAATTAAAGACTGGGATGACTTGATTCAGCCGGGTGTATCTATCATCACACCAAATCCAAAAACGTCAGGCGGTGCAAGATGGAATTATTTAGCCGCATGGGCATATGCCGATAAAACCTTTCATGGGGATGAAGAAAAAACGAAGGATTTTGTGAAAAAGTTATATGAGCATGTCGAGGTGCTCGATTCAGGTGCTCGTGGCGCCACAACAACTTTTGTCGAGCGCGGTCTTGGTGACGTGTTAATTGCTTGGGAAAATGAAGCCTATTTAACACTGCATGAATTAGGCAAAGACAAATTTGAGATTGTCAGTCCCTCCATTAGTATTTTAGCAGAGCCGCCCGTTGCCGTTGTCGACCAAAATGTGAAACGAAAAGGAACAGAGAAAGTGGCAAAGGCTTATTTAGATTATTTGTATTCTAAAAAAGGACAGGAAATTGCGGCTAAAAACTATTATCGCCCAAGAAATCAAGAAGTGCTAAACAAATATAAAGATCAATTTAAAGAGATTGATATGGTGACCATTGATCAGGCATTTGGCGGATGGCGAAAGGCGCAGAAAAGATTTTTTGATGATGGCGGATTATTTGATCAAATATATAGCGGACAAAAATAGGGGGCGACGTGATGAAGAAAGGCTATGCTGCCGCCAATAAAAGAAAACGTGTATTGCCTGGATTCGGGCTGAGTCTCGGAGTGACACTTGTTTATGTCAGTGCGATTGTCGTGATTCCTTTATCTATGGTATTTATTTGGACGGCTTCATTAGGAGCAGAAGGAATTTGGAATGTCTTTAGTGATGCGCGGGTGCTAAAGTCGCTGCAGCTTACGGTTACGACTTCTTTTGCAGCTGCACTCATCAATGCAGGTTTCGGTGTACTGATCGCATGGGTTCTCACGCGGTACTCGTTTCCAGGAAAGAACATCCTGGATGCCCTCATCGATTTGCCGTTTGCTCTTCCAACGGCAGTGGCTGGCATCGCTTTGACGACTCTATATTCTCCGAATGGGTGGATTGGGCAATTTTTGCATGTGAAGGTGGCATACACCCCGCTCGGTATTATTTTGGCACTGATTTTTATTGGCGTTCCATTTGTCATAAGAACGGTTCAACCGGTCATTGAGGGGCTTGAGCAGGAAGTGGAAGAGGCCGCAGCTATACTTGGTGCTACAAGAAAACAGACCTTTTTTCATGTACTGCTGCCTGCCTTGTTTCCAGCGGTGCTGACTGGATTTTCTCTTGCATTTGCAAGAGCACTCGGTGAATATGGCTCCGTTGTGTTTATAGCGGGTAATATTCCGTTTAAAACAGAGATTACACCACTGATGATCATGTCTAAGCTTGAGCAGTATGATTATCAAGGTGCCGCAGCCATTGCCTGTTTCATGCTGCTCTTATCATTTGTCATTTTGTTATTGATTCACGGATTGCAGTGGTTTGTCGAGCGGAAAAAACAAGTGGAAGTGAGGTGAGATGATTGGAAAGGGAGCTTATTAAAGAGCACCGCATCAAGTACAGGAGTCCTGTGACGGAATCAAAAGCGGTGAAGAGTATGTTGATTGGTGTGGTGTATGTTTTTTTGATTTTGTTTTTACTCATGCCGTTGATTGCTGTGTTTTCAAAGGCTTTTGAGAAAGGATGGAGTTCTTATCTTCTTGCCATCTCACATCCAGACACGCTTGCGGCAATTAAATTGACTGTTTTCATTGTGATGATCACATTGCCGCTTCAAATGATTTTTGGGGTCAGTGCTGCTTGGCTCATCACAAAATTTCATTTCCCGGGAAAACGTTTGTTAACGACTGTCATTGATCTTCCGTTTGCGGTGTCACCTGTCATTGCAGGACTTGTATTTGTACTTTTATTTGGTTCAAATGGACTTTTAGGACCGTGGCTTTTAGCAAATGGATGGAAAGTGATTTACTCTGTACCGGGGATGATTCTTGCGACCATCTTTGTGACATTTCCTTTTGTTGCGAGAGAGTTAATTCCGTTTATGCAAAATGAAGGCATTCATGAGGAAGAAGCATCGCTTACGCTTGGTGCCAGTGGGTGGAAGACCTTTTTCCTTGTGACACTTCCAAATATAAAATGGGCCCTTTTTTACGGCGCCATTTTAGCAGGGGCTAGGGCAATTGGTGAATTTGGTGCAGTGTCGGTTGTATCCGGTCATATCCGCGGAATGACGAATACGATGCCGCTTCATATAGAAATTCTATACAACGAGTATCAATTCCAAGCGGCTTTTGCCGTGGCCTCTCTCATGGCGTTTGTTGCGGTCATCACATTAATCATCAAGCAGATCATTCAGCAGAGAGATCATAGGCTTGGCAAGCGTTCAAAATAAATGGAGGGATCAGCCTTGGGGATTACAGTGAAACAAATATCAAAGCAATTTGGGCAGACGAAGGTTTTGCAAAACGTGGATTTGACGATCGGAAATGGGGAATTGATTTCCTTACTTGGACCGTCTGGGTCAGGTAAGACGACTTTATTAAGAATTATTGCAGGGCTTGATGATGCGAATACTGGGCAGATCTTATTTGGAGAACAGGATTATACTCACATTCCAGTGCGAAAACGGCAAATTGGTTTTGTCTTTCAGCAATATGCGCTTTTTCGAAATATGACGGTATTTGATAATGTGGCTTATGGATTGAAGATGAAACCTAGAGGAGAAAGGTTGCCTAAAAAAGACATCAAAGAGCGGGTACATGAGCTGCTGAAAGTCGTTCAATTAACGCAGTATGAACATCGTTATCCAGAGCAGCTGTCAGGTGGACAAAAGCAGCGTGTAGCACTTGCACGTGCTCTAGCCGTTAAACCGAAAGCTCTTCTCTTAGATGAACCTTTTGGTGCACTAGATTCAAAGGTGAGAAAAGAATTAAGACATTGGCTGAAAAAAGTTCATCAAGAATTTCAAATGACGACCATCTTTGTGACGCATGATCAAGAAGAAGCGTTTGATATCGCTGATCGTGTTGTGGTGATGAATGAGGGCAGAATCGAAAAAATCGGCACAAAAAAAGAAATGACAGAGCAGACAGAGAACCTTTTTGTAGCTGAATTTTTAGATATAGGAAGCCATATTTAACAAGAAGTTGATGTGATGTAATGAAAGAGATGCGGCAAAAAGCTGCATCTTTTTTTATAAAAATTTTCCTAGGAACATTGACTTATAATTTCGAATATTATAATATCTTTACAAAGGTAACAGTATTGAACATTTTATAACACATCTGTTTGTAAGCGCTTTACAAAAGGTTCTATTTTAAAATGTTCATTCTATTTGTTACATGTGTTCATATTTATACCAAATGAAAGGGGTGGTTGTTTGAACAGCTTGTTTGAGTTAGATCAACAGCTGATTGAGCTGCAATACGAAGCATCTTCAAGTGAGGAGGTGACTGCCTATTTAGCAGAAAGGTTAGAAACTGGAGGGTATATTAAATCGAGCTTTTTACCAGCAGTGCTTGAAAGAGAAAAAACATATCCGACCGGTCTTCCTCTTGCGACCTTTGGGGTAGCCATTCCCCATACAGATCCTGAACATGTAAACAAACCGGCGATCAGTGTAGCGACATTAAAGGAACCTGTTATTTTTCATAAGATGGGAAGCCCTCATGAGACAGTTCAAGCCAAAATTGTGTTCGTTCTGGCAATCTCTGAACCTAGTAAGCAGCTCGTGATGTTAGAGAAACTGATGACGCTTTTCAGAAAAGAAGAAGTAATGACAAGTTTATCTCACATGACATCGTATGAAGAAGCCGTTGATGTACTTCAAAAAGAATTAAACCAATAGTTATTCAAGACATAATGTAAGCGCTTTATTTAAAATCAGGAGGTGGATGTATGATCAAGCAAGCCGTCGATTTCATCTTAGACTTAGGGCCAACAATTATGCTCCCAATTATTATGACGTTATTCGGTATGATTTTAAGGCAAGGATTTAAAAAATCCTTCCGTGCAGGTATTACCATCGGAATTGGATTTGTCGGGGTCAATCTGGTCATTAATTTACTTGTAAGCGGTCTTGGACCAGCAGCCAAAGCCATGGTCAATTCCCTTGGATTAAAGCTTGATATTTTAGATGTCGGTTGGCCGATTGGAGCCGCCATTTCATTTGGTACACCTGTTGCTCCTTTGATGATTCCTCTTGTGCTCTTGTTAAATGTCATTTTGCTGTCTGTTAACTTTACGAAAACATTGAATGTGGATATTTGGAATTTCTGGCATTTGATTTTCGCTGCTTCTGTTACTTACTACGCTTATCATAATATGTTCTTAGCTCTTGCCGTTGGTTTAATCGTTTCTGCGATTACACTAAAACTCGCCGATTGGACGGCACCGACGATTGAACACCATTTCGGATTAAAAGGCGTATCGATGGCTCATGCTGAAACGGTCAACTTCGCTCCGCTCATGTATGCGTCAAACCGCGTGATTGATAAAATCCCTGGTTTAAACAAAATTCATGCGGATCCAGAAACTTTGAAAAAACGTTTTGGCATCTTTGGTGAACCGCTTGTGATGGGTCTTATACTTGGTATCATTATTGGTCTTCTTGGGGGCTATGATGCAAAAGGTGTCATGACCCTTGGAATTCAAATGGCTGCAGTGCTTGTGTTAATGCCAAGAATGGTTGCTTTATTAATGGAAGGACTTATTCCAATCTCTGAGGGTGCTCGTTCTTATATTCAAAAGCGTTTCCCGGGAAAAAATGTCTATATTGGTTTGGATACAGCGATTGTCATTGGTCATCCAGCGAATATGGCTGTAGCCCTTTTGATGGTGCCAATCACCATTTTGCTCGCTGTCGTTCTTCCTTACAATGGTATGCTGCCGTTTGCAGACTTATCGGTTCTGCCATTTACAGTAGTATGGGCAGTAGCAGCCGCTCGTGGGAATATTATTCGCGGCCTCATTAACAGTATTTTTACCTTAATGATTGTCTTCTTCATTGCAACGAACCTTGCACCACTCGCCACAACAATGGGGAAAGCAGTTGGTTTCGACTTCCCAGAAGGGGCAAATATGATCTCTGGTATCGATCTTGGTTCACACGTCATTCCTTGGATCATGGTGAGACTTCTTGATCCGAGCAATCCTTACTTCATTGCAGCGATTATCTGTGCACTGGCATATGCGCTTCTTTGGTACTGGGTGCGAAATGATATTAAAAAGCAGTATGCAAAAGAAATGGGCTTAGATCAGAAAGATCAATAAACGAGCTGGAGGGATTCTCATGGCAAAAAAAATATTAGTATCTTGCGGAACGGCAGTTGCTACGTCAACGGTTGTGGCAAAAAAGGTAGAAGAGACATTAAAGGAAAAAGGATACGATGTCATCGTTGAACAGTGTAAGGCATCTGAGGTTCCGCAGAAAGCGGAGGGTGCTGATTTAATTGTGACGACAACGCCTGTTAGTGATACAAAAGGAACGCCTGTGATTCAAACGTTATCTTTTTTAACGGGATTTGGCATTGAAGATGATATTGAAAAAATTATCGATCATATTAAGTGAACGATGATTGCGTGGAGGAGCTGCGAAAGCTCCTTCCATGTCATTTGAAAGGGGGAGCTCTCATGCAGCAGCATGCTTATAGCCGAACGTCTGCCATGTTTTCTATTTTCCTTCCGGCCTTGTTAATATGTGTGTTTTTTCTCTGGTCTCTTTATACGTTGATGTCGGCAGGACCTGAGCCATTAGCTGTGTTAGGTGTTTATACGCTGCCTATCCTTATGCTTTCTAGCATCACTGGTCTGAATCAGCCAACGAATATCATGATTAGTGAAGATGAGCTGAAAATAGGTGCTTTTGGCAGGTGGCACACATATGCCGTGTCCGATATTAAAGGAAAATTGTTTTTAAAACCATATCCTCATATCGGGAAAGTATATGTCAGAGTGGGACCTGCGCGAATATTTGGCGGACGCTACTGGATTTCAAGTGAGATGAGTGAGTACAAGCAGCTCGTTCAATCCTTGCAGAGTCTTGCGACATGTGATGAAAAGGAGGATGCGGCTAAATGAAATCAGCTGTCTTTTATTCTTCAGAGGACATTCGTTACGAGGAGCGGAAGCGGCCAGCCATTGGTGATGATGAAGTATTATTAAAAATGCGTGCCTGCGGGTTATGCGGGACGGATATTTATAAAGCGACACATGAGACGGTACCTCCTGGCACAGTGCTAGGGCATGAAATCGCTGGTGACATTATCGAAACAGGCCGTCACGTCACACATGTTCAAACGGGAGACAGGGTGTATGTAGCGCATCATGTCCCTTGTTTTACTTGTGACTTTTGTCAAAGAGGATTTTATACAATGTGCCCGCAATTTGCAGCCACAAATGTAGAGCCGGGCGGTTTTTCGGAATATATTCGTGTTCCCGCTTTACATGTTAAGCATACAATGGGCAAGCTCCCACATGACGTCTCATATGAACAAGGAGCGATGGTCGAACCGGTTGCCTGCTGTCTTCACGGCTTTGAAAGGGCGCCCGTTCATCCTGGAGATTCGGTCTTGATTCTTGGAGCGGGGCAAATTGGCTGCATTCAATTACAGCTTGCCAAATATTATTTGGCTGGAAAAGTGATGATCACAGACGTAAATGAGAACAGGCTCCTTCAAGCAAGAAATCTTGGGGCGGACGTCGCTTTTCATCCAGCATCTGAGCCAGTAGAAAACCGCGTCATGAAAGAAACAGATGGAAAGGGAGCAGACCTTGTCATTATTTCTGTGGGGAGCAGTGCGCTTTTAAAAGAAGCATTTCAAGCTGTCGCAAGAGGCGGAACGATTTTGGTCTTTGCTCACTTTCCGAAAGGGGATGTCTCCATTCCAGCAGAACGTTTTTTCCATGATGAAGTGAAAGTAGTCGGAGCTTATTCCTCGCATCCCTATCATTATCGTGAAGCGCTAGAGCTCTTAAAAGCGAAAGTCGTTCATACAGAAAAAATGGTGACGCATCGATATCCATTAAGTCAGCTTCGTCAGGCGATAGAATGCGCTAGGCATCCAGAAGGTGAAAGCGTCAAAATCATGATGTATCCAGATGAATGAGAATGTACGAGATGGAGAGAAAGAGAAGGTCTTTGGAAAAGGGCTTTGCCTTTCTCTTTTTTTCTGAAAAAAGATGAAAACGCTTAAAAAATAAACGGAAATGCTTGACTTCAATGAGAGTTAAACGTATGATAATTACAAATGTAACACATAAGAACAAATGTAAAGGGGAGAGAAGAAATGCAAAAACAAATCACTTTGCCTGAACAGATTAGTCATGAGAAATTAGCAGATTTATATAAACAAATGTGGTTAGTAAGATATTTTGATGAAAAGGTCGATCAATTCTTTGCTAAAGGATTAATCCATGGAACGACCCATTTATGTGTTGGACAGGAAGCATCGGCTGTTGGATCTATTGCTGTGTTAAAGGATGAAGATAAGATTGTCAGTACACACCGCGGACATGGTCACTGTATTGCAAAAGGTGCAGAGGTCAATAAAATGATGGCTGAACTGTTCGGACGTGAAACAGGTTACTGCAAAGGAAAAGGCGGTTCCATGCATATTGCCGACTTAGAAAAAGGAAACCTTGGGGCAAATGGAATTGTTGGCGGCGGTATTCCGCTTGCAACAGGTGCGGCGCTCACGTCCAAGATGAAAAAGGAAGGCTTTGTGGTCCTTTGTTTCTTCGGAGACGGCGCCACAAATGAAGGCAGCTTCCATGAAGCGCTGAATCTTGCTTCCATTTGGGATTTACCTGTTGTGTTTATTTGTGAAAACAACCAATACGGCATGTCTGGTCCTGTGAAAGAAATGATCAACATTGAAGACATCTCAACAAGAGCAGAAAGCTACGGAATGCCAGGGAAAACAGTTGATGGAAATGACATGGTTGAGATTATGAATACAGTAGATGAAGCGGTCAGCCGTGCAAGAGCTGGAGAAGGGCCATCACTCATTGAAATGAAAACGTATCGCTGGAAGGGTCACTCAAAGAGTGATGCGAAAAAATACCGTACACGTGAAGAAGAGACAGAATGGAGACAAAAAGACGGAATTAAACGCTTTAAGTCACTCTTAATGGAGCTAGATGTTCTGACAGAAGAGCAGGCTGCTCGTTTACAAGAAGAAGCGAAGCAAGAGATCGAGGCATCTGTTGAATTTGCGAAAAATAGTAAAGAACCATCAATTGACACACTATTAGAGGATGTATACGCCTAATTAGGAGGGGAATCACGTGACAAACACAACAGTGAGAGAGATTTCATATTTAGAAGCCGTTCGAGAAGCAATGAGTCAGGAAATGAGAAAAAATCAAGATGTCTTCATTTTAGGTGAAGATATCGGCGTATACGGTGGCGCATTTGGTGTCACGCGCGGGATGATCGAGGAATTCGGTCCAGAACGCGTCCGCAATACGCCGATTTCAGAGGCTGCCATCGCAGGAGGCGCAGTCGGAGCGGCTTTGACAGGGATGCGTCCGATTTTAGAACTACAATTCTCTGACTTTATTACAATTGCAATGGATCAGCTTGTAAACCAAGCAGCGAAAACACGTTACATGTTTGGCGGAAAAGGGAAAGTGCCGCTTGTTGTCAGAACACCAGCAGGTTCTGGGACAGGTGCCGCAGCGCAGCACTCCCAAAGCTTAGAAGCGTGGATGGCTCATATTCCTGGACTAAAGGTGGTTCAGCCTTCAACAGCTTATGATGCAAAAGGACTTTTAAAAGCAGCAATGGATGATGACAACCCTGTCATTTTCTATGAACACAAGCTTTTATATAAAACAATTGGTGAAGTACCAGAAGAGCAGTATTCGATTCCTTTAGGGAAAGCGGATGTGAAGAGAAGCGGAAAGGACGTCACAATTGTCGCAACAGCCATTATGGTGCACAAAGCGCTCGAAGCAGCGAAGGAACTAGAAGCGGAAGGAATCGATGTCGAGATCATTGATCCGAGAACGCTCGTCCCATTAGATGAAGAAACCATTATTGAATCTGTGAAAAAAACAGGCAAATGTATCGTTGTGCATGAGGCAGTGAAACGAGGCGGCTACGGCGGAGAGATTGCCAGTATGATAGCGGAAAGTGAAGCCTTCGACTATTTAGATGCACCTATTAAACGACTTGGCGGTCTTGCCGTCCCAATACCGTACAACCCAACGCTGGAAAAAGCAGTCATTCCACAAGTGCCAGATATTATTGAAGCAGCAAAAGAGCTCGTGCGCTCTTAAGTAAAGGGGAGAAGATCATGCCAAAAGAGATATTTATGCCGAAGCTAAGCAGTACGATGGAGATCGGTACCTTGCTTCAATGGTTTAAAGAAGAAGGAGATTCGGTTGAAATCGGTGAGCCTCTATTTGAGATTATGACAGACAAAATCAATATCGAGGTTGAAGCCTATGATGATGGCGTTTTTCTAAAGAAATATTACGAAGCAGATGATCAGATTCCAGTTAATGCTGTCATTGGATATATCGGAGAGGCTAATGAGCAGGTACCGAGCGAGCCGCCAGCGCAGTCAGATGAAGCATCTTCTGAAGACAGCGGAACGTCATCACCATCTGAACCATCTGTTTCGACTGAAGCTGAACCAGCGGTGGGTGAGAAAGTACGCGCAACTCCTGCAGCGAGAAAAACGGCAAAAGATCACCAAGTAGCCATTCACGAAGTATCTGGTACAGGACCAAAAGGCAGAATTCAAAAACGGGATGTCGAAGCGGCCCTTCAGACGAACGAGGAAGGCCAGCGAGTATCACCACTTGCAGGAAAAATGGCTGCTCGTGAAGGGATCGACTTAACGAATGTTGCTGGTTCTGGCGCTCACGGCAAAATCATGAAGAGTGATGTGACAGCAGCAGGCGCACAAAAGGCAGAGGCTGCTCCAGTGAGAACACAAAAACTAGCCGGGATGAGAAAAGTGATCGCAGATCGCATGTCACAAAGTGCCTTTACAGCGCCGCACGTCACATTAACAAGTGAAATTGATATGACAAAAGCAAAAGAAGTGCGCAAACAGCTGCTCCCAGCGATTGAAAAAGAGACAGGCTACAGATTGTCGTTTACAGAAATCATCATCCATGCGGTCAGCAGTGTCCTCACGCGCCATCCGCAAATCAATATGACGTTTGAACAAAATGAGCTCCATTTCCATGAGGATGTGCACATTGGTCTTGCGGTTGCTGTGAAAGACGGCTTAATGGTTCCGGTCATCTCTCATGCAAATCAAAAAGGGCTGAAACAGCTCACAAAAGAAGCAAAAGAAATTGGTCGAAATGCACGCGATCAAAAGCTACTGCCAGACCAGTTGAAGGGGTCTACATTTACCATTAGTAACTTAGGGATGTATGCCATTGACACGTTTACCCCAATTATTAATCAGCCGGAAGTGGCGATTTTAGGTGTTGGACGCATTCAAGAAAAACCTGTAGTGATCGATGGAGAAATTCAGGTGCGGCCAATGATGGGCGTCAGTTTATCATTTGATCATCGAGTGGTAGATGGTGCACCAGCAGCAGCCTTTTTAACAGACCTTAAAAAAGTGCTTGAACAACCATTTGAATTGCTAATGTAGGAGATGAATCGGATGACAAAAACGTATGATCTAACAGTCATTGGCGGAGGGCCTGGCGGATACACTGCCGCCCTTCAAGCCGCTGAACGTGGACACAAGGTTGCATTGATTGAAGAGGATTTTCTAGGGGGGACTTGTTTAAATCGAGGCTGTATCCCTTCAAAGACACTGCTCAAACATGCAGAAGTCATTGAATCCATTGAGAAAGCAAAAAGCTGGGGAATCGAAACAGGTGAGATGGTTCTTTCCTTCGATAAAATGAGAAAACGTAAAGATGATGTCATCGAAAAACTCAGGGGCGGAATCGCCTTTTTATTAAAGCAAGGAAAGATTGATGTATATAACGGCAGAGGCACAGCTGTGACAAAAAATCGCATTGACATTGAAAAACAAGATGGGTCAGAAACGATTGAAACAAAAGAGCTGATCATTGCCACTGGCTCATCACCTGCTATTCCGCCTATTCCAGGGCTCAAAGAGATTCAATTTGACACAAGTGATACGATCTTTGACATCCCAGATATTCCTGCATCTGTCGTCATTATTGGCGGGGGTGTAATTGGTCTTGAGCTGGCATGCATTTTCCAGAGTCTTCAATCAAAAGTCACCATTATAGAAGCCGCTCCGTCGATTATTCCGCAGGAAGATGAAGAAGCGTCGAAATTACTAGAAAAAGAATTGAAGAAAAAAGGCATCCATATCGTAAAGAAAACGACGGTGACAGAGGTAACAGAAAGTGAAGGAGTCAAAGCGATTCATGCGACAGACGATAAAGGAGAGACGCACATCTTTACGGCTGAAAGACTGCTAGTTTGCGTCGGAAGAAGACCAAATGTCTCTGCTGTCAGTCAGCTGGATCTTCAGCTAGATGGTCCTTTTATTAAAGTAAACGACGAGATGAAGACAAGTGTTGAAGGTGTATATGCAATTGGAGATGTAGCCGGCGGCTATCAGCTCGCTCATGCGGCGATGGCAGAGGCAGCCGTTGCGATCAGCAATATATGCGGCGAGCCTGAAAGAATGAATCACGACATCGTTCCTAGATGTATTTATACATTGCCAGAAGTAGCGAGTGTGGGACTGACTGAGAAAGAGGCAAAAGCCAAAGGGCTGAACGTACGGGCAGAGCGATTTGATTTAGCTGCAAGCGGAAAAGCGTTGGCAGCAGGTGTTCAAACCGGTTTTATTAAACTCGTGTACGATACCGTATATGGTGAAGTCATTGGCGCTACAATGGTTGGTCCGCACGTAACGGAGATGATATCAGAGGCTTCTTCATTTATGTATTTAGAAGGAACAGCTGAAGAGATGGCCAAAATGATTCATCCGCATCCAACCATCTCAGAAGGCTTTTATGAAGCAGCTCTTGATATTGTAAGTAAGCTGAGAAAGTAAATGCCAAACAAGGGATAGGGAGGAGATCCGTGTGCACGTCCAGCTTCATCAGAAAGTGGCACTTGTGACAGATAGCACAGATGGATTTGGAGAAGCCATCTGCCTAGCTTTGGCCCAGGCAGGTGCACATGTTTTCATACACGCTTTTCGTGATGAATCAAAAGCAAAGTCGATAAGCGAAGACATTGAAAAATTAGGCGGCCAATCGACTGTTGTCATCAATCCGCTTGAGACACCGCGTGATGCTACGCTTATGCTAAGACAAGTCATCGATACATGCGGCAAGCTTGATATTTTAGTCAATCAAGCCGAGCAAAAAGCAGATGAGGAGATTGATGACGTAAGTCCTGAGATATGGGTCGATGAAGTGGAAAGATCCGTAAATACAGTCTTTCTTTCCAGTCAAGCCGCTGTGTGGCATATGGTGGATCAGAAGCAGGGCTGCATCATTAATATTTCCTCATCAGGCAGTATAACAGGTGATGGCGGGATCTCACATGCTACATCAAATAGTATGTTGAATGCCATGACAAAAGGATTAGCGCGCGAATTTAAAGACAAAGGCATCCGGGTATTGGCACTACTTCCACCGCCTCTCCATTTGCTTCCTGACAAAGAGCAAATCAAGGAGACGGTGGCTCATATGACGGTTTTCTTAAGTACATCGTACGGTGCATTTACAGATGGAGCAGCGATTATGCTCGATGGGGGTGAGAGCGCTGGCTAATCAACAAAAACCAGTTCTCATCGTAGGTGGCGCCCAAGGGATCGGCAAAGAAATTGCTCAGCGTTTTTTAAAAGAAGGGCATCGTGTAGCTGTGTCAGATATAGATGAACAGGGACTTTCGCTTTTAAAACAACAGCATCCTCAGCTGCTGACGTTCCAAGCTGACGTTTCATCGTGGGAAAGTGTTCAGCAAATGGCGTCAGCAGCTGAAAGGGAGTTGGGTGGCATTGGGCATCTTGTCTATTCAGCAGGAATGACGAAATCCCTTCCTTTTTTAGAGGTTGATTTTTCACTTTGGAAAAAGACACTGGCTGTGAATCTATATGGTCTTTTCTACTGCATTAAAGCATTAGCACCCTATCTATGTGAGCGGAAAGAAGGCAGCGTTGTCATTATTGGATCAGGATCTGCGATAACAGGCTCTGGCGGCGGCATCCAGTATTACGCGTCAAAAGCCGGGGCATTTGGTCTCATGCGTTCGCTTGTAAAGGAATTGGGTTCCCATCATGTCCGCATCAATGTCATTGCACCGCGCGTCATTGAATCTCAGATGCTTGATACGCTCTATCCGACTGAGCTTGAGAAAAGTCAGCTTCGATCCCTTATTCCTATCGGGAGATTAGGAAAACCAGAAGATATTGCTGGAGTCACTTTATTTCTCGCAAGTGACGAGGGAAGCTATTTGCACGGACAGATACTCTTATTAGATGGCGGGAGAACGTATCAGCCTAAATATAGCGAGGGAAAAAGAGCGGAGCGTTAATCGCTCTTTTTTTATTTTCATAACAATTGTTCCAATTAGAAACGAATGTTTGGTATACTGGTAATCATAGTATATTAAAAGGATGATGTCACATGCTGAATTGGGAAGAAAGACGACAGCTCGTCAAGGTTGCTCATCTTTATTATACAGACGGGTGGACGCAGCAGGAGATTGCAAAAAAGCTCAATGTCTCAAGACCAGTCATTTCAAAGCTCTTACAAAAAGCAAAAGATGTGGGAATCGTTGAAGTGTACATTAAAGACGAAAGTATTCATACAGTGGAACTTGAAAAGCAGCTGGAAACGACCTTTCAATTAACGGATGCTGTCGTTGTCCCAAGTGTCGGGACAATGTCTGAGATGGTCAAACGGGCAGTCGGTCAAGCGGGCGCCTATTATCTTTCTAAAAACATGAAAGGCGCTGAGAAAATCGGTATTTCATGGGGAACCACACTTGCCGAGCTAGTGAAGGAATATCCATTTGAGCGAAGAAACGATGTCAAAGTCATTCCTTTAGAGGGCGGAATGGGCAGGCAGGCGGTCGACATTCACGCGAATCAGCTGGCATATGAGCTGGCAAAGAAGATGAATGGTACGTGCTCCTATTTATATGCACCTGCGATTTTAGAAACAGAAGAATTAAAAGAGCGGCTGATGGCGATGCAGGACATAGAAGCTGTGCTTGAAGAAGGCAGAAATGTTGATATTGCCCTGATCGGTATTGGGAATCCGCATAAAGGCTCTACATTGAAAACAGTCGGTTATTTAAAAGAAGAGGATTTGTCTGGTTTAAGACAATCAGGAGCTGTTGGTGATATTGGTTTTCGTTTCTTTGACGGGGAAGGGAAACCAGTCCAAGATGAGCTGAACCAAAAGGTGATTGGATTATCGTTAGAACAATTAAAGAGCGTGAAAAAAGTCATCGCAGTTGTGGAAGGAACCCATAAGGCTGAAAGTATTTTAGGGGCTTTAAACGGCGGCTTTATTCAGGTGCTCGTCACCGATGAATTGACTGCGGCAGCTATTTTAAAGGAAGCATCTGTCCAATAAACAGCTGACAGCCATCGTATTGTATAAAAAGAGCAACATCAAACGAGAAAGGAGCTGTGTATCTTGAAGCAAACCGAAATGGAAGCAAACCTACACTGTACTCGGTGCCAAGAAGAGACCCTCCACAGCATCGTTTATGTGAATGATCAGATGAAAAGCGTTGAGTGTACAGAGTGTCATCAGAAGATCAGTGTGCAAGTCGACATCATGAAGGAATTTTACAAAGAAGTGTATGAAAAAATTGCCACAAAGCCGAAGCGGATGACGCAGGAGTATAAGGCGAATCTGAATGGATTTATTTCAAGACTCCCCATCCGGGTTTTAAGTAAGCCATACCGGCTGATGAGATATTTAAACGAATCTTATAAGGTCATTAAGCAATATAAAAAATAAAGCAGAGGCTGTCTTAGCGCTCTGCTTTATTTTGTGTTTTTTTCATGTAGTAATAAATCGGCAGTCCAGCAATGCCGATCAGCATGGAGATCAGGCAGCTTTGCCAATCGGTGATCATGGTGCTGATTAAGACAAAGAAAGAGCCGGTAATCGCAATGATCGGTGTGAGCGGGTAAAGTGGTACGCTATAAGCGCGCTTCATTCCCTTGTTTTGTTTTCTTAGCTTAAAGACAGCGAAAAAGGCCATCACATAAAAGATGTAAATCATGAAAATCGAAACCTCTGACAGCTTCTCGGGATTACTGACGATCATAAACACAATGGCAATCAAAATCTGTACAAATACAGCGATCCAAGGTGTTTGAAAAGTAGGATGAATGCGTGAAATGGCTTTGGCAAACGGAATTTGTTTTCGTTCTGCCATCGCAAAAATGACACGCGGGAACGAAAGAACCTTTCCATTCAAACAGCCAAAGATACTAATGATGATTCCGATACTAATAATTTTACCGCCAATTGGACCAAAGAGCATTGTAGCAGCTGTGCTTGTTGCATTTTCACCTAGTTGAACGATTTGATCAGCTGGTAACACATGCAAAAGGGCGATGTTAATAAAGAGATAACATGCTGTGACAATTAAAATACCGCCTGCCATCGCGCGAGGAAGCAGTTTCTCTGGATTTTTCATTTCACCGCCAAGCGCTGCAAGCAAAATCCAGCCATCATAGGCGAATAATGTTGCCAAAATTGCTGCACCGAAGTTCATTTGTGCGATACTCTCATTGACGGCTGTGAAAATATGTTCATTTCCTTTCCATAAGCCAAACACAATAATTGCTGCAATTGGAACAAGCTTTCCGATCGTGGTCAGTCCTTGGACAAAACCACCGTATTTCGTTCCCATGATGTTGATCACACATAAAAAAAGAACGGTGATAATGCCAATGGTTGTAGCCCATAAAGAAGAAAGAGAAAATAAATTAGCTAATAATGAACCAAAATAAAGACCAAGAGCACCAATAATCGCTGGTCCGTAAATAATAATTTGCACCCAGCCACATAAGTAGCCCCAAAATTCACCGTATATTTCTTCAAGATAGGCATATAAACCGCCAGTACGTGGGATTTGCGTACCAATTTCAGCGACTGTGAGTCCGCCTGCAAGGGTTAAGATCCCGCCTAACAGCCATGCGAATAAGGCGATGCCTGAGCTTCCTGAATAAGAAAGGACGTTGCCAGGCTTCATAAAAACGCCAGATCCAATAATTGTTCCGATGACAAGAGATAGGGCAAAAAATAAGCCGATGTCTTGTTTTAACGCTGGTTGTTCTTTGTTCATTACACACGACCTCCTGCATCACTTTCGTACGTTACTGTGACATGTATTTTGTTCATTGTAATACGATTTTAGGAAAACAAGAATTAAAAAAATTTTCTGATTTTCGTATTTGTATTTAAAAGTGTTCGTTTATTGGAGATATTAGGATGAATGTTATCTTAAAAGCGAACAATATAAGAATATTTTTGATGTAATGTTAATTTAATGGGCGAAAACCGAACATCCAATAAAGATGCAGCCGAATGGTTGACTTTTCTTCTAAAATGACCTATTTTATTCATAAGGATATTATCTTGAATTCGAGATATTTTATAATAGGAGTGAACACAATGAAAATAAATGGGATTCACCACGTATCAGCACTAACAGCAAATGCTCAGAAAAACGTTGATTTCTACCGCCAAATCCTTGGCTTAAAACTGGTGAAAAAAACAGTCAATCAAGATGATCCATCGATGTATCATCTATTTTATGGAGATGAGGTCGCCTCACCTGGTACAGAGCTGACGTTTTTTGAAATACCGATGCTCGCCCGCCGGCTGGACGGAACAAATGCGATCTCACGCACAGGGTTGATTGTCACTTCAGAAGAGGCACTCACCTTTTGGGAAAAGCGCTTTGAAGAAAAAGGTGTAAAGAAAGAAACAGCTTCTTTAAGAGGCGGCAGACCTGCTTTGAAATTTACAGATCCAGAAGGACAGCAGCTGTTTTTGACTGTAGAACCAAACGTGCAAGATGGAGCGAAGCCACCAGTGCATGATGAGATTCCTGCTGATTTTGCGATCAGAGGTTTGGGACCAGTAGAATTAACAGTCGCAGAAGCAGATAAAACGATCAGTGTGTTAACGAGCATCCTTGGTTTCACAGAAAAAGCACGTGAACAATCAAATGATGGGGAAATCGTGACGATTTTTGAATCAGGACAAGGCGGAGCTGGAACAGAGATTCATGTCATTGAAAAAGCAGAAGGACCTGCTGAGCGATCTGGCAGAGGGAGTGTTCATCACGTAGCTTTTCGTGTAGCGGACGCAGAAGAGCTTGAAAAATGGCATGATAAAATAGCCAAAGCCGGTTTCACCAACTCTGGTGTTGTAGAACGTTTTTATTTTAAAGCCCTATATTTTAGAGAGCCAAACGGCATTTTGTTTGAAATCTCAACAGACGGTCCGGGATTTACAGTGGATGAAAGCGTGGATGAACTTGGTGATCAATTAGCACTTCCGCCATTTTTAGAGCACAAACGAGCAGAAATTGAACAAAGATTGGTCCCAATCAAGTGAACATGAAAAAAGCAGCTCAATTTTTATGAGCTGCTTTTTTCGTTAAGAACTGACTTGCTTTGATTCAGATTGCGTTAATGTCACTTGTTTTGTTTCTTCTTTTCCATTACGAACGAGTGTGATGCTGATGGTATCTCCTACTTTTGCATTCGTGTAAAGCTCGTGGCGTAATTCACTGCCGGTTGTCACTTTTTTGCCATTGATGGCGGTGATAACATCCTCTGCCTTTAATCCAGCTTTTGCAGCAGGTGAGCCAGCAGCGATTTCTTTTACGTACACGCCTTTATCCAGCTGACTGCTTGTCAGTCCAAGCGTTTCCTTCTGATAAGCATCTGGTACTTGTTCGAGATCAAGCATGCTGATACCGATATAAGGTCGTTCGATTTTTCCTTTTGTGAGAAGCTGCTCTGCAATTGGTTTGACATCATTGATTGGGAGCGCAAACCCGATACCTTCCACACCTGTTTCAGAAATTTTCATACTGGTGATCCCCACAACCTTTCCGTCTGTTGTTAAAAGCGGTCCGCCGCTGTTACCGGGGTTAATGGCGGCATCTGTTTGAATGACATTAATACTGCTTTCGCCAGCTGATGTATCCATAGAAACTGTTCGATCGACACCGCTGACAATTCCTTGTGTCACTGTTCTTGATAAATCTTCACCAAGCGGGTTTCCGATTGCGATGACGGTTTCTCCTGCACGAAGGGATGAGGAGTCTCCAAGTTCAGCGACTTTTGTAACGCCGCTGCTGCTAATTTCCACGACAGCAAGATCAGTCAGCGGGTCAGAACCAACCACTTTTCCTGCTACCGTCTTGCCATTATGCAAGGAGACTGTTAATTTATTTGCTCCTTCAATCACATGGTTGTTTGTTAATACATAGGCTTTACTGCCGGATTTTTTGAAAATAACCCCTGATCCGGTACCGCTTTCTTGTTCTTGACTGCTGCTGTTTTGATTTTGCTGTGATCCATCAAAAGGTGTGTTCATATCGCCAAAATCTGTGGTTGTTTGACTTTGTGTTTGATAGTTTGTAATGCCGACGATGGCTGGTGATACGTTTTCGACCATATTTGAAATACTGCTGGTCGAATTCGATGTTTGTGACGCTGTTGTTTTTGACGAATTTGTACTTGTATCATTTGTCGATACAGCGGCTGTTTTCGTTGACGAATCAGTTGAACTATTTTCTGAATGCTGAGCATATGGAGTTAGAACGTAAACACCTAACGCTAACGTACCTCCTACAATCCCGCTGACAAATGGCTTCAGCCAGCCACTTGGCTTCTTCTGCTTTTGTTTCGGTTGTTCAATGGTTTGTAATTCATAAGAAGTGTGTTTTTCATCTTTGTGATGTGTCATCAAGATCACTCTCTTTCATCGATTTTTACATGTATGTGTTTAAGGTGAATGACCGTATGTGGTGGATACTGACTTTATCGTAAGAAAAAAGTGTGGGATAAAAATGAAAACATTGTGGGAAATTGTTAAAATAAGTAGTGAATCTAAGCAAAATAGAGGAGATTAAACTGTGGAGACTATTGGAATCATTGGATATGGAAGCATGGCAGATATGATGGTACAAAAATGGCTGGACAAAGGTGTACTTCATGCCAGTCAGTTTATGATCCATACAAGAAGTGAAACGGAGCGGCTGCAACAGCTGAAAGAGAAGAACCAGCATGTCAACATTTGCTCTTTAGATGACATCTCTGCATCATGTGATGTCGTGTTTGTTTGTGTACCACCGCTTGCTGTACTTGACGTATTAGATCAGCTGAGCCCCGCAAAGACATCTCTTCATATCGTATCAGTGGCAGCGGCTGTCACGTTAGACAAATTAATGCAACATACGAATCAGCCGGTTTCTAGATACATTCCCACTTTGACATCAGCCGTAGGGACGGGTGTATCCCTTGTGGCGCATGGTGAAACCACTGGACAGGAGGCACAAGAACGACTCCACCGCCTGCTTTCAGCTTTTAGTATCGTCAGGGAAGTAGAAGAGGACCGGTTTGATGCGGCGAGTAATTTGACAAGCTCTTCTCCGGGCTTTATTGCAGCAATCTTTGAAGAAATGGCGAGAGCCGCTGTTCGGAATAGTGAGCTTTCTTTAGAAGAAGCCTATGAATTTTTAACATATGCGCTGCTCGGTACAGGACAAGTTCTTGTTGAACACGGACTGACATTTGCTGAAACGGTGAATAGGGTCGCAACAAAAGGCGGGATTACAGGAGAAGGCGCTGCAGTCATCCAGCAGCAGGCACCGCAAATGTTCGATGACTTGTTTACACAAACGATGAAAAAATATGCGCAGCTAAAATCGCAAATCGATGAAGCAGACAAACACCACTAAAGACATAGCTAGTGGTGTTTTTTCTGTCAAATAAATCCTTTATCATCAATGCTTTTGACCTGTATTACCTGAGTCTAATTTCCTTATTTTCAGACATTGTATTGAAAAATCAATCAAGTTCTCATATAATTTTTTAGAAAATTTAGAAAAATATACACAAATTTTAAGTTTAATTAAAGGGGGATGGGGATGAAGCTCTATGTATCAGTCGATATGGAGGGAATTACTGGTCTAGCTGATCATACATTTGTTGATAGCCGCCAGCACAATTATGAGCGCGGGAGAAAAATCATGACAGGTGAAGTGAACGCCTGTGTAGAAGCTCTTCTTACACATGGGGCGACCGATATTTTAGTGAATGATAGCCATTCTAAAATGAATAATCTGTTGATTGAAGATTTGCATGAGGAAGCATCTCTCATATCAGGCGATGTAAAGCCTTATTCAATGGTCCAAGGATTAGATCAAACGTATGATGCCGCTGTTTTTTTAGGCTACCATGCGAGGGCATCAATGAAAGGTGTGATGTCTCACAGTATGATTTTTGGTGTCAGACATTTTTACATAAATGATCATCCAGTTGGTGAAATGGGCTTTAATGCGTATGTCGCAGGCTATTATGGTGTTCCAGTCATTCTTGTATGCGGAGACGATCAAGCGGCACTTGAAGCCGAAAAGTTAATGCCTGGCGTGAAAACAGTGGCGGTGAAAGAAACCATTTCAAGATCTGCTGTGAAATGCTTAACACCAGCGAAAGTAAGCACCCTCATCTCGCAGCAAGTGGAAGCTGCCATGAAACAAATTCATCAAATGAAGCCGCTCACGCCTCCTGAGCAGCCAGTGCTGAAAATCGAGTTTGCCAATTATGGACAAGCCGAATGGGCGAATTTAATGCCGGGTACGGCCATCATCGAAGGGACAACAACGGTGACGTACCAAGCAGAGAATATATTAGAAGCCTACCAAGCGATGCTTGTCATGACAGAGCTTGCCGCACGTACAACATTTTGTTAAGCGAGGGGGAGACAGCAGATGGCCAGCTTTTTGCTCAAGCGTTTGATTGCGATGATTGCCACGATTTTAACGATTACGACGTTAACGTTTATTTTAATGAAGGTCATCCCAGGATCGCCCTTCAATGAAGAACGAAATACAAACGAAACTGTCCAGCGAAACCTCGAAAGCTACTATCACTTAGACGAACCACTCTATGTTCAATATATGATCTATTTAAAATCCATCGTTACTTTTGATTTTGGTCCTTCCATTAAAAAGCCTTCTGAAAGTGTCAATGATTTATTGGCGAGAGGTTTTCCAGTCTCATTAGAACTTGGTCTTATCTCTATTTTGATTGCTGTCATCTCCGGCATCTTGCTCGGAATCATGGCTGCCCTCCGGCATAATGGCTTGATTGATTATATCGCCATGACGATTGCTGTTTTCGGTATATCCATACCAAACTTTATCTTTGCTACCTTATTAATTCAACAGCTTGCTGTGAATGTAAAGCTCTTTCCTACAGCGATGTGGACAAGTCCAATGCATATGGTGCTTCCTACCATTGCACTGGCGGTAGGTCCAATGGCTATCATTGCCCGGTTAACGAGATCGAGCATGATAGAAGTGCTGTCGCAGGACTATATTCGAACTGCAAAAGCGAAAGGACTTTCCCCTTATAAAATTGTGTTTAAACATGCCCTGCGGAATGCGCTTTTACCTGTTGTCACGATCCTCGGCACACTTGTCGCAAGTATTTTAACAGGCAGTTTTGTGATTGAAAAAATATTTGCGATCCCAGGAATGGGAAAATATTTTGTCGAGAGTATTAACAACCGTGACTATCCTGTCATCATGGGAACCACTGTTTTTTACAGCATCATCTTAATTACCCTTCTTTTCATTGTAGATGTGACATATCGTCTGCTTGATCCAAGGATCCAGCTGCATCAGAAAGGAGGAAAGGCATGAGTATACATCTCCAGCATGATCAAACGAATCAAGCGCATGAAGTGCCAGATGAATGGTTTGCTCCTAAAGAACAAAAGACATCTGAAGTCCATGCCATTAAAAGACCCTCGCTTTCGTATTGGGCAGATACTTGGCGACGGTTAAAACAAAATAAACTCGCTATGTTTAGTTTATCGGTGCTGATTTTCCTTTTCGTCATGGCTGTATTAGGCCCACTCCTGGCACCGAATAGTGTGACAGAACAGCGGCTTTCCATGCAAAACTTGCCACCTTCAGCTGCTCACTGGTTTGGAACAGATGAACTTGGACGTGATGTGTTTACACGTACTTGGTACGGCGCACGCATTTCATTATTTGTGGGCGTGATGGCCGCTCTCATTGATTTTGCAATCGGTGTCATCTATGGCGGTATTGCAGGCTATAAAGGCGGGAAGTATGACCATGTCATGATGCGGATTGTCGAGGTGCTTTACGGTCTGCCGTATTTACTCGTCGTCATTTTATTGATGGTTCTGATGGGGCCTGGGCTTGTCACTATTATTGTGGCGCTCACTGTCACAGGATGGATTGGGATGGCAAGAATCGTGAGAGGTCAAGTCCTTCAGCTGAAAAGCCAAGAATATGTCCTTGCCTCGAAAACCTTTGGCGCAAAAAGTCTGCGCATCATCCGCAGAAATTTACTGCCGAATACGATGGGACCGATTATTGTGCAGATGACGCTAACTGTACCAACAGCGATATTTGCTGAAGCGTTCTTAAGTTTTCTTGGTTTAGGGATTCAAGCGCCGTTTGCAAGCTGGGGTGTGATGGCCAATGATGCCTTGCCGACAGTGCTATCAGATAATGGTCACTGGTGGCGTTTATTCTTTCCGGCATTTTTTATTTCGCTGACGATGTTTTGCTTTAATAATTTAGGTGATGGCTTGCAAGATGCGCTTGATCCGAAGATGAAGAGGTGATGGCGTGATGAAAAAAATGCTTCGGATTATCGATCTGCATGTTAGCTTTCGGACATATGGCGGTTCTGTTCAAGCGGTACGCGGGGTGAATGTGGATGTGTATGAAAAAGAAACCCTCGCCATAGTAGGAGAATCAGGCTGCGGAAAAAGTGTGACGTCTCAAAGTATCATGCGGCTTCTCCCTGCATACAGCGCACAAGTCGATCAAGGGGAAATTTGGTTTCGTGATCGCAACTTGCTGTCATTATCTGAAAAAGACATGCGAAGCATACGTGGTGTCGATATCTCCATGATTTTTCAAGATCCTATGACGGCACTCAACCCGACGCTGACAATTGGAGATCAGCTGATGGAGGCTGCAAAAGTGCATCGGAAGCTGACAAAAAAAGAAGTGAAAGAAGAGGCGCTTCGTATGCTTGATTTGGTGGGGATTCCGCAGCCGAAAGAGAGGCTGAAGCAATATCCGCATCAATTCAGCGGTGGCATGAGGCAGCGGCTCATGATTGCAATGGCTCTTATTTGTGAGCCGAAGGTGCTGATTGCAGATGAACCGACAACTGCACTTGATGTCACCATACAGGCGCAGATTTTAGAACTATTTAAAGAGATTCAGAAAAAAACAGGCGTGACGATTATTTTAATCACACATGACCTAGGGGTCGTAGCACAAGTCGCTGATCGAGTGGCTGTCATGTACGGGGGGAAAATCGTTGAAGTTGGGACAAGGCGAGATATCTTTTACAGTCCACAGCATCCCTATACAAAAGGGCTGCTGCAATCCGTTCCAAGGCTGGATATGAAGGATGAACTCATTCCTATTGAAGGAAGCCCGCCAGATTTATTTGCTCCGCCAAAAGGTTGTCCATACACCGATCGATGTCCGTCTGCGATGAAAGTGTGTGATCATATTATGCCGCATGAAACGCAGCGTTCACCTACACATGCAGTACATTGCTGGCTTCAAGATGAACGAGCGAAGCAAACGGTTTTATCTTCAACACAAAGGGGGAGTTTTTCATGAGAAAAACAGGTTGGATTCTCAGTATGTGCTTTATCACAGTGATGCTGCTTGCAGGATGTACAGCCAATGAGCAAGCAGGCAAAGGATCTTCAAGCAAGGGTGAAGAGAAAGTTTTAACATTAAATAACGAAAACGAACCGACATCATTTGATCCGCCCATTGGTTTTAATAATGTGTCCTGGCAAGGGCTCAATAACTTAATGGAAGGATTAACGAGACTGAATGAGAAGCACGAGCCATCTGCTGCCATGGCAGAAAAATGGGACATCTCAAAGGACGGAAAAACGTACACGTTCCATTTAAGGGACGGGATAAAGTGGTCAAATGGTGATCCAGTCAAAGCAAGTGACTTTGAATATGCGTGGAAGCGGCTGCTAGATCCAAAGACGGGCTCTTCTGCGGCATTCTTAGCTTATATGATTGAAGGGGGCGAAGCGTTTAACAGCGGAAAAGGGAAGAAAGAAGATGTAAAAGTCAAGGCTGTTAATGATCAAACGCTAGAGGTCAAGCTAGCATACCCGCAGAAATCTTTCTTAAATATGACGGCAAACCCTGCCTTTTTCCCAGTGAATGAGAAGGTAGCGGAAAAGGACCCAAACTGGGCCAAGGATGCGAAAACCTTTGTCGGCAATGGACCGTTTAAGCTGACAGAGTGGAAGCATGATGAAAGCTTTACAATGGAAAAAAATGACACATATTGGGACGAACAAACGGTCAAGCTAGATCAAGTGAAATGGCTCATGATCAGTGATCGAAACACAGATTACCAAATGTATCAATCAGGAGATTTAGATACGGCCTTCGTTCCCGCAGAACAAAGTGAAGACCTGTTAAAAAGCAAAGATGTGCAAATTGAGGATCAAGCAGGGCTGTTTTTTTATCGTCTAAATGTCAACATGGAGCCTTTTCAAAATAAGAACATTCGCAAAGCCTTTCAAATGGCGATCAATCCTCAGGATATTGTAGAGTATGTGACGAAAAATGAAGAGAAGCCAGCACGTGCCTTCGTTTCACCAGGAATTTTAGATTCAAAGGGTGAAGATTTCAGAGAAGCTGGCGGCGACCTTGTCAAACATGATACGAGTGAAGCTGTAAAACTATTAGAAAAAGGGTTGAAAGAAGAGAACTATTCAAAGCTGCCGCCTGTCACATTAACATACAGTACAAAGCCTGAAAATAAGAAGAAAGCAGAAGCCATTCAGCAGCAATTAAAAGAAGCGCTAGGGGTAGATGTGAAGCTTGCAAACATGGAAGCAAATGTGTTTACAGAAGATCAAAAGGCACTCAAATTCCAATTCTCGCAAAGTTCATTTCTAGCTGACTATGCAGACCCTATCAATTTCTTAGAGAGCTTCCAAACAGGAAATGCGATGAACCGGACAGGTTGGTCAAATGATACGTATGATCAGCTGATCAAAAAGGCGAGTCAAGAAGCAGATGAACAAAAGAGAAATCGTATGCTGCATGATGCCGAGGCACTTCTGATGGAAGAAGCACCGATCATTCCCATTCATTTTTATAACCAAGTCTATTTACAAAAAGAAGGCGTAAAGGGCATTGTCCGCCATCCTGTTGGTTACATTGATTTGAAATGGGCACAGGTAGATGGAGAGTAAATGAAAAAATGAGAGAACGGGACGCTTTGAAAAAAGCGTCTGTTCCTTTATTTGTTCATGTTATGAAGAAGATGCCCATAGATTGAAAGAAACGAAGAGAAAGAGGGGATTGGCATGAACCAGCTGCCAGTGGCACTTCAAACAGGAGATACAGTGGGAATCATTGCACCAGCAAGCCCGCCTGATGAGCTGAAATTAGCAAGAGGTATTTCTTTTTTAGAAAGCTTAGGGCTAAAGGTGAAAAAGGGGAAGTATATCAACTCCCGGTATGGTTATTTAGCAGCTCATGATCATGAACGAGTGGAAGATATTCATCACATGTTTCAAGATCCAGACGTGAAGGCAGTGATTTGTGCTTGCGGAGGATACGGAACAGGAAGAATTGCAGAAGCCATTGATTATGACTTGATTCGCCGGAACCCAAAAATCTTTTGGGGATACAGTGATATTACGTTTTTACATACAGCCATTCAGCAGCAGACGGGTCTTGTGACCTTTCATGGTCCAATGCTCTCCTCTGATGTGGGACTTGAAGAGGTTCATCCGTATACAAAGGATACCTTTTTACAGCTATTCACTCCAAAAGCCTTTTCGTATACGAACCACCTGTCACCTCTTCACACTTTTTATCATGGCACGGCTTCAGGCGAAATCACCGGAGGAAATCTTGCCCTTATTGTCACGACACTTGGTACACCTTTTGAAATTGATACAAAGGGGAAGCTTTTATTGATAGAAGATATAGACGAAGAACCATATAAAATCGATCGAATGATGCAGCACCTAGCCTCTGCAGGAAAATTACATGATGCGGTGGGATTTATCATTGGTGATTTTCATCAATGTGAGCCGAAAAAGAAAGAGCAGTCGTTAACGCTGGATCAGTTATGGGAGACGTATATTGTCCCGCAACAGAAACCTGCACTTGGCGGCTTTCGGATCGGTCATTCCTCTCCAAACTTCGCCATTCCAATCGGCGTGCAGGCTACATTAGATGCTACAGGGAAAAAACTGCATATTTCCCCAGGTGTTGCAGCGAAAGAGGCGATCAAATGAAAATCGTAGATGTTCGCACATGCAGAACGAGTGTACCGCTAAAGAAGCCTTTCAAAACAGCATTAAGAACGGTGTATGACGCCGCATCTCTTATTGTGATCATCACCTATGATCAAGGTGATGTCAGCTATGGAGAGGCAGTGCCGACATCGGTCATAACAGGTGAAACACTGGAAAGTATCGACTATGCTATTTGCGCTGTGATGAGGCCGATCTTGATTGGGGCCTCATTGTCACAATATGAACAAATCTTTTCAGCGATCGACCGTGTACTTGCAGGAAACACGAGTGCAAAGGCTGCAATAGATATGGCGATTTACGATGGTTTAGCGAAGCAGGCTGGCCTGCCACTTTATCAATATCTTGGTGGTTATCGTGATCAGCTGGAAACGGATTATACGGTTAGTGTCAACCGTCCGCTAGAAATGGCAGAGGATGCGAAGCAATATGCAGCTGAAGGCTTTCGTACCTTAAAGATCAAAGTGGGAAAAGATGATATAGATACGGATATTCAGCGGATCAAACGGATTCGAGAAAAAGTCGGGCCTGATATTCAAATCAGGCTTGACGCCAACCAAGGCTGGACATGGAAGGAAGCGATTGTCGCCATTCGAAAAATGGAGGCACTCGATATTGAACTAGTCGAGCAGCCAGTGCCTAAAGAAGACATCGAGGGTCTGCGCCGGGTGACGGAAGCAACAGACACATTAATTATGGCAGATGAAAGTATTTTTAGCATCCATGATGCCATCAAGGTGTTAGAAACGAGAAGCTGTGATCTCATCAACTTAAAATTAATGAAAACAGGTGGTATCAAAAAAGCGCTGAAAATCAATAGTTTAGCAGAAGCATACGGCGTCAAGTGCATGGTTGGCAGTATGATCGAATCAAAACTAGGGATTACCGCAGCCGCTCATCTTGCTGCAAGCCAACCGAATATTACCCGTTACGATTTTGATGCGCCGCTTATGCTCAAAGAGGACTTAATAGACGGAGGAATTATCTATCAAGGAAAAGATATTCTCTTTCCGCCGCATCATGGGTTAGGCATTCAAGAAGTGAAAGGGGTCTTGTGATGTTATATGAATCAAAGGTTCCAGTCGCAAATATATGGACAGCACCGCAGTCACCGAGAGAAATGGATCGACACGTTCTTCAAAGTTCCGTCCAGATCAAAGAATGGATTGATGAGCAAACATATGAACAGAAATTGGCCTTATGTGAAGAAAACCTTATTCAAACCCAAGTACTGCTTGGCGAACGAGTCATTGGGCTGGAGGAGACAGATGGCTGGATGAAAGTTGTCATCCCGCAGCAGGCAAGCCGGAAACACCCGCAAGGCTATCCAGGTTATATCCCTGTAGAGCAATTAAATGAAGTATCAGAGAGTGAACCACCTGCTAGTCCCTTGATTGTTTGTCAGAAAAAAGCGGTTTTATATCAAAACGGAACACCGGATATGGAGGTTAGTTTTTTAACAGAACTAGCACCTGTTGAAGAAACGAGCGATTCCTTTGATGTTCTAACTCCAGTAGGAAGAAGAGAAATCAAAAAAGAAGATGTGCGCCGTGCTTCATCACCTTCTTCTATGAGCGGTAAGGATGCCTTAGCTATAGGAAAACAATTTATTGGACTGTCATATTTGTGGGGCGGCATGAGCAGCTATGGCTACGACTGTTCGGGTTTTGTTTACAGCATGTACAAAGCGTGTGGATGTTTATTACCGAGAGACGCAAGTGACCAAGCAGTTCAAGGAACTCCAGTCGCATCAAACCATTTGGCGCCAGGTGATCTCATGTTTTTTGCCAATGACAATGGGAAGGGAGCAGTTCGCCATGTAGGGATGTATGCTGGAGATGGCATGATGCTTCACTCACCTAAAACGGGCAGACAGATTGAACTTCTTTCTCTTTCTGGTACTTCATATGAACAGGAATGGGCAGGAACAAGGCGGTATTTGAAAGCTGAGAGGGGGAGATGTGATGGGAAGTGAACCACTTCTGCAAGTCAACAACTTAAAAAAGCATTTTCATCTATCGAAAGGAAGAACGTTAAAAGCATTAGATGGTGTCACCTTTCAGCTGAAACAAGGCGAAACCTTTGGTCTTGTTGGTGAGTCAGGCTGCGGTAAATCTACACTTGGAAAAGTGCTCATGCGGCTTTATGACCCGACAGAAGGTGAAGCTTTGTATGAAGGGAAAAGTCTCCATCACTTATCGAACCGAGAATCATTTGATTTCAATAGGCAAATTCAAATGGTGTTTCAAGATCCGTATTCTTCTTTAAATCCTAGGCTCTCTGTAAAAGATATTATGCTAGAACCGATGGAGATCCACCAATTGTATGGCAGTCAAAAAAAAAGACTCGAGCGTGTGAAGGAACTGCTTGAAGCGGTGGGGCTAAGTCATGATTTTGCTACACGCTATCCTCACGAATTCAGCGGAGGTCAGAGGCAGAGAATAGGGATTGCTAGAGCACTAGCCTTATCGCCAAAGTTTATCGTGGCAGATGAGCCGATTTCTGCACTTGATGTATCCGTTCAAGCTCAAGTCGTGAATTTGCTGAAAAAACTGCAAAAAGAAGAAGGATTGACGTTTTTATTTATTGCCCATGATTTATCGATGGTCAAATATATTAGCGATCGAATCGGTGTCATGTACTTAGGACATCTCGTGGAGATGACCAGCAGTGATGCTTTATATAAAACACCGCTTCATCCATATACACAAGCATTGCTGTCTGCTATCCCGATTCCAGATCCTGATGTGGAAGATAAACGCAAGCGGTTTATTTTAAAGGGAGAAATTCCAAGTCCAGTGAATCCGCCAAGCGGCTGCGTATTTCGGACAAGATGTCCTGCTGCAATGGATGTATGTGCGGACAAAAAGCCAGTATTACAAGCAGTCGAAGAAGGACATGAAGTGGCTTGTCATTTATATGATAGGAAGTAGATAGAGGGAAGAAGGTAAGCATTTAAAAAGCCAGCGAGTAGACAAGCTGGCTTTTTGGCTTTTATGAACGCCTAATAGGTAATGTACAGCATCTAAAAGAGCCGCCGGATTTAATGATTTCTGAAAAATCTACTTCAATGACGGTGTAGCCGTGGGCTGTTAATGCAGCATTTGTTTCTTGGTTGATTGGTAAGCTGATGACTTTTTTCTGTCCAATGGACAACACATTTGGTCCAAGTGTGAACTGCTCTTGCTCACTTATTTCAATGAGATCATAATGCTTTGTGAGCATATGAAGATCCTTTTCCGTAAAAGCTTCAGGGTAAATCAAGATCTCATGATGAGACAGAATATTCATCACACAATCAAGATGCAAAATGTGAGAAGGAAGATGAATAGGAATGATGTCGTGATTCGGCAGTTCTTTTTTGAGCTGCTGGATGGCGGCTAGATTTGTTCTTTTGCTGATCCCCACAAATACACGGGTTTGGTCTACAAGCACATCGCCGCCTTCAATCGTTCCATCATCCAGCGTGATGGTTGTCCATCCTTTTGTCTGTGCCCATTCATTTAAGGAATGTTCTTCTCCTTGTCTGACAGGGGCTGCCATGTTTGAAACAAATAAAGTCTGTCCAATTGTAAATCCAATATCCCGAGTGAAGACTTGTTCAGGGAAACGTTCATTTGCAGGAAGAAGGACAGGCCGGACATGATGGTTTTTCAGCGTTTGGATGAATTGCTTATGCTGCGTGAGGGCTTTGATTTGAGAAATATTTTCTCTTGCAAAATGCTTTTGGGTTTCATTGATGATCTGTTTAATTTCCATATAAATTGGACTGCATAAGAGGACTTCTTGTAAATCATCATATTCACTCATACATTGCGGCGTTTTATACACTTTCTCTGATTTCATAGAATCCATCAAAGGGCCTCCTTGTTTATCGATAGTTATATTATTCCTCCTTCTAGTAAATGTTGAAACATTTCCGAAAGAAAATCTCTCATGAGAGACTAAAGCAAAAAGTTTAGACAAACCTAATAGAATAGTGTTTAATAAAAGTCGTTCCGCATCAACGAAAACAGCAAGAAGGAGCTATGACGATGAGTGAAGAAAATTTCAAATACTGCAAGGAATCGAAAGTTGTGAAAACCAGCAGGGTATTCCCCCTCGATACGAATAACCACCAAACGTTATTTGGTGGGAAATTAATGAGTTATATAGATGACATTGCTTCCATCTCGGCAGCAAGACACAGCCGTAGTGAAACAGTCACCGCATCAATGGATTCAGTTGATTTTTTAGAGCCGATTGGACAGAAAGAGTCCGTCTGCTTAGAATCTTATGTGACATGGGTCGGCACATCTTCTATGGAAGTATTCGTCAAAGTCATTAAGGAAAACTTGATGTCTGGAGAGCGCAGACTCGCAGCAACTTCATTTCTTACCTTTGTCTCGCTTGATGAAAACGGGAAGCCAAAACGAGTTCCACAAGTCATGCCGGAAACAGAGGAAGAAATCATGCTTCATCAAACAGCGAAGCAGCGGGCAGAGGAAAGAAAAAGCCGCCGGAAGCATAGTAAAGCTTTGGCTGACGCACTTGGGACGGATAAGCCTTGGGCGTAAAAATCACCCTTTAAGCGGTGATTTTTTTCTGAGTCGGTATCTTGCATGGCAAGATAGTGTGTGGTAAGATCAAACTATCTTGTCATGCAAGGTACTGAAAGCGGAGGATCGATGATGACACAATCAACACAAATGCTAAAAGGAATTTTAGAAGGATGCCTGCTGTCGATTATTTCTGAAGGTGAAATTTATGGCTATGAAATGACAAAGAAGCTTGCTCACTATGGGTTTGATCAAATTAGTGAAGGCAGTATTTATCCGATCTTGCTGCGCATGCAAAAAGAACAACTGGTTCATACGTCCACAAAAGCATCGGCGAGTGGACCGAAAAGGAAATACTATACGCTCACACAAAGAGGCGAAGAAGCGCTGACGGATTTTACCATGCGATGGAATGAGCTGTCAGGGAATGTAGAGCGATTATTACATAAAGGGAAGTGAGAAGATGGTAACAAAAGAAACGAGACATATCTTATTAGAGCTGCAACTCTATCTCATATCAAAAGGGAAAAATCAGGACGAGATCGACGAAGTGATGGATGAATTAACGACACACGCTGTCGAAGCTGAGAAAGATGGGAAAACAGGGGAAGATGTATTTGGCGGAGATCCACGGGGCTTTGCTGACGAGCTAGCGAAAGAGCTCTCTAGAAATCATAAAGACTGGGTTCCGTTTGTCAGTGCTTTTTTAATTGGATCTCTTTTTTACATGATGTTAGCAGATGCCATCAGTCAAAGTTTATCGTATTCTTGGTATGCACTCATTGGTTATCCGCTAATCATAGTGGCCAATGTGATCATGACCATTGTGATGTTTAGAGCTTCTGCCTTTCAAACAAGCGGGAGGGCATTCTTTTACTTTTGGATATTAGGTGTTTTTCAGATGACAGCCTTGATCACAGTGAAATTATTGGACCAAAAACTTGGTACTCCTTTACTTGTGCTGACCTCGAGCCAAAGATGGGGCGTCATTCTTCTGTTGCTGCTGTGTATTGTCTTATTGAATGCCATATTAAAGGCGAATATGATGTCGCTCATTCCGTTGATCTTCTTTGGACCGCAACTCCTATTCGAATGGCTTGGATGGACATCACCTCTGATACTTCTTTTCACAAGTCTGGTATCCATTGTGATTTTAGTCTTGCTCACAATCGCTTTTTTACAGAAAACAAACAAGAAAAATGAACATTTAATGTAGATAGAGCACATCACTTGCGATGTGCTTTTCTTTTTCTAAAAAAATGTAGATATGGGATCACATTTTTCTTTACAATGAGAAGAGGACAAAAATGAAAAGGGGTTCTGTGATTGGATATTGTATGGGGGTATGTACTCGTTTTTATATTGGCTGCTTTACCTTTCTTTGAAGTGGTTGGTGTCGTTCCGCTGGGGATTTTAAGTGGTCTGCATCCTGTGACAACGGCAGTTATTGGATTCGTCGGCAACTTTCTTACCGTCTTGCTACTCATCGTCTTCGTGGACCGATTTAAAGCGTGGTGGCTGAAGAGGAAAGAGGAGAAACATGATGAAAAAGGAGAGAAAAAACAGCTGAAAGCCAGAAAGGTTTGGGAACGGTACGGTCTCCCTGGTCTGGCACTTATTGGTCCTTTTATTATTGGCAGTCATTTAGCGGCTTTTATGTGTATGAGCTTCGGTACGAAAAGAAAACAAGTCACTGTGTGGATGACGGTCAGTTTAATCATGTGGACCGCATTAGCTGCTAGTTTAACGGGTGCGGGGTTCCATTACTTTGCCCCAGATTCAAATGGGTTGTTCGGAGATATTTTTAGCAAGTAAGCAGGGGAGAGAGGATAACAAATGACACATCAAACACGGATCGTGCTTGAAACAGAGCGCCTCAGACTGAGAACAATGGATGAAGACGATGCGCCTTTTTTATATGAAAAGCTGTTCCAAGATGAAGAGGTCATGAAGTATTATCCTTCACTAAAGGATGAAAAGCAGACAAAAGAGTGGATTGCTTGGAATCAAAAGAATGACCGCACATTTCATACATCCCTGTGGATCATTGAAGAAAAAGAAACGAAGGAACCACTTGGTCAAAGCGGAATTGTTCTCCAAAACGTCGAAGGACAAACAGAGCTTGAAATTGGCTATATGCTAAAGAGATCGGCATGGGGAAAAGGATATGCTGTTGAGGCTGCAAAAGGCTGTCTTGCGTATGGTTTTGACGAAATGAAGGTGAGGCGAATGGTCAGCTTAATTCGCCCTGACAATGAAGCGTCAGTCAAGGTCGCAATGAAAATGGGGATGAAAAAAGAAAAAACCATTTCAAAATGGGATCAAATGATTGATGTTTACAGTGTTACTCGTGACGGAAAAAGCGGCTCGCTTGAATCATAAGGAGAGCCGCTTTTTCTTTTATAGACGCTGTTCTAACTGAAGTAAATATTTCTTTCGTTCGATTCCCCCGCCGTATCCGCCAAGTTCACCGCTTGTTTGAATGACTCGGTGACAAGGAATGATGATGGCCAACTGATTGGCACCATTTGCATTTCCAACTGCCCGAACCAAATGGGGATCGCCAAGCATGATGGCAAGATCTCGATACGATCTCGTTTCGCCTGGCGGAATCTGTAATAGAAGATCCCATACCCTTTTCTGAAAAGGGGTGCCATGTATAGCAAGTGGCACAGTAAACTGCGTGAGTTTCTTTTCAAAATATAAGGCCAATTCCTTTGCTAATTGCTGATGGACGTTTGTTTCTCCAACTAAAATACGGGCATGATGTTTTTTTCTGATGTTCTCAATTTCTCTTTCTAATCCTCGCCTGTCCATAAATTCAAGCAAATACACATGGGTTGCATCTGAAATGCTCATCATCCGCCCAATCGGAGTAGAAATAAAATTCGCATGCAAAATATTGACTTGCGCCTTTTTGGGTGGATTCCCCATGATTTTCGTAAAGGCGTCATTGAAGGCACTGGAAGACTCGTAACCGAAGGTGACTTGCTGATCAATGACTTTTTTTCCGTTCAGAATCTCTTTAAACGCTAGCCCCATTCGGCGTGATCTAGCATATTGAACAAAGGTCATTCCATAGATTTCTTTGAATTTTCTCCGAGCTGTTGCAGAGTGAATCCCTAATTGGCGAAAATCTTCTTCTTTCCACCGTTTCTCAGGACTCTCTTCAACTGCTGATACAAGTGTTTTGACTTCTTCTGGAATGCTGTTAGGATATGTTAAAGGCGTGCATCGCTTACACGGCCGATACCCTGCAAGCAGTGCCTCCTCTGCTGTAAAGAAAAACTCGCAGTTCTCATATTTTGGTTTTCTAGCAGTGCACGTGGCATGGCAGAAGATGCCGGTTGTTTTAATACCAGCAAAAAACGTGCCATCATATTGCGGATTCTTATCAACAAGTGCTTGATAAAATTCGTGTTTTTGTTCGTCGGTCATCATCATTTGATCCACCTCTTGTTTTATTATATCAGTGATGTGGTCGTTCCTCTTTCTAACATTTAGTATACTTCGCTTTCATCCACTTTCTTTCGAAAAATGAACAAGTATATTTGAAGGGAAAAAGCAAAGTGGTAGACCGGCATATCAGGGTGTGATACACTTTTTCATACAGAATCGGCTGTATGCTAGATCTGATTATCATGAATTGGTTTTCTAGGGTTCCGTGCGGGCAGCGCAGTCTGGACCGAGAGAAAACACATAGGGTCTAGACAATAGACCGTATGGACACGGAGGGATAAAAGCCCGGGAGATTTGATCAAACGATCGATTTCCGGGCTTTTTTTATTGCTTGGAATCGGTAAGAAAGGAAGAGATCGAATGAAATGGGGAAATGTTTTGATTGCAGCCGTATTTGAAGTCGGCTGGGTAATGGGGTTGAAATATGCCGGCTCTATATTGGAATGGAGCGCAACCATCGTTTGTATTGTCGTCAGCTTTTATTTACTCCTGAAAGCCACGACTGTACTTCCAGTTGGCACACTTTACGCCGTTTTCACCGGACTTGGAACAGCCGGTACGGTCATAGTAGGGATGGTCATGGGTGAGCCGGTACAGCTAGTAAAATTACTTTTGATCATGGTGCTTTTAAGCGGTGTATTAGGACTCAAATTGACCACAGGTGAAAAGAAAGGGGAGGCTGAATCGTGAGCTGGCTTTTACTCATTGGAGCAGGCATCTTAGAAATGCTTTGTGTCACCATGATGAATCAATTCCAGAAAGATCGCCATGTCAAATGGATTTTCTTCATAGCAGCTGGCTTTTCGCTTTCCTTTCTGATGCTGTCTCTTGCGATGAATACAATTCCGATGGGAACGGCGTATGCGATTTGGACAGGAATCGGAGCAGCTGGAGGAGCGATTGTTGGGATGCTGTTTTATGGTGAGTCGAAAGACGCAAAACGTATTTTCTTTATCGCACTCATTTTATCAGCAGCGGTCGGGTTGAAAATCATTGAATAAGAAAAGGCTGGCAAACATGTGCCAGCCTTTTTGCTACATCGAATGATGATTGGAATCGTTTTCATTTTTGCGGTAAAGCTGACTCACAAGCAGAAAACATACACCAAATGTAAGTAAAGGAATGAGTCTTTCTCCGGTCATAAATAGATAAATGCCCGTGATTAGACATACGATGCCGAGCCAAAAGCTCACTTTACCAAACAAAGTCATGCTTTTCATCTCCATCACTCCTTTTGTGATAAAAGGTCTATTCATATTATATCACGCCAGGTGCAGAATTGAATGAATATTCAATAAAAAATACGCCGCTTAATTGCTTTTTCTCTTTCCAGTCCAGTATAATATTTCATTAGAATGAAAAACGTAAATGAGGTCATAAGACATGAGAACATTGATTACAGAGAAACTTGAATTACACAGACAAAAGCATGAGCAAAAAGGAAGGCTTTTAGTCAGCTGCCCGGATCAGCCTGGTATTGTGTCAGCTGTTTCTACTTTTTTATTTGAACATGGAGCAAACATCATTGAATCTAGTCAATACACAACAGATCATGAGAGCGGCCGGTTCTTTTTAAGAATTGAATTTGATTGGAAAGACATTTCTGCCAACTTAGATCAACTGAAAAGCAGTTTTGAGCCAATTGCGCAATCATTTCACATGACATGGAGCATGTCGCGTGCAAGTGATCTAAAAAAGCTGGCAATCTTTGTGTCCAAAGAGCTTCATTGTTTACATGAACTTTTATGGGAATGGCAAAGCGGTAATTTAATGGCTGAAATAGCGGTTGTCATCAGCAATCATGAAACGGCAAAAGATACAGTCGAAGCACTCGGCATTCCATTCCACTTCGTGAAAGCAAATAAAGACATTCGCCAAGATGCAGAAAAACAACAGCTTGCATTATTAGAAGAATATGATATTGATGCGGTTGTGCTTGCTAGATACATGCAAATTTTGACGCCAGCCTTTATCGAACAGCACCCGAACAAAATCATTAATATTCATCATTCCTTCCTGCCAGCGTTTATCGGTGCAAACCCATACAAGCGGGCATACGAGCGGGGAGTCAAATTAATTGGCGCGACTTCCCATTATGTCACCAATGATTTAGACGAAGGGCCAATCATTGAACAGGATATTGAGCGGGTAGATCATAGAGATGATGCAGAGGCATTAAAAAATATTGGCCGCACGATTGAGCGCAGTGTGCTTGCCCGAGCTGTCAAATGGCATCTGGAAGATCGAATCATTGTTCATGAGAATAAAACGATTGTGTTTAATTGACCGCTTGACTTTTCTGAAGCAATTGGTGATAATATAAAAAAATTAACGAGCGTTGAGAAGGAATAGTAAGCAGGACCTGCTGTGTAAAGAGAGCAAATGATACGCTGAAACATTTGCCGCAGACAGCTGCTGAACCTACCCTTTGAGCCTTAGAGGAAAAATCTAAGCGCATGCCTGGCGTTACAGGAGTTGAGTGGAATAAGCAGACGTATGCTTATTCAATGAAGGTGGTACCACGGAAAATCCCTTTTTCGTCCTTTACATAAGGAGAAAAAGGGATTTTTTATGTGGTGAAAGGTATAGCGGAGGGAATCAATGATGAAAAAGCAAAGGATCGTCATAAAAATTGGTAGCAGTTCATTAACAGAGCAAAAGGGAGCCATTGATGAACAAAAAATGCAGGATCATGTCAAAGCCATCGCAAAGCTAAAAGAGGCAGGCCATGAAATCATTCTCATTTCGTCAGGTGCCGTTGCGGCGGGATTTGGCAGTTTAGGATATCCGTCAAGACCTGTGACCTTAAAAGGGAAGCAGGCTGCTGCTGCTGTTGGTCAAGGTTTGTTAATGCAGAAATATACAGAACTATTTTCACAGTTTCAGATGACGCCTGCACAAATGCTTTTAACACGTAATGACTTTTCAGATCGTACAAGATATCGAAATGCTTACGCAACGATGATGGAACTGCTCGAAAGAAAAATTTTACCGATCATTAATGAAAATGACTCTGTGTCCATCGAGGAGCTTACCTTTGGTGATAATGACATGTTATCAGCACTGGTCAGTGGCTTAATTCATGCAGACCAATTGATCATTTTAACAGATATCAACGGAATTTATGATGCCAATCCAAATGAGAATCCTGATGCGAAGCGGTTTGATGTGCTGACTCACATTTCAGATGAATTGTTCTCATATGCGAAGAGTACGGGTTCAAAGGTTGGAACAGGCGGGATGAAATCTAAGCTTTCAGCTGCACAAACAGCTCTCTCCCTTGGCGTTAAAGTCTTCATTGGCACAGGTACAGGGGAAGACAAGCTTCTTCACATTCTCGCTGGTCAAGGGGACGGCACATATATTGGTGAACAAGACTTATCATCAGTCAATAACCGTCGCCAATGGATTCAATTCCACTCACCAGTCTCTGGGAAGATCATGATTGATGCGGGGGCAGAGGCGGCGATTTTGCATAATGGAAGGAGTCTTCTTCCAGCTGGTGTCATTGATGTAGCTGGTGAATTCTCTAAAGGAGAGGTCGTCGAAGTCGTTGGTCCAAACGGATTAGTCGGTAAAGGACAAACATTGTATGATTCAGATGAGCTTCTTGGCATTAAAGGGATGCGAAGTCATGAGCTTTCTCATGAAAAACCTGAAGTCATTCACCGAGATCACTGGGTTCAGCACGTACAAAACTGAGGAGGGAAAACGATGAATGAAGTTCTAGAAAAAGCAAAAAAGGCAAGCGCAGCCAAAGATCAGCTGCTATTAAAAACAACTGAACAAAAGAATGCTGCATTAGACGCTATTGCAAAAGCATTAAAAGCATCTTCAGCTTATTTAATTGCCGAAAACCAAAAAGATGTTCAGGCGGCTATAGACAAAGAGTTCACGCCATCTGTGATCGACAGAATTACATTAACAGAAGAGAGAATTGAAGCGATTGCAGACGCTACGCATCAACTCATTCAGCTCAAAGACCCAATTGGTGAAACATTAGAGACCATTCAAAAAGAAAACGGGCTTCTCATTGAAAAAGTACGTGTGCCTCTTGGAACGGTTGGGATGATTTACGAAGCAAGACCAAACGTGACAGTCGATGCGGCCACTCTTTGCTTGAAAACTGGAAATGCTGTGATTCTTCGAGGAAGTTCATCGGCCATTCATAGTAATAAAGCGATTGTGAAAGTCATTCATGAAGCGCTGCAACCAACGGATATTCCCGTAGACAGTGTACAATTGATTGAAGATACAGGCCGTGAGACGGCTAAAACCCTGTTCACTTTAAATGACTATCTAGATGTCCTTATTCCACGCGGCGGGAAACATTTAATTGATCTTGTTGTGAGAGAGTCTACTGTTCCAGTACTTGAGACGGGTGCAGGGAATTGTCATATTTACATTGATGAAACAGCCCAAAAAGAAATGGCTGAACAAATTGTTCTGAATGCGAAAACACAAAGACCATCTGTTTGTAATGCCATTGAGAGCATTGTCATTCATGAAACATGGGCAAAAGAACATGGCGCTTCGCTTTTTGAAGCACTTCAGACACATGGTGTAGAAATACGGGGCGATGAAGCAGTATGTGCACTTGCACCTAGTGCCACATTAGCGACGACCACTGATTTTGAAACGGAATTTTTAGCGCCGATTGTCAGTATTAAAACCGTCAAGACCATGGAAGAGGCGATACAGCATATTCAAATGTATAGCTCTAAGCATTCTGAAGCGATCATTACGGAAAACGAGCAGCATGCGGCACTTTTCTTAACAGCCGTTGATGCTGCCGCTGTGTATCATAATGCATCTACCCGGTTTACAGATGGCTTTGAATTTGGCTACGGAGCGGAAATCGGCATTAGCACACAAAAATTGCATGCTAGAGGACCAATGGGTCTGCCAGCCCTAACCTCTGAAAAATTTGTCATTCGTGGTCAAGGACAAATAAGAGAATAACCCATCCAAAAAGAGAGTCTTATCGCACAAGGCTCTCTTTTTCCTTTCATTTTTGTATTTCTTCGGTCAAGTATGATAAAATATGGTAATGTTTTATATTTTGAGAAGATTGGAGAAGGCAACGTATGGCGAAAATCATTCCCTCTTCGGATATTGGAGTGAAAATCAACAAGTGGTATGAATTAATCCGCAGATTTGATTCAGAACAAGCAGAACAGTTAAAGCAGGAAATTCGCACCTCTCTTGATTCAATGGAAGAAGATCAGAATTTGCTTCTCTATTTTTCTTTAATGGAATTCAGGCATGAGGTCATGCTCGATTATTTAAAGCCATTAAAGGAAGGAAAGCTTCGCGCCAACTTTTCCGAGCTTTCGAAAGAAATAGATGAGCATCAAACGCATGTCACAGGCATGCTTGAATATTACTATCATTTCTTCAGAGGCATGTATGAGTTCGGCCGGAGAGAGTACATTGCTGCCATATCGTCCTATCAAAAGGCAGAGCATAAGCTTTCTTTTGTATCCGACGATATTGAACGTGCAGAATTTCATTTTAAAATGTCAGAAATATATTATCACATGAAACAAACACACATTTCGATGCACCATGCCAAACTAGCGCTGGATGTCTATATTCAGCACGAACTATATGCGCTTCGTACCATTCAGTGTGAATTTATTGTAGCCGGTAATTATGATGATATGAGAAGGCATGAAAAGGCATTGCCACATCTCGAAAGAGCACTTGCAAGATCAAGAGACTTTCAGAATGTGCGTTTTATTGCTTCTTCTTTGTTTAATATGGGCAACAGCTATTACAGAATGGGAGACTTGAACCGCGCACTCGACTTAATGAAAGAATCCATCTCATTATTTGATCAAAACCAATCTGATCATCTTCGTCGATCGATAGACCCTCTTTATACAGCCGCTCAGATCTTATACAAACAAGGTAAAAACGATGAAGCATTATATTACAGAGAAGAATGTATGAAACGAGCAGAAGCTCTGCAGGATGACATTCATATTCAGAAGACCATTTTTTTAGAAGCGTTGTACTTACGACAAGATGCAGAGCATATTAAACGGATTTTCCATTTTTTAGAATCTTCCTATGCATATCCAGATATAGAAGAGCTGGCTTTAGACACCGCAAAGTATTATAATGAAATGGAGGATTATGAAAAATCTTCCATGTTCTATGGGGAAGCGGAACATGCTCGTATCTATATTCAGAGAGGGGATTGTTTATATGAATTTTAAAAAATGGGCAGTCGTCTGTACAAGCATCACGATCTTGGCATTATGGATCACATCACCTAATGCCGACCCCGATAACAGAAACCATACGCTAGAAAAACCGAATCCGCAGCATATCACGATCTGAAAAGCCCTTTTTAAAGGGCTTTTTTTATTGACCGCTTCAATCATCGTAGGTTGCACATTCATAAAAATAAAAAATGGAGGAAAGATGAAAGTGAGTGTTTTTCATTGACTCTTGAATTTAAATTGTGTACAATTCAATTGTAGAAAATATTAATAGAGCGAAAGAGGGTTATATTCATGTCAGAAGTTTTATTTACTGCAACGGTATCAGCTGTAGGAGGAAGAGAAGGTAAGGTTGTGTCAACAGATGGTGTACTAGAGCATGATGTAGCAATGCCAGGAACGCCAAGAGCGAAAAAGCTTGAGAAAGCAACGAATCCAGAGCAATTATTCGCAGCGGGCTATTCTGCATGTTTTGATTCAGCCCTTCAAATGGTCGCAAGACAAGAGCGTATCCGTTTTGAAAGTGAAGTAACGGCACATGTAAGCTTAATCAAAGACAGTTCAGACGGCGGTTTCAAACTAGGTGTTAAATTAGAAGTAAAAGGAACTGGAATTGAGCAATCTGCACTTGATGAACTTGTTCATAAAGCACACGGCGTTTGCCCATACTCAAAAGCAACGCAAGGAAACATTGAAGTAGAATTAGTAGCTGTCGCTCAATAATAGACATCAAAAAAAGGCTGAGGGAATATTCCCTCAGCCTTTTGATTGTGTTAATTTTTGCAGAAGCTCATGTAAAGAAGCGCGAAGTGTTTTCAGCTCTTCTTCTGATCTGCCTGTTCCAGACAGCATTTGAAATGGAATCGAAGTGGCCTTCTCTTGTAAAGCTTCTCCGTATTCTGTTAAACGAATTTGGACCGAACGCTCATCCTCTTTCGAACGTTCACGGATGATGAGTCCATTTTGTTCCATTCGTTTTAGCATAGGTGTGAGTGTACCGGAGTCTAAATATAAAAGCTCTCCCATTGTTTTCACATTTAATGTCCCATGCTCCCATAACAAAAGCAGTGCCAAATATTGCGGGTATGTGATATTTAACTCTTCTAATAATGGTTTATATTGCTTCGTCATTTCTCTTGAACTTGCATATAACAAGAAACAAAGCTGATTTTCCAGCTTCATATGTTCAAATTCATTTGTCATATCTGTCACCAACTATTTTTTGTCATACTTATCATTGTATAAGATTTTCTTCCTTTTTAAAATAAATACAGATTAAAAATGAAAAATTCTTCAATGTGCCATAAATGTTTGAGCAACGAATAGAACGTGAAAGGTATAAGTAGAAGAAGGAGGAGATCAAGATGAAACCATTATTTACTGCAAAAGTAAAAGCACAGCACGGAAGAGCAGGACATGTTCGTTCTGATGATGGTGTGCTTGACCACAACATTGTGATGCCAAACGCAAAGAAAGATGGAGAAACTGGTACGAATCCTGAACAATTATTTGCAGCGGGTTATGCGGCCTGCTTCGGAGGGGCGCTTGAACAAGTCGCCAAGAAGCAAGGTGTCGAAATTGAATCAGAAGTAGAAGGACATGTCAGTCTATTAAAAGATGAAAGTGATGGCGGTTTTAAACTTGGCGTGAAGCTGATTGTTTCCGCTAAAGGGCTTGATCATGACAAAGCGAAAGAGCTTGTTGAGGCTGCACATGAATTCTGTCCATATTCAAAAGCAACAAGAGGAAACATCGAAGTAGAGCTCGAAGTGGCGGACTAATGAAAAGAAAAAAGGGCTAAAATTTAGCCCTTTCTCAAGCATCTACTGACACCTGCTGTGGAGCAGGTGTCTTTTTTTAATATTCTTTCTTTTTGTCGTATGTGTCCCATGCTTCAAATGGAGCAAGGGTTTTTTGAAGGGTCAGCTGGTAAAATGGAATGTTTCTTGATTCGTATTCTTTGTTGATTTCTTCATAAATAAAGGAGTCATCAAAACCAGAAGTCGCTGCATCCTTGTGTCCAGCGGCAAAATATACGGCCTTTGGTCTAGCCCAATAGATAGCACCAAGACACATTGGACAAGGCTCACAGCTTGTATACAAAATACAGTCTTCTAATTGGTATGTATGTAGTGTTTGGCACGCCTTTCGAATAGCTGTCACTTCTGCATGTGCAGTTGGATCATTACTCGTTGTGACATTGTTGCTTCCCTCTGCAATAATCTGACCGTCTTTGACAATGACCGCTCCAAAAGGGCCGCCTGTGCCACTATTTACTCCTTCTACTGCAAGATCAATTGCGCGTTGTAAAAAAGCTTCGTGATTCATTGTCTTCCTCCCTTTGTTCGACTGACTTCTCTAGTATAAACGAATCATGATAGAAAAGGAATCATTGTAGGAGGAGATTGAACAGGACAATTTGCGCATAAAAAACCCCTGCCAAATGTTCAGCAGGGGAAGAGTGAGTCCATTATGCGTGCTGCGCTAGCTTTTTACGAGCGACTTCAGCAGCTGTCACCATGTTTTTCAAAGCAGCAATGGTTTCAGGTTCTTGTCTTGTTTTCAGTCCACAGTCAGGGTTGACCCAGAAGCGATCTGTCGGACATACGTTCAGTGCATCATCAATGATTTTACTCATTTCTTCAACAGATGGAACGCGCGGGCTGTGAATGTCATACACCCCAAGTCCAAGGCCTTTCAAATACGGGTGTTTTTCTAAATAATCGAGGAACCCGCCATGGCTGCGTGAATGTTCAATCGTAATCACGTCTGCATCAAGGTCTTCAATCGTATCAACAATATCCTCGAAGTTACTGTAGCACATATGTGTATGAATTTGCGTTTCATTTTGAACAGACGATGTCGATAGACGGAATGACTCTGCTGCCCAGTTTAAGTATGCTGCCCAATCACTCTCTTTTAAAGGAAGACCTTCTCTTAGCGCAGGTTCATCCACTTGAATCACTTGAATACCCGCTGCTTCTAACGCTTCTACCTCTTTACGTAAAGCAAAAGCGATTTGGAAGGCAATGTCTTTACGAGAGATATCTGTTCTTGGGAAAGACCAGTTTAAGATCGTGACAGGCCCTGTCAGCATTCCTTTGACTTTTTTCTCCGTTAAGCTTTGAGCGTAAACCGTTTCTTTCACTGTCATTGGCTCTGTAAATTCTACATCTCCATAAATGATCGGCGGCTTCACGCAGCGTGACCCATAAGATTGAACCCAAGCGAATTTTGTAAAGGCAAATCCAGCGAGTTTTTCACCGAAGTATTCAACCATGTCTGTACGTTCAAATTCTCCATGAACGAGTACATCTAGGCCAATCTCTTCTTGAATATCAATCCATCTTTTTGTTTCTTTTTTAATAAATTCATCATACTCTGCATCTGTCCACTCATTTTTGCGCCATTTTTGACGAGCACTGCGCACCTCAGCTGACTGAGGGAAGCTTCCGATTGTTGTGGTTGGAAGAAGCGGCAGTTCAAGAGATTCATTTTGAATGCGTAGTCGTTCTTCAAAAGCAACTGGACGTTTAAAATCTTTTGATGAAAGATTGTTGCGCTCTGCTGTCAGGTCCGCATTCGTTCCTTTCGCGAATTCTTTTAACGTCAGAAGTGCTTCATTTGCTGCATGGATGTCTGCATCAATGGCAGCCGCTCCTTTTGATAAGCCTTCTTTTAATAGCGTTAATTCAGCCAGTTTTTCAGTGGCATAAGAAAGTCCGTTTAATAGTTTATCTTCAAGCTGTTCGCTCGGATGTTTTGCAACTGGTACATGTAGCAGGCTGCTTGAAGGTTGCAGCCATACTTCTTTCGGCTGCACGTCAGCAATCACTTCAGAAATAAACGATAATCTTTCTCCTAGATCTGATCTCCAAATATTTCTGCCGTCGATGATACCGGCTGCTAAAATTTTATCTTTTGGGAAGCCGTGTTTTTTCAATTGTTCAAGGTTTCGTCCTTGATCATGGACAAACTCAAGACCGATGGCTTCAACAGGATACGTCACAAGCTCTTCATAGGCATCTACTGAGTCAAAGTATGTTTGAAGGAGAACGTTTAAGGCAGGTACAGCTTCTTTAATCGTTTGATAGATGGCTTTTACTGCTTTCACGTCTTCACTTGAAGCTGTGACTAAAGCAGGCTCATCAATTTGAACCCATTTTACACCGGCTTCTTCAAGCTCTTTTAACAACTGAGTATAAAGCGGCACTAGGCGTTGCTGAATCTCTTTTACTTCATTTGGTTCATAGCCTTTAGAAAGAGAAACAAATGTATAAAGACCAAGAACGACAGGTTTTGTTTCAACACCAAACGCTTTTTTCACCTTTTCGTATGCTTCAAGCGGTTTGTTATGTGTGAGTTTGAATTCTGTGCTTTTTTCGTATTCTGGAACGATGTAGTGATAGTTTGTATTAAACCATTTTGTCATTTCACTTGAGACAGCATCTTTTGTTCCTCTTGCCATCGCAAAGTATGTATCTAGCGGGTCTTTCAAGCTGCGGAAGCGCTCTGGAATCCAATTGAACATAACGGCAGTATCCAGCACGTGATCGTAGAAGGTGAAGTCCCCAGAAGGAACAACGTCAATTTGTTGATCAATTTGAGTTTTAATAGCGGCTAAAAATTGTTCATCGAGTGTGCTTAAGAGGGTTTCTCGGTCAGTTTGACCTTTCCAATAAGACTCAAGTGCTTTTTTCCATTCTCTGTTTAAACCAATTCGCGGAAAACCTAGATTACTTGTTTTAACAATTGTCAATTCCAATTCCTCCTCTAAATATAAAAAGACACTCACACTCATGGTCAAGATTGATGAGGGCAAATGTCTGGTTTAAAAAGACAAAATGTGTGTGCGAAAGAAGGCGTAAGTATCAATGACGAACGCTTTTCCGACATCTCCTATCAACCGTAGGGGGTTTGATGTGATAGAGCGGCTGGTATCCTGGCTAGTGAATCTGCAAGCTTTTCATCCTTCCCATCCTCACGACAGTGGATTATTAACGAAAAGCTCTCCTCACTTACAGTGGCGGGACCGCGCCGGATTTTCACCGGTCTTCCCAATTAAAATTCGACGTGTGATCGAATTACCGACTCTCAAACTATGAATTTATTGTGTTCGATTATATAACGTTCACTTCATTTCGTCAAAGTAAATTTTGAATAATTTTAATTAAAAAAATCCTGAGAAAATTCTATCTTTTCTCAGGACCTAACATGTACCTATAGAGACAAAAGTTCTGCTTCCAATGTTTTCTCAAGAAGCACATCTGGTGCAGTTAAATATAAAAACCCGTTTCCTACAAGGGTTTTCGATTGTTTTAGCGGAAGGGTTCTTCGTACGAGCTGAGCATATACCTCAGGTTCTGTCAGCTTACGCTGGAACGCTTCTTCTTCGGCATTTTTAATAATGGCGAGTGCACCGCTCACATGAGGGGCAGCCATGGAAGTGCCTGTTAGTCTTCCGTATTTATGGTTAGGGAGAGTGGATAAAATGTCTTCACCTGGAGCGACGAGGTCGATTTCTTTATTCGCATTGGAGAATTCAGAGGATTCTCTTGCAAGAGAGACAGAGCCGACGGCAATGACCTCGTTGTATGCAGCTGGGTAGGAGAACTCTTCAGTACGCTCGTCTCCGTCACCTTCATTTCCTGCTGCGCAGACAACAAGCACACCGCTGCTTACCGCATGTTGGATGGCCTTTTGTAGTTCTGGTTCATTGCTTGGCCCACCGAGAGACATGGAAATAATATCAACCTTCTGTTCAACCGCATAGTTAATGCCATTGATAATCCATTCGTATTTCCCGCTGCCATTTTTCCCTCCAAGAACTTTCACGATCAACAGCTTGGCTTCAGGCGCAACACCTAAAATGCCACCATTTTGATCCGTTGCTGCAATCGTTCCTGATACATGGGTACCATGCCCGTTGTAGTCTTTTACATTCTCAGCATCGCCATTGTCATCATCGGTAAAGTTTTTTCCTCCGATAATCTGATCTTTTAAATCGGGATGCTCCGTGTCGCAACCTGTATCAAGGACAGCAATGGTTATGCCTTTTCCTTTGAAGCCACTTGACCAAAGTTCGGGTGCTTTAATCTCCTGAATACTTTCCGGCGTCTCTTTCGCTTCCATCACATTGGCTTTTACTTCATACGGAATTAAGCGAATTTCACCTTTCATAAGAAAGCCCTCCTTATTTTGTTTTCAAAGTAGATTCAGGTTGCGTAATGTTATTGTATAAAACAAATGTTTGATCGGAAAGGGTCAATTGTAATAATTTTTCAAATAATCAAATAATTATTTATTGTGCAGTTCTCCTCATATCTTGCCGAAAGAAGTCACCTTTTGAGGAAAACTCTTAGTATCATATGAAAAAGAATGAAATGTTGCATAGTGAGCTTGCACCTGTACAGATGAAAATGGGTGAAAAGAACTAAAAAAGGCAGATCGAATAAACAATCATATAAAGAGATAGAGGATGACAGAAAAGAAAAAGGTACATGGCATGTGCAGATAATTGTTTTTTCATTATAATGATCGAAAGAATATAGAATGTAAAAAGTATTTGACATTTTTTAAGCGGATGATATGATTGAAATGTAAAAAGTATTTGACATTTTGATTGGGAGGGGACTAACCGTTGGATGTTGTCAAAGTTGTGTATTCAGTCATCTTATTAGTGGTCGGACTGTTCATTTTTATCGCGCCCATGATTCAAAAGGGTGATGAAAGAAAGAGATTTATCTACTCAAAAGCTCAATCGTATGCATTTATGGTGGTCATTGGTATGCTTTTATTAGAAGTCGCAGAGTCTATATTTTTAACGACCCAAGGGAACAATTCTGATAAGGGGTTTGGGATTTCTCCCATCATGTTCCTAACTGTGATTTCGGTCATATATTTAGTTACATTACTCATATACAGAAAAAAATATGGTGATTAAATTGCAAAATCATATAAGAGAACTAAGGAAATCCATTAAATTATCCCAAGAAGAACTTGCTAAACGGTGTAAGGTCTCGAGACAAACCATCAATGCCATTGAAAACGATAAGTACGACCCTACTTTACAATTAGCCTTTGACATCGCCTCTGTTTTGAATACGACTGTAGATGAGCTTTTTGTCAGTCAACCTAAAAAGAAGTAAGGGACCAGCCTCAGAAAAGAGGCTTTTTTTGTTGATTTCTGTAATGTGAAAGGGTCAGCTGAAAATAAAAATCAACCATATTACATAACAATTCCTTATTCATGAAAAATAAGATATGAAGATTGTGACTGTTCCAATGGAGAAAGGCAACATATAATAATGGAAAGACAAGCTTGCCTTTCAGATAGGAGAGATAGAGATGAACAAAGGGAAGATACTCGTGGTAGAAGATGAAAAGAAAATTGCAAGAGTGCTGTCATTAGAACTTGAATATGAAGGATATGAGGTCACAGTCCAAGATACAGGGATGAAAGGACTCCAGGCACTCGAGGAGGAGAGTTTTGATTTAGTGCTTCTAGATGTCATGCTTCCAGAATTAAGCGGACTTGAAGTGCTTAGAAGGGTTCGAAAGACAAATACGGCAACACCGATCATTTTGATTACCGCAAGAGGAAGTGTTCCCGATAAGGTCAGCGGTCTTGATCTTGGGGCAAACGATTATATTACAAAACCCTTTGACATAGAAGAATTATTAGCGCGAATTCGTGCACAGCTGAGGTTCAATCACAATGCGCAAGAGGAAAAGGAAATTGAGCTAAGTATTGCAGATTTAACGGTGAATGAGAAAACAAGAGAAATTCAAAGAGGCGATCAGACGCTTGAGCTGACACCGAGAGAATATGACTTGCTTGTTCATTTATTGAAACATCAGCAGCAAGTGCTCACAAGAGATCAGCTTTTAACAGCTGTTTGGGGTTTTGATTATTTTGGTGACACGAACGTGGTTGATGTCTATATTCGCTATTTAAGAAAAAAAATCGATTACCCGTTTGAAAAACAATTGATTCACACAGTGAGAGGTGTGGGTTATGTGATGAAAGGATAAAGCATGAGATTAAAAAATAAGATCCAGCTTTATACATCGTTGTCCTTGTTTTTAATGGTGCTGCTGTTTCATACAGCGATTTATTTTATTTTTTCGATGACCTTGACGCAAAAAGATATGTCCAGACTGTCGGAAGTAGCTGAAAATATTGCTATTGCACTAAAGAAGTCAGAAGAAGAGGGGCTTCCATCTTCAGAGCTTCTGAAAGCGTATCTGCCTCAAAATGGTATGATCCGTGTCGTCACAGAGAAAGGTGAATCAAAGCTGACCGTCACGAAGGAATCTACGTTTAGCTCACTTCCTTTTACATACGAATCTGGTCAGACAGCAGAAATTCAAGAATACAATAAGCATATGATTGCGTTCGCGGCTATCCCTGTCATTTGGACAAATGGGGACATTGTGTCGCTGCAAGTATATGAAGAAATTGAAAATACAGAAGAGAACTTGGCGTTATTAAAAATGATTTTAATCGCTACTGGCGTTTTGTTTATTGTGCTTTCTTATTTTGCAGGCCACATTTTAACGAAACAAATTGTCCGCCCAATTAGTCGAATGACCAATACGATGAAAGCAAGTATGAGAGAAAAGGCATTTAAACGAATTGAATTAACAGGCGATTCAAAGGATGAACTGTATCAAATGGGTCAAACCTTTAATGAAATGGCCGAAATTCTCGAGAAACATTATGAGAAAGAGCAGCAATTTTTGCACGATGCTTCTCATGAATTGAAAACACCCATTACCGTCATCATGAGCTACAGCAATTTACTAAAACGCTGGGGGCAAAGCCGGCCAGAGGTCGTAGAAGAATCCTCTCAAGCCATTCATGATGAGGCAAAAAAAATGAAAAGGCTGACAGATCAACTACTCACACTGGCGAAAAATGGGCAGCCGCTTTACTTGGACATGAAGCCGGTTGATCTTGGTCAAATGTGCAGCCAAGTTGGCCATACACTTGAAGTGGCAACCAATCGAACCATCCTTACTCATGTACAAACAGATCAGCCTGTGATTGCTGAAGGAGACGAAGAGAAGATCAAACAGCTTTTGACCATCTTGATTGATAATGCGGTTAAATATAGTGCAGAGCCAGTTGATGTGAACTGCGGACGAGCAGGAGAGAAACCGTTTATTTCGGTTGTTGACAAAGGAATTGGCATAAAAGAAGAGGATCTGCCGAAAATCTTTGACCGCTTTTTCCGTGTGGATGAAGCGAGAAACAGTGAGACGGGCGGGACTGGACTTGGCCTGTCAATTGCGAAGCAAATTGCTGAAGAGCATGGGGCTGAGCTAAAGGTAGACAGCCGTATCGGTGAAGGAACCGTGATGACCATTCTTTTTCAGAAATAAGTAGGTCTTTTCTCATCAATTTCTCATTTCCTCCTTATAAAATAGGAAATAGGAAGGAGGCGCTGCATGTCTAAAAAAATGAAAATGCTGCTTACACTCACAGGATGTCTTTTCATTCTTGTGGCCTTTGCAATGCTCATGATTCAAACCATTGACCAAAAAATATTAAGCGAAGCAGACATTAAAAAAATCATCGCAAAAGACTACAATGGAAACATCACAAATATTGATCTGATCAATCATAAACAGGACTATACATTGACGCTTGAAAATTCAAATGGCATCTATCAAATCATTGCATCTTCCTCAAGCGGTCAAATGAAAGAGATGAAACAGTTAAAGAGCTATCAAAAACCAAATGAGAAAAATGCCGAACTCCAAGCAGAAGAAGTGGCAGTGAAAAAAGTGAAGGGTACCGTGATTCAAAAGAAAGAAAAATCGGATCGCTTTATCTTTACGATTCAATCAAAAAAAGAACTGTATCAAGTGGATGTTGAGAAAGACACGTTCAAGGTGATTGAAGCAGAAAAGAAAAAGCCAACCTCTAAAGAAAAGAAGCTGACAAAAATAACGGTAGAAGAAGCCATTCAGATTGCCGTAAAAGAAGTGGGCGGCACAGTGGATGATGCAGATCTTGAAACTTTTAGCGGAATGCTCGTGTTTGAGGTAGAGCTCGATTTGCCGGATGGAAGAGAGGCAGAGGTGTTAGTGAATGCCTATACAGGAGATATTGAAGGCATTACGTACGAAAACTAATCATTTTCTCATGATTTTCTCATGTTCCTTTCCTTCCTTTATCATCTTGTTTTTTTAAGATAAAGGAGAAATCAAACAGAGGAGGAATGAAATATGATAAAAAAAGTACTAGTAGCTACAGCATTCACAGGAGCCCTTGTCGCAGGTGGTTTCACCCTTCAAGCGCAAAATACCAATCAAACGGCAAATGCCGAACAAGTGGTGCAAAAGAAATCTTCATTTGTCTCAAAGAAACAGGCTGAAAAAGCAGCATTAAAAGTTGTGAAAGGCTATGTAGATGATGTAGATCTTGAGCGTAAAAAAGGGAAATGGGTATATGAGGTCGAGATTAAAAAAGGCGGCTTTGAATATAAAGTATATGTCGATGCCAAAACAGGCAAAGCGCTCAATGATCCAGTCAAAGAAAAGAAACAAAATGTAAAAATCACCAAAAAACAGGCTGAACAAATTGCCCTTGCAAAAGTAAAAGGAACAGTCACAGATTCAGAATTAGATAAAGAAAATGGTGTGTACTTGTATGAAATTGAAATTACGACACCAAGCGGCGAAGAAGTTGATTTTGAGATTTCCGCTAAAACAGGCAAAATCCTCAAGCAAGAATGGGACGATTAAGGTATAAATGAACCTTTGAGCGTGATAGAAAACCTTTGCAGCCCTAGGAAGGACGAGTACTGGCGCGGGGCGAATTTGACATTCGTGAGCACCAGCACGCACTCGCTGAACCTTACACTTTTATGTGTAAGGTTTTTTCATTGGGACAAACTACTGAAAAGGAGGCGAGAGAATATGATGAAGAAAAAAGAAGAAGAACAGACGATGGATCGTGCGGAATATGTTCCCCATCCTGATGGAGAAGGATATGCTTTGTTTTTGCATGATTCTTTTCATCTCCTCTCCCAAGAGGATATGAATCAGCCAGAAGAGGAATAGAAGACATGAAAGGGCGATGGTCAACTTGTCTATCGCTCTTTTTTTGAAAAGTAAGCGAATACATCAGAAAACTTGGCATCTTGCTTATTGACATCATTGCGCTTTTTCTGTAATCTCAGTGTGTCAACAATATGAGACTTCGTTAGGTGAGGCTCCTGTATGGAGATACGCTGCTGCCCAAAAATGTCCAAAGACGCCAATGGGTCAACAGGAATCATCGACATAAGGTGATTTTTAATGCAGCTGGATGAATCCTATGCCATACAGTGCTAAAGCTCTACGATTGAAGGAGCAAGTGTTTATTTGTCATGCTTACAAAGCGCCTTCATTCGGTTGAAGGTGCTTTTTTATGAGAAAAGGAGGTGTGGGGATGGATCATCCCGATTCGAGACACATAGAGAGTATGTCAAAAGATCAGATTGACGCATCAGATAGCGGAGATCCTGACCCCCCGCACAATCTAAGGGATTCAGGTGTCTCCTGATTTTGGGGAGGTAACAGCGATGATACAGAACATTACGTACGATGAACTCATTTTACGCATCATTATTTTACTAAGAGATGGAAAACGTAAAGAATTTAAAAACATTATGGAAGAACTTCAGCCTTATGATATGGCCTACTTATTCAAGGAGCTTCCAGAAAAACACCGCGGCCGCTTTCTCAGCTTTTTAACAGTTGATGACGTGACGGAAATGATGGGTGAACTGGAGCGGGAATATCAAGAGATTGTTCTTGAAAAAGTAGGGAAAGACAAAGCCACCTTCGTCACAAACAAAATGGATAACGATGATCTAGCCAACTTGTTTGATGAGATGGAGGATGAGCTGAAGGATCAGCTTTTATCTAACATGGAAGCAGAGGAATCCAAGGCCGTCCAGCTTCTCATGAATTACCCTGCTGAGACAGCAGGCCGGATCATGACCAATCGGTACGTTTGGATTCCGCAGCATTATACGGTTCAGGATGCCGTGGTGAAGCTGAAAAGCTTTGCTGAAATTGCAGAATCGATCAACTACTTATATGTCATAAATGATCAAAAACAGCTTGTAGGGGTACTCTCATACAGGGATCTTATTTTAGGTGAACCGGATGAAAAAGTGCAGGATCTTATGTTTACAAGAGTCATTGCCGTTGGTGCCTTTCAAGACCAGGAAGAAATCGCAAAGCTCATTGAGCGATATGATTTCCTTGCCATCCCTGTTGTAGAAGAGAACAATGTCTTAGTCGGAATTGTGACAGTCGATGATATCATTGATGTTGTGATTCAAGAGGCAGGAGAAGACTATGAAAAGTTTGCTGCCTCTGGTAAAGATATCACGTTCGACACACCGGCATTTGTGGCGGCATATCGCCGTCTTCCATGGCTCATTTTGCTCCTATTCATTGGGCTGATTTCAGGCAGTATCTTAAATTATTTTGAAGATACCCTGCAGCAAGTTGTTGCTTTAGCATTCTTCATGCCGATGATTGCAGGTATGACAGGGAATACAGGGACACAGTCTCTAGCGGTTGTCATTAGAGGATTGTCAAAAGAAGAATTAACGAAAAAAACCATTATGCGCTTGATTTTCAGAGAGCTGAGAACAAGTATTTATATTGGGATTGTTTGTTCAATCATTATTACGGTCGTTGCCATGGTATGGCAGGGCAATATGATTTTAGGTTTTGTTGTTGGTTCCTCGCTTCTTGCAACACTGATTATTGGGACGATGGCAGGTACGGTCGTGCCGATTATTTTACACAGATTAAACGTCGACCCAGCCATTGCATCTGGACCGCTGATCACAACATTGAATGATATTTTATCCTTACTCATCTATTTTGGAATTGCAACAGCATTTCTTCATACACTGATGTAGTCAAAAGACTGTAAAATGTAACGTTTTACAGTCTTTTTTGAATAAAGATTGCATATAGCGCTTCCATCCTTTACATTTTAAGGAGAAGGTGGGAGAGAAAAATGAAGAAGTTTTTATTCATTTTCATGTGCATTGTTTTGCTAAGTGCATGTTCAAGAGAAGACGAGGGGAAAGACAGAAGACTGGTAGCGTCAGAGCATATGCTTGAAGCGATAACTGAAGGAAATAAACGAAAAATGGACAACGTCTATGTCGAAGGCGCAGTCCCAAGCCCAAGTGACATTCTTAAATCGAAAAAGGAATGGGGAATTGAGACGCTTTCTTATGAAGATTTTCAATTGGAAGAAGCCAGCATCCACGTCTTTCATGCAAATTATAAAGATGTAAACACTGGAGAAAAAAAGGCGCTTGCCTTTCGGGTGAAAGAAGATCCTGAAAAAGGCGGCGTACGAATTGACTTTGTAGGGGTTGTTGAAGGAACTGACGCTTCATCTAAATAAAAAGAATCGTTCATATGCTTTATGATAAATCAGGCATAAGTTGAGATAATGTAAAAGGATAGAAGAGCTGAAAGAATGTCGCTCTATCTATCCTCTTTTTTATCACACATGATCTTATTTATGAAAACAATGATCTGTCTCAGATCACATATTCGTAATGCCTATTAACTCCATAAATTGTGACAGAGCACTGGTCATGTACGAATCACGTCGCCTGATCAACACAGTGGGCACGATCCGATGTGGTTCCGGTAATGGATGACAGGTAAATTTGCCTTCCCCCCGAGATTCAACCATAGATTTTGGTAATATAGTCACTCCCAGCCCGCTTTCAACACATTTAAGGACGCCCTCTAACGTACCATATTCCATTACCTTCATAGGAGGATAGCCGTTGTTCTCTAGCCACTTTTGCCATCGTCCTAAATAAATACAATGGGCGAATGACGAGAGCAACGGCTCATGTAAAATAGATTCTACCTGGAATTGCTCCGTGGAGTAGCTTGTAATGAGAACGAGGGATTCTTCCAATACAGGATACTCGATGATTTCTGGATGAAGAATTGGCCCATCTACTAACGCGCTGTCTACTTTGTAGTTGAGGATAGCGCTAACTTGGTCGACTGTAGGTGCCATATACAAGCTCAATTCTACTTGTGGAAATTTTTTGTGATATTCTGTGAAAATGCTGGGCAATCTTGTAGATGCGGTGGACTCTATAGATCCAATGTGTAAAGATCCCCGCGGAGTAGAGGAAAGCTTTACTGCTTCTATCGCTTCTTCGTAATCGTATAGTAATTTATTTACATAGGGCAGTAGTTCACGTCCTGCAGGCGTTAAAGATATTTTCTTATGATATCGATAGAGAAGAGGTACACCTAACTCTTGTTCAAGACGTTGGATTCTTGCGGTGACATTGGACTGCACATAATTTAATTTTTGAGCAGCTTTTGTGATGCTTTGTTCAATGGCAACGGCTTTAAATACTTCCAAAGATTTAATATCCAAACTAACTCTCCTTTTTTGCATCACAAATTGTGATGATCTATATGCTATTTTTTGATTTTATGTGATCCAAAGAAGTATGTAAACTAAATGATAGAAGAGGTTGATGCTCATTGCGGCGTCCCTTTTATCTGATCGAGAGGAGAAAATGAGAATTTTTTAGCTGTGGCAACTAAAACAGACGTTTCCATTTAATAAGGAGGGGAATCGATTGATTTCAAAGGTAAATATCGAAGAAAAATTTTCGCAAATAAATGATTATTGGAATCCTAGAATAGGTGGAGAGTTGAACGACTCATACATGAAAATGGTGAAAATGAAGGGTGAATTCATTTGGCATCACCATGATGATGAGGATGAAATGTTCTTTGTGTGGAAAGGCAATCTAGTCATCCGTTTTAGGGATAGGGAAATAACGCTTCATGAAGGAGAATTTCTTGTGATTCCAAAAGGAGTTGAACATCAGCCGATTGCTGAAGAAGAAGTTCACTTGCTCTTAATAGAACCCAAAACGACGCTAAACACGGGGAATGTGCTCAATGAGCGAACTGTTTCGATTCCTGAACAAATTTGAAAAACTAAATCGTTAAAGATCAAGTATCTTAGGTGATAAATAGTTGAATGGTTGTTTTAGCTAATAACGAGGCTGCAATTGCTGCCTCGTTTTGTTGCTTCAATGATTCAAGATGAGCTGTAACGCATTTCCTTTCGCTACCTGAAATAGACTCTTCAGCAAGAATCGGTCTTTGGGTAAGTTCGTGCTTTCATCGATTCATATTCAGGACGATCAGATGCTAAGTCTATTTTGCCGAGTAAGCGATTGTTATTTAGTTCATCGATTCTTGTACCGGAAGTGCGCGTTGATCTGTCCTTCCAGCATTTTTTTCTTATATTGTCCGCTTTTTAATGCCTGTTCTTTTTTCTTCATGTCTTTTAAAATTTCCGCTGTCTGCACACCATCTTCCCGTTTATTGGCGATATCCATTAAACGTTCTACATCAGAAAAAGAATATTTCCGTGTGCCTCTTGTTGAGCGCTGGGGGTAGATGAGTTTACGTTCCTCATAATATCGGATTTGCCTGACGGAAAGTCCTGTTAATTCACTGACAATCCCAATTGAAATGACTTTTTTATCTTTATAAGATACATCTTCCTGCGTCATATCCTCACCCCTGCAAGTCTTTTCTTCATATTATATCCAACAGTCAGTAAAAAAACCTAACGTTTGTTAGATAATATAACACAAAAATGAAAAAATCGAAAAACAATGGAAGGAAAATTAACATATAAAGTGCAAATCATATCACGTGAACATATGATAAGAAAAAGAAAAAATAAGGAGGAGGCGCACTTGATGGAGAAAACACAGATCATCCGTATGGCAAAAGAAATCATCGCATTAGATGTGAAGAGGGATGAACTGCTGGAGCAGTTCATGCAAGCTGCAGGTCAGAATGCACATGCTCTTCTTAGAGCCGTACAAAATGATTTGTATAAAAAGTCCTCATAAGCACCCGATCCATATCCATTGATAGGAGGGGAGAAGTCATGCGGAGTATATTAAAAGAAGCTTTAGCGAAAGAAAGACATTATTATACGAAGCAGCTTTGCTCACTTGGGGTGTATAGCCCTGATATGACCAAGAACATGACAATTAGTGACTTAAAAAAAGAGTATCATTTCTTTTTCAACAAAACCGATCGCTATCTTTAACATCCCTTATCATGTGCGTTGTCACATGAAGGGTTCTTTTTTTGTGTGTTTAATATTATAGCAATATTGGATTTTGTAGAAATTTGACGAATCAAATGTAAGAAAATATAGAGCCTTTACAGATTATGTTAAAATTTGTCGTAACATGATGGTTTGCTGGAAAAGCTTTTTTTCGAGATGATTGTGAAAAATAAGAAGGATTTTAAAAGTTTATATCGAAATCTTATACATAACACGAATGGAGTCACTTATGTGGTTGAAAGGGTTTTCAAAAACGTACTTCTATTTTTTACGAAAGGCTCCAACTGCACCGCAAGAAAGCCTTGAAGTTAAAAAAATATTATAAGAGGTAGATATGTGATGAGACTATCGTTTAATGAAGAAGAAGTAGAACGTTCAATGACGCTTTACAAAGTTTTTGCAAGGGCATTTAAAAGCGTTTCCGAACACAGTATTAGAGACAGCAAGGAGCATGGATTCAATCCAACTGAATTTGCCGTTCTCGAATTACTGTATACGAGAGGTGCTCAAAAACTTCAGCAAATCGGCTCAAGACTCCTGCTTGTCAGCGGGAATGTTACGTACGTAATTGACAAGTTAGAACGAAATGGTTTCATTGAAAGAGAACAGGACCCAAAGGATAAGCGGTCAGTTTATGCCCATTTAACGGATAAAGGGCGCAGTTATCTGGATAAAATTTATCCAATCCATTCTCTTCGAATTGCGCGGGCGTTTTCTGGTCTTTCGCGTGAAGAACAGGAGCAATTAATTAGTCTGCTGAAAAAAGCAGGTATTCACAGTCAGCATTTGTTATTTAGATAAAACGAAAAGGTGCCATGGTTGGCACCTTTTTTATGTATCCAGCTGATGAGCAGGATAGGCGATAAATTTTTCAATATCACTAGCTGGAAGTGGCTTGGCATAATAAAAGCCTTGTAGATCGTCACAGCCCTGCGCAGATAAAAGTTGCGCTTGTGCAAAAGTTTCAACACCTTCAGCAATGACTTCTAGAGATAGCTGGTGCCCCATTGCAATAATAGCCCCTGTGATTTGTTCAGACTTTGAATCGCTCAAAATATCCTCGATAAATGATTTATCAATTTTCAGCCGGTGAATCGGCAAATCCTTCAAATAGCTTAAAGAGCTGTGGCCTGTACCAAAATCATCAATACTAATACGGACGCCAAGTTGTTTTAGAGATGTCAGTACTTGTTTTGACTGCTTGATGTTGTCCATTGTCATGCTTTCTGTCACTTCAAGCTCAAGAAGTGATGGTTGAAGGTCGTATTTTTTTAGCGTTAGCTTGATCAAATCAATTAAGTCTTCAGAGTTAAACTGCTTAGCAGATAAATTGACCGCTACAGGGATTTTCAATTGCTTGTCATACCACAATTTTGCCTGCTTACATGCTGTGTCAATGACCCACCTTCCAATATCGATAATCAGGCCCGATTCTTCAGCAAGTTCAATGAAAGCCTCTGGTGATTTTAGAGAACCGTCTGGTGCTTTCATTCTTAAAAGGGCTTCAACACCTGTCATCTGTCTTGTTTTGGCGCTGATTTGCGGCTGATAATGAAGCACAAACTGCTTTCTTTGAATGGCATCTCGTAGCTCCAGTTCGCGATTGAGTCTGTCCTCACTCAATCTCTCCATAGATTCAGTAAAGAATTCATAGCGGCTTTGTTTATGTTTCTTTGATAAATACATGGCCATATCTGCTTTTCTCATCAATTCCATACCATTCTTTCCGTTTTGCGGAGAGATGGCGATTCCAATACTAATGGATGTAATGAGCTGATGGTTTTGAATGAAAAAAGGACGTTCAAATTGGCGAATGATGTTTTTCAAAAGCTGTTCAATTTTATGTGTGTTATGCTCCATGTGAGGAAAGATCATTAAAAATTCATCCCCGCCAATTCTTGCAATAAAGCCATTGTCAGGCAAACATTTAGTTAGTCTGTTTGCGGCGGCTTTCAACAGCAGATCGCCTATGTTATGACCAAGGGCATCATTAATAATTTTAAACCGATTTAAATCAAGAAAAAGAACTGCCGTTGACGTTTTTGTCTCTTCTTGAGCGGATAATACATCATTTAAATGATTAATGCCGTGACGACGGTTCGGAAGTTCAGTTAATGCATCATAATGTGCCATCACATGAATTTCTTTTTCAGCAATCTTCTGCTGTGTTAAATCCTTTAAAACGAGATAAATGCTGTCAAGTGTATGGTTGACGTGTACGGGTATGTATGTAACATGATAATAATAAAAACGATCTGCTGCTTTCAGTTCTGCTTCACGCGTAATTGCTTTTTTTGATTGATAAATAAAGTCTTCCCACATCTCAGTCGGCATGACGTATTGACTCACATCATCACCAATCCAGGAATTGCACATTTTCAAAATGTGTTTGCCTGGGTCATTCGCCGATATCACTTTTCGATCAACAGATAACACGATAATACCATCTATATTATGTTTGATCAGTGATTGGAACCGCTGTTCATTTTCTTTTAGCTGATCTGATTGTGACATAATCCGTTGATCAATATAGGCGCCGAAAATCATGAGTGATTGGACGATAAGCGTCATCAGGCCGATCAAAATGGACAGGCTAAATGGTGACATTTCAAGAGAACCACCCGTAGCGACCTGACCATCTGAATGAAAAAACATCGTCGAAGACGCCATGCCAGTGTAATGCATGCCCGCAATAGCACCGCCCATCATCAGTGCACCCGCTATTTTTAACAGCTGATCCTCCCGCCTTTTCTCAGAGCGATGGAGCCGGAAAAAAAGGTGTAATGAAAAGAATGAAGCGAGCGCACCAATAAAAAACGAAAGAAAAAAGAGAACAGGGTCATAGCTGATGGTGACATTCGCCATTGATTCCAATCCGAGATAGTGCATGCTGCAAATAGCTGAGCCCATCGTGATCGAACTAATCAAAAGTCGCCTTGTGGAAAGTTGCTGCTGAATACATATTGAAAAAGCAATGAAAGAACCGATAAAAGAGGCCAAAATCGATAAAATGAGTAAGGGTGTTTCATATGTGATACCAGAGCGTAGATGAAACGCCATCATGCCAATAAAATGCATTGACCATATTCCCATCCCCATGATCATCGCACCAATGATCAACCATACTCTTTTCTTTGCGCCGCTCGACTGGATCACCCGGCTGGCTAATTGAAGAGCTGAGTAGGAGGCGACAGCGGCGACAGCGACTGACAGAAAGACAAGCCATCCGTTGTAGCTTCCTGTTAAATGTGTCATGTAAGAAAACCTCCTGTATCTAAAAACAGACATATACTTAATATATCGGATCAAGTGGCGCCTGTGTTCACTTTTCCTTTACTTAAAAAGGGCATTCAGCATTTTTTTTGAACATTTTTTATAGTAAAATCAAATTTAATGTAAAAAAACGAAGAAAAGTGAATCGTTTTTGGTTTTTTATTCGTTTAATAGGTGGCACGGTACGATTTGCAAGCATAGCCTGTCAAACTGATTATGTGTGAAAGGGATTGATAAACATCGAAGATTTTATTATTTCATTAGCTGATGCCTTTAAGAATTTGTCGTACTTCGGCATCTTTCTTGCATTATGCATTGAATTTGTTCCTGCTGAAGTGGTGTTGCCTCTTGCAGGTTACTGGGTTTCAAAAGGGGACATGGCCTTCATCGGTGTTGTGGCTGCCGGTTCTATTGGCGGTGTGGCAGGCCCCTTGACCTTGTACTGGTTAGGGCGTTATGGAGGGAGACCCTTTTTAAATAAATATGGGAAGTATTTCTTTGTTAAACCTGAGTCACTTGATAAGTCGGATGCCTTTTTTGAAAAGCATGGCGGATTTGTTGCGTTTAGCGGCCGGTTTATTCCAGGGGTCAGAACCCTTATTTCCATTCCGTGCGGGATTGCGAAGATGAATGTGTGGGTTTTTTGCCTGTATACGTTTTTGGCGATTACGCCGATTACATTTGTGTACGTGTATTTAGGATTTGTCCTTGGAGAGAACTGGCAAGAGGTTGGAACCATTTTAGAACCATATGTATTGCCGATTGGAATTGGTGTGCTCTTGTTGTTTGTTGTCTACGTGTGGCTCAAACGAAGAAAAAGAAAAACAGAAACACCAACGGCTTAATCAGTGGGTGAAGATGAAGAGTCACCTGTTGACAATCCGGGGTCTGTTGATTATGATATAAGTAATCTAAATATTCTTAATCCCACCAAAGGGGAGTAGCGTCCGGTTATCACCGGAAACAAAGTCGTCATTACATGGAATCTCATTCCATCGGCTTTGTTGGCATGATTTACATATTACATGTCTAGCAAGACCTTTGCCATTACAGGCAAAGGTCTTTTTTGCATTCATAAGCCTTTGTCTGTTGTGGGACAATAGATAAAAAATAAGGAGGAATGATGATGGATGCAGCAATTATTTTAGAGTACGGGTGGGTTCTTCTCGTATTGATTGGGTTAGAAGGGATTTTAGCGGCTGATAATGCGCTGGTTATGGCTGTGATGGTCAAACACCTTCCTGAAAAACAAAGAAAAAAGGCATTGTTTTACGGACTTGCGGGAGCATTTGTCATGCGATTTGGTTCTCTTTTTCTTATTTCGTTTTTAGTAGATGTGTGGCAAGTTCAAGCGATTGGCGCAATTTATCTTCTTTATATTTCAATTCACCATATTTTAAAATCGCACGTATTTAAGAAAAAGGAAGCAGACACAAACATGAAACAAAGCGGCTTTTGGGCAACCGTCGTAAAAGTTGAGCTTGCTGACATTGCATTTGCAGTAGATTCTATTTTAGCAGCCGTTGCATTAGCTGTGACTCTGCCAGCAACAAACCTTCCACAAATTGGCGGGCTTGATGGCGGTCAATTTATTGTCATTCTATTAGGCGGTATCATTGGTCTAGTGATCATGAGGTTTGCGGCGACTGTATTTGTGAAACTGCTTAAAACGAGACCAAGCCTAGAAACAGCAGCATTTGTCATTGTCGGATGGGTTGGCGTGAAGCTGACGCTCTATACACTTTCTCATCCAGCTATTGGGGTCGTGTCCTCTCATTTCATTCATTCAACATTATGGAAAATCATTTTCTGGACGGTCCTTCTCGCGATTGCAGCATTTGGTTGGTTTCTATCAAGTCCATCAAGAAAAGGCGGCCAGCAAAACGAGGAAAAACAAGAGATTCGGCTGGAAGAGTAGGTTTTTTGAAAGAAATATCATTTCATTTTCATAACACGTATATTACAAAAAAGGGGGGGATACCCCCTTATTTCTTTGCTTTTAAACGAAACGTTGTAAAGTAGATAAAGAAATACATGTCACAATTGAGTAACAGGAAATGAATTCCTCATTTCTTCCTTTGCGCTTCCCTCATAAATTAGCTATCATAAATTGAGTAATATAGGGAGAACTGAGGTGAAACCATTGCTTAGCCTTTTGTTTAAAAAGGGAAAGAAAAAGCAGACATTAGAGCAGTCGGCAATCAACATCCAACAGGGTGATACCGAGCTGCAAAATGCATTAATAGAGCAATACAAACCATTTGTCGCTAAGACGGTTTCATCCGTTTGTAAACGATATATAGATGAAAAAGATGATGAATTCAGCGTAGGCTTAATTGCCTTTAATGAAGCGATAGAAAAATACTCTGCCGAAAAAGGCAACTCACTCCTTGCATTTGCGGAGTTAATTATTAAAAGAAAAGTAATCGACTATATTCGAAAAGAAGCAAGAAACGCGCCAACGGTTCAAATGGACCTTCAAGAAAGTGAGAATGGCGAATACTCACAAAGCATGATTGAAGCAGAGCTTTCTGCAAATGAATATAGGCGTTTAATTGAACAAGAACATAGAAGAGAAGAGATTGAACATTTTAAAGAACGATTGAAAGTATATGGTCTTACGTTTCAAGAGCTGCTTGAGCATTCACCAAAGCATGCGGATGCGAGACAAAATGCCATTAAAGTGGCCCATACACTCGTTAAGCACGATGAACTGAGAACCATTTTATTTCAGAAAAAACAATTGCCAGTCAAACAGCTGGAAAAGCTAGTGGAAGTCAGCCGCAAAACGATTGAGAGAAATAGAAAATATATTATTGCGATGGCGATCATTATGACAGGTGATTATGTGTATTTGAAAGATTACCTTAAAGGGGTGCTTAATTCATGAGAAGAGGCATTATAGTAGAGAAAAACAAAAAATATGTCACACTGCTGACCCCTGATGGACAATTTCTGCGGACAAAGTATGAACAGCAAGACTATGAAATCGGTCAAGAAGTGACGTTTCCGAATGAATCACGTCTCGAAAGAAAAAGAGCCGGTTTTTTTGACCTGCTTCGTTTACGTCCGTTAAATGCAGGAATTCTATCAATTGCAGCAATTATTGTCGTGATTTTCACTATGATGCCATCTTTCTCAAGTCAAAAAGCATATGCATATATGACGATTGACATTAACCCAAGCTTTGAGCTGAAACTCGATCACAACTATCAAGTGATCGGTGTCACTCCGCTGAATAAAGATGCGAAGCAAGTACTGGCCAGTATGAAAGATTTAGAAAAAAACGACATGACCAAAGTCGTGCAGGAAATCATCGATGATTGTGATAAAAAAGGATACGTGAACCACTCTAAAAGCATTTATATTTCAACTGTTTATGAAAACAAGCAGGATCATACATACAAAACAAACGTAAAAAGTAAAATCAGCACCATCTCGGGGGAATATCAAAAGCGCAATTATAAGCTGGAAACTGTGGAAGGTGACCTGGAAACAAGAGAAAAGGCACAAAAAGAAGGCATTTCAACAGGAACTTATATTAGAAATCAAGAAATGCAAGACAACGAACAAGAGGACGTTAAAAAAGATGATGAAGATCCAGCAGATGACGAGGCTGTCAAAGAAGAAGAGCCGAAAAATGCTGATGAAGATCAAAAAGACGAAGACAAAAAAGAAGACATAAAGACAGACGATAGCGATGAGATGCAGCCGGATAAAGAGGCTCTTGAAGGCGAAGACAAAGAGCAGAAGGAAGTTGAGAGGGAAGAGCAAGGAGCTGTTCAAAAGCCTCACCAAACAAGCCCTAATCTTGACAACAAAGAGAAAAAGGGAAAAGAAGAAAAGGATCGCTCTTTTGAAAAAGACAAAGAGCAAAAAAAAAATCACTCAACTGATCCAGATGAAAAAAAACATCCAAACGGCACATCACGTGGTGATGCTGAAAAGCATGTAAAAAAAAACGACAGTGGTCAGAATCGTCCGTACGGCGAACGTAACAGAGATGGCGTCAAACAAAAAGGAAAAAACACATCGCCCTCATACCGTGAAAAACGGGATGAGCCTACATATGAACAGTAAAAAAACGCCAGAATAGATCCGGCGTATTTCACCATGTCTTTATTTAGTTGAATGGCCCATTTGAGATTGCGCCTGCTGTACGAGTCTTTTTGTCATCTCGCCGCCAACAGAACCGTTTGAACGTGCGACTGTATCTGAACCGAGATTCACGCCAAATTCTTGAGCGATCTCGTATTTAAATTGATCTAAAGCTTGTTCTACTCCAGGAACAAGAAGTTGATTTCGATTTGCCATCACATATTCCTCCTTTCACCTCATGTTTGTTGCGCCTTCTTATTTTGAAAAAAACAGCCTGCAATTATGCTGGCAATTGCTGCACAAAAAAGCCGAGGTGATGAAAGTCACCTCGGGCTCAGTTTTAAGCCTTTTTCAGCTGAAGCGTATTAAACATCATTTCTTGCGCTGTGCTTTGCAAGTGAGAAGTGAAAACGGAGAAAACGGTAGAACTGATAATGCCTTTAATCAAATGCCATTGCGGCTTCGTCAATTCTGTAAACTCTTCGTGGAGCTTGTCCGTCTGCTCTTCTGTCATTTCTCGTAAATTCGTTTCCTTTAATGGAAAATGTGTATGGTGATAAATAAAATCAAGGACGTGCGCATATGCTTCATAAAAACGGATGGGGCTGATAATATCATCCGTTCGATCTGTGATCGTATTAAATAAGGCAGATAAGATCGTACGAATAGCATCAAAATCAAATACTGATTTTAAATCCCGGACAATTAATAAAATAACGACTTGATCAATGGAGTACTTCTTGCCAAGCTCTGGATGGCCGATCATATCTTTAATATCGCGCTTGATCCAGTTTTGAATGGCTGTCGATTTAAGTGAAGTCAACTCACACAAGTTGCCAAGCTCAACGATTTCGTTCGTTGAAAGCCCGTGCTCTGATTTTTGCTTCCGCCGTTCGAGTTTTTCAAAAAACGAAGGGATTTTTAATTCATCATATTCATGTTCCTTATCGCTTTTTACAGATAAATTCAAAAGCTGAAGCGGAGTCAGATCTCCCTCGCCTTTTAGAGAATACAGAAGTCTCGTCATGTCAATTCTCGTTAATTTAAAAGTCACCATGTTCCACCTCATTTTGTACGTCAAAAACGTGATTATTGATCTAATTCAACATCATAATCTCTTTTTAATGAAAATGCAAAATAAACTAAAATAGGACCGATGCGTCACAATTTGTTCACTTGTTTGCGGATGCAAGTAGCGTAATCATTGAAATGACGAGGTTTTAGCCAGTATGATAAACATAGTAAAACGATTCCTTTTTCCTTGCAATTTGAGACGTTTATTTTTATAATTTTATTAATAAGTTCAAATGAACTTAATATGACAGCGGAGGTTATGTATGGGTAAAAGAATATTTCTGTTTATATTAACGAACATTCTTGTTATCACTACGATTGGTATTGTCCTATCGGTTATTAGTGCAGCAACTGGTGTTGGTTCTTATATAGGAGCAGACGGAAGACTTAATATCCTTTATCTTCTTGTATTCAGTGCAGTTGTTGGTTTTGTAGGCTCGTTTATGTCACTAGCGATGTCTCGCTGGATGGCAAAAATGATGATGGGTGTGCGTGTGTTAAATCCAGAAAAGGATTCATTAACATATGATGAGCAGCAGCTTGTTGACCGCGTTCACAGACTATCAAGAGCAGCAGGCCTTTCTAAAATGCCTGAGGTCGGTATTTACCAATCATCTGAAGTAAATGCATTTGCGACAGGTCCTTCTAAAAGAAGATCGCTTGTTGCCGTATCAACTGGATTGCTTCATGAAATGGATGATGCAGCAGTTGAAGGGGTTATCGCTCACGAAGTCGCTCACGTAGCGAACGGTGACATGGTTACAATGACGTTACTTCAAGGAATCGTCAACACGTTTGTTGTCTTCCTTTCAAGAATTGCGGCATGGATCGCAAGCCGTTTCGTTCCACGTGAAGAGCTTGTGCCGATTGTTCACTTTATCGCTGTGATCGTCTTCCAAATTATTTTCTCTATCTTAGGAAGCCTTGTCGTATTTGCTTACTCTAGACATCGTGAATTCCATGCAGACCGCGGCGGTGCGGACCTTGCAGGAAAAGATAAAATGATTCATGCGCTTCGTTCACTAGAGGCGTATACATCAAGAATCAAAGATGATGATCAAGCAGCTGTTGCTACACTGAAAATCAGTGGTAAAAGAAAAGCTTCTCTTTTCTCAACACACCCTGATTTAAACGAAAGAATTAGAAGACTAGAAGCAAAATAAGAAAGATCAAAAGACATTCTGCGTAAGGATGTCTTTTTCTTTTTGATGAAAAAGTAAATAAAGCACAAAATACCTTTAAAATCTTTTTTCTTTTCATTAAAATGATATAGTATTCGAAAAGAAAGATAAAAGAAGGAATAACCATGAATCCAATGAAAAAACTAATCGACCGGCTGTCGGCTTTTCAGTTGATTGCCCTTTATTATTTTCTTGCTGTGACCGTGTCATTCATTCTACTCAGTCTACCAGTGGCTCACCAAGAAGGAGTCAAATGGACATTTATTGATGCGCTGTTTACAGCTGTGAGTGCTGTCAGTGTCACGGGTCTGACTGTTGTCGATACGTCACAAACATTTAGTGTGACCGGGATGTGGATCCTTGCATTTGTTTTGCAAATCGGGGGTATCGGCATTATGACCCTTGGTACATTCGTCTGGCTGGTTATGCGAAAAAGGATCGGCATTAAAGAAAGAAAATTAATTATGGCAGACCAAAACCAGAGCAACTTATCAGGAATTGTAAAACTCATGAAGCAGGTCTTATATTTAATCTTGCTGATTGAGTTTGTAGGCGGTCTGATTTTAAGTATGTATTTTTTAAAGTATTACGATGTGCAAGGCGCTTTTTTACACGGATTTTTCTCTAGTATCAGTGCCACAACCAATGGAGGCTTTGATATTACAGGGAATTCGTTAATTCCTTATAAAGATGACTATTTCGTCCAATTTATCACGATGCTGCTCATCATTTTTGGCGCTATTGGCTTTCCGGTACTTGTCGAAGTAAAGGATTATTTATTCAATCAAGACCGAAAACATGCATCGTTTTCATTGTTTACGAAAATTACAACAATCACGTTTGGCCTCCTTGTTGTCGTTGGGGCAATTGGGATTTATGCACTTGAAGCCCGGTTTACTTTTCTAGGGAAGAGCTGGCATGAAATCTTGTTTTATTCTTTGTTTCAATCAACAGCTACTAGAAGTGGCGGGCTTTCGACATTAGATATTACGCAATTGACAGAGCCGACACTGTTATTTTTATGTTTGCTGATGTTTATCGGGGCATCTCCAAGCTCGGTAGGGGGCGGAATTCGGACAACCACGTTTGCCCTTAATTTACTTGCTTTGTTTCATTTTGCGAGAGGGAATAAGTCCATTAAAATCTTTAAAAGAGAGCTTCATCAAGCGGATATTAATAAATCCCTCATGGTGACGATGATGGCCTTTATTTTAGTGTTTGGTGCTACGTTTCTGTTAACTTTATCAGACCATCATACACTTCTTGAAACTTTATTTGAAGTTTGTTCTGCCTTCGGAACAACAGGACTGTCGCTCGGAATTACGTCTGACTTGTCCGTATTTGGTAAGTGTATTATTATGGTCGTCATGTTTATAGGACGGATTGGAATTCCAAGCTTCTTGTATTTAATTGGCCGCCGGGAAAGTGAAGCGAATTATCATTATCCGAAAGAGCGTGTGATCATCGGCTAACCAGCATTCCTACTGAATGCTGGTTTCAGCGTGTAGACAAACCCTCGCATTCTTTGTCAGTCCTGCGTGCTGGTGCTCACGAATGTGACATTCGCTCCGCGCCAGTACTCGCCCTTCCTAGGGCTGCAAAGGTTTTCTATCACGCTGAAAAGAAGACAAAGAGTTAAAATAACGATCATTTTAACTCTTTGTCGACAATCAGACCAGCATTCCTACTGAATGCTGGTTTTTTTATTTCCATTATATAACTGGCTAAATCACAAAGGATGTTCGCAATCTATAGGTAAGAGGTGAAAGAGACGTGCTGGATGTGTTATGGAAAGCAATTGTAATGCTGCTCGTTGGTACTTTGCTGCTGAGAATAGCAGGGCCTAAATCCATTAGTCAATTAACGGTTCAACAGACAGTCATCATGATTTCGATTGGATCGATTATTATCCAACCCTTTATTGAGCATAATTTACTTGAAACCATTTATGCGGCCGCCATTTTTATTGTGGCGCTTGTGATTATGGAAAAGCTGTCGATCCAATTTGATTTTTTTGAAAAATTGGTTTCAGGGAAGTCTGTGGTGATTTTAGAGGATGGGGAAATGCTTGAACACAAGCTGAAAAAAACGCGGCTGACAAGGGATCAATTCAAAATGCGCTTAAAGCAGCAGGGCATCACAGACATTTGCAGTCTCAAAAAAGCAACACTAGAAGCGAATGGGCAAATTGGATATGAGTTAAAGCCTGAGGAAAAACCAGTGACAGTCAAACAAATGAAAGAGCTGTTTGATCAATTGAGCGAAGAACTAAACATGTTAAAAAGGAATGATGACAAATGAAAAGAAAAACAGCAAAAAATGAAGCACTCACGAATAATATGACGCCTACAGAAAGCATGGTACACGATCAAGGACAAACACAATTTGACGAGCAATCAGAAGACCGCCAAGCGAACCGAAATTCTCATCAAGGTAAACAGGGGGGAGCATCTCGTGACTAAAAAACATGTGAAAAGTAAAGATATGAAAGACCATAAAAAACCGATGAACCCCGATATCTTGGAAGAGGAATTTGGCAGCGAGCTAGGAGATATAAACAGCAGTAAATGGATTGATACCTTAATGAAGCCTAAAAAAAACGATGAATGTCACACTGAACAGAAAAACAAAAAATAAATAGAAAAAAACGATCCTGAGAGATCGTTTTTTCTATTTAATATAACTGTTTTGTCTGCCAGTAATGGTTCGCATCAGACTGGTCATTTTGAGCTCGATGACTGGTTGTGCAACAGTTTTAACAAATGTGCTAGATAAGGTAAAGGTTAAGAGGACCGTAAGCAGCAATAGAATCAATACACTTGCCGTATTTAGAGCCCAATCATCAAACCAAGTCGTTCTTAAAAGCTTAATCACAAAGCCGTGAAGTAAATAGACATATAACGTTCTTGTGCCCCATTTGGTAAAGAAGAACCGGCGTGTAGGGACTAATGCAAAGAAACTAAAGGTAGCAGCAAATGCAAGTAAATACCATGCCATTCGTTTCATAGCTGCAATGAGTCCTTCATCTCCAAGAGAAGCGTACGATTGTGACCCAAATAAAAAGGAATAATCGAATTCATAAAAATAGCAAAACATGAACACGGCCATCAGTACAAGAAGTGCAGTCAGTTTCCCTTTGCTTGTTCGGATAAATTCAAAGTGCTGCTTTTTTAAATAAAAGCCAGCTAAAAACATCGGCAAAAAGACAAACGTACGAGATAGGCTGAGTGTATCGCTAATGCTGTCCACGTAACCGACAAGTAACGCCATCGATAAACTAACAATCATTGCCCAGTGGAATGGCAGTTTTGAAAAAGGAATGAGTAGTAAGTTCCAAAAGAATAAACTGATTAAAAACCATAAAGACCATTGCGGATCAATCGGATTTAAGTTAGAGATGCTTTGATCCTGTAAGAAATAATAATACACAGAATAGATGACCTGAAAAATCAAATATGGGATGATCAGCTTAACTGCGACTTTTTTCATAAAACCTGGTTTTCTAAAACCTTTGGCAAAGAAGCCAGACACCAATATAAAAGCGGGCATATGGAATGTATAAATAAATTTATATAAGTAGAGTATCCAGTCATTATCATGTATGAATGACCGTAACAAATGACCAAAAACAACTAGAAAAATCAGAAGAAATTTTGCATTATCAAAATAACTGTCTCTCGTTGACGTCATAACATCACCTTTCCTGCTTCTTTTCGAACATAAACGTTCTAAGTGCACTGTTCCCTCATTTGCCCCATTTTAAAATACAAATTGGCTCATTTCGCTATTTGATGTGAAATTGTAGAACGGTTGTAAAAGAAGCGTAAGAAAAGAGAATCGTTATACAATCGTGTCATCCAAATGAAACAAATGAAGCAAGCCTCGTGTAAAAAGTTCTCTTTTTTTATGAGTCGAATGAAGGAACAATGAAAATCTTGTAGAAATATTGTAGAGGAATGAGGCTGGAAAAGGAGTGTAAGAGAATGACTGAAACGCTCGATGGTGCGAAAAATATCAGAAAATTAGAAAAAGAGAACGAATATTTGCGAAATGAATTGATACAGCACAAAATGCTGTTAAATAAGACGTTAGATGCGATTTTTATATTTGATCAGCACCTCAACATTATCCAAGCCAATGAAGCGACATGCAGGCTTGTACAAACACCGAAAGAAGACCTCCTCAATAAATCCGTTCTAGATTTCCTATACGGCATCCCGAAAAACAAAATTGACTGCTCGCTTGAGATTTTTTTTAGAAAAGGAACGTTAAAAAGAGAGATCTCCATTCAACTTGAAAATGGAGAGACAAAATATATTGAATTTGTGGCGGAGCACGACGTGGTGAATCAACAATATATTGTCGTCATGCGTGATATTTCTTCAAAGAAAATATTAGAGCGAGAACGTTCGATGAATGAGCAGCTGTTTAAAGATTTATTTGATCGAGCGATTGACGGTATGGTCATTTTTGATCAGGATGGTTGTATGATTGACGCCAATCACTCTTTTTGCCAGAGCTTTGAACTTCAAAAAACAGATTTAACAGACCGCTACTTAAATGAATTTGTTGAAGAAGAAAACCTTCCAGCGCTCCAGCAGCTCTTAACTTCATTGAAAGAAACAGGGAAAGCAAAGGGAGAACTTCCTGTTACCCTTCAATCTGGGCAGCACAAATTATTCGAACTGACCATCACATCCAATGTGATGAGTGGTTTTTACATGTCCATCATGCGTGATATTACAGAAAAAAGATTAATGGAAGAAAAGCTGCTAAAAAGTGAAGAACGTTTTAGAGAAATATTCGAAAATGCGATGGATGCCATCATCATTTGGGCGGATGATGGAGAAATTGTCAGGGCAAATGAATCAGCCTGCCGAATTTTTGAATTACCGATGCATCAGCTGATTGGCAAGAAACTCATGGATTTTCTAGTCAAATCTGATCGCAGATACCGGCCGACAAGAAGACGGTATATCAGGAATCTTGAAATCAGAGAAGAACTTCTCTTTAGAATGGCGAATGGCCAATTCAAAGAGCTTGAGTTCACCTCTAAGCATGCGGTATTAGAAGGACAGCACTTAACCATTCTACGGAATGTCAGTGACAGAAAGCGAATGGAAGAGGAGCTGCGAGAAAGTGAGCTCAAATTCCGTAAAGTATTTAATGGCTCTATGGATGGCATTGTTCTTTTCGATAATCAATACCGGATTATTGATGTGAATCCATCCGCAAGTGAACTGCTTGGCCTCAAAGATGATCACTTAACGGAAATGAACCTTTTTCATATCCTTGCGCCATATCAAATTGAAAATTTGGCACAGCCAGCTCAGGCGATGTCATTAGATGAGATGGACAATGAAGTTCCATTTGTGCTGAACCATCCAGATCAACGTATTTTGGAGTTTTCTTTTAAACGAAATATTATTCATAACATGAATTTGGCCATCTTTAGAGATGTGACTGAGCGCAAGGAATTAGAGGAGCGGGTAAGAAAATCGGATACGCTTCATGTTGTCGGAGAGCTTGCCGCTGGAATTGCCCATGAAATTAGAAATCCAATGACGGCTTTAAAAGGTTTCATTCAGCTGCTCAAAGGAAACATTGAAGGGGAGTATTCGCTCTATTTTAATGTCATCACATCAGAGCTAAAAAGAATCGAATCCATCATTACAGAATTTTTGATTTTAGCGAAACCGCAGGCCATCATCTATGAAGAAAAAAATGTCGTGCAAATTGTCAAAGACACGATGGACCTTCTTCACGCACAGGCCAATCTTGGCAATGTACAAATGCATTTAGATGTGCTCGATGATATTCCGCTCATCTACTGTGAACAAAATCAATTGAAGCAAGTCTTTATTAACATTTTAAAAAATGCGATTGAAGTAATGCCTCAGAAAGGAAATGTATACGTGAGCATTCAAAGGAAGGGGGAGGAGCACATTGTGATTTCTCTTCGTGATGAAGGCTGCGGCATGACAGAGGATAAACTAAAGCGTCTCGGAGAACCATTTTATACAACAAAAGAAAGAGGCACTGGACTTGGGTTAATGGTTAGTTATAAAATTATTGAAGAGCATCAAGGAACCATTGAAGTAGAGAGTGAAGAAGGGGTCGGAACAGTGTTCCATCTCACGCTTCCACTCCGGCAGCAGAAACAAGAAGGGGAGCTTTAATGTGTATTATACAGTCTATACCGCACCAATCGGGGCATTATATATACTAGAGAAAGATGGTGCCATCATTGAAGTGAAGTTTGATGATGAATCGTTTTTGGTCAAAGAGCAGAGAGACCGTTTTAAACAAGAAGACACGCCTGTATTAAAAGAAGCGAAAAAACAGCTGGATGAATATTTTAAGGGCGATCGGAAAGTGTTCGATCTCCCGCTCAAGCAAGCAGGCTCTCCGTTTCAAGAGCAAGTGTGGGAGGCACTTTCTACTATTCCGTATGGTGAATCAAAAAGCTATGCTGATATTGCAGAAGCGATCGGCAATCCAAAGGCTGTCAGAGCCATTGGACAAGCTAATAGACGCAATGCATTGCCTATTTTTATCCCGTGTCACCGGGTCATTGGAAAAGACAGGACTCTGACTGGTTATGCAGGGACGAAGACAGGGATGAAAGCGATCTTATTAGAATTAGAAGGCATCCCATTTGTTCAAAAATAAATGAATTGACCTGTTCCAAATGTTTAGTGAGCGACATATCCTTTTATTAAGCTAAAAAAGTTGGTCTAGGGAAAAAGGAGGCTGCTAACATGTTATGGGGCAAAAAAGATAAAATGTACGCCGTCACATCACTATGTGTCAAAATGAACGTGTTGACAGAAGAACAGAAAAAAGAAATATTAGCAAAAACGAACGAAACAAAAAAGCGCGGTGCTCTTAAATGATAAGAACTCCGCGCTTTTGTTTGATTAAAGTGACACGCTTTCGGTGAATAGTGCATCAATCTCTTCTGTATAGTTGGAAGTGATAATGCCTTTTTCTGTAATGATCCCGGAAATGAGATGATGAGGAGTGACATCAAAGGCAGGGTTAAATACCTGCACGTCAGGAGGCGCAATTTGGATGCCGTTTAATTCCTTTACTTCCTGTGGGTCGCGTTCTTCAATCGGAATATCTGACCCATCCTGAGTTGACACATCAAAGGTCGAAAGAGGCGCAGCCACAAAAAATGGAATTTGAAAGTGTTTAGCTAAAATAGCCAGACTTAACGTTCCAATTTTATTTGCTGTATCACCGTTTCTAGCGATTCGATCTGCACCAACAATAACGGCAGAAATTTGTTTTTCTTTCATCGTATGGGCTGCCATATTATCCGTGATAAGCGTCACATCTACGCCACCCTGCATCAATTCCCATGTCGTCAGACGAGCGCCTTGAAGGACAGGACGTGTTTCACATGCGTAAATGTGAAGATCGAGGTTTTTCTTTTTTGCTAAATAAAAGGGTGCAAGCGCTGTTCCGTACCGGCTTGTGGCAATGGAGCCTGCGTTGCAAATGGTCATAATTCGATCACCAGATTTAAAGAGCTGAAGAGCATTTTGACCGATTTGCCGGCATGTTTCTTCATCTTCGATTTGAATTTGAATGGCTTCATGGACAAGATCAGTTTTGGCTGCATTCACCGAAGCAGCACGCTCAATGCGCTGATAAAGCCGGTCTAATGCCCAGGCAAGATTCACAGCGGTTGGACGAGCACTGTTTAAATATTCTTTCAGGCGAGCGACTTCTCGCTTAAAGAGATCAATGTCTTCTGTATCAATCTCTTGTGCACTGAGTGCGAGCCCAAAAGCCGCTGTAATGCCAATAGCAGGTGCTCCGCGTACTTTTAGTGTCACAATGGCATCATACACATCTTCTTTTGTATATAAATGCTCAAACACGGTTTCAGCGGGTAATTTTTGCTGATTCAAAATGTTGATACGGTTTTCTTCCCATTCGACGGAACGGGGAACTTCAAATTCTTTAGACAAAACTCGTCACTCCTTTACAGTTTGCTGGAATAATGCGACGAGGTCAGACGCTGTTTCCACTGCTTGATATTGTTTGATGAATGTTTTTCCTAGTGTAAGTGCTGCTTTTTTCTGCTGAAGCCTTCTAGAATGTGATGGAATCGCATCGAGATCAGCCGCATGCGCAAGACCGATGGTTCGGCGAACAAGCTCACAGCCAGCAAAGCCGGTGGCTTCTTTTAAAATACGGTCAAACGTTGTTTCTAAAAAGCTGTCCGATACACTAAACGCTTCAATACTGTCTTCTTTCCATGCTTTTGTGAACACTTCTTTGAATGTTGTCCACACATTGACGACATGATCAAAAAGGTGCTGCTGATCCTGCTCATTCTCATGAGATAAAGCATTTATGAACAGATTGGCAATAAAGTGACCGATATCGAATCCGAAAGGACCGTAAAAAGCGAACTCTGGATCAATGATTTTCGTTTCCGTTTCGTTTGCAAAAATACTGCCTGTATGAAGATCTCCATGTACCAGTGTTTCAGCAGAGGTTAAGAAGATCCGTTTCAATTCGGCTGCTTTTGCTTGCAGTTCAAGATCAGCCCATAGTGCTTGTGCTTCTTCTCTTAATTCCTCTTCGAAGTCATTCGTTTCGCTGTCAAAGAAAGGATCTGTGAAGACGAGTTTTTCTGTAATGTCACAAAGATCAGGGTTCGTAAACTGCTTCACGAATTGTTTTTTGATTTTAGGATTTGTGGCAAAGTCAGACGTGTAAAATAGTGTTTTGCCTAAAAATTCTCCGACATGATCTGATAAATACGGATAATGTTTTCCGGCAATTAGCCCTTTTCTGACGATTTCAAGGTGTGATAGATCTTCCATTGCTGTGACAGCAAGAGCTGTATCCGAATAATAGACGGTTGGTACGAGATGTGGTGCATACTCTGATTGCTTGATGAGTGCTGCACTTTCAATTCTTGCACGATCTAATGTCAGCGGCCAGCTTTCTCCAACGACTTTTGCGTAAGGAAGGGCCTGCTTGATAATCAGTCCTTTTGCTTGTTTGTGATCATAAATATGAAAGACGTAATTTAAATTTCCGTCGCCAATTTCAGTACAGGTCAAATGACTGCTCTCCTGAATCAATCCGAGTCTAATGGCAAGTGCAACTGCCGAACTTTCTGTTAATTCTTCATATGATGCCGTAAGTGTAACCAATTGTTTCCCCTCCAAATCATATAAAAAAGCCTCTTTCTCCTGAGAGAAAGAGGCTTGATGGCGTGTATGCTCGAAGCCTCTCTTATCTCTCAGCACATACGTCTGATGGAATTAGCACCGTGCCCTATAAGACAATTGTCTTGGCGCTGTACTTGCTGCGCCCCACTTCACAGTGGTATTAACGGTCGGTTGCTGTTGGGGTCAAAAGGCCAAATCCCTCGCCCAACTCTCGATAAGAGAAATCAATATGTAATTGTTTCATGTCTGCTTGCATTTCTTAATTCTAGATATTATCAGAGCTGCAGTTCACATGTCAATCTTTTTTCAAAATTGCTTTACAATTCATAAAACAATCCATTACAGTGATTGTATTGTCACGTAACTTGAATAGAAGGTGAAAAAATGGAATTCCAACAATCGGATGTATTGAAACATTTACCGAAACAATTTTTTGCGTCGCTTGTACAAAAAGTACAGAAAAAAGTGCAGGAAGGGGCAGATGTGATTAATTTAGGTCAAGGAAATCCTGATCAGCCCACTCCTCCACATATTGTGAAAGCGATGCAGGAAGCGGTAGCAAAACCTGAAAATCATCAATACTCCTCATTCCGCGGGACAGCGAAACTAAAAAAAGCTGCAGCTGCTTTTTATGAAAGAGAATATGGCGTCACGCTTGACCCAAAGACAGAGATTGCCATCTTATTTGGAGGGAAAGCGGGACTAGTCGAATTGCCGCAATGTTTGCTGAATCCAGGTGATACGCTGCTTGTTCCAGATCCAGGATATCCTGATTACTGGTCAGGCGCTGTGCTTGCCGGAGCTCGCATGGTCACAATGCCTCTTCTTGAACAAAATGATTTTTTACCTGACTACCACCAATTGTCAGAGCAGGATAAGAATCAAGCAAAATTGATGTACTTAAATTACCCAAATAATCCGACTGGTGCGACTGCAACCCGGACATTTTTTGAAGATACTGTTGCGTTTGCGAATGAAAATAAGATGTGTGTAGTCCATGATTTTGCATATGGCGGCATAGGATTTGACGGCGAAAAGCCCCTTAGTTTCCTGCAAATAGACGGAGCAAAAGAGACAGGTATTGAAATCTATACATTGTCCAAAACGTATAATATGGCTGGTTGGAGAGTCGGTTTTGCAGCAGGGAATGCCTCTGTTATCGAAGCCATTGAGCTTTATCAGGATCACCTGTTTGTGTCACTGTTTAAAGCAACTCAAGATGCAGCAGCAGAAGCACTTTTAAGCGATCAAACGTGCGTACAAGTACAAAATGATCGGTACGAAAAAAGACGAAACACTTGGATTGCTGCATGCAAAGAGATTGGCTGGGACGTCAGTGCGCCAAAGGGCTCGTTTTTTGCTTGGTTAAAGGTGCCTGAAGGGTATACATCTGAAACTTTTTCTGATGTATTATTAGAAAAAGCACATGTTGTTGTGGCACCCGGGAATGGCTTTGGTGCTCACGGTGAAGGCTACGTCAGAGTCGGACTTTTAACAAGTGAGGAGCGGCTAAAGGAAGCAGCTGATCGTATCGCTGCCTTGCAGTTATTTGAAAAAAAGCCATTGACAACGTAAAAAAATGGTGCGATAATTCAGGCAATATTTAAGAAAATTGAATATTCTTATCAAGAGTAGGCAGAGGGACTAGCCCAATGAAGCCCGGCAACCGACTTCCATGAAGCACGGTGCTAATTCTTGCAGCAAGCGCTGAGAGATAAGATTCGGATGAATGAGACGAAACCTCTTTAACGCGCTGATCAAGCACTTAAAGAGGTTTTTTATTGACCATATACAGGACGCAATCGAAAGGGGATTCCTAGTGAGTGAACTACTGGCAACATACGTACTAACACATCGAGAGGATGAACAAATAGACCGAAAAGCAGAGCAGATCGCACTTGGGTTAACGGTCGGGTCATGGACGGACTTGCCGCAGCTCAAAAAGGAGCAGCTGAAAAAACATAAAGGCCGTGTGGTGAGCGTAAAAGAACAGTCTCCCGCAAATGGTGGTCTGTATCAAACAGAGGTGACCATTGCTTATCCTGAGGCGAACTTTTCAGCTGATATAATAGCGGTGTTGACGACGATTTTTGGAAAGCTTTCACTGGATGGGAAAGTAAAGCTCGTCGATATCGAATTTTCGGAAAGGTTTAAAAGCTGTCTGCCAGGACCGGTATTTGGCATTGAGGGGATACGAAAGAAAGTAGGCGTGTTTGATCGGCCACTATTGATGAGTATATTTAAAGGCGTGATCGGCCGTGATATGGAGGATTTAAAAGAACAGCTCCGCTTACAGGCTTTAGGTGGAGTAGACTTCATCAAAGATGATGAGATTTTATTTGAAAGCCCATTAGCCCCTTTTGAAGATCGAATCAAGGAAGGAAAAAAGATATTAAAAGAAACATATGAAGAGACAGGACATCGCACGCTTTATGCTGTTAATTTAACTGGTAGAACTTTTGATTTGAAAGATCGAGCAAGAAAGGCAGCCGAACTCGGGGCTGATGCGCTTTTATTCAATGTTTTTGCCTATGGACTTGATGTCATGCAAAGCTTGGCTGAAGATCCAGAGATCCCATTGCCGATCATGGCACATCCGGCAGTGAGCGGTGCAATGACATCATCTCCAGACTATGGATTCTCGCATTCTCTTCTTTTAGGCAAATTAAATCGATATGCTGGTGCTGATTTAAGTCTTTTTCCCTCTCCTTATGGATCAGTCGCCCTTCCGAAAAAAGATGCCATTGGCATTTTCGAAGAATGTGTGAAAGAGGATACAGTTCAACAAACATTTCCTGTCCCTTCAGCAGGCATTCACCCGGGAATGGTGCCGATCTTAATCAAAGATTTTGGACTTGATCATGTCATTAATGCAGGCGGGGGAATTCACGGACATCCGCGGGGAGCAATTGGAGGAGGGAAAGCCTTTCGTTCGATCATTGATGCGGTGGTCAAAAAAGAGTCTATCGAAGAAAAAGCATCAACTTGTCAAGACTTACAAGCAGCACTTGATCTTTGGGGAAGGGTAGCAGAATAAATGAAAAAACCAATTGTATGTTGTGATTTTGATGGCACGATTACGAAAAATGATAATATCATTCGCATCATGAAGCAGTTTGCTCCGAAAGAATGGACGAAATGGAAGGATGGTGTTCTAGCAAAAGAGATCACGATCCAAGAAGGCGTCGGGCAGATGTTTCAGTTACTGACGAGTGATCAGAAAGAAGCCATTCGGTCATTTATTTTAGAGGATACAGAGATTCGTGAAGGATTTGAACAGTTTGTCGATGATGTCAAAAAAGCAGACATTCCTTTCTATGTACTCAGCGGCGGTATGGACTTTTTTGTCTATCCAATCCTTGAAGGGATTGTCGAACAAGAGAATATTTATTGTAACCATGCATCATTTAAAGAAGATCATATTCAAATTGAATGGCCGCATGCCTGTGATTCAGAATGCCAAAATGGCTGTGGCTGCTGCAAGCCTTCCATTATTCGAGAGCTGACGCAGGGAGATGATTTTATTATCATGATTGGTGATTCAGTGACTGATATTGAGGCAGCGAAACATGCGGATCTCACGTTTGCGCGTGATTATTTACTGAACGAATGTAAAGAGCTAGGGCTCGTACATAAAGAGTATGAAACATTTGTTGATCTAAAAGCGCAATTTGATCAAATAAAGGAAGTGAAGGAATGGCAGACGAGAAGAGTAAACGCTGGAAGGAACTAGCAGACGTCAAACGTGAATTGGCACAAAGAGACTGGTTTTACGGAACAAGCGGCAATTTATCGATAAAAGTGTCGGATGATCCCATCACGTTTTTGGTGACGGCAAGCGGCAAAGATAAACGAAAAGAAACCGATGAAGATTTTGTTCTTGTTGATGCAGCAGGTCAGCCGGTTCATCCGAATGAGCCGCTCAGGCCATCAGCTGAAACACTGCTTCACACATACGTTTATGAGCGGACGAAAGCAGGATGTTGTCTACACGTCCACACGATCGATAACAATGTCATTTCTGAGCTGTATGGCGATAAAGGAGAAGTTCGTTTTAAAGGTAACGAAATCATTAAAGCGCTTGGTTATTGGGAAGAGGATGCAGAAGTTGCTGTTCCTATTATTGAAAACCCAGCTCATATTCCGCACCTTGCAGAGCAATTTGCAGTGCACCTGACGGACGATGCTGGTGCTGTACTCATTCGTAATCATGGCATCACCGTTTGGGGGAAAACCGCATTTGAAGCCAAACGAGTCTTAGAGGCTTATGAATTTTTATTTACCTATCATTTGAAAGTAGCGCTTTATCAAAAGCAGCTTGTTAAATAAAAAGGAGGAAACACACATGGCGACCATTTACATTCATAATGAAGAGAACACGTTACTTGAGAACGAACAAGAGGTCCAGGCATATTTAGAACAGCAAGGGGTCATTTATGAACATTGGGATATTGAAAAACTACCAAAACAGTTATCAGAAAAGTACGATTTAACAGATGATGAAAAGGAAGAAATTTTAACTGTGTTTCAAGAGGAAATAAAGAGTATCTCCGAGCGAAGAGGATACAAAGCGCAGGATGTGATTTCATTATCAGATGCGACCCCTAACCTGGATGAACTGCTTCAAAACTTTAAACGTGAGCATCATCATACGGATGATGAAGTCAGATTTATCGTGAGCGGTCATGGAATCTTTGCCATTCAAGGCAAAGACGGCGTCTTTTTTGATGTGAGACTGAATCCAGGTGATTTAATTTCTGTGCCCCCGAATATTCGTCACTACTTTACACTTCAAGAAGATCGTCAAGTCGTTGCAGTTCGCATATTTGTCACAACTGAGGGCTGGGTGCCAATTTACGAAGAAGAAACGGTTTAATAGTGGGAGCTGATCATTTCGCATGAGGCGGAAGATCAGCTTTTTTTTAGGAAAATAGACATAAAATGAGAGAGAAAATAGTTGATTTTGGTCTTCTGCATAGGATAAAATTCTGTTTAATCAATGTGTCAGTCCTGTCCAATTTTGAAGTTTACCCCCAGAATTCATTGGGTAAAAGGTCTTTAGGCTGTAAAAAATTAAATAAAATAAGCATATTTAATTTAATTTACAAATAAAGTATAATTTTGGTGTCGGATCATTTAGAGCGTAGACAGACGAATTCATAGCGGGAGCTGAGATCATGAATATTTATGTACGGAAAGAACAGCTATTAATGTCAATTGATGAAAAGAGAAGACAAATGGTAGAAGCTGCTCAAGTAGAAGGCTATACAGGTGAGACGACAATTAAATATAGTCAAGAACTGGACAACCTGATGAATGAGTATCAGTATCTTCTTTTTCATGAACAACAATCTGTTGCTTCCTTTCATGATCTTGTGTCACAAATGAGTCTCCTTTCTGTCAATCGTCCTTCTTATTGACATCAAAAAACCGGTCTTGCCATTAGCAAAACCGGATGAATGCTTCAGCTATTAGTGTGCAGAAGGGAGCATGATGATCACGGTTGTTCCTTTATTCACTTCGCTCTCGATATCGATTGTGCCCCCATACATCGAAATGATTCGTTTACACACAACAAGCCCAAGACCTGTTCCTTTTTCTTTCGACGTAATAAAAGGGAGGAAGATATGTTTCAGCATCTCTTCTGGTATACCTTCACCTGTATCTTTCACTTTTATGATGACCTGTTCTTTTTCAGCCTCAATGACAATCTTCAAATGACCGCCATTTGGCATCGCTTCTAACGAGTTTTTCGCTACATTCAATACCACTTGTTTAATGTGATCCTTCGTGCAATACACGCCAACATCTTGAATGGTGTTGATTTGCAAATCAACCTCGACATTATAAAGGTTCGCCTCAGAAAATATAATGGGCATGATCTCACTCACAATTTCTTTCACAGAATTATTTTGCCACTTTTCAGCCGTTGGTTTTCCTAGCACAAGAAACTCACTGACGATTTGGTTAATCCGTTTAATTTCTTCCTCGATGACAGAAAAATAAAGCTGATCCTCTTCTGAACGATACTTCTTTTGCAAAAGTTGAATAAACCCGCTAATGCCTGTTAATGGATTGCGAATTTCATGCGCTGTACTTGCCGCAAGTGTTCCAATGAGTTCAAGTTTTTGTGCTTCATTTTGGTGGCGTTCCTGCTGGGTTTGTCGTCTTAAAATGATATATTGGACGAGTGTGAATAAGATATTTAAGAGAATAAATGCACTGGATAAAGGAAATAGCATCACAGACAGTACTTCACTTGTTGTCGCACGCTGCGGAAAAACCTCCAGCTTCCAGCTGTTTTCATCTAAATATGTAGACACGGTGCTATCACTTTCAGATGCTGGCTGTGGACCACTTGTAAACACAACGTCTCCATTTTGATTCAGCATCTTAAAATGAAGCTCTGGGTTTAATACATTCATAATATTTCTTAAATAATCAATTTGAATCGCAGCGACTAGCACATCCGTGACTTCGTCGTTTTCATTCAAAACAGGGACACAAATGGAGAGAATCCGCTGCTTAGTAATGCGGCTTACATAGTTATCTGTGATGACGGTCTGTTTTGTGACTTGAATACGTTTAAAGTAATCTCTAAATGACAGGTTGATTTTTTCCTTTAATGGTGTGGTGCTGGCTGTGACATTTCCTTTTTGGTCTAGGAGATACAGGCCTGAAAAACGAGGTTCTTGTTTATAGATTTTCTCTAGGATGTTTTGTACTCTTTTCGTTTCAAGCGGCTGGTCAAATCCCATGGCAAGGGAAGTTAATCTTGCTTCTGTTTCACTGATTAAATAATTCATTTGGTTTTTGTGAATATTTAACATAAGTGTAGCGGTTTGTTTGTTTTTTACATCAATTTTCTCAGTTTCTTTTTCGTAGATAAAATAACTAATGATGAGGGTTGGAATCACGACCAAAATAAGGTAAAGCTTGATCTTCTTCCAAAACCCTTTCAGTATACTCATGATTCATCGCTCCAACGTATTACCTAATAGACTTATTATAGCATTGAACCTATCTTTATTACGATGACTTGTGAGATTTTTAAAAAATTAGGTGATTCGTTCTGGTCTCTTTTTCATGCTAAAAATGGATCAACATGTTGACATTTTACTTATTGTTTATTAATGTCACATTAGTGGGTTGCATTTCATAAAGGATGATAAAAAATGGAAAATCATAATGTTGAGAAATCTTTGAAATTATTTATTGTACTATCACGTGCCTATCGCTCCATTAATCACCACATGAACAAACATATTGTGAAACATGGTCTGAATCCGACTGAATTTGCTGTATTAGAATTGCTGTATCATAAAGGTGATCAGCCGCTTCAGCAAATAGGTGATAAGATCTTACTCGCAAGCGGAAGCATCACGTATGTGGTTGATAAATTGGAGAAAAAAGAACTCCTTAGCCGGAAAGCTTGTGCAGAAGACCGCAGGGTGACATTTGCACATATTACGGAGCAGGGAAGAGCTTTACTTGATGACATCTTCCCAGATCATGCAAAAGAGATTCACGAGATGATCAGTGTGCTTAGTGAAGAGGAAAAGGATGCCTGCATCGATATGCTCAAACATGTAGGACTGCGTGCCAAGCATTTATATGATCATAAAGAATAAACACATAAAAAAGGAAGCCGTTGGCTTCCTTTTTAGTATGTAGACTAATCCTCGCATATGGTGTCAGTCCTGCGCACCGATAAACGACAAGCGCTTTCAATCGCGCTCATAAGAAAGACAAAGGGCTAAAATAAACATCATTTTAGCCCTTTGTCATGATCTGAAAGGAAGCTGCTGGCTTCCTATTTATTTTGCTTTTTTCTCAATTGGCAAAATAAGAACTTCGACGCGTCTGTTTTTACTTCTGCCTTCTGCGGTATCGTTAGAGGCAATCGGTTTAAATTCACCGTAACCTTTTGTGCTAAAGTTCTCTTGGTCTAGGTTGCTGTTTTCAAGGAGAATATTTAAAAAGTTGACCGCACGAATGGCGCTTAAATACCAGTTGGATTCAAATTCAGAATTCCGAATCGGAACGTTATCTGTATGTCCGCTAATGACGATGTCACGAGCAGGGTTAATGACGAGCAGCTTGGATATTTCTTTGGCTAACGGAACATCCTGCGAGCGGATCACCGCTCGCCCAGAATCAAAGAAGATGCTGTCTTCAATTGTAATAAGCAGACCTTCATCCGTCAGCTTTGTTTCAAGCTTAGAACCAAGTTTTTTATCCGCAATGAATGAATCTACTTGCTTTTTAACCTTTGTTAATACCGCTTGGTCACGAGCTTTCGCTTTTGCTTCTTCTTCTTCATCTTCTGCTGATTTTTTGGTTTGATTGCTGTTTTCTGTTTCTTCGGTGCTCTGCATGCTTGATTGGTCCATTACGCCAGTGCCGCCAGTAAAGACAACATTAAACGATTTAGCCATCTGTTCATATTTTGCCGCATCAATGGAGCTAGATGCAAACAGCACAATGAAGAGGGCGAGAAGAAGCGTAAGAAGATCGGCGTAAGGGATCAGCCAAGACTCATCTACATGGTCTTCATGATCATGTTTTTTACGTTTCCTAGCCATTCTGTTTTTCTCCTTCTTCAATGACAAGATTTGCACGTTCTTTTGCTGGTAAGTACATCAGAAGTTTTTGCTCAATGACCTTTGGAGACTGGCCTTCAAGGACAGAAAGAATCCCTTCAATCATAATGAGACGAAGCTTTACTTCTTCCTTTGATTTACGCTTCAGCTTGTTAGCAAATGGATGCCACAACACATACCCTGTAAAAATCCCAAGCAGTGTGGCGACGAAGGCAGCACTAATCGCATGTCCAAGTGCTTCAATGTCTCCCATGTTTGCAAGTGCGGCAATAAGTCCGACAACGGCACCAAGTACCCCTAGAGTCGGAGCGTATGTACCAGCTTGTGTAAAGATTAATGCGCCTGATTGATGTCTCTCCGACATGGCATCGACTTCTTCTGTTAAGACGTCGCGAATAAATTCAGCACTTTGACCGTCAACTGCCATGCTTAAGCCGTTCTTTAGAAAATCGTCATCGACTTCCTCAAGATTTGCCTCTAATGCCAAAAGACCTTCACGACGAGCAATTTGTGCCCAGTTTGAAAATAGAGGAATCATTTCTTGTATCGTTGGAAGCTTGCTATCTTTGAAAATTTTGCCGAATAATTTTGGTGTTTTCTTAATTTCACTAGATGGGAAGGCAATAACAACAGCTGAAATTGTCCCAACCACAATGATCAATATAGCCGCCGGGTTGATAAGAGCGGTTAGACTCACACCTTTCAAAACCATACCGACACTCAGTGCAATAAATGCTAAAATAATACCAATTAACGATGTTTTGTCCATTATCTCACCAAATCCTTTAACTATCTTTTTCTATAGTTAATATCGGTGTCTTCTAGAAGGGTTTTAGTCAGAATATAAAATTAAGACAGTTTATGTGAAGAAATTTTGACGAAAGCGCTTTCTGAAAGCCGTAAAAAAAGAAACTCCCTCATATAAAAGGGAGTTTTCAGCGTGTAGACAAACCCTCGCATTCTTTGTCAGTCCTGCGCTCTGGTGCTCACGAATGCCAAATTCGCTCCGCGCAAGTAGCTATCCTTCCTAGACTGCAAAGGTTTTCTATCACGCTGAAAAGAAGACAAAGGGCTAAAATCAAGTTCATTTTAGCCCTTTGTCAACAATCTGGAAACTTCATCTTTTTTGAGCTGTTTCATCTAAGAGCAATTCTTTTAATTTTTCTTCATGTATGATTTTGATCAAATCGTAGTTCCAATTGATCATGTGATCCATGTGATCCACCTCTTTTTCTTTTATCGTAAAGGAAAAGAGGCGGGGGAGCGTCGGCGCTCAGATGGAATTTAGACACTGCAACATGATGGAGCTGAAGATCCTCCTTAGGATGTACTTAGCTCTTTTTCACAACAATTTCGTCATGTTCAACATCGACTGTAAATCCAGTAAGTTGTTCTTCTTCAAGCAAGATGTCCGTCATTTGATCCTCAACATGTTCTTGAATCGTTCTTCGTAACGGACGAGCCCCAAATGCTGGATGATAACCAAGTTCAGCGATTTTTTCTTTCGCTTCGTTTGTGACGTGAACAGTTAGATTTTGTTCTTTTAACTGCTCTGACAAATCTTTGAGCAGAAGATCCACAATTTTGACTAAATCGTCTTTATCTAATGAATCAAACTGAATGATGCTGTCAAAACGGTTCAAGAATTCCGGTTTGAAATAAGCGCTCAATGAATCAATCAATGATTGTTCTTCGATGGCTTCTTCTTGTTCAGACTGGAATCCGACTTTGACTGCTTTTTTATCTGTGCTGCCAGCGTTACTTGTCATAATGATGACTGTGTCTTTAAAGCTGACGGTTCTGCCTTGGCTGTCTGTTAGACGGCCATCTTCCATGATTTGAAGGAACATATGCTGGACATCAGGGTGCGCTTTTTCGATTTCATCAAGCAAAATGATGCTGTATGGTTTTCTGCGAACCTTTTCCGTGAGCTGTCCGGCTTCATCATGTCCAACGTAACCAGGAGGAGAACCGATGATTTTGGACACGGAGTGTTTCTCCATGTATTCACTCATATCTAAACGAATGATCGCTTCTTTTGAGCCAAATAATTCTTCCGCTAATGTTTTAGACAATTCGGTTTTCCCGACGCCTGTTGGCCCAACGAATAGGAAGGAGCCAGTTGGTCTGTGTTTTGATTTTAAGCCGGCTCTGCTTCTTTTTACGGCTTTCGCCACTTTTTCAACCGCATGTTCCTGACCAATGACGCGGGCTTTTAAGCGGACATCAATTTCTTTCATTTTTGTTTGTTCGTCTGCTTGTAGTTTGCCGACAGGGATACCTGTTTTTTGTTCTACAATCGACTGAATGTCCTCAGCTGTGACGACATGTTCTTTGTCATTTGTTTTGTTTTGCAATCTCGCTTCAATCGCTTCTTCTTCATCTCGAAGCTTCGCTGCTTTTTCATAGCGTTCTTCATTTAAAGCGGCTTGTTTTTCAGCGGCAATTTGCGCAAGACGGTTTGTTAATTCATCTTCACTTGCTGCATCAATGGAGAGATTCGCTTTTGAACCTGCTTCATCCATTAAATCAATGGCTTTATCTGGCAAGTGGCGGTCTTGAATATACCGCGAAGATAATTGAACACACGCTTTAATGGCTTCGTCAGAATAGGTGACGCCATGATAGGCTTCATACTTATCCTGAATGCCTTTTAAGATCTCGAATGCTTCATCCTGTGTTGGCTCATCAACGATGACAGGTTGGAACCTGCGTTCAAGGGCAGCATCTTTTTCAATCTGACGATACTCTTTTAATGTTGTCGCACCTACTAGCTGCAGTTCCCCTCGAGCTAGAGCTGGTTTCAAAATGTTTCCGGCATCCATTGACCCTTCGGCAGAGCCTGCGCCTACAAGAAGATGAATTTCATCAACGAATAAGATGATATTTTTACGGCTTTGCAATTCTTTGATCAATTGCTTCATCCGTTCTTCAAATTGACCACGTATACCTGTGTTTGCCACAAGTGAAGAGACATCTAATAAATAAACTTGTTTGTTCTTTAATTTATTTGGTACATCTCCATTTGCAATTTTTAGTGCTAGTCCTTCGGCTATGGCCGTTTTACCAACACCAGGTTCACCAATGAGGACAGGATTGTTTTTATTTCTTCTATTTAAAATCTCAATGACTCTTGTGACTTCTTCATCACGGCCAATGACAGGATCGATTAAACCAGCATGTGCGCCATCCGTTAAGTTCCGGCCAAGCTCGTCTAGCAAGCCTTTTTGTTTAGGACGCTCTTGGCTCGTCGCATGTCCTGCTTGCTCAGAGAAGAATGAGCTGCCTCCGAAAAGGTTAGGGCCCATTTTCATTTTTGACTGTTCCATCAAAGAGGTATAGCAGTCTTCACATAAAACCATTTGGCTACGGGACGAATTTACTTGCATATTCAGGCGAATAGTTGCTTCATTTACTTGACAATGTTGACAACGCATAGCCATGACCTCCTTAAAATAAAGTTTGACTTTATTTGACCAATGAATGTTAAATAAAATGGTCTGTTGTTTGACCATCTTTGACTATAGTATACTCTGACCTATTTTGACTTTCAACTGTTTTGCTCATAGCTGAATGAAAAATCCTTTTTTGCATTTAATCATGGTTTGTCCTTCTTTTCAAGGAACTTGTCTCATAGGATAAAAAAGAGACAATCGAAAGTGATGGGTGCGGAGGGGTCATATGAAACGTTCAAATGAATCCGCTTTTCAGCTTGCCTTTGTATATGTAGGAACAGTGGTTGGAGCTGGGTTTGCGACAGGAAAAGAAATCGTAGAATTTTTTGTTCGTTTTGGCTGGATTGGATTGATCGGGATTTTGATTAGCGGTGTTATTTTTACCGGCCTTGGCGCAAAAATGATGCTTATTTCCAAACGAATTGAAGCGGAGTCTTATCAAGATATGAATCGGTTTTTATTTGGAGCTGCTGCGAGTCGATATATTAACATCGTCATGTTTTTTATATTACTAGGTGTGACGTCAGTGATGATTTCTGGAGCAGGCGCTATTTTTGAAGAACAACTTGGCATCTCAAAAGAATATGGTATTTTTTTAACGATTATTTTAAGTGTCATTGTCCTTTTTAAAGGTTCAAAAGGGTTATTTGGTGTCAATGTACTTGTCGTTCCAATGCTGATTTTCTTTTCGCTGATTGTGTTTCTAGACTCATTTGTGTTTAGTAGCGGTGAAAGCCACGTTCTGGGGCTGCAAATGGGAGAGGGCGAATGGATGTTGTCTGCGATTTCATATGGTGCATTTAATTTAGCGCTGTCTCAAGCCGTATTAGTGCCGGTTGCAAACGAAATGACATCCGAAGCCGTTATAAAAAGGGGAGCGGTGCTTGGAGGTCTGATGCTGACACTCATTCTGCTCGCCTGCTTTTTATCCCTTTCTTCATTAGAAATGCTGGAGGCGTATGATATTCCGATGGCCCAAGTGGTGTATCAAGTCGCAAACTCCATTCATCTCATCTATTTATTCGTGATCTTTGGTGAAGTCTTTACATCCGTTATAGGAAATTTATACGGTCTCGAAAGACAGGTGAGGGCGTATATCCGATTGAACAGTATGTATACGATATCCTTTATTCTGCTTTGCTGTTATGTCATCAGTAAAATTGGATACGGCACACTCATTTCAACGGTTTACCCTGTTTTTGGCTATGTCAGTATCTTTTTTATCCTCTTTCTTTGTCTGAAAAAAGTGCCTGCATCACGTGATAAGTAAAGAAGGGATAGCTTGTACACCAATTATGTGGTACACTATCCTCTGTGAAAATTGAACAAAAATCCGTGAAAACGGGAGAGGTTCTAGCAAAACCCTCTATAAAAAACTAAGGACTTGCCGTATCCTTGGATGTGGCATTTTTTATTTTTTATGGCTGGGACACCTCATACACATGTAAAGGTGTCTTTTCTTTTGAGAAAAATAGGGGTTTTCATGAACCTTTCAGATGCAGCTTTGTGCGGAGGTACGGGTCTGCAAAAGGAGGAAAAGGAAAAATGAAAAATGAAAAAGCGGTCGTTGTCTTTAGCGGGGGACAGGACAGTACGACATGTTTACTATGGGCACTTCAACAATTTAAAGAGGTTGAAACGGTAACCTTTCATTATAATCAGCGTCATCAAGAAGAAATTGATGTTGCCAAAAGAATTGCTGACAAGCTAGGTGTGAAAAATCATCTATTAGATATGTCTCTTTTAAATCAGCTTGCACCCAATGCCTTAACAAGAGATGACATTGATATTGAAGAAAAAGAAGGAGAACTGCCTTCCACATTTGTTCCGGGGAGAAACTTAGTTTTCTTATCCTTTGCATCCATTCTTGCGTATCAAATTGGAGCACGTCATATTATCACGGGTGTGTGCGAGACAGACTTTAGCGGCTACCCAGATTGTCGAGATGAGTTTGTGAAATCTTGTAACGTCACCGTGAATTTGGCAATGGAAAAACCATTTGTCATCCATACGCCGCTCATGTGGCTGAATAAAGCTGAAACGTGGAAGCTGGCTGATGAACTGAATGCGCTAGATTTTGTGAAAAATGAAACACTCACTTGCTATAATGGCATCATTTCTGATGGCTGCGGGGAATGTCCTGCATGTAAGCTTCGAAAAAATGGCTATGACACTTATATGGACATGAAGGAGGCGAACTAAATGCTTTCTCAAATCTATCCACAGACGAATCATCCATTTTCGTTTGAATTAAATAAAGATATGCATGTATCAGCTGCCCATTTTATCCCGAGAGAAGATGCTGGCGCTTGTAGCCGTGTACATGGTCACACGTATACGATTAACATTACGATTGCAGGAGATCATCTAGATGATTCAGGTTTCCTTGTGAATTTTAGCACGCTAAAAAAACTCATTCATGGACAGTACGACCATACACTGCTCAATGACCATGAAGAATTCTCATCGAATGATCCATACGCGATGCCAACCACTGAGGTTGTCGCAAAGACTGTGTATGATAAAGTGGCCGCATATTTAACGACTTTAGCGAACAAACCAGTATGTGTTCAAGTTTTTGTCAGAGAGACACCAACAAGCTACTGCATTTACCGTCCGAAACGAGTTGAGCTCAATGACTAAAGCGATTCCTGTCTTAGAAATCTTTGGTCCGACCATTCAAGGAGAAGGAATGGTCATTGGCCAAAAAACCATGTTTGTCAGAACGGCTGGCTGTGACTACTCTTGCAGCTGGTGTGATTCATCTTTTACATGGGATGGATCAGCGAAGCATGATATTCAGTGGCTTCAGGCAGAGGACATTGTAAAAGAGCTGAAGAAAATAGGTGGAAAAGCATTTTCTCATGTCACCATTTCAGGTGGGAATCCTGCGCTTTTAAAACAAATGGAATCACTTATTGATTTATTGCATGAAGAAGGAATTGATACGGCGCTTGAAACGCAGGGAACGATGTATCAAGATTGGTTTTTGAAGATAGATGATTTAACCATTTCTCCAAAACCACCAAGTTCAAATATGAAAACAGATTTTACGAAACTTACGCGTATCATAGATGAATTGAAAAAGGGAAACAGATTGCAACATGCAAGTCTGAAGGTCGTGATCTTTGATGATCTTGATCTAGCCTATGCAAAGGATGTTCATGCGAAATATCCAGAACTCCCCTTTTATTTGCAGGTGGGAAATGATGATACAACAACAGCTGATGATGCGTACCTATTGACGCACTTATTAAAGAAATACGAAATGCTTGTAGATCAAGTAGCGCAAGACCCTGATTTGAATCGTGTGAGAGTCTTACCACAACTGCACACGCTATTGTGGGGAAATAAACGAGGCGTATAGAAAGGAAGAAACAAAATGACGACAAGAAAACCAGAAGAATTAGAAGGTGTCACTTTACTAGGAAACCAGGGGACCAATTACTTGTTTGACTATGCACCACAAGTGCTTGAAACGTTCCCGAATAAACATACGAATAGAGATTATTTTGTGAAATTCAACTGCCCAGAATTCACATCACTTTGCCCGCAAACAGGGCAGCCAGATTTTGCGACCGTGTATATCAGCTACATCCCAAATGAAATCATGGTCGAAAGTAAATCATTAAAATTATATTTGTTCAGCTTCCGTAACCACGGTGACTTCCATGAGGATTGTATGAATATTATCATGAACGACCTCATTGAATTAATGGACCCAAGATATATCGAAGTATGGGGCAAATTTACACCAAGAGGCGGTATTTCAATTGATCCGTATACGAACTACGGAAAACCTGGGACAAAGTATGAAGAGATGGCATCGTATCGTATGATGAATCACGATATGTATCCAGAAACGATTGATAATCGCTAATAAATAAGAAAAGACATGTGGATGACATGTCTTTTTTTATGGAATAGATTATGATGGCACATAAAAAAAGAGAAGAGTCATGTCACTCTCCTCATACCAATAGGAATAGAACTTGCTAGGACGGCTGGGGGCTACCAGCTCGTATGTATAGTATACACGACAGAACGTATGTTTGTAAAGGTGTATCATGCTTTTATTCTTCATATATTTACTTTAAGATAAAATTGAAACGAGCGAATGAAAATGGAGGCGTTTGTGTTGGCAAACAAAGAAGACAAAACAGAGAAGCTGCTAATGGAATTAAGGGAAGAGCTTCAGATGCTTGAACATCAAAACAAAGAACGATATAAATGGAGTGCCTCCACATTACTTGGAGTGATCGCCCTTTTAATTGATAAAGGCGTGATAACACCTGAAGAAGTTGACATGTACAAATCAAAAGCGGAAATGCAAACCTTTCACGCGCAAAAAGACTGACGCCACTTTATATGGTTGTCAGCCTTTTTCATATGTGATTGTCAAAAGAGAACAGAGCTGTGACACGAGTCAGCTTTGCTGTGTATATCTTTATGTAACGGTAGTCTGAATTGAGGATTGCAAATTAATGTACGGAGTCTTTGATGATTTTATAGTTTTTATGATTAACGACTGTTAGTGAATCCAGTTCTAAATCTCTATAGTTGTCCATAATGGTGACATCCACAATAACAGAGTTTTCATTCACTTTTTCAACTACACCTGTTAAACCATTTCTAAATTCGATCACATTCCCAATTTTTGCAATCTTCAACCGATCCCTCTCCTTTAAAAACAGATTTCATTCCCTATTAAAAAGTATTTTGCAATATTTTCATACCAATGTAAAGGATAAAGACGTTTTTCTTTCGTTTTCGTTGTACGCTTTGAAAACGAATGGTATATTTAATATTTGATCAAGGCTGAAAAGGAGCGGTTTCTTTGACTGAAGAACACATCAACACAATACTAGAATCATTACGGAATGGTACTGAAAAACAAGTGACCATTCAAAAGGATGATTTCTTAACATTTCGTTCTGTATTGGTCAATCAAGATGATTTTAAACATTTTCGCGGAATCGCCAAGCATGGTGGAGATGTTATTTTTGAATATCTTAAAGAAGCAAGAAGCTAAAGCTTTTTCTCATTCATGAGAAAAAGCTTTTTATTTTGGTTCTTTTGTCACACTTCAAACCAGCTTGATACATATGAAAAGAAAATGTAATAACCCATAATCAGGAGCATAAGGATGATTATAGGCTAAAAAGAGACTATATTAAACGCTTACATTACCAGTTCATGCGTATTTCAACTAGGACATGCCATTTAATGACGGAATTTGGACAGGCATGAAAATCTTTGTGCGTGAAAATAGAAGAAGCTCTTGTTAGAGTGGACAAGTATCTTACGGCCTACATTAATTAAGGGAGGAATGAGGCGAATGATCAAAATTCATACAGCTCTTTTTGCCATCCTTATGCTCATCTCAGCGATCAAGATGGACAATATACAAGAGCAAGAGGGCACATTAAGTCAGAAACTTGAACAAGCACCTGAAAAGCATCAGCTTTCATATATAGATCAAGATAATAAGCATACCGTGATTCCAGCGTTTTCAGAGGAGAAACATCAGCCGAAAGTGAAAATGCTAAGCACATCAACAGAGGAAAAGGCATCAAAACCGAAGCCGAAGAAAAAGGAAACGTCAAAGCCAGCAAGCTCAAGAAATCAATCACACTATTCTAATGAAGAAATGGACTTGCTTTCTCGGTTGGTACATGCCGAAGCAAAAGGTGAATCTTACGCAGGGAAAAAAGCTGTAGCAAGCGTCGTCTTAAACCGCGTGGAACACCGCTCTTTTCCTGACAGTGTCAGAGGCGTGATTTATCAGCGAAATGCCTTCCAGCCCGTGTCAAATGGAAGTATCAATGATAAGGCAGACCAGGATTCCGTAAAAGCTGTGAAGCAGGTTGTCAAAGAAGATGACAGAACAACAAAGGCGATTTATTTTTATAATCCAAAAACGGCGACAGATAACTGGATTCGTTCTCGTAAAATTGTAGAACGCATTGGCCGTCACGTGTTTGCAGTGTAAAGAAAAGCAGCGATCAATCAGTCGCTGTTTTTTTTGTCTTCAATTATTAAAATATTTTCAGGACTTGTCTCATAGAATGTGAAAAGAATTTGCTTTTAGACAAGGGGAGGCTACATGAATCGATTTGTAAAAGGGGTCATTCTGCTATCTGTCGCAGCTTTCATTGCTGAGTGTATCGAGTTTTTAGTCAATATGATTTTAGCGAGAGAGCTTGGAGAACATGGAATGGGTTTATATATGAGCATCCTTCCCATCATCATGCTTGTGCTTGTGATCGCCAGCTTAGAGCTGCCAGTCTCCATTTCTAAATTCATTGCAGAATCGCATGAGCGGCTTCATAAAAGTATGCTTCGCCATGCATTTAAAATGACGCTTGTGGTGACATGCACCACAACGGCAATAGCAGCCATTGTACTGCCTTTCATTCCTGTATTTCAATCGTATCATCCGCTGATGAAGGGCTTGGTTCTGTCACTCATTCCAATCATCGCATTTACGTCCATTGCACGCGGCTATTTTATGGGCAAGCAGCAAATGGGTAGAATTGCTCTAGCCAATATGCTGAAAAAAACGATCCAGCTTATCTGTTTGTTTTTGTTTTTTCATTGGTATTCGTTTGATATTGAAACAGCGGTGCTTATCGCGATTGGTGTGATTGTTGCAAGTGATCTCGTCGTCTTTATCTATTTATATTCCCAATACGTCATGGCAAAAAATGCTGTGAATGTCAGATCGGTTGAGTTAAGAGGGATTGACGTCAGAAAACGTTTGTTAGCAGTCTCCATCCCGACAACAGGTATGCGTATCTTTCATGCCATTGCCAATGCGATTGAACCGTTTTTAATCAAAGGAGCCCTCGTTGCAGCGGGCATTTCTGGTACGCTTGCTGTTGATCATTACGGAATGCTTGCTGGCGTAGCGATGTCGATTGGTTTTTTTCCGGCGTTTATCGCTCATTCCATTATGATTGTGATGATTCCGAATGTATCAGAAGCCTATGCCTTGGGGCAGTATGATCTCGTGAAAAAACGTGTCAGACAAGCGATTCTCATTACGTTTGGCTATGGGGTGCCAGCCGTGATGATCATGTATTATTTCGCTTATCCGCTCACGCAGCTCTTTTTTGACTCACCTCAAGCAGCCGTCTACTTGCAGCTGCTATGGCCTTACTTCTTATGCCACTTGTTCGTCATGCCGTTTCAAGCGTGTTTAATTGGTATGGGTCTCATTAAAGATGTGTTCCTACATAATATATGGGTGCACGTGGTGTCGTTCTCTATGGTGTATTTTCTAGGATCCATCGAATCCTTAAATATGATGGGCGTTATCTTAGGAATGAACACGGGGATGCTGCTTTTAACGGCTTTGCATTATGCGACGATTTGCAAGGAACTCGGCGTCTCCATGTTTCTTACATTGAAAAAAGCTTGAATGTCATGTGCAGCTAGCGGGCAAGCTATAGGAAAATCAGGAAGGAAGATGCTGATGAATCGTAAATATCTACCCGCCAGTCTTCTCATGATGACCCTTCTTTTATTTCTGATGAACATAGAGGCTGAAGCAAAAGAGCCTGTAATGGCGCCGAGGATAGAAGCTCCTACATTAACAGGTGAAACGCAGGTGATCCCGGTGAAAGGGAAGCGGACCATTCTGCATTTTTGGACAACGTGGTGCCCGTCCTGCAAAATGGAGCTGCCAGCCTTTGAACAGATCGTAAAAGAAAATCAAAGTGATGTAGACATACTGACTGTGAATTTACTTGGTGCTGAGCAAAGCAAGCATGCAGTTGCCCAATTTGTGAAAGACAGAAAGTTCACATTTCCGATCGTTCTCGATGAGCACGGCGAAATGATGAAGAAATACCAAATCATTACGATCCCGACGACTTTTTTCATCAATGAAAAGGGTGAAGTGGTCAAAAACCATGTAGGTCCGCTGACGAAAAAACAAATCAAAGAGTGGACAAATTCGTAGAACACAAGCTTTCTGTAAAGAACCAATGGGCGATCCGTTGGTTCTTTTTTGTGTTCAATTACCTTTCAGATGAATAAAATGTGCTCAGAAAGAGGAAGAAATGTCGGACACTAATAATGATAATTATTATCAAAAAGAAATTATAATAATTATTAATTGAAAATTGATCAGAACCTGTTATAATGAGTTACAGACCTATAAAAAGCTTGAAATAGCAGAAAATATAGATGATAAACGGAACGGGCAACGATTGATAATGTGAAAATCATTATCAATTAGAGAGGAGAAAGTAATCATGAATGAGAATACAGCACTTTATCAAACGACAGATCAAAAGGGATCCAACTCGCTCTTTCAAAAATGGGCACAGCACGGAGAATTAATCGCAGCAGGCATTTCGGGGATTCTCATCTTGATTGGATGGTTTCTAAAGGATGAAACGATGTGGAGTATTCCTCTTTTCATTCTTGCTTTTGTTATTGGTGGTTTTGCAAAGGCAAAGGAAGGAATTGAAGAAACCATTTCATCCAAGACATTAAATGTAGAACTTTTAATGATATTTGCTGCGATAGGCTCAGCGATCATTGGCTACTGGGCAGAGGGCGCCATTTTAATTTTTATTTTTTCGCTCAGCGGTGCGCTAGAAACGTATACGTCAAATAAAAGTAAAAAAGACTTAACGGCCTTAATGAGTATCGCTCCAGATGAAGCCACTTTAATTGAAGAAGATGGCACCACCATCCAAATCGCTGCTTCTTCACTTACGCCAGGCGACCGTATTTTAATCAAAGCGGGAGAACGAATTGCAGCAGATGGTGTGATCATGAGCGGAAGAACAAGTGTAGACGAATCTGCCTTAACGGGTGAATCGGTGCCTCAGGAAAAAGGGCAAGGAGAAGATGTGTTTGCAGGAACAGTGAATTTAAATGGTTCATTAACAGTAGAAGTAACAAAACATAATGAAGAAACACTTTTTCATAAAATCATTAAGCTTGTGGAATCTGCACAAGAAAGTGTATCGCCAAGCCAAGCATTTATTGAAAAATTTGAAGGTGCATATGTAAAAGGTGTGCTCATCACTGTAGCGATTTTAATGTTCCTGCCTCATTTTGTACTTGGCTGGAGCATGAGTGAAACGTTCTACCGTGCGATGGTGTTTATGGTAGTTGCCTCGCCTTGTGCACTTGTTGCCTCAATTATGCCAGCAGCTCTTTCACTCATCTCAAACGGTGCAAGAAACGGTATGCTTGTAAAAGGAAGTGTCTTTTTAGAAAAACTGGGCACAAGTACGATGATTGCATTTGATAAAACAGGTACGATTACAAGTGGAAAACCAGCTGTTGAAAAAGTGGTCTTGGCAAAAGGGCAAGATGAATCGACCTTTTATCATGCACTCTATCAAATTGAAAGTCAGTCAAACCATCCATTAGCTAAAGCCATTTCTGATATGGCAAAAGAGCATCATACAGAGCGGGCAGCCCACGTAACCATTGAAGAAACATCAGGTTTTGGTGTGGAAGCACAATTAAATGAGGACACATGGCGGATTGGGAAGAAAGATTTTGCCGGAAAAGCTTCAATGGATCGTGATATTGAAGAGAATGGTGATGTTCTTTCATCCAAAGGATATACAGTTGTCTATGTTCAAAAAAATCAAGAAGTCGTCGGCTGTCTCGGTTTGAAGGATCAAATCAGACCTGAAGCCAAAAAAATGATTCAGGAGCTGAATGATTTAGGCATCCAAACCGTCATGCTCACAGGGGATCAACAAAAAACAGCTGAAGCGATTGCAGAGGAAGCAGGCATCCAAACCGTTGTCGCTGAATGTCTTCCAGATGAAAAGGTACACGAAGTCAATCAACTGAAAAAACAAGGTAATTCGATCATTATGGTCGGAGATGGAATCAATGATGCACCTGCACTCGCCACAGCGGATGTTGGCGTCGCAATGGGCGGAGGCACAGATGTTGCTTTAGAAACAGCAGATCTCATTTTAATGAAAAATAACTTAAACAATCTAACAAAGATGATCCGTCTTTCAAGAAAGATGAACCGAATCATTAAACAAAACATCATCTTTTCATTAACAGTTATTTGTTTGTTAATCTGTGCGAATTTCTTACAAGTTCTTGATTTACCTTTTGGTGTCATTGGGCATGAAGGCAGTACGATTTTGGTTATTTTAAACGGACTTCGTTTGCTTCGTGCTTCTTAAGCAAATCACAAAAGCGCACTGGCTTTAGGTCAGTGCGCTTTTGTGCGAAATACAGTGAAAACTGATACAATAGATCAGTAGTCAAACGTGTGAGGAGGATCACGATGAATCGAATGAAAAACTTGTCTTCTTGGCTTAAGAAAAAAGACATTCAAGGTGCATTTATACATACAAAGGAGAATGTATTCTATCTATCTGGATACTTCACAGAGCCGCATGAAAGAGTGATGGGGCTGTTTGTTTTTCAGGAAGCAGATCCATTTTTCATTTTGCCTAAGATGGAAGTTGAGCAAGCAAAAAATGCGGGATGGGCTGGAGATCTCATTGGATATGAAGACCATGAAAACCCCTTTGATTTCATACAAAAGGCACTAGAAAAACGAGGAGTAAAAGCGACTCGCCTAGCGATTGAAAAAGAATCCATTCCTTTGCAAAGAGCAGAGCAGCTTCAAGCTGTCACTGGGGCAGAAACATTCGTCCGGGCAGAAGATGTGCTCAATCAGCTAAGACTAATTAAAGACGAAGCTGAAATTGAAACATTGAAAAAAGCTGCTCAATTGGCAGACGAAGGCGTCAAAATTGGGGTTCATGCCCTAAAAGAAGGGGTGACGGAAACCGAAGTTCTTGCTGTCATCGAATATGAACTGAAGAAAAAAGGCATTCAGGGCATGTCCTTTTCAACCATGGTACTATTCGGAGAAAAATCAGGAGAACCTCATGGAAATCCGGGGCAGGCAGCCTTGAAAAAAGGTGATTTTGTTTTATTTGACCTCGGCGTGATTGTGGATGGCTATTGTTCAGATATTACAAGAACCTTCATCTATCAAGAAGCGTCTGAACAACAAAAAGATATTTACAACACCGTCTTGAAAGCCGAATTGGCAGCACTTGATATGAGCCAGCCGGGTGTGAGGATTGGTGACCTTGACTTAAAAGCAAGAGGGCTGATCGCAGAAGCAGGATATGGCGATTACTTCCCGCACCGTCTAGGGCATGGACTCGGGGTTTCTGTTCATGAGTTCCCTTCTATGAGTCAAGCAAATGATGACCTTCTAAAAGAAGGGATGGTCTATACGATCGAGCCGGGTATTTATGTACCAGGAGTCGGCGGGGTTAGAATTGAAGACGATGTTCTCATTACAAAAGATGGCCCAGTCACCTTAACCAATTATCCAAAAGAGTTGACGATCATCAAGTAATGAAAAAAATCACGATGAACGTCCAAGTATTGGGAGCGTCATCGTGATTTTTTTGTCACTCTTTGCGATCCTTATCAACAAAAAAATCATCAATTGATTGAAACGGCTTGATTTTATGTTCTTTTCCTAAAGGATGTAGTGCGAATCGAGCAGAAAACAAAATAGTCAAACATAATATGATCCATATGATAATACCCATCTTGAATTCCCCTTTCCACCCAGTGATTTGTTCAGCTCACATACATCTTAAAGTATGAAACGCTTACCATATCAAGAGAAAGTAGGAGAAAAAATGCCTAACATAAGGGATATTGCGAAAAGAGCGGGTGTATCTGTTACCACCGTATCACGAGTGATGAATGATCATCCTTATGTCAAAGAAGAAAAGCGAGAGCGCGTACTTAGTGCGATGAAAGAGCTCAAATATACACGGAATATTCAGGCAGTGCATTTAGCAAAGGGCTATTCCAATATGCTTGGAATTGTACTTCCGACAATTGATCACTCCTATTTCAGCGGAATTGTCACAGGGATTGCAGAGAAAGCACAGGAGTGCGGAATGCATTTTGCCTTGTTTCAAACAGGATATGACCCATTAAAGGAAAAAGAAGCATTAATGAGCTTAAAAGAGCAGCGTGTGGATGGTTTAATCTTTTGCTCAAATGCGTTAATTGATCGAGAAATTTTAAAGTGGCAGGAATCTGGTCCTATTATCTTTTGTCATCCTACTCCGCATGATACATGTTCATCGGTATCGATTGCGCATGATCAGGCTTTTAAGGAAGGGCTTGAACACTTAGCGGCATGCGGTCATGAGCGAATCGCAATCGTTCTTGCTAGAACAGAAGGGGAGAACAGCCAAGTTCGAATTCAGACTTATCAAGAAATGATGCAGTCGCTTGGGCAGGACATTGATGAAGAATGGGTCATTGAAGGAAAACTGACCATTTTTGATGGCAAGCAATTATTTACAGAATGGAAAGAGATGAAAAATCGTCCGACAGCCTTACTGATTACAAACGATGATGTCTCAGCAGGTTTTTTACTAGAGGCACAGCGTCACCAAATAAACGTTGGAGAATCACCAGCCATACTTGGCTTTCAAAACGATCAATTGAGTGAAGCATTGGGGATTTCTAGTATAGATATTCCTCTCAAACAAATGGGGCAGGAAGCATTTGACTTGTTCAACCAAGTATTACAAGGTGAGGCACCAGAAAAAAGGGTGCTGTCATATCGACTCGTTGAGCGCACAACGACTATTTTGAAAAACAATCGTTGACGCACGTTTCATCTGTTTTGTACGATAAGAAGGATTGAATAAGAAGGAGGTGGGGATGTTCATGGAATCCTTCACCGTTGATAAAGCGTTAAATAATAATGTCATCATCGCAAAACACCCTTCTTTAGGCGAAGTGGTCCTGATTGATAAAGGGATCGGCTTTGGGAAAAAATCGGGTGACGTTCTCGATCAAGCGGCATTTGAGAAAATGTTTGTGTTAAAGAATACAAAAGAGCAAACAGAATACAAACAATTGCTGCACCACATTAATGAGGACATGATTGAGCTTGCCAATGACGTCATTTATCATATACGAGAAAAAATGGGGCATCGTTTAAATGAGCATATTCATATTGCACTGACAGATCATATTGCCTTTAGTTTTAAACGAGTTAAGCAAGGCTATGATATCACCAATCCTTTTATGCTTGAAACGAAATCCTTATACCCGAAAGAATATGAGGTCGCAAAGGAAGTCGTGGAACTGATAAATGCGCGGCCAGATGTTGAAACAAAGCTGCCCGAAGGAGAGATTGGGTTTATTGCGCTCCACATTCACTCTGCTTTAACGAACCGGCCTTTATCCGAGGTCAACCGTCATTCGCAGCTCATGACACAAATGGTCCAAGTCATAGAAGATGCATTTCATATGAAAGTAGATAGAGAAAGTATTCATTATTTACGCTTACTGCGCCATATTACGTTTTCGATTGAGCGTATTAAACGGGAAGAATCATTAGAGGAGCCAGAAAAGTTGCTTCATCTATTGAAAAATGAATATCCTTTATGCTACAATACTGCTTGGAAAATGATCAAAATTTTGCAACATGCATTGAAAAAGCCTGTACAAGATGCCGAAGCTGTCTATTTGACACTTCACCTGTACAGATTGACGAATAAAATTTCATAGTTTCCTTGAAACGTGTAACTGATTCGATCAGGCATGAGTGACTTAAGGTAAATACAGGATAAGATCCTGTTATTTGCGCAACCTTATATCACCATGTCTTTTTTGTGTTCTGAAAGTGAAATGTAAACGGTTAATTATGAAATGTACGTCAGTGTGTAATTGAAATGCATGTTGTAAGCGAAAACAAAAGGAGGTTCAACCAGTGTTTAAATCACTTTTTGGTGTGTTGCAAAAAATTGGACGAGCACTTATGCTTCCAGTTGCGATCCTTCCTGCTGCTGGTATTTTACTAGCACTCGGAAATGCGATGCAAAATCCAGAGCTGATTGATGTCGCTCAATTTTTAAGCAATGATACAATTCAGCTTGTTGCTAGTGTTATGGAGAATGCGGGGAATATTGTCTTCTCGAATCTTCCACTCCTATTTGCTGTAGGGGTTGCCATCGGTCTTGCCAATGGAGACGGTGTGGCAGGGATTGCCGCGATCATCGGTTACCTTGTCATGAACGTAACGATGAGTGCCGTATTAATGGCCAACGGTTCCATTCCATCCGATTCAATCAAATTGGCTAAGTTCTTTAAGGAAAGTCATCCAGCGTATGTGAATATGCTCGGCATACCGACCTTGTCTACCGGCGTGTTTGGCGGGATTATTGTCGGGGTATTAGCCGCTTATATGTTTAATAAATTTTACAAAATTGAGCTCCCGCAATATCTTGGCTTCTTTGCTGGTAAGCGTTTTGTTCCAATCGTTACGTCGATTTCAGCACTTATTTTAGGGCTTTTGATGCTCGTCATTTGGCCGCCAATCCAAGGTGCATTGAACTCATTTTCAACTGGACTGCTTGCAGCGAATGAGCCGCTAGCTGCCTTTGTATTCGGTGTCATTGAACGCTCATTAATTCCGTTTGGTCTGCACCACATATTCTACGCACCATTCTGGTATGAATTTTTTAGCTATAAGAGCTTATCAGGAGATATTATCCGTGGTGACCAGCGTATTTTCATGGCGCAAATCAAAGATGGTGTTCAGCTGACAGCTGGGACATTCATGACAGGGAAATATCCGTTCATGATGTTTGGACTTCCAGCAGCAGCACTTGCGATTTACCATGAAGCAAAACCTAAGAATAAAAAACTTGTAGCAGGAATTATGGGGTCAGCGGCCCTTACTTCTTTCCTAACAGGGATCACTGAACCGCTTGAATTCTCATTCTTGTTTGTTGCACCGATATTATTTGCGATTCACTGTGTATTCGCTGGATTATCCTTTATGATAATGGATATTCTAAACGTGAAAATCGGGATGACCTTCTCAGGAGGGTTAATCGACTTCTTCCTATTTGGTATCCTGCCAAATAGAACCGCTTGGTGGCTTGTTATTCCAGTCGGTCTCGTACTGGCTGTCATTTACTACTTCGGATTCAGATTTGCGATTCGCAAGTTTAATCTGAAAACGCCAGGACGAGAAGATGAAGCAGCTGACGGTGCAAGCAGCGCTCAATCTGGAAAAGGCGATGACTTACCTTATGAAATTCTTGAAGCAATGGGTGACCAAGAAAACATTAAACACCTAGATGCTTGTATTACGCGTTTACGTGTCACTGTAAATGATCAGAAAAAAGTGGATAAAGACCGCTTGAAAAAGCTTGGCGCTTCAGGTGTCCTTGAAGTAGGGAATAACATCCAGGCCATCTTTGGACCACGCTCTGATAATTTAAAAACACAAATGCAAGACATTATTGCAGGGCGCACACCTCGACCAGCGAAAGACCCTTCTGCAAAAGAAGAAGTCAGTCAGCAGGTTGAAGAAGTCATTGCAAAACCGCTTCAAAACGAACAAGGGGAAGAAACGTTTGCTTCACCAATTACAGGGGAGCTGCATCCAATTACAGATGTGCCAGATCAAGTATTCTCAGGGAAAATGATGGGTGACGGTTTTGCTATCTTGCCAAAAGAGGGAACAGTGGTTTCACCAGTAAGAGGAAAAATCTTAAATGTGTTCCCAACAAAACACGCCATCGGCCTCCAGTCTGATGGTGGACTTGAAATCTTGATTCACTTCGGGATTGATACAGTCAGCCTCAAAGGAGAAGGATTTGAAGCATTTGTACAAGAGGGAGACCAAGTAGAAATCGGTCAAAAACTTTTAGAGGTTGATATTGATAAAATTAAGTCAGAAGTACCATCTTTAATGACACCAATTGTATTTACAAACTTAAGTGAAGGACAATTTATTGACCTTCAAGAATCCGGTGAAATCAAAGCTGGCCAAGAAAACATCATGAAAATTTCAAAATAATTTTCATAACTGCCGTTCTTGTTAGATGACAAGCTCGGCAGTATGATATAATATTGTGGATGTATGAAATGTATAAAAAGGAGATTGATAAAAATGGCTCAACAAACATTCAAAGTAACTGCAGATTCTGGAATTCACGCACGTCCTGCAACAGTTCTTGTACAAACTGCTAGTAAATATGATGCTGATATCAACTTAGAATATAATGGTAAAACAGTGAACCTGAAATCTATTATGGGTGTAATGTCTCTAGGAATTGCGAAAGGTGCTACAATCACAATCTCTGCTTCTGGTTCTGATGAAAATGATGCACTTGCTGCGCTAAAAGACACAATGAAAAGTGAAGGCCTAGGCGAGTAATGCAACAACTGAAAGGAATCGGTGCTTCAGCAGGCGTTGCGATTGCAAAAGCATATCGTCTGGAAGAACCAGATTTAACAGTTCACCAAAAAGACATCAATGATCCAGAGACAGAAGTGAAACGCTTTGAAGAAGCAATTCATGTTTCAAAGCAAGAACTTGAAGCAATTAAAGAGCATGCGCTAAAAGAACTTGGCCAAGATAAAGCGGATATTTTTTCTGCACACCTTCTTGTGTTAAGTGATCCAGAGCTGCTCAACCCAGTGAAGGATAAAATCACATCGGATAAAGTAAATGCTGAATTTGCTTTAAAAGAAACAGCAACAATGTTTGTTACAATGTTTGAAGCAATGGACAATGAATACATGAAAGAACGTGCAGCGGATATTCGCGACGTTACAAAACGTGTCACTGGTCATTTGCTAGGCGTTGACATTCCAAACCCAAGTATGATTTCTGAAGAAGTCATTATCATTGCTGAAGATTTAACACCTTCTGATACAGCTCAGCTGAACAGACAATTCGTCAAAGGTTTTGCGACAGATATCGGTGGTCGTACTTCTCACTCAGCAATTATGGCAAGATCAATGGAGATTCCAGCCGTTGTTGGAACAAAAGAAGCAACAAAAACGGTGAAAAACAATGATCTGATCATTGTTGATGGTATTAGCGGAGACGTCATCATTCAGCCTTCTGAAGATGAAGTGAAAGCGTATCAAAAAAAGCATGAAGACTACTTAGCTCAAAAAGCGGAATGGGCGAAACTTGTTGACCAGCCAACGGTCACAAAAGACGGCGTTCACGTAGAGCTAGCTGCAAATATCGGAACACCTGAAGATGTGAAAGGTGTACTTGAAAATGGCGGCGAAGCAGTTGGATTGTACCGTACAGAATTTTTATACATGGGCAGAGATCAGCTCCCAACAGAAGAAGAGCAGTTCGATGCGTATAAAACCGTTTTAGAGAAGATGGAAGGCAAAGCAGTGGTTGTCCGCACACTAGATATTGGTGGCGATAAAGAACTTCCTTACTTGCAGCTTCCAAAAGAAATGAACCCGTTCCTTGGCTATAGAGCGATCCGCCTTTGCCTTGAAGAGCAGGAGATTTTCAGAACACAGCTACGCGCGTTACTTCGTGCAAGTACATATGGAAACTTGAAAATCATGTTCCCTATGATCGCGACGTTATCAGAATTTAGAGAAGCAAAAGCTATTTTACTTGAAGAAAAAGAAGCATTGGTTGCTGCTGGTACAGAAGTATCTGATTCCATTGAAATCGGAATGATGGTAGAAATTCCATCAACAGCTGTTATCGCAGATCAATTTGCAAAAGAAGTAGATTTCTTCAGTATTGGAACAAATGATTTGATTCAATACACAATGGCTGCTGATCGAATGAACGAACGAGTGTCTTATCTTTACCAGCCATACAATCCAGCTATTTTACGCCTCATAACGCTTGTGATTGAAGCAGCGCATAAAGAAGGTAAATGGGTTGGCATGTGCGGTGAGATGGCAGGAGATGAAATCGCAATCCCGCTCCTACTTGGATTAGGATTAGATGAATTTTCAATGAGCGCAACATCGATTCTTCCAGCAAGAACGCAGTTAAGCAAGCTTTCTAAGGAAGAAGCTGCATCATTTAAAGAGCATATCTTATCACTTAGTACAACTGAAGAAGTGGTTGATTTCGTGAAAAAAACGTTTCAACATAACTAGGTGATGTAAACCAGACAGGTCAAACTGTCTGGTTTTTTTGTCGAATTTTATCATAATCAGTCATATCGCATGAAGAGAAGGGCATCCTAAAATAAAAAATGGAGGTGACCAGTTTGTCTTTCTCTAACTATAAGCCAGGTGATCAAGTATATGTGATTTATCGAAATCCACATGCAGCCAATGTCGCACAAATTAAAGAAGCGGAAATCGTTTCACATCCTTACAATGAGCAAGAGCTTGCGCTATTTCTACTTGAAACATATCACCCATTAGCCCCTGATGATGCCGTATTTCCAACATACGAAGAAGCAGAAGCCCTTTATCAAGATCTGTTTGAATAAGGGAGATTTTAGAAAGGATAGAAGCCATCCTGAGAGGTTAAAGTAACGATATGAACCTATAAGGTAAGGATGTGCTAATTATGATCAAACCGTTCGTTCCCCAGCTTGTGTATATTGAACCTCGGGCGCTAGAGTACCCATTAGGACAAGAGCTGAAAGAAAAGTTTGAAGGCATGGGAATTGAAATTAGAGAAACAACCTCACACAACCAAGTGAGAAATATTCCGGGGAAAAATGATTTGCAAAAGTACCGTAATGCAAAGTCGACGCTCGTTATCGGCGTGAGAAAAACCTTAAAATTTGATACATCTAAACCATCTGCAGAGTATGCCATTCCGTTTGCGACAGGATGCATGGGGCATTGCCATTATTGCTACCTGCAAACGACTATGGGGAGTAAGCCGTACATTCGCACATATGTCAATGTAGAAGAGATCTTAGATCAGGCTGAACAGTACATGAACGAGCGTGCGCCTGATATCACGCGATTTGAAGCCTCGTGTACATCTGATATCGTCGGAATTGACCATTTGACTCACACACTCAAACGAGCGATTGAATACTTTGGTCAAACCGATCTTGGCAAACTACGCTTTGTTACGAAATTTCATCATGTAGACCATTTGTTAGATGCAAAACACAATGGACGAACAAGATTCCGCTTTAGTATCAATGCCGATTATGTCATTAAATATTTCGAACCTGGCACATCACCACTCGATCAGCGGATTGAAGCGGCTGTAAAGGTAGCGAAAGCAGGCTATCCACTGGGCTTTATTATTGCCCCTATTTACATTCATGAAGGGTGGCAAGAGGGCTATAAAGTCCTATTTGAAAAACTCGATGCAGCTCTTCCTGAAGAAGTGAGACAAGATATCACCTTTGAAATGATTCAGCACCGTTTTACAAAACCGGCGAAGCGTGTCATCCAAAAAAACTATCCAAAAACAAAACTAGAACTAGATGAAGAAAAGAGAAGATATAAGTGGGGTAGATACGGAATTGGAAAATATATCTATCAAAAAGATGAAGAACAAGAACTTAGACAGACATTAGAATCATATATAGAACAGTACTTTCCGTCTGCAAAAATTGAATATTTTACTTAAAACAAGTCATTATGGCTTGTTTTTTCTATTTAAATTTTCTTACAACTATTGAATGCGGTACCAATTTTGCCGATATACACATTAAGATGCGAAAGTAGGATGTAGGGGTGATGAGATGTTTAAGAAACTTCAAGTGAGAATAGCTGTTTTCATCTCAGTTATTTTAATTTTAACCGTTGTCGCAGTTCAAGTGGGTTCCAATTTAGTATTAAGACCACTGATTGAACGAGATGCGAAAACAACGACAGCAGCAACGGCAGAAAGCATGAGAGACATCATAGCACTAAAGCTTGAGAATTACGGTGATACGATTAACAAATTGGCAACAAGTACACTTACTGAAGATTTTGCACAGAAACAAACAAAACAGACATTGGCATTTGAAAACGATGAATTAAAAGGATTGCAGGAGCAGGATGAACTCATCTCGCTTGCCTATATAGGAACAAGTGATGGTAAAATGTTCGCTTTCCCGGAGTCCGATTTTGGTGAAGGGTATGATCCGTCTAAACGAGACTGGTATATTCAAGCGGCTGAAAAGCCTGACGAAGTCCTATGGACAGATCCGTACATTGATAAAGCAACAAATGAAATGGTCGTTTCAGCCACAAAGGCGATCGTACGAAACGGGAAAGTAGTCGGTGTCGCTGGACTTGACTTGAAACTGGCTTCCATTCAGTCTTATATAAAAGAACAAAAGATTCCTTATATGGGAACGGCTTTCTTAGTTGACGGCACAGGGACCATTTTGGCACATCCAACAGAGCAAGGAAAAAATATCTCAAAAGTCGCTTCTGTGAAAAAAGCGATCGACAACTCGGGTATTGATGATGACAAACAGCTGACCGTCATCTCAAAAATTAAAGAGGCAAACTGGACGATCGGTGTGAGCTTCGAGAAAAAGAAACTTCTTTGGATCACTGAACAAATGAATCAGACAAGTATCATTATTTCTGTCATTGCCATTATACTTGCCATGATTCTAAGCTACTTATTGGCTAGAAGCATTACAACACCAATTAAACGCCTCATCGAGCATGTTCGTAAAGTGTCTGAAGGCGATTTAACCAGCTCGCTTGAGTCGAAGTCTCAGGATGAGATAGGGTTCCTGACGAAAAGCTTTAATCAAATGACTGAAGGCATCAGGGATTTAATTGAAAAAGTGAAAGAGTCTTCAGATCAGGTTGTGAAATCAACGGATGAAGTGACCCAAATTTCAAACGAGACCTTGCTGTCTAGTGAACAGATTGCAACGGCTATTCAAGAGGTCGCTGTAGGAGCGACGAAACAAGCATCAGAAGCGGAAACCATTAATGAAAAATCAGAGCATTTGTATGAAAAAGTTCGTCATATGGGTGAGCTTGCCACGCAAATGCAAACCAACTCAAAATCATCGGAAGATGCAAGCTATAGAGGACTTGATGCTCTTGGTCTGCTCGTCCAAAAATCAACACAAGCGAATGAAGAATCGAAGAAGGTAGAGCAAATGCTGCTTGACCTTGAGCATAAAACGAAAAATATTGAAAACGTCGTAACAGCGATCTCTGAAATCTCAGATCAAACGAATTTACTAGCACTGAATGCAAGTATTGAAGCAGCGAGAGCAGGAGAAAGCGGAAGAGGATTTGCTGTTGTTGCAGAAGAAGTCAGAAAGCTGGCTGAACAATCTGCAGAATCAACGAAACATATTAGTGAAACCGTAAAACTCATTCAAGATGAATCGAAAAAGGCAGCTGAAGCGATGACAGCAGCAAGCAAAATGAATGAAGAACAAGGTGATGCCATCAATTCAACAGGTGAGGCACTCAGCAGTATCACAATGGAAATGCAGGCACTTGTCGGCTCCATTGACAGCATTCATACACAAATCAATGAAATGACTGAAGAACAGCAGAAAATGAATGATTCCATTCAAAGTATTGCGGCCATTTCACAAGAATCCGCCGCTTCAGCTGAGGAAGTACATGCTTCCACAGACGAACAAGTACAAACTTTAGAAAGAACGAAAACATCAACAGAAATGTTGAACGAATCAAGTCAGGCACTGCGTCAGGCAGTCAATCGGTTTAAACTATAATCTTGTAGAAAAGAACCTTGCCATGTGAGCAAGGTTCTTTTTGTATGATAAAATATGAACAGAGGAGGGTGCCAACATGCATGTTAATCTATCTGGAAAAAAAGCATTGGTCGCAGCAAGCAGTCAAGGTATCGGTAAAGCCATTGCCTTTCATCTTGCAAAAGAGGGAGCAGATGTGATGCTCTCGGGAAGACATGAGCACACGCTGCAAGAAGCGGTCAAAGAATTATCCCCGCTTGTAAAAGGGAAGCTGACGTATCAAGTATGTGATGTATCTGATGCCAAGCAAATTAAAGCGCTTGTCGTCGCAGCAGCAGGTGATGAAAAACGTCTTGATATACTAGTGAACAATACAGGCGGTCCTCAAACAGGAACACTTGAAACCTTAACAGATGAAGATTGGATGGAATCCTTTCAGCTTCATTTACTCAGCTATATTCGGTTATTAAAAGAAGCCTTGCCGTATTTAAAAAAACAAGGTGCACGAGTGTTAAATATTGCATCTATGTCGGTCAAAGAACCGATCCCAGGCTTGATGCTGTCGAATACATTTAGACCGGCCATTACCGGCTGGACAAAAACAGCTGCCCAGGAGCTTGCCAAAGATGGCATTTTGATCAATACCTTAGCCCCGGGGAAAATTGAAACAGAGCGCGTGAAACAGTTGGACAAACACCGTGCACAAGAGGAGCAACAATCGGTTGAAGAGATCAAAGCACAAGCTGAACGTATGATTCCGCTGGGCCGTTACGGACAGCCAGAGGAATTTGCAGCATATGCGGCTTTTCTTTTATCTGAAGCCAATACATATATGACAGGTCAAACCCTCATCATTGATGGTGGATTGACAAAGTCTCTATAAGGAGGAATTCTTGATGGCACAAATCAAAACAGTTGGTTTTATTGGAATCGGTGTAATGGGACGTAGTATGGCAGGGCATTTAATGGATGCTGGCTACGAAGTTCTCGTTTATACAAGAACAAAAGCAAAGGCAGACACATTGGTTCAAAAAGGTGCTCTATGGAAATCGACCGTAAAGGAGATCGTAAAGGAGGCAGATGCCGTCATCACAATGGTCGGGTATCCATCAGATGTAGAAGAAGTCTATTTAGGAGAAGATGGACTCTTGGAACATGCTGCGCCTGGTACATACCTCATTGATATGACCACATCGAAACCTCAGCTGGCAAAAGAAATTGAAGCGAAAGCGAAGGAAAAAGGACTATTTGCATTAGATGCGCCGGTCTCTGGCGGAGACGTAGGAGCCAAAAACGGCACGCTGGCCATTATGATTGGCGGAGAAAAAGCAGCCTATGAAGCGTGCCTGCCGCTATTTCAGCAAATGGGAGAAAATATTCAATATCAAGGACCTGCAGGAAGTGGTCAGCATACAAAAATGTGTAACCAAATTGCTATCGCAGCAGGGATGGTAGGTGTGGCAGAGGCAATGGCTTATGCGGAAAAATCAGGACTTGATCCAGAGCAGGTACTTAAAAGCATCACAACAGGAGCAGCCGGCAGCTGGTCTTTGTCAAACCTTGCACCAAGAATGCTGAAAGGTGATTTCGAGCCAGGATTTTATGTGAAGCATTTTATTAAGGATATGGGCATTGCACTTGAAGAAGCAGAGCTGATGGGAGAAGAGATGCCAGGCCTGTCACTAGCGAAGTCATTATATGAAAAGCTCAGCGAACAGGGCGAAGAAAACAGCGGAACACAAAGCATCTATAAATTATGGGTGAAATAAAAAAACTGCCCCGCCTACGTGGAACAGTTTGTAGCGTGTAAACAAGCCCTCACATTGCTGAAAAAAGAAGACAAACTAAAAACCTGTCCCAAATAGAGACAGGTTTTTTTAATCTTATTTTCCGATGAATTGCTGCGTCCAGTAGTTACCAGATTTCACATAACCTACACCGATATGTGTATAGTTTTTGTTTAAAATGTTCGCTCTGTGACCTTCACTGTTCATCCAAGCTGTTACCACTTCTTGAGGTGATCTTTGACCTTGAGCAATGTTTTCACCTGCTGTTTTGTACGTGATACCAAATTGCTTCATTTGATCAAATGGAGATCCGTAAGTTGGGCTTGTATGAGAGAAATAGTTTTTATCTTTCATATCTTGTGATTTAGCGCGAGCAGATTTGCTTAATTTAGAATCAACAGAAAGAGCTTTTAAGCCTTGTTTTGCACGCTCTTTATTTGTCAGCTCAACCACTTCTTGTTCAAATGCATTTAAGCTGCTGTCTGCTTTTGTTGCAGTTGTGTCTTTTTGATCAGATTTTGAGCTGTTGTTCGTTGTGTTTTCTTTTGCTGGTGTGCTTGGTTTAGAAGCAGCTGGTTTTTTCACTGATTCTTGTTTTTGCTCATTTTTTGCTTTGTTTACTTCTTTCACCACTTTTGTTCCAGTAACAGGTTGACCACTTTTGATCAGCTTGTTTAATAGAGCTTCGATCTCTTTTTGATTTGAAGTGCTTAGCTTGTTTACATCTGAAGAGATATGTAATTTTGCAGCTAATGTATGAAGATCAATGGCTTGATGCTGTACGTTTATGACTTGTTTCAGGTTAAGCTCTTTCGCATCAGCTGAATGCCCTCCAGTGAACGTGATCAATGCAGCAGCTGTCAGCGCTGAAAAAATGAATGATTTCTTTTTCATTTTGTAACTCCTCCTAAAATCTTTGTTTTGTTTTCTCACAGAAAATCATAACATAGACTTTTTGTTATAAACGTACCAGCATCCTCCATTGACAACGCCCATTTGTCATTTTTGTTAAAGTCATAGAAAGAGTCTCCTTATATCAATGAATGGAGAATCTTTCTATTTAAAGAAAACGACATAAACATACCAATATTTTAAAGTGTTAGTATATTTTTTTGCAGAATAGGGATTGACAGCTTTTTTTCACTTGTTTCGCTGTAACAACTATTACAAAAGTGTTACAATAATGAGTGGTAATTGTAAAAGATTGAAAGGATGAGAGGAGCTACATAAGTGGGAGAGAAACAGCATCAAGGTGCTGCCGAGCAGAAAAAAATGAAGCGCCGGAACGCCTGGAGAATTAATCTCTTTTTCTTCGCTGTATTTAGTTTATTTGCTGGACTTGTCATCAAGCTCGGTGTGCTGCAAATCGTCAATGGTGAGGATTATAAAAAGCAAGCCAACCGAACTGAGGTCAAAACAGCATCATACCCGTCTCCAAGAGGAAAAATGTATGACGCGAGAGGAAGAGTCGTTGTTGATAACGAAAGTGTACCTGCCATCGTTTATACATCAGAAAGCGGTGTGAAAGCGGAGGATAAGATTAAAGTAGCAAGAAAACTTGCGACTTATATAAAAATGGATACAGATTTTTTGAGAGAGCGTGACATTCGAGATTTTTGGCTGGCCAGCCATCCGAAAGAAGCGGATAAGCTCATTTCAAAAGCAGAGCAAAAGAATCTTAAAGCAAAAGATGTCTATCCTCTTCAAGTAGAGCGTGTGCCTAAGAAAGAAGTCAAGGCGATCGAAAAAGATGCAGAGGAAAAAGCAGTTGCAGCGATCTATCGCAGGTTTACAGGCGGATATGCCTTTGAACCTCAAATCGTGAAAGCAATGGACCCGAACGAAGAGAAAAAAGGGGACGAAAAAGTTGCTTTACTCGATGAAACAAAAGAATCAAAACAGACATCATCCGTAAGTTTGACATACGAAGAGATCTCACTTGTATCAGAGCATCTTGATGAACTGCCTGGTGTAAATGTCATCAATGACTGGACAAGGAAATATCCGTATGAAAAAACCCTCTATAATGTCCTTGGCGGTGTCACCACCCCAGAGCAAGGTATTATAAAAGAGCGTGAAGATTACTATATGGCAAGAGGTTACTCGAGAAATGACCGAGTAGGAAAAAGTTATTTAGAATATCAATATGAAGATTTTCTCAATCCAGAAAAAGCAACTGTTCAATATACACAGGTCGGCGGAAAACTGCTTGATGAAATCAAGCGGACAGAAGGACGAAGAGGACTTGACCTTGCACTCACATTTGATATGGAGCTGCAAAAGGAAGTCGACAAAATCGTTGAATCAGAGCTAAGATCCGCTAGTGCAAGAAACTATATGATGGACCGTGCCTTTGTTGTGATGATGGACCCTAACACAGGTGATGTTCTCGCAATGTCAGGTAAGAAAATGGACGGAAGAGACGTCACAGATTATGCGATCGGAACATTTACGACTCAGTATGAAATGGGCTCTGTTGTCAAAGGAGCTACTGTCCTCTCTGGTTATCAAGATGGCATGTCACACAACCAATCCTATACGGATACACCGCTGTATTTTGCGGGAAATGGAAAACCGAAGAAATCATATAGCAATCTTGGCTGGGTTAATGATCTTCGAGCGCTACAAAAAAGTTCAAACGTCTATATGTTTCATGTAGCGATGAGAATGGCAGGGATCACCTACCAAAAGAATGGGCCATTACCAGCAAGACCTGAACACTTACAAAAAATGAGAAACTACTATGCGCAATTCGGTCTTGGCGTAAAAACAGGCATCGATTTGCCGCAGGAATCAAGCGGAATGCAGACGCATCCTAAGACAGTCGGCGGACTCTTGCTTGATGAAGCGATTGGTCAGTATGACACATATACACCGCTTCAAGTCGCACAATACATGTCGACCATCGCAAATGGAGGTAACCGTATTCAGCCAAGAGTGGTGAAAAGTGTTCACTTCCCAACGAATAAGGAAGAAGTAGGTCCTGTTGTGAAGAAATATGAGCCGAAGGTGCTGAACACCATTAACAACTCGAAAGCAGATATTGACCGTGTCAAAATGGGACTAAAAATGGTCACATCAACAGGCGGGACTGCCGCTGGCCGGTTCGGTCAGCATGATGTCGCAGGGAAAACGGGTACAGCCCAAACCTTCTACTATGGTGCCAACCGGAGTTGGTGGGGGAATGCCACGTACAATTTAACCTTTGGAGGATATTATCCTTCTTCCAATCCGAAAGTGGCATTTAGTGTCGTCACACCGTATGTATCAGATAAAGATCCTGTCATTAAAACCATTCCAAGTAAAATTGTTGATAAGTACGTTGAATTACAAAAGAAATATGAAAAGCAATAAACAGCAGGGAGCACAGCAAGAGAAAGTGCTCCCTTTTTGCTGAAAATATGGACGTTTCACACGAGATTGGGAGGAAAATACGGTTTTTCTAGCGAATCCTTTTTATACATCAAACTAAGGACAACCCTAAAAAAATTAAAGGAGGGTCGGACGACGATGGAACAAAAAATGAAAGATTCGAATCAGCTGTACTCGAATATTGATTTACATGCCGTTCTTTCTTCTAATGGCCGCTTTCTCTACATTTCTTCCAATTGTAAGCAGCTTTTGCTCTATGAACAAAAGGATTTACTAGGGTGTTTTTTGAAAGACTTTGTTCATACCGAAGATCAATTTCTCGTCGAAAGTTATTTCTATAATCAGCACATGCTAGAGATTTGCCACTTTAGACTGCTTAGAAGTGATCTTACAGCTGTATGGGTAGAAGCAAGCATTGATTTTGTTGCTTGTGATGGGTTAGACAACGAATTAAGTAGAGAAATGATCCTGAAAATGAGGGTAATGAATACAGAGCCTCAAAAAGCAGCATTTCAACCAACAGAAGTGTCAGAACAGTCGTTAGGCAGTCTACCGGCTTTCCAAGATGTCAGTGAAGCTGAAAATCTGATTGCCATGCTGCCAAATCCGTTATGTATTACGGCGCTTGGGAAAATTGTGTATGCCAACGATGCGATGCTGCAATTAATGGGTGTATGTACAAAAGATGAAATGATCGGCAAGTCTGCGTTTGATTTTATTGCCGAGGAGTACCATGACATTGTGAGAAGCCGAATCAAAAGACTGCAGCAAGGCCTTCCAGTCGGAATGATTGAACAAATATGGAAAAGGAAAGACGGGAGCATGATTCATATTGAAGTGAAGTCATCTCCGGCAATTTATCAAAATCAACGGGCAGAACTTTTACTATTAGTGGACATCTCTTCCCGTAAGAAATTTCAAACCGTTCTTCAAAAAAGCAGAGAGCGGTATCAGCTGCTTATCCAAAATTCTATTGATACCATTGCCGTCATCCACGATCATAAATGGGTATTTATGAATGAATCAGGTATTAAATTATTTGAAGCCGAACATTACGATAAATTAATCGGAAAAGATATCTTTCATCAAATCCATTCATGTGATCAGCAAAAAGTCAAAAAGAGCATATCACGTATTATCGAAAGAGCATCAGATTCTGAGATTGTGACGATGAGCTGCCATACGTTTAAACACCGGTTGATTTATACAGAAATGGTGTGTATCCCTACCACATTTTTTGGTGAAACAGCCGTTCAAATTATTTTAAGAGATATATCTGAACGAAAACAAACAGAAGAACTCATGTTGCGCTCTGAAAAATTATCAATCGCAGGTCAATTGGCAGCAGGCATTGCACATGAAATAAGGAATCCACTGACGGCGATTAAGGGCTTTTTACAGCTCATTAAACCAAAAACAAAAGACCGTGATCAATATTTTGAAATTGTCTTCTCTGAGCTGAGCCGGATTGAAATCATCTTAAGTGAGCTACTAATGCTTGCGAAGCCGCAGCAAACAGCATCCATGCAGACGCTTGATTTGAAAAAAATCATTAGCGAAGTCACCGCTCTGCTAGAAACACAGGCCAACTTAAATGGAATTTTGATGAACACAAGTGATATCGAGGAGGATCTCCTGATGAATGGGGATCAAAACCAGCTGAAGCAGGTGTTTATCAATTTAATCAAAAATGCCGTCGAATCCATGCCGGACGGAGGGAAGGTAGACATTACCGCCAAAGCCGAAAAAGAAGGGATACTTGTCACGATTAGAGATGAAGGAATTGGTATTCCTGAATCGGTCATGAAGCGGATCGGCGAACCTTTTTTAACGACAAAAGAAAAGGGAACAGGGCTTGGGCTCATGGTGACATTTAATATTTTAGAAAATCACAACGGAACCATCCGGGTAGATAGCGACCCAGAGAAAGGGACTGTGTTTCACATCATGTTTCCCGCAAAATAAAAACAACGGCAAGAGAGCCGTTGTTTCATCCGTCTATTGATTGTATGGAACGCTTTTCAAGAACAAATTGTTCGAGACGGTCAAGTCCTTCTTTTAACGTTTCAAGTGAATATGCATAGGAAAGGCGCACATATCCTTCTCCGAGTGAAGAGAAAGCAGAACCAGGTACGACCGCAAGTCTTGTACTTTCTAACAACTCCATGCAAAAATCAAATGAACTCATCCCAAACGATTCAATGGAAGGGAAAATATAAAAAGCGCCGGAAGGCTTAATGACCGGAAGCCCCATAGAAATGAGTCGATCATATACATAGTCGAGTCTTTTCTTATATTGCTCTCTCATGATCAGTGCATCATCCACACCATTTGTCACTGCTTCAAGTGCCGCCTTTTGTGAGATAGCCGAGGCACAAGACACGTTATATTGATGTACTTTTAATACATGTTTAGCAATAGGAGCGGAAGCAAATAAAAAGCCGATTCTCCATCCGGTCATGCTATGAGATTTTGACAGTCCATTGATGACAATCGTCTGTTCCTTTAAGAAAGAAGCAATGGAGTGATGCGGACGATCAAATGTCAGCTCACTATAAATTTCATCAGATAGAATAAAAATATCCTTTCCTTCAAGAAGCTGTGCAATTTCTTTCAATTCTTCTTCTAATAGCGTGACCCCAGTTGGATTTGAAGGGTATGGAAGGACAACACACTTTGTCTTTTCCGTTAATGCATCTTCAATCAGCTTGGCGTTTAATTTAAAACCGGCATTTGTTGTGTCGATATGCACAGGCACCGCACCGCACATCCGAATGATCGGTTCATAGCCAGGGTACACAGGGCCGGGCAGGATGACCTCATCGCCTTCAGTCAAAATGGTTCGAAACGCAGCATCAATTGCTTGACTCGCACCTGTTGTCACAATGATTTCTGTCTCTGCATCATAATCAAGGTGGACTTTCTTTTTGATGTACTGCTGGATCGCTTGTCTTAGCTCTAAAAATCCAGCATTATGAGTATACGAGGTGAAATTCTCGTCAATGGCTGTTTTGGCAGCTGTTTTGACATGATGCGGCGTATAAAAATCGGGCTGACCTATGGTCAATGAAACGACATCCTCATATGAAGATACGAGATTTGAAAATGTTCGAATGCCTGAAATTTCAATATCCTTTACTCTTGGATTCAGCAAATGCTCCATTTCTCATCACCTTAAAAATTTATGTTTTTATCCTATTTTACCATTCACTGCATAAATGTCACCTGCGGAAAGGCTTCGGATATCGTTATATGTAGTCTATTCTCCCATCCATCACAGCATGAGTGATATATGAAGAAAGAGCAACATTTATTATAGCGTAACCTGCTCGGAAAATACAGCTCTGCTTAAGATGATTAGAATAAGGCAAAACGGTATAAACTGAAAGAACGAGAGAATCAAGTCATGGGAATTGCTTTCACAGGCATACGATCTCCTGAAGGAGGACGATAATAGATGGATCAATCAGCAAAGACATCGAAAATAGCCTTTTTATCCGTCATGAGTAATACGTTTGTTGTGGTCCTTAAAATCATTGTAGGGGTGTTAACTGGATCTGTTGCGGTTTTATCAGAAGCCATTCACTCTTTTCTCGATTTAATGGCCTCTTTTATTGCATTTATCTCTGTTCGTATTTCAAGAAAGCCGGCAGATTCAAAACATCCTTATGGACATGGGAAAGTTGAGAATATTTCTGGAACGATTGAAACTTTGTTGATTTTTGTAGCTGGGATTTGGATCATTTATGAGTGTGTTCATAAATTAATGCATCCTGAGCCTGTTAAACTGCCGGTACTTGGTATTGTGGTCATGCTGATCGGGGCACTTATCAATTTTGTTGTGTCGAGAGTTGTGAACAAAGAGGCAGAGCGAGTACATTCTGTTGCCATGAAATCGAATGCACTGCATCTTTTAACAGATGTGTTTACGTCACTAGGAGTCGCCATTAGTTTATTGCTTGTTGCATTAACGGACTGGTATTTCCTCGATCCGATTATTGGAATGGTGCTAGCGCTCTATATTATGCGTGAAGCATTTAAACTCATGAAGGAAGCCTTCCCGCCGCTTGTCGACGCCCGGTTAACCCCGGAAGAAGAACAAGCGATAGAGGCCATCATTCAAACATTCAGTCAAGAATTCATTGAATATCATGACTTTCGAACAAGACGATCCGGTGCTGAAGAATATATTGACTTCCATTTGATTGTTCATGGAAAAACAACCATTGAAGATGTTCATCAATTATGTGATCGAATTGAAGAGAACATTCAGCAGGCGTTTCCGCATGCACAAATCTTTATTCATGTAGAACCTGAAAGTGAAAGAAGCACACAAACGTAAAAAGGCGATACCACCTCTTTGAAGGTTGTATCGCCTTTTTTTACGCTTCATCTATGAAATGAAATCAATATCCATAAGCAGTATCGTAATCTTCATACCAAGAGATATAAGCAGCATCTTCATTAGATAAACCATGTTTCATATCTAAAAAATCAGCTTCGCAAATATCTTCAATCACAGTCATTTCGTTGTTCTTTAATAGTACGACAGTTCCCATCATGAACACCTTTCTTTAAAAAATCCTTGACTATTGTACCATGTGAAACATGATTGTCAACAGAAGAATCGGAATGAGACAAAAATATCACAAAATGTTAAAAAATCAGGCGTTGAAAGAACTAGATGTGCCATAATTTTCGTGAATTTTCAGTATTTATTCACATAAATCATCTTTGAAAAATGATCTAAAATTCATGTAAAAATGTAAAGCTCCATTGATCTTGCGATATTCATAAGATATAATAACGAATGATTATAAGAAATTTATAGAAAACATACATAATAAAGGAGAAATAGGATGGAAACAAACATGTCAGAAGCACCTATTCAAGAAGAAAAACATCCTGAACTAGCTGGTGTAGGTTATCGTTTTCTTGCTCATCTTTTAGACGGTGTCATTATTAGTGTACCATTTTCATTCATTGTATTTATTCTCGCAACACTCTTTTTTGTCTCAAGCCCTGAGGCGGCATTTTTAATGTATGATGATAGCTATTACTATTCTTCAACGGTGATCACGGATGAAGAATGGGCAGTCATTATGGGCTTTATCTTTTTCTATGGCGTAACGATTTTAGTCGGTATCGCGGTGACTTGGCTGTATTATGCGATCATGGAATCATCAAAGCTGCAAGGAACTCTTGGCAAAATGGCTCTTGGAATCAAAGTGACAAAAGTAACGGGTGGAAAAATAACATTCGGGCGCGCGACAGGCCGCTTTTTTGCAAAAGGCTTTTTGTCTCCAATCTTATTCATTGGCTACATCATTGCGTTTTTCACAGAAAAAAAACAAGCACTTCACGATTTGATTGCAAGTACCATTGTCGTAAAGAAATAATGAAAAGAAGCACCTCTGCTAAATAGTAAGGGGTGCTTTTTGTATAGATTGCTTGTATGGAAGAGGGAAACGTCACATAAAGTAGAATGATAGTGAAAATAAAAGCAGAGAAGGGAGTCAATCTATTGAAAAGAGGGAAAATGACCGTTCAAAAAAAAGGGGCAAGCTTCGGCCTCTTTTTCACCGCACCTGTTTTGGCCTGGGCATTGTATGATTTTGCAAATACGATATTTTCATCGAATATGATCACCATTTTTTTCCCATTTTACTTGCAGGAGACGATAGGCGACAGTGCGAGGATGGATCAAATCGCCAGTACATTTATTTCTTATGCGAACGCACTTGCAAGCTTTTTTCTCGTCATTTTTACGCCTTTATACGGTGTGCTGATTGATCGTACAGGGAAAAAGAAGCGGTATATCACGGTGTTTACCCTGATTTGTATTGCCTGTACCTTTATGATGGGGATCTTTGCTGGGATTGATTTCTCAAGCGAATGGTTTGGTCTTCCTGTCTCCTTATTGGTGGTGGTTACCTTGTTTGTCATCGCCAAATTTTTCTACCACTCTAGTCTTGTTTTTTATGACACCATATTGCCCGATCTTGGGACAAAGGATGAAATTCCCCTCATTTCTGGATTCGGTATTGCTGTCGGCTATTTAGGTACACTTGTCGGCCTTTCTGTTTATTTACTTGTAGGAAATGACCAGTTTCATGAAGCATTTATTCCGACAGCCCTTTTATTCTTTCTCTTTTTTCTTCCTTTTCTCTTTATTATAAAAGATCCTCAACCTCTCCCGCAGCAAGAGAAAAAGGCGTCTTTTTTCAGCGGGTATAAAGAGATTATTCGTACGTTTAAAGAGATGAAGCAGTACAAACCGGCCTTTATTTTTATGATCGCTTTCTTTTTTATGAATGATGCGTTGCAGACAGCGATTGCGATGATGGCGGTTTATGCGAAAATTATCATTGGCTTTACGGCAGGTCAATTTATTTTGCTTTATCTTGTGTCCACGATTTCAAGTATCATTGGCTCGTTTCTATTCGGATATGTCACAAAGGCCATCGGGGCAAAGCGCTCGATTACAGTCGTGTATGTCATTTTAATTGTGGCGCTCATTCTAGCTGTGACAGCGACAACTGAATGGGTCTTCTGGGTAGCAGGCAGTCTATTCGGAATTTCACTTGGCGCAAGCTGGGGATCATCACGAATCCTCATTATTGAGCTGACGCCTAAAGAAAAACGAGGACAATTTTTTGGTCTCTTTGCGTTTTCGGGAAAGGTGTCTTCAATCGTCGGTCCCATCATTTATGGCTCCGTCACACTGCTATTTGCAACACACGGGAATCTCGCAAGCCGTCTTGCATTAGGGTCTTTGCTGATCCTTGCAGCCATAGGACTTGTGATTCATCAATTCGTACGAGAGAAAGCGTAAAGAAACGTCAACTTTTTACCCATGCTGCCGATATAAAAAGTACAATCTTATATTGAAGAATAGAGGGATTTCCGTGGCTTTAAACAAACAAGAAATTTTACTTGACTCTGGTACTAATGAATTGGAAATTGTGAAGTTTGAAATTGGTTCAAATCAATTCGGCATTAACGTCATGAAAGTAAGAGAAATTATTCAGCCAGTTGAGGTGACAGTTATACCGCACTCTCACCAAGATGTAGAAGGGATGATTAGTTTACGAGGCGAGATTTTACCAGTCATCAATCTATTTTCCTTTTTTAATGTCGAGTCAGATCAGTCAGAACAAGAGAAATACATTGTGACTGAATTTAACCAACGGAAATTTGTGTTCCATACAGGAACGGTATCACAAATTCACCGCGTCAGCTGGGAAGAGATTGAAAAACCAACTGCACTCAATCAAGGAATGGACCGTCATTTAACAGGGATCATCAAGCTTGACGAGAAAATGATTTTCCTTCCAGATTACGAAAAAATCATCTATGATATTGAATCCGCATCTGGCGTAGACACATATCATATGTTTGACGGTGAGAAAGACGAGAGAAGAACAGGGAAGAAGCTGTATGTTGTTGAAGATTCTCCGCTTCTCATGCGCTTATTAACAAATGAATTAACCGAGGCAGGCTATAAAAACATTGTAACCTTTGAAGATGGGAAACAAGCATATGACCATGTCATGGATCTTGTCAGTAAAGGCATTAGTGTGACAGAAGAAATTGATATGATTATTACAGATATAGAAATGCCAAAAATGGATGGACATCGATTAACAAAGCTGCTGAAGGACAATCCTTTAACACAGTCCATTCCCATTCTCATTTTCTCTTCATTAATTACGGACGATCTGCGTCATAAAGGGGAAACCATCGGTGCAGATGATCAAATTAGTAAACCAGAAATTCATCAGCTGATTGAAAAAGTAGATCATTTTATTATCTAAAGAAAAAAACCACTCGCTTTGAGTGGTTTTTCTGTTTAAAAATAACTTTCCCCGAGCCGTTTGAAGACGGGTTTTGTATAATGTGATTTTTGTTTTGTGGCGGCAGGTTTTTCTTTTAAACCGACATACGTTTGAAGTATTTGTTTTGCTCGATTTAATGACATATTCGCTTTCGGATTGCGATATGATTGATTTAAATTTCCTAAGTGTGGCAAAAATTCGAAGTCTTCTTTAGTTGGTGGCAGATGAAAATAATAATCTCCGATTTCAATCAGCACGTCGGACTGTTGTTGACTATATCTGGGATTGTTAGAGAAATGTAGGCCCACTTTTCTTCCTTTACCTTCTTGCAATAGTTTTTGCAGCGCACGTTTTTTCAAAAGATAAAGAAACTTGGGATTTGGTGCGGTTTTAGCATGGCGGTTAACAGTATAAATGGCTTTTGCGATGTTTTCTGCTGTAGGTTCTATGTCTTTAGTATGAGCATAATCGTCCATTTTTTCTCTCCTTTGTCTTTCGTCTTCCTGTGCTTAGTATAAATTATACGTTTTTATTAGTAAATTGCAAATAGTCTTATTGTAAAAAGCAATGAGATTACATGGTTATTATTTAAAATAGCCAAAAATCATAATGTTGAAACCTTGCTGAAATTTGAAGAGGTCGACACATCTTTCTATCACTTTTATGATGAATGTCTCGCTGTTTTAGATGAAAAGCATACCATTATGTTAAATATTCAAGTGGTAGGAATTGGCTGAGCATTGGTAGAAGATGCAGTAGGGGTGCATAAGTTAAAAGATCGTTTGTTTTCGATCATTAGAGGATGTAGTGAAATGTATACAAAGTGAACTATCATAACAAGATAACTACCTATTTGAATCAATGGGTAGTTTATCAATGTATAGATGGTTCATCGTGTAAAATTTACCATATGCAAGACAATCAAAGTCGAACATATGGCTTAAAAACATGGACTATTTCGTATGGCTAGAATAAGCACAGTAAAAACAGCCGTTAAAATCAGTTTCACTCGTCATTTTTTTGGCTTCATCCATGGCGCTTTCACTGTTCATGTGCAGACCAATCAACGTACGGCTTGCTGCATCACCTAAAAATGCGCAGTCTTCTGTATGTACAACATATTGTCCTTGTTCATTTTTTGAATGAATAAAATAATAGCTTTTTAGCATACCTCTCACCTCCAACCTGACTATATTACTATAAAACTTCCAATATTGTAAAGAATTTTTATTAAAAATGTTGCATTTATACACATCCCTTTTATTTCATAAAAAGAAAAATTTGTTATAAGATAAGAAGAGCAAAGTCAATGAGAACAGAAAGGACGGTTTAGATTGAAAGATATTTTAACGCCTTTATTGGTCGCTTTTGTCGTTGGAGGCATTGTGTACGTGATAGATGATCAGCCGATTCATCCTTTTCTTCTTTTTCTCATCTTATTTATTAGCATTTATACAGTCGATAGAATCGTTCATTTTGCTTCAAATCATTTCGATGAGCAGAAAAAATAAGCGTCGTTTATGTTACTGCCATGAAAAAAGGACTTTCTATAGAAGAAAGTCCTTTTTGCTTCATCTATTGTACTCCCTGACCTTTTAATTCACGCTGTACATCTAAGTCGGCAGCTTCTCTGCTGAACTTTGGCAGTGTAATGAAGTAAAAAAGGAAGACGAGTAAAATAATAATACCCATTCCGTAATAAATGTAAGAAACATTGGTGATGAGCTTTGGAAATAACACGGCAATTAAACCTAGCGTCATTGATTGTGCAAACATGGTGAGCGGATCAACCCACCCTGATACGCGTCCCATCAGACGAGGGTGAACAATTCTTGGGAGCCAGCCTCCAATGACAATGTTGACTGGACCAATACATGTACCAATGACAAATGATGTGACATAAAATAACCATAATGTATGGGTAGAACCAAGGACAAAAATTAAAATACCTGCAACTAGAATTGGAATCGACATGAGATATTGCATCTTTACCTTTTTCGCAAGAATAGAGCCAAGTAAGCTTCCAACTAGAAGTCCGGCACCGATCGCGATCGTAAAAAAGGATGTATGCAGTTCAAAATGGTCCGGTGAAAGACCGTATTTCATTGTAAACATCGGAAGAACGGCAAATGCGCCATTCACAAGACCAAAAACAAAAAAGCCAAAAATTAAAGAAGCCAATAATTTATTTTTTAAAATATAGAGAATGCCTTCTTTAAAATCTTTTAGAGATGTTTTAACGGTCATGCCTTTCCAGCCTGCTTGTCCATTTGGCTGACGTGCTTCAATTGGAATATTGCATGATCGAATGAGAATACCGGAAATAATAAAACTGACCAAATCAATGGTAATGGCACCGTGAAGTCCAATCGTTTTATACATAATGGCACCAATTCCAACACCAAATACCATAAACAAACTAAACAGCATCTGATTTAAACCAGCAGCCTTTGCATATTGATCTTTATTTAAAATGGCCTGAACGAGAGAGGCTTCAGCTGGATAGAAGAACTTCGTAATGGCACTTCGTATAAACAAGATCAAGAAAATAAGCGGCAGTGAATTAAAATAAATGACGATAAATAAAACGATCGTCAGCCCAGCTCGTATCCAATCACAATTCTCTGCGACTTTTTTACGATCAAAACGGTCTGCGACCACACCGACCATAAAAAAGACAAAGATCGTAGGCAGTGAATACATTAACTCTGCTAAAGTGGCGTAAGCGGGCTGATGACTAAAATGGTCGAGCAAATAAAAGGCAAACGCCATATTGCCTACTGTTGTCCCCATTTGCGAGGCAAGTGCTGCAAAAAAGAGACGAACAAAATTTCTGTTTTTAAAAATATCCATAAATACGCTCCTTAACCTGAAGATCCCACTTTCTATCATATAAAATTTTAATCATTCGTACAATTAATTTCTCCTACTGGCTAATGGTCACAGGTGTTCCATTTGGAACAATTGAAGCAAGTTCGATGACATTCTGATTGTACATGCGAATGCACCCTCTAGACACAGCTTTACCAATTGAAGACGGGTTATTCGTTCCATGGATGCCGTAATGAATTTTTGAAAGGCTCAGCCAATAGGCGCCAAAGGGACCTCCTGGGTTTGGCTGTCTGTTGACAATATAATAAGAACCTGTCGGTGTCATGTTTAATATTCTGCCGGTTGCAATCGGGTATGAGCGCAAGAGCTGTGATCCAGAAAACAGCACGAGACGTTTCGCTGAAATTGACACAGATATGCGGTAAGGGATCGTGTTAGGATCCGGTAATCCAGGGATGATGATGACTTCATTTTGTTCTGGCTCGCGGGCTTGAAGTGACGGATTTGCAGCCTTTAAATCATCTGTCGTTGTTCGAAAATCAAGTGCTATAGAAGCAAGTGTTTCTCCACTTTTTACCGTGTATCGCAGCACGAAAGTACACTCCTTTTACTCAAATAAAAGAAGCCATGATCCCCGCCTCACATATACTATATGGACGGGATCAGGCCCAGTAAGGTTTCTCCTAACATTTGTCATGAGAATGATCTTTGTTTATACATATGCAGGAAAAGGTGATTTGGCTTCTCTTTACACGTGAGATGTTAAGGTGAAAAAAGTGATTTCAGGTTTGGCTAAAAACCGAAGCGGCAGTCTAGTTGTCCCAAGCCCGCGGTTGACATAGATACGGTGCTGATAGCTACCGTATAAGCCTTCGACATATATACGCCCAAAAGGTGCTGTGAGAATCGGTCCATAGAAAGGAAGCTGTATTTGACCGCCATGCGTATGCCCAGAAAGCTGCAAGTTAATAGGTGTTGTTTCAAGTTCTAGTGCGGCATCAGGCTCATGCACAAGCAATAACGTAAAGAGATCAGAAGAGACTTCTCGTTTGATGAAATGGTAATCAGGCATACTCATCATGAGATCATCCAGTGTAGCGATCTGTATGCGTCCGCCTTCTTTTTCTAAGTGAAACACTTCATTTTTACATAATGTAAAACCGCAAGCTTTCATCGTTTCTTCATATACATCAATGCCAAAGGGTCCGTAGTCATGATTTCCGCATATGGCAAACTTTCCAAACGGAGCATCAAGCTTAGACAAAGAGGCTTTGGCTTTTTCATGTTCTTCAATCGATGCTTCAAAATCAACAAGGTCACCTGTAAACACAATGAGATCTGGAGATGCAGCGTTGATCTTTTGGACAACAGTCTCTAAATCTTTTGCCGAAAATGTATCACTTAAATGAACGTCACTAAATTGCGCAATTTTAAATTGGTCAAAAGAAGCCGGTAGCTGAGCATCATGAATGGTGAGTGATACGGTGTCGATCATGCGCGGCTCAATGTACCGAGCATAGCCATAACCGGATGTGGTCGCCAAAAGTCCGAGAATACTCGCACCAGCTGCTCCTTTTAAAAACTGCCTACGGGAAAGTTGCTTCATATAAGACTCCTTTAAAAATAAAATTAAGTATAGCATGATTTTTGATGAATCTCCCATATGGTGTATGGAGGGGAAATCATGATATGATAGATGAATAATGAATGAATAGTCATTCAAAATGCACAAAGGGGGAGAACAAATGGCGAAGCAAACAGTGATTGTCACAGGAGGATCAAGCGGAATGGGAAAGGCGATGGCGACTCATTTGGCACTCGGGGGCTGGAATGTTGTGATTACTGGAAGAACAGAAGAGACCCTTGAAACAACGGCAAATGAAATCAAACAGCAAGGTGGTTCGATCGCTTATTTTCCAATGGACGTGCGACATCCAGAAGATGCTGATCAAATGGTGAAGTTTGCGGTAGATACATTTGGTGATGTGGATGCACTTATTAATAACGCGGCAGGCAACTTTTTAGTTCCAGCAGAAAAACTGTCTCCTAACGGCTGGAAAGCGGTCATTGATATTGTGCTAAATGGCACCTTTTTTTGCAGCCATGCAGTGGGCAACTATTGGATTCGTCAAAAGAAAAGCGGAAGTATGATCAACATGGTCGCCACATATGCATGGGGGGCTGGTGTTGGTGTAGCGCATTCAGCAGCCGCAAAAGCAGGCGTACTATCACTTACCCGAACGCTTGCAGTCGAATGGGGAAAGCAATATCGGATTCGCGTAAATGCCATTGCGCCGGGGCCCATTGAAAGAACAGGTGGTGCAGATAAACTGTGGGAATCAGAAGAGGCTGCCCAAAGAACATTAGATAGTGTTCCGCTCGGTAGACTTGGCACACCAGAAGAAATTGCAGAACTTGCGAGTTTCTTATTATCTGAGCATGCATCTTATATTAATGGAGATTGTATCACGATGGATGGGGGGCAATGGCTCAACCAATCACCATTTTGAATGACCGTGTAAGACCTGCTTTTGATATGGTATAATCACACAAAGAGAGAAGCAGGTGATGAAAATGGTCGATCCATTGGATATTTTAACGAATATTGAAGATGTTTTCCCGCACTATCAAGCGATCTTCAGTGCGGAGGAACAAAAAGTGATAGGCTATGAGATTCTTGGAAGAATGAAGCTTGAGTCGGGAACAGTTAGTCTAGGCTCCTTCTTTACGGATTCATCTATTCCTGACGAATATAAATTGGAAGTAGATCACAAAGTATTAAGTCAAGCGCTTGATCTCTTCACAACCGCAGATGAAGATTTGCTCATCTTTATTAATCATGATGCGAATGTCCTCATGCTTGATCATGGCGAAAGTTTTTTAGAACTTTTAAAAGAATATGAAGCAAGGGGTATTCAGCTTAACCGGTTTGTCATTGAAATTACTGAACATACGTTTAGCGGCGACATTGAACAGCTTTACCATACGTTAACGTATTATCGTACATATGGGATCAAAATCGCCGTATCTAATATAGGAAAAGAAAGCAGCAATCTTGACCGGATTGCTCTGCTTTCACCTGATCTATTAAAAATAGATCTTCAGGCTTTAAGAGCTTCGTCTCCATCTCCTTCCTATGAATATGTGTTATACAGCATTTCACTTCTTGCAAGAAAAATAGGAGCGGCTTTAATCTATGAAGACATTGAAGCGAATTTTCAGCTGCAATATGCATGGAGAAATGGCGGAAGATATTTTCAAGGCTTCTACCTTCACGAGCCTGCCGCACAATTAATTGACCGTAACAAACGAAAAGAGCAGCTTAAAGAAGAATTTCAACAATTCATTGCCCATGAGAAAAAGAAACTCCAAGCTGTCTATGAACATTCTGAAACCTTTTATAAACGAATTCATCAAGCCGTCAGTACGTTAAAAAAATCATGCAGCACAAATGATGAACTTATACAAAAACTGGCACTTGAACTAACCGATTGCAGCTTTCGCATTTATATGTGTAATGAAGAAGGGTTTCAAATCACTGGAAATGTGTTTAAGAAAGAGAAAGAATGGCTGTTTCAGCCAGAGTATATAGAGAAAAACTGGAGCTGGCGCCCTTATTTTCTAGCAAATATTCTTCAAATGAGAATTAGCGGAAAAGGATTTTTCAGCGATATCTACAGTGATTTAGAAACTGGAGAACGAATACGTACGTTTTCTTATCCGTTAGAGGGAGACGTGTATTTGTTTGTAGATCTTCCGTATGCTTATCTATATGAGCAGGAAGGATTAATTTAAAAGCAGCCGTCAAGGCTGTTTTTTTTATTAGAAAAAAGATAGAAAAAATGGTTGACAATGAAACTGATAATCATTATCATTTAGTTATAGAGAGAAGCTACTCTCTGTTCCCCAACCCCTCTATCAGATCAAGATCCAAAAAACTTGGCGCTACCCCCGCCAAGTTTTTTTTGTGCGCCAATCATTCCCTTCATGCATAGGACATCCCAATTCATCCATACACCTTAAATGATGATAGTTAGACAGTAGGAGGGAAAAGTCATGATCAAACGTGACAAGCGGCTGCTGATTGATTTACCAATGCCAGATCACCCAGATGCAAATGGTGCAGCGGCTGTGCAAGAATTACTCGGCGGAAAATTTGGTGAAATGTCCACATTAAACAACTACATGTTTCAATCGTTTAACTTTAGAGGGAAACGAAAGCTCAAACCATTTTATGATCTTGTATCAAGTATTACAGCTGAAGAATTCGGTCATGTAGAGCTTGTGACAACTGCAGTCAATCTCATGATTACGGGAACCACCCATGGGGGCGATCCAGATACGACCCCGATGAAAGCGGCTGTTGATAAACGAAATACGCAGCATTTTATCCAAACGGCACAAACAGGCTATCCGTTTGACTCCATGGCAAAGCCGTGGACAGGTGAGAATGTGTTCTCAAGTGGTAATCTGATTCTGGATCTTCTTCATAACTTCTTCCTAGAGTGCGGAGCTCGTACGCATAAAATGCGCGTATATGAAATGACGGATCACCCTACGGCAAGAGAAATGATCGGTTATTTACTTGTCAGAGGCGGCGTTCATGTTGTGGCGTATGCAAAAGCCCTTGAGGTAGCGACAGGGGTAGATGTTGGGAAGATGCTGCCAATTCCAAATCTCGACAATAAATACTTTGACTCTGCAAGAAAGTTTGAAGATCAGAATATTCATACAAAACTGTATACATTTAGTGATACGGATTATAAGGATATCAATCAAATTTGGAAAGGAAACCATCCGATTGATGGAAAGCCGCTGACAGTTATTGAGGGCACGCCAAAAGGTGCACCCGTGCCAGATTATAGAGATTTGCCGGAAGAGTTTGCTCCAGGTATTTCAAAAGAAGATTTTGACGAAATTGCGAAACGCCTGATGAGATCGGCCGGTTTATAAAAAACAAGATGCATGAGAAAAGAAAAAAGACTCAAAATAAAAAAACAGATTCTTTTTCTTTTTTTGAATTCAAGAGGAAAAATATCATCTGAGAACACTTTATGGTATGATGCTTTGTAGGACTTGTGTATAATCAATACGGGTTCATCTTGAGTTGTTTTTTTGAAAGGAGTCTTTTTTTAGAATGTCACAATTAATGGGTATCATTACAAGGCTGCAAAGTCTTCAAGAGACAGCAGAAGCTGCAAACGAGCCGGCACAGCGTTATTTCGAAGTGAACGGTGAGAAAATCTGTAGTGTTAAGTATTTCGAAAAGAATCAAACGTTTGAATTGACTGTTTTTCAACAAGGGGATAAGCCAAACACTTTCCCATTTGACAACATTGATATGATTTCGATTGAGATTTTTGAGCTTCTACAATCCTAAGCTGAATCGTATGAAATGTTTTTTCTAAGAATTCCTTCGTTGATTGCGGAAGCATACACTTCATAAGTGATGAACAAATGGAAGATGATCATTCAGTGCAATATTCGGATAAGAGACCATTGAAAAGGAGTTCCTTTCTGTGAGTGATTCTTTTTTCTTTAATCTTTCTGAAAAGCATTTAGCGTTTTCTGATGTTGTCATGAGAATGAAAGACTTTATTCAGAAAGACCCGAGATCTGTTTATGTACTATCAATTGGTACGGACTCTCAGGTCAATCAGAATGTCACAAGATTTATGACTGCAATTCATCTTCACCGGATCGGCAAAGGAGCTTGGGGCTGTCTCACGCAGCAAGTGTTGAATCGGCCTGTACAAAGTCTTAGAGAAAAAATTTCATTAGAGACAGCGTTTAGCCAAAAGGTATGTGCAGACATCCTTGAGGGACCTTTAACAGAACTGATGGATTTGCTTCTTCCGTTTGCTCAGGAAGGGGCAGACCTTCGTTTTGAAGTCCATCTAGATATTGGCAAAAAAGGAAGTACAAAAGAGCTGATCCAGGAAATGACCGGAATGATCACAGCCATGGGAATTGAAGCAAAAATAAAACCCGACTCATACGCAGCATTTTGCTACGCCAATCGATACACAAAATAAATTCCGTCATTTTTCTCCAAACGTTGTCGAAACGTGCGGTTGACGATTCGATTCTAGTTCCTTATTCTAGCTGTATAGAGAGGAAGCAGACATTCAAACGCCTGCTAATCAATATAAAAGCATATATGAAACAGGGGGCCTGATGTTGAATGAGCGTCATCGAAAATCGTTTTAATGAAGAAGAGAAAAAGCTATTATTAAACGTATTACTGAATCAGGAATATGCTGTCGAATTACTAAGCAGTGAGATCAATGATATAGAATGTGGAACAAAAAATGTCGACGACAATACGTATAAGAAATTGATCACATTGTATGACAGAGTAAGGTTTGAGAATTAATATCGATTGAACATTCTATTAGATACTCTACGCTGAGTATCTTTTTTATGCAGAAAAAAATCTTTCGACAAAATTCGTTTTAGTTTATGCTTAATGTTAAACGGGAATGTATGATTGATGATTGAGAGAAAAGGGGTCGAAGAAACATGATAGAGATAGAACCGGCTCAATTACTTGAGTCAACAGTAGCTGAGCATATGATTGATGCAGATAAAGTGGCACACGTTCAAATTGGAAATAATCTTGAGCACGCCCTATTGGTCCTGACAAAAACAGGATATACAGCCATACCTGTTCTGGATGCTTCTTATCACCTTCATGGGTTAATTGGAACAAATATGATCATGGATAAAATCTTTGGCTTAGAACGAATTGAATTTGAAAAGCTCGACCAATTGAAGGTAGAAGAGGTCATGCTATCAGATATTCCAAGACTGAAAACGACGGATCCTGTTTTAAAAGGCGTTCACGCTGTGACGAATAATGGATTTGTTTGTGTGGAAAATGAAGAGCAAGTATTCGAAGGAATTTTCACTCGGCGTGTTGTATTAAAGCGCTTAAATGAAGTCATTCATTCCGCAAAAAAATGAGCTGTAGCCCAGCTTATTTTTTTTGCCTTCATAAGCTATTATTTATATAATGACTATATAAAATAAGAAAAACTTATCAAGAGAAGGAGGGCGTTCATGCAGCTTCAAGAGTTACATATGCTTGTTGTACTTAGTGAGGAATTGAATATGAGAAAGGCTTCAGAGCGGCTCTTTGTCTCTCAGCCTGCCTTATCTCAAAGGCTGCAAACGATTGAAAAAGAGTGGGGAACCAAAATCTTTTTTCGTTCACAAAAAGGCCTGACAGTCACTTCAGCTGGCGAACAGATTATTCAATTCGCCAAAGAGGTCACGACTGAGCAGGATCGAGTGCGAGAGAGAATTGACGAGCTTGAAGGAGAAATTCACGGTACACTCAAGCTTGCAGTTGCGTCCATTATTGGTCAGCACTGGCTGCCAAAGGTGCTGAAGCGGTATGTCGAGAAATACCCAAATGCCAAAGTATCTCTTGTGACAGGCTGGAGCAGTGAGATGCTTAAAAGTCTGTATGAAGACCATGTCCACATTGGCATCATTCGCGGGAATCCTGATTGGAAGGGCACAAAGGAATACTTAATGACCGATCATTTATATTTAGTCGATTCTGTCATCAAGGACGTGGATGAGTTAATTGAGACAGAACGCCCGTTTATTCAATTTAAAAGTGATAGCACCTATTATCAAGAAATTCAGCACTGGTGGCATCAAAAGTTTAAAGTGTCGCCAAAACAGACGATTCTTGTGGACCAGATTGAGACATGTAAACAAATGGCCTATCACGGTATCGGCTACGCCATTTTGCCTTCGGTCACCTTATATGATCATGAGAAAAGTGTACACAAAACCCCGCTTGTAGACGCAAATGGAGAGCAAATCGGACGTGACACGTGGCTGTTAGGATATGAAGCCTCTTTTCAGTTAAAACAAGTTCAAGCATTTGTTGGTGTGGTGAAAGAAATGCTTGAAAGTGAGGCAGTGTAAGTACTTCTGGAAGAGGAGGTGCTTTTTAGGATAAGTGGTTTGATTAGGTTTCTAATAGATTTATCTGTTTCATACTGAAAAAGCAGAAAGCTGGAAGAAATGATGAGAAATCAACAAAAAAAGAAGATGGATATACCGAAGTGGGGAACTTATTTACGCGAGAGATGGCGTGGACGTTTTGCAAGTCATCTTTCTTTAGAAGAACAAAAAGAGATTGGGATGGATGGTTTCCTATGGCACTTATGCAGCTGGGGAAAAGTTGAATGCCTTGAAAAAGAGGCAGCGATAAACGCCTTTCATCAGCAATCAAAGCATACATGTACTATTTTTTATCAATTTACTCAAGAAGCGTATCTGTTTGAAAACGCCGCTGACCTGTCAGTGAAGGAACTGCCGTATACAGACGGACACATGGACTATAGCGATCTGTATGTCATGGATTGGGAAGAAAATTGGACATTTGTGATGACGCACGAATCCGATTGCGGTCCATATTTTATTCAGAAATAAAAAAAGAGTAAACCACAAAGAGATAGAGTGATAATCAATTAAAGCCGCCTTCCAATTGGAATGAGCGGTTTTTTGATGTACGTCATGTTTATTTTGAACAGCACCTTTTCATAAAACATTTGACAATGAAAATCATTATCATTTAAAGTGTACATATAATAATTGAAAATGATTATCATTTAGATGAGGTGACCAATAGATGAAAGCACTAATTGCATTTGCGAGTATGTCTGGCAATACGGAAGACATGGCAGCGATCTTAAAACAAACGCTTGAAGGAAAAGGGATAGAGACAGAGATGATGGAATTTGACGACACAAGCGCAGAAGATCTTTCTTCATACGATTATGTCATGATCGGCTCTTACACATGGGGTGACGGTGATTTACCTTATGAAGCTGAAGATTTTTATGAAGAGGTCTCAGCACTTGAACTTAGTCACATCAAAGCGGCGGTATTTGGATCAGGCGATTACAGTTATCCGAAGTTTTGCGAGGCTGTTCATACCTTTCATGACATGCTGAAATCAACAGGTGCATCCGTATTTCCTGAAACATTGAAAATGGAACTTGCGCCAGATACAGATGAAGATGTGGCGTGCTGTGAGGAGTTTGCAACAAGCTTTTTAACGTGGGCATCATTGTCTGAGAAAAGAGTTGAAAATCATGTTTCATAAAGGTGCGACAGCTGTAGCTGCGTCTAAAAGTGGCGGCTACTTTGTTGCTGTCAAACGAGAAGGTATTTTTCATTACAGTGTAGAGGGCGGATGGCAGCAGCTTTTTAAGCTCAAGCATAAAATCCACGCTATCAGTTATATTGGTCCGTATTTGTTCGGAGTTGGTGAAAATGGAACTGTCATACGATCAGGAGATGAGGGCCATACGTGGGCGCTATCATCTTTTCCGACAAATGCAGTTGTTTGGTCTATTACAGGACGCAAAGATGGGTTTGTATGCGCACATGGAAAGCATAGTATTTATGTGTCAACCGATTTCGGAATTTCCTGGGAAATTATGAAGCCGTTTGCTCATGTGAATCAGCCCCCTGTGATTCGCTCATTATGTGTAGCCGGCGATTATCTTTATATTGGAACGCAGATTCATGAGGTGCATGGAGGAATATGGGTGTATGACTTCAAAAGTGAACAGGTTTTTCTCCTAAACAGAGAAGAGCACCGAATGACTGCTTCTATGCTGCTTTGCGGGGAACACCTCCTTGTCTGTGCGTTGGGCTCTAAAAAAGGGAAAAGAGGATCTGTTCAAATTTTAGACTTACATACAAATATGCTGCATGATATTCAATCACAAGCTTTTACGCGAGAGGAATCATTTTTGGATGTGTCAGAGGATAACGGCATTGTGTACGTGACCACCTCACAGGACGAGCATGGATTTTCTAAAGTGTATCAGCTTGATATAGAGCAAAAAGAGCTCAAGTGGTTTGATACGATCAAAGGGCACGGTTTTCGTGTCGCCAATCAAAAGGAGAATTTTTTCTGTGCGGGTTTATATGAAAGTAAGTTTGTCAGGCCTTATGAGGAACCTGCACTGATTCATTAATAAGGAGGAAGAAAAAGTGACGAAAAAAGTTTTATTGGTGTATGCCACAATGTCAGGAAATACAGAAGCAATGGCTGATTTAATCGAAAAAGGATTAAAGGAAGCTGGGGCTAGCGTGGACCGGCATGAAGCGATGGATATTGATGCTGAACTTCTTCATGATTACTCGCACATTCTGTTAGGTGCATATACTTGGGGAGATGGTGATCTTCCAGATGATTTTATTGATCTATATGAAGAAATGGAAGAGCTTGATTTGACGGGTAAAGCATTTGCTGTATTCGGTTCTGGAGATACATCTTATGAACATTTTTGTGGAGCTGTGGATTTAATTGAAGAAAAAGTGAAGGAGCTGGGCGGTGATATCGTCCTACCATCCATCAAAATAGAGCTGAATCCAGAAGGAAACGAGGAAGAGGAATTGATTTCTTTTGGGAGACAATTTGTTCATCTTCACCAGCAAGAAGCGGGATAAAGAGGCCCGCTTGTTTTATTTGCCAAGGCGCAGACAATTCTTTCACTTGTCATTAAAACTCTCCTTTGGTACAGTAATGAAGTATAAATTAAGAGGAGGACATACATACATGAAACAAATGGACGCTGATGAAATTATTTCATTTATTCAAAATAGTACAAAATCAACACCTGTTAAAGTCTACATTAAAGGGGACTTAGAAGGTATTGAATTTGGTGAACATGCAAAAACATTTATCACAGGTAACACTGGTGTTGTCTTCGGTGAGTGGAGCGAAATTCAAGAAGCTCTAGCATCAAACAAAGACAAAATTGAAGATGTTGTCGTGGAAAATGACCGTCGTAACTCTGCGATTCCTATGTTGGATTTGAAAAACATCAAAGCACGTATTGAGCCAGGTGCAATCATTCGTGATCAAGTGGAAATTGGCGATAATGCAGTCATCATGATGGGTGCTTCTATTAATATCGGTTCAGTCATCGGTGAAGGTACGATGATTGATATGAACGTTGTTCTTGGCGGCCGTGCGACAGTAGGTAAGAACTGTCATATCGGTGCGGGATCTGTTCTTGCAGGTGTTATTGAGCCGCCTTCTGCTAAGCCAGTTGTAGTAGAAGATGATGTTGTCATCGGTGCAAACGCTGTTGTTTTAGAAGGTGTGACAATTGGGAAAGGTGCGGTTGTAGCAGCTGGAGCGATCGTTGTGAACGATGTTGAGCCTTACACGGTTGTAGCAGGTACACCTGCAAAGAAAATCAAAGACATTGATGAAAAAACAAAAGGTAAAACTGAAATCAAACAAGAACTGCGTCAGCTTTAATTGACACAATTCGCAACTGAAGACATAGACGTGGATGATATATCCACGTCTTATTCGTATAGAGGAAAGGAAGCGAGTTCACTTGTTAAATCGTGAGCAATTAATATCCATTCGAAGAGATTTGCACCAAATCCCTGAGCTTGGTTTTAAGGAATTTAAAACACAAGCTTACCTCATCAAGCATCTCGAATCGTACCCAGCAGATCGAATCGAGATGGAAACATGGCGGACTGGACTTTTTGTGAAAGTAAAAGGGACAAATCCTACGCGCGTCTTTGCGTATCGTGCAGATATGGACGGATTATCTATCCCTGAAGAAACGGGCTATCCATTTCAATCGGTACATGAGGGCAACATGCATGCATGTGGACATGATCTTCATATGACCATTGCGCTTGGTATCATTGATCATTTCGTGCATCAGCCAATCAAAGAAGATCTGCTATTTATTTTCCAACCGGCAGAAGAAGGGCCAGGCGGAGCTGAACCGATGCTTACAAGTGATGTTCTAAAAAAGTGGACGCCAGACTTTATTACAGCGCTGCATATTGCACCTGAATATCCAGTCGGCACGATTGCAACAAAGCCGGGCCTATTATTTGCTAATACGAGTGAGCTTGTGATCGATCTTGAAGGAAAAGGCGGGCATGCCGCATACCCTCATTTAGCAAATGATATGGTGGTGGCTGCAAGTGCACTAGTAGGGCAGCTGCAATCGGTGATTTCACGAAATGTGGACCCTCTTGATAGTGCCGTCATTACAGTTGGCACGATTACAGGTGGCACTGCTCAAAATATCATTGCGCAGCACGCAAAGCTGGATGGAACCATTCGCACGCTCTCGCCAGAGTCTATGAAAAAGGTGAGAAAACGAATTGAAGCACTGGCAAAGGGAATTGAAATTGGCTACGAATGCAAGGCGACAGTTCGATACCCTTCAGCTTATTACGAAGTGGACAATTCAAAGGATTTGACAGAGGAATTTATGTCATATGTAGCCGAAGAAGGGCTTGCGAATGTTATTGAATGCAGAGAAGCGATGACAGGAGAAGATTTCGGCTACATGCTGAAAAAATACCCTGGGTTCATGTTTTGGTTGGGGGTAGATTCAGAATATGGACTGCACCATGCCAAGCTGACTCCTGACGAAAATGCGATTGAAACAGCTGTGAACGTCATGACGGCTTATTTTAAAAAGCAAGCAGGTGAATGAATAATCAAATGACCTCCTGTACACCTTATGTACAGGAGGTGTTCTTGATTATGACAAGAATTGGTGTAGAACAATCTTTATCCGATGTAGAAGAGCTTTTGAAGCAAAAAGGGTATGATGTCGTACGTATTCAAAATGAACAGCAAATGGATCAGTGTGACTGCTATGTGGTCACAGGACTAGATTCAAATGTTCTTGGCATTTCAGACACAACGACAAAGGCATCTGTCATTACAGCGTCAGGTATGACGGCTGATGAAATTTGTCAAGAAGTAGAACAGCGTGTTCAATAAAACAAACAAAAGAACCAGGATTTTATGATCCTGGTTCTTTTTGCTCTTTGGCTAGATCGAGTGCTTCTTTCATTTTTTTGCGCAGAATTCGTTCGACACGCCACTGCTCCATCGTTTCAGTTTTTGCAATGATACGAAGGACGAGGGATGAGGAGCCAAATGATTCCACTCCAACGACTTGAGGACCTTCGATGATTTGCGGCATGCTCTCACGAACTTCATCACAGGCTGCTTGCAAAGTGGTGATCATCTGATCCACATTTTCATCTGGGGATAATTCGATATCAACGAGTGCCTGCATCGTCCCTCGTGAATGATTGCTTACATTAAGTATACTTCGGTTTGGAATGAAATGAAGAGTGCCATCAAAGCTTCTAAGCTGTGTTGTTCTCAGTCCAATTTGTTCAACGATCCCATCGAAACCAGCAACCGTTATATACTCGCCGACATCAAATTGTTTTTCCAGCAGTATGAAGAAGCCTGTCACAATATCACTCACTAATCCCTGAGCGCCAAATCCAATGGCAAGTCCTACAACACCTGCCCCAGCCAGCAAGGCGGTTGGGTTATAATGAAATAAGTCGAGGATCATCACAACTAGAATAAAAATCAGCAAGTAGGCGAAAATATTTAAGGTAAGACTTTGCAGCGTTTGAGCTCGTGATAAAGAGACATCATGCTTTTCAGAGAATGCTGAATAGGCACGCTTAATCATCTTGTTTCCAATCGCTCTGATGATAAAATAAATCACAAAAATAGCGATTAGTTTTAACAAAATTATACTGCTGTTCATGATGATGGAAACCCAATCTACTTGTTCAAGTGCTTTCATGATCTTCAAAACCTTTCTATGTATGTGCGAAATGAGAAGCTAATCATTTGTTCCCTTATGCAAGTCATGTTAAACTTTTAATAGTTGGAGCGAGAGATTGTGACAAATCGTTAATTAAATTTATTATTAATTAATATTGACTAAAAATCGCTTAAGTATTATAATTATATTTGTGAAGTTATTAACTAAATGAGAATTTAACCTATTGATTCTCATTTTATATACAGCTAAGAAGTCTGTATAAAGATATTATTTTTGGAGGGATTTACATATGGCAGAGCGTTTTGTAGGAAAACAAGCTCCACGTTTTGAAATGGAAGCAGTACTTGCTAATAAGGAATTTGGTAAAGTGAGTTTAGAGGAAAACATCAAGAATGACAAATGGACAGTTCTTTTCTTCTATCCAATGGATTTCACTTTTGTTTGTCCAACTGAAATTACAGCAATGAGCGATCGTTATGATGAGTTTGAAGATTTAGATGCAGAAATCATCGGTGTATCTACTGATACAATCCATACGCATCTTGCTTGGATCAACACAGATCGTAAAGACAATGGTCTTGGAGAATTAAAATACCCACTAGCTGCTGACACAAACCACACAGTATCTAGAGAATACGGTGTTTTAATTGAAGAAGAAGGAATTGCACTTCGTGGTCTATTCATCATTAACCCAGAAGGCGAACTTCAATATCAAACAGTATTCCACAACAATATCGGTCGTGATGTAGATGAGACACTACGTGTTCTTCAAGCATTACAAACTGGTGGACTTTGCCCAGCGAACTGGAAGCCTGGTCAAAAAACACTTTAATTGATAGTTGAAGAAGCAGTCTAACTGATGTTAGACCTTCAGATTGTTGACAAAGGGCTAAAATGAACTTGATTTTAGCCCTTTGTCTTCTTTTCAGCGTGATAGAAAACCTTTGCAGCCCTAGGAAGGACGAGTACTGGCGCGAAGCGAATGTGACATTTGTGAGCATCAGCACGCAGGACTGACAAAGAATGCGAGGGTTTGTCTACATGCTGGGGTCTAACTGATGTTAGACCTTTTTGTTTCGAGACATACAATGGATGGAGGCGCTTCAAAATGAAATTACGTCAACCAATGCCAGAACTAACTGGTGCAAAAGAATGGTTAAATGGAGAAGTAACAAGAGAAGAATTAATTGGTGATAAACCAACATTGATCCACTTCTGGTCAGTTAGCTGTCACCTTTGTAAAGAGGCGATGCCGCAAGTGAACCAATTCCGTGATGAATACAAGGATCAACTAAACGTGATCGCAGTTCATATGCCACGTTCAGAGGATGACCTAGATCTAGAAAAAATCAAAGAGGTTGCAAATGAGCATGAAATCACACAGCCAATCTTTGTAGACAGCGACCATAAATTAACAGAAGCATTTGAGAACGAATATGTACCAGCTTACTATGTATTCGATAAAACAGGTGCTTTACGCCACTTCCAAGCTGGCGGCAGCGGTATGAAAATGCTTGAAAAACGTGTCAATCGAGTTCTTTCTGAGTCTGAAAAGGCTGCAGAATAGGCTTTCCCCCATTCATGGGGGTTTTTTCATGGGGAAAAATAGGAGACATATTGCACTGGATGAATATGATTGTAGGTGGAATGCCTAAGAAAAGAGAAAATGAGGGATTTCATTAAAAAAATTTCCTGAAACAAAAAGGTATTATGACCTATTTACATTTTTATTTTGAAATGAAAATGTAAAGATTTTAACTTTTTACTATTCAGAACGTTTTTGCACAAAAGAAATTTCAGTTTGGTAAATAACTATATAAATCAAGTAGTATAAGCATTTATTCAAAATTTTTACAATATTTTAAAGGTAGTTAAAAGCCTATAGTGGCAATGAAATGGGTGCCGATTTTTCTTCTTTGGCAAAATTTTAGTTGGAAATACCTATCTGATAGCAAACTGTAAAATGATAAAAAAATAGTTGATAAAATTAGTTTTCTAATCTAATATTTACTATAGAATATTTTTTATATGATGAGGGGGAAATCCATTGTTTAATGAGAGGGAAGCGTTACGTTTACGATTGGAACAATTAAACGAAGCAGAAGTAAAGGTCATCCGTGAATATCAAATTGAACGAGATGCGATTTACGCAAAACTAAGAGAATTAGACCGTCAAGGTACAGGTCTCGTCACAGATACAAAAAAAGAAGTGCGTACAGAGAGAAAAACGGATTCGTTGCCTGTATTAGCTGAGCTGGCTGCACAAGAAATGAGAAGCTACAATCAGCCTGCGCAAACGCAGTCAAACGTTACATCATCTTTAGGAACAGGTCAGCTAAATGGTGCACCTGTAGGTATTCCTGAAGGATCTACAAGACGCAGAAGAGGCACAGCTAGACCTGGATCAAAGGCAGCTAAGCTTCGTGAAGCTGCAATCAAAACATTAAAGCGTCATAATGCTGCGATTAAAAGCTCTGAACTTCAAAAAGAGATTGAAAAAGAGAGCGGTCTTGAAATTCCAAATATGACAACGTTTATGCAAAGCTTAATTAAAATGTACCCAGAAGTGAAGAAACCTTATCGCGGACAGTATATTTTAGAAGGCGACATTCAAACAGAAGACGAATAAATAAAAAAGAAACTGCTGGGCGTAAATGCCAGCAGTTTTTTCTTGCGTACGTGATGAACGGATCACTTTTTTTGATCAACTGTATAGACAATCTTTCGTTCTTTGGGCATGTTGTCGCGCTGTTTTTTAAATCCATCGATCTTCACTGTCATGACCTCTCCACTCCGCTGCACCGCATCAACTTTTGCCTGGAGCGTTTCTACTTGTTCGTTTAGTTTCTTCAAAATCGGTCCTATTTCTTCGGTTGTTTGCAAAATAGGGTCTTGTGAGATCGGCTCGGCATTTGTTTGGGCTGACTGGTCGATATCAGCAAAATGAGAAGCGATCCATTCCTCGCTTTCGGCTAACTGTTTTTGGTAGCTCGTGAGTGTTTCATAAAAAATGGCTTCTTTTGCTTTTTCGATTTGCAGTAATTTTTCTTGTGTTTCATAAAAACGCTCCTGTAGATGCCGCACGCCTTCTTGTAATAAATGAAGCTCTGCGTTTTTATCGCCTAGAGTTTGTTGCAGTTTTTCAATCACAGCGGATAAAGTATTTCCTTTTTTCTCCTCTTTTGCAAGCTGTTTATCTTGGTCTAGTAATCGCTCCTGTAGTTGCTGAGACATTTCCTTATATTTTACAACCTTCAAATGCAATCGGTGCTTTTCCTCTGTTTCTTTTCGTCTATGATAGGTTTCCTTTTGCAGCATTTCATGAAGAAGGACGATTTTATGTAATAATTCCGATTTGCTATAAGAGAGATCCTGTATTTTAGATGATGCTTCGTCTTGGTCAATGGTCATTTCATCCAATTGTTGTTTTAATTGAGTGAAATCCTTTTTCATCTCATGATATTCTTGAGATAGCTTCTTGTTTTTAGCATACGTATATGTGGACTGTAAATCTGAAATCATCTGTTGATATTTGGCCGTTTCAGCTTTTAAAAATAGATTTTCTTGAGACAGATCATGGAATAGGGGAGAAGCATGGCGCCGGTTCATAGGTAGACCCTCCTTATTCATGTTATCAATAAAGTATGCGAAATGAGTGCGATTAGAACAACCATATCAAAGGGGATGAGATGATGAGAATAGTGAATGTGATACTAGCCGGAGGTGCTTCTAGGCGTTTTGGAGGGCCAAAGGCAAGTCATGTCTATCAGGGGAAACCACTATATGAACATGTGAAAGAGCAACTTTTGAAAGGGGAAACCGTCATCATCAGTCACCCGAAGCTTCTGCCTTTTTTCAAAGCAAGAGGGGAACAAGCTGTTTGGTTAGATGATGAACAAGTGCGTGGGTATGGCCCGCTTGCAGGCATATATACCGCTATGCAAAAGCAAGAAGCAGAGTGGTATTTAGTGACGGCATGTGATATGCCATTCATACGAAAAGAGACAGCCGTCGCTTTATCTTCTTATTGCCATGAGCATGTAGATGCTGTGGTCCCGATGGTGCAGGAAAGATTACAGCCGTTATTTGCGCTTTATCACCGCCGCAGTCTTCCGTTTATTTCTGCGTGCTTAAAAGAGAATCAATTAGCTATTAAAGACTTATTACAAAAACTTCACGTCCAGGTTGTTCCAGCCGACGAACTGAACGTGGCACCAAATGAATTTCACAATATCAATAAAAGAAGCGATTTACCTGAAAACGGTATGATATGATACATAAAAACGAGGAGGAGAGAACAATATTGAACGAGCGATATTCAAGGCAAATCTTGTTCACTCCGGTAGGGGAAAAAGGGCAGTCTGCGCTTGCCGAAAGCCATGTCCTTATTGTTGGAGCTGGTGCACTTGGAACAGCGTCTGCTGAAGGGCTTGTCCGTTCAGGAATTGGTACTTTGACGATTGTAGATCGTGATTATGTCGAATTCTCAAATTTACAGCGGCAGCAGCTGTACACTGAATACGATGCAAAGATGCATGTGCCAAAAGCGGCAGCAGCTAAAAAACGTCTCCAAGAGATCAACCATGAAGTGACCATTCACGCTCTTATTGAAGATGCAGGAGTAGAGCTGTTAAGACCTTTATTCCGAAAAGCAAATATCGTCATTGATGCGACTGATAATTTTGAGACAAGAATGGTGATGAATGACTTATCTTTAGAAACAAATACGCCTTGGATTTACGGTGCCTGTGTGAGCAGTCAGGGAATGTATATGACCATTTTGCCGGGCAAAACACCTTGCTTATCCTGTGTGTTTACCTCAATGCCTGTTGGGGGTTTGACATGTGATACAGCTGGTATTATTTCTCCTGCTGTCCAAATGGTGTCGGCTTATCAGCAAACAGAGGCATTAAAATATTTAACAGGGCATGAAGAGCAAATGGAGCGAAAGTTTGTCACGTTTGATTTGTGGCAGTCGTCTTCGTTTAAAATGGATGTATCTCGTACGAAGCAGGAGAGCTGTCCTTCTTGCGGCACAAATAGAACGTATCCATATTTACAGGAACAGCGCAAAAAAACAGCGGTTCTTTGCGGACGTGACACCGTTCAAATCATATCTAAGGATTTAGAAAACCTTTCATTTCAGCATGTAAAAGAGCGTCTGTCCTCTATTTGTGAGGTGGAAGTGAACGATTTTTTAATTCATATACGCTATGAAAGACACCGTATCGTTTGTTTTAAAGGAGGACGTGTATTAATCCATGGGACAAATGATGAAAAAGTAGCCAATTCATTACTAGCAAGACTGCTAGGCATATAGGAGTGAGAAGTGATGGAAAGACGACAGCCAATTCCAGTAGAAGAGGCAGTAAAGAAAGTCCACCAATTTCAAAAACATGGACAAGTCGAATGGGTTCCTTTAAAGAACAGCCTTGGAAGATGGCTTGCAGAGGATATTTTAGCAGATCACGATGTTCCTGCCTTTGATCGTTCTCCGTATGATGGTTTTGCACTTCGAGCAGAAGATACAAAGGATGCATCGAGCGAGCATCCGGTTGAATTTGAGGTCATTGATCATATAGGGGCAGGTATTGTTTCTGCAAAAACGATCGGTCCTTTTCAAGCGATTCGCATCATGACAGGAGCGAAGATTCCAAAAGGAGCAAATGTTGTGATCATGCTTGAATTGACGAAAACGTTTGAAAAAGACGGTAAATCAATGATGTCACTTAAAAGACCTCTGAAAAAGGGAGACAATATTTCTCGGCAAGGAGAAGAGACCCTCAAAGGGAACGTCATGATCAAAAAAGGCTCAAAAGTTACCCCAGGCGTGACGGCGATATTGGCAACGTTCGGGTATGCGGTTGTGCCAGTCGTCAAAAAACCGGTCATCGGTATCATCTCAACAGGTACCGAGCTCCTACAAGTAAGTGATGCCATGGTGGACGGTAAAATTAGAAATAGTAACCTAAGTATGGTGTACGCTCAGGTTCTTGAAGCTGGAGGAGAACCGCTTGATTTAGGCGGTGTATCCGATGATTTTGATCAAAGCTATGAAGCAGTAAAAGCAGCCTTAAGCAAAGTTGATATGCTCATCACAACAGGTGGTGTATCGGTAGGTGATTTTGACTTTTTACCTGCTATTTATGAAAAACTAGGTGCAGATGTGTTGTTTAATAAAGTGGCCATGAGACCTGGAAGTGTGACGACCGTTGCTGCGTTGCCAAATGGTCAATTGCTTTATGGGCTGTCAGGAAATCCGGCTGCCTGTTTTGTTGGATTTGAACTATTTGTCAAACCGATCATTTATAAATGGTGTTTGAAAGAAAATCCATTTCCCGTTTTTACTGAGGCGAAGCTGACACATGATTTTCCAAAAGCCAATCCGTTCACACGTTTTGTTAGAGCATCACTTCATTTTACTGGCAGTCAGCTAAGTGTGACGCCAACAGGTCTTGATAAATCTAGTGCGGTGACATCGATTGCTCATGCTGATTGTTTCATTGTTTTGCCCGGAGGAACAAGAGGGTTTAGTGCAGGTGACCAGGTCAGCGTTCTGCTATTTCACCACGAAGGCGGTGCTCCATGTTGGATGACAAATTAAACATTCTACAAGTCGTGGGCTATCAAAATAGTGGTAAAACGACGCTGATCGAAAAATTATGTCAGCTGGCGGATGAAGAAGAAATGCAGCTAGGCTGCTTCAAACATCACGGACATGGTGGAAAGCCAGACCGTCTGTTCAAACAAAAAGATACGGATCGATATGTTCAAGCGGGTGCATTTGCCGCAGGTGTGGAGGGAGAAGGTGAATGTCACTTTTTCATACGGCACATGACATTCGCACAACTACTCAACATGTGTCAGCATCTTCCTTTAGATGCCGTCTTGATCGAAGGATACAAACAGGCGCCTTACCGCAAAATCCTGTGTGTCAAAGACGAACAGGAACTCATTGATCTTTCAACACTTTCTCATATACAAACAGCCATTTATTTCAATAAAGAAATGCAATTCACTGAGAAATACCCGTTTCCTGTGTTTTCAGCATTTGATAAGCGCGGGATCACATTTGCTTTTAATTTATTGAAGGGGGAAGCCTCGTATGAATGAACTTTTTAACATCACAAAAGAGCCAATTGATGTGAATGAATTGATTCAGCATGTCACAAGACGCAAAGCGGGAGCCATTACGACATTCATAGGCACGGTAAGAGAATGGACAAATGGCAAAAAAACGCTGCGTTTAACATATGAAGCATACATACCAATGGCGGAAAATATGTTGAGTCAAATTGGCCAAGAAATTAAAAAACGCTGGCCCGATACAGAAGCTGCTATTGTGCATCGTATTGGCACTCTTGAGATATGTGACATTGCAGTGGCAATAGCTGTTTCATCACCACATCGGAAAGCTGCATACGAAGCCAATGAATATGCGATTGAACGAATAAAGGAAATCGTTCCTATTTGGAAAAAGGAATACTGGGAAGATGGAGAGGCTTGGATAGGTGATCAGCTTGAAACCGTTTCATACCCGGAAGGAAAACCTAGTACTCTCCAACTTAACGAGAAAGAAGGGAAGCGGCATGATTAGCGTATTATTGTTCGCCGGCCTTGCTGAGAAGGCCGGTAAACAACAAATCATCATTCAAAAAGATCAAACAACGGTTGATGAGATTAAAATAGAATTACAGGAGGTATATGGTGTTGATACTGCACAAAACGTGATGGTTGCAGTCAACGAAATATATACGAGGGGAAATGCTGAAGTGCGTAGCGGGGACACTGTTGCACTCATTCCTCCTGTAAGTGGTGGATAATAGATATTAGAGGACTTGGTTATGGCCGGCGGCTGTAACCAATTTTTTTATGTGTGAAAAGATTGTAGAGGTACTTGGGTATGATCTTCGTAAATAAAACATCCCCGGCGTGCTTTAGAAATGTGAGGATCGAGCTGTTGAATGAGATCATACAATTCGCTGATTCGTCTCACATTGAAATCTGTTCGTGCTTGAAGCTGTTCTTTTAATTCTTTTGTGCTCACGATGCTTCCCTTTTTTTCTTTAATAATATCTACACACCTTGCTGCGTAGTATATTTTGTCATTAGAAGGTCTGCTCTCTTTCATATCAAGTAATTTAAGCTCATGATAAATCAGTTCTCTTTCCTTTCGAAAGTATTGCCATGTTTCTTGTTCCTTTTCATAAAGTAAAATCAATTGCAGTTTCAATTTTTCTCTTAACATTCACTTGACTCCATTTCCACTATCATTTAACCTACCTCTATTTTACATTATATGAAAAAATAACATTTGATCAAGTAAAATCCTTTTATTTTTATTTTTTTAATATGAAAGTATTGTTACTAAAGGCTCATCTGTTCTATAAAAGGCGCTAAACATAGTCCTATAAAGCCGGGATTCATTGAAATTACTAGGAATATTTTAACAAAAAATTGTTGTGTCTAACTGAGACCATCTGAATCCAAAGGAAAAGGATATTTATTCCGAAAGACATGTTGTTTACTTCATAAAATGTTTTTCAGTCAGTAAAATCATGATTTTTTCATATGAATATGGTCGGATCAAGGTATCATTTGAAAGATGTCGTTCATGAAAATAGAATAATAGATTCAATCCTATCACTATGAAAATAAGAAAATCAAATGATCTATCACTTATTGGCAATCTTTTGATAAAATAGAAACAACAAGAGTATGAAAAAACGTTTCCATACTTACAGCACATGGAGAGGATGACATTTGATGAAAGAAACAACGCAAAAACCCACAATTATAGGCGTAAGCACAAGACCATCAGAGCATTTAAAAAGAGTGTGGGAGCAGCCATTCGTTTGGTGGCCTTTATCATGTGTACTTGTTTTAACAGTAGTGGTCACTTATTTGTCTCAGCTAGTGAATGAAGGATTGTGGGCAGATTTAATTTTGCCGATACCTTTTGTTTATGTGATCACGCTCATTGGTTTGGTCATTGGGATTGTCATTAATACTGCCGTATACAAGTTCATCGTCTTTTTAGCAAAAGGTGATGCAACGTTTCAGCAGCTATTTTCAGGTGTGCTTTATATCACACCTATTACGATCATTGGTACGATCATTTCTCATTTAGCGATCATCATTTTTCATGTGCCAAAAGATATCACTATTACCTCATTAAACGCATTCATTCGAATGTCTGGTTCATGGCATGCTGTGTTCGCAAATATCGATCTTTTTGTGATCTGGAATCTTGTTTTAACAGGCTTTTTATTGATCAAGGTCGGCCGCATTTCGCCAAGAATATCTTGGATTATTGTGAGTGTCTTTTATGTATTATCTTTAATTTTTCAATATGTAGGAACTACGATCACCATCAACATGCAGTAAGCTGGAGGTAGAATGTTTTTATGAGAAAGAAAATCATCATCGGATCCATTTTGATTATTGTGATTGGTTTATTTATTGGATTTAACATTGCAAAAAACCAATCAAAACCTGTGTCTACGGCAGCATTTAAAACAGTTAAACTCACACCAAAAGAAATAACCTCTAAGGTGATGACGCCTGGAACACTTTCATTCTCGGAGGAGCAATTTATTTATACAGAAGAGGAGAAGGGAAGCCTGAATCATATCGCTGTGAAAGAAGGAGAAAAGGTGAAAGCTGGAACACCGCTCCTTACATATGAAAATAAGGAACTGGAGCTTGAAGAACAGCAGCAAGCACTTGCGGCTGAATCAAGTACACTAAAGCTTCAACAATTACAAAATAGACTCAATACATTAGATGAAAACCAGGGAAAAAAGGCGGGCTCTGATTCGAAAAACGAGCGAGATCAGCTTGAACTCGAACTCAAAGCCGCTGAATTAGAGCAAAAACAAGCGGAGCTTAACCAAGAAAAAGTAAAGGCACAAATAGAAGATTTAACGATACATAGCAAAATTGAAGGAACAGTCATCTCCATTGAGCAAGATGCTGGCGCAGGGAAGCTAGAAGAGAGACAGCCGGTAATCCATATTGGCAACGAGAAAAAAATGATTGTACGAGGCTTAATCAGTGAGTATGATGCTATGAAAGTCAAAAAGAAACAAAAAGTAAAGGTAACGTCTGATGTCATTCGCGGAAAGAGTTGGCAAGGAGTGGTGAAAAAAGTGGGCGCTGTGCCTGCCCGGTCAACAGCAGAAACAGCTGCTAGTGATCAAACCGTACAATATCCAGTCGAAATTGAAATAAAAGGGAAAAAGCCGGATGCAAAACCAGGCTTTAAAATGATCATGGAAATTGAAACGGACAAGCGTCAAGTGCACACAATTCCTGAAACAGCTGTGAAAAAAGAGAAAGATGGATCATTCGTTTATGTTGTTGAAAAGAATGCACTGAAGAAAGTAAAAGTGACATTAGGTGAAACGTCAGGTCAAGATCTTGAAGTGACGAAAGGTTTAACAAAAGAAGATCAAATCATTGCAGAGCCATCAGATGATATGTATGACGGAATGGAAGTGAATGCTGAATGATTCAGCTTTCAAACGTGACAAAAAGCTACGAAGTCGCTGAGGAGACATTTGATGTATTAAGTGAAGTGGACCTCGTCATTGGTAAAGGCGAGTATATGTCCATTATGGGCCCGTCCGGCTCTGGGAAATCAACGTTAATGAATATCATTGGCTGTCTGGACCACCCGACCTCCGGACAGTACCATTTTCAAGGTATGGAGCTGTCGGCAGCAAAGGATCAAGAACTGGCAGTGATTCGAAATCGATCCATTGGTTTTGTTTTTCAACAATTTTATTTACTGCCTAGATTAAATGCGAGGCGAAATGTTGAACTTCCGATGATTTACGCTGGTATCAGTCAAAAGGAAAGAAAAGAACGTGCGGAAATGGCACTTGAAAAGGTTGGTTTGGCAGATCGAATGAAGCATATGCCAAACGAGTTGTCAGGGGGTCAAAAGCAAAGAGTAGCCATCGCACGTGCGATTGTCAATGAGCCGGAGCTTATCTTGGCAGATGAACCAACAGGCGCTCTTGATTCAAAAACGAGCGGCTCGATTATGGAACAGTTTACAAAGCTCAATGAGGAAGGAACAACGGTTGTGCTCGTTACTCATGAAGAAGAAATAGCTGCGTATACAAACCGGATAGTCGTTGTGAGAGATGGACGCCTCGCTCAAGATAGATTGATACAAGGAGACGAATGAATGAAACTCTTTGAAAATATCAAAATAGCGCTGAATTCTGTCCTTGCTCATAAATTGCGGTCTATTTTAACGATGCTTGGCATTATTATTGGGGTTGGCTCGGTGATTGCAGTCGTTGCCATCGGTCAAGGCGGCGAGCAAATGCTGAAAGAATCAATTTCAGGGCCAAACAATACCATTGATATGACCTATACACCCTCTGATGAGGAGTTAAATGCGAATCCGAATGCGTTATTTGAAGCCACATTTACTGAAGAAGACATTCAAAGTGTTCAAGCATTGAATGGGGTTAAACAGGTTGCCTCCTCCACGGCACAAGGCATGCAATTAAGATTCCAAGATACAACAATAGATGCAACGGTCAATGGGATTAATGAAGGCTACACGAATGTACATTCATTACATATAGCAGAAGGACAGGACTTACGTGAAATCGATTTTAGGAGCGGAAGAAGGGCAGCTGTTATTTCAGAAGGGATACAAAAAGAATTGTTTAATGGAGAGAAGGCAGTAGGCGAGTTGATTTGGATGAATGGACAGCCGGTTGAGGTGATCGGGGTTTTAGCAAAACAGGAAGGGCTGTTTTCATTTGATATGAATGAAATATATGTCCCTTTTGCAATGCTGACAACTGCATTTGGTGTGAAAGAATATGATAAGTTGTCTATTCAAGTCGCACATGCTGATCAAATGAAAGAAGTAGGAAAGAGTGCGGCTGCACGATTAAATGAAAATCACCATACAGACGATGCTTACGAAATGATCAATCTGGAAGAGATTGCAGCAGGCATTGGTCAGATTACGTCTGTCATGACAACAATCATTGGCTCAATTGCTGGTATCTCATTACTTGTCGGCGGCATTGGTGTCATGAATATTATGCTCGTATCAGTCACAGAAAGAACAAGAGAAATCGGAATTCGAAAGGCACTTGGGGCAACTAGGGCTCAAATACTCGTTCAGTTTTTAATTGAGTCTGTCGTCCTTACACTGATCGGTGGGTTACTTGGAATCGCGCTTGGCTTAGGAGGTGCTTCACTTGTGTCACTGTTTGCAGGGTGGCCTTCTCTTGTATCGTGGCAGATCGTATGTGGAGGCGTCCTATTTAGTATGCTCATTGGTATTATTTTTGGACTGATTCCTGCCAATAAAGCAGCGAGGCTCGATCCTATTGAATCACTTAGATATGAATAATCCTAAAGATAACGTTCAAGGTGCTGACAAGAAGGTAGAACGAGATATGTTGCCTGCTGTTCCGCACCTGAAGCCTTTATGCAAAACGCATAAAGGCTTTTTTTCGTTCAATTGAATGAAATGAAAAATGATAGAAATGCTAATATCATGACTTTCTTCTCAATGTCACATATTTTTCAGTTTACAAATGGTACATATAAAGGTAAGATGACCATTGTGAAAGATTTTGATAGTTATTGAATGTATTTGATTGTTTTGTATTGATAATGTTGAAAAAAGCGATTACAATAAAGGTGCGCGCAAAATGAATACGTTTTCAAAAGGGGGTGTTTTCAATGCTAACACCAGAAAGACATCAACTCATTATCGACTATTTAGAAGAAAACGATGTCATCAAAATACAGGACTTAACGATTATGACGGATGCGTCTGAATCTACAATTAGAAGAGATTTGTCAGCCCTCGAAGAAAAAGGTTTTCTTAAAAGAGTTCACGGAGGAGCTGCTAAAATATCTAGTATTCGTCTTGAGCCAGATGTGTTTGAGAAATCTGCCAAAAACCTTCATGAAAAGTCATTGATTGCAGAGGCAGCTGCATCACTTTTAAAACAAGGCGATTGTATTTACTTAGATGCTGGTACGACAACACAGCAAATGATTGACTTTATCGATCCAGATCAAGATATCGTGGTGGTGACAAATGGTGTCATGCACATTGAAGCACTCATGAGAAAAGGCATTTCTTTTTACCTGATAGGCGGATCAGTGAAACATCGAACAGGAGCCATGGTGGGAGCCGCAGCTTTGACAGCTATGGAAAATTACCGTTTTGACAAAAGCTTTGTTGGGACGAACGGCATTCATCCCGAGGCAGGGTTTACAACACCTGATCCAGAAGAAGCGCTCATTAAAAAAAGAGCCATGAAGCAGGCGAAAAAAACCTACATCTTAACAGATGCCTCAAAGTTTGGCGAAATATCGTTTTCAACCTTTGCTAGTTTACAGGAAGCCACCATTATCACAAACGACGCAAAAGAGGATTCATTCGATAATTACCATGAAAAAACGGTTATAAAGGTAGTGAAAACATGATTTATACAGTTACTTTAAACCCATCAGTTGATTACATCGTACACGTGGAGGATTTTGCGGTCGGCGGTTTAAATCGTTCAACCTATGACAAAAAATATCCAGGTGGTAAAGGAATCAATGTCTCAAGGCTTTTAAAACGGCACGGTGTTGAATCAAAAGCACTTGGATTCATTGGCGGTTTTACAGGCAAATATATTCAAGACTTTTTACAAAACGAACAATTACAAACAGCCTTTCATGAGGTGTCAGAAGATACACGTATCAATGTGAAACTAAAAACAGGCGAAGAAACGGAAATCAACGGGCTCGGTCCAAGTATTACTGAAGCACAGTTCGATTCGTTTTTATCCCAATTCACTTCATTAACAGAAGGCGATGTCGTTGTATTAGCAGGCAGCATTCCTTCTTCACTGCCTCATAACACATATGAGCGCATTGCTGAAGTATGTGCGAAGCAAGGGGTAAGAGTAGTACTTGATATTTCTGGAGAAGCCTTAAAAAAAGCAGCAGATCTGAAACCATTCTTAATGAAACCGAACCATCATGAGTTAGGTGAAATGTTTGAAACCAGTATTTCATCTGCAGAAGAAGCCATTCCTTATGGGGAAAAGCTGTTGGAACAAGGTGCTGAACATGTCATTGTATCTATGGCTGGAGACGGCGCTCTCTTATTTAGTAAGGAAGGGATCTTTCAATCTAATGTTCCAAAAGGCAAGTTGATCAACTCAGTTGGTGCAGGGGATTCAGTCGTTGCAGGATTCTTAGCTGGCGTTTCTAAAGGCCTTTCCATAGAAGAATCATTTAAGCTTGGCGTCACATCAGGAAGTGCTACAGCATTTTCTGAGGAACTTGGAACAAAAGAGCTTGTCGATACATTATTGCCACAAGTAAAAGTCACACGCATTTAAAGGAGGAGTCATCATGAAAATTACAGAACTACTCACGAAGCATACGATTAAGCTTCAATTAGACAGCCAGCAAAAAGAAGCCGTTATTGAAGAACTGGTCACTGTATTAGATACAGCTGGTAAATTAAATGATAAAGAAGGCTACAAAGCAGCTGTTGTTAATCGTGAAAAACAAAGCTCTACGGGAATCGGAGAAGGAATTGCGATTCCTCATGCGAAAACAGCAAGTGTGAAAGAACCTGCTATTGCATTTGGTCGTTCAACAGCTGGTGTAGATTATGAATCATTAGACGGACAGCCAAGTCATCTTGTCTTTATGATTGCAGCAACTGAAGGCGCAAACAACACGCATTTAGAAGCACTTTCTCGTTTATCCACACTTCTCATGCGTGAAGAGATCCGAAAGCAGCTTCTTGAAGCGGCTACTGAAGATGAAATCATTGAAATTATCAATACACATGATAAAGACGATGAAGAAGAGGAAGTCAAAGAGGAACCGGCTGCACCGGGAAAACCTGCTAAAATTTTAGCGGTGACAGCTTGTCCAACAGGCATCGCGCATACATTTATGGCTGCAGATGCTTTGAAAGAAAAAGCAAAAGAAATGGGCGTTGACATTAAAGTTGAGACAAACGGCTCTAGTGGAATTAAACATGCCCTGACAGCAAAAGAAATTGAAGAAGCGCCAGCTATTATTGTGGCAGCTGATAAACAAGTGGAAATGGAACGCTTTAAAGGCAAACATGTCATTGAAGTACCTGTGACAGCTGGAATTCGCCGTCCGCAAGAATTGATCGAAAAAGCCATCAATCAAGATGCGCCGATTTATAAAGGTTCAGGCGGCAGTTCTTCAAAAGATGAAAATGAATCATCAGGCAAGGGAAGAAGTGGATTCTATAAGCACTTAATGAGCGGTGTAAGCAACATGCTTCCGTTTGTTGTTGGGGGCGGTATCCTCGTTGCGATTTCATTCTTCTGGGGAATTAACTCAGCTGACCCTAAAGATCCTTCTTTCAATTCATTTGCAGCTGTATTAAAAGGAATTGGCGGAGATAATGCGCTTGCCTTAATCGTTGCTGTATTAGCTGGATTTATCGCAATGAGTATTGCAGACCGTCCAGGTTTCGCACCAGGTATGGTTGGCGGATTCATGGCCTCTGCAGCAGGTGCTGGATTCTTAGGCGGATTGATTGCTGGTTTCCTTGCTGGTTACATTGTGGTGCTGCTCAAAAAAGTATTCACTTTTGTACCACAGTCGCTCGATGGTATTAAACCAGTTCTGCTCTATCCATTGTTCGGTATTTTCTTTACAGGGATTATCATGCATTACATCGTCAACACACCTGTTAAAATGGTCATGGACGGATTAACACACTGGCTTGAATCACTTGGTACTGGAAACCTTGTATTAATGGGGATTATTTTAGCTGGTATGATGGCCATTGATATGGGTGGTCCGATTAACAAAGCGGCCTACACATTTGGTCTTGCGATGATTGCTGCTGGCAACTATGCACCGCATGCTGCGATTATGGCAGGCGGAATGGTGCCGCCTCTAGGAATTGCCCTAGCGACAACGATCTTTAGAAACAAATTCTCTAAACGTGACCGTGAAGCAGGTATTACATGCTACTTCATGGGAGCTGCGTTCATTACGGAAGGGGCGATCCCGTTTGCAGCGGCAGATCCTCTGCGCGTCATTCCTTCGGCTGTGATTGGTGCAGCAGTTGCAGGTGGATTAACAGAATTCTTTAGAGTGACGCTTCCTGCACCGCACGGCGGACTATTCGTTTTCTGGGTAACAAACCATCCAGTTCTTTACATCATCAGCATCTTAATCGGTGCCATTGTTACAGCGCTACTTCTCGGAATTCTAAAAAAACCAGTCCGACAAGAAGCTTAATTTGAAAAGAAGCATCGTGAAGAGCGGTGCTTCTTTTTGTTTAATCATCAGCAAATTAGGAAAAAATATCTAATTGAATGGTTGTCTTGTGAATTTTTAAATAACATGTGATAAAGTAAAGTTATTCAATTCACGTTTCAAGTCTTTTAGCAGAAAGTCTTAGGAGGAAGCAGTATTTTGAACGAAGAAAACAAACAAAACGAAAATGACATTCAATCTGATGGGAAACAAGCCAAAAAAGAGAAGAAAAGTTCTCTGTTTGAATGGATCAAAGCCATTTTAATTGCACTTGCCCTCGTCCTCATCATCCGTACGTTTATTTTTGAGCCGTATGTGGTGGAAGGAGAGTCAATGGAACCAACCCTTCATGATGGAGAAAAGCTGTTTGTTAACAAAACCATCAACTATCTCGGTGGAGTCAAACGTGGTGACATCGTGATTATTAATGGAAAAGACGGTCAGAAAATTCATTATGTCAAACGATTGATCGGCCTTCCAGGCGACACGATTGAAATGAAGGATGATACGCTTTACATTAATGGTAAAAAAGTAGCTGAGCCTTATTTAAAAGAGAACAAGGCGCATGCCAAAGAGTATGAGGTACATTTAACAGGAGATTTTGGTCCAGTGAAAGTACCGAAAAACGATTACTTTGTTATGGGTGACAACAGACTGAATTCTATGGACAGTCGAAATGGACTCGGACTCATTGAAAAGGATCGGATTGTCGGCACATCAGAATTTGTTTTCTTCCCATTTGGCGATATTCGACAAACACAATAAATACACCTTTCTCAATGCGTAAGAAAGGTGCTTGAATGGACGACCCTTCATGTAGGGTCGTTTTTAATTTGGTGTGAGCATCGTGACAATGATGACAATGGCCAAAACAGAAGCGAAAACGGACCCAGTAATCGCCACAACAGAACGGAATAATCCAATTTTCACATTGTCTTTTCCGCGCTTTTGTAAAAACCGTTTTGAAAAGATATGGACCAGTGTGTAAATGAGGACAAGTCCAATATAAAGGCCAAAGTCTCTTGCATTAAAGCCAGTCGCTGATAAATAAATGCCCATAAAGAAAATCAATAAACAGTATTCCATGAGTGTGAGTAATCTCAAATCGCCCGAACTCCTTCAATAAAAACATTCCCACTTATTATACCATATTGGACAAAAAGCCTTTGTTCTTAGCGAGAGACGTTTCTATCAATCGTTATTCATGTTATACTTCATATTGATGAATGAGTGATGGAGGATTAATAAATGATTGCAGTGAATAATGTTAGTTTGCGATTTGCTGATCGTAAATTATTTGAAGAAGTAAATATTAAGTTCACTCCTGGCAACTGCTACGGACTAATTGGTGCCAATGGAGCTGGTAAATCAACGTTCTTAAAGATTCTTTCTGGAGAAATTGAAGCTCAAACGGGCGATGTTCATATGAGTCCTGGTGAACGTTTAGCGATTTTAAAACAGAACCACTTTGAATACGAAGAGTTTGAAGTGTTAAAAGTCGTCATCATGGGTCACAAACGTCTATATGATGTGATGCAGGAAAAAGATGCGATTTATATGAAACCTGATTTCTCAGATGAAGACGGAATTCGTGCAGCAGAGCTTGAAGGTGAGTTTGCTGAGTTAAACGGATGGGAAGCGGAAAGTGAAGCTGCGATCCTATTAAAAGGTCTTGGCATTCCAGAGAGCCTACAATCGAAGAAAATGTCTGAGCTTGGCGGATCTGAAAAGGTAAAAGTATTGTTAGCACAAGCTTTATTCGGTAAACCTGACGTTCTCCTTCTCGATGAGCCAACGAACCATTTGGACTTACAAGCGATCCAGTGGCTAGAAGAGTTCCTCATTAACTTTGAGAATACCGTCATCGTCGTCTCGCATGACCGTCATTTCTTAAACAAAGTATGTACGCATATTGCAGACCTTGACTTTGGAAAAATTCAAGTGTATGTCGGAAACTATGATTTCTGGTATGAATCAAGCCAGCTGGCATTAAAACTCAGCCAGGATGCCAACAAGAAAAAAGAAGAACAGATTAAGCAGCTTCAAGAATTCGTTGCTCGGTTCAGTGCGAACGCATCTAAATCGAAGCAAGCGACATCAAGAAAGAAATTGCTTGATAAGATTTCGCTAGATGACATTAAACCATCTTCTCGTAAATATCCTTATGTTCATTTTGCGCCAGAGCGTGAAATCGGAAATGATGTCCTTCAAGTAGAAGGTCTATCAAAAACGATTGACGGTGTAAAAGTACTGGATAACGTCAGCTTTATTATGAATCGTGAGGATAAAATTGCGTTCTTAAGCCGTAATGAGCTTGCTGTCTCTACTTTATTTAAAATCCTTGCTGGTGAAATGGAGCCAGACAGCGGGACGTTTAAATGGGGCGTGACAACATCTCAAGCCTTTTTCCCTAAAGACAACAGTGAATATTTTGAAGGAAGCGATTTAGATCTTGTTGATTGGCTTCGTCAATATTCTCCTAATGATCAAAGTGAAAGCTTCCTGCGTGGTTTCTTAGGCCGTATGCTTTTCTCTGGGGAAGAAGTGAAGAAAAAAGCAAGCGTCTTATCAGGTGGAGAAAAGGTTCGTTGTATGTTATCAAAAATGATGCTGTCTGGAGCGAATATTTTGCTGTTAGACGAGCCGACGAACCATTTAGACCTAGAGTCCATCACAGCGCTGAATAACGGTCTAATGAGCTTTAAAGGGGCTATGCTCTTCTCATCTCATGACCATCAGTTTGTTGAAACAGTTGCAAACCGTATTATCGAAGTGACGCCAAATGGCATCGTTGATAAACAAACAACTTATGATGAGTTCTTATCAGATCAAGAAATTCAAAAAAGACTACAAGAGCTGTATGCATAAACATAAAGAAAAGACATCCACATGAGGATGTCTTTTTTCTTTAAAAAGCCCAATTTCCATTTCGGAAAATCGGTTCACGTTTACCATCTTTTGTGATTCCATCAATATTCATTTCCTTTGAACCAATCATAAAATCGACGTGTGTAATACTGCTGTTCACACCAGCTGCGTCTAATTCCTCTCGTTTCATCTCTTTACCGCCTTCGATATTAAATGCATAACCGCTGCCGATGGCAAGGTGATTGGATGCATTTTCATCGTAAAGTGTATTGTAATAGAGGATATTTGAGTTAGAAATTGGTGAATCATCTGGTACAAGGGCAACCTCACCTAGATAATGTGAGCCTTCATCTGTTTCAACGAGAGAGGTTAAAATGCCTTCGCCCTCTTTGGCTTTCACATCTACAATACGCCCATTTTCAAAGGTTAACGTAAATTCATCGATAATGTTTCCTGCATAACTAAGTGGCTTAGTGCTAGAGACAGTCCCGTTTACACCATCTTTTTTAGGTACGGTAAAGACCTCTTCTGTCGGCATATTGGCCATGAATGATACGCCGCGTTCACTTACGCTGCCAGCACCTACCCAAATATGCTGCTCTGGAAGTTCAATCGTTAAATCTGTACCTGGTGCTTCATAGTGCAGCTTGTGGTAGTGACGTTCATTTAATACTTTTACTTTTTCATTTAGTGATTCATCATGCTTTTTCCACGCTTCAACAGGATCTGGCTGATCAGCGCGGGCGACTTTAAAGATTTGTTCCCATAATAATGCAACAGCTTCTTCATCTGCATGCTCAGGGAAAATCTTTTTCGCCCAATCTTTTGATGCAGCACCGACGACTGTCCATGCAACTTTGTCAGATTGAACGTATTGACGATATGTATGAAGTGCTGAACCTGCAGCTTTTTGCTGTGAAGCAATTTTTTTCGAGTCAATGCCACTTAGAAGATCAGGGCTTTCTGACAAGATCGTAATAAAAGCACCGCCACGTTTTGCGATGGTTTCCATCATCTGTGCTTCCCATTCTGGAAATTGCTCAAACACATCTTGTGGGGCATGTTCATATTTTAAACGGGTCAGAACACCATCACTCCAGCGGATATGTACGTTTTTCGCTCCGCGCTCATATGCGTGTTTTGCCACAAGGCGGACAAGGTCTACAGATTCAGTGAACGCAGATACGACCACTTCTTGACCACTTTGAACATTTACACCTACTTCAACGATGGTTTTTGCATATTGATCTAGTTGTTTTTCGAATGAACTCATAAAAAACCCTCCTTTAGTCATGTTCATCATATCAGATTTAAGACCGAAAAGGAAAATGGGGAGCCGTCCCGAAGCAAAATAAAAAAGCCGCTTTCGTGCGGCTTTTTTAGCGGTTCAGTTGTTTCACAGGCTGTGCATTAGAAGGGGGCATATGTGAAAACGACAGGCTCATTCCTCCTAAAATAATACCGGTTAAAATGACTGTGACAACGACCCGTTTACCTAAATCAAGCAACATGTTCTTCCTCCTTCACGTTTATCCATTCATCACGATATGATCGAAATGATGAAAAAAGAAGTAGAACATGAAGATTATTTTAATGTTTTTTGCAATTTGTCGATTACTTCTAATGAACGACCTGTTCCAATTGCGACAGATTCAAGAGGATTTGCTGCGATATGAACTGGGACGACAATTTCTTGAGAGAGCCATTCTTGAATGCCGTTTAATAGTGCACCACCGCCAGTTAGAATGACGCCGCGATCTACGATATCACCACTCAGTTCTGGAGGGCTGTCTTCTAATGTAGCCCGAATCGCCTCTAAAATATGAAGAAGTGATTCTCGCATAGCACCTTGAATTTCTGTTGATTCAAGTGTAATTGTTTTTGGAAGACCTGTGACAAGGTCGCGTCCACGAACTTCTAATGATTCAGGTTCGTGTTCAATGAGTCCATAACCAATTTCCATTTTTACCTGCTCAGCTGTCCGTTCACCGATCAGTAAATTGTATTTCTTTCTCACAAAAGTAATGATATCTTCATCCAGTTGATCTCCGCCAATTCGGATCGAGTGGCAAGAGACAACTCCGCCAAATGAAATGATCGCTACCTCTGTCGTTCCTCCACCAATATCTACAACGACGTTGGCAACAGGCTCGTCCACCGGGAGATCAGCACCGATTGCAGCTGCGACGGGTTCTTCAATTAAATGCACATGCTTTGCCCCGCAATTTTTGACAGCATCGCTGATCGCGCGGCGTTCGACAGCTGTTGAACCTGATGGTGTACAAACAACCACAGTCGGCTTTCTAAAGGTAAACCCAATATTTTTTCCTGCTTTTTTCATAATTTGTTTGAGTAAATCGGTTGTCATATCATAATCAGCGATGACACCATCTTTCATCGGACGGATCGCTACAATTTTTCCAGGTGTTTTCCCAATCATCTCTTTTGCTTCTGACCCCACTGCAAGGACAGTTTTTGTTTCCGTATCTACTGCTACAACGGATGGTTCATTGAGAATAATTCCTTTATTTTTACTGTAAACCAATATGTTAGCTGTTCCTAAATCAATTCCAATTTCGGCATTTTGAAACATGTTTTCACCCAATCTCTATTTTTGCTGTTTTAAACAATTTTACATTTAAAAGTTCAGAGGGTTGAGGTCATTTGTGGGGGTTTGTGATCACCTTGAAATGAATCTGTAAAATTCAAGTCTCATTTTGACAATCACAATAAATTTTCCCTTTGGTTTTTCGATTTTGAAAAAAATTTTTATGCAGGAGAAACCTTTTAAGAATCTCTTACGTCTACGATATATCAATTGGTGAAAAACAGATTGATCTTGAGCTAATGAAAGAAAGAGGGAACGAAATTGAAATCTATCGGAGTTGTAAGAAAAGTAGATGAACTAGGGCGTATTGTGATGCCAATCGAATTGAGAAGAGCACTTGATATCGCTATTAAAGACAGTATGGAATTTTTTATAGATGGAGATAAAATCGTCTTGAAAAAATATCAGCCAGAGGGCGTCTGCCTGATGACTGGTGAGATTACTTCTGAGAACCACGAGTATGGAAATGGTCAAATTACATTAAGCGCTGAAGGCGCAGAACTACTGCTAAAAGAGCTTCAAGAAGCCCTTCAGCAGTAAATAAAAATAGCCTGTTCTCTCCCATTGTGCTGAGAGCAGGCTATTTTTTCTAAAAAAGTTACTTAAAAATGCCGCATCTCCCTCAAAAAATAAGTGGAAAATGGTACAATTGACAAAGAATCTCAGGGCGGCAGGTGGAATTATTTGAACAAAACATATCAAGTACGGATCCTGTTATCCGTTCTTGCATTTATATTAATTTTGAGCTGGGATTTCTTTTATTATCTTAGCGGCTATCACATTAATTGGCCGCTCGATCTAGCCTTTACAGTCGTTGTTTTGGCCGGTATTTGGAGCATCTCAGGCTATGTGGACCGGTTGAATTTGCTTGTATCAGATTTAAATAAACGAGAAAAAGAAGCACACGAACTGACAGAGCGGCTGAATCGAATAACAGATAACTTGCAAGAAATCGTCTTTGAAACCAATGAAAAAGGTGAAATCATTTTTTTAAATCAAGCATGGAAACAAATGACGGGTTACGACATAGAGGAGTGTCTAGGTACGATGTACAATCAGTACTTTGATCAAGAAGAGCATGTCGTTCAGCATTTGTTGTCTGTGATCAAAGAGCATAAGGATGAGGGGCGGGTGGAGCTGCAGCTTCTCCATAAAGAAGGAAAAAAGGTATGGGGAGATGTGCATTATAAGCTTTATTTCGATGAACAGCACCAGTTTACTGGAGGTATTGGAACGGTTGCAGATATCACGAAACAAAAGCAGGCAAAGCTTGAACTTGAAAGATCAAATCAGCAATTGCAAATGCAGGCACAAAAGCTGGCTGTTGCAGGACAAATAGCCGCTGGCATTGCCCATGAAGTCAGAAATCCGCTCACCTCAGTCAATGGATTTTTGCAGCTGATGAAAACGCAATATCCTGAAAGAACCGATTATTTTGATATCATCTTTTCTGAAATTAAACGCATTGATTTTGTTTTAAGTGAGCTGCTTGTCTTAGCAAAACCTCAATCGGTTCAATTTCAAGAAGTACAGCTCCATGATTTGCTAGAGCAGGTGATTACGTTATTAAAGACCAATGCCGTTCTTTCAAATATTGATCTCAAACAGCCATTTAAAAAGCAGGATGCTGGCACGATATTAGCAGACGCCAATCAAATGAAGCAGCTGTTCATTAACTTAATCAAAAATGCGATCGAGGCGATGCCTGAAGGCGGCAATATATACATATCAACAGAAAAAGTGATGAAAGAATGGAAAATCACGATTCAAGATGAAGGAAAAGGAATGTCCGAAGAGGACATTCTGAAAATATATGATCCTTTCTTTTCGACTAAAAAAGAAGGTACAGGACTTGGTTTAACGATCTGTGCGACGATCTTAAAAGATCACCATGGAAGAATGGATGTAAAGAGCGAGCTCAGCAAAGGGACGGCTTTTGATATTTACTTACCTGTGTATCAAAAAAGCAGATAGTAGCAAGGTGAGAGGATGTGATGTGTGATGACGAAGGAGACAAAGACGTTATTTGTGTATGGGACACTTTTAAAGCACGAAAAGTATCACGAGACATTGATGAAAGAAAGCAGTCCATTAGCAGCATCTGCTTGGATAAAAGGGAGACTGTACGATACAGGTGAGGGTTACCCTGTGTGTGTTGTCTCGGAACAAAACACAGTATATGGAGAATTGTATGAGGTCAGTGATGAAACGCTGCATAAGATAGATGAGCTAGAGGAAGGGTATGACCAGCAGGAAATAGAGGTTATGACAGACCAGGGGCCAAGGTCAGCCGTTGCTTATACAATATGTAAGCAGAAGGCATCGAGCCTGAAGGAGATTGAAAGCGGCTGCTGGAAGTCATATCAACTATGGGAGCGCAAACCGTCTTCCTTCTATTATTTTGCCTATGGGTCCTGTATGGATGATGCAAGGTTTAAGCTTGCGAAAGTGGAACATTATTTCAAACAAATCATCGGCGGCGGCACACTTGATCGTTTTACCACAAGGTTTACATTGGTGCGCCCTGATGGATCAAGAGCAGATTTGGTAGAAGACGGCGGAGAAACAGAGGGTGTTCTATATGAAGTACCTTTTGATGCCATTCGTTATTTGTACAAACGAGAAGGTGTAAATGAAGGGACTTATCGTCCAGCATTTGTCGATGTCACAGTAGGTGATCAAGTGTATGAGGACTGCTTGACGTTTCTCGTTTTAAAAAAGAGCGAAGAAATTGCGCCTCCTGGTCATTATCGCAGTGAAATCGAAAAAGGAGCAGACCTTTACTTAAGTGAAGCGTTCCGTAAAAAAATACGGTCGCATATGGATTCATTAATGAAACCGTAGTAAAATGCATGGTAAGTGATATAAAAGGAGTCTGAACATGAAAAAGGAATATGCAGTCATTGGTCTTGGACGCTTCGGCGGAAGTATCTGCAAGGCGCTAAGCGAAGAAGGACTTGAAGTCATGGCCATGGATATGAATGAAGATCGTGTGAACGAATATGCTAAAATTGCATCACATGCCGTGATTGGTGATTCGACGGACGAATCTGTCCTAAAAAACCTAGGCATCCGCAATTTTGATCATGTGATCGTGGCGATAGGTGAAAACATTCAGGCGAGTATTTTAACAACGATTATGCTGAAAGAGCTTGGTGTCAAAATGGTCACAGTGAAAGCTCAAAATGACTACCATGAAAAGGTTTTGAATAAAATTGGTGCGGACCGTATTGTCCATCCTGAACGAGACATGGGCAGACGGATTGCACATAAAATTATTTCTAACAACGTGCTTGATTATTTAGAGCTGTCAGATGAGTACAGCCTTATTGAAATCGTCGCCAACAGCAGACTTGCTGGGCACTCTTTGTTAGATCTCGACATTCGTGCAAGGTACGGGATCAATATCGTGGCAATTAAGCGCGGGAAAGAAGTGATCGTTTCACCGCTCGCAGATGAAATGATTCAAAAAGAAGATATCCTCATTGTCATTGGGGCAGTGGCAGATATCGGGCGCTTTGAAAAACGAGAAATGCAGAACGACTATTAAACACTCCGAGAAGGGGTGTTTTTTTGCTTTAGAAGTGTACATATGGGGCGGACATTGTGGGAGAGAACAAAGTGGAAAAGAGTCGTTTACTTTCTAAAAGAACAGCAAAATAGAACATGGTTATTTTTCAGCCAATTATCACTATTCAGAAATAAAAATCAATCTTTTGATATGGTTGATTTTCTCTAAATGTCATTGACTGGGCAAACAGATTCGTTTACGATAAGAAACATTATATTGTTTACTCGGAGGAGGCAGTGTCGTTGGATAAGGAGCTTTTCAGACATCAAATTGAGGTAGCTGCAAAGAGAAAAAAGGCAGCCCTAGTGATTAAACATGCGAAGGTTATGGACGTGTTTAACCAGGAATGGATAGACGCTGATGTCGCTGTTGAAAATGGAAAAATAGTAGGAATTGGGGAGTATGAAGGAGAACAGGAGCTGGATGCAACAGGTCAAATGCTTGTTCCCGGATTCATTGACGGCCACGTTCATATCGAATCCTCGATGGTGACTCCTGCTGAATTTTCCAAAGCTGTCGTTCCTCACGGTGTGACAACTGTTGTAACAGACCCGCATGAAATTGCCAATGTATCCGGTGTTGCAGGTATCCGTTTTATGCTCGAAGAAGCGAGAAAAGCTGCTCTAAATATATATTTCATGCTGCCATCCTGTGTACCGGCAGTCAGCTTTGAACGATCAGGTGCTACACTAAAAGCAAAAGATTTAAAGCCTCTTTATCAGGAGAAAGAAGTGCTTGGTCTTGCCGAAGTGATGGATTATGTCGCGGTGGAACAAGCGGAAGAAGATATGCTTCAAAAACTGCTTGATGCTCAACATGAACATAAACTCATTGATGGCCATCTAGCAGGATTAACGGACCGATTAATTAATGTGTACCGAACAGCTAATGTCCAAACGGATCATGAGGTGACAACAGCTCAAGAGGCCCTTGAACGTGTCAAAAGAGGCATGTATGTCATGCTCAGAGAAGGCTCTGTTGCTAAAAACGTGAAAAACGTATTGCCTGCTGTCAATGAGAAGAATGCGAGACGCTTTTTCTTTTGTACGGATGATAAGCATTTAGATGATTTAATGGCTCAAGGAAGTATTGATGAACAAGTACGGATGTCGATACAAGAAGGATTGGACCCCTTTATAGCATATCAAATGGGAAGTTTAAACGCAGCGGAGTGCTTCGGTCTCAAAACAAAGGGAGCAATTGCACCAGGCTTTGACGCGGACTTTATGCTCATTTCTGACTTACATGAGGTAGGAATTACAAGCGTCTTTATCGCAGGAGAATTGGTCTCTGAACATGGAGAATATTTGCCAAGTGTCGACAAGATCACGCCAAATTCTTCGCTCATGCAATCGGTACATGCAGTGGACGTTCAAGAGAAAGATCTAACGCTGCCTATAACAGATCATCAAAAGATGAATGTCATTCGCATTATACCGAATCAGCTTGAAACGAAATTAGAACAAATATCTCCTTCTGGAAGCGATGGACAATTTACGAGTGATATTGATCGAGATGTATTAAAAATAGTACTTGTCGAACGCCACAAAGGTCTATCTGAAATTGGGATAGGGGTCGTCAGCGGTTTCGGCTTAAAAGAGGGGGCGATTGCAACAACAGTTGCCCATGACTCGCATAACTTAATTGCCGTTGGAACAAATGATGCTGATATGATCAAAGCCATTGAGACGTTAAAAGAAGCAGGGGGCGGTTTGACCGTTGTAAAAGACGGAGAAGTTCTTCATACGCTTCCATTACCGATTTCCGGTTTATTATCAGATCAACCTGCACATACGGTCAATGAAAGCCTTCATGCACTCCATGATGCTTTAAACGAAACAGGCTTTGCCTTAGAATTTAATCCGTTTTTGACATTATCCTTCTTGGCACTGCCAGTCATTCCTGATGTGAAAATGACAACACAAGGATTGTTTGATGTGAGAAGTTTTCAGCATCTCCCGATTCAATCGTAAAACAATGACTGAACCCGCACGTATCGTACAGATATGCGGGTTTTTTTATTGCGCATAAAAAAGAGACACAGCCAATTGGCTGTGTCTCCTTGTACGTCATTACACTTCCATAATAATCGGTAAGATCATTGGGCGGCGTCTTGTTTTTTCATAAAGGAAAGGAGCAAGAGTGTCCGTAATTTCGTTCTTAATTTCAGACCACTGAGTTGTCTTACGTTCCATTACTTTTTCAAGATGCTTTGAAATGAGATCTTGTGCGTCGTTGATGAGGTCGCCAGATTCTCTCATGTAGACAAAGCCTCTTGAGATGAGATCAGGACCTGCAGAAATTTTGAATTCTTTCATATCCATGCTGACAACAACAATGACAAGACCTTCTTCTGAAAGAATGCGGCGGTCTCTTAACACGATGTTGCCGATATCACCAATACCGCTACCGTCGATATACACGTTACCTGAAGGAATTTTGCCAGCGACACTTGCTTCGTCACCTTTCAGTGCAAGAACTTCACCGTTATCCATGATAAAGCAGTTTTCCTCAGGGATTCCGCAATCATTCGCAAGTTTAATATGCGTTTTTTGCATGCGGTACTCACCGTGAATCGGCATGAAGAATTTTGGTTTAATTAAACGGAGCATCAGCTTTTGTTCTTCCTGCCCGCCGTGTCCAGAGGTATGAATATTATTGAGTGAGCCATGAATGACTTCAGCACCAGCACGATAAAGCTGGTTAATGGTACGGCTTACGCTAATATTGTTACCTGGGATCGGTGAAGACGAGAAGACAACAGTGTCTCCAGGGTTAATTGAAATCTGGCGGTGCGTACCGTTGGCAATACGAGAAAGAGCGGCCATCGGTTCGCCCTGACTACCAGTACAAAGAATGGTTACTTTGTTTGCTGGAAGGCGGTTAATTTCATTGTGTTCAATGAACGTGTTTTTTGGACATTTGATATATCCGAGCTCTTGTCCAATATCAATGGCAGACTCCATGCTACGCCCAAACACAGCGACTTTTCGGCCGTTGGCAACAGCTGACTCGATGACTTGCTGAAGTCTGTGAATGTTAGATGCAAATGTAGCAAAGATAATACGTCCATCTACTTTTCTGAAGATGTCATCAATGCTTTCACCTACACGTCTTTCGGACATCGTAAATTCTGGAATTTCACTATTTGTACTGTCAGATAGAAGACAAAGAACGCCTTCTTTCCCGATCTCAGCCATTTTCGTTAAATTGGCAGGCTCGCCAACAGGAGTAAAGTCAAACTTGAAATCGCCTGTATGTACGATGTTACCAGGAGGTGTCTTAACGACAATTCCATAAGAATCTGGGATACTGTGCGTCGTTCTAAAGAAAGACACAGCTGTTTTTCTAAATTTGATCGTATCTTCTTCTTCAAAGATGTGAAGTTTGGTCTGTCTTAATAGACCATGCTCTTCCAATTTGTTACGAAGTAGGCCGATTGCGAGTTTGCCTCCGTAAACTGGAATATTCACTTGCTTGAGAAGGTAAGGGATACCGCCGATGTGGTCTTCATGTCCGTGAGTAATAAAAAGACCTTTGATTTTATCTTCGTTTTTAACTAAATACGTATAGTCAGGGATGACGTAATCAATTCCAAGAAGTTCATCTTCAGGGAACTTAATACCAGCATCAATCAAAATGATTTCATCTTGAAATTGAACGCCATACGTGTTTTTACCGATCTCGCCTAATCCGCCGAGCGCAAAAACTGCCGCCTGATCGTTTTTTACAAATTTCATTCCTCTCATAGCTCCAATACTTTAAAATTTTCACTTTCTCGTTCATAGTCTAAAAAAGCACCGTCTACAGGCTGAATGAATTCAATATTGTAGTTATGTTTTTTCAACTTATCGCGTACGTCTCTTTCAGAAACCGCTTCAACGTATAGTGAATCTGTGTGTTCTCTCACAGGTACCTCAGTCGTACTTGCCTGAAAAAATACCTTATATATCATCCAAATCTCTCCTTAAATACCGTATGTTACACTCGCTTATTCTATTATATTAAAAAAACGCGCATAAGAAAAGTCTCAGAGAAAAAAGGACCTTCAGCAAATGTGCGGAAGATCCTTTTAAGCAATCGATTTTTTACGAAGCATGTCCTTCCATTGTCTTCGAATTTTCTTGCGCAGACGACGAAGCATCGCGGATCGCCTCCTTTCGGTATGAGTCTCATTCAGCCATTTGTTCCGTTCTCTCTATATACTTGTATTATATGATGTTTCCACTTAATGTTACATGGTTATATGTGGGAAATGGGCGTTTTAAGAGGAAGTGGTTTCGTCAGTGAAGATCTTTCTGTATGATGAAGGGGAGAGGGTATACATAACAAGAGACAGGAGACGAGATATGAATAAAAAAGTCATCTTCTTTGATATCGACGGTACTTTATATGACCATGATAAAAAAATACCTGAATCAACGAAGCGAGCTGTTCGTTTATTAAAAGAAAAAGGGCATCATCTCTTCATTGCATCTGGCCGATCGCCTTTTCTCATCCAGCCTATTTTAGAAGAAATAGGGCTTGACTCATTTATTGCTTATAACGGTCAGTATGTCATGTACGAAGGAGAAGTCATTTACGGCAATCCGCTTAAGCAAGAGCTGATGGATAAAATTTATGAAACAGCGGATCAACATGATCATCCGCTTGTTTTCATGGGAGAGAAGACGATGAAGGCGTCTGTGCCGAACCATCCATTTATCCATGAAGGGATTGGCACTTTAAAAACAGAGCATCCCGAGCATGATTTGTCATTCTTTAAAGAAAACGTCATTTATCAAATGCTACTATTTTGTAAAGCAGAAGAGGAACATCTATATGAAGCGTTCCGTGAAGAAATTGATCTCGTCAGGTGGCATGAGCTGTCTACTGATGTCCTGCCAAAAGGTGGATCGAAGGCTGAAGGAATTAAACGAGTCATTGAAAGACTTCCGTACGATCAAAAGGACACAATTGCCTTCGGTGACGGGCTGAACGATCGAGAAATGATTTCTTTTGTTGGAACAGGCGTTGCGATGGGGAATGCAGTCAATGAATTAAAAACATTAGCTGACTTTGTCACCAAACCTGTAGATGAGGATGGCATATTCCACGCTGTGACTGAATTAGGCCTTATTGATGAATAAAAAACAAGACCCGCTGATGGACGGGTCTTGTTTTTATGTTATGATCTGCCGATCGCAACCGCGTTGTCTGGCTCGGCGAATGGATGATCTTTTTGAATATGATCATAAAACATAATGCCATTTAAGTGGTCAATTTCATGCTGGAAAACGATGGCCGGAAACCCTTTGAGGCGAATATCAATGTCTTCACCTTCAAGCGTTGTACCTTTCACCCTGATTTTTTCATAGCGCGGGACGAATCCAGGGATGGCTTCATCAACAGATAAACAGCCTTCTCCAGTAGCTAAATAAGCTCTTTTGACTGAATGGCTAACAATGCGAGGATTGAATAATGCATAGCTGTAAAGTTCTCCGCCCTCGTCTTCACAGTGAACAGCGATCATTCGTTTACTGATATTGATTTGCGGAGCTGCTAGGCCAACACCGGGTCTAAGTTCATATTTTTCAGCAATGTCTGCATCCTGACTGTTTTTGACAAATTCAATCATGTCAGCTAATTGCTGTTTTTCTTCTTCTGTTGGCGGGAGTTCGACCGCTTCAGCTGTTTGTCTTAAGACGGGATGCCCGTCTCGTACGATATCATCCATGGTAATCACAAAACTTCACTCCTATTTCCTTTGTATGTAAAGTATATAAAATGATACACAACATATGCAATGAAATAAAGAAGACCGGTCGTATGAGACCGGTCAGAGGCTTATTCAGCCATTAGCAGCAGCCACCGCCGCCTAAGAATGCTGCGCCAACAATGATCAATAGAATGAATAGGACGACGATTAAAGCGAATGTACGTCCACCACCGTAACCGCAACCGTATCCACCACCATAACTTGGATAGCAACAACCGCCGCCGTATCCATAACCGTAACCGCCGTATCCACCATACATACTTCCATGACTATAATTAGACATACTTTTGACCTCCTTTGGAAATACACTCGGCCTCTCATAAGTGAAGGCGAAGCGTGTAATATAAACTATGTATGAATGCACTATTTGTATAGTCATGAGCCTAGAGCATGAAAAAAATCTTCTTTCCCCTCAAAAAACCATCCTCTTTCCTTGTCACAACCGCCCTGAAAAATTATAGTGGTATGTGGAGATGTAAAGGGGGACCTTGTAATTGAAACAGATGAAAAGAAGAATAAAAGCAGGTGCAACTTTAGCGGGGATATGCACCCTCTTGCTTGCGGGCTGCGGAGGTCAAAATCCGCTTTATGAGATGCAAGATGCCATGACAAAAATGAGCGAAAAAGAAGCATCCTTTGAAAAAGAACAAGGCGCACTGCAAAGCTATGAAAAAAAAGAGCAGCAGTTGTATAAAAAAATGATTCAAACAACAAAAGACCACACAAAAACCGTCTCAAACTTGTCTGATCAAGCATTAGCATCGGCAGAAAAGCGTGAAGAACATTTAAAAACAGAAAAAGACAGCATGGATCAATCGAAAAAAGAATTTCAATCTGTAAAGGAATTCGCTGGACAGATAAAAGATGCAGAAGTAAAAGACAAAGCAGAACAAACAGTCAAATCAATTGAAAAAAGATACGCATCGTATGATCAGCTTTACCGTGAGTATCAAAAGGCGCTGAAACAAGACAAGCACTTGTATGAATCCTTAAAAAGAAAAGACTTAGGATACGCCGAACTGAAATCCAAACTGAAAACAGTCAATCGTTCCTATAGTAAAGTTAGAAAAGAAAGCAAGAAGTTCAATCAATATACAGATCAATTGAACGAATATAAACAAGCTTTATACAAAACAGCTCAGAAAGAATCACAAAATAGCTAAAAACAGTACTTGCATATTTGTTAGCTCTGTTTATCGCTGCTACTCACAAAGTGCCTGCGTGTCGTTACTCGTTTTTCCAAGATGTCAAACTGAAAAGAAGAGAGAGGGTTAAAATGAAGTTCATTTTAGCCCTTAGTCCATCACGATCAAAAGAGCTGAAAATAGCTCTTTTTTTATTTTTCGACAAAAACAAACATGTGCTATTGTAGTACAGTGATCCACTCTATACTAGTACAGTTTGTGCTGTTGATTAAACAGATTGATACAGGTCACCATAAAAAGTAAAGCGAATACATTTATTTAAATAAAGCCGTTAAATCAATTGACGGACTATTTTTCTTGTTGTAAACTATTCCTTGTTAACAGAAGTTGTATTAGTTTTTTGTGAACTATCGTTAATACAGTTAGAAAAACTCAAAAGCAAGCGATCATCCAATGTTTCGACAATGATCTTTGTGGCTATTATATACAGGAGTCATATGAGCATTTTGGGTTATCCTATATCTGTATGTATAAATGGATTCACGACAAATTGACTGTTAAAAGAAAGGAAGAGGTGACTTTAGAATGGCTGCAAAAACAAAAAAAGCAATTGTTGATAGCAAAAAGCAATTCGATGCCATCAAAAAGCAGTTTGAAACGTTCCAAATTTTAAACGAAAAAGGCGAAGTCGTAAACGAAGCGGCAATGCCAGATCTTTCAGATGACCAATTAAAAGAATTAATGCGCCGTATGGTGTTTACACGTGTATTAGATCAACGTTCAATTTCATTGAACCGTCAAGGACGTCTTGGCTTCTATGCGCCAACAGCTGGACAAGAAGCTTCTCAGCTTGCAACTCACTTTGCACTTGAGAAAGAAGATTTCATTCTTCCAGGATATCGTGATGTACCACAATTAATCTGGCACGGTCTTCCACTAACAAAAGCATTCTTGTTCTCTCGTGGACACTTTGTTGGAAACCAAATGCCTGAAGATGTGAATGCACTTTCTCCGCAAATCATTATCGGTGCACAAATCATTCAAGCTGCTGGTGTAGCTCTTGGTTTGAAAAAGCGCGGTAAAAATGCTGTTGCAATCACTTACACTGGTGATGGTGGAGCTTCACAAGGTGATTTCTACGAAGGTATTAACTTTGCAGGGGCTTACAAAGCGCCAGCGATTTTTGTTGTCCAAAACAACAGATATGCGATCTCTACACCTGTTGAAAAGCAATCTGCTGCACAAACGATTGCACAAAAAGCAGCTGCAGCTGGTATCGTAGGCGTACAAGTTGACGGTATGGATGCATTAGCTGTATATGCAGCGACTGCTGAAGCTCGTGAGCGTGCTGTAAATGGTGAAGGTCCAACATTAATTGAAACTCTTACATTCCGTTACGGCCCACATACAATGGCTGGTGACGATCCAACAAGATATCGTACAAAAGAAGATGAAAATGAGTGGGAGCAAAAAGATCCATTGGTACGCTACCGCAAATTCTTGGAAAACAAAGGCCTTTGGTCTGAAGAAGAAGAGAATAAAGTCATCGAAGATGCAAAAGAACAAATCAAACAAGCAATCAAAGAAGCTGACGAACAGCCTAAGCAGAAAGTCACTGATTTGATTGAAAACATGTACGATGTGAAACCATTTAACTTGGTTGAACAGCTTGAAATCTACAAACAGAAGGAGTCGAAGTAAGCCATGGCGCAAATGACATTGATTCAAGCGATCACTGATGCGTTACGCACAGAACTGAAAAATGACGAAAACGTTCTTGTTTTCGGAGAAGACGTTGGTAAAAACGGCGGCGTATTCCGTGCGACTGAAGGATTGCAAAAAGAGTTTGGTGAGGATCGTGTATTCGATACTCCACTTGCTGAATCTGGTATTGGCGGTCTTGCAATTGGCCTTGGACTACAAGAATTCCGCCCAGTAATGGAAATTCAATTCTTCGGATTCGTTTACGAAGTATTAGATTCTGTTTCTGGACAAATGGCTCGTATGCGTTACCGTTCTGGTGGACGCTGGCATTCTCCAGTGACAATCCGTTCTCCATTTGGCGGAGGAGTTCACACACCTGAGCTTCACGCTGATAGCTTAGAAGGTCTTATTGCACAACAGCCTGGTATCAAGGTTGTTATTCCTTCAACACCTTACGATGCAAAAGGACTTTTAATTTCTGCAATCCGTGACAACGATCCGGTTGTATTCCTTGAGCATATGAAACTTTATCGTTCTTTCCGTCAGGAAGTTCCTGAAGAAGAGTACACAATTGAAATCGGTAAAGCTGACGTGAAACGTGAAGGTTCTGACCTTTCAATCATCACTTACGGTGCAATGGTTCACGAATCACTTAAAGCTGCTGAAGAACTTGAAAAAGAAGGCGTTTCTGCTGAGGTCGTTGACCTTCGTACAGTGAGCCCGCTTGATATTGAAACAATCATCGCTTCTGTTGAAAAAACAGGCCGTGCGATCGTTGTTCAAGAAGCACAAAAACAAGCTGGTATTGCAGCAAACGTAGTAGCTGAAATCAATGATAGAGCAATTCTTAGCCTAGAAGCACCAGTACTTCGTGTAGCTGCACCTGATACTGTATTTGCTTTCTCTCAAGCTGAGAGCGTATGGCTTCCAAACCATAAAGACGTGCTTGAAACAGCTAAGAAAGTTCTTGAATTTTAATTAAATGACAGAGGGGAAAAGAATTTATTTCTCTTCCCCTTTATCAATTACATGACCGTGTAATGTTGACAGAACAAGGGTTTAACATAATCTAGGAGGCGAAAAACAGTGGCATTTGAATTTAAACTTCCGGACATCGGAGAAGGTATCCACGAAGGTGAGATCGTTAAGTGGTTTGTAAAACCAAACGACGAAATCAATGAAGATGACGTTTTAGCAGAGGTACAAAATGATAAAGCAGTTGTAGAAATTCCTTCACCTGTTAAAGGAAAAGTATTAGAATTAAAAGTTGAAGAGGGAACAGTTGCAACTGTAGGACAAACAATCATTACGTTTGATGCACCTGGTTACGAAAATCTTCAATTTAAAGGCAGCGAAGAAGAAGGCGAAGCGAAAACTGAAGCTCAAGTACAAGGTACTGCTGAAGCTGGTAACGAGCCTGAAAAGAAAGAAGTTGCTCAAGAAGAAGCGGCAGCAGCAACTGGTGCTGGCGCACAAGAGCAAGTAGATGCTGATCCTAACAAACGCGTTATTGCTATGCCATCTGTACGTAAATATGCGCGTGAAAAAGGCGTTGAAATTTACAAAGTTGCAGGTACTGGTAAAAATGGCCGCGTGCTAAAAGAAGATATCGACAGCTTCCTTAATGGCGGTTCTGCAGCAACTCAAGCAGCAGCACCTCAAGCAGCTGAAAGTGCGAAAGAAGAAGCGGCTCCAAAAGCGGCAGCAGCTCCAGTTCTAGAAGGAGAATTCCCAGAAACTCGCGAGAAAATGAGCGGAATCCGCAAAGCGATCGCGAAAGCAATGGTGAACTCTAAGCACACAGCTCCTCACGTAACATTAATGGATGAAGTTGATGTAACAAACCTTGTTGCACATCGTAAACAATTCAAACAAGTTGCAGCTGATCAAGGAATCAAGTTAACTTACTTGCCTTACGTTGTAAAAGCTCTAACTTCTGCTTTGAAAAAGTACCCAGTACTTAACACTTCTATCGATGATAAAACAGATGAAGTTGTTCAAAAGCATTACTACAACATCGGAATTGCAGCTGATACTGAAAAAGGCTTGCTTGTTCCAGTTGTGAAAAATGCAGATCGCAAAGCGATTTTCGAAGTATCTAACGAAATCAACGAGCTTGCAACAAAAGCACGTGATGGTAAATTGGCTCCAGCTGAAATGAAGGGTGCATCTTGCACAATCACAAACATCGGTTCTGCTGGTGGACAATGGTTTACTCCAGTCATCAACCACCCAGAAGTAGCGATCCTTGGTATTGGCCGTATCGCTGAAAAAGCGGTTGTTCGTGATGGCGAAATCGTTGCAGCTCCAGTCTTAGCTCTTTCCCTAAGCTTTGACCACCGTATGATTGATGGAGCTACTGCGCAAAATGCCCTTAACCACATCAAGCGTTTATTGAATGATCCACAATTAATTTTAATGGAGGCGTAAATTCATGGTAGTAGGAGATTTCCCAATCGAAACAGATACTCTTGTCATCGGTGCAGGTCCTGGTGGATATGTAGCTGCTATTCGTGCTGCACAGCTAGGACAAAAAGTAACAATCGTTGAAAAAGGAACACTTGGCGGCGTATGTCTAAACGTCGGCTGTATCCCTTCAAAAGCATTGATCAATGCTGGACATCGTTTCGAGAATGCAAAGCATTCTGAAGACATGGGTATCAAAGCTGAAAACGTAACAGTTGATTTCACAAAAGTTCAAGAGTGGAAAGCTTCTGTTGTCAACAAATTAACAGGTGGAGTTCAAGGTCTTCTAAAAGGAAATAAAGTAGACATCGTCAAAGGTGAAGCTTATTTCGTAGACAGCAACTCTGTACGTGTCATGGATGAAAATTCAGCGCAGACTTATACATTTAAAAATGCAATTCTTGCAACTGGATCTCGTCCAATCGAATTGCCTACATTTAAATACACAGACCGCGTGATTAACTCAACTGGTGCTTTAGCGCTTAAAGAAGTACCTAAAAAGTTAGTTGTCATCGGTGGTGGATACATCGGTACTGAGCTTGGTACTGCTTATGCGAACTTTGGAACAGAAGTTGTCATCCTTGAAGGTGGAGACGAAATCCTTCCAGGTTTTGAAAAGCAAATGAGCTCATTAGTGAAACGTAACCTGAAGAAAAAAGGAAACGTTGAAATTCACACAAACGCTCTTGCAAAAGGCGTTGAAGAAAAATCTGACGGTGTCACTGTTACTTTCGAAGTAAAAGGTGAAGAAAAAACTGTCGATGCTGACTACGTACTTGTGACTGTTGGTCGTCGTCCAAACACAGATGAGCTTGGTCTTGAGCAAGTTGGTGTTGAATTGACAGACCGCGGAGTTGTCAAAACTGACAAACAATGCCGTACAAGCGTTTCAAACATCTATGCAATTGGTGACATCGTTGATGGACCACCACTTGCACACAAAGCTTCTTACGAAGGTAAAATTGCTGCTGAAGCAATCGCTGGAGAGCCAGCTGAAATTGATTACCTTGGTATTCCTGCTGTTGTATTCTCTGAGCCAGAACTTGCAACTGTTGGATATACTGAAGCAGAAGCAAAAGAAGAAGGAATCGACATCGTTGCAGCGAAATTCCCATTCGCAGCGAACGGACGTGCACTTTCTCTTGATGCAACTGATGGCTTCATGAAAATGATCACTCGTAAAGAGGATGGTCTAGTTATCGGTGCACAAATCGCAGGTGTTGGTGCTTCTGATATGATTTCAGAGCTTAGCCTTGCAATTGAAGCTGGTGTGACAGCTGAAGATATCGCAATGACAATTCACGCTCACCCAACTTTAGGTGAAATTACAATGGAAACGGCTGAAGTAGCAATCGGAAGCCCAATCCATATCGTAAAATAATGAACGTTGAAACCCTCTCCACACGGAGAGGGTTTCAGATTGTTGACAAAGGGCTAAAATGAACTTGATTTTAGCCCTTTGTCTTCTTTTCAGCGTGATAGAAAACCTTTGAAGTCTAGGAAGGACGAGTACTGGCGCGGAGCGAATTTGACATTCGTGAGCACCAGCACGCAGGACTGACAAAGAATGCGAGGGTTTGTCTACACGCTGAAGCCCTCTCCACATGGAGAGGGTTTTTTTATGTATGTGAAACTCGCTGAAAACGAAAAACCCTCATGAGCTGAGGGCTTTTTTCATATGGATATATAAGTGCAAAGTCGAATCGTTAATTTGTATTCACTCGATCTAATGCTTGGCATATGGGTGATAAGATATCCTCTTTACTTCGGACATTACCTTCCACCTTCACAATGACCTTTTCATTATTGACAAGTAAAATAGCCGGCAGTTCGTCTACTTCATTTTTCCAGCCTTTACGATCTTCTTTGACAATCATCTTGGACATTTCCTTTGGATATTCATTTTTTAAATCGAGCACTGCGTCATAATAAGGACTTTCTTTATCAAGATTTTCTGCATCAGTAAAAAAGAGAATTCTTGGCTTTTGAATATGACTGACCTGGTCTGTCTGATTCGGTATGATATACGCAAATGAGCATGAACTAAGTACAAAGAGCATAGGGAATATAATGAGAAGGGTCCTCATAAAATTCAATCTATTCACCTCAAAATCCTTTGGGGTTGTACCAACATTTTTAGGAGCCAGTTCCCTGTTAGTCACTCTAGTGTATCACGTCCTTTTTGACAATTTTCGATTGTTACTCAATTGTTACAGAATTGATATGAAGCAAAATACATTTGAAACGTTTCCTCAAGATGATGAGAAAAAAGCATATTTTTATAAAAAATGATTAAATGTGTCATACAATTAACCGTTGACAACTTAAATGTGACATCATATTATAGAGATATGAAATAGATTAAACGCTTTCAAACTTTGAGTAAAGAAAAGGGGAATGTACGTGGGTACAATTATTTGTCAAGATTGCAATGAAACCATTGATCAATTTGAAAATGAAAAAGTGACAACACTTTATGGAACATGTGGTCACTGTCATTGCTGTGATGAAGCCTCTGAATAAATAAAAAAGCATGCAGCTCCAATTGGGGCTGCATGTTTCTTTTTTATAAAATGGCTTTTTGTTCTTTAATGACACGAATCATATCTAGTGTGGAATCTTCAGGTCCTTGAACAGGAAGACCGATTTCGATATTTTTAAAGATATAGGAGATATTTTCTTCTGTGATGATTTCTCCTGGTATAAAAATAGGAATACCAGGCGGATAAACCATGACAAATTCTGCAATGATCCGGCCAGCCGCTTCTTTAAATGGAATGACTTCCGTTGTTGCGTAAAAAGCGTCACGCGGCGTCATCGCAAGCGAAGGGATCTCAGGCAGTAACACTTCTGTCACGGCTTGTTTGCCGCCTTGACGTGCAGAGGTGGCCGCAATTTCCTTCATAGCCGTTACAAGCGTATCGATCGTCTCATCACAATCGCCAGGCGTTACGATACATAAAATGTTGTATAGGTCAGAGAGCTCTACTTCAATTCGGTAGCTTTCTCTTAGCCATTTCTCCACATCATGGCCATTGAGTCCAAGGTCTTTAATGGAGATGATTAATTTTGTTGGGTCATAATCGTAAGTAGAAGGTGAACCGAGAATTTCTTGACCAATACAAGTAATACCTTCAATTTCGTTTAAACGAGTTCTTGCTGATTCAGCTAATTGAATGGCTTCATCTGCAAGTGCCTTTCCTTCAGTCGCTAATCGCTTTCTAGCGACATCCAGGGAGGCTAAGAGCAAATAAGAAGTAGACGTAGTTGTCAGCATGCTTAAAATAGATTGTACTCGATCCTTTGAAACAAGCCCTTCTTTTATATTTAAAATCGAGCTTTGGGTGAGAGAGCCGCCAAGTTTATGCACACTTGTTGCTGCCATATCAGCTCCCGCCTGCATCGCAGACAATGGAAGCTCATCGTGAAAATGAATATGCACACCATGTGCCTCATCTACAAGAACAGGTACGTCATATGAATGAGCAATCTCTACAATGGTTTTTAAATCAGCTGAAATGCCAAAATACGTTGGGTTAATTACAAGCAGCCCTTTCGCATCTGGATGTTTAGTCAGCGCTCTTTTAGCTGACTCTGGCGTGATGCCATGAGAGATGCCAAGCTCTTTGTCAATTTCCGGGTGAATAAAAACAGGTACTGCACCAGAAAATACAATAGCAGACATAATCGACTTATGGACATTACGAGGAACAATAATTTTGTCTCCAGGGCCACAGACGGTCATCACCATTGTCATGATCGCACCGCTTGTTCCTTGTATAGAGAAAAACGTATGGTCGGCACCAAATGCTTCTGCTGCAAGCTCCTGTGCTTCTTTGATCATTCCTCGAGGCGAATGTAAATCATCAAGAGGTTCTATATTAATAAGGTCAATGCTTAATGCATTGTCTCCAATGAATGCTCTAAATTCAGGATCCATTCCGGCTCCTTTTTTATGGCCTGGAATGTGAAATTGGACTGGATTGGTTGAAGCGTGTTTTTTTAGTCCAGTGTATAAGGGTGTATCATGTTGTGACAATTGCTTTCCCACCTTCATCGAAATACCTGCTATTATTATCCCAATAACAGCAGATTTCATTGCATAAAACAAAAGAATTATATTATGAACTGATCGGAATGTAAAGCATAAAATCAATCGGATTCTGATCAAACAGATGCTATAATAAAAGTTCAAATAAGAAATGTGGATTAAAGTGAGGGACAAGTAAATGGAATATCAATATCCAATGGACGTCGACTGGACAACTGAAGAAAAGATGGCGGTCATTTCATTTTTTCAAGCCGTTGAAAAAGCCTATGAAACAGGAATTGCGAAACAAGCATTACTAGAGGCTTATAAACGATTTAAAGAAGTTGTACCATCAAAAGCAGAAGAAAAGACGCATTGTGCGGCGTTTGAAAAGGGAAGTGGGTATTCCCCTTATCGCACAGTAAAAAGTGCAAGAGAGGCTGAAGAAGCAGCTATGATACGGATGTAAAAAACGAGCCAATATAGGCTCGTTTCAGCGTGTAGACAAACCCTCGCATTCGTTGTCAGTCCTGCGCGCTGGTGCTCACGAATGACAAATTCGCTCCGCTCCAGTGCTCATCCTTCCTAGACTGCAAAGGTTTTCTATCACGCTGAAAAGAAGACAAAGGGCTAAAATAAAGTTCATTTTAGCCCTTTGTCAACAATCTGAAACGAGCCAACATAGGCTCGTTTTTTTATACAGATTCTTTTTGTGTAAAGCGGTATAGATAAGTTACTGTGCGGAAGGCATCTTCAATTTTCGATAAGAATTCTTCATTATTCATTTGAACAACTTCTTCTCTAGGAAGCTGGATGCCGCAAAGGAGTTCGGCCTTTTTGACTGTTTGAACACGTTCAAATAGTGTTCTCAGCTGTTCAGCATCAAGTTCGCTGTGGCGGAGGACGTCCGGTTTCATATGATCCTTAGACCAAACAAAGTTTTGCGGTATTTTCTTTTGGATCGTGTTCAGCTCTTTTTCGAATAGTTGCCCATATTCACCTTTCACTGGAGATTCATAAATGAGCGCAAACCATACAAATACATGAGTTTTCCAAAGCCCAATTTGAAAATGAGGGAGCTTTTTATACCCACGCTTACTGTTAGCGAAAGCCACCCAAGTGTCATTTGGCGGGTTGACTGATCTTCTTGCATGTTTTGCCACGTGGACAAACATTTCGTCACCTGTAATAGAAGAAAGAAGCGGTGCAAAATGTTCACCAAGTGCTTCAAGCTTTGGACGGACTCTCTCTTTTAATACGGTCATACGTTCATCTAAACCGTCTACTGTGAATGTTTCAAAATCTTCATCTCTAAAACGCATTTCACTCATGTTATGCCTCCTGTATCTTTTCGCTGATCATATTTTATCATAGCTTGGGTCAAGCTCAAAAAAAGATGCACTTTAAAGAGAAAGATAGCAGGGATCTTGGTTCGGCGTTTAAAAACTTCGATTTTGTGGTACATAACAAATAGGTAAAAACACAATTTTCAGAATGTCGTTGCGGTTATGCGATCGCTTCATACGATATAAGCAAGAACCATTTCTCTTATCGATTGTATTTTTTATCAATGAAAACTGACAAGGAATGAATCATTCTCTGGAAGGGGCGTTGACCAGTGAAGCAAATCGTGAAGCATGGGTATAGACAAGAGAAGAAGAATCGCATCGCTGTGTGGAGATTAGAGGTTGATTATGAGCTTTCTACGCTTCATGAAGCCATCGAGCAAAAAGATGATATCCAGGTAGAACGCAGCAAACGAAAGCTTGAGCGCCTAAGAAAAGAATGGGAGCAGCTTCAAGGGTAAAACAAGGTGAGGTAAAAACGAACCAATTCATCGGTTCGTTTTTGTATGAAGCTGCTTTTTTCTTGCTTTTACGTACATAATATCAGTATGCTAATACAAATAGGTACTACATAGAAAAGAGGTTTACAGTCCGATGACAAACTGGGTGGAAATTGACCGACTTGCAAAGCTTTGGGTAAAAGAAGCGGGTAGCCGCATTAAAGCATCCATGCAGGAAGGTCTATCAATTGAAACGAAATCAAATCCAAATGATCTTGTCACAAACATCGATAAAGAAACAGAACGTTTCTTCATTGAAAAGATACAGTCGACATTTTCAGATCATCATATTTTAGGAGAAGAGGGCCAAGGGGAAGAAGTGACCTCTCTAGACGGGATAGTATGGATCATTGATCCAATTGATGGCACCATGAACTTTATCCATCAAAAACGAAATTTTGCCATTTCAATTGGGATATTTGAACATGGTGTGGGGAAAATCGGCCTTATTTATGACGTCATCCATGACGAGCTCTATCATGCAGTCAAAGGAGAAGGGGCGTATATGAACGATACCTTACTCCCGCCTTTAAAAGATGTTGCCATTGAAAAAGCCATTGTCGGCATTAACCCAACATGGGCGATTGAAAGCCCCCATTTTGACGCTAAGCCGTTTGCCCGTCTCGTACGCGATGTGAGAGGAACACGAACGATTGGGTCAGCTGCACTTGAACTAGCTTATATTGCAAGCGGAAGAAGCGACGCATATGTCACGTTAAGGTTAGCGCCTTGGGATTATGCGGCTGGATGTGTGTTACTTGATGAAGTAGGCGCTGTTTACTCGAATATTCACGGCGAACGCTTGACATTTCTAGAGAAAAATAGCATTGTTGCTGGAAATCGATCCATCTGTGAAAAAATCTTGCATGATTACATAAAGGGAAGCGGAAATAAAAAATAAACAACATCACTTCATGAGAATGAAGTGATTTTTTGTATTTGATGAAACTTTTTGACAAGTCAAATGTCTATACGAACGAGGCCTTAATTTGAAGTAAAGGATTGTGTAGCGATGTTTGATTTGTTTAGTGATTTATCCCTCCATTTTGAAAGGTTTTTTATTTTAAATGAGTACAGTATCCACATGATTCAATGGTGTGTGCTTGGACTATTTGTCCTTTTTATTACACTTCCCATATGGAAAGAAAAGAAGAGTAGTTATGTATTTTATGCTGGAATCGTATTAAGAGTAGTTCTGCTAGGGAGTATGACACTTGAGATGATCCACCAAGTGATAGCTAGACAGTATACGATCGAAACATTTGAAGTGCTGACAGATTTCATGCAATTTCTCATCTATGGATATGTCTTGCTTGCATCACTTTTCTATGTGATTTCTCTTCCTTATTTAAAAAATAGGGGCATGTTTTTTGCATTTGATTTATCTGTGTTACTTCTGCCTTTATGTCAAACGGTATTTATTGTGTTAGTTGAAAGCAAAAAGTTCTTTCTCAGCGGTGATACGGAGCTGGTATGGAGAAATTTGATGACCATTGTGCTTATGATTGGCTTTGCCGCTTTGGTACTTCACCTATTCTTTCGTTTGTTTTGGCATCAGAAGTGGAAAGAATTGCTGTTTTTCTATGGCCTGATTTTCGCTGCGCTGCTGTATATTTTTTATCCTTCTATCTCGAAGTATGAGCTGCAATCTTCGTTTAAATCCATTGTGATTTTAGTAGCGGCCGCAGGAAGCTTTATGACATTACATTTGTTATGTGCGTTACTACAAAACAAGGTGAAGTTGAGACAGTGGGGTGCTTGGGGAATTGTCGTCTTTTTTATGCTGATGCTGAACCCGATCCTAAATCTCCCACATATCATGTTTCAATTTACTAAAACGGAACTGACAGATACTTTCTCAGAAGAATATCGCCCTTTATCTGAAGCAAGTGCAAAAGCATTCGCTTCAAAGTTTGTACCAGCGGACATTTCATTATATTCAACGACTATTAAGCAGCCGATCTCTGATAACTACGTGTTTGCAGCCGATCAGTATGAAGTGAATGTTTCTGCGTTTACAGGTGAATTAAACAGCTATTTTTATCATGGTCGCGCAAAGGGTCAGCATTTGACCGATAAAGAATATAGGGAAAATACCATTGAATTTTTTGAAAGAAGCGGCCGATCCGTTGATCTAGACCGCATCCGTGTAGTGATTGAAAAAGAAGACGGGGAGACAAGCGTTCTTCTGTTGCCAAAAATGTCTCAGAATAAAGATGAGAGCTTAGCGTTTGCCACCTGGAAAAAAGAGACGCTTCGACAAGCGCAATATGGGAACGCCATCTTTCAATTGAAGGATGTAGACGGGATCAATTTAACAAACAAAGAAATGAAAACGAAAATTAATCGTATTTATAAAAAGTTAAATTTACAGCCCCCAGCTTACCAGATCACAGACGTTGATGCTTTTTATTTTGAATGGCAGCATGAAGTGGCGGTAAAGACAGCCGATCAATCTGAATTTCTGTTTAATGGTTCAACGAAAGAATTGCAGAAAATACAGCTATCAAAAGCGATTCTTCAACAGAAAAAAGGAAATATCAGTGACGAAGATTTGTTTGAAATGATAGGGGAACAGTCAAAAGACGTGAAGATAGAAACAGGAACTCGTGAACACAAACAATATACTTTTCACGGATCATCAAATTTACTTCATGTGACGAGAGATGCCGATGGAATTGAGTTGAATTGGCAATCAGACTCTTCTTTACCGCATACGGTATCGAATCAAGAACGTGATGAAGTCTATCAGCAAGTTCTCAAAAAGTATGAACCTTATGCCATCTATAAAAAACAAATCAAGCCGGTGAGAATGATCGACAAAGAGGGAAAAATGAGCATTTCGTGGTTTGTGATCATTCAAACCTTCGGATCGAATGAGCGGAAAATATATGAAGTAAATGGACGAACAAAAGAGGTGCAACGTTTTGACAGATAAAGAAAAACAAGCCATCTTTCAAGACTTATATGAATTGTATCAGGAAGGGGAGCTTGGAGAAGAGGCTTCTAACTGGATGAAGACGCATGAAAAGCAGTTTCAGCATTCTGTTAAGGGAAACGAGTTTGCTCCTGTCCACACTGAGGATCAGAGCGATTATCTCGAATTAAAACGCATGAAGTGGTTTATTTCTTCGTTATACTTCTTTTTTATCGTTTTATCAATTTGGATGACTGTGTGGTTTTATTTTTGATGTCTAGACCGACCAATCAAATTGAAAAAATATATGAAGAATATTTTCAGGAAATCACCAAATATTTATATCGCAGAACGGGAAATGTCGAAACAGCCAAGGATCTTGCGCAGGATGTATTTATCAAGGCACTGCATGGATTATCCTCTTTTAAAGGACATTCAAGCATTAAAACATGGCTTTACACCATTGCTTATCATACATTTGTCAACGACTATCGCCGAAAAGTAAAACGAACTTTTACGGATGTAGAAAAAGCTGACTTTTTAGAGCAGCAGATATTCATGACACCTGAAGAGCATTTAGAAACTCAAGCTGATATTCAAAGGCTGTGGAGCCATATCAATCAATTGAAGGATTCTTACCGAGAAATCCTCATTTTAAGAGATATTCAGGAATTATCGTATGAAGAAGTAGCGGAAATTTTGAATTGGACTTTATCTAAAGTAAAGACAACCCTTCATCGAGCAAGATTAGAGCTGAAACGAAAGCTACATTGTGAGGAGTTCAACAAATGAACTGTTATTTGATTGAAGAACTATTACCACTTTATATAGAAGGGGACACGAGTGAAGAAACAAATCAATTAGTGAATGAGCACTTACGTTCATGCAAAAAATGCCTTCATCTATATGAAGAAATGAAAGAACCAGTGTCTATTGCAAAGTCAACAGAATTCATACCGTTCATAGATGAAAAAGAAGAAAAAAGAAAGTTTGAAAAGCGCTACTATGGAAAACTGTTATTACGGGCAAGTATCGTATTTAGTATCGTCTATCTCATCATGCTCTTGATTTATTGGATATAAGAAAGAACCCCCATCTGGATGAACCGGATGGGGGTTTTTTGAGCTTAGTTCAATTTTTCTTTAGCAATTTGAACTGCATCATAGAATGTTTTTAATTGCTCTTGAGGAATTTTCTTAAGCAATTGGTTGAAAACAAGTAATTCAGTAGAGCTGAATCCAAGACCTTTAGCGATTTTAGAATCAATTACAACGTTTCCTTTTTTGTCTAGAACAAGTGCATCACCAGCAAGATCAGCAATTCTGATCACTGATTTGAAAAGCTTTTCGAATTTAGTTGCTTCTTCTTTAGTAAGACCAAGTTCAACAGCTTTTTCTGCATCAAAAACCAATTTCCCTTTTTCGTTTTTAGTGATGCTTTCACTGAAAACGATTGTAAGAACAGCTGCGCGATCTAAGAATTTCTCAGCAGTCGCCGCTTCTTCTTCAGTCAAACCGAGCTCAACAGCTTTTTTCACATCAAATGTGTAGCTGTTGTCTTCCTCAACAAATGAATTGATGAGAATGCTGATAACACGCTCGTTTTTCTCCAATAAATCTTTAATAATTTGTTGCTGCTCAAAAGGAATCCCTTTGAAAGTTGCAGCGCTTGCTTGCCCAGGAGCTACTGTTGTGAAAGTAAAAATGATAGCTAAAGCGAAAAATACAACAGAGCTGAGCGATTTGCTCAAAAACTTCTTCATGCTTCTTTTCTCTCCCTTTTCTGTTAAATTTTGTTGCAAGAACAGCATACCATGAGAAACTTTGTGGAAGAATAGGAAAAATGTAACTTTGTGTTTGATTTTGGAGAACTATAAAAGTTCTTGTCGAAAAATGGAGGAGTTCAGATTGCTTAGATTTGCCAACACTATATGAAATTTTTAGTTGAATCATTAGTGTTACATAGGTGGTTGGTCTTGTTTTTACCCAAAATAAAAGCCTTCTACATGTAAAATGTAAAAGGCTTTTCATAAATTTTATGATTGTACGTTTAATTTTCGTTTTAATGTAAATCCTGTACCCATGAAAATCATGGCGAACACAATACTTAGACAAATACCCAGCACGTTTTTTTCTGCAAGAGTTACCCCAATAAACGCCATACTGACAACCGCAAGTAATGCACATAATAATAGAAGCCATTTGATTTGTTTCATTTGTCTCCATCCCTTTTTTTAGAGTTAATATAAGTTTACAGAAAAACGATCGGCATTTAAAGGGGATTGTGATATAATATGAAAGTTATCTAATTATTTTAGGAGATGAAAATGTGAAACTTCGAAAAGACCTTCGCAACATCGCAATTATTGCCCACGTTGACCATGGTAAAACGACGCTTGTTGACCAATTGCTCCATCAAGCTGGTACTTTCCGTGCGAATGAAAATATCGCTGAGAGAGCCATGGATTCAAATGATTTAGAGCGAGAGCGCGGTATTACGATCTTAGCTAAAAATACTGCGATCCATTATAAAGATACACGCATTAATATTTTAGATACACCAGGACACGCCGATTTCGGTGGTGAAGTTGAGCGTATCATGAAAATGGTAGATGGTGTACTTCTCGTTGTGGATGCATATGAAGGTTGTATGCCTCAAACACGATTCGTGCTAAAAAAAGCACTTGAGCAAAACTTAACACCAATTGTTGTTGTCAATAAAATTGACCGTGACTTTGCTCGTCCAGCTGAAGTAGTCGATGAAGTCATTGACTTGTTCATTGAATTGGATGCAACAGAAGAACAACTTGAATTCCCAGTTGTATATGCATCAGCAATCAATGGTACAGCAAGTAACGATGCTAGTAAGCAAGATGAAAACATGGAATCGTTGTTTGAAGCGATTGTCAACCATATCCCATGCCCAGTCGACAACCATGAAGAGCCGCTTCAATTCCAAGTGGCGCTACTTGATTACAATGATTATGTTGGAAGAATTGGAATTGGCCGTGTATTTAAAGGAACGATGCAAGTAGGACAGCAAGTTGCTCTAATGAAAGTGGATGGCAGTGTAAAACAATTCCGCGTGACGAAGATTTTTGGTTTCCAAGGGTTAAAACGAGTGGAAATCAATGAAGCGAAAGCTGGAGATCTTGTCGCAGTATCTGGTATGGAAGACATCAACGTAGGTGAAACAGTCTGCCCGGTAGAACACCAAGAGGCTTTGCCGATCCTGCGTATTGATGAGCCGACACTTCAAATGACATTTGTTGTGAATAACAGCCCATTTGCAGGCCGTGAAGGAAAGTACGTGACATCACGTAAAATTGAAGAGCGTTTAGAACAGCAGCTTCAAACAGACGTAAGTCTTCGTGTAGATCCAACGGATTCACCTGATGCTTGGGTCGTATCAGGACGCGGTGAGCTTCACTTATCCATTCTGATTGAGAATATGAGACGTGAAGGATTTGAACTGCAAGTATCGAAGCCAGAAGTTATTGTAAAAGAAGTTGACGGTGTTCGATGTGAGCCTGTTGAGCGCGTTCAAATTGATGTACCAGAAGAGCACACTGGCTCTATCATGGAATCAATGGGCGCAAGAAAAGGTGAAATGATTGACATGATCAATAATGGTAATGGTCAAGTTCGCCTGATCTTTACAGTGCCATCACGTGGTTTAATCGGATATACAACTGAATTTCTTTCATTAACTCGTGGTTTTGGTATTTTGAACCATACGTTTGACAGCTACCAGCCGATGCAGTCTGGTCAAGTTGGCGGACGCCGTCAAGGTGTACTTGTTTCAATGGAAACAGGTAAAGCAACTGCTTACGGAATCCAGGGCGTTGAAGAGCGCGGTGTGATTTTCGTTGAGCCGGGTGTTGAAGTATACCAAGGAATGATTGTTGGTGAGCATAACCGTGAAAACGATCTTGTTGTCAACGTGAGCCGTATGAAACAACAAACAAACGTACGTTCAGCGACAAAAGATCAAACAGTTAGTATGAAAAAACCACGTATTATGTCACTTGAGGAATCTCTTGAGTACTTAAATGAAGACGAATACTGTGAGGTTACACCGGAATCTATCCGTTTAAGAAAGAAAATTTTAGATAAAAACGAACGTGAGAAAGCAGCGAAGAAGAAAAAGCTAGCAGGATTATCTTAATTCCATGAAGAATTAAAAAGATAGAACCCTGAAAGATAAGGGGAGGGAATCTTTTTGAATGATCAGGAAGTAAGTGAGAATCTATCCTTTTTCGCGATGCTGTTTCGTGTCGATGAAAATCCGCAAACAGGGATGTGGCTCTTATATGGCACCATCCTTGTTTTAGCGATTATTGTTTTTAAACTCGGCTTTGCTAGACGTTTACCGATTTTAAAAGCACTTGTCATTTATTTGTTTTTGATTTTTGGTTGCACGTTTCTCACATTTCTAGGTATCTTCTTGCCAGTCGCAGAAGGCCTGGTTGTGGCAGCTGTCATTTTGATTATTTATAAAATACGGCTGCATCGTGCGAAAAAAGAAGGAACAGTAAGTACGTAAAAAAGACCTGAACTTGTGTCAGGTCTTTTTTATGTCTTCTGTTCTTTTTTTCCTTTTTTCTTCTTTTTCTCTTTCGTCGCAGGATCTTGATAAAGAGAGAATCTGCCAGTTTTGATGCGTGCCTCTGTCTTTACTTTAATTCTTTGTTGGCAGTCATCGCACATATATGTATGAATCGGTCGATTTCTTAACCGTTTAGCAACAAGTGTATCATCATTAATGGTTTCAAGCTTTTCACATAATGAGCACTTCACTCTCATCATTTTCACCTCACTTTGGTCATGCCTTCATTATAGCATGTTTTTTGAGCCACTTAAAATCAGCATAAAAAAGGCTTATATCACAAGAGATATAAGCCGCAGCGTGTAGACAAACCCTCACATTCGGTATCAGTCCTGCGCTTCGGTGCTCACGAATGTCAAATTCGCTCCGCGCCGATACTCGTCCTTCCTAGACTGCAAAGGTGTTTTCTATCACGCTGAAAAGAAGACAAAGAGCCAAAATAAAGTTCATTTTAGCCCTTTGTCAACAATCTGATGCTTATATCACAATAGATATAAGCCGTTCTCATTATTTCTTCTGATTCATATGATGGTTTGATTGATCATTTTGGTTTTTTTCTAATTGCTTTTGATCTTGTTGTTTGAGCTGATGGTTCGGATCATTTGTCGGATCTATTTCGTTACGGTCGATTTCATTTCGAGGCATTTCTGGCATAACACGGCCCACAATAGCTGCTAGTTCGTCCATAATTCCGCTTACTGGCCTGCCAGCTTGTATTTCTTTGCCCATTTCCTTTAAACGGCTCACTGTATCTGGATCAGCGACGACAACAGCATTCGCACCTTCTGGGTCATTTTTTAGAGCTTTGGCGACTGAATATTTAATGGTTTCAACTTTGCTTCTATCTAAATCATCTTTTACATCAATGCCGACGACAGCATACTTGCCGATGACGATCGCTGTTGCGTCATTTACATCTGCTACATGCTCAGTCACATTCACTAGGTGCTTTGCCACATCTGTTGATGGGCGGGCTTTGTCAGTGTTTTTCTTGGATGAGTCTGATACTCTTACTAAATGCTTGTTTCCGTCTTGATGTTCTTGTGCCAAAGGCTTCTCTTGGTGCTGGCAAGCGCCTAATAAAAGAATGGTTTGAACCATGAATAACGTCAAAAATAGTCGCATGTGTATTCCCTCCTTCACAAACTGCATGATTTATTTTATTGTTGAATTAACCTTCTAACTTTATTCATGAAAACATATATTTTAACAATCGTTTTTGGAAAGACAAGGATGAATGAAACCCCGATCAGGAGGCGAAGGACCTGAGTAAAATTTATGTATTAGACACAAATGTGTTATTACAGGATCCGAATTCAATCTTTTCATTTGAAGACAACGAGGTCGTGATTCCGGCCGTAGTGTTAGAAGAAGTAGACTCGAAGAAGAGATATATGGACGAGGTTGGGCAAAATGCACGACGTGTCTCACGTTTAATCGACGGGTTGAGATCGAAAGGGAAACTGCATGAAAAAATTAGGCTGGAGTCAAAAGGAACGTTGCGTATTGAGCTGAATCATCGCTCTTTCCATGAACTTCAAGAAATTTTCATCGAAAAAACAAACGATAACCGAATTTTGGCTGTTGCGAAGAATTTGAGCCTAGAGGAAGAAACAAAACCGGATGGCCGGCCTGTTATTTTGGTCAGCAAAGATGTCCTAGTGCGAGTAAAGGCGGATGCCATTGGTCTGCAAGCAGAGGATTTCTTAAGCGATCGAGTGCTACAAAATGAAGACATTGATAACGGCTATCACGAGCTCTATATTCCGACTGAGCAGCTGAATACATTTTATAAGCAAAATCAGTTACCGATAAAAGACGTCACCCAGGCGCCGTTAAATCCTCATCAATTTATCATTATGAAGGGAAATGAGGGTGGTTCTGCTTTGGGGATGCTTGATCAAAAAGCAGAGCATGTGAAACGGCTTATTTATGACCAAGAACATATTTGGGGAATTCGCCCAAAAAATGTCCAGCAAACGATGGCGCTTGAGTTACTTTTACGCCGCGATATTCCGCTTGTGACACTTATCGGAAAAGCGGGAACAGGAAAGACACTGCTTGCGCTTGCTGCTGGATTAATGCAGACAGAGGACCTCGGCATGTTTAAAAAGCTCATCGTGGCCCGCTCCATTGTTCCTGTCGGTAAGGACTTAGGGTATTTGCCAGGCGAAAAAGAAGAGAAGCTCAGACCGTGGATGCAGCCGATCTATGACAACCTAGAATTTTTATTTAACACAAAAAAACCTGGTGAACTCGATGCGATACTTGCGGGCATCGGTTCAATTCAAGTGGAAGCTTTAACGTATATTCGCGGGAGAAGTATCCCTGATCAATTTATCATTATCGATGAGGCGCAAAATTTAACAAAACACGAAGTGAAAACATTATTAACGCGGGTTGGTGAGGGAAGTAAAATTGTGCTCATGGGAGACCCAGAGCAGATTGATCACCCTTATTTAGACAGCTTAAATAATGGGCTCACATATGTCATTGAGCGTTTCAAAGGGCAGCAAATATCTGGACATGTCAAGCTTGTCAAAGGAGAAAGGTCTGGACTTGCACAGCTTGCAGCTGATTTATTATAGTCCAGACCCGTCATCTTATGTAATGATTAACTCTTTGACGCCTTTAATCGGCTGAGTGATGTTGGACTGATCCTCGAAATAAACGTGGATTGGTCCTTCTTCTGTTATAGGCTTTCCATTTTGGCTGAAATGGGCAATGCTATCCATCGCCTTAGAGAGCGGAACAGCAATTGTTTCTGTTTCTGTGACAAATTCACACGTCTCCGCTTGTTCGAGCGGTTCTGCATTTTTTATCATGTCGCCAAGTTTCATCCCGAAGCTGCCTGTGACAAGTCTTTCTTTTTCGTACTTTTTCTCTGTTTTTAATGTGGGTGGAAGTGTTTGACCTTCTCTTATGACCCGCTCTTGATCGAGTTCCTGATCTAGCTGCTGCTCTTCGTTTGCTGCACTTTTCTCAAAAAATGAATCCATTAAAAATTTACGGTCATCAAAAATCCATACACTCGGATCAATGGTGATCTTGTATTGTACGTTCCCCTTGATTTGAATAATGCTCATGTTCAAGACAACCCCTTTCCAACATAAATTATAGAAGTTTTCGCCCGCTTTGTCACTTTCATAAACATGCACCTCCTTGTACACACTACGATTAGACGAAAAATAGGGAGGATTTTGGGCATGGCATGTCGTGACAATGAAGAGCTTCAGCGATTTGTAGAAGAGGCAAAAAAGGTGGCCAAAAATGGAAAGGTAGCATCCTATATTCCGGCACTCGGTAAAGCGGATCAATCGGATTTATCTGTCGCTGTTTATCATGTGAGTAATACGTGCCACTCAGCGGGAGATGTTGATAAACGATTCACCCTGCAAAGTATTTCAAAAGTATTAGCCCTGGCGCTCGTGCTCTCAGAAGAAGGACCGAAAAAAGTGTTTCAATATGTTGGACAAGAACCGACTGGCGACCCGTTTAATTCGATGATTAAACTAGAGACTGCAAGCCCCAATAAGCCGCTTAATCCAATGATTAATGCAGGAGCACTTGCCGTTACAAGTTTAATAAGAGGGGCAACGCCGCAAGATCAGCTGAACCGGCTGCTTGGTTTTATTAGAGAGCTTGCCAATGACACCACCATTACATATTGCAAAGAAACCGCTGCATCCGAATTTGAAACATCAATGATTAACCGCGCAATGTGCTATTATATGAAGCAATATCATATCATTAAAGGGAATGTAGAAGAGGTGATGGATGTCTATACGAAGCAGTGCGCCGTCATGATGAATAGCCTGGATTTGGCGAAGATCGCGTGTGTTTTTTCATTAGATGGCAGGCATCCAGAGACAGGAAAGCAAATCCTTTCGAAAGATGTTGCTAGAATTTGTAAAACGTTTATGGTCACATGCGGTATGTACAATGCGAGCGGGGAATTTGCGATCAATATCGGAATCCCTGCTAAAAGTGGTGTTTCAGGCGGAATTATGGGGGCGGCGCCATACGACTTTGGGATAGGTATATTTGGGCCTGCTTTGGATGAAAAAGGGAATAGTATTGCGGGTATTAAGCTGCTTGAGCTCATGAGTGAAAAATATGAGATGAGTATCTTTTAATGACGAATGGCTTCTTTTTATTTTTACAGAGCGAACTGTACAAATCTGCTTGCAATTTTGGGCGTTTCGCTTTATGATAAATAGAAGAATTAGGTACTCGCCTGGGGAACGGAGGGATACTTTTGGCGTCAGAAATTTTAGTCGATCATCGGCAAAAAGCACTGGCTTTATTAAAATTGGATGCAGATAAAATTTTAAAATTGATCCAAGTGCAAATGGACAACTTAACGATGCCGCAATGTCCTCTTTATGAAGAGGTTTTAGATACTCAAATGTTCGGATTATCGCGAGAAATTGATTTCGCTGTCCGGCTTGGATTAGTTGATCAACATGAAGGCAAAAAACTACTCGATAAACTTGAGAGAGAACTATCCGCACTTCATGATGCGTTCACAAAAAAATAATGATTGAAAACTCAAACTTCCACAACATAAGTTTGAGTTTTTTTGTCCGCCTTTTTATTTTGATTGATGCCAAACGGACTTGATTGTCTCATGAAAGACGAACAATATAAAGAGGTAAAACGGGATCAAACGGAGAAAATGTAGTAGAATAAGAACAGCTAAGAGAAGAGAATATCAAGCAGTAGAAATAGACGTTAGGAAGAGGATTATATGTTAAAGAGAATGCTAAAATCGTATGACTACTCATTATTGTTCGCCATTATATTAATTAGCGCATTCGGCTTGGTGATGGTGTATAGCTCAAGTATGATTACATCTGTGATCAGATATGATGCTGCGCCAGATAATTTTTTCAAGAAACAGCTTTTATTTATGATTGTTGGGGCGGTCATCTTGATTTTTACAGCCCTCATTCCGTATCAGCTGCTCTTAAATAAAAGATTCCAAATTGTGATGCTTTTGCTATCTGTGTTTTCTCTCATTTATGTGTACTTTGGCGGTCACATTGCAGGGAATGCTAGAAGCTGGATCAAATTTGGGCCTTTTAGTCTTCAGCCAGCAGAATTCGTTAAGATCGTTGTCATCATTTATCTTGCTGCTGTCTATGCAAAGAAGCAGCATTATATTGACCATATTTTAAGAGGGGTTACACCTCCAATTGTGGTTGTCTCCATCCTATGCGGATTTATTATTTTGCAGCCAGACTATGGGACAGCTTTTATCATTGGTATGATTGCCCTTGCGATGATTTTATGCTCAGGGTTTAGCGGTAAAACGCTGGCCAAGCTGCTCGCTTTATTTAGTGCGGTGATGGTTGTTGTGACACCGTTTATTATTCTTTTTTGGGATAAAATTTTCACGCAGAATCGTCTTGGACGTTTTGAGAGTTTCCAAGATCCATTTAAAGACGCAGGCGCTTCTGGGCATCAATTGATTAATTCATATTATGCGATTGGATCAGGAGGCTTTTTTGGGCTTGGTCTTGGAGAGAGTGTACAAAAGTATGGATACCTTCCAGAACCGCATACAGATTTTATCATGGCAATTATCTCGGAAGAGCTTGGTTTTTTCGGTGTATTTTTTGTCCTTGCTCTCCTTGGCTTTATTGTCGTGAAAGGTTTTTACATTGCGAGAAAGTGTGAAGATCCGTTTGGAAGTTTGCTTGCAATAGGAATTTCTTCAATGATTGCCATCCAAACGTGTATTAATTTGGGCGGTGTTTCAGGTCTCATTCCGATCACTGGGGTCACACTTCCGTTTATCAGCTACGGGGGATCCTCTATCATTTTACTGAGTGGATGTATGGGAATATTGCTGAATATCAGCATGTTTACTGAATATAAAGAGCGTTATAAAAAGAAAAAATCAATCAGCAAACCATCGATTCAAAAAAATGGATTGCAGAAAACTTTGAATCTTTAGAAAACAAAAGTGTACAGTTTTCATTTCTTCCTTTATTATAGAGTACATATAAAATTTTAAGGGATATGGAGGAGTGAGAATGTCACAGAGAACAATTCAAAAGGTTCTAGTTGCAAACAGAGGGGAAATCGCTATCAGAGTCTTTAGGGCCTGTACGGAGCTCAACTTACGTACAGTGGCCATTTACTCCAAAGAAGACTCGGGCTCTTATCATCGCTATAAAGCCGATGAAGCATATCTAGTTGGAGAAGGGAAAAAGCCGATTGATGCCTACCTTGATATCGAGGGGATCATCGAAATTGCAAAACGAAATGACGTGGATGCGATTCATCCAGGATACGGATTTTTATCTGAAAATATTCATTTTGCAAGACGATGCGAAGAGGAAGGCATCCAATTCATCGGCCCAACTTCTCAACATTTAGATATGTTTGGAGATAAAGTAAAAGCGAGAGATGAAGCGAAAAAAGCTGGGATTCCAGTCATTCCAGGAAGTGACGGGCCAGTTGATTCGGTCAAAGAAGTCGAAAAATTCGGTGAAGAATACGGTTACCCGTTTATTATTAAAGCTTCACTTGGAGGCGGCGGCCGAGGTATGCGGATTGTCAGATCAAAAGAGGAGCTGAACGAAGCCTATGACCGTGCAAAGTCAGAGGCGAAAGCGGCTTTTGGAAATGACGAAGTATACGTTGAAAAGCTGATTGAAAATCCGAAGCATATTGAAGTGCAGGTGATTGGTGACAATCACGGCAATATCATTCATTTATATGAGCGTGACTGCTCTGTTCAAAGGCGTCATCAAAAAGTCATTGAGGTTGCACCAAGTGTGTCTCTTTCTAATCAATTGCGTGAAGACATCTGTGAAGCGGCTGTTCAGCTGGCCCAGAATGTATCGTATATCAATGCAGGGACTGTAGAATTCCTAGTGGCAAATGGCGAGTTTTATTTTATTGAAGTCAATCCTAGGGTCCAGGTGGAACACACGATCACAGAAATGATCACAGGTGTCGATATCGTCCAAACCCAAATTCTTGTCGCAAAAGGACATGACCTTCACAGCAAAGAAGTAGGGATACCAAAACAAGAAGATATCTTTACACATGGATTTGCCATTCAATCAAGGGTCACAACAGAAGATCCTTTGAATGATTTTATGCCAGATACAGGAAAAATCATGGCTTACCGTTCAGGCGGTGGTTTTGGTGTACGTCTTGATACAGGGAACAGCTTCCAAGGTGCGGTGATTACACCTTATTACGATTCACTGTTGGTCAAGCTGTCAACTTGGGCACTTACATTTGATCAAGCTGCGGCTAAAATGGTCCGAAATTTACAAGAATTCAGGATTCGCGGCATTAAAACAAATATCCCGTTTCTTGAAAACGTCGCAAAGCACGAGAAGTTTCTAAGAGGGGAATATGATACATCGTTTATTGATTCAACACCTGAGCTATTTAACTTCCCTAAGCAAAAAGACCGCGGAACGAAAATGCTTACTTATATTGGTAACGTTACCATTAATGGGTTCCCTGGTATTTCGGAAAATAAGAAGCCTCATTTTGATCAACCAAATGTGCCGAAACTTGCTGTCCATGAAACGATACCTTCTGGAACAAAACAATTGTTAGACAAGCATGGACCTGAGGGACTCGCCAATTGGGTGAAAGAACAAAGCGGTGTACTCTTAACGGATACAACCTTTAGAGACGCACATCAATCCCTGCTTGCAACACGCTTTAGAACACACGACTTAAAGAAAGTTGCTCAGCCAACAGCAGGCTTATGGCCAGAGTTATTCAGTATGGAAATGTGGGGCGGCGCTACATTTGATGTGGCATATCGTTTCTTGAAAGAAGATCCTTGGGAAAGATTGAAAGAGCTTCGTCAAGAAGTGCCAAACACTTTGTTCCAAATGCTATTAAGATCATCAAACGCTGTTGGATATACAAACTATGCGGATAATGTGATTAAAGCATTTGTAAAGGAATCGGCAGAGGCAGGCATTGACGTCTTCCGTATTTTCGACAGTCTAAACTGGGTCAAAGGTATGACGCTTGCCATTGATTCTGTTCGTGAATCCGGCAAAGTGGCAGAGGCAGCGATTTGTTATACAGGTGATATTCTTGATCCATCACGTCCGAAATATGATTTGAAATATTATGTCTCTCTTGCGAAGGAGCTTGAATCCGCAGGCGCTCATATTTTAGGCATTAAAGATATGGCGGGATTATTAAAACCGCAAGCGGCTTATGAGCTTGTATCGGCTCTAAAAGACGAGCTCACGATTCCAATCCATCTTCATACACACGATACGAGTGGAAATGGACTCTTCACCTATGCAAGAGCGATTGATGCAGGTGTTGATATTGTTGATGTTGCAGTCAGCTCTATGGCGGGGCTCACATCACAACCAAGTGCGAGCTCATTATATTATGCTCTAGACGGACATGAAAGAAAGCCAGAAATGAATGTTCAAGCGGTTGAACGTCTTTCTCAATATTGGGATTCCGTCAGAAAATATTATCATGAGTTTGAAAGCGGAATGAATTCACCGCATACAGAAATTTATGAGCATGAAATGCCTGGCGGTCAGTATAGTAACCTGCAGCAGCAGGCGAAAGGTGTCGGCCTTGGCGAACGCTGGAATGAAGTGAAAGAAATGTACAGACGTGTAAATGACATGTTTGGTGACATTGTGAAAGTGACACCGTCTTCTAAAGTGGTCGGAGATATGGCACTTTATATGGTGCAAAACGATCTGACAGAAGAGGATGTTTATGAAAAAGGAGCAACACTGGATTTCCCAGATTCGGTTGTTGAATTGTTTAAAGGCTATTTAGGACAGCCACATGGCGGATTCCCAGAAAAGCTGCAAAAGCTGATTTTAAAAGGGGAGGAGCCACTTACTGTCAGACCAGGTGAGAAACTGAAGCCTGTGGACTTTGAAGAGATCAAAAAGCAGTTCAAAGAATCACATGATCTGACGTTGACAGAACAAGATGCCATTGCATATGCTTTATATCCGAAAGTCTTTTCTGAATTTGTTCAAACAGCAGAAAGCTATGGAGACATCTCTGTTCTTGACACACCAACCTTCTTCTACGGGATGAGACTTGGTGAAGAAATTGAGGTAGAAATTGAAAAAGGGAAAACCCTCATTGTCAAACTCGTGTCAATTGGAGAACCGAATCCGGACGCTACAAGAGTGCTTTACTTTGAGCTGAATGGACAGCCGCGTGAAGTGGTCATTAAGGATGAAAGCATCAAATCCTCCGTTCAAGAAAAAATGAAGGCAGATCGCTCAAATCCAAATCACATTGCGGCATCGATGCCAGGTACTGTGATCAAAGTACTTGTTGAAAAAGGACAGAAAATTTCACAAGGTGAGCATTTGATGATCAATGAAGCGATGAAAATGGAAACGACGGTACAAGCACCGTTCTCAGCAGTCGTGGATGAAATTCATGTCACGAATGGAGAAGGGATTCAAACTGGAGATCTGTTGATTGTCTTAAAGCCTGAATAATGAGTGAGACACATCCACTGCGATGTGTCTCAGCGTATAGACAAACCCTTACATTCTTTGTCAGTCCTGCGTGCTGGTGTTCACGAATGTCACATTCGCTCCGCTCCAGTACTCGTTCTTCCTAGACTTCAAGGGCGTTCTATCACGCTGAAAAGAAGACAAAGGGCTAAAATAAAGAGCATTTTAGCCCTTTGTCAACAATCCAAGACACATCCACTGCGATGTGTCTTTTTTTTGAGCGCATTAAAATGTGCAGCCGTCCGCTAGAGTGATTACACTATAGAATGAGGTGAAGAAAGAGTGGAAATTGTCGTGATTTGGTTTCGCCGAGATATGCGATTGGATGATCATATCGCCTTATCAAAAGCGATCACATATGCAAAAAAACATCAGTACCGATTATTTGCTTTTTATCATCTAGATCCATTTTTTACAGAAATGGAACTGGATTTGAACAACGAACATTTCTTTCAAAACTTGGCCAATTTCGTCAAGGAAGCAAGAGAATCTCACATGTATGTTCATCTCATTCATGATGATATTTTGTCCGCTTTTCAAAAGCTCCTGGATGCTTATGACATCAATGCGGTCTTTTTTAATGAGGACGAAGTAGGAAATGGTCAAACACGTGATGAGCAAGTGACCCGTTTCTTAGAAGAAAAGGGCATTCATGTGTCAAAGTGGCAAGATACGCATCTGCATGGGGCGAGAGATATTTTAAAAGCGGATGGTTCTCATTATCAAGTGTTTACTCCATACTATCACGCGTGGAGGAAGCAGGAGAAGCAGTCTGTGATAAAAGTTGACAAATCATTTCTGAGCAGCAAGCATACGATTTGTGATGAGTCACTTTCTGAAAAGGGAGATGAGAAACTAAGGGACATCATCAAGAAATGTACAAGGAAATTCGATCAGATTGGATCAGACAAAGCGATGAGCACGCTAGGCGGCTTTATTCAAGAAAGATTGACGCATTATCATGAGAAACGAGATATTCCGTCTGTTTTTGGGACGAGCAAGCTGTCTCGGTTCTTAAAAACCGGGACCATTTCTATTCGCACGATCTTTCATGCTGTCAATGAGGAAGAACTTTTTGAAGATGAGGGCAAGGAAACATTTTTGAAAGAGCTAGCGTGGCGTGATTTTTATCATATGATCTTTGCGCATTATCCAGAGATGAAAGAAAAAGAAATCAACGCCTCCTTTCAACATATAAAATGGAATGATGATCAGACACTTTTTGAAGCTTGGTGTAAAGGACAAACAGGCTTCCCACTCGTTGACGCTGGGATGAGACAGTTAAATGAAGAAGGCTGGATGCATAACCGTTTGAGAATGGTGACGGCTTCATTCCTGACAAAAGATTATCTCATCGATTGGAGAATGGGCGAAGCGTATTTCGCGAGAAAACTTGTCGACTATGACGAGGCTTCGAATATTGGAGGATTTCAGTGGGCAGCCTCTGTCGGAACGGATGCTGTTCCTTACTTCCGTATTTTTAACCCAACGACCCAGTCGAAACGATTTGATCCAAGCGGAGAATATATTAGAAGGTATGTACCAGAACTAAAGCATGTGAATGAAAAATGGATTCATGAACCGAGTAAAATGCCGATAGATGAGCAAATGAAATCGGGATGTGTGCTGGGGGATACATATCCTCTGCCTACAGTCGATCATCAAGAAAGACGAAAAAAGGCCATTTCGCTATTTGAAGAAGCGAAACAAACATGAAAGAAATCCCCCTTTTCGGATGAAAGGGGGATTGTATGTTTATCTGAAAGGCTCTCTATTTTCATATTTAAACCGGGCAATGAGTAAGCAGAAGTAGCATAGTACCCCAAACAAACAAGAAATAAAGAATGAATGAGCAAGCGCATAACCGAGTGCGAGCTGAGAATAAACAGACATGACACCTGAGATCGCTTGAAGTGTAATCAGAATGGCTGAAATGATCCATCCATAATACAGCTGCTTTTGTTCTTTATAATGTTTAAGGGCATGGAACATCGCAACAAATATCCAAACGAATAAAAGAAGGGCTGCTGCTCGGTGAGACATTTGAACCCATTGATTAAAATACGCTGGAAGTGCGCCGTCTTTTGAACAAAATGGGAAGACAGAGCATGCAAGACTTGATTTTGTATGTCTCACATAGGCGCCCGTATACACCACAATATACGTATATGTGATCAACCCATAAATATGGAACTGCATTCTTTTGCCGATATGAAGCGGCTTCACAAGCTTTGTTTCAGATCTGGTGGCTTCAAACACAAGTAGTGCCAGCAGTAAAACGGAAGCAAAAGAAATCAGTGAAATACCGAAGTGCAGTGCCATGACAAGTGCGTTAGAACCAAACACAACGGCGAGTGCCCCTAACAGCGCTTGAAGCAGTAAGAATATAATGGACATGATGACCAAAAATTTGGTTTCACGGAATACTGGACTGATTTTTTTCCAGCATAAGACCGCCAGTGCCAATACAAGAATGGTGGAAACTCCTGTTGACATGCGGTGGCTCCATTCGATAATGGAAGCAGGGTTCATTTCTGGAAAGAAACGACCGTGGCAAAGGGGCCATTGTCTGCCGCAGCCAAGACCGGAGCCAGTTTTCGTCACAAGCGCACCGCCAATCAGAACGATCAGCATCACAAATGTTGTGACAACGCTCAATAACCTTAAAGCAAATTTCATCAAATGATTTCACCTTCTCTAAATAACTTCTGATCTAAATGAAAACCTCACATGCTCTCAAGTTTAAGCCAAATGCGTGTTCTGTTGCAATTCATAATGACCAAAGTTCACAAAAAAATGATATGTTAGTTCACAAAGTTTACAGATTTAGAGTGCTTGATCTTTCTTTGACAGTCTGATAGAAATAGAGGAGAGAATATTTCATTTTGCACCGCCTTCTGAAACGCACATCCTAATAAATTCACGAAAAGTTCACAAATAACTTCAAGTTTGTCGTTTATTATTTAATAGGATGTTTTTTTACAGCTCTTTATCTTGTATGATAGAGTTGTAACGATTTTACGTTTTATTCGTTCGTTTGAAGGTTTGGGCAAGGGAGGTTATACACATTGGCAAATTCCAAAACAGCCGCGGAAGCAGCTATTCATGGACAAATAGAAGAAACAACCGCTTTAAAAGATTTTCTTGCTCTTATTAAAATGGGCATCGTCAATTCCAATTTCATTACAACATTTACTGGAATGTGGCTTGCTTTTTATTTTACAGATATGAGTTTTCTTGGGAATCTTGATATTGTGCTGTTAACAATGATTGGTTCTTCTCTTATTATTGCCGGTTCATGCGCCATTAATAATGCGTTTGACCGTGATATTGATATACTAATGGAAAGAACAAAAACAAGACCGACGGTGACAGGTAAAGTTCAGCCAGGTCAAGCGTATGCATTTGGTATTCTGCTTGTTGTACTTGGACTGATTATGCTTCTGATGACAACTGTTACATCAGCAGTGATTGGATTTATCGGTGTCTTTACTTATGCAGTTCTATACACGATGTGGTCTAAACGTCATTACACCATTAATACAGTCATTGGGAGTGTATCTGGTGCGGTTCCGCCATTAATTGGCTGGACAGCTGTTACAGGCACCATCGACACAACGGCTTGGGTCCTGTTTATGATTATGTTCATCTGGCAAATTCCGCATTTCTTATCACTTGCGATTAAGAAAACGGAAGATTACCGTAAAGCAGGTATTCCAATGCTGCCAGTTGTTTACGGCTTTGAAGTCACAAAACGCCAAATCATCATTTGGACAGCATGTCTTCTTCCGCTTCCATTTTTCTTAGGTGGATTAGGATGGCCGATTGTCGCACTTGGCACATTGCTGAACATTGGATGGCTCGTCATTGGGCTTATGGGCTTTAAAATGAAAGATATCATGAAGTGGTCAACACTCATGTTCGTTTATTCATTAAACTACTTAACGATCTTTTTCGTTGCGATGATTATTATTACACTATTCTAGAGTGAAATACACTTTGATCACATCAAAACAATGGCTATATCTTATAACACAACATTTTCTTACAACTATGAAAGCCGCCTGATATTCAGTTCTATTTAGGCGGCTTTCTGTTTATACATAGATGGTATTTTGAGTAAAAACATCATTTTTTTATGAAAAGAGGAAATGTAAGTGCTTTTATAAGAGGCGGGGGTTATGGATGGGTGAAAGGTGATTTTATAAATAAGAGGTAAAAGCGAAAGGCAAAGGAGATCAAGCAAAAGGGGTTGGGACAAATTATGATAAGAAAATGGCGTGTTTATTCACTGTTTCTCTTACTGACGCTCGTTTTGGCGGGCTGCGGTGAACCATACTTATCAACACTCAAGCCAGTTGGGGAAGTAGCAGATAAACAGTTTTTCCTAACGGTACTGAGTACACTTATTATGGTTCTTGTCGTTATTGTTGTATCGATCATTTTCTTTTACGTCATCATTAAATTCAAACGTTCTAAAGTGGGAGAAGATACGATTCCTAAACAGGTAGAAGGGAACCGTAACCTCGAAATTACGTGGACAGCGATTCCGATACTTCTACTCATTATTCTCGTTGTACCTGTTGTGGCATACACGCTTGAGCTAGGGGATACAAGCGCCATGGATAAGAAAAAACGAGATCCTGAAAAGACACTTGTAGTGAATGTAAGAGCCAGCTTATATTGGTGGGAATTTGAATACCCTGATTATGGGATTGTGACAAGTCAGGAATTGATTGTTCCAACTGATCAAAAGGTTTATTTTAAGCTGAAAGCATCTGATGTGAAACACTCATTCTGGATTCCATCAGCTGGGGGTAAAATTGATACAAATACAGACAACGAGAACAAGTTTTATTTAACGTTTGACTCAAAACGAACGAAAGATGCTGGAGAATATTTCTATGGGAAATGTGCAGAGCTTTGTGGTCCATCACATGCTTTAATGGACTTTAAAGTTAAAACGCTTTCTCAAGATGAGTTTTTAGGCTGGACGAAAAAGATGACAGATTATAAGAAGCCTGCATCTACGTCAGATCTAGCCCTTGAGGGTGAAAAACTCTTTAAAGAGAAAAACTGTTTAAGCTGTCATGCGGTAGAGCCTGGAGATGAACGGCCAGAGGCGGCAAGGACTGCACCAAACCTTGCAACCTTCGGAGAGCGGACAAAAGTAGCTGGAATTAAAGACATGAACAAAGAAAATGTCAAAGCATGGCTGAAAGATCCAGAGAGCTTTAAACCAGGTAATAAGATGACAGGGACGTACCCTAAACTAAATGACTCAGAAGCAGACGCACTCTACGAGTATTTAAAAGGTCTTAAAATACAGTAAATGCCTTGAGCAGCTTGAAGTTGCGCACATTCAAAAGGGTATACGATCTATGTGAAGTTTTTGTTAAGAGCTCCCGAATAAGTCTCTACATCCAAGAATAAGTCATCTGTCAGATATAGTCTGTTTTTAGAACGTGAAGATAGACATTGATATGAAAAGGGGCAAATGGGAGATAAGAGGGGGATTTCATGGTGAGTACAATAGCTAAAAAGCGGGGGTTTGGCGCTGTCTTATGGGATTACTTAACGACGGTTGACCACAAAAAAATTGCCATACTATATTTAGTGGCAGGGGGATTTTTCTTTTTAATTGGTGGCCTGGAAGCGATGATTATCCGTATTCAGCTAGCCATCCCTGAAAATGATTTTGTGAGTGCAGGGTTTTACAATGAAGTCATGACGATGCATGGAACAACGATGATTTTCCTTGCAGCAATGCCGCTTTTATTTGCATTAATGAATGCGGTTGTACCCATTCAAATTGGTGCACGTGACGTAGCGTTTCCATTTGTGAATTCACTTGGTTTTTGGCTGTTCTTTTTCGGAGGTATTTTCTTAAACCTTGGATGGTTTATGGGCGGAGCACCTGATGCAGGCTGGACTGCCTATGCGTCGCTCACGCTGAATTCAGAAGGGCACGGCATGGATTTCTATATTTTAGGGTTGCAGATAGCGGGTATTGGTACGCTAATTGCCGGAATCAACTTTCTTGCAACGATTATTAATATGAGAGCGCCAGGTATGACGTACATGAGAATGCCGCTCTTTACCTGGACGACGTTTGTGGCATCTGCACTAATTTTATTCGCATTCCCGCCGCTGACAGCAGGGCTTGCGATGCTGATGCTTGATCGAATGTTTGATACGAGCTTTTTTAATCCAGAGCTCGGCGGAAATACAATCATCTGGGAGCATTTGTTCTGGATTTTTGGACACCCAGAAGTGTATATCTTGATTTTGCCGGCATTTGGGATTTTCTCTGAGATCATTCCGGTGTTTGCAAGAAAAAGATTGTTTGGTTATTCGTCCATGGTGTTTGCGACTGTATTAATTGGTTTCCTTGGATTCATGGTGTGGGCGCATCACATGTTCACAACAGGACTTGGTCCAATTGCCAATGCGATCTTTGCCGTAGCCACAATGGCGATTGCGGTGCCAACTGGAATTAAAGTTTTTAACTGGTTGCTCACCATATGGGGCGGTAATGTGAAGTTCACAACGCCGATGCTATATTCAGTTGCGTTCATTCCGTCATTCTTACTTGGCGGTGTAACCGGCGTCATGCTTGCAGCAGCAGCAGCGGATTATCAGTTCCATGACACGTACTTCGTTGTGGCGCATTTCCACTATGTCATTATCGGTGGTGTGGTCTTCGGTATTTTAGCAGGTGTGCATTATTGGTGGCCGAAGATGTTTGGGAAAATACTGAATGAGAAGCTTGGGAAAATTGGCTTTGTGCTGTTTTTCGTCGGTTTCCATTTAACGTTCTTTATCCAGCATTTTCTCGGTCTTTGGGGCATGCCGCGCCGAGTCTTTACATTCTTGCCAGGTCAGGGTCTAGACCTTGGGAACTTGGTGAGTACGATTGGGGCACTGTTCATGTTTGTAGCAGTTGTCATCATGCTGATTAATATCATCTGGACGACAGCAAAAGGGGAGCGTGTATCGGGCGATCCTTGGGGAGATGGAAGAACGCTTGAATGGGCAGTATCTTCACCTCCGCCAGAATATAACTTTAAGCAGCTGCCTCTTGTACGGGGACTTGATCCATTATGGATTGAGAAAATGGATGGTAAAAAAGGAATGACAGCATCTGAACCGCTCGATGATATTCACATGCCGAATAATTCCATCTTGCCTATCATTATCTCATTCGGTCTATTTGTGTCAGCGTTTGGTTTTATGTATCGTCAAGAACACAGCTGGGGTCTACCGGTGATCTTCATTGGTCTTGGGATCACGTTTGCGACCATGCTCGTTCGCTCTCTTAAAGATGATCATGGATACCATATTCACAAAGAAGATTTGACGGATGACGATGACAAAGGGGTGAAAGCATAATGGAACCACAAAAAATGACAGCGGAAACCTTTCCGGCTTCTCCTGAGAAAGCCACGTTAGAAGGAAAGAATAAGTTCGTCGGGTTCTGGTTGTTTCTTGGGGGAGAAACGGTCCTGTTTGCATCTTTGTTTGCCACTTATTTGGCGCTGAAAAATTCAAATGCAGGCGGCGCAACAACAACTGAAATGTTTGACCTCACACTTGTGTTTATTGCCACAATGCTTCTGTTAACGAGCAGTTTAACGAGTGTGTATGCTATGTATCATATGAAAAACTTTGCCTTTAAAAAAATGCAGCTTTGGCTTGGTATAACCGTTCTTTTAGGTGCTGGATTTTTAGGGGTAGAAATTTATGAGTTTTATCATTATGTGCATGCGTATGAATTTACCATTACGAGCTCTGCACTTGGCTCTTCCTTCTATACGCTTGTTGGAACACACGGGGCTCACGTCGCATTTGGACTTTGCTGGATCACCGCTCTGATGATTCGGAATATGAGACGCGGACTCGATTTATACAATGCACCAAAATATTATGTGGCAAGCCTTTATTGGCACTTCATTGATGTTGTGTGGGTCTTCATCTTTACCGTTGTATATTTAATGGGAATGGTGGGATAAGAATGGGAAATAAAAACACAAATCAGTCCAAAGTCGATCTTGTCTATCGGAAAAAGAAAAATGCCGAAGAAATGAAGCATCAGCTCATTTCTTTCGGCTTGATGATTGGTTTAACGTTTGTTGCCTTTTTAACAATCGCCTCTGAAGACGTCGGAAATTGGTTCGCTGTCCCTTTTATTTTACTGCTTGCAGTGATTCAGGTCGCTTTTCAGCTTTATTATTTTATGCACATGAACCAAAAAGGGCATGAAACACCCGCGTTGTTTCTTTACTCAGGTGTGTTTGTCGCGTTTATTACCGTTTTAGCCTTTTTGACCATTATTTGGTGGTAAGCTCGCTTTGCCCTTGAAGGAGGCGCAGCAATGGAAAACTTAGAGATATTTGGATTTCGTGCATTATGGAGTCCTTACTATTTGACATGTATTGTAGCAGCAGCCGCTTTTTATCTGCTTCTCGTGACGAAGGGTAAGCACCGTGCGACGGTGAAAGAGAAAACGCTGTTTCTCACGGGGCTTGTGTTGCTTTATGCAGTGAAGGGGAGCCCGATTGATTTAATGGGGCATATTATGTTCAGTGCGCATATGGCGCAAATGGCAGTGCTCTATTTGGTCATCCCGCCCCTTCTTATCACAGGTTTACCTGCGGCGATTTGGGAGCGGATCATTCAAACACGGGGTATTCAGCCGATTTTCCGCTTGTTTTCTAAGCCGTTGATTGCCTTACTCGGTTTTAACGGGTTGTTTTCGCTGTATCATATTCCGCTTGTGTTCGATTTTGTCAAAACAGATCCGTTTTATCACGCATTGATGACGGTTGTCATTTTTATCGCTGCCTTTTTCATGTGGTGGCCGCTTGTCCATAAAGTGCAAAGTCAGCCGCAGATTACAGGCATTTTAAAGCTTGGATATATTATGGCAGATGGGATTTTAATGACACCTGCCTGCGCACTCATTATGTTTAGTGAAGCGCCTATCTATGCCACTTATTCAGATGCCGGCGCATGGATACAAGCACTGCACCTATGCGTACCGAGTGATATGCTTGCTGGTCTTGCGCTTACGGGACCTGACATGTTTCATACATTGCCGCTGCTAGAAGATCAGCAGCTAGGTGCTATTTTGATGAAAATCATTCAGGAGATTGTATACGGATCGATTCTTGCTGTTGTCTTCTTTGACTGGGCGAGAAAAGAAAGAGCGAAAGATGCCGTACCAGATGCGCTCATTCCGAAATATGAATAAATGAAAAGCACAGCCGCAGGGGCTGTGCTTTTATGCTTCAGCAGTTATCGCTTCTAGTTTTTCTTTCAATTGGTTCAGTGTTTTTTTGCTGGATTGAATAAGAGATTTAGGGAAATCTTCGCCTTCTCCATATTCAACACCATGCGGATAATAGTGTTTTCCAAGTAAAGGTGTCAGCAGCTGGATGTGGGCTTTTTTGGAGCCGACATCTCCCTCAGTGGCGTAGCCAGAGATCCGTAAGTAAAACGTCCCCTCTACCATGTTATACTTCCTGTCGTACGTCACACGCTCATAATCCCATTGATCGGCTCGTACAAATCCTTCACTTTCCATAATGAAATCCAATTTATTTAAGTCAGCTGATACCTTTTCAATCCCCGTACCTTCAAACTTCACCCAAAACCCCTCCTTATAAAAATTCCCTTTACTGACAATCATAGTATGAAAGCGTTAAACTTTCAACTGTGAAAGGTATGTTCTTTTATAAGCTGGTTACAGTAATAAAGAAAATAACGGATGGAGGAATCAACGTGAAAACGAAAAAAATCAAAGATATCATGACAAAAAAAGTAGTGACGTTGCAAAAGGACGACAATGCATATGAAGCGGCAGTCAAAATGAAAGATGCTGACATTGGTGCCATTCCAGTAGTCGACGGAGATCAGCTTGTTGGTATTGTCACAGACCGCGACCTTGTACTTAGAGGTATTGCTGAGAAAAAGCCGAACTCACAAGAGGTTGGTGCCATCATGACGAAGGAAGTTTTGACAGCTGAAGAAGATGCAACCCTAGAAGAAATTGTCCGGTTGATGTCAGAACATCAGCTCCGCCGTATCCCGGTTGTCAAAAACGGGGCACTCACAGGGATCGTAGCCCTTGGGGATTTATCAGTTGAAGATTTATCAAACGATCGTGCAGGTGATGCTCTGACGGAAATCTCTCAACAAGACCAGGATCATGGCCAAGGATTTCTTCATTAGGAGGGGCATATTTTAAATTCGTGTTAAATAGGCTGTATTGTCGTTGATAAATGGAGCAAGTTTTGTTTAAATGACAGTAGAAGGTACTTTTTGTACCTTGCCAATTTAACGGAGGTGTTTATTTGAAAACTGTGCTGAAAACACTCTTCATCCTCCTGATTATATCTGGAACGTATGTTCTGTTTATTCAATATGGATCTTCACCAGAAAAAGAAAACAGCAATGAGCCGAAGGTGTCTAATGAAGAAACATCTAGCGATAAGCCGATCAACATTCCGAAAAAAGGTCTCATGTCCTTTATGGGGAAGTCTTCAAACGAAGTGCTTAAACAGCTAGGGGAACCAGATCGCATTGATCCTTCCGCATATGATTATGACTGGTGGATATACAATCAATCGAAGAAGCACTATATTCAAGTAGGGGTAAAGGACAGTAAAGTGGTGACCTTGTTTGCGACAGGGGATGGGCTGAATGTTGAGCCGTTTAAAATCGGTCAAGCCACAAGTGAAGTGTTTAAAAAAACACAAATCGCTCCTTACATTCATGTAGAGGACGAGGGAAATTCATATCGCTTTGAATTCTCAGAAGATGATATGAATACCAGGCCGACGGTGAAAGTGGGAGATGATGTGTATGTCCAGCTCTACATGGATAAGTTTGAAAGCACTCTTTCGAGCATTCGAGCCTTTAACGCAGATACATTTGTCAAACAAAAGCCGTATGAAGTCGTTTATCGAGGTCAATTAATTGAACCTGAGGCGATATCAGGCGAAAAGTGGAAGGATATTGAAGCGTCGAGTCAAAAACAAATTTTTGATATGACCAATATTATCCGCCATAAGTACAAACTGCCGACCTTAAAGTGGGACGATGAAACCTCTGAAGTGGCATTCATGCATAGTGAGGACATGAAGGATCATCATTATTTCTCCCATGAATCTAAAAAATACGGCACGCTGAAAGACCGGTTAGAAAGAGGCGAGGTCGCATTTCAGCTTGCGGGGGAAAACATTGCGTATAATTATGTTGATGGCCCTGCAGCTGTAGAAGGTTGGCTGAATAGCGAAGGTCACCGGAAAGCATTGTTAAATCAAGATTACACGCACCTTGGCGTTGGTGTGAAAGAAAAGTACTATACACAAAACTTCATTAAGAAAACGTCTTAATCCTCTAAACAGCTGCGCACAGATAGCGGCTGTTTTTTTATGAAAAGGGCTCACCAAAATAGACCCAGATGTATATAGTATAGTAGGCATTTGTATGGGGGGTGAGGATATGACAAATAAGCAAAAGCAAACATCCATTGATGAATTTAAACAGTTCGTCAGACGCCATCCGAAATTAATTCAAGAAGTGCAGACGCAAGAAAAAAGCTGGCAAAGTTTATACGAGAATTGGGTCATGTTTGGTGAGGAAGATGACATGTGGTCTCCTTACCGGCAAACACAAACGGAAGAAGCAAAAGAAGAAAAAGCCGCTAAGCAAAGTGAACCGGGAAAAGCAGATTTTATGTCTAAAATGGTTTCTGCAGTGAAAAAAATGGACGCTGATCAAATGAATGAACAAATTAATAAAATGAGCCAGTCTATTTCCTCTTTACAAAGCTTACTCGGTCAATTTTCATCAAATGGCTCAAAGAAGGGTTCATCTGGAGGCAGCCAGCACCCATTCTCCTTCAGGAAAGATTAATTGAAAGGGGATGCTTTTGGTGCGGAGAGAAGTACAAGAGTTTGTCATGGCCGAAGAGGATCGAATCAAATTCATCAGGCAGCGCCCACTCTGGTATAGACAGTTAACGCGGCATCCTGAAAATGTCACTTCGTTTGAATTAGATAAAATGAACTTTTACGAAAAAACCATTCCTCATCGTGTGAGCCAGTTGAGCAATAGTGTCCAAATGGCTGAAATGATGATCCAGATGTTCCAAGCAATGCGCAATCAAAATGGAGCCGGGTGAGGCTTTTTTTGAGTTGATTAAGATGTCTATTTCATGAGCATCCTATGAAAGTAGACGAAAGGAGAATCAGAACATGAAATGGATGCTGTCAATATGCGCATTGCTTTTTCTTCTCACCGGATGTCAAAGTCAACATGATCAAGAGCAAGTAACTAGGCAAGAACCAGCAGTACCAGTCATGCAGCAGACGCAAAGTGAAATGAAGCAGCAAGGCTTTTTAAAATACAAAGTGCAGGGATCTGTTGTGTATATAGAAAGTACACTTCAAGATTTTCACCTTGAACCTTCACCCCTAAAAAAGGATAAGAAGGCTGGGTATTTTACTGTGTATGTAGACGGGAAACGGGCAGGCAATGAGTATACTGCGGCGTTTGTGGTCAAGCACCTTTCAAAAGGAAAGCATAAAATGACCGTTGTGCTAAATTCTCGTCACCCTGAATATAAGCAGAAAAGAGAGACGTGGGATGTATTTGTCACGTAAAAGCATTTTCTGATCCATAGGTTTCGTGGTAAACTATGAATTGGAGGTGCAACATTTATGTATGCGACAATCGAATTCGTGGAGCTCCAAGAGGAAGCAAATCAATTGGCTGCCATGATTCTTCAGTCGGAGGAGGCTGAACATTACCGCAACTGCTTTAAGCGTCTCCAGCAAGACGAAGAAGCCCAACAAATTATTGCCCATTTTACAAAAGTAAAAGAGCAATATGAAGATGTGCAGCGGTTCGGCAAATACCATCCGGACTATAGAACGATCTCAAAAGAAATGCGTGAGGTCAAAAGAAAGCTAGATCTTCACGATACAGTGGTTGATTTCAAAAAAGCAGAAACAGCGATTCAATCCATCTTAGATGAGATTAGTATTGAAATCGGTCAAGCTGTATCAGTATATATTAAAGTTCCAACAGGGAACCCATATTTTGATGGTCTATCATCATGCGGCGGTGGCTGTGGATCAGGAGGCAGCTGTGGCTGTAAAGTATCTTGACGAGACTTGAACGTCTCGTCTTTTACATAATGAACGGAAAGAATTGAAAAGCGGCAGGTGAAAAGATGGATACCAAACGTCAAGGGATGGTCGTTTGGCTGCATTCGTTAAAGCAGTCAAAAGCGCTAAGGAAATTTGGGAATGTTCACTATATTTCAAGGAAAATGAAATATGCAGTGATTTATTGTGATATGAATGATCTTGAGCGCCACATGGCAAAGCTCAGTTCATTGCCATTTGTAAAACGTGTTGAGCCTTCCTATAAACCTTTTATTAAATTAGAGTACGAATCGAAATTGGACAAAGCAAAAGAGTATGATTATAAGGTGGGCTTTTAAAGACACAAAAAAATCCCCGCGGCATCACCCGCGGGGTCCTTCTATTCTTAATGATTCATTAAGGAGAAGGCAAAGGGAGAGGAGAAACCGGAGGAAGAACTTATGGGGAAACGTAAGTCTTCTCCGCGGTTGGCAACAGCACCACATCAGATGCTGTTAACAGTAGTATGACCCTCTCTTTTGTGATCTATACATAGAAAATGAATGGAATTCAGTGCATTGTCCCATGTGGAGTGGATATGGTAAGATAATGTTGAATTTTTTGTCATCAAACAATATTCAATAGATGCAAGCGCAGAAAAAGTGGTGGAAAAATGAGAGTGATTTCTGGAACAAAAAAAGGCCGTACACTTAAAGCGGTACCTGGCCAATCAACAAGACCAACAACAGATAAAGTAAAAGAATCCATTTTTAATATGATTGGACCGTATTTTGATGGGGGATGGGCCCTTGATTTATTTGCTGGAAGTGGTGGTTTAGGTATTGAAGCGCTTTCTAGAGGATTCGATCATTGTATATTTGTGGATCGAGATATGAAGGCGATTCAGACGATTAAAGGCAACTTGAATCAATTGTCGCTGATGGATCAAAGTGAAGTGTTTCGAAATGATGCAAACCGTGCACTCGCCGCTGTAGTGAAGCGAGAAGAATCTTTTCAAGCCATCTTCCTTGATCCGCCGTATAAAGATCAAAAGTTGAAAGCACTTCTTGATACGATTGATGAGCATTCCTTATTAGCAGATGATGGCGTCATTGTGTGTGAGCATGATAAAGATGTGACACTGCCAGAGGAAGCAGGACAGCTGCATATCTCAAGGCAGGAAATGTACGGAATGACTGGCATTACGATCTATAGAAAGCGGGGAAATTAAAGCATGGGGAATATAGCCGTTTGTCCGGGTAGCTTCGATCCAGTCACATTGGGCCATTTGGATATTATCAAAAGAGGGGCAAAGATTTTTGATGAAGTATATGTGTGCGTCCTCAATAACTCGTCAAAAAAGCCGTTGTTTACTGTTGAAGAGCGATGTGAACTCATTCGTCAAGCAACAAAGGAGCTACCAAATATCAAAGTGGAATCCTTTCATGGACTGCTCGTTGATTATGCGAAACAAAAAGAGGCGAAAGTCATTTTGCGCGGACTTAGAGCGGTGACGGACTTTGAATACGAGATGCAAGGGACATCAATGAACAAAGTGTTGAATGATGACATTGAAACGTTCTTTATGATGACGAATAATCAATACTCCTTCTTAAGTTCAAGCATTGTTAAAGAAGTAGCGAAATATCATGGATCAGTCAAAGAGCTTGTACCGCAAGAGGTCGAAGCTGCGCTGAAAGAGAAATTTAATGGATGAGTGCATTGTGCACTCATCCATTTTTTAATTTCTGATAATAGAGCGCAATATACACGATCAGACTGAACAAGGTGATGAGAGGACCAGCAGATACAAGCTGATTCCATAACATGCTGCTAAACATCACGACTTGCTCGCTTGTTTCAAATGCCCCTGCTGGAAGCGCCATGTCTGCTTTAGAGACATAAAGGGGTTTGAATAACAAAAAAGCAAAGACGGCTGCGTAAATACCGTGAAGCAAACGGGCGAAGAAAAACGGTTTAAAGCGTATATCGGTTGCTGCCAAAATGCCAGCTACCTGAGCTTGAACGGAGAATCCGCTAAATCCCAAAATAAAGCTGACCACAATTGTTTTAGCGAGCAGGGAAACCTCTTGTGACCCTGTGAGCTGACTTCCTAATGTGATTTCAAATAGACCCGCAATCATGGCTAGATCTAATTCCGGCGGAAGGTGCATCGTTTTCAGTATAGAGCCGATCCCGATAGAGAGAAGATCTGTTACATGAACGACAGCGAGCATTTGACTAAAGACAGAAAATAAAATGATAAAGCCGCCAATCATAAAGAGCGTTTGAACAGATGACATGACAGCGTCACTTAATATTTGGCCAAGTGGTCTTTTCTCTGCAAGTCTTGCCGTATGAAGAGCGCTGAATGCTTCTCGAATTGGAGGCAATAAAAATCCTTTTCGGCTTCTGAGGTGCGCATCATGACGTGCTTTATATCCGCGCATCGTCACCCCAACCGCGAGATTTCCTAAATAATGTGCACAGGCTAACACAATGCCTAAAGCTGGGTGATGAAAAAATCCTACAGCCACTGCTCCAAAAATGAACAAAGGGTTTGAAGAATTGGTAAATGACACAAGGCGTTCTGCTTCAATTCTTGTCAGCTGTCCTTCCTGCCGAAGTCTTGTCGTCAATTTAGCGCCAGAAGGAAAACCAGAGGCCATTCCCATCGCCAGTACAAATCCGCCGACACCAGGCACCCGAAAGATAGGCCGCATAAATGGCTCTAATAATACGCCGACAAATCTGACAATCCCGAAACTGATTAATAGCTCGGACAAAATAAAAAAAGGTAGCAGCGATGGAAAAACCACTTCCCACCACATTGCAAGTCCATTTTTCGATGCTTGCAAAGAGGCTTGTGGATGTGTAATCACAGTGGCTGTTAAAAAGATAAAAAAAGCAGCGATGAACAGAGTGTTCCATTTTTTCATGGAGATGTCGCCCCTTGCCGTTATAATCTATTGGCGAGCTCGTGATTAAAGAAAAAGAGATGCTAGCCGAGCCTGTCTTCTATTACTATACGATGAGAAGGGGCATGTTTAGACCTATAGATTCGTATATATGCATAGAAAGAGGAGGGTGGATTCATGAAACGACCGATTATCGGGCTTGCGCTGGGCTCCGGGGGTGCCAGAGGGATGGCGCATATCGGGGTTTTATCTAGTCTTGAGAAACAAGGAATTCAGGTGGATATGATCGCAGGAAGCAGTATTGGTGCTCTTGTGGGGAGCTTTTATGCAGCAGGACAAGACGTAGAAAAAATGAAAAAACTTGCACTTGTCTTCAGAAGAAAGTATTATGCTGACTATACACTGCCAAAAATCGGTCTGTTAAAAGGAAATCGAATTTTGCAGCTGATTCACACGTTTACATATGGGAAGAATATTGAAGAAATGCGCGTGCCTCTTGCGATTGTCGCCTGTGACCTTCAGACAGGGGAGAAGGTTGTGTTCAAAGAAGGGTCTGTCTCACAAGCAGTCAGGGCAAGCATTAGCATTCCGGGTGTGTTTGTTCCGCATGAAATAGGCGGCAGGCAATTGGTGGATGGAGCGGTAGTGGACCGCATTCCTGTTTCTGTTCTCAAAGAAATGGGGGCAGATCTCATTATCGCCTCTGATGTATCAAGGGTGAAAAAAACAGAAAAGGCAACGAGATTATCGGATGTCATTATGCAAAGTTTGGACATCCTTCAAAATGAATTGGTTCGTCACCAAACCATTCATGCAGATCTCATGATTCGGCCGAAGCTCGAGACCTTTAGCTCTAGTGCGTTTACACAGGTTCAAGAAATGATTGAAGCAGGTGAACTCGCCGCCGACCAACTAAAAGAAAAACTGAAAGATGTCATTGATAAATGGGAGTGTTAATCGAATGAAAAAATTAAATATTCGCTGGCTCAGCTTTTTTGCTGTTGTTCTAGTCTTATTTGGCTTAACTTTTGTGAAACTGCCCTATTACGTCACAAAGCCAGGTGATGCAACAGAAATTGCGCCACACATTCAAGTAGACGGAGGATATGGCGAGAAAGGCAGCTTTTCTCTTATGACCATTAAAGTAGGTCCAGCCAATCCATATACGTATTTACTTGCAAAAATGAACAAGTATGACGAAATCGTTCCAGAAGAAAATATTAAAGCGGACGGAGAGTCTGATGAGGATTATATGAAACGGCAGCTGCAGCTCATGAAAAGTTCTCAAGAAAATGCAATGATTGCCGCTTATACAAAAGCGGGGAAAAAAGTAGATTATACGTTTAATGGGGTATATGCGAGCTATGTGATGAAAGGAATGCCTGCATATGGGAAGATTGAAGTTGGCGATAAGATCAAAAGCGTCGACGGCCATACATATGAGTCAGCAGATAAAATGGTTTCGTATATCAGCAGTAAAAAAGCAGGCACGACTGTCCGTTTTGTACTTGAACGTAATGGCAAAGAAATTACGCAGAACGTGACGTTAAAACCATTTAAAGAAGAGCCAAAACGAGTGGGAATTGGCGTATCACTATTTACAGACCGTCATGTGAAAGTGTCTCCTTCTGTGAAAGTGGATATTGAAAACATCGGCGGTCCATCGGCTGGTTTAATGATGTCACTTGAAATTTACAATCAGCTGACAAAAGAAGATGAAACACATGGCTATGCGATCGCAGGAACTGGAACGATTGATGCAGATGGTACAGTCGGACCGATTGGCGGAATTGATCAAAAGGTTGTTGCAGCAGACAAAGCAGGAAAAGACATCTTCTTTGCACCGAATGATAAAGGTGACCCAAACTCTGACTACAAAAATGCAGTCAAAACAGCAAAAGATATTAAAAGTGATATGAAAATCGTTCCTGTGGATACCATGCAGGACGCACTAAACTATTTAAACAAATTAAAAGAGAAAGCATCATAAAAAAGAGCAGCCTGCAAATCAGGCTGCTTTTTTCTATCGAGATGAAAAGAGTCCGCTCTCTTCATCATATCGAATCGGTGATGTTTTAAACTCTGCTTTTGTTAACTCTGTTTGCATGGGTTCAGAGATGGGAAGGCTGAACACCCTTGAAGCGCGAATATCAAGATCAAGGGCGGGATGTGAAAAGGAAGACAGTTTACTCACAAGTGTTACATCCAACTCTTTTTTTACAAGAGACAAGTACTGTTGTCCTTTCCTTGTCATTCCAAGTAAACGAATATAGGGCGCTTTTTTCTCTTCAAGCAGCTCGTGCATCGTCTTTTTCTTCACGTTCATTAATAGATGCGTATTCATCCGCTGTAACCTTGTCCACGTATATCGTTTTGTTTTGACAAGTGATAGATACTCCTCGTAGGAAGATGCATGTGTCATGGCTTTTTGCATGCGGTGTTCAATGCCTTCTTCAATTTCATAGATGCCCTCTAGTTCACTCGTATCCATTGTATGAAAAACGTGTTTCAGAAAGCGAAAATAGGCTTCTTGCGTATGTAAAAGACCATATGAAGAATGATAGTCGTGTAATTGCTTTAAAGTAGCGTCTGGGAGGTAGGGCGTGACTGCTTGAAATGAGCTCTGTTCTTTTAATGCTTTTCGGATACTTGTGGCGCTTGCGATTTTTTGGTTGTCAGGCAGTTCTTCATCATGATAATCAGATGCAATTCTTTGAGACGTAAAAGGCTGCATGTGTGGAGCTCTCTCTAAGATGGCTTTAACATAATGAAAGCCTAAAATGTTATTTGGTTTGGACAAATCCAGTAAGTGTTCAGAATGAATGGCATCTTGAAACGCACCTGCTGCTGCTGAGGGATAACTAAGACCTTCTTTCACCTTTTCTTTTGTTAAAAGATCAATCTCTGCCTTTTTTTCATGCCAAGCGTGTGCTGTGCGCTCAAATGCGTTGATCTCTCCATCCTCACTGCCGAAAAAAAGAGAATGGCATTTTAATGTATCGAGGATGGACACAGCCCCATTGGCGAAGGTTTCTGCCTTTTGTACGGCATATATGTATGGAAGCTCACACACAATGTCTACGCCGTTTTGCAGTGCCATTTTTGTACGTGCCCATTTTGAGACGATGGCAGGCTCCCCGCGCTGGAGGAAAGAACCGCTCATGACGGCAATGGCAACATCTGAGGAGGTTTGTTTTTTCGCCTGATTCACATGATAGGCATGTCCATAATGAAATGGATTGTACTCGACAACGACTCCCACTGCTTTCAATAGATGTTCCGCCTTTCTTGCTATGGTTAAATGGTCTGTGCTACAGTAGCATAAGGGAAAAATGAAGACCATTTTTTTCAGTGTAGGCATTCCGAGAACTGATGTCAAACAGCCCTTTGACATCATGAAGGACTGTAAAGAAAAAATATTGACAAATAGCATGATGAAAGCTATAATCATGTTTGTTGCTCTTAGAGGTGATACAATTGAAATGGACAGTTTATCAGTTACATCAAAAAGCTAAAAACAGCTTCGATTTTCATGAGACGGTTGACTTAAATGAACTTACTAGCCTTCATTCAGATATACGTCGCATTTCACCAGTAGAGGTGAAAGGGACTGGAGTGATCGAATCAAAGCAAGTCGCATTTGATTTAACCATCACAGGTGAAATGACATTGCCTTGTTCAAGAACGCTTGTTGATGTAAATTATCCATTTGCGATTTCAACAAAAGAACTATTTGTACTTCATAAGACAGACGATATAGAAGATGAAGACGTATCTGTTGTAGAAGACGATATCATCGACTTAACGCCTATAGTCAAGGAAGAAATTCTTCTTGAAGTGCCCATGCAAATCTTTTGCGACCAAGCTGACGTAAAAGGTGCTGCACCACAGGAAGGGAATGACTGGGCGGTCATTTCGGAAGATGCACATCAAAACCGAATTGATCCTCGTCTGGAAGGCTTGAAGAAGCTCTTAGAAGAAAATAATGAATCTTAACTCTTTAAGGAGGTGGGAATAATGGCTGTACCTTTTAGAAGAACTTCTAAAATGAAAAAAAGATTGCGTCGTACGCATTTCAAACTACAAGTACCTGGTATGGTAGCTTGCCCAGAATGCGGTGAAATGAAAATTTCTCATCGTGTCTGCAAATCTTGCGGAACATACAAAGGCAAAGACGTAAAAAGCAACTAATGCTTGATAAAAAAACGTGAGGGAATCTTCCCTTGCGTTTTTTTATTGATCTATTTTTTAGGTTTCTCTCCTGCAAATAGTCTATCTACTCTAGTAAGCGCATATGATGTGGTATTCAGATTCAGGGGGGATGATGAGTTGACGATTACACGGCAGGACGCATGGACACAAGATGAAGATTTACTTTTAGCAGAAGTTGTTTTAAGGCATATCCGAGATGGGGGTACCCAGCTTTCAGCATTTGAAGAGGTTGGAAAAGCATTGTCAAGAACAGCAGCAGCATGTGGATTCAGGTGGAATTCTTACGTCAGAAAGCAGTACCAGGCAGGCATTGAGCTTGCCAAAAAACAGCGAAAAGAACTGCGTAAAAAAATTGGTATCCATTCTTCGGGTTTACCGCAGCATGCGTTCACCATAGAAGAGAAGGCATCTTCTGATCAGACTGAACTGACGCTTCGAGAAGTAATTCGGTTTCTAGAGCAGCTTGAGAAAGAACCATCTGGTCCAGCTTATTTACGGGAGGAGCTTAAAGATGCACAGCATCAATTAAAATCACTCACCGAAGAAAATGAACAGCTGAAACGTCAATTAAAAATGACAGAAGAAGATTACCGGGCACTTATTGGTATTGTTGAAAGAGTCAAACAGAATATCAGCTTAAAAGATTACGCAAAATAAGAAAACGCCCCTCATAGATGGAAAGAGGGGCGTTTTCTTAATGATTAAAATGATTAAGCGGACTCACCTGTGTTCTTTTGAATATGTGCAGGCTCCCAAATGAGTGGGTTTTCTCCTTTATCGCGTTCCATATCATATTTCACCGCTTCAAAGCCCATTTTATCCCAAAAACCGGCGGATTTGACGCGTGGATTCGTTCGGATTGGAAGGCCAAAAGATTTTGCGAAATCAACAAGTGCTTCGCCGTATCCTTTACGTTGATATCCTGGCAACACTTCTAGCTTCCACAGCTCTAGATAATCATGATTATGGTCAAAATACGTCGTCGTCGAGCCATCTACTTGATAGAGGCTCATACGTGCCACAAGCTTATCTCCAAAGTAAATCCCATAAAATGGAGAGTTGCTGTCATTTTCAATCATATTACTTTCTAGGTCTTCAAGCATGGAAAGTTCTTGTATGCCATATTCCTTAAATTGTTTAAATTCCTCTAATGTTTTGTAGTTAATCAGAAGACGTTTTACTTGTGTCATGTGATCTTCCCCCTTACACACATAATGTCGACAGTGATGTCATTGAAGGCGTTTTCATCCCATCCGCCTAAAAAGTTTTTACACTTATTATTATAGTTTTTTAATTAAAAAAATTCAATCATAGCGCGTTATCTGCTTTTTGCATCGTAGCACTAAACTGGTAAAATGGTTGATAACATGAAGTAAACAGAAAAAAGGAAGTGCGGCAATTGAAAATTGGAATCATTGGCGGTGGTGCGATTGGTCTGCTTTGTGCCAGTTATTTATCAGAGCATCATGACATCACCGTCTTTACAAGAAGAAAACAGCAGGCAGAAGAAATTCGAGCATTAGGCATCGAACGAATGGTAAGAGGGGAAACCATTCAATCAGCTGTTGGGGCCGATACGGGGGTCAAAGGAATATTTGATTTGCTGATTGTGACAGTGAAGTATCATCATCTGCAAGATGTTCTAGGGGAATTATCGGGACTGCCTCGTCATCGGATCTTATTTTTGCAGAACGGAATGGCCCACCTCGTCGATTTAAAGAACTGGAAAACGGCACATCAGTTATATATTGGTGTAGTAGAGCATGGCGCAATGAAGGTGTCTGATCGCGCAGTAAACCATACAGGAATTGGTGTCATCAAGTGGGGAGCATTTCTGCATGAGGAAAAAGAACCTATGGGTAGTGAACTATCAACGGTCGATTTTCAAATGGTTTATACAGATGAATGGAAGAAAGTACTGGAGGAAAAACTGCTCGTCAATGTGTGTATTAATCCGTTGACGGCTTTATTACATGTGAATAATGGGGAATTGGTATCGAACCCGTCATATGAACATATGATGACATGTGCATTTGAAGAAGCGGTTTCCATTCTAGGGTTGCTTGAGAAAGATCGTCTATGGGCTCATGTGAAATCAATTTGTCATCAAACGGCTGCCAATCAATCGTCGATGCTGCAAGATATCGTCAAAGGCCGCCAAACTGAAAGAAAAGCAATCATTGGCTACCTTTTAAAAAAAGCTCAAGGTCAAGGGATGACGCCGCCATTCCTCACTTTCTTGAATAGAAGCTTGGAAGTATTGGAAAAAAAGCAAACAAAATCTTTTGAGTGAGCTCATTTACATGCTATACTTTTTTCGGGAAACTAACTATTTATTGAAGAAAGGAAGTTCTAAACATGCAATTGACTGAACTTTCCATCCGAAGTCAGAATTTATTCATACGTGATTATATAGAAGAAAAAAAAGAGATGACTGCTTTTTTTGATTATGATATACATTCTGAGCACACATGGAAAAAGAGATACGACGATCTCATGGAAAGGAGCTTCCCGCGCGAGGCTTTAGCGGATTATATGAGCGCATATCATGCAAAATTTGATTCGGCTGCGATGCGTGAGAATATTGAGAAGATCCGTGATGAACGGAGCGTCATGGTGGTTGGAGGACAGCAGGCAGGCCTACTGACAGGTCCGCTTTATACCATACATAAAATCATTTCCATTATTCAGTTTGCCAAAGAAAAAGAATCAGAGCTTGGCGTTCCTGTTATTCCGGTCTTTTGGGTAGCGGGTGAAGATCACGACGTAGACGAAATTAACTTTGTGTACACGTCTGGCGAAAAAGGCCCAGTCAAACAAAAGCTTCCATTACATCATGTGAAAAAAACAGCTGCGAAAAGAACACCTCTCCACCAAGAGAAAACAGAGAGATGGCTTCGTGATGTATTTTCAACCTATGAGGAATCTGCTTACACAAATGACTTGTTTGATCAGCTTCTTCGATGTTTACGCAAATCAGAAACGTTTACTGATTTCTTTGAGTGGATTGTTTGCGATCTATTTGAAGAAGATGGACTGCTGTTATTGAATTCAGGAGACTTCGGCGTGAAGCCACTTGAACGTACGTTATTCAAGCAAATTGTGGAGTCGAGTGATGCGATCGTGGCTCACTTAAATAACACGCAGGCTGCCATGGAACAAGCGGGGTATCAGCCGATTATTGAAGCTGGTGACCATCAAGCCAACTTGTTTTACGAATATGATGATGAGCGTTTCCTCATTGAACAAGAGAATGGCCAATTTTCTATATCTGAAGTGGGGCTTACTTGGACAAAAGATGAGCTTTTGCAGGAAGTCGAGGAGCACCCAGAGCGGTTTAGCAATAATGTGGTGACCCGTCCATTGATGCAGGAAACCCTTCTTCCAACGCTTGCTTTTATGGCTGGACACGGTGAAGTGAACTATTGGGGTGAGCTGAAAGGCATCTTCGAGTACTTCGATGTCAAAATGGCACCCGTTCTTCCAAGATTGCACGTCACCATTCTTGAAAGGCATATTGATAAGAAGCTGCCGATAAGAGAATTGTCGGTTGAAGAAGTGCTGACAAAAGGCGTGAAAGAAAAGAAGGATGCGCACTTTCAGCACAGTCTTCCAGACAGCTTCGTTCAATCGGTTCAACATGCTAAACGTGAATTAGCGAATGTTCACGAGGCCATGAGACAAGAAGCGCTAGAGATCGAACCAAGCTTTGAACAGCTATTAGATAAAAATTCCAAATTTATAGAAGACCAGCTTCAATTTGTTTATCAAAAGGTTGCAAAGCGTGTGGAAGAGAAGGAAGGATACATCCTTCGAGATTTTGAACGGATTGAAAATAGTTTAAAACCACTCGAAGCACCACAAGAAAGAATTTGGAATATCATGTACTTTTTAAACAAATATGGTCTAGAATTCTTCAAAACGTTCAAAAATCTGCCATTTTCATTTCAAAACAAGCAACAAATTGTCAAACTTTGAAATAAAGTTTTAATGAACCCTGACTAGTTCAGGGTTTTTTTTTATGTAGAAACAGTGTAAAATAAGTTTTGTGGAGAGAAGTGGTGGATAGTGGAGAGTATAGGTGAGAAAGTGGGGCTCTGATGATCATGTTCATGGGTGAATACCAACATACGATTGATACAAAAGGGCGCATGATCATCCCTGCTAAATTTAGAGACGGTCTCGGAGAACAGTTTGTGCTGACGAGAGGGCTTGATCAATGTTTATTTGGCTACCCTATGAGTGAGTGGAAACTAATTGAAGAGAAACTCAAAGCACTGCCGCTAACGAAAAAAGATGCACGTGCGTTTACCCGGTTCTTCTTCTCCGGCGCAGTTGAATGTGATCTGGACAAGCAGGGGCGCATTAACATCGCATCCAACCTACTCCAATATGCAAAACTCGAAAAAGAATGTGTGGTCATCGGCGTTTCAAATCGAATTGAGTTGTGGAGTAAGTCGATCTGGGAACAATATACAGAAGAGCAAGAAGATTCTTTTGCTGAAATTGCTGAAAACATGATTGGATTTGATATATAATAATCCCTTGTGCAGCAAGCTTTCTACACATTCATTTCTATTTGAAAAAGGTGGGACCATATCATCATGTTTCAACATGAGACAGTATTATTAAAAGAAACAGTTGACGGTTTAAACGTCAAAGAAGACGGTACATATGTGGACTGCACGCTAGGCGGCGCAGGTCATAGCTCATATTTACTATCTCAATTATCAGAAAAAGGTACATTAATTGGGTTTGACCAAGACGATGCTGCACTGGATCATGCACGAGAGAAGCTCGCACATGTTAAAGCGAACATTCTTTTCATAAAAAGCAACTTCCGATATTTAAAAGAACGTCTGAATGAACAAGGAATTACAAGCGTAGACGGTGTGATTTTTGACCTTGGGGTTTCATCACCTCAGCTTGACACACCAGAGAGAGGCTTTAGTTATCACCATGATGCACCTCTTGACATGCGAATGGATCAAACCGCTGCTTTGTCGGCAAAACAAGTGGTGAATGAATGGCCATTTGAAGATCTAGTTCGGATTTTCTACAAATATGGGGAAGAAAAGTTCAGCAAGCAAATCGCACGCAAAATTGAAGAAGCCAGAAAAAAAGCGCCAATTGAAACAACAGGAGAGCTTGTCGACATTATTAAAGAAGGAATTCCCGCACCTGCAAGACGAAAAGGCGGACATCCAGCGAAAAGAGTATTTCAAGCGATCCGAATTGCCGTAAATGATGAATTGAAAGTATTTGAAGAAGCACTAGAACAAGCAATAGAGTTACTCAATCCGAAGGGGAGAATTTCTGTCATTACATTCCATTCACTTGAAGATCGGATTTGTAAAAGTACATTTAAAGAAATGTCTTCTCTTCCAGAACTTCCGCACGGACTGCCAGTGATTCCAGAAGGACTTGAACCAAAACTGAAGCTGATCACGAGAAAACCAATCGTTGCATCAGAACAAGAGCTGGAATATAACAACCGTGCCCGTTCAGCGAAGCTCCGAATTGCAGAAAAAAAGTAAACGACACCATAGATGATGATAAAAAGGAGGTTTCTTATGAGTAATTTGGCTTACCAAAGAGAAGTAAAGCAACATCAAACCGAGCAACAAGGTCAATCGGTTGTGATTAGAAGAAGAGGTTCTATTACACTTGGTGAAAAAATCTTACTTGTCATGTTTGTCATGGCTCTCATGTGCAGCTCGATCCTCATCATTTCGAAAGCCTTTGCTGTTTATCACGCAAATATCGAAGTGCAGAAACTAGAACAGCAAGTGTCTTTAGAATCGAAAAAGATCACTGAACTGCAAAAGCAAAAAGATTTACTAAGTGAACCAGAGAGAATCATTGAAGCCGCTAAAAAAGCAGGCTTAAGCATGTCGAAAGATGTTAAGAAGGTCGATTAACATGGCGATGCCTAAAAAGAATAAAATGATGAACAGAGGCGCGGCAATTGCGAGTATTTGCTTCGCCCTGTTTTTCTTTATCATCCTTGCACGTTTTATTTATATTCAGATTACGGGAACCGTCGATGGACAAGTGTTAGCTGCAAAAGCCAATGAACAATATCAATCGAAAAAAACACTTGAAGCCAAAAGAGGGTCCATTTTAGACAGAAACGGAAATGTGATTGCAGAAGATACATCTGTGTATAAACTGATTGCGATCATGAGCAAGAAAATGACGGTCGATCCAAAGCATCCGATGCATGTCGTTGACAAAGAAAAGACAGCAAAAGAGCTGTCAAAAGTCATTGATATGAGTGAGAGTGAAATTTTAAAGCGTCTGAATACAAAAGATGCGTTCCAAGTCGAGTTTGGTAAAGCCGGAAAGGATATTAGTTTTTCAACTAAGGAAAAAATTGAAAAGCTAAAACTTCCTGGGATCGCCTTTGAAAAAGATACAAAGAGGTATTATCCAAACGGCATGTTCGCTTCGAACTTAATCGGTTATGCTAGATTAGATGAAGCCACCAAGGACATGTCAGGCGCAATGGGTCTAGAAAAGGCTCTGAATAAATATTTAAAAGAAAAAGATGGCTATGTAACGTATAACAGCGACAGAAGCGGATGGGCACTTCCGAATAGTAAAGAAGACATCGTTGCCCCGAAAGACGGGAAAAACGTCACACTGACCATCGACCAAAAAATTCAAGCATTTCTTGAAGAAAGTATGACGCAGGTCGCTAAAAAATATAAGCCGAAGAAAATCATTGCGACAGTCGTTGATCCGAAAACTGGAAGAGTTCTTGCAATGGGACAGCGGCCAAGCTTTAATTTAAATGAACTCGACATTACGAATTATAACAACGATGTCATTTCTTACGCATTTGAACCAGGTTCAACGATGAAAATTTTCACACTTGCTGCTGCTATCCAAGAAGGAGTGTACCAAGGCAGTGACAAGTATCAGTCTGGTACTTATAAAGTAGGCGGCGGTCTTGTAAGAGACCATAACAACGGAAATGGCTGGGGAAAAATTGATTTTCATGAAGGTGTTCTACGTTCTTCAAACGTAGCTTTTGCGAAATTGGCAAAAGAAAAATTAGGTTTCACACGCTATGAACAATACTTGCAAAAATTCCATTTCTATGACAAAACAGGCATAGACTTGCCGAACGAAGCGTCTAGTAAAATCAATTTCAGATACGAATATGACAAAGCATCGACTGCTTATGGTCAGGCGTCCGCGATTACCCCAATTCAGCAAATTGAAGCGGCGACAGCCATTGCAAACGGTGGAACGATGATGAAGCCATATGTAATCGATCATATTACAGACCCGAACACAAACAAAACAATTTTACAGCACGAACCAACAGTAGCAGGAAAACCAATTTCTTCTGATACAGCGAAGCAAGTCCGTGACATTTTAGGTGAGGTCGTTTCCTCAAAAATTGGCACTGGACAGCCATACCAAATCAAAGGTTTTGATGTCGCTGGGAAAACGGGTACAGGACAAATTGGCGGTGCTGGCGGCTACCTTCAAGGGAGAAACGATTACGTCTTTTCATTTATGGGAATGGCACCAAAAGATGATCCGAAGCTGCTCGTTTATGTGGCTGTCCAACAGCCTCAGCTATCTGAAACACAAACAGGCTCTGCCCCTGTTTCAGAAATCTTTAACCCTGTGATGAAAAATAGTTTGCTCTATTTAAATATCGCACCAACAAAAACAGACGATAAAAAATCTGGCAAACAGAAAATAAAACAAGAAACAATGCCGTCATTCCTAGATTTAGAAGTGAAACAGGCAGAAACAGAAGCAAAAAACAAAAAGTTATCACCTGTTGTTATTGGTGACGGTTTATCCATTAAACGCCAATGGCCAAATGCGGGCTCTGAATTCTCTGAAAGCCAGAAAGTCTTTTTGAAAACAGCAGGGAAAACCATTAAAATGCCTGATATGACAGGCTGGTCCAGAAGGGAAGTTCTTCAATATGCGTCTATTTCAGGTGTGCATATTGAAACAAATGGACAGGGATATGCTGTCAAACAAAGCGTGAAAAGTGGAGCAGAGATTTCAGATAAAGTCGTCACAGTGACCTTCAAAAGTCCAAATTAACTTAAAAACCTAGCAAATCATTTGCTAGGTTTTTTTCTTTTGCTTGAGCGATGGACGAGATCGTTCTATAAAAAGACGAGCCTGCATATGATGAAAACAAGCCATATGTAAGGAGTGAACCGGGCGTGCGAGTGTCAAGTGTAACAGTGAGAAAACGATTGCTTTTCGTGCTGCTGTTTGGGGTGATCATTTTTTTCATCATAGATACTAGATTAGGATATGTGCAGTTTATTATGGGCGAGAAGCTGACTAGTTTAGCGAAAGATTCATGGAGCCGTAACCTTCCATTTGAACCAGAACGAGGAGATATTTTGGACCGAAATGGGGTGGAGCTTGCGACGAACAAAAGTGCTCCCTCTATTTTAGTCGTGCCGCGGCAAGTGAAAGACCCAGCAGAAACAAGCAAAAAATTAGCTGCAGTACTGAATATGTCTGAGGAGAAAGCGTACAAGCATGTCACCAAGAAAACGTCTATAGAGCGGATTTCTCCAGAGGGGAGAAAAGTATCTCATGAAAAAGCAAAAGAAGTCAGAGAGCTCGATTTAGATGGAGTCTATGTAGCAGAAGACAGCATCAGACATTACCCGTTTGGAAGTTTCTTATCTCATGTATTAGGTTTTGCTGGAATTGATAATCAAGGCTTACTTGGACTAGAAGCGTACTATGATGATGACCTAAAAGGTGAAAAAGGCTCTGTGAAATTTTATTCTGATGCAAAAGGGCAGAAAATGCCAGATGAAGCAGATGATTATACACCGCCTAAAGATGGGCTTGATATGAAATTAACAGTTGATTCAAAAGTGCAAACCATCATCGAACGAGAACTAGACAATGCCCAGGCAAAATATAACCCAGATGGCATGATTGCCATTGCCATGAATCCGAAAAATGGTGAGGTGCTGGGAATGTCGAGCAGACCTGACTTTGATCCGGCTGACTATCAATCAGTTGATTCAAAAGTATTTAACCGAAACTTACCGGTGTGGAGCACATATGAGCCAGGATCGACGTTTAAAATCATTACACTGGCAGCTGCCCTAGAAGAAAATAAAGTAAATTTAAAACGTGATCAATTCTTTGACAGCGGATCTGTGACAGTGGATGGCGCAAGGCTCAGATGCTGGAAAAAGGGAGGACATGGATCACAGTCGTTTCTAGAAGTGGTACAAAACTCTTGTAACCCAGGATTCGTCGAGCTAGGCGACCGTCTTGGAAAAGATAAATTATTTTCTTATATTAAAAATTTCGGCTTTGGTCAAAAGACAGGCATCGACCTTCAAGGAGAAGGTAGAGGAATTTTGTTCCCGCTTGATCGTGTTGGTCCTGTAGAACAGGCAACAACAGCCTTTGGTCAAGGTGTATCTGTTACGCCGATTCAACAAGTAGCTGCAGTGGCAGCCGCAGTAAATGGAGGAACGCTGTACACGCCGTATATTGCAAAAGAATGGATCGATCCAATTACAAAAGAGGTGGTGAAAAAGCAATCACCAATTGCCAAGAAGAAAGTCATTTCAGCGGAGACGTCTAAAGAAATCAGGTATGCCCTTGAAAGTGTAGTCGCTCAAGGAACTGGCCGGAATGCATTCGTTGAAGGATATCGGGTGGGCGGAAAAACAGGAACAGCACAGAAAGTAAAAGACGGAAAGTACATGGAAAATAACCACATTGTGTCATTTATCGGGTTTGCACCTGCGGATGATCCAAGCATTGTTGTATATGTAGCAGTAGATAACCCAAAAGGCACGATTCAATTTGGTGGGACAGTAGCAGCACCTATTGTGGGCCATATTATGCGAGACAGTCTGCCTGAAATGGGCGTGAAAAAAAGAAAAGGACAAATTGAAAAGAAGTACCAATGGCTGGACACAAAAACCATTGAGGTACCGAATCTTGTAGGAGGATCTGTTTCTGACCTTGAATCACTCCTGATTAATTTAAAGATTGATGCTTCAGGAACTGGCAGTAAAGTGGTGAAGCAATCGCCTGCTGCCGGCACAAAGGTCAAAGAAGGTTCCACGATCCGATTATACTTAAATGATGAATAATAAAGAATGAACAGAGGGTAGCCGCACTCATTCGGCTGCCTCTTTTTGTTGAAAGTGAAGGGTCGCTTTAAAAAAAGAGCATAAAGTGTGTTTTTTCCAAGAGAAACTTAAGGAATACGCTGGATGTATCCTTTTTTTTACGATAAAATATAGACTGTGTGTTTTTTTCAAAAGACATGCACGTGAACGAATTTGAGAGGTTTGATATGAAATGAAATTACAAGAACTCCTTACATACTTTAAAAGTGAAAACAGTGAACTGATAAACGAAAATCCGGAGATTACTTCCATTGAAATGGATTCAAGAGAAGTGAAAAAAGGGAGTCTTTTTGTCTGTATAAAAGGCTATACAGTAGATGGACATGATTACGCTGAAAAAGCTGTGAAAAGCGGGGCTGCAGCGATTGTAGCAGAACACCCACTTCACATAACAGATGTACCAGTCATTATTGTAAAACACTCTCAAAGAGCACTTGCAAGAATGGCAGATGCTTTTTACGAACAGCCAACTCATAAACTCAATCTAATTGGTATTACAGGAACGAACGGGAAAACGTCCACAACACACATGATTGAGCAAATCATGAGAAAAGCCGATAAAAAAACAGGTTTAATCGGTACGATGTATATGAAGGTAAACGATGAAATTCTCGAAGTGAAAAACACAACACCTGAGAGTGTCACCCTTCAGAAGACCTTTAAGCAGATGCTTGATCAAGATGTAGATACGGCCATTATGGAAGTGTCATCACATGCTTTGCATCTTGGGCGTGTTCATGGATGTGATTATGATATTGCCGTCTTTACAAATCTTACCCAAGATCATCTGGACTACCACAACACAATGGAAGAATATAAACATGCAAAAAGCTTGCTCTTTTCCCAGCTCGGAAGTGCCTTTCAGCACGATAAGCCGAAGCATGCCATTTTAAATGCAGATGATGAAGCGTCTAGTTATTTTGAAAAAGTCACAGCTGCTGAAATTATGACGTATGGCTTAGAGCAAGAATCAGATGTAATGGCAAAGAACATTCAAATTAAACCAAAGGGAACACAATTTGATTTGATCACCCCAATCGGCACAAAAAATGTGACGGTTGCCCTTATTGGGAAATTCAATGTGTATAACATTCTAGCAGCTGTATCAGTAGGAATTGTATCAGGCTTAACGTTTGAAACGATCGTTAGTGCCATTGAAGAACTTGAGGGAGTCAAAGGAAGATTCGAACTTGTGAATTTTGATCAAGACTTCCCAGTCATCGTTGATTATGCGCACACACCTGACAGTTTAGAAAATGTACTGACTACGTGTAGAGAATTAACAGAAGGTAGAATTTTCTGTGTAGTTGGCTGCGGGGGCGACCGTGATAAAACCAAGCGCCCTCAGATGGCCCAAATCGCTGTGAAATATGCAGATGAGCCTGTTTTCACATCAGATAATCCAAGAAGTGAAGATCCATCAGCCATTTTGAAAGACATGGAAAATGGCGTGCCAAACGCCTATTATCACAGCTTTGTGAACCGGAAACAGGCCATCTTTTTTGCCATTGCTAATGCAAAAAAGGGCGATACAGTCTTAATAGCTGGAAAAGGCCATGAGACGTACCAAATCATTGGTGATCAAGTCTATGACTTTGATGATGCCAAGGTGGCAGCGGACGCTATTTTAGATCTAAACAAATCTTAAAAATGATGAAAAGAGTGTAATGAAATGAAGCATTTTGTACAAAAACAACATACGAAAGACACGAATGAATATCATAATAATGAATGCTATTTTCTAATGGAAAACGGCTTTGGAAATTCGGAAGGAGTAAAGAACAATGCTTGAACAGGTGATATTGTTTACAATCATAATGGGATTTTTAATCAGTGTTCTTTTATCCCCGATTTTTATTCCGTTTTTAAGAAGACTTAAATTTGGTCAAAGTATTAGAGAAGAAGGACCTCAGTCTCACCAAAAGAAATCTGGTACCCCAACAATGGGCGGAATTATGATTATCTTTTCTATTACAATTACAACGATCGTAATGATTAACAAATTCTCTGAGATTAGTCCAGAAATGTTTTTATTGTTATTTGTCACCCTTGGCTACGGATTATTAGGATTTTTAGATGATTATATTAAAGTAGCGATGAAGCGAAATCTTGGCTTAACATCGAAACAAAAACTGATCGGGCAAATTGTGATTGCTGTGATTTTCTATGCAGTCTTCCATTATTATGAGTTTGCAACGACTATTCGCATTCCAGGAACAGATGTCAGCTTTGACTTAGGATGGGCATACTTTATCCTCGTCGTTTTCATGCTTGTCGGTGGTTCTAATGCGGTAAACCTTACGGATGGACTTGATGGTTTATTATCTGGAACAGCTGCTATTGCATTCGGAGCTTTTGCTATATTGGCTTGGAATCAATCTCAGTATGATGTGGCGATCTTTTCGGTAGCAGTAGCAGGCGCTGTCCTTGGGTTCCTTGTCTTTAATGCGCATCCTGCAAAAGTATTTATGGGTGATACGGGATCGCTTGCTTTAGGCGGTGCCATAGTGGCCATTGCCATTTTAACGAAACTTGAGATTTTACTCGTCATTATTGGAGGAGTATTTGTTGTTGAAACGTTATCCGTTATCCTTCAAGTCATCTCCTTCAAAACAACTGGAAAAAGAATCTTTAAGATGAGCCCGCTTCACCATCACTATGAGTTAGTTGGCTGGTCTGAGTGGAGAGTAGTTGTCACCTTCTGGACAGCTGGTTTATTGCTTGCTGTTTTAGGAATTTACATCGAGGTGTGGTTATAATTGAATAGGATGCAAATGTTAAAAGACGAACATGTACTAGTACTAGGCCTTGCAAAAAGCGGATATGCGGCAGCCTCAATTCTTCACGAGCACGGAATAAACGTGACGGTCAATGACCAAAAAGCTTTTGAAGAAAACGAGCCTGCTCAGTTACTTTCTGAAAAGGGGATTGATGTCATTTGTGGCAGTCATCCTCTTCGTATGTTCGACGATAAAGAAATTACGATTTTAATTAAGAACCCTGGAATTCCTTATGAGAATGTGATGGTTCAAGAGGCGCTTCGCCGAAAAATTCCAGTTTGGACTGAAATAGAATTGGCGTATCATTTGACCTCATCCCCTTTTATTGGGATTACCGGATCAAATGGAAAAACGACCACGACCACTTTGATTTATGAAATGTTGAAAAAAGACAGCCAAAAAACATTGGTAGCAGGTAATATCGGAACGGTCGCAAGTGAAGTTGCCGCGCGTGCAGCGGGCGATGAATGGATCGTAACTGAGCTCTCTTCATTTCAGTTAATGGGAACCGTTGAATTCAGACCTAAAATCAGCTTAATTTTAAATATTTTTGACGCACATTTAGACTATCATCACACGCGTGAAGAATACGAAAAAGCAAAACAGAAAGTGTATGCACATCAACAAGAAGATGACATAGCTGTGGTTAACCTAGATGATCCATCTGTTGTCAAACTAGCAGAAGATTCGAAAGCGCAAAAAGTGTTTTTCTCAGTTAAAGAGCCGGTAGCACATGGAGCGTTTATTAAAGATGGTGCCATCTACTATATGAATGAACATGTCATTGACCTCAAGGATGTTGTTCTTCCTGGTGAGCATAACCAAGAAAATATTCTAGCAGCTATTTGTGTTGTAAAAAATGCAGGCTGCTCAAACGAAGCGATTGCGCAAGTTCTTACTACATTTAGTGGAGTGAAGCATCGTTTGCAATTTGTGGAGACGATTCAAAATAGAAAATTTTATAATGACAGTAAAGCGACCAATATACTGGCAACAAGTAAAGCTTTGTCTGCCTTCAAGCAGCCGACCATTTTACTAGCAGGTGGACTGGATCGTGGCAATGAATTTGATGAATTAAAACCTTTTATGAAGAATGTAAAAGGAATAATTACATTTGGTGAGACTGCGCCTAAGTTTGTGAAGCTTGGTGAAGAGCTGGGAATACATCACGTAAAACATGTCGATAATGTTGAACAAGCAGTACCTGCGGCGTTTAGCATATCTGAAGAAGAAGACGTGATTTTATTGTCTCCAGCTTGTGCAAGTTGGGATCAGCATAAAACATTTGAAGAGCGAGGAGACATGTTTGTAAACGCCGTGCATATGCTTAAATAAGGGCTTGTCTCTCATATGACTGACAGCCCAAATGAAATTATGCTTGGGGTGTCGGTCTCTTGACGAATAAGAAAACTTCTCCGGATTTTTTGCTTGTTGTCATTACGTTACTTTTATTGACGATTGGTTTAATTATGGTGTACAGCGCAAGTGCTGTGTGGGCATCGTATAAATTTGATGATTCGTTTTATTTTGCAAAAAGACAGCTTTTGTTTGCCGGAATCGGAGTTATCGCAATGTTTTTCATTATGCGGGTCGATTATTGGACGTGGCGGACTTGGTCAAAGATACTGATTGCAGTGTGTTTTCTCCTACTCGTGCTTGTCTTGATTCCTGGTATCGGTATGGAGAGAAATGGTTCAAGAAGCTGGATTGGTGTCGGTGCGTTTAGTATTCAGCCATCTGAATTTATGAAGCTTGCGATGATTGCGTTTCTTGCAAAATTCTTATCTGAAAAGCAAAAGAATATCACATCCTTTCGTAAAGGTTTCGCCCCAGCACTAGGCATTGTGTTTTCTGCATTTGCCATCATTATGCTGCAGCCGGACCTAGGTACAGGAACGGTTATGGTTGGAACCTGTATTATTATGATATTTGTTTCAGGTGCGAGAATCGCTCACTTTATCTTTCTCGGTCTTTTAGGGCTTAGCGGATTTGCCGCACTTGTCTTATCAGCACCCTATCGAATAAAACGAATTACATCTTATTTAAATCCTTGGGAGGATCCACTTGGCAGCGGGTTTCAAATTATTCAATCCTTATATGCTGTCGGTCCAGGCGGTCTGTTTGGAATGGGGCTAGGTCAGAGTAGACAAAAATTCTTCTATTTGCCTGAGCCTCAAACAGACTTTATCTTTGCTATTTTGTCTGAAGAACTTGGATTTATAGGTGGATCACTCATTTTGCTGCTCTTTAGTGTTCTATTGTGGAGAGGCATTAGAATAGCCCTCGGTGCACCAGATTTATATGGAAGTTTCTTGGCAGTGGGCATCATCTCAATGGTTGCCATTCAAGTAATGATTAATATCGCAGTTGTCACTGGTCTCATCCCTGTGACGGGCATCACACTCCCATTCATAAGTTATGGCGGTTCATCACTGACATTAATGCTGATGGCAATTGGCGTACTTTTGAATGTAAGCAGGTATGCTAGATATTAATGTGCCGATAGTTCATGAAACCATATAGACTTTTATTTTGCAAAAGTATGAAAAAATGATTTGAAGAGTGAAAATGGCAGTTTCTGTTTCGAAAACATGATGATTAACTCTTCTTTACAGGTTTTGACGGAGCCCTGTTGTTTAAAACAGGGTTTATACTTTGTTCAGAGCAGAAAAAAATTGAGGGGAAATGGTATAATGCGTATAGTTATTAGTGGAGGCGGAACAGGCGGGCATATTTATCCTGCTCTAGCTTTTATTAAAGAAGTGAAAAGACTGCATCCTGATGTGGAATTTTTATATATTGGCACTGAGAATGGGCTTGAAAAGAAAATTGTAGAAAGAGAAAATATCCCTTTTAAATCAATTGAAATTTCAGGTTTTAAAAGAAAGCTTTCCTTTGATAATGTAAAAACAGTGATGAGGTTTCTAAAGGGCGTCCAAAAAAGTAAATCTTATTTAAAAGAATTTAAGCCGGATGCTGTTATTGGAACAGGTGGTTATGTGTGTGGTCCTGTTGTTTATGCTGCGTCTAAGCTAAAAATCCCGACGATCATTCACGAACAAAATAGCCTGCCAGGCATCACAAATAAGTTTCTGGCACGGTATGTGAATAAAGTAGCCATCTGTTTTGAAGAAGCAAAGGAACACTTTCCTTCAGAAAAGGTTGTTTTTACGGGAAACCCAAGAGCCTCTGAAGTCGTCTCTATTAAAGAGGGAAAATCTCTTAAAGAGTTCGGGCTGGATGAGAAGAAAAAAACGGTTCTCATTTTTGGCGGGAGCAGAGGTGCATCTCCAATCAATCAAGCAGTGATTGACATGCAAGATGAATTAAAGGCAAAGAACTATCAGCTTTTATATATTACAGGTGAGGTTCATTATGAAAAAGTGCTGAACGAATTAAAAGAAAAAGGTGAAGCACCGAATATGATCACAAAGCCTTTCTTGCATCAAATGCCGGAGTATTTAAAATCAATTGATGTCATTGTTGCAAGAGCGGGAGCCACAACGATTGCTGAAGTGACGGCACTTGGAATTCCGACCATCTTCATTCCAAGTCCATACGTGACCGCAAATCATCAAGAAATTAACGCAAGATCACTTGAAAAACATGATGCTGCGATCGTTTTAAGAGAATCAGAGCTTTCTGGAGATCGCTTGCTTCATGCAATTGATGAAATTGCTGGTAATGACGAGAAACTACATCAAATGAGCCGTTTAACAAAAGAACTTGGAGTACCAGATGCGGCCACACGTTTATATAATGTGTTAAAAGAAATTACGACTTCATGATGAATGATATGAGGTAAGGCGGAGGGTAATATGGAGAACTTGAAGAATGAATTATTAGAAGCGCAAGTTGGTAAAGTACTTGAAAATGAACCGCTTGCAAATCATACGACAATGAAAATAGGCGGACCGGCCGATCTATTAGTCATCCCTAAAGATATCGATGCTGTCAAAACAATTATGGATCAGGTAAAAAAACATGATACTCAATGGACGGTCATTGGGAGAGGATCCAATTTACTTGTCCTTGATAAAGGAATTCGCGGGGTCGTTTTAAAGCTGGGCGCTGGGCTTGATCACTTAACTGTCAATGATGAAGAGATTACAGTTGGTGGAGGCTATTCAGTTGTAAGACTCGCGACGTCTCTTAGTAAGCAGGGGCTGTCAGGATTGGAATTCGCAGCTGGTATTCCAGGATCTATTGGTGGCGCTGTTTATATGAACGCAGGGGCACATGGATCTGACATTAGCAAGATTCTTGTGAAAGTGAGAGTCTTATTTGAAGATGGAACGATCGAGTGGTTAACTAATGAGCAAATGAATTTTAGCTATCGAACTTCTGTGCTTCAAAAGGAACGCCCTGGAATTGTTCTCGAAGCAGTGTTCAAGCTTAAACAGGACGAACGTGAGAAAATCACAAAGAAAATGCAGCAAAATAAAGATTATCGCAAGGAAACACAACCGTATAATAAACCATGCGCCGGCAGTATTTTCCGAAATCCATTACCTGAATATGCAGGACAGCTTGTAGAAAAGGCGAATTTAAAAGGATATCAGATTGGCGGCGCTAGAATTTCTGATATGCACGGAAACTTTATTGTCAATGCTGGTGGGGCGAAGGCTCAAGATGTGCTCGACTTAATTCAGTACATTCAAAAGAAAATCAAAGATGACTACAATGTAGAGATGCATACAGAAGTAGAAATTATTGGTGAAGCAAATTAAAGGCTACTACTTATGAATGATGGTATCACAGGAAAACAAACGGCATTTTTTCATGCCGTTTGTTTTCTAATCAATATGAGATAAAGAATGATCCAAAGGTGCGGACAAGCAGCTTTGAATGAGGTGAAGAGTATATATGCGGCCTGATCATGAAAATGAAAAGATCGTCAATATAGAAGAGCGAATCCCTAAAATTAAAGAACAAAGGAAGCAGAAAGCGAATCGGAGATTAATCTCTTTTATTCTGCTGTTTTTTATCATGGTTTTAATTATTGTCTATTTGCAAACACCAATCAGTAAAATTTCTTCTTTAACCATTACCGGTAATGAACATGTACCAACAAAACAGCTCGTTAAACTTTCGCAAATTAAAGAAGGCGAGACAGAGTTTTGGAATTTAAATAAAGATATGACAGCAGCCCATATAAAGCAAAATAAATTGATTAAAAGTGTCAGTATCAAAAAACATTTCCCTAATAAGGTCAGTATTGCTGTCAAAGAGTATGCAAATATTGCGTATCTGCAAAAGGGACATTTTTATTATGAACTTCTTGAAAACGGGACGGCTTTGCCAGATGAAGTAACGCCAAGTCACGCAGGACCTATTTTTGTCGATTGGGACAATAAAGAGAAATTGAAGCAAACAGTGAAAGCTCTGAATCAACTGCCGGCTTCTATTCAGGAACTAATCTCAGAAGTATATTACGTACCGACTAGCTCCAATCAGTGGCTCGTTAAATTTTATATGAATGATGGAAACACCGTTATTGCATCAATTAAAACATTCGCAGATAAAATGACGACGTACCCTGCCATTGTCAAAGAGCTTTCGTCCTCTGAGAAAGGTACGATTCATATGGAAGTAGCTACGTATTTTGAAGCTTTTAAATCTAAGAAAAAGGAAGATGAACGTTGAGAGGCAAAACCGTCATATTCTCAATTGTAATGCTTGTTCTTGGATTTCTGATTTCTTTTTCATACCAATATACGAAGCAGCATCGAGCAGATGTCAATCGAACAGAACAATGGAAAAAAGAATATTCTTTGAAAAGTCAGCTAACAAAGCAAGAAAAGGCGAATCAAAAACTTGAAAAAGAACTTTATCGTCTTCAATCAAAGGTCCAAGAAACAGAGTTTGGTTTGAAAAATGAAAAAGAGAAGTATTTTAATGTTTTGGAAGATGTTGAGAAATACAGAATGTTTACAGGAGAAATAGGTGTAAAAGGGAAAGGGGTAAAAGTATCTCTTGAAGATGCATCTTATATCCCGAGTGGACAAAATGTCAATAATTACATTGTGCATGAGAGCCACATTTTCCATGTGATAAACGAACTATTTATATCAGGGGCATCTGCTGTAGCTATAAACGGACAAAGAATCACACACCAATCATACATACATTGTAACGGTCCAGTCGTCACGGTTGATGGTGTTCAACATCCAGCACCATTTGTCATTTCTGCTATTGGAGATCCAGCTGTTTTAATTCCTGCATTAAACATTGCAGGCGGGGTGGTTGATCAGCTGACAAGTGATCATATTTCCATGACGATTGAAAAGAAGGATATTCGTATGAATCCTCTTCTAAGAAACAAAGATTAAATGTGAAAAGGTGAGTGGTGTTGAGGAAAAAGAAGCCATTACTTAGTTTGACAGTCCTGATGGTCATATTTGGCATCATGGTCTCCATCCAGTTTAACTCTCTACAAAAGCCTAAAGTTCGCGATACTCGAGACGTTTGGGAATTAAGAGAGGATTTATCTGCATCTAAAAGTAAAGAACTGGATTTATTGAAAGAAATTGATAAATATGATGAAATGCTAAAAAAGTATGGCAACCAAGAAGATCAATCAAAAGAAGCACAATTAACAAAAACGTTGAAGGATTTGAAAGAAAAGGCTGGTTTTACAGAGGTAACGGGTGAAGGAGTTGAAATAGAAATTACTCAGCTTTTTTCTAAGGAACTTACCGGAGAAGAAGTCAAAAATATACCACCTGATCTTCTAAAAAAATTAATCAACGAAGCCAATATGTTTGGGGCAAAACATATTTCCATTAATGAACACCGGGTGATTAACACCAGTGTTATTCGAGATATTAATGGTACGACGAAAATGGATGGTTACAGCATAGATGGTGATACAGTCACGATTAAGATGGTCAGCGAGCAGGCCGATAAATTATACAGCCGTTTAAATGTATCAGATATTGGTGATTTGTTTGCTCAGGAAAATTTCAGTTTGAGTATTAGACCGCCGAAGAAAAAAATTCATTTAAAAGCATTTGACGGTACAATTCAATTAAATGAATTGAAGCCTCTTGACGATGTAAAGGAGGGAAAATCTTAATGTGGCTTCCTGTACTTGGTTTAATCATAGGAGTTGCGATCGGTTTCTTAACGAATTTTACGATACCGAATGAGTATTCTAACTATCTTTCCCTCGCCGTACTTGCTGCGCTTGATACATTGATTGGTGGAATCAGAGCACATCTGCAAGGAGCATACGATGAACTAGTGTTTGTATCAGGTTTCTTCTTTAATATTATACTCGCAATAAGTTTAGCTTTTCTGGGCGTCCATCTTGGTGTAGACTTGTATTTAGTCGGAATGTTTGCATTCGGTGTTAGATTGTTTCAAAATATCGCCGTTATTCGAAGAATTCTACTAACAAAATGGACAATTTCTAGAGAAAAAAAGAAAAAAAGTGAGTCATAAAAAAGGATATACATATGATGTAACGAATATTTTCAGTAATCCTAATAAAAAATGTTGATTTTTTAAGTTTTGTTACACACTTGTAAAAACACATTCATTGTATTGTTGTTCAGCAAATAATAGAATAGAAAGTATTGATATGTGAGGAGGTGCCATAGAATGAACAACAATGAAATTTACGTCAGCCTTGACATCGGTACATCCAATATAAAAGTCATCGTCGGAGAAATGGCGGATGATTCGCTTAACATTATAGGTGTTGGAAATGTCCCTTCAGAGGGGTTAAAAAAAGGATCGATTGTTGATATAGATGAAACAGTTCATTCTATTAGACAAGCATTTGAACAGGCTGAGAGAATGGTAGGTTTTCCTTTACAAAAAGCGATAGTCGGAATTAACGGAAACCACATTCATATTCAGAATACGAGCGGCGTTGTCGCAGTGTCTAGTGAAAATAAAGAAATACATGCTGAAGATGTGAGACGTGTCTTGGATGCTGCACAGGTAGTATCTATTCCGCAAGAACATCTCGTAGTAGACGTAATTCCGAGACAATTTATCGTCGACGGAAGAGATGAGATCACAGATCCGAAAAAAATGCTAGGTGTACGGCTAGAAGTGGATGGATCGTTAATCACTGGTTCTAAAACGATTCTACATAACTGGCTCCGATGTGTAGAGCGGGCTGGTATTGAAATTATGGATATTTGCTTGCAGCCACTCGCATCGGGTTCAGCGGCGTTATCGAAAGATGAAAAAAATCTAGGGGTAGCTCTTGTCGATATTGGCGGCGGCTCTACTACGATATCCGTATTTGAAAACGGGCATCTCTATTCTACTCACAGTATCCCATTGGGCGGAGAGAACATTACAAAAGATTTGTCTATAGGACTTAGAACTTCCACTGAAGAAGCTGAACGAATCAAAAAGCAATTTGGGCATGCATTCTATGATGAGGCATCGTCTGAGGAGACATTTGAAGTTTCCGTCATCGGTACGGACCAAAAACAGACGTATACACAACTTGAAGCAGCCAATATCATCGAAGCGCGATTGGAAGAGATTCTGCTTTTTGTGGCAGAGGAATTACGCAATATGGGTGTCCATGATTTGCCTGGCGGATTCGTTCTAACAGGTGGACAGGCAGCTATACCAGGTATCCTTTCTCTGGCACAAACGGTCCTACAAAACAATGTAAGAATCGCAAGTCCTAATTATATTGGGGTCAGGGAACCTCAATATATGACAGGAGTGGGCTTGATCCATTTTGCTTATCGCAATGCAAAGATTCAGGGCAGACAGGTTGGATTCCAAATGCCGGATGAAGCATTTCATGAAGTAGGCGCGTCCATGGAGCCGGTTTCTTCTACACCACAAGTAAAAGAAGCTCAGCCAAGACCGAAAGTGAAACAAAAAGCGCAACAAGAGACAAATAAAAAACCGGGCAAAATGAAAAAACTATTTAATATGTTCTGGGAATAGAACTAGATTTTCGACGGATTAGGAGGATTCAGCATGTTGGAGTTTGAAACAAATATAGACGGCCTAGCATCAATTAAAGTAATCGGTGTAGGTGGCGGCGGAAATAACGCTGTCAACCGAATGATTGAAAATGACGTACAGGGTGTCGATTTTATTGCAGTGAATACAGATGCACAGGCGTTAAACTTATCAAAAGCAGAAACAAAAATGCAAATCGGTGCTAAGCTGACAAGAGGGCTTGGAGCAGGTGCGAATCCTGAAGTCGGTAAAAAAGCTGCTGAAGAAAGCAAAGAACAAATTGAAGAAGTCCTAAAAGGCGCTGACATGGTCTTTGTGACAGCCGGTATGGGCGGTGGAACTGGTACGGGTGCTGCACCTGTCATTGCGAAAATCGCAAAAGATTCTGGAGCCTTGACAGTTGGAGTTGTGACTCGTCCTTTCACATTTGAAGGAAGAAAGCGTCAGCTTCAAGCAGTTGAAGGGATTGCTTCTATGAAAGAAGCAGTTGATACGTTAATCGTGATTCCAAACGATCGCCTGCTTGAAATTGTCGATAAAAACACGCCAATGCTTGAAGCATTCCGTGCAGCAGATAACGTGTTAAGACAAGGTGTTCAAGGGATCTCAGATCTCATTGCAACACCAGGTTTAATTAACCTTGACTTTGCTGACGTGAAAACGATCATGTCTAACAAAGGCTCAGCTCTTATGGGAATTGGTGTCGCAACAGGCGAAAACCGTGCTGCTGAAGCAGCGAAAAAAGCCATTTCTTCACCACTTCTTGAAACAGCGATTGATGGAGCACAAGGTGTTATCATGAATATTACTGGTGGTACGAACCTTAGTCTTTATGAGGTACAAGAAGCAGCGGATATTGTTGCATCAGCCTCTGATGAAGATGTCAACATGATCTTTGGATCTGTCATTAATGATAACTTGAAGGATGAAATTGTGGTCACAGTCATCGCAACCGGTTTTATTGAGCAAGAGCCGGAAGTGACAAAACCTCAAAGAAATCCATTAGGACAAGGATTAAAGCAAAATCAATCCATTCCACAAAAGCGTGAAGTGAAACGTGAGGAACATCAGCAAACATCATCACAACCAAGACAAAATACACAGTCAAGTGATGATACATTGGATATCCCAACGTTCTTACGTAACCGCAACAAACGATAAGCAGGCACGATTCATCCCCTTCCTTTGGAAGGGGTTTTTTTATGTCTGCACGGTGAGAAGATCCTGCGTCTGATTGATATAAAAGTCTTGTTTCTGCGTGTTATTTGGATCTATCGTATGTGTTTTAGCTTGAGTCTTTTAAGTCAAAAGAATCATTTTTAATTCCCTTTACAAAAAACGACAAAATGTTGAACTTTATTTGACTACATTAATGAGAACACCATGAAACTTGTCATGATCAAAAAGAAGGGGGAGGGGCAGGATACACACTGTTTGACCATTTGAGGAGGAGGGATTTTATTGAAAGTGAAGTTTCGCAAAACCGCCGTCTATCGTTTCATGAGTCTTTTGGTGATTGGTACTTTAACGATGACAAGCTTTGGGATGGTTCAAGCAAAATCGACTTCTACCTCATATCAGGAGGAAGCCGTTTCCTCTAAGACAACAAAAGCCAAGATTTCTTCGAGATTAAAGAAGCAGTTTCAAAAGGAAGATAAGGTGACCTTCTTAGTCAAAATGAAGGAACAAACGAATGTACAAAAAGTAGCAAAAGAAGCTGTATCAAAAGCAAAAAAACAAAAATTAACTGCGGCTAAAACGCAGTACACAAAAAGATCAGCCGTTGTATCTGAGCTGAGAGCAACATCTGATGAAACGCAGCAAGCGCTCCTAGCGTATTTACAAAAGGAAAAAAAGAATAAGCAAGTGAAAGATATTCATTCCTACTATATTGTGAATGGTCTAGCTGTGACGGCAACAAAAGAAGTGATGGAAAAGGTTGCTTCTTTTCCAGAAGTAGCTCAAGTGCTGCCGAATGAAACACGTCAACTTCATCGTCCTGTTGATTTGAAGCATGCTAAGCCAAACAAACAAATCAAAGCAGTAGATGGAGTTGAATGGAATATTGCTCAGGTGCATGCACCAGAAGCGTGGGATTTAGGCTATGACGGGACTGGAACCGTTGTGGCAAGTATTGATACAGGTGTCGAATGGGATCATCCTGCGCTAAAAGAAAAATACCGCGGGTTTGACCCTGCTCGTCCGAACGAACCATCTCATGAACTGAATTGGTATGATGCCACGACAGGCTCTGAAGTCCCTTATGATGACTTGGAGCATGGGACCCATGTGACAGGCACAATGGTTGGTTCTGAGCCAGATGGAAAAAATCAAATTGGGGTCGCACCGGGAGCAGAATGGATTGCAGTGAAAGCTTTTTCAGAAGATGGCGGTACAGATGCTGATCTGTTAGATGCCGGTGAATGGATTTTAGCACCGAAAGATCAAAACGGAAATCCTCACCCAGAAAAGGCACCTGATGTTGTGAATAATTCGTGGGGCGGTGGGCCAGGTCTTGATGATTGGTATAAAGATGTAGTGAATGCTTGGAGAGCAGCAGACATCTTTCCAGAATTTTCAGCCGGTAATACCGATTTATTCAATCCAGGCGGCGCGGGTTCGATTGCAAATCCCGCTAACTATCAAGAAGCCTTTGCTACAGGCGCAACAGACCAGGACAACAAGTTAGGGTCTTTCTCCCTTCAGGGTCCTTCTCCATATGGCGTAATGAAACCAGATATTGCTGCTCCGGGAGTAAACATTCGTTCTTCGATCCCGGGAAAAGGATATGAGGATGGGTGGAATGGTACATCGATGGCAGGTCCGCATGTCTCAGCTGTTGTTCTTCTTCTTCGCCAAGTGCAATCAGACCTTTCTGTTGATGAAATTCAGCAAATTCTCATTGAGACAGCGAAACCACTGACAGATCAGCAATTTCCTGAATCCCCTAACAACGGCTATGGGGCAGGGTTAGTTGATGCAAGAGAGGCGATTACGGCTTTAACCAATGGAATCGGTACGATTGAAGGTCAGGTGACAAAAGAGGGAGAAGATACAGAACCACCTGTTTTTTCACATAAAGGTCCGAATGAAATTTTTGCTGCAACGCCAACCCCATTGACCATCACTGCAGAAGATGGGATAGCAGTGGCAAATGTTTCTTTGACTTACCGAGTAGATCAAGGTGAATGGGAGACGTTGCAAGCCGACCGCACGGATGGAAATCATTTAAAAGGAACCTATACGGTGCAGCTCCCTGAACTTGAGGGGGAAAACGTGACGTACAGATGGATTGTGAAAGATTTTGGAGAAAATGAAGCGGCATCAGATTCTTATACACTTCCAATTAAAACATCCATCACCACTGGCTACTCACAAGATTTTGAAGCATGGCCAAGTGGATGGTTCAGTGGTGGAACAAAAGATCCGTGGCAGTGGGGAAAACCGTCCACAGGTCCAAAACAAGCATTTAGCGGGGAACATGTCTATGCCACCAATTTAGACAGTCCTTATGAAAATAAAACGGACGCCAATTTGTCTATGCCGCTCATTGCTGTACCAGATTCAGGTTCTTCCTACCTGCAATATCAATACTGGCATGATCTCGAAGCCAATTATGATTATGTGCATGTCTATGTACAGCCAGAGGGTGAAGACGCCGTTCAAGTGACAGCTTATACGGGGAAAACAAATGCGTGGACAGCAGGCGAAGTTGATTTATCTGCTTATAAAGGTCAAAAAGTGAGAGTTCTGTTTCAGATAAGAACAGATGGCAGTGTCACAAAAGATGGCTTTTATTTAGATGATGTGAAAATCACAGATGAGGCTTTGTCTCAACAAGCTAAGAACCAGCTAGGTGTGATCAAAAAAGAAAAATCCACAAGCCAGAATAAGAAATCAGTTGATCCAAAAAAGGCAAAGCCTGCTAAAGTAAAAAATAAACATGTACACATTCAAAAGCAAAACAGTCATGATGCTCCATCTATTCAAGCTCTTCCAATGAAAGCGCAAATCAGTGTTCTAGAAAGCGGAAAATCAACTTCCACCGATGAAGCGACAGGGAAATATCAGCTGTCTCAAGGAGCAGGAGAATGGACAGTGAAAGCGGAAGCTTACGGCTTTGAATCACGGTCCCAAAAAGTCAAAGTGGCATCAAAAGAAACAGCAGAAGCGAATTTCTCCTTACAGCCGCTAGAGAAACGAACGATCTCCGGCACGGTCGTCAATGAAACAACTGGTGAAAAGGTGAAGAATGCAACTGTTTATCTTGTGGAGGACGCAAAAATTGAGCCGGTGAAAACAGATGAATCCGGTGAATTTTCTCTAGAGGCATTAAGCGGTGTCTATACAGTCAAAATTTTTGCAAAGGGGTTTAAAGGCTATACGTTTACAGCGGATGTGACGGCAAAGCCACTTGAAAAGTCAGTGAAACTTGAGCCTTTTATCGGTTTTCCGGGGGAGATTGGCTACGATGATGGAACGGCTGAAAATGCACGGGCTTTCTACGATCCTGGCAATGGCTGGGCTGTGAAGTTTTCATTAGAAAAAGGAAAGAAACAAGCACAAGTCACAGGTGGTCTTTTCCGGTTTTGGACATCAGAATGGCCAGCTCCTGGAGGCGATGAATTTGCTGTTGAAGTATATGATGCTTCTGGGAAGGGTGGCGCACCAGGTGAGAAAATCGCAGGACCTTTAAAAGCAAATGCACTGCGTAATGGTGAATGGACAAAAGTAGATTTAGAAGATCAAGCCATTACAGTGGATGGAGATTTCTATCTTGTTTATATTCAAACGAAAAAGAATACCGAATCGCCGGGACTTGCCACAGATGAAGATGGCCCTAATGCTGAAAGAAGCTGGCAGCTGACGAGCGGTGCTTTTTCTCCTTCTCCGAAAGAAGAGGGGAATTATATGATTCGTGCGCTCGTAAACTATGAAGCAGATGTACCAGAAATCACTTCTCCAAAGGAAGGAACCATTACAAATCAAGGTGAATTGACGATTGAAGGCACAGCCTCTCCGGGTCTCGATGTGGCCATTTATCAGAATGATGAAGAGGTGGCCAACGTCAAATCAGATGAGTCGGGTACTTTCAAAGAAAATGTATCTGTTCCAAGTGGAGAGCATGTCTTCACGGCGGCGACTGTAACGGATAAAGGCTCAACAAAACATTCCAAGCCAGTCAAGGTGATCATCGATCAAACAGCACCGACGTTGACCATTGATACACCGAAAAAAGGCGACAAGTTTAATAGAGAATCACTCACGGTGGAAGGGAAAGTAGCGGATGATTATCTAGATCAAGTCACAGTCAATGGAAAAAAAGCGACCGTAAAGGATGGGGCATATTCTGCAAGGGTGCTGCTTGAGAACGGGAAAAATACAATCAAAGTGACAGCAAAAGATGCAGCTGGAAACAAAACGACTAAAAAGGTCGACATCGATGTTCAATATGATGCACCTGTCATTTCTGAATTAACGCCAAAAGATAATATGAATCTATCATCAGGTGAATCGGTTAAGGTTTCATTTAAAAGCAGGGAAAAGCTAGATGCCACCTTTGTTCTTCATATGCCGCTAACAAATGCTAGATCAAAACTTCAAAACACAACCGAACTGCCGATTCGTGAAGTAGCACCGGGAACGTATGAAGGCTACTGGACGGCGACATCTATTGCAAAAGCAAAAGGTGCAGTGATTGAAGTCATTGTCAAAGATGATTATGGAAATGTCACAAGACAGAAGGCAGAAGGAACACTCACCATCAATGAGAAAGAATGACAGCGAAAAAGACACGACTCTTCGGAGCGTGTTTTTTTTTGTGCAATGGATAGAGGAGACACTTGTCCAACAAATCATTCGGATGTTCTTTCTGTCTCATACGTCGACAAAAACGATAACAATCCACCAAAAGTTCTCTATCATCCCCTACAAGAATTGACAGACTTCCATCCGATGACTGTTTTATACTGGTACAAACAAGTGCAAGTACTGCTTTTGATTCTTTGTTTCAGATGAAAGGAGCAGAAGGTGGTCATTTATTTAGATGTCATTTGGCTGTTAAACTTTTGTTTTGATCTATTGCTGCTCTTACTCACGGCATTTATTCTCAAACGACAAGTGAAAAAAAGGCGATATATGTTAGGAGCTCTCATTGGATCGAGCATTGTTCTCTTGCTCTTTACGCCATTTGCAATGATTGTGTCGCACCCTTTAGGCAAACTGCTTTTTTCTGTCTTGATCGTGCTTGGAACCTTTGGCTTTCAAAGATTTCGTTCCTTTTTTCAAAACCTGTTTGCTTTTTACTTTGTCACATTTTTGATGGGAGGGGGCATGATCGGGGTTCATTCGTTTTTGCAGACAAATACAGTCATTCAAGATGGACTGCTTATTTCACAAAATGATGGATTTGGTGATCCCATTAGCTGGCTTTTTGTTCTCACTGGCTTTCCGGCCATTTGGCTGTTTTCAAAGAAACGATTAGGAGAGGTTGGTGCGAAAAAAAGACAATATGACGAACAAGTACTTGTGGAGATACACATTCAAGGAGAAACAATCCGCTTAAATGGGCTGGTCGATTCTGGAAATCAGCTGTATGATCCATTGACGAAAACACCTGTCATGATCGTCCAGCTCGATCAGCTCACATCTATTTTTGGAGAGCCATTTATAGAAAAAATGAAACAGTTTCATCCTGTTGAAGTGATGCAAAAGCTCGATGACCATTTTCCGCTGCTTGATCGTTTAAGACTCGTTCCGTATCGCGCAGTCGGTCATGATCACGGGTTTCTACTATGCTTTAAACCAGATACGGTCGTCCTTTATACAAAAACGCATATGATCCAGCCAGCGAAGTGTTTTGTTGGGATGAGTCTAAGCGGATTATCAGCAGATCAGGAATTTCAATCCATCATTCATCCAGAGATGTTAGACGGAAAAATGATACAAGGGGTGTCGTAGTTTTTTTGTGATGTCTTTTATCTTACGAAGTCAACTGGACATTTAGAAGGGAGAAGAAGATGAAAAAATTAAAATTTAAACTCACTTACTACTGGTATAAACTCCTCATGAAGCTAGGGCTAAAGAGTGATGAGATTTATTATATTGGTGGAAGTGAGGCACTGCCTCCGCCATTATCAAAGGATGAAGAACAAGAATTGCTCGTTAAATTACCTAAAGGGGATCAAACAGCAAGAGCCATTTTGATCGAAAGAAACTTGCGATTGGTCGTTTATATCGCAAGAAAATTTGAAAACACAGGCATTAATATTGAGGATTTGATTAGTATCGGAACGATAGGCCTCATAAAGGCAGTAAATACGTTTAATCCAGAAAAAAAGATCAAACTGGCCACATATGCGTCTAGATGTATTGAAAATGAAATTTTGATGTATTTGCGCCGAAATAATAAAATTCGTTCAGAAGTATCCTTTGATGAACCGCTTAACATCGATTGGGACGGCAATGAATTGCTTTTATCAGATGTACTTGGGACAGATGATGACATTATCACCCGCGATATTGAAGCAAATGTCGATAAAAAATTACTGAAAAAAGCGTTAGAACAATTAAACGATCGTGAAAAACAGATCATGGAACTGAGATTCGGTTTAGTTGGCGGTGAAGAAAAGACCCAAAAAGATGTTGCCGACATGCTTGGTATTTCTCAGTCCTATATTTCAAGGCTCGAAAAAAGAATTATTAAACGATTGCAAAAAGAATTTAATAAGATGGTCTAAAAAAAATTTTTGAAAGCTTTATCCCTGTACTGTCAAAGGGATCACCATTTTTTCACATATTTCTCGTCATAGACCGTGCATATTTTTCCATCCCACGGAGATACTGAACTTTGTACAACAGCTCCTGTAGGGAGGGAAAAAAGTGTCCAGAAATAAAGTGGAAATCTGCGGAGTCGACACCTCCAAACTGCCTGTTCTGAAAAACGACGAGATGAGAAAATTATTCAGACAGCTGCAAGATGAAGGTGACGATACAGCAAGAGAAAAGCTAGTCAATGGCAATTTGCGGTTGGTTTTAAGTGTGATTCAGCGTTTTAACAACAGAGGCGAGTATGTTGATGATCTCTTCCAAGTAGGCTGTATCGGATTAATGAAATCAATTGATAATTTTGATTTAAGCCACAATGTCAGATTTTCAACTTATGCGGTCCCTATGATCATAGGAGAAATCCGTCGATACTTGCGCGATAACAACCCCATCCGGGTGTCTCGTTCACTAAGAGATATTGCCTATAAGGCGCTTCAAGTCCGTGAGAGACTGATTAGTGAGACAAGCAAGGAACCAACGGCAGAAGACATTGCCAAAGTGTTAGAAGTCCCTCATGAGGAAATTGTTTTTGCCCTAGATGCCATTCAAGATCCTGTTTCTTTGTTTGAACCGATTTATAATGACGGAGGAGATCCGATTTATGTGATGGATCAAATTAGTGATGAACGGAACAAAGATACACAATGGGTAGAAGAATTGGCCTTAAAAGAGGGAATGCGCAGATTGAATGATCGAGAAAAAATGATTCTTCGTAAACGCTTCTTCCAAGGCAAAACACAAATGGAAGTGGCAGAAGAAATCGGCATTTCTCAAGCACAAGTATCAAGGCTTGAAAAAGCAGCAATCAAACAAATGAATAAAAATATTTTTTAAAGCCGCCGCTAATGTGCGGCTTTTTTCATTCTTTTTAGAGAACCCATCTGTAGTATTGACTCTGTTATTTTTTTCATTTAATCTGTTTTTAACAAATGTTATTTAAAATATCATTTGTGAGGGAATAGAGAAGCGGAAAGAAGGGTTATTATGACATTCCATGATGAAAGAAGGCTGCTCATTAAGGTTGCGCATATGTACTATGAAGAAGGCGCCACTCAATCTAAAATTGCAGAAGCTGTTGGGGTTAGCCGTTCGCTCATATCGAAATATTTGGCAAAAGCACGTGAAGCAGGAATCGTGGAAATCATTATTCATGATGAAGTAAATCAACAATATGGTTCGTTAGAAAGAAAAATAGAGCGGAAATACGGGCTGCGAGAAGTCGTGTGTGTGGAATCTCTCAGTCAAGAAACAACAAAAAGTCGAATAGGAGCTGCGGCTGCGGGCTTTTTATTAAAAGTCATGAAGGATGGACAAGTCATCGGTTTTTCATCAGGGACAACCTTGCATGAAATGGCGAAAGCGCTTACGTCTGTTCAGCATTTTCCATCTGTGACATTTGTTCCGCTTGTCGGAGGCGTCGGAAATGAAGATGTTGATATTCATGCCAACTATATTATTGGAAGATGCTCAGAAGCACTCAAATCCAAATGTGAGTTTTTACATGTGCCTGTCATGCTTGATACGAAAGAAGCGAAAGATGTACTCATTAGACAGCCGTCGATCAAAAAAGTCATTGAATTAGGAGAATCATCAAATATCGCGGTCGTAGGAATAGGCGGGGTTCCGCAACATTCAACGATGGTGAAATCCTATATGACAAGTGGTGAGGAAGATATCCTGCAAGCGAAAGATGTTGCGGGCGACATTTGTTATAACTTTATTGATCATAAAGGTGAAGTGTATCCGCATCCGTGGAACGACCGGGTGATGGGGATCAGTCCTCTAAAACTGAAAGAGATCCCTCTTGTGATTGGTGTCGCTGGAGGAGAAGAAAAAATTGAAGCGATCAGGGCAGCGTTAGAAGGTGGATTAATTCATGTGTTAATTACAGATGAACAAACCGGAGATGCCCTATTAAAGTAACTACCTAAGCCGATTAGGTAGTTTTTTTGAGTCTTTAGACTCAAAAAGATTGAGAATTTTATCGATTTTATCTTGACACAAAGTTGACACATCATATAAACTAAGTTCATAACAAATGATAAATAAAATAACAAATGTTACAGTAAACAGATTTTTGTTAATTTTTATAACATTTGTTAAAAGTTTCAGATTATTTTTCTAGCAATCTATTGTGAAGCAAGAAAACCTGAAAGGATGATTTAGATGTCAATTTATCAACAATTGTTAGCACGAGAACGCAGCGGAGATCCAATCAAAGTTGGGATTATCGGGGCAGGCCAAATGGGGTTTGGACTCATTTCACAAATTTCTAAAATTCCAGGCATGATTGTTGCAGGTGTTTGTGATATTCATCTTAGTGCAGCTGAGAAAGCAGCGAATTTTTACAAGCAACATGCGAAACCACATCAAATGGTCGTCACAAATGATTACAGAGAAGTGATTCAATCAGATTCTGTGGAAGTCGTTGTGGATGCAACAGGTGTTCCAGAGGTCGGAGCAAACATTTCTTTGGAAGCGCTTAATTCAAAAAAACATCTCGTTCTTTTAAATGTAGAAGTCGATATTACGATCGGCTTGGTCATGCATAAATTATTCACGAATGCAGGACTTGTTTACTCTGGATCAGCTGGAGATGAACCAGCAGCAACGCTAGAACTATACGAATTTGCAAAAACAATGGGGCTTGAAGTATTGGTTGCTGGGAAAGGTAAGAACAACCCATTCTTCCCAGAAGCAAACCCATATACGTGTAAAGCTGAAGCAGATAGTAAACATATGAGTGCCCACATGCTAGCAGCATTCCAAGACGGAACAAAAACGATGGCAGAAATGAACCTATTAAGTAATGCAACAGGACTTTTGCCTGATAAAGTCGGCATGCATGGAGTAGAAGCGAATTTAGAAAATGTAGCAGATAAATTAAATCAAAAACAGCAAGGCGGCGTACTGGATAACTTCGGAGTCGTTGAATATGTAAACGGACTGGCACCAGGTGTCTTTGTCATCGTCAAGAGTGATCTTGAGCCAGTAGATGAAGAACTTCGCTACTTAAAAGTTGGAAAAGGTCCTCACTACACACTGTATCGTCCTTTCCACTTAGCAAGTCTTGAAACACCAGTGACGATCGCAAAAGCAGTCTTACAACACGATTCTTCAATCCATCCAATTGGTGTACCAGTATCAGAAACTGTCGCTGTGGCGAAAAGAGATATTAAAGCAGGAGAAACACTTGATGGTATTGGCGGATACTCCGTAAGAGGTGTACTTGAAACACATCAAGACATGAAAGCGAACGGCCACATCCCAATTGGCTTAATCAGCGGAAAAGTGGTAGCGAAAAAAGATATCAAATTGGGGCAATTCCTATCTCATGATGATGTAGAACTTGATGCAAGCACAACGGTCTGGAAGCTGCGTTCATTACAAGATCACTTATTTCAATCATAAGGACGTGAGGCTATGGAAAAATTAGCAATCGTACTTTGTATCATTTTGATTGTGCAGTATGGTTTATCGTTTATTCAAATCAAGTACTACCGCAAGAGCATGGATTCACTGATTGACGACTATAAAGGGAAACAAGGCTATCACTTGTTTTCAGGAATGGAGCGGCGCAAATTTGGTCCTGGAGCCATTGCGCTCATCATTGTCGATGAATCATACATCATTCAAAAGTGTCATGTGCTGGGTGGCGTCTCGATTTTGTCTAAATTTAAGGAACTGCCTTCCTATGAAGGAAAACATGTGGGGGCTGTGCTTGATGAGCATCACATGATGAAACAAACATTGAAAAAGCGCAAAAGGGGACCAGCTGTCATGCAAGCACTCTCCATGGCAGCGGAGCAGGCGCTTGTCTCGATTTCTAAAAAAAATATAACAAATGTGAACTAAGAAAGGGGAGATGAAACATGGAATGGATTCAATGGTTTGGAGAGCACTTTATCGGGATGTTTGAAGCCGGCGGAAAGCAGTTCATGGGTCTTGTGACAGGTATCGTTCCAACTCTTGTTGTGTTACTTACTTTCACTTATGCTGTCATGAAGTTTATTGGAGAAGAGCGAGTGAATAGAGCGATTCAGTTTGCAGCGAAATATACCATTTTGCGCTATACGTTAATGCCGATCTTATCCGTTCTTATTTTGACAAACCCAATGGCTTATACGTTTGGCCGCTTCTTACCTGAAAAACAAAAACCAGCATTCTATGATTCAGCTGTTTCATTTGTTCATCCGGTGACATCGCTGTTCCCGTATGCCAACGCAGGAGAACTGTTTGTCTACTTAGGAATTGCGAACGGGATTAAAGAAGCTGGATACTCTATGTCAGAGCTGGCTGTTCGTTACTTCTTAGTCGGGATCGTTGTCATTTTACTTCGCGGAATCATTACGGAATGGATCACAAAGTACTTAGCAGGAAAAATGAAAGCGAATTCACAATAGGGGAGGGTTAGACATGACAAACCACAAAGTATTTGTTGCAAAAGGTGCTGGCGGATGGGGAAAAGGATTAGAGCTCGAACCAACCGGTAAAAGAAGAAAGGTCGTTTCCATTACAGGAGGAGGCATTCACCCAGTTGCACGTAAAATTGCAGAAATGACAGGGACAGAAGCATGTGATGGCTTTAAAAATTCTATACCAGAAGATGAAATGATGTGTGTTGTCATTGACTGCGGAGGAACAGCGCGAATTGGGCTTTATCCAATGAAACGCATTCCTACTGTCGATGTGCTGGCATCCTCTCCTTCTGGACCGCTTGCAAAACACATTACAGAGGATATCTTCGTATCAGGTGTCACAGAAAAAGATATTTCCTTTGCTGAAGCATCTGATAGTGAAGGGAATGTAGAAGGTCAAGAAAGCAGCGGCCCAATTGACAAAGAGAATTTCAAAGAAACCTATTCAAAACTGAAAGAGGAAAATATCGAGCGTCAAGAAAAAGGGAATTTCCTCATGAGATTCTCAAGAGGAATCGGAAAAGTAACCGGCACATTCTATCAAGCTGGTCGTGATTCTGTTGATATGCTCCTTAAAAACATTATTCCATTCATGGCCTTTGTCAGTATGTTAATTGGAATTATCAATTATACAAAAATCGGTGATCTGATTGCCCATTTCCTTTCACCTTTGGCAGGATCTTTATGGGGGCTCTTACTGCTCGTTGTTGTCTGTACCTTACCGTTCCTATCGCCTGTCTTAGGACCTGGGGCAGTCATCGCACAAGTCATCGGTGTACTGATTGGTAGTCAAATTGCACTAGGAAACATTCCGCCTCAATTTGCTCTTCCAGCACTGTTTGCAATCAACGGTCAAGTAGGGTGTGACTTTATCCCGGTTGGGCTATCACTTGGTGAAGCGAAGCCGGAAACGGTACAATATGGGGTACCAGCTGTTTTGTATAGCCGTCTCATTACAGGCGTTCTATCTGTTGTGATCGCATACGTTGCTAGCTTCGGTATGTATTAAACGTATTAAAGGAGGAATCGAGATACATGGTAACACAATCTGTCGTAAAAGAAATTGGGATATTAGTCCCGCAGTTTAAAGAAGATAAGCTGATTGTTTTATTTGGACCAGCAGCGCCGCAGGAATTAAGAGATATGTCTGTCATTCATGAGTTTGAACACTTAGAAGAAGAGCCGCTGAAATTAGGCGGAACGATTCAAGTGGGCGACCAAACTTATACCATTACTGCTTTAGGCAATAAAGCAAATGACAACTTTAAGGAACTCGGCCATATTTCGATCTACTTCCAAGAGCCGTTTGATGATGTATTACCGGGAGCTGTCTTTGCATCCCCACATACGTTTCCTGATATTAAAGAAGGCGTACGAATTGAAATTTCGTAACCATGGAAAAAAGCTGTTCCTTATAGGGAGCAGCTTTTTTGCGTTAGGTTTACTGATTGAAACATTTGCGATATGCTGTAGACGTTATTATTTGTATATTCAGAATTTTTATTCAGGGGGAAAAGATCGTGTCGCTTGACTTGAAGGATGTTTCTTTAAAACGAAATGGAAAATGGCTGCTTCGTTCTATTGACTGGCAGGTGAAAAACCAGGAACACTGGGTGCTTTATGGTTTAAATGGTGCTGGGAAAACGGCTTTATTAAATATGCTTTGCTCATATTATTTTCCAACGTCAGGTGAGATGACGGTGTTAGGCCATGTGTTTGGCAAGGAAGCGCTTGGTGAAAAACTAAGGAAGAAAATTGGTCTCATCTCTGCTGGTCTTGAAAAGAAGCTGCACAGAGATGACAATGCATTTGAAATTGTTTTGAGCGGGGCATTTGCTTCCATCGGACTTTATGAAACACCGACAGATGAGATAAGAGAGAAGGCGATTGATTTATTAAAAACATTTGGCTCGTTTCAATATGCCAATCGCACGTATGAAACCCTGTCGCAAGGAGAGAAACAAAAAGTGCTCATCGCAAGAGCTTTAATGAATGATCCGAAGCTTCTGATCTTAGATGAACCTGTGACGGGTCTTGATTTTTTAGCAAGAGAACAGGTGCTAGAGACGATCTCATTGATTGCATCAAAACCAGATGCGCCCACATTGCTCTATACGACCCACCATGCAGAAGAGATTCTCCCGATTTTTCAGCACACCTTATTATTAAAAGAAGGTACTGTTTTTCATAAAGGGGAGACAAATCAGATGATGACAAGTGACTTGCTTTCTTCCTTTTTTGAATGTCCAGTCGAAGTCATGTGGCAAAACGGCCGCCCTCACTTAAGTAAATTGTAGATAAGAGAAACTATTGGTCTGCTTCCCTGCTTTTCCATCATACATATTATAGTAGAAAACGAAAGGCGGGGAAGGACAGATGATCAGTATTTCTGAATTCCAAATCAAAGATGTCGTCGATGTGTCCAGCGGAAAAAAATTAGGTACTATTGGAGACATTGATATCAATGTCACGAGCGGTAAAATACAAGCGATTATCATTGGCGGTACAGGTAAAATGATGGGATTTTTCGGAAAAGAAGAGGAAATGATTGTCCCGTGGCGAAATATAGTAAAAATTGGCGAAGATGTGATACTTGTCCGTTTGTCTTCTTAATTTGTGTAAATTCCTCAACTAATAGATCAAATTTTCCTTAAAACAAGCTCTCCATTCTCAGCAATCAATGTCTTTTTCGGGTAAAAAGATTACGTTTTCATATCAATTTGAAAAAAAACCTGTAGAAAGGGCACATTTGAGTGTAATATTTAATGAATCCCACTAACTGTCTTAGCAGGTCTTGTGGTAAAATAGGAGCGATATAAAGAGAGATGAATGAAAGGTGGGAGGCAGCTTTGATAGACAAATATGACCCCTTTCAGCAGAAATCACCTTATGCAATGCTGATTCATGATTGGACGAACATGACATGTTCTGGAAAAGAGATATTGGCCGGTTTTACGACAAAAAATGGCGGCTTTAGTCTTTCTCCATATCAATCAATGAACACTGGACTCCATGTAGGAGATGATGCTTCTAGTGTCCAAATGAATCGTCAAGTCATTGCAGACGCTACTGCTGTGCCGCTCTCTAATTGGGTGTTTGCTGACCAAACACACGAGGATCGCATCATGAAAGTCACGAAGGAACAAAAGGGAAGAGGAAGTCTTCAGTATGATGAAGCACTCTCTAGAACAGATGGTTTATACACCTCTGAACCAAACATCATGCTCGCTCTTTGTTTCGCTGACTGTGTTCCGCTTTATTTTCTAGCTCCGCAATCTGGGCTGATTGGAACGGCTCATGCCGGCTGGAAAGGAACCGTCAAACAAATTGGCGCCAACATGGTTGATGCATGGGTTCGCCAAGAAGGCGCTGATGCCGATCATATACAAGTCGTCATTGGACCATCCATTGGCAGCTGCTGCTACATAGTAGATGATGTTGTCATAGATCAAGTGAAACAGCTTCCTTTTTCAACAGAGGATGTGTATTCCGAGATGTCACAAGGACAATACAAAATTGACTTAAAAACACTAAACAAAAACGTATTACTTCATGCAGGATTAAAAGAAGAAAACATACATGTCAGTTCGATGTGCACAAGTTGCAATGAGCAGCATTTCTTCTCACACCGGCGTGATCAAGGGAAAACAGGACGTATGATGTCTTTTGTCGGGTTTAAGGAGGCATAAGTGCAATTGAATGTACGAGAGAATCTCAGACAAATAAATGAACAAATAAACGAAGCATGTAAAAGAGCAGGTAGACATCCAGACGATGTATCGGTTGTCGCTGTCACAAAGTATGTCTCGATTGAACGAGCATTAGAAGCCAAGGATGCCGGAATTTTGCACTTTGGTGAAAATCGTGACCAAGGGTTACTTGAAAAACAGGCAGCCATAACCGATGAAAACATTAGCTGGCACTTCATCGGCAGTTTACAGACGCGAAAAGTGAAATCTGTCATTCAGACCATTGACTACTTACATTCGCTAGACAGAATGTCTCTTGCGAATGAAATTGAAAAAAGAGCGGATCACACGGTTCGCTGTTTTGTACAGGTGAACACATCACTTGAGGAGTCAAAACACGGCTTACAAAGCGAAGACGTGATTCCATTTGTCAAACAGCTGGCTGATTTCAAACATATTGAAATTGCTGGACTCATGACGATGGCTCCATTTACAGATGATCACACGGTGATACGAAACTGTTTTAAAACATTAAAAAGCCTTCAACAAGAGGTAAAACAACTGAACCAAGTAAATGCACCTTGTCAGCATTTATCGATGGGCATGTCAAACGATTTTGAAATCGCAATTGAAGAAGGTGCGACATTTGTTCGGATTGGCTCTTCACTTGTTGGAAATGAAACAGGAGGTGCGTGACATGAGCATAAAAAATAAGTTTAAAAGCTTCTTCACACTCGATGATGAAGAGTATGAGTACGAATATATTGATGAAGAAAGAGAACCAGCACAAGAAGAAAAAAACACAAAAGATAAAGCGGCATTTCAAGAGCGTCCTCAGGCAGGAAAACAAAATGTCGTCAGCTTGCAAAGCGTGCAAAAATCCTCTAAAGTGGTGTTAAGTGAGCCGCGTGTTTATGCAGAGGCACAGGAGATTGCAGATCATATTAAAAATCGGCGTGCAGTCGTCGTCAATTTGCAGCGCATTCAGCACGATCAAGCAAAGCGAATCATCGACTTCTTAAGCGGAACGGTTTATGCAATCGGTGGAGACATTCAGCGTATTGGCTCGAATATATTCCTCTGCACACCTGATAATGTGGATGTATCTGGCACAATATCAGAACTATTGACAGAGGAAGAACCTCAGAGGTGGTAAATCATAGTTATTCTAAATTTCATTTTTAATATTTTGGGTACGGTATTAACGATTTACTCATTCGCGATCATTATTTACATCTTTATGTCATGGGTGCCATCTGCAAGAGAAACAGCGATTGGCCGCTTCTTGACAAACATTTGCGAACCGTATTTAGAACCATTCCGTAAAATTATTCCGCCAATTGGCATGATTGACATCTCGCCGATTGTGGCATTGCTTGTGATTCGTTTCGCATCATCGTATGGACTAACTGGTCTTTATAATATGATTGTACGATTCATGTAAACAGGCTGCCGGGCTTGGCATCTGCCAGGCTCTTTTACATAAAAGGGGAACAAAATGAGCGATATTTATCAACATTTTAGAAAAGACGAACAGCCATTTGTCGACCAAGTATTAGGCTGGAAAAACATCGCACTCGATCAATATCGAATGAAATTAACAGACTTTCTTGATCCGCGTGAGCAGTTCATTACCCAGTCCGTGATTCAGCATTCTGATGAGCTGGGTCTCATGTTTTTTGGCGGGTATGAGGAAGCAGAGCGGAAAAGGGCTTTGATCTATCCTGACTATTTAGCACCGACCATACAGGATTTTGAACTGACTTATTTTCAGGTGAACTATGCGAAAAAGTTTATTTCGATAGAACACCCCAACCTTCTCGGTTCGCTCATTGGGACAGGCCTGAAGCGTCAAAAATTCGGTGATTTGTTGTTTTCAGAGGACAACGTGCAATTTATTTGTACAAGCGATGTTGCCGATTTTGTTCGGGCTCAGCTGACGCATGTCGGCAGAGCATCTGTTTCATTAGAGGAAATCAGCAAGGCAGATCTTCAGCCAGTCATCAGCAAAACCGATATCAAAGAAGATACGATTTCTTCACTGCGGCTTGACGCTGTATGTGCTGCTGTCAGCCGTCAGTCTCGGCAAAAAGCACAGCTTTTGGTCAAAAATGGTCTTGTCAAAGTAAACTGGAAAGTCACTGAAGACCCTTCCTTTACAATTGGTGAAGGTGATCAGCTCTCTGTCAGGGGATTTGGCCGCTTTAGCTTAAAAACAATTGATGGGAAGACGAAAAAAGATAAATTCAAAGTAACATTTGAGCTTCTGACATAACGAATTTGAATCTGGAGGTGGCAAGATTGCCATTAACACCTAATGATATTCATAATAAAACGTTCACAAAAAGTTTTCGCGGCTATGACGAAGATGAAGTAAATGAGTTTTTAAGCCAAGTACGTAAAGATTACGAGATCGTACTTCGCAAAAAGAACGAGCTTGAAGACAAAGTCAACGAGCTTGATGAAAGACTAGGCCATTTTGCAACAATTGAAGAAACATTAAACAAATCCATTCTTGTGGCGCAAGAAGCAGCAGAAGACGTGAAGCGTCATTCTGATAAAGAAGCGAAATTGATCATTCGTGAAGCTGAGAAAAATGCAGACCGTATTATCAACGAAGCGTTATCAAAATCAAGAAAGATTGCAATGGAAATCGAAGAGCTCAAGAAACAGTCGAAAGTCTTTAGAACTCGTTTCCAAATGCTCATCGAAGCTCAGCTTGATCTTCTGAAAAATGATGATTGGGATCATTTGCTGGAATATGAAGTTGACGCTGTCTTTGACGAAAAAGAATAAGCGCATCACCTTGACATGACGTGCTCATGTTGCATATAATACCATCATAAATTAACAAGAGATAAACGTTTGAAAGGGACACTCGCAGCGGTTACATGCGTAATAAAGCGAATCAGGGACGGTGGAAGCCTGACATTACGAAACGCTGCAATGAGATCACCCCTTTAGTTCCTTTTCTGAAATGAATGAGTAAGAAAAGGCGTCAGATCACGTTACGATTTTAGAGTGGATAAGCGGCAATTTCAAAGCGCTTGTCTAAAAGGGTGGTACCGCGAGACAAGCCTTCTCGTCCCTTATGGGATGAGAGGGCTTTTTTTATTGTTTTTTAATACGAATTTGCATGTGGAGGAATAGGTATGAACTACAAAGACACCTTATTAATGCCAAAAACAGAATTCCCGATGAGAGGGAACTTGCCGAACAAAGAGCCTGAAATCCAAGAGGAGTGGGCAGAAAAAGACATCTATCAAATGGTTTTAGAGCGGACAAAAGGACGCCCGACCTTTATTTTGCATGATGGACCTCCATATGCGAATGGTGACATTCATATGGGGCACGCACTCAATAAAATCCTCAAAGATTTTATTGTCCGTTTTAAATCAATGAATGGATTCCATGCACCGTACGTACCGGGCTGGGATACACATGGCTTACCGATTGAAACAGCCCTTACGAAAAATAAAAAAGTCAAACGCAAAGAAATGTCGACAGCAGAATTCCGTAAACTATGTGAGGAGTATGCTTGGAAACAAATCGAAGGTCAGCGCAATCAGTTTAAACGTTTGGGCGTAAGAGCAGACTGGGATAATCCATATGTGACATTGAAGCCTGAATACGAAGCGCAGCAAATTCTTGTCTTTGGTGAAATGGCGAAAAGAGGCTATATTTACAAAGGTCTTAAGCCTGTTAACTGGTCTCCTTCAAGTGAATCAGCACTTGCTGAAGCAGAAATTGAATACAAGGACAAACGTTCACCATCGATTTACGTATCATTTAAAGTGAAAGATGGCAAAGGCGTACTTGAAAACGGCGAGCAGTTCATCATCTGGACAACTACACCTTGGACACTTCCTGCAAACCTTGGCATTTGTGTACATCCAAACCTAGAGTACAGTGTGCTTCAAGTGGGTGCTGAGCGATATGTCATCGCATCTGAGCTAGTTGAACAAGTGGCAAAAACACTTGGATTTGAAGAGTACGAAGTTGTGAAAACCTTAAAAGGTAAAGAATTAGATAAGGTCGTTGCAGCACATCCAATTTACGATAGAGATTCTCTTGTGATGCTTGGCGATCACGTCACAACAGATGCAGGAACAGGCTGTGTTCACACAGCGCCAGGTCACGGGGAAGATGACTTTATCGTAAGTATGAAGTACGGTCTTGATGTGTTATGTCCAGTAGATGAAAAAGGTGTGATGACAGAAGAAGCACCTGGTTTTGAAGGACTATTCTACGAGGATGCCAATAAAGCCATCACAGAACAGCTTGAAGCAAAAGGCGCATTGAAAAAGCTCGACTTTATCACGCACTCTTATCCGCATGACTGGAGAACGAAAAAACCAACAATTTATCGTGCAACTGCTCAGTGGTTTGCTTCCATTAAAGATTTTAGAGAAGCACTATTAGATAATATTAAAGAAACGAAATGGGTTCCGGCTTGGGGCGAAACGCGCCTGTTCAATATGGTGCGTGACAGAGGTGACTGGTGCATTTCAAGACAGCGTGTATGGGGCGTTCCAATTCCAGTCTTCTATGCTGAAAATGGTGAGCCAATCATCACAGATGAAACGATTCAGCACGTCTCTCAATTATTTAGAGAACATGGCTCGAATATTTGGTTTGAAAAAGAAGCAAAAGAATTGTTGCCTGAAGGCTTTACACATCCAGGCAGCCCGAACGGTGAATTTACAAAAGAGCAAGATATCATGGATGTATGGTTTGATTCTGGTTCTTCTCACCAAGCGGTATTAGAAGAACGAGATGACCTGGTTCGTCCGGCAGACCTTTACCTTGAAGGTTCTGATCAATATCGCGGCTGGTTTAACTCATCTTTATCTACAGCAGTTGCAGTCACTGGAAAAGCGCCATATAAAGGTGTTCTCAGCCATGGCTTTACGCTTGATAAAGAAGGACGCAAGATGAGTAAATCATTAGGCAATACGATTGATCCGACGAAAGTAGCGAAGCAGCTTGGTGCGGAGATTCTTAGACTTTGGGTATCTTCTGTCAACTATCAAGCCGATCATCCAGTGTCTGACGACATTTTAAAACAAGTCGCAGAAGTTTATCGTAAAATCCGTAACACGTTCCGCTTCTTGCATGGTAACCTGTTTGACTTTGATCCAGCAGTCAATGCAGTACCAGTCGAAGAGCTTCGCGAAGTGGATCAATATATCTTAATCAAATTAAACAAATTGATTGATAAAGTGAAAAAAGCTTATGATGATTACGAATTTGCGGTTGTCTATCATGCCATCCACAACTTCTGTACGATTGAGCTTAGCTCTTTCTATCTCGATTTTGCAAAAGATGTGGTATACATTGAGCATGCGGATCATCCAGACCGCCGCAGCATGCAAACGGTTTTCTATGAAACATTAATGGCGTTAGTGAAGTTGACAGCACCAATTCTTCCGCATACAGCAGATGAACTATGGAGCCACTTAAGCTTTGTTGAAGAGCCAAGTGTTCAGTTAACAGATATGCCAGAAGGTGTAGCTGTTCCTCAAGCAGAAGCGACAGAAGTGAAGTTTGACCGCTTTATGGAAGTACGTGACGATGTGCTAAAAGCGCTGGAAATTGCGCGTAATGAGAAAGTCATCGGACGTTCACTTGAAGCAAGTGTGACCCTTTATGCAACAGAGGAAGTGAAAAACCTTCTTGCATCCATTAAAGAAGATGTGAAGCAGCTCTTTATCATTTCTGAGTTAACAGTAGAAGATGAGAAGCATGCAGACGCATCAGCGCCTGAATACACATCAGGACGTATTGTTGTTCAAAAAGCAGAAGGCGAACTGTGCGAACGCTCCCGCATTATTTCAAAAGATGTTGGCGCAAATCCAAAATACCCAACATTGTCGCTCAAAAATGCTGAAATCGTGGAGAAATATTACCAGAATTAACAGCGTGATATCACCAACTAGCGCCCCGCATATAGCGGGGCGTTTTTGATATAGAGAAAATGACAGCGTTTAGAACGAAAGGAAAAATCTTATGGCTTTAAAGTGAACAGGCGGGGCAACAATATGATTATCACGACAGGGCAGGAGTTGAAACAGCGACATGAATGGCGATCTAGAGACGATTTACATGGAACTCCTTCAAATGAGAGAAGAACTGCAATCGAAACTGTTTGAATATGCATCATTGCGTTCACCCGCTGAACATGTCACGTTCGATCAAGCTAAAACGACCACGCTTCTTTATCACATCAAAGAAGAACTGCAAGATGTTTCGCTCGCGATTGCAAAAATTGAACAAGGAACTTATGGCATATGTGAGGCGACAGGGCATACAATGCCCATTGAACAAATGAGTATTCTTCCGACAGCTCGTACGACTGACGACTTTTTATATCATAAGCAATACGAGAAAAAAGCATTCACCCCTTATCCTTATGAATCAAACGATTCTCATTTTGAAGCCTTCCACATGTAGGGAGGTTTTTGTCTGTCAACTAAAGTTTCTTTACTCCATCCTGTTTTCTTGATAAAATGCATAAAGACCAAAGTATGAAGATGGAGGAACGTGTGTGTTCTATTACATAATCGCATTCGTGATAATTTGTTTAGATCAATTAACAAAATGGCTCATTGTCAAACACATGATGCTCGGTGATTCTATTCCTGTGATTGATGGCTTCTTTTACATCACATCCCACCGAAATTCAGGAGCCGCATGGGGGATTCTCCAAGGACAAATGTGGTTTTTCTATGTGATCACACTCGTTGTTATTGCAGGAATTGTTTATTATTTGCAAAAACATGGACAAAAGGACAAGCTACTTGGCGTAGCGCTTGCCTTAATGCTTGGCGGAGCGATTGGAAACTTTATTGACCGTATTTTCCGTCAAGAAGTGGTTGATTTTGCTCATTTCGTATTTGGGGATTATCATTATCCAATCTTTAATATCGCAGATTCCTCTCTATGTGTGGGGGTCATTCTGCTCTTTATTCAAATGCTGTTAGATGGAAAGAAAAATAAGGAGTCAACTACATGAATCAAGTAAACATTGCCGTTTCAGAAGAACAAACGAGTGAACGGCTTGATAAATTTTTAAGCACAACTGAACCAGAATGGTCAAGAACCCAAGTCCAGCAGTGGGTGAAAGATGGGCTCATCGAAGTAAATGGAAAACAAGTGAAGGCCAATTATAAAGTACAAGCTGGAGATCAAATCAAAGTAGAGATTCCAGATCCAGAAGCACTAGATGTAGAAGCGGAATCAATGGATCTTGATATTTATTATGAGGATGAAGATGTACTAGTGGTCAATAAACCAAGAGGAATGGTCGTTCATCCAGCACCAGGACATGTGACAGGTACTCTTGTCAATGGCCTCATGGCTCATTGCAATGATTTGTCAGGCATTAATGGTGTGATGAGACCAGGAATTGTCCACCGGATTGATAAAGATACGTCAGGGCTTTTAATGGTCGCAAAAAATGATATGGCGCATGAATCACTCGTCAATCAGCTGGTGGCAAAAACGGTCACTAGAAAATACACAGCCGTTGTTCATGGCATCATTCAGCATGATACTGGAACGATTGATGCACCAATTGGTCGAGACAAAAAAGATCGCCAAAGCATGACGGTCACAAAAGAAAATGCAAAGCAGGCGGTCACTCATTTTGATGTGATGGAGCGCTTTAAAGACTTTACCGTTGTAGAATGCCGCCTTGAAACAGGAAGAACCCACCAAATTCGTGTTCATATGAAATACATTGGCTATCCGCTTGCAGGAGATCCAAAATATGGCCCGAGAAAAACCGTTGATTTCAATGGACAACTGCTGCATGCAGGCGTGTTAGGATTTGATCACCCTAGAACAGGAGAATATATGGAGTTTACAGCTCCAATTCCAGCTGATATGCGGGGCTTTATCGATTCATTAAGAAATAACGATTGACAGGCCGTTCTTTTTTTGAAATAATAAACGAAGAAATTGAGATTCTTTAAAACAGTCCAGAGAGGCTGAGAAGGATAACGGATCAATTTGTGCACGAGTATGCACAAATGAGCGCGCCCCTCTCTGCCCTTTGCAGAAGGGGCTTTTTATTTGTCAAAAAGAGGTGTAAAAGATGGAACAAAAAGCAGTTATTCTTGATGAACAAGCGATAAGACGAGCGCTTACCCGTATTGCACATGAAATGATTGAGCGCAACAAAGGGATGAAGGATGTCATCCTGGCCGGGATCAAGACAAGAGGTATTCATCTTGCAAAGCGCCTTGCAGAGCGCATCGAGCAAATAGAAGGAAACCCCGTGACTGTGGGTGAACTGGATATTACGCTATACCGTGATGACCTGACAAAAAAGACAGAGAATCAAGACCCGCTTGTCAAGGGTGCAGACATTCCAGCTGACATTAATGACAAAACACTCATTGTCGTGGATGATGTTCTGTTCACAGGCAGAACGGTGAGAGCAGCTATGGATGCGCTTGTGGATGTAGGAAGACCATCTTCCATTCAGCTGGCTGTTCTAGTCGACCGGGGACACCGGGAGCTGCCGATTCGAGCGGATTATATCGGAAAAAACATCCCGACATCAAAAGCAGAGACAGTCATGGTTCAGCTCAATGAAGTAGATCAAAACGACCTTGTCGCTATATATGAAAAATAACCTTTTTAAATGCATTCCAGAGAGTTTGCAAAGAGGGCAATAACAGAGACACCGAGCACACGACTAAAGTGACGTGTACGGTTTTTCTAGGCCTCTTTGCGCATACTCGCAAAGAGGCTTTTTTAATGAAAAAGGACACATCTAGGAGGAAAATCATGAGTCAGCAAAAAGCCAATTTAGGCATTCGAGATATCCCAAAACCGTTCACATGGCTGTCACTCAGCCTGCAGCACTTGTTTGCCATGTTTGGTGCAACCATTCTTGTACCAAAGATCATTGATATGAGCCCAGCCGTTGCGCTCATCTCAAGCGGGGTTGGAACCATTGTGTACTTAATCATCACAAGAGGACAGATTCCGGCGTATCTTGGATCGTCCTTTGCCTTTATCGCCCCTATCTTGAATGTAAAAGCCACCGGCGGCCCTGGAGCCGCAATGGTAGGTGCCTTTATGGCGGGTGTGGCATATGCACTCATCGCATTATTTATCAAATGGCTCGGCACAGGCTGGCTAATGAAGCTTCTGCCGCCTGTCGTTGTGGGACCCGTCATTATGGTCATCGGACTCGGACTCGCTGGAACAGCTGTTAACATGGCGATGTACGTGGATCCAAATGCAAAGGAGCTTGTTTACAGCCTGAAGCATTTAATGGTTGCAGGCTTCACGCTCGCTGTCACCATTATTAGTATGATCTTCCTAAGAGGATTCCTTAGCTTGATTCCAGTCTTAATCGGCATTATCAGCGGCTACCTTTTTGCTTTAACACAAGGCATTGTGAACTTCCAGCCGGTCATTGACGCAAAATGGTTTGCTGTACCAGACTTTGTTGTGCCATTTGTCGACTATACACCTGCTGTGACCTTAAGCATTCTCACAGTGATGGTGCCGGTTGCCTTTGTGACCATGTCTGAGCACATCGGCCATCAAGTCGTGTTAAGCAAAGTTGTTGGACAAGATTTTATTAAAAAGCCAGGTCTTCATCGCTCCATTTTAGGAGACAGTGCGGCGACAATCTTCGCTTCACTCATCGGCGGACCTCCAACAACGACTTATGGAGAGAACATTGGCGTCCTTGCGATCACAAGAGTGTTCAGTATCTTCGTCATCGGCGGAGCAGCGGTGTTTGCGATCTGCTTCGGCTTTGTTGGGAAAATTTCAGCATTAATCAGTACAGTACCGTCCGCGGTTATGGGGGGCGTTTCGTTCCTGCTCTTTGGAATCATAGCCTCAAGCGGACTGCGAATCCTGATTGATCATAAAGTGAATTTTGAAGAAAAGCGCAATCTCATTATCGCATCAGTCATCTTAGTCATTGGAATTGGCGGGGCATTCATTGAGGTGAAACAAATCAATCTGACGCTGTCAGGAATGGCACTCGCTGCCATTACTGGCGTCCTGTTAAACATGATTCTGCCGCATCAGAAGGCAGAAGATGATGAGTCAAATGAATCGAATACCGAAAACCTTTTAAAAGAAGTCCAGTGAGGCTGACAAGGGTTCTAAACGGAGCAGAACGTGCGAAAGCACCCCTGCTTCTTTTGGAGAACCCTAAGCTGCCGAGGCTTAGGGTTTTTTTGAACCTGAAAGTGATGAAAAACTAGAGGGGGCAGAAAAAATGAATGATTTATCGACAATGAGCAGCTTGTCAAAGGAAGAAATTTTACAGCTGATTGAAGAAGCATGTGCGTTGAAAAAAGGGAAAAAGGAACATGGTTTAGCAGGTGAATTTGTAGCGAACCTCTTCTTTGAACCAAGTACAAGAACGCGTTTTAGCTTTGAGGTGGCAGAGAAGAAACTTGGAATGAATGTGCTGAACCTAGACGCAGCAAGTACCTCTGTTCAAAAGGGAGAGACCCTTTACGATACAGTGAAAACACTTGAATCCATCGGAGTCAAGGCATGTGTCATCAGAGACAGTACAGACGAATATTACAAAGAGCTGATTGGGAAGGTCGGGATTCCAATCATTAATGCGGGAGATGGCTGCGGTCAGCATCCTACCCAATCATTGCTGGATTTGATGACGATTTATGAAGAGTTTGGCGGTTTTGAAGGATTAACGATCTCGATTCATGGTGATATCAAACATAGCAGGGTGGCAAGGTCCAATGCTGAAGTCCTCGCAAGACTAGGAGCGACAGTGCTCTTTTCAGGACCAGCATCCTTCCAAGATGAACAAAACCCTCATGGAACGTATGTCGAAGTGAACGAAGCCATGAAGCGGTCTGACGTGGTGATGCTGCTGAGAATTCAGCATGAAAGACACTCAGAAAAGATGGGCAACGAGGGTTACTTATCGACTTATGGATTAACAGTAGACAGGGCAAGCAAAATGAAAGAAAGAGCGATTATTATGCATCCAGCACCAGTAAATAGAGGTGTTGAAATAGATGATTCATTAGTAGAGTCAAAACAGTCAAGGATTTTCAAACAAATGGAAAATGGTGTGTATATCCGAATGGCTGTGTTAAAAAGAGCTTTTCAAAATAGCAGACTACATCAAAAAGGGAGAGATTCTGTCTATGTCATATCTCATTAAAAACGGTTTTATCTTAACAAGCACAGGGGAAAGAGTGCAGCAGGATATTAGGGTAGAAGGAAAAGTGATTCAAGCAATGGGTCACTTAGAAAGAGAAGACGGAGAAGAAGTCATTGATGCAGCAGGGCTATTTGTATCACCAGGTTTGATTGATCTGCATGTGCATTTAAGAGAGCCAGGCGGCGAGAAAAAAGAAACCATTGAAACAGGTTCTAAGGCAGCAGCAAGAGGCGGGTATACGACCATTGCAGCGATGCCGAATACAAGACCAGTTCCAGATACAAAAGAACAAATGGAATGGCTGATGAATCGAATCAAAGAGACCTCCTCTGTAAGAGTACTGCCATACGCTTCCATCACGACGAGACAATTTGGCGAAGAGATGACAGACTTTGCAGCGTTAAAAGAAGCGGGCGCATTTGCCTTTACGGATGACGGTGTTGGTATTCAAACCGCAGGCATGATGTACGAAGCAATGAAAAAGGCAGCAAGCCTTGATCAAGCCATAGTGGCGCACTGTGAAGATAACTCACTCATTTATGGAGGATGCGTTCATGAAGGAGACTTTTCAAAAGCAAATGGGTTAAACGGAATACCGTCCATTTGTGAATCGGTGCATATTGCAAGAGATGTCCTCTTAGCAGAAGCAGCGAATTGTCATTATCATGTATGTCATATCAGTACAAAGGAATCCGTCCGAGTGGTACGCGATGCAAAAAAAGCAGGCATTCGTGTGACGGCTGAAGTATCGCCACATCACCTTCTCTTGTGTGATGAAGACATTCCAGGTCTTGACACAAACTATAAAATGAATCCGCCGCTCAGAGGAGCAGAAGATCGCGAGGCACTGATCGAGGGACTTTTAGATGGCACGATTGATTTTATTGCCACAGACCATGCACCGCATACAGAAGAAGAAAAGAACGAAACGATGCAGAGGGCACCATTTGGGATTGTCGGACTTGAAACAGCGTTCCCGCTTCTGTACACACGTTTTGTGAAAACAGGGGAATGGACATTAAAAGAACTTGTTGATTATATGACCATCAAACCAGCAGAAGCCTTTGCTCTTCCATACGGAAAGCTGGAAGAAGGTCAAATCGCTGATATCACACTGATTGATTTAAACAAAGAAATGGCAATTGACAAAAAAAGCTTCTTATCTAAAGGACAAAATACACCGTTTGACAAATTGACTGTATCAGGATGGCCGGTCATGACACTTGCATCTGGGAAAGTCGTTTATGAAGAGGGGAGACTAGTAAAATGAAGAGACGCTTAGTGCTAGAAAACGGAACAGTATTCGAAGGAACAGGTTTTGGCAGCTTAGAACCGTCAGTCGGAGAAGTCGTCTTTAACACAGGGATGACAGGCTATCAAGAAATTTTGTCTGACCCGTCGTACTGCGGACAAATTGTCACACTCACTTACCCGCTGATCGGCAACTACGGCATTAACCGTGATGATTTTGAATCGATCACACCGTTTGTGAAAGGGTTGATCGTGAAAGAGCTTTGTGAAAAGCCTTCAAACTGGCGCTCTTCATACTCACTTGATGAGTATTTAAAAATGAAAAATATCCCGGGTCTTAGCGGCATTGATACACGCAAGCTCACGCGTATGATTCGAAGTGCAGGTACATTAAGAGGAGCTTTTGCAGGACCGGATGAACAAGTAGAAGACGTTGTGAGCCGCCTTCAAACAATGCAGTTACCAACAGATCAAGTAAGCCAAGTATCTGTGAAAAATGCGTATCCAAGCCCAGGAAGAGGCAAAAGAATTGTGCTTGTCGATTTCGGCATGAAGCATGGCATTTTGCGCGAACTCAATAAGCGAGATTGTGATGTCATTGTGGTGCCATACAATATCACAGCAGATGAAGTATTACAGTTAAAACCAGATGGCATCATGCTTTCAAACGGACCTGGGGATCCAGTCGATGTGCCAGAAGCGGTTGAAATGATTCAGCAGCTGATTGGAAAGGTTCCACTCTTTGGTATCTGCCTAGGACACCAGTTATTCGCGCTTGCGTGCGGCGCAAGTACAGAAAAAATGAAATTTGGGCATAGAGGATCCAATCATCCAGTCAAAGAACTAGCAACTGGCAAGGTAACCTTGACGTCTCAAAACCATGGCTACACGGTTAGCGCCATTAATGAAGACGTGCTTGAAGTCACACATATTGCGCTAAATGATAATACGATTGAAGGATTAAAACATAAAGAAGCACCAGCATTCACTGTCCAGTATCACCCAGAAGCATCACCGGGTCCAGAAGATGCGAACTACTTATTTGACGAGTTCATGGACATGATTCATACAACTGAGAAAGAAGGGGAAGAAGTATGCCAAAACGCGTAGATATCAAAAAGATTTTAGTGATCGGTTCAGGTCCAATCATCATCGGTCAGGCAGCGGAGTTTGACTATGCAGGCACACAGGCTTGCTTAGCGCTAAAAGAAGAGGGCTATGAAGTCGTTCTTGTGAACTCTAACCCTGCGACGATCATGACGGATACAGAAATGGCTGATAAGGTATACATCGAACCACTGACACCAGAATTTTTAACACGAATCATTCGAAAAGAACGTCCTGATGCGATTTTGCCGACACTTGGCGGACAAACTGGATTGAACCTTGCTGTTGAATTATCAGATCTTGGTGTACTCGCTGAATGCGGTGTTGAAGTACTAGGCACCAAGCTGTCAGCTATTCAAAAAGCAGAGGACAGAGATTTATTCCGTAATCTAATGAATGAATTAAATGAACCTGTACCAGAAAGTGAAATCATCCATAACCTTGAAGAAGCGATGGCATTCACAGATCAAATCGGTTTCCCGGTCATTGTTAGACCAGCCTATACACTAGGCGGAACAGGCGGCGGAATTTGTACAAATGAGCAAGAATTAAAAGAAATCGTCGAGAATGGACTGAAGTTAAGTCCGGTGACACAATGTTTGCTTGAAAAAAGTATCGCAGGCTTTAAAGAAATTGAATATGAGGTCATGCGTGACAGCGGAGATCATGCCATTGTGGTTTGTAACATGGAAAACTTTGATCCTGTCGGCATTCACACAGGTGACAGTATCGTTGTGGCACCAAGTCAAACGCTAAGTGATCGTGAATATCAGCTGCTTCGTAATGTGTCACTCAAGTTGATTCGTGCACTTGGCATTGAAGGCGGATGTAACGTACAGCTGGCGATTGATCCAGACAGCTTCCAATACTATATTATCGAAGTAAACCCGCGCGTGAGCCGTTCTTCTGCTCTTGCGTCTAAAGCAACTGGATATCCAATTGCAAAACTTGCAGCGAAAATCGCAGTCGGCCTAACACTTGATGAAATGATGAACCCAGTCACAGGTAAAACATATGCAGCGTTCGAGCCAGCACTTGACTATATTGTTTCAAAAATCCCGCGCTGGCCGTTCGATAAATTTGAATCTGCCAACAGACGACTTGGAACACAAATGAAAGCAACTGGTGAAGTCATGGCGATTGGCCGCACATTAGAAGAGTCTCTTTTAAAGGCTGTGCGTTCACTTGAAGCGGATGTGCATCACATTGAATTAAAAGACGAAGCGGACATTACAAACGAAGTGCTTGAAAAGCGGATTATCAAAGCAGGAGATGAGCGTCTGTTTTATATCGCTGAGGCGCTAAGAAGAGGCTATACCGTCGAACAGATTCATGAATTCTCGAAAATTGATTATTTCTTCCTTCATAAACTGGAAGGCATCATCGCATTTGAAAAGACACTAAAAGAAAACAAAGGCAATGTAGACGTTTTAAAAGAAGCGAAAGAAAAAGGTTTCTCAGATATTTATATTAGCCGCGAATGGAATATGAATGAGGCAGATGTCTATAACCTAAGAACAGAAGCAGGCATCGTTCCTGTGTATAAGATGGTGGACACATGTGCGGCAGAATTTGAATCAGAAACACCGTATTTCTACAGCACATATGAAGATGAAAATGAATCCGAACGAACAGATAAGAAAAGTGTCATCGTGCTAGGCTCAGGTCCAATCAGAATCGGACAAGGGGTTGAATTTGATTATGCGACCGTGCATTCAGTGTGGGCAATCAAACAAGCAGGCTATGAAGCCATTATTATTAACAACAACCCTGAAACTGTCTCAACAGACTTTAGTATTTCAGATAAGCTCTACTTTGAACCACTCACTGTAGAAGATGTGATGCACATCATCGACCTTGAACAGCCAGAAGGTGTCGTCGTTCAGTTTGGCGGACAAACAGCGATTAACTTAGCAGATGAATTATCAAATAGAGGGGTTAAGATTCTTGGAACTTCGCTTGAAGACCTTGACCGTGCGGAAAACCGTGACAAGTTTGAACAAACATTAGAAACACTCGGCGTGCCGCAGCCAAATGGTAAGACAGCGACGTCTGTACCAGAGGCAGTAGCGATTGCGAATCAAATCGGTTACCCCGTGCTTGTCCGTCCTTCCTATGTATTAGGCGGCCGTGCAATGGAAATTGTGTATCAAGAAGCTGAGCTCCTTCACTACATGGAGAATGCGGTGAAAGTCAATCCGCAGCATCCAGTGCTCATTGACAAGTATTTGACAGGAAAAGAAATTGAAGTAGATGCTGTGTCTGACGGAGAAACGGTTGTCATACCAGGCATTATGGAACACATTGAAAGAGCCGGAGTTCACTCTGGAGACTCGATTGCGGTCTACCCGCCGCAAACTTTGTCTGAGGACATCAAAGCGAAAATCGCAGAATACACGATTAAACTCGCAAAAGGCCTTAACATCATTGGGCTTTTGAACATTCAATTTGTGCTATCAAAAGGTGAAGTGTATGTACTTGAAGTGAATCCGCGTTCAAGCCGGACTGTCCCATTCTTAAGTAAAATTACAGGCATTCCAATGGCGAACTTAGCTACAAAGGTTATTTTAGGAGAAAAACTGAAAAACTATGGCTACCAAGAAGGGCTTCATGTTGAGCAAGAAGGCGTATATGTTAAAGTTCCAGTCTTCTCTTTTGCAAAACTAAGAAGAGTAGATATTACACTAGGGCCTGAAATGAAATCAACAGGTGAAGTCATGGGGAAAGATGTCACAATCGAAAAAGCCCTCTACAAAGGGCTGATTGCATCAGGCATTCAAATTCCAAAAGACGGAACGGTTCTCCTGACAGTGGCTGATAAAGATAAAGAAGAAGGACTTGAGATTGCAAGAAGATTCCATTCCATCGGCTATCATATTTTAGCAACAGAAGGAACAGCGAATTACTTAAAACAAGCTTCCATTCCATCAAGTGTTGTCGGCAAAATAGGAGAAGAAGGAAAGAATCTGCTGGATGTCATTCGAAATGGTGAAGCCCAATTTGTCATCAACACCTTAACAAAAGGAAAACAGCCAGCAAGAGACGGCTTTAGAATTAGACGTGAATCTGTTGAAAATGGTGTCGCTTGCTTAACGTCACTAGATACAGCGGAAGCGATTTTAAGAGTGCTAGAGAGCATGACATTTAGAGCAGATGAAATGCCAGAAGTGAAAACGAATGCTGAGGTGACAGTAACGATATGAAAAAAGCATACTTGACGGTCGTCTCGAACCGAGAGATCGCTGATCATATTTACGAAATGACATTAAAGGGTGATCTTGTTGAATCCTTTCAAACAGCTGGACAGTTTCTTCATATAAAGGTCAGTGAATCCATGACACCGCTGCTGAGAAGACCGATCAGTATTGCCAACATTCATGCCGAAAAGCAAGAAGCAACCATCATTTACCGCGCAGAGGGAGAGGGCACAAAGCTCCTTTCCCAAAAGCGGGCGGGAGAGTCAGTCGATGTGTTAGGACCGCTTGGAAACGGCTATGACCCTTCAGTCGTTCAGGCCGGACAGACCGCATTATTAGTCGGTGGAGGAATCGGTGTGCCTCCGCTATATGAACTGTCTAAGCGGTTAACGAAAAAAGGTGTCATCGTAAAACATGTTCTCGGTTTTCAATCGAAAAAGGATGTATTTTATGAGGAGAAGTTTCAAGCACTCGGAGATACGTTTATCGCAACCGTAGATGGGACATATGGTTCGAAAGGTTTCGTGACAAATGTCATTGAAGAGAATGAGCTGGACTTTGATGTCTTGCTTTCCTGTGGACCGACACCTATGTTAAAAGCACTAAAAGACTTTTATCCCGATAAGCCTGTCTATATTTCAATGGAAGAACGAATGGGCTGCGGAATCGGTGCATGCTTTGCTTGTGTCTGTCATACCGATCAGCATGAGAAACCGTACGTTAAAGTTTGTCTGGATGGACCTGTTTTTAAAGCGGAGGAGGTGGCGCTATCATGCTAAACATCGAATTACCCGGCTTATCTTTAAAAAATCCAATCATTCCTGCATCAGGCTGTTTTGGATTTGGAAAAGAATTCGCATCATTATATGACCTTTCCTTGCTGGGCGGCATCATGATTAAAGCCACGACCCTTGAACCGAGATTTGGCAACCCGACACCGAGGGTAGCTGAGACAGGAGCCGGTATGTTGAATGCGATTGGTCTCCAAAATCCAGGTCTAAAAGGCGTGCTTGAACATGAATTACCTTGGCTTGAGCAGTTCGATACCCCTATTATTGCCAATGTTGCTGGATCACAAGTTGATGATTATGTTGAAGTAGCAAAGCAAATTAGTCAAGCAAGCAATGTTCACGCCCTTGAACTGAATATCTCGTGTCCGAATGTGAAAACAGGCGGAATTGCCTTTGGGACCGATCCAGAAATGGCGGCTACATTGACAAAAGCTGTTAAGGAAGTTTCCTCCGTTCCTGTTTATGTGAAACTGTCACCTAATGTAGCCAATATCGTTGAGATTGCTAAAGCGATTGAATCGGCTGGAGCGGATGGACTCACCATGATCAATACCTTGATTGGGATGCGTTTAGATTTAAAAACAGGCAAACCCATTCTTGCTAATAAAACAGGCGGATTATCAGGTCCTGCTGTAAAACCTGTAGCCATCCGAATGGTGCATGAGGTCAGTCAGGCCGTTTCTATTCCGATTATTGGGATGGGCGGGGTGCAAAGCGCTGAAGATGTACTTGAATTTTTACTAGCTGGCGCAAGTGCGGTAGCTGTTGGGACAGCCAATTTTGTGAACCCATTTATTTGCCCGGAAATCATTGATGAACTACCGAATGTGTTAGCGGCTTATGGGTATTCATCTGTAGAGGAATGCATCGGAAGGAGCTGGAAACATGAAGCACTTGCCCATCATCGCGCTTGATTTTCCATCAGGACAGGAGGCGCACGCCTTTATAGATCGTTTTGAAGGCACTCCATTATTCGTAAAGGTCGGCATGGAGCTGTTTTACCAAGAAGGTCCTGCCATTATTGATGCACTGAAAGAAAAAAATTGCCGTATTTTCCTTGATCTGAAGCTTCATGACATTCCAACAACTGTGCAAAAAGCGATGAACAGACTTGCTGCACTTGGTGTTGATTTGGTGAATGTGCATGCAGCCGGCGGGAAAAGAATGATGCAGGCGGCCATAGAGGGGCTTGAAAGCGGAACCCCTGCCGGGCAAAATCGCCCAAGCATTATTGCAGTGACCCAGCTGACAAGCACGTCAGAAGATATGATGAAAAAAGAATTACTAATTGACCGCCCATTGCAAGAGGCTGTGCTTCATTATGGACAATTGGCATATGAAAGTGGACTTGATGGTGTGGTGTGCTCTGTTCATGAATCAAAACAGCTTCATGAACAAATCTCTCCTTCCTTTCTCACTGTGACGCCAGGAATTCGCTTACCAAATGATCAAACGGATGACCAAAAGCGTGTGGCGACACCTGCCTTTGCCAAAGAACAGGGTGTTTCACAGATTGTTGTGGGAAGATCGATCACAAAAGCCACAAACCCAGTGGAAGCTTATCAACAAATTTTGAAAGAGTGGGAGTGACTGCCGGATGAAAACGAAAATCGCGAAGCATTTATTACAAATCAAAGCTGTCTCTTTAAAACCAGACGAACCATTTACATGGGCGAGCGGTATCAAATCACCGATTTACTGTGACAATCGCCTCACCTTGTCTTATCCTGAGGTCAGAGGGGACATTGCGGAAGGTTTAAAAGACTTGATTCTCACTCATTTTGAAGGAGCGGAAGTTGTCGCAGGTACAGCTACAGCTGGCATTCCTCATGCGGCATTAGCAGCTGATCGTCTGAATGTACCGATGTGTTATGTAAGAAGTAAACCAAAAGCACACGGAAAAGGAAATCAAATTGAAGGAGCCGTATCACCTGGACAAAAGGTGGTTGTCGTAGAAGACCTCATCTCAACTGGAGGCAGCGTTCTTGAAGTTGTGGCTGCTCTAGAAGAAGAAGGCTGTGACGTACTCGGAGTTGTTGCGATCTTCACTTATGGACTGCCAAAAGCAGCTGCGGCTTTTCAAGAGAAAAACATTCCCTATGTCACGCTGACAGACTATGACACACTGACAGAAGTGGCACTTGAGCTAAAAGCAATCGAGCCTTCTGCTATGAATAAACTAAAACGCTGGAGACAGGATCCTTCGTCTGAATCTTGGATGGAAGAAACGGTCTAAAAAGCTTGTCTTGTTTTAAAAAAGCTGTGCTGCACTGCACAGTTTTTTATTTGGTTAAAAATAGTAAAATAGACTCAAATTTAAATAAAAACTAATCCTATCAATAAAGTCGGGTTGACTTTTGTTTGAATTGTGTTAATATTTAATACAAATTAAAACTCTTATCCAGAGAGGTGGAGGGACTGGCCCGATGAAGCCCGGCAACCTGCGATTTGCAAGGTGCTACTTCCTGCAAAATGATTCTATTTTGAAAGATAAGGAAATCGTGAGCTTCCTCATCTTTCTTTCGGACTGAAAGAAAGTTTTTTTATTTTAACGGTGAGGAGGAAGAGGAGATGGAACTGAAACAAAACCAGGATGAGGACATAGTGAAGCATATGCAAGAGCTGATTGGGGATATGAAATTCGGTTCAATTACGTTGATCGTTCAGGACGGTCAAGTGATTCAAGTGGAAAAAAATGAAAAAATCAGATTAAAGTAGTGCGGAGAATAGCAATAGAAGCAGTACTCCGGAAGGGGAGAAACAATGTTAACTTATGAAAATTGGCAAGAGCCGTCCATTACATTTCAAGAGGACGATTTGTATAAAGGGGCCCTATCTGTGCTGAAATGGGCGTACGGCCACTATGGTGATCAGCTCGTTTATGCATGCAGTTTTGGCATTGAAGGCATTGTCCTGATCGATCTTATTGCGAAAGTAAAAAAAGATGCAAGAATTGTCTTTTTAGATACAGGTCTGCATTTCAAGGAAACATACGACACCATTGATGCAGTTAAGGAAAGATATCCTGGTTTAGACATCGTGCTGAAAACACCTGAGCTGACAGTGGAAGAGCAGAATGAGCAGCATGGTGATAAATTATGGGAAACGAATCCTCAAAGCTGCTGCCATATGAGAAAGGTCATTCCATTGCAAGAGGCACTATCTGGCTATCCGGCATGGCTGTCTGGTTTAAGAAGAGAGCAGTCGCCTAAACGAGCAGGTACGAACTTCTTAAATAAGGATGAAAAATTCCAATCAGTCAAAGTATGTCCGCTCATCCACTGGACGTGGAAGGACATATGGAGATATGCGTCTAGAGAGGATCTTACTTATAATCCGCTGCATGACCAAGGATATCCAAGCATCGGGTGTGCACCTTGTACACAGCCGGCATTTACTGCTGATGATTTGCGTTCTGGAAGATGGTCAGGGACAGCAAAGACTGAGTGCGGATTACATGAGTAAGGGAGCATAATGTATGGAAATCGCCGCAATTTTATTTAGCTTATTCTTTGCTTTAAATATTGGCGCAAGCGGAGCAGCCGCTTCGATGGGCATCGCATATGGTTCAGGTGCGATCAAAAAGCCAATATACGCGCTCAGCGTTTGTGCGGTTGGAATATTAGCAGGTTCAGTGATTGGCGGCGGTGAGGTCGTCAAAACGATCAGCTCCGGGATTATGCCGGAATCTGTCATCACACTTGAAATTGTGTGTATCATCATTGGCTCGGCCGCATTATCACTTTTCATAGCGAATCTCTTGGCCATTCCTTTATCCACAAGTGAGGTCACAGTAGGAGCTGTGGTCGGTGTGGCAGCCGCATATAAAGTGCTGTATGTGAAATCGATCTTAGTCATTGTCTCTTTTTGGGTGATTATTCCGATTGTTGCCTTTGTTTTTACCTTTGCTGTTGTCAAAATCATCAGATTGTTCCCTAAACGGACATTATCCAAAAAAGGAACATTGATCTTATCTGTTGTTTTGATTATCAGTGGGTTTTTAGAAGCATTTTCAGCCGGCATGAACAATGTCGCCAATGCGGTCGGCCCGCTTGTCGCATCAGGTGTTTTATCAGTCGGGCAAGGAACCCTTTACGGCGGAATCTTTGTGGCCATTGGGGCGCTGCTTCTAGGAAGAAGGGTACTAGAAACAAACGGAAAGAAAATTACACGCTATCAAACGGGTGAAGGCATTCTATTATCGAGCACCGGTGCAGGACTTGTCATCGTCAGCTCTATATTCGGACTCCCTGTTCCCCTTACTCAAATTACCTCCTCGTCCATTATTGGGCTTGGTATGGCAAAGGGTGGACCGAACATTTTTCATAAACATGTTGTGAAAAAAATGCTGAAGGTATGGGTTGTGTCACCTTTCTTATCACTTAGTCTATCTTATTTGTTGGTAAGCCTTTTCTTAAAAGGAGACTATTACTCTATCTTTATCATGATGAGTGTACTGCTTGCTTCACTAGGTGCACTGAGTCTTATGAAGGCAGTTAAAAATGAGAGCAGCTCGATTCATGAACAGGGCGGCGGGATTTAAATATAAATCCGACTATTAACATCTAATAAATATGAACATTGAGAGGAAGATGAACAAATGAGTTTAACACCACATGGTGGCGTATTAATTAATCGAGTAAATGAAGAATTTGATCTAAGCACAGCTGCGAAAGAAATTGAGCTGGATGCCATCTCTTTTGCAGACCTTGAACTCATCGCAATTGGCGGGTATAGTCCAATTGAAGGGTTTTTAACGAAAGCTGATTATGAAGCAGTTGTCAGCAGTATGCGACTAGCAAGTGGTGTCGTTTGGTCTCTTCCGATTACTTTGCCTGTCACAAAGGAAAAAGCAGCGGAGATCAATCGAGGTGACATTGTTCGTCTATCGTATAATGGAACAGTATACGGGGTCATTGAGGTGGAAGATCAATACACACCTGATAAGGAAAAAGAAGCAGTGAATGTGTATAAAACAGATGACCGCAATCACCCAGGCGTGAAAAAATTATTTGAACGCGGTGATACGTATATTGGTGGTAAAATTACACTGACGAAACGCAGTGAAAAACCTTTCCCGCAATTTACGTATGAGCCAGAAGAAACAAGAAAACATTTTAAAGAAAATGGCTGGAAAACCATTGTTGGTTTCCAAACGAGAAACCCAGTCCATCGCGCGCATGAATACATTCAAAAGACAGCACTGGAAACAGTGGATGGTCTATTTCTAAATCCACTTGTTGGTGAAACAAAATCTGATGATATTCCAGCAGATGTAAGAATGAAAAGCTATCAAGTGTTACTGAACGGTTATTACCCGAAAGACCGCGTCTTTTTAGGTGTTTTTCCTGCTGCCATGCGTTATGCTGGACCAAAGGAAGCGATTTTTCATGCGCTTGTGCGTAAAAATTATGGCTGTACACATTTTATTGTCGGCAGAGATCATGCAGGTGTTGGTGATTATTACGGCACATACGAAGCGCAGGAGCTATTTGAACAATTTACAAGCGAAGAAATTGGGATCACACCATTAAAATTTGAGCACAGCTTTTACTGCAATACATGTGAAGCCATGGCAACACCAAAAACATGCCCACATGATAAAAGCGAACATGTCATTCTCTCAGGTACAAAGGTCAGAACGATGCTGAGAAATGGTGAATTACCACCGAGCACGTTCAGCCGAAAAGAAGTCATTGAAACATTAATCGAAGGATTAAAAACGACGGTATCTTAAAGGAGGATATGACATGAGCAACGAACATATCGTGTGGCATGATTCATCTATTACTAAAAAAGAATATCAACAGAAAAACAACCATACAAGCGGGATCATTTGGCTGACAGGTCTAAGCGGTTCAGGTAAATCGACGATCGCCAACGCAGCGGCTCGAGAGCTGTTTGAACAGGGGTACCAAGTGACAGTTCTTGATGGCGATAACGTACGCCATGGACTCAATAAAGACTTAGGCTTTTCAGATGACGACAGAAAAGAGAACATTCGGCGCATCGGTGAAGTGGCGAAATTATTTGTTGAGCAAGGAACGATTGTCATTACTGCTTTTATTTCACCATTTCAAGAAGACCGCCAAATCGTAAGACAGTTAGTCGAAGACGGAGAATTTCACGAAGTGTTTGTGAAATGTGATCTGAACGTGTGTGAAGAGCGTGATCCAAAGGGATTATATAAAAAAGCAAGAAACGGCGAAATTCCATTTTTCACGGGAATCGATTCACCATACGAAGAGCCAGCTGCGCCTGAGCTCGTCCTAGATACAGGTGAATTATCACGCGAGGAGTCAAAACAGCGCCTTGTTGATTATGTAAAGGATAAAACGAAATAATCGCCTGATGGCAGGGGGAGAAAGCAAGATGGGGAAAGTATACATTGTTGGTGCCGGACCGGGTGACCCAGATTTAATTACACTAAAGGCCCATAAGGCAATACAGCAGGCAGATGTCATTTTATATGATCGTCTTGTCAATCAAGAGATTCTTGCCCATGCCAAACCGGAGGCGGAGTTGATCTATTGCGGCAAACTGCCGAATCATCATACGATGAGACAGGAAGCGATTAACGAAGCACTTGTTGCTCATGCGAAGGAAGGGAACATAGTCGTTCGTCTAAAAGGCGGTGATCCCTTTGTATTTGGCCGTGGCGGTGAAGAAATCGAATGCTTAGCTGAGCATGGTATTCCGTATGAAGTTGTCCCGGGGATTACTTCTGGCATTGCAGCGGCTGCTTATGCAGGCATTCCAGTCACGCACCGAGAATTCAGCTCAAATGTTGCGTTTGTGACAGGGCATTATCAAAAGGATGAACATTTTGAAGAAAAGTGGGAAGCGCTGGCGACGGGGATTGATACCCTTGTCATTTACATGGGCGTCAAAAACGTGGAAAGAGTCCAGCGGCTGCTTTTGAAAAATGGGCGGAATCCTGAAACCCCAGCTGCGTTTATTCACTGGGGAACGACCACAAGGCAAAAGACGACTTGCTGCACGGTGGCGACACTATCTGAAACGGTTGAAAAAGAAGGGATCGAGCACCCAAGTTTAATCGTGGTAGGAGATGTCGTTCACTTTCATCAAAAGTTGAACTGGTTTGAACCAGCACTGATTGAGAAATGAGAACAAAGGTGAAAAGACACGTGTGGACATCGTGTCTTTTCGTCTGAATAAAACTAGGGTTGCAAGGAGGAGTCAAATGAAACAAGCTGTCCTTTATGTTGGGCATGGAAGCAGGGTAAAAGAAGCACAGGATAAAGCCATTTCTTTTATGAAAAGCTGTATGCCGTTAGTGGAAGCAGATATCCAAGAAATTTGTTTTTTAGAGTTGACGGACCCTTCAATCGAAGAAGGGTTTGAGACTTGTGTACAAAAAGGAGCAACCCACATTGCGATCGTCCCGCTCCTCCTTTTAACTGCCATGCACGCCAAATCAGATATTCCAGATGAGATTGTGAAAGTACAAAAACGTTTCCCACAAGTGAAGGTAACATATGGAAGACCTATAGGCGTGAACCAAGAAGTCACGAAAGCGGTTATCGCAAGGATTGAAGAAGCAGGATACAAGGGAGAGCGTGCAAAAATTCTCTTAATTGGCCGCGGAAGCTCTGATCCAGATGTAAAGCGGGATGTGTTTGGCATTGCAGATGATGTCCGAAGCATGTTGCCTTGTGCAGAGGTTTTTCCGTGTTTTATTACAGCGTGTGAACCGAATTATCGTGACGTCTTAGCACAGTTGACAGTAGATAATGATACGCCTGTCTATCTCGTGCCTTATCTTTTATTTACCGGCATTTTAATGAAAGAGATTGAGAGTGAAGCGAATCAGGCGAGAGAGCGGCTGCGAGATGTCCGTGTTTGCCGATATATTGGGTTTCATCCCCATGTAAAAGCAGCTTATATTGAACGTGTGCAGGAAACCATCTTAAACAAAGAGGATGCGTTTCGTTTTCAAGGAGAAAGCCATGCTTCCAGTTCATCTTGATCTAACCAATAAACATGTGCTAATTGCCGGCGGTGGAAGGATTGCGGCTAGAAGGACGAGTGCGCTATGCATGGAGCCATGCAGCATAACCATTGTGAGCCCTGACATTTGTGATGAAATGGCGAATCTCATTGAGACATATCAGCTGACTTGGAAGAAAAAGAAAGTGGATGCGGAAGATGTAAAGGATGCATTTTTAATTGTTGCTGCTACAGATGATCCTTCAGTAAACGAGTGGATGACGCAATCAGCGCTTCCTCATCAGCTTGTCAACTGTGTGAGCCAGTCAGAGCTAGGCAATGTGATTGTGCCAAAGGTTGTAAGGGCAGGAAAAGTGACAATCTCCATATCTACGAGTGGTGCAAGCCCAGCCCGCACTAAACAGCTGGCTGCGGCCATTGAGACCTTGCTTGAACAAGAGGATGTAGATGCACTGGATGAGCTCTATATAGAAAGAAAAAAAAGACAAAGAAAAAGCCGATAAAATCTCATCTAAAGATTTAATCGGCTCTTTTTTATTTTCTCAGCTTTAGGACAACATCCTCATCAGGCGTCACAAATAATGTTTGCTGCTGATCATATGTGACAAAGCCCGGTTTTGCTCCGTTTGGTTTTTTCACATGCCGGATTTTCGTATAATCGACAGGGACGGAGCTTGATTCTTTTGCCTTCGAGAAGTAGGCAGCAATTTGTGCCGCTTCAAGCAAGGTTTGTTCATCAGGCGCTTTGTGACGAATGACAACATGTGATCCAGGAATATCCTTTGTGTGCAGCCAAATGTCATCACGAGCTGCCGCCTTTGTGGTCAAATATTCGTTTTGCTTGTTGTTTTTTCCAACGAGAATCGGAACACCTTGAGAGGATTCATATGCTTCAAGCTGAATGGCCGATGGTTTCTTCTTTTTGGCGTTGCGTTTTTGTTTGGGACGCAAATATTTTCCTTCCACCAGTTCTTCTCTTATTTCCTCTAAATCTTTTGGTGAGGCAGAGGACAGCTGCTGGATCAGCTCGTCAAAATAAGCAATTTCTTCATGTGTACGCTCAATTTGTTCATTTACGGCCTCTACTGCATTTTTTGCCTTTTGGTATTTTGTAAAATACGCTTGTGCATTTTCAGAAGGGGTTTTGTTTGTTTTGAGCGGGATCGTGATCTCTCCGCCATCTTCATCATAATAATTGATAACTGTCGCTTCTTTATCCCCTTTTTTAATCGCATATATATTGGCAGTAAGCAATTCACCATAAAGCTGATACTTATGCGCATTTTGAGATTCTTCAAGCGTTCTTGTTAGTTTTTTTAGCTTGTTTTCATTTTTCTTTTTTTCATTCGCAACAAAACGTTCAAGGTCAGCCGCCTGCTGTTTGACTCTATCTCTTTCAGCTTTTCCGAAATAAAAGCGGTCAAGTAGCTCACTAAGAGAATCAAACGTCTTCATGTCACCATCGACGTGCTGAAGTTCTAATAAATAAAAATACTCTTTCCCATCTTTTCTCGTGAGCTGAGGGGTAAAAGAATGCGCCTGAATGAGCTGAAACATCTCGAGCAATGTACTTGGAATCGTTTCCTGATTGGCAAGACTGGCCCTGTGGACAGCTTCCTTAGCAAACAGCGGAGAAACCCCAGAGAATGTATCGACAATTTGATTGGCGATTTTCCCTTCTTGAAAACGTAAATGCTTTAAAATATCTTCCTTCGTCACGTTAAAAGGATTCAGCTTTTGCTGTGCCGGCGGCAGAAGATATTGATGTCCGGGCAGCACCGTTCGATAGCTGTTCACAGATGGAGAAAGATGTTTCAGTCCGTCAATGATCTGCTCCGTTTCGTCCTCCACGAGAATTAAGTTGCTGTGCCGGCCCATAATTTCAATATACAGCTTACGGGTTTGTTCATCGCCAATTTCATTTCGGCTTCGCACGTGCAGCACGATCACCCGATCTAACCCAATTTGTTCAAAACGTTCAATGAACCCACCCTCAAGATGTTTTCTGAGAAGCATACAAAACATTGGCGGTTCGCTCGGATTATCATCATGGTGCTCAGTGAGCTGTACCCTTGCATAGCTCGGGTGAGCGGATAAAAGAAGCTTATGATTCTTCCCCTTTGACCGGATATGAAAAATCAGCTCATGCTTGTAGGGCTGATGTATTTTTGAAATTCTTCCACCAGTTAATGTTTCTTGCAATTCATTTGTCATACCATATGTAAAAATGCCGTCAAATGACATGTTGGATACACCCTCTTCTTTCACACAAATCTACTGAAAGAACCTTACGTTTTCTCGTTCTTTAGGCAGTCTTATTATTATAGCATGATTTAGGACGAGTCTGAATAAACTGGCTTATAGAACACTGCATAAGAGAGAGAACAAAAGAGGAGTGGACGAGGTCAAATGAATTGGCATGAACTGAACCAAACCGATTTATTAAAAACAATGAATACATCGATAGGTGACGGACTGTCAGAAAAAGATGTGCAAAAGCGGCTTGAAAAGCATGGGCCAAATGAATTACAGGAAGGGAAAAAGGCGTCGGCGTTCGTTATTTTTTTAGCGCAATTTAAAGACTTTATGGTGTTAATCCTGCTTGCGGCAACGATTATTTCTGCTTTTCTAGGTGAATACATTGATGCTGTGGCGATTGTGGCGATTGTGCTGATAAATGGTGTGCTTGGCTTTTATCAGGAACGCCGTGCAGAAAAGTCCCTCCAAGCACTAAAGGAATTATCAACGCCGCATGTCTATGCAAGGAGAAACAATGAATGGGTCAAGATCCCGTCCAAGCACCTCGTACCGGGAGATATTGTGAAGTTTTCAAGCGGGGACCGAATTGGGGCAGATATCAGATTACTAGAAACAAAGAGTTTGGAAATCGAAGAATCTGCCCTCACTGGAGAATCCATCCCAGCGGTCAAACATGCGAGTCCGCTCTCACGAGATCATGTCTCGCTTGGAGATTTGACGAACATGGCCTTTATGGGGACGCTTGTCACGAGGGGAAGCGGTGTAGGGGTTGTCATTGGTACAGGGATGAATACGGCGATGGGACAAATTGCCGGTATGCTGGATTCAGCAGGTAATATGGAAACACCGCTGCAAAGACGCCTTGAGCAGCTGGGGAAAATTTTAATTGTTGCTGCATTATTTTTAACTGTTCTTGTGGTTGTTCTTGGTGTGGTGCAAGGTCATGATTTGTATCATATGTTCTTAGCGGGTGTATCTCTCGCTGTTGCTGCGATTCCAGAAGGACTACCGGCGATCGTCACTGTCGCACTTTCCCTAGGTGTGCAGCGGATGATTAAACAAAAATCCATTGTCAGAAAGCTGCCGGCTGTGGAAACACTCGGCTGCGCCTCGATTATTTGCTCAGATAAAACAGGCACAATGACACAAAATAAAATGACAGTGACACATGTATGGGCAGAGGGGAAAACATGGAATATTTCTGGCACTGGGTACGAGCCGTCAGGTGATTTTACCTTAAACGGAGAACTTGTCCATGTAGACAAACATCCAAGCCTGCAAAAGGTGCTATTATACGGAGCACTTTGTAATACATCGACCATCGTTGAAAAAGACGGAGAGATGAGACTTGATGGTGATCCGACAGAAGGAGCACTTCTAACCGCTGCGCGTAAAGCGGGTTTTACAGAGCAATTCATCGAAGCGGGATTTCGTGTGGTGGAGGAATTCCCTTTTGACTCTGAAAGAAAAATGATGTCAGTCGTCGTGGAAACGAATCAGAAGGAGCGGTATGTCATTGCCAAAGGGGCGCCAGATGTGCTGATGAACCGTTCAAGTCATATGATGCACGGCGGACGCACCGCCTCATTTTCAAAGGCCCACCGGCAAGAAACAGAAGCTGCCATTCAAGGTTTAGCAAGACAAGCGCTTAGAACCATTGCGATTGCATATAAAAAAGTAAGCCTGACAGAAAAAATTACCTCTGTTCAGCAGGCAGAAACTGGCCTCACATTTATCGGTCTAGAGGGCATGATTGATCCACCTCGTCCTGAAGTGAGACGAGCGATTAAAGAATGCCGGGATGCTGGCATTAAAACAGTGATGATTACAGGCGATCACGTAGAAACGGCTAAAGCGATCGCTAAAGATTTAAGTCTCTTACCGAAGCAAGGAAAGGTGCTTGATGGAAAAGCTCTGGATCAGCTAAGCGACAAAGAGCTGGAGCAAACAGCAGAAGATGTGTACGTCTTTGCCCGTGTATCACCTGAGCATAAACTGAGAATTGTGAAGGCCTATCAAAAAAATGGACATATTGTCGCGATGACAGGTGATGGGGTGAATGATGCGCCAGCGATTAAACAGGCGGATATCGGCATATCCATGGGGATTACCGGAACAGATGTTGCCAAAGAAGCTTCTTCTCTTATTTTGCTTGATGACAACTTTGCGACCATTAAATCCGCTATTAAAGAGGGTCGGAATATTTATGAAAACATTCGCAAATTTGTCCGCTATTTGCTGGCATCGAATGTGGGAGAGATTTTGGTCATGCTGTTTGCGATGCTTCTTGCGCTTCCATTGCCTCTCGTTCCAATTCAAATTTTGTGGGTAAACCTTGTCACAGACGGCTTGCCGGCTATGGCACTTGGAATGGATAAACCAGAAGGCGATGTCATGAAGAGAAAGCCGCGGAACATGAAAGAGGGGATTTTTGCAAGAGGGCTTGGTTGGAAGGTCATATCAAGAGGGTTTCTGATCGGGATTGCCACTTTGTTAGCCTTTATGTTTGTGTATCACCGTGATCCGAACAATCTTCAATATGCGCAGACGGTTGCATTCAGCACACTCGTTTTGGCGCAACTCATTCATGTGTTTGACTGTCGCAGTGAACGGTCTATTTTTGAACGCAATCCATTTGGGAATATGTACTTAATCGGCGCTGTTGTGTCTTCCCTGCTGCTGATGCTTGTGGTCATTTATTATCCGCCGCTTCAGCCGATTTTCAAAACGGTGGCAGTTGCACCAGTTGATTGGCTTCTGATCATCGGTATGTCTGCATTGCCAACTTTTTTACTGGCGGGATCACTTTTGACAAGAAAAAAATAATTGGTTATGGTATAATTTTGAGGTAATAGTGTCTGCTATTACCTTTTTCATTTTATTAATATGAAAGAATTGGGTGTTTTCACATGATACGCAGTATGACGGGATTCGGCCAAGCGAGTAAAACGGATGGTGAACTGACAGTGTCAGTTGAGCTAAAATCGGTCAATCACCGTTTTAAAGAGGTTCATGCCCGTTTGCCGAGGCCGCTTTTATATTTCGAAGATACATTAAAAAAAATCATTCTTCGTCACGTGCAGCGCGGTCGAATTGAGCTGTTTGTTACGATTGAAGGCGGTAAACTTGCAAGCCGGTCTTTACAGATTGACTGGCCGCTGCTTGATGAATATATGAAAGCCGCAAAAGACCTTGAGGACCGCTATCATATTTCAGGTATTCAGCATGCACATGACTTACTGAAGCTGGAACAGGCTGTTCAGGTGGAAGAGTCAGTCAGCCGGAATGAGCAGCTGGAGCATTTGCTGATTGACACTTGTGAAGAAGCTGTCAAGGAGCTTTGCTTTATGAGAGAGCAGGAGGGAACATCACTTCAAAAAGACTGTGAACTCAGGCTGTCTGAACTCGAGGCATTTACAGAAGAAATCAAAGTGTTTGCACCAGAGGTTGTGAGTCAGTACAAAGAACGATTGAATCAAAGATTGCAAGAATGGATCGGAGAGGCGCTTGAAGAGAGCAGACTGACCACAGAGGCGGCCATCTTTGCTGATCGCTGTGACATTACAGAAGAGATTACCAGGCTGAAAAGTCATTTTCAGCAGTTCCAGCAAATTTTGATGCAAGGCGGCGCTGCCGGACGAAAGCTTGACTTTCTTGTACAGGAGCTCAACCGTGAAGTGAACACGATTGGATCAAAAGCAAACCATCACCATTTAACAAAGCTGGTGGTTGAAATGAAAAGCGCTATTGAAAAAATAAAAGAACAAGTGCAAAATATAGAATAGTCATTGTGTATGCTGTTTACAGTGCGTCTCTTTCGGCGAGACTAGAGACGTTTATATTACAGGGGGACGAAAGAAGATGACCATAAAGTTGATCAATATCGGATTTGGAAACATCATTTCAGCGAATCGGATGATTTCGATCGTCAGTCCGGAATCAGCACCGATTAAACGAATGATACAAGACGCAAGAGATCGAGGCATGCTCATTGATGCGACATACGGAAGAAGAACCCGTGCTGTTGTCATTATGGACAGTGACCATGTCATCTTATCTGCCGTTCAGCCTGAGACTGTCGCGCAAAGACTTTCTGTAAAAGAAGAAATCATAGATGAAGGGCAGGGGTAATACGCCATTATGAAAGAAAGAGGACTTTTAATCGTTCTCTCTGGACCTTCGGGAGTTGGAAAAGGAACGGTCAGACAAGCCATTTTCTCCCAGGAAGATACGAAATTTGAATACTCTATTTCTGTGACAACCCGCAAACCGCGTGAAGGTGAAAGAAATGGTGTTGATTATTTCTTTAAAACCAGGGAAGAATTTGAACATATGATTGAAAACAAAAAGCTATTAGAATGGGCAGAATATGTCGGGAATTACTACGGCACGCCTGTTGACTATGTAGAACAAACATTGAGCGAAGGAAAAGATGTTTTCCTTGAAATCGAAGTGCAAGGTGCACTTCAAGTAAGAGAAGCATTCCCGGAAGGTCTCTTTATTTTCCTTGCACCGCCAAGTCTTTCAGAACTTCAAAACCGCATTATTACACGCGGGACAGAATCTGAGGATCTCATCCGTAACCGAATGGCTGCTGCAAAAGAAGAAATTGAAATGATGGATGCTTATGACTATGTCGTTGAAAACGACGATGTCGAGCTTGCATGTGAAAGAATTAAAGCGATCGTCCTTGCAGAGCACCTGCGAAGAGACAGAGTCGCACCAAGATATAAAAAAATGCTGGGGGTAGAATAAACCATGTTAGATCCTTCAATTGACTCATTGATGAACAAACTTGACTCAAAATATACACTTGTCACAGTGTCTGCACGCCGTGCACGTGAAATGCAAATCCATCAAGATCAACAAATCGAAAACACAAAATCCTACAAATTTGTAGGGAAAGCTCTTGAAGAAATCGATGCTGGTATTTTGACATTTGAAAAAGAAGAGCAAGAATAACATCGCTTCTGCTATGCAGATACGATACGTTCAAAAAAGTCAAAACTATGATTGGTTTTGACTTTTTTGAATTGTAGACGAATTTGTGAAAAAGGCCGTTAAGGGGGACAAACAAATGTTACAGTCAAAAAATATTTTACTCGGCGTCAGCGGAGGAATCGCCGTATATAAAGCAGCTGCACTCACTAGTAAACTCGTACAGGCAGGTGCAAACGTAAGAGTGATTATGACAGAATCTGCCCGTGAGTTTGTGTCTCCGCTCACCTTTCAAGCCCTATCTCGGCATGAGGTGTATGTGGATACATTTAAAGAAAATAATCCAAAAGTCATTGCGCATATTGATGTAGCTGACTGGGCCGATCTCATTCTTGTTGCCCCTGCAACAGCACATACCATTGGTAAAATGGCCGCAGGACTTGCTGATGATATGCTCACAACGACCTTGCTTGCTTCAACAGCTCCTGTATGGGTTGCACCGGCTATGAATGTGCACATGTATGACCATCCAGCTGTCAAGCGAAACATCCGCACTTTATATGAAGACGGCTACCGGTTTATAGAGCCAAGTGAAGGCTATTTAGCATGCGGCTACATTGGAAAAGGACGCTTAGAGGAGCCTGAAAAAATTGTTGAACACATCCGTGCGTTTTTTGATGAGCCAACCAGCTTGCCGCTTTCAGGTAAAAAAGTCGTGGTCACAGCTGGCCCTACACGAGAAGTGATCGACCCTGTTCGTTTCCTTTCAAATCGATCTTCTGGGAAAATGGGCTATGCCATTGCAGAAGCTGCCCAGCAAATGGGCGCTGATGTCACGCTCATTTCAGGACCTGTTTCGTTAACTGAACCTAAGCATGTGAATGTGGTGCAAGTGGAATCGGCTGAGGAGATGTATCAAGCAGCATTAGATGTATACGAGTCAGCAGATATAGTGATTAAATCAGCAGCCGTTGCCGATTATACGCCCGTCACGACGTATTCTCATAAAATGAAAAAACAAGACGGTGAACTAGCGGTTGAATTTAAGCGGACGAAAGATATTTTAAAAGAGCTTGGGAAAAGAAAAGAACATCAGGTGCTAGTCGGCTTTGCAGCTGAGACGCAGGATGTTGAATACTATGCGAAAAAGAAAATCGAATCCAAGCATTTAGATATGATTGTCGCGAACAATGTTGCAGCAGAGGGCGCAGGCTTTGGCACAGATACAAATGTCGCAGCATTGATCAAAGCAGACGGAACAAAAAAAGAGCTGCCAATGATGAGCAAAAAAGATCTTGCCTTTGAAATCTTACAGGAGGCAAAGCAGCTGCTGCCAAAAGAGCGTGATCGAGCATGATTGCTGAAGTGATCGTCGATGTCACAACGAAAGCCATTGACAGGCCATTTGACTATCGTGTGCCAGACCGCTTTAAAGGCCTTGTCAAGGCTGGTATGAGGGTAGTGGTTCCTTTTGGCCCAAGGAAGATTCAAGGGTTTGTGACAAAAATCAAAGAAGAAACAGACGTACAGTCAGGAAACATCAAGGACATTGTCGATTTATTTGATTTATCTCCTGTTCTGACAGATGAGCTATTGGAGCTTTCCCACTGGCTGACGGAAAAAACATTGTCCTATCATATTACGGCGCTTCAATCGATGCTTCCAGCAGCGATGAAAGCCAAATATGAAAAAGAAATTCAGGTGTTATCAGCTGAGGAACTTCCGCAGTCATTGAAAGAGCTTTTCGGTCAGCAAGAGAGCATCCTTTACGCTGACATTCCGCCTGAACAGCTGAAGCCTATTCAAAAGCATGTCCAAAAAGGCCATCTAGAAGTCAGATATCACGTCTCACAAAAATCCGGAAAGAAAAAGGTGCGGACACTTCAGGTAGCAGTTACGAAAGAAAAACTTGAAGAAAAACAGAAGCAGTTAAAGAAAAATGCGGTGAAACAGAAGGCGCTGCTTACCTTTTTATTTCAAGCGAATGAAACGACGTTTTTAGCAAAAGATTTGCAGCAGCAAACAGGTGCTAGTTCTCAAACGATAAAAGCTTTGATTCAAGAAGGCCTGTTAACAGAAAGCTATGAAGAGATTTATCGAGATCCTTATCGGGATAGGGAGTTTACACCATCTACTCCTCTTGATCTCACAACAGAGCAAGCAGAAGCGGCAAAACCCATTCATCAAGCAGTGAGCGATGAAAAACATGAAACGTTTTTACTGCACGGGGTCACAGGAAGCGGTAAAACCGAAATTTATTTACAGACGATTGATCATGTCCTCCAAAAGGGAAAAGAAGCGATCGTCCTAGTTCCTGAAATTTCATTAACGCCTCAAATGGTCCAGCGTTTTAAAGAGCGCTTCGGCTCCAATGTGGCTGTCCTTCATAGCGGCTTATCGACTGGGGAAAAATACGATGAATGGCGGAAAATCCACCGCAAGGAAGTCAAACTTGTCGTTGGCGCAAGATCGGCTGTTTTTGCCCCGTTTGAGAATTTAGGAATGATCATTATAGATGAAGAACACGAATCTTCATATAAACAAGAAGAAATGCCTCGGTATCATGCGAAAGATGTGGCCATTGAACGAGCAGGGCGGCACCAATGTCCGGTTGTATTAGGCAGTGCAACGCCTTCACTTGAGTCATATGCGCGTGCGAAAAAGGGTGTGTATACACTGCTGACGCTCAAACGGCGCGTCAATCAGCAGCAGCTGCCGCACGTTTCTTTAATTGATATGAGAGAAGAATTAAGAAACGGCAACCGCTCCATGTTCTCAGAAGAATTAATGCTCAGGTTAAAAGAAGTACTTGAAAGGAAAGAGCAGGCGGTTTTATTTCTCAATAAAAGAGGTTATTCATCCTTTGTGATGTGCCGGGATTGCGGATATGTGGAACAATGTCCTCATTGTGAGATCTCTCTCACTTATCACCGCTTTCAAAAACGGCTGAAGTGCCATTACTGCGGTCACGAAGCTCCTGTACCTGCAGAATGTCCAGAATGCCATAGTGAGCATATTCGCTATTTTGGTACAGGCACGCAGCGTGTGGAAGAAGAGCTGACGAAGGTATTGCCAGAAGCAAGGGTCATCCGAATGGATGTAGATACAACCTCTCGGAAAGGTGCGCACGAAAAGCTTCTCACGTCCTTTGGTAATAAAGAAGCAGACATTCTGCTTGGGACGCAAATGATTGCAAAAGGATTAGACTTTCCAGATGTTACACTTGTCGGTGTCCTTAGTGCGGATACGTCTCTTCACATCCCTGATTTTCGTTCAAGTGAAAAAACGTTTCAGCTTCTTACACAAGTAAGCGGACGTGCGGGACGTCATGAAAAAGCGGGGTCAGTCATTATTCAATCATATACACCTTCGCATTATAGTATTGAATTAACCAAACAGCATGATTATGAAGCCTTTTATGAGCAGGAGATGTTGCACCGTCGTCATCAGTCCTATCCGCCATTTTATTTTTTGGCGATGGTGACTGTATCACATGAAGAAGTGACAAAGGCAGCGCATGTCACAGACAAAATTGTTCAGTTCCTGAAAATGAATTGTGCACCGAATACAAGAATTCTCGGTCCTGCTGCTTCTCCGATCGCTAAGATCAAAGATAGATATCGATATCAATGCGTGATAAAATACAAAAGGGAAAATGAACTGGCAAGTTTATTACGAAAAATACAAGATCATTATCAAAAAGAAATGGAACAAAAACAGTTGATGATATCAATCGATATGAATCCATATATGATGATGTAAAACGGAGGTCTTTTCGTGGCAATCAAACCGATAGTCTTACATCCTGCAGACGTGCTTGAACAACAAACAGAGCTTGTTGATACATTCGATAAAAAACTGAAAAAACTGCTGGATGATATGTATGATACAATGCTTGAACTAGATGGAGTCGGCCTAGCCGCACCACAAATCGGCATCTCAAAAAGAATCGCCGTGGTCGATATCGGAGAAGATTCTGGGAGGATTGACTTAGTAAATCCTGAGATTCTTGATGTGGAAGGGAGCCAGACAGACATTGAAGGCTGCCTGAGCTTTCCATCTTTGTACGGAACGGTTGAAAGACCAAATTATGTGAAGGTGAAAGCCTTTGATAAGAAAGGCAAACCATTTACAATAGAAGCAGAAGGATTTTTAGCAAGAGCTTTATTGCATGAAATTGATCACTTAGACGGCGTATTATTCACGTCGAAGATCATTCAAACCTATACAGAAAAAGAACTTGCGGAAATGGAAGGGTGAAGAAAATGGCACGTATCGTATTTATGGGAACCCCTGATTTCTCAGTACCTGTGCTGCAAACACTTATAACAGAAGGATACGAAGTTGTCGGGGTCGTCACACAGCCAGATCGCCCGAAAGGCAGAAAACGAGTGCTCACGCCGCCTCCTGTAAAAGTAGAAGCCTTAAAACACGGCATTCCAGTTTTACAGCCTGAAAAGGTACGTCTTGATGAAGAAATTGATAAAGTGCTTGCGTTAAAGCCAGATTTGATCGTAACAGCAGCATTCGGACAAATTTTGCCAAAAAGATTACTTGATGAACCTGAATTTGGCTGTATCAACGTTCATGCCTCACTGCTGCCAGAACTAAGAGGCGGTGCACCGATCCATTATGCGATCCTGCAAGGCAAAAAGAAAACAGGCGTGACGATCATGTATATGGTAGAAAAGCTTGATGCAGGTGACATGATTAGCAAAGTAGAAGTAGAAATTGATGAATTAGACAACGTCGGAACACTGCACGATAAATTAAGTGTGGCTGGTGCGGCCTTATTAAAAGACACAGTTCCAAATGTGTTAAGCAGGTCTATCTCGCCAATTCCGCAAAATGAAGAGGCAGCAACGTATGCACCAAATATTAAGCGGGAGCAGGAAAGGCTAGACTGGACCAAGCCAGGAGAAGAGCTTTACAACCAAGTTCGCGGCTTAAATCCATGGCCAGTTGCCTATACTGAATGGAACGGTGCTAACTTAAAAGTATGGGAAGCGAAAAAAGTTCCGCTTCAAACACCAGAAGAACCTGGGAAAGTGATTGAGCTTCAAAAAGAAGGACCAGTCGTTGGAACAGGAAATCAGCAAGGCCTTTTATTAACGAGTGTACAGCCCGCTGGAAAGAAAAAAATGAGCGGTGAAGACTTCTTAAGAGGCGCAAATATCGAAATTGGACAGAAATTAGGGCTAATCAATGAAGAAAAGTAATGTGAGAGAAGTAGCACTAGACGCTTTAATCAAACTCGAACAAAATCAAGCCTACAGTAACTTGCTTTTGCAGTCAGTGATGAAAGAGAAAGAACTCTCCGATCAAGACAAACCGCTATTAACAGAACTTGTATACGGTACACTGCAAAACAAGCTGGCACTTGATTATATGCTCACCCCCTTTGTGAAAAAACCGCAAAAAGTGGCTCCTTGGGTGATGCAGCTTTTGCGGATGTCTCTTTATCAGATGGTTTATCTTGAAAAAATTCCAGATCGTGCAGCCATCCATGAAGCAGTGGAACTAACGAAAAAGCGCGGACATAAAGGTATTTCTTCACTAGTCAACGGCGTTCTTCGTTCGGTGCAAAGAGAAGGCGTGCCATCATTTGATGCGATCAAAGATCCGGTAAAAAGGCTCTCAATAGAGACAAGCCATCCATTGTGGCTCGTACAAGAATGGGTGGAGGCGTACGGTTTTGAAGCAGCAGAAAGCATGTGCCGTATTCATTTAGTCCCGCCAAAGCAGACATTGCGTGTCAATCAAATGAAAAAAACCCGCACTGCACTGCAGCAAGAACTCATGGATGCAGGAATTGAGACAGAGCTCGGCGATCTCTCTGAGGATGCACTCAAACTCATGAAAGGATCTATCGTATCCACTCCTTTCTTTCAAGAGGGCTTTGTCACGATCCAAGATGAAAGCTCCATGCTTGTCGCAAGAGCGCTGGACCCTCAGCCGGGAGAAATGGTGCTTGATGCCTGTGCCGCCCCTGGTGGTAAATCAACACATATTGCAGAGCGAATGAACGATGAGGGGAACATTGTGTCTCTTGATTTACATGAGCACAAAGTAAAACTGATCAAACAGGCGGCAAAGCGTCTGAACTTAACGCATATTGAGGCAAAAGCGCTTGATGCAAGAAAAGCATCCGACCATTATGATGATGCTTCGTTTGACCGTATTCTTATTGATGCACCATGTTCAGGTTTTGGCGTCATCAGACGAAAACCAGATATGAAATATACAAAGTCCTCGGAAGACTCAGCAAGACTTGCGACAATTCAGCAATCGATCTTGCATGAAACAGCCCAGCTGCTAAAGCCAGGCGGAACCCTTGTATACAGTACATGTACAATGGATCCAACAGAAAATCAACAAGTGATTCATGCGTTTTTACAAGAACACCAAGACTTCGAACCCGATCTATCTCTTAATGAACGGCTGCCTGAGCAGGTTGCTCCGTTTGTTCAAAACGGAAGTGTACAAATACTTCCTCATTATTTCGGAACAGATGGTTTCTTTATTTGCAGCATGAGAAAGAAGGGATAAAAAATGACAGAACAAAAACAAAAAGTAAGAAAAGAACTGAAAACAGACATGCCGTCGATCTACTCATTTGAACTAAATGAAATCAAAGACTGGTTAAAGGAACAAGGCGAAAAGCCTTTCCGTGCAACACAAATTTTCGAGTGGCTTTATGAAAAACGCGTCACATCCTTTGATGAAATGTCTAACCTTTCAAAGGAATTAAGAGAAAAATTAAAAGATCAATTCGCCATCACAACTTTAAAAACAGTGATCAAACAAACATCTCAAGATGGAACGATCAAGTTCTTATTTGAATTACACGATGGCTATACCATTGAAACCGTGCTAATGCGCCACGAATACGGCAACTCTGTCTGCGTCACAACACAGGTTGGCTGCCGGATTGGCTGTACATTCTGTGCATCTACACTTGGTGGATTGAAACGTAACCTTGAGGCGGGAGAAATTGTGGCCCAAGTATTGAAAGTACAACAGGCGCTTGATGAAACAGATGAACGCGTCAGCTCAGTTGTCATCATGGGAATTGGCGAACCGTTTGATAACTTTGATGAAATGCTTGCATTCCTTAAAATCATTAACCATGACAACGGCTTAAATATTGGAGCACGTCATATTACGGTTTCGACGAGCGGGATCATTCCAAAGATTTATCAATTTGCGGATGAGCAAATGCAAATCAACTTTGCTGTCTCCCTGCACGCACCAAATACTGAAATTCGAAGCCGCCTCATGCCAATCAATAAGGCATACAAGCTGCCAAAATTAATGGAAGCTATTGAATACTACATTCAAAAAACAGGCAGACGCGTGAGCTTTGAATACGGTCTGTTTGGCGGAGTCAATGATCAAGTTCATCATGCAGAAGAACTTGCTGATTTATTAAAAGGAATCAAATGCCATGTAAACCTCATCCCGGTGAACTATGTACCAGAAAGAGATTACGTGAGAACACCAAGAGAACAAATCTTCCTATTTGAAAAAACGCTGAAAGAACGAGGCGTAAACGTAACGATTAGACGAGAGCAAGGCCATGATATTGATGCTGCTTGCGGTCAGCTAAGAGCGAAGGAGCGTCAGGAAGAGACGAGGTGACGAATGTTGATAAGGGCAGCCTTTCAAACCGATACAGGAAAAGTCCGTCAGCATAATGAAGATGATGCAGGTATTTTTGAAGCAAAAGAAGACACACTTCTAGCTGTTGTAGCAGATGGAATGGGAGGTCATCTTGCTGGTGATGTAGCCAGCAAGATGGCAGTTTCTTCTTTAAAAGAATACTGGCAGGAAACATCTTCAATTCCAAATAAACCAGCCGATCAAGAAAATTGGTTAATCTCAAAAATTAGCGACATTAATGACCAAGTATACGAACATGCGAAAAACAATGAGGAGTGCCAAGGAATGGGGACGACCATCGTTTGTGCGCTCGTTCATTTGCAAACGGTCACAATTGCCCATATTGGTGACAGCCGCTGCTATTTGCTAAGAGAAGGCGCGCTGACCCAATTAACAGATGATCACTCACTAGTGAATGAGTTAGTGAAAACAGGAGAGATTTCAAAAGCGGATGCAGAATATCATCCAAGAAAAAATGTGCTGACCAAAGCGTTAGGAACGGATAAACACGTTCAAATTGATGCACGAACTTTTGAAGTGGATCCAGGAGATCAAATTTTGCTTTGCTCAGACGGATTATCGAATAAAGTAGAAGAAGAACATTTGATTCAGATTTTATCGCAAACAACCGCACCAGATGAAAAAGTAACAGAGTTAGTTCAAACAGCGAATGACAACGGCGGTGAAGATAACATTACAGCAGTACTGTTAGAAATCTCCTCCCAAACAGAGGAGGGTGACAGCAAGTGTTGATCGGAAAAAGGATCAGCGGCCGTTATCAAATTCTTCGCGCCATAGGCGGAGGCGGAATGGCCAACGTTTATTTGGCGGAGGATATGATTTTAGATCGCGAAGTGGCGATTAAAATTTTACGGTTTGACTTTGCAAGCGATGATGATTTTATTAGACGGTTCCGGAGAGAAGCGCAATCAGCAGCCAGCTTAGATCATCCGAATATTGTCAGTATCTACGATGTAGGAGAAGAAGATGACATTTATTATATTGTCATGGAATATGTCGAAGGGATGACGCTGAAAGAATACATACACGCCAATGGACCGCTTCATCCAAAAGAAGCCGTTCGCATTATGGAGCAAGTCGTTGCGGCGATGGAAGAAGCCCATGCGAAACAGCTCGTCCATCGAGACATTAAGCCTCACAATATATTAATAGACAACTTGGGGAATATCAAAGTCACTGATTTTGGCATTGCCATGGCACTTAGCTCAGCGACCATTACCCATACGAATTCTGTTCTTGGTTCCGTGCATTATTTGTCCCCAGAGCAAGCGCGCGGCGGTCTTGCAACGAAAAAGTCAGACATTTATTCACTTGGTATTGTTCTTTATGAGCTGATTTCAGGACGCATGCCATTTGAAGGAGAATCCGCTGTCAGTGTCGCACTGAAGCATTTGCAATCAGAGCCGCCATCTGTGAGAAGGTGGAATCCTTCTGTACCACAAAGCGTGGAGAACATCATTTTAAAAGCGATGGCCAAAGATCCATTCTATCGATACGAAGATGCATCTGAAATGCAAAAAGACTTAAAAACGACTTTTGACCCTGCAAGACTAAAAGAAAAGCGCTTTGTCATTGAAGAAGATCATGAAGCAACAAAAGCCATTCCTATTATAAAAGATCATCAAGTCGATCAAGACAATGAAAAAACAGCCGTCCACCCGGTTCAAAAACCAAAGAAAAAAGAGAAACAAAAGCCGAAGAAAAAACGGAAAAAATGGCCGTGGATTGTAGCGTCGTTCTTATTTGTTTTGACGGCTGCGACCATTTTAGCGATCACGGTCTTCCCAGGATTACTCTTTCCAAAAGACGTAGAGGTAACCGATGTTTCTGGCATGACGGTTGAAAAAGCGGAAGATACCTTGAAGAAAGCCGGATTTACCGTCGCTTCTGAACCCATTGATATTGCCGACGAGAAGATTGAAAAAGGGCTGGTTGTCAAAACAGACCCGAAAATCGGAACAAAGGTAAAAGAAGGGACAGAAATTCAGCTTTATCAAAGTACAGGTAAAGAAAAAACCGAATTACCTGATGTAACAGGTGAAAAGGTCGAGAAAGCAAAAGAACTATTAGAGAAAAAAGGGTTTAAACAGGTTGTTGTAGAGGAAGTGAATGATAATGACACAGAATCAGGCATTGTCATGGAACAGAAACCTTCCGCAAATACAGAACTTGTCGCAGCAGATGAAGAAGTCACATTGACCGTCAGTATAGGCCCTGCCGATATTACCTTACGGGATTTAACGACGTATAGTAAACAGGCCGCATCAAATTATCTAGAGGATAATGGACTAAAGCTAGATGAAAAAGAAGCATATTCTGACGATGTGCCAAAAGGTGAGGTCATGAAGCAGGAACCGGGAGCGGGGACAGCTGTTAAACCTGGTGATACGGTTAAAATTACGTTCTCTCTTGGCCCAAAAGAGAAACCGGCTAAAACGGTGACTGAAAAGATTGCGATCCCCTATGAACCAGAAACAGAAGGACAAGAAATGAATGTTCAAATATCTATTGATGACGCAGAACATAGCATTTCTGATTTATATGAAACCTTTAAAATCACTGCGCCTACTGAGCGAACGATTAAATTTAAGATAGAACCTGGTCAAAAAGGATACTATCAGGTGACAGTGGATGATAAAGTAGTAAGCTCCAAAACGATTGAATACCCTGATGATGAATAAAGGAGGGACTTTATGCCTGAGGGCAAAATTATTAAAGCATTAAGCGGATTTTATTATGTGCTGGATGAGTCTCTAGAAAGTGGCAAAGTAATTCAGTGTAGAGCAAGAGGGATTTTTCGTAAAAACAAAATAACCCCTCTTGTTGGAGATTATGTCGTCTATCAAGCAGATAACGATAAGGAAGGCTATTTGCTGGAAGTAAAAGAGCGGACCAATGAACTGATTCGGCCGCCTATTAGCAACGTTGATCAAGCGGTGCTCGTTTTCTCAGCAGCGGAGCCGACCTTTAGTACATCGCTTTTAGACAGATTCCTAGTGCTTGTTGAAGAGAGCCAGATTGAACCGATTATCTGCATCACAAAAATGGACTTGCTGAAAACAGACCAAGAGCGAGAAACGATTCAAGCCTATGCAGAAGACTATCGCCAAATTGGATACGACGTTCATTTAACATCGACGATCGAAGGGGATGGAATTGAAAAGCTGACCCCGCATTTCCATCACAAGATTACTGTATTTGCAGGTCAATCAGGTGTAGGCAAGTCTTCTCTCTTAAATGCGATGAGTCCTGATTTAGCACTGAAAACAAATGATATTTCCTCCCATCTTGGCAGGGGGAAACATACAACAAGACATGTGGAACTCATTCGAACGGCTGAAGGGCTCATTGCCGATACACCAGGATTTAGCTCGCTTGAATTTACAGGTATCGAAGCGGAAGATTTAGGGCTCTATTTCTTAGAAATTAGAGAGAAGAGTGCAGAATGTAAATTCAGGGGCTGTTTGCACGTAAAAGAGCCTGGATGTGCGGTAAAAGAGGCAGTAGAAGACGATCGCATCAGAGAGTATCGCTATCAGCATTATTTAGAGTTTTTAACTGAAATTAAAGACAGAAAGCCGAGGTACTAAATCATGGTTTATATTGCCCCATCCATTTTATCAGCCGATTTTGCCAATCTGGAGAAAGATATCCGTGATGTGGAACAAGGCGGTGCAGATTACATTCATATTGATGTCATGGATGGTCATTTTGTACCGAATATGACATTTGGACCAAATGTAGTGGAGGCGATCAGGCCGCATACAAAGTTGCCGCTCGATGTTCACTTAATGATTGAGCAGCCAGACCAGTATATCCCTGCATTTGCAAAAGCGGGCGCTGATATTATTTCTGTTCATGTCGAGGCGTGTCCACACTTACATCGCACGATTCAGCATATAAAAGAACAAGGTGTCAAAGCAGGGGTCGTTTTAAACCCGCACACACCCGTTTCTCAAATTGCGCATGTATTAGAGGATGTTGACCTAGTCTTATTCATGACGGTGAACCCTGGTTTTGGCGGACAGGCGTTTATTCCTTCTGTTCTCTCAAAGGTAAAAGAAGTAAAGACACTTAGTGAACAAAAAGGCTTAACTGATTTACTCATTGAAATAGATGGCGGTGTCAATGTAGAGACAGCAAAGAGCTGCAAAGAAGCAGGCGCTAATCTACTTGTTGCCGGCTCAGCGGTATATGGGAACGATGACCGCGCGGCGGCCATTCAGGCCATTCGAGAAGCATAAGAAAAAGAACCAAAGTCATTGTGATCTTTGGTTCTTTTTCAATGGAGAGGAGCGTAATCATGCACATACATATCGTAGCCGGCGGTCCTTTTGCGTACATCCCGCCGCTTGATCATGAAGCATCTGAGGAGGACATTCTCTGGGTCGGCGTAGATCGGGGAACCCTTTTCTTACTAGAGCATGGCATTGTACCTGACAGAGCATTTGGTGATTTTGATAGTGTGACAGAAGAAGAGCTTCATGAGCTGAAAAAGAAATTGCCTGCACTCAATCTATTTCAGGCAGAGAAAGATGAAACGGATTTAGAACTTGCGCTGAACTGGTCTTTGCGTCAGAATCCAGCACATATTCAAATTTACGGCATCACAGGCGGAAGAGCAGATCATTTTCTTGGGAATATCCATCTCCTTTACAAAGGCATTCAGCACAAACAGAGCATGACCCTTGTAGATAAACAAAATATCATTCAAATGTTTGGACCTGGTACATACGAAATCAAACAAGACCCGGATAAAAAATATGTGTCGTTTTTGCCCTTCGGTACATCGGTTGAAAAGCTGACATTAAAAGGTTTCAAATATCCTCTGAAAAATTGTCATATTGAGCCTGGTTCCACACTATGTATTAGTAACGAACTCATCCACTCAAATGGTACTTTTTCTTTTCATGAAGGCATATTAATAATGGTAAGAAGCAAAGATTGACCAACCTATCAATGTGGATGGCTGATTAAGCTCAATTGTGCTGCAAGCGGTACTTTTAGGAGGGGGACAAAATGAAATTTTATACAATCAAACTGCCTAGATTTCTTGGCGGCATTGTCCGTGCGATGCTTGGTTCATTTAAGAAAGATTAATGAGTAATCTCCTTTATTTCCACATAAAAACGCCTGCTACAGTTAAATGTAGCAGGCGTTTACTCTTGCTTATACACGCTCAACTTTACCAGATTTCAAAGCTCGAGCTGATACATATACTCTTTTAGGCTTACCGTCCACTAGAATACGAACTTTTTGAAGGTTCGCGCCCCATGTACGTTTTGTAGAGTTCATTGCGTGAGAACGGTTGTTCCCAGCTTTTGTTTTTCTGCCTGTAATAACGCATTTACGTGCCATTTGTTTCCCTCCTAACTGCGAAAACATCATCATATTCTTCATATACGTACTTAGAGATGCCTCAAGATACTTTAATAATTTACCACAGCTTCAAGGGGTTTGCAAGGATTGTTTGCTCCTCTTTCAAGAAAAATACCTTGACATCTTGATAAAAAATCAAGGCTATAGTATAAGTAGGATTGGGTCGGATTGAATGATTTCTTTTAAAAAGAAGGGTCTTATAGTAAAATAGTGATAACTCAGGGCAATTTCTCAAAAAGGGGGAACCAATGTGTCCATTGAACTTAGAACGAAATACGGACAAATTGATATATCAAATGAAGTCATTGCAATGGTGGCAGGAGGCGCTGCGATCGATTGCTATGGTATTGTTGGCATGGCGTCCAAAAATCAAATAAAGGACGGCTTGACGGATATTCTCCGCAAAGAGAACTTCAGCCGGGGTGTTCTTGTGCGTCAAAAAGAAGATCGCATTCATATTGATATGTACATCATCGTCAGCTACGGTACAAAAATATCAGAAGTCGCACATAATGTTCAAACGAAAGTCAAATATACGATTCATCACACGATTGGACTTTCAGTTGACTCAGTCAACATTTATGTACAAGGAGTAAAAGTTACGAACCCGTAGTAAGGAGGAAATATATTGTCTATTAGAAATCTGGGTGGCCGCTCATTTGCAAAAATGATTCTTGCAGGTGCTCACCATCTTTCTCAAAACGCACAAATTGTTGATGCGTTAAATGTTTTTCCAGTGCCAGACGGAGACACGGGGACAAATATGAATTTGTCAATGACTTCAGGGGCAAAAGCAGTTGAAGAAACAAATACCGATCACATTGGTAAGGTCGGGGTGGCTCTGTCAAAAGGGCTGTTAATGGGGGCAAGAGGAAACTCAGGTGTGATCCTGTCTCAGCTCTTCAGAGGTTTTAGCAAAAATATAGAACAAAAAGAAACAATTGACGCAAAAGAATTTGCGCTTGCCTTGCAGGCTGGTGTTGATACAGCATATAAAGCCGTCATGAAACCGATTGAAGGAACCATCTTAACGGTTGCAAAAGACGCAGCAAAGAAAGCGGTTGCTGTTTCAGCAACAGAAGACCAAATCGATCGTGTGCTTGAATTAACGATTGAGGAAGCAAGAGCATCACTTGACCGCACACCAGATCTCCTTCCTGTTTTAAAAGAAGTCGGCGTTGTAGATAGCGGCGGTAAAGGACTTCTTTGTGTATATGAAGGTTTCCTTGCTTCATTAAGAGGAGAAGAGCTTCCTCCTAAAACGGCCTCTTTGCCAACATTAAAAGAATTAGTGAGTGCAGAGCATCATAAAAGTGCACAAAGCCATATGAACACAGAAGATATTGAATTTGGCTATTGTACAGAATTTATGGTGAAATTTGAAGAAGACAAACAGTCCTTTGACGAAAATGCCTTCAGAGAAGAATTAAGCGAATTCGGAGATTCACTTCTTGTGGTATCTGATGATACGCTTGCAAAAGTTCATATTCATGCAGAGCAGCCAGGAGATGTCTTATCATATGCACAGCGCTACGGCAGCTTAATTAATATGAAAATTGAAAACATGAGAGAGCAGCATAGCTCGATCGTCAATGAAGAAAAAGATCACTCGCCTGCTGCACCAAAAGCAACAGCTGCTGAAAAACAGCGTTTTGGAGTAGTGAGTGTCGCAATGGGAGAAGGGATTGCTGACTTGTTTAAAAGTATCGGAGCATCCGTCGTCATTGAAGGCGGACAGACAATGAATCCGAGCACAGAAGACATTGTCAAAGCAATTGATAGCATTCATGCCGAAACCGTCTTTATCTTACCTAATAATTCTAATATTGTCATGGCAGCTAAACAGGCGGCAACTGTCTCAAGTCGTGAGGTCGTTGTTATTCCGACAAAGACCGTTCCTCAAGGAATGTCGGCACTTCTTTCTCTAAATGAAGCAGCTTCAAATGAAGACAATGAAGCAGTGATGTTAGAAGCGATTGATCATGTGAAAAGCGGCCAAATTACCTTTGCAGTGAGAGATACTCAAATTGATGGGATCGACATTGCCAAAGGCGATTATATGGGCCTATACAATGGAAAAATCACCTTAACAGCTAAAAATCAATTAGATGCAGCAAAAGAGCTTTTGACCCAAATGGTGACAGAAGATGATGAGATTGTCACAATCATCAAAGGGGAAGATGCATCATCTGATGAGATGGAAGCTTTAGAAGCATATATTGAAGAAACATTTGAAGATGTAGAAGTTGAAGTCCACGATGGAAAACAGCCGCTTTATTCATATATTTTGGCTGTTGAATAAAGAAAGAAGGGCACATGAAGCCCTTCTTCTTCTTTTGCATTTTTTTACTATGTGTTCATCGGTGAAATGAGTTGCGGGAATCGAATGAATCCATTAGTCTAAAGGGAGTAACAAACCAATCTGTGATTGGTGATGAGAGGGGAAGACCTATGAAATTTAGAAGTGTGTTTGATATTATTGGACCCGTCATGATTGGTCCATCCAGTTCGCACACGGCGGGTGCGGCTCGTATTGGAAGAGTGGCTCGCAGCTTGTTCGGAAGAGAACCGAAACGAATTATTGTATCGTTTTATGGCTCTTTTAAAGATACGTATAAAGGACACGGGACAGATGTAGCCATTATCGGCGGTGTTCTTGACTTTGATACATTTGATGAACGAATTAAAACAGCGATCGATATTGCAAAAAGCAAAGAAATCGACATTGAGTTTAAAGAAGAAGATGCGGTACCAGCGCATCCGAATACAGCAAAAGTAGAAATTTCAGATGCGAATGGAAGCCTTGAATTAATCGGGATTTCCATTGGCGGAGGTAAAATTGAAATCACAGAATTAAATGGCTTTGAACTGAGACTCTCAGGGAATCACCCGGCCATTCTTGTGGTTCATAACGACCGCTACGGGACGATTGCAGCAGTTGCCAATGTGTTAGCGAAATTCGCCATTAACATTGGTCATATGGAAGTGGCACGTAAAGAGGTCGGGCAAGAAGCACTCATGACGATTGAAGTGGATCAGAATATTGATCCAGCGGTTTTAACAGAGCTTGAGACGCTGCCAAACATTATTCAAGTCACACAAATTGCAGAGTAACAACAAGGAGGTTATGTATGATGTTTAAAAACGTCAAAGAACTCGTGCAGCTAACAGAAGAACGGAATACCTCCATTTCAGAAATTATGATTACTCAAGAAATGGAAGTGACAGGGAAGTCACGTGAAGACATTTTCTCGCAGATGTACCGCAACCTAGAAGTGATGGAACAGGCCGTTGAAAACGGACTGAAAGGTGTGAAATCATTATCTGGTTTAACAGGCGGGGATGCGGTGAAACTTCAAGCATATATCGCATCAGGCAAAACATTGTCTGGTCATACCATTTTAGATGCTGTCAGTAAGGCAGTGGCAACAAATGAAGTGAACGCAGCAATGGGAACGATCTGTGCAACGCCTACAGCTGGCTCAGCAGGTGTTGTGCCAGGAACGCTCTTTGCGGTGAAAGAAACATTAAAGCCAACAAAGGAACAAATGGTCAGATTCCTATTTACATCTGGTGCATTTGGTTTTGTTGTCGCCAATAACGCAAGTATCTCTGGTGCAGCAGGCGGCTGTCAGGCAGAAGTAGGATCTGCATCAGGTATGGCAGCAGCAGCCATTGTAGAAATGGCAGGCGGTACGCCGCAGCAATCCGCTGAAGCCATGGCCATCACCCTAAAAAATATGCTGGGTCTTGTTTGCGATCCAGTCGCAGGACTTGTGGAAGTGCCATGTGTGAAACGAAACGCAATGGGCGCTTCTAATGCGATGATTGCAGCAGATATGGCACTTGCCGGCATTACAAGCCGCATCCCTTGTGATGAAGTCATTGATGCGATGTACAAAATTGGTCAAACGATGCCAACCGCTCTTCGTGAGACCGCACAAGGCGGACTTGCTGCAACACCGACAGCAAGGGAGCTTGAAAAGAAGATTTTCGGAGGTGTGACCTCATCTCGTGATACAGAAATTGCAAGATAAGATCTCTGCCTTGAAAGGGATTGGAGAAGAAACAGAAAAAACCCTAAATGAACTTGGAATCTACACAGTAGCCGATTTACTCGGCTACTTCCCTTATCGATATGACGACTATGAGCTTCGTAACTTAGAAGAAGTCAGGCATGACGAACGTGTCACAGTTGAAGGAAAAGTGCACAGTGAGCCCGTTCTCACCTATTATGGAAAAAAACGAAGCAGGCTGACATTCAGGCTGCTTGTCGGTCGTTTTTTGATTACAGCCATATGCTTCAATCGCCCTTATTTAAAACGAAGTCTTGTTTTAGGCGATACGGTATCCGTCACAGGGAAATGGGATAAAAACCGGCAATCCATTATGGTTCAGGAATTTAAAAAAGGAACACACGAACAAGATGGCAGTATAGAACCTGTTTATTCGGTCAAAGAAAATGTAACCGTGAAAATGATGAGGCGTTTTGTGAAACAAGCGTTGTCACTCTATGTAGACCATGCAGAAGATCCACTGCCAAAACAGCTTGTAGCTGCTTATAAACTCATGTCTTATCAAGAAGCACTAAAAACCATTCATCTCCCTGAAACGAGAGACTCGCTCAAGCAAGCAAGACGACGCTTCGTGTACGAGGAATTTCTCATCTTCCAGCTGAAGATGCAGGCGATCAGAAAAAAAGAACGAGAAAAAACATCAGGCATCCAGCATCCGTTCTCAAAAGAGGCGGTCTTTGAGTTTGTTCATAGCCTGCCGTTCCCGCTGACAAAAGCACAATCAAGAGTGCTGGATGAAATTATGTCAGATATGGCATCCCCGTACCGAATGAACCGGCTTCTTCAAGGGGATGTTGGATCGGGGAAAACAGCTGTAGCGGCAATTGCCCTTTATGCCGCTCATTTATCCGGCTTTCAAGGTGCGCTGATGGTGCCAACTGAAATTTTGGCTGAACAGCATGCCGATTCACTGTATCAGTTATTTGAAAAATGGGGGCTAAATATTGCTCTTTTGACGAGTTCAGTGAAAGGAAAGCGCCGCAGAGAACTGCTTGAACGTCTGAAAGAGGGAGATATTGATATTTTAGTCGGCACGCATGCCCTTATCCAGGACGAAGTGGAATTTCAGCAGCTTGGTCTTGTTATTACAGATGAACAGCACAGGTTCGGCGTGGAACAGCGGAAAAAACTCCGAAGCAAAGGGCAGGACCCAGATGTTTTGTTTATGACCGCAACGCCGATTCCGAGAACGCTTGCCATCACAGTATTTGGAGAAATGGACGTCTCTGTCATTGATGAGCTGCCAGCCGGCCGAAAGCAGATTGAAACGTACTGGGTGAAGCATGACATGCTTGAGCGGATTCTTGCTTTTGTTGATAAAGAGCTCAGAAAAGGCAGACAAGCGTATATTATTTGTCCACTTATAGAAGAATCAGACAAACTGGATGTCCAAAATGCGATTGATGTTCACAGCATGCTGACAGAGGCGTATCGCGGAAAATGGTCGATCGGCTTAATGCACGGGAAACTCGCAAGTGATGAAAAAGATCAAGTGATGAGAGATTTCACTTCCAATGAAGTGCAAATCCTTGTGTCAACGACAGTTGTTGAAGTTGGAGTCAACGTGCCAAATGCGACCATTATGGTCATTTATGATGCGGACCGTTTTGGACTGTCACAGCTTCATCAGTTAAGAGGCCGGGTCGGACGCGGAGAGCATCAATCTTTTTGTATTTTAATGGCGGACCCTAAATCAGAGACCGGTAAAGAGCGCATGCGGATCATGTCTGAAACAACGGATGGCTTTGAACTGTCTGAAAAGGACTTAGAACTAAGAGGCCCTGGCGACTTCTTTGGCAAGAAACAAAGCGGAATGCCTGAATTTAAAGTGGCAGATATGGTTCATGACTATAGAGCGCTTGAAACCGCTAGAAAAGATGCGGCAGAGCTCGTGCAGTCTGAAGCCTTTTGGACAGACCCTGAATACAAAGAACTTAGGAAAACACTCGTAGACAGCGGTGTGCTTGGCGGAGATAAATTGAGCTGATCAAGTGCTGGAGGAATTTTCTTGTCTTTTTGAAACAAGGATTGATTTATCATCTATGAGATTATATACTACTATTAGTACCTAGTCATAAATGTACGGATGGTGTCTGCATATGAAACTAAATAAAAAAGAACGACAAAGGCTTCTCCAGCAAACGATCAGCTCGACTCCGTTCATTACTGATGAAGAATTGGCAAGTAAGTTCGGTGTAAGCATTCAAACAGTTCGTCTTGACCGTTTGGAGCTGTCAATCCCTGAATTACGCGAACGAATTAAGCACGTGGCCGAAAAGACATTAGAGGATGAAGTGAAGTCTCTTCCGCTGGATGAAGTTATTGGAGAAATGATTGATGTAGAGCTTGATGATCAAGCGATTTCCATTTTTGAAGTAAGAAAAGAGCATGTATTCAGCCGTAACCAAATTGCCAGGGGACATCATCTTTTTGCCCAGGCAAATTCGCTGGCAGTAGCCGTCATCGACGATGAACTGGCTTTGACAGCAAAAGCAAATATTAAGTTTACAAGGCAGGTCAAACAAGGCGAAAGAGTCGTCTCAAAAGCCAAAGTTGCCTCACATGATAAAGAAAAAGGCAGAACGGTAGTTGAAGTAAACAGCTATGTAGGTGAGGAAGTTGTCTTCTCAGGCGATTTCGTCATGTATCGCTCAAAACAAAAGTAAAAGGTGGCACATAACATGAGAATTGCAGTCGATGCAATGGGGGGAGATCATGCCCCTAAAGCCATTATTGACGGTGTGCAAAAAAGCTTAGAAGCATTTTCAGATATCGAGATTACACTAGTCGGCGATGAAAGCAAGATCAAATCATACATAACAAATCATGAACGCCTCACGATCTTAGATGCAAAAGAAGTCATTGAACCAACGGATGAACCAGTGCGTGCAGTGAGACGTAAAAAGGATTCTTCTATGGTGAAAATGGCGCAGGAAGTTTCAGAAGGAAGAGCAGATGCCTGTATTTCAGCTGGAAATACTGGGGCACTCATGACAGCAGGCCTATTTATCGTAGGCAGAATTGATGGCATTGACAGACCAGCACTTGCTCCGACGTTGCCAACACTTGATGGCAGCGGGTTCTTATTATTGGATGTCGGCGCAAACGTTGATGCAAAGCCAGAGCATCTTGTGCAATATGCCATGATGGGATCTATTTACGCAGAGCATGTCTTCCCGAAGAGCAATCCACGCGTTGGACTTTTAAATGTCGGGACAGAAGATAAAAAAGGCAACGATTTAACGAAAAAAACCTTTGAATTATTAAAAGCATCAGATTTGAATTTCGTAGGAAATGTAGAATCGCGTGATTTATTAGAGGGTGTAGCTGATGTCGTTGTCACAGATGGTTTCACGGGGAATATCGCCCTTAAAACGATCGAAGGCACAGCCCTTTCTGTTTTTAAAATGCTGAAAGAAACCTTAACATCCAGCTTCACAGCTAAAATAGCAGCAGGTATGATGAAGCCAAAATTAATGCAGATGAAATCTAAAATGGATTACTCCGAATATGGTGGTGCCGCATTATTTGGTTTGAAAGCACCCGTTATTAAAGCGCATGGTTCCTCTGATGAAAATGCGATTTTTCATGCCATTCGTCAGGCGCGCGACATCGTTAAAAAAGACGTTTCAGCTATCATTCATCAAGAAGTTCAAAAAGAAGACACGAATGAGTCGTAATGGAGGTAGAGCAGCATGAGTAAAATTGCTTTTTTATTCCCAGGCCAAGGCTCTCAAAAAATTGGCATGGGAAAAGATTTATTTGACCAAGAAGCAGCATCTAAAGCTGTGTTTGAAGAAGCAGATCAGACCCTTGGTTTTGATTTATCTTCAATGATTTTTGAAGGAGATGCAGAAGAACTGACGCTGACATATAATGCACAGCCAGCTCTTTTAACGACAAGCATCGCGATCTTAAAGAAATTTGAAGAGAGCGGAATCAAAGCAGATTATGCAGCAGGGCACAGCCTGGGTGAATATACAGCCCTTGTTGCAGCGGGAGCTCTTTCGTTTAAAGATGCCGTTTTCGCAGTGAGAAAGCGCGGCGAATTAATGAATGAAGCCGTTCCAGCAGGAGAAGGCGCAATGGCGGCGATTCTTGGCTTAGAGCAAGCAGCACTTGTAGAAGTGACAAAAGAAGTGACAGAAAGCGGTCATCTTGTAGAACTTGCGAACTTAAACTGTCCGGGCCAAATCGTCATCTCTGGTACAGCAAAAGGTGTGGAACTTGCATCAGAGAAAGCGAAAGAAAAGGGCGCAAAACGTGCAATTCCACTTGAAGTGAGTGGACCTTTCCATTCTGCATTAATGAAACCAGCAGCTGAAAAATTCACAGATGTATTATCTAAATTAGACATTTCTGATGCCGCGACGCCAGTGATTTCAAACGTAACAGCAGACATCGTGACATCACGTAATGAAATTGAAACGAAGCTGATTGAACAATTGTATTCTCCTGTTCGATTTGAAGAAAGTGTAGAACGCTTGATTGACTTAGGCGTGACAACATTTATTGAAATTGGTCCTGGTAAAGTGCTCTCAGGTCTTGTGAAAAAAGTCAATCGCCGCCTGACGACCATTTCCGTATCAGATCAAGCAACAATTGAAGCAGCCATTCAAACACTCAAGGGGGATTCTTGATGCTTACAAATAAAACAGCCGTTGTCACAGGTGCATCACGCGGTATTGGCCGTTCGATTGCGATCGATTTGGCGAAAAAAGGTGCCAATGTTGTGGTGAACTATTCAGGCAACGAAGCAAAAGCAAATGAAGTCGTCGATGAGATCAAAGCACTTGGCCAGCAGGCTTTTGCTGTCAAAGCGGATGTGTCAAATGCAGAAGAAGTACAGGCATTAATGAAACAAGCCGTTGATACATTTGGTTCAATCGACATTCTTGTGAATAATGCTGGAATTACAAAGGACAACCTGCTCATGAGAATGAAAGAAAATGAATGGGATGATGTCATTAACATAAACTTAAAAGGTGTCTTCAACTGTACAAAAGCTGTGACACGTCAAATGATGAAACAGCGCAGCGGAAGAATCATCAATGTAGCATCTGTTGTCGGCGTTTGCGGAAACCCTGGACAAGCAAACTATGTTGCAGCAAAAGCAGGTGTGATCGGTTTAACGAAAACAACAGCGAAAGAGCTGGCCAGTCGTCATATTACAGTCAATGCCGTAGCACCAGGCTTTATTTCTACTGATATGACTGACAAGCTTGATGAGAATGTTCAAACAGAAATGCTGAAGCAAATCCCGCTCGCACGCTTTGGTGCGCCTGAAGATATAAGCAACGTTGTTGTCTTTTTAGCTTCAGAAGGAGCAGGTTATATTACAGGCCAAACCATCCAAGTAGATGGCGGAATGGTTATGTCCTAAGAAATATCAAAATTTCGTTACGTTTTCTCTAGTTTTTTAAAAACGAATCAACTATAATACTTTGAGGGGAGGTGAAAGGCAATGGCAGACGTATTAGAGCGTGTATCAAAAATTATTGTAGACCGCCTTGGCGTTGATGAGGCTGACGTGAAAATGGAAGCTTCATTTAAAGAAGATTTAGGCGCTGATTCCCTTGATGTAGTTGAGCTAGTTATGGAACTTGAAGATGAGTTCGATATGGAAATTTCTGACGAAGATGCTGAAAAAATTGCAACAGTCGGTGACGCTGTGAACTACATAAATAGCCAGCAATAAGCGTAACAAAGTCCCGTCTATTTTCATGGCGGGACTTTGAAAATTTATGTTAGTTTCAACATATTCAGCTGATCAATTGTCAGCCTTTTTCAGATGCTAAGGAGCACGGTTTCCTTGCATGTAGAAAGAGAGACTCCATATAATCAGTATCCTTAAAGGCGATGACGCCTACCTGGAGGTTGCTATGCCAAAACACTATAAAGACAAACAGAAACAGAGCAAAAAACTAGAGCAATTCAGAGAATTTCAGCAGCGCATTTCTGTACACTTTAAAAATGAAAAACTACTCTATCAAGCCTTTACACATTCCTCTTATGTGAATGAGCATCGGAAAAAACCTTATGAGGATAATGAAAGACTTGAATTTTTAGGGGACGCTGTTTTAGAATTGACGATCTCACAGTTCTTATTTGCAAAGTATCCAGCCATGAGCGAGGGAGATTTAACAAAATTGAGAGCGGCGATCGTATGTGAGCCATCACTTGTGTCATTAGCACATGAGCTGTCCTTCGGAGACCTTGTTCTTTTAGGAAAAGGGGAAGAAATGACAGGCGGCAGAAAGCGTCCGGCACTCTTAGCAGATGTATTTGAGGCGTTTATCGGAGCGCTTTATTTAGATCAAGGACTTGAGCCTGTTGAACGATTCCTAGAAGCCTATGTGTACCCCAAAATTAATGACGGGGCATTCTCACATGTCATGGACTTTAAAAGCCAGCTTCAAGAATTTGTTCAGCGAGATGGAAAAGGTGTACTTGAATACCGAATCCTGCATGAAAAAGGCCCAGCACATAACCGGGAATTTGAAGCCAATGTATCCCTTAGAGGAGAAGTGCTCGGAATTGGAAATGGCCGTTCAAAAAAAGAAGCAGAACAGCATGCTGCACAGGAAGCACTTGCTAAATTACAGAAACATCATATGAACCAATAAAATCCCCCTCGTGATTCAGGGGGATTTCACTCTGTTTTCCATCATCTTTTTTCAGTTCATATGGTAAGATAATAGTACTTTAAATACATAAGGAGGATCACTCTCATGTTCCTCAAACGTTTAGACGTGATAGGATTCAAATCTTTCGCACAGCGGGTGACTGTAGACTTTGTCAAAGGGGTTACAGCTGTTGTTGGACCAAACGGAAGCGGCAAAAGTAATATTACTGATGCGATCCGCTGGGTACTTGGAGAGCAATCAGCAAAAAGCCTCCGCGGAGGAAAAATGGAAGACATCATTTTTGCAGGAAGTGACTCTAGAAAACGAGTCAACTTAGCAGAAGTGACATTAACGCTCGATAACGAAGATCACTTTTTGCCGATCGATTTTCACGAAGTCAGTGTGACAAGAAGAGTCTATCGTTCTGGAGAAAGTGAATTTCTCATTAACAATCAGTCTGTCCGCTTAAAGGATATTATTGATCTTTTCATGGATTCAGGTCTTGGAAAAGAAGCTTTTTCGATCATCAGCCAAGGTAAGGTAGAAGAGATTCTATCGAGTAAAGCTGAAGAAAGACGTAGCATCTTTGAAGAAGCAGCTGGTGTTCTGAAATATAAAACAAGAAAGAAAAAAGCCGAGAATAAACTGTTTGAAACGCAGGACAACTTAAACCGGGTAGAAGATATTCTGCATGAACTAGAAGATCAAGTAGAACCACTAAGAATGCAGGCATCTATTGCAAAAGACTATCTGCAAAAGAAAGAAGAACTTGAAAATGTAGAAATTGCTCTCACCGTCCATGATATTGAAGCACTGCACAAAAAATGGACAACACTTGGTGAAGCTGTCGAGCGGTTCAAACAAGATGAAATGAAGCAGTCCACAGACATTCAAGCGAAGGAAGCCAAAATCGAAGAATCGAGAGACCGTATTCAGGCACTTGACGATTCGATTCATGACCTTCAAGAAGTCCTCCTTTTCACAAGTGAAGAACTAGAAAAGCTTGAAGGGAAAAAAGAAGTTCTAAAAGAACGGAAAAAAAATGCGGCCGCTAACCAAGGGCAACTAGAAGACACGCTCGTGCGTTTAACCGAAAAACAGGCGTTGTTAACGGAAAAGATTGAACAGCAGAAAGTCACACGTGACAGCCTGCAAACAGAAGTGCAGCAGCTAAAAGATGAAGTGAAAACAAAACAGCATCAGCTGTCTCTTCATAGTGAAGATGTGGAAGGGCAAATTGAACAGCTGAAAAGCGATTATTTTGACCTATTAAACGAGCAAGCTTCTATCCGAAACGAACGTACATTACTAGAAGAACAGCAGCGCCAAGCAGCCTTGCAGCTAGAGCGGTTAACGCAAAATAATCAGAAACATATCGAAGAACGGGTATCTGTGAAGGAAAAGAAAACAGAAGCCGAGAAGCAACTTTCAGAACGAGAAGAAGACATTTTGGCTCAGGTGAAACGCTTTAGAGAAGCGGAACAAAAGCTAGAGCAGATGAAACGTCAATACGAGAAAAAAGAAACGGCACTTTACCAAGCCTATCAATATGTACAGCAGGCAAAATCTAAAAAAGAAATGCTTGAATCCATGCAGGAAGACTTCTCAGGATTTTTCCAAGGAGTGAAAGAGGTTTTAAAGGCAAAGGACCGGTTAGGCGGTATTCACGGGGCGATTGCAGAGCTGATTCAAACAGAGCAGCAACATGAAACAGCGATTGAAATTGCACTTGGCGCAGCCACGCAGCATGTCGTTACTGAAAATGAAGCGGCTGCCAGACAGGCCATTGGATACTTAAAGCAGCATTCCTTTGGGCGTGCGACCTTCCTGCCGATGAACGTCATCAAAGAACGAACCATTCAGTTCAGAGATATTCAAACAGCTGAGCAGCATGACGCATTTATCGGCGTGGCGAGTCAGCTCGTTTCCTTTGACGAAAAGTATGAAAAAGTCATTCGGAATTTGCTTGGAACGGTCCTGATTGTTCAAGACTTAAAAGGTGCCAACGAGCTAGCGAAAATGCTAGGACATCGTTATCGTATCGTGACCCTTGATGGGGACGTGGTGAACCCAGGCGGTTCAATGACTGGGGGAGGCGTAAAGAAAAAGAACAATTCCCTCCTGTCCAGAAACCGAGAGATTGAAACATTAACAAAGCAGCTCGTTGAAATGGAAGAAAAAACAACGATCCTTGAAAAAGAAACAAAAGAAACGAAGCAATCGATTGCCGAAAGCGAAGTCCAATTAAATGAATTGCGTCAGCGCGGCGAAATGCTTCGAGAAAAGCAGCAAGAGTTAAAAGGGACATTATATGAACTGCAAGTAGCTGAAAAAAATATTAACGCTCATCTAGAGCTCTATGATCAAGAAAAAGAAGAGTTGCAGCAGCGCTCTAGCGAACTTGCGAGCAAGGATAAAGAGCAGGCAGCCCTTGAAACATCTATAGGTGAGAAACTGACCTCTCTTGACGAAGAGATCAACACGTTAACAAAACGGAAGCAGACCCAAAGCTCAACGAAAGAAACCATTTCTTCCGAATTAACAGAGCTGAAAATCTCGCTTGCCAAAAAAGAGCAGTCTTTAGCAAATGAACAAGAAAAACTGTCGAGCTTAACGGCTGAATTAGAAGAGGCTGAAAAGACGCTGACGGAAACAAAAGAAGATTTGTCCCTCTTAACAAGTGAAATGTCATCCAGCTCAAGCGGCGCCGAACAACTGGAAGAAGCGGCAAAAGAGAAACTGGAGCATAAAAACAAAACGACAGCGCTTATCTCAGAGCGACGCAAACAGCGCCTGGCTCTTTCTGAAACATTAGAATTCGCTGAACGTGAACTGAAAGAGCAAAAACGCCTGTATAAACAGCTCACGACAAGCTTAAAAGATGAAGAAATCAAGCTTGGCCGCATGGAAGTTGAACTTGATAACCTCATCGCCTATTTAAACGAAGAGTATGCCCTTTCGTTTGAAGGAGCAAAAGAAATGTATCATCTGACGCTATCGCCGGATGAAGCAAGAAAACGCGTGAAATTGATCAAACTAGCCATTGAAGAGCTTGGAACAGTGAACTTAGGCAGCATTGACGAGTATGAACGTGTGAATGAACGTTTTCTCTTCTTAACTGAACAGCGCAATGATCTGACAGAAGCGAAAAATACGTTATTCCAAGTCATTGAAGAAATGGATCAGGAGATGACGAAACGTTTCTCTGAGACATTCTCTCAAATCCGCGGGCATTTTGAATCTGTTTTCCAAGCATTATTTGGCGGAGGAAGAGCAGACCTTAAGTTGACAGATCCAAACGATTTACTAAACTCAGGTGTCGATATTGTGGCGCAACCGCCGGGGAAAAAGCTGCAAAATCTAAGCCTGCTTTCAGGCGGAGAAAGAGCATTAACAGCCATCGCTTTATTATTCTCGATCTTAAAAGTGAGACCTGTTCCATTCTGTGTGCTAGATGAGGTAGAAGCGGCGCTTGATGAAGCGAATGTGTTCCGCTTTGCCCAGTATTTAAAGAAATACAGCCAAGAAACACAGTTCATTGTGATTACACACCGAAAAGGAACCATGGAAGAAGCAGATGTTCTGTACGGTGTCACGATGCAGGAGTCAGGTGTCTCAAAACTGGTATCTGTCAAACTAGAGGAAACGAAAGAGCTTGTCCAGTAATTAAAGGAGGTTTTTGAATCCATGAGCTTTTTTAAGAAATTAAAAGAAAAATTTACGCAGCAAACCGATTCAGTATCAGAAAAGTTTAAAGATGGACTTGAAAAAACGAGAAATTCGTTTCAGGGAAAAGTAAATGAACTCATTTCTCGCTATCGTAAAGTGGATGAAGACTTTTTTGAAGAACTAGAAGAAGTGTTAATCGGTGCTGATGTTGGTTTCACGACTGTGATGGAACTGATTGATGAGCTGAAAAAAGAAGTGAAATTAAGAAACATTCAAGACCCAAGTGAAGTACAAGCAGTCATCTCTGAAAAACTCGTGGAGATTTACAATAGCGGTGAGGAACAAATTTCTGAACTGAACATTGAAGACGGCCGTTTAAATATTATTTTATTCGTAGGCGTGAACGGTGTTGGTAAAACCACAACCATTGGTAAGCTGGCAAACAAGCTAAAAAATGAAGGGAAATCCGTCATTTTAGCAGCAGGTGATACGTTCCGTGCGGGGGCGATTGAGCAGCTTGAAGTATGGGGCGAGCGCTCTGGTGTTCCTGTCGTTAAACAAACAGCAGGTTCTGACCCGGCAGCGGTCATCTATGATGCCGTTCAATCAGCTAAAGCCAAAAAAGCAGATGTCTTGATCTGTGATACAGCAGGCAGACTGCAAAACAAAGTCAACTTGATGAAAGAGCTAGAGAAGGTCAAGAGAGTCATTGAACGCGAAGTGCCCGATGCACCGCACGAAGTACTGCTTGCCCTTGATGCGACAACGGGTCAAAATGCGATGGCGCAAGCGAAGGAATTTTCTAAAGCGACAAACGTGACAGGTATCGCTTTAACAAAGCTTGACGGTACTGCAAAAGGCGGGATTGTTCTTGCCATTCGCAATGAGCTCAACATCCCTGTAAAACTTGTCGGATTAGGTGAAAAAGTAGACGATCTGCAAGAGTTCGATGCTGAATCGTATGTGTACGGATTATTCTCAGACATGATTGATCAAGAAGACTAATCAAGATGCCGGCAAAACTGCCGGCATTTTTATTTATATATCGCCGCAGGAAGTGACAAGATAAAAACTTGACACATAGATCAGAACCGTGTAAACTTAGTTGTTGTAAAGGGAATGAACTTAACAAAGGGGAGAGAGCCCATGACGCTTGAAAAGACAACGAGAATGAACTACTTGTTTGATTTCTATCAATCGTTGTTGACCGCAAAACAAAAGAGCTACATGTCGCTTTACTACCTAGACGATTTTTCCCTCGGTGAAATTGCGGATGAATATGAAGTATCAAGACAGGCTGTTTATGATAATATTAAACGGACTGAAGCGATGCTTGAACAATATGAAGAAAAGCTGCTCTTGTTTAAGAAATTTAAAGAGCGTAAAGAACTTCTCACAAAAATGAGAGAGCTTGTAGCAGATTCCGCGCAAAAGGAAGAAGCAGAAGCTTTAATTGAATCGCTTGAGAAATTAGATTAGGAGGCGGCACAGTATGGCATTTGAAGGATTAGCCGACCGACTGCAGCAGACGATTTCAAAAATCCGCGGCAAAGGAAAAGTGTCAGAGCAAGATGTAAAAGAAATGATGCGCGAGGTACGCCTTGCCCTTCTTGAAGCTGACGTCAATTTTAAAGTAGTCAAAGACTTTGTGAAAAAAGTAAGCGAGCGGGCAGTTGGACAAGAGGTCATGCAAAGTCTTACCCCAGGACAACAGGTCATTAAAGTTGTAAAAGAAGAACTCACTGAATTAATGGGCGGGGAAGAGAGTAAAATCGCTGTAGCGAAAAAATCTCCAACTGTCATTATGATGGTTGGTCTTCAAGGGGCAGGTAAAACGACCACAACTGGAAAGCTTGCCAACTTACTTCGCAAAAAACATAATCGCAAGCCGATGATGGTGGCCGCTGATATTTACAGACCAGCAGCGATCCAGCAGCTTCAAACGCTTGGGAAACAGCTTGATATGCCCGTATTCTCATTAGGTGATCAAGTTAGTCCTGTCGAAATTGCCAAACAGGCAATTGAAAAAGCGAAAGAAGAACATCATGATTATGTCATTTTAGATACAGCAGGACGTCTTCATATTGATGAAGACTTAATGGATGAACTTCAGAAAGTAAAAGAAGTCGCAAATCCAGAAGAGATTTTCCTCGTTGTTGACTCGATGACTGGTCAAGATGCTGTCAATGTCGCAAAAAGCTTTAATGAACAGCTTGGTTTAACAGGTGTCGTTCTGACAAAACTAGACGGTGATACGCGAGGCGGGGCAGCATTGTCAATTCGTGCAGTCACAAATACGCCGATTAAATTCGCCGCACTAGGTGAAAAGCTTGATGCAATTGAACCATTCCATCCAGAGCGGATGGCATCGAGAATTCTTGGCATGGGAGATGTGCTCACGCTTATTGAAAAAGCACAAGCAAACGTTGACCAAGATAAAGCGAAAGAGCTGGAACAAAAAATGCGGACAATGAGCTTCACGCTCGATGATTTCCTCGAGCAGCTTGGGCAGGTTCGCAACATGGGTCCACTTGATGAACTGATCCAAATGATGCCGGGAGCCGGTAAAATGAAAGGGCTCAAAAACGTCCAAGTAGACGAAAAGCAGCTCAATCACATCGAAGCGATCATTAAATCAATGACGACCGAAGAAAAAGAACAGCCAGAGGTCATCAATGCAAGCCGAAGAAAACGGATTGCAAAAGGAAGCGGAACATCTGTACAGGAAGTCAATCGCCTTTTAAAACAATTTGACGAAATGAAAAAGATGATGAAGCAAATGACCAATATGTCCAAAGGAAAGAAAAAAGGCGGCTTTAAATTACCATTTATGTAATTGGTTATACATGATAAAACCGTTGTTAAGAAAAAACACTTTACAAACCCTTTTATCATTGTTAATATACTATCTTGTTGAAATATTTTCGGAGGTGCTAGTAAAATGGCAGTAAAAATTCGTTTAAAACGTATGGGATCAAAAAGATCTCCTTTCTATCGTATTGTTGTAGCAGATTCTCGTTCACCACGTGACGGTCGTTTCATCGAAACAGTTGGAACATACAATCCAGTGTTATCACCAGCTGAGGTGAAAATCAACGAAGAATTAGCGCTTAAATGGCTTCAAAATGGTGCGAAACCATCTGATACAGTTCGTAACCTTTTCTCAAGCCAAGGAATTCTTGAAAAATTTCATAATGCGAAAAACAGCAAATAATGAATGAGCTGTCCTTGGAAGAATTGATTGTGTCCATCGTCGAGCCACTTGTTGATTTCCCTGAAGATATTCACGTATCTTCATTAGAAAAAGATGAGCAGGTCATTTACACACTGTCTGTCAATGCTGAAGATACCGGAAAAGTGATCGGAAAGCAGGGACGTACAGCTAAAGCGATACGAACAGTCATGTTTGCAGCAAGTGCAGAGTCTTCTAAGAAAGTTCAACTTGAGATTGCTGACTAAAAAGGGAGAGGGCTTAGGACCTCCCCTTTTTTTACACGTTTAAATCTATTTTTCGTTATACTGTAGAGGACAAATGCCTTCGGATAGGGGGACAAAAAGGAAGATGCAGATCATTCAACATGTCACCGTCATGCAAGTATTAACTGAAAGCAGTAAGGACAAACTGTTAACGACTTTTTTGGAGAAAAAAGAAAGACTAGAACGTGAGTGCAATCAACTATATTTTCAACTCAAAAAGCATGAAAAAGAACCACATCAGCAAGAAGCCATCCCTCAATTTCAAAAAGCCATTGAAAAAAGACAAGAGAAAATGAGGCAAATTGATTTTCAAGTCGAGCAGCTGCATATCTTGCCTCTTGGCAGTGAAATGAAAGAAACAGAAGTGGATGCGCTGATTGAAGTAAAAATAGGTGATAAATGGGATGACAAAATGCAAGACAATGTCATCGTCGTGAAAGACGGCACCATTGTGGAAATACGTCAGGGGTGATTATAGAACATGGAACTAGAATGGTTGAATGTCGGAAAGATCGTCAATACACATGGAGTGCGCGGAGAAGTACGTGTTGTGTCAAAGACTGATTTCCCAGAAGAACGCTACAAAAAAGGCAGCGTCCTTTATATTTTCAAACAAAATCAAAAAGAACCGCTAAAAGTGACTGTCGCATCACATAGACAGCACAAACAATTTGATTTACTGACATTTGAAGAAGTCGGTTCATTAAATGAAGCTGAGCAATTAAAAGAGTCGATTTTAAAAGTAGAAAAAGAACATCTTGGTTCATTAGATGAAGGGGAATTCTATTTCCACGAAATCATCGGCTGTGAAGTATATGATGAAGAGGACAAACTGATTGGTCAAATCAAAGAAGTTTTAACGCCAGGGGCAAATGATGTATGGGTGGTTGGAAGAAAAGGCAAAAAAGATGCCCTCATCCCTTATATTCCATCTGTCGTCAAAACAGTTGATATTTCATCCAAGAAAGTACACATTGAAGTGATGGAAGGACTCATTGACGAATGAAAATTGACTTTTTAACACTGTTTCCTGAAATGTTTGAAGGAGTGCTTCACTCATCGATCTTAAAAAAAGCTCAGGAAAAAGATGCGGTCTCATTTGATGTCGTGAATTTTAGGGAGTATTCCGATCATAAACATAAAACAGTGGATGACTATCCGTATGGCGGCGGTGCTGGCATGGTTCTGAAAGCACAGCCTGTATTTGATGCGGTAGAAGATTTAACGAAAAAAGCAAACAAGAAACCCCGCATTATTCTTGTCTGTCCTCAAGGAGAAAGATATACACAAAAGAAAGCAGAAGAGCTTGCAAAAGAAGAGCATCTTATGTTCATTTGCGGCCACTATGAAGGCTACGATGAGCGCATCAGGGAGCATCTTGTCACAGATGAAATCTCAATCGGGGATTTCGTTCTCACAGGCGGAGAGCTGCCGGCGATGATGATTGCAGACAGTGTGGTCAGGCTTTTGCCTCATGTGCTTGGAAAAGAAGCGTCTCATATCGAAGATTCATTTAGTACAGGTCTGCTTGAGCATCCGCACTATACAAGACCAGCTGATTATAAAGGATTGAAAGTACCAGATGTGCTTCTCTCTGGAAATCATGCCAAAATTGAAGAGTGGCGGCGTAAAGAATCGTTGAAGCGAACCTATACAAGACGGCCAGATTTGATCGATTCTTGCAAAACATTAACGGATGAAGAAAAAAGATGGCTTTGGCAGCTTCATAATGACTAGATTGTATTGCACAAGGTATACAGGTGTGGTATGATACTACTTGTGACTTGGACGGCTTGCCGATTCAAGTTTGAAAACGATGTTCCGCTGCAATGAAGAAAGAGGACATGAGCATCTGTTGGAAGGAGTTGAAAACGATGCAACAATTGATTGAAGAAATCACAAAAGAACAATTACGCACTGATCTTCCTGCGTTCCGTCCTGGTGACACTTTACGTGTACACGTGAAAGTTGTCGAGGGTACTCGTGAGCGTATCCAGATCTTTGAAGGTGTTGTAATTAAGCGTCGTGGTGGTGGAATCAGCGAAACTTTCACAGTTCGTAAGATCTCTTACGGTGTAGGCGTTGAGCGTACATTCCCTGTACACACACCAAAAATCGCTAAGATCGAAGTTGTACGTCACGGTAAGGTACGTCGTGCGAAACTTTACTACCTACGTGAACTTCGCGGTAAAGCGGCTCGTATCAAAGAAATCAGACGATAATGATATCAAAAGAAAGAGCTTGTTACCTGTAACAGGCTCTTTTTTTGTACAATGTATAGAGACAACCGTTAGAAGAGAGAAGGTGCACATATGACAATTCAATGGTTTCCAGGCCATATGGCAAAAGCAAGACGGGAAGTCACAGAAAAACTAAAGCTCATCGACATCGTATTTGAATTAACCGATGCAAGAATTCCGATGTCCTCTAGAAACCCAATGATTGAAGAAATCCTCCAAAACAAACCGAAAATTATGCTTTTGAACAAAGCAGATAAAGCAGATCCTCGTATGACAAAAGAGTGGCAGGCACACTTTGAAGCGCAAGGTGTACGGTCACTTGCCATTAATTCTGTCGATGGACAAGGGTTAAATCAAATCATTACGACATCAAAAGAAATCTTAAAAGAAAAGTTCGATCGAATGAAAGCAAAAGGTGTTAAGCCGCGTGCCATTCGAGCTTTGATTATCGGAATTCCCAATGTCGGCAAATCAACGCTGATCAATCGGTTGGCAAAGAAAAATATTGCGAAAACAGGAGATCGACCTGGTATTACGACATCACAGCAATGGGTGAAGGTAGGAAAAGAACTTGAACTGCTCGATACCCCCGGAATTCTCTGGCCGAAATTTGAAGATGAACAAGTAGGTCTTAGGCTGGCCGTCACTGGAGCGATTAAAGACTCTATCATCAACTTGCAGGATGTCGCAGTGTATGCGCTCCGCTTTTTAGAAGAGCACTATCCAGAGCGGTTAAAAAAACGCTATGATTTAGCAGAAATACCTGAAGATACAGTTGAGCTGTTTGATGCCATTGGCACAAAACGCGGCTGTCTGATGAGTGGAGGATTCATTAATTACGACAAAACGACCGAAATCATTATTCGGGATATTCGAACGGAAAAATTTGGTCCCCTCACTTTTGAGAAGCCTGAAAGCTAAAAGACACGCAGCTCATGCGGGTCTTTATTTTTTGCGAAAAACTGCCGATATAAAGAAGGAGGCTGCGGAAAAGCCAATGTACACGGTCAAACAAATAAAAGAATTAATAGAACAACATGCTGACGACGAGTCATACATTCGTGAACTATTGAAAGACGATACAAGAAAAAGTGTCCAGAAACTGATGGACAAATGGAACAAAGAGAGAGAAAAGCAGCAAGAACTACGTGCAGCATGGAAGCAAATGCTGCAATTTGAAACCAAAGCAAGAGCGCAAGGATACACTTGTATTGCAGGCATAGATGAAGCAGGAAGAGGACCACTTGCTGGCCCAGTTGTTGCGGCAGCTGTGATATTAAAAGAGGATACCGTCCTACTCGGTTTAAATGATTCAAAACAGCTATCTGAGAAAAAAAGAATGACCTATTATGAGCTCATTCAAAAGGAAGCACTCGACATCGGCATCGGCATTGTTGATGCGGCAACGATTGACGAAATAAATATATACGAAGCATCAAGACTGGCGATGGTGAAGGCTGTAAAGCAGCTCACTCACACACCTGATTATCTACTCATAGATGCGATGACGCTCCCGCTTCCTACTCAACAGGAGAATATCATCAAAGGAGATGCTAAAAGCGCATCCATCGCAGCTGGTGCATGTATTGCCAAAGTGACAAGGGACAAAATGATGGAAGAGTATGGACGCCAGTACCCTGAGTATCAATTTGAAAAACATAAAGGGTATGGAACGAAAGAGCACCTGGCTGCCATTCAAACACATGGCGCTACACCTATCCACCGGTTATCATTTGCACCAGTGAAATCTGTTATTTCATAAATATTTTGACACAAGGAGGCTGCCTGTGATGACAAGAGTTGAAGATATACATACTGCACTGAATAGTCGGCTGAATACGGCAGAATCTGTTCCACTTAACACGGAAGGAAAGGAAAATATTCACCGGCTCATTCTCGGCAAAGTACTGAAAATGCTTGGGGATGATACAGCACTTGTTCAAATAGGTTCGACCAAAATCAAAGCGCAGCTAGCGGCTCAGCTAAAAGCCGATTCTTTCTACTGGTTCCAATTAGAACAAGAAGGTGGAGGCAGTCTGAGTAAATTAAGACCTGTTCAGCAATTTGACCAAGATCCTAAAACATTAAAGGATGCCGCAGCTAAACTACTAGAAGGTCTGTCGCTTAAAAATGGACTTGAACAAATGTTAACAGCTACAGCCTTTTTAAAAGAAAAACCGGTCATCAACGAAGCAGAGTTAAAAACGGCAGTAAAATGGATTGAACAACTTCAAGGCGCGGATATCAAAAAAGGCCTGCAAGCACTTCTTTTTGCTTTAAAGAAAGATTTGCCGATTCAACAAGGAGTGCTCCAATCAATATTAGCGATGAAATCCCCCTCTGCACTTCATCAGGATGTGACAGCACTGCTAGATCGATTAACACAGCTTCCGAAGCAATCAGAAGCCACACAGGCTCTTACACAGGCCGTTCGTACGGTTGTAAATGCTGAGACAACTGTTCATGCAGAAAAGCTCTTATCGGTGCTTCTAGGAGCAAAAGAAGGTCAAACGAAGCAAGGAGAAAGCTTGCAGCAGGTGCAGCGTCATGTCAATCCGGCTCAGCAAACAAAGCAGAGCCAGCCCGCCGTTATACAAGGGCGACAGGTGGATACAGTGAATCAGAACAGCGTGCAGCAATTATTAAGTCCAAAACAGCTCCCGCTTCAGCAAATAGAACGCATTCTGACAAGCATCACAAAGCAAGGCACAGACGGACAGCAGCAGCTTGATGTAAAACAACTCACATCACTGGTTCAAGCAGTCCAGCAGGCAGGACCACAGGCTGACGCAAAGGCAGCCGTGCTTCAAAAAGAATTTCCATTTCTTTCGAAAACAGAGGCGAACGCATTGGTAAAGGTCATTCAGCAGACTGAACCAGCATTAAGCAATAAAACCGATGTACTCGATTTACTGATGACGATGAAAAAAGCGATAGGTGTACGAGATGAAATTGGGATGCTGAAATTACTGGAAAAGGGCAGCCAAGATGTCAAAAGCCAAGAGCTTCACCAATTAAAGATGGTTTTAAATGATGCAAGGCAAGCTGATGTTCCGGAACCCGTAAAAAAAGAAGTGGATCAATTATTCCATAGATTAAATGGGCAGTTACTAGTGCATCAGGAAAACCAAACAGTTAGTCAAATGATGGTTTCTTACCCTCTTTTCTCAAAACATAGTGTTCAAGATTTAACCTTTATTCTAAAAGGGCATAAGAAAAAAGATGGCTCTATTGATATTTCTCAGTGCCGTTTAATGTTTTATTTAAACATGGAGAACTTAGAAGAAACGTTAATAGACTGTACGATTCAGCAAAAAGTAATGTCAATTACAGTCGAGACGGCTCACGAACTGCAAGGGACCATTAATCCAATGATTCCAGCTGTTCGAGAGAATTTAAATGCCCTAGGGTATAGTTTAACGGGGATTACAGCGAAAAAGAGAGAAGAGCCAATTGATCCGTCTCACTTTCTAGATGAACACTTTCATAAAATCAGCGAGAAAGGGCTGGACTTACGAGTATGAAAGATTCAAAACCGCTTAGAAGAGCGGTCGCTCTACACTATGATGAAGAAAAACAAAAGGCGCCAAAAGTCGTTGCAACAGGCAGCGGCTATGTGGCTGATCATATTATTGAAGAAGCTCAAAAAGCTGGAGTTCCTATCCAAGAAGACCGTAATTTAGTAGAACTGATGCGCCACTTAACGCTCGATGAGGAAATCCCAGAAGCGTTATACGATACTGTAGCAGAAATATTTTCATTTATCTATCGATTGGATCAAAAAATGAAAAAATAAGGTAAAATAAGTGTTTTGACTGAAAAATTTATATTTTTAATAAAATAAAAATTTGAATGTTTAGAAGGATTTTACGATTTTACATAGAACCCTAGACATTCTCTTTTTTATTCTTTAAAATGAAAGCGCAGTCTATTTTATAATTTTTGTTTCTACATATGTTGGGAGGATGGGAAATGAATATCCATGAGTACCAAGGAAAAGAAATCCTAAGAAAATATGGGGTTTCAGTTCCAAATGGTAAAGTAGCATTTACACCTGATGAAGCAGTGAAAGCATCAGAAGAGCTAGGAAGCTCTGTATATGTCGTAAAAGCACAGATTCATGCAGGCGGCCGTGGTAAAGCAGGTGGGGTAAAAATTGCAAAAACAAAAGATGAAGTGAAAGGGTTTGCAGAGGAATTGCTCGGCAAGACACTTGTCACACATCAAACAGGGCCTGAAGGGCGCGAAATAAAACGCTTACTTATTGAAGAAGGCTGCGATATTCAAAAAGAGTACTATGTAGGACTCGTTTTGGATAGAGCGACATCAAGAATTGTTTTGATGGCTTCTGAAGAAGGCGGTACTGAAATTGAAGAAGTAGCAGAAAAAACGCCAGAAAAAATCGTGAAAGTGGTCATCGACCCAGCGATTGGTCTCCAAGCCTATCAGGCGAGAGAAGTTGCGTTTAAAATTAATATTCCAACAAAATTAGTTGGTCAAGCTGTTAAGTTTATGACAAGCCTTTACAATGCGTTTATTGAAAAGGATTGTTCAATTGCCGAGATAAATCCTCTTGTTGTAACAGGTGATGGAAAAGTCATGGCACTTGATGCAAAATTAAACTTTGATAGCAATGCCTTATATAGACAAAAAGATATATTAGAATACCGTGACCTTGATGAAGAAGATCCAAAAGAGATTGAAGCATCTAAATATGACCTAAGCTACATTTCTCTAGATGGGAATATTGGCTGTATGGTGAATGGAGCAGGCCTTGCGATGTCTACAATGGATATCATCAAGCATTACGGCGGGGACCCTGCAAACTTCCTTGATGTTGGCGGCGGTGCAACTGCTGAAAAAGTAACGGAAGCATTTAAAATCATCTTATCTGATCAAAATGTCAAAGGGATTTTCGTGAACATTTTTGGCGGCATCATGAAATGTGATGTCATCGCAGAAGGTGTTGTTGAAGCGACGAAACAAGTCGGCTTAACATTACCACTCGTTGTACGTCTTGAAGGAACAAACGTTGAATTAGGGAAGAAAATCCTGAGTGATTCAGGCTTAAATATCACTTCTGCTGAGTCTATGGCTGACGGGGCAGAAAAGATCGTATCTTTAGTCAAGTAGAGCAGAAAGGCAGGGAACCTAAATGAGTGTATTTATTAATAAAAATACGAGAGTAATTGTTCAGGGGATTACCGGTTCAACCGCATTATTCCATACAAAACAAATGATTGAGTATGGAACAAATATCGTTGGCGGTGTCACACCTGGAAAAGGTGGAACTGAAGTAGAGGGAGTTCCTGTATTTAATACTGTATCTGAAGCAGTACAGACAACTGGAGCAAATGCTTCTGTTATCTATGTACCAGCACCATTTGCAGCAGACGCCATTTTAGAGGCTGTTGATGCAGAAGTGGATCTAGTGATTTGTATCACAGAACACATTCCAGTTCTGGATATGGTTAAAGTGAAACGCTATATGGAAGGTAAGAAGACAAGACTTGTTGGACCGAACTGTCCTGGCGTGATTACACCTGAAGAATGTAAAATTGGCATCATGCCTGGCTACATTCATAAAAAAGGTCATGTTGGTGTTGTGTCTCGTTCTGGAACGCTTACATATGAAGCGGTACATCAGCTTTCAGAGGCTGGTGTTGGTCAATCAACAGCTGTAGGAATTGGCGGAGACCCTGTCAATGGCACGAACTTTATTGATGTATTAAAAGCCTTCAATGAAGATCCTGAAACGCATGCTGTGATCATGATTGGTGAAATCGGTGGTACTGCTGAAGAAGAAGCAGCTGAATGGGTAAAAGCAAATATGACCAAGCCGGTTGTTGGCTTTATTGGCGGTAAAACAGCGCCTCCAGGAAAACGTATGGGACATGCTGGTGCCATAATTTCTGGTGGTAAAGGAACTGCTGATGAAAAAGTAAAAACAATGCGTGAATGTGGAATTGAAGTGGCAGAGACACCATCTGTCATGGGAGAAACCTTAATTAAAGTGTTAAAAGAGAAGAATCTCTTCGAAGCTTGTAAAACGCATTAATGACACAAGAAGACTTGTTCTTTGACAAGTCTTCTTCTTTCTATCTTAAACTGGAGGAATGGTATGTACAACGTGTCCGAAAGAATGATTTTTCACCGCTTAAAAGGCCTCATCTCACCCTCTTTGTTAACAAAATGGTGGAAAGTCGATCCTGAGCTATATATAAATGAAGAAACACATCATTTCAAACAGGATCGATCATTACAAAAGATCGACTTTACCCGCTTACAACAAGCTGAAGAAAATGAATTCCCCATTTTTCAACACATCGTTCAAGCCTATTTAAAGCAAAATATTCACATGGTTCCCATCACATCACCTTTATATCCCAGCTCACTAAAACACATTTATGATCCTCCCCCAGTATTATTCCTAAAAGGAAACGTTACCTATTTAAATGAAGAAAAAAGTTTAGGTGTAGTAGGTACACGAGTGCCATCCTCTTATGGAGAAGCGTGCGTGAAGAAACTTGTTGGAGAACTTGTAGAGGAAGATTGGATGATTGTGAGTGGTTTAGCAAAAGGAATTGATGGACTTGCACACAAAGAGTGCATAAGAAAAAAAGGAAAAACGATTGGTGTTGTAGCTGGCGGCTTTCAACATGTATATCCAAAAGAACATGTGCAAATGGCTCAATATATGGGAGAACATCATTTACTGTTGTCAGAGCATCCGCCTTATATCAAACCAGAAAAATGGCATTTTCCAATGAGAAACAGATTAATTAGTGCCCTGACAAGAGGAACCATCGTGGTCCAGTGCAAAGAAAAGAGCGGTTCGCTTATTACAGCCTACCAGGCATTAGAGCAAGGAAAAGAAGTGTTTGCTGTTGCAGGATCGATCTTTGATTCTAATTCTATAGGTCCAGCTAGACTGATTCAGCAAGGTGCCAAGCTTGTTCATTCAACGAAGGATATTTTAGAGGAATTCTCCTTGAGTGGTGTTCAATATACTGAACTCCCATAAAAATATCGTTTGACAAAAGACATCGGAATATTTAATAATAGTGAGGATTTAAGTTTACACTTTGTTTCTCGTGTTTATAATGATGTTCATCATAAAGAATTTTTAACGATTGCCTGTTAGATAGGTGCAATTAACATAAATATAAATTTGTGAAATGGATAAAGAGAGAACACCTCTTAAGGGGGATTTTGAGTATGGCTGATTATTTAGTCATCGTTGAGTCGCCAGCAAAGGCGAAAACGATTGAGCGTTATTTAGGAAAAAAGTATAAAGTAAAGGCTTCAATGGGGCACGTAAGGGATTTACCGAAAAGTCAGCTTGGTGTTGACACTGAGCATGACTTCGAACCGAGATATATTACGATTCGAGGAAAAGGTCCAGTCTTAAAAGAATTAAAAACAGCAGCGAAAAAAGCAAAAAAAGTATATCTCGCAGCTGACCCCGACAGAGAGGGAGAAGCGATTGCTTGGCATTTAGCCCACAGCCTTGACCTTGACCTCTCTTCAGATTGCCGCGTTGTCTTTAACGAGATTACAAAAGATGCAATTAAAGATTCCTTTAAACATCCACGTATGATCGATATGGACTTGGTTGATGCGCAGCAGGCAAGACGAATCTTAGATCGTCTCGTTGGATATAAAATCAGCCCAATTTTATGGAAGAAAGTCAAAAAGGGCTTAAGCGCCGGTCGTGTTCAATCAGTTGCACTCCGCCTGATTATTGACCGCGAGAATGAAATTAATGAATTCAAACCAGAAGAATACTGGACAATTGATGGTACCTTCCTAAAAGGGAAAGAAAGCTTTGAAGCGAGTTTCTTTGGCGTAAATGGCAAAAAACATCCGCTAAAAACAAAAGAAGATGTAAAAGAAATCCTTTCGAAATTAAAAGGAAGCAAGTTTTCTGTTGAAAAAGTGACGAAAAAAGAACGTAAACGCAACCCAGCTGTTCCGTTTACAACATCTACCTTACAACAAGAGGCAGCGAGAAAACTAAACTTCCGTGCGAAGAAAACGATGATGATTGCACAGCAATTATATGAAGGAATTGATCTTGGTAAAGAAGGTACAGTAGGTCTCATTACATATATGAGAACGGACTCGACACGTATTTCCAATACGGCAATTGAAGAAGTATCTGCTTTCATTGATCAAACGTATGGCAAGAATTTCTTGAATACAACAAAACGTACTGCCAAAAAGAACGAAAATGCACAGGATGCTCACGAAGCCATCCGTCCGACTTCTACGCTAAGAAAACCAGCAGATGTCAAACACGTGCTAAGCAGAGATCAGCTTCGTCTTTATAAATTGATTTGGGAACGTTTTGTGGCAAGCCAAATGGCACCAGCTGTTCTTGATACAATGAGTGTGGATCTTGAAAATAACGGGCTTACTTTCCGTGCAAATGGAAGTAAGGTGAAATTCCCTGGATTTATGAAAGTATATGTTGAAGGGAAGGACGACCAGTTAGAAGAAAAGGACAAAATGCTTCCTGATCTGAAAGAGGGAGATACCGTTCTTTCAAAAGATATTGAACCAGAGCAGCACTTTACGCAGCCGCCTCCACGCTACACTGAGGCTAGACTTGTCAAAACCCTTGAAGAGCTAGGTATCGGCCGCCCATCGACGTATGCACCAACATTAGATACCATTCAAAAGCGCGGCTACGTGGCACTTGATAACAAACGGTTTATTCCAACAGAGCTTGGAGAGATTGTGCTCAACTTAATTATTGAATTCTTCCCTGAAATCATTAACGTAGAATTTACTGCGAAAATGGAAAAAGAACTTGATAGCGTTGAAGAAGGTACGATTGAATGGGTACGCATTATCGACAGTTTCTATCAAGATTTTGCAAAACGGGTAGAAAAAGCAGAAGCAGAGATGCAGGAAGTTGAGATCGAGCCTGAATACGCCGGAGTTGATTGCGAAGAGTGTGGTCATCCAATGGTGTACAAAATGGGGAGATACGGTAAGTTCATGGCATGCTCTAATTTCCCTGACTGCCGTAACACAAAACCAATTGTCAAAGATATTGGTGTCAAATGCCCGACTTGTCACGAAGGAAATATCGTTGAACGGAAATCTAAGAAGCGCCGCATTTTTTACGGTTGCGATCGTTTTCCAGAGTGTGAATTCGTCTCTTGGGACAAACCAATTGAAAGAAAGTGTCCAAAATGCGAAAATATGCTTGTAGAGAAAAAGCTGAAAAAAGGCATTCAAGTTCAATGTGTGAACTGTGATTATAAAGAGGAACAACAAAAATAGCGGTGAGCAACCTTGTTCACCTGCTTTTTTATGTCATCAAATAGAACTTACGAAATAGGAGAGTTGTACAATGAGTCAATTTGTAAATGTGATCGGAGCAGGTTTAGCAGGAAGTGAAGCGGCATGGCAAATTGCCAAGCGCGGAATTAAAGTTCATCTGTATGAAATGAGACCTGTCAAACAAACACCAGCTCACCACACTGATAAATTTGCGGAGCTCGTATGCAGTAACTCATTGCGTGCGAACGCTTTAACAAACGCAGTAGGTGTACTAAAGGAAGAAATGCGTCATTTAGATTCAGCAATCATCGCAGCAGCAGATGAAAGCTCGGTTCCTGCTGGTGGAGCGCTTGCAGTAGATCGTCATGAATTTGCAGCTAACGTCACAGACCGCGTGAAAAATCACCCGAATGTGACGGTCTTTCAAGAAGAAGTGCAAAGCATTCCAGAAGGTCCGACGATTATCGCAACGGGTCCTCTAACATCAGAAGCACTTTCAAAAGAATTAAAATCCTTAACAGGTGAAGAGTATTTATATTTCTACGATGCAGCAGCGCCGATCCTCGAGAAAGACAGCATCGATATGGATAAAGTGTACTTGAAATCACGTTATGATAAAGGGGAAGCGGCTTATTTAAACTGTCCGATGACAGAAGAAGAATTCGATCGTTTTTATGAGGCGCTCATTTCTGCTGAAACTGTGCCGTTAAAAGAATTCGAAAAAGAAATCTTCTTCGAAGGCTGTATGCCCATTGAAGTCATGGCCAAAAGAGGGAAAAAAACCATGTTGTTTGGCCCGATGAAACCAGTTGGACTTGAAGATCCAAAAACAGGGAAAAGACCTTACGCTGTTGTTCAATTAAGACAGGATGATGCAGCAGGTACTTTATATAATATTGTTGGGTTCCAAACACATCTAAAATGGGGCGATCAAAAGGAAGTATTCCGTTTGATCCCAGGTCTTGAAGAGGCAGAGATTGTTCGCTATGGTGTGATGCACCGTAATACATTTATTAACTCGCCAAGCCTTCTAAAACCGACGTATCAATTTAAAAATAGAGACGACTTATTCTTTGCCGGACAAATGACTGGTGTTGAAGGATATGTTGAGTCCGCGGCTTCAGGACTAGTGGCTGGAATCAACGCAGCTCGTTTTGTTAAAGGAGAAGAGCTTGTGACACTTCCAGAAGAAACAGCGATTGGCAGTATGGCTTACTACATCACATCAACAAACAAGAAAAGCTTCCAGCCGATGAATGCAAACTTTGGCTTGCTGAAAGATCTTGGCGTTCGAATTAAAAACAAACAAGAGCGCTATGCAGAGTACGCTAAACGCGCAATCGAAACTATTCAAACTATTTCGAAATCTCTGTAGTAAAACATTGCACGGGAAGCAAGATATGTGATACCATTTAAAAGCCTTAAAGAGGTGTAAAAATGACAGAGAAACAGCGTCTTGTCCACTTATTCATTGAATATTTGCAGATTGAAAAGAACTATTCAGCTTTAACGATCTCGGGTTATACTGAGGCGATTGAAGAGTTTGTCAGATTTATGAACATTCAAGGAATAGACGGTTTTGAAGAGGTATCCTATCAAGATACGAGAATTTATTTAACAGAAGCTTATGAAAAAGGCCTTACAAGAAGAACGATTAGTAAGAAAGTCTCTGCACTTCGCAGCTTTTATAAATTTTTATTAAGAGAACAGCTTGTGAAAGAAAATCCTTTTTTACTCGTTAGCTTACCAAAGCAGGATAAGCGAATTCCTTCATTTTTGTATGAAGAGGAGCTAAAAGAGCTATTTACAGTTTCTGATGTAAATACACCGCTTGGTCAAAGAAATCAAGCCATTTTAGAACTTCTTTATGCAACAGGTATGAGGGTCAGTGAGTTATGTTCATTAAAAGAATCTGATCTTGATTTATCGATGGATACAGTGCTTGTTCATGGGAAAGGCAGCAAACAACGGTATGTACCTTTCGGCTCTTATGCACATGAAGCGCTCTCCACATATTTAGAGGATGGAAGGCAGAAGCTGAAAGTGAAGGGAAAGGATCGTGCTGATTCACATGTGTTTTTGAATCAGCGCGGAGCTCCTCTTACAGACAGAGGCGTTCGATTCATTCTAACTGAATTAATGAAAAAGGCGTCTGGCACATTACATATCCATCCTCACATGTTAAGGCACACCTTTGCTACGCATCTTTTAAACGAGGGAGCGGATTTAAGAAGTGTTCAAGAACTTCTCGGTCACTCAAATTTATCATCAACACAGGTGTACACACATGTATCAAAAGATTCTTTAAGAAAAACGTACATGTCTCATCACCCAAGGGCTTTTAAACGATCCTAAAAGGAGGTTTTTTCATGTCATCATTTCATGCAACCACAATCTTTGCCGTTCAACATAAAGGAAAAAGTGCGATGGCTGGAGACGGTCAAGTCACTTTTGGGCAGGCTGTCGTTATGAAACACACAGCAAAAAAAGTGCGCCGTCTTTTCGGAGGCAAAGTACTCGCAGGTTTTGCTGGTTCAGTTGCAGATGCATTTACACTCTTTGAGAAGTTTGAAACGAAGCTTGAAGAATACGGTGGTAACCTAAAACGAGCAGCTGTAGAACTGGCGAAAGAATGGCGAAGTGACAAGATGCTCAGACAGCTTGAGGCCATGCTGATCGTCATGAATAAAGAAAGCATCCTGCTCGTATCTGGAACAGGAGAGGTCATCGAGCCAGACGATGGCATTTTGGCTATCGGGTCAGGCGGTAACTACGCGCTTAGCGCCGGGAGAGCACTCAAAAAACATGCAGGTGACCATCTCTCAGCTCGAGAGATTGCAAAGGCGGCTCTTGAAACGGCCGGAGAAATCTGTGTCTACACGAACGATCAAATCACTTTAGAAGAGCTTGAATAGAAAGGACATGAGACGTATGGAGAAAAAGCCGTTCACCCCAAGAGAGATAGTTGAAAAGCTCGATCAGTACATTATTGGTCAGCTTGATGCGAAAAAAGCAGTGGCGGTGGCTTTAAGAAACCGTTACAGAAGAAGTCTTTTACATGATAAGCTAAAGGATGAAGTCGTTCCTAAAAACATCTTAATGATTGGTCCGACAGGTGTGGGGAAAACAGAAATTGCCCGCAGAATTGCAAGGATTTCTGGTGCACCTTTCATTAAAGTGGAAGCGACGAAGTTTACTGAAGTTGGATATGTCGGACGTGACGTAGAATCAATGGTCAGAGATTTAGTGGAAACAGCAATCAGACTAGTCAAAGAAGAAAAAATGAAGGATGTTCAAGAAGAAGCGGAAAAACAAGCAAACAAACGGCTTGTTCATCTACTTGTTCCTGGAAAGAAAAAAAGTCAGTCTGTGAAAAATCCTTTTGAGATGCTGTTTGGTGGTTCTGATGCTGATGAAAGTGATCGAGATCACTCAAGTGAAGAAGTAGAACTTGAGTCGACGAGAAAACGCATTGCGCACCAGCTGGCGATGGGTGAACTTGAAGACCATTATGTCACGATTGAAGTCGAAGAGCAGCAGCCTTCCATGTTTGATATGCTTCAAGGCTCGGGTATGGAGCAAATGGGTATGAACATGCAGGATGCGCTTAGCAATCTCATGCCTAAAAAGAAAAAACGCAGAAAGCTGACCGTCAGAGAAGCGAGAAAAGCGTTAACTGCTGAGGAAGCTTCAAAACTGATTGATATGGATGAAGTCGGTCAGGAAGCCGTGCAAAAAGCAGAGCAGCAAGGAATAATCTTTATCGATGAGATCGATAAAATTGCCAAAAGCGGTGGTGCATCGTCTGCAGATGTTTCTCGTGAAGGGGTTCAACGTGATATTTTACCGATTGTAGAAGGTTCCACTGTGATGACGAAGTATGGGGCTGTGAAAACAGATCATGTTCTATTTGTAGCAGCAGGCGCTTTTCATATGGCGAAACCCTCGGATTTGATTCCAGAGCTTCAAGGACGCTTCCCAATCCGAGTAGAATTAGATAAATTAAGTATAGAAGACTTTGTGAAAATCTTAACGGAACCAGATAACGCGTTATTAAAGCAATATAAGGCTCTACTTGAAACAGAAGGTATATCTCTTGAATTTTCTGACGATGCTATTCATAAGATTGCCGAAGTGGCTTATCACGTCAATCAGGAGACGGATAACATCGGTGCAAGAAGGCTTCACACCATACTTGAGAAGCTGCTAGAAGAGCTCTCATTTGAGGCGCCTGATATTACGATGGAAACAGTGACCATTACCCCTCAGTATGTAGAAGAGAAGCTAGGAAAGATTGCAAATAATAAAGACTTAAGTCAATTTATACTTTAACAAATGAATAAAGTAATCTAGGAGGATCATTATTATGGCGTTACTACAAAAAACAAGGATTATTAACTCGATGCTGCAAGATGCAGCGGGGAAGCCGGTTAATTTCAAAGAAATGGCAGAAACATTGAGAGATGTCATTGATTCAAACATTTTCGTATTAAGCAGAAGAGGGAAGCTTCTTGGCTATTCGATCAACCAACAGATTGAAAATCCGCGTATGAAGAAAATGCTTGAAGACCGTCAGTTCCCTGAAGAATATACAAAGAGTCTATTCAACATCCCTGAAACATCTTCAAATCTTGACATCAACAGTGAGTATACAGCTTTCCCGATTGAGAACCGTGATTTATTCCAATCAGGTTTGACAACGATTGTACCAATCATCGGAGGCGGAGATCGCTTAGGGACGTTAATCCTTTCTCGTTTGCAAGATACATTCACAGATGATGATTTAATTCTTGCTGAATACGGCGCAACAGTTGTAGGGATGGAGATTCTTCGCGAGAAAGCGGAAGAAATTGAAGAAGAAGCAAGAAGTAAAGCGGTTGTTCAAATGGCGATCAGCTCTCTTTCATATAGTGAGCTTGAAGCGATTGAGCATATCTTTGAAGAACTTGATGGAAACGAAGGGCTGCTTGTGGCAAGTAAGATTGCTGACCGTGTAGGAATCACTCGTTCAGTGATCGTAAACGCACTTCGTAAATTAGAAAGTGCAGGCGTTATTGAATCGCGTTCTCTTGGAATGAAGGGAACATACATCAAAGTATTAAACAACAAATTTTTAATTGAACTTGAAAATTTAAAATCTCACTAATCAGAAAACCCCTTTTCGGCCGAAATAAATGTTGAAAAGGGGTTTTTTGTATGAAAAAAGAGGATTTGTCCGAAAAATGACACTCTTTTTCCTAAGAAACCCCTTACAATTCTGTAGTTCTTTGAATCTAGGTCTTTATGCCTATTCGTAAAATAGATATATATTACGAGTTTTTTTTACAATTACATCATAGACTTTAATCCTATTATTTCTTACAATGAACATATGGTTTTACAAATCTCGACATGATTAAATGGAATGAAATACATATGATTGGAGGTATATGGTTTTGGATATATTTTCTGGAACGATAAGCAACCTTGAGAATGCCTTGGGCAGAGCGAATGTTAAGCAAAAAGTCATAAGCAATAATATCGCGAATATAGACACACCGAACTACAAGTCTAAAAAAGTTGCATTCCACGACATGCTAAATGATGCGTCAATCAAATTAGATGCTAAAAAAACATACCAAGGTCACATTGATTTTTCTAAAACAGGGTCTAATTATTCAGTTGTTTCGAGTAACCGTACTTCTTATCAAGAAAACGGAAATAATGTCGATATTGATCAAGAGATGAGTGAACTCGCTAAAAACCAAATTCAGTATAATGCGTTGGTTGAAAGAATGAGCGGAAAGTTCAATTCTCTTAAAACAGTTTTGACAGGAGGTAAGTGATGTCGATTTTTTCAGGCGTGAACGCTTCGGCCTCAGCATTAACAGCACAGAGGCTCAGAATGGACGTTGTATCCTCTAACCTTGCGAATATGGATACAACAAGAGCTAAACAGGTTGATGGCAAGTGGGAGCCTTATAGACGCAAGCTCGTCACATTACAGCCGTCAGGTGAATCATTTTCATCTATATTGAACTCAAGCATGAATTCGAGCGGCAAATTAGGAAACGGCGTCAAAGTAACAAAAATTACTGAAGACGAAACTCCATTCAACCTTCAATATGATCCTACAAATCCCGATGCCAATGAAAATGGATATGTTCAAACACCAAACGTTGATCCATTAAAGGAAATGGTTGATCTCATCAGCAGCTCAAGATCATATGAAGCAAACGTGACTGCGCTGAATGCGAATAAAAGCATGCTGATGAAAGCTTTAGAAATAGGAAAGTAAGGTGAAAAGAATTGGTTAACGCAATATCTCCTTTCCAGCTTCAAACCGCTCAGCAAGCAAGTGAATTGACGAATGCATCGTCTGTGCAGGCGGCTGCACCTAAAAGTCAAACGAATTTCTCTGATGTGCTGAAGAATTCCATTGAGGCATTAAATCAATCACAGCTGAAATCAGACCAGTATACGAATGCTCTCGCACAAGGGAAAGATGTCAATCTCGATGAAGTCATGATTGCTTCACAAAAAGCGAGTGTGACACTCACAGCTGCAACCGAGTTTCGGAATAAAGCAGTCGAAGCGTACCAAGAGATTATGAGAATGCAGATGTAGGAGGTGCTGGTGGACAAAAAATAGACTGAATGGAATGACCGGGGGTTAAGATGAATCGTACTTTAATGCAATTAAGAACAAAAACAGTTGAGTTTTGGCGAAATCGATCAAAATTACAAAAAATACTCATGATTGGCGGCGTAGCTGCCCTAGCAATCATTATTACGGTTGTTAGCATCTTTGCTTCTTCTGAAAAAATGGTTCCGTTGTTTAGAGATTTGTCTGAGGCAGAAGCAGGGCAAATCAAACAGGAACTGGATGGCAAAAACGTTAAATCGGAACTTGCAAATAACGGAACGACGATTTTAGTTCCAGAAAAGCAAGCAGACACTTTAAAAGTAACACTTGCATCAGAAGGACTTCCTAAAACAGGGAATATTGATTACTCCTTCTTTGCGAACAATTCCGGCTTCGGTTTAACAGATAATGAATTTGATGTTCTGAAAGTAGACGCAACTCAGACAGAACTATCCAATCTGATCAACACGATTGATGGGATTAAAGATTCAAAGGTTATGATTAACCTGCCAAAAGATTCCGTTTTTGTTGGAGAAGAGCAAAGTAATGCATCAGCATCAATTGTGCTGCAAGTTCAACCAGGCTACACGCTTACTCAGCAACAAGTAAAAGGCCTTTATCATCTTATTTCAAAAAGTGTGCCGAATTTAAAAACAGAAAACATTGTCATTATGGACCAAGATTCCAACTACTATGACTTAAACAGCAGCTCAGATTCCTATGCAAGTGGAATGGATGCACAGCAGCAGAAAAAAGAGGAGATTGAAAAGAATCTTCAACGAAAAATTCAACAGCTGCTTGGAACGATGATGGGTCAAGAGAAAGTTGCCGTATCGGTCACTACAGACATTGATTTTACTGAAGAAAAAAGAAAAGAAGATCTTGTCGAACCAGTTGATCAAGAAAACATGCAAGGAATTGCTGTCAGCGCTGAAAAGATTGCTGAAACTTATTCAGGCAATGGCGCAGCAGCTGGAGGCACCGCTGGAACAGGTGACGATGATGTCACAAATTATCAAGGCGCCGATGGAACGAACGGAAGCGGAGATTACGAAAAGAGCGAAGATCGTATCAATTATGAAGTCAACCGCATTCATAAAGATATCAAAGAAAGTCCTTATAAAATCAGAGACGTTGGCATTCAGGCACTGGTTGAACCGCCTACTGCAAACGATCCGAATTCATTAACTGCTGAAAGGCAGGATGATATCAAAAAAATTCTTTCAACCATCATCAGTACATCGATTGATAAAGAATACACAAACGGTCAAGCGCTCACTCAAGCTGACTTAGATAACAAAATCGTTTTATCTGTATCAAAATTAGACGGTAAACAGCAAACGGCAGCAGAAAACCCTTCAAACAATATTCCAATTTGGGTTTATATTGTTGGCGGTGTGCTACTACTCGCCATTATCGCTCTCATCATTCTTCTCGTACGTAAGCGAAGAAAAGAAGAGGAAGAAGAGTTTGAGTTTGATGAACGTACACCAATTCATGTTCCTGATATCGATACTGAGCCAGAAACAGAAGAAATGGTGAGAAAAAATCAGCTTGAAAAAATGGCAAAAGATAAACCAGAAGACTTTGCTAAATTGCTACGCAGCTGGCTGTCCGAGGATTAGGAGGAATACACATGTCGAGAAAAGATCCAAATCGACTAACAGGCAGACAAAAAGCAGCAATCCTAATGATTTCCTTAGGGCTAGACGTGTCAGCATCTGTATACAAACATCTGTCTGAAGACGAAATAGAAAAATTAACATTAGAAATTTCCAATGTACGAAGTGTAGATACTGCTAAAAAAGATGAAGTCATCGAAGAGTTTCACAGCATTGCCATCGCGCAGGACTACATATCACAAGGCGGCCTTATGTACGCAAGACAAGTGCTTGAAAAAGCGCTTGGTGAGGACAAAGCGGACAGCATCTTAAATCGCTTAACATCCTCACTTCAAGTGAAACCATTTGATTTTGCTAGAAAGGCTGACCCAGAGCAAATTTTAAACTTTATCCAGCACGAGCATCCACAAACCATTGCGCTCATTCTTTCCTACTTAGATCCAGTACAGGCTGGACAGATTTTATCTGAGTTAGGCGAGGAAGTACAAACTGAGGTTGCAAGAAGAATTGCTTTAATGGATCGCACATCTCCAGAGATTATCAATGAGGTGGAACGTATTCTTGAACAAAAGCTTTCTTCAACCTTTACGCAAGATTATACCCAAACGGGCGGAGTCGAAGCGGTAGTCGAAGTACTGAATGGTGTAGACCGTGCAACGGAGAAAACCATTTTAGATACACTGGAAATTCAAGATCCTGAGCTTGCTGATGAAATTAAGAAACGTATGTTTGTCTTTGAAGACATTGTTACTCTTGATAGCAGAGCCATTCAGCGTGTGATTCGAGATGTTGAAAATGACGATTTACTACTTGCACTCAAAGTGGCAAGCGAAGAAGTCAAAGAAATTGTCTTCCGCAACATGTCGCAACGTATGGTCGAAACGTTCAAAGAAGAAATGGAGTTTATGGGACCTGTCCGGCTTAGAGATGTCGAGGAAGCACAGACTCGTATTGTCAGCATCGTAAGACGACTTGAAGAGGCTGGAGAAATCGTCATAGCTCGAGGTGGAGGAGACGATATCATTGTCTAGGATTATCAAACATGAAACATCTGTTATTCCTGAACAAGGCCGTCAAACCATTCCCTTGCAGCAAGTGGAATTCAAAAGAGAACATCACGAAGAAGAGCTTGTCAACGAGACAGAAGCATCTCAGCTTGTATTAAGTGATGCACAAGATGAAGCAAGCCGTATTTTAGAACAAGCAAATCGTGAGCTGGAACAAACAATGGCTGAAATCAATCAGCGGCGAGCTGATTTTGAAGCAGAAAGAGTACAGCTCATTGAAGAAGCGAAACAAACAGGATATCAAGATGGTTTTCAAAAGGGCGAAGCAGATGCGAATTTACAGTATCAATCGATTCTTGATCAAGCGAATGACATTGTCAGCCTTGCAAAGCAGGACTATGAAGCAAAAATCGAAAGCTCTGCTGAAGAAATTGTCGAACTTGCGTTTGAGCTCGCTAAACGAGTATGGAATGCAGCTGAGGACACAAAAGAACAATTTTTAACGCTAGTGAAGCAGGTCGTTTCAGAAGTGAAGGAATATGACGATATTTCCATCTATGTCGACCCTGCACATTACGAACATGTGATGGAATATAAAGACGAATTAAATAGAATCCTTCAAAAGAATACACATCTTGCCATTTACTCGGATGAAAAAGCACCAAAAGGTACTTGTTACGTCGAAACAAGCTTTGGAAAAGTGGAAGCGAGTGTTGATACCCAAATGAATCAGTTAAAAGAAAAGTTATTAGAAGTCATTGATTCAGGTGATCACAAATGAACATAGATGTGCTAAAAGAAACGATTGAAACCGCCGATCCTTACAAACGTTTTGGTAAAGTCAATCGAGTTGTTGGACTGATGATTGAGTCCAAGGGGCCAGAAAGCTCAATCGGTGATGTATGTCTTATTCACAAAAAAGGGAGTAAGAATCATCCAATCAAAGCAGAAGTCGTTGGCTTTAAAGATGAAAACATTTTGCTCATGCCCTACGTAGAAGCCTCTAACATCTCACCAGGCAGTCTTGTTGAAGCAACAGGTGAGTCGTTAAAGGTCAAAGTAGGAACTGGTTTAATCGGGCAGGTTGTTGATGCCTTCGGTGATCCACTGGACGGCAGCATGCTTCCTAAAGGACTTGCACCTGTCTCAACAGAACAATCTCCTCCAAACCCGATGGACAGACCGCCTATTCGTGAAAAAATGGGCGTTGGTGTCAGAGTGATTGACAGCTTGCTCACAGTCGGCACTGGTCAAAGAATTGGCATATTCGCGGGAAGCGGTGTTGGTAAAAGTACCTTGATGGGGATGATTGCCAAGCAGACAGAAGCGGATCTCAATGTCATTGCACTTGTTGGAGAGCGTGGACGTGAAGTTCGCGAGTTTATCGAAAAAGATTTAGGAGCTGAAGGACTGAAGCGTTCGATTGTTGTTGTCGCAACTTCAGATCAGCCCGCACTGACAAGATTAAAAGCAGCCTATACTGCAACAGCTATTGCCGAATATTTCAGAGACAGAGGCAAAAATGTCATGTTTATGATGGATTCTGTCACAAGGGTCGCCATGGCACAGCGCGAAATAGGACTTGCAACCGGTGAACCGCCAACAACAAAAGGATATACGCCTTCAGTGTTCGCTATACTGCCAAAATTGCTAGAACGAACTGGTACAAATCAACTTGGTTCCATCACAGCGTTTTACACAGTGCTTGTTGATGGTGACGATATGAATGAGCCAATCGCTGATACAGTGCGGGGGATTTTAGATGGCCACATAGTACTTGATCGTGCACTGGCCAACAAAGGACAGTTTCCAGCTGTCAATATTCTGAAAAGTATCAGTCGTGTCATGAGTAATATCGCAAGTCATGATCACAAGGAAGCGGCTAACCGGTTCCGCCAGCTTTTATCCACATATCAAAACGCTGAAGACCTCATTAACATTGGAGCATATAAAAAAGGCTCCTCTAAAGATATTGATGAGGCCATGCAAGCTTACCCACAACTGATTTCATTTTTGAAGCAGGACGTTGAAGAGGCTGTATCGATTGAAGACAGCGTGAGGATATTGCTCAGTTTGATGAATAGAGAGGATTGACAAAAACAGTGAGATATCAATACAAATTTCAAAAGCTCTTAGAATTGAAAGAAAGTGAAAAGGACAAATCACTCGCAGCGTATCAACAATCCGTTTCGGCATTTGAGCAAGCCGCTGAAAAACTCTATGAAAATATGAGTAAAAAAGAGCTAATGGAAAAGAGCAAAGAAGAAAAGCTGAGAAGTGGGATGAGTGTTCAAGAAATGCGTCATTATCAGCAATTTGTGACGAACTTAGATAACACCATTCATCATTATCAGCAGCTTGTGATCATGAAACGCCATCAAATGAATGAAAAACAATCTGATTTAACAGAAAAAAATATTGAGTTTAAAAAGTTTGAAAAAATGAAAGAAAAGCAATTTGAAAAGTTCTCCCTTGAACATAAGGCAATTGAAATGAAAGAAATGGATGATATCTCTATCAGCCAATTCATGTTTCAAGGACATTAGGAGTCGAGATGAATGCCTAAGAAGGAAAAAACAAAGGAATCAAGCGGCGGCGGTAAATTTCAATGGATCTTGTTTATTGTCATTATCCCATTGGTTGTGCTTGTGATTGTAACGGGCACAATCCTTTATATGGCAGGTTATGATCTAAAGAAACCGCTCCAAAACATTCCGGGGATTAGCAGCTTGGTTGGATCAGATGACACATCAAAAACGTCATCTTCAAATAACGATCAACGTGATACAGAGTTGAAAGCGTTGAAAAAGACGATTAAAGAACAAGAGAATGAACTTGAAATTGCTCAAAAAGACTTGAAGACAAGTGATGAAGAGATTAAACGATTGAATCAAAAAATCAATTCACTTGAAAAAACATCTGATAAAGAGAACACGTCAGCAAGTGACAGTTCATCAAACAGTACATCATCAAGTAATAACGGATCAGGATCTTCAACTGATTCGTCAGCATCTTCTAATCAGCAATCAAAAGGAAAGGTCGCCAGCATTTATGAAAGCATGGATGCAGGAAAATCTGCCAAAATTCTATCAGAGCTAAGTGATAAAGAAGCTTTGAAGATCCTTGAAGAGCTGAGTAAAAATAAGCTGACGGACATATTAGCAAAACTGACACCTCAGAAGGCAGCAACGTTCACGAAGGAGCTTGCCAAAAAAGAAGAAAGTGAAAATGGAGGTGGACAATAAGTGAAGCTATTGGACATTGGAGCCTTACAGCAATCTTCCCAAGGTCTCTCGGGACTAAAGGGAGAGGGGGCAGTATCTGCTCGCGGCCTGTTCAAACAATTGTTAAATGGCGCAGGTATTCAAAGTGGTCCAGCTATATCTCAGCCAGCGGAAACCACTCTATCCATGAATGATGCGATGCAAATCATTGGAAAATGGATGCAATCACCTGAAGAAGGAATAGATGGAGATCTTCTTGCGGCACTTCAGGCGCTGCAAGGGCAAAAGCTTGAAGGGGCTGACTTAAAGTCACTTGAAGAGCTATTTCAAAAGATGGAATCGGTGATCTATGGCGATCAGGATGAGAAGCCAGTTGCTGAACATAGTGAACAGCTCATACAAGTCCACTTTTTCTTATATCAAATACTGAATCAGCAGCCGGTTAACTTTGATGCAAAACTTGTACAGGATATTCAAGCAAAAGGTGAAGATTTCATCAAGTTTCTAACGAAAAACGGAGCAGATGAAAAGCTCATTCAACAAGTAAAAGAGCAGTTCTTCTCGCAAGGATCGGCACCTAAGCTGAATAATATGTCGCAAAGCGAGCTGAAACACTTTAATCAGTTAATCGATCATATGATGGCGAATGCGAAAGGGTCAGATAAAGAGTGGAAAATTTCCTTAGGAGAGTTAAAAGAAATGGTTGCTCCAAGGCAAGAATCTTCCTTCTCATCTCCAGCAAAAGGTGTTGCCTCACTTGAATGGCTTATGAAAAAAGAAGTCACCAAAGGTCAAGGCACTACGGCACCTGCTTCTGAAAAAACAATTACCCATACGCTGCTTCCAGGACATAAACAGTTCTTCCAACTGCAATCAGCTGCTCCTATGCAGCAGACGCAAACAACTGACGAAAAGCCAGGTACGGTTGATCAGCAGATTTTAAATACGTGGAAACAAATGAAGTTCACACCATTTGGCAATTCAAGCGGACGGTTTACCGTACGATTAAATCCAGAAAATCTAGGGTTTATTACCATCCAGCTAACGAAACAAAACGGGATGTATGCGAGTAAAATTACAGCTTCAACGCAAGCAGCAAAAGAGTTGCTCGAGCATCATCTGCCGCAGCTCAAGCAGGCGCTACCGAATATGTCGGTTCAAGTTGACCGTTTCCATATACCGCTTCAGTCAAATGAGCAGCCGTCTTTTGGACAATTTAATGAGGAAGGCAAGCAGCAGCCATCAAAAGGACAAAGTTTCCAGCAGCCTGAAGAACAGGAAGCTGAATTCCAAGATGTACTAGATGCGCTTGTTGGATCAGAAGAAGAAGAGGAGGAGATCTAATGGCAACTGTTGATGCGACGAATAGAACAGCCGCACAAGCGGACACTTCTTCAAACGCAGCAAAGAAAACAGATACACTTGGCCGAGATCAGTTCTTGAAAATCTTACTTACGCAGCTTCAAAACCAAGATCCGACAAACCCGATTGATGACCGTGAGTTTGTCACACAGCTTGCAACATTTTCTTCTTTAGAACAGCAAATGAATATGAACGAATCTATCACTCAAATGAATCAGATCATGTCTACATTTGTTGCACACCAAGATCCATTTACGACATATGTAGGATGGATTGGTAAAGAAGTAGCGGGCAAACAAGATGATAAAGACATATCTGGCACTGTGAAGTCTGTGAAAAACATAAACAATGAATACTTCCTATATTTAGAAGATGGAACGAAAATCAGCCCATGGGATGTTACAACTGTTGGAGAAAAATCGTAAGCAAATCGAGGAGGAAAATAAATGTTACGCTCACTTTACTCAGGAATTAGCGGAATGAAAAACTTCCAAACAAAATTAGATGTTGTAGCCAATAACGTGGCCAACGTCAATACACATGGATACAAAAAAAGCCGTATCACTTTTAAAGATATGGTCAGTCAAACCATTGCAAGTTCTGGTGGACCGACGAATAACTCTGGTTCAATCAACTCAAAACAAGTTGGTTTAGGATCAGCTTTATCTTCTATTGATAAAATCATGACATCAGGTTCTTCTCAAAATACAGACGAACCATATGATTTCTATATTAATGGAGATGGATTTTTCCGTATTGAAAAGCAAGGTGAAATCCTTTTTACAAGAACAGGGAACTTCAAACCTGATTCAAATGGGGATTTGGTAACATCTGATGGAAACTATCTTCTTGGTATGGATGGGCAAAGAATCAACATTCCACGAGACAATGTGTCAAGTGTTAGTGTTGGGCCAGATGGGACCGTTTCTGTTGTTGAGAACAACGTTTCTCGTACTGTTGGACAAGTATCACTTGTGTCTTTCAGTAATGCAGGAGGACTAGATAAAGTTGGGGATAACTTATATCGCCAAACACTCAGTTCCGGTGCACCAAGTAATGCCATGGCTCCTGGAACTCAAGGAACAGGTGAACTTCAAACAGGTAAACTTGAAATGTCAAACGTTGATTTAACAGACGAGTTTACAGAAATGATTATCGCACAGCGTGGATTCCAATCGAATGCAAAGACGATCACAACATCTGATGAAATTCTGCAAGAACTTGTGAATCTGAAACGATAGGAGGTAGGGGGAGCGGTTTATCGCTTCTCTGCTTAATATGATTGAAGTGACAAGATTAAATGGCAAAGGATTTATGCTCAACGCTCTCCATATCGAGCAGATCGAAAGCTTTCCAGACACGACCATTACACTCGCCAATGGAAAGAAATTCGTTGTGAAAGAAGATGAAGAGCAGCTTCAGGAGAAAATCATTTCTTTCTATAGAAAAATCCAAGTCATTTCATTGAATCAAGGAATAGAGGAGTTTGAATGAAGAAGAAATTAGTCGTAGTAATGCTAATCATGATTATTGCTATCGTCGGAATTGGAGCAGGTATTGTCTTTCTGGTGAATGGGTCAGACGAAGCAAAAGCAGAAAAAGAGCCAACAGCAGATGAAGTCGTAAAAGCTTCTGTTGAAATTCCTGAGATTGTGACCAATTTAAAATCTGAAGGAAATGCGGTTAAACTTGTACTAAATATTGAAACTGATTCAGAAAAAGCCAAAGAAGAGCTTGAAAAAAGAAGCTTCCAAGTGAAAGATGCCGTGATTGACATTTTATCAGACACGAATGCAGATGAACTTGATGGCAAAAAAGGCAGAGAACATTTTAAAACACAGGTCAAAAACAAAGTGAATAACTATTTGCAAGATGGCAAGGTGAAAGAAGTTTATATAACCTCCTTTAATCTGCAATAGAGGCGATTAATTGACACGATGGAGGTGAAGAAATGTCAGGAGAAGTGCTTTCCCAGAATGAGATCGACGCATTATTATCCGCCATATCAACAGGCGAAATGGATGCAGAAGAGCTGAAAAAAGAAGAAACGACGAAAAAAGTGAAAGTGTACGACTTTAAACGTGCACTGCGCTTTTCAAAAGACCAGATTCGAAGTTTAACAAGAATTCATGATAACTTCGCTAGACTGCTTACCACACACTTTTCAGCGCAGCTAAGATCATATATTCAAATTTCTGTCAGCTCGGTTGACCAAGTGCCATATGAAGAATTTATTCGTTCGATTCCTAATATGACATTATTAAACTTATTTTACGTCAGCCCGCTTGAAGGAAGAATCATGCTTGAAGTGAACCCAACGATTGGCTATGCCATGATGGATAGGCTGATGGGTGGGATTGGCATTAGTCATAATAAGACAGAATCACTGACAGAAATCGAAACAAAGATTATCTCAAACATGTTTGAGGGAGCTTTGGAAAACTACAGAGAAGCGTGGCAGTCCATAACCGACATCGAGCCAGAAATGGCAGATTTCGAGGTAAATCCCCAGTTTGTTCAAATGGTGTCACCAAATGAAACAGTTGTCGTCATTTCTCTTAATACACAAATTGGTGAGGTAAGCGGGGTTATTAACCTCTGTATTCCTCACGTAGTATTAGAGCCTATTATTCCGAAGCTGTCTGTACACTACTGGATGCAATCTGAACGAAATGAACCGAAACAAGAAGAAACAAAGGCCATTGAAAAACGGATTATGACGGCGAAAATACCGGTAGTCGCAGAGCTTGGACAATCGGAAATGACGGTGGAAGAGTTTTTGAATTTGGAAATTGGTGATTGTATTGCCTTGGACAAACCAGTAAATGCGCCTCTTACTGTTATGGTCGGAAATAAACCGAAATTCTTGGGACAGGCCGGCCGCGTGAATCGGAAACAAGCGATTCAAATTCTAGATCACGACATAAGAGGTGAAGAAGATGGAGAATAACGGAAGTAAATTATCACAAGATGAAATCGATGCGCTCCTTAAAGGAGGCAGCAATGACGATATAGAGCCTGATACACTCCTTTCTGCAATGGAACAAGATGCCATTGGGGAAATCGGAAATATATCATTTGGAAGCTCTGCAACAGCACTTTCAACCCTATTAAGTCAAAAAGTGGAGATTACAACTCCAACTGTCACAGTGATTCAAAAAAGCAAGCTGAATGAGGAATTTCCTCATCCGTATGTCGCGATTGAAGTGAATTATACGGAAGGCTTCAGCGCTAGTAACCTGCTTGTCATCCAGCAAACCGATGCGGCAGTCATTGCGGATTTAATGATGGGCGGAGATGGAACAAATGCTGACCCGTCGTTAAGTGAAATTCACTTAAGTGCAGTACAAGAAGCGATGAACCAAATGATGGGTTCAGCAGCGACGTCCATGTCAACAGTCTTTAATAAAAAGATTGATATTTCTCCGCCTCGCGTTGAGTTGCTTGATGTGAAAGAAGGAGAAGGCACAGACCGCATTCCAGCTGAAGAGATGCTTGTCAAAGTGTCCTTTAGATTAACAATAGGTGAACTCATAGATTCAAATATTATGCAGCTTTACCCTATTACGTTTGCGAAAGATTTGATTGCAGAATTAACAGACCCAGCGGAAGAAGAGCCGGTTCAAGAAGCACCTCAGAGTGCACCTGAACCACAGCAGGCTGTTCAGCAAGCACAATCTGCTCCTATACAGCAATCGGCACCGCCGAAAAGACAGGCGAAGCCAAAGCCGGCAGAACCTGTCAATGTGGCGCCAGTTGAATTTGAGGCATTTAGTGAGCCTCAGCATACAACAAGTCAGCTCGGTAATCTTGATATGCTGATGGATATTCCACTTTCCATTACAGTGGAGCTTGGAAGAACGCAGCGCAGTGTGAAAGAAGTACTTGAACTTTCCGCTGGAAGTATCATTGAACTGGACAAACTTGCAGGTGAGCCAGTCGACATTCTGGTCAACAAACGAATCGTCGCCAAAGGAGAAGTTGTTGTCATTGATGAGAACTTTGGTGTACGTGTGACTGACATTTTAAGTCAGTCTGAAAGACTTTCTAATTTAAAATAAACAAACATATAGGGAGAGAATAAGTAAATGGCTACTAAGGTATTAATCGTAGATGATGCAGCATTCATGAGAATGATGATTAAGGATATTCTTGTAAAAAACGGATTTGATGTAGTAGGAGAAGCAGAAAACGGCGCACAAGCTGTTGAAAAATTTAAAGAAACATCTCCTGATCTAGTCACAATGGATATCACAATGCCAGAAATGGACGGGATCACAGCATTAAAAGAAATTAAACAAATCGATGCTTCTGCAAAAATCATTATGTGCTCAGCGATGGGACAACAATCAATGGTTATTGATGCCATTCAAGCAGGTGCAAAAGACTTTATCGTGAAGCCATTCCAGGCAGACCGTGTACTTGAAGCAATTAATAAAACGTTAGGCTAAAAAAGGGTGTAAGACTTGTTGAAAAAACGTTTGATATGTATAGCAATGATCAGTTTTATGCTTTTCTTGACAGCGCAGCCAGCCTCACTGTTTGCTGAAACAAAAGATCCTGAAAATGGCACAGTGAATGACTGGCTCAAAGATGAGAAAGAAAGCAAAAAGGATACAGAAAAGAAAACCACTGACAATCAAACGAATCCGGCAGAAGAAGTTCCCTCTTCTTCTGTCTCCATTATGGATTTTGTCAAAATGATTGGTGCCTTACTTTTTGTCATCCTGCTCATTTACGGATTGGTGAGATTTGTTGGAAAGCAAAACCGCTTACTCAAGCCATTTCGCTATGTTGAAAATATTGGCGGAACGACGGTTGGTCAAAATCGTTCAGTTCAGCTGATCAAAGTGGGCAAACGAGTATTAGTTGTCGGCGTAGCAGACTCAATCCAGTTGCTAAAAGAAATCGATGATGAACAAGAATGCGAAGCGATTGTGAAACAATACGAAGAAGCGATGGAAAGTAAGACTGACTTACCGAAAATGATGCAAAAATTAACATCGCAAGTGAAGAAACACGATCAGCCGACCACTTCTTCTTTTTCAGCCAATTTAAAGGCGCAGCTAGCCGAATTGAAAAAGACCCAATCAGAAGTCAGAAAGAAAGGCCCGAAACAAAATGAATGAGTTTATCGATTTATTTAATTCCAGTGGCGCAGGGAATATTAGCACATCTGTCCGTCTTCTTTTATTGTTAACTGTATTTTCAGTTGCACCAGGCATTCTTATTTTAATGACCTGTTTTACACGGATTGTGATTGTTCTTTCGTTCGTTAGAACTTCACTTGCAACCAACTCAATGCCGCCAAACCAAGTGCTTGTAGGACTTGCTTTGTTTCTCACATTTTTTATTATGGCACCCACGTTCTCAGAGATTAATAAAGAGGCACTGACGCCGCTTTTAAATGATGATATTACGTTAAATCAGGCCTATGAAAAAGCCGAAGTGCCAATTAAAGAGTTTATGAGTAAACATACGAGACAGAAAGATTTGGCTTTATTTCTTAGTTACGCAAAAATGGATACCCCTGAATCGATTAAAGATATTCCCTTAACGGCGATGGTACCAGCGTTTGCAATTTCAGAATTAAAGACGGCATTTCAAATTGGTTTTATGATTTTTATTCCATTTTTAATTATTGACATGGTGGTCGCAAGTGTCCTGATGTCGATGGGGATGATGATGCTTCCGCCGGTTATGATATCGCTCCCTTTCAAAATATTGTTATTTGTATTAGTTGATGGATGGTATTTGATTGTTAAATCTTTGCTGCAAAGCTTTTAGAGTAGGTGCTTAAAACATGAGTTCAGAATTTGTCATTACGATGGCTGAAAGATCAGTGTATGTTGTATTACTTGTCAGCGGGCCGCTTCTAGCGCTCGCACTAATCGTGGGACTAATTGTCAGTGTGTTTCAGGCGACAACCCAAATCCAAGAACAGACGCTTGCGTTCATTCCAAAAATTGTTGCAGTGCTCATTGGACTTGTTGTGTTTGGTCCGTGGATGCTTTCAACAATTGTGTCATTTACAACAGAGCTGTTCTCGAATTTAGATCGATTTGCAGGTTAATCAGAGATGTCAATCATAGAATTATTTCCTGCCTTTCTTCTCGTTTTCATTCGGATCACCGCTTTTTTCGTGACAGTGCCGCTATTAGCGCATCGAACGATACCAGCAGTTCACAGAGTTGGTTTTTCACTGTTTTTGGCTGTCATTAGTTTTAGCACCATTAAAGAACCGCCAGCACTCGATATCGACGGTCTTTACATGATGCTTGCCGTGAAAGAAGCAATGGTCGGACTTCTGCTTGGACTGATTGCATATATCATGGTGTCCGCAGTTCAAATTGCCGGCTCATTCATTGATTTTCAAATGGGTTTTGCGATCGCCAATATTATTGATCCACAAACAGGGGCGCAAACTCCGCTGATGGGGCAGTTTTTTTATACGGTGACCTTGCTACTGATGCTGGCAACAAATGCACATCATTTGCTGCTTGATGGAATCTATTACAGTTTTCAATATATTCAAGTTGATCAGTATGCGCTGAACTTCGGTAGTGAATCCTTTGCTTACTTTATTGCAAAGAGCTTCAACCAAATGTTCATCATAGCCTTTCAAATCTCAGCACCTGTTGTGGCTAGTTTGTTTTTAGTCGATTTGGCATTAGGAATTGTGGCACGTACAGTTCCGCAAATGAACGTATTTGTCGTTGGACTGCCCATTAAAATGGGCGTGAGTTTTATTATGATCATCATTTGTATGGGTGTCATCTTCGGGGTCGTCCAAAATACATTTGAAACGATTGTGCTCACCATGAGGAATTTCTTAGCATTGGTCGGTGGTTCGTCATGACGACAAGACTTAGACTCGACTTGCAATTTTTCGCAGGTGAAAAAACAGAAAAAGCAACACCGAAAAAGAGACGGGATTCACGTAAAAAAGGGCAGGTTTCCAAAAGTACCGACGTCAATACAGCCATCTCATTTCTACTAATCTTTTTATCATTCTTTTTTATTGGGCCTTTTATGAAAGAGCGTATTATTGCGCTCATTGAACGTTTTTATTCAACAACGATGCTAATGAAGGTTAGCACATCTAATATTCATCAACTATTTGTGGAATTGCTTCAGGAAACAGGACTCCTCCTCATGCCAATCCTTGGTGTTGGTATGCTGGCAGGGATCATTAGTAACTATTTGCAGGTTGGCTTTCTCTTTTCGACAGAAGTAATCAAACCGAAATTAGAAAAACTCGATCCAATCAAAGGGTTTAAACGAATATACAGTATTCGAGCCCTCGTAGAGCTATTAAAATCCATTTTGAAAATTGGTTTAATTGGTTTTGCGACATTTATTGCACTTTGGATGCACTTTGACGATATCCTGAGGCTTCCTTTATTAACAGCAGAGGAAACTCTTCATTTCGTGGCAAATATGACCTTGATTATGGGTCTATATGCAGCAGGTGCTCTCATGATCTTAGCAGGGCTTGATTATATGTATCAGAAATTTGATTATGAAAAAAACTTACGGATGTCTAAACAAGACATCAAAGATGAGTATAAAAAATCAGAGGGTGACCCGCTCATAAAATCAAAAATTAAACAGCGGCAAAGGGAAATGGCCATGAGACGGATGATGCAGGAAGTCCCAAAAGCGGACGTCATCATTACAAACCCGACCCACTACGCAATTGCCTTGAAATATGACGAAGAAAAGATGGACGCGCCCTATGTTGTGGCAAAGGGAACAGATATTTTGGCTTTGAAAATTAGAACAATTGCGAAAGAACATGATGTCATGACTGTAGAGAACCGGCCACTCGCCCGCGCCCTCTATGATCAAGTGGATATTGACCAAGCGGTGCCGGAAGAGTATTTTAAGGCGATCGCAGAAATTTTGGCTTACGTATATAAAACGAAACAAAAGATTTTATGAATTTTTGGTTTTAAAAGGAGAGAACAGGCATGTCAGCAAGAGATTTATCTGTTTTATTCAGTGTTATTTTAATCGTGGCGATGCTGGTCATACCGTTTCCGCCCATCCTATTAAGTATTTTAATCATTATTAATATTTCTCTTGCGCTTATCGTGCTTCTCACCACAATGAACATGCAAGAACCACTGCAATTTTCCATTTTTCCATCGTTACTTTTGCTCTTAACACTGTTTCGTTTAGGGCTTAACATCTCTACAACCCGTTCTATTTTATCAACTGGAGATGCTGGTAAGGTTGTAGAAACGTTTGGATCATTTGTTGTTGGGGGCAATATACTCGTTGGTCTGGTTGTCTTCCTTATTCTGATCATCATTCAGTTTATTGTCATCACCAAAGGGGCAGAGCGTGTATCAGAGGTTGCGGCCAGATTTACACTCGATGCGATGCCAGGTAAACAGATGAGTATTGACGCAGATTTGAATGCAGGAATGCTGACAGAAAGTGAAGCTAGAAACCGCCGTGAAAAAGTAGCAAGAGAAGCAGACTTTTATGGTGCGATGGATGGTGCAAGTAAGTTCGTTAAAGGGGATGCCATCGCAGGTATTATCATCGTTATTATCAATATTATTTTTGGCATCATTATTGGGATGATTCAGCAAGGAATGTCAATTCAAGAATCAGCTTCCCACTTTACTCTTTTAACAGTGGGTGATGGAATTGTTTCGCAGATCCCTGCACTTCTTATTTCAACAGCGACAGGGATTGTTGTCACGAGAGCGGCTTCTAACGGAAACCTTGGTTCAGACATTACGGGTCAGCTCTTTGCCTTCCCTGCCATGCTTTATGTCACAGCAGGTACGATCTTCCTGCTTGGATTGTTTACGCCAATTGGCGTACTTTTGACAGGGCCGATCGCAGGTTTACTTGCACTCGGTGCGTACATGATGTCGAAAAACAAACAGGATCAAGAAGAGATTGAAGAAGTACTGGAAGAACAGGCAGAGGTAGAAGAGATGAAAAGTCCAGAAAGCGTCATTCATCTCCTACAAATGGATGCCATTGAATTTGAATTTGGCTACGGGTTGATCCCACTTGCAGATGCCAATCAAGGCGGAGACCTGCTAGACCGAATTGTCATGATCAGAAGGCAGCTTGCTCTTGAACTAGGTCTTGTCATTCCAGTTGTCCGTATTCGAGACAACATTGCGCTAAACCCGAATGAATACAGGCTCAAAATAAAAGGGAACGAAGTGGCAAAAGGAGAGCTGCTGCTCGATCATTACTTAGCGATGTCTCCAACGCCTGATGATGATCCGATTGAAGGAATTGAAACAATCGAACCATCCTTTGGTCTGCCGGCAAAATGGATATCAGAAGCAGAAAAAGATCAGGCTGAAATGCTTGGGTATACAGTGGTCGATCCAGCATCTGTTGTGTCTACCCACATCACAGAGAAGATTAGACAAAACACCCATGAACTGCTTGGACGCCAAGAAACGAAGCAATTAATCGATCATCTGAAAGAAAGTTATCCAGTTCTAGTAGATGAGGTAACACCGAATCCACTAGCAGTCGGAGATATCCAAAAAGTACTTGCAAAGCTTCTGAAAGAAAAGGTCTCCATTCGAAACCTTGTGACCATTTTTGAGACCCTTGCAGACTACGGAAAATTAACGACTGATACAGACTTGCTAACAGAGTATGTTAGACAGGCACTTGCAAGACAGATTACTGCACAGTATGCAAGAGAAAATGAATCACTGAAAGTCGTGACATGCTCAGGCCGAGTCGAAAAGGTGATTGCAGACAGCGTGCAGCAAACAGAGCATGGGAACTACTTATCGTTAGATCCAGAATCCTCTGAAAGTGTGATTCAATCAGTGGCGAGAGAAATTGAACAGCTTTCGCTTCGTCAGGAAACGCCGGTTCTATTATGCTCACCTCCTATAAGAATGTACGTCAAACAGTTGTTAGAAAGATATTTCCCAGAATTACCGGTACTATCTTATAACGAACTAGAAGCAAATGTGGAAGTACAGAGCATCGGAGTGGTGGATATCTAATGAAAATGAAAAAAATCACAGCGAATTCTATGCAGGAGGCAACGATCCAAATCAGGCAGCAGCTTGGGAAAGATGCCGTCATATTAAATTCGAAAACCGTTGTCAAACGAAAGCTGTTCGGTTTAAAGAAACAGCAAATGGTCGAAGTGATTGCAGTGCTGGATCAAGATTTTGAAGAAAGAGCCGGTAAAGGATTACAACCAGCAGCTGCGCCTATCCCGGTGTTACCGAAAAAGGAGCAGACTCAACACCTTACACAAGAGCTGCCGGCTGCTGCTCAAGCAGTCAAAGCAGCGCCTTCTCATTCTCAGCCTATAGAATATGCAAGAAACGAACGCCATGCCGGGATCTTGCCGGATTCTCTCATGAAAATGGATCAAAAGCTAAAGGATCAAGGTCTTGATGCTGAGATTCGAGATGAGTGCTTAAAGGGTCTTTTAACAAAAGGTGCTGTGAAAGAAGCGCAGATTGAAAAAGAACTTGAAAAACTACTCACAGGGATGCTGCCGGCTCACACTTCTGATGAGCCGATGATTCGTTCGAAATACATTGTGTTGTTTGGTTCAACTGGTGCTGGAAAAACCACAACGATTGCAAAGCTGGCTGCGAAAACGGCTATTCAGCAGCAAAAGAAAATTGCTTTTATCACAACAGATACGTACCGGATTGCAGCGATTGAACAACTAAAAACATATGCTGAACTGCTGAATGCACCTCTTGAAGTTTGTTATTCAAGAGAGGACTTTGTGAAAGCACAGCAGACCTTTAAAGACTATGATCATATTTTCATCGATACAGCAGGCCGTAACTTTAAAGAAGAGGCGTACATCAAAGAGCTGACAGATATCATTCCATTTGATGAAAGCATTCAAAGTTTTCTCGTCATGAGTGCGACATCGAAATATCAAGATATGAAAGCCATGGTCAAACGTTTTGAACACGTTCCAATCGATCAATTTATTTTTACAAAAGTTGATGAAACAGACACGATGGGAACGATCTTTCAAATCATTGCAGAATCTCAAATCGGGCTCGGGTTTTTAACAAATGGTCAAAATGTACCTGAGGATATTCTTGAGAGTTCCCCCCTTGATTTGACAAGGATGGTCTTACAATGATGAAGCCTGACCAAGCCGAAGGTTTAAGAAAGCTTGTTCAGCAGAATCAACTGATTGTACCGAACTCTCTTCATGCGAATGGACAGGCGAAAACCATTGCTGTCATGAGCGGTAAAGGCGGAGTAGGTAAATCGAATTTGACGCTGAATATGGCACTGTCTATCGCAAGTACGGGCAAGCAAGTGCTCATCATCGACCTCGACTTTGGCATGGGGAATATTGATATTTTACTAGGGAAAACATCGACCAGCTCTATATTAGACGTGCTTGTTAGAAAAAAATCCTTCCAAGCGGCTATGACAAAAGGAACGGACAATCTGTATTACATTTCTGGCGGAAGCGGGCTTGAACAGCTGTTTTCTTTAGACAAAGATCAATGGTCGTTCTTTTTAGAAGAGATGGAGAAAATATTGAATGACTTTGATTGTATATTCTTTGATATGGGTGCAGGCTTGTCAAAAGATCAACTCCCTTTTGTCTTATCGGCAGGAGAGGTGGTCGTTGTGACAACGCCAGAACCAACATCCATCATGGATGCCTACAGCGCAATTAAGCACTTAGCCATTCATCAGTTTGAACAGTCTGTTCAAATCATCGTCAACCGGTGTAAAACCCCGTCAGAAGGGTCTGAAACGTACCGGAAATTAGCAGGAGTGGTGACATCCTTTCTACACCGAAAGCTTGTGTTTGCTGGGGCGGTGCCTGATGATCCTGCTGTTCCTAAAGCAGTCACTGAACAAATTCCATTTTATATGAAGCAGCCTCATTCAAGGCTAAGTAAAACCATTAAAATGCTGGCTGAAACACTGTATCATCAGCAGATAAGAGAGGCACGGAGAGAGCAGCATACGTTTATAGATAAGTTGTCCTCTTTTTTTAAAAGGAGGAAGGTGGACTCATGATTAGAGTGCTTGTAGTAGATGACTCGGCTTTTATGAGAAAACTCATCAGTGATTTCCTAAGTGCCGAGCAAGAAATTGAAGTCGTCGGAACGGCGCGAAATGGAGAAGATGCCTTAAAGCGGATTAAGGAATTGAATCCAGATGTTGTCACACTTGATGTGGAAATGCCTGTTCTAAATGGAACAGAAGCATTAAAACAAATTCTGGCTGAACACGACCTTGCTGTAATTATGGTGTCAAGCCAGACGAAGCAAGGGAAGGAATTAACCATCCATTGCTTAGAACTCGGTGCTTTTGACTTTGTGACAAAGCCTTCAGGAAGTATTTCGCTCGATTTACACAAAGTAAGAGGTCAAATTGTAGAGCGGGTACTTGCGGCAGGCCTGTCGAGAAAACGTACTGAGAAACAAGTTTCTCCTAAGCCGTTCATGAAGCCGCCAAGTCCAATTCCAGCGGTCGCTCCCCGCCTGCAAGAAGTAAGAAGCGGTTCATCACTCCGAAAGATTATTTCAATCGGAACTTCTACGGGAGGGCCTAGGGCGCTTCAACGAGTCGTCACGAAGCTGCCAAAAGACATAGAGGCGCCGATTTTGATTGTGCAGCATATGCCGGCAGGATTTACGGCATCGCTGGCTACTAGATTAGATCATTTATCACAAATTACAATCAAAGAAGCTCAAGATGGAGACATCGCTAAAAATGGAGTGGCTTACATAGCTCCTGGTGGATTGAATATGTCACTTCATGAACAAGGGGCAGCTTTAGTGATCAGGCTGTCCCCAGAAGACACTGACAGCCGTCACAAACCTTCTGTTAACTATTTATTTGAATCCATCAGCAACATAAAAGGTTACGAGAAAATCGCTGTCATTATGACAGGAATGGGTAGTGATGGCACAGAAGGTGTCAAAAAAATGGTCGCAAGCGGTCATACAAAAGTCATTGCAGAAAAAGAAGAATCATGTGTTGTTTTCGGAATGCCTAAATCAGTCATTAAAGCAGGCCTTGCACATGAAACAAGGCATGTGGATGACATCGCACATGCAATTATAAGCTCCATGAAAAAAGAGAGGGCGTGAACACGTTGGATGTAAACCAATACTTAGATATCTTTTTAGATGAAAGCAGAGAACACTTACAAACTTGTAATGAAAAACTTCTTGAATTAGAAAAGAACCCAACAGACTTGCAGCTAGTGAATGATATATTCAGAGCCGCTCATACACTGAAAGGCATGAGTGCAACGATGGGCTTTGATGATATGGCTCAATTAACACATCATTTAGAAAACATGTTTGATGCCATCAGAAACGAACAAATGATTGTCACTCCTGAATCAATGGATACGATGTTTGAAGCACTCGATCACCTTGAAGCAATGGTTCAATCGATTGCAGAGGGCGGGGATGGAAAACGTGATGTCACAGAGATTAGTAAAAAACTAGATGTGACAGGAAGCCATGCAGAAACAGCATCTGCCGTTGAGACTTCTGAAGCATCATCAGCTGCAAGCGACCTAGACTATAACGAATTTGAACGAACAGTTCTTGATGAAGCGAGAGAACAAGGCTTTAAATGTTATGAGCTGAACGTGACATTAAGTGACGCATGCTTATTAAAAGCCGTTCGTGTCTATATGATTTTTGAAAGACTGAACGAAGCAGGAGAAGTTGTCAAAACGGTTCCGAATGCAGAACTTTTAGAATCAGAAGATTTTGAATCTGAATTCAGCATTTCTTACTTATCGAAACAGCCGATGGAAGAAGTGAAAAAAATCGTGACAGCGATCTCAGAGGTTGAACAAGTGGAGATTTCTGAAGTCTCTGCCTTTGAAGAAGCGGCTCCGGCTGAAACAAAAGCAGAGAAACCTGAGCAGAAAAATGAAGAAGCCGCAGCTCCTGCTGCTAAAGCGCCAGCAAACGATGCGCCAAAAGCAAATGGCAATAACGGTGCAGCTGCCGGCGGAACGAAAACGATCCGTGTCAACATCGATCGTCTGGATTCACTTATGAACCTGTTTGAAGAGCTTGTCATTGATAGAGGACGTTTAGAACAGATTGCTAAAGAACTTGAAAACAACGAACTCACGGATACAGTGGAAAGAATGTCCCGTATTTCTGGAGACCTGCAATCGATCATCTTGAACATGAGAATGGTGCCTGTAGAAACGGTGTTTAACAGATTCCCACGTATGATTCGTCAATTGACGAAAGAGCTCAATAAGAAAATTGAACTGATCATTGAAGGTGCTGAGACAGAGCTTGATCGAACAGTGATCGATGAAATTGGCGATCCGCTCTTACACTTACTTAGAAACAGTCTCGATCACGGGATTGAATCACCAGAAGAACGTGTGAAAAAAGGCAAACCAGAAAAAGGAACTGTTCTTTTAAAAGCATATCATAGCGGAAACCATGTCTTCATTGAAGTCGAAGATGATGGCGGCGGGATTAACCGTAAAAAGGTCCTTGAGAAAGCATTAGAGCGCGGGGTTATTACAGAAAGAGAAGCGGAAACGCTTGAAGATCACCAAATTGATTCATTGATCTTTGCAGCAGGGTTCTCTACAGCTGATACGATTTCTGATATCTCGGGCCGGGGTGTAGGTCTTGACGTTGTGAAAAACAAGCTGGAATCATTAGGTGGTTCTGTGAGTATTAACTCAACAGAAGGTCAAGGCTCACTGTTCTCAATTCAGCTTCCACTCACATTATCGATCATTTCCGTACTTCTTGTGAAACTAGAGGAAGAAACATTTGCTATTCCGATTTCTTCTATTATAGAAACAGCTGTCATTAAGAAGAGTGACATCCTTCAAACGCATGATCGTGAAGTCATTGATTTCCGTGGATTTATCGTACCGGTTGTGTACTTGAAGAAACAGTTCAACGTACCAAATGCGAATGATTTAGAAGAAGAACTGCACATTATTGTTGTCCGTAAAGGAGACAAGCTAACAGCATTTGTGGTCGATTCGTTTATCGGTCAGCAAGAGGTTGTATTGAAATCACTTGGAGATTACCTACCAAACGTATTTGCGATATCAGGCGCAACAATCTTAGGTGACGGTCAGGTTGCACTCATCGTTGACTGTAATGCACTGATTAAGTAAAAAACAATAGAGGAGCGGTCTGAAATGAGTACAGATATCAAAACTGGCGAAAAGATGATTGTGTTTATCGTAAACAAAAAAGAATACGCCATTTCAGTATCAGAAGTAAAGTCCATTGAAAAATGGCAGCAGCCGACAAGAGTTCCTGGCGTTGCCCCTTATATATGCGGTGTCATTAATCTACGTGGTGTCGTGACACCTGTCATTGACCTTAGAGTGAGACTTGGATCAACTGACAACGAGATTACAGACGAAACAAGAATGATTATTGTACAAGTTGGTGACATTGAAGTCGGCTGGATTGTTGATGAAGCAAATGATGTCATTACTGTCCATCAGGAAGAGGTAGAATCTTCTACTGATACAGCTGAAAAAGAAGGACTGTCATGGGTGACAGGAATTATTAAGCATGATCAGCGTCTATTCAATATCATTCATGCTGGTGCGGTCCTCGACAAGAGCGTGCAAGATGCACCTGTTCATTAAGGGGGATGTGAAATGAGCATTTTCAATGAAATTAAAGATGAACAGCTAGATATTTTAAGTGAGGTTGGGAATATCGGAGCAGGCCATGCAGCGTCTGCTCTTGCCAGCCTATTGAATCGCAAAATTGATATGGCTGTTCCTTTTGTCAAAGTTCTCTCGTTTGAAGATTTAATGGATTTCTTTGGTGGAGCAGACCTTCCAGTTGCCAGTATCTTTTTGCGAATGGAGGGTGATCTTACCGGTTCAATCTTTTTCATTATGCCGTTTGAACAAGCTGAACAATTTGTAAGAGAGCTTGTTCAGGACCCAGCATTTGATATTGATGCGATTCATGAACACATGCTAGGAACATCAGCGCTTCATGAGCTAGGAAATATTTTAGCAGGCTCTTATTTATCAGCACTTGCCGATTTAACAAAACTGCAGCTTCATCCAAGTGTTCCAGATGTCACGCTCGACATGTTCGGGGCTGTCATTAGTGAAGGATTAATGCAGTTTAGCCCTCTCGGCGATCAGGCGATTGTGATTGATACATCGATTTTTGATGATCAAAATCAGCAAGAGCTGAAAGGAAATATGTTTCTATTACCAGACTTTGAATCGTTTGAAAAACTGTTCAAAGCATTAGGTAACCTATAATGAACGTGCAGATTCCGGCAGTTGTAAAGGTTGGTATAGCGGATGTTCAGCTTGTGAAAACACCGGACCGTATTCGGACATCCGGTCTCGGTTCTTGCGTAGGACTTGTCCTTTTTGACCAAGAAAAAAAACTGGCAGGACTTGTCCATGTCATGCTTCCAGACTCCTCTCTTTCAAAAGGAGCGGTAGAGAACTTGGCTAAGTATGCAGATACAGGTGTCAAGCATACAATTGATCTGCTCTTAAAAGAAGGAGCGCGCAAACATGCGCTAAAAGCGAAGCTTGCTGGCGGCGCAGAAATGTTTAAATTTAAGTCAACCAATGATCTGATGAGAATTGGACCTAGAAATGTATCAGCTGTGAAAGAACATCTGTCTCTTCATCATATCCCGATCATTAGTGAGGACACGGGCGGAAACAATGGACGCACGATTGAATTCGATCCGCTTACAACAGAACTTGAGATCCGCACTGTGAAACAAGGCATTATGAAGATATAACTAAGGAAGTATAGGGGGAGAAAGATGCAATCCTTAAATTACGAAGATCAGGCGCTATGGGCTAGATGGAAAGAGTGGAAGGACCCAGCTGCTGGAGATGATCTTATGCGCCGCTATATGCCGCTCGTCACATATCATGTTGGAAGAATTTCCATCGGTCTCCCGAAGTCAGTGCACAAAGAAGACTTGATCAGTCTAGGGATGCTCGGTTTATATGATGCCCTTGAAAAATTTGACCCCGGAAGAGATCTGAAGTTTGATACATATGCATCCTTCAGAATTCGCGGGGCCATCATCGACGGTCTTCGTAAAGAGGACTGGCTGCCTCGTACATCAAGAGAAAAAACAAAAAAAGTAGAAGCGGCAATTGAAAAGCTTGAACAGCGATATTTACGAAATGTGACACCAACAGAGGTTGCTGAAGAACTCGGCATGAGTGAACAAGATGTGGTCACAACGATGAATGAAGGGTTCTTTGCGAATTTGCTCTCGATTGATGAGAAGCTGCATGATCAAGAAGACGGAGAAAACGTTCAAGTCATGATTCGCGACGAAAAGACTGTGACACCTGAAGAAAAAATGCTGAAAGATGAATTAATTGAACAGCTTGCCGAAAAAATGACAGAGCTTTCGGAAAAAGAAAAGCTTGTGATTAGTCTTTTCTATAAAGAGGAATTGACGTTAACGGAAATTGGTCAAGTGCTTAATTTATCGACCTCCCGCATTTCGCAAATTCATTCAAAGGCATTGTTCAAGCTTAAGCATCTGCTTGATAAAGCCATTCAATCTTAAAGAGTTAGTGAGTGAAAAAATATGCTATGGCTGATTAGCTTTATGCTTCATGCTGCACTTATTTATTTTGTGATCATTTTATACACGAGAATGAATTCGCTGAAGGCAACAGAACAAAAGCAGCGAGAGCTTTTAGAAGAAACGGAAAATACCCTGGCTGCATTTTTGATGGAAGTCAAAGAAGAGAATGAAAAACTATCAAAAGCTGCAGCCACTTCCCCTGATTTTTCTGCTGAAGAGCTGAAATCGGATCTTCAGACACCAAAGCAGCCACAACCACCAATTGAATCCCAGCAATCGGTAGAAAGTGAAGATCCAGTTCCAGAGCACCTGTCGGCTCTCCTTAGCGAAGTTGAGGTGCAGGAAGAGAAGGTAAACGAACCCGTTTCAAGTCTCGAAACAGAAGCTTCTGCGCCTTCTGAAAGTGAAAGAGAAGAAACATTCGAGGATCAAGTAAAGGCCTTATATGATCAAGGGCTATCATTAGAAGAAATAGCGAAAGAGTTAAAAACGGGCAAGACAGAAATCGAGCTTTTATTAAAATTTAGCGGAAAGCTGTAAAGGATTCTTGATTGTCAGTCCATCATGTGTTATATTATTTCTTGGTGTTAAATACACACGCTTAATGATTCGTATGAAGGTGCTGCCGTGGCGCAGTTTTATGTGAACATGACTTAAGCGGAGGAAAAAAAACCATTATATTAGGAGGCAACAACATGTCAGTTATTTCTATGAAACAATTGCTAGAAGCTGGTGTTCACTTCGGTCACCAAACACGCCGTTGGAACCCAAAAATGAAGCGTTACATCTTTACAGAGCGTAACGGTATCTACATCATCGATCTTCAAAAAACGGTGAAAAAAGTAGAGGAAGCTTACAACTTCACGAAAAACCTTGCTGCTGACGGAGGAAAAATCCTTTTCGTTGGTACGAAAAAGCAAGCACAAGATTCAGTGAAAGAAGAAGCAATCCGTTCTGGTATGTTCTATGTAAACCAACGCTGGCTTGGTGGAACGTTAACAAACTTTGAAACAATCCAAAAACGTATCAAACGTTTAAAAGATATCGAAAAAATGCAAGAAAACGGTACGTTCGAAGTTCTTCCTAAGAAAGAAGTCGTTCAACTGAAAAAAGAATTAGAACGTCTTGAAAAATTCCTAGGCGGAATCAAAGACATGAAGGGTCTTCCAGATGCACTTTTCATTATCGACCCTCGTAAAGAGCGTATTGCAGTTGCAGAAGCTCGTAAATTGAATATCCCAATTATCGGTATCGTTGACACAAACTGTGATCCAGACGAAATTGATGTTGTGATCCCTGCAAACGATGATGCAATCCGTGCTGTAAAACTTCTAACTGCTAAAATGGCAGATGCGATTCTTGAGTCTAAACAAGGCGAAGAAGAAGCTGTTGTAGAAGAAACGACAGAAACTGAAACAACAACTGCGTAACCTATTCAAAAGGTGATAAGAGGGAACTGCCTTTTATCACCTTTTTTTCACCTAGTAATCCGTGTTTTAACATAGAAGGAGGAAATGTAAAATGGCAATTACTGCTCAATTAGTAAAAGAACTGCGTCAAAAAACTGGTGCAGGTATGATGGACTGTAAAAAAGCGTTAACAGAAACTGATGGTGACATCGACAAAGCAATCGATCTTCTAAGAGAAAAAGGGATCGCAAAAGCTGCGAAAAAAGCAGACCGTATTGCGGCAGAAGGATTAACTCTTATTAAAACTGACGGCAATACTGGCGTTATCCTAGAAGTGAACTCTGAGACTGATTTCGTTGCGAAAAACGAAGGATTCCAAAATCTTCTTAACGAACTTGCTGATCATTTACTTGCTGCGAAACCTGCAACAACTGAAGAAGCACATGCTTCTAAAATGGAAAATGGTTCAACAGTTGAAGAACATATTACTTCTGCAATTGCGAAAATCGGAGAAAAAATTACGCTGCGCCGTTTCTCAGTCATCACAAAAGAAGATAACGCTGCATTCGGTTCTTACTTACACATGGGCGGACGCATCGGTGTATTAGCGGTTCTTAACGGAACAACTGATGAAGAGCTTGCGAGAGACATCGCAATGCACGTTGCTGCTGTAAACCCTAAATACATTTCTCGTGACCAAGTGTCTGAAGAAGAAGCAAACCGTGAGCGTGAAGTATTAACACAACAAGCGCTTCAAGAAGGAAAGCCTGAAAATATCGTTGCTAAAATGGTAGAAGGCCGACTAAACAAATTCTTCGAAGAAATTTGCTTACTTGACCAAGCATTCGTTAAAAACCCAGATGAAAAAGTGAAACAAGTTGTAGGTGCGAAAAACGCAACTGTTCAAACTTATGTTCGCTATGAAGTGGGCGAAGGTATCGAAAAACGTCAAGACAACTTTGCTGAAGAAGTCATGAGCCAAGTGAAAAAATAATGTTTGAAAAGCTCTCTGGGGCTTTTTTAGGGAGCACAAGCACTGTGTTCCCTATTTTTTAGAGGATATTGATTTACAAAAGACGGTTTCTTACGCATAATAAGAGACGGTATAGTTTACACTTGGAGGTTATCATGAGCAAACCGAAATATAATCGCATTGTACTGAAGCTAAGTGGAGAAGCACTAGCTGGTGATGCTGGAAATGGAATTAACCCAACTGTCATTCAATCAATTGCAAAGCAAGTAAAAGAAATTGCAGAACTTGATGTTGAAGTTGCAGTCGTTGTAGGCGGAGGAAACCTTTGGCGTGGTAAGACAGGCAGTGACTTAGGAATGGACCGGGCAACAGCAGACTATATGGGAATGCTTGCAACAGTGATGAATTCATTGGCATTACAAGACAGCCTAGAAACGCTTGGCATTCAGTCTAGAGTACAAACCTCTATCGAAATGAGACAGGTTGCAGAGCCATACATAAGAAGAAAAGCGATCCGTCACCTTGAAAAGAAACGTGTCGTGATTTTTGCTGCAGGTACTGGTAACCCTTATTTCTCTACTGATACAACAGCAGCACTTCGTGCAGCTGAAATTGAAGCAGATGTCATTTTAATGGCGAAAAACAATGTAGACGGTGTCTACAGTGCTGATCCTCGTACAGATGCGGATGCAGTAAAATATGATAAGCTTTCATATCTTGATGTACTAAAAGAAGGGCTTGCTGTAATGGATTCTACTGCGTCCTCATTATGTATGGACAATGACATTCCATTAATCGTCTTCTCTATTATGGAAGAAGGAAATATTAAACGTGCCGTCAATGGCGAATCAATCGGAACGATCGTGAGGGGGAAATAACGTGTCAAAAGAAGTGTTGAACCAAACAAAAGAAAAAATGGAAAAAGCCGTTCAAGCATACGGACGTGAACTAGCAACTGTCCGTGCGGGCAGAGCTAATGCTTCCCTTTTAGACAAAGTAACAGTGGATTACTATGGTGCGCAAACACCACTAAACCAAATTGCGTCAATTACAGTGCCAGAAGCACGTATGCTGATTATCACACCTTACGATAAAACAGCGATCGGTGATATCGAAAAGGCGATCCAAAAGTCTGATCTTGGTATCACACCAACAAGTGACGGAAACGTGATCCGTATTGCGATCCCAGCACTAACAGAAGAAAGACGTAAAGAACTTGTAAAAGTTGTGAGAAAATACTCAGAAGAAGCAAAAGTAGCTGTTCGTAACGTTCGTCGTGATGCAAACGATGAATTGAAAAAGCTAGAGAAAAATGGGGAGATCACTGAAGATGAATTAAGATCATCTACAGAGGATGTTCAAAAATTGACAGATGAATATGTCGCTAAAATTGATGAAGTGACAAAAGATAAAGAAAAAGAAATCATGGAAGTTTAAGAAAAAACTATGTACAATAGATAATAGTGAAAAGACCCTCTTCATGTTTACAGGGGGTTTTTTTGTTAATACTGTTGAGGACTATATTATTAGCGGGAACGCAACCTTTTTGGGTGATGGAGGAATCTCATGCTCAATATACTCAAAAATTGGAAGAATCAGCAAACAGCAGCTTCCAACTTAGAAAGCCTGACAAAAGAAGACATATTAAATGGAGAAATTCCTGAACATATCGCCATTATCATGGATGGGAATGGAAGATGGGCAAAGAAACGTGCACTTCCACGGGTAGCAGGACATCATGAAGGAATGAAAGTTGTCAAGCGCATGACCAAGCTTGCAAATGAGCTGAATGTCAAAGTGCTGACTTTGTATGCTTTCTCTACAGAAAATTGGAAACGTCCAAAACTAGAAGTAGACTTTTTAATGAAGCTTCCTGAAGAGTTTCTAAACATCTATCTGCCTGAACTCATCGAGGAAAATGTCCGTGTACGTTTAACAGGTGATCCAGACGGCCTCCCGCAGCATACGAAAAAAGCGGTAGAGAACGCAGTGAAGAGTACGGCGAATAATGACGGACTCATTTTAAATTTTGCGCTCAATTATGGAGGACGGACAGAAATTATTTCTGCATGCAGACAAATTTCTGAAAAAGTCAAAGAAGGCAAGCTTCGAGCAGAAGACATCACAGAAGAGATGTTTTCAGCGTATTTAATGACAGAATCTCTTCAAGATCCGGATTTGCTTATTCGCACGAGTGGAGAAATTAGATTAAGCAACTTTATGCTTTGGCAAATTGCGTACAGTGAGTTTGTCTTTACGGATGTGCTTTGGCCTGACTTTTCTGATGAGCATCTCATAGACGCTATCGGAGAGTACCAGCGCCGCGGCCGGAGGTTCGGTGGAATTTAGAGGGTGGTGCAGATGAAACAAAGAATTTTGACGGGTGTTCTGGCAGCTGCAGTGTTTTTACTTGCAGTGATTTATGGACAAATGCCATTTACCCTGCTGATTTATTTAATGGGAAGTGTCGCTCTCTTTGAGCTTCTTAGAATGAAAAAGATTTCGATTTTCAGCTTTCCTGGCATTGTCAGCTTAATATTGCTTTGGCTTTTAATGGGCGGAGAAAATAGCTTCTTCCCGAACGTAGACGCATCAAAAATGCAGATTGCTTTATTTGCAGTCTTAATCCTTTTAACTTATACAGTTCTGAGCAAAAACTCTTTCACATTCGATGAGGTTGCTTTTGTTATATTAGCCACATTATATATTGGCGTTAGTTTCTATTATTTTATTCAAATTAGAGGCTTGTATGGTATGAGTGCGATCTTCTTCGCAGCGGTGATTATTTGGTCCACTGACTCAGGTGCCTATTTTATTGGGAAATCTATGGGGAAACGAAAGCTTTGGCCAGAGATCAGCCCAAACAAAACAGTAGAAGGATTTATCGGCGGAATCGTCACAGCGGTCGTGTTGTCACTTGTGTTCCAGGCGGTTACAGGATTTTTGCCATCATATCTGCTTGTTATGTTTATTACTCTTTTGCTCAGTATTTTTGGACAGCTTGGCGACCTTGTGGAATCTGCTTTAAAGCGTCATTACCATGTGAAGGATTCAGGGACAATACTCCCAGGTCATGGCGGAATTTTGGACAGGTTTGACAGCTTTTTATTCGTTCTGCCGTTTTTATATTTATTGCTGGCCACGTTTGCAAGCTAACCTCATAGAAACTAATTGAACGAGAGAAGGAGTGGCAATTTGAAATATATTTCGCTATTAGGCGCAACAGGATCAATTGGAGAACAAACATTAGATGTGATCAGGCAGCATCCAGACAAATTCAAGTTGAAAGCGATGACGTTTGGCAGAAATATAGACAAGGCCATCCCTATCATTGAACAATTTCAGCCTGAATTTGTTGGATGTGTAGACGAAGCGACCTATCGCACGTTAAAAGGTCATTCATTTCAATACGATGTCAAAATGGCTGCGGGTGATGAAGCAAACATCGAAGCAGCGACCTATGATGCAGTGGATGTTGTGGTCAATGCACTGGTAGGAAGTGTCGGACTTGTACCGACATTAAAAGCCATTGAACAAAAAAAGACGATCGCACTTGCAAATAAGGAAACACTTGTGACAGCTGGTCATATAGTAAAAGAGTACGCCAAAAAGTATGACGTGCCTTTACTTCCTGTCGATAGTGAACACTCCGCTATTTTTCAATCCCTGCAAGGTGAACAAGCTAAAAACATTGAACGCTTAATCGTCACAGCTTCAGGCGGCAGTTTCCGAGATAAAAAACGCACGGAGCTTGAAGGTGTAACGGTAGAAGAAGCGCTAAATCATCCGAACTGGTCCATGGGCGCAAAAATCACGATCGATTCAGCGACCATGATGAATAAGGGGCTTGAGGTGATTGAGGCGCATTGGCTGTTTGATATCCCATACGATCAAATTGATGTGCTGTTACATAAAGAGAGCATCATCCATTCCATGGTGGAATTCCATGACAAAAGTGTCATGGCTCAGTTAGGTACACCTGACATGAGGGTTCCGATTCAATACGCGCTCACTTATCCTGATAGAGCGCCATTAAAAGAAGCGAAATCATTAAACCTTTGGGAGATTGGACAATTAAATTTCCAAAAAGCGGATTTTGACAGGTATCGCTGCTTACATTTTGCTTATGAATCAGGTAAAATAGGAGGGACACTGCCTACTGTGCTTAATGCAGCCAATGAAATAGCTGTTGATGCATTTTTAAAAGGCAAAGTAACGTTCCTGCAAATTGAAGAATTGATTGAAAAGGCACTGAACAGACATCATGTGATTTCAACGCCTAGTTTGCAAGATATCCATGAAGTGGACAAAGATACACGAGACTTTGTTCAATCAATCCTCGCATAAGGTGGTATGTTCGTGAATACAGTGATTGCGTTTATTATTATTTTTGGAACGCTCGTTTTTTTCCACGAGCTTGGCCATTTAATTATGGCGCAGCGCGCAGGCATTTTATGCCGCGAGTTCGCAATTGGTTTTGGACCGAAGATTTTCTCCTTTAAACGAAAAGAAACCGTCTATACCATCAGACTTCTGCCAATCGGCGGATTTGTTAAAATGGCTGGAGAAGACCCTGAAGTCATTGAAATTAAACCGGGTCATACAGTGGGGCTCTTATTCAATGAGCAAAATGAAGTAGAAAAAATCATTTTAAATGATAAAGAAAAATATCCTGATGCACTTGTCATTGAAGTTGAACAAATTGATTTAGATCATGCGATGAGAATTTCAGGATATGAGGCTGGAAATGAAGACATTCTGACTGGCTACAATGTAAGCCAAACAAGCTTCTATATTGCAGATGGTGAAGAAATTCAAATTGCGCCATACAACCGTCAGTTTGGTTCAAAAACAGTATGGCAGCGTATTAAAGCCATTGCAGCTGGACCGATTATGAACTTTATCCTGGCATATGTGATTCTAGTGGCTTTAGGATTTATTCAAGGTGTAACCGTGGATGATCCTGTACTTGGTAAGCTGACAAAAGACGGCCGGGCAGCGCAAGCCGGGCTTATGCAGGGAGATCATATCGTTTCAATTAACGGGGATAAAATGAATTCTTGGACAGACGTTGTTCAAACGGTTCAAAAGAACCCAGATAAAAAAATGAATGTCGTCATTGACCGAGATGGCAAAGAAAGCACCATTCAAGTTGTACCGGAAGCTGTGAAGGCCGAAGGAAAAACCATTGGCCGTTTTGGCTCTTACCCGCCAACAGAAAATGGCTTTCTCAAAGTCATCTCATCCTCAGGAACGACAGTGATATCAACAGCAGGTCTCATCTTAACGAACTTGCAAAAGATTGTCACAGGACAATTTTCATTAGATATGCTTGCAGGTCCTGTTGGAATATATGATATGACAGGAGAAGTAGCGAAACAAGGTGTGTTAACATTAATGCAGTTTGCTGCGTTTCTTAGTATCAACTTAGGGATCGTGAATTTATTACCGATTCCTGCATTAGACGGAGGAAGATTACTTTTCCTATTCGTTGAAGCCATTCGCGGCAAACCAATTAATCGTGAGAAAGAGGCACTTGTTGTCTTCATTGGTGTTGCGTTCCTCATGCTATTAATGCTAGTAGTGACATGGAATGACATCCAGCGATTATTTTTATAAAAACCAATGTCTCTTGTTTCTCATTCTGGGAAACAAGAGTTTTTGTGAGAAGTCCTATTTCTTAAATGAGGTGTAACGACATGAGACAATCCTTGACTTTCATTCCAACTCTTCGAGAGGTGCCGGCAGATGCTGAGGCAAAAAGTCATCAGCTATTAGTAAGAGCTGGATTTATTAGACAAAACACGAGCGGTATTTATCATTACCTGCCGTTAGCACATAAAGTGATTCAGCACATTCAAGCCATTGTTCGCAAGGAAATGGAAAAGGCGGGAGCAGCTGAGCTGTTAATGCCAGTGCTGCAGCAAGCAGAAATGTGGCAAGAGTCAGGAAGATGGTATACATACGGTCCAGAACTCATGCGTATGAAAGATCGTCACGGCCGCGAGTTTGCACTTGGCCCAACACACGAAGAAGTGATCACATCACTCGTACGCAGTGAAGTCAAATCGTATAAAAAGCTTCCTTTGACACTTTATCAAATCCAATCTAAATTCCGTGATGAACAAAGACCTCGCTTTGGGTTATTGCGCGGACGTGAATTTATTATGAAGGACGCCTATTCATTCCACTCTTCACCAGAGAGCCTTGATGACACATACAACAAAATGTTTACAGCTTACTCGAATGTCTTTTCAAAAGTAGGTCTTAACTTTAGACCCGTCATTGCCGATTCTGGGGCAATGGGAGGAAAAGATACACATGAGTTTATGGCACTGTCAGAAGTAGGAGAAGATACAATCGCATACTCTGACACATCTTCCTACGCTGCGAACATTGAAATGGCTGAGGCTGTGTATCACGGAGAAGAAGCAAACCCTGCGGACTTCAAAGAACTTGAGAAAGTACACACGCCGCAGGTGAAGACGATACAAGATGTTGCGTCATTCTTAGAAGTGGCTCCTTCTACATGTATCAAATCTGTCTTGTTTAAAGCGGACGATGCGTATGTACTTGTCCTGACAAGAGGCGATCATGAAGTAAATGATGTGAAAGTGAAAAACTTAGTTGGAGCACAGCTTGTAGAGCTTGCTTCACGTGAGGAAGTACTAGACGTGATCGGAACAGAACCAGGATTTGTTGGACCAGTGAAGCTTGAAGCGGAAGTAACGATTTATGCAGACCACGCTGTCAAAGGAATGACAAATGCAGTTGCAGGTGCAAATGAATCGGATTATCACTATGTCAATGTCAATCCTGCTCGTGATCTATCAGTGAAGGAATATACAGATCTTCGCTTGATTCAAGAAGGAGACGTTTCTCCAGATGGTGAAGGCACAATCCAGTTCGCAAAAGGAATTGAAGTAGGACAAGTCTTTAAGCTAGGCACACGTTATTCAGAGGCAATGGATGCAACATACCTCGATGAAAATGGACGTGCGCAGCCAATGATCATGGGCTGCTATGGCATCGGAATTTCTAGAACCCTTTCTGCGATTGTTGAACAACATCATGATGACAAGGGGATTATTTGGCCAGAAACAGTTGCGCCATATGATCTTCATCTACTTGCCTTAAATATGAAAAACGATGCACAAAAGGAACTGGCTGAAACGCTGTATGAGCGTTTACAGGAAGAGGGCTATGAAGTCCTTTTCGATGACCGCCAAGAGCGTGCAGGCGTCAAATTTGCCGACAGTGACTTAATTGGACTGCCAATTCGCATTAGCTGCGGGAAACGTTCAGAAGAAGGTATTGTCGAAGTGAAATTTAGAAAATCAGGTGAATCACACGAAGTATCTGTTGATGAACTGATTTCATTTATACGCCAAGCATAAAAAACGAACAAAAAAATGAAGGTACCTCCTGCAAAAAAGAGGTACCTTTCTGATTTGCAAAAGGAGGGTCCTGTCTTGGATGAACAATTACCGATTACCCGGCGGCAATTTCATATATTACTCAATCAGATTCAAATGACAGATGATGACCTCAGCCGTTACTTTGAAGAAGGCGAGATCGTCAAATTGACGGTGCATAAGGCGGCAAAAACGTGGCATTTCCTTTTTAAATTTAAGGCACTTTTGCCTTACAAAGTATATGCAATGTTTTTAAGCAGGCTGACAAATGCATTTTCTCATATCGCACAAGTCACTTGTACGATTGAAGTCAATGATCCGCACATATCTGAAGAGCTCGTTCAATCGTATTGGTCACATTGTGTGGAAGAGCTTCAAGGAATTTCTCCCCCAATCATCAGCTTGCTTCAACAGCAAAAACCAGCGCTGTCTGGACATAAGATCATCATCAAAACAAAAAGCGAAACTGAGGCTTTGGCCATCAAAAAGAAATATAGCCCAATGCTTCAGGCTGCATTTAAACAAGTCGGTTTTCCAGAACTTCAATTTGATACAGAAATTTTTGTATCAGATCAAGAGATTCAGAAGTTCAGAGAACAAAAACTTGCTGAAGATCAAGAAAGAGCCATGCAAGCCCTTGTTGAGATGGAGAAGAAGGAAAGTGAGGATCAAGAGGAAGCCCCTTCTGGCCCTCTGATGATTGGCTATCAAATCAAAGACAATGAAGAAATACGTACGCTTGATAGTATTATGGACGAAGAAAGACGAATCACCGTCCAAGGGTATGTGTTTGATGCAGAAACGCGCGAACTAAAAAGCGGCAGAACCCTTTGTATCTTTAAAATTACCGATTATACGAATAGTATTTTGATCAAAATGTTTGCGAGAGAAAAAGAAGATGCTCAGCTCATGAAATCCTTGAAAAAAGGGATGTGGGTCAAAGCAAGAGGAAGCATTCAAAACGATACGTTTGTGAGAGATCTTGTCATGATCGCAAATGACGTCAATGAAATGAAACCTCAGCTGAAAGAAGATACTGCACCAGAGGGAGAAAAGCGTGTTGAGCTTCATTTGCATTCGCCAATGAGCCAGATGGATGCTGTCACTGGCATCGGTAGACTTGTTGAACAAGCAAAAAAATGGGGGCATGAGGCCATTGCCCTGACAGATCACGCCGTTGTACAATCCTTTCCAGATGCGTATGCAGCAAGTAAAAAGCATGGCATCAAAATGATGTACGGGGTGGAAATCAATTTAGTCGATGACGGGGTGCCGATTGCGTATAATCCAGAGCACCGCTTGTTAGAAGATGCGACGTTTGTCGTATTTGATGTTGAGACAACGGGACTCTCTGCTGTGTATGATACGATCATTGAGCTTGCAGCTGTGAAAATCAAAGGCGGGGAAATCATTGACCGCTTTGAGGCATTTGCAAACCCTCATCATCCGTTATCAGCAACAACCATTGAACTAACCGGTATCACGGATGACATGGTGAGAGATGCACCAGATGTGGTCGATGTTGTTCGAGATTTCAAAGAGTGGATTGGACAAGATATCCTTGTTGCTCACAATGCGAGCTTTGATATGGGCTTTTTAAATGCAGCATATAAGCGCCTGTTAAAAACAGATAAAGCGTCAAACCCTGTCATTGATACACTAGAACTCGGCCGATTCCTTTATCCTGAATTTAAAAATCACCGGCTGAACACGCTGTGTAAAAAGTTCGATATTGAACTCACGCAGCATCACCGGGCGATTTATGATGCAGAAGCAACTGGTTACCTCATGCTGAAGATGCTAAAAGATGCGGCTGAAAAAGAGATTGCTTACCACGATCAATTGAATGAAAACATGGGACAGTCCAATGCGTATCAGCGCTCACGTCCTTACCATGCAACCGTGATTGCACAAAATGAGACGGGTCTAAAGAATTTATTTAAGCTTGTCTCACTTTCTCATATTCATTATTTCTACCGCGTGCCGCGTATCCCTCGCTCACAGCTTGAGAAATATCGAGAAGGTTTAATTGTTGGGTCTGCTTGTGATAAGGGTGAAGTGTTTGAAGGGATGATGCAGAAGTCACCTGATGAGGTAGAAGACATTGCCGCATTTTACGACTATTTAGAAGTTCATCCGCCAGAAGTGTATCAGCATTTACTCCAGCTGGAGCTTGTTCGGGATGACCGTGCATTAAAAGAGATCATCACAAACATTGTGAAACTTGGTGAAAAACTGAATAAACCAGTCGTGGCGACTGGAAATGTGCACTACCTGCATCCAGAAGACAAAATTTATCGCAAAATCTTAATTTCATCACAAGGCGGGGCGAATCCGCTTAATCGTCATGAACTGCCAAAAGTTCATTTTAGAACAACTGATGAAATGCTAGAAGCATTCTCTTTCCTTGGAGACGAGAAGGCGAAAGAGATTGTCGTGACGAATACGCAAAAAGTATCTGAGATGGTCGAAAGTATTAAACCAATCAAAGACGATCTTTATACACCAAAAATCGAAGGTGCAGATGAAGAAATTCGGGAAATGAGCTATAACATGGCTCGCAGCATCTACGGTGACGATTTACCGAAAATTGTAGAAGACCGGATTGAGAAAGAATTAAAGAGTATTATTGGTCACGGTTTCGCTGTTATTTATTTAATTTCTCATAAGCTTGTTAAGAAATCACTTGATGATGGATATCTAGTTGGTTCAAGGGGATCAGTTGGTTCATCTCTCGTTGCGACATTAACAGAGATTACAGAAGTAAACCCGCTTGCGCCGCACTATGTATGTCCAAGTTGCAAGCACTCTGAGTTCTTTAATGACGGATCGGTTGGCTCAGGATTTGACCTTCCTGATAAAGACTGTCCTGAATGCGGGACGCCGTATAAAAAAGACGGCCACGATATTCCGTTTGAAACGTTCTTAGGTTTTAAAGGAGATAAAGTGCCCGATATCGACTTAAACTTCTCAGGAGAATATCAGCCGATTGCCCATAACTATACGAAAGAGTTGTTTGGTGAAGAGTATGTATACCGCGCAGGTACAATCGGTACCGTTGCAGAAAAAACGGCATATGGTTATGTGAAAGGCTACGCAGGAGATCATAACCTTCATATGAGAGGTGCTGAAATTGACCGGCTCGTACAGGGCTGTACGGGCGTCAAACGGACAACAGGCCAACATCCAGGCGGTATTATCGTCGTGCCGGATTATATGGACATTTACGATTTCTCACCAATACAATATCCAGCAGATGCGACAGGTTCTGATTGGAAAACGACGCATTTTGATTTCCATTCAATCCATGATAACTTGCTGAAACTAGATATTCTTGGACACGATGATCCAACGGTCATTCGGATGCTTCAGGACTTGAGCGGAATTGATCCAAAAACGATTCCGACAGATGATCCTGAGGTCATGAAAATCTTCCAAGGAACGGAACCTCTCGGTGTCACAGAAGAACAAATTGGATGTAAAACGGGAACACTTGGGATCCCAGAGTTTGGTACAAGGTTTGTTCGTCAGATGCTTGAGGATACAAAACCGACCACCTTCTCGGAGCTTGTTCAGATCTCTGGTCTATCTCACGGTACAGATGTATGGCTCGGCAACGCCCAAGAGCTGATTCATAATAAAACGTGTGAACTAAGCGAAGTGATTGGCTGTCGTGATGATATTATGGTCTATCTGATTTATCAAGGTTTAGAACCGTCACTTGCCTTTAAAATCATGGAATCTGTTCGTAAAGGGAAGGGACTTCCTCCTGAATGGGAAGAAGAAATGAAGAATAATAACGTACCGAACTGGTACATTGATTCTTGTAAAAAGATTAAATACATGTTCCCTAAAGCCCACGCGGCTGCTTATGTATTAATGGCTGTTCGGATTGCTTATTTCAAGGTGCACCATGCACTTCTGTACTATGCGGCTTATTTTACCGTTCGTGCTGATGATTTTGATATCGAAACGATGACAAAAGGATCGAATGCGATTCGAGCGGTCATGGACGATATTAACTCAAAAGGTCTTGATGCATCACCGAAAGAGAAGAACCTATTAACTGTACTAGAGCTTGCACTTGAAATGTGTGAAAGAGGCTATCACTTTAAAAAAGTAGACCTATACCGATCAAGTGCCACTGAGTTTATCATTGATGGAGACGGGCTAATCCCGCCATTCAACTCCATCCCTGGACTCGGAACAAACGTTGCGTTAAATATTGTACGCGCACGCCAAGATGGTGAATTCCTTTCAAAAGAAGATTTACAAAAACGAGGAAAAGTGTCTAAGACCATCCTTGAGTATTTGGATCGTCAAGGCTGCTTAGAAGCACTTCCTGATCAAAACCAGCTTTCTTTGTTCTAATGTGAAAAATGAAGAGCGCCCTTAAAGGGCGTTCTTTTTTATATATACAATAATATTATTATGTTAACTAAATATTTTAACTGGAATTATTTTCTTGTTGGTTCATATATCTTGATTTAACGTCGTGTTTTGAGAGAAGAGATTGTATGTCATTCTTTCTACCCAAATAGAGCAAAAAAGAGAATTTAGCCGTCTGAAATGTTCTCATACGACATATGATCATTTTGGGTACAGTCACATGAAGAATCAGGAGAAAACCCTCGGTGAGCGTCAAGCTGATGGCTGTTTACTATGCATATTTTTGAAACACGCTTGATTCTTTTCAACACTGTACAAAACACGAACGGAATAACAAGGAGGTGGTCATTTCTTGTTCAATGTTTCACGTTTAAGAAAAAAGAAGGGGTGAGAAGTAGGTACATGTCAGATTACAACTATGTAGAGGTGCTTCAAAAATCCATTTTGTTTTACGAAGCCCAGCGTTCCGGAAAGCTTCCTGAAAGCAATCGTCTTAACTGGCGAGGGGATTCTGGACTAGAGGATGGGAAAGATGTTGGTCATGATTTAACAGGCGGCTGGTACGATGCTGGTGATCATGTGAAGTTCGGACTTCCGATGGCTTACTCGGCAGCCGTGCTTGCATGGACAGTCTATGAGTACCGAGAAGCTTACGAAGAGGCAGAGCTGCTTGATGATATGTTAGATCAAATCAAGTGGGCAACCGATTATTTTTTGAAAGCCCATACAGGTCCAAATGAATTTTGGGCACAAGTAGGCGATGGGAACGCAGATCATGGCTGGTGGGGTCCAGCAGAAGTGATGCCGATGAACCGGCCGGCATTTAAAATTGATGAACATTGTCCAGGAACAGAAGTAGCCGCCCAAACCGCAGCCGCTTTAGCAGCAGGTTCAATTATTTTTAAAGAAACTGATGCGCCTTATGCAGCAAAGCTTCTCACCCATGCAAAACAGCTTTATGCATTTGCTGACCAATATCGCGGTGAGTATACAGATTGTGTCACCAATGCGCAGCCATTTTATAACTCTTGGAGCGGCTATATTGATGAGCTCATTTGGGGGGGAATATGGCTGTACTTGGCGACAAATGACCAGACCTATTTAAACAAAGCACTAAAAGCAGTAGAAGAATGGCCGAAGGATTGGGACTATACGTTTACGATGTCGTGGGACAATACCTTTTTTGCTTCGCAAATTTTACTTGCGAGAATCACAAAGGAGAAAAGGTTTATCGAATCGACGGAGCGTAATCTCGATTACTGGTCGACGGGTTTTGTTCAAAATGGAAAAGTAGAAAGAATCACTTATACGCCTGGCGGACTAGCGTGGTTAGATCAATGGGGTTCACTTCGTTATACAGCAAATGCTGCATTTTTAGCGTTTGTGTACGCAGATTGGGTCTCTGATCAAGAAAAAAAGAATCGTTACCAAACGTTTGCGATCAGGCAAACACACTATATGTTAGGGGATAATCCGCAAAATAGAAGCTATGTCGTTGGGTTTGGCAAAAATCCGCCGATGCATCCACACCATCGAACTGCACATGGCTCATGGTCTAATCAGCTGACAACTCCTTCTTCTCATCGGCACACGCTTTATGGAGCGCTTGTTGGGGGGCCTAATGCACAGGATCAGTATACCGATGACATCTCTGACTATGTATCAAACGAGGTAGCAACAGACTATAATGCCGCCTTTACTGGAAATGTAGCCAAAATGGTGCAGCTGTTTGGTCAGGGGCAGTCAAAGCTGCCGAATTTTCCGCCTAAAGAAAAAGTGGAAGATGAGTTTTTTGTAGAGGCAGCTGTCATGAGTAACGATACAACATCTACTCAAATCAAAGCCATTTTATACAATCGATCAGGCTGGCCGGCCAGAAGTAGTCAATCACTTTCTTTTAGATATTATGTCAATCTGAGCGAGATATTTGCGAAGGGATTCACTGATAAAGATATTCAAGTGACAGCTGTCTACAATGAAGGCGCTTCCTTATCTCCGTTAACGGTGTATGACGCATCATCCCATATCTATTTTACAGAAATCGATTTTACTGGCGTAGCTATTTTTCCAGGAGGCGAATCGCTTCATAAGAAGGAAATACAGTTCCGGTTATCTGCGCCAAATGGTGCGAATATATGGGATGCCTCAAATGATTATTCCTTTCAAGGATTAACATCTAATATGCAAAAAACAGCGAGAATTCCTGTTTTTGATCAAGGTGATTTAGTATTTGGTACGCTTCCGAATAAATAAATATAAAGGGTGAGGACATGACAAATAAAGAACGGTTTTTAACACTTTATCATCAAATGAAAAACGAGACGAATGGATATTTTTCAAAAGAAGGCATTCCGTATCATTCCGTTGAGACACTCATTTGTGAGGCACCTGATTACGGGCATATGACAACTTCAGAAGCTTACAGCTATTGGTTATGGCTTGAAGCATTGTATGGTCACTACACAGGCGATTGGAGCAAACTAGAAGCGGCTTGGGATAATATGGAGAAGTTTATCATTCCAGTAAACGAAGATGGACATGACGAACAGCCGCATATGAGTTCTTACAATCCATCCAGCCCAGCCACATACGCTTCAGAAAAGCCATATCCAGATCAATATCCGAGCCAGTTGACGGGTGCTCGCCCTGCTGGTCAAGATCCGATTGATCAAGAACTGAGGTCAACTTACGGAACGAATGAAACGTATTTAATGCACTGGCTTCTTGATGTAGACAACTGGTATGAATATGGGAATTTGCTCAACCCATCACATACAGCCACATATGTAAACACATTTCAGCGGGGTCCGCAAGAATCCGTATGGGAGGCCATCCCTCATCCATCACAAGATGATAAAACGGCCGGAAAGCCCAATGAAGGTTTCATGAGCTTGTTCACAAAAGAAAATCAAGCGCCCGCCGCCCAGTGGCGCTACACAAATGCGACGGACGCTGATGCACGTGCGATACAGGCAATGTATTGGGCAAAGGAACTTGGCTATAATGGGTCAGCCTATCTTAATAAAGCGAAAAAGATGGGTGATTTCCTTCGCTACGGAATGTATGATAAATATTTTCAAACAATTGGAAGCGGCAAGCAAGGTAATCCGTATCCTGGGAATGGAAAAAGTGCATGTCATCACTTAATGGCATGGTATACCTCTTGGGGCGGGGGACTTGGCGAATATGCAAATTGGTCATGGCGTATCGGTGCGAGCCATTGTCATCAAGGGTATCAAAATCCAGTCGCTGCTTACGCTTTATCCTCAGATAAGGGAGGCTTAAAGCCAGCGTCACCGACTGCTGCAAGTGATTGGGAAAAGACGTTAAAGAGACAGCTTGAATTTTACGTCTGGCTTCAATCAAAAGAGGGAGCGATTGCAGGAGGTGCTACCAACAGCTGGAATGGAGACTATAGCGCTTATCCTGCAGGAAGAAGCACATTTTATGATATGGCTTATGAAGATGCACCTGTTTACCATGATCCTCCGTCCAATAACTGGTTTGGAATGCAAGCATGGCCGATTGAGCGTGTAGCAGAGCTTTATTATATCTTTGCAAAAGATGGCGACAAAACATCTGAAAATTTCCAAATGGCCAAATCTGTCATCACAAAATGGGTCAACTATTCACTAGATTATATTTTTATTGGCACGCGTCCTGTGTCGGATCAAGATGGGTATTTTTTAGATGGTCAGGGTCAAAGGATTCTAGGGGGGACAAATGTTGCTGTTGCTACGACGAGTGCACCTGGAGAGTTTTGGATTCCTGGGAATATAGAATGGAGCGGTCAGCCTGACACTTGGAGCGGGTTCCAATCTGCAACAGGTAATCCAAATTTAACGGCAGTTACAAAAGATCCTACTCAAGATACTGGTGTACTGGGCAGTCTAATCAAAGCACTCACATTCTTTGCTGCTGCAACACAGAAAGAGACAGGAAACTACACAGCACTTGGCATAAGAGCAAAAGAGACAGCGGCACAACTCCTTGAGGTTGCTTGGAATTACAATGATGGTGTAGGGATTGTGACAGAGGAAGACAGAGAAGACTACCACCGTTTCTTTAAAAAAGAAGTGTACTTCCCAAATGGCTGGAACGGAACATTTGGTCAAGGAAATCAGATCCCTGGTTCCAGCACCATTCCTTCTGACCCGCAACGAGGAGGTAACGGAGTGTATACGAGCTTTGCAGATCTTCGTCCGAAAATCAAGCAAGACCCAGCTTGGTCAGCCCTGGAGAGTAAATATCAATCATCTTTTAATGAAGCAACAGGCAAATGGGAAAACGGAGCGCCAAGTTTCACCTATCACCGTTTCTGGTCGCAAGTTGATATGGCTACGGCTTATGCAGAATACCATCGTCTCATAAACGAATAGAACCTAGTGCAGCTGCCGGCTTCTTTAGCCGGCGGTTTCCTAATAAGATAAATGAAATGAAAGCAAAGGTGATGTCATCATGGTTAATAAGAAAGAATTTATGAATCATTCATCGAATGGCGGATCACAGGAACAAGAAAATCAAAGCTGGAGAAAAGAAGCAAATAATCGAATCTTACAACATAGACAAAGAGAGCTTGTCATAAACGTCATCAATAAGGAACAAAAGCCAGTTGCCGGAATAGAGGTGGAAATAAAACAAATCAGACATGAATTTGCATTTGGTTCAGCAATGAATGACCAAGTACTATTCAATCAAACGTATGCTGATTTTTTTGTTCAACATTTTAATTGGGCTGTGTTTGAAAATGAGGCAAAATGGTATGCAAATGAGCCTGAAAGAGGGAAAATAACCTACGAAAAAGCAGATGCCATGCTGAATTTTGCCAATAGACACCAAATTCCAGTGAGGGGGCACGCCTTATTTTGGGAGGTAGAGGATGCCAATCCAAACTGGCTGAAATCATTACCGAATCATGAAGTATATGAAGCCATGAAAAGGCGGCTTGAGCATGCAGGCAATCATTTCAAAGGGAAATTCCGTCATTGGGATGTAAACAACGAAATGATGCATGGTTCATTTTTTAAAGACCGGTTTGGGAAACAGATTTGGAAATGGATGTATGAAGAAACGAAAAAAATTGATCCTCAAGCCTTGTTGTTTGTCAATGATTATAATGTAATCTCATACGGCGAACATCACGCATATAAAGCACATATCAATGAACTTCGTCAGTTGGGGGCACCAGTTGAGGCTATTGGAGTTCAAGGTCACTTTGAAGATCGAGTGGATCCAGTCGTTGTAAAACAAAGACTAGATGTGCTTGCTGAGCTTGGTCTACCGATATGGGTGACAGAGTATGACTCTGTTCACCCGGATGCCAATAGACGAGCGGATAACTTAGAAGCTTTATATCGGGTTGCCTTTAGTCATCCAGCCGTAAAAGGTGTGCTGATGTGGGGATTTTGGGCGGGTGCTCATTGGAGAGGTGAGCACGCAGCCATCGTGAATCATGATTGGTCGTTAAATGAAGCAGGCAGGCGTTATGAAAAGCTTCTACAGGAGTGGACGACACAAAGAGTGGAAAAAACAGATGCGAATGGCCAAGTGACATGTCCAGCGTTTCACGGGACGTATGAGGTTCGAATTGGTGAAGAAAGTAAAATGTTGCAACAGCAGACGATTGAACTTGATTCAACTAAACAAACACCGCTTCAACTAGATATCATCGTACCAGTAGAATAAGAGATTGTGAGGAGAATGGAATGAAAAAATGGGTTCAACGGGTGGCTTGTTTTATGCTGCTGATCACTTTATGGGCGGGTTGGTTCACTCTGACTGTAAAGGCCTCCTCCTATGTGCAAACATCTGGTACACATTTTGTATTGAACAACCACCCATTTTACTTTGCTGGCACAAATAATTATTATTTCCATTACAAATCAAAAAAGATGGTAGATGCTGTTTTTGACGATATGAAGGCAATGGATTTAAAAGTTATTCGTATTTGGGGATTTCACGATGGTACCCCTCAAGAAAACTCAGTCTTACAATCTCGTCCAGGTGTTTATGAAGAATCCGGTTTTCAAAAACTAGACTATGCGATTTATAAAGCAGGGCAGGAAGGAATCAAGCTGGTCATACCGCTCGTGAACAATTGGGATGACTTTGGCGGGATGAATCAATATGTGAAGTGGTTTCAGGCAGGATCACATGATCACTTTTATACAGATTCTCGGATTAAAACAGCTTACAAAAACTATGTGCGCTATGTATTAGAGAGAACCAATACGTACTCAGGTGTTCAATATAAAGATGATCCTGCTATTATGACATGGGAGCTCGCCAATGAGCCGCGCGCTCAGTCAGACCCTTCGGGAGATATACTAGTAAACTGGGCAGATGAAATGAGTGCATGGATCAAATCAATTGACTCGAATCACCTTGTTGCAGTAGGAGACGAAGGGTTCTTTCGCATGACAGGTCATGACGATTGGTTTTACAGTGGGGGAGAAGGTGTTGATTGGGATCGTTTGACTACTCTCCCTCATATTGATTATGGAACCTATCATTTATACCCGGATCACTGGAATCAGTCTGCTGCATGGGGAGTGAAATGGATAAAAGATCATATCACCCGAGGAAACGCAATTGGCAAACCTGTTGTATTAGAAGAGTTTGGCTATCAAAATCAAGCAGCCCGTCCTGATGTATATGATAGCTGGCTGAAGACAATTGAACAGCTCGGAGGCGCAGGTAGCCAATTTTGGATTTTAACAAGCATTCAAGACGATGATTCCCTCTACCCGGATTATGACGGTTTTCGAGTTTTAAAGGAGAGCCGGGAGGCAGGAATCATTCGTGAACACGCCAAAAGAATGAATGGAAAGAACTGATGAAGAATGCCTGTTTATAAGGAACTTCATTTGCATAAAAAAATTGGATATGGTATAGTTTTTATGGAAATGCTAACGATTACCGAGACAAGAGTGGGGAAACCCGCTCTTTTGTATTGAACAGGCAATTTTTGTCTCGACATTATTCATCCGTTTTCTGCTCCCCCTGCTCACAATAAAGCAGGGTTTTTATGCAGAATGATTGATAAGAGCGTTTATCGAAAGCACAAGGAGGAAGAGAATGAGCAAAAAAGTAGTGGATATCGTAAGCGACATGGTGCAGCCAATTTTAGATGGCTTACAGCTTGAACTCGTTGATGTTGAATTTGTCAAAGAGGGTCAAAACTGGTTCCTTCGCGTATTTATTGACTCTGACAAAGGCGTCGATATCGAGGAGTGTGCCAAAGTGAGCGAAGCCTTGAGCGAAAAGCTTGATGAGGCAGATCCAATTAGCCAAAACTACTTTCTTGAAGTGTCCTCTCCTGGAGCGGAGCGCCCATTAAAGAAAAAAGCTGATTTTGAAAAAGCACTTGGAAAAAATGTTTTTATGAAAACATACGAACCAATTGATGGTGAAAAGGCATTTGAAGGTGAGCTTACAAGCTTTGATGGTGAGATTGCAACAGTGACAGTGAAGATCAAGACAAGAAAGAAAGAGATCAATATTCCATACGAAAAAATTGCTAACGCAAGATTAGCAGTTTCGTTCAATTAACCTTTTCATTGATATAAGGGGGAACCATAAAAATGAGTAGTGAGTTGTTAGATGCCCTGACTGTTCTTGAGAAAGAGAAGGGCATTAGTAAAGAAATAATTATTGAAGCGATAGAAGCTGCACTCATTTCTGCATACAAGCGTAATTTTAACCAAGCACAAAATGTGCGTGTTGATTTAAACCGTGAAACGGGAACGATTCGCGTATTCGCAAGAAAAGATGTTGTAGATGAAGTGTATGATTCTCGTCTTGAAATCTCTGTAGATGATGCAGCAAATATCAACCCGAATTACATGGTTGGTGACGTGGTTGAAATTGAAGTCACACCAAAAGATTTCGGACGCATTGCAGCTCAGACAGCGAAACAAGTCGTGACGCAGCGAGTGAGAGAAGCAGAGCGAGGTGTGATTTACACTGAGTTTATCGATCGTGAGGAAGACATCATGACGGGAATCGTTCAGCGAATTGACAGTAAATTCATTTACGTGTCACTTGGCAAAATCGAAGCCCTTCTTCCGGTCAACGAACAAATGCCAAATGAGGACTACAAACCACATGACCGCATTAAAGTGTTCATTACGAAAGTAGAAAAAACAACAAAAGGACCACAAATTTATGTATCAAGAACACACCCAGGTCTTTTAAAGCGTTTATTTGAAATCGAAGTGCCAGAAATTTATGATGGTACTGTAGAGCTTAAATCTGTCGCTAGAGAAGCAGGGGACCGTTCTAAAATATCTGTTCGTACAGATGATCCTGATGTTGATCCAGTTGGTTCTTGTGTAGGACCTAAAGGTCAGCGTGTACAAGCAATTGTCAATGAGCTAAAAGGCGAAAAAATTGACATTGTTCATTGGTCTAATGACCCGGTTGAATTTGTTGCCAATGCGTTAAGTCCATCAAAAGTTCTTGATGTCATTGTAAATGAAGAAGATAAGGCGACAACTGTCATTGTCCCTGATTATCAGCTGTCATTAGCCATTGGCAAAAGAGGTCAAAATGCGCGTCTTGCAGCGAAACTAACGAGCTGGAAGATTGACATTAAAAGCGAAACAGATGCAAGAGAACTCGGTATTTTCCCAAGAACTGAAGACTCTGAATCTCTTTTCTTAGAGGCTGAACCAGTAGCTGAGGAATCTGACGAATAAGAGGTGATATAAAAGGTGAAAAGCCGAAAAAAAATCCCGCTTAGAAAATGCGTCGTGACGGGAGAAATGAAACCAAAGAAAGAACTGATTCGCGTTGTTCGTTCAAAAGAAGGTGAAGTGTCTGTTGACGCAACCGGAAAAATGAACGGGCGCGGCGCTTACCTTTCTCTCGATAAAGAAACCATTCTTGCGGCGAAGAACAAACGTAGTTTACAGCAGCAATTTCAGACACAGATTGACGAACACATTTTTGAAGAATTACTAGAACTAGCTGAAAAGGTGAAAAAACCTAATGACTGAATCTGAATGGTATCCTTTGCTTGGTCTAGCAAATCGAGCTCGTAAAGTCGTGTCAGGAGAAGATCTGGTGATCAAAGAAATTAGACATGCGCGTGCTAAGCTGGTTCTTCTTGCAGCAGATGCCTCATCCAACACAGAGAAAAAGGTATCTGACAAATGCAAATTTTACAATGTTCCGGTTAGAAAAGTTGAAGACCGTTCCGTTCTCGGACGTTCTATTGGGAAGGAAGCTCGCGTAGTTGTCGCTGTCACTGACCAAGGCTTCGCTAAGAAGCTCATAAGCTTGCTCGATTAATTTATTTGGGGGTGAACGAATGGCTAAAGTGAGAGTATATGAATACGCAAAAGCCATAGATGTTTCAAGTAAAGATATTATAGCAGCGCTTAAGGATATGAACGTGGAAGTGAACAACCACATGGCGACGCTTGAAGACGATACTGTGAAAAAGCTAGACGCTATCTATAAAAAAGCCAAAGCAAAAGAGACAGCTAACGAGAAACCCGCAGAACAAAAAAAACAATCATCTAACAAAAACAATGATAGAAAGAAGAATGACGTGCAGAATAATCAATTTAATAAAAACAAAAAAAACAACAACCAAAACAAAAACAAAAATAAACGTGGCGGCAACAACAAGGCGCAGCATCAGCAAGCAAGACCTGTGAAGCCGAAAAAAGAGCTTCCTGAAAAAATTGAATTTACAAATTCAATGACAGTCGGCCAGCTTGCTGACGAGCTTGGCAAAGAAACTGCTGAAATCATCAAAAAACTGATGATGCTTGGTGTCATGGCTACGATCAACCAAGAGCTCGACAAAGATACAGTTGAATTAATTGCTTCTGAATATGGTGTTCCAGTAGAAGAAGTGATCATTTTAGAAGAAACTGAACTTGAAAAGTATGAAGTTGAAGATAAAGAAGAAGATATGCAAGTACGCCCTCCAGTAGTAACGATCATGGGACACGTTGACCACGGGAAAACAACGCTTCTTGACAGCATTCGTAAAACGAAAGTTGTTGAAGGCGAAGCGGGTGGAATTACGCAGCATATTGGTGCATACCAAATTGAAGAAAACGGTAAGAAAATCACGTTCCTTGATACACCAGGACACGCAGCTTTCACTACGATGCGAGCACGTGGTGCTGAAGTAACAGATACGACGATCTTGGTCGTTGCAGCAGATGACGGTGTCATGCCGCAAACGATTGAAGCGATCAACCACGCAAAAGCGGCAGAGGTGCCAATCATTGTGGCTGTCAATAAAATTGACAAACCAACAGCGAACCCTGACCGTGTGATGCAGGAGTTAACTGAGCATGGTCTTGTACCTGAGGCTTGGGGCGGCGAAACGATTTTCGTTCCACTATCTGCGAAAACAGGTGAAGGTATTGATGAATTGATCGAAATGATCCTTCTTGTCAGCGAAGTAGCAGAACTAAAAGCCAACCCAAATCGTGCGGCAAAAGGAACTGTGATCGAGGCTGAGCTTGATAAAGGAAGAGGTTCTGTTGCAACCCTTCTCGTTCAAACTGGTACACTTCAAGTAGGTGACCCAATCGTTGTCGGAAATACATTTGGCCGTGTACGTGCAATGGTCAATGACATCGGACGCCGCGTGAAAACAGCAGGACCATCTACACCTGTTGAAATCACTGGTTTAAATGATGTACCGCATGCAGGGGATCAGTTCCTCGTATTCAAAGATGAAAAAACAGCTCGTCAAGTCGGTGAGGCGCGTGCGTCTAAACAACTTGATGAACAGCGTTCAGACAAAGCGAAATTATCTCTCGATGACCTATTTGAGCAAATCAAACAAGGTGATGTGAAAGATATCAACTTAATCGTAAAAGCAGACGTACAAGGTTCTGCTGAAGCACTGACGGCAGCTCTTCAAAAAATTGAAGTAGAAGGCGTAAAAGTGAAAATCATCCATACGGGTGTTGGAGCGATTACAGAATCTGATATCATTTTAGCAAGTGCTTCTAATGCGATTGTGATCGGATTTAACGTACGTCCTGATGGCAATGCGAAGAGCACAGCTGAAACAGAAAACGTAGATATTCGCTTACACCGCATCATCTACAAAGTCATCGATGAAATTGAAGCTGCGATGAAAGGGATGCTTGACCCTGAATATGAAGAAAAAGTCATCGGTCAAGTTGAAGTTCGTCAAACGTTCAAAGTATCAAAAATCGGTACAATTGCTGGTGGCTATGTCACTGAAGGTACCATTACTAGAGACAGTGGTATCCGCTTAATTCGTGATGGCGTCGTCATCTTTGAAGGCGAAGTCGACGTATTAAAACGATTCAAAGACGATGTGAAAGAAGTTTCACAAGGCTATGAATGTGGTATTACCATTAAGAAATACAATGATATCCGTGAAGGTGATGTCATGGAATCATTCGTTATGCAAGAAATCGAAAGAAAATGATCGGTTATACCGAGTGTGAGTGTATGATCTATGATGCATCCTCACTGAAGGAAAAACGTGCGGTTCTGCAGCGTATCATGACAAGAACGCGCCATAAATTCAATGTGACCATTGCTGAAATGGACTATCAGGATACATGGCAGCGTACTTCGATCGGAATCGCCGTCATTTCCTCCTCCCGGGTTCAAGTGGAAAAGGAACTTCAGCGTGTGTTAAGCTTTATTGATTCTTTTCCGGAAATTGAACGAACGATCACGAAAACTGAGTGGTTTTAACTAGAGGTGATAAGATCATGAGTATGAGAGCAACCCGTGTGGGTGAGCAAATGAAAAAAGAATTAGGCGACATCCTTGGCAGAAAGCTAAAAGATCCAAGAATCGGCTTTTTGACTGTAACGGATGTTGAAGTATCCGGTGATTTGCAAATTGCCAAAGTCTACATTTCTGTTCTTGGCGACGAGAAGAAAAGAGAGGAAACCTTAAAAGGCCTTGCAAAGGCGAAAGGGTATATCCGCTCTGAAATTGGCAATCGAATCAGACTTCGCAAAACACCAGAGCTTCACTTTGAATTCGATGAGTCTGTAGATTACGGTAACCGAATTGAAAGCCTGATTGCTGAACTAAACACAAAAGATCACGAATAAGACGTTGAAATAAGGATAGGCGATGATCGTCTGTCCTTTTTCATCGTTTATGAAAGGAGAGAACGCAGGTGCAAAACGGTGTTCTTTTATTACATAAAGAAAGAGGCATGACCTCTCACGACTGTGTGTTTAAAGTGAGAAAGATTTTACACACAAAAAAAGTGGGACATACAGGGACACTCGATCCAGAGGTTTCAGGTGTTCTGCCTATTTGTATTGGACGAGCGACAAAAATTGTGGAGTACTTAACAGATAAATCGAAAACGTATGATGCGGAAATCACCATTGGATTTTCTACAACGACAGAAGACCAAACAGGTGAAGTAGTAGAAGAAAAAAAGGTGCCGGTACCGATGTCAGAAGATGACATTGATGCTGTGTTGACACAATTTGAAGGAACCATTGAACAGATCCCCCCCATGTTTTCTGCTGTCAAAATTGGCGGAAAAAAGCTCTATGAATATGCAAGGCAAGGCATTGAAATTGAACGTCCAAGCCGTGAAATTACCATTCATCGTATCGAGCGGACAACACCTGTCACATTTGAAAATGGAAAGGTATCCTTTAGATTCACCGTCCTGTGTTCAAAAGGCACATATGTGAGAACGTTAGCCGTCGATATTGGAAAAAAACTTGGGTTTCCAGCCCACATGTCTCACCTCATTCGCATAGGATCTGGTGACTTTACGTTAGATGAATGTATCACTCTTGATGAGTTGCGGGAGATCAGCGAAGAAGGAATGGTTGAGGAACATCTTGTGCCGATCGAGCGTGCGCTCAATCATTTGCCGAAATGGGAGATAAATGATACATTAGCAAGTAAAGTGGAAAACGGTGCAGTCCTACCTATGCCTGATGAATTTGCTCATTTTGCAGAGGAAGATCGTGTCGCTGTCTTTGCTCCTTCAGGCCGTTGTATGGCGATTTATATGAAGCACCCGACCAAACAGAACCTGATGAAGCCGGCGAAGATTTTATCACAGGACAAGCAATCTTAAAGAAAAGGTGACCATCTCGTGAAGACTATACATATTTCACACCCACATACATTGAATCAAAAGGATCAAGTCCCGTCTGTGATGGCTTTAGGGTATTTTGACGGTGTTCACCTCGGACACCAAAAAGTGATTGATGCAGCGAAAAACATTGCGGAAAAAGAGGGTTTAGCTCTAGCTGTCATGACTTTTCATCCGCATCCATCACATGTTCTGCAAAAAGCACGTGAACCAAAAGACTTAATCACACCGCTTGAGGATAAGATTGATTTTATCGAACAATTAGGTGCTGACTACTTATACATTGTGCAATTCAGCGAAAGCTTTGCAGCGCTGTCTCCTCAAGAGTTTGTCGATCAATATTTGGACGAACTGAATGTGAAGCATGCAGTCGCTGGTTTCGATTTTACCTTCGGCCGGTTTGGCGCAGGCACAATGGAAACGTTTGACGAATACGGGAAAGGGCGGATTGCTGCGACCATTGTACCTAAGCTTTCCAACCAAGACCGGAAAGTCAGCTCGACCCTTATACGTTCCGCATTGAAAAATGGAGACGTTGAATATGTGAGTGAGCTTTTAGGGAAACCGTATCAGCTGCGCGGCATTGTCATTCATGGAGATAAACGAGGACGCACGATTGGCTTTCCAACCGCCAATGTTGGTTTATCTGCTGAATACATCATCCCGCCAACAGGCGTATATGCAGTGAGAGCGGAAGTGAAAGGCAAGGTGTATGACGGTGTTTGTAACGTTGGCTACAAACCAACATTTTATGAAAAACGTCCTGATCAGCCTGCGATTGAAGTGAACCTTTTTGATTTTAACGAAGAAATTTATGGTGAACCGATTAAATTACAGTGGTACAAACGGATTCGCAGTGAACAAAAATTTAACGGTATCCAAGAATTAACGGCTCAAATTAGTCAAGATAAAGAAGAAGCGATTCAGTTTTTTCAAGATCATCTTCATTAAACAAAAAAATCGCAGAAAAACCGCTCTATCATTTGCAAAATCGGCATATTTTTAGTATGATAATTCCTGTAGCTTTAAAACCACTTACTTGGCAGGCCGACTTCACCGACGGTTGCGAGGTAGATGGGGCTAACATGATTTGGAGGTGAAACAGGATGGCTATTACTCAAGAGCGTAAAACTCAATTAATTAATGAGTTCAAAACACACGAATCTGATACTGGATCTCCAGAAGTTCAGATCGCTGTCCTAACAGAATCAATTAACAACTTGAACGAGCATTTACGTACTCATAAGAAAGATCACCACTCACGTCGCGGTCTTTTGAAAATGGTAGGTAGACGTCGTAATCTTCTTACGTATCTACGTAATAAAGACGTAACTCGTTACCGTGAGTTAATTAACAAACTAGGCTTACGTCGATAATCGTAAAAAGCGGGAGGATTCCCGCTTTTTTATCGTATAATCACTAATATTTTATGGTTAAAATGTTGAAAGAATGGCAAAAACCCTTCTACATACAGCTTTCACATTGATATGTGAAAATCATTTTGTTCATAATAAGAAATAACCTAAAAACTTTACGACAAGAGAGGAGTTTATCTCAGAATGGGACAAGAGAAACAAGTCTTCACCATAGACTGGGCTGGACGTCAACTGACAGTTGAAACTGGCCAGCTTGCAAAGCAAGCAAACGGAGCGGTTCTCGTACGCTACGGAGATACGGCTGTGCTTAGCTCAGCAACAGCTTCTAAAGAACCAAAACCACTTGATTTTTTCCCGCTCACTGTAAACTACGAAGAAAGATTATATGCAGTTGGTAAAATTCCTGGTGGTTTCATTAAAAGAGAAGGCCGCCCAAGTGAAAAAGCAATCCTTGCGAGCCGCTTAATTGACAGACCGATCCGTCCACTATTTGCAGACGGATTTAGAAATGAAGTACAAGTCATTAGTATTGTCATGAGTGTGGATCAAGATTGTTCATCTGAAATGGCTGCAATGTTTGGCTCATCTTTAGCTTTATGTGTGTCTGACATTCCATTTGAGGGACCAATCGCTGGCGTGACAGTAGGACGAGTAGATGGAAAGCTCATCATCAACCCAAATGTTGAGCAGCTTGAACAAAGCGATATCAACCTTGTTGTAGCTGGAACAAAAGATGCAATTAACATGGTAGAAGCTGGTGCTGATGAAGTACCAGAAGAAACGATGCTTGAAGCCATCATGTACGGCCATCAAGAGATCAAACGCTTAATCGAATTCCAAGAAGAAATTGTGAAAGCTGTCGGTAAAGAAAAAATCGATATTCCTTTATATGAAGTCGATCAAGCATTAGCAGAGGAAGTAAAACAACTTGCTGAAGCGGATCTACTGAAAGCGATTCAAGTACATGAGAAGCATGCTCGTGAAGATGCCATCAGTGCTGTGAAAAAAGCTGTCGTTCAAAAATTTGAAGAAGAAGAGCGTGACGAAGCAACGATTAAACAAGCGAAGGATGTCTTAAATAAGCTTGTGAAAAACGAAGTTCGCCGCCTTATTACTGAAGAGAAAGTACGTCCAGATGGACGCGGCGTCGATCAAATCCGTCCACTTTCTTCAGAAGTAGGACTTCTACCAAGAACGCACGGTTCAGGATTGTTTACAAGAGGCCAAACACAGGCACTCAGTATTTGTACATTAGGTGCACTTGGTGATGTACAGATTCTTGATGGTCTTGGTGTTGAAGAGTCTAAGCGATTCATGCACCATTATAACTTCCCGCAATTCAGTGTTGGTGAGACCGGCCCAATGCGTGGTCCAGGCCGTCGTGAGATTGGACATGGTGCGCTAGGCGAACGTGCATTAGAGCCAGTCATTCCATCTGAAAAAGATTTCCCTTATACGGTTCGTCTTGTGTCTGAGGTGTTAGAATCAAACGGTTCTACTTCACAAGCAAGTATTTGTGCGAGCACACTTGCGATGATGGATGCAGGTGTTCCAATTAAAGCACCAGTTGCAGGGATTGCAATGGGACTTGTTAAATCTGGTGAATACTACACAGTGCTGACAGACATTCAAGGAATGGAAGATGCACTTGGAGATATGGACTTTAAAGTAGCAGGTACATCTAAAGGTGTAACAGCGCTTCAAATGGACATTAAAATCGATGGTCTATCAAAAGACATTTTAGAAGAAGCACTTCAACAAGCGAAAAAAGGAAGAATGGAAATTTTAGATAGCATGCTGTCAACGATTCCAGCTTCTAGAGGAGAATTGTCACGTTATGCACCAAAAATCTTAACGATGACAATCAATCCAGATAAAATTCGCGATGTCATTGGACCAAGCGGTAAACAAATCAATAAAATCATTGAAGATACCGGTGTGAAAATTGATATTGAACAAGACGGTACAATCTTTATCTCTTCTACTGAAGAAGACATGAACCAAAAAGCGAAGAAAATCATTGAAGATCTTGTCAGAGAAGTTGAAGTTGGCCAACTTTACTTAGGTAAAGTAAAACGAATTGAAAAATTCGGTGCCTTCCTTGAAATCTTCAGCGGCAAAGATGGACTTGTTCATATTTCTGAGCTTGCACTTGAACGTGTTGGCAAAGTAGAAGATGTCGTGAAGATTGGTGACGAACTACTCGTCAAAGTCACTGAGATCGATAAACAAGGCCGTGTAAACCTTTCTCGTAAAGCTGTTTTACGTGAAGAAAAGGAAAAAGAAGAAAAGCAGTCTTAATGAGAACAAATAAAATGTGTTAGAAGCCAGGTATCCGTGCCAGGCTTCTTTCTTTTCTTGCGCGTAACAATAGTTCTAGCTTGTTTCTCCCTATCATAATTTGTGGTAAAGGGGAGGGACAACCATTGAAAAAAACGATACCATTCTTTGTGTTTGTATTTTTACTGCTCGTGTCATATCAAACGATGAAGCAGCCGGCTGCTGTTACATATATGAATTCAATGAAAGAGCACGCCGAGGTAGCATCTGTTTCAAAAGATATTCTGTATCAAGAGATCGAATCGAAGTCTTCTGACTATGAAGAGAAGCCGCAAAATGCTAAGATTGATAAAGTGTGGAAAAAGATGCCTGGTTTAAATGGACAGACAGTCGATATCGATGCTTCTTACGAAAAAATGAAAAAACAGGGCTCTTTCGATGAAAAGCTGCTTGTTTTTAAAGAAACAAAACCATCTGTCCATTTACATGAACTTGGTGCTGAACCTATCTATAAGGGACATCCAGACAAAAAGATGAATGCATTCCTGATCAATGTAGCTTGGGGCGACGAGCATTTAACAAAAATGTTGAATACACTAGAAAAGCATCAAGTGAAGGCAACCTTTTTCTTAGAAGGCAAATGGGTGAAAAACAGTCCAGACCTTGCTAAAAAAATCGTGGCAGATGGTCATGAAATTGGAAATCATTCATACAATCACCCGGATATGCGCACACTGACAAGAGAACGAGCATTAGAGCAGATGATTAAAACAAATCGCCAAATTGAAGAATCCCTTGGGAAAAAACCGATATGGTTTGCGCCTCCAAGTGGCAGCTTTAAAGAAGAAACAGTAAAGCTTGCGAAACAAGAAGGAATGGAAACCATTATGTGGACAGTAGACACGATCGACTGGCAAAAACCATCACCAGCTATATTACAAAAACGAGTGCTTGGGAAAATTCACAATGGGGCGATGATATTAATGCATCCAACAGACGCAACAGCGAGAAGTCTTGACGCACTTATCACTCAAATCAAAGAAAGAGGATATGAATTAGGAACGGTTTCTGACCTCCTAAGTGAAAAAAGACACCCGTGATGCGATCTGTTTGTTGAATAGGAGGAGCAAAACTTGGTCAAAACGTATACATGCCAAAACGGAGTAAGAATTGTACTTGAAAACAATCCCACTGTAAGGTCTGTCGCAATTGGCGTCTGGATTGGAACAGGTTCTAGACATGAGACACCAGAAGTAAATGGGATCTCACACTTTTTAGAGCATATGTTCTTTAAAGGAACAAAGACGAGATCTGCACGTGATATCGCAGAATCCTTTGACCGCATTGGTGGTCAAGTGAATGCCTTTACGTCAAAAGAATATACTTGCTATTATGCAAAGGTACTTGATTCACATGCTGGGTATGCCCTCGATGTGTTGAGTGACATGTTTTTCAACTCTGCTTTTGACGAAGAAGAGCTGAAGAAAGAAAAAAATGTGGTCTATGAAGAAATTAAAATGTATGAAGATACTCCTGATGACATCGTTCATGATTTGTTAAGCAAAGCCATTTACGGTGATCATTCATTAGGTTATCCGATTTTAGGGACAGAGGAAACACTCTCTACTTTTAACGGTGATTCCCTTAGAAAATATATGGACGAATTCTATACGCCGGATCGCGTCGTCATCTCTGTAGCAGGGAACGTCGATGACACCTTCATTCGTGAGGTCGAAACATTATTTGGCTCGTATGAAGGAAAGGGGAAAAAGCAGCCTGTCGAAGCACCGCAATTCCACTATGACAAACTGACACGCAAAAAGGAAACAGAACAGGCGCATCTTTGCATGGGCTTTAACGGACTTCCTGCTGGAGATCAGGGCATCTATGACTTAATCGTCTTAAATAATGTTCTAGGCGGTAGCATGAGCAGCCGATTGTTCCAAGACGTAAGAGAAGATAAAGGACTTGCGTATTCTGTATTCAGCTATCATAGTTCATTTGCAGATAACGGAATGCTGACGATCTATGGTGGAACTGGAGCGAAACAGCTGAATCTGCTATCTGAAACCATCTTACAAACATTAGACGTCTTAAAACGTGAGGGAATTACGCAGAAAGAACTTGAAAACTCTAAGGAGCAAATGAAAGGCAACCTCATGCTTAGTCTTGAAAGTACAAACAGCAAGATGAGCCGAAATGGTAAAAATGAATTACTCCTTGGTAAACATCGTACGCTTGATGAAATTATTGATGAAATCAATCGCGTCTCATTAGACGGCGTGAACAATTTATCGAAAAGAATCTTTACAGAAGATTATGCCCTCTCGCTTATTAGTCCAACGGGTGATGTACCTTCTGCTTAAACAAAAAAAGGCATGTCTTTTAAAAGAGATGCCTTTTTTTCATGTCTAAAGATTAATCAGCTAACTTGTTTTGCAGCTGATGAACAATTTTATTGATTGTCGAAAAGTGCTCGGTCAATAGTTCCTCATCTGCAAATTGAATATCAAAAACCTCTTCTAATTCCAAAATGAGTGAAACTGCTTTAATTGAATCGAGACCGTGATTTGTTAACTCTTCATCTGCACCAATAGAAACCTTGCTATCATCGTCCAAAGAACGCAGGACCAAATCCTTTACTTGACTTGATAGTGAAAGGGCATCCGTCGTTTCATTCATCTGCAACGCTCCTCTTTACAAATTTTCTATTCTTTACATAAATTAACTATATTAGAATGGAAAAACATTGTAAAGCAGTTTCGATATAAATAGGAATTGTTGATCATTCTCTTCAAATGAAAAATTTGGTAGAGTGAGAAGAAAAGAGACTGGGAAGGATGGATCAATCCATGAATAAAACAGACCTTGTACAGCACATTCCCTTATTAAAAAAAGCGATCTCCATAGACCAGATTGATAAAGGCTATTCTCGAGATGAAAAATGGGTCGTGACGATGTCATCAGGTGAAAAGTATGTCCTTCGATTCACAGATCAAGATCAATATGACAAAATAAAGACGCAATTTGAGCTCCTTTCCCAATTAAGACGTCACGGTGTTCAGTGTGCTGATCCAGTGAAAATGGGTGTTCTAGATGAAACACAGCAAGTGTACTATATTTTATCGTTTGTAGAAGGTCAAGAAGCAAAAGAAATCATGAGTCAGTTAACAGAAGAACAGCAGTATGCGATCGGGGTAAGTGCAGGACGGGATTTACGAAACATGCATACATATCCAGCGCCATCACATATCGAACCTTGGGAAGAGCGTGTTGTGAAAAAGCATCATCGATATTTAACTGCTTATCGGGAGAGCGGTATCTCCATAGAAGGGGATGAAAAAGTTGCGCAGTTTATCGCACAGCACATAGATAAGGTGAAGGGAAGGCCTAACCAATTTCAGCACGATGACTTTCATTTAGGGAATATTATTATAAAGAATGATAAATATGCAGGCGTTATTGATTTTAATAATTTTGATTGGGGAGACCCCATTCATGATTTTTATAAAGTAGCTCTTTTCAGTAGAGAAACAAGTGAAGCCTTTGCGGCTGGTCAAATAAATGGGTATTTTGATGGTGAAATACCAGCTGATTTTTGGCAGCTTTACTCTGTATATGTCGCAATGAGCATCTTTTCATCGATTATGTGGGTCATTAAATTTGATCCAGGTCAAATGGATGAGATGATTGAAAGACTAGAAAATGTATTAAAAGATCACGATTATTTTCGTCAAATAGAACCTCATTGGTATACGCGTATCACTAGATAACAGTGAAATATAGGACGATTAGGCGGTGATGGAAGTCACTGCCTTTTCTGTTATAATGATACAAATTACACATTGTCATGAGTAGAAACATTTTATATAATCCTAACAAGGATCGAAAAAGTTGTAAAAAAATTCCGTTTTTTGTTGAAAAAGAGCAAAAGGCTGGTGATGGATTGAAACAAATCGACAAAGATTCAAAGCAGCTATGGCGTGTATATTTATGGACACTCTCATTTTTAAAGCCTTATACAGGTAAAGTGATTCTAGTCATTATGAGTGGATTCGTTATTACCTTGAGCGAACTCATTATACCTAAATTTATTCAATATTTTATTGAAACGATTTTGCCAGCAAAAGACTTTTCTAAAATGAATGGATTATTGTTAGGCCTGACTGGCTTGATAGCACTTGGTATTATCCTGACAGCTGCACGAAATTTATGGCAAAGAAAATTAATCGAACAAGCCTCAAGAGATTCACAATTTGCTGCCTTCCAGCAAATCCGTCAACTCGGTTTCTCATACTACGAACAACATTCTGTTAGTGAAACACTCTCCTTTGTTAACACACAAACACGAGCTGTACAAGAAATTTACAGACGATACTTCCCACAATTTATCAATCAGACACTATTTATCGCCATCTCACTATACTTTATGATACAAATTTCTATCTTACTCACTCTCATCATCATTCCAAGTTTTATTCTCTACTATATCTTTGGACCTTGGCTTGAAAAAAAGGCAACGATCTACGGAAGACAAAGTGCAGAAGGTTTTCGCGCGTTGCAAACAAAATTATACGAAAGTCTTGCTTCAATGGAAGAGCTTAGAATTTTAGGTTATATGAATTGGGACATGGAGCGGATTCAAAAGCTGCATGAACAGGTCCGCCAAGATCATGAAAAAAATGTTTTTTTCGCTTACTTACGAGGAAGCAACCGCAGGCTCACTTATTATATTGGTGCTCTAGCTACATTTGCTCTCGGCATCTACCTTGTAAATAATGGCCAGCTGACGACAGGCGGTTTTGTGGCATATATACTATATTATTTTTCAGCAATGCATATGCTTACTTCTATTGTCACACTTCTAACAGAACAACGAATCTTAACCTTTCAAATTGAACCTTTATATCATTTTATGAAAAAAACACCCGATATTAGAGAGCCTCGTCAGCCTATGCTGCTTGATCAAGTCGAAGGCGATATCGTGTTTCATGACGTTGATTTTCATTATCCCAATCATCCTCCTTTATTAAAAGGGATGAATCTACATATTCGGCGTGGTGAAAAAGTGGCGCTTGTCGGTACGAGCGGTGGAGGGAAAACATCGCTTCTTAAATTAATTGGACGCTTTTATGACCCCTCATCTGGGATGATTACACTTGATGGAGTTGATTTGCGCTGTTTACCTACTAGTCAAATAAGAGGTGCGATGGGGTTTGTTTTTCAAGAAACGTTTTTATTTAATATGAGTGTAAAGGACAATATTCGTTTTGGAGATACAAGTCTTTCAGATCAACAGATCATTGAAGCCGCTAAAAAAGCTGATTGCGACTCATTTATAAGAGAACTAGAAAACGGATACGACACCATACTTGGGGAAAGAGGATTAAAACTATCTGGTGGTCAAAAGCAAAAGATCGCCATTGCCCGGCTATTTGCTAAGAATCCAAGTGTTGTGTTACTCGATGAAGCAACAGCATCTCTTGATAGTGTCAGCGAGCAAAAAGTCCAGCAGGCATTACATCAAACATTTAAGGAATCTACTGTCATTGCAGTCGCTCATCGTTTATCTACTGTAAGACATTTTGACAGAATTATTTTGATAGAGGACGGTCGTATGTTAGAAACTGGACATTTTAATGAATTGATGAGAAAAAAGGGACATTTTTATCAATTGGCGTCTGACCGCTCAGAAAAGGAGGCAGGTGTAACATGAGGAAAAATTGGCTGTTTCTTTTGATCACAAAGCAAAAATGGATGCTCATCCTCGCTCTTTTACTCGTTTTGATTGAAGCAGCAGCTAATTTAGCCATGATTGGGCTGCAAAAGTGGCTCATTGACGATGTTCTTTTGAATAGCGGAAATCAACATTTCCCCCATATCTTGATGCTGTTTGCCATCATTTTTCTTGTCTATGTTGTCATGTTTGTCGCCAGCCCATATGTGATGCACAAAAACTACCTTACCATCCACCATTCATTACAGAGAAAGATATTAGATCAGCTTCAGCAAGTATCGATGAGATCATATAAAATTCATCCAGTCAGTTATTATCTACACAAGCTTAACCAAGATGTAAAGACAGTCGCTGTCACAGCTGCTTTACATATACCAAAGATTGTACAAACTATTTTTATGGCCGTTGTTTTATCGATCATTTTACTATCTGTGAGTCCTGTATTATTTTTCTTGCTTCTTTTTGCAAGTACGTGTTATTTCATTGTCGGTAAAAAAATGGCGGAAACGGCAACAAACATCGCAAAAGAAGTGCAAGAGAGAAAGTCAGATCTATTCGTGCATGTCGAAGAAGGAATTTCTTCTACAAGAGAAGTGGTTGCATTTGATCGACGTAAATGGGAAATCGGTTTGTATGAAAAGCTATTTAACAACATGATGGATCGTGTCATAAAAGAAGGTAAGTTTCAAAATAAGCTTCTATTTTTAACAGAACCATTGAAATGGTTTGGAATACTATCTGTGCTTGTGTTTGGCACATATCAAGTAGCAGCAGGAAACATGTCAATCGGCTTGTTTGTCGTCATTTACCAATATGCTTCTCAATTAATGAAAAGTTATCAGGAGTTATTCCAGTATGTATTTGAATTTTTCCAGCAGCGTGCATCTGTTCATCGAATTGCAGAAGTACTGCAAATAGAAAACGAAGAAAAAGGAACGAAGCGAATACATTCTGTGGAAGATGTGGTGTTTGAAGATGTTTGTTTTTCTTATGAACAAACATCTAAAGGGGCTTTAAACGACTTGAATCTTCATATTCAAAAAGGAAAAAAAGTGGCCATTGTTGGAGCGAGCGGCAGCGGGAAATCGACTATCTCAAAGCTGGCACTGGGACTTTATCAACCGGATAGCGGAAACATTTTAGTAAATGGCGTTGAACGATCAGAGATAGAGCCATCTCATTTCTTAAAACGGGTAGCCGTTGTCCCGCAAGAACCCTATTTCTTCCCAGACACCATACGCCTCAATCTCATCATGGGGTTAACTGATATTACTGAAGAACAACTTGAACAGGTTTGTGAGATTGCACAAATTCTTCCCTTCATTAAAGGACTTGAAAAAGGATTTGATACAGTCATTGGAGAGAGGGGAATCTCCTTGTCAGGGGGACAGCGCCAGCGTTTAGCTATCGCTAGAGCGCTTTTAAAACAGGCTGATTTTCTGATATTAGATGAGGCGACATCGGCCCTTGACCGGCAGACAGAAAGGCAGGTTCAAAAAGGGATAGACGATGCAAAAGGAGGAAGCACATTGCTTGTGATTGCACACAGATTATCGACCATACAAAATGCAGATATGATCTATGTACTTGAAGACGGTGCCGTTCAAAGCTGCGGTACTCATGAGGAGCTGATGGAAGCCTCCTCGCATTACCGCTCTTTATTTATGGCGCAGGTCATCACAGCGTCTTAGTCAGTTTGGTTTTGACCAAAGTAAAGAGTCGATCTAAGGTGCGGAAGTGGTCAGGGTGTAATTCTTCGTCTTCAAACGCAATGTGAAAGGTGTCCTCTAATGAAATAACAAAAGAGACAATTTGGACAGAATTTAATCCTAAAGCTTTTAAACTATCATCAAGGCCTGGCTGCTCAGTGAGCGACAACTTATTCATCACAAGTTGGACAATTTTTTCTTCAACTTCTGTTCGTGTCAGTTCATTCATGTCGTGGCTCCTTTCTAAAAGATTAATATATGTTATATTTTGGTGGATTAAGGAGAAAATTGCAATTGTTTTTATCAATCTATCATAAGGGGTGGCATTCATTGTCATATGTAAGCTATCAAAAAAATAATGTTCGTGTGGTATTAGGGGCAGATGAATCAGTTCAGAATTTAGTCATCAGTAAAGTACATCCCTATGTTGAGTGCAGCAAAATAACAGACAGACTTGAAGGAGACGTTTGGACGATTTTAACCAGCAAATATGCACAAGACATTCAAACAGAAGTGCCACTTGAAGAAGTCTTTTATCAAACCAAGATGGAACCTCGCTGCCGCTACCTGTATCACGGAGAGAAGAAAGTCGTTGTAATAGATGAACCAAAAGATGTCAGATGGACAGCACAACACGCACTGCGTTTAATAAGAGTATTGCTTCGCCTTTTGTGTTATCAGGATGGACTTGTCTATTTGCATGGCGGCATGATGGAGATGAATCAAAAAGGGATTGCACTAGTAGGCGGATCAAGAGCGGGCAAAACATCCACCATTTTATCCTTGTTATCATTAACCGATGCAACGTACATCACAAACGATGATATAGGGATTTCATATACGAACAACGAGTACAAAGGAACTGGTTGGCCGAGATCTATGAGTATTCGGAAAGATTCTTTTGAAGCCATTGAAAAGCTTGGTTCACCATATAGGCTTCAAACATCGAGTCACCCATTTAATGAAGATGATAAGAACTATCATTTTGTCTATCCGGAGGAATTAGAAAAATGGTTTTCACGTGAAGTCAAAACAATGGGGAAAATCGATGTCATGGTGTTTCCTGAGTTTTTACCTCATGGGCAAACGGGTGCCGCACTTTCGAAAATCAGTCCACATGAAGCAGCGGAACGTCTAAAGGAGCACGCAGTCATCAATCCTGGAAGACATAATGAGTTCCTCTTACCATATTTCACTTTACCGACACCCGAAGCGCTAGAACCATTTCTTGAACATCTAGCGGAAAAGATCCCTTGTTATTCATTAAAACAGGCATTTACTTCTTTAGAGAAAGGAACCTTTCTCATTCAAGAGCTTCTTGAACAATCCGATATGGTCGTGTAAGACGTTTTGGAGGTGAGTCATGGTTGAGCAGGAGTATAAATATTTGTTGTCACAAACAGATTTTCAACACATCTACAACATGTTAAGTCAAAATCATCAACCCACTTATTTAATGAACTTCAATTACTATTACGACACCTCAGATTTTTTATTAAAACGATATGGCTATACCGTACGGATCCGTCAAACCAGCGGCAAACGAACACTTGAGATCAAATGTCCCAGTCAAACGTCTGGTTATAAAAGAGTAAGAGAAGAAAAGTCATTTCCTATTGAGGATCTACCGCAAAAACTAGATGTACAGAACATCGTAACGTCTTTACCTTTTACAATGACTGAACAGCCAGAGTTGTTAGGACTATTGGTTACTGAACGAACTACCTTTTATATCGAGACAGGCATCAAAGTGGATTTGGATCAAAGCAGCTATCTTGGCATCACAGATCATGAATTAGAAATTGAATATGACAGTGAAAAAGCATATGAGGCAGCTCAATGGTTTCATAGACTAACGGATGATTTGGACATACCAGTCAATCGAAAAGGGAAACGCTCTCGATTTATCACTAGATTTAAATCACTATACGGGAAGGAGTAATCCACATGCGGGCTGTTTTGGATCAATCCACTCTCTCAAATGAAGAGAGGCTACTATTACTTGGCTCACGTATTCAATTAAATGAAAAAGAAGAAGAGTTGATGAGAGATGTATTAAAAGACGGCATCGATGTACCTAAATTGATTGGACTTGCATCAAGACATAAGGTACTTCAACTGATGACGCCTCATTTGATTCGCCTTGATGATGAAAAAAAAATCACGACAACCTACAAATTTTTACTTCATTATCATTATATCGGGAATCGCCAAAAAAATATGGAGAGATTCAAGGAATTAAAGCGTCTTTTACAAACATTTCGAAAAGCAAAGCTGAAAGCAGTCCCTCTCAAAGGAGCCATTTTAACGCCTCTTGTTTACAAAGATTATGGACTCCGAATGATGTCAGACATTGATTTCTTAATTCATCCAGATGATCGAAAAAGAGCTTCTTCATTGCTCAAGGAGGAAGGGTTTATCATCGGTAAATATGACTGGGCAACCGATCAAGAAATACCGATTTCCCGAGAAGAAGAAATGATGTGGAGAATGAATGCTGGGAATCTTTATTCGCATATTAAACGGAGCGGAGAAGACTTTTTAAAGGTTCACCGTGTTGATTTTTCATACGATGTTGAGCTGAAAAAAAACTACGACGCGACAAATGCCTTGCTAGATGCTGCTAATGAAAAGTCATTTTTGCAAACGGATACTTATATGCTTGAACCTTTAGATTTTCTCATTCATCTTGCTTTCCATTTATACAAGGAAGCAACAAATGTGCAGTATGTCTATTTACATGCAGATCTCAATTTGATTAAGTTTTGCGATGTAAGGGAGTACGTCAAGTTTGCTGAAGAGCAAAACCAACTTGATTGGCATGCTTTGCAAGCAAGAGCGAAGGAATTAGGGGCCGAGAAAGCACTTTTTTACACGTTTACGTTTGTAGATTTATTGTATCAAACGAACTATATCGATCAATTGCAGCAGTTAGACATGAGTGACCAATCGTTCTTAGAAGCCTATGGAGAAAATGATTTTGGTTCTTCGAAAATGTGGAAAAAATCTTTTGTTGAGCGTTTTTTCAGCTTGGATAATCGTGATGAGCTTGAAGAGGAGCCTGTCGTACAGCTGTTCCCTGAAAGGCAGTAGCAAAATGAAGAGGAGGATTCTATATGGAGATAAAAGCGCTTTTTGAAAAGCCAAAGAACGATTTTCCTTATGAAAAATCATTTGTGTTTGCAGGTATTCATTTTCACATTTTATCAACCGAATCGCTGGCAATTGAAGATATCAAACATTATATCCCGAAAGAATCAGACAGCCATGTGGGGGATATGCCTTCACAAATTGATATACGGTTCATCATTGATCCTGAGCTTGAACAGTCCGTTCGCAATGCGTGCTTTCAAAAGGGTGAAACGATTACAGCAAAAAGGAAGTTTACTTACAAACGATTGAAATTAGACGATCAAGTATTGTTTGCCTCGCATGAAGGTGACGAGCCGCACAGTGTGGCGGTCTTTAAAGGGCGTTACGCTGTGATTGGAAAAAACAATAATGAATCTGCGATACGCTGTCCACTGCGAATCGTTCGAGAAATTGCCCTTAGAACATTAGAAAACCAAGGTGGATGCTTTACGCATGCAGCGGCTGTCTCTTTTGAAGATGGCCAAAAAGGAGCGCTCATTATTGGCGATAAAGGTGCCGGGAAGTCAACCACTATGTGGCAGTTTTTGCATCATGGAGGAGCAGATTTCATCACAAACGATCGTTCCATTTCAGTGCTTGAAGATCAGGAACTTACTGTGTATGGATGGCCGATGTGCTTGGCGCTTGGAGTAGGAACCGTCCAAGCCACAACAAATATACAGGAACTGAAAAACAAAAAATTCAGCCGGTCTCAAGATAAAAGAATATGGGATGAAACCATATCAACAGAGGAAGAGGCAAAAGAAAAATGGGCGAGCGGCTGTAAGTTTGAAATTACACCAAAAGAAGCTGCTGACATGACAGGAACAACGATTCGGAGCTCTACGAAAGTAAATATGGTGATTTTCCCTTCACTCAAAATAGGATCAGGTGAGATCAGGCTTGTACCAGTAAAAAAAGATGATCAGAGAGCAAAAGATATCATGGTCGCCAATATAAGAGAACCAGAAGATCCTGACTATTTAAAAGGCTGGCTCGGCCTTCGGCATGTGTCAGATACCTTTCTGGAACAAAAGGCATCTGAGCTGATCCATCATTTATTCAATATGCCATGTTTTTATTTAGAGGGTGATCCGAGGTATCTCCAGGACGCGATTCCAGATTTATTAAACAAAAAAGTGAGTTCCATTTAAAGAGACGATTGTCTAAACATTCGTTTGAGCCGGTCTTCACGCTTTTTCATCTGTTCGTGATCTGCTGGCAGAATGATTTGAAAGAGCATGTCGGCAATCGGCCGAGCGAGCCTTTCGTCAGAGTTTAAGAGAATGCAAACACCTAATTTACGCTTTGGAATGAAGCCAATATAGGAGGTGAAGCCTTTAATTTCTCCGCTATGTTCAGCTAAGGTGAATCCGTTAAAAGGTCTCAAAAACCATGAAAGACCAACACCTCTAGTGAAATCTTCTTCAACCATAACGGGGCTTTGCATTTCTTTTAGCGAATGCTGATGAAGCAGACGGTTTCCGTCGTATTGAGCTTGAATGAATCGAATCAAATCGTCTGCTGTAGAGAATAGTCCGCTTGAACCGTCCTCCCAAGATGGTGTTTCAGCACTTGGATAAGATATGCCGGAAAGACCAGAGGAAGAAAGGGTATACCCTTTGGCTGTCGATGCAGTTTCAATAAATCCAGTTTGCTGCAAATCGAGCGGTTCTAGTATGTGGGTATGTACTAATTCTCTAAATGGCTGTTGACTCACTTTTTCTAGTACTTTACTTAAGATTGAATAGCCAAGACTGGAATAATTGATGATAGACCAAGGCGGTGTAAAAATAGTCAGTATTTCCATGCACTGAGCTAATGTCATATCTCGCAGATGAGTTGCTTTATCGAGTGTTTTGGGCAGGCCTGAGATATGAGAGGCAATCATTCGGAAAGTGAGTGGAATTGGTTCAGATATGTGACTTTTTATGAAAGAAAGTAAAGGTTCGTAAGTATGAATAGGCTCATCGAGTTGAATCAATCCTTCCTCTCGTATTTTCATCATGACCATTGCAGTAAAAGGCTTAGTCACAGAACCAATTCGAAAGGTTGTGTCTTTTGTAACAGGGGTGCCGCTTTCAATATCAGCTAGGCCCTCATGCCACGACCAAATGTGCTTATCTTCATGAGAAATACAAATAGAGCAGCCAGGAATTTGATGTTGATTCAATAACTTCTTAATATCAGTGGTTGTATCTTGCAAGCGTTGTAGGATCGATTCATTGATCAAAATAGACACCTCTTTCATACAGAATATATATATATTACCAAATGTTTCATGTTGTTTTAAGGTAAAGGATCAATATTTTTATATTTTAAAAGAGAGCGGGCGATTGATAATGAAAACAATTCAAAAAACCATTCTTGATATTTTAAAAGGTGATGGCCAGGATATCGAACAAATTCCATATGAGCTTGTAGAACGTAAAGGAGTAGGGCATCCAGATACGATGTGTGACGCCATCGCAGAAAGAGCTTCTCAATATTATTCTCAATATTGCATGGAGCATTTCGGCAGAGTAGCACACCACTGGTTTGACAAAGTGATGCTTCTTGGTGGAGATGCTGATGTCACGTATGGGAAAGGGACAATGGTCAAACCGTATCAAGTTGTGTTTGCTGGAAAAGGGGCATACGCATACGGTGATGAGCCGATTCCTCTTAAAAAGATTCTTTTCGATGCAGCCAAAGATGTGTTATCAGAGGTGACGACCGGATTTGATGCTGACGAACATCTCGTCATTGACTGCCGTATTGTTGATCATCAAGGGGCAGGCCGTAAAAATTCAAGATATCGTCCGATGGTTGAAACAGATATGATCGAGATCGGGGATCCAAAGCTTGTTTCAAATGACTGTAATTTACTGCATGCTCATGCCCCGTTAAGCCGTCTTGAGAAACTCGTTCTCTATACAGAGCGTTATGTGAATGGACCAGAATTTAAAAAGGTGAACCCAGATACCGGCTGGGATGTGAAAATATTTGGAAGCAGACGTCATGAAGATTTCAAACTCATAGTAAACATGCCTTTTCTAGCAAAAGATATTCATAGTCTTGAGGAATATTTTGCCCGTAAAAAAGAGTGTCAGGATCAAATTGCTCGCTATATTCATGAAACGTTAGGACTTACCCCTGATCTTATGCTAAACGCAACAGATCGCAATGGTCGCCCGTACTTAACAGCACTTGGTTCTGTAGCAGATACAGGCGATGTAGGTGTTGTTGGAAGAGGAAATCGATTAAATGGACTGATCACCCCAATGCGGTCTATGAGTATTGAAGCGCCGGCTGGTAAAAATCCGCTTGATCATACAGGGAAATTGTATGGAGTGCTCGCACAACGATTGGCAGATCAAATTTTTGAGACCATTCAAAAGCCAACAGAAGTGCATATCTTTACTTCAAAAGAAGCACCGCTCCACAACCCTGATGAAATTGCCGTCCGTATTGAACAGTGGGATGGAAATGAAGTGGATAGAAAGAGAATTGAAGACATTGTCATGAATGCGGTTCATTCGATGGGCGATGTGACAAAAGATTTAATTTTTAAAGGCGTGACAATGTGGTAATAAGGATGAAAGAAAAAGTCATTAATGCCGTTCATGCATGTATTCATACAAAAGAACCCATGGCAGTGACCATTCATCCATATGAAATTGAAAAACACCAACAATTGAATCAACATCATCTTCTATTGATGCTAAAGCCTGAATTAACCAGTATCCACAAAGGTGTACAGCTTGATCGAATACTAGATGAACTTTTCCTACGCTTAGATAATCATGATATAGAAATAGGAGCAGTGCGTGTTATATCATCCTTATATTTGAAAGAAAAGAAAATAATAGAAAAACAATATGGGATGCTGAACAAAATCTCTAAAAACGGTCTGAGTGAATTGTCAGATACGGCAAAAAAGATGCTGTTCTTTAAATATCCAGAGTTTAAACAGAAGGAACATTTCATATATGGAGGCCATCAATTTTTAAAAAAGTACGAAGAGCTTACGCCATATGGTTTAGAGCTTCTTACACGGAACATGAAGGTGGACAAGCTAGGTGCGGGCACATACGCCATAAAGGCCGAGGTGGATGGAGAACAGATGCTTCTGCTCAATTCATTCCACCCTTGTCAAATTGAGTGGTTCACTGCACCTGCAAAGTCTATTATCGTCATGGAATGTTTTTCAAAGAAGCCCATGAGGATGTTAAGAGAAGATTTTATCGGTGCAACGGACCCTAAAGAGGCAAAAGCAGGTTCTTTTAAACACATGCTGCTGTCGGAGCAAAAGCGGTTTGGTTTAACGAACGTGTGTACTCGATTTAATGGCATTCACCTGTCACCAGGACCTGTAGAAGCAATGGCGGGAATGATTCACTATTTTCGTACACCTGAAACAAGGCTGACTCCCGCACATACACTTTTTGGCCAGTTGTTAAAGAAAAATGGCTTTTCGGAGGAATCACTAGATCTGTTATGTGAAGATGTGTCCATTCATTCAAGCGAAGTACCAGTATTTGAATTAACTGAAAACCTCAATTGGGATGAATCATTAGATCTGTTAACAAAAGTGAGAAACGACATTCAAAAGCATGAACGTGTTCTGTAACAGGGGGGAACCACTTGAATAATGAAGGAGCTAGCCAGCGAATATGGATTGTTGGTCCACCTGGATCTGGAAAAACGACCCTTGCCCATCACTTGAAACAGGAATTAATGTTACCTCACTATGAGCTCGATGCCCTGTTTTGGCAAGCGAACTGGAAAAAAACAGATCGGAAGTTGTTTATCGATAACGTCCATGAAGTTGTTAAACAAAAGAAATGGGTGATTGATGGTCAATATTCATCTGTTCACCATATCTTGACTGAATATGCTGATACGATCATATGGCTTGATGTGAAGAGAAGGAAGACATTCCCCCGTCTCATGAAAAGGACGTTCAAGCGGCTCATGACAAGGGAAAAACTTTGGAATGGAAATAAGGAGCGAATAGGGAATGCGCTCCAATTTTTCTCATATGCCTTTCATGTGTATCCAGAGGTGCTCCATCAAAACGAGAAGCTTTTTCATAAATTAAAAAAAGAATCACGTGTGAAATGCCTGCGCATAGACAAGCAGGAAGCAGCAGATCTGGTACTTAGGAAAATCAAAAACCTTGAGAAAAAGGGGTGAGGACATGATGAAATCTGATGATGCTGATAATGTCCTGAAATATTGGTTTTCGGAACAGCCAATCCGCTTAACACCTTTAAACGGAAGAAGCCCCAATGAAGGCTGGCTTGTAGAGGATGCTAAAAACCGCTTTGTCTTAAAAAAATGTGCGAGAAATCATGATGCAAAGTGGCTTCAATATTTAGAAGATTTAACAGATGCTTTGCTTGATCATGGTTTCCCGATTCAACCAATGATAGAGGCAGAGAACGGTCGTAAAACCATTTTATTCAAAGAACATTTTTGGCAGTTGCGGCCCTATTTTGAAGGAAGGCCATATGAAATGGGAAATCGTTCAGATGAACAAGAAGCCATTCGGGTATTAAGACAACTTCATTCATTAAAGAACTTACCGAAAGGGCCTGTGAACCCAAACTGTGAATTGAAAAACTGGATAACTTCACCGGACGAAACACTGGATAAGACGGCAAGTGTATTAAAGAAAGTCGTTTCTTCTAAAAAGGCTGCTTCTTTGCTTAAAGTGTATGAACAGGAGCTGATGAATGTACTCACGCTGCTAAATCCTAGTCTGTATGAGGCATTACCACATGCTGTCACACATGGTGATTTTCATTCTGGCAACCTGCTCATCCGTCATAAGAAGCTCGCCATGGTTCTTGATTTTGATACAGCAGGTTATAGACCACGAATTTATGATGCAGCCATATCTGCTTTTTTGTTAACGAGAATCAAGCGGGGAACATTTCAACTAGACATTGTGAAAACGATTCAATTTTTAAAGGCATATGCCAATGACTTATCTGAAAACGAGTGGCGTTCTATATCTGGTTTTATCAGACTTTTATATATTCCGACAGGTCGGTATTTAACACTTCTGCATACTTACACACCTCACTTATTGAACTGGTATATTGATTGGTCCTTGGAAGCACTAGAATCCGCATCAAGCCAGCTGAAAGAAGAATGGTATCTCCAAAAGGAGATGAGGATTTGAAGGTTGCTGTTGTCACTGGTGGAAATAGAGGCATTGGAAAAGAAGTGTGCAGACAGCTTGCGCAAGATGGCATGCTTGTCATTTTAACAGCACGGCAGATTGAAAATGCTGAATTAGCTGCTTCTGATATAAATGAGCAGGTTGTGCCATACCAGCTGGATGTGACAAACGAAGAGTCGGTTGAACGTCTGTCGGCATTTATGAAGGATTCGTACGGGAGAGTGGATGTGCTGATTAATAATGCGGGAGTCTTTCTTGACAACATAATGGATGACGCCTTTCCATCTTTTTTAGATCTTCCTGTATCGACACTTCAAGAAACGATGAATGTCAATGTGTATGGCGCAGCCAGAATGACCAAGGCGGTTTTCCCTTACATGAAAGAGGCTGGATATGGACGAATCGTCAATGTATCTAGCGGCATGGGAAGGCTCTCCGCCATCTCCGCTTCAAACGATGTTAGGCGTGACGGAAAAAGCGGTCCTTACTACAGGATGTCAAAAGCGGCTTTGCACGTTCTGACAAAAGTCACGGCTTTAGAGGGGGCGCCATTTTCTATTCTTGCGAATGCGGTTTGTCCTGGCTGGGTACAAACGGACATGGGGACATCAGAGGCTGTTAAAACTGTACAGGAAGGTGCATCAGGAATCGTATGGGCGGCACAGCTCCCCCGAGATGGACCAACAGGGGAGCTACTAAGAGACGGTAAAAGACTTCAGTGGTAAGAGGAGGCAGCTACATGCGAGGGATGAAAGAAAAGACAGTGATTGTGACAGGTGGGGCGCAGGGGATTGGATATGCGGTCGCAGAACGAGCAGCACAAGAAGGGGCGCAAGTCGTCATTGCTGATCACCATGTAGATTACGGATTAGCAGCAGAAAAAAGGCTCAAAGAAATTGGATATGATGTGTTGTTTATAGAAGCTGATATTGCTGATGAGGCAGCCATTGTCTCAATGGTAGAAAGAACAGTCGATCATTTTGGGAAAATTGACATGCTTGTGAATTGTGCAGCCGTTTTTATCATGCGTGGCCTTGAAGCTACTGTTGAAGAATGGCGGCGCATCATGGACTTAAATATTATGGGGCAAGCCCTATGTGTCAAACATGCGGCACCTCACATGGAGAAAATAGGAAAAGGATCCATTGTAAATATTGCCTCCATTTCAGGTCATATTGCCCAGCCGAAATATTTAACATACAACGCGACAAAAGCAGCCGTTGTGAATATGACGCGATGCATGGCAATGGATTTGGCGGATGCAGGTATTCGTGTGAATGCAGTGAATCCCGGTACGGTGTGGAACAAAAATAACGAACGATTTCACTTGGAAGAACTTGGATTGACAAGAGATCAAGCAAATCAGCACCCTGATATTGGAGGGATGCACATGTTAAAACGAACAGCTGATCCAGAAGAGATCGCATCTGCTGTCATCTTTCTTCTCTCTGATGAAGCGAGTTTTATCACAGGAGAAAATTTAATGGTTGACGGCGGCTATACTGCCATGTAGAGGAGTAAACATTTTGATGAAATTTGATCTGCACACACATCATCAGCGCTGTGGTCATGCGGAGGGAAACATCAGAGAATATATCGATGAGGCTGTCAAACTAGGTCTAGAATGTATCGGAATATCGGATCACTCCCCGTTTTTTGGTGAAGAGGCTGATCATTTTAAACCATGGGTAGCGATGGCGAAGAGTGAATTTCAATCATATGTAGAGGAAGTCCTGCAATTGAAAAAGGAATATGAGGGGAAAATTCACGTGCTATTAGGTGTTGAATCTGATTATTTTCCAGAACACGAAGCCCTCTACCGAGACGTGTATCGACATTATCCATTTGATTATATCATTGGCTCGGTTCATGTCAGTAATGGATACGATCTATTCAACCGGAAACGCTGGGAACGAATCACAGAGCAACAAGCCATCATTGAAAAAGAGACGTATTACCAGTTGATTAAGATGTCTGCTGAGAGTCAAATGTTCGACGTTTTAGGGCATATTGACGCCTTAAAAGGTTTTTATCCAGAAATTGCTCATCTCAAAACAGAAGCTGTCGATGATGCACTAAAAGTCATTGCGGAGAGTGGTTCTGTGATTGAAGTGAATACCTCTGGCAAAACAAAAGACTGCGGCGGCTGGTATCCATCAATGGATCTATTAGAGCGAGCCAAATTTTATGGTGTGGAAGTCACGTTTGGCTCAGATGCTCATCAGCCCGCCCGCGTGGCAGATGATTGGCTGAAAGTGAAACAAACGCTAAAGGAATTAGGTTACCAGGAATGGTGTATTTTTCAATCTCGTCAAAAGCGAAAATTGGCTCTATAAATTCATAAAAAAGGGGTTATGAAAATGACAAAAGTTCGTGTAGCAATTGCAGGAGTAGGATCATGTGCGTCAAGTATCGTTCAATTTGTTGAGTTGGCTAAGGAAAAGAAAGATACGCTCTCTGGTGTTATGCATGACGTCATTGGAGGCTATCAGTTATCTGATGTCGAATTTGTTGCCGCTTTTGAAGTAGATCAAAATAAAGTCGGAAAAGACTTATCAGAGGCCATTTTTACTAAACCAACAGCTGCAGTGAAACATATCGATGTTCCGTTTTTCCAAGTAACCGTCGAAGCAGGTCCTTTATGTGATGGACTTGAAGGAGATTTGTCCAACTGCATTCAACCACATGAACATTCACTGAATATGAAAACACATGAAGTAACGCAAAGGTTAAAAGATGTTCAGGCAGATGTACTCGTCTGCTTCTTACCAACAGGTTCGTTTGAAGCAGTTCGTGTGTACGCAGAGGCGTGTGCACACGCTCAAACAGCCTTTATTAATGCGACACCTGAACCGGTGGCAAATGATCCTGAGTTTGTCAAAATGTTTGAAGAGTCGGAGACCCCGCTCCTTGGAGACGATTTAAGAAGTCACTTAGGTGCAACCACACTGCATACAGCCTTAATTGAACTATTAAAATCCCGCGGGATTGATATCACCAATACGTACCAACTAAATGTTGGAGGGAATACGGACTTTTTAAACCTAGCCAACCCTATGAGATCAACGAGTAAGCAAAAATCGAAGAGAAAAGCATTGTTCGCTTCGGGGATTGATGCCAGTGAAGTGGCAGCAGGTCCAAATGGTTATGTCAGCTACTTAGGGGATCATAAAGTCTGCTTCTTGCGATTAGAAGGGAATTCGGTTTTAGATTCTGACATTTCACTTGAAATTCGTTTACAAGTAGAGGATAGTCCGAATTCAGCTGGTGTCATTGCGAATGCGATGCGTATTGCAAAAGCAGCTAAAGATATGAATCATAGCGGTGTCATACATGACGTCTGCCCATTCTTATTTAAGAGTCCACCAGTTGGACAAGTCGATTCAGAATCATTACGTCTGTTCAATGAATATGTGGCAAATGCTGAGCTGAAAAAGGTGTAACCAGTGGAAGCGGAACTCAATCTTCGCAAGATAAAATTTGCCGCTTTTGACTTGGATGGAACATTAATTGATGACAGAGGCGAGCTTATTGGTGATGTCCATGGCGCAGTGAACATGCTGCGCCAAAGAGGCATTATACCCATTATTGTGACAGGAAGAACCTATGATTCTTTCTTCTCTCTGGATTTAGATCGATCTCTACTCGCCTTATTTCATCATGATGTTTTGCTGAATGATGGGAATGTCATTTGTCATCATGAAAAGAAAACATTTGAGGTGAAGCGGTATGTAGATGTAGCTTTATGCCAACAGATCATCACATCACTTGATGGAAAAGCTGAATTTGTCATGGAATCTCATGGGAAGCACGTGGCATCAAGTAAAAGTGCTAAGTTGAAATACTGCATGCTATATAGCTTTCCACGAGAAAAAATAGAGGTTGGTCACAAGAAAGAATTTAGCTTTGACCATGTAACTAAACTATTTATTTTACCAAAAGAAAAAGTGGATCTTGCTCAACAATTAAAAAATTGTCATTGCGACGTAGCAGATGCCCAGTTTTTAAATGCTCAAGTCATATCTCCAAAAGGGATTTGTAAGGCAGACATGCTTGAGCACTATTTATACGATTGTTTTGGAGAAAGAGATTTAGATCGTGTGATTGCCTTTGGAAATGGTCATAATGACAGGCTGATGCTGAAGAAGGCCAAGTGGGGGCTAGCCGTTCAAGATAGTCATCCGTCGGCGATTGAGTTAAGTGATGTTCATTTACAGGAGCCTATTTCTGATTATCTATTTAAAGTTTTACAATCATTTGAAACGCCGCACGTTATCAATGAAAAGGGAGGTATTTAGTTGAGGACCCTTCAACTGCCTTTACCAGAAGCATTAGAAGATACAATGATATCGGATTTTATGGAAAGAGTTTCATTTCTATCTGCTCATATTGTGCACGTGGCTCTTAACGAAGAGGAATCTATGATTGAAGTAACCGTAGATAAAATGGGAGACAAAGAGGCAATATCAACTGCGTTTTCGAATCTATCGTCAAATATCGCACAGCTGCGGAGATTTCGTGAAAAAGAAATAAAATCAAATATTCATTTATCTAGTGAGCCTGTTCATTCGAAACTAAGCGAGGAAGATCAGAAAAGAACTTTCTATGATGAAGTTGAATTGGAACTTTCAAACTACTTTGATCAATTATTTTTAAATATAGGGATTTCACTTGGAGCGAAAGTAAGGCGATACCCTTCGACGATCAGTAAAGATTTAATGGAAAAATGTAAGTATCATACGAATTTTCCACAAAATATTTATTCTGTTTTTGAGATCCCTCATGATTATCAAATCATTGATGATATTCGAGAAAAGCATCATGGTTTTCAGCCTGAACACTTCCAGCAGGCAGGCCGTTTTTTACAGCCGTGTATTTGTTATCACTGCTATGAGGAATGGGAAGGGAAGACGTATACAGACAATCACATGATGACAGCAGCGGGGCAATGTTTTAGACATGAAATCTCTTGGAAAGTGGACCCTCTCAGGAAAATAGAATTTAGTATGCGCGAAATTGTCTTTATTGGTCATCAAGAATTTATCAATGAAACGAGAAAAACACTCCTTGAGAACACATGGGAATGCTTTCATCAACTTGGTCTAAGTGGAAAGGTCACGACCGCAAATGACCCTTTTTTCTTTTATGATGATATAGATAAAGCGAATTATCAATTAATGGCTAATAGCAAATATGAATTAGTCGCTGTGACAGAAAAGAAAGACGTTTCAATCGCTTCTTTTAACGACTGCGGAGAGATGCTTTGTGAAAGGTTCCATATTAGCGGAGAAGATGGTCTGCCGCTTTATTCAGGTTGTGCGGCATTTGGGATCGATCGTTGGGTTCAAGTGTTTTTACAAACATACGGTCGAAATCGAAAGGATTGGCCGAAAGACATGCTTCATTTAAAGGAGGAGCGCTATGCTGCAAAGTAATCTGACTCAAGAAGAACATACAGCTCTCACTTTATCCACTCCTTTTTTAAAAGCGAGTCAAATTGAAGAGATGCAGGAGCTTTTGTATAAGCAGCAAGACTGGAATGTCATTCTCGGAATGCTGCATGTTCACCGGACAGCAGGAATTGCGTGGAAGAATATTAAACGTTATGCCATTCATTTAAGAAAAGAGTTTAAAGCGACTTATTTTTTAAAGTCATTAGAGATTATGTATAAGGGTCAACTAGAAACGGCTCGAGACAATATCAAGTTAAATGATCAGTTATTTCAAGCACTTGATCAAAAAGGAATTGAATATGCCATTGTAAAAGGAAGTGTGATTGGCCAGTGGGCATACGGTGATGTTGGGCTTCGCTTATTTGGGGACAACGATCTCTTTATCTCACAAGATCAGCTGCAAGAAACTGGACACGTATTAAACGAATTAGGCTATATTCAAGGTTCTTGGAACTATGAAACGGAGACAGTCACACCTGCCAAACGCAAAGACATCCTTTACCTCATCATGAACTCACATCAAACCTACACCTATATGAAACCTACACCAGATTGCCGCTTTATTGATTGTCATAAAATTGATGTTCAGTTTTCAGTTGACCTCATGACAGGGAACCGAACGGATTCAATCGTCAAAGAAATGCTGTCTAGACGAATTCAAACGTCTGTTGACGAGCACCTTGTATGGTCTTTAAAAGAAGAGGATATGCTTCTTTTCCTCTGTATTCATTTTTATAAAGAAGCGATTTATTTAAATGAAGTGGAGTCAATGAAAGACTTACTGCTTTATAAACTGCTAGATATATATGGCATGTTTATGAAGGAAGACCTACTCGATGTGGATTTGTTTGTCCGCCAGACGAAAGCGTATGGCTTTGAAAAGATGGTCTATTTTGCTTTTCATTATGTGAATGAGGTCTTTCCTCAAACGATTCCTGAACTTGTCATGGATGCACTTCAGCCTGAATCGCTTACTTATTTATCCGAAGTGCTGGATGCAAATGATGTCGTTCATACTTGGAATCAACCAATTCGTAAACGATTCTTTCATATTAATCGATCTTTAGATATCAACAAGCATTCTGTGCATAAGGAGTAGTGTCATGAAAGATCCGGCATCGCTATTTGATTTTAAGGGAAGAAATGACGTGATTTGGTATGGGAATATGAATCAAGAACAAAGCTGGGATCAAACAAGAGCTTTACCAGTCATGACAGACCATGTTCAAAATGAACTGGTTCTTCAGCAAGAACAACAACTGCTTTTGATTGCATCTAAAGAGCATCATGTCATCTTGCATCATCAGCCTGATAAAGCTTTTTTAGCCTATTTGGAAAATCAAGGTGTCCAGCTTCCGCATATGACTCAACTAGACCAAGCATTTAAATTAAATGGACTGATTGTACCGTATCTTTTAGATGAATCACTTGAAAAAGAAGCATTGATTGAAAAAAGAACGATATACGGCTCAAATGCTACACTCGTAAAGCGGTTCAATCATAAGATTTCTACAAGAAGATGGGCAGAAGAACATCTGTTTAACGTCACATGCGGCGCTATCTGTCATCATGCTGACGAATTAAAACAGACGTATGAAGAATTAAAGGCGAAGAATTTCTCCAAAATGGTTCTGAAAATACCTTATGGATCATCTGGGAAGGGGCTGCGTATTTTAAAAAGTGACCGAGAATTTATGCAGCTGCTGACCTTTATTGAAAGAAGGAATATCGAAACGGATTTGCTCTTAGAGGGATGGCATCCGATTAAACGGTCCTTAAATGCCCAATTGCTCATTCAAGAGGAGGGGTCACACTTACTCTCCATTACAGAGCAGAAAATTAATGAGGACGGCATTTACTTAGGGACGGATTTTGTGCCTGTGTATGAATTGGGCAAAAAACGTGAATACGAAGCAAGCATGCATCGAATCATAGAGCTTCTTTATGATGAAGGGTATCGTGGTGTGGTTGGTGTCGATTCAATTATTGATGAAAATGAACAGCTCATACCGATCATTGAAATAAATGCCCGGTTCACACAGGTCACTTATTTACTCCCACTGATTTGTCGTTTTTTTTCAACCTACGAATATATCGAAAGCCGCTTTAAAAGATTCTCATGCCGCGCTGACCTGCCATTTGAAGATGTCTTAACGGAGGTAACAGAAGCACTTAATCCGGGAGAAGATGGCGGGTTCTTTATTTATACTTTTGGTAAGACGAGATCTGATGATATGTGGCACTATCGATTGTTTATCTTGTTTTACCATATGAAGAAGGACAAGCAGATTCATATGCTGACAATGTTTGATGAGATGGAATTTTCATCAGAAAGGAGGAGGAGTAGTGCTGGAAAATGACTTTACGCTCTTAGAGAAAGCGAATCGTTATGGGACGCCGATGTATGTATACGATGGAGATGCATTGAAAGAGCACTATGAGCACATTACATCATGGCTCCATCAAACAGCTGAGGTGTTCTTTTCATTTAAGTCCAATGGAAATGTCTCGATTGCATCATTGTTACGGTCTTTTGGAGCTGGTATAGAAGTGGCTTCTGAAGGAGAGCTTTTCATGGCGATAAAAGCAGGTTATTCACCGCAGCAAATCATTTTTTCTGGACCGGGTAAGCAGAAGGAAGAGATTGATACCGCTGTTCAGCATGAGATCTATTGTATTATCGCCGAATCTAAGGAAGAACTGACCTACATCGCTGAGTCTGCAAAACGTCAAGACAAGCAGGCATCAGTAGGCATTCGGATCAATCCAGAATCAATTGAATCACGAGCCAAAATAAAAATGGGCGGAGTTCCAAGTCCGTTTGGAATAGATGAATCTAAACTGAATGATGTATTTGATCTGTTTCAGAAGTATGATCATTCGCTGCTATTTAAAGGTATCCATATGTATCTGGGGACTCAAGTTCTTGATGAAACATCGCTTTTATCATCGTTTGAATACACACTTAACACAGCTGTTCGAATCAAGAATGAATATGGACGAACATGCCAGATGGTTGATTTAGGTGGCGGTTTTGGCATTCCGTATTTTCAGCATGAAACCCCGCTTCATGCTGAAAGGCTATTTCAACACGTAGCGGATTTGATTAGATCATATGAAACTGAGCTTGAATTTCCGAGGTTTATTATAGAAATGGGGAGATTTCTTTTAGCAGAATGTGGTGTTTATTTAACAACCATACAATATGTAAAAGAATCAAAAGGGCAGCCGTTTTTAATAGCAGATGGCGGGATGCATCATCATCAAGCGATGACGTTTAGAGGCAGACTGCTCCGCAATAATTACCCTATGCGGCTTATTAAACATTCCAGCAACACCGCAGACGTAGTGAAACAATCAATTGTTGGTCCGCTTTGTACACCAGAAGACTTAATTGGCAGGCAGGTGGAGCTTCCGCAAGGGGAAGTAGGGGATCTTCTTTGTATTGAGAAATCTGGTGCATATGGACTGAGCTACAGCCCTACCTTATTTTTAGGTCATTCTTCTCCGCTTGAGCTACTGTTGTTTGAGGGGAACGATTATGTTGTGCGAGATAGAGGGACCCCAGAAGATCTGTTATTGAAACAAAATAGATCATTCTTTAGACAAAGGAGGGGTGGAAATGAAACTGACAGAGCTTCGACAAGAAACGATTGATCGTCTCATTCACCAATTTTCAGAAAGAGCAGGGCAGCTGGATGCCGAATCTCGGTTCCCACATCAGAATCTAGACGAGCTGATTGATTGTGGATTACATGTTGCCAATATGCCGAAACAAGACGGAGGTCTTGGGTATGGATTTGAAGAAACGATCACCTTGTTGTCACACATATCTAAAGGGTGTGCGTCAACAGGCCTCATTATGGCAATGCATTACTATTCGCTCGGCGCATTTTCTGAAGTGCTGACAAGTGAGCAGCAGGCTTCGGTATTTGACGATATTCGGCATTCAGGAGAGTTCATCGCTTCTGTCAGCGACCCGAATGTGATTTTTATTTATCAGCGAAAGCAAATGGAGGGAATTCCAACCATCACCGCCGAAAAAACAGATGGCGGATATCTTGTGAGTGGAACTAAGTTTACTGTGACAGGTGCACCGCGCATTAAATATTTGCCAATCTATTGTGAGTATGCCCCGTCTTCATGTACATCTCAATATGGAATGACGGCGCTTTTAATGACATTACCGAGTGAAGGTGCTGCGGTGGAGGAATCGTGGAATTATTCGGGAATGAGAGCATCGATGAGTCATCACATTCATTTTGATCAAGTGTTTATACCCGATCATCAGCTCATCGGGCGGGAAGGCTACGCAATAGAAGATACTGAACATTTAATCTATTGGTTTCGTTTAGCTGTTACCGCTGTTTATTACGGGATTGCAAAGGCAGCATATGAACATGCCCTCGGTATGGCATATAAAAGGAATGATCGAATTTCTAAGAAAAAATCAGCCTTTTTACCAGGTCAACAATTTCGTATTGCAGATATGAAAATGAAATTAGATGTAGCACATTCTCAGCTCATAGCCTGTGCCCAGCAAGCAGATCGAGAAAAGAAACAAACTCATTACTCGAGTGAGTTGTATACGAAGACGCTGATTACTAAACACTTTGTGACGCAGGCGGCAGAAGAAATCGTGGAGCTGGCTTCTCAGGTCGAGGGTTTTTCTTCATTACAGCAAGGATCTTTGCTCGAGCGCTTAAGCCGAGATGTGAAAGCGGCAAAATTTCATCCACCTTCAGAAGATGTATTAAAAGAAGTGATTGCGAAAAAAGAGCTGGGCATTATCCCGTTAAAAAATCGCTGGGTATGATGGCGTAAAAAAGGAGGAGACATATGTGGCTACTGCAGCACCTATTTACCGAAACAATTATTTAAACTGTTCTCAATTAACGATTGCAGCCATGCTTCTTAGACAAGGAATTCAAATCGACAGGATTTGGAGGCAAGCTGGTCTTGTTTATAGATCTCAAGACCAAGGATTTGTTTTGATCGGTTCCTTTAAACATTTTCGTGAAGATATTTTGCATCATAATGGCATTCATTTAGAAGAAATTTTTTACACTGAAGAGGAATTAGACCTCTATATGAATCGGGTATTTAAACAGCATCCTAAGAGAGGCACTGTGTCTATTTCTTTAGATATATTTGAATTACCGTACTGTCCATTTTTTGAAAGAGAACATGGATATCATACATTGGAAGTACTTGAAGTGAATGATGATCATGTAGTGATCAGTGACCATGCTTATTCTTATCATGGCACATTGAGTAAAGATCATTTGATGAAAGCCGCACGCTCTGTCTACGAACATACGCCTCGAACCGAAAATCGTTATAAATGGATCAAACAGGTTGATCTTGAGAAAGAACCGGATGTAATGAAAGTTTTAAAAGAGCATGTCGCCATATTAGAAGGTGCACCGCCACATTTTGAATTGCCTGGAGCTATCACAGGACTTGATGCAATTTCAGTCATTCAAAGAGATTATATAGATAGTATCAAAGGTGATGAAAATGGTAATTTATTAGACAATGTTTATTTTGAAGGACTAAAGGATGTCGCCAACTCCAGAAAACATATGGTGACATTTTTATCATCATATGAAAATGAGCATTTACAACCCCTTATTCAAGCATTTGAAGATGCTTATCAAAGCTGGACAGTGCTTGCTAATTTTACAGCTAGAGTCGGCCTCAGCAAAAATCCTCGCAGTATGATTGAAAGGACGTCGAATCGGTTTCAAAAAACATTAGAGGTGGAGACAAGCCTTCTCACGCAACTAAAAGAGGTGATTCAAAATGAAAACCTATCAACCCCTCACTCTTCATGATTATGTCAATAACAGAGGCATCACATATCAAAATGAATATGAAAAAGGCCAATTAACCATTGGCGGGGCTTCTTTGCCGGCTGAGTTGGTCATGAACGTGAAAGACTCTTTGGTCGAAGGCATTCCTTTTCAGTTCATTTATCAAGATCAAGGAGACAATATTGAATTAGAGGGTCAGTCTATTCAACTTCAGGCAGTTGAAGCAGAAGCGCTCCATGTCGTTGGCTGTTCATCTAATGGTAATCTCTATGAAAAGATGACATTATTACGAGAGGGGACCGTTGTCTTGGAGTCTCGTCTTTCATTAACCGATGTGATTGAACGTGAACCTGCATTTGATGATCGATTGGCTTATGCATTTGATTATATTCATACGGTAGCCGGCATCAATCATCATTTGACATCAAACCTATGGATTGATTCGCTTTCCTTCTCGCAAAAAATCGTTTTTGATGAAATCCGCTTTCAAGATAATCCATTTATGCATATTTTCGCAATGACGATCCAGCAGTCAGATCAGTGATGGAAGGGAGCCATGTCTATGTGCGGCATTGCAGGTTATTGTCATTTTAACAAAGCACCACTTGATCCACACATCTTACTGAAGATGAAAAACGTACTTAGTGTGCGTGGACCTGATGATAGTGGTGTATATCAAGACGACTCAGTTGGTTTGGTTCATACGCGGCTTTCCATTATCGATATTCAATCTGGGCCGCAGCCAATAACAAATGAAGATGAGTCTATTTGTGTGATTTTAAATGGCGAGATATATAATTTCCAAGAACTAAGAGAGGACTTATGGAATAAAGGTCATACGTTTCGTACGCTGACAGATACAGAAGTACTTGTTCATGGCTATGAAGAATATGGTATTTCTTTTATTGAGCAATTAAATGGAATGTTTGCAGCTGCGATATGGGATCAAAAGAAGAAAGAATTCTTTTTATTTAGAGACCGGTCTGGGATTAAACCGCTTTATGTTTCAGAATGTAGAGGAGGGCTTATTTTCGGATCGGAAATGAAAGCTCTTCTTCAGCATCCAGATATACAAATTGCCATTCAGCCTGAAGCTGTCCTTAGTTATTTATCCTTCCGTTATGCGATCGGCGAGCAAACTTTCTTTCAAGGAATTCAAACATTACCCCCAGGTGTCATCTTGAAAATAGATGAAACAGGAATGACAAAAGAGGCCTATTGGCAATATCCTTTCCCATCTGATGGAATTGACAGGGGAGAACGTTATTATCAAAAAGGATTGTTTGAATTACTTCAAGATAGTGTGCAAAAACAAATGATGTCTGATGTACCTGTAGGAGCTTTTTTGAGTGGTGGAGTGGATTCGACTTCTATTGTTGCTTTGATGTCCAAATATGCGAACGAGAATATTCACTGTTTTTCGACCAGCTTTGAAGAGGAAGGTTTTTCTGAAGAAAGCTATGCCAAGCTCGCAGCAGAACAATACAACGTCAAGCTTCACTCGCATCGAATGAGTGAAGAAGAGTACTTTCAATTATTGCCAGAAGTTGTGAAGCGAAGAGATCATCCTCTTTCCATTCCTCATGAAGTCGCTTTTTACCATATGTCACGTGAAGCAAAAAAGCATGTAACGGTTGTTTTGTGTGGTGAAGGAGCGGACGAATTGTTTGCAGGGTATGGACGTGTGTTTAGGAGTCCTTCAGATTGGCGTAAAATTTTATGGCTTCAAAAAAACCGAAAGCTGTCATCGATCCTTTCAAAGGTATTATTTGAACCGTCCTTTCAGCAGCAGGTGCATCAATTTATCCATCTTGATGGGGAAATGGAACATTATAAAAAAAGATATGCTTGGTTTACGGATAACGAAAAAGAGCAGCTCTTAGGTCAGCAAGCTCATTCTATTGATTCTGCTGATTTGCACATGAATCAGTTGATCGCCCATTGCTTTAAAGAGATGGAAGGGGCGTCGTATGAAAACAAACTGCTCTATTTATTTCAACAAATTCATTTACCCAACTTGTTAGACCGGCTTGATATGATGACGATGTCACACGGACTAGAAGCACGTGTACCGTTTCTTGATCATCGCATCATCCAATTTGTCAACGATATGCCTTTCAAGTACAAACTTCCTTATAAAGGGCTACCTAGCAAAGTGCAAGCATTTTTCCAATCGAGCCTTAAAACAAGTGAGGTCCAAGATATTCCGAAATATATGTTGAAAAAGACAATGGAGCAAACGGTGGATAAGCGTATATTATATAGAAGAAAAATGGGTTTTCCGGTTCCGGTGTATCATTGGATGAACAAAAGAATGGGAGAAATCGAAGAGAAACTTCTTGATCAACAAAGCTTTGCAACACAATTATTTCAAAAAGAGCCGCTAGAACAATTTTTGCGACATCATTCGAATCAGAAGAACAAAAATGGAGCGGACCAAAAAGTGTGGATGCTTTACAACTTGGAATTATGGCATGATCACTATATCAAAGGGGCGCGTCTTCCGCTCCAAACTAGTCATTAAGAGGCCCGGTCTATTCACCATCCCTGCTGCATATATGATATGGAAGGGGAGTGATGCGATTTTGAGGCTGAGTGAGCTGTCAGGAAAAGAGATCGTCGATATTAAAAGAGCGGAGCGGCTTGGCGTGCTTGGACAAACCGACCTTGAAATAAATGAACAGGACGGTCAAATTACAGCACTCATCATACCTTCCGTCAAATGGTTTGGCTTTCGAAAACAAGGAAATGACATCCGCGTTCCGTGGAATCACATTCAAAAAATAGGATCAGATATGATCATTCTCGATGTGCCTGAAGAACTTCAGCCGCACGGAGAAAAAGAGCACCCATCATAAAAGGGTGCTCTCAGCGTGTAGACAAACTCTCGCATTCGCCAGCAGTCCTGCGTGCTGGTGCTCCCGAATGACAAATTCGCTCCGCGCCAGTAATCGTCCTTCCTAGGGCTGCAAAGGTTTTCTATCACGCTGAAAAGAAGACAAAGGGCTAAAATCAAGATCGTTTTAGCTCTTTGTCCATGATTTGAAAGGGCACCCACTATAAAAGGGTGCTCTTTTTCTTTTCTCTCTCCGATTTGTTCACAGGCTGAATCCTCTCCTCATATGCTGAAAGGGAGATTCGGAAAATATTACAGACTTTTTTAAATAAAGAAGGTGAACGGTCAGTATGTTGAGCGGTTTAACGGTTGCGGTGATCGGGGGAGATGCTAGGCAGCTTGAAATCATTCGCAAGCTGTCACAGCAGCATGCCAAAGTGTTTTTGGTCGGATTTGATCAGCTGGATCATGGATTTATTGGTGCTGAAAAGCTGAAAATGTCAGAGCTTCCATTTGAACAAGTGGATAGTATGATCCTTCCGGTATCAGGTGCTACAGACGAAGGGGTCGTTGCCACTGTTTTTTCAAATGAGAAGGTCGTGCTAGAAGCTAAATATTTAGAAAGAACCCCTGCACATTGTACCTTGTACTCAGGTATTTCTAATATGTACTTAGACAATATGGCAAAGCAGGTGAACCGGAAGCTTGTGAAGCTGTTTGAGCGAGATGATATTGCCATATATAACTCTATTCCAACAGTTGAAGGGATTATCATGATGGCCATTCAGCAAACGGACTATACGATTCATGGGTCACATGTCGCTGTTCTCGGACTTGGTCGAACAGGGCTCACCATTGCCCGCACATTTCGGGCGCTAGGTGCGGAAGTGAAAGTTGGTGCTGCGGATACAGCCCATTTAGCGCGAGCCTTTGAGATGGGACTTGATCCATTTTCAATGGACCGTTTAAAAGATGAAGTAACGGATGTCGACATCATCATTAATACGATTCCAAGCTTAGTATTAGATTCATCTGTCATCGTCAGCATGACACCAAAGACACTCATTTTGGATATCGCCTCCCGCCCAGGTGGAACAGACTTTGACTTTGCACAAAAGCATGGAGTGAAGGCGCTTCTTGCACCAGGACTTCCAGGGATTGTGGCACCAAAGACAGCCGGGCAGATCATTGCAAAAGTGCTATCTGGTCTCTTATGTGAACTTGCGGAGGAAAAAAGGGGGATGGAATCATGACTACACTAAAAGGGAAAAGAATCGGCTTTGGTTTAACAGGTTCTCACTGCACGTACGAAGCCGTTTTTCCGCAAATCGAATCACTCGTGAAAGAAGGGGCAGAAGTGCGTCCTGTCGTGTCATATACGGTGCAAAATACGAATACGAGATTCGGAGAAGGAGCGGACTGGATTGAGCGGATTGAGAAGCTGACAGGATTTCAAGCGATTGACTCAATCGTCAAAGCAGAGCCGCTTGGACCAAAACTTCCACTTGATTGTATGGTCATTGCGCCTTTAACAGGCAATTCAATGGCGAAATTTGCAAATGCACTAACAGACAGTCCAGTCTTAATGGCTGCTAAGGCGACCATTCGTAATCATCGCCCTGTCGTTTTAGGCATTTCCACCAATGATGCATTAGGTTTAAATGGTACAAATCTCATGAGACTCATGTCGACAAAGAACATTTTCTTTATTCCATTCGGCCAAGATGATCCATTCAAAAAACCGACTTCCATGGTAGCGCATATGGATCTACTGACAAAAACAGTAGAAGAGGCGCTCGAGCATAGACAAATTCAGCCCATTTTAATTGGATCAAACGAATAATAGATTCACTAGAAAATCATGAAAGATTCAAAAAAGGTACTTCAAGCCTTGCTTTTCTATGGTAAAATAAAATGTAAAAAGTCATAGGATGGCCATCCGAAAGAAAAGAATCATGGATGGGTCGGAAGGAGTTTTACTGATGGGAAGAGGATTGCATGTAGCTGTAGTTGGAGCGACTGGAGCTGTCGGTCAACAAATGTTAAAAACACTAGCTGACAGAGATTTTGAAATGGATACACTTACTCTACTATCCTCAAAACGTTCTGCTGGAACAAAAGTGACATTCAGAGGTCAAGAGTATACCGTTCAAGAAGCAACACCTGAAAGCTTTGAAGGGGTCAATATTGCACTATTCAGTGCGGGAGGAAATGTTTCCAAAGCGCTAGCTCCTGAAGCGGTCAAACGAGGTGCAATTGTTGTCGATAATACAAGTGCTTTTCGTATGGACGAAAATACCCCTCTTGTCGTACCAGAGGTAAACGAAAAAGATTTGCATGACCATCAAGGGATCATTGCAAACCCTAACTGTTCAACGATTCAAATGGTGGCGGCGCTAGAACCGCTTCGTCAAGCGTATGGCATGAAAAAAGTCATTGTGTCTACTTACCAAGCAGTATCAGGTGCAGGACATGAAGCCATTGACGAACTGTACAGCCAGTCGCAAGCCATTTTAAATAAAGAAGATGTGAAACCAGAAGTCATGCCTTATCAAATTGCCTTTAATGCGATTCCGCAAATTGATAAATTCCAAGACAATGGCTATACATTTGAAGAAATGAAAATGATCAATGAAACGAAAAAAATCATGCACTTGCCAGAGCTGGAAGTAGCGGCAACATGTGTGAGACTGCCAATTGAAACGGGTCATTCAGAATCGGTTTACGTTGAACTTGAATCAAATGACGCAACGGTTGATGACGTCAAGTCCATCCTAAAAGATGCACCAGGCATCACATTACAAGATGATCCGTCTCAGCAAATTTATCCAATGCCTGCAGATGCTGTTGGTAAAAACGACGTATTTGTCGGCCGCATTCGGAAGGATTTGGATCGTCCAAATGGCTTCCATATGTGGATTGTATCTGATAACCTGCTAAAAGGCGCTGCATGGAACTCCGTTCAAATTGCAGAAAGCTTACGAGCATTAAAATTAGTTTAACATTCAATGGATGATGAGGACGAATAGAAGAGAGTTAGGCATCTTTCGCCTGCTCTCTTCTGTTACGTCAGAATGAACTTGGAGTGAAAACAGTGAAAATAATTGTCCAAAAATTTGGCGGTACATCTGTCAAAGATGATCAAGGGAGAAAAAGGGCACTTGCACATATCTTATCTGCAAAAGAGAAAGGCTATAAATCGGTCGTTGTCGTGTCTGCGATGGGACGAAAAGGCGATCCTTATGCGACAGATACGCTGCTTGGTCTGCTTTATGGCAGTGCGCAGCATATGACAAACCGAGAAAAAGATTTACTCGTGTCTTGCGGAGAAAATATTTCAGCTGTTGTTTTTTCAAGTATGCTGAATGAAAACGGGCTAAAGGCTGTAGCGATGACTGGATCACAGGCAGGCTTTGTGACAGATAAAGAACATACAAATGCGAAAATTATTGACATGAAGTGTGAACGTCTTGAGGCGGCACTTTCAGAGCATGATGTGGTTGTCGTTGCTGGATTCCAAGGCGCTGCAAAAAATGGAGACGTGACAACAATCGGACGAGGCGGCAGTGATACGTCAGCTGCTGCGTTAGGCGCTGCATTGCAGGCAGATTTCATCGATATTTTTACAGATGTAGAAGGGGTCATGACAGCAGATCCCCGTATCGTAGAAAATGCAAAACCATTGAGAGTCGTGACATACACAGAAATTTGTAACCTCGCATACCAAGGGGCAAAAGTCATTCACCCTAGAGCTGTTGAAATTGCCATGCAAGCAAAAGTACCAATGAGGGTCCGTTCAACATACTCTGATGATGAGGGCACACTCGTGACATCACACTACTCAGATAAAATGAGTCATGATGTGTACGACCGCCTGATTACGGGTATTGCACATGTCAATGATGTCACACAAATCAAAGTCCCAGCTAAAGAGGGACAGTACAGCGTACAAACAGAAGTCTTTAAAGCAATGGCAAATGCCCAAATCAGTGTCGATTTCTTCAACATTACACCGAGCGAAATCGTCTATACGGTGACAGGTGCAATGACTGAAAAAGCAACGGCGATCCTAAAAGATCTGGGCTATACGCCGATTGTCACAACAAACTGTGCAAAGGTATCAGCTGTTGGAGCAGGCATTATGGGTGTACCAGGTGTCACATCTAAAATTGTATCTGCACTATCTGAGCAAAATATTCCGATCTTACAGTCCGCTGACAGTCATACGACGATTTGGGTGTTAGTGAACGAAGAAAACATGAGAGCGGCTGTTAATGCCCTTCATGAAGTGTTTGAACTTTCAAGATAAATGTGATTGAATCATGATGAGGTGAAAAAAATGAATTTCGGAAATATCGCAACAGCTATGATTACACCTTTTGATAAAAAGGGCAACATTGATTTCCAAAAGCTATCAATTCTCATTGATTACTTGTTAAAAAACGGCAGTGACTCTTTAGTCGTTGCAGGGACAACAGGCGAATCGCCAACTTTATCGACTGAAGAAAAAGTCGCTCTTTTTCAGCAATCGGTGAAATTAGCAAATGGTCGTTGTAAAATCATTGCAGGAACAGGCAGTAATAACACAAATGCGTCTATTAAACTAACGAAAAAAGCAGAAGAAGCGGGCGTTGATGCAGTGATGCTTGTCGTACCTTACTACAACAAGCCATCACAGGAAGGCATGTATGCACACTTTAAAGCAATTGCCGAGTCTACATCTCTTCCTGTCATGCTTTACAATGTACCAGGAAGAACGGTTGCTTCATTAGCACCAGAAACAACGATTAAGCTTGCGCAAATACCGAACATTGTCGCAATCAAAGAAGCAAGCGGTGATCTAGATGCCATGACAAAAATCATTGCAGAGACACCAGAAGATTTTGACGTTTATTCTGGTGACGACAGCTTAACGCTTCCTGCGGTTGCGGTTGGTGCAAAAGGAGTCGTCTCAGTGGCTTCTCATATCGTAGGCCTTGATATGCAGCAAATGCTAAAAAGCTACGCCTCAGGACAAACAGCGAATGCGGCATTGATTCATCAAAAGCTGGTGCCGATCATGAACCAGCTGTTCTCAGCGCCAAATCCAACGCCTGTCAAAACAGCTCTTCAGCTGAAAGGATTAGATGTCGGATCCGTTCGTCTCCCGCTTTTACCTTTATCAGAAGAAGAGAGACTGAATTTAAGCAGCGTATTAAACAGCTGATCAAAACAAAAAAATTCGTAAGCGGTCATTCTCAGATGTCCCTGAGTATGACCGTTTTTTATACATAAACACTTTCTTAAAATGTGACTTCATCTTGTTTTCTAAAATTAGATTCAGTTATAATAGCATTAAGCGATGATGGACGGGCTTGAGACTAGGAGGATAAGAATTTTGAAAAAGAAAAATACAGAGAACGTAAGAATTATTGCACTGGGAGGCGTTGGAGAAATCGGGAAAAACTTATATGTCATTGAGATTGATTCCGACATATATGTTGTAGATGCAGGACTCATGCATCCAGAAAACGAAATGCTAGGCATTGACGTGGTCATTCCTGATATCTCTTATTTAACAGAACGAGCTGATCGGGTGAAAGCAATTTTTCTTACCCACGGACATGATGAAGCAATCGGAGGCGTATTCCATTGCTTAAGCAAATTGTCTGTACCAGTTTACGGCACGAAGCTGACCCTTGCGTTACTTCGAGAAAAGTTAAAGCAATACGGCTTCAATCAAAAAGCTGATTTGCGAGAGGTTCATGCAAAGTCAGTCATTACATTTGAAACAACAAAGGTATCGTTCTTTAGAACGAATCACAGTATTCCTGATTCAGTCGGAATCAGCTTCAAAACATCTCTTGGTTCAATCGTATGCACAGGTGATTTTAAATTTGATCAAACCCCAGCGCTTAACCAAGCCTGTGACATCGGAGAGATTGCGAAAATTGGAAACAACGGCGTTTTAGCACTTCTTTCAGACAGTGCAAATGCTGAAAAACCAGGTTATACACCTTCTGAGGCGCTCGTCCAAGACGAAATCTCAAATGCGATGTACAATGCTGAAAATCGTGTGATTGTCGCTGTATCTTCATCAAATATTAACCGTGTACAGCAAATCATTAATGCCACAAACCAAAATGGCCGTAAGCTTGCAGTAGCAGGGAAAAATATGATGACAACTCTTCAGCTTGCGATCAAACTTGGTTATGTGACAGCAGACGAAGAATTATTTGTTCCAGTCCAAGAAGTGAAAAAAATGGCGAAAAACAGTGTGGTCATTCTCACAGCAGGAAGCCACGGTGAGCCTCTCGCTGCTTTAACAAAAATGGCGAAACAAAATCACAAACAGCTTCATATTGAAAAAGATGACACGGTTGTGATTGCGTCTACACCTCTTCCAGGACAAGAACTCACCTATTCAAAAACGGTGGATTTCCTTACAAGAAGCGGAGCACAAGTGATTTTTGCTCAAAAACGTGTGCATGTATCTGGACATGGCTGTCAAGAAGAGTTAAAGCTCATGCTGAACTTACTGAAGCCAAAGTATTTAATTCCAGTAAACGGCGAATATCGCATGCAAAAAGCACATTCTCGTATTGCTGAAGAAGTGGGCATGAAACGAAGCGACATTTTCTTAATTGATAAAGGGGATGTTGTGGAATTTAGAGGTCAAAACGTCAAAATCGGTGAAAAAGTACATCAAGGGAACATTTTGATCGACGGTCTTGGTGTTGGTGATATTGGGAATATTGTCTTACGTGATAGACGCCTATTGTCTCAAGATGGCATCTTAATTGTGGTCATTACGCTCGATAAACAAAAGAAACAATTAATTTCTGGACCTGAGATCATCACAAGAGGATTTGTTTATGTAAGAGAATCCGAAGAGCTGATTGTGAAAGCAACAGAAATGGTCAAAGGGATTGTGAAAGAGCAAACGGAAAACTCAATTGTTGAATGGTCAACACTGAAACAATCCATGCGCGATGTACTAAATCAATTCCTATATGAAAAAACAAAACGTAAGCCAATGATCATTCCAATTATTATGGAAGTGTGATGAGAAAAGTCCAAAGAGCACAAGCTCTTTGGGCTTTTTTGATGTGACATGATGAATGCGGATGGAATGTGACGATCTTGTTCATAATAGGAGGAGAGTTTTTAGGAAAGGATGGAGACAAATGGACGAACAGAATGAACAGCAGCCTGAGCGAAAACCAGAAGAAAAAGATAGCATTATGAGCAAAATACAACAGCTTGGTGAAACAGCCGTCCCGCAGTTGTCACAAGATACAAACATACATTGCCTGACTATTATTGGACAAATTGAAGGGCACATGCAGCTGCCGCCACAAAATAAAACAACCAAATACGAACATGTCATTCCACAAATCGTAGCAGTTGAACAAAACCCAAAAATTGAAGGGCTTCTAATCATTTTAAATACAGTGGGCGGCGATGTAGAAGCAGGACTAGCCATTGCGGAAATGCTCGCTTCTTTATCCAAACCGACTGTATCCATTGTGCTTGGCGGCGGCCACTCTATTGGGGTCCCAATCGCCGTATCGTGTGATTATTCATACATTGCCGAAACAGCAACGATGACCATTCACCCTGTACGCTTAACCGGTCTAGTCATCGGTGTTCCGCAAACCTTTGAATACTTAGATAAAATGCAGGAAAGAGTCATTAACTTTGTCACGAGTCACTCAAACATTACAGAAGAGAAATTTAAAGAGCTTATGTTCTCTAAAGGCAATCTAACAAGAGACATCGGGACAAATGTCGTTGGCCATGAGGCGGCGGAATACGGGCTGATGCATGAAGTCGGCGGCGTTGGACAAGCGATTAAAAAGCTGAACGAGCTTATTGGAGAACGGGCTGCACAAAACGAGGGGCTGATCCAATGATTTTATATACACCTATGCCTTATGAAGCCATTTACGCTGAGGAACAAGGAGAACGCAAACTCCAGCAGGTAAACATTCAGGGTGTGCCAGTGATGGTTGAAATGAAAGAAGATGAAGCGGAAATCGTTCAAGTAATGAGTACGAATCCAATGGACTTTTTGAATCAGGAGCTTGCACCAGGTAAGCGATTGAAGTTACATTTAGGCACCAATCAAACCGACTCATATGAATGATTCTATGCTATAATAAAGGGAAAACTTACAACAAGATGCAGCCAAAACCAGGCTGCTTTCTTTCTGATCTTTTCGTAGGTTATATTTTCTTTTGTAGTAAGGTGATGAGTATGGCGAAAAAGAGAAAACGTAAAACAAGAAAAAAACAAAATAAACAGCTAAAACTGAAATATGAACTAAATGGGTTAGTCTGTATTGCCATAGCGATCATTGCCATTTTACAGCTAGGTGTAGTTGGACAAACCTTTGTACATCTATTCCGATTCTTTGCAGGTGAATGGTTTATTCTCTGCCTTATCGGATTATTTCTTTTTGGTGTGACGATTTTTTGGAAAAAACAAATTCCTGATTTACTGACAAGAAGAAAAGCAGGTTTATACTGCATCATTGCGAGTATCTTGCTTTTGTCCCATGTGAAGCTTTTTCAGCATCTTTCAGCTGCAGGCGTGATAGGCTCTCAAAGTGTAATCAGAAATACGTTTGAGTTATTCTTAATGGATATGAAAGGTGAGACAGGCTCGCCCGATTTAGGAGGCGGTATGATCGGTGCCATATTATTTGCGGCCTCCTATTTCTTGTTTGCACAAGCAGGGTCGCAAATCATGGCCATTGTGCTAATGCTGATCGGCATTGTTCTGATCACAAACCGGTCACTGCAAGAAATGGTCAAAAAAGTGACGCTGCCTGTATCACAATTTTTGGTGAAGCAGTGGAAAGCATTTATTGAAGATATGAAAGGCATAAGGCAGGCGAAAAAGAATGCACCTGCGCAGAAAACAAGTGAAAAGAAAAAACGTTCACGCATACAAGAAGAGGACGAAGAGGATCATGATCATATCTTGATCGAGGAAGAAGAGCAGGCTTCTGACAATCGTCAGCCGATTATCTCAAGTTTTGCTGATCGAGATGACATGCTCACACCGCAAGTTCAAAAAGATCAGCCGGTCAATGAGCCAGATCCTCTTCAAGAAACTGTACAAGGCACTCCGTCTCATGATACAGGGGACGAACCGAAAGAAGCTCCGCCTATGACGTTTACGGAGCTTGAAAATAAGGATTATGAGCTGCCATCGCTTGATATTTTAGCTGAGCCGCAGCATTCAGGTCAGCAAACAGATAAGAAGAATATTTATGAAAATGCAAGAAAGCTTGAAAAGACCTTCCAAAGCTTTGGTGTAAAAGCAAAAGTGACACAAGTTCATTTAGGTCCGGCTGTCACAAAATATGAAGTATACCCTGATGTCGGCGTGAAGGTAAGTAAGATCGTCAACTTGAGTGATGATTTAGCCCTTGCATTAGCAGCAAAAGACATTCGAATTGAGGCGCCGATTCCTGGTAAATCCGCCATCGGAATTGAAGTTCCCAACGCAGAAATTGCGATGGTTTCTTTAAAAGAGGTTTTAGAATCGAAACAAAATGACCGCCCAAATGCCAAGCTACTCATCGGACTGGGCCGAAATATTTCTGGTGAAGCTGTGCTGGCTGAAATGAACAAAATGCCGCATTTACTTGTGGCTGGCTCGACAGGAAGCGGAAAAAGCGTATGTATAAACGGCATTATCACAAGTATTCTCATGAGAGCAAAACCTCATGAAGTAAAGATGATGATGATTGACCCGAAAATGGTTGAATTAAATGTTTATAACGGCATCCCGCATCTGTTGGCTCCAGTCGTAACCGATCCTAAAAAAGCCTCACAGGCACTTAAAAAAGTTGTGAGTGAAATGGAGCGCCGTTACGAATTGTTTTCTCATACGGGCACAAGAAATATTGAAGGGTACAATGATTACATTAAACGAATGAATCAATCAGAAGAGGCGAAGCAGCCAGAACTACCTTATATTGTCGTCATTGTAGACGAGCTTGCTGATTTAATGATGGTTGCTTCCTCTGATGTGGAAGATTCCATTACAAGGCTTTCTCAAATGGCACGTGCTGCAGGGATTCATTTAATTATCGCCACACAGAGACCTTCGGTTGATGTCATTACTGGTGTTATTAAAGCCAATATTCCATCCCGTATTGCATTTAGCGTATCGTCACAAACCGATTCAAGGACCATTCTTGATATGGGAGGCGCAGAAAAATTGCTGGGCAGAGGGGATATGTTGTTCTTACCGGTCGGTGCGAACAAACCAGTTCGTGTCCAAGGCGCCTTTTTATCAGATGAAGAAGTGGAACATGTCGTTGATCATGTCATCACACAGCAAAAAGCACAATATCAAGAAGAAATGATCCCAAGTGAAGAAACGCAAGATCAGCTTGGGGCTGTGGACGACGACTTATATGATGAAGCAGTTGAACTGATCATTGGTATGCAGACGGCCTCTGTTTCTATGCTGCAAAGGAGGTTCCGCATCGGTTATACCCGTGCTGCACGTCTTATTGACGCAATGGAAGAGCGCGGGGTTGTCGGACCATATGAAGGAAGTAAACCGAGAGAAGTCCTCCTCTCAAAAGAACAATATGACGAGCTCTCTTCATAATTCGAAGAGAGCTTTCCTAACACAAAGTTAACGATATATTGATTATGTTAACTGGATGTCAGACTATTTATTTATTTGCAAAAACATGATATAGTTATGTTCATCTTATCTCGGAATAGAGATTTCTCATCTTATCATTTGCATTGATTAGACGGAGGGAAAACATGTCGACCAAAACAGACAATCGCCATTTATATTTGAAAGTGATTGACCGTATTAAAGAAGATATTCAAACAGGCGTATATGCCGAAAAGGAAAAGCTGCCTTCAGAATTTGAGCTCTCAAAGCTTTTAGGCGTGAGCAGAGCGACCCTTCGTGAAGCCCTTCGTATATTAGAAGAAGAGAAATATTTAATAAGAAGGCATGGTGTGGGGACTTTCGTCAACTCAAGACCGCTTTTTTCTACTGGCATTGAACAGCTGACAAGTGTTACAAAAATGATTGAACAGGTCAATATGACACCAGGTACCATCTTTTTGTCCTCACAAGAAGGGGAGCCGACGGAGAATGATGTCATTCGTTTTCAGTGTGATGAATCCGAGAAGGTTTTTTCAATGGAACGCGTTCGAACAGCAGATGGACAGCCAGTCGTCTATTGTTTAGATAAAATTCCGGTCAAACATCTCCCCGCTTCTTTTACTCATGAGGAAGAATCGCTTTTTGAGCTGTTTGGCAGAGAACCGCACAGCGGAATTAAATATGCAGTGGCAGACATCGAACCGATTGGTTATCACGATCAGGTTTCACCGATACTAGAATGTGACCCAGAAACAGCGTTACTATTACTGAAACAAATGCACTATGATCAAGATGATCAGCCGGTCTTATACTCGCTCAATTATTTTCGAGCGGATAAATTCAGCTTCCATGTCATACGTAAACGATTTTAACAAAGCAGTCGCTTCCATAGGCGGTTGCTTTTTGTTTGTCTATACATAAAACCCGTGAAACATGCCACACTAATACGTAACAGTATATAGAATTGGGTGAATGATGTTGGGCGAGAAAACAGTCAGTAAAAAGAATATTATTGCATTATCATCAGTGCCTCTAATCATGACGCTTGGGAACTCGATGCTAATACCCGTATTACCAGAGATAGAAAAGAAACTTTCAATCACTTCCTTTCAAGTGTCACTCATTATTACGGTATACTCCGTTGTGGCGATTTTGTGTATTCCGATTGCCGGTTATTTATCTGACCGAATTGGGCGGAAAAAGGTACTTTTACCATGTCTTTTAATCGCAGGACTTGGAGGAGCTGTTGCAGCTGTGGCCTCAACCATCATGAAAGAACCGTACATGTGGATTCTATTTGGCAGGGTCCTTCAAGGAGTTGGCTCAGCCGGGGCAGCACCTGTCGTTATGCCGTTTATTGGCGATTTGTTTCACGATGATGAAGAGGTAAGTGCGGGACTTGGAGCAATTGAAACTTCTAATACAGCTGGAAAGGTACTCAGTCCTATTATTGGGGCACTTCTCGCTTCTTGGTTTTGGTTTGTGCCGTTTTGGTTCATTCCATTCTTTTCAATCATCAGTTTTGTGATGGTTCTGTTTATGGTTGAATCCGCAAAGAAAGAGGAAGATCCGCCTACATTTAAGGAGTTTTTAAAATCAACAAAGACGATTTTTAAACATGAGGGACGCTGGCTTTATGCCATTTTTGCTATTGGTGGTTTTATTATGTTTCTTCTTTTTGGCGTGCTCTTTTATTTATCAGATAACCTAGAGGCAGCGTATCAAATAACGGGTGTCAAAAAAGGCTTGCTGCTAAGTATCCCGCTCCTTTTCTTATCAATCAGCTCGTATATTGCGGGGAAAACAATCGGGAAAGAAAAGGGGAAAATGAGGATATTTCTCATCGTTGGTATGGCTCTTTTATCATTTTCGTATATATTTTTATGGTGGAATCACAGTTTTTACGTGTTGTTTGTCTGCTTAAGTATTGGCGGCGTAGGGATTGGCATTGTGCTTCCAGCACTTGATGCGTTGATAACAGAAGGGATTGAAAAAGAGCAGTGTGGAACCATTACGTCATTTTATAGCAGTATGCGTTTTATCGGTGTTGCTTTAGGACCTCCAATTTACGCATTTCTTATGGATAAAGGAGACGCCATCGTTTTTATTCTATCGACCATATGTAGTCTCATTTCATTATTTTTGGTCCTCTTTTTCATCCAGCCAGATGAAAAGGATGAAAGTGAACAATTGAAAACGGTTTAAACATAGAAAAAAGACGGTATTTTGCCATCTTTTTTCTTTTTTATAAATTGACATGTAAAATTTTGATAGTTAAACTAATGTATAGTAATATCTTTTAAATTATCCCAAATAGGAGGTGTTCAAAAACATTCATTTTCTGTCTTTGTTTTAAGGCAGAAATTGAGCTCGTGGCTGATGATGGATATGCGTTTCTTCAACACGAAAGGACAATTGAATAGGTCATCCTGCCATTAGCACGTTGAAGGAGACGAAGTCAGCACTTCAGACACGCTCAAAAACAGCAAATTGATTGATGAACTAGAAGGAGCTTGAAGCAGCTATGTTGCAAATAATTAAAGCAAGATGGATTGTATTAATGGTGTGGATGATAACAGCTGTGATTCTGTTTATTACTGCGCCCGATTTAGAGGAATTAACAAGAGAAAAAGGGCAGTTAAAGGTTCCAGAGGGGACACCAACAGCTGAGGCACTTCACTTATTGGATAAGCTTTCAGATCATAATGGGAAAAAAGATACTGGTGTGATTGTATTCTCCGAACAACATTTGTTCCCTGCCAAAGAGCAGGAATTAAAAAAGGCTTTAGCTGCACTCATGACACATGCCCCAGAACTCCACATTGACGGAATTACTTCGTATTTTCATGTAGATCGTGACATTCAAAAACAACTTTTATCAAAGGATAAAAGTACACTTCTTGTTCCATTCAAATTCGACCACTACGAAACAAAAGCTGTGAAGGTTAAAGAACGAATTGAGGAAGTTTTAAAGCCCTACAACGTCTCATATGAAATGACAGGTCAAAAATTTGTGGACTCAGATGTCATTAAAAGCTCTCAACAAGGTCTGAAGAAAACTGAACTTATCACGATGATTTTTATTTTCTTTATTTTAATAATTGTATTCAGATCGATACTGGCACCTGTTGTTCCGCTTATTACGATTGGCATTTCTTATGCTGTCAGCCGGTGTATTGTGGCTTTTCTCGTAGAATATACACCATTTCCTATTTCTAATTTCACTCAGATTTTTATGGTAGCTATTATGTTCGGTATAGGAACGGATTATTGTATATTACTTTTAAGCCGTTTTAAAGAGGAGATTGGTCAGGGGCGTGATGTCAAAGAATCGATTATCATCACGTATCAATGTGCAGGGAAAACAGTCTTTTTCAGCGGCTTAGCTGTGTTAGTCGGCTTCTCAAGTATTGGTTTCGCAAAATTCCAATTGTACCAATCAGCCGTCAGCGTTGCCGTAGGCGTTGGCATCCTGCTCATTGCACTTGTCACAATCGTTCCCTTTTTTATGTCGGTTTTCGGAAAATCCCTTTTTTGGCCGTCTAAAAGAGAAAACATTCGTCATCCACAAAGTAAGATTTGGGAATGGGCTGGGCGCTTTTCATTTAAAAGACCGCTCATCAGCTTAGGTGTAGTTGCACTCATCACTGTTCCTCCGATTCTGATGTATGACGGCACTCTTTCTTATAATAGTTTAAATGAGATTGGGACAAAGTATGAGTCAGTGTCTGCATTTAATACGATATCTGAGCAATTTGGCTTTGGTGAAGCGCTGCCGCTGAATGTGCTTGTCGAAAGTGACAATGAGCTCGATAATCAAGAAAAGATTGTCATGATTGAAAAACTGACCCGTAAGTTAAATGACATTGAGGAAGTGAAAGCGGTTCGCAGTGTCACTCGCCCAGTTGGAGATGGGTTAAGTCAGCTCTATGTTACCTCTCAAGCGAAAGAGCTGGGGGGAGAGCTTGGGAAAGGTCACGAGGGCATCGGGAAAATTACAGATGGCTTGACCGAAACAAACTTAGCACTTCTCAAACAAAAACCAAAAATTGAAGAATCCGCTAAAGGGATTGATCAATTGATTGATGGGACAAAAGCCATCAAAGGCGGTATCGGAGAAGTGAGGAAATCACTCATTTCTTTAGAGGATGGTGTGAGGCGCAGTAAAGAGGGCGTAGGAACCATTCGCACTGAAATCAAACAAGCGAAAAAAGAATTAGAGCAAGAATACCGCAGAAGTGAAACCATGATTCAAGATCTTGAACGAGTCGTAAGCATACTGGAAGGTCACGCAACATCAAATGAGCAGCTGATGACAACGATTAAAAAAGTGAAACAATCCTATGAAAACGTATCATTTGAAGGGCTTGAAAACCGGCTTCCAGAAATCAAAGACATGAATGAATATAAAGAAATCAAAAAAGTATTCAAAGATACAAAAGGAATGCTCGATCAAGCTGGAGAGCAAATGAGCGTCTATGAAGAGGAAGCATCTGCCTTTAAACAAAAGATCAAGAAAGCAGATCAAGTCATTCAAACGTTCTCAAGCAAGCAAAAAGAAATCAAACAACAAGTAAAGGCGCTGATGACAGGTCTAGATCAAATTTATGATGGTCTTGATGAAACGAATAAAGGCCAAAAACAGCTCATCAAAGAAATGCCTAAAATTGAAGATGGCGCAGATCAGCTGACAGATGGCCAAAAAGCCGTGAAAAAAGGGTTTAACCAGCTATCATCTAAACTCTCACTATTAACAGATGGATTAGATGAAAGTATTTCCGGACTTGAGCAAGTAAAAAGCGGCTTTACCGAGGCAGACAGCTACTTAAAACAGCTTCAGGAAGCACCAGATGAAGAAGTAACGGGCTGGTTTATACCAGAAGAAGTATTGAAACGCCATGAGTTTAAGAAAATATTTAATACGTATATGTCCCCAGATCGTAAATTAACAACCTTTGAAGTGATTTTAAATGTAAATCCATACAGCAATGAAGCAATGAAAGGTGTAGCAAAAATCGAAGAAACCCTTGATCAATATTTACCTGTAAGTGGTTTGAAAAATGCCAATTACGGTGTATCTGGTATCTCCAGTTTAAATGTTGACTTAAAAGAAACGTCAGACGGTGACTTTATCAGAACGGTTATTTTCATGTTAATTGGTATCTTTATTATTTTAGTTTTATTACTAAGGTCAATCGTCATGCCGATATACTTAACACTTTCACTCATATTAACGTATTTTACATCCATTGGCTTAACAGAATGGATTTTCAAAACATTCTTTGGCTACGATGGTGTCAGCTGGGCTGTTCCATTTTTCAGCTTTGTGATCCTTGTGACCCTTGGCATTGATTATTCGATCTTCCTGATGGATCGCTTTAATGAATGGAAGGGAGAGCATGTTCAAGCATCCATGATATCAGCGATGAGAAATATGGGGTCCGTCATTATTTCAGCAGTTGCTATTTTAGCGGGTACTTTTGCTGCGATGCTGCCATCGGGTGTTTTATCATTAGTTGAAATTGCAACGGTCGTACTCATTGGACTTTTATTATATGCTTTTGTTGTTCTACCACTCTTTATCCCGGTCATGGTTCGCATCTTTGGAAAATGGAATTGGTGGCCGTTTAGAATGAAATAACAACCTGCGTCTCTGCTTTTAGCAGAGGCGTTTTTATTTCCTATCCTTTCCTCTGATTGATATAATGACTATTAAATGGCTGTTTCACGTATATATCAGCTATGTTCTAATACATAATAAATAGGATGAACAAAGGAGGTTTCTCATGACGTACTTACAAGAGAAGACATTTGATACACCTGGTCTTCATACTCATATTGTCAAAACAGAAAAATTTAAAACCGTGACGATCCTTTTTAAAATGCTTGCGCCTTTATCCAAAGATGACGTCACCATGCGTTCCCTTTTCCCGCATGTGCTTTTAAGAGGAACAGAAAAAATGCCGAAAACGGGAGAGCTTCGTGCTTATTTCGACGAGCTCTATGGGGCGACCGTTTCCGCAGACATGGCGAAAAAAGGTGAAAATCACATCATTACCTTCCGTCTAGAAATGGCGAACGAAAAATATTTAAAGGATCAAACCCCTTTACTAGAAAAAGGGATTGCCTTACTTTCTGAACTTTTATTCCACCCGTACGTGGAAAACGGAGTATTTCATGAATTGTACGTTGAGCAAGAAAAGCGAACATTGAAACAGCGCATTCAAGCCGTTTATGATGACAAAATGCGCTATTCAAACTTAAGACTTGTACAGGAAATGTGTAAAGGTGAGCCATATGCACTGCACGTCAATGGTGAAATGGAAGACGTCGAAGCGATTACGGCAGAAGCGCTCTTTAAAGCATACGAGCATGCACTTCAGTCCAACCAGCTGGATCTCTATGTTGTGGGAGACGTTGATGAACAAGATATCAATCGAATGGTCTCGCAATACTTTAAAACAAGTGAAAGAGAGCCGGTCAAACAAAATACCGAATCATCAAGATCACAAATAGAGCCAAAAGAAGTCATTGATGAAGAGGACGTAAAACAAGGAAAGCTGAACATTGGCTTTCGCACACATACAACGATAGCAGATGAAGATTATCCGGCGCTGCATTTGTTTAATGGCATATTCGGCGGCTTCTCTCATTCAAAGCTATTTATCAATGTGCGGGAAAAAGCAAGTCTTGCGTACTATGCAGTCTCTAGACTTGAGAGCTTTAAAGGTTTGATGATGGTCATGTCAGGAATTGAAGTCGGCAACTATCAGCAGGCAGTAGACATCATCAAAGAACAATTTGATGCCATGCAAAAAGGCGATTTTTCTGATGAAGCAATTGAACAGACAAAGGCTGTCGTCAAAAACCAGTTGCTCGAAACCATTGATACGTCTTATGGAACAGCGGAATACTTATATCAGCATGCCGTCGTGCCAACAGGGGAGAGCCTCGATTCCTTTTTAGAAGCGTTAGACAGAGTGACAAAAGAGGACATCATCAAAGTGGGTCAAAAAATCGAATGGGATACGACCTATTTTCTTAAAGGAACGGAGGGTGCTTCATGACAGTGAAAACAATTCAATTCGACCAGTTGCAAGAAACGGTCTATCACGAAAAAATGGAGAGCGGACTTGACGTCTATGTACTGCCAAAGCAAGGGTTTAACAAAACCTATGCAACCTTTACAACAAAATACGGCTCTGTCGACAATGAATTTGTGCCGCTTGGCAAAGAAGACATGATCCGAGTGCCTGATGGAATTGCCCATTTCTTAGAGCACAAGCTGTTTGAAAAAGAAGATGGAGATGTGTTTCATACATTTAGTAAACAAGGAGCATCCGCAAATGCTTTTACGACATTTACGAGAACAGCTTACTTATTCTCAAGCACCTCAAATGTCGAACAAAACCTTGAGACACTCATTGATTTTGTGCAAGAACCTTATTTTACTGAAAAAACAGTCGAAAAAGAAAAGGGCATCATTGGTCAAGAGATTAACATGTATGATGACAATCCCGACTGGCGGTTATTCTTCGGTTTGATTGAAAATCTATATCAAGAGCATCCTGTGAGAATTGATATAGCTGGAACAGTAGAAAGCATCGCTCCGATTACAAAAGATCATTTGTATGAATGCTATGAAACGTTCTATCACCCAAGCAATATGCTTCTATTTGTTGTCGGTCCCGTTGATCCGAAGCAAATATTAGATCAAGTTCGAGCGAATCAGGCGAAAAAGCCATTTACAGACCAGCCAGAGATCAAACGAAAAGACATCAATGAGCCTGAAGGTGTGTACCGAAAAGAATACGAACTTCCAATGAACGTACAAGGCTCAAAATGTATGTTTGGATTAAAAACAAAGAATCCTCATAAAAAAGGCAATGAACTGTTAAAACATGAGCTCGGAATGAATCTCATTTTAGAGACGCTGTTTGGTAAAAGCTCCTTACAATATGAACAGATGTATGAAAAAGGCTTAATTGATGAGACCTTCAGCTACGATTATACGGAAGAAGGCGGTTTTGGCTTCACTTCAGTTGGTGGAGATACAAATGACCCTGATCAACTCGCAGATGAATTAAAAGAAACGCTTCTTCAAGCAAAAAGCCTGATCACAGAAGAAAAGATTGAACTTGCTCGCAAGAAAAAAATTGGCAGCTTTTTAAAAGCAATGAACTCCCCGGAGTACATCGCCAATCAATTCACTCGATACGCATTCTTAGAAATGAGCTTATTTGATGTCGTGCCAGTACTGGAGCAAATCCAATTAACAGATATTCAGCAAATCTTAGACGAAGAAATTGATGAAGAAAGAATGTCAGTTTTTAAAGTCGTACCGAAAACAAAATAAATGAAAAAAAGACAAACTCAACGTATAAGAGTTTGTCTTTTTTGTGTCCAATGGAAGAAAGCGCTTTATATGCGAAGATATTGATTGACAATTGTTTCGGTAATTAGTTAAACTCTTTAATAGTTAAACAATCAAACTAAAGGAGCAGCATATGGTACAAAATAAAATTGCCCAGCTCATCCAGAGATATGCGGACGTCTATCTCATGATGGAAAAAAAAGTATCGAGTATGATCACGGAAAAGCTCGATAAAGAACTGACACTTGATCAATATTACTCGCTTCGATACATCAATTTACACCCAGGATGTACATCAACAGACCTAGCCATCGAATGTAATGTCAATAAAAGTGCTGTGACATCCATGACCAATCGTCTTTTTAATAAAGATTATATTTATCGAGAGCATGATCAAGCTGATCGAAGAAACGTTCATCTTTATGTGACACCCGAAGGAAAAGAAGTGGTCAGCCGAATGGAAAAGCAGCTTCAGGATCTTGTTCGGTCATATTTAGAAAAATTTGATGAAAAAGAAATAGAATCATTTATTCAAACATATGAAAAGATTTATCAAATTATCATCGAAGAGGAGGCACAACATAGTAATGAGAGCAATCATAAAGGGTAGATGGCTGATTACGATCCTTTGGGTCGTACTAGCGGCTGTATTATTAATCACCGCTCCTAATATGGCGCAATTAACAAAAGAAAAAGGGCAGATTTCTGTTCCAGATGGTTATCCTTCTTCCTACGCCGATCAATTATTAAAGAACATGTCTGAAAATGGGGATACGGAAAAATCGATCGTCATTGTCTTTCAAGGAAAGGATATCGTCAAAGAAAGAGAAGCCTCTTTAAAGAAAGCGATGGAGATTTTAGAAAAGGATCAAGATCTCCATGTTGAAGACATCACTTCTTATTTTGATGCAAACAAAGATATTAAAAAACAGATGCTCTCTAAAGATCAAACAACACTTCTTGTTCCAGTTACATACGACTCGAACAAAATCAAAGCATCCGATTTTAAAGAAAGAGTCAATGAAAAGCTTAAGAGCCTGAACCTGAAATTTGAAATGACAGGTCAGCCGCTAATCGACGATGATGTCATCACAAGCTCACAAGAAGGTCTGAAAAAAACGGAATTCATTACAATTGGGTTTATTTTAATTGTTCTTGTGCTTGTCTTTAGATCCGCAGTGGCACCGTTCGTTCCTTTAGTGGCCGTGGCGCTTTCCTATTTGGTCAGCCAATCCATTGTGGCTTACCTAGTAAAGTATGTTGATTTTCCGCTCTCAACCTTTACCCAAATTTTTATGGTCGCCATCATGTTTGGGATTGGAACCGACTACTGCATCCTGTTGCTAAGCCGGTTTAAAGAAGAACTATCTCACGGAAAAGATAAGATTGAGGCGATTATTACAACATATAAGACGGCAGGTAAAACCGTTTTATTCAGCGGAATTGCTGTTCTCATTGGTTTTACGTGTATCGGTTTAGCCCAATTCCAACTGTATAAATCAGCTGTCGCCGTGGCGGTTGGTGTCGCCGTGTTAATTGTGGCACTGCTCACTGTCGTTCCATTCTTTATGGCGGTTTTAGGAAAAGTGTTATTTTGGCCGATCAAAGGCGATATTGCCCACCCGCAATCGAAAATGTGGGAAACAGCCGGTCGTTTTTCATTTAAGAAACCACTTCTCAGCTTGCTAATCGTTGCAATTATTACCCTTCCAGCGATTCTTATGTATAAAGGAACACTTTCATATAACAACCTAGACGAAATCGGCAATAAATACGAATCCGTCAATGCATTTAATACGATCTCTGACAAATTTGGACCAGGTGAAGCCCTTCCGGCAACCGTTGTCGTGAAATCATCTGATCTTTTAGACAATAACGAAGGTCTGATTGCTGTTGAAAAACTAAGCCGCGCCATTGAACAAACAGATGGCGTGAGTAAAGTAAGAAGTGCGACACGCCCTGTTGGAAAAGGACTGAATGATCTGTACGTGAAATCTCAAGCCAAAGAGCTAAATAGCGGGCTTGATAAAAGTAACGAAGGGTTGAAAAAGATCCAAGATGCTCTTACAACCATGAGTAAATCCATTGAGGATCAAACACCACAAATTAAATCATCTGGAAAAGGCATTAACAAATTGATTTCTGGAACCGAATCCGTAAAATCAGGTATTCAAAACGTCGAAAAATCGATGAGAGAACTGCAAAACGGAATTGATCAAAACAAAAAAGGTGTTTCTGAAATTAAAGAAAGAATAAAGGGTGCGAAAAAGGAATTAACAGATCAAGTCGCACAAGTGAATCAGCAAGTGGCACTGTATAAAAGCATTTCCAAAGAATTAAAAGCAGCATTGGCACAAGTCGATACGTCATCCTCTGCCGCAGCGGATGTGAAAGCTTTGATCAGTCAAGCGAATAAACAGTTCAGTACACTTGAGCAGCAAATTCCGCAAGTGAAAGAAAACCAATCATATCAAGCCATCAAAGCTTCATATAAGGAACTTTCTACTACCTTGCAAGAAGGAGCCAAACAGGCTGACAGCTATGCAAAACAAGCAAAAGAAGCAAAAAAACAGCTTGAAGCAGCAGATGCTTTTATCGCAAAAGCTTCAGAGCAGCAAAAAGTGTTTACAAATCAAATTGATGAGCTGATTGCTGGCTTAGAAGCTATTGAGAACGGGCTAGATCAAACGTCTAAAGGCCAAGGACAGCTAGCTGATAGTATGCCTAAACTTGCAAATGGAGCCGGCGACATCATTAATGGTCAAAAACAAATGAAAGAAAAAATTGGCGGCTTTGGTGACGATCTGACCAAGCTGACAGATGGTCTAAACAAAAGTGTCGACGGACTTGAGAAAATTTCAAACGGCTTAATGGGTGCAGGAGACTACTTAGATGAACTGAAAAACGCACCAGATCAAGACATGGCCGGTTGGTTTATTCCAAAAGATGTCCTGAAAAATAAAGCTTTCAAGCAAGTGTTCGATTCCTATATGTCTGATGACCGCAAGATGACAAAGATTGACGTCATCTTAGAAGACAATCCATATGGAAACGACGCCATGAAAACGATTAAACAAGTAGAGGCTTCTGTCAAACGTGCACTTCCTGAAACAAACTTAAAAGATGTTTCATTTGGCGTATCTGGTGTATCAAGTATGAACGCTGATTTAAAACAGCTGTCAGACCAAGACTTCAATAAGACGGTTTTTTACATGATGATCGGTATTTTCTTAATACTAGTGATTCTCTTCCGTTCTCTCGTGATGCCGCTTTACTTAGTTGGATCGCTGATTTTAACGTACTTTACCGCCATTGGTGTAACAGAATTTATTTTCACCCATTTCTTCGGATATCCGGGCATCAACTGGGCTGTTCCATTCTTTGGCTTTGTCATCTTAATGGCGCTTGGAGTCGATTATTCGATTTTCTTAATGGAACGTTTCAATGAATACAAAACAAAAGACATTCAGTTTGCCATGACTGAATCAATGAAAAATATGGGATCTGTTATTATGTCTGCTGCCGTCATTTTGGCAGGAACATTTGCAGCGATGCTGCCATCAGGTGTATTGTCACTCTTACAGATTGCAACACTTGTTCTCACAGGGCTTTTATTGTATGCACTCGTTGTGCTACCATTGTTCGTACCTGTGATGGTCAAATTGTTCGGATCAGCGAATTGGTTCCCATTTAAACGAAAAGAATAAGGATTCCATAAAGAAAGTAGGAACAAAGTATGAGTCGTTGGGCACTGATTACTGGTGCCAGTGGCGGAATTGGGCAGGCGACAGCCAAAAAGCTTGCCCAAGAAGGCTGCCATCTGATGCTCCATTATCATCAAAATGAACAAGCGGCTAGCCGTCTTTCCGCTGATCTCAAAGAAACATATCAAGTAGAAACGTACGTCATCCAAGCTGATTTAGCGAAAACAGGCGGAGCAGCAGAGCTTGTCAGCCGCCTGCCGCTTGATCCAGATATTCTTGTTTTAAATAGCGGAAAGAGTCATGTTGGTTTAGTGACAGATACTGAAAAAGAAGATCTAGCCAGCATGGTGCAGCTTCATGTGACAAGTCCATATGAGCTTACCCAATCTATTTTGCCTGCCATGATCCAAAAAAAATCAGGTCATATTATTGCAGTTAGCTCGATATGGGGGGAAACGGGTGCCTCGTGTGAAGTACTGTACAGTATGGTCAAGGGTGCTCAAAATGCTTTCATTAAAGGGCTTGCCAAAGAGCTTGCCCCAAGTGGAATTAGAGCAAATGCAGTCTCACCAGGTGCTGTTCAAACTGATATGATGAAAAGCTTCACACAAGAAGACCTTGCGATAATGGAAGAGGAGATTCCGCTCGGCCGTCTTGCCGCACCTGAAGAGATAGCCGATGTCATTTGGTTTCTCGCCTCCAAGCAGTCAAGTTATATGACAGGTCAAATTTTATCCGTTAATGGCGGCTGGTACTGTTAAAAACGTGTATAATTCGTCACTCCATGACAAAAGCTATGGCTGTAATTCATCTTTTCGAATGGAGGAATCGACATGTCAGTACTTGAGAACTGGGACCATTGGAAAAACTTTTTAGGAGACCGTTTAAATCATGCGCAGGATAAAGGCTTAAAAGATGATACTATCAATAACCTTGCGTATGAAATTGGCGGATACCTGGCTAATGAAGTTGAAGCAAAGAATGAGCAAGAAAGAGTACTTGCTGACCTTTGGAGCGTCGCATCAGAAGATGAGCAGCGCGCAATTGCCAATATGATGGTCAAACTGGTTGAAAATAATAGCTCGCACTAAACAAAAAGAGGGGTCGTTTGTGCCTCTCTTTTTATTTTAACTGTTTCACAACATTGTGCTTTCTAAAAATGTGAAAATGCTTTATGATAAAGGAAGGTAAAAATTTGCCACAATGAAGGGGGTAATATCATTTGGCAAAGCTCGAATGGTATTTTGAATATGAGATACAGGTGAACCGTCCCGGACTTTTAGGAGACATTTCTTCTTTAATGGGGATGCTTTCAATTAATATTGTGACAATTAATGGTGTTGATGTATCAAGACGCGGCATGCTTCTTCGCTGTGACCACACAGAACAAATTAAGCGGCTTGAATCAATTTTAAATACAATGGAAACGATAAAAGTAACGAAACTAAGACAGCCAAAACTTCGTGACCGTTTAGCTGTTCGTCATGGAAGATACATTCAGCGTGATGCGGATGACAAAAAGACGTTCCGTTTTGAAAGGGACGAGCTTGGTCTACTTGTCGATTTTATGGCTGAATTATTTAAAAAAGAAGGACATAAATTGATTGGAATTCGCGGAATGCCGCGGGTTGGAAAAACAGAATCAATTGTTGCTTCAAGTGTATGTGCAAGTAAGAGATGGCTGTTTGTATCGTCTACTCTTTTGAAACAGACCATTCGCAGTCAGCTGATTGCAGATGAATACAGCCCGGATAACGTCTTTATTATTGATGGGATTGTGTCGACAAGAAGAGGTTCTGAGAAGCACTTGCAGCTTTTAAGAGAAATTATGAGACTGCCTGCTACAAAGGTTGTAGAGCATCCAGATATCTTTATTCAAAATTCAGAATATACAATGGATGATTTCGACTACATCATTGAATTGCGTAATAGTGCAGACGAAGAAATTACATACGAGCACGCTGAAGAACCACAAGTGTTTGATCATTCTGGTTTTTCTGGCTTCGATTTTTAATATGGTAATGGTAGGTGTTTGTTTTGACTGAATTGGGAAAACGGCTCGTTGAGGCCAGAGAGGAAAAAGGGATGTCGCTGGAGGATCTGATGGCGGCTACCAAAATCCAAAAGCGCTATTTGCTAGCAATAGAACAAGGAAATTATGATATCATTCCAGGTAAATTTTACGTCAGAGCGTTTATTAAACAATATGCCGAAGCCGTTGGACTGAATCCTGAACAATTGTTCGAAGAGTTTCGTAAAGATGTACCAAGTACGTATAACGATGAAGTGTCTGATAAATTATCAAATATTAAACCGCAAAGAGAGCTGCCAAAGCCCGCCTCAAAGGTACTAGAGCTGCTTCCGACGATTTTAATCATTGGAGGGATTCTTGTGGTGATCGCTATCATTTATGTGATCGTTCAAGCGGTTAATCATGATAGCGGACAAAAAAATAATCAGGCGGCTCCTCAGCAATCAGAATCAAAATACGAAGTGTCTGAGGATTCATCGCTTGCAAAGGATCAAAAGAAAAAGGATAAAGCTTCGTCAGATGATCAAGAAAAATCATCTGAAAAAGACGATTCCTCAAAGGATTCATCTAAAGACGATGAAGATGTTTCTTTGAAGGCGACGGATACAGAGGGTTCTACGACAACGTATGAAGTATCAGGTGCAGAAGAGATGGAGCTAACCATTTCTGCCTCACAAGCTTCATGGCTTCGTGTGAGAGACGAATCTGGAAAAGTGCTGAAGATGGGTGAATTGAAAGATGGCGAATCGTTTAAAACAGACTTAACTGATCTTTCCCAAGTCGATATCCGCTTAGGAAATGCAACAGGAATCGATATCAAAGTCAATGACGAAACGCTGAAGTACGAATTAGACCCTAAAAACACCATGACACAAAACATTGTGATTGTGAATAAAGGAAAGGAAAAGTCATCTTAAGCAAGTAGATGACTTTTCTTTTGTTCCTACTATTATATATACATAAAAAAATGGCTTATTGGAGGATTGAAATTCATGTTTAACTTACCGAATAAAATAACTCTTTCTAGGATCGCCTTGATCCCTGTTTTTATGATCATTATGCTTGCTCCATTAGATTGGGGTGTTGCGCGCTTTGGTGACGTCAGCATCGAAGTCACTCACCTTGTTGGAGCGATCTTGTTTATTGTCGCTTCGACAACCGACTGGATTGATGGTTACTATGCACGTAAGCTCAATTTAGTCACAAACTTTGGTAAATTTTTAGATCCGCTTGCAGATAAATTGCTTGTTTCAGCGGCTTTAATTATACTTGTTCAATACAATCTCACACCGGCATGGATGGCAATTGTGATCATTAGCCGTGAATTTGCTGTAACGGGCCTAAGGCTTGTCTTAGCTGGAGGCGGTGAAGTGGTCGCAGCCAATATGCTTGGAAAAGTGAAGACGTGGGCGCAAATCATTGCGATTTCGGCACTTCTTTTGCATAACCTGCCGTTTGAACTTGTATCATTCCCTTTTGGTGATCTTGCCATGTGGGTAGCGGTGTTCTTCACTGTTGTCTCAGGATGGGATTACTTTGCGAAAAACTGGGAAGCCTTAAAGAATTCTAACTAAAAAGGACGTGTACGCTTTGAAGTCAGAGAGAAAAGCAGAAATTATTGCAGTCGGTTCCGAACTTTTGCTAGGGCAAATTACGAATACGAATGCACAATTCATCAGCAAACAACTAGCTGAAATTGGTGTGAATGTTTATTACCACACAGCAGTTGGTGACAATCCAGAGCGTTTAAAAAGGGCCATTCAAGTGGCACAGGAAAGATCGAATTTTATTATCTTCTCAGGTGGTCTTGGACCAACGAAAGACGATTTAACAAAAGAAACCATTGCGAGTACGCTCGGTAAAGAGCTTGTGCTAAATGAAGAAGCATTTGAGTCTATTCAAGAATACTTCCGTAAAACCGGACGTGATATGTCGCCGAACAACCGTAAACAGGCGCTCGTTCTAGAGGGATCTGATGTGCTCGTAAACCGTTTCGGAATGGCACCTGGTATGTTTATACAAGAGGGAGATACGTTTTACATTCTGCTCCCTGGACCGCCAAGTGAATTGCACCCGATGTTTGAAAACGAAGCGAAGCCGCTTATTTCTGAAAAACTCGGCCTAAAGGAAAAAATCGTGTCTGTTGTCTTGCGTTTCTTTGGCATCGGTGAATCTCAGCTGGAAACAGATCTTGAAGATTTAATTGATGCACAGACCAATCCAACGATTGCACCGCTTGCAGCTGACGGGGAAGTGACGCTAAGGCTGACAGCCAAGCATGAGGATGAAAAAGAAACAGAGCGTCTGTTAAAAGAAACAGAAGCACAAATTTTAGAACGGGTCGGCGAGTACTTCTACGGATATGGTAATACATCTCTTGCCTTTGAAGCTTCAAAGGCCTTGCATGAACACGGGAAAACAGTAGCAGCGGCTGAAAGCCTGACTGGTGGTATGTTTTCAGAGTGGCTGACAGATCTCGAAGGGGCATCATCCATTTTAAACGGCAGTGTGGTTTGTTACACAAATCAAGTCAAGCAGCAAGTGCTGGGCTGCCGTGAAGAAACATTGTCTTCTCATGGTGCTGTCAGCAAAGAGTGTGCGTTAGAGCTCGCCGAAGGCGTTAGAAAACTGACGGGAAGCGATATCGGTATTAGCTTTACAGGTGTGGCAGGTCCTGAACCACACGAAGGACAGCCGGTTGGAAAAGTATTTATCGGGCTATCGACAAAAGACCAGACAGACGTGTTTGAATGGATGTTTACTGGCAGTCGATCAGGCATTCGCAAGCGTGCTGTGAAATATGGTTTGCACCACCTTCTCAAATTATTAAAAGAAAGTTAATTTTGTTTTTTATGAGGTTTACTCCTTTATAAAAGAGCGTTTTTTCTAATAGAAACAGCTCTTTTCTTAAATAATCTGCCAAGAAAAAATCGAATATGTGTTCGTTTTTTTCTTGGCAAATGACGTGAAACAAGGTATAGTATAGATAGTGGAATTGATAAAGGAGGAAACAATAGAATGAGTGATCGTCAAGCAGCCTTAGATATGGCTCTTAAACAAATAGAAAAACAGTTTGGTAAAGGCTCTATTATGAAACTAGGAGAGCAAACAGATACACGTATTTCAACAGTACCTAGTGGTTCGTTAGCACTTGATACTGCGCTTGGAATAGGTGGATACCCTCGCGGCCGTATTATTGAAGTATATGGTCCAGAGAGTTCTGGTAAAACGACAGTAGCACTTCATGCGATTGCTGAGGTTCAGCAGCAGGGAGGACAAGCTGCATTTATCGATGCGGAGCATGCGCTAGATCCAGTTTACGCTCAAAAATTAGGTGTCAATATTGATGAGTTGTTACTTTCTCAGCCGGATACAGGAGAACAAGCACTTGAAATTGCAGAAGCACTTGTTCGTAGTGGTGCAGTTGATATTGTTGTCATTGACTCAGTAGCTGCTCTTGTACCAAAAGCAGAGATCGAAGGAGACATGGGAGATTCACACGTTGGTCTTCAAGCACGTTTGATGTCTCAAGCACTTCGTAAACTATCTGGTGCTATCAACAAATCAAAAACAATTGCGATCTTTATTAACCAAATTCGTGAAAAAGTAGGGGTTATGTTTGGTAATCCTGAAACAACGCCTGGTGGACGTGCACTTAAGTTCTATTCATCTGTTCGTTTAGAAGTACGCCGTGCTGAACAGTTGAAACAAGGGAACGACATCATGGGGAACAAAACGAGAATTAAAGTTGTGAAAAACAAAGTGGCACCACCATTCCGTATTGCCGAAGTAGACATTATGTACGGTGAAGGTATCTCGAAAGAGGGAGAAATCATCGACCTTGGAAGCGAACTAGATATCGTACAAAAGAGCGGGGCTTGGTATTCTTATCAAGAGGAACGTCTTGGACAAGGACGTGAAAATGCGAAGCAATTCCTAAAAGAGAATAAGGACATTCTTCTTATGATTCAGGAGCAGATCAGGGAGCACTATGGTTTGGATACAAACGGAGTGAAATCAACTGACGAAGAAGGACAAGAAGAATTGGAATTGAATGACTAAAAAGACGCTGAAAAGCGTCTTTTTTTTACAATTACATAACAGCTAGCGGGTCAAAAGTTCTGTCTTTGCTTGAAATAACGACTTACGCCTTAGTCTGACTAGCTTGACAAGTATTTCCGACACAATTACAATGGGAATGTATCACTTGTTTTTCTTAACATGATTGATAACTAATTTAAACTTGACAAGGGCAGTGAGGATCTCATTCCCTGTGAAGGCCCTGTATGTTGAGACACAAAACAATGTACATGCCGACACTTTATTTGTAAAACCAAGTTCATAGCAAGAGGAGGTGAAAATATGTCGCCTACGATGTTTACGATCATCTCCATTTTGCTGAGCCTAATCTGTTTAGTTGTTGGCTACTTTGTTCGTAAAACCATTGCAGAAGCAAAAATATCCGGCGCAAGAAACATGGCCGAACAAATTGTTGAGGATGCAAAGCGTGATGCGGAAGCATTGAAGAAAGAAGCGCTCTTAGAAGCGAAAGATGAAATTCATTCGTTTCGTGTAGAGGCGGAGCAAGAAGTTCGTGAAAGACGTAATGAGCTTCAAAGACAAGAAAACCGTTTACTTCAAAAAGAGGAAAACCTTGATCGCAAGGACGAATCTTTAGATAAACGGGAGTCCCTGTTGGAGAAGAGAGATCATTCTCTGAATGAACGACAACAACATATTGAAGAGATGGAAAGCAAAGTGGATGATATGATTCGTTTGCAGAAAGCTGAGTTGGAGCGTATTTCTAGTCTAACTCGAGATGAAGCGAAACAAATCATTCTGGATCAAGTTGAAAATGAGCTTTCCCACGACATTGCAGTCATGACGAAAGAATCTGAAAACCGGGCGAAAGAAGAGGCTGATAAAAAAGCGAAAAACATTCTTTCACTTGCGTTACAGCGTTGTGCAGCTGATCATGTAGCTGAAACAACAGTATCTGTAGTCAATCTTCCAAATGATGAGATGAAAGGTCGTATTATCGGGCGTGAGGGACGAAATATCCGTACGTTAGAAACGTTAACAGGTATTGACCTGATCATTGATGATACACCTGAAGCTGTCATCTTATCGGGCTTTGATCCGATAAGACGTGAAACAGCGAGGATAGCTCTGGACAAGCTAGTCCAGGATGGACGTATTCATCCTGCACGAATTGAAGAAATGGTGGAAAAATCACGCCGTGAAGTCGATGATTATATCCGCGAGATGGGTGAGCAAACGACATTTGAAGTCGGAGTTCACGGTTTGCATCCGGATCTCATCAAAATTCTCGGTCGCTTAAAATTCCGTACAAGTTATGGACAAAATGTCCTGAAGCATTCAATTGAGGTTGCACATCTTGCAGGTCTCATGGCTTCAGAGCTTGGAGAAGATGCAAAGCTTGCAAAACGAGCAGGTCTTCTGCATGACATTGGAAAAGCCATTGATCATGAAGTAGAAGGAAGCCACGTGGAAATTGGCGTTGAGCTTGCGACGAAATATAAAGAGCATCCTGTTGTCATCAACAGTATTGCATCTCACCATGGTGACCAAGAACCGACATCTATTATCGCTGTTCTTGTTGCGGCAGCCGATGCATTATCTGCAGCACGCCCTGGTGCAAGAAGTGAGACGCTTGAAAATTACATTCGGAGACTTGAGAAATTAGAAGACATCTCTGAATCTTATGAAGGTGTTGAAAAATCGTTTGCGATACAAGCTGGACGTGAAGTGCGTATTATGGTGAAGCCAGATTCAATTAATGATCTTGAAGCTCACCGTCTAGCAAGGGATATTCGTAAGCGGATTGAGGACGAGCTCGATTACCCTGGTCACATTAAAGTGACAGTTATTCGAGAAACTCGCGCAGTAGAGTATGCAAAATAGAGCGGTGCGCTTAGCGCCGCTTTATTTTTTTGTGTAAATATGCAACACTGATAAGAAGATCATTTTATAAGAGAAAGGGTTCAAAACGTATGAAAATATTATTTGTTGGAGATATCGTTGGTTCACCTGGCAGAGATACACTGAAAGAATACTTGCCAAAGCTAAAGAAAAAATATCAGCCACACTTTACGATTGTCAATGGAGAAAATGCGGCTCATGGGAAAGGGCTTACTGAAAAAATCTATCACGAGCTGCTTCAAGCTGGGGCTGATGTGCTCACGATGGGGAACCATACATGGGATAAAAGAGACATTTTCGATTTCATCGATGATGCACCCCATATTGTTCGTCCGGCAAACTTCCCGCAAGGTACACCAGGGAAAGGTCTCACTTTTATTAAAAAACAAGGTAAAGAACTAGCTGTCATCAACTTGCAAGGCCGCACATTTTTACCTCCGATTGACTGCCCATTTCAAAAAGTAGATGAGCTCATAGCAGAAGCTTCAAAACGTACACCGTTTATTTTTATTGATTTTCATGGTGAAGCCACAAGTGAAAAGCAAGCAATGGGTTGGTATACTGATGGCCGTGCATCGTGTGTCGTTGGAACGCATACACATGTTCAAACAGCAGATAACCGTGTCTTGCCAAAAGGAACTGCTTATATTTCGGATGTTGGCATGACTGGTCCTTATGACGGTATTTTAGGTGTTGATCGGGAAACGATTATTAAACGATTTAAAACGAGCCTCCCTGTCCGTTTTGAAATTGCAGAAGGCCGCACGACATTAAGTGCAGTGATCGTAGAAATTGACGAACCGTCGAAAAAAGCTGTCAAAATTGATCGAATTTTGATAAATGATGACCATATTTTCTTTGAATAAATATTCACATATTTATTTCAGAAAAATATTAATCAGAAAGAAGGAATATGCGCCCTCTATCGTGAATATAGTAAAAATGGTAGGTAGCCTGCTATTTTTGAAAAACATTTTGGGGATGGATTTTCAAAAAAATAGCAACATCTAACAAAGATTGTTCTAATGAACACTCACTTATCCATTGTAAATTTAAGGGGGAGCAAAAATGGAAATTTTAAAAGTTTCAGCAAAGTCAAATCCAAATTCAGTAGCAGGAGCATTAGCCGGCGTTTTACGTGAACGCGGTGCAGCGGAAATACAGGCTATCGGCGCTGGAGCACTGAATCAGGCGGTCAAGGCTGTCGCCATTGCAAGGGGATTTGTTGCGCCTAGCGGAGTGGATTTGATATGCATTCCAGCCTTTACTGACATTCTTATCGATGGAGAAGAAAGAACAGCAATCAAACTGATTGTTGAACCACGATAATTCTAATTTTATTATTTTCAACCTGCTTACATCATGTAAGCAGGTTGTTTTTGTTTACCGCTATACATTTCTCATATAACATATTTCTTTCACAAAATAGATAGAAAATGACATATTAGAGCTTGCATTTTTTCACCATGATGATAAATTAAGATTAAGTTGAAAATACTTCATCAAAAATAAATATTTAAGTAGGTGAAATAATGATCGAAGCTTTTTTAAAAAGAGGAAAGCTTGTTTTTATTTTATTTTTTATCGTTCTCATTGCTGGAGGTTATTTGTTTACACAGCTTCCTAAACGAGAACTGCCAGAGTTTCAAGCAAATATTGTAACCATTTCGACTGTTTTCCCTGGTGCTGATGCAAAACAGGTAGAAAGTGATGTCACCAATAAGCTCGAGTCGGCCATTTCTGATATCAATGGTGTAGAGAAGACAAGCTCTGTTTCTGCTATTGGTATCTCAAATATTGTGCTTGAAATTGATGATCAAGCCGATTTTCAAAAGGTGGCAAGTCAAATCAAGAGTGAAACCACAAATGCCACCTCTTCTTTTCCAGATGGTGTGATGGAGCCAGATGTAAAGGATGAGTTTGGCAACGTGCCAGTTGGTTCTTATATGATTGTAGCAAGTAACTCATCTGATTTAGCAAAAAGTCAGGAATCGCTGCGTGCGTTAAAAGAAAAAGTGGAGGACATCAAAGGTGTTGATGGTGTCGTCATCAAAGGGTTCAATGACAAACAAGCAATATTGAACTTGGATTCAAGTAAACTGGAGGATAACGGGTTAAACGTGACCGATGTCACAAATGCCATCAATCAAGAATTTGACACATCCCCTCTAGGTGACGTCCAGGCAGATGGAGAAAAGGTCAAGCTGTCCATTGATGCCTATGATCGTTTAGATCAAATGAAAAAGATTGAGATTTTCTCAAAAACGAGCCGAGAGCCTGTTACAATCGGTGAGCTTGGTCGTTTAAAAGAAGTAGAAAAAGAGAAAAGTGATATCGTTTCATATAACGGAAAGCCAGCCTATTCATTTACAGTCAATATTAAGCCAGGACTGGATATTCCTAAAATGTATGACAAAGTCAGTGCGGTCATTGAAAAAGAGAAAGAGCTGCCAAATGGTGTGGATTGGATAGACTACTATTCACAAAAAAGTGAAGTAGATGCCATTTTTAACGATTTAATCAAAGAAGCGATCGTGGCCGTCATCGCCGTCATTGTCGTCACCACACTTGGTCTAACTATTGGTGGTGCGTTTATCGTTTCACTTGCGATTCCGCTATCCATAACGATCGGAACCATCCCGCTGCCGTTTTTACAAGTGGACCTTAATCAAATTTCAATTATTGGCTTTATCATTGCGCTAGGGATACTTGTAGATGACGCCATTGTCGTCAACGATAATATTTTGAGGCAGATGAAAAAATACGAAAGTCCGCTTAAAGGAACAATTGCAGGTGTAAAAGAAGTGGCTGGATCCATTTTGACGTCAACACTAGCTGTTGTCTTTGCCTTCTTGCCGCTTGTTTTCCTTTCTGGTGCGAACGGTTCATTTATTCGAGCGTTACCGTCTGTTCTAGTCACAACTGTACTTGCGTCAATGGTCATTTCATTGACACTTGTGCCAGTGTACCAATATACAGCAAACCGAAAAAGAAAGAACAAGAAGATTCAAAAAGAACCGGGCTTTTTAGGCAAACCATTAAAAAGGTTAGCCGATTTTTATGCAGATCGAGTACTGACAAACATCGTGAAGCGACCACTTCTCATTGGATTAAGTGGTTTGCTCGTTGCCACACTTGCCTTTTTGCTTATTTTCGCCACACCATTTGAGTTTTTCCCTGCGGCGAATAAGAAAGAGGTGGTTGTCACTGTGACACTGCCAAGTGAAACAACCTTAGATAAAACGAATGACACATTAGAGAAAATAGAACAAGAGATCAAACAGCAAAAAGGCATTGAAGAGACGGCCATTTTTGCAGGCGGCGGTGTGCCGAACTTGTTTAATGAAAGTATCTCAAACGCAAGTGATCATACGGGTCAGGTTGTTGTCAGAGTAGACAATGAACAGATGACAAGCAAAGCATTGATCGATCGTATGACAGAGCCATTGCGAAAGAAATTTAAAGATGCTGATATCTTTATGAAAACCATTGTTCAAGGACCGCCAATTGGGGCGCCTGTGACCGTAACCATTGCAGGAGAACAATTTTCAAAGCTCGTGGATGTGAAAGAGAAGCTCACAAAAGAAATGAAAGAAAGCGGAGCAAGTCTGATCACAGACGATGTCAATCAACCGGTGAAAACCATCTCATTTGAATTGAATCGTGACCGAATGGCAGAGGATGGGCTCACTGCTCAGTTTGTCAGCAGACAGCTTGGTCTTGTCACAGAAGGAATTCCATTAGGCACCTTTAAACAAGGAACAGATGACATCGACCTCGTAGTGAAACAAGACATGAGCACACATCAAAACGGACTGAAGCTAAAAGACATCAAGGTGCCTGTGAGTGCAAATGAGGGAGGCATGCCTCAACTGGAGCCGCTTAGCCGATACGTAAAAGAAAAAGAAACAGAGCAATTTGAAAGTATTCCGCATGAAAACGGGATGCCGACGATCACGTTAAAGGCATATCCTGGTACATCAGATACGTTTAAAGACGATATGACAGAAGTTGTAAATGAAGTTGGGAAAAGCGATGCAGCGAAGAATTTGTCCATTTCTCAGGGCGGAGAAAATGAAGATCAAACCCAATTCTTTATTGAAATTAGTCTCTTATTTGGGGTAGTCCTGCTGCTCATTTATGTGACCATCGCTTTCCAGTTCAATTCACTCATGCTGCCGCTTTTAGTTCTTGGAACGGTTTACTTAGCGATATCCGGAGCCATTATTGGACTATTTGTCACTCAAACGCCATTTAGCTTTATGGCGACAATGGGGATTGTCTCATTGGCAGGTATCGTGGTCCGAAATGCGGTCGTTTTGTTTGAATTTATTGAACAGAGGCGCAAGCAAGGTCTCGATCAACAGGCAGCTGTGATTGAAGCGGGGAGGGCAAGGATTAGACCTATTTTGCTGACAGCATTTACAGCACTTGTCGCTCTTATGCCCGTTGCTCTAAGTAATGACCCACTCTTTAAGCCGTTAGCGATCTGCATCGTATCAGGTGTCTTTTTCTCAACGATTCTGACACTACTGATTGTGCCGGCTTTATATGTAGCCGTTTCAAAAAAACGCTGACAACTTAAAAGCAAATCTCCGAATAAAAGGAGATTTGCTCTTTTTTTTTAGAAAAATGTCTAAAAAAATATGTGGAGTGTTCATTTGTCTTCTCCTGAAAGACAGTGGTATTTACGTCTAAAATAAGACATGATAAGATCGGATTGGGAGAAGTTTTTTAACAAAGGGGTTGTACGTCATGTGTGGAACGATGAAAGCGATTGTTAAAAAAGAAAGCGCTTACGGAGCGACGATGATGGAAATGCCGATTCCAGAAATAAGTGATCATGAAGTGCTCATCCAGGTAAAGGCTACATCGATATGCGGAACGGATGTGCATATTTATAATTGGGATGATTGGGCGAAGGGGAGAGTCCAAGCACCGTACATTTTTGGTCATGAATTCACAGGGGAAGTTGTCAAAACGGGGAACCAAGTCTCACGAGCAAAAGTAGGGGATTTTGTATCGGCTGAGACGCATATTGTCTGTAATCAGTGTTATATGTGTTTAACGGGTCAGCAGCATTTGTGCAGCGAAACGAAAATTTTAGGGGTAGACATTGATGGCTGTTTTGCTGAATATGTCAAAGTACCAGAACAAAATGTGTGGCATAATCCAGCTCAAATGCCAGTGGAACTTGCATCTATTCAAGAACCGCTTGGAAATGCTGTTCATACAGTTCTGCATACACCTGTTTCAGGAAAGTCAGTGGCGATTTTTGGCTGTGGTCCCATTGGTTTAATGGCGATTGCGGTTGCAAAAGCCTCCGGGGCTGTCCAAGTGTTCGCTGTTGATAAAAATGAATACAGACTGGATCTTGCCCGTAAAATGGGTGCAGATCATATCGTGGATATCGGAAAAGATGATCCTGTTGCCATGATTAAGCAGCTCACGCGGATGGAAGGGGCAGACGTGATGTGTGAGATGTCAGGACATCCCGTTGCAATTAATCAAGCACTCGAAGCTTGTGCAAATGGAGGGAAAGTGAATATACTAAGTTTGCCAGAGCGGCCAGTAACCATTGACATTACGAATCAAATTGTTTTTAGGGGATTAACCGTGCAAGGGATCACGGGGAGAAAAATGTTTGAGACGTGGCGTCAAGTATCTGAACTTTTAAGAACGAATACCATTGATGTACAGCCGGTTGTCACCCATACGCTGCCATTTGAAGATTTTGAAAAGGGATTTGAACTCATGAGAAATGGTACGTGCGGGAAGGTCGTACTGATCATGCCATCATATCAAAGGGGGACGAAATGATGAAAGAATTTACGTATTTACAAGATGAATTGGACACAATGAAGCAGCAAGGCACCCATCAAACACTGAAAGAAATCGATTCCAAACAATCTTCCACGGTGACATTAAATGAACAATCCGTCATACAACTCTCTTCAAATAACTACTTAGGTCTCACCTCACATCCAAGGCTGATGAAAGCGGCAAAAGAGGCGATTGATGAATTCGGTGCTGGAACAGGATCTGTACGAACCATTGCTGGAACGATGACAATGCATGAACGGCTTGAAAAAAAGCTCGCTGCTTTTAAAAAGACAGAGGCAGCCCTCGTATTCCAATCAGGCTTTACGACCAACCAAGGGGTTTTATCCAGCATTCTCACAAAAGATGATATTGTCATTTCAGATGAGCTGAACCATGCCTCAATCATCGATGGGATTCGCTTAACAAAGGCAGATAAAAAAGTATATGCTCATTCTAATATGGAAGAGCTTGAGAAAATTTTAAAGAAATCGATGAATTACCGCGTCCGTCTTATCGTGACAGATGGTGTGTTCTCAATGGATGGAGATATTGCACCGCTTCCTGAGATTGTAAGACTTGCAGAAGCATATGATGCCTTTGTGATGGTAGACGATGCCCATGCGTCTGGAGTACTTGGTGAAAATGGGCGCGGAACAGTGAATCATTTTCAACTTGACGGCAGAGTGCATATTCAGGTTGGCACACTTAGTAAGGCAGTTGGTGTGCTAGGCGGTTACGTCGCTGGTTCTGCCGTTTTAATCGACTATTTAAAGCATAAAGCAAGACCGTTTTTATTCAGCACCTCACATCCGCCGGCTGTCACAAGAGCCTGTGAAGAAGCCATTGAAGTGCTGTTAGACGAACCGGAGCGCATTGAAACACTTTGGGAGAACGCGGCCTATTTTAAAGAAAAAGTCATCGGTCTTGGATTTGAGGTGGCACCAACAGAAACGCCTATTATTCCGATGATGATTGGAGACGAGGCACTCACTTTCCGGTTTTCAAAAGCATTAATCGAGCGCGGCGTTTTCGCTCAAGGCATTGCTTTCCCAACTGTAGCGAAAGGAAAAGCGAGAATTAGAGCCATCATCACAGCAGAGCACACAAAAGAAGAGCTTGACCGTGCACTGACAATCATCGAAGAAGAAGCAAAAAAACTGAATATACTTGATTGAGAGAGCTGAGGCTCTCTTTTCTTTTGATAAAGAGTATTGATGACTGTCCAGATGAATAGACATTTTTCATAGAAAAAACACATATGAATTTATTTTCAATTCACGACAAAATAGTCTATACTGTAGGGTGGAGCTTGGTTTGAAAGGAGTACAAATTCATGAATGAAGAGCAGAGAAAAGCGAGCGGACAAGTAAGTTCATCGGACAAAAAATCCGAGAAGGACTACAGCCAATATTTTGAAGCTGTGTACATTCCGCCTTCCTTAAAAGATGCAAAAAAACGGGGTAAAGAAGAAGTCGAATACAATCAATTTCAAATTGACGAGCGGTTTCAAGGGTTAGGGAACGGCCGCAAGTTTTATATTCGCACATATGGCTGTCAAATGAATGAGCATGACACAGAAGTGATGGCTGGTATTTTTATGGCGCTTGGTTATGAACCAACAAATTCGACTGAAGATGCGAATGTCATCTTATTAAACACTTGCGCCATTCGTGAGAATGCAGAAAACAAAGTGTTTGGAGAGCTTGGTCATTTAAAAGCATTAAAGCGTGAAAAGCCAGATTTAATCTTAGGCGTCTGCGGATGCATGTCGCAAGAAGAATCTGTTGTTAACCGTATTTTAAAGAAACACCCATTTGTTGATTTGATTTTCGGTACCCACAACATTCACCGCCTGCCAGAGCTATTATCTGAATGCTACCTTTCAAAAGAAATGGTCATTGAGGTTTGGTCTAAAGAAGGCGATGTGATTGAAAATCTTCCGAGAGCCCGCCAAGGAAAAATTAAGGGCTGGGTGAATATTATGTACGGTTGTGATAAATTCTGTACATACTGTATCGTCCCTTACACGCGCGGGAAGGAAAGAAGCCGCCGTCCGGATGAAATTATTCAAGAGGTCAGACGCTTAGCAGCAGAAGGATATAAAGAAATTACCCTTCTTGGTCAAAACGTGAATGCGTATGGAAAAGATTTTGAAGACATGGAATATGGTCTTGGTCACCTCATGGATGAGCTGCGTAAAATCGATATTCCACGTATCCGTTTTACAACAAGCCACCCGCGTGACTTTGATGATCACTTAATTGAAGTGCTTGCCAAAGGCGGAAACCTTCTCGACCATATTCATTTGCCGGTTCAATCAGGAAGTTCTTCTGTGCTGAAACTCATGGCAAGAAAATACGACCGTGAACGTTACCTTGACTTAGTGCGTAAAATCAAAGAGGCAATGCCAAATGCTTCATTAACAACGGACATTATCGTTGGGTTCCCAAATGAAACAGATGAGCAGTTTGAAGAGACGCTTTCCCTCTATCGTGAGGTTGAGTTTGATGCGGCTTATACGTTCATTTACTCTCCAAGAGAAGGAACACCAGCAGCCAATATGAAAGACAACGTGCCAATGCGTGTAAAAAAAGAACGTCTGCAGCGCCTGAATGCACTCGTAAATGAAATTTCTGCGAAAAAAATGAAGGAATATGAAGGGCAGACTGTCGAAGTATTAGTAGAGGGTGAAAGTAAAAACAACCCTGAGATCCTAGCCGGATATACAAGTAAAAGCAAGCTTGTGAATTTTAAAGCACCAAAAGAAGCGATTGGCAACATCGTCAAAGTGAAAATCACACAAGCCAAAACTTGGTCTCTTGACGGAGAAATGGTTGGAGAAGCTATCGAGGTGAATTAAAATGACGCTTTATTCAAAGAAAGAGATTGTCGAGCGCGCAAGAGAGCTCGCAAAAATGATTTCTGAAACAGAAGAAGTTGATTTCTTCAAAAAAGCAGAAGCGCAAATCAATGAAAATACAAAAATTGCAGCGATCATTAATCAAATTAAGGCGCTTCAAAAGCAAGCTGTGAATTTAAAGCATTATGGCAAACATGAAGCCTTAAAACAAGTGGAAGAAAAAATTGATGCCCTGCAAGAAGAACTGGATGAGATCCCAGTGATTCAAGAATTCAAAGAATCACAAACAGAGGTTAATTCCCTGCTTCAGCTTGTAGCGCACACAATTTCTAATCAAGTAACGGATGAAATCATTCTTTCAACCGGCGGTGACCTCTTATTAGGAGAAACCGGTTCAAAAGTGAAAAACTCATCCCCAAGTTGCTCCATTAAATGAGAAAACCCCGCAGATGCGGGGTTTTTTGTTTGTGTATTCTTATCTATATTTGTTATTTGTAGTTTAAAGGCTGTGACATCAACAATTTGTTGACGCCACAGCCCCTATTTTATTTTATATGGTTAGTTTATTTCTTTATGAAATACCTAATACGAGTTAAAAGAAGTAAAAATTTTTTGATATTCATTTTAATCTTTAATTCTAAACGAAAATTTATATTAATTTTTATATATAGCCACTCCTAAAGGGACTGTGACTTCATTATTAAATCACATCTTTCAGCTTCCATCAACCTCAATCTCTCACTCTCCAACTTTTCCAATTTTCAAGGCAAGTTTATGGGCGACCATGCATACACTGAAACAGAAATGAATTTAATTGAACATGAGACTCAAAATCGTGACACACTAGACGAATGCCCAGCATAAGATAAAACGATCAAGAACAAGGAGGCATGCCGGAATGTCTGAATACAGAGAAATTATTACAAAAGCGGTGGTTGCAAAAGGGAGGAAATTTACCCAAAGCACACACACCATTTCTCCATCGCAAAAACCAACCAGCATCCTAGGCGGTTGGATCATTAATCATAAGTATGATGCTGAAAAGGTCGGTAAAACAGTTGAGATTGAAGGTACATTTGATATTAACGTGTGGTATTCTTACGCAGACAACACGAAAACCGAAGTGGTCACAGAACGTGTAAAATATGTAGATATCATCAAACTGAGATATAAAGATAAAAACTTCCTTGATGATGAGCACGAAGTGATTGCGAAAGTCTTACAGCAGCCCAATTGCTTAGAAGTCACCATTTCTCCAAATGGCAATAAAATTGTCGTTCAAGCAGAGCGTGAATTCATTGCTGAAGTAGTAGGGGAAACCAAAATTGTTGTAGAAGTCAATTCAAGCTGGAAAGAAAAAGATGATCACGAATGGGAAGAAGAAGTGGATGAGGAATTAGAAGATATTCATCCAGAATTCCTCGCGGGTGATCCAGAAGAGTAATTGATGACTAGGGCGCATATCCCCCTAGTTTTTTTGTGCCTTGATCTAGGGAAAAAAGGTGAATTTTTATGCTATAATGAAAGATGGTATGAATTCGAAAGTAATATAGTGAGGGATTAGAAATATGGCAAGTTATACGCCCATGATACAGCAATATTTAAAGATCAAGGCAGATTACCAAGATGCCTTTTTATTTTTTCGCTTAGGCGATTTTTATGAAATGTTTTTTGATGATGCAAAAGAAGCAGCACAAGAATTAGAAATTACGTTAACAAGCAGGGATGGCGGCACGATTCCAATGTGTGGTGTTCCATATCATTCTGCGTCTGCATACATAGAACAACTGATAGAAAAAGGCTATAAAGTCGCCATTTGTGAGCAGGTGGAAGACCCTAAAACGGCAAAAGGTGTGGTCAAAAGAGAGGTCGTTCAACTGATTACACCAGGTACGGTCATGGATGGCAAAGGACTGAATGAAAACGAAAATAACTTTATCGCGTCTGTTTCCAGCTTTCAAAATGGCTACGGTCTTGCGCTTTCCGATTTATCAACAGGTGAAAACATGGCGGCTTTCATTGAACGGTTAGATGAAGTTGTGTCTGAAATTTATTCTGTCGGTGCAAAAGAGATTGTGGTATCAAAGCAGCTCGATGAAGAAACGGTGAAAACCCTGAAGGAACGCTGCCAAGCGACCATCTCATACGAAGATAGCGATGAATTAATAGATGAAGCTGAACGACTCGTTTCTCATCTTGACGAGCATCTGAAAATAGCATTTTTAACACTCTATGCATACTTAAGAAGAACGCAAAAAAGGAGTCTTGATCATCTTCAGCAAGTTCAAGTATTTGAGCTTGAACAAACGATGAAAATTGATCTTTACTCAAAAAGAAACCTTGAATTAACAGAAACCATCCGTTCAAAAAGCAAGAAGGGTTCTTTATTATGGCTCTTAGATGAAACAAAAACGGCAATGGGCGGAAGATTGCTGAAGCAATGGATCGATCGTCCGCTCATCCGCCTTTCACAAATCAAAGAACGCCAGGAAATGGTGCAAATTCTGATGGAACATTTCTTTGAGCGAGAGGATCTGCGAGAACGTTTAAAGCAAGTGTATGATCTTGAACGTCTAGCAGGCCGTGTGGCATTTGGAAATGTGAATGCCCGTGATCTTATTCAATTGAAAGAATCTCTCAAGCAAGTGCCGGCTATTAAAGAGCTTGTCCATTCTCTCCCGGAGGATATGGCGAAATCTAGAGCAAATGACATTGACCCATGCGGTGATTTACTTGATTTATTAGAAGATGCTCTTTATGAGAATCCGCCGATGACGTTAAAAGAAGGCAATTTGATTAAAGACGGCTACAATGCAAAATTAGATGAATATCGTGATGCGAGCCGAAACGGGAAAGACTGGATCGCTCGTCTTGAACAGCAAGAAAGAGAATATACAGGCATTCGATCGTTGAAAGTCGGCTTTAATAAAGTGTTTGGCTACTATATCGAAGTGACCCGTGCAAATACGCATTTATTAGAAGAAGGCCGTTATGAAAGAAAACAAACCCTTGCCAATGCAGAGCGGTATATTACACCTGAATTGAAAGAAAAAGAAGCCCTTATTCTTGAGGCGGAATCAAATATTAGTGAATTGGAATATGAACTATTTTCTGCGCTTCGGGAACAAGTAAAAGCCTATATTCCTAGATTACAGTTGCTCGCAAAACAAATGAGTGAGCTTGATGCGCTGCAATGCTTTGCGACTGTGAGTGAAAAGCGGCGTTATGTCCGCCCTGAATTTTCATCAGATGAAGTGGAAGTCATTGATGGTCGTCATCCTGTTGTTGAAAAAGTGATGGATCATCAAGAGTATGTGCCGAATGACTGCCAAATGGGCAAAGGGAGACAAACCTTGCTCATTACTGGTCCGAATATGTCAGGGAAAAGCACATATATGAGACAAATGGCATTGATCTCGATTCTTGCGCAAATTGGCTGTTTTGTGCCAGCATCAAAGGCAACCCTTCCGATTTTTGATCAAATCTTTACACGTATTGGGGCGGCAGATGATTTGATTTCTGGTCAAAGTACTTTTATGGTAGAGATGCTCGAAGCAAAAAATGCGATGGTGCATGCGACAAAGAACAGCTTGATTTTATTTGATGAAATTGGACGCGGGACAAGCACTTATGATGGAATGGCTCTTGCACAGGCAATCATTGAATTTGTGCATGATCATATTGGAGCCAAAACGCTTTTCTCTACCCATTATCATGAACTGACGGTACTGGAATCCCAATTAAGCGAACTGAAAAATGTCCACGTACGAGCAGAAGAACATGAAGGGACAGTTGTTTTCTTACATCAAATCAAAGAAGGAGCAGCGGATAAAAGCTACGGCATCCATGTAGCGCAGCTTGCTGAACTGCCTGATGCGATCATTGATCGAGCCCAGACCATCTTAACGGAGCTTGAGAGCGGATCACATGAAGTGATTCCGCGCGTCTCTAAAGCCCCGAAAAAAGAAGTGGCTGAGGAAAAACAGCAGCTTTCTTTCTTTGAAGTGGAAGAAAAACCGCAAACAAAACCTGTGCTGAAAAACAAAGATCAAGCAGTGATCGAAGAATTGAAGTCATTTAATTTAATGGATATGACACCGCTTGAAGCGATGACAAAGCTATATGAATTGCAAAAGAAATTATAATGTAAGGTGAGGTGAGCAAGAAATGGCAAAGATTATTCAGTTATCCGATGACCTATCAAATAAAATTGCAGCTGGTGAAGTGGTCGAACGTCCGGCTTCTGTTGTGAAGGAGCTCGTGGAAAATGCGATCGATGCTAGTAGTACTGTCATTGAAATCGATGTAGAAGAAGCAGGACTTTCTTCTATTAGAATTATTGATAATGGGGTGGGAATCGATGCTGAAGATTGTAAGCTCGCCTTTCAGCGTCATGCGACGAGTAAAATCAAAGATGAAAATGATCTGTTTCGTGTCAGGACGCTCGGTTTCAGGGGGGAGGCGTTGCCAAGTATTGCCTCCGTCTCTCACTTAGAAATGAAGACAAGTACCGGTGAAGGTGCTGGAACACACTTAGCTCTCCAAGGCGGGAAGATCATTTCGGAGAAAAAAACCTCTGGCCGTCGCGGCACCGAAATTGTGGTCACCAATTTATTTTATAATACGCCAGCCCGTCTAAAATACATGAAAACTGTTCATACGGAGCTTGGCAACATTTCTGATGTTGTGAACCGAATTGCACTTGCTCATCCAGAAGTGTCGATTCGTTTGCGACATCAAGGAAAAGTGCTGCTTCAAACAAATGGAAACGGAGATGTGCGGCATGTGCTTGCGGCCATTTATGGAACGGCAGTGGCCAAAAAAATGCTGCCACTACATGTACAATCACTTGATTTTGAAGTGAAAGGCTATATTTCCTTACCAGAAGTGACAAGGGCATCACGTAATTATATGTCTTCTGTTGTCAACGGTAGATATGTCAAGCATTTCCCGCTGGTGAAAGCCATTCATGAAGGATACCATACACTGCTCCCGATCGGACGCCATCCGATTACATTTATTGAGATGAAGATGGACCCAATTTTAGTCGATGTGAACGTACATCCTTCTAAACTTGAAGTAAGACTAAGTAAAGAGCAAGAACTTCATGAGTTGATCAAACAAGGGATTAAGGACGTCTTTCAAAAGCAGCAGCTTATTCCAAGTGCTTCAGTGCCAAAAAAAGCACCAATGACAGCAGTGAAAAATGAGCAGCAGTCTTTATCTTTTGATTCTAAACAAACAATGAATAGCCGAATGGAAACACCTGTTTCCTATGAGCCGGACTCGCTCGAATCGGCTGTATACGAGACCAGTCAGAACAACACATACGGGGTGCGTGAACCGGAAAGTACGGAAGCGACTTTACCAGCATCGTCTGAAGAAACGTTTGACCATGTATATGTAGAGGAATCTGCAGCTTCGCATGAACAACATGACGAAGTGATGCTGGAAGACAGTGCAGCCCAGCATCAGGCTGAAAGTGAACGTGTCCCTGTGATGTATCCGATTGGACAAATGCACGGAACGTATATTTTGGCTCAAAATGAACGCGGTCTTTATATCATCGATCAGCACGCTGCCCAAGAGCGAATCAAGTATGAGTACTTTCGTGAAAAGGTAGGAGACATTGAACAGGAAGTGCAAGAAATGCTTGTTCCATTAACCTTTCACTACTCAAAAAACGATATGTTGATTATTGAAGAGCATATCGATATTTTAGCCAAAGTAGGGGTCTTCTTAGAGCCATTCGGATCAGGCAGCTATATCGTTCGATCGCATCCGCAGTGGTTTCCTAAAGGAGAAGAGGCTGAACTCATCGAAGAAATCATTCAGCAAGTACTTGATGAAAAGCGTGTGGATATCAAGAAACTGAGAGAAGAAGCGGCGATCATGATGAGCTGTAAAGGCTCGATTAAAGCAAATCGTCATTTGCGTCACGATGAAATCAAAGCCTTATTAGATGAACTCCGGCAAACACAAGACCCATTTACATGTCCGCATGGTCGACCGATTATAATTCATCATTCCACATATGAAATGGAAAAAATGTTTAAACGGGTGATGTAGCTAGGTTTGAGATGGTGGGTGAATCGGTTTGCCCACCAATTAATTTTTCAATCCGATAGTCTATTTCGTGTTGTTGTGATGTGAAGATAAACATCCGCTGTCATGTTGTAAGGATAACCCCTTTCCTCAAATGGATAGGGGTTTTTGTTATTTGGTTATACGATTAAGTGAAGCGTGATATGATTGTAAAAAGGAGGGAATATGATGACATTCAAAAAAGCGTTCAATATAGGTTACTTTGTTTTGCTTTTATCTTTTGTTGTCGTATATTTTTTGCTTCCAGTCGATCAACTATTTACCGCAATTATGATCCTAACCTTACTATTTGGAGTATATCAATTTGTGATTTTTAAAAAACTAAAAGAGCAAAAATAACAATAAAAAACGCCATATATGGGTTTGCCAACTAAATGATGACAGACCATCATAAGATATGGTGTAACAATTATATAAAATGCAGTAAGCACAGCGGCAAGACATGTGATAAATGAGAAAAAGCGCTCTAAGAGCGCTTTTTTGTTTAGCATCCGCAAGGATTTGGCGGTGTGACGACAACTGGTCGTTTATTAATATCAATCGTATCCTCTGCATAAAATGTGGAACCGATGCTGATCGCACGATTTTCTGCACGGAACGTATATGTACCTGCAGCAGGAAGTACTTTATGAGAAAGTTGTAATGTATATTGGGAACTTCCGAATAAATCGAAACGAGCTGGAATGCGGACAGTTTTTCCATTGTTCAAAATGTAACTGTCTTTTAAAGCTTTTCCATTGATAATATCCTTTGTTGTGGCTTGAAAACCTGCTGGTAAAGTAAATTCAACTGCACCAATACTTAGAACAGAATTTGGACGGTAAGTCAGGTCAATGTCAGAAAAAGACCATTCTTGTTTACTTGCTCCTGTGATTTTTGCATAAAGGGCAGCTGGCCTTGCATTCGTTGAAGCTTTGCTTTCCTCTGTTTTAGCCCCTTCAGCTGATGCGGCTAGCGGTACTGAGAGTGCCATGACCAATGTAAGCATCCCCATCATAATCATTGTCCATGTTTTCTTCATTTCTTCCTTCCCCCTTGGTTGATTATAGGTAAATAATAGATGATTACATCCATTATTTACCTATAAGGTTACCATATTCCTATATGTCATTAAATGGTATTTTATACCCTTATTTTGCTTGTTTTTTAGTAATAACGGGGTAGGAATGCATTTGGTTGGTTCATTCCGTAAGCATTTCCTGTCATATGATGATTTGCAGGCATCATCATCTGCATATCATGATAGCCGTTTGGATGGTAGGGAGCCATACCATAACCGCCGTAGTGACCGAAGTGATGGTGATCGTTCATCTGTACATTTGAATAGGGTTCATACTGCTTCGTAAAAGGGGAATAAGCTGAATGATGATGCGGGTGGTGTCCGCTATAAGCATCTTTTTTACCGGTATGATAATGATTTGGCATATTCATAGGGTCATGCATGTTTGGTGCGATCATATGCTCATGATTGGCTGTATACACATTTTCAAACGTGTGATAGGGATTTCCTTGATGGTAATGGTTGGTTTGGTTATTCATATTATTCATTTTGTATCTCATCCTTTTTTTCAGGTTGCCATATCTTATGAGCTGCACCTGTTTCATGAGCCTATCCATATGAAAGAAAAGAACGACATGTAACAAAAAAACCGGCTTTTCAGCCGGGAAAACAAAAAGCAGGTGCAGCGTCAAACGCTAAAATGAGAAGCTATGTCTTTTTCTGCGACGCTTCTTACATCTGCTGCAGACACTTTTAGGAAAATAATGGGGATCGTAGCTTCTTGACGTATCCCAAAAATCGCTCTCAAACCAATCATCTTTTTTATGATAAAACTTCTTTTTTTCACACGGATCAATATGGTGATGATCGTCATGCTTTTTATAGCATTTTGAGTGGGAATGTTTGCTCTTGCATTTGCACATTGTCATCCCTCCTAAATGTGACTCAATGCTAGTATATGCAAGAAAGGTGTACGAGGACTGGATGGTGGCGCTCCTTTTGTAAAAAAAGGCTAATTCTTTAAAAACTCAAATAAAAAGAATTGACTAGTGCTAAATTAACATGATAAAATATAAATTTTTATCCTCTGCTGAAATGTGTTATAATGATATTGTGAATACTTTCGGAGGTGGCGGATTTGTTTCAAATAGGTGATAAAATTGTTTATCCAATGCATGGAGCCGGTGTGATTGAAGGAATGGAAGAAAAAGAGATTTTAGGTAAGACGCAGGAATATTTTCTGATTCAAATGCCGAATATGCAGATGATGGTCCCAAAAGGCAGAATCAATCAACTAGGTATACGTCCGGTAGCTGATCAAGCTACGCTGAAAGTTGTGATGAACAATTTTGCAGAAGAAACAAACGACGACACGCTTACTTGGAAGCAAAGATATGATGAAAATCTGAAAAAGCTAAAAACAGGTTCGATTGAAGATGGCGCAGACGTTGTCAAAGATCTGATGAGACGTAATCAGAAAAAAGCCTTAAATTCTAGTGAAAAGAAGATGCTTGAAGATGCACGGGGCATGTTAGTGAGCGAAATTTCACTGGCACAAGGCATGTCGCAAGATGAAGTGCTGACAGCATTAGAGAATGAATTAAGAGTTTAATGCTGGATATACAGAGACTGGCTGTAAACAGAAGGAGATATTCCTTTTGTTTACAGCTTTTTTATTTGAAAAAAGATGAAAATTCCCAATTTTGTAGGTGTTTTTGACTAAAACTAAAATGAGGTCATAGGATTTAGTTTTTACTTACACATGAACCGTTTTAAAGAAGCCGAAAATACCTAGGGCAACATAAAAAAACAGGTAAGTTCTCCTGATTCATGAAAAGGAGCCGGACATTCTTTGAATTCTTTTTGCGATTGATAGTAAAATAATGCGATAAGATGACATCGAAGAGAATGAAAAGGAGCGGTGAAATGAAAAGACTACTCATAAGTGGATTCATCTTTCTAATCCTGTGTGCTCTTTTAATGGTGAAATGCAGCCATTCTATCCAAGAAAATAAAGAGCAAAAACAACATCATGAAGAAGTAGAAAAGTATAAGAAAGAGCGAAAAAAAGGGGATCAATATGAAAGTTTTAAACAGCTTATACGGCATGAAAGAGACGGCTATGAGATAGAGTTTCATGAAAAAGGGGGAAGTGACTTACTTGTCTTTTCTCCTCACGGCGGCGAAATTGAACCAGGAACAAGTGAAATTGTAGAAGCATTTGAAAAGAAGTACTCTACGTATTTATTTGAAGGGACAAAACAAGATAACAATCGTGACTTGCATATCACTAGTACAAAATTCGATGAACCAATTTTGGTTCAAATGATTAAAACATATCCCTTTTCTATATCAATCCACGGCTATAAAAGTGATAGAAGACATACACTTGTGGGCGGGACAAACGAAAAAATGCAAGAAGCGGTTGTGCGAGAACTAAAAGACCGGGGCTTCTCCGCAGAGCTCGTGCAAAAAGGTGAGCGCCTCTCTGGAACGGATCCAAACAACATTAATAATCAAAATGCCAGTGGCGAAAGCGTCCAGTTAGAAATTAGTACGGCGCAGAGAAAAGCTTTTTTTGACAACTTTGATACGAGAAAAGGAAAGAAAAAAGCATTTAGTCGCTATGTCAGTGGTTTAAAAGAAGTGCTTAGAGAATTCGACCCTTCTTCGTAGAAAAAAGGTTTTGATGGGCAAAAGTACTCTCTTTAAACTTGGTAAAAAAGATAGAAATGTGCAAAATCAACATAAAATATGAAATAAATGACAATTTGCCTTAAAATCATAAATTATGTAAAATAATAGTTATCAGTTTGATATGATAGAATGGGGCTGAAGTGGATGGCACACAAAATACCATCTTCCGAAGTAGGTGTAAAAATCAATCAATGGTACACACATATTTGCAAATTTGAAGTTGATCAGGCAAACGATATGAAGCGCCTTGTTGAAGAAGACATTCATGAGATGGAAGAAGATCAAGATTTATTACTCTATTATTCTCTCATGGATTTTCGCCATCAAATGATGCTTCAGCACTTAACGCCAGTCCATGCAGGGAATGAATCGCTTCAAGCGGTTTCTTTTCCAAAAGAAATTGAAGAGGCAGAAGATGAGATGACGGGTTTATTGGGCTATTACTTTCATTTTTTCCATGGAATGTATGCATTTACCCAGCACCGGTATATCGAAGCCATTTCTTATTATAAGCATGCGGAACATCAGCTGATCTTAGTGACAGATGAGATCGAAAAAGCGGAATTTTATTATAAAATTGCTGAAGTATACTATCATATGAAACAAACCTATTTTTCTATGCATTATGCGAAAAAAGCGAGAGACATCTATAAGAAACATCAGCTTTATGGAAAAAGAAGCATTCAATGCGATTTTGTGATGGCAGGTAATTGGATTGATGTAAATCAGCATCAAAAAGCGCTCCCGTATTTAGAAAAAGCTTTAAAAGTGTGTGAAGCAATGGAAAGAAAAGAATGCACATCTTATTTTAAGGCGATGGCCCTCAATAACTTAGGAACTTGTCATTATAGTATGGGAACCTATCATACAGCGACTGTCTTCTTTGAACAAGCCATTTCACTTTATCAAAAAGATCAAGCTGCAACGATGATCAAATCATTGTTTTCACTGGCTCTTACTTGTTTTAAACTCGAAGATATGGAGCGAGCGAGTGAGGCTATAAAGGAAGGCATGAATCAGGCCTCTATATTGGGAGATGAAATTTATCAATTGAAATTCCAATTTTTACAGGCACTCTATATAGAAACAGACAGCTCTGAACAATTGAGATCAGCCCTTTTGGGACTACGAAACAAAAAAATGTTTGCTGATTTAGAGGAATTGGCACTTGATGCGGCTAATTATTATAAGGAACGCGACATGTACAAGGAATCTTCCACTTTTTTTGAAATTGTGATCGAAGCGCGTACGCACATTCAAAAAGGAGATGAGATGTATGAGAACGAAGCATAACATGTCAGCTGCTCAAGTAGAAGAAAGACTTCACACATAAAAACAGACAAAACAACACCCTTTACGAAAAACGTAAAGGGCTTTTTTATTTATTCTTGGATTGCTTTTTCTGCGTCGATGGCACCTGCTCCGTAAATCATTGGGTCCTCTCCAGACCACTTGCTTGTATTTTCTTTTAATAAGGCTTTGACTTCATCAGGTGTTAAATCTGGTGAATGCTCTAATAATAGTGCGCAGATACCGGCACAAATGGGTGTCGCCATCGAAGTGCCAGATAACGTCGTATAATCATCATCGACTCTACTTGATTTATCTAGTTTATCTAGGAATGATCTTGGTGATCTAAGAGAGACGATATTGACTCCTGGTGCGAGGAGGTCGGGCTTTGTTTCACCGTAGACCGTTGGACCTCTGCTCGAAAATGGTGCCACGACATCGTCACTTGATTCTGGCGTATTTCGATCGTCATAGGCTCCGACTGTAATGACTTTTTGACTCACGGCAGGGCTTGCGATCGTTTGACTGTTAGGACCGGAGTTCCCGGCAGCAACGCATACGACAATCCCTTGATCCCAAGCTGCATTAACAGCGCGCACCATCGGATCGTCTTGTTCGTCATCATAACGCTGCGCATCGCCGCCTAGTGACATACTGATGATGTGAATTGGGTCATCAGGATGGTCTTCGTTGAACTGTATGCACCACTCAACACCTTCTATAATAGTAGAAAGTGATCCAGCGCCTTGTTTATTTAACACTTTTACCCCAATGATATTGGCTTTTGGAGCGGGTCCTTTGTACAAGCCGTCTGAGGCAGCTCCGTCTCCAGCCACATCCCCAGCGCAATGCGTTCCATGACCGTTATCATCATAAGGTTTCATTTTTTGTTTGACTAAATCTACAAAGTCGCGAATTCTTCCATCTAAGTCCTCATGTGGGTATACGCCTGTGTCAACGACCGCAACCGTAATGCCTTCACCGGTTAAGGTTGTGCCATTTCGGATGACTTCATCCGCATGACTTGATTGTGTTGCCACATCCAGCAGTGCATGTACCTGTCTGTCTAAATATATTTTGCGAATATGCTCCCCATTTGCTAAGAGTTCCTCTAAAGCAGCAGGGGTAAGATCAGCAGCGCAGCAGTTAATATGTGAAAAATGTTTTTTGATGTTTGTTTTTCTGCTTTTTTTCATTAGCTGCTTTGTGCTTTGAATACCTGCTTCAACTGCATCTTCTTTAAATTCAATGATGACCCGAAGCTTCTTGCTCTTCTTTAACCTTCCTTCAAAAAAACGATGAAGAAAACAAGGCGTCCACTTAAAAGGCTTATAGAGGTGAAGGACGGTTTCTCTTAAAGGCTGATCCAATTTACTAGCATGTGTTCTGACCATTTGTACCATGGAAAATCCAAACATGTGATGCCCTCCATTCTAGCTATCCATTCTCGTACACTCTTACGTTATGAACATGACAGCATCTTTGTTCGGATTCTTGTCCCTTCTTTTGTTCATATTGGCGGCTGACTCATTCCCTTTAAAAAGAAAAGCGCTTACATTTTGTAAAATAATAGAAAAAGGTGGAAATCATATCAAAACTGCCGATGATAGGTGGGAGAGTTCTTCTTAGAGAACCAGTAAAACAGAGGATTCTGCAGAAAAAAGGGGGTTCTAGACAGGGTCAATGCTCATACAAATGTGATTCATTCCAGATGAAAAAAATCAAATTCGCATAAAAAAAAGACGAATTAAAGAAAACAGACTGGGTAGGACTAGGTCATTTTAAACATAACTTCATTTGTTTGTCATACTATTCTAACTCTGTTTTCAATCAGGAGAGGCGTTTCTGTGTATATAAATGCAATTATCTTATTTTTGAGGAATCTCATGATCTAGAGTGTTATGATCAAATTTGAAGAGAAAATGTGGAAAAAATGAAAAGAAATGATGATTCAATATTAATCATAGAAACGGCTTAGAAATCTGTTAAAGGAGAACGGGAATGAAGAAGTTTTTTGCTTTGCTTCTCCTGCTTGTCATCGGATGGGGCGTCTATTATACCATGCAAGCACAGGAACATGATGAGCCAGTGTCATCAGGTGGAGAAGACGAAAGCGGTTCAAATGATATGTATCGCAATTTTAAAGAACTGGAAGAGAATGAATCAACAGATCATTATCAAATTACATCCAATCCAGTGCCCGGCAGCCGTCTTCTAGTGATGTCGCCTCATGGCGGGAGAATCGAAGGCGGCGTTAGTGAGATTGTCCATTTTTTTGATAACGATTTTTCTACGTACTTATTTGAAGGTTTTAGAGAAAATGCATCAGAACTTCATATTACAAGTACAAACTTCGATGAACCAATCGGAGTCGCACAGGCAAAAGCACATGATTATGTCTTAGCTGTTCATGGTTATAAAGGGGAGCCGGGAATTGATCACACCCTTGTTGGCGGAACAGACTATAACCGTGCTGAGAAAATTGTGAACTCATTAGAGCGCAACGGTTTTTCTGCTGAACTTGCAGTTGCACACGCAACCCTAAGCGGAACGAGCAATCATAATATTAATAATCTTACAAAAACAGGGCAAAGTGTACAGCTTGAGATTAGTAGAAGTCAACGGGAAGCGTTATTTGACAGTTTCGATTTTCGGCAGCGGTCGAGTACAAAAAACGAGACGTTCTACCGGTATGTCAGGGCGATTCGAACGGTGCTGGATGAAGAATATACGTAAGGATGGTGCACATCTTAAGACAGCAAGATGAATTCTTGTTACACTATAAAAAGTGATAACAAAAGGAGAGACAGATATGGCGCGTCATCATTTTCATCTTCAGGCAAACTGGCCTGGTCTGCGTAACGATGTGGGGACAATCGAATGTGAACAGTTAAAGACGGAGATTTCCATTCCAAAAGAAATGGATGGACCGGGTATTGGAACAAATCCAGATGAGATGCTCCTAGGTGCAGCGGCCACATGTTATATCATTACACTTGCAGCCATGATGGAGCGGAGTCAATTAGAGAAAGAGGATTTATCGATGAGCTCTGAGGCAGTTGTCGATGTGACAAACGGTGTGTTTACATATGAGAAAATCATTCACCGTCCTGTCATCATTCTCAAAGAGTCGGCTACAGCACAGGACATAGAACGAGCTCGTAAGCTTGCACATAAAGCTGAAAGCTCATGTATGATCTCTAGAGCTGTGCAAGGGAATGTCCATATTTCCTTAGAAGAAACCATCAAAGCTGGTTATTAAGTAAAAAAGTCATTTTCTCTTGATTAATGGAGAAAATGACTTTTTTTATGACGTCCATTCGGTTTGATCGAATGGTTCTTTCTTTTCTTCCTTTTGTTTTTTGGATTGATTTAAGACAATGACGCCGCATATGACAAGTGCAAGACCAATGAATCCTTTCATATGAATGGTTTCGTTAAATAGCACGAGGCCCACAAGAGCAGTAAGTGCTGTACCGACCCCAGACCAAGTGGCATATGCAGATGACAGCTCAATTGTTTTGAGTGCCAAACTGAGAAAGGTAAAGGCACACCCAAATCCGATCAGCACCCCCATACTCGGCAGCACCTGTGTAAAACCTTGCGAAAGCTTCAGCATCGTACTGCCAAAAACCTCTGTCAAAATGGCTCCTGTTAAATAAAGCATTCCTTTCATATCACTTCACATCCTTTAAGACATATTTAATAGTACGACCCCTGAAACAAGCATTGCCATTCCAATAAGTGCTTGACGGTTCAAGGTTTCTTTGAAAAAGAGCACGCCAAAAAAAGCCGTGAGGACGGTACCGACCCCAGACCAAGTGGCGTAAGACATGCTAAGTGGAATGATATTAAGGGTCAATGACAACATGTAAAAAGCAAGTGTGTAGCCAGCGACAACGACAGCGCTAGGTTTAAAGCGTGTGAAACCATTTGATAGTTTCAGCATCGCTGCCCCGATTGCTTCTGAAAAAATGGCGATAGCCAAAAAAAGATATCCGAGGATCATCATCATCCCTCCTCTAAAATGTGTAAAATCCGATGAAGTAAAAGGGTTTTTTCCTCTCGATTCAATGGTTCAAGCTGAAACATTTCTGAAAACCATATACCATCACAGGCAAGACGGATCAGCTGGCTAAGTGCAGGGTCATTGATTTCCTCGGTTGCTTTTTCTTTAAATTCCGCATAAAAATGACGCCAAGGATTTAATAATGCTTCATCAAATGACATGGTAGCCAGCATGCTTGTACATAGCTGTGTGGTGTTTTGTCTATCAAGGTCATTTAATGTGGCCAATATATAGGCACGTACATAAGGTGCCTTTTCGTTTTTGTATGTTTCCTGATACGTGTCAAGCTGCTGACGAAAAGAGGCAACCGCATGCTCATTCATTTGCTGGATCAGGTCTTCCTTGCTCGAAAAATGATACAGTAGCCCGGCTTTGGTCATATTTGCATGTTCTGCCACCTGCTGAAGGGTGAGCTGACTCAATCCTTCTTTTAGAATGGTGTGAGCTGCTGCCTCAAAAATTTGTTCTTTTTTCGTTTTAGACATAAAAAAAACACCTACTTTACTGAACGGTCGGTAAAGTAAATGTTAACCTATGAAAAACAAATGTGTCAATCGATTCATTTTATAAGAGGATGTTTTCACTAAATCGTCATATTTAATAATAAGGGTATGGTCCATATGGCGGGTATGGCGGTGGATAAGGATAACCATAGCCATATCCTGGAGCAAGAAGCGACCCAGCTAAAAGCCCTCCAGCAAAACCACCTAAAAATGGCGGTCCAAAAAATCCAGGTCTCCCATAGCCAAAACCAGGGCGCCCAAACCCAAACCCAGGTCTTCCAAAACCAAATCCAGGGCGTCCAAATCCAAAAGGTCTTCTCATCTCATCTTGAACAAACGGTGCGTCAAAATAATTCATAAAAAAAGACTCCTTTCACATAAAATCACTGTAACTGACATCAGTGTATTCGAGTGGCCCACTTGTGTTTGGGTGAATGCCTAAAATAAGGAGGAATGTAAAAAATGGGCCTGTATCCGTCTGATTGGGCTAAATGTCCACCTCATGCACATGCTTATAAAGCGCGAACGGATGTAACAGAAGAACATTATCATTTAATAGAAGGTATTTCTCAGCCTGTGAATGGAAGCAGTACCGACAGACATACTCATTATTACCGGGGGATCACGTCATTTGAAAGAGGGCATTTTCATAGATATTATGGCGTCACTGGACCTGCTATCCCAAGAGTGGACGGGACGCACTACCATGAAATTGAGGAAGTCACGTTTTCTGCCTATACCGACTCTGTCCCGATTCCATATGGGGGAGTCGTTTACAGTCCAGATGAAGAAAGGCCAACGCATAAGCACCGTTTAAAAGGAAAGACATATGAAGTGGTCGGGAATGAACCACTTGGCTGGTGACGGGAGGATATAGGAGAGAAAGAGAAGTTATGCTATACTTTAGGCAGTTTGTAAAAGAGAGTGATGTTATGAAAAAACAACCAGTGATTGTATTAGTAGGTCCGACGGCTGTCGGAAAAACAAAGCTGAGCATTGATATAGCGAAAGCATTTAATGGAGAAATTATCAGCGGGGATTCCATGCAGATCTATAAAGGGATGGATATTGGCACAGCGAAAATCACCCCTGAAGAAATGAATGGCGTACCGCACCATTTAATCGATATTAAACAACCGGATGAATCGTTTTCTACAGCTGAATTTCAGCAGCTTGTCCGCTTAAAAATCAAAGAGATTGCTGCGAGAGGGAAAACGCCCATGATTGTTGGTGGAACTGGGCTATATATTCAGTCTGTTTTATATGATTACACGTTTACTGATGAGAAAAGTGATCCTGCTTTTAGAGAAGAGATGACGCTGTTTGAACAGCAACATGGACCGATCAAGCTGTATGAAAAGCTAAAAGAAGCCGATCCTATCGCTGCAAAAGCGATTCATCCGAATAACGTCCGCCGCGTGATCAGGGCGCTTGAAATCATCCATACAACAGGTCAGAAAATGTCTGATATGCAAAACGGGCATCAAGAAGTTCCTCTTTATGACACTGCCTTCATTGGGCTGAAAATGGACCGAGAGCTTTTGTACGAGCGCATTCATCAAAGAATTGATATGATGTTAGATGAAGGCTTAATTGAAGAAGTGAGCGCACTTTATCAATCTGGTTTGAAAGATTGTCAGTCTGTTCAAGCGATTGGTTATAAAGAGTTGTATGCCTATTTTCAAGGCGAGTGCTCACTTGATGAAGCCATCCAGCAATTAAAACAAAATTCCCGCAGATATGCGAAGCGTCAGTTTACGTGGTTCCGTAATAAAATGGATGTCACCTGGTTTGATATGACACCACCTTGCCACTTTTCGGACAAAAAAGAGGAAATTTTCGCATATATAGCAGGAAAGCTTGGACTTAAAGCGAAACTGTAGTTATCAGAATCAAGGAGGACGAAACATGAAACCGATTAATATTCAGGACCAATTTTTGAATCAGATCCGCAAAGACAATACATTTGTCACAGTATTTTTACTGAATGGCTTTCAGCTTCGCGGTCAAGTAAAGGGATTTGACAATTTCACGGTGCTGCTTGAGACAGAAGGGAAGCAGCAACTTATTTATAAACATGCGATTTCAACATTTGCTCCTCAAAAAAATGTAAATCTTGAATTAGAATAAACACCCGTTTTCACCAATAGCCCCATGCAGCTGCGAATAAACCGGCCGAAACCCGCTACGTTTTTTGTCAGTGCAGAGGGGCTATTTTGTATGCCATGAAACTTTTCTGTCCAAGTTGCGTATAAATCCTTATTGGACATTTAAAAGGTGAGGGGCTTTATATGGAAAATGCAGAGCTTGAATTGAGAAGGATTCGAGTGATCCTTCTTTTGATTGGAATCGTTGTCTTATTTGGATCATGCGCCATCTCGAACATCGAAACGAGACAAGAAAGTTGGCATAACCATTCTAGTGAGCATGATGGGAGCCATGTTGATGGTCTTTTACCATCATCTGTTGCGCTAAAAAATAATCACATTGCTGTTGTGAAAGATGATGAAGTACATGTATACCGGTTTGATGAAAAAGAAGGAGAGCTGACGCTCATTACGACAAAGTACATAGATGAATGGGATGAAGATGATGGTGATAGTGAAGACTTTGATGAAGAGTAAGCACGTAAATTTACAAATGAATGTGAAGTCGCTACACTATAAACATGCATTAGACATCTAGACAGAAAAGGATGAGTTCATGACACACAAAATTAAAATTAATCATTGGGAACAAACTTGTGAAGATGACTCCTGTTTCGAATATGGAACAAGCGTTTCTGTAAACGGGAAAGAGTTAGTAAGAGAAGCCTCGATCGTCTCTGCGCTTGAAGCGGTGCTCAAAGAATTAGGTGTTGCAGTGGAAATAACAGAAGTGTCAGAAGATTTACAGTGCGATGCCTACAAAAAATAAAACAAAAAGTCTAGTCTACTAAGCGATTTTTTTTCGTGTTATGATAGATTTCGGTTTCAGTTGAATAGGGAGTAGGGCAGTCTATTTTTAGAACCTGCTCTGCTCTATTTATTTGAACGTACGAGTTCGGCTATGAATGTTCGGCCGGGTTGGTTGATTTTTTTCGTTTCGAGTATCTATATATTGTGTTTTGAAAAAACATAGTATACTATATATAGTGAATAACGAAATGATCAACAATACTAAAAACTAGGTCGTGATGGAATTGATTCAAATCGTATTTGATTCAAAAACAGGAAATGTTCAACGCTTTTTGGACAAGACCCCTTTTACAGACAAACGAAAATTGACTGGAGAAGAGTTTTTGGATACGCCGTTTATTCTCGTCACCTTTACGACAGGATTTGGACAAGTCCCTGGTACCACTCAGTCATTTTTAGAGAAAAATGCGCACCTTTTACTAGGTGTAGCGGTGAGTGGGAACAAAGTGTGGGGAGATAACTTTGCCAAAAGCGCCGATACGATTTCTAAACAATATCAAGTTCCTATTTTGCACACCTTTGAACTAAGCGGAACAAAAAGGGATGTTGAATTGTTTACACAGGAGGTAGAAAGAATTGTCACAAAATCAGGTTCCAAAGTGGATACAATTAAATAACGAGATTATGATTCAAAAAGAAGGAAAGTTTCAGTTCGACAAGGACAAAGAAGCTGTACATAGTTATTTCGTAGATTATATTAATCAAAACACGGTCTTCTTTCATAATCTAGAAGAGAAGATTGATTACTTAATAGAAAACGACTACTATGAGGAAGAATTTTTAAGACAATACAGCATGTCAGATATTAAAGAAGTATTTGAAGCTGCATATGCCAAGAAATTTAGATTCCCATCATTTATGAGTGCGTTTAAGTTTTACAATGACTATGCACTGAAAACAAATGACAAAAAGAAAATCCTTGAACGCTATGAAGACCGCATTTCAGTTGTGGCTCTTTTCTTTGCGGGCGGAGACAAAAAGAAAGCACTCGAGTTTGTGGAACTGATGATCAACCAAGAGTATCAGCCAAGTACACCAACATTCTTAAACGCAGGCCGTAAAAGACGTGGTGAGCTGGTGAGCTGCTTCTTGCTTGAAGTGAATGACTCATTAAACGATATCTCAAGAGCCATTGATATTTCCATGCAGCTGTCTAAATTAGGCGGCGGCGTCAGCTTGAACCTTTCAAAGCTTCGTGCGAAAGGTGAAGCAATCAAAGATGTTGAAAATGCGACCAAAGGTGTCGTAGGCGTCATGAAACTTCTTGATAATGCATTCCGATATGCAGATCAAATGGGACAAAGACAAGGTTCAGGCAGTGCCTACCTGAATATTTTCCACAGAGATATTAATGATTTCTTAGATACGAAAAAAATCTCTGCGGATGAAGATGTTCGTGTAAAAACACTTTCGATCGGTGTCGTCATCCCAGATAAATTTATCGAGCTTGCTAGAGAAGATAAAACAGCTTACACATTCTATCCTCATACAGTTTATAAAGCTTATGGACAGCATCTTGATGAGATGGATATGGAAGAAATGTATGACGAGCTTGTAGAAAACCCGAAAGTCAAAAAAGAAAAAGTCAATCCGAGAAAACTTCTTGAAAAATTAGCTGTTCTGCGCTCAGAATCAGGCTATCCATATATCATGTTCCAAGATAATGTGAATAGAGAGCACGCTCTGAACCATATTTCACGCGTGAAATTCTCAAACCTTTGCTCAGAAGTACTTCAAGCTTCAGAAGTCTCTTCTTACACGGACTATGATCAAGATGATGAGATCGGACTTGATATTTCTTGTAACCTTGGTTCTTTAAATATCATGAACGTGATGAAAAACAAATCCATTGAAAAAACAGTCAAGCTTGCAACGGACTCACTCACACTTGTGTCTGAAACAACAGATATCCGCAATGCACCAGCTGTTAGAAAAGCGAACAAAGCGATGAAGTCAATTGGACTTGGTGCGATGAACCTTCACGGGTATTTAGCTCAAAACCAAATCGCTTATGAAAGTGAAGAAGCAAGAGATTTTGCTAATACGTTCTTTATGATGGTGAACTATTACTCCATTAAGCGTTCAAGTGAGCTTGCAAAAGAAAAAGGGGAAACATTCCACCGTTATGAGGGCTCTGGTTATGCAACAGGTGAGTACTTCAATAAATACGTAGAAAATGATTTCACTCCAAAAACAGAAAAAGCAGCTGCGCTATTTGAAGGGATGCACATTCCAACAAAAGAAGACTGGGCAGCACTCAAAGATTTTGTAGCGGAAAATGGCATGTATCATAGCTATCGATTATGTATTGCGCCAACAGGTTCTATTTCGTATGTTCAATCGGCAACAGCGTCTGTGATGCCAATTATGGAACGTATCGAAGAAAGAACATACGGAAACAGCAAAACGTATTATCCAATGCCAGGACTTTCAGCACAAAACTGGTTCTTCTATAAAGAAGCATACGATATGGACATGTTTAAAGTGGTCGATATGATCGCAACCATTCAGCAGCACGTCGATCAAGGAATCAGCTTTACATTATTCCTAAAAGATACGATGACAACGCGTGACTTAAACCGCATCGATCTTTATGCACACCATAAAGGCATTAAGACACTTTATTATGCAAGAACGAAGGATACAGGGCAGGAAGGCTGTCTTTCTTGTGTTGTTTGATTAAAGGAGAGTTTAACGTGACAAAAATTTATGATGCAGCCAACTGGTCAAAACACGAAGACGATTTTACACAAATGTTTTACAACCAAAACGTCAAGCAATTCTGGCTTCCAGAAGAGATTTCCTTAAACGGGGATCTCTTAACGTGGAAATATTTAGGTGAAAAAGAGCAGGATACGTACATGAAGGTACTGGCTGGACTGACGTTACTTGATACAGAACAAGGAAATACAGGAATGCCGATAGTGGCTGAACATGTGGACGGTCATCAGCGTAAAGCCGTGTTAAACTTTATGGCCATGATGGAAAATGCCGTGCATGCAAAATCATACTCAAATATCTTCATGACACTTGCACCGACTGAAACGATTAGTGAAGTATTTGAATGGGTCAAGAAAAATAAATTCTTGCAAAAGAAAGCAGATATGATTGTAGGTCTGTACCGTTCCATTCAAAAGGATGACCCGATTTCATTATTTAAAGCAATGGTTGCTTCAGTGTATTTAGAAAGCTTCCTATTCTATAGCGGCTTTTACTACCCGCTATATTTCTATGGTCAAGGAAAGCTCATGCAAAGTGGTGAAATCATTAACTTGATTTTGCGCGATGAAGCGATTCACGGTGTGTATGTTGGATTATTAGCACAAGAAATTTACAACAAACAAACACCTGACGTGCAAAAAGAGCTTTATGATTTCTCTATCGATCTGCTTAATGAGCTTTATGAAAATGAACTTCATTACACTGAGGATATTTATGACCAAGTCAATTTATCGCATGATGTGAAAAAGTTCATTCGTTACAATGCCAATAAAGCGTTAATGAACCTTGGATTTGCCCCTTACTTTGAAGAAGAAGAGATCAACCCAATTGTATTGAACGGACTCAATACAAAAACAAAGTCACATGACTTCTTCTCAATGAAAGGGAACGGCTACAAAAAGGCAACAGTTGAGCCGTTAAAAGATGACGATTTCTTCTTTGGAGATGAATCATAAGAAAGCGCAAAAGTCAAAACGCATCACTCGTTTTGGCTTTTTGCCATTTCTAACAATGTGTTACATACTGGAGGTTACCGAACATGGGAAAAATGGACGAAATGATTTTAGTTGCACCGCGCGCACGCGTGTTCCAAAACGAAACACTTGCGTTTAATGGTGTGAATAGTGAAGAGAAAACAATCAGCACCATTATGAAAGAAATCGAAGAACACTTCGAGCAGATGCGAAGAGGCGATGCAGAAGAAAATCCTGACTTCAAACAGCCGATACCTTATGTCGTGATTAAGCGTGAGGACGAAGTGTATGTATATGAAAGACTTCAAGGCGGGGGAGAGACGCGCTTACATCATAAGTTATCTCTTGGCTTTGGGGGTCATATGAATTTCATTGAAGGAAAAAAATTTGCTGAGATTCTAAAAGAAAATACCGATCGTGAACTGGACGAGGAACTTTCGATTCAAGAAGAAGACAAACTTGAGATGAAAACCCTTGGACTCATTAATGATGATGACAACAGTGTCGGCCGTGTGCACATCGGACTGTTATCAGCTCTTGAATTATCGCCGGGTGCTCATGTAGAAGTAAAAGAAACAGATCAAATCTCAGGCAAATGGATGAAAGTAACAGATTTGAAAAAGCCTGAGTACTTCGATCGTCTTGAAACATGGTCTCAATTTGTCGTGAACATTTTAGCATAATTGGATAGACAACAAACCGGCTCTAAAGATGACTTGAGCCGGTTTGTTTTTTAGATTATTGAAAAACGAATGCGTCGTGACCGGCCTGCTTTAATCGAGCGACGAGGTCATCTGCATTTTGCTTTGAACGGAAAGCGCCAGCTTGGACTCGGTACATGCCGCTATCCAGTACGACCAGCGCTTCAAATCCTTTGGATCTGAGTGTAGCTGCTAGTTCATCCGCATTGGCTTTGACCTTGAAAGCCCCTGCTTGCACTTTATATAGGTTACTTGCTTTTTTTTTCAATTGAAGGGCTTTTTCTAATCCAGTGGCATGAGCACGAGCGATCCCTTGAAGGAAAGTAGCGTTACGGAGCTTATTTGCATCAGCTACCGTATCAATGAAACCGTTTTCAGTTAAAATGGCAGACATAGAAGTTTCCCGCAGAACGTGGAAGTTCGCCGTTTTCTTGCCGCGGTCGGCAAAATCAACGGAGCGGACAATCTCATCATGAAGGGCATTGCGATACGTGGTGGTTGGTGCTGAAACGCCAGGGTACACATAACTTTCAAAACCTGTGCCTCCGCCAGCATTAATATGAATAGACACGAAATAGTCAGCTCCCCAGCTGTTTGCCGCATTCGTACGCTGGGATAACGTGACGGATTGGTCAATTGAACGACTTAAGCGGACGGAAACCCCATCATATTCACTAATCAACATATCTCTCAGAAAAAGCGCAATTTGCAGTGTGATATTTTTCTCCAAAAGTCCATTAGCAGCAGCTCCAGAATCTGTTCCTCCGTGGCCAGGATCAATAAAAATTTTCACCATCTATTCATCACCTCGTCTTTATTTTATGAGGAAATAGAAAAATTGCCTGTACAAAATGCGGAAATCATTGAGACTCTTTTTTGCACAATTTGTGATGAAAAAGCGCCATTTTTCTAAGAAAAAACAAATTGTTGGTTTGTCCGCCCGAAATGGATGAATACAATGGAAATAGCACATCATTTCCTGGGAAACCGCACAATCCCCTACAATAACCGGTATCTCGGGTCATTTTGACAGTAAACCGATGCTAGTGCGGGCGATTGTCACGATTACAGCTCCACCCGAATAGATTAAAGAGAGAAGAGCGAGAGGTGAATACGTTGGAGCGAGCTGTCACATATAAAAATAACGGCCAAATCAACATTATACTTAATGGACAGAAGCAAGTATTGGTTGATGCAGATTCAGAGGCAGAATACCTAGAGGCCTTGCAAAAAAATGAGGCCAAACACAGCATCTTACGAGAAATAGAACGAGAAATGAACAGCCTTGTCGGGATGGATGAAATGAAACGAAACATAAAAGAAATTTATGCTTGGATTTTTGTCAATCAAAAAAGACAAGAACAAGGATTAAAGGTAGGAAAACAAGCGCTTCATATGATGTTTAAAGGAAATCCTGGCACAGGGAAAACAACGGTTGCACGGCTTGTCGGGAAGCTTTTCTTTGAAATGAATGTTCTTTCAAAGGGGCACTTAATTGAAGCAGAACGAGGAGATCTGGTTGGAGAGTACATTGGACATACAGCTCAAAAAACAAGAGATTTGATTAAAAAATCACTAGGCGGCATTTTGTTCATCGATGAAGCCTATTCTCTTGCCCGCGGAGGAGAGAAGGATTTCGGGAAAGAAGCCATTGATACCCTTGTAAAACACATGGAGGATAAGCAGCATGAATTCATCCTCATCTTAGCTGGATACTCCAAGGAAATGGATCATTTTCTTTCTCTAAATCCTGGTCTGCAATCGAGATTTCCGATCAATATCAACTTCCCTGATTATACGGTCGATCAGCTGATGGATATTGCAAAACGAATGATGGCCGATCGGGAATATGTCTTTACCCAAGAGGCAGAATGGAAACTGCGAGACTATTTAATGCACATCAAGAGCACAACGAGTCCTGCTAAATTCAGCAACGGCCGTTTTGTGCGAAACACCATTGAAAAAGCGATTCGAACTCAGGCGATGAGGCTGCTTCTTGTGGATCATTATGATAAAAAAGACTTACTTACGATTAAAAGCCATGATCTGCAAATGAAAGAGGATACGCCTTCTTGAAATGGCGTATCCTTTTTGTAAAGAGACAAGAAATTAAACCTTCCGAATGGTGGTATACGTGTGATGTGTTTGGTATGATGGTACTACTGAAACTTAAGTACAGAAAGGAAACAACTGACGTTGAATGAACATGAAATGATCGAAAAAGCGATCCTTGTCGGCTGTCAACTGCCGCATATAACGGATGAACGCTTTCAATATTCTATGGAAGAATTAGCTTCCTTAACCAAAACAGCTGGCGGTGAAGCTGTCAGCATCATGACGCAAAAAAGAAATAGACAAGACAGCGCGACTTACATCGGGAAAGGGAAAGTGGAAGAGCTTGAAGTGCTTTGCGACGAGTTAGACTGTGACGTTATTATTTTTAACGACGAGCTTTCGCCTAGCCAGTTAAAAGCTTTGGCGACTGCCTTAGATGTGAAAATCATTGACCGTACGCAATTGATTCTAGACATTTTTGCCAAAAGAGCCCGTACAAGAGAGGGGAAGCTGCAAATAGAGCTTGCCCAGCTTCAGTATGCCTTGCCAAGACTGAGTGGACAAGGGATCAGCCTTTCAAGACAAGGCGGCGGAATTGGCGCAAGAGGTCCAGGTGAAACAAAACTTGAAACAGACAGACGTCATATTCGAAACCGCATACACGAAATTCACGGACAACTGTCTGCAGTCAAAGAACATCGCACGAGATACCGGGAACGACGGAAGAAAAATGGCGTATTCCAAATCGCTATTGTCGGGTACACAAATGCCGGGAAATCTACATTGTTTAACCAGTTAACAGAAGCGGATAGCCATGAAGAAGATTTGCTGTTTGCCACACTTGACCCAATGACGCGTAAAATGACACTTGAATCTGGCTACAGTGTACTGATTTCCGATACAGTTGGTTTTATTCAAGACCTTCCAACCACACTGATTGCAGCATTTCGTTCCACTCTTGAAGAAGTAAAAGAAGCAGACTATTTGCTTCATGTGATCGATTCTTCGAATGAGGATTATGAAGGGCATGAACGAACGGTTCATAAGCTTTTAGAAGAATTAGAAGCTGACCGTATTCCGATGCTCACTGTCTATAACAAAAAAGACCAAATCCGGCCGGATTTTATCCCTTCCTCAAAGCAGCGCCACATTTTAATCAGTGCTAGGCGCGAGGAAGATGTGAAGCGGTTAAAAACGGATATCATGGCTGAACTGAAAAAAGATTTTTTAAAGCCATATCATGTAAGGATTCCGGCATATGAAGGGAAACTCATATCTGCCTTAAAGTCAGAAACCTTGGTGGAATCACTGGAATTTCAAAAGGAAGCAGAGCTTTATGACATCACTGGATTTAGTGGTGAGGAACAAACCGTATTAGGACAAATCAAGAAGTATATGTTGTAGGAAAGGAATTAAATCACGATGTTTCACACTTTAAAACATGGCACCATTTTAGAAAAAATAGCAGCAGAAGCAGAACAAGACATTTCACAAATACATCAGCAAATTGATCGAAAGAGCGAACGAAATGAGTGGCGGGTTCTTGAAAGCTACCGGAAACATAAAGTCAGTGACTCTCATTTTAACCCGACAACTGGTTATGGTTACGATGATATGGGAAGAGACACGTTAGAAAAGATCTATGCGGATGTATTTGGAGGGGAAAGCGGTCTTGTACGCCCGCAGATCATTTCTGGAACACATGCCATTTCCATCGCCTTATTTGGTGTGCTAAGACCTGGTGATGAATTGATCTACATGACGGGGAAACCTTACGATACCCTAGAAGAGATTGTCGGGATTCGCGGCAAAGAAGGGACAGGCTCATTAAAAGATTTTCAGATCGATTACAAAGCCATTGATTTGCGTCAAGATGGATCTGTCGATTTCGACAAAGTCAAAGAATCTATTTCCAAAAAAACAAAAGTCATCGGGATTCAGCGTTCTAAAGGCTATGCGTCAAGACCATCTTTTACAATAGAAGAAATTGAACAAATGATTTCATTTGTGAAAGACATCAATGAGGACATCATTGTGTTTGTTGACAACTGTTATGGTGAATTTACTGAATTACAAGAGCCGTGTCATGTGGGCGCAGACCTTATGGCAGGTTCTCTCATTAAAAACCCAGGCGGCGGCCTTGCCAAAACTGGCGGCTACATCGTTGGAAAAGAAAAATGGGTAGAAGCTTGCTCTTATCGAATGACATCTCCAGGCATCGGCAGTGAAGCGGGTGCATCGCTGTATGCGCTCCAGGAAATGTATCAAGGATTTTTCTTAGCACCGCATGTTGTTGCACAAAGTTTAAAAGGTGCCGTGTTTACAGCGCGTTTTCTTGAAAAACTCGGGTTCCAAACAAACCCGTCGTGGAATGCGAAAAGAACCGACTTGATTCAATCTGTAGAATTTGGAGACCCTAAAAAAATGATTGCATTTTGTCAGGCCATTCAATATGCATCACCGATTAACAGTCATGTCACACCTCATGCGAGCTATATGCCTGGATACGAGGACGATGTTATTATGGCAGCGGGCACATTTGTCCAAGGAGCCAGCATTGAATTATCAGCTGATGGTCCGATTAGACCGCCTTACACAGCCTATGTTCAGGGTGGTCTCACGTACGCCCATGTGAAAAATGCCATTTGCAGTGCTGTAGATGCCTTACTAGAGCAAGGTTTTATTGAAGTGCCTGCTCGATAAAAAAATCCATGTTAATATTCCTAACATTTCGTTGACACATAATATAACATGACATATAATAAATTTAAGCAAAGAGGAGGAGACAGTTGAGATGAGTGATAACATTCGCCGCTCAATGCCTTTATTCCCAATTGGGATTGTCATGCAGCTAACAGAATTATCTGCAAGACAAATTCGCTATTATGAGGAAAATGGTTTAGTATTTCCAGCGAGAAGTGATGGGAATCGCCGATTATTTTCTTTCCATGATGTTGATAAATTACTAGAAATCAAAAACCTCATCGAACAAGGTGTAAACATGGCAGGAATCAAAAAACTTTTTGCCAAAGCTGAGGCAGAAAATCCATCGTCTGAAACAAAGACAGAGGAGAAAACCACAGCGAAGCACAACTTGACAGATGATGAACTCAGGAAGCTACTGAAGAAGGAACTCATTCAGGCTGGACGTTTCCAACAAGGAACGACCTTTAGGCAGGGGGATATGTCAAGGTTCTTCCGTTAACCAATTAGCAAAAGCATTGCTATACACATTTTACCTTTTGTAGGGGAGGAGTTTTACGAAATGGCAAAGTACACAAGAGAAGATATCGTAAAATTAGTAAATGAGGAAAACGTAAAGTACATCCGTCTGCAATTTACAGACATTCTCGGAACAATTAAAAATGTTGAGATTCCTGTGAGCCAGTTAGAAAAAGCTCTCGATAACAAATGTATGTTTGATGGTTCATCTATTGAAGGGTTTGTACGTATTGAAGAATCAGATATGTACCTATATCCAGATCTAAACACGTTTGTTATTTTCCCTTGGACAGCAGAAAAAGGTAAAGTTGCACGCTTTATTTGTGACATTTATAAGCCAGACGGAACACCATTTGATGGAGACCCTCGTAACAACTTAAAGCGTATCTTAAAGGAAATGGAAGAACTAGGATTTAGTGATTTCAACCTTGGACCTGAGCCAGAATTCTTCTTATTTAAATTAGACGAAAAAGGCGAGCCAACGCTCGAACTAAACGATAAAGGTGGATACTTTGACCTTGCACCAACAGATTTAGGTGAAAACTGCCGCCGTGACATCGTGCTTGAGCTTGAAGAAATGGGCTTTGAAATTGAAGCTTCTCACCACGAAGTAGCACCTGGTCAGCATGAAATTGATTTCAAATATGCAGGCGCCATCCGTTCTTGTGATGACATTCAAACGTTCAAGCTTGTTGTGAAAACAATCGCTAGAAAGCACGGACTTCATGCGACATTCATGCCAAAACCATTGTTCGGTGTAAACGGATCTGGTATGCACTGTAACCTATCATTATTTAAAAATGGTAAAAACGCATTCTTTGATGAGAAAGCAGATTTACAATTAAGCGAGACGGCTAGACACTTTATCGCGGGTATTGTGAAGCACGCAACAAGCTTCACAGCGGTCACAAACCCAACAGTGAACTCTTACAAACGTCTTGTTCCTGGCTATGAAGCACCTTGCTACGTAGCATGGAGTGCACAAAACCGCAGCCCATTGATTCGTATTCCAGCATCACGCGGCATTAGCACACGTGTAGAAGTACGCAGTGTAGACCCATCTGCAAACCCATACCTTGCACTAAGTGTATTACTTGCAGCAGGTCTAGACGGAATCAAAAACAAACTAGACGCACCAGCGCCAATCGACAGAAACATCTATGTCATGGACAAAGAAGAGCGCCTTGAAAATGGCATCGCTGACTTACCTGCAACACTTGCAGAAGCACTTGAGCTGCTCAAGTCAAACGAAGTCATGATCAACGCACTAGGCGACCACTTATTCGAGCACTTCATCGAATCAAAAGAAATCGAATGGGATATGTTCCGCACCCAAGTACACCCATGGGAACGCGATCAGTATATGTCTCAGTATTAATAAAGAAAACCCCTTGGAGCCATTGGCTTCAGGGTGTTTTTTGAGGGTGTTTTTATTTTAATTAGTATATTTTTATAATCGAAAGAGCCACTTCTTATGCAGAAGTGGCTCTATGTTATTTATGACTAAAATAACTCAAGGTACTATGAATAATTAAGGTGATCACAGATGCAATCAGTAAAGATATACTGATTGCACCCAGTCCTAAACCTTCCCACTTTCCTACGAAAAAACTTATTAATAATAAGATAATACTGATGAGAATGAGAATCGATGGTATTCCATACTGTAAAGGTGCATTCTTTCTTTTAAAGATCAAAGAAACACCCAATATAACAATCGTAAGGATAACTGTTAGCAGCCAAAATGATGACATTTATTGACCTTCCTTCTTTTAAAAATATATGAAATTATTTTATTTCCTCATCCATTACTTTCTTATACTTTTCAAATTCAGCATCTTTCATTTCACCGTTCATTTGTAATAAAAAGTTTCCTTTTGAATAGGTGTGAGAGAAGAACATAGATCCAGCATTGCCTAACTCATCATAATAAGATTTCGCCTGCTGTAAATCAGTTTCATTTCCAAATTTAAAAATCCGTCCACCAGCATTTTCACCTAAGGAAGGAACGAGAATTCTTTTTCCTTCTTCTCTTATATTTCCAAACTCTTTTTGTTTAAGATCAGATGGTTTTTCTGCTTCAAGCCCAGCACTTTTAAAAGCTTCAATAATATTGGCTGTCGTGAGCTGTTTTTCATTTGATGCTGCGCTACTGCAAGCTGTTAGCATCATTAAACAAATAAAAATGAATATAGATAATTTCTTCATATTGGATCCTCCTGATTTTTAGGTGCAAAGGAAATTTTACATGAAGTACCTTCTTTTTACTATCGTTTCGACAAAAATAGACATTGTGAATGACTAAGTAACAAATATTCTTCTTTTATTTTGCCTAAATTGTTAAATATACTCAGCAAGATGGTATACTTATGTGCATATTTTACTAGGAGGCATCACCTTGAAATCATTTTGGGAAATAGACGAGGAAGGTTACTATACGTTAAAAAAGATCAACGAAGCAGAAATAGCTAAAGCTGAAAAGAAACTTGGTGTCACTTTGCCAGATACATATAAAAAGCTCATATTAGAGCAGAATGGTGGTTATACCATTCATAATGCTTTTCCAACCACTCACTCTAATTCATGGGCTGAGGATCATATTCGATTTAATCACCTGCTGGGAATTGCTGAAGATGAAGGAATTATGGAGAGTGCCTATTTGATAAAAGAGTGGGAGCTGCCAGAAGGGCTTGTTTTGATCAACGGGGATGGCCATACTTGGGTAGCGATGGATTATCGAAAAACGAAAGAGAATCCTACAATTCATTATTTTGATGTTGAGATGGAAGAAGACTTTAAGTTAGCAGATTCCTTTGATGAATTCATTGAGGGACTTTATACAGCTGAGTACAGTGTTGATGAGGAAGCAGCAGAGGGTGAATACGAAGAAGAAGAGGAGGAATATATAACTAAAGCAGAACTTGAAGCGATCTTAGAGAAAGAAGCAGCTAATCCAGCCGATATTCATCAAATTACTAAATATCCGTTACAAGATTTAGAAGAAGTAGAGTGGTTCTTTAAAAGAATAAAAAGTTACATTGAATCTGTTAAAGATGAAGACGTTCTTTTTGAAGTAGCTAGAAGCATTGAAACAATCCTTATATTAAGAGTATATACAATGCCAAGTAACGATATTATAAAAAAGACATTATTTGAAATTGTAGACATTTTTGAAAAAACTAAAATTCCTCAGATAACTGTAACAGCTGGAAATTTCGCTGTTAATATTGATTTTTTAGATTAAGGCAAAATTAGAGCATGTAGAGTATACTGTATAGGTTGAATTTTCAAAGAGTGAATGAGAACGGATGTTTAATTATCTGTTTTGATTTCATTATAATATAATTTAGATTGACCCCTTCATGAACCTGGCTGAAACTCAGTCAGGTCTTTTTATATCAATTTCAAAACAATATTTTGTGAATTTCTTTTTAAAAAATGAAGGTGGTCAATAAAAGAAATAAGTATCAAGTCCTTTCTGGCTACTCTCTCTTTTAACCAACTCTTATAATTGCATACCATTCAATTATTATCATATTTGCGGGATACCGAAAATTTCTATTATGAGCAGATTCACTTTACATATGTTGTAAAATGCGTGTTAGAATTATACTAGGGATTTGTTTAGAAGGGGGTAAAGGAATGTCAGGATTAATTGCCTCTCAGGAGGTAGGGAACATGTTAAACACTTGGAATCTTGCGATACAAAAAGGGGATTTATCGGCAGCTATAGAAATGCAAGATGACATAGACAGGGCAATTGATTTAATGGAAGAAAATCAAGATATTCTTTTGTACTATCAACTTTTGAGCTTTAGGCTTAAGCTGAAACTTCAGAATATTAGCAGAAATTTAGATAAGCCATTCTTTCAGCGGAATGCTCCAGACGAAAAAGAAGAAAAAACAAATAAACTCATGTCATATTACTTCTACTTTTATAATGGGATCTATCATGACTACTTGCAAGATTATGATAAGGCATTAAGTTACTTCAGAATAGCTGAAAAAAAGTTGGCTTATGTTGATGATGAAATAGAAAAAGCTGAATTTCATTATAAAATCGCAGTTCTATTTTATGATTTGAAAATGACCTTTTTATCAAAATATCATGCACAAATTGCGTGTGACACATTTAATGCGCATGAAACATATATCAAAAGACAGATTAACTGTAGGATGCTACATGCGTTAAACTTAATTGATCAATTTGAATATGATAAAGCAAGAGCTCTTTTTAGTGAAGCTGAGAATATGATCGAAAGTATTAATGACAATCATTTAATCATTCATCTATATTACAATATGGGTTTTCTAGAAAGCAAAAAAGAAAATTTAGAAGAAGCATCAGCACTATTTAGGCGCACGTTGAGTTATAAAGAGATCGAAAATCAAGATTTATTGAAGATGAGATGTTTATATGAACTTTCTAGAATAGAAATCTCCAGTAAAAGTAATGACGCGATTGAATGGATTGATCTAGGCATTTCTTTATCAGAACAAGTCAACCATAACGTTTTTCAAATAAAATTTAAATTGTTAAAAGAACTATTGTATGAAAAAAATCAATCTCAATTGAACAATATAAACAATCTGTGTTTAGAGCTTGAAGAGAAAAGAGTATGGGTTGATTTAGAGGAGATTCTGGTTGATGTGGCGAAATATTTAGAGGGGAGAGGCTTGCTGAAACAGTCATTAAATTACTATAAAAGAGCCTTACTCGCAAGCCAGTATGTAGGAAAAGGAGTGAATTAATTGAAGAAGTCGGTTTTTATTACATTTTCACTAGCTGTGGTAGCTCTAGGTACACTTTTCTTTACAAACGGTTTGACTCAACCTCTACATGAAGATGTCCAAACAGTTGCATCAAGAGGTAGCTCTGGAGGTTAATTGGTTAAAAAACGATAAAGTGGATTAAAGTGTCAGGCTCCTTATGGTATTCTGGTAAAAGAATATGCCATAAAGGAGTCTTTTTTATATGAAAATATTAGATGCTCCATTTGCTTTGATGGCAGCGTATAGAGATTCTAAAAAAATAAATGAATTTATTTGCTTTTTGAAGAGGGAAATTTCAGTGTCCGTTAGAGGAACTCTGGGTATTACCCAATTTCACTGTATATATTTATGCGAGAGCTGTATAAAGCATGGGATTCTGAAAAACCGAAAAAAATTTATGAAGAAAGAGAAGAAAACAATTTGAGGTAAAAACAAATATAGTACATACTTTCAATTTTGTTACTTAAATCCTAAATATGGCACTGACTGTAGAATGTTAAGACTGATTGTTTTATAATTTCACGGTAACATAACTTTCTCTGGATTGTAATTAAAAGTATAAAACGTAAGTGAATGTATATCGGGGGATTTGGATGATAAAAAAAGAAGTTTTTCAAATAGTTTTGTTTACAGTCCTTTTGGCAATTTTTCTTTATCAAGGTGTACAAAGAGATTTTCCTTTTGAATATCTGATTACATTAGTTACATGCTATGTTGCAGTGATAGTTTATAGAATTATAAAAGTAATGAAATATAAAAAGAAGCAAAGTACCGTTAAGTAGTTTGAGCTATTTTTGTTTGCGGTGTCCGCAATCACTATTGGGATCAGACGTTTGAGGTCATGGCTCTTTGGCATGTTGACATTAAGAATTATATAATGAACTAAAATTTAACTTCAGAGGTGCTTTTGAATGTCTATTCAAGTGGATGATGATGATGTTTTAGAGATGTGTAATATATATGCTCAAGAAACTCATCACAGAGAAGCATTGATTTTAGGAAACAGGAAGGGTCTATTGGAATTAAAAAATGCGATAGGTCAGGCTTTAAAAAACGGCAGTGCTGTTGCAAATTTATACCCATCTGATTTTGAAGGGTATGAAACTTGTATTGCTCTAGTGGATGATGAAAAGCAGTTTGAGAAATTAATTACTCCTTATGTAGAGGAATATACACAAGATGATGATGCGATTGATCCAATTGATATTATTAAAGAGTACGATTCCAAAAAAGAAAAACCCTTATAATAGGGTTTTTCTTTTTTTAGTGGAGTATAGTTTCACCTTTTTTAGCTTTGTGTTTACTTGGAGTAAGGGATGGAGAAAGTTCTTTCTTCACATGTAGGTGTGAAAATAAATGAATGGTAAACAGAATATAGCTTTGTATATGGAGATAGATAAGAGAAGAGTGAAGCCCTTCTCTTTATTAAGGATTCCTTATTAATTCCTATTGATAACAGCATCTCATTCAATGAGTATGTTCAAACCCTTCAAAATTGGTTAAAAAACGATAAAGTGGATTAAAGTGTCAGGCTCCTTATGGTATTCTAGTAAAAGAATATTCCATAAAAGGAGTCTTTTTTATATGAAAATATTAGATGCTCCATCTTTACTATCAGCTGTAGAACAGAGATCAAAGGCCTATCATGAGCTTCAAGAAGAAATGAAACTTGTGAAAAAAGCATTAAAAAGTGTGTCAGGGTTAGGTGATGAATTTACTGGAAAAGGTGCAGACAATATCAAATCTTTTTATGAGGACCTTGCGCTGTACACAGACGCTTATCTTGATTTTATCGATATGCAAAAGGCTTTTTTAGATGGAGTCAAAGGAAAGCTTGATGATGAATCATTAGGCGGGAGTACTTTTATTGATGAGCACTTTTTAGACACTCAATTGAAACAAGGGATTCAGAACAATAAAGATATGGTCAAAGAACAAAAAGAGGCACTTTCCACTATTTTTGATGATATTAGTGATTTAATTGAATTACATACATTTTCAAGTAAAGAGGTCAATGAACATTTAGACGATGCGAACAAAAAAAGAAAAGAGACCATTGAAGTTTTACATCAAATAGACAATGATTTAAAAACGGAATACGCAAAGTCAGAAGCGGTTGAGAACCACCTCAACACTTTTTATGCAAAGATGATGGCTGCTACTGGAAAAGGAAAGAATGCGCAGCCAATGTATTATGATGCAAAAGCATTTCATGAGACAGATGTGTACAAGAACCATGATAAAATCGATGCACAGGTGAAAGCCTATTTAAAGGTGAAAAAAGAAGAAAAAGAAAAACGAAGAATCAAAGAATTGAAAGAAAAACTCAATGATCCTTCGTGTCTATCAGAAGCGAAGTACTTTGAGATTGTAGATGAGATCGGTTATGAGAATCTCACATATGATCAAAAAATGTATTACAGCCAGCTTCTCCAAATCAAAGCACAGGAAGAAGCATCGGAGGTATTCGTTGATAGTGTAAAAGGTGCTGCAGTGGGTCTATATGATGTAGCAAAAGATACAGTAGTTGGTATCTACGATCTTGTGACAGATCCTGGAGGTGCCGTTGAATCGGTCGTAACGGCTGTTTCACATCCAATTGAAACATCGAAAGCGATTGGAAAATCGATTTCAGACTCATTCCAAAAAGAAGTCATAAATGGTGACGCGTATTCACGGTCACACTGGTTCGCCTATGCGACAGGTTCTCTTGCAGAAATTGTCTTTGGTTCTAAAGGGGCAGGAGCCATCACAAAAACAGGGACAACAGCTGCCAAAACAACAGTGAAGAAAGGCCTTGAACAAGGGGCAAAATCAATCGGTAACGTCACCATTCCGAATCTATTGCCATACTCACCAAAGTTTCAACTATCAGGTGGAGGGAAACTCCCTTATAACGTGTTTGACGGAGAAAATCTCAAAAATAAACTCATCTCCATGGCAAAGCGTCTAGACAACAACTCAGGATACGGTATCTCTCAGACAGGCAGAAGATTACCAGCACCCAAATCACCACCGACCGTTGTCAGTTACGGAGAGCACTATGTGCGCTGGAAACGCAAAAAGGTATTAAAACCGAATGTCGTTTATTCAACAAAGCAAGGTTACACCTACACAACAGATCACTATGGTCGCATTGTCAAAGTAGAAGCAAGTGATTTAAAATATGGAGAGATGAAAAGAAACCAATATGCTCAATCCAATTCAGGAAAGCCGGATCGATTACTGGATGATGATGGAGGGCATTTAATTGCATCTATTTTTAAAGGGTCTGGGGATATTGATAACCTACTTCCGATGAATTCCCAGATTAATCGTAGTGGCGGGAAATGGTATAACATGGAGCAGGAATGGTTGGCTGCACTCAAAGAGATTCCACCTAAACATGTAGAGGTAAGTATTGAGCCTATTTATCAAGGTGATTTGCTAAGACCTGATAGTTTTTTTGTGGAATATAAAGTAGGAAAAAGTTATGTTCAAGAATTTATCAAGAATCAACCTGGAGGTTAAAGATAATGGAATCAATAGAACACTATTATAAAAAGATAGCAGAATCAATTAATGAATTAATACCATATGATTGGGATAAAGTTTGGATGTATGCAGAAATCCTTGATGATTCGGCTGGAATTACATTTTGTTTCAACGAGACTAATAGTGAAGAGTATGTTTATGGACATGAAATTCCACTTAAATATAATGTAAGTAAGTCAACATACATTCATTCATTATACGAACTAAGTAAAACTTTTGAAGAATTGAAAAAAGCATATATACAAAATGATTTAGGTGCTTGGACAACAGCTACCCTACAATTAGATAAAACAGGGAAATTCTCGATTGATTATGGCTATGAAGATATTTTATCTATAGGGCTTTATGGTATCCAGAGAAGAGCCGTATGGGAGTATAAAACGTTCGGGTTTTTACCAGAAGATGAGAAAGATAAAGAAGCTGTGCTAGATTATTTGAAAAATAAAGAAGAAAATAGAAAATAGCAAATGACCCTCCAAATAAATGAAGGAGGGTTTTTGTAATATTAGTTTCATAAGAATTTCTCATTTTACTTATTTAAACCGATAAACCGTCACTTCACACTCACCAAGGACCTCTTCTATCATCTCTCGAACAACCGTCCAATCGCCACCTGCCAAGCCGCAGCCGATCCCATAAGGAATGGCGATAGAATGAAGGGGGTTCTCTTCATTTGGATTTGTCACTGTCTGTTTTAGATGTTCAAAGCAGCTGCGTAATGCGTCGTCATCTGTTTGTTTTGTTTTTCTTCCGTATCCAACTTGAGCGAATAAGTTGGCAATGGTTTTTCCGTCGTTTGTTGTGATGAGCTGGACGGAGCTTAATAAGTCATCTCCTTGTTCTGCACATAAACGTTTATAGTCTTTATACACATTTGGGTATTTGCTTTTGATTTGCTTTGCTTTGCTAATCCTGCTCCCATGACACCCTTACAATTCACTTGGTGACAGATGATATCTTCTTCTGCGTCTAAGATATTGCCTTCTACCGTTTTGATCATTTCAAGTCATCCCTTTTCAATAAAATGCAAACTTATGTTCTATTATATCAGTTTTGATGACATTATTTCATTACAAAAAGCGCTTGGAGTTTGAAAAATGGATACGTCCATGCGATCAAATGATCAAAAACAGTCCATGACATCTAAAATAGTGAAAGATAAAGAAGAAATAGTAAGGAGACCCTTATGGATAAAATAGAAACAAAACGGTTAATTCTTAGACCATTTCGCGATGAAGATGCACCTGGAATGCTTGCATACTTATCTCATCCAAGAGTAAATTGTTTTCTGGATGATCAAATCTCTACATTAGAAGAAGCGGTCGCTAAGGTGCAAAAAAGAAAAGCAGATCACTCTTATATGGCGATTTGTTTAAAAGAAAGTCAGTTGATTATCGGTGAACTGTTTCATTTAAAAGATGAGCCTGACACGTATTCAATTGGCTGGAATTTTCATGCGTTATATGAAGGGAAGGGATATGCCCGTGAAAGTGCAGAAGCTCTCTTGTCATATCTATTTGTCAATCAAGGAGCAAGGCGCTTATATGCATATGTAGAAGATGACAATGATCGATCTCAAACATTATGTGAGCGTTTAGGCATGAGGAAAGAAGGCCTCTTTCTTGAGTTTGTTTCATTTACTACAAATGAGGATGGCACCCCTAAATATGAAAACACCTATCAATATGCTTTGCTGAAAAAAGAATGGGAGCAGTTTCATTCTAAATAGTGCTTTGTTTCTTTGTATCCGGATGACAACGAAGTGACAAAAATGTGAGATGATCCCTTTATTTTGTTCGCTCGATCGATGTCACGGGCTTCTTTTTTCATTTATCCTTTTCCTAAACGAAGCAAAAGGAATGAAATGAGATGCAGGAGTTTAATGAACGGGTATTTCGGTCGATTAATCAACTTAGTATGAATCACGATGTCTTAAATCCAGTTCTTATTGGATTGGCTGAATATTCAGTGATGTTCATTGCGATCATGTTTTTGATCATGTGGTTTCAAAATCGGAGCAGAAGAAACAGATGGATGATGATATCTGCTGGGTTGACCTTTATCTTGGCAGAGATGTTAGGGAAAGTCGCTGGGCTCTTTTATTCCAATCAACAGCCCTTTGCAGAATTGAATCAAGTCAATCTTTTAATCGAAAAGGAAGTGAACAACTCTTTTCCGAGTGATCACACCATTTTTATTTTTTCCATTTGTATAGTCTTTTGGCTTTTCCACAAGCGTCGTATTTATTGGCTTTTCATTGCCTGCGCTGTAGGCTTTTCAAGGATTTGGGTAGGTGTTCATTATCCATTTGATGTGTTGGTAGGTGCTATGATCGCCTGTTTAACGGCGGTAACCGTTGTTTATTTGCCGCTATTCCAAAAGGGCGTTAGCCTGCTTCTGTCGTGCTATGAATGGGTGGAGCAGAAATGGGCAGGAGAGAGAACCAAATAGAATGTAAATCCCACGAAAAAACACCCCAATCTGTTATGACATCAGATCGGGGTGTTTATTACTTTCGCCAAAATGTAGTACAATCTGCTTTGTCTTCAATGTTAAATTCGATGATTTTTTTTAGCAGAGGATAGTCAATCGGTAAGCTTTCCTTCATCCGAAACATCTTTTTTCCATGGTCATAACCAGCTTGTACAATATCTGCTGAAAAGTGATCAATCCCTTTTCCTTCTGGTGCGACAGAAATGTGGTGTTTTGCGACGCTAAATCCGATAATAAATGTGCCATGATCTGTGAACATGGGCTGATTCCAAGCAATTCTTGGCTCTAATTGAGGGAATGTGTCTGAAATCCATTGTAAGATGTCTTGCATGCGCTGTTTCAGCTCTGGATGACCGATATTGCTTACATATTCTTCAAAAACCTGCATTGTTTTCACCCTCCATATTCATCAAGCCTCAGACGGGATTCGAACCCGCACTCCTTTCGTAAGCATAGGCTAGGGGGCAACACGCTTCCCTACGGAATTTCACCGACAGGAGTTTCACCTGTCTCAGCTCATTTGCTTTTCGGTGCTTCTGAAACCCTTGCCTTGCGACCCGCTAGCTACAATTGTTTTACGGCGCTCTTCCCTTCTAGAGCTACTGAGGCACGGAAAGTTCTTGTTCATATTATATAGAGAAACTTGAAAAATGAAAAGCTATGCTCATCATCTAATCCAATCGCACAAAATAGTCAAAGGCACATATGATAAAAGACCATATAGTTATGTATACAGCATGGAATTGGGCTGATTGTAAGTGACAAACCTGTTGATGAGTAAACTAAAAGAGATAAACAATCAAACAAAATTAGAAGGCTTTACTCACAAACGTTCGATGAGTTCTCCCTTTTTGCTCACCATGGAAGATGGGGAACCTTTTTACTCATGGGTGTTTTTTGAAAGAAGTGTGTTTAAGACTTGCTATTTTTCTTTGAGTTCTATCAATGAAAAGCAGAATTGTGTGGTGTTGGAACTTCTTGTACCGTGTTGCAATAGATCAACATGCTGTCAAAAAGTTTTGTATCGATCCAGTTCGAAAATTCTTGTAGATCTTTCTTTTTTATGTGGAATCATTGAAGTAGAGCTTCCTGTATATGATGCGCTTATTTTAAAAAACATAGAATCTCACCACATCTTTCTTTGTTTTTCCACAACGCCCAGTTCGGTGGAAGTATGGCGGAATGGAACAAAATTTCTCAATACGGCAACTGTTGTGTTGCATCATCAAGATCATCAGGATGTACCAGTCGCAATTAGGATTCACACTGGTACATTTTGTTATGATCTTCTTGTCCAAAAAGGAGAAAGTCGTGCGATTACTGTGAAAGATGTGAAATTTATCTTGAAATCTCCATCAACTGAAAATGTGCAAGCACGATTAGACATGCAAATCAACATGGTGCAAAGAAGAAAAATAAAGCTTTGAAGCTGTGATAATCGCACAATCATCCAATATCAATGGATCATAGTCTATCAAGACTAGGTTGAAGGAGGGTTAAAATGGCTATTTTAGGCGGATGTAGTAATGAACAAGCGGGCTTTGTAAATGATGCAGTATGCTTCACACTTGATTTAGCAGCAGCAGCTGATGCAGTTGTCGTCTGGACAGATGGAACACCTTATGTCATAAACGGAACCATCATGGTGGAAAACAATGGGATTGTGGCTGTAGCACCTACTGTGGCTTTAGAGGTAAACGGTACAGCTGTTCCTGATTTCACGGTACCTCCAGGAGAGAGTCGATCCATTACGCTCAGTGATCTGAACTCGATTGGGATTTTAGCTACTGGTGGAACCTCGACTGGAAGTATTGTCGTTTCGTTTTCTCTCAATTATCAGTATTAGTGTGTATGTCTTGAAGATTCCACAGTTTGAAAGTAGTGAGAGACATGTGCGCCCAACTTAATATGTGTGGAGGAATAACCGGCCCGACTGGAGCCACAGGTCCAACGGGAGTAACTGGCGCAACAGGGACAACTGGAGCCACGGGTTCAACAGGAGTAACTGGCCCAACTGGAGCCACAGGTCCAACCGGTGCAACGGGCACAACTGGAGTCACAGGTCCAACCGGTGCAACGGGTCCAACTGGAGCCACAGGTCCAACGGGAGTAACTGGCGCAACAGGGACAACTGGAGCCACGGGTTCAACAGGAGTAACCGGCGCAACCGGCTCGACGGGTCCAACGGGAGCCACAGGTTCAACAGGAGTAACCGGTGCAACTGGAGCCACGGGTTCAACAGGAGTAACCGGCGCAACCGGCTCGACGGGTCCAACGGGAGCCACAGGTTCAACAGGAGTAACTGGCCCAACGGGAGCCACAGGCACAACTGGTGCCACAGGTTCAACAGGAGTAACCGGTGCAACTGGAGCCACAGGTCCAACGGGAGTAACTGGCTCAACCGGAGCAACAGGTGACACAGGTCCAACCGGTACTAGTTTAACAACTAACTCGATGTACGCATCCAATACGTCGGGAAGTACGGTGCTGGTTGTTTTAGGCGGAACGGCAGTGACGCTGCCTAATAACCAAAGTTTAGATGGATTTACCGTAAGTGGTGGTAATACGGTGTTTACTGTACCTGTTTCAGGGCGGTATTTTATCACGTATCAAGTAAATACAAGCGCTGCACTTCTGGCAGGAACAAGGGTGATTAACAACGGAACACCCATAGCAGGGTCTATTTTAACACCTGCTTTATCTACATCTACCTACAATGTATCTCTCATTACAACACTTGCAGCAGGGAATCAAATTTCTCTTCAAATATTCGGTTTAGTCGCAACCGTAGTATTACTTGGCGGGGGATCTGTTGGAGCGGCATTAACCATTATCAGATTGGAATAAATCCAAAAAGCCCAATAAGGGCTTTTTTTCAATTCAACCGTGTCCTTTAGTAGAAAAAAGACGGAATTTTTAGTGTATACATCATTGACTAGGAGAAAGAAACGCAATAACAAAGGAATCGGTTATTGAAGATTCAAGTGATTCATATTAAAATGATGTCAAATGGACGAATTAGCAATTGCTAATAGAAGTTCCATATTTAGTGAAATCATGTGGTGTAGCTGAAGGTGATTGGGGGTGTAGAATGAGCAAAGTTCCTGTGGCGGAATTGGCATCACTATTAAATGACTGGAACATGGAAATCAAAAAAGATCATGCAGATGAGGCAGAACGGCTATTTGCTAAAGCGAAACAGGCAGTAGAGGAAATTGATGATGCTGACATCCTCATGTATTATTCTCTTCTAGAGAAAAGGCATCATATTTTGATGTACAATTTAAGAGGGCAAAAAGGCAATGTTTCAACGAAAAGTATAGAAGGCCATTATGGGAAAAAAGATGATGATTTGTCTAATCGCCTTGCTTATTATTTTGATTTTTATGAGGGTGTGTATGAACAGCATCAGGGGAATTATGAGGTTGCATTACAGATGTATCAAAGTGCGGAAAAGCTCTTAGATAAAATTCCAAGTGAAATCGAACGCGCTGATTTTGATTTTAAGGTCGCGTGGCTTTACTATCGCCTGAGTCATATTATGCTTTCATTAAGTTATATTCGTAGGGCTCTACACGTCTATAAGCGTCACAAGCACTATGAAAGAAGAACTGCACTTTCATATTCTCTTATTGCAGCCAACCTTACAGAGATTGGCAGGTACGAAGAAGCGCTTGAGAATTATCGTTTAGCGGAAGAGGTGTTGACTAGCGAACAGGATGATTTTATGCTGGCTCAGCACCACCATAATGTGGCCATTTTATATTCATTTTGGAATAAACCGAAAGAATCTATACGACATCTTGAAAAAGCATTGTCTCATCAAGAGTATTATGATTCAGATTTCTTTTTCCATTCTACGTATCTGATCAGCCGGGAACTCTGTGTGATTGGTGAAAAGCAACGTGCAAGCCAGTATATAGAGGCTGCATATGCCCGAATGAAAGAAGCTTCTCATGAAGTGTTTCAGCTCAAAATAGGCATCGTACATGATCTTTACTTAACGAATGTACCACAAAGATTTCAGCAAATTAATGAGAAATTAAGAAAGTTAGAAGAAAAGAATGAATATCATGAAGTGAAAGAGCTTTCTCACTTTGCTGCAAAGTATTGTGAAAAGCAAGCACTTTATGAGCAGTCTGTTTTTTACTTGAATAAAAGTTTAGAAGCGGATTTACATATGAAAAGAATGGGGTTGATATAAGATGAAAACAGGATTAAAAGTATTATTCGTTGTAGGGTTAGCGGTCGCTGCGGCTGTTTTAACTGAAAATGTAGCGGGTTCTTTCGAAGTAGCAGAAAAAATCATTGGTGGTTAATCACCCAATCATATCTCGCCCTTGTTGATGATGATCAGCAAGGGTTTTTTATATGGGTGAAAATAGGCTCTTCTTATTAAACGCTGCAAGAACGTTTAATAAGAAGAATTCGCAACAAAGGGGGTGTGCAAATTTGTTACCTGCTCCATTATTCTAAATAAACATTGGGCAGAGCAACAAGTTAAAAAGGTCACCTTTCTTTGCTTAATTTAATTTTTTGCAGGACTTTTCATTCAAATTTCATCAAATTGGTCTATTGTACATAGAAATTGTTACAAAAGAGGGAACACCGCTCCATTTGTCACGCATATGATGAGATGAGGTGTAAGTTGAAGGCAGGTGATTGTATGGATTCACGGGTGTATGGAGGCTTTCATGGCGGCGGTTTTAGCGGCGGAGCAGTGGGACCTCATATTGGCTTTGGCGGGTATTATGTGAGCCCTGGCGTGTTTTCGGGCTTAGGAGGTTACCCTGGATATGGGGGGTTCGGGACGTTTTCTGGATATTCTCCATATGGCTCCACATTCATTATGGGGCGTCCTCCTGGTTTTTATGTAAGAAGTTATTAATGTTTCATCACAGTGATTGAAATAGCCATCTAAGATTGGCTATTTCAATTGGTGAAAGTGCTTAAATGTAGCTGTGATCACAATAACCCCTAGGATGCAAATAGGCAGCCAAATGATGATAAACGGATCGTAAGCATCTGTATACGCAGCTAAAGCAGCTCCTAGGCAGTAAAAGACAATAGAACCGATTCGCAGCAAGCTCACATGTTGAATAGGGGCTTTTCTTTTTTCCCGATTTGATAAGCGTTGCGCCAAATCTTCAAATAAGTTAGCAAGTGTACTCGTTAAAACTGTTGTAGAAATGCCAGCGACATTTAATTTGCGTGCGGCCGCCGTTTGCATGCCCATCGCCATACTTAAAAGGATAATCAGCATAAAATAAGCACCTTGCGTATAAGGAAAAATGGTCATAAGAGCAAATAGAAGCAAGATGATGACTTCTATGATAAAGATGCGTGTAACGGCTTTTGGCCAAAATGTTTTTTCTTGTTTTCCACCTATGACAACAGCTAGTAAAACACCTAAAACAAATCCGCTAAGTGCCGTGATGGAATGAAGAGCGGTTAACTGCAATGAACTGCCTGCTGCAATGCCAAGCAGTACAATATTGCCCGTCATATTTGCTGTAAACACATGTCCTAGGCTTAAATAGCCGATAACATCCACTATTCCTGCGGTAAGACATAAGAACATCAGGGCAATGTTTCGTATTGAGTGTGCGGTCAAAATGGTCATCCCTTTCTTTCTCTCTAATGAATAAGTGTAACGCTTAATGACCGCGTATGTCCATTTTATGAGCTGGTAACATGTCCTGCAGCTGATATAAAACTTGTCGAAAAGAATCATCATTCACATGGTGCCTCATTTGCCGGAATGGGTCGCCTTTTTCCTTTAGACGTTTCATAACAGCCGGCATCGTAAATAAAGAAGGGTGACATTCTTCACTATTTAATTCTTCCCATTCAATCGGTGTTGCAACAAGTCCGAGCTCGTTTCCTCTCGGGGAATACGGGGCGATGATTGTTTTTCCAGCATCATGTTGAAGGTAGTCTAAATATAAACGGTTGCCGCGGTTTTTCTTTAGACGCTCTAGCGTAAACAGCTCGGGTGCTTGTTCACATAAAAATTGGCAGATGAACGCAGTGAATTGTCTAGTTTGTTCATATGTGAAGGCATTTTTCTTCAATGGGATATAAACTTGTAGCCCTTTTCCACCACTTGTTTTAATAAATGCGGTGAGAAAGAGTCCATCTAAAATGACCTTGATTCGTTTGGCTGCTTCTATTGCTAGGTGAAACGCTTTAACAGAAGGCGGATCTAAATCAAATACAATTTCTACAGGCCGCTCTGTATCTCTCGTTTCAAAAGGAATATGAAATTCCATCGCCAGCTGGTTACCAAGCCAAAGCAACGTGTCAGGATCATTACAGATTGTGTAAGTAATATCGTGTGCTTGATCTGTCTCAACAAAATCAGGCGCATAATCGGGCGTTGCCTTTTGATAAAAAGATTCTCCACCAGTGCCATGAGGAAAGCGTATTAACGTAAGACGTCTTTCACGTAAAAAGGGTAATAAATAGGGAGCGGCTTGCCTCAAATAAAGTAAGTAATCTGCCTTTGTGATATGAAGGGCAGGTACAACCGGTTTCTCTGGGTGGGTGACGTCAATCAAAGCTGGGAGCGGATAAAGCTGTTTGAGCATGTGTTGAAAGGTACACGTTGCTGGGTCTGCATCGAATAAAAACGAAGAAAACCGGGGCTCTCGTAAGGCTGATCCATCAAAAGAGATACAGGCAATCTTTGCGACAATGGATGGTGGGATTTCATAATGTGATGCTCCAGTCATTTGACCTTTCGTTAGAAATAAGGTGCGCAGGGTTTGTTCTTCTTCTTTAGAAAAACCATGCTTAAATTGGACAACCTTTATGAGATTCGTTTCTTGATAAAGACATCCTTGAAAATAGCCATTGTCTTTATCAAAACGAGTCACGATGACAGATACATACCGCCAATTTTTGATTTTGAGCCATTCTTTCGAGCGGGTATGCTCCTGCCATTTACTCATCTTCTTTTTAGCAACTAATCCTTCCGCTAAATAGGTCAGCATGATTTTTTTCATGTCATCAGGGCTGCTATCGGTTTGGATGATTTGAAGAAGAGAGGGGTGATTCAGCTGAACGGAGGGAGGAAGATTTGCTTCTTGGAACACCTCATGCAGCTCAGCTTTTCTTTCAATCAGCGGTAAATCAACGAGGGATTTCCCTTTAAATCTCAATAGATCAAATGCAATCAAATGACATGGAAACCGCTTAGCCTGGCGTTGAATGGTTTCTGTGTTTTTCAGGCGGCCTCTTTGCTGAACCTTTGTAAAGTCGCTTTCTTGTTCACTCAGTAAAAAGACCAATTCTCCATCTAGGGTCAGCGGTAAAAAAGGTGCAAGCTGCTTTGTTAGTTGCTGGCACTGATCAATGACTTCAGGAAATTGTTCATTTAATCGCTTTCCGGCTCTGCTCTCTAAATGGATGGTGTCTTTTTCCCAAATAAGAATGGCCCTGAAGCCGTCATATTTTAATTCATACAGCCAGTCTGCTCCAACAGGAATATCATGTGCAGACGTTAAACGCATCGGTTTCATTGTGTTTTTCACTCCCTTACATCATGTGTTCTTAGAGTGGGATGAAATTTTCATAAACATACATAACTCTGATGAAAACATTACATAGTAAGGAGAAAAGAACGGAGGCGTTACGATGCATACAGTATGGAAGGGTGGCATTAGCTTCGGACTGGTGAATATTCCAGTCAAGCTGTTTACCGCTACAGAAAACAAAGATATTAAATTAAGACAGCTTCATAAAGAATGCCATACGCCGATTAACTACAAAAAGGTTTGTGCTAACTGCGGCGAGGAGGTAGCGCCAGAGCAAATTGTAAAAGCGTACGAGTATGCCAAAAATAAATTCATTGAATTGGATGAGGAAGAACTCGAAAGGCTGAGAAAAGAAAATGAAGAAAAAGCCGTCGAAATCATTGATTTTGTGAAGATAGAAGAGATCGACCCCATCTATTATGAAAGAAGTTATTTTCTATCTCCAGATACCGGCGGAGCAAAGGCTTATTCATTATTAAGAAAAGCGTTACAAGAATCAGGGAAAATCGGTGTAGCCAAGATCATGATTCGCTCAAAGGAGCAATTAGCGATTGTTAGGTGCTACGAACATATTTTACTAATGGAAACCATTCATTTCCCTGACGAAATTAGGCAAGTATCAGATGTCCCGAATATCCCGCAAGAGGAAAATATCGTGAAGAAAGAGTTGGATACAGCACTCCTTTTAATTGAGCAGCTGACCACCACATTCGATCCAGCCGCTTATCGCGATGAATACAGAGAGCAGCTGATGAATGTAATTGGAGACAAAATCTCTGGAGAACATACCGTTCAACCAGCAACGACAGGTAAAAAAGAGGCTTCATCCAATGTCACCGATTTGATGGCCGCTTTGCAGGCTTCTATCGATCGATCAAAACCTGAAAAAACGAAAAAAGCAGCACCTAAGAAAAGAAAAGCACCCGCTAAAAAAGAAAAGAATGCATAAAGAAAAGACCGCTCGCCAAAGGGCGGTCTTATTTTGGCTTCACCACATCCTGAATCGTCCCGTCTGTTCGGTGGATGACAACTGCTGTTCCTTTTTTAGATGAAATCTCTTTCGCGCGGTCGATGGCTTCCTGTTTCGTTTCTTTTACCTCACTTGCACGCTTCGCTTTTTCAGTTTGAACCGCCCAGCCTTCATCATGTTTCACGACATGCTGCGCATGATCCATGAGCTCAGGTCGTGCAGAGCTGCTTTTCTTAGAAGGAGTCACAGAACCATGAGAGTGAAAGTCCTCCATTTCTTTTTCCGTCGCATTCTTTTTCCACTCTTTCGCTTGATTGATCGCAATTGGAATCGCTCTACCTTCTTCATAGCCTTCCTGCACCATTTTGTTGGCAATCTCAAGTGCTTTTTTTCGAATGACTTTGTCTAGTGATTGGAATGAAGCTGGATAATCTTCCATTGTCCAAGGCATATTGAACGCTCCTTTCTTTTATTTGAACACCTTCCCCCATATGCAATGGATCAAACATTTCACCATCTCAATCCAATGGCTTGGTTGAAATACATCGTTTTGCTGAGGAAGAATGTTTTCAATTCCTGCACAATAGAAGATAGTAAAGGAGTGATTGAAATGATGATGAAAGGCTTGTATGAAGCACATTTACCTGTGAGTGATTTGAAGGCATCCATTTCTTTTTTTGAAAAATTGGAATTAACGCTTGCTCATGAAAATGAACGAGTGGCCTTTTTATGGATTGAGAAAGGAAAGAGCTGGCTCGGCCTTTGGAAGGTTGATATGTCCACTGTTCCATATCACCCAGCGACGCGACATGTGGCCTTCCAAATAGAAACATCCAGCCTTGACCAGATCAAAGAATGGCTGATAGAAAAAGGGATCAGCATACATCCGATGTTTGGCTTTTCGGAAGAGCAACAGCCTTTAGTACTTGATAATCCACCACAATTTCATGCCGCCATTTATTTTCTTGATCCCGATGGAAATCTGCTTGAATGTATTGCACCGCTAGAAATTGATGCAGCAGAACATCATGAGATGATGACATTTGAAGATTGGGAAAGAAAGAAAAATCCGTTTATTGATTGACAAAACCGCTCATTGTAACTATATTGATTACAACGGTGGTGAAGGAATGTGAAACAAATTAGCAGCAGGTATACCATTGCTGTTCATATCTTATCTTTTATTGCGGGTGTTTCAAAAGAGTGCACAGGGGATTTTATTGCAGAAAGTGTCAATTCAAATCCAGTCATTATCAGAAAAATGATGGCTATGCTCAAAAAGGCGGATCTCATTGAGATTCGCCGAGGAGTTGGCGGTGCTTCCTTAAAAAGGCCGGCAGAGGACATTACTCTACTAGATGTGTACCAGGCTGTGGATGTAAGCGCAGATGAAGAGTTATTTAACTTTCATCAACCAGTCATTGCATGTTCAATTGGTCAAGCCATGGATACGAGACTGCGGCAAGAACTTAAAGAAGCACAGTCCGCACTTGAGCATCACCTTAAACAAGTGACAATTAAGCAATTATTAATCGAGGCGGAGTAGAAAAAGCTCATACATAGAGCTTTTTTTACCCATTCGTTGTAACCATTTTGATTATAACGAATGCTATGATGTAAGAAACAAGCTGTTTCATTCAGGAACATCACCGTTGAACGAAAAATGAGGAGGTCAAATCAATGACATTATTAGTGACAGGTGCAACAGGACAACTTGGATCGCTCGTCGTCAAACATTTGCTCGCGAAAGTGCCAGCTGAACAAATTGCGGTCAGTGTTCGAGATCCGCAAAAAGCAGTACATCTAAAGGAAGCTGGGGTGGATGTGCGCAAAGGAGACTTCACACAGCCGGATACACTTCAATCAGCGTTTCAAGGGATTGACCGTCTTTTGATCATTTCGTCTGGGGATGGAGAACGAGTGAAGCAGCATCTAAATGCCATCGAAGCAGCGAAAGCAGCGAATGTATCATTTATTGCTTATACAAGTGTTGTCAATGCAAGAGAAAGTCAGCTTAACCTAGCACATGACCATGCAAAAACAGAAGAAGCGATTTTGGCTTCTGGCATTCCTCATGTTTTTTTAAGAAACAATTGGTATGTGGAAAATGAAAAAGATACGATTCTGGCATCAGTCAACGGAGCGCCGTTTATCAGCCCAATTGGTGAAGGTAAAGTCGGCTGGGCGACAAGAAATGACTATGCAGAAGCAGCAGCAAATGCGTTAACACTGCCGGCACATGATCAGGAAATCTATGAATTGTCAGGACCGCTTCGCACACACACTGAACTTGCACAAATGGTTAGCAATGTGAGCGGGAAAGAAATCAAAGTAGAACACATGGGTGTAGATACATTTGGAGAATTTTTAGCGTCAAATGGTGTACCGAAAGAAGCTGTTCCATTTGTCAAAGCGATGCAAAGCGGAATTCGCGATGGGGCATTAGCAGTCGAAAGCCATGATTTCGAAAAACTATTAGGCCGTTCTTTAACACCTCTTGAAGACGGAATACGTGAAATGATTTCAAAATAAACATGTCAAAACGCCCTGTAAAAAGGGCGTTTTTTCATGTACCTTCACAAGCATGATGTCCAAATTTTAGACAAATCCGTTCGTTGAAATTTCAGAAATTTGGGATTAAAATGAAATGAAGGTCCATTATTTAGTCATCAGATGACCAGACATAAATCAAGGTGCAGCAAAAGAAAGGAAGTTCGCCGATGAGAGTCAGTTTATTTGTCACCTGTATCATTGACACGATGCATCCACATGTAGGAAAGGCGACTGTTGAGGTATTAGAGCGGCTTGGTGTTGAAGTGGAATTCCCTGAAGCACAAGTGTGCTGCGGGCAGCCCGCCTTTAACAGCGGCTATACAAAAGAAACAATCAAAGCGGCCAAAAATATGATGAAAGCCTTTGAATCAGCTGAATATGTCGTCACACCATCAGGTTCTTGTAAGGCCATGTTTTTAGAATATCCGCACCTTTTTAAAGAAGACCGAGCGTGGTTTGCCCGTGCTCAGGCACTTGCTGCGAAAACATATGAATTAACGGAATTTATTGTTGATATATTACATGTAACAGATGTAGGAGCGAGTTTGAAAGGAAAAGCCACCTATCATACCTCCTGCCATATGACGAGACTGCTTAGAATTAAGGAAGCGCCTTTCACACTGTTGTCAAATGTCAAAGATTTGGTGATGGAACCATTGCCTCGCGCTGAAAATTGCTGCGGATTTGGAGGAACTTTTTCAATCAAAATGACACCCATTTCTGAGCAGATGGTTGATGAAAAAGTACAAAGCATAGAGGAGGCAGGCGCTGAATATATCATCGGTGCTGACTGTGGATGTCTGCTCAATATCGGAGGAAGGCTGAATCGTCTTCATAAGCCAGTTAAAGTGATGCATATCGCAGAAGTGTTGAATAGCCGCTGAAGCTAAGAGGGGGAACGGCACATGAGTATGAAAATTGGAGAGAAGGCTTTTAAAGAGCGGATCGGCGAAGGATTAGAAGACGCTGTGATGAGAGGAGCTGTTTCCTCGGCACAGGAGCGTCTGTATAAAAGACGGATGACTGCAAGTGAAGAGCTTGGAAACTGGGAAAAGTGGCGTGAACTTGGAGAGGACATCAGGCAGCATACACTTGCCCATCTTGATGACTACTTATATCAATTAAGTGAGAGCGTGAGTAGACGTGGAGGTCATGTGTTTTTTGCAAAAACAAAGGAAGAGGCATCGGCGTACATTCAAGATGTAGCACAAAAAAAAGCAGCAAAAAAAATCGTGAAATCAAAATCAATGGTCACAGAAGAAATTGAAATGAATGAAGCGCTAGAAGAGATTGGCTGCGAGGTAGTTGAAAGCGATCTTGGAGAATATATTCTTCAAGTTGATGACCATGAACCACCTTCACATATCGTGGCACCAGCCCTTCATATGACGAAAGAACAAATACGGGAAGTTTTTCACGAAAAGCTTGGATATGATATGTCAGAGACTCCTGAAGAAATGACCAAATTTGTAAGAGCTTTGTTACGAGAAAAATTTCTTGAAGCAGATATTGGTGTGACGGGCTGTAACTTTGCTGTGGCTGACACAGGATCGATTTGTCTTGTGACGAATGAAGGGAATGCGGATCTTGTCACGTCTATTCCAAAGACACATATCGCAGTCATGGGGATGGAGCGGCTTGTACCAACGATGGAGGAGCTCGATGTTCTTGTCGGTCTATTGTGCAGAAGCGCAGTCGGTCAAAAGTTAACAAGCTATATCTCTGTCGTGGGACCAAAAGGAGAAGGAGAGGTCGATGGACCAGAAGAGTTTCATTTGGTCATTGTGGATAACGGACGGTCAAATATATTAGGGACGGAATTTCAGCCAGTTTTGCAATGTATTCGGTGTGCAGCCTGTATCAATGTGTGCCCCGTTTACCGGCATGTTGGCGGTCATTCGTACGGATCAATTTATCCGGGTCCGATTGGCGCTGTTCTTTCGCCGCTATTTGGAGGATATGACGACTACCAAGAGCTTCCTTTCGCCTCAAGTTTATGCGCAGCCTGTACAGATGCTTGTCCAGTGAAAATTCCACTTCACGAATTATTAATCAAACATCGACAAGCCATCGTTGAAAAAGAGGGGAGAGCGCCTAAAGCGGAAATGATGGCAATGAAAATGTTCGGAATGGGCGCATCCACTCCTAGAATGTATCGATTTGGAACAAAAGCAGCCCCTGTGCTCTTGAAACGTATGGCTTCAAACGGACAGATTTCAAAAGGTGCGGGTCCTTTAAAGAATTGGACAGAAATTCGTGACCTCCCAGCGCCAAGCAAAGAAAGGTTTCGGGATTGGTTTAAAAAGAAACAAAAGGAGGAGCGGCAATGAAAGGTACCATTTCTCATCGAGATCCATTTTTAGCACATATCCAGCAACAATTAGGCAAAAGCTCCTCCAAGCCTGCATCTATTCGGCGTCCGGTTTGGAAGCATCGAGTCAATTGGGAAACAAATGAAGGTCTGTCGAAAGAAGAATTGATAGAGCAATTGAAGGTGCAATGTCAGCAAATTCATACGAGAGTGGTAGAAACAACGCCTAAAGAAGCACCCTCAACGATACGATTATTGATGAAAGAGTATGGAGAAGGTCCTGTGATGACTTCGAGCGATAGACGTTTTGCACAATATGAATGTCATCCTATGTTTCAAGCCTTGCTGAAAGAAGGAATCTCAGTCACTAGCTGGAATGCAGATACATCAAGAGAAGAAAATATAAGGCAGGCAGAACAAGCGAAATATGCAGTGGTATTCAGCGATTACACACTTGCAGAATCCGGAACCGTTGTTCTTTCCTCCCATCAAGGTCAAGGGAGAGCACTTCATTTTTTACCGATGATGTATATCGTATGTATTGAAAAAAGCATAATTGTCCCGCGGATGATTCATGCTGTTTCAGCTCTTCATCGCCTAGTAGAAGAAGGAGAGCAGACGAAAGGTGCCATTCATTTTATATCAGGTCCAAGTAATTCTGCCGATATTGAAATGAATTTAGTGGTTGGTGTTCATGGGCCGGTGCGGGCTGTTTATGTATTAATAGATGATGAATGAGGCTTTCGTGAAGAAAGCCTTTTTTATGTAAACATTCTTAAAATTCATCTTGCCTCTAGGCGAATAGTCATAGTAAGATGACGTCATACAAGATGAGAAGCTCATCTACTGCTGATGTAAAGGAAGCTGCTAATGGAAATGAAGACAAATGCTCCAAAGAAGTCGATTGCGGTGCCGCTTGTGATCTCAATCATTGCGATTTCGTTTTCGGCCATTATTGTGAAGTGGTCAAGTGCGCCTGCTGCTATTTTAAGTATGTATCGAATGATATTTGCGGCGGTTTTGATGCTTCCGTTTATTCTGCCGCGTCAAAAAGAGTTTGTCTCGTTAAAGCGGAGAGACTGGTTTTTCTTATGTATGTCAGGTTTCTTTTTAGGGCTCCATTTTGTTTTGTGGTTCGGCTCATTGAAGCTCACCACAGTGGCGAGCTCTACAATCATCATTGCACTTCAGCCGATGGTGTCATTATTAGGCGGATTTCTCATTTTTCGTGAACGAACAACGAAGTCAGCCATTTTCACAATGTGTGCGGCGATTGTTGGTGCGCTCATGATCGGATGGGGGGATGTCGGCCATAGTCAAGACGCCATTATAGGAGACATTTTATCCTTTTTCAGTGTAATCGCTGTTGTTTGTTATTTATTAATCGGTCAACAAGCTGTGAGAAAGATATCTCATTGGATTTATAGTTTTTGTGTATTTGGTTTTGCCGGCCTTTTTTTAATTTTATTTAACCTTATACAGCAAACGCCTTTTGTAGGCTATTCGGGTAAAGAATGGGGGATTTTCTTACTGCTCGCCATTATCCCTACCATGTCCCATGTCATTAACAACTGGCTGTTAACCTATGTGAATGCGACAACTATTTCAATGAGTATTCTAGGCGAACCTGTTGGGGCAACGATACTCGCTGTTTTACTGCTTGGAGAGAAAGTCACGCTGCTGCAAATGTTCGGTGGTCTTCTTGTCCTTTTAGGTGTCTTTTTCTTTTTGATGCAGCAGCGACAAGGAATCGTGATGAAAACAAAAAAATCCGGTTAACTCCCGGATTTTTTTACTCTTTTAAATGATTTTTTTCAATTACTTTGTTTAATCTAGCCTCGACTTTCTTCAATTCCACTTGTTTTCTTCTTATCATTCGAATCGCGATGACAACGATGGTCACGATCAATGCAATGAATAGAAGAGAAAATACTTGAAATGCGATATCCCCAATGTTGAATGCAGTATTCGCTTCATTAGGCATGTGTAACCCTCCTTATATCTATATATTACCATAATCAATAAAAGATTGAGATTTATCCATAATTTATCTATAATAGGTAAAATATCACTCATTAAAGGAGAACCATTATGAGAACTTTAGTCCTTTTACGAGGTCTCCCAGGTGCAGGTAAATCAACTTGGATCAAAGAACAAGGCTTAGAACCATATACATTATCAGCGGATCAAATCCGTCTGTTAACCCAGCCTCCGCAGTTATCAGTCAATGGGAAACCGGAAATTTCAAGCAAACATGATCATAAAGTCTGGTCTTTATTATTTGAACTCCTCACAGCCCGAATGGAACGAGGAGACTTTACTGTCATTGATGCAACACATGTCACAAGTAAGTCCATTTCGCAGTATAAATCATTAGCTACTTCATACCGCTATAGAGTGTATGTCGTCGATTTTACGCAAGTGCCTCTTGAAACATCCCTGCTGCAAAATCGCGGTCGAGAGCCGCACAAAGTAGTGAAGGAATCTGTGTTATATCAAATGAATGAACGGTTAAAGACAGAGAAGGTGCCTTCATGGGTAACCGTTTTGACGCCTGAGGAATATCCAGCCATTATGACTTATCAGCCCAGGTCTTTTGATCAGTATGAGGCCATTCACGTCTTCGGTGATATTCACGGCTGTTACACGGCTCTAAATACTTATTTGCAAGGAGACTTGAAAGAAAACGAGCTTTATATCTTTGCAGGTGATTTGCTTGATAGAGGAATAGAAAACAAGGAAGTTTTAGAATGGATGCTGGCACATAGAGAATGCCGCAATGTGATCGTCATTGAAGGAAATCATGATCAGCATCTTTACAAATATGCGCATGAAGAAAAAGTGAGAAGCAATATGTTTAACCGTCATACTGCGCCTGAAATTGCGGAAGCAGGTTTTGACCTAAAAGAGTTAAGGAAGTTTGTCAGAACATTTCATCAGCTCACCTATTTTACGTATCATGGTCAGACATTTCTTGTCACCCATGGTGGGCTTGCTCATTTGCCAGAAGAGCTTCTGCATGTCTCAGCGCAGCAGCTTATTCACGGAGTAGGTGAATATTCAGATGACATTGACCACTTATTTGTGCAAAATACTTCTGGATTAGATATCATTCAAATTCATGGTCATCGCAATTTATATAGACTGCCTATCCAAGCGGCGGAAAGATCTTATAATCTCGAAGGTCAGGTTGAATTTGGCGGACAGCTGCGTGTGTTAAAAATCACAGCAGGCGGGATTGAGACACATGAAATTGACAATCCTGTCTACAGAGCTTCTGAAAACAAGCAACCGGTCTTTGTGCAGCCCAATGTGACGCTGGATGATTTTTTAGCCCATTTAGATCAGCATGAATATGTACAGGAATTAAAGCTGCCACACGATATTTCATCTTTTAATTTCACCAAAAAAGCATTTAGTGAAAGACAATGGGATGAAATAAATGTCAAAGCAAGAGGGTTGTTTATCAATATGACTTCAAAGCAGATTGTGTCTAGAAGTTATAATAAGTTCTTTAATATTGATGAACGTCCTGAAACCAGAATGCAGCATCTAGTGAATCATCTTCAATTTCCTGTGACGGTCTATGATAAAGCAAATGGATACTTAGGTACGGTTGGGTTTAACGATATAAAAGATGAACTGGTGTTTACGTCCAAATCGTATACGTCACATGTGAAGCAAAATCAGCATGCTGCTTGGGTCGAAGAGCTATTTTATGCGACCTTTGACGATGTGCAGGTCGATTACATCAAATCATACGTACGCGACAACCATGTATCCCTTGTATTTGAAGTCATTTTGCCAGAGAAAGACCCGCATATTATCACATATGATCATGATCAACTCATTTTACTTGATATCGTGAAGCGTCAGCTGAGCTATGAAAAAGAACCATTTGCTGAAGTGAAAAGGCTCAGTGAACAGCTTGGCATGCGGTGCAAACAGCAAGTGGCAGTGTTTCATGATTGGACCTCTTTCTATAAATGGTATCAATCTGTATCACATGATGACACAATCAAAGAAGAAGGCTATGTCATTGAGGATAACAGCGGCTTTATGACCAAGTTAAAGCTTCCTTATTATCAATTTTGGAAGCAAATGCGATCCATTAAACAGCGTGTTGCAGATAAGCGCTCCACCCAAAAATATATGCAGGCTTTGCAAACAGCAGAGCAAGCAAGATTTTATACATGGTTGCTTGAGCAAGATCCAGTAAACGTGAGAAACTGCTCAATCATTGAGCTGCGTTCACAATTTGAGCAAACGGAAGCGGGCCATTTGAATAATGACGGAATAAATGCATAGTCTAACAAAGAGTCTTTTCTAAAGAAAAGGCTTTTTTTCATGAAATCGAAAGGTGGAAGCTGAAATGCCAGATCATATTGAAGTCATTCTTCGAACCATATTTGCTTTTGCTATTTTATTCGGCGGTGCCCGTCTTCTTGGAAAGCAAACCATTGCGCAAATGAATATTTTTGATTTCATTGCAGCGATCAGTCTAGGTTCAATTGCGGCGAACCTGGCGTTTAATACTACGCTTCCGCTTCATCACACAACCATATCTTTTGTGTCACTTGTCATCATCATTTATGTCATTTCTTTGCTTGCTTTAAGAAGCCGGAAGATGAGAGGTTTTATGGCCGGTAAACCAACGCTTGTGATTCAAAATGGCAAAATCCTTGAAGAGAATATGAAAGGAATGAGGTATACACTTGATTATTTAAATCAACAGCTCAGAGAAAAGAATGTGTTTGACATTAGTGAAGTTGAATTTGCAATGATTGAAACAGATGGGCATATGTCAGTGAAAAAATACCCTTCATTTGATTATGTCACGCGAAAAGATCTTAACCTGTGGAAGCAGGCAGAGCGTTACATGCCCATTGAAGTCATTATGGACGGAAAGCTCATTTTGAAAAACCTTCAAGAAAACCAATTAACGGAGCAGTGGATCTATGAAGAACTTCAAAAAAGGCAGCTGTCTTTAAAAGACATTGTTTATGCGGTTCGTTCAAGTAATGGCAGTTTATATATTGATACATATGACGATCACATCCATTCTCCAATTGACCAAGAATGAACATATAGTTCAGACGACACCCACGCGTCACAGAACTGCCAATATTTATAAGTCGTTTGGATGTCATCTATCTAGGTATCATTTCTCAATTATTATTATTTTCAGAAAATGTAGTGACGGAGAAAAATAAGTATGTTTAAGTATAAATAGAAGAATTTAAAATATCAATATAATATACATCAAGCGGAATGAACATTCATTCCTATTAAAACGAAAGGAGAGGATGAAATGCCCGCAGCAACTACTGATAAACAGGAGCAGATTATGAAGGCTTCTCTGGACTTATTTATTGAACGGGGTTTTGACGGTACAACGATGCCGATGATTTCGAAAAGAGCCAATGTTGGAGCAGGAACCATTTATCGTTATTTTGATAGTAAAGAGGCTCTTGTGAACATTTTATACCAGCGAAGCCTGATTGCATTTATCGACAAGGTGAATACAAACAGTCCAGACCCTAAAGCAAGTATCAGGGCTTATTTCAAACATGTCTTTTACTGCTTAGTGCTCTTTACAAAAGAGAATCCAAGTGGTCTGTACTTCTTAGAAATTGACAAACGCTCACACTATTTAGATGAGACAAGTAAAGAGAAGATGCAGCAGCTATTAAATGAGCTATTTCATATTTTTGAAGAAGGCAAAAAGGATGGAATTCATCCAAATCTTTCAGGGAGAACGATTTTATCCATTGTATTTGGAGCGTTCGTTCAGCTTCATAAACAGATTCTAGCAGAGGAAATTGAGCCAACGATTGAATTTTTAGAAGATATTGAGCAATGCTTATGGCGTGCCATTAGCGTTGCATCATAAAGAAATAAAGGGAGTGGGCACATGCAACAAACATCAATCATTCCAAAACCAAAAACATACGGACCTTTAAAAAATATTCCTCATATCAAAAAAGGAGAGCTTTCTCAAACCTTTTGGCGGCTGGCAGATGAATTAGGGCCGATCTTTCAGTTTGAATTTTCAAAAGCAACAAGTATTTTTGTTTCCAGCCATGAACTTGCCAAAGAAGTATTTGATGAGAGGCGTTTTGATAAATTCATTGGAAGCAGTCTCAATAAAGTGAGAACATTTTCAGGGGATGGGTTATTCACAAGTTGGACAGAAGAGCCGAATTGGAGAAAGGCTCATCACATCTTGATGCCGGCGTTTAGCCAGCAGGCCATGAAGGGCTATCATGAGATGATGCTCGATATTGCCACACAGCTTGTACAAAAATGGCAAAGAACGGGCCGTGATGAAGAAATTGAAGTAGCAGAGGATATGACAAAGCTCACTTTAGATACGATCGGGTTATGCGGTTTTGATTTTCGATTTAACAGCTTTTATAAAGAAAATCAACATCCATTTATTGAAAGCATGCTGAATGGCTTAAATGAAGCGATGGATCAAGCAAGTAGATTGCCGGTCGCAGATAAATTAATGATCAAAAGAAGAAAAGAATTTGAACAAGATGTTGATTTTATGAAGCAATTAGTAGATGACATTATTCAAGAACGGAAAAAACAAGATAAAACGGGCAATGATTTACTTTCTCTCATGCTACATGCAAAGGATCCTGAAACAGGTGAACGCCTGTCAGATGAAAATATCCGTTATCAAATCATTACCTTCTTAATAGCAGGTCATGAAACAACAAGTGGATTGTTGTCATTTGCGATTTATTTTTTACTAAAGAATCCAGACAAATTAAAAAAAGCCGTACAAGAAGCAGACGACGTGCTGCAAGGCGGACTGCCGACATTTAAGCAGGTTCAAAAACTAAGTTATACGCGTATGGTCTTAAACGAAGCACTTCGCCTCTGGCCGACGGCGCCTACGTTCTCTCTTTATGCGAAAGAGGATACAGTCATTGGAGGGAAATATCCGATCAAAAAAAACCAAAGTGTCAGTGTGCTGCTTCCTAAAATACATCGGGATCAAGCGGTTTGGGGGGAGGATGCAGAAGAATTCAAGCCTGAACGTTTTATGCATCCTGAAAAAATTCCACAGCATGCCTATAAACCGTTCGGAAATGGCCAGCGTGCATGTATTGGGATGCAATTTGCCCTTCATGAAGCCACGATGGTTCTGGCGATGGTTCTGCACAACCTTGAACTGATTGACCATACGTCGTATGAACTGGATTTAAAAGAATCTCTGACGATTAAGCCGAATGATTTTAAAATCAAAGTGCGGCCAAGAAAGCAGCAATTCTTTATGGCGCCTCCGAAAGAAGAACCAACAAAAAGCACGGCATCTGCTGAAGTGAAAATAGCGAGTCATGGAACACCGCTATTGGTCTTGTACGGATCAAATCTGGGCACAGCAAAGCAGATGGCAAACGAATTTGCTGAAGACGGAAAAGCAAAAGGGTTTGACGTGACAACGGCACCGCTTGATGATTATACTCGAAAGTTACCAGAGTCAGGCGCAGTTTTAATTGTAACGGCTTCATACAACGGTCATCCGCCTGATCATGCGAAACAGTTTGTGGATTGGGTGACGCAGGATGAGGAGCAGGATCTATCAAACGTGACATTTGCAGTCTTTGGGTGTGGGGATCGAAATTGGGCGAGCACGTATCAGCGTATTCCTCGTCTGATTGATGAAGCACTTGAAAGAAAAGGGGCGAAGCGTGTAACGGATATTGGTGAAGGCGATGCGGGCGGTGATATGGATGAAGATAAAGAAACATTCCAGAAGACAGTCTTCAATGAGCTTGCAAAAGAATTCAAATTAACCTTGCAGGAGAAACGTCAAGAAAAGCCAAACCTATCCATTGCATATACGAATGAGCTAGTGGAACGTCCTGTTGCTAAAACATACGGTGCCTTTTCAGCTGTTGTATTGAAAAATCAAGAATTACAATCTGAAAAAAGTACCCGCCAAACAAGGCATATCGAACTTCAATTACCTGAAGGCAAGCACTATAAAGAAGGAGATCATATCGGAATCGTGCCAAAAAATAGTGCAACACTCGTTCAGCGAGTGACCGATCGTTTTAAGCTCGATCCAGAGCAGCACATGATACTCTCTTCGGAAAAAGAAGCAAGTCATTTACCATTAAATCAGCCAATTCAAGTCGGAGAATTGTTGGCGTCACATGTAGAGCTACAAGAGCCTGTGACACGTACTCAGCTAAGAGATCTTGCAAAATATACGGTATGCCCACCTCATCGTATTGAACTTGAACAAATGGCGGGAGAAATTTATCAAGAAGCTGTATTAAAGAAGCGTGTGACCATGCTGGATTTACTAGAACAATACGAAGCATGTGAACTGCCATTTGATCATTTTTTAGCCCTTTTACCAGGATTGAAGCCTCGTTATTACTCGATCTCCAGTTCGCCAAAGGTAGATGAAAAGAGGCTTAGTATCACAGTAGCTGTTGTGAAAGGAAAATCATGGAGCGGACGCGGTGAATACGCAGGCGTCGCATCAAACTATTTATGCGGACTGCAAGAAGGAGATGAAGTGGCCTGCTTCCTTCATGAAGCTCAAGCAGGATTCGAATTGCCGCCTTCTCCTGAAATACCAATGATCATGATTGGACCAGGAACAGGTATCGCCCCGTTTAGAGGGTTCATTCAGGCAAGGGAAGCATGGCAAAATGAAGGGAAGTCGTTAGGTGAAGCCCATCTTTATTTTGGCTGCCGCCACCCGCATGAAGATGATCTGTATTATGACGAAATGCAGCTTGCACAAGAAAAAGGAGTCGTCACCATCCACCGTGCTTACTCTCGCTACGAGGAGCAAAAAGTGTATGTCCAGCACTTCATTAAAAATGATGGAGCCAAGCTCATTGAATTGCTCGACAAAGGCGCCTACCTGTATATTTGCGGGGATGGAAAGGTCATGGCACCAGATGTCGAGGCAACACTTATTGAACTGTATCAGACTGAGAAACAGTGTGCGAAAGAAACAGCTGAACAATGGCTGACATCTTTAGCCAATGACAACAGATATGTAAAAGATGTATGGAGCTGATCATGTTGAAAAGAAGACAAAGGGCTAAAATAAATCACATTTTAGCCCTTCGTCAACAATCTTGAAACCGCCAAAATGGCGGTTTTTTCTTTTTTCATAGAGAGATCGCTAGAATAAATATTTGGAAGATACGAAACACCTAATTTACAAATGAAATATTTTGTAAAAAATAAGAATATTCTCTCATTTACTCCAATATGAAACAATCGTATCATTTTTGATATAGGATATAAAGGAGGAATATGATGAAAAAGGTGAAAAGAATAATCCCTTCTCTACTCGTTTTTGGTGCTTTAAGTGTGCCTAGTTTTGCCCATGCAGCTTCTGATTCAGTACTTACGTCTGATTATGACATGGTGACTTCTGACGGAAAGGTGATTTCTTCAGCTGACTTCCACAACGATATGAAAACCCCCTCATCCTTTGACAAAGTGGATGATCTCTCTTCTACTATTGGCGAAAAAGTAAAACCACTCACAACATATTTAAAAGACTTTCAAACAAAAGTAGTCATTGGAGACGATGGTAGAACAAAAGTGACGAATACAAGAGTAGCACCCTACAACTCTATTGCTTATATTACATTTGGTGGGTCTAGCTGCACCGGAACACTCATTGCTCCAAACAAAATATTGACAAACGGACACTGCGTCTACAATACAGCCACAAGAAGCTATAGTGCAAAAGGGTCTGTCTACCCAGGCATGAATGACAGCACGGCCGTGAACGGCTCAGCAAACATGACCGAATTCTATGTACCAAGCGGATATATCAACACGGGGGCGAGTCAATATGATTTTGCCGTCATTAAAACAGATACGAACATTGGAAATACGGTCGGCTACCGCTCTATTCGTCAAGTGACAAATCTAACAGGTACAACGATTAAAATTTCTGGATATCCAGGTGATAAAATGAGATCGACTGGCAAAGTGTCACAATGGGAAATGTCAGGTCCAGTCACGAGAGAAGATACGAATCTCGCATACTATACGATCGATACATTTAGCGGAAACTCTGGCTCTGCGATGCTAGATCAGAACCAACAAATCGTCGGGGTCCATAATGCGGGTTATTCAAACGGAACGATCAACGGCGGACCAAAAGCGACTGCTGCCTTTGTTGAATTTATCAACTATGCGAAGGCGCAATAAAAAATAGAACAATCAGCTTGTTTCCTTTACAGGGGACAGGCTTTTTTGATTGTCAAATGCAGAAAAGTTTCTTTTTTTGTTCATCACTATTTCATATTTACAAGCTATGCTGAATGAAATAAATGAAAAAGAAAGAAGAGATATGAGTGAAAAATAAAAAAATAGATATGATATTGTTGTTGATTTTATTGATTGCAGCTTTTCTCTACACTTATCAAATTTGGCAGAATGACAGTGCCAATCAATATTATTTAGCTGCAGTCAAAAGTATGTCCAAAAGCTTCCATCACTTTTTTTATGCCTCATTTGATGCAGCTGGATTCGTATCAATTGATAAACCACCCGTCGTTTTATGGATTCAAACCATCAGCGCACTTATTTTTGGCTTTCATACATGGAGTGTGATATTGCCGCAGGCACTTGCTGGAGTGGGGTCTGTTCTTCTTCTTTATCTCATGATAAAACCGGCTTTCGGTCAAGGTGCTGCAAGGGTGTCAGCGGCCGTTATGGCTCTCACACCAATTGCCGCAGCTGTGAGCAGAACAAACAATATAGACAGTATGCTCGTCTTCACATTACTTGCGGGTACATATTTCTTAATGCGTGCTGTAAAAAGCGGAAAGATGCGCTGGCTTCTTATGGCCTTCGCTTTGGTAGCGGTAGGATTTAATATGAAGATGCTGCAAGCGTTTATGGTCGTTCCAGCATTTATTTTCTACTATTTCATTGCTGCTCGCGTACCGTTAAAAAAGAAAATTTTCTCTCTCTTATGCTCGATCGTCGTATTAGCCTGCTTATCTCTATCGTGGGCAGTTGCTGTAGATATGACAGCTGAAAGTGAGCGCCCTTATGTGGGAAGCAGCCAAACAAATTCAGTGTTAGAACTTGCCTTTGGTTATAACGGCACGGAACGGCTGCTTGGTCAGACGACAGGGAAATCCTTTGGTGACATGAACCAGCAAGCAGGTATGATGATGCCAGACAATTCTGGATTAGGGAATTCGTCAGAGGATCAGTCAAACAGAAATCAGCCGCCTCCATCCCAAAATCAAATGATGCCACCTCAACATGGTTCAGGTAGTGGTTCTCCGCCTGGAAGTGCTGTAGGTCAACAAAGTATGAATATGTATGGCACTGGGAATCCCGGTATATTTCGTTTATTTCAATCTGCATTGTCAGGTCAAATCAGCTGGATGCTGCCATTTGCTTTGTTTGGGCTTTTAGGGATGATCATCAGCTGGTGGAAGGAGAGAAAAGCTCAATTAAATGAATGGAAACAAACGATGTTTTGGACAGCATGGCTGATTCCTGCTGCCGGATTCTTTAGTATTGCGGGTTTCTTTCACCATTACTATCTCATTATGCTTGCCCCGCCTATTGCAGCACTATGCGGCATAGGAGCTAAGAAGATGGGAGAGTTATTTAAGGCAAACAAAGGAGTATCTGCGTATTTGCTTCCAGCAGCAATCGCTGTTACAGCCATCTTCCAAGGGTATATTTTGAGTAACTATACGACTCAAATCAGTAGTATTTGGATGTATGCCATTGCGATTGCTGGAACAAGTATCGCTATCCTATTGCTGATGTACAGAGAAAAACAATTGATCATGAAACGACTGCTCATCACTGCTTTGACAACGCTGTTACTGTTTCCAGGTTTTTGGTCCGCCACCCCAATCATATATGGTGGAAATGCTGTTCTTCCAGAGGCAGGTGTACAGCTGGCTAGTTCACGAGGAGGGAACATGTTTACATCTAGTGTCGATCAAGGCTTACTCACTTATTTAAAGGCTCATCAAACAGGTGAAACGTATTTATTTGCAACGCTTACGACTGTTACCGCAGCGCCATATATCATTGACGAAGATGAGAATGTCATGGCTTTAGGCGGTTTTAATGGGACAGATCCTATTTTGAATGTCAACAAATTAAAAGCACTTATTCAACAAGGAAAGGTGAAATACTTTTTATTACCAGACAATCAGTCATCAGCTAACAGCAAATTGGTTAGCTGGATTAAATCACATGGTACAGTCATCTCATCTGAAGAATATAAACGATCCACATCAGCTGAAGAGGGGATGCCATCCGAGATGTCTTCACAAAACGAAACATTATATAGAGTAGATGAAATATCTTAAGTAGAACAAGGCGAATGATGAAGAGATCATTCGTTTTTTCTTATGGATCAGTATCCAGGAAGATTCAGCTCATGTTTTTCACATGTCATCACTCAGCCACTCATACATTAAAAATGACTCATTCCCTTCAAGTCAACATCATTTCATCAAAAGTATGAGGAGGTCACGAGCTTTTGAAGATGAGAAAAGGCTGGATCGCTGCTGTCGTTCTTTGTTTTGTCATTTGGATGGGTGCGTTATTAGGTGGTTTTGGAGAGGATCGTTCCGCAAAAGGAGCAGATCGTTATGATCATGTGATTCAATTTCCTAAGGAACGGTATCCTGAAACAGGCAGTCATATTCAAGAAGCTATTCGAAAAGGGCACTCAGACGTGTGTACCATTGACCGAAATGGGGCAGATGCCCGCAGGCAAGAATCATTAAAAGGAATTCCCACAAAACCTGGTTTTGACCGGGATGAATGGCCGATGGCGGTGTGTCTTGAAGGAGGAAAGGGGGCAAGCGTTCAATATGTCAGTCCATCAGATAATAGAGGCGCTGGTTCATGGGTCGGGCATCAAATCAGCGGGTATCCTGACGGGAAACGAATTTTATTTATTGTCAAATAAACATAGACAAGAGGCTCCTTGAGAGGGGGCTCTTTTTGTTCAACAGGAGCGTATTCGAGCTAGCAGGTACAAAAGATTCAATGGTACAATCAATCCATCAGGTACAAAGACTGACAAGTAGAAAATGTGAAGGGACATATGCTTATGGAAAAGAACCGTGCATTATACGATTTTTTCATGCAACATGCAGAGAAACTGACTGAAACATGGTATGAATCAATTGAGGATGATGATCCAGAATCCATTTATCGTTCAACAGATTCCAGCATCATAGCAGAGCTTAAACGGCAAAATCAAGATTATTATCAGCATTTTATCCGCGCACTTATTGAAGACAAGACGTATTTACATACGAAATTTAAAAAATGGTCTGAAGACTTAGCAAGTGATCCGAAGCACTTGAACACACCATTAGATTACGTCGTGAGAGAATATATGTCCAATCAAAGAGTGGTTCTTCATTACTTAAAAGAGTTTATAAAACAGCATCAAGGTGATATTGACATTGATCGAATATTTTATTGGTATGATTTGATATCTGAGGCATTTAACATTTCGATTCATGTCTTTATTCAGCAATATGTGAAAAATACCACCAAAAAACTCGTTGCACAAAGAGACATGATTTATGAGCTGAGTTCTCCAGTCATTGTGTTAAAAAGTCATGTTGCCTTATTGCCTTTAGTTGGAGATATTGACACTGCGCGAGCAAAGATTATCTTAGAAAATACATTAAAACAGTGTTCGCAAAAAGGTGTTCAACATTTATGTATTGATTTATCAGGTGTCGTCATCATTGATACGATGGTAGCACATCAAATCTTTGATCTTGTCACGTCACTTCGGTTAATTGGGGTTGATACGACCATTTCAGGGATTAGACCAGAAATTGCTCAAACGGCTGTACAGCTTGGACTTCCTTTTAATGAATTTCAAACGGCTTCATCACTTGCTCACGCTTTAGATCGTATGACTGAATTTTCATCCATATAAAAACCAGGCCTAGTAAACGGCCTGGTTTTTATTTAGATCACAGCGTCAATTTTTGTTACTTTCCACTCGTTTTGTACTTTCTCGAAAGTGACAGTACGTTTTACTTTGCGTCCATCAAGTGTTGGAACTGTGAATTCGTATGTGCGGATTGTACTTTTCTTAGAGACGAGTTTAGGTGTTGCCTTATCCCAATTAAGCATATTGTCTCCGTCACCAACTGGCACAGCCATTTTTCCTTTATGAACGATGAACTGATAGTCTTTTAAACCGTGAGTAATGGCATCTTTTGTGAAAACTTGAGATAGATAGCTGTTTAGTTTTTTCTTTGTATCAAATGTTTTAGACAGGTAGTTGTAAGTCATATCTTTATAAGTAAATGATTTTAATTTGTAATCTGAATGCTCTTTAATGTTGTAGCCTGACATCGCACTCCAAAAGTGTTCTCTTGCATCAAGGGCAATATGTAACGCTTCTTTATTTGTCAAAGCGGCTGATTTTTTGGAAGCGGCCAGTGTTGTTGTTTGTAATGAGATCATAAGCATAATAGCGGTTAATAAAACAAATAATTTTTTCAAGGCGATTGCCTCCTTTTCTCAATGAAAACTTCTTATGTTACAAATGTTACAATAGTTACAGAGATATTACAAGTATTAAATCTAAATGTTTTTTATTTCTTTTCTTTCTATCTATATAACGTTTGAGGGAGACAAAAAGTTTTCATTTTTTTATTTTTTTCTTCCTCATTAGTATTTAACCGTTCTAAAGAAGAATAAAACGTCTTTTGGAAAGATTTCTATTTGTCTCCTCAACACTCTTTTTTTATGTATGACATATACTGTCGTGATGAATGTCTAAGAAAGTGGTGTTTAGTATGTATAATCCATATGAAGGTACGTGGAATGGGTACTTGTACGATCGGCAGGTACAAAGCATGCCGGCGTTTCCTATTTCTCAAGTTGGAGGATTTCCCGGTTTGCCATTCGGAGGGACTGGGCAAGGTGCAGGAGGACAATCGGTCCCGCCAGCCCCGCCGCAGCATATCATCTCGCAATATCAACAAGCAGTCTCTCAGCCTCAAAGTATGCAGCCGCTCATTGCGGGGCAGAGTGTAGGCGGAAGCCAGCAAACGGTTCAATTTGCAGCTGGATGTAATAGAAGGTGGACCATTGTGTTCCTTAGAAACGGTCAAGTATTTCTCATGTATGTTCTTTCCTCGCAGCCTTTTGGCCGTACAACGGGTTTCATATGGCCGAACTTTACATTTGGCTCGTTCCCAAGCTCCAGTATTCTTGCATATTCTTGTTCATAAAAGAAAAAGCCGGCTCTCATCAGCAATTGATGAAATACCGGCTTTTTTTAATGAATATTTCTAAATACGCCAATCACTTTACCTAGTATACTCACATTCTGTAAAATAATCGGTTCCATTGATGGATTCTCGGGCTGTAATCTAAAGTGTGTATCTTCCTTATAAAAACGTTTCACTGTTGCTTCATCTTCTTCTGTCATAGCCACCACAATATCTCCATTGTTGGCAGTGCTTTGCTGACGCACAATGACGTAGTCTTTGTCCAAAATACCTGCATCAATCATACTTTCTCCCATAATTTCAAGCATAAATACTTGTTCATCTGGCGCTGCAAAAGTTTCTGGAAGTGGGAAATATTCTTCTACATTCTCAACAGCCGTGATAGGCAAGCCTGCTGTGACTTTTCCGATGACTGGAACATTCATTACAGCGCTTTTTGGAATATTCATTTCCTCTTCATCTAGTACTTCGATCGCTCTAGGTTTCGTTGGGTCTCTTCTAATTAAACCTTTCGTTTCTAGTCTAGCTAAATGTCCATGGACAGTTGAGCTGGATGCTAGACCGACAGCTTCGCCAATTTCACGAACGGATGGGGGATAACCCTTGCTTTTTACTTCTTCTTTTATGAATTTCAGGATATCGAGTTGTCTTTTTGATAGCTTCGTCATCTTTTGCACCTCAAAACGTCAATTTTAAAGAAATTATAGCATGTTTTTCCTAACAGTACAAACATAGGTTCGAAAAAAACGTTTGACAGAAACGTTTGTTCGTATTTATAATGAGTGTCAGAAAGAACGAACACACATTCTATTAGGAGAGATGACATTATGAGGTTAAAGGAATCTATTATTTTTATTGGGCTATTCTCATTCATCGTTGGCATATTTCTCTCACTTATTGCAGTCACTAGCCATAATGATCCAAATCAATATGTTAAAATAGAGGTTCAATCAGGTGATACTCTTTGGGGATTAGCTGATCAAGTAAACGACAGTAAATCAATCGATAAAAATGCTTTTATTGACTGGGTAACTGAACACAATGATCTCGCTTCAACTGACATCCAGCCGGGAGATATCCTTGTGATTCCAGTTAAAAAAGAGCATCCAGTCGTATATCAACTTGCAACAGTACAGTAGAAAGGTCGATTGAAGACATGAATGCAATCATTTATGCGAGAGTAAGTACTGCCAAAGAAGAGCAAGAAACCTCGCTTAAAAGACAAGAAGAAGAACTGCTTGCTTTAGCTGCAGCGCACAAGATGAATGTAGTCAAAGTGATTAAAGAAAAAGCGAGTGGATACGATCTTGATCGTGACGGTGTTTTTGACATGCTGGCTGCGCTGAAAGAGGAAGAAATCGATGCTGTTCTCATTCAAGATGAGACACGCCTTGGAAGAGGGCAGGCGAAAATCGCTCTTCTTCATTGTCTGTTTAAAGAAAAAGTCAAGGTGTACAGCGTATTTCATAGAGGAGAGCTTGAGCTTTCAGAAGCAGACGAAATGGTCATTGAAATTGTAGGCGTTGTAGAAGAGTATCAGCGTAAAATTCATAATTTGAAAATTAAGCGTGGGATGAAAAAAGCTGTTGAGCGAGGGTATCAACCCGAACTAAATTTAAAACACCAAGAACAGGCGCCTGGCCGCGAACGTATTGAAGTACCGATTTCTGAAATTGTTCGATTAAGAAAAAACAACATGACATTCGCTGAAATTGCAGTGACATTGCAGGCACTTGGTTTTGACATTTCAAAAGCAACCGTCCATAGAAGGTACCAAGAATATGAAAAAGGGCTTGCGACTTAAAGCGTGATTTGTTGTAAAAATGACTGATATTTAGTAGTATGTAGAGAAAATGTTTTAAAGGAGTTTGTCATGATTTCTAAAGAACAGCTTGCAAGAATCAATGAGCTTTCAAAAAAGTCGAAAGAAGCCGGTTTGTCGGACGCTGAGAAAACAGAACAGAAGCAATTAAGAGAGGAATATTTAAAGGCTTTTCGTTCTTCTATGAAAAATACACTCAAAACCGTGAAAATCGTCGATCCAGAAGGAAACGATGTCACACCAGAAAAATTAAAAAGAGAAAGAGACCAGAATCTTCATTAAAGGTCATCATTTCTTTATTTTTGAAAAGATGGGAGGAATATTCTCATCTTTTTTCATATTTGCATAAGTTTTTAGGTGATCGATAAACTAAATGTGACAAAATCCTTCTTTTTCGGCGTGAAATAGTTGTGAAAAAAGGACAGTAGATTTATGATAATGGTGTACACAAGATACGGAAGGGGATTTATATGGAAACGATTGAATTGAAATCTATTGCAACAATACGTACTCTCTCCATAGACGCAATTGAAAAAGCGAATTCCGGTCACCCTGGAATGCCGATGGGCGCTGCACCAATGGCATACGCTTTATGGACGAATCACTTAAACGTAAGTCCGCAAAATCCAAATTGGTTTAACAGAGACCGTTTTGTGTTATCTGCGGGACATGGCTCTATGCTTTTATATAGCATGCTTCATTTAAGCGGATACAATCTGAGCATCGAAGATTTAAAACAATTCCGCCAATGGGGAAGCAAAACACCTGGACATCCTGAGTTTGGACATACAGAAGGCGTAGATGCGACAACAGGTCCTTTAGGACAAGGGATTGCGATGGCTGTTGGAATGGCACTTGCAGAAAGACATCTTGCAGAAACGTATAACAAAGATAACTTTAATGTTGTGGATCACTATACATACAGCATTTGCGGAGATGGAGACTTAATGGAGGGCATTTCCTCTGAAGCTGCTTCACTTGCTGGTCATTTAGGCTTGGGCCGTTTAATTGTTCTTTATGATTCAAATGACATTTCTTTAGATGGCGACCTCGATCGTTCTTTCTCTGAAAATGTGAAGAATCGTTTTGAAGCGATGAATTGGGAAGTTCTTTATGTAAAAGACGGCAATAACATTGACGAAGTGACGGCTGCCATTGAAAAAGCCAAACAAAGTACAGACAAACCTACACTTATTGAAGTGAAGACGACGATCGGTTTTGGATCTCCAAACCGTGCGGGAACGTCTGGGGTGCACGGTGCACCGCTTGGCAGTGAGGAAGCGAAGCTAACGAAGGAAGCTTATTCTTGGACGTTTGAAGAAGATTTCCATGTACCTTCTGAAGTGTACGATCATTTCAAAACAGCTGTTAAAGACGCTGGACAGAAAAAAGAAGCAGCGTGGAATGAACTGTTTGAGCAATATGAAAAAGAATATCCAGAACTAGCAGCTCAGCTGAAGCTTGCGATTGAAGGAAAACTTCCTGAGAATTGGGATCAAGAGGTTCCTGTTTATGAAGCAGGTTCAAGCCTTGCCTCTCGTGCTTCTTCTGGAGAAGTATTAAATGGCATTGCAAAACAAGTACCATTCTTTATTGGCGGGTCTGCTGACCTTGCTGGATCAAATAAAACAACAATCAAAGATACAACTGACTTTGGCAGAGAGAATTACGCTGGCAGAAACATTTGGTTTGGTGTGAGAGAATTCGCAATGGGTGCAGCATTAAACGGTATGGCACTTCACGGCGGACTTCGTGTATTCGGCGGAACATTCTTTGTTTTCTCAGACTATTTAAGACCTGCCATTCGTCTTGCTGCATTAATGGGACTTCCTGTCACTTATGTATTTACGCATGACAGCATTGCGGTTGGGGAAGATGGACCAACGCATGAGCCAGTTGAACAGCTCGCTTCATTACGTGCGATGCCTAACCTTTCTGTGATTCGTCCAGCTGATGGAAACGAAACAGCTGCAGCATGGAAAATTGCTGTATCTTCAACGAATAAACCGACAGCGCTTGTTCTTACTCGTCAAAACCTTCCAACGATTGATCAAGCACCAGAGAAGGCGTATGAAGGCGTAGAAAAAGGTGGATATGTCGTCGTTGAAGCAGCTGATGCACAGCCAGAAGCTCTTCTACTTGCTTCAGGATCTGAAGTAGGTTTAGCCATTGAAGCGCAAAAAGCACTTGAAAAAGAAGGCATTCGCGTTTCTGTCGTGAGCTTACCTGCATGGGATCGCTTTGATGAGCAGTCAGACGAATACAAAGAGTCCGTTCTTCCTAAAGCAGTGAGAGCACGTGTTGCAATCGAAATGGGTGCTTCACTTGGCTGGGAACGTTACACTGGCCTTGATGGCGATGTGATTGCGATTGATAAATTTGGCGCTTCTGCACCAGGCGAAACCATTATTGAAAAATACGGTTTCACTGTCAGCAACGTGGTGAGCCGCGTAAAAGCAAAGCTGAATAAATAATCAGTCTCCAAGCATCATGCTTTTTTGCAGTCGGTTTGCAGAGCTTTTCACTATGCTCTGCAAACTTTTTTCTTTTTTCTTGTTTTTTTGACAAAACTAGTTTCTTCTTGCTTCATATATAGACAATTCTTTCTTTCACATTTTTGTATAATACAAGCAATAAGCGAGATTGACGAAATGTGAAAGGAAGGGATAGACATGGAACGCCATTATTATATTTATTGGATTGAGGATGAGTTTGCTCATCATTATTTTGGTAGAGAATCTATTTTGTTTCATTTGTTTGAATCGTTACACTGGACGAACCGCAGTGATGACGAATTAGTCATGCTTGTTAAGCAAGTGGATTATGTAACAAAACGAATCCCTGCTTTTCATATGCACCAGCGTTTAATGAACAATTTAACCAACATTCACTATACACAAATAGGCTCAATATACAGTGCATCGCTGCCAGATGGAAAAGGCACAGCCGCATTCATTATAAAAGACCGTTACATTCAAATGTCTGCCACAGGCAGTTATGAGGCAGAAGCGGTGTTTTTTGAAGTACTCAGAAAAATTAGTCCTTGTTTCCTGGCTATGGACTTTGGATCAAAGAAGCATGGGTGGCTCAATCCGGTAAAAGTGATGAATTTTGTTTAAAAAAATAAAATTGAACGTGAAATGTTGTATAATAGCCTTTTGTTTAGTACACTTTATACGAGACAACATGAAGGAGGAAGAATTATGGATTTATGGGTTGTCATCCTTGTAGGCGTTGTTGCACTGCTTGCAGGAGTTGCACTCGGATTCTTTATTGCTCGTAAGTATATGATGAGCTACTTGAAAAAGAATCCACCAATTAATGAACAAATGCTTCGAATGATGATGATGCAAATGGGCATGAAACCGTCCCAAAAGAAAATCAATCAAATGATGAAAGCCATGAACAACCAAGCGAAATAATACGTACGTTATTATGATCATAGATGGAACATGGTCCCTAAAGATTGGACAAGCGATGTCCTTTCTTTATTGAAGTCACCTTCATCAGACGCATAAAACCACTGTACTTGCATGAATAAAGCAGGGAAAGTGGTTTTTATTTTGCCGTGAACCGTCCGTTAAAGACAAAACAAAAAACCCCTGTGAGCAGAGGTTTTCGTTTCTTTTATTGTCACACATATCAACTTTTCTAAAATCGTGCGGCATTTGTTTCTATCTTGAGATATCATTAGTTGGCTGAGTTTGAGTGTAAGTGTCGTTGATATTGTAAGAGGAGATGATCTAGCTGCTGGCTATGTTCGATGGTCACTGTTGATGTCATCCCATTATGCAAGACAACTTTCATCAACTCTTCTCTTTTTTCTTCAATTTGAGTTAATAATGATGTTTTTACCAAAGTCATGTTCCTTTCATGCAAATCTTGATAAAAAGAATCGGTTCTATTATATCCATTTTAAGGTTTATTTTCAAATTTAAAGGGTTTGGTATCTTGATGTCAAATTAAATTATATAAGGTTTTAAGAGATTAGACCATCTTTATTGAGATGATGTAAAAAAAATGAAATGAATTTGTCATCTCTTATTGTATATTGTAAGAAGGGGGTGTTCTTTTGTCAGATTTGAATTACTTTTTAGCGTTTGGAGCAGGGTTTCTTTCTTTTATCTCACCGTGCTGTCTGCCACTTTATCCAGCCTTTTTATCCTATATTACGGGCGTTAGTATAGATGAAGTGAAATCTGAGAAGGTGATGCTGAGAAGGAGAAGTCTTCTTCATACATTATTCTTTTTAATTGGGTTCTCTCTCATTTTTATTGCCATTGGATTTGGGACATCGTTTGTTGGGAAGTTTTTCATTGAATATCAAGATGCGATTCGTCAAATCGGTGCCATTCTCATTATTTTCTTTGGCTTTATGATTCTTGGTGTATTTCAGCCTTCTTTTTTAATGGGAGAAAAGAGGTTGCAGTTTAAAAATCGTCCAGCCGGTTTTTTTGGATCGATTCTCATCGGAATGGGTTTTGCTGCTGGTTGGACACCATGTACCGGCCCGATTTTATCAGCTGTCATCACACTTGCCAGCAACAAGCCAGAGTCCGCTGTGACCTACATGATTGCGTATGTATTAGGTTTTGCTATCCCATTTTTTGTTCTTTCCTTTTTCATCACAAAAATGGCTTGGATCAGAAAGCGTCAGCAGCTCATTATGAAAACTGGCGGGATTATTATGATCGTGGTAGGAATCTTGCTGTTCTTTGATCTTCTGACGTGGATCATTATTATGTTCTCATCATTATTTGGAGGATTTACTGGTTTTTGAAATCGTTTTCTACAGTCGCGGCGAATGGTTTTTTTTCGTCAATTGGAGTATATTATACATAGGCTGACCTTAAAGAATAAAGGAATGATTTGATATGATGATCATAATTTCTTCTATAGTGGCGGTATGTATGGCGGTAGCCGTCATGTTTATTCGCATTAAATCATCTGCAAAACCTGCAACCGCGAAAAAAATTATTTTACCTCCTATCTTTATGAGCACTGGTGCACTGATGTTTTTTGTGCCAATGTTTCAAGTAACTGGAGCTGAATTTTTAGAGGCGATTACTGTAGGGATGTTTTTCTCTATCTTTTTAATTAAAACATCGAAATTTGAAATTAGAGGCAATGAAATCTATTTGAAGCGTTCAAAAGCATTTGTGTTTATTCTCATTGGGCTTCTTGTCCTTCGTATCGGAATGAAGACGATTTTAAGCTCTTCCATTGATTATGGTGCGCTTAGCGGGATGTTTTGGATTCTAGCCTTTGGCATGATTGTCCCTTGGCGGGTTGCGATGTATTTGTCGTTTAGAAAGATGTCTAAACAATTAGATGTGCAGCATGCCCAAATAAATTAAACCTCCTTTTTAAAAAGGAGGTTATTTTAATAAAGATTCATATGGTGAATGGTCGATCTTTTTTTCTTGAAGGCGCTTTAGTAGAAATTTATGATCCCGCTTCGGTGTAGCGATAATATAGCCGCGAATGATTAAGTCTAAATTAATGCTGGCCGCTTGTTCTTTAAGTGCCAGCTCGCCAATTTTACCGGCGATTTTTTCTTTGGCGACATCTCTAAACAGCTCTGGAACCGGTAATACTAGCTCATTTAATAGCTGTTTGTCTTCATCGCGCCATAGGTGCAGGCTCTTTTGAATATATTCATCCTGCCAATCAAGCTCTGATTTCCCGTCTTCTTTCGGCAATCGTTTTAAAAACTTGCGAAACATAAAAAAGCCACCGATTGCTAGTAATCCAATCATCACTGTACCCCAAAATAAAATGAACCACAAAAACCAGCCGCTTAACATGTTCTCACTCCCTATATCCCTTCTCTCTATTCTATTTTACATGAAGGGAAGGTAGAAGAAAATAACAAAAATGTATGAGTTTTTTCTCTATAAACGCCTTTTTTGATCAAGAGGCGCCCATTTACTAGAATGACCCAAACCATTTAGTAGAAAAGGAATACATTATTGTATAGCGACTCTACTATTTGGCCATGGTGGTTCGCACAAGGTATTGACTTGAAACGAACGGAAGAGAGCCCGCCTGTATACAGGCGGGCTCTTAATGTTTGAAGTGTGGCATTTGAAAGGAAAATGCTCCGTCTTGACGATGGGCATCCTTTTTGATTTTGATTGATATGATTCTGTTTTCGTAATCTGTATCAATGTCTTTGTCATTCAAATAAAAAGGGAGCATGACACTTTTTTCAATCGGCTGTTCTCTTTCATCAATCAAATAAGCGAGGATGAGCTCACATCCGGAAAAGGTCAGTTTTAAATCAGTGATCGATAGGGTGGAGAGGTCGATTTCAATAATATAATCACGGCTCGTTTCATAAAGATCTATTGGGAGCTGTTCGTCATACCATGCAAAAGGATCGTCCATTAATACACTCAGCCAATCATCTATTTCAAGAAAATCAGAGGAATTCACTTGCTTTTCATTCTCCATAAACACTCCTCCATCACATCTCATAATAAATCATATGATAAAAGCTGAAATGTGTGAAAGACCTAAAACATCCCGTTTGGTCACGGGCTTAAGAGAGAATGTTTACATATCATGATGTGAATTGTGCTTTTGTCTTGTATGGTTGCGATTTTTCACTTTTTTACTGCCTGATAGTGGCTCAGGCTGCCCGCCTTGATGCTCTTTAGGAGAGTTTTGACGTATGTCTTTCCCTGTGTTTTTGTTCGTCATCATTTCTCACTCCTTTCTTATTGGTTTTTTTTACGCTTTTTATTGTTTTGCTTTTGTTCTTCTGTTAAAACGAGCTGATCATTTTCTATATAACCTGCACCATTTCCTTGGCTTTTGGCTGCGTTCATGCCGTCAATGACATGATTTGCTTTTCTTTTTGTCATGTTCTATCACCTCAGCATTAGTATGAACCCGTGCTGCTCAGTTTATGAAGAGTAATCATTTCCTCATGATAAGCTAAACTTATTGAATTTAATAAAAGCATTGTTATTTACTTATGTATGAATTTGTTTTAAGATGAAATTGTGAGAAAATTGTGGTGAAATACGACGATTTTTCTGAGAATTGAAATTGATCTTGATCATCAAAAGGGGGATTTTGGACATGTCGAAACAGCAGCAAGTCGCTAAACAAGACGCTTTTCAATCTAGAAAAACGTTTTCGACAAATGGGAAAACGTATCACTATTATTCGTTAGAAGCACTAGAGAAACAAGGAATCGGAAATGTTTCTAAGCTGCCTTATTCCATTAAGGTACTTTTAGAATCAGTGCTTCGCCAAGTAGACGGTAGAGTGATCAAGAAGGAACACGTTGAAAACTTGGCAAAATGGGGAACTGCCGAGGTAAAAGAAATTGATGTTCCATTTAAACCTTCTCGTGTTATTTTACAAGACTTCACGGGTGTACCAGCCGTCGTTGACCTTGCTTCTTTAAGAAAAGCAATGGCAGATGTGGGCGGAGACCCAGATAAAATCAACCCTGAAATTCCAGTTGACCTGGTCATTGACCACTCTGTACAAGTCGATAAAGCTGGAACTGAAGATGCATTAAACATTAACATGGATTTAGAATTCGAACGTAACGCAGAGCGTTATAACTTCCTTAGCTGGGCAAAGAAAGCGTTTAACAATTATCAAGCTGTTCCGCCTGCAACAGGGATCGTTCACCAAGTGAACTTAGAGTATCTTGCAAGTGTTGTTCATGCAATCGAAGAAGATGGCGAGATCATCACTTACCCAGATACATTAGTTGGTACTGACTCACATACAACAATGATTAACGGTATCGGTGTACTTGGATGGGGCGTTGGCGGTATCGAAGCAGAAGCTGGTATGCTTGGTCAGCCTTCATACTTCCCAGTACCAGAAGTTATTGGTGCTAAATTAGTTGGAGAGCTTCCAAACGGAACAACTGCAACTGACCTTGCATTAAAAGTGACACAAGTTCTTCGTGAAAAAGGCGTAGTGAACAAGTTCGTCGAGTTCTTCGGACCTGGTGTTGCACAATTGCCGTTAGCAGATCGTGCAACAATTGCAAACATGGCGCCTGAATACGGTGCTACTTGCGGATTCTTCCCAGTAGATGAAGAAGCTCTTGCTTACCTTCGCCTTACTGGACGTGATGAAGAGCAAATTAATATCGTTGAAGAATATTCTCGCGCAAATGGCTTATTCTATACGCCAGATGCAGAAGAGCCAATCTTTACTGATGTTGTGGAAATTGATCTTTCTCAAATTGAGTCAAACTTATCTGGTCCTAAACGTCCACAAGATTTGATTCCACTTTCTCAAATGAAAGAGACGTTCCATAAACACATCGAAAGCCCAGCTGGTAACCAAGGGTTTGGCTTAGAAAAATCAGAGCTAGACAAACAAATCGAATTTGATCTAGCAAATGGTGAAAAAGCTGTGATGAAGACAGGTGCGATTGCCATTGCAGCGATTACGAGCTGTACGAATACATCGAACCCATACGTCTTAATCGGAGCAGGTCTTGTTGCGAAGAAAGCAAGTGAGCTTGGCATGAAGGTGCCAAACTACGTGAAAACGTCACTAGCGCCAGGTTCTAAGGTTGTAACAGGATACCTCGTGAACTCAGGACTTCTTCCATACTTAAGAGACCTCGGATTTAACATTGTTGGGTATGGCTGTACAACATGTATCGGAAACTCAGGACCGCTGGAAAAAGAAATTGAAGATGCTGTCTCTGAAAATGATCTGCTGATCACTTCTGTTTTATCAGGTAACCGTAACTTCGAAGGTCGTATCCACCCGCTTGTAAAAGGAAACTACCTTGCATCTCCACCATTAGTTGTGGCGTATGCACTTGCTGGTACGGTGAATATTGATTTAACAAAAGATCCGATCGGTGTCGATAAAAATGGCGAGAACGTTTATTTCAATGACATTTGGCCATCAATGGATGAAATCAACAGCGTCGTGAAAAGCACTGTCACACCTGAGCTATTCCGTTCAGAGTATGAAACTGTTTTTGACAACAATGACCGCTGGAATGAAATTAAAACGACGGACGATGCATTGTATAAATGGGATGAAAATTCCACATACATTGATAACCCGCCATTCTTCGAAAACTTATCAGTTGAACCTGGTAAAGTTGAACCACTTAAAGGATTGCGCGTAGTGGCGAAGTTCGGTGATTCTGTCACAACGGACCATATTTCTCCTGCTGGAGCGATTGGTAAAGACACACCTGCAGGTAAATACTTGCAAGAAAGAGGCGTATCGCCTAGAGACTTTAACTCATACGGATCTCGCCGTGGTAACCACCATGTTATGATGAGAGGTACTTTTGCAAACATCCGTATTAAGAACCAAATCGCACCAGGAACAGAAGGCGGGTATACAACGTACTGGCCAACTGGTGAAGTAACATCCATTTATGATGCATGCATGCGTTATAAAGAAGATGGAACTGGTCTTGCGATCTTAGCAGGTAAAGATTACGGAATGGGTTCTTCTCGTGACTGGGCTGCAAAAGGAACAAATCTTCTTGGAATTAAATTCGTTCTAGCGGAAAGCTTTGAGCGTATCCACAGAAGTAACCTTGTCTTCATGGGTGTACTTCCTTTACAGTTTAAAGATGGAGAAAGTGCAGAAACTTATGGACTAACAGGAACAGAAACATTCGAAGTAGATGTTGATGAAACAGTTCGTCCGCGTGATCTTGTCACTGTAAAAGCAATTGATACAGATGGCAACGAGAAAACATTTGAAGTAATTGTTCGCTTTGACAGTGAAGTCGAAATTGACTATTACCGTCATGGTGGTATCCTTCAAATGGTATTGCGTGAAAAATTGGCAAGCAACTAATAAAGCAAAGAAGAGAAGGCGCTTAGACAGCTTTCTCTTCTTTTTTAACATAGTGGAGGATCAATCATGTGGAAAAAAGGAATGGCAAGCGCTGTTTTACTTGTGTTGATTGGTTTACTTGCATGGAATGTATTCGGACCAAAAGAACCTGCCATCGGTCTTGAAACAGGGGACAAAGCCCCTGATTTTGAGCTCAAAACCCTTGATGGCAAAACGGCATCGTTATCTGATTATCGAGGGAAAAAAGTACTCCTCAATTTTTGGGCGACATGGTGTAAGCCTTGCCGAACAGAAATGCCAGATCTAGATGCAATTAGAAGTGAAAATGACCAAGTTGAGGTACTAGCGGTGAATTTGACGAACACTGAAAAGAGTGTGGATCACGTCGCCTCATTTATTGATGAACTTAAGGTCAGTTTTCCTGTTTTATTAGATCAAAAAGGTATTCAAGCGAGATATCAGGTACTTTCCTATCCGACGACATACATACTAGATGAAAAAGGGCGTATCCTGTCTGTAAAGCATCAAATGCTCACAAAAAAAGAAATTGAAAAAGAGCTGGATCTATAATGATTCAGCTCTTTTTGCTTATTTTCTAAATGTTTTGGCGAAAATGGTATGAACAGAGTGGAGGTGGTGATAGACATGAGAAGAAGAAAGCGCCGTACATTTGAAGAACTTGTGCTTGAAAATAAAAAAGAATTATTAAGCAATGAGGAATTTTTAAACCAGCTTGAAGAAAAGTTGGAAGAGCGATTTAGACAGAAATAAGTTATGATTTGTCCTTTTTCGTTCATCCTAAAGAAGAGGGAGGGATGAATGATGGGTAGAGAGCATGATAAACAAGCGCAGTTTACACCAGACCATTTAGGGACAAAACCTGTAGCATACAAACGAAATAAAGGCAAAAAGATGCATAATAAATCGAATGAACAGCCTGATGTGATACAGACGAAGGGCGAATAATAGGAGGGAAGCATGATGAATGACAAGTCATATCAATCCAATCCAGATGATCGTTCTGACAATGTTGAGAAGCTGCAGGATATGATTGAAAACACACTTGAAAATATTGATGAATCTGAAGCAGCAATGGGTCTTTCAACAGAGGAAGAAAAGCAGATGATCAAGCAAAAAAATGAAAACCGTAGAACAAGTATTGACGCAATGCGTTCTGAAATAAAGGACGAGGAAGCAGCAAGAAAGAGCGGTTACACTGAATAAACCAGGGATTCCTGGTTTATTTTATTGCCTCTTTTTAGAAGAACCATTTGGAATGTGGTAAAATGTCAGAGACGTTAGGTTTTGATAGGAGAGCGATGAAAACGTGTATGTATCTAGAAAAGAAATAGAAGTCCGTTATGCAGAAACAGATCAAATGGGCATTGTGTATCATGCCAACTATTTAATTTGGATGGAAGTCGGTAGAACAGCGTTAATTAAAGAATTAGGCTTTTCCTATGCCCAGTTAGAGGCAGACGGTGTCCTTGCACCTGTTGTCGATCTTCAGGTTCAATATAAGAAACCACTACTGTACGGTGAAACGGCTACAGTTCACACATGGATTGAAGAATATAACGGCGTGAAAACAGTGTATGGCTATGAAATACAAAAACCTGATGGACAAACGGCTATTACAGGGACCACCTCACATATTTGTGTGGACAAAGAAACCTTTAGACCGATTCAATTTAGAAAAGCTTTCCCTGCATGGCACAGCGTATACGAACAGTCCAAGAAGCAGGTTTGATTCATGGCATTTGGTATTAAAAGAAAGGATCTAAATGCTTGGAAATCAGCTGTTCGGCAAGGGAATGTGGCCTTTTTGACACACTATTGGCTTGATGACCGTTTTCCGCATGCGAATACTGTCACAAAGGCAGCCTGTCAGGATATGGAGCAATTAATCGCTTGGGGACAAAAGCATGGATTAAAGAAAGAGTGGATTCATGTTCGTGAAGGTTTTCCTCATTTTGATCTCATCGGTGATTCGCAAAAACGGATTTTGCAAAAAGAGCGGTCATTAGGAAACATTCAGGAGTATGGACTTTATATTGAGTGATAAACAAAAAAGATACCCGAGGGATGAGGTATCTTTTTTGTTTATTCATAATGAAATTCTGGTTCTTTCACGGACTCGTTATAATCAATATGCAGATCATGGTTGTCAAAATACCAAATATCACTTTCTTCCACGAAGAAAGTAATGCCTTCTACTTCAGCGGTTGCGCCGGCATTTTGAGGTTCATCTTTTGCGACGCCGAGAGAAAAGCCTTTTTGTACATTACTGCACCCGCCATATCTGACAAAAAAGCGAACATGATCACCTTTTTCTAAATCCAGTTCATTCTTGTACCAATTGAGTGCATCATCTTTTATCGTTAATTTCAATGTGATCGCCCCTTTTTGAAGTCATGCTGTTTTAAATGCAGGATGCAAAAACAGCTTTTCTTTACTTTTACCACATATTTAAATTGATGAAACGGCTAAAGCCATTTGATTTTCGGTTCAGTTTTGTTGAGAATTCGTTTGAGGTTGGCGATGTGTCTGAAGATCACAAAGCCAGCAAGAACAGCAACAACAATAATTAAAAATAGATCTTGGGTGAATATGCTGTAAATGAATGTGTAGATCCCAGTCAGCATAGATGATAATGAAACATATTTACTAATGTATAAAAATAAGAAAAAAGCAGCGATCATCGTGATAAATAAGAACGGGGCATAAAATAACAGCACGCCGCCTGATGTAGCGACCGCTTTTCCCCCTTTAAATTTTGCAAAGACAGGAAAGCTGTGACCGATAACAGCAGCAACTCCTGCTAATAAGGGATGAATGTCCAGTTGCATGAAAAACGGTAAAGCCGAAGCAAGAGTCCCCTTTAAAATATCAGCTGTGATAACGATGGACCCTGCTTTCACACCTAGTGTACGGAATGCATTCGTCGCACCTAGGTTCCCGCTGCCATGTTCACGGATATCGATTCCCTTTGCAGCTTTCCCGACAATGAGACCTGATGGAATACTGCCGAGAAGATAAGCCAAAATAAACATCAAAGCAATTAACATCTGCATAACTCCTTTATATTCTCCCTCTTGTCTTACATTTTAACATGATCTTATGAAAAACATGGCGATCTTTTTTTGAAAAAAACGATGGCCGATGAATTCAGCTTTGTTTTTAACAAGAAATTCGCTAAAATAGAAGAAAAGGAGTGTCTGGATGAATCATCCTTCAAAACAAGAAATTGGGCATATATTAAAAAGCAGTAAGCGAATTGCAGTTGTAGGTTTGTCAGATCAGCCGCACCGAACGTCCTATATGGTTTCAAAAGCCATGCAAGATGCCGGTTATGACATCATTCCTGTCAATCCAACGATTGATGAAGCACTTGGGGTAAAAGCGGTCGCCTCTTTAAAAGACATAAAAGAGCCTGTTGATATCGTCAATGTCTTTAGACGTTCTGAGTTTTTGCCTGAGGTGGCGAAAGAATTTCTTGAAATAGACGCACCTGTTTTTTGGGCGCAGCAAGGCGTATATCATGAAGAGGCAAAAAGGCTGATTGAGGAAAATGGCAAGGTCGCCATCATGGACTTATGTATCAAAGTGGCTCATGCGATGACAAAAACTCATTAAATCGTCAAAAATCCTTGGTTTTTCAAGGATTTTTGCTTTTTTGTTGCAGAAATATATTTGCGATTCTAGAAGAAAGCGATAAAATAAGGCGACAGGGACCTATCGGTGACCTTGCATATCGAGAAAAAGAGCGATAAGATAAATATAGAACATTTGTTCTGTTTTGCTAAAACCATCATATGATTGCATTTGGCTTATGAAACAGTCTTGTTTATAATGGACTTCTAGTTCTGATTGCAGAATGTAGAACATTCTCATAACCGTGCAAAAGAGCATGTATCGCTGAATCACACATGCATGGTGATGATGCAGCTTATTAAAGTGGACAGTAATGAGCAGCATGATCATCATTAAAATCTAGAGAGATCATTGATGATTAGCCGGTTATGTTTGTTAGTGAAAGGGGATTAAGCATTTGGTTAAAAAGCAGCAAGTAGATTATAACGATGATTCTATTCAGGTGCTAGAGGGGCTTGAAGCGGTCCGTAAACGCCCAGGGATGTATATTGGATCGACGGATTCACGCGGTCTTCATCACCTTGTCTATGAGATTGTAGACAACTCTGTCGATGAAGTGCTCGCTGGCCATGGAGATCATATCATTGTCAAAATACATAAAGATAACAGCATTTCCGTCCAAGATAAAGGGCGCGGAATGCCTACTGGTATGCATAAGCTTGGAAAACCGACACCAGAAATCATTTTAACGGTCCTGCACGCAGGCGGAAAATTTGGTCAGGGCGGTTATAAAACAAGTGGTGGACTTCACGGAGTTGGGGCGTCCGTTGTGAACGCACTTTCAGAGTGGCTCACCGTGACGATAGAACGCGATGGATTTATTTATCACCAGCGCTTTGAACATGGCGGAAAGCCAGTCACATCACTTGAAAAAATCGGGAAAACGAAAAAGACCGGTACACTGATTCATTTTAAGCCAGATCCAACGATGTTCAGTGTCACCACCTATAATTTTGATACATTATCAGAGCGTTTAAGAGAATCAGCCTTTTTATTAAAAGGGTTAAAAATAGAGCTGATTGATGAGCGCCATGATGTGCAGGAAACCTTTTATTATGAGACAGGTATTGAAGCGTTCGTTGCTTATTTAAACGAGGAAAAGGATGTACTTAGTGAAGTCGTTTCGTTTGAAGGCGAACATCAGTCCATTGAAGTCGATTTTGCCTTTCAATTTAACGACGGATATTCAGAAAATATTTTGTCGTTCGTCAATAACGTAAGAACCAAAGATGGCGGTACGCATGAGTCTGGTGCAAAAACGGCCATGACGAGAGCCTTTAATGAATATGCACGCAAAGTGACCCTTTTAAAAGAAAAAGACAAAAATTTAGAAGGTACGGATATTCGTGAAGGCCTGTCAGCTGTTATTTCTGTCAGAATTCCTGAAGAACTTCTTCAATTTGAAGGACAAACAAAAGGAAAGCTTGGAACGAGTGAGGCAAGGTCAGCTGTTGATGCCGTGATTTCTGAAAAATTGGCTTATTTCCTTGAAGAAAACCGCGAAACGGCGACACTGCTTGTGAAAAAAGCGATTAAAGCGCAGCAGGCAAGAGAAGCGGCTAGAAAAGCAAGAGAAGAAGCAAGGAGCGGCAAGAAACGAAAAAAATCTGAAGCAACACTCAGCGGAAAATTAACACCTGCTCAATCTAGAAACCCGGCAAGAAATGAACTGTATCTAGTAGAGGGCGACTCTGCTGGTGGATCAGCCAAGCAAGGACGTGATCGAAAATTCCAAGCGGTGCTGCCGCTTCGAGGAAAGGTCATTAATACAGAGAAAGCAAAGCTTGCTGATATTTTCAAAAACGAAGAAATCAACACCATAATCCATGCCATTGGCGGCGGGGTTGGTGTCGATTTTAATGTAGAAGACATCAATTATGACAAAATTGTCATCATGACAGATGCTGATACAGATGGTGCGCATATTCAGGTTCTATTGCTTACATTCTTCTACCGCTATATGAAGCCGCTGATTGAGCATGGCAAAGTATTCATTGCCCTTCCGCCTTTATATAAAGTTAGCAAAGGCTCAGGGAAGAAAGAAGTCATTGAATATGCTTGGTCTGATGAAGAAATGGATGACGTATTAAAGAAAGTTGGAAAAGGATATACGATTCAACGCTATAAAGGTTTAGGTGAAATGAATGCCGACCAGCTATGGGAAACGACAATGAATCCAGAGTCGAGAACGCTTGTCAGGGTGAAGATCGATGATGCTGCACGGGTGGAGCGCCGCGTCACGACACTGATGGGTGACAAAGTAGAACCACGCCGTAAATGGATTGAAAAGAATGTCGCCTTTGGACTTGATGAGGAAAGCAACATTCTTGAAAATGAAAACTTGTCGCTAGCTGAGGAGGTTTAAACATGGCACAACAAGAACGATTTCATGATTTACCGTTAGAAGAAGTGATTGGGGACCGTTTTGGTCGCTATAGTAAATATATTATCCAAGATCGTGCACTTCCAGATGCACGTGATGGATTAAAGCCTGTACAACGAAGAATTTTATATGCAATGTATGCAGAAGGAAATACACAAGATAAAAACTTCCGTAAAGCTGCCAAAACAGTCGGTAACGTAATTGGTAACTATCATCCGCATGGTGATTCTTCTGTTTATGAAGCAATGGTGAGAATGAGCCAGGATTGGAAAGTGCGAAATGTGCTGATTGAGATGCATGGAAATAACGGGAGTATCGACGGAGATCCTCCTGCTGCCATGCGTTATACGGAAGCAAGGCTTTCTGCAATTGCATCAGAGCTTTTAAAAGACCTCGACAAGGAGACAGTCGAATTTGTCGCGAACTTTGATGATACAAGCAAAGAGCCTGTTGTCTTACCAGCGATGTTTCCCAACCTTCTTGTGAACGGGTCAACAGGGATTTCAGCCGGTTATGCGACTGATATTCCGCCGCACCATCTAGGAGAAGTGATTGATGGCGTGATTAAGCGAATTGAACAGCCGCATTGTACGGTTGAAGATTTAATGACAGTCATCAAAGGGCCAGATTTCCCAACAGGCGGGATCATTCAAGGTGTGGATGGTATTAAGAAGGCATATGAAACAGGAAAAGGAAAGATTATGATTCGCGGAAAAGCGGAGATTGAAACCATCCGCGGTGGACGTCAGCAAATCGTGATCACAGAAATTCCTTATGAAGTGAATAAGGCCAATCTTGTCAAAAAGATGGACGAGTTCCGCATTGAAAGAAAAGTAGAAGGAATCTCTGAAGTTCGGGATGAGACGGACCGTACCGGCCTTCGGATTGTTGTAGAGCTGAAAAAAGAAGCGGATGCGAATGGTGTCTTGAATTTCTTATATAAAAATTCTGATCTGCAAATCCCATATAACTTTAATATGGTCGCGATACATAACAGAAGACCGACTTTAATGACGCTTACAACTGTACTAGACGCTTACATTGCTCATCAAAAAGAAGTGATGACGAACCGCTCAGCATACGAGCTTCGAAAAGCAAAAGAACGTCATCATATTGTAGATGGGTTAATTAAAGCTCTTTCCATTTTAGATGAAGTCATTGCGACGATTCGCTCGTCTAATGATAAACGTGATGCGAAAAACAATTTGATGGAAAAATATGATTTTACAGAAGCACAATCAGAAGCGATTGTTTCTCTCCAGTTATATCGTTTAACAAATACAGATATCACTCAACTAAGAGACGAAGCAAGAGAGCTTGACGTGCGAATTGCAGAGCTTGAAGACATTTTAGCGAATGAGAAGAAGCTGTTTAAAGTCATTACGAACAACTTGAAGAAGTTGAAAAAGACGTATGCTGAAGAAAGACGATCCGTCATTGAGGAAAAAATTGAAGAAATTAAGATTAACCTTGAAGTGATGATCGCATCAGAGGACGTGTACGTCACAGTCACAAAGGATGGATACATCAAACGGACGAGCCAGCGCTCCTATGCTGCATCAAACGGTAAGGACTTCGGTATGAAGGATACAGACCGACTGATTCACCAGTTTGAAATGAATACAACAGATGTTCTTCTGCTATTTACGAATAAAGGGAGCTACATTTACTGTCCAGTTCATCAGTTGCCAGATATACGCTGGAAAGACATGGGGCAGCACATTACGAATATTATTTCGATTGATCGCGATGAAACCATTCAAAAAGCGATCCCAATTAAAGAATTCGATGAATCATCGTATCTCTTGTTCTTTACAAAAGGCGGTATGGTGAAGAAAACAGAGCTTCTCCAATATAAAGCGCAGCGCTATTCAAAACCGCTTGTCGCCTTGAATTTAAAAGGTGATGATGAACTTGTAGATGTTCATGTCACAACAGGTCAGCAAGAATTGTTTATTGCAACGAAAAATGGCTATGGATTATGGTTTGATGAAGAAGAAGTGAGTGTGGTCGGTCCGAGAGCGGCTGGTGTGAAAGGCATCAATTTGAAGGACGGAGACGAGGTGGTCTCTGGACAAATCATTGATCCGAAGAACAATGTGCTTGTTCTTACGACACAAAGAGGTGCTGTGAAGCGGATGAACCTCTCTGAATTTGATAAGACATCAAGAGCAAAACGTGGAGTGATCATGCTAAGAGAATTAAAGAAAAACCCTCACAGAATTGTTGCTGTGATTGCTGCTTCACTGCACGATACACTTGAGATTGATACGGAAAAGGGTGCCACGATCCCGCTCGATATTTCCACACTAAGGGCAAATGATCGTTATAGCAATGGATCGTTTATTTTAGATGAGGAAGAGCAGGGAGAAGTAACTCAAGTTCTTTTATCACCTGCTGCATCTGACCAAGATGACAATAAATAAGCAAAACGAAAACCCCCTGCCTTACGCAGGGGGTTTTTTATATTGAGGTCAATTTAACTCTCGTGATTGCCAAACATGCTTGTGATGGCATGCACTACTTCAATTCCTTGGTAAACGAAAAGAGAAAGTGAAGTGACAGAGAATAGACCTAGAATGAATACTCTTAAGAAAAATAACATCGTGTAAAACCTCCCAATTTTTGTTTGATTTAAATGGTTGGGTTAACACGAGCTACTCGGAAATTCGAAGACTGGTAGAACACTGCAAGTAAATGCTTCTTTTTCCGGTCAAATCGATCAGTATAAGTGATGCGTGCAAATCCAGCTGCCATACTGCCAATGACTAGCAGTGCTGTAAATGCCGCAAATACTGCGTTCACATGTTTTTGTTTCTTTTCATCGCCTGCTGTCTGAACGATTTTCATTTCATGTGATTCTTGATCAGCAACCACCTTTGCATGATGGTATACCTGAACGGAATGAGGCATTGAGAACAAATGAAAACTTGCAAGTGCTATGAATAAGACTGCTAATTTTAAAAGCATATTTTTTTTCATTTTTCTCACCCCTTCCTGTTTATTTTCATGATCTTACCACGTTTTCAGTTATTTGAAAAGTCTTATTTTTTTACTTTCCCTCTTTAAAAAAGCGATAAACATCAAGACATCTATAGGACTGTTTCACTTCATGAAAGGTTTCAATTTTATTTATTAAATTTAAAAAAGTACCGAGATCAAAGATCTGGCACTTTTCAAAAAGAATGTATTGATGTCGGTTTTGCAACAGCTTTTGTAAAGATTCCTGCAATACAAATGGCAAACAGAACAAAAATAAACGCATGAAGCAGACCGACTTGATTGGCGAGCAGTCCTAAAACAGGGGGCCCTGATAGAGAGGCTGTATACCCAGATAAAGTGACGATACTGACACGTTTGACAGCATAGCGGCTATCATCACCAGCTGCTGAAATGGTCAGCGGGAAGCCTAAGGACGCGCCAATTCCCCATAAAAAGATAGATATCATACACACAATGAGTGAAATCTTTAAAATCACCAAGAATAGTCCGGCGGCAGCAGATAAGATCGCGACTCTTAGCAACAGCACCCTGCCAAAGCGATCAATGAAACGTCCGCTCAGTAATCTGCCACTAATCATCCCGCACAAAAATAATGCATAGATGACCGTACTCATTGAATGAGAAACCTGATAGCCATCAACCATTGCTAGTGGAATCCAATCATTTGCAGAACCTTCTACAAATGCGAGACATAAGGCAATCATCGCTAATGAGATCGTCCGTTTGTTCAGCCATGATGTTTGAGAAGCCTCAACTGATTCTGTCTGCGTCTCATCCGGATCTTTTCCTGTCCCGTGCGGAATAAACCGTGTACAAATCAGGATGCTGAGAAAGAAAAGGAGTGCAATGGTGAGAAGGTGAATGAGGACAGACACACCTAAATAAATAAAGAGTATTCCGGCACCTGCACCAATTAACGTTCCAATACTGAAAGAAGCATGCAAAATCGGCAGGATCGTTCTCTTGATCTGATACTCAATCTCCGTTCCTTCTAAGTTCATGGCTACATTGCACATGCCTGAGCCTGAACCAAAAAGAAAAAGACCAGCAGTGACAATCAGCGTAGAAGAGAGGGCGGCGCCGATTGCAAGGGTTGAGAAACCAATAAACATCAAAAAAGCGCTGACCACAATCGCCACTCGGCCGCCTTTTTTGCGAACGAATACATTGGAAAGAATCAGCCCGACAATGGAACCTACAGATAAGCCGAGTAAAATGAGTCCCATTGTGCCTGTATCTGCTTGCAATAAATCTCTCACTTCTGGTGTTCTTGAAAACCAAGTGGAGATGGAGATCCCAGACATCGTAAAAATAACAATAATCGCTTTATACCACTTTAATTTCATCTAATCCCTCATATCTATGTAGTCATACAGAACAAATCTACTCGATTATAAAGGAGACTTCTTGATTCGTAAATAACATGAGGGAGGATCATCATGAAGAAAATATTCCAACTTCATCATTCTTTGATAGAATAAAGACAAAAGGGGCGATACATATGTCATATCGAATAGGTATTTTAAAGGGAGACGGGATTGGACCGGAAATTGTTGATTCTAGTATGCGTATTTTAAAGACAGCGTTGTCACAGTTCAATGAACCATTTGTGGAATTTGTAGAGTGTCCTATCGGTGCTGAAGCCATTCATTCTCATCAAGATCCAGTGCCAGCTTCTACTATAGCCGCCTTGAAAAAATGCCATGGCTGGATATTAGGACCTCATGATTCAGCTTCATATCCTGATCAATTGAAAGAAAGAAGAAATCCAAGTGGAGAACTGCGTCATACATTTGATTTATTTGCAAATATTCGTCCATCGCAATCGCTGCCAGGTGTGAAAAGCGTTGCCAATGGCGTCGACCTTGTCATTTTTCGAGAAAATACAGAAGGCTTTTATCCAGACCGGAATATGTATCAGGGGACAGGAGAGTGGATGATTACACCAGATGTCGCCATATCTACAGGTGTGTTTACAAAAAAAGCAATTACCCGTATTGCCCACGCAGCTTTTCAACGTGCAGTGGAGAGGAGGGGGAAAGTCACCATTGTTCATAAAGCGAACGTGATCAAATTAGGATCTGGCTTGTTTTTACGAACATGTCAAGAGGTAGCGAAAGCATATCCACAAGTGGAGGTTGAGGATATTCATATTGATGCGATGGCTGCTCATTTAGTGAGACGTGCAGGTGATTTTGATGTGATTGTGACAGAAAATATGTTTGGCGACATTTTATCTGATCTTGCAGGGGAACTAGTCGGCAGTTTAGGAATGGCACCCTCATTAAATTGCAACGAAAATCAAGCGATGGCACAGGCGGCACATGGTTCAGCACCGGATATAGCTGGTCAAAATATCGCCAATCCAATGGGCATGATTCTGTCTACAGTGATGCTTTGTAACTGGCTACATGTGAAATATCAAGATGAAAGATTAAAACAGACAGCCAGTCTGATCGAACATATTCTTGCTGAGGCCTTAAAAAAGAACTTGAAAACGAAGGATTTAGGAGGAAATGAGACGACGACACAATTCACCGAGGCATTCATTCAAACGATGAATGAATTTTCAATAAAAGGGAGATGAACATGAAAACAGAAAAAGAAAAGATGATCAAGGGAGAATACTATCACCCAAATGATCACACATTGATGGCAGATCGAGCAAAAGCACGACAATTGACATTTGCCTATCAGCAAACAAATGAGCCATCACAGAGAAAGGCCATTTTAAAGGAGCTTTTAGGCGCTTGCGGAGAAGATGTGGTATTTGAAGGCAGAATACAATGTGATTATGGATACAATATCGAGGTTGGCGAGCATTTTTTTGCAAATTTTGATGCTGTGTTATTAGATGTTTGCAAGATTACAATTGGACATCATTGTTTGTTAGGTCCGAATGTACATATATACACAGCTGGACATCCGTTAAATCCAGAAGAACGTCAAACAGGTATTGAATTCGGCAAACCAGTCACAATTGGACATCATGTATGGATTGGCGGCGGCGCCATTATCAATCCAGGTGTGACAATCGGAGATCATGCTGTCATTGCATCAGGAGCCGTTGTGACAAAAGATGTTCCGTCAAATGTGATTGTTGGCGGGAATCCTGCAAAAATCTTAAAACATTTAGAGGAATGAAAATCTGACGAATCAACCGTTGGATTTTTCATTTTTTGTTTTATCTCAATAAGATAAGTATACTTAATAATGAGACAAAGAAAATTCAATTGTTGTTTAACTTCCTAGAATATATATTATGTAAACTAGATAAAAAAGAGAACCTTTGACTTGATCCTCTTTATTATTAGATTTTATATTCAATTGACTCAAACGCAGCACTATTTTCCAGTCTCAGCAAACTGTTTCAAAAATAGGTCATAAAGGTTTTTGGGGTAATTCCATTATTTGAATCTCCATCCCCCATGAAGTTGTGATATAGAAAAATCCAAGAGGGCTCAGCTCTCTAACTTTAACATCAGACTGTTCTGCAAAATATTTTAAAGCCTCTTCTATATTGGTAACTGTAATAGCTAGATGGGCTACACCGATATCACTGGGTTTTAGGTGAACATTCTGTTGATCTGGCGTCGACCATTGAACCAGTTCGATCTTTCTACCGCCATATTGCAAAAATGCCGCCCCTTCTACAATTGACTGTTCGTGAACCCCAAAGTATCTTTTTAAACTATCGTCCTCAAACTGCATCCGTCCTGGCCGGAACAAGACTTCAAAACCCAAAATATGAGTGAAGAATTCAACTGCTACTTCGATATCGGGTACTACAAATCCTGAATGCTCGATTGTGCCTTGGAAAATTGTATTTTTCATATCGCTAAACCCCTTTGATTTTTTGGAAGTAAATGATTCATAATAAAGTGGTATATCACACGAGCACCAATTAGGTTCAATACAAGTCAAGTGGTGTTGGCACTACTGCAAGATTTAGAACAACAATACCTGTGCCTTGAAATACTATAATATTCTTTTGTGATTTCTGAATCTTTTTTGAATATCCATTAAAATTTACATGTTCCATCTGAACAATCATCATCGAGCGACGACTCTAATTTATGCTCTTCAACCTTACGATTCGCGTACTCTTCTTTCCATACCTGTTGTAATGTTTCTAAAAACACTTCGCTAGGTTGTGCTCCTGAGATGACATATTTATCATTCACAACGTAAAAGGGCACGCCCTGAATCCCAATTTTAGATCCCTCGGCTCTATCAGCTGCAATATTCTCGCTATATTGATCATTTGATAAAACATCCATAGCTTCGTTGCCATCAAGCCCTATTTCACTTGTAAGTTGAGCAAGTGTTGCGTGATCACCGATATCTAGTGAATCCGTGAAATGAGCTTTCAAAATACGCTCCATAAACTCCCGAATCTTCCCTTTCTCTTTTGCATAATAAGAAAGACGAAGTGCATCATATGAATTTGTAGGAATCATTGTATCAAATTGATAATCTAACCCAACCTCTTTTGCTTTCTGTTTCAATTGATTGTTCAGTACTTTTGCTTTTTCATATGGGACACCATGCTTAGAGGATAATACTTGATGGATATCCATTCCTGTATTTTTTTCCGCATATGGATCTAATTGAAAATGTCGAAATAAGACTTCGACCTCTTCTTTATGTTCAAACTGTTCTAACCCTATTTCAAATTGACGTTTGCCAATATAACAAAACGGGCAAACAAAATCAGACCAAATTTCTACTTTCATCCTATGTTCCCCCTTTATGATTTTGATGAATGTATCTTGTCCATTCTTCTTTATTACGCTTTTGAACGTGCGAGCTGGGATGATGTTAATTAAAATCTTTTTAACTAATCCCACCAATGCTTTTTTTAAAACGTTCGTGCTACCGCTTTTGCTTTTTCAATTGTTGAAGTAACAATTTCTTCTTCTTTAGTTGGATCATAGTCAATACCTTCAACAAAAATCGTTGGTTCCACTTCAATTCCAACAAACTTCAGCGCACCTCTTACGTAAGAATCGGAATGTTCCATTCCAATTGCCTGCGAATAAAATCCTCCCATTCCATGAATATGGATTGCTTTTTTCCCTTTCATCAATCCTTCTGGACCTTCTGATGTATATTTAAACGTTTTTCCAGCACTCATGATTGTATCAAAATAGGCTTTTAATAAAGGTTGGATTCCTAAATTCCACATTGAAGACTGAATGATGTATTTATCTGCTTCCATAAATTGCTTTGTGAATGCATTCACTGCATCTATTTTTTGTGCTTCAACATCTGTTAGCACTTCCCCACTTCTTAACTTCTTTTGTCCAGTTAAAAAATCAGCATCGATTAATGGCACATTTGCATAATAGACATCTACTTCTATTATTTCATCTGTTGGATTTACTTCCTTATATTCATTGATAAATGCTCTAGCAACTTGCGTACTTCTTGATTGTTCCTCACTTTGAGGTGTTCCTTTAACAAATAATACTTTTGACATGATCATTTCCCCTTTATGATTTTGATTTTGAATACTTATAAAAAGAATTCACACGCAATATTTTGGTATGACTCTAAATGATTCCTATAATTTCTGCTGAATCAACAACCTCATACAAAAAGCTCATTTAATGATTATAAACAATGGGCATTTTTCCGATTAATTGGGGTTGCCTAGCAGCGTCATACATGAGTTTAGCGACATTTTCCCTAGATACGGACATTTTAGCTGGCTGATCGCCGAATGAATAACCGTAAGATTGCCCGTTGTATTTGATATTAGGATTAATGATTCGAACGACTGTCCAATCCAGGTTCGATTGTTTAATCAGTTCTCCTATCTTCTTCATTTCGGCATAACCATTTGGCATGAGAAGTTTAGGCAATATTCTTGGCAATATCGTCGATAAGCTTTTCTTATCGTCTTCAGATTGCAAGGCTGGCGTCGCGAGTGTAATCAACCTTTTTTTGGTGAATTTCTTCATCGCATTGACAATTCGGTTATGTCCGTCGGCGATCGGTGTACCTTTTTGTTTTCGAGACAAATCAATGCCGGGACCTAAGGTGCTTATCACGACATCAGCTTCTGAAACTGCCGTTTCAATAGCTGAAGTGTTCGTTAGTTCACCCGTTACAATGCGTAAATTCGAATGCTTTTGCTTGATTTTCTCAGGGTTTCTAACATATACCGTAACGAAATCTCCGTTTTCTAATGCAAACTGTGTTAAAAGTTGACCGATTGCACCAGTTGCCCCAAAAATAGTGATATTCATGGTCGTCTATCTCCTTTTGTTATTCAGAATGATCACAATGATTTCCTTGATCAAAAATCTTTCGTGATAACATGTGTTATTTAAGCAACGCGCGTTGTATAATTGATGATAAGATGAAAAAGAATAATAAACAATAACCAAAATAGCCAATATGTAGTTTACGCAACACTTCTATATGTATTGTCGTTTTTAGACAAGATGATGAACCCTAAAAGGAGAAGAAAAAATGATTATGCCAAAAAAAGATCCGAGAATCCTTCGTACAAGACAGTTGATTGTAGACTCTTTTCTTTCGTTAGCTAGTGAAAAAGATTTCAACCATATAACGGTACGTGATATCACAGAAAAGGCTACTATTAACCGGGCTACATTTTATGCGCACTTTGACGATAAATTTGATTTGTTACATTCTACAATCACCAATACATTTACAGACAAATTGAAAAAAAGACTCAATGATCACGATGGATTCAATGAAAAAGTCATTGCAAATATTTTTGTGTGATCACCATAAAGAGATAAGCGACCTATGTCCCAAAGGTTATCATTCTTTAGGAACTATTATCGAAAGTAAAATTAAAGAGGAGTTACAGAAACTAATAGCTGATCTTATGCTAAAAGGAACTAACAACATCATCGAATTAGAGGATAAACAAATGGTAACAACCCTATCTACTATGCTAAGTTGGGGGATATACGGAGCTGCATACACATGGAATAAGGATGGAAGACTTATTTCATCAGAAGAGCTAGTGACTAAGACACTGCCTATCTTTAGAAATGGTATGAGTCAGTATTTTCTTTAATGAAATGATGTTAACAATCTGCTTGAGCCGGCAGTGCTATAACACAGAAATGGTATGGATTTAAATAATGGGGTATTTGGAGGAGTGCAAGAGGTCAATTAGGCAGGCTCGATTTGTTGTTGCTTAAATGACTGGTGATAAAGAGTCTGCTGAAACGTGTAGCACTAAAGTTATAAAGCTTACTTTAAATAGTGGGATTCTTATACGACTATTGTTTATCAGATCATACAATGGATCTACATTTACCTTCTTGTACAAGTCTATCCTTTTGTTTGTCTAAATCTCACCTCTTTCAAATTTCAAAACTTCTACGACCTTCTCAAGAAATTAAATCGGTCGTAGAAGATGGGCCTTATTTGTTGTACTGTAAATCAAATATTCTGGGATATTTCTTTTAAAAATTGCTTTCTCTTTTCATCTGTTGTTAAGTTCACTCTAGAAAAATGAATCCATTTCGTGGATTCATTTTTCAATCCCAAATCAGCTAGTGTTCTGTTAATAAAAACGCTTTGAATGGCATTTCCAGCTTCCGATTCAATATAATCCTTATCTGTTGTAGATGTTGAGATCACGGTTGTTTTTTTTATATTTGTCAATAAACCTTTCAAAGCACCAGTGTGTTGATCTTCCGTAAATGCGAAACCCCTTAACATCACTTTATCAATAAATCCTTTTAAAATAGCAGGTAAATCCCACCACCAGACAGGGAATATAAATACCAATTCTGTTGACTGTTTTAATTTTTCTTGATAATCCTTCACTAATGGATAAGGCGTTTCTCCTTTATGAAAATGTTTTAATTCTTCAGCTGTAAAAACAGGATTAAATCCATCTTTATATAAATCGATCACTTGAAACGGTTCTTTCTTTGTTTCTAATTTTTCTGTTATGGAAGTCAAAATGGCATGATTATAACTTCCATCCCAAGGATGTGCATAGACAATCGTTTTCATTATTCATTCACCCTTCTTCTGAGTTTTGCATCATTTTTTGATGTACATTCATTTTATTGTGTGCTATAACATACTACAAGTACGGTAATCAAAGTGCGATACTAACCCAAAGGAGAGTATAAAATGAATGAGGAGTCCTTCCAGACGAAAGCTGAGCTAAAAGATACTGGTTTTGGGTATACTTTGTCATTAATTGGTGGGAAATATAAAATGCCAGTTCTGTATGCTTTATATTCAAACGATGGTGCTGTTCGCTATAATCAGCTGAAACGTAAGCTCGGAACGATTTCTTTTAAAACATTAACCAATACACTAAAAGAGCTTGAAGCGGATCACTTAATTCATCGTAAAGAATATCCCCAAGTGCCTCCAAAAGTAGAATATAGTTTATCTGAAAAGGGTTTATCACTGATGCCTGTATTAGATGAGATATGTTATTGGGGAGAGGAACAAATGAAAAATAATTAGGTAGAGTGGAAAGAAAGCTACTACGGTTTAAACATACTTTCTAAAGTAGCTTTCTTCTCATCTTATATCAATCCGATTGGCTCATTTTGTTGATGCGCTAACTCCATTCCTTCTGCCAGATAGAGAGCGTTCTTTTTATCTATATCATCATCAGGCCAATTGTGAATCAGTTGACGTAATCTAACTGCAACGGTCTTACAAACATCTGGCATTAAGTAACTATCAGAATCCGAAAGATTCAGCAAAGGAATGATGTCATCTGTAAAGTTTTCAAAGGGTGTGTCCCCGCCAAATCCCTCCATTTCATCTAAATTCATTTCGCAAATATTACTCCTGATTGAACCTATAATAGGACAACGAGGCACGCAACGCTCTATTCTACCAGAGTCCTAAGGTTATTTTGATTTAATCCCTGCCCCACAAAGAGGTATGATAATGGTTTCTTCTGATTCCTTTTGATATTTCATGTAGCCAGCAAAATTGATGGCAGATGTCACTTCGACATAAAATCCTTTCTGACTGAGTTTAGAGCGTGCATGTATAATTTCTTCTTCTTCAATATCAATAAACGTACCATTCGTCTTGTATACAGCTTCTAAAATTTGTTTAGAACGCGCTGGGGCAGCAATAGCGATCCCTTCTGCTACAGTCCCTTTATTTGTCACAGGCGTTGCTGATTCCTCCGCATGTTGAAAAGCTTTCACAAGTGGTGCGCAGTTCTTTGCTTGTACGGCAATAATTTTCGGTATTTTATGAACGAGACCATTTTCGAATAACTCTCTAAAGCCATAATACGCACCGAGCAGCAGAGTGCCGTTTCCAACCGGAATGATTAAAGCATCCGGTGCTCCTTTTAGTTGCTCATAGATTTCATAGGCGTATGTTTTTGTACCTTCGAAAAAATAAGGGTTATAGACATGGCTTGCATAAAAAACGTTTTCCTCGTCTACTGCCTTTTGGGCCGCAGCTGCGATGTCCTCTCGTGTACCATGAATTTCTTTAATCGTTGCTCCGTGGGCTTTTATTTGAGCGACTTTTTTAGGTGATGTTTGATCACTTAGATAGATGTCACAGGCAATACCACAACGCGCCGCATACGCAGCAATTGCCGTTCCTGCATTCCCGCTGCTATCAGCAATGACTTTTGTTACCCCTAATTCCTTAGCTTTTGTCATTAACACAGCTGCTCCACGGTCTTTAAATGATAGTGTCGGCATCATATAATCAACTTTTACATAAGTGTTTGGCTCATTAGGATCTAGAACGATTAAAGGAGATTGGCCCTCGCCCATTGTCACAGTTTCCCACGTCTTAGAACCTTTTGGAAATGGCATGGTTTCAACATAACGCCATAATGAATTTGGATAGTGATCCCAAGCTGTGACGTCTATTTTCGGGGTATCTTTCACTAGATTTAATACTCCACCACAATCACATTTCCATAGAGTTGGTGTCATCTCATATTTTTTCCCGCAATGGTTACAACTTAATTGATTCATTCTTCATCTGCCCCTTTGAATATTTTTTTATACAAAATATAATTTTTTATATAGGGTGGTCAAAAAAATATTCTAAATATATGCAATGGCATCCATTTCAATTTTGAAACCAAAATGTAATTCATTCGTTGGTACAATCGTACGAGCTGGTTTATGTTCACCGAAAAATTCGGTATAAACCGCATCTACTTTGTCCCATAATTCAATATCTGAAATGTATAATGTCATGCGCAAAATCTTTTCTTTTTGACTTCCAGCAGCCTCTACAATCATCTCTACATTCTTAAGCGCTTGTAATGTCTCTTTTTCAATGGGGCCGAACTCTTTTTCTGTCGTTTCAGGATTGATGGCAAATTGTCCTGACACATAGACCGTGTTTTGATGAATGGTTGCGAATGCATAGTGTCCGTTTGATTTTAGATTTCCTACCTCGAGTATGCTTTCCATTTTGACACTCCTTACCTCGATTTATTTTTGATTTCATCCAAATAGCTATAGACGGTTACTTTGGAAATACCTAACATAGATGCGACCTTCTCAACAGATCCTTTCATTAAAAAAATGCCCTTTTCATCCATAAATTTGATTAGTTCAATTTTTTCATGACGTTTCATGACTGGGTGAACACTGTTTTGAATGATTTGTTGAATCAATTGATTTACTATTTCTTCCACATTTTCAAGATCATCATTTGATGTTGTTTCTTTCTCTTGAGCTTCCACCTGTGTAGTAAGAAAAGTATCCATAAATTGCTGCATTTGATTCAGTGCTTCAACATCAAAATTGATACAGAAAGCACCGATCACTTTTTGCTTTGAATCACGTATTAATGAAGTCGAAGAACGAATCGTACGCTTATCTTCTGTTACAAATGTATAACCAGCCAGATAATCTTCTTTAAAATCTTCTGATTGTAATACAGTCTTTACTAGATGATCAAATGATTGGCCGATTTCTCTTCCTGTCACATGGTTATTTACTGTAAACATGACAGATGCTTGAGGATTCGTTAAATCATGAATCACCACTTCACAATTTGGTCCAAACATTTTTGCAGTAGATTTTGCTAAAGGAATATAACTCTCTAATAACTTTTTAATATGTTCCATGCCTAAGCACCTCATTTTTTTATTCCACTAGATTATATAATTTTTTATATATAAAAACAATATATAGATTTATTTATATATTGTAATGCTCACAAGATCACAAATATGAAAATCACCACATAAAAAAAGCAGCCATTGACTGCTTTTTGCTAATGCTCCTTTCTAATTGTCTTCCTGCTGGATTCCATACAAAATAACGTCAATTCCCCATCGGAACCGTTCCATTGATACGGTATCACCTGCAAACATTTCTTCTTTTACACGATGAATGAAAGGAAACTGCATTTTGTCTGCTTGAAGAAATGCTTTTTTTGTGTCTGAAATCTGTGAAGAGCCTTGTTTCTTCCAAGAGACCTTTTCGTAAGCTACAGAAGATACGTATAACAGCAATAGGTCTACTCCCCATGCTGCGGATGTAGATTTGATCCCGCCTTCATGCAATGCAGCCAGAATACGTTCGGTCAACTGAAGAAAGTTCGTTCCTTGTGGAATGGTGGAAAGAGAAATTTCAGCGAGACCCGGTTTTTCGAATAGCAGTAGGAAATAAGTATGCAATATGTCGAATAACTGTTCTTTCCATGTGCCATCCTCTGAATCTGGATAAACCATTTGTCCGAGACCATAATCCAAAACGAAAGCACTGAGTTCTTGAACATTGTTCACGTAGACATACAAGGATGCAGGTCCCGTATCCAATGCTTTAGCCACCTTACGCATACTCATGCCCTCTATTCCTTGCTCCTTAAGAAGCTCATAGGCTGTTTTCACAATCAGCTCACGGCTTAAGGGTTCTTTAGCCGGCCGAGACCGGCGACTGATCATACGACGATTTGAATTGTTCATACTCTCTTTATAACATGTCGAAGTAAAATAGTAAATTGAGCATCAATCATCATCCTTTTGAAAAGAATTCATCATATCTGCAAGCTTGACCGCAGCGTCTTTTGAAAAACACAGTTTTAAACTATTCTCCGATTCATGCGCTTTTTCCGATGAATATTCATACATCATGTCTTCATATTCTTCAATCGCCTTTTCAATATGATGAGGATGTCGGACAATAGCAAGTGCTAGCTCCCTTGCATCAAACATCGCCATGTTCACACCCTCGCCTGCGAATGGCGACATGACGTGAGCTGCATCACCGATAAGCGTTACTCCTTTATGACGATTCCATTTAAAACCGGTAGGAAGCGTATAGATCCGCCTTGGAATGATGGCATCTTCTGCATAACGAATATAGTTTTTCAGCTGATCATCCCAATCACTAAATAACGCTAATAATTGTTCTTTTGCTTCTTTCGCTTGATGAAACGGTATACCACAAGTCTCGATCCAATTGCGTTCTACCATGAAGCTTGCGTACACTTTGATTCGGCCATCTCCGTTTAACTGCCCAATCAGTCCTTTGTGGTCTGCCAAAGCAAACATCTTACCTCGTTTATTAAATTCAGCTAAATCAGGGTGGTTCTCCTCTACGCTTATGACATTCAGTTCTAGCATCGTGAGCCCAGAGTATTCAATCTCAATATCTGTTAACAGAGGACGCACACGAGAAAAAGCACCATCAGCCCCAATCAAAAGGTCAACTGTTTCGACAACTCCGTTTTCAAAATGAAGCTCGGTCATACCACTTTCTAATGAAACGCATCTTTCTAGTTTATATCCATATTTGATGGTTTCAGCATCAATTTGTTCTAATAGTAGTTCACATAACACACCACGATCAATTTCCGGGCGAGTACCTATTTGATCTGATTCCGTTTCTTCATCTAAATAAATTCTTCCTGATTTATCAAGTAATCGGAAATCTTCCCCTTCATAGCGAGCATTCTTTTGAAATTTCTTATAAACTCCTGCTTCTTTTAAGGCTTTTTGACCTGTTTCTTCGTGAATATCCAGTGAGCCCCCTCGTTCAAGGCTCTTGTCATGCATCTCCCGTTCATAGATGGTTGTTTGTATACCGTAATTTTGCAAAATTAAGGCGAGTGTTAGTCCCCCAGGTCCTCCTCCAATGATAGCGATTTGCTTTTGATTCTTAGATAATGACGTCATCTTCTGCATCTCCTCATCCTTTTATGGAAAGCGTTTTAAATTTCATTTCATTTATATTATAACGAACACCGTTCGTAAAGAACAGTGTTCGTTTAAAATTGTTTGTTGTACGATTGTGTTTTCATGAAAAAAACAATCGCCTACCATCATATGATACACTCCATTTAGGACGGTTAAAGGTTGTCGAATCATAACAATGATACTTAGATCAGTAGGTCTCCATTGTTCTCACTCTAAGTGTAAGAGGTGTTTCTATGAATAAATTATTGGCCATGTTGATATTAGGATTAAGCTTTAGTGGTGCTGCGCTCATTCTTTCAGTCCCTTTGTTATTCAAACCGAAACCGGGACAATTTGAGCTGGTGTTTGCTGCTGGATCAGCGGGCGCTTTCGTAGTATTCGCTGTCTCATGCCTAGTTCTTCGAAAACGATTCAATCGCTAAAAAACCTAAACAAATACCCATTGTTTATGACGGTGGATTTTGTTTAGGTTTTTGTGATTTACCTTAGTGTTCAGTCAAAGAATGTATACAAGCTGACCCCGATAGGGAATCTACTTATTCAAAACAAAAGAAACCGCTGAAACATATCACGATATGCACGCTAAACGAATCACTAGCTTTGGCATAACAGACATCAATGCGAAAATCTTTAATATGAATTCTGACATTCCTCATATCACAAAAGGTCCATTAAACGCATATCGTTTTGTGATATAATCTTGAGTCAAAGACAAGCGCTAAGAGAAAATGAACTGGCTGAATGGACATCATGATTGTGAAAAATTCTGAAGAAATGATGGGGTGATAGCGATGAGAAGACTTGAGTCTGGTATATCAGTAGACAACGAAACATTTTCTGATGTTGCCAGGTATGAAAACGAAACAATCAGCAGAATGACGATCATCAACTCAAATGTTCATTCTCCTATTTTTTGGAGCTGTCACTTGGATCATCTTGTATTTGATACGTGTGATCTGACGAATGCGAGATTTTTTGCCGGTAGTACGATTGATCATTGTACTTTTAGTCATTCAGACTTGCGCTCTGTGGGCATTGGCAATAACGAAGCCGTCTTCACCAATTGCGAATTTTCTTCCTGCGATATGAGGGGAATGACATTGGAGAATGCTACGTTTATCGATTGTACTTTCTCTAATTGTAGATTCAATGACCGTGGTTTACAGGCAGCGAACATCGTCAATTGTACCTTTGCTGGTAAGCTAATAGATATAACGTTTGAGGGAAATGGCAAACAAAAGCTGATCGCCAATTTTGAAAACTGCACCCTTGATGGTGTTCGTTTTATAGGCTGTGACCTAGCGGCATGTATTCCGCCAGCATCCAAACACCATTTATATGTTGAACATGTATCTGCACGTGTGAAAAAGGCTTTAGAGAAGGTAGATGATGATCTTACTCTTTCTGACGATGATCGGAAAATACTAGTGCGGAGTCTGCGGAAGCTTGAACAAATGGAACAGTATATTTTTAACACGAAATATATGGAGAACATACATGGGGCCGCTTTTGTTGAACGCTTTTTCAGTCATCTTGGATGTAGCAAGGATCACATGTAACGTTTGCTACATCCCTTTTCCTATTTTATCTTTATGTGGTACATCAGTTTCGAGTATATTTGAGCGGAATGAGTTCTTCGATTTTCACCTTGACCAGCTCCCCATCCATATCAAGAATGACAAAACATGTTGGCCCAAAGTCTGAAATGAGCTCTCGGCAGATGCCGCAAGGGCTGACTACCCTGATTCTTCTATCTTCTTCATCTGAATAAGGGTGTCTCACTGCAACAATTGTATCAAAATCTTTGTATCCATTCGATAAAGCGCTGCCAATCGCAATGGCTTCTGCACAAACAGTTACCCGTCCGATGTAGGCTTCTATATGGACAGCTGATATGATTTCTCCTGTTTTCATGCGGATCGCTGCCCCTACATGATGCTTGTCATCTTCATAAAGACTGGTAATCTTCTTTTTTGCTTCGTCTATTAATTCGATATCTTCTTGTGATAGATCAAACGTTTTCATTGCGTTCCCCTTTCGCCTCACTGCTCGTATGTATTATACCAAACATGAGGTGATGAACTGAACTTCACTCTCCTTTACTAACCAGCCAAAAGACCGTTTAATCTGTAGTGAATTGCCATTCTGAATGTATTTCATATTCAATTGAAAAAGGCTGCTTTCAAGTAAGCAGCCTTTTCGCCTATTTACACCAGAACATGTATCCTTTCTAGGTGTGAACTGAATCCCTAACGATTGATCACTTGAATGATTTTCTTCAGAGCATCTGCCGCTTCAGGAATTGGCATGACAACAAACACATGTAGCATTTCAGGATAAACAAAGGTTTTGATGTCCATTCCTTGTTCTGATAGTTTTTCATCAAGTTTTATGGCATCTGGATATAACATATCATGTGTTCCGATAAAATGAGTGATCTTCCCGAGCCCTTTAAAGTCACCGTAAATGGGACTAATCAATGGGTCTGTGAGACTTTGATCAGCTGCCCACATTTTTGTGATGACTTCCATTCCTTCATGACCTAGAATCGGATCCTTTTTTGCGTATTCAAATATGAGAGGGTTGCTCATGCTCATATCCACACACGCAGATAGTAACACGATATCCTTCGGCTGCGGCAGATCCTCTTTCTTTAAAAGGTGCGCAAGACCAAGTGAGATGTTTCCTCCAGCTGAATCTCCCATGATCGTCAATTGATTGGCACTTCCGGCAGTTTTCAGAAGGTCTTTATATAGGTTAAGCATTTTCGGATACGTATCCTGGTTGCTATAATGAGGTACTTTTGGGTAAATAGGAGCGACTACTTTCGCACCTAGTGATTGCGCCATTTTATCCATAAACCACCAATGGACATTCAAAGGCTGATTTGTCCACGCACCACCATGTAGATAGAGAATGGTTTTTTGATTTTGTGATGCTTGTTCATTCAATGTGAAAACTTGCATGCCTTCGAATGTCTGCTCTTGTACCTCACTGATTAACTTCACATCATCCCCAATGGCATAAGGCTGCGTATTTTCAATTCCTTTTTGCTCAAGAAATTTTTTTGTCTGTTCGATACTGGAAAAACTCTCTTTATTACTTTGCGAAGCGAATAATGTTTCAAATTGAATACTTTCTTTAGAACGTTCACCATGATACATTTCTACACTCATTTTTTTCTCTCCTTCACTCAATAGGTTTATTGATCATCCTGCTTTGGAACACGAAATGATTCCAGGTAGACTTGTACTTTTTTTTCAGGGGTTTTTAATAAGTTAGATAAAAGGTCTTGAATGAGACGAAGGCTTTTAATTTTTTTTTCAATTTCTTCATGTTTAAGATGGACAATTTGTCTTAGGGTATCAAGGTCTATGTCTTGACTTAGCATTTCCATAATTTCAGCTATTTCCTTTAATGAATAACCGAGCGTTTTCGCATCTTTGATCAATTGAATTTTCACAACATAGTCGTCTGTATAGAATCTGTAACCGTTTGAACGTCGTCTTGGAGCAGGTAATATGTTGTGCTCTTCATAGTAACGAATTGCGGCAGGACTCACTCCTGTTTTTTTGGCAAGTTCTCCTCTAGTCATCAACTCCATCGTTACTCCTTTTTTATTATTTTGTTTTACTATATGTACATTATAAAGGTTGAACTATACTTCAAGGTCAAGGTGAAACATTTTTCGGCTAACTTTTGTTATCAAATGATTGTAGCGAAGAGGTCTCTAGCTTGAACATCCGGGTAGAACATCTTCAAATGGTTCGATTTTACTGATTGTAGATTCAGAGGGGGTGAAGTCAACTTTTTTTCTGAAAAAATAAATGGAAATATCGATCATCATTTTAAGGTTTAACATATTTAAGGTTGCTGTAAGGTTCGGATTAATACGAGTTAAGGTTGAGGTTGTACAATGAGTTTGTAAGGAATTGAGGGATGAGTCAAATGGGTCCCCTCTTCTAAATCAATCATAGAGGTGAAAAGCTTTGAGAGAAAATAAAATTTTGTCTTCATTATGTTACTTCAGCATCTTTTTTGCACCGTTTCTGTTTCCGATTATCGTCTACTTCTTAGGAAAGGATGAAGTAAAGTATCATGCGAAAAAGTCACTATGGACGCATGTTATTCCTTATTTGATTTTCGGTCTTGGGATTGCCGGTTCAGGTTTACTTGGCATGAACGATATCAGTCATGCTGGTCCGTTCTTAATTGCAACGTATGCTGTGACATTCCTTGTGGCGATCTACTTCTTCATTTGGAACATTGTGAAAGGCATTAAAGTGTTTTCAGAATAATAGATGGAAAAACGGTTCTGTGATGAAGCAGAACCGTTTCTTTGTGTGTCCGCTCAAGCGGGTAATTGGATATCAATCGTTGTTCCTTCTCCTATCATACTTTGTATTGTAATATCTCCCCCGTGTTTTTGGATGATATCTTTTGCAATCGCCATTCCAAGACCTGAGCCTGCATGTGTCCCTCCTGTATTCGTCCCTCTATAGTAGCGGTCAAACACTTTTTCTAGTTCTGCCTCTTCAATTCCTTTGCCGTTGTCTTGAATGGTGATGTGGGTATGTTCTTTTTGTTCAAGCTGTACAATGATTTTCACATCAGCATCATTGTGAACAAGGGCATTTAAAATGAGATTGGTGACCGCTCTTCGTATGAGGATCGTATCAATATTCAGCATGAGCTTGTCTACATTCGTTTGTAGCTCAATGGTCTGATCTGCATATCTCGAATCGTTGAGGATATCAATTAACGTTTCACGCAGCAAGGGTACAATGTTCACAAGCTCTTTATGCAACATCACGTCGTTATTTTTCAGCCTTGTTGTTAAATTTAGATCCTCCATCACATCTTTGATGTACAGTGATTTATTCTCAATGATGTCAGCGTAATGTCTGATATCTTGTTCTGAAAGAGAATAATTTGGATCTTTCATGATTTCTGCATAGCCTTGAATAGAGGATAATGGTGTTTTAATATCATGAGAAATATGACTGATCCACTCTTCCCGCATTTGCTCTAATTTGTCTTTTTCTTTTTGACTTGAAGCGAGCTGCTCGGATAAGTGATTGACATTATAAAACACATCTTTATATATTCCCTTAGTTGGCAGATTCGTCGTATAATCTCCGTTTGCGAGCCGCTGGATGCCGTAAATGGCACGGCCGAGCGGTTTGATGAGTTGCCGGCTGAATAAGTATCCAATGAATAAGGCAATGATGGCATCAATCGATAATAAAATCATCGTCCCGATATTGAATTGCGATATTAATTCTTTCGTATCAAAAGAAAATAAATATTTTCCGATGGAAGGGTCCTTAAATCCGATGAAGTAGCTGTATTCCTTACCCTTTCCATTTTTCCCCCCAGCATAGATCGTCGACATCAATTGCTTATCTTTATATTTATGTAAGTTTACAATTTCTATAGGTGTGTATTTGCTCTTTAAGCCTTTAGGTGCTAATGCATGATAGACGTCTTGTCCATTATCGTCTAATATTTGAATCCACGCATTTTGTTGTTTTAAGGCTTGCTGTCCTTCTTTACTCACAGTGATATTTTGATCAGACAAGGTGATGTATTGTTCAAATGTTCTTGTGAAGGTTTCCGGCGTATTTCCTTCGTTTTGCTGACTGCTTGCTTGTAGTACAAGCCATATCATGAATCCAAATAAGTTAATAAAGACCGTGATAATGGTCACGATAATGACAGAGACCATGTATCTGCCTGTTAATCGCCATTTCATCTTTACGCATCCTTTACAACAAATTTATAGCCAAGCCCTTTGACCGTCACGAGAAATTCTGGTGTAGATGGGGAATTTTCTATTTTTTCCCGCAGTCTTCGTATATGAACCATTACCGTATTATCAGAACCGAAGAAATCCTCTCCCCAAACCGTTTGATAAAGCGTTTCTTTACTGATTACGCGATTCGGATGCTGCAAGAAATAAGTCATCAACATAAGTTCTTTCGGAGTGAGCTCAATCGCCGCTCCGTTTTTCGTCAGTTCGGCTTGCTGCTCGTTTAACTCAAATGGGCCTTTTTTGATCACGGGCTCCGCTTGAGAAGGCTGTAAGTAGGATGACCGTCTTAGCTGGGCTTTTACACGGTAGGCGACTTCTTTTGGACTGAACGGCTTTGTAATATAATCATCACCGCCAATGGCAAGTCCTACAATTTTGTCTGATTCCTCTCCTTTTGCTGATAAAAAGATAATCGGAACATGCGAGACATCTCTGATTTGTTTGCAAATATCGTAGCCTTCTCCGTCTGGCAACATAATATCCAGTATGACGAGATCTGGTTGTTCTTGATGAAATTGCGTGAGCCCATCACGGGCAGTTGAAGCTGTTAACACCTGGTCAATGCCTTCTCTTGTTAATACGGTATGGATTAATTCTAAAATTTCTTTTTCGTCATCTATAATCAATACTTTGCTTTGAACCTTTGGCATGATGATCACTCTCCTGAAGTCATTGTTATTATTATACCCAAAGTGTTGACGTCGTGAAAAATCAACTTTCTATTTACACAGAAAAAAGCCAATTTTCTTTTTTAATGAGAAAATTGGCTTTTCGTGTTTCTTTAGCGTTTGACCACAAATGTTGTCACACTTTGAGCCGGGAGATGAGCCCAAAATTGATTTCCTGATATGTTTAAGTCAGTTCCAGGCTGAAGGTTGCTGCTGCCGCTCGTCACCCATCTAGACGCCTGAGAAACAGAGCCATTTTGCACGACGAAGTGTTGATTGACCCCTGCATTGTTTTTATTAATCGCGACAATGACGACCTGATTGTTTCCTTTATAGGCTGAGACGAAAACATTCGGTTCAGGGCTTTTCGTTGCATCAATCCTGACGTACCCTGGACGCACAAACTTGGAGAAGTGCGCCATGTTGTATCCACGTTTGCTAATCATTCCATCTTCTTTCATAGGACCGTATGATCTCCGGATGTACCACCACACATACGCCTGAAAGTCCCCTTCCACCATTGAATGGTGAATATGCTCTGATACCCCTAATGCCTCAGGCCAGCGGTCCGCTGAATTGTTATCACTATTCGGATAGTAGACCTCTGTCATCCATAGCTCTTTCCCTGCCCCTTTTTGTTTGAAAAGAGGGTACGGAAGCTGGCTAATTTGGGTTCCGTATAGATGAGCGCCGAGAATGTCCATATTTCCAAGCGCCTGCGGATCGTTTAAGATAGGATCTGAGATATTCTTAAGGTATTGAAAGGATTCTGGTGCAATCACACGTGCATTAATGGAGCCGGCATTTTCTCTCATGAATCGCAGGATTTCCTGAGGTGTCCACCATGTCCATTCGTGTGCATAATCGGGCTCGTTTTGAACAGAAATCGCATAAAGATTGACTCCGTTGTTTTTCATGTAAGTGACAAAATCATTCAGATGCTGAGCATATGCTGCGTATTGATTGTATTTAAGCCGCTTGGCAGGTGATCCATTCCGGTTGAATGTTTCAACCATACTGCTTGGAGGATTCCAAGGGGAAGCAATGACTAGAGCACCATGCTCGATCGCTCGTTTGGCCGTCGCGACTTCTCTGCTCCAATTGTTTCTGTTTTCGTCTACATAAATTCTAAGAATGGAAAACCCTAACTGATTTTGTCCATTGCCAAAGGCGGTTTCCCTTTGTGGTGCTGTCAAATCACCAATCCAAGCTGGATGGTTCATTCCGCCAAAACCACGAATCACTTGTCTTTCTGCGTTGAGGTTAATGTTTGCGTCAGCTGCTGATACTTCAGTTACTCCGGGGCCTATGAACATGACAGACAGCATGGTGAAACACACCAATAAAGCAAGCATTGGTTTTTTTATACTTGACATCAAATTCCCCACTCCTCTATCAAACATTTAAGCACCTTTATTCGCTACCTTTGAGTAAACTGCCAAGAATCAAATTGGAATAGATTTCCCCCGCCTGTTCCGGTAAAGACAAAAAATACGTTGTGCACTCCGGATGCGCCGTTAATCGATGTTTCTATTTCCCGCCAGTTTTGTGTTCCACCGGTGGAAGGGACATTCAGTGTACCGACCAGTCTGCCGTTCGCGCTGCCAAGGCGTACTTCTATTTTCCCGCCTACTGTCGATGCGACATTGGCTTTAAATGTTCTAGCGCCATTTGAACCAAAGTCTACATTCCCTAAAGCGACCCAATCGCCATTTTGAATATTGGTGACATGCTGGTTATTCACTGGTCCTCCGGGTGCTGACGAGGCTTCTGTCAAAATGCGTCCATTCCAAGCGAATGTTTCAGCTTCAACACGTTGATATGGATTCAGATTAGATAGCTGTTTCACTCCTTCATAATTGGCTGCTACTTCTCGAAGGGAGCCATCTGCATTATGCACAAGCTTGTTAATATGTGGAGAGCGATAGCCTTTGCCGCTTCCGTATAATGCAGAGCTAACGGTTTGCGTATGATACACCACATACCACTCATTTTTAAAATTGAATACCGCATGATGGTTGTTACCGCCGCCACCAAAAAAAGCACCCGGATTTTTCAGAAAGTGTCCTTTATACGTGAAGGGTCCCATCGGACTTGAGCTCGTCATATAGCCGATTTCACCAGGTGGTTTATCAGCAGGATGTGAGCCGCCAAAATTGATGCAATAGGAATAGTAATAGGTTCCGTTATACTTATGCATCCCTGAGTCTTCAAACATAAAAGGAGCATCAATGGTGGATGCGCTACTGGCCACACTTGTCATATCAGCACCTAGCCTCAAAACTCTTGCTGTTTTAGGATTTGCCCATTGTCCCTGCGTTGGATTGGAACCACCTGGAACGCCTCCGCCGGCATATAGATAACCAGTACCGTCATCATCTACAAATACGGCCGGATCAAAAAGCCATACAACTCCGGACATGCCAGGTGTACTTGGCGTAACGAGTGGTTTTCCAATCGGATCAGTCCATGGGCCGATCGGGCTGTCTGCTGTAAGGACACCTATCCCTCCGCCGCTGTTAGCGAAATAAAGGAAAAATTTATCCTTTCCGTTGATCTTCTTTACCGCTGCTGATGGGGCCCATGATGCGCCTGCCCATTTGGCAATGCCTCTGCCGCCATTTGCCCCATTTGCCCCCGCAACTGGAATCGCTCCGTGATCGGTCCAGTTGACCATATCCGCCGAAGAGATGACGAATACTCTATTCAGATTTGCAAATGAATTGTCCTTAATCGTTCCGTTGCTTTGATATTCATAGTCATCACTCGACATATAAAGGTACACTCTTCCGTTATAGGTAAGTGCAAACGGGTCTGCTCCTAAGTGATGATCAATGAGCGGGTTTGCATTTCCTACTTGTTTGGCAATAGGAGTGCTTGCCGCATTCGCTTCATATACCGGCAAACAACTCAGTACCAAAGTGAAAATCAATAAACAAACGCTGCACTTCATCCTCGTCCTCATCGTGTCATTTCCTCCTGTTTTCATCTTCCTGATATTGGGGTTTAGGCCCAATTTCAAATTATGTTGATGTTTCGTGATGAAGAATGAATACAAAGAATGATTTCTCCCTGTGAATCCTTGTAAAGAGTGCGATGAAAACCCTTACTTTTTAACTAGAAGACAACAAAAAAATGCAGTCTCCATGATGGAGCTGCATTCTTCCTCAATGTTCAATAAATGTAGGCTACATATACCGAGCGGTCACCATTTTCTTTCTCGTGTAAAACTCTACTCCGTCTGTTCCATTGGCGTGTAAGTCTCCGTAGAAGGAATCTTTCCAGCCGGAAAATGGGAAGAAAGCCATTGGAGCAGGAACACCAATGTTAATGCCTAACATGCCGGCTTCGATGTTTTCACGAAATTCTCTTATGCTTGAAGCGCTGTCTGTGTATAGGCAGGCACCGTTTGCGAATTTTGATTGATTGGACAGGTCGATTGCTTCTGCGAGTGATGAGACACGGACAATGGATAAGACTGGGGCAAAAATCTCGTCCTGCCAGATTTTCATTTGATTTGTGACATGATCAAAGATCGTTGGTCCGACAAAATACCCTTCTCCATTTGTTTCGTTATCTTGTCTGCCATCACGAATCAGGCTTGCGCCTTCTTCAATTCCTGATTGGATATATTGAAGAGTTCGTTCTTTATGCTCTTTCCGAATGACTGGTCCGAGAAAGACATCTTCATTTATTCCGTTTCCGATGACAAGCTGGTTGGATTCATCGACCAATTGTTGAATCAAGTCGTCCGCCACGTCTTCTTCCACTGCGACAACGGCTGCTGCCATGCAGCGTTCACCTGCTGATCCAAAAGCAGCACCAATGATCTGTTTTGTTGCCGATTCTAAATCAGCATCTTTCAAGACGATGGAGTGATTTTTTGCACCGGCAAGTGCTTGTACACGTTTACCATGTGCTGTCCCTTTTTTATAGACGTATTCTGCGACTGGCTGAGAGCCGACAAACGAAATGGCTTTTACCTTTTCATGTTCAAGCAGACCGTTTACTACATCGTGAGCGCCATTGACAATGTTGAGCACACCTTTTGGAAGTCCCGCTTCTTCAAATAGTTCTGCTAACCGTGCAGCAAGGATTGGCGTCCGTTCTGAAGGCTTTAAAACAAATGTATTTCCGCAAGCGATGGCAAGCGGGAACATCCAGCATGGGACCATCATCGGAAAGTTAAACGGGGTAATGCCGCCGATGACGCCAATTGGGTAGCGGTACATGCCAGACTCTAGACCAGTCGCAATATCAGGCAGTTGTTTCCCCATCATTAAGGTTGGTGCACCAGCGGCAAATTCCACACATTCAATTCCTCGCTGCACCTCTCCTTTTGCTTCTGTTACACTTTTTCCGTTTTCCAGCGTGACGAGTTCAGCCAACTCATCCCATTTCTCAACGAGTAACTGTTGGTATTTAAATAAAATACGTGCCCGCCGGGGAACAGCTGTTTTAGACCAAGTGGTGAACGCTTCCTGTGCTGCTTGGACTGCATGTTCTACATCCGTTTTTGTTGAAAGCGGTACTTCTGCGATGACTTCGCCAGTAGCTGGATTATAAACAGCTTCCGTTTGGTTCGTTTCGGCGTCCACCCATTGTCCGCCAATATAATTTTTCAACGTTTGTACATCTGTTTTGGTCATGTTCCCTCTCTCCTCTTTGTTTGGATTGTGATGTAATCGTGTGTTGATTTATCGTCATTGTCTCATCTAAGGGGCCTTCATCTGTATACACTCTTTGTCAAATGAAACCACAGTTTTGCTTTACGTTCTGATAAAACATGTGAAGTCTATCGCTTTCAGCTCTTTTGGTTCCGCAGATCTGTCCCCCCTTTTAGGTCGTTTTGTCTGTATGTCATGTGGCATGATCATGTTAACTAATTGATGATGTATTTTTGGTTAACTGTTGGTTAACTTTAGAAAAATCATAATATTAAAAACGCTTTCAGTCAATGAGCAGTTTGTTGATTTAAAAAAACCTGATGCCAGGTGCATCAGGTTAAGACTGTTTATGTTAGTTATTTAGAAGAAATTGCGTATTGACTCGGCTCTGTATAAGCCGGGAGCATCTCCCCGTGTGCTTCAATTAATTCATTACATAGTTTGATGGTGTCATCAATTGATAATTCAGCACTTGTATGCGGGTCTAATAATGCCGCTTGGTAAATGTGTTCTTTTTTGCCGCTGATTGCAGCTTCAATCGTCATGAGCTGTGAGCTGATATTGGTCCGGTTGAGTCCAGCCAATTGTTCAGGTATCTCTCCGATATAACATGGCATGATACCGCTCCGGTCTGCAATACATGGCACTTCGACACAGGCTTTTTCCGGAAGATTGTGAATGAGTCCTCCTGTGTTCAGTACATTTCCACCAAATTTAAAGGGAACGTTCGTTTCAATCGCTTCAATGATACGTGAACCATATTCTTTAGAGCGCGTATGCGTGATCTGTGTGTTTCCCACAAGGTCATGTTTCATCGTATTCCAATTGTTGATTTGTTCCTCGCAGCGTCTTGGATATTCATCGAGCGGAATGTTAAACTGTCCAATCAGTTCTGGATAACGAGATTTGATAAAATACGGATGATATTCTGCATTGTGCTCTGAGGATTCGGTGACATAGTAGCCGAATTTATCCATTAGTTCAAAACGAACCATATCTGGATGCCGTGTTTTTTGTTTTTCTTTTGCTCTTGCTTTGATTTCTGGATACAAGTCTTGACCGTCCCGTTTCACTTCTAATAACCATGCCATGTGGTTAATGCCGGCAATTTTTTCTTCAATGCCTTCATGGTCCATTTCAAGTGATTGAAATAAATCTTTCGTACACACCTGTACGCTATGGCAAAGACCAACCGTTTGAACCCGAGTATAACGCAGCATAGCGCCAGTCAGTGTGGCCATTGGATTCGTGTAATTTAATAATAAGGCGTGTGGACATACCTCTTCCATATCCTTTGCGAAGTCCAGCATCACGGGAATGGTTCGAAGTGAACGGAAAATGCCGCCGATGCCAACCGTATCTGCAATCGTTTGTCTTAATCCATATTTTTTTGGAATCTCAAAATCAATAACAGTGCTTGGCTGATAGCCTCCCACCTGGATGGCATTGATGACATATTTCGCATTCTTTAAGGCTTCTTTCCGGTTGTGATACGACTGAATGGTCACATGTGCACCGTAGTTCTCTTTTAAGTGACGTAGCATCGTTTCTGATTCTTTCAGCCGGTTATGGTCGATATCATATAACGCAAATTCAAAGCCGGCAAGTGCGGGAACGAACAGACAATCTCCTAATATATTTTTAGCAAAAACGGTACTTCCTGCACCGATAAATGTGATTTTAGACATAGACGACACTCCTTTTTACATCAAGGTTGGATTACCCTTTAACAGAGCCTTGAGACAGCCCTGCGATAAAGTATTTTTGCAAAAGTAAAAACATCGTGACCATTGGCAGCATCGCAATGAGAGCAGCGGCGCCAACGAGCTGGAGCTGGTGTTGATTTTGACCAAAGAAATTGGATAAGGCGACTGTCAGTGTATGCATCTCTTTATCTTGCAAGAAGAAGATGGCAAATTGATAGTCGTTCCAAATATACACACAGGCAATGATTAAAACAGAAGCGGTAATCGGCTTCAGCAGCGGAAAAACGACGGTGAAAAAGACTCTAAGTGTTCCCGCACCATCAATACGAGCGGCTTCTTCAAGCTCCTTTGGAATCGTCGACCGGATAAAACCGGCATATAGAAAAATCGTCAGTGGCAAAAAAGCAGCAACATTGTTTAAAATAGCGATTTGATAAGTATTCATCATGCCAATTTGTACAACCATTTTGTATAAAGGGACAAGGGCTGTGAGCGGCGGTATCACCATAATGGCAATGAATAAGAGATAGACCGCTTGATTCAGCTTTGTTCCTCTTCTTGCGAGCGGATAGGCGGCAAGTGATCCAAAGATGATGAGTAGGGCAGCCGAGCTGAACGTAATGATCACTGTATTCAAAAAGGACTGGCCAAGCTGAGCATCTGTCCATGCCATGCGAAAGTTTTCAAAATGAAGCGTTGATGGGAACAACCATTTTGAGCTAAAATCTCCTATCCCCTTTAGAGAGGTCGTGACTAAAATATAAAATGGAATCAGGTGCAGCAATGTTATCAAAAGGGCGAGTAAGGAGTACCATCTTTTCTTTCGTTTATAGGCGTTATCCATCACACCTCGGTCTCCTTTCGTTTGAAATAAATAAGCGCTGCAACACTAACGACAAGGATGATGACAGCCATAAAGACACCTTGCGTCGCTGCATAGCCTGCATCCTGCCGTTTGAAATACAAATCGTACATAAAAGTCGACATCGATTGCGAGGAATCTCCGGGTCCTCCGCCAGTGAGCGCGACAATGACATCAAATAATTTAAGTCCACCGATGACATTGAGCACAACATTGATGGTGATAGATGGCATTAAAAGTGGTAATGTGATGCGCCAAAATTGCTGAAGACCTGAAGCTCCGTCGAGTTGTGCTGCTTCATAATAATCTTTAGGAATGCTTTGGAGTCCTGCTAAATAAATGATCATGGCAATCCCGACGAATTGATACGTATTCACAAACACGATGATCCAAGTGTTTAGCTGCGGATTACCAAGTGCGTTCATTGGATCAAATCCAAAAAGGGTAACAACGTCGTTTAAAGCACCACCTTGGTACGCAAAGACAAAATACCAAATATAGCCCATGGCAATCGGGCTGATCATAACGGGTAAATAGATCACCGTTCTTGTGATGGCTCTCATTTTTAAACTTTGATTTAATAAGAGTGCATATCCAAGACCAATCATATTTTGTAAGATGGTGCTCCCGATGCCGTAAAGAAGGGTATTTTTCACAACAAGCCATGTGGTTGGATCTTGCAGTAGCCGTTTGTATTGATCCAGTCCGATCCACTTATACTGTTGTGAGAAACCGTTCCAATTTGTAAAAGAGAGCTGAATCCCGTTAAAAAAGGGATAAATGATAAAGGTACTGACAACGAGAACAGCAGGCAGATACATCCACCAAAGTGAAGAATTTTGGCTATTTTTCATCTTCTGTTTTGGAAAAGAGGTAAATGTCGCCGCCTGTTTTTCTTTTGTGATGTCACTCATTGGCTTCACTCCTGTTTCAGCATGAGCCTGCTATTGTTTTTTCAGACGCTTATATTCCTCTTCCATTTTCTTCGATAGTTGTTCCGGTGTGATGGAGCCTGCTAATAATTCTTGACCGGTCGTTGCCATGACAGCCCACATGCCGCTCGGTAAGTATTTCCGATCAAAATATGGTTCAATCTTAATATCTTCATATTGCTCGTAAAATGTAGAGTAATAGTTTTTGGCTTTGACTTCTTTTAAAGCCGTTTCAGAGGAAGTGCCCTCCGCGATTTTTTTTGCGTTTTCAGGCTTTGCTAAAAAGTCAATGAATTGTTGTGCTTCTTTTAGATGCTTGGAGTCTTTCCATGCCGCAACAGTAAAGCGTTCCCCGCCAATCCAGCTTTGCTCATCTCCTTCATGAATCGCTGGTACGGGCATGGTACCTACTTTGATCGATTGATTGAGTTCAGTCGCCTCAGGTCCTAAAGATCCTCCCACAAAGGTGAAAGCGATTTTGTTTTGTGCCATCAGCTCAGGTGCTTGAGATAGTTTCGCAGTGAGTACATCTTTGTTTAAAAGGTCTTGATCTTTCAGCTCCTTCATAAACTGTGCAAGCGGTGTATAGTGAGACCAATCAAATGATCCATTTTCAAGGTCTTTTCCGTATTGATGTTTTTGATCGGTAATGAGTAAAGGCGTTGCCAGCTCATCAAAGACTTGGGCAATATTAGAATTATCGCCTCCTGGGATCCAGAGCGGCACAACGTCTCCTTTACTTTTTTCTTTGACAGTCTGTAAAGCACTTTTCAGTTCATTCAGTGTTTTAGGAACTTTTATGCCATATTCTTTTAATAGATTGGCATTAAAGCTGAGTCCGTCTTTTGCTTGATTCAGCGGATAGGCATAGACTTTGCCATCTTTGTCTTTTAAAATTTGATCGAGTGAAGGATCGAGTTGTTTTACCCAGTCCATCTCCTTTAGATCAGCCACGTATTCGCTATATCGCAGCTTGGCCCAGCCGTGTGTATCAAATAGGTCTGGCATGTCGTTTGCGCCCATTTTGACGCGTATCATATCTTCATAGCTGTTGCCAGGGAAGTTGGCATCAATTCGGATGTTTTGATGTTCTTTTTCAAAGTCACGGATCACTTCTTCAAATGCTTTTCTCTCCCCGCTGTTGCTCATTGTAGAGAATAGAGTCAAGGTCACTTTTCCGTTTGCTTCAGACGCACCGTTATTGCCACAAGCAGACAAGATTATCGACAAAACTAGAGCTACACACAGCATCAAATTTTTTTTATTCATCGTTTCCTCCTTTTGATCACTGAAAATTCAGACGATTATAGGTAGAATTCATGCAGTTGCGGAAACAAAAGAAGTCCATTATACTGGAATTCTATTCTTTTCAAAGAGATAAGAGAGCAATTGGGTAAACTGCGTTGTTTTCAGCATGATCTGGCCATCATGCTCAGCAGCTCCCTTCCTGCTTTTTTGTCTCTTTTTTGTTTACTGAAATGCTTATTCACCCCCTTTCATGGATTGGGCATGTGCTGCCTCTTTGCATGAGCTTTGTTGGCACGACGACTTTTAGAGGAAGCTTTCTGCCTTCTATCCGCTCAAGCAAAAGCTTTAGACCTACTTCCCCCATTTCTTCTGTATATACTTTGACCGTTGTGAGCGGCGGGCTTGAAAAGGAAGCGGCTTCGATATCATTAAATCCCACGATTGAGACATCTTGAGGTACACGAAGACCGGCTTCATGTAGCGCACGCATAGCGCCTATTGCCATAGAGTCACTTCCGATAAAAAAGGCTTCTGGAAGCTTTCCTTTCTGAATGGCTTTTTGCATAAGTGAGTAGCCTTCTTGCATCGAATATTCGCCTATGTGGATGTCATTCATATGAAGAGTTCCCGCTTCTTGCATTCTTTTGATAAAAGTTGTTTGTCTTTCGTCCTCAATCACAGCATTTCCTTCGAAATAATGCTCCCTCTCTTTCCCGCCAATATAGCCTAGATGTGTATAGCCGAGAGATTGCAGATGACGAATGGCACGATCTGCCGCTCTGACAAAATCCACATGTACACAATCATACAAATCTTCATCCGCATAATGATTGATAAAAACGATATGTTCCATACGGTTTGTCATTTTTTCAACCGTATCAGGGCTGATTCGTCCAATGACAATCAAACCGTCAATATCCTTTAGTATCGCCCCTTTATCCATGTTTCTTAGGCGAAAGGTATGGAGAGTGGACAGACCTTGTTTGGCATATTCTTTTTCAATTCCTTTTCGAATCGATGAAAAAAAAGGATCATTTAATTCTTCGTCAATGGATTGGGCGACAACGACACCGATGACTGGGGATGCGGGTGGGCTTTTTACTTCTGCTTGGTCGGCTTTTCTTGCTCTGACTGGGGTATAGTTTAATTTCTTGGCTATGTCGAGGATGTTTTGTCTTGTTGCGTGTGAAACGGCAAGCGTTTGGTCGCCATTTAACACACGGGATACAGTAGAGACGGATACTTTTGCATCATGAGCAATATCTTTGAGTGTAGTCATAGGCAAACTCCTCATCATTTTTGACTAAATGTTTACTAAAGATATTTGAAGAATAACACATAAATAAAGCGCTTTCAATTATAAATTTGTGCTTTTATGAAGTTTTTGAGTATGTTTTGATAAGGAGATAGTTTGTTTAGTAAAATTGCGTAAAAAAGAGGATGGGCTTCATCCTCTTTTTTACTAAGGTGATTTCATTGTGGCTGTTTCTTTTGCGAACAATTGCTTCATTATTTCCCATGCTTTATCTAATTCTTCGTGAAGTCCAAATAAACCTGAGGTGCCGATGATGTAAATTTCATTTCCTGCCTCAGCAAGCAATCGGAACGTGCTTTCATTACAAGAGCCGTCTACCTCAATTGAAAATGAGTATCCCCCCTTCTCTTTGATTTCTTTCACCTCTTTCATTTTCGGAAGCATTTCTTTGATAAAAGGCTGACCAGCAAACCCTGGATCAATTGTCATGATTGTCACCCGGTCTATTAAATGAATAAAAGCATCTAATGCTGCAACTGGTGTGGCGGGATTGAGAACAAAGCCGACCTCACACTTTCTTTCGTGGATATGCCGAATGATTCGAAAAACGTCTCTTTGCACCACTTCTGGATGTAAACAAATCATCGTTGCGCCTGCATCAATACATGCATCAATTAAAAATTCCTGAGGCTGTTCGGCCATTAGATGAACATCAATCGGAACGTCTGTCAGTTTCCGAAGTTGTTCAATGAAAAAGGGTGATAAGGTCATATTTTTTACATAATGACCATCCATGACGTCGACATGATAACGATCTGCCCTTGTGTTCAGAAGCTGAATTTGTTCACGGAAGTGCGTTAAATCCATGCACATCAATGAAGGTGAGAAAATAGCTGTCATCCTGAAATGCCTCCTTTTTAAAGATGAAATATAAATTTGATCAATCCAATCAAGATTCCGATGATACCGAAGTCTGTATCGCCAAATGTTGTCCCTTCAAAGCCAAGAGTGCCTAACACAGGAAGTAAACAAGCTGGTAAAAATGAAAGGAGTATTCCATTCACAAAGGAACCGGCGACTGCACCTCTCACTCCCCCTGTTGCATTGCCATATACGCCCGCTGTCGCACCGCAGAAAAAGTGCGGCACAAGTCCAGGAACAATGACAGTTAAACCAAACAAAGGAAGAAGGAAAATAGACACGATGCCTCCAGCAAAACTGCATAAAAAACCGATGATCACTGCATTTGGAGCAAATGGGAAAACAGTTGGCGCATCAAGTGCCGGCTTTGCCCCTTTGACGAAACGATCGGCAATCCCTTTGAAAGCAGGCACAATTTCCCCGATTGCCATCCGTACACCTGCTAAAATAATGTACACCCCAGCAGCAAAGGTAATAGCCTGAATGAGAATGAAGACAGCAAAGTTCGTACCACCACTAATGTTTTCTATATATGAAATTCCCGCAAACGGTGCAATCGCAAAGAAAAGCAAAGCCATCGTAATGGAGATGGCCACCGATGTATCTCTTAGAAAACCGAGTGATTTAGGCACTTGAATGGTTTCCGTTGATTTCTCTGGGCGCCCGACCCATTTGCCGATCATTCCCGCTGTAAAATAGCCGAACGTACTGAAATGACCGAGTGCCAGATCATCACTTCCAGTGACTTTCCTTGTAAACGGCTGAAGGATTGCGGGAGCAATGACCATCGCTGCACCTAATACGATTGAACCAATGGTGATCAGCAGCGTTCCTTGCATGCCGGCTGTTGACAGAACGACTGCAAGCATAGCCGCCATATATAGCGTATGATGCCCAGTTAAAAAGACGTATTTAAAGGGTGTGAATTTTGCCAAAAGCAAATTGACCACCATACCAAAAATCATAATGAGCGCTGTCTGTGTACCGAATTCCTTTTGGGCGATGGCCGCCATGGCATCTGTATTTGGGACAACCCCTTGAATGTGAAACGCTGCTTCAAACATCTTCCTGAAAACCCCAAGTGAATCAGATACGACTGTGGCGCCCGCTCCTAATATTAAAAAACCCATTGTTGTTTTTAAGGTGCCTGATACAGTATCGGCAGCTGACTTTTTCTGCAAAAGTAAACCAGCCAGTGCAAACAAACCGATGAGAATTGCGGGTGTGCCCAATATATCGTTCATGATCAGTTCTATCATGATGTGAATCCCCCTTTTTCGTCGATTATATGTGTTTGCGAAGGACGTCTTTAATGGCTTCCTGGTCTAACAAGTTATTTAATCCAGCGACCTTTCTTGTGCCGTCATCCAGCTGATCGATAATGTCTGTTGCGCCGATATAGAGGTCTGCTTGTTCATTTTTGCTTGTACTGAGATCGGTGTGGTCCACTTCCGCTAAAAGTCCTAATTCTTCTAAAGCCTTTTTGACATTCATTTCAACAATAAAGCTGCTTCCTAAACCGTTTCCGCATACAACTAGAATTTTTTTCATCCTCTTTTTCCTCCTTTATACTTGTGAAAATTGATTGATTAGTTGTTGGATGGTTGCTAATTTCTCTGCTTCAATCAATTGTCTCACCCGTTTTTCTTCACTTAACAGCATCGTCAGCTGTTTGAGTGCTTTCAGGTGGGTCATACTGTCAATGGCAGCTAATACAATGATGAGCCGAACTTGCTTTTTTCCATCCTTTGAAAAGAAAACGGGCTGATGACATGACATAAGTGACATGCTTAATTTGTTCACGCCATCCTCTGGCCTGGCATGCGGAATCGCCACTTGTGGCGCAATCACAATATAAGGGCCATTTTGATGAACAGACTGGATCATCGCTTTCACATAACTTTCCTGAATCGCTTGTTGATCAAGCAAAGGCTGCGCTGCTTTTGTAATGGCCTCCTGCCATGTGTCTGCTGTTTGCTGGAGCTGAATGGTTTCTTCTGTTAATAAATCGTTTAACACTGGTTTCCACCCTTTCTGGTGTGATACATATGTGGAATGAAGCAGCTCCTTCAAGTCATGAAGCAATGCTTTTTCATTTTGAACGATGGTATGCTGCTGAATGATATTGAATAAAGCATTCACATGGTGCTCATCAAGCTTAGGTTCTGAGCCTTCTCCATATTGAAGCAATGTTTTTTTCTCATAAGCAGTGAGAATAGGGTGAACGAGATGAACAGGTTTTCCTTTAAACGAAATAGGTGTCGTTGACACAACAAAGTCGGCATCAATGGATGTTAATTCTTCATATGAACGTTTTGATAACAGTCCGCGTATGTCGATGTAACCGATTAATTCAAGAAGCTGCGTTTTCAGCATGTGACTTGTGCCAATTCCTTCTCCGCAGACAATGTAAACAGAACGTTTCGCAATCGACGAAATCCCTTCTCTTCTCATCCAGCCGCCAAAATGCATCGCCACATAGGCAATTTCATGATCGCTCATCTTTGAACAGGCCGCCTTCTCTAAATGACAAGCAACCTTTTGCGTGATGTCAAACACCTCTGGCTGTGCATGTTTCATGGAATCTGTTAATTCATTGATGATATCAATGTGATAGATGAGCCTATAATAGGCCGGAATTAAATGCATGGTTAAGTTTTGTTCCAAGACTTCTACTTCCTGGAAGGAAATACACGCATAACGCTGAAAGTCAATGATCATTTGTCTCGCAATGGTTCGAATGAGATGTTCTTCTGGTTTTTGACTTGTTGGAAGTTTTTGTTTTTTGGCACTGAGCCATAGCGTACTAAGAAAATAGATTTCATCATCATGAACCAAAAGACTGGTTTCTTTTTGAATTTGCGCCATGAAACGAATAGCAGCCAAGCATTCATCTGTTTCCTGCAGTGTCCGTTTTTCTTCTGTTGAAATGTGTACAGCACGTCCTAGCTTCATCCGTTTAAAGTAGAAAAAGAGATCCATAGACAGCTGATCCAGCATGTCATCTGCAAACTCAAGCTTCAGATCTTGTTCGGACTGTTGAAGGAGAGCATGTATTCTCTTATATGAGATAGGACCCTTTAACCAAACCGATGGAAATGTTTTTTCATTTTTTATCATGTTGCGAATGAAATGAATATAAGGTTTCAGCGCCAACCGAATTGTTCTTTCTTCTCCTGAAATTAAATAGCCACTGGCCGCCTGATAATGAAGTGTAAGCTGCTGTTTTGAAAGTGCTTCTTTTAGTTGTTTCATATCTTCAAGCAGTGTATTGCGGCTTACCTTCGTCATCTCCATAAAATCATCAATTTTTAGATGCTTCTCACTGCATGCAATGGAAAGGAGCAAGATGGCACGTCTTTCTTTTACACATGGTTCATAGTCATGACCGACAAGAACAGTGTCAGCTTTTTCGATAATGACTTCTTTCTCGTGTGGATTTAAATAGTAGCCTCGTTGATCTTTTCGCTGGACGCCACTAAGCTGATGGGTTTCCAGCCAACTATTCATTCGTTTGATTTCAGCGTAGACCGTTCGAGTAGAGACATTCAGTCGATTCTGTAAATCTTCAATTGATAGATAAGTGGTCGTGTGAAGCAGCATCGATAATAAAGTCGTGCCCCTCTTGGTTAAGTGCAGTTGGAATCCCTCCCTTCTTCCCTTTGGTTATAAGTCTAATCAACTCCCATGCGTCAAAGAAGTCCAAATGTCTTCAGTAAATGCTGTGCAGCTTTTGGGTGCTGTTTTTTCGTCAAAAAAGCACACCCGTATGAGTGTGCTTTTAAACTTATATCCAAAGAGTTCTTTGTCTTCTTTTATTATGAAAGGAATGAGGTCATGAATGTCCTGGTAAATCTTTTTGAATGCCTATATTTTAATATTTCTCAATGCCTTTCGCGTTCTTGATTCACCCATATATACTGCATAAAACGGACATTCATCACAGGGCCAATAGCCTTTGTTTCGGTTTTATTCGGTTTGAAGCGCAACAAACACAAAAACCTTAAAAGGCATAAAGACAATCAAGATTCATTTTGTTACTTCATTTTCACTGCTTCTTTCATTTCCTCTATTACTTTATCAAACCACTGTAGAGGATTTAATGAGATCGCCGGAAAGTAGATTTCTGCATTATTTTCGATAAAGCTTTCTTTTTCCTGTATTGTTAAAGGACTATTCGAAAAATCCTGACAATCCTTTATAGTGGACAGCAGACATTCTTTGCTAGCTTCATGAATAAACTCATCTAACGCTTCTTCTGGTGACACGATATCCTGATGAAATGAACCACCTAAAAAATCTTTTAACTTCTTTAAATAACTGGAGCTCTCATTCATTGAATCACCTATCATAATTAAAATTATCAGTTTAAATAGTCGAATTTAAAAACCTTCATCTCATAGAAAACAATGTAGTGGTGTTTGCTAACCTAATTAATGTCAAACGAGAGATTTCAGGTTGTGGCTCTGCTCTTTGATTAATTAATCTTGCTTACAATTAAATTGCGCAGTTTCCAATATGAAGTTCAAAGTGTTTTTCTTCTGAAAATATTTGAGCAATTTTACCTGTTATTTTATCTGCTACAATGATGCTATGATTCTCTGAAAATAGCCAAATTTCTTCAATTGCCTTATCGAAATCTAAAGCTTTTACATTTGCCCAAACAGGAAAAGGGTCATTTTCAATTAAAATAAACCATTCTTTTTTCTCTTTGAGAAAATCTAATGAATTTTTTAACCAAGTCATAATCGAGTCTTTGTCTGTATTTGTTAATATTTCGGAAGGTGTTGAATCTATTTGACGAAATTGTTTTAATACTGTTTCACATAATTTTAGCCATTGAGAAGCATCATCTTCAAAATCAATTACCTCAATATATGCTAATTGTTGTATTTTCTTTTTAGCATTCATCAAAGCAATTTTTTTCTGTATTTTTTCATTTTTATATACCATTTTTTCATTCCTCGTTATTCATTATAATAGATATGGTGATCACCATTTGGTCCATATATATTTGAATATCTTTCTTTTTTAAAATCATAATTAAATGGATCGGCACCCTCTTTTGGTTTCCCTGCATGAGTGTGTAATTTTCCATCATTAGTATGTTGTACTATAACTCTTTTTCCTTTTGGGGTATCAAATTCATAGTACCGACCATGGTGAGTATGGTTAGAACTGTACTCATAATTACGATGTTCTTGCCCTTTCTTAAAAACATTATCTCCTACTTGCCATTGACGAGTAGGTTGTTGAGATCTAGGTATCCCCCCTAAATCCTTAGCGTGTCGCAAAGCCCTTTTTCGATTAAATCCTTCTGGACTTTGAGAACTTAACCCTATCTTCCCATGAAACCCTTTTGCCCCAAACGGTAAAAGCATCCCCAGAGCCGCATTCATACTCGCTTCCTGCTGTTCTTTCGAGACTTTGTTTCCAAACATGTCTCGACCTGTAATTGCTTCGCTGAAGCCGTTTGTGGCGGTGAGGCCATATAAACCTTTTTGAGATGTTTTCAGGGCGTCAAAGGATTTTTGTGACGTCTTGTAAATGTCCACTGCCCTGACTGCGGCTGACGTGGCTTGAGTTGTTTTATAGACGGCTTTTCCGCCTTTGAAAATACGTCCTGCCCAACCGACGATTGGGATGTATCCTGCTGCTGCCATGCCGCCTGCGGCGACTCGCTGGCCTGCGGTGAGTTCTTCACCTGTGATCGGATCGACACCTGTTGCGGCACGTTTTGCATCGTTCACGCCTGTCAGTTCATTGACGATATTTCCTCCGTAATCAAGAGCTTTTTCATACCACGGACGGTTGGCGAGCGCTTCTTGTTCCTTTGCAATCTTGCGAGCTTCTTCTTGATCTTTTTTGATTTTTAGATATTCAGAAGTTTGCTTCTCAATATCGCTTTTTGCCTTGTAGATTTCGCTATTTTGATACGCTTTCTTGTCAAAATTCATAGGCGAAATGGACTTTCCGTCATTTGTGGCATTGATCATTTCTGCGTACAATGCCATTGTAGCCTTCTCCTCAGTCTCTGACAAAGCATATTCATCTTTTAGATTTTGATCAAGTTCTATTAAATCTTTAACCGTTTTCTTCCGTTCATCTTCCGCATCTGCAATTTTTTCGTCAAAGGTTTTACTATCAAATACATCCAGAGAAATGAGGTCATCAATATCTTGAAAAATCGTTTTGAGTGCCTTTTTTTGATCCTTCACGATGCTTTTGGCATTCTTGATTCCCATATGTACAGCGTTGTCTAAAAAGTGTTCTTCTACAAAGGTGTCGCCGCCGAAATTTGTATCATCAAGTGTCCCAGAAACACCTTCATGAAAGGCTTTTTGTTTATCAATGAAGCTAATAAACATGTCCACATTTCCGGCGAGTTCTTTGTAGAAGCTTTTAATGTTATCGGCACCTTTTCCAGTGAAGTCGTCACCGAGGTTGGCAACACCTTGAAGTGCCTTTTTTAAATCGACCATTTGTTCTCGTAGTTCCTGGTAGTGTTTTGCCCTTGTATCCATGGCACTGGTTAGTGCTTTTGCATCAAGTATCTTGCCCAGAAGAATTCACTCCTTCCTATTCATTGACGAGGTCAATTTTACCAACACGAAGTTTGTCATTAAATAGGAATAAAGATACAAAAACAGTACTTAATATGTAAATGATCAGAAGCATATCCTCGCTATTTTATTTTTCAAAGAAAAGCACCCCCTTAACATTGTGCTCTCTTAAGACTTAGACTTAAGCAATTGCAGCTCTTGATCCATGACCTCAGCTGCTTCGGTAATAAATTGAATGATTAAATCCAATTCTTCAGGCTTGTATTCATTTGTGAGTTTTTTGGTGGATGCCGATAAAGATAGAAAGAGTTCCTTCACTTGTGATTTCCCAGCCGTTAATGGAACAATGATGACCCTTCGCTTGTCTTTTGGGTCCTTCTCCCTTTTGACGTAGCCTGCTTTTTCTAACCGGTCAATGAGAGCGGTGACCGCACCTGAGCTAAGACCGGTTTTTTCACTTAATTCACCTGCTGTGAGTGGTCCAAGTTCGTTTAACAAATCTGCTGATTTGAGATCTGTTGGGAAAAGGCCGAGCGATTGAGCGGCTGCTTGGTGAAATAGGACTGTTCGTGTAGCAAGGCGTCTCATCGTATGTATGATCTGGTCCGCTCGATCTTCTGCCTCGTTCTTTGTTGACAACTTGTTCTCCTCCCTTTAAAATCAATTTATCTTGATCATCAAGATAAATGTTCTCTTACTTTATAATTAACTTGATCATAGCAAAAAAGTGAAGAGAACGTAAGCAGGAGGTAAATGAAATGAATAACGTGGATCATAAAGGCAAGGCATCCACTCGCTTTGTTGTCATCGGTTTGCTGTTAGGGATTTTTATGGCAGCGATGGACAACACCATTGTCGCAACAGCAATGGGAAGCATCGTCGCCGATTTGGGCAGTTTTGATAAATTTGCTTGGGTGACTGCTTCTTATATGGTGGCAGTGATGGCCGGTATGCCGATTTATGGAAAGCTTTCAGATATGTATGGTCGAAAGCGTTTTTTTCTGTTTGGACTTATTTTCTTTTTAATTGGATCTGCGCTGTGCGGCATCGCACAAACAATGGATCAGCTCATTATTTACCGTGCGATTCAAGGACTTGGAGGCGGTGCTCTTCTTCCGATCGCTTTCACGATTATCTTTGATATCTTCCCGCCAGAAAAGCGCGGGAAAATGTCCGGTATGTTTGGTGCAGTTTTTGGTCTATCCAGTGTATTAGGACCGCTGTTAGGAGCAATTATTACGGATTCGATCGGCTGGCATTGGGTGTTTTATATTAACGTACCAATCGGTATTGTCAGTGTGTTCTTGATCGCCAAATTTTATCAAGAATCGCTCGAGCATCGTAAGCAGAAAATTGACTGGTCAGGTGCCATTACACTTGTCGTTGCGGTTGTCAGTTTAATGTTCGCCCTTGAGCTTGGCGGTAAATCGTATGCGTGGGATTCTGTTCAAATCTTGACACTATTTGCTGTGTTTGTTGTCTTTGGCACCATCTTCTTCATTGTTGAACGGAAGGCAGAAGAACCGATCATTTCATTTTGGATGTTTAAAAATCGTTTGTTTGCGACATCTCAAATTTTGGCGTTTTTATATGGCGGGACGTTTATTATTCTAGCTGTCTTTATTCCTATCTTCATCCAGGCAGTGTACGGTGAATCTGCAACAAGTGCTGGGTTTATTTTAACACCGATGATGATTGGGTCCGTGATTGGCAGTATGATTGGCGGAACGATGCAGACGAAAGTACCTTTTAGACGATTAATGACCATCTCTGTGATTTCATTTTTTGCTGGGATGCTGCTGCTTGCCAATATGTCGCCTGATACAGCAAGATTGTGGCTTACGCTCTTTATGATGATTTCAGGTTTTGGCGTTGGATTTAGCTTCTCCCTTCTGCCATCTGCTTCAATGAATGATCTCTCTCCGCGCTACCGCGGCAGTGCTAATTCTACCAATTCGTTCATGAGATCACTTGGGATGACTTTAGGCGTGACGATTTTTGGAACGATTCAAACCAATGTCCTAACAAATCGTTTAGCAGATGCTTTTAGCGGAATGAAAGGAGCTTCTTCTCAAGTTGGTGATCCACAAGCCATTTTCCAAGAGGGGGCACGCTCACAAATTCCGCCTGATATTTTAAATAAAGTGATTGATGCGATGTCACAAAGTATTACGTATGTATTTATGATTGCTTTATTCCCGATTGCACTTGCGGCGATTACGGTCGTATTTATGGGAAATGCACGAGTACGTACATCAAATGAAATGAAAGAAAACGAATAATGTGAAAAAAGCAGAGCGATGCGGCTCTGCTTTTTTTCATCTTATTGATATAAAAGTTGGGCTTTTCCTTCGCTGCCAACGATCTTTATTTTAGATGTGACCATGTCTTTGGCTGCTTGTTTTGCTTTTTGTAAATACATACGCGGATCTAAGCTTTCAGGTTCGTTTGAGAAATGATCACGAATCGCTTCAGAGTATGCATTTTTCAGTTCAGTGGACACATTGACCTTTGCCATACCGAGTGCGACACATCTTTTGACATCCTCATCTGGTACAGCTGAACCACCATGAAGGACAAGCGGCACATCGACAAGCGCTGCAATTTGTTCAATGCGGTCAAAGTCGATATCCGGCACCCCTTTATAAATGCCGTGGGCCGTGCCGATCGCAGGTGCTAAAGTAGGTACACTAGTATCTTCTACAAATTGACGGCATTCTGATGGAATGGCTTTTTGAGCATCTTTTTCATCCACGACAATATCATCTTCTACCCCGCCTACCTTGCCTAACTCGGCTTCTACATTCACACCTACTTTTAAGGCAAGGTCCACCACTTCTTTTGTGCGGCGTACATTTTCTTCATATGAATGCATGGAAGCATCGATCATCACGGATGTATATCCCGCTCGTATACAAGTAAGAATCACATCAAAATCAGTGCAATGATCGAGATGAAGGCCGATTGGTATTTGGTATTGATCAGCTGCCGCCTTTACTGTATCTGCAATGGCTTTTGCGCCAAGCGATTGGACCGTGCCAACCGTTGTTTGCAAAATGACAGGTGATTTTAATTCAGCTGCCGTTTCGAGTACCCAGTAAATACTATCAAAGGAATGTACATTGAATGCGACAATTCCGTATTTTTCTTTTTTTGCTGCTTCAAGCATAGGTGTTGTGGAAAGTAAAGGCATGGTCAAACATCCTCTCTCGTCAAAATATCTGTTTTTAATACAGCGAGCATTTCTTCATTTGTTCTTGTTTCGAGCAGTTTTTGCCGTTTCGTTTCATCCATTAATCCGCGTGAAAGAGCAGAAAGTGCTTGTAAGTGAGTGGTTCCTGCTTCACTTTTTGGAATGAGTAAGGATAAGAAGAAAAAGCAAGGCTTTCCATCAAAAGCGTCCCATTCGATTCCGGTTTCTGTGCGGACGATGACGAGTGCCGGTTTTGTGATGGTGTCTGACTGTGTATGCGGAATGGCAAATCCATCTTGAAAGCCGGTTGTACTAAGAGCTTCTCTTTCAGCTAGTCCTTTTTTGACAGCCTCAGGAGATGTACAAATCCCTGCTTTAGAGGCAATGTCAGCTATGGCTGCGAAAACGCCAGCCTGTGAAGAAGCGGTTTCATGTAGATTCATATAAATATGTTCCATCATTTCTCTTCCTCCCTATTAAACTGCGGGTTTGTCTATTTTCTTGCGGTAAAGCCCGTATAAAATCGCACCTACAAGTGAACCGATGAGTATGGAAAGCACCCACTGAAATGCGCCTGTGACGACTGGAAGGACAAGGAATCCACCGTGTGGAGCTGGAACCTGTACGCCAAAGAGATACGTCAATATAGCAGAGATGGCGGAACCAAACATGATAATTGGCAGGACAACGACTGGGTTTTTTGCTGCAAATGGAATGGCTCCTTCGGTAATATGAGTCGCTCCGAGAATATAGTTGATCATCCCAGCATTTCGTTCTTGTGGTGTAAAATGTTTTCGGAAAATCGTTGTGGCAATCGCAATGATAAGCGGCGGTGTGATACATGCTGCTGACACCCCTGCCATGAAGTAAAGGTTACCTTCTGCGAGTAAAGCCGTTCCTGTGACATAGGCTGCTTTGTTAAAAGGTCCTCCCATATCAAATCCACACATGGCTCCAACAATTAAACCTAAAAGCAATGGATTTGTGGATTGAACTGATGAGAGAAAATCCATTAATGAATTATTTAGCCCTGTAATTGGAACTAATAGCGGGGTCATGACAGCCCCAATTAAGAAAATACCAATGACAGGATAGATGAAAATTGATTTTAATCCGTCAAGTGATGCTGGTAATTTTTGAAGCAGGAATTGAAGAAGTACGATGATATACCCTGCTGCAAAACCTGCGATAATACCACCTAAGAATCCAGCGCCTCCATCGTTTGCAAGCAAGCCACCGATAAATCCGACAACCATCCCTGGGCGTTTCGCGATTGAATCAGCGATAAATGCTGCTAAAATAGGCACCATTAAGCTAAAGCCGAGTCCGCCAATGTTTTTCAAGTAGGCAGCAAACGGATGATACGTTTCATGCTGAGGATCAGCTGAGTAAATACCGAATAGAAAAGATAAAGCAATTAAGACACCGCCCCCAACAACAAATGGAAGCATGTGTGATACACCGTTCATTAAATGTTTGTAGATGGTGTGTATCCACTTATTCGCTGACTTTTGTTGAGCTGATGAAGGCGCAGATGTTTTTTCTGTTCCAGAAGCTCTTCCTTTCACTTGATGAACGGGGGCTTCTCCATTGATAATGCCTTGAATCAGTTCATTTGGTGTGCGAATTCCCTTTGCTACAGGCACTTCAATGAGTGGTTTGCCGTGAAAACGATCTGTATTCACATCTTTGTCAGCAGCGACAATGACCCCATCGGCCTCCAAAATGTCTTGATCCGTTAAAGCGTTTTCAATTCCTACTTGACCATGCGTTTCAACTTTGATGTCGACCCCTAATTGCTCAGCTGCGATTTTTAATGCCTCAGCTGCCATAAATGTGTGCGCAATGCCTGTTGGACAGCCAGTGGCAGCGACAATTTTCTTGCGGCTCATGTGAACTCCCCCTTATATGTTCTGAATGTGTATTTGTTCAATTAATGAATCAATGTCATGTAAATCACTTAACCCTTTTGAAAAGGCGGTAGATGCCCCTGTTGCAATGCCGTATCGTAAGCATTCTTCATGAGGTTGTCCTTCCAGCTGTTTACTTAGGAATGCAGCGAGCATGGCATCACCAGAACAAGCCGTGTTTATGACCGTTCCTATTGGTGCATTTCCTTTTAATACGGCTTCGTTTGTAAGGAATAGTGCACCTTCCCCTCCTCGGGAAATGAGTACTTGCTCTGCACCCATCTCGATCAGCTTTCGTCCTGATTCAACGAGTTCTGTTTCTGATAAACGGTGGGTTTTCCCAAAAAATGCGGCAATCTCTTCTTCATTTGGTTTTAGTAAATATGGTTTGTATTGAAGTGTTTCTAAAACCGCTTTAGAGCTTGTGTCTAAAATAAATTTCACGTTGTTTTGATGACAAATAGCGGCTATCTCTGAGAAAATGCTAGCAGGAACGCCTTTAGGCAGACTGCCTGACATAATGAAGATGCTGCCTTTTGGAATGGTCGAGATTTTTTCGCGAAACGCATCAAGCGCTTTTGCCTCAATAGCAGGTCCTTGATTCACAAGCTTGTATTCTTCCGTTGTGTTAATAAATACATTAATGCGTGTAATCCCATCCACTGGGATAAAATCAGTTTGAATGGAGAGATCTTTTAACGATTGTTCAATATATGAACCTGAAAACCCAGCAATAAATCCTAATGCAGTGCTGGTGAAGCCATATTTCTTTAGCATAATGGACACATTAACACCTTTTCCATTCGGCTGATAATCCTCATCTTCAGTGCGGTTGACTGTATCTGCCCGCATTTCTTTTAATGCAATATATAGGTCAATAGCAGGATTTAAGGTGCAGGTATAAATCAATTGGTTTCACCTTCTTTCTTTTCTCTAAAGAAAGTATCTCATACGATTCAGTGAAAATGTTTTCAGATTGTGTAAAGGTTTTCACGGTAAAAAGCCTCCCATCATAAAGTGTGGAAGGCTTTTTGAGTGTTTATTTCATCCGAATCACATAGGCGTCTAGTAAAATGCGGGCAATGACATGAAGCGACAGGCGGGACCTGACTTCATAATCTGGGAAGAATGATTGTTCCCCTTTATATCCGACGAGTGTCATATCTGATATTTTACTTAATGTAGAATCAATTCTAGTTGTGACTGTAATGGTCGTGACCTGCTTCATACTGAGGTTTTGGCAGGCTTCCACTAGTTCTGACGTTTCTCCATTTAATGAAACAAAGATGGCAAGTTCGTTTTTATCAATGTCACGCGATTTGAGCCGAATGATATTCGGGTCGTCATGTACCTCGCATGTTTTTCCGATGAGCTGCAATTTGATGGTCATCTCTTTAGCGATCATCTCTGAAAAGCCTCTGCCAAAAATATAAATTTTGTCCGCATCATGGATCTTTTGAACCGCATCTTCAATTTGCCCAATACTTTGCAGTTGAATCGTCTTTAAGACCTCTTCTTCATTTTTTCGAATGGCTAGTTTGATGTCTTCGTCAATATTTTTTAGTTGATCACTATCATCTGTCATTTTCTTTTCTTGCTTCAATCGATATTTAAAGGATGTATAGCCATTGTATCCGATTTTCTTCATCAGTCTGACAATGGTCGCTGTCGACACGTTGGCTCTTTCACTTAATGTGACGATGGATAAGGTGGAGATATCCTCTAAATGCTGGTGAATATAATGCAGTAAATAACGTTCTGTTTCACTTAACATTTGATACACATCACTTGGTATATTAAATAATGGTTCATTCAATGCGATTCCCCCTTACTCATTTCATACTATAATTAAATGCCCTATGAAAACAAGGTGATTCTTTTATCCTGTATTTTTCATTGAAAAGCTGGATGAGTGAAATTTTGTTTTTAACATAAACTAAGAAAAAGAACGGTTTGTGTGAAAGGAGTTGATCACTGTGCTTCAATTCTTGTTTTTTCTGATCCTTTTATATGTGGTGTATGTATTTTTGACCGCATTTGTCTTGTTTTATTTACCGTTTCAAAAAACATGTAAAGAACATTGCATCTATAAAGCCTCTTCTATCTCAGGAGACGACCAAGGCATAAATCAAGTCATGCTGCTTGATGACGGGTTTGAATCAGGTCAAGTGAGAGTTCAAATGATTCGAGAGGCTAAAAAGAACATTCGTTTGAGTTATTATTCCATTCAAAAAGGAAAAACCGCCGAATGGGTGCTTGGTGCTTTAATTGAAGCGGCTGATCGAGGAGTAAAAGTTCAGCTGTTGTTAGATGGCATTTGCCATAGCCTGCGTGGACCGCTGAAGCATTTGCGTTATGCTGTGGCGAATCATCCGAATATGGCCATTCGTTTTTATGAGCCTTTTCGTTTGTTCAAGCCATGGACGTGGCATAACCGCCTTCACGATAAGCTTCTTTTGGCAGATGGCAGGGTCGCTGTCATGGGCGGCAGAAATATTGGTGATAAATACTTTGCAGATCAGCCGCCGAAAGACTTTGCATATGACCGAGATGTGCTGCTTTACAACGCCAAAAAGGGGAAAGTATTAGATGAAATGGAACAGTATTTCGTTTATTTGTGGAATCATGATTTTACGAAAAGAACGAAAGATGTATTTTCCAAGGCAAAAGCGAAAAAAGGAAAAAAGCTAAGAAAACAGCTGCTTCGATCTTATCAGGAAGCCATTCGTACAAAAGAACCTTTTGTCACGTCCACATATGATTGGGCAAAAGACGCCATTCGTGCAAAACAGATTGCATTTTTCACAAATCCAGTGGAACGCTTAAATAAACGTCCGCTCGTCTTGAAAAAGTTAAACGATCTCGCACAGCGGTCAAAGCGTTCGGTTCTTATCCAGACGCCTTATGTCATACCGACACGGCCAATGAAAGACGGACTCACGCCATTACCAAGTGATATTCAAACGACGATCGTGACGAATTCTCTTACAGCGACACCAAACCCTTTAGCATTTGCAGGATATTTAAGCACGAAAAAGGAACTCATGAAAACGGGTGTTCATTTGTATGAATATCAAGGTCCGTATTCAATTCACGCCAAATCAATGGTCATTGATGATAACTTAAGTATTATTGGAACATATAATCTAGATGCAAGATCCAGCTTTTTAAATACTGAATCGATTTTGGTGATTGATAGTGCACCATTTGCGTTATCTCTGACGGAAGCAATCGAACGAAAAATCGCTTATAGTGTTCTCGTAGCGAAAGATCGGACAGAATATAAAGCAAGCGACTATGGACAGAAAAAAAAGCCTTTCATGAAAAGGCTCCTTTTAACTGGTTTATCTACCATAACGGTTTTATGGCGGCGGTTGATTTAAATAAAAGGGCAGCTACTTTTGTGGCAGCCCTTTTTCTCTGGACTGCTCCTCTTCTATTGGTTCAAGCTTGGTTAACTTAAATACGAGGATTCCTGCCACAATGACAAGTACACCTAATAATTTTGTAAAAGAAAATGTTACTTTTTCTAACCCAAGCCAGCCAAGCGAATCAAATAGAAGCGCACAACCTAGCTGGGAGGTGAGAACAATCGAGATTCCATAAGTGGGACCGAGACGTTTGATGCTCTGAACAAGACAGATGACAACGCCTACCCCGATGGCTCCGCTTATCCAGTACCAGGCTTCCATATGCCTTAATTGAAACATGCCGGTTCCTTCTAACAAAAGACCCATCAGAAGTGAAGCGATAAAGCCCATTCCTAGAACTAGCGTCGTTGTTGACCAAGAGCCTGTATGCTCATTGACTTTACTATTAAAAATGGTTTGTAAGCTGACAAGTGCCCCAGCAGTGACAGCTAATATTATTCCTATGATCATATATAAGTCCCTTCGTTTCTTCTATTCATAAATGTTGTGTTCTGCTATTTCTAAAAGCCCTTTTTGATCACAAATCGTAATCTTTCCTCTTCGCCTTTCAATCAGCCCTTTTTCTTGGAACTGCTGAATGACCCGATTAATATGGCGGTAGCTTGTTCCAATTAAGCTCGCTGCATCCGTGAGGCGAAGCGTGCGTGCGTGCGCGTCATCATCACCTGTTAAAACAGACAATAAATAGCTTGCAAGCCTGACCTCTACAGGGTATAAAAGGTGAAAGCTTAAATCATTTGATTTTGTATAAAATTTGTTTGTGATGCCCTTGAGCAAAAAGGTTAAAACTCGAGGATCGTCCTTTGCATGCCGCATGAGGGCTTGATGAGAAATCCTGAGCATATGTACTTCTGTAACGGCTTCAACTGTATTGACCATATCTGTCTGCTGAACGTATTCAATATCTCCAATCGCTTCAAGAGGGTTTTTAAAGCAAAGAATAAATGTTTTTCCTTCCTTTGTGGTGGTGAAAATCTTTAATTTTCCTTTCACCAGCAAGTACATATACTCCCTTTTATCCCCTTTTGAACAAATCAGCTCACCTTGCTGATAGCGCCACAAGCTCACATGTGAGATGAGTTTTTGATGAAAGACATTCTGTAACTGATGCGTCTTCATATAAGAGGAAAAAAGAGATTCATCATGCAGCTCCTCCATCTGATGCCCTCCTTTATAGTTTTAAGATGATGACGCCTGCAATCATTAAAAAGATGCCTGCATAATGGGGCCATTTCATTTTTTTCTTCTGAACACCAAACCATCCTTTTGCATCGATGGCAAAGGTAAACGCAAGCTGTGCGATAAGTAAAGCAGCGATGGTGAGTGTCACACCAATGATTTGAATGGCAGTGACCTCATTAAAGATAATAATGGCTGCAAATGCACCTCCAATTAAATAAAGAGGCTGCACTTTTTTGTATTCCTTAAAGTGGCCATCCCGTACGATGAGTAAAATGGTGAGAGAGATGATAAACCCTGTCAGCTGCGTGATCGTTGCCGCCTGCCACGTCCCGATATCTTGACTAATTCTGGCGTTGGCTACGCCTTGCAGTGTAATACAAGCGCCTCCTAATAATGCAAAAATAACACCTTTCATTCGTTCAAAAGCTCCTTCTTTTTTCAGTCTAGTTTCATTAAATGATAGATGCCCTCATGTTGAAAAGGACATATGTCCCACTTTGCGTATTATATCAGAAACTTTTTCTCATGCAGTTTCTCCGTTTTAGATTTTTCACAGTGGGTACAGTTTTATATGAGCTGAAAACAGAATATTGGATTGAATCACATATAAAAAGGAGACATGTCAGAATGAGAAATCAAGAGAAACACTTTATTAATGGAGAATGGGTCGCATCAACAGGAAACGAAACGACGGAGGTCATTAACCCTGCGACAGAGGAAGTCATTGGCACCATTAGTTTAGGAACGAAAGAAGATTTAGATCAAGCTGTCAAAGCAGCTCGAGCCGCCTTCCCTTCTTTCTCAAAAACATCTCGAAATGAACGAGTAGAAATGCTGGAAAACATTGTGCGCGGGTACGAAAAACGCAAGGATGAACTTGTAGAAGTGATGACAAAAGAGCTTGGTGCACCGCTGAAAGTGTCCGAAGAAGTTCATTACAAAATGGGTTATGAACATTTTTCTAAAGCAGCGGAAGCACTGAAATCTTATACATTTACCGAAGACCGCGGTGGACATACGATTATAAAAGAGGCGATTGGTGTCAGTGGATTGATTACACCGTGGAACTTCCCGACGAATCAGACATCTCTTAAAATTGCGGGTGCCATTGCGGCAGGCTCAACAGTTGTCTTAAAACCAGCGGAAATTACCCCTTTTGCTGCGATGATTCTTGCAGACATTATTGATGAAGCAGGTGTACCGAAAGGAGTCTTCAACTTAGTAAACGGAACGGGTGACGTGATTGGTGACGGCATTAGCTCACATCCTGATATTGACTTCGTTTCATTTACAGGATCAGGTGCCGTCGGCTCTAAAATTATGGAAAACGCAGCGGACAATGTGAAGAAAGTAGCACTTGAGCTTGGCGGAAAATCCCCTCTTATCGTCTTAGACGATGCAGATGTGGACGAAGCAGCAGAAACAGCTATTCATCATATTGCAATGAACACAGGTCAAGTATGCTCTGCAGCTACACGTGTGCTGATTCCAGAATCAATGAAAGACAAGTTTGAAAAAGCGCTGCTGAACGCCCTGCCGAAGTTTACAGTTGGTGATCCGAGAGAAGATCACGCTACTGGCCCGCTTGTTTCTAAAAAGCAGTGGGATACGGTGCAATCTTATATTGAAAAAGGAATCGAAGAAGGTGCTACCCTTCTTGCTGGGGGAACTGGAAAGCCAGACGGAATCGATAAAGGATATTTCGCCAAGCATACCATTTTCACCAATGTGAAAAATGATATGACCATTGCACAAGAAGAAATCTTTGGGCCAGTCATGAGTGTGATCACGTATCAAGACCTCGATCATGCCCTTGAGATCGCCAACGATACAGTGTATGGTCTTGCTGGGTATGTTGTTGGTCAAGATGAAAAAACATTAAAATATGTCGCTGAACATATTCGTGCCGGTCAAATCACCATTAACAATGCAGAAACAGATTACTTTGCCCCATTTGGAGGCTTTAAGCAATCAGGTATCGGAAGAGAATGGGGAGACTTCGGTATCGAGGAATATTTAGAAGTGAAAGCTGTGATGGGGCTTCCAACGGCGTAAGTCAGGCGAAAAAGAGGAAAACGGTGATCCGTTTTCCTTTTTTTGTGCCCTCTCCCCTATTCATCCGTGTTTTGTCATTAGAAATCTTAATCATGACAATCAATATTATATATTTTACTTAATGGCAAACTTTCGGTAAAGTTCAAATTGAACCTATATATATAATTCCTATCGAATTAATCTATGTTTATATTCCTTGTGAGGTGGATATTGTTGCAACTTCATGTATTGAACAGTCCGTTTAGCCAGGAGCAGGCAGAGTTACTCAATCAGCTGCTTCCGACTTTAACAGATCAGCAAAAAATTTGGCTTACTGGTTATTTATCAGCGCAGGCAACGCTTGCCGGCTCAGAAGCTGTCACTCCGGCGCCTTCTGCCGCAGCATCTGCCCAGCCTGTGAGCAAAGATGTGACCGTGCTTTATGGGTCGCAAACAGGCAATTCCGAAGGGTTAGCAAAAAAGACAGCCCAGCATCTTGAAGAGAAAGGCTTTCAAGTGACGCTCTCTTCTATGTCCGATTTTAAACCGAATAATCTGAAAAAAATAAACAATTTACTGGTCATTGTCAGCACACATGGCGAAGGAGATCCGCCGGATAATGCCCTTTCGTTCCATGAATATGTTCACGGCAGACGTGCGCCGAAGCTCGATCATTTAAGCTTTTCTGTCCTTTCATTAGGTGACAGCTCATACGAATTCTTCTGTCAGACAGGAAAAGAATTTGATGAACGCTTCGAAGAACTTGGCGGTACTCGCCTGTTTGACCGAGTGGATTGTGACCTTGATTATGATGAGCCGTTTTCAGAATGGCTTCAAGGTGTTGCCTCTTCTTTGAGTGAAGGTGAAGCTGTATCACTGCCGCAAGAATCAGCGGGAGCCAACAGTACGGCCGTTTCTGAATATTCAAGAACGAATCCTTTTTATGCTGAAGTTCTTGAAAATATCAACTTAAATGGGCGTGGATCTAATAAAGAAACACGTCACTTAGAGCTTTCGCTTGAAGGTTCAGGTCTCGTGTATGAGCCAGGTGACAGCCTTGGCATTTATCCGACAAATGATCCTGCGCTTGTCGACGAACTGATTCAAACATGCGGGTGGAATGCAGAAGAATCCGTCACCGTTCATAAAAATGGAGACACTCTTCCTTTAAAAGAAGCACTCACCTCGCATTTTGAGATCACGGTTTTAACAAAACCACTTCTTCAAAAGATCGCTGAACTGACAAAAAGCGAATCCTTGCATACCCTTTTAGAAGAAGGAAACGAAGAAAAACTGAAAGAATATATCGCAGGTCGGGACCTAGTAGATGCGGCTCGTGATTTCGGTCCTTTTGAAGGAACCGCCGCAGATTTCACGTCCATTTTAAGAAAAATCCCTGCACGCCTTTATTCCATTGCAAGCAGTCTCAAAGCAAATGACGAAGAGGTTCATTTGACGATAGGGGCTGTCAGATATGATGCGCACGGCAGAGAACGCCAAGGTGTCTGTTCGATTCTATGTGCAGAGCGCCTGCAGCCAGGTGATACGTTACCTGTTTATATTCAGCACAACCAAAACTTTAAGCTTCCTCAAGATCCAGATGCACCGATCATTATGGTAGGACCAGGCACAGGCATCGCCCCTTTCCGTTCATTTATGCAGGAACGTGAGGAACTGGGTGCAAACGGAAAGTCATGGTTATTCTTCGGTGATCAGCATTTTGTGACGGATTTCTTATACCAAACAGAATGGCAAAAGTGGTTAAAGGATGGCGTCTTAACGAAAATGGACGTGGCTTTTTCAAGAGATACTGAGGAAAAAGTATATGTCCAGCACCAAATGAAGAAACAAAGCAAAGAATTATTTGAATGGCTTGAGCAAGGTGCTTACGTGTATATTTGCGGAGATGAAAAGCATATGGCGCATGATGTTCACAATACCCTTCTATCCATCATTCAAGAAGAAGGTGCGATGAGCAAAGAAAAAGCAGAAAGCTATCTTGCCAACTTACAGCAGCAAAAACGCTATCAGCGTGACGTTTATTGATTTGATGCTTGAAAGAAAGGAGCTTTTACTTACATGGTGAAGACAGCATTAACAGCGCCGGATGGACCTCCGAGCGACGTAGAGGAAATCAAAGAAAAAAGTGATTATTTACGGGGTACGTTAAAAGAAGTGATGCTTGATCCGATTTCAGCGGGAATTCCGGATGATGACAACCGTCTGATGAAGCATCACGGCAGCTACTTACAAGACGATCGTGATCTGAGAAATGAACGACAAAAACAAAAGCTTGAGCCTGCCTATCAATTTATGCTGCGTGTCCGTCTGCCTGGCGGAATCGCCACATCTAAGCAGTGGCTTGTGATGGATGAGCTTGCTCACAAATACGGAAACGGTACGTTAAAGCTGACTACTCGTGAAACCTTTCAGCTTCACGGTATTTTAAAATGGAATATGAAAAAAACCATTCAAGACATTCATTCTACTATGCTTGATACAATTGCTGCTTGCGGCGACGTGAACCGGAATGTCATGTGTACATCAAACCCATATCAATCAGAAGTGCACCATGATGTATACGAGCTGGCGAAAAAATTAAGTGATGACCTGCTCCCACAAACAAGAGCCTATCATGAGATTTGGCTTGATGAGGAAAAGGTTGCGGCAACGCCAGATACGGAAGTTGAACCGATGTATGGTCCGCTTTATTTGCCAAGGAAATTCAAAATTGGTGTGGCGGTCCCTCCTGCTAATGACATTGATGTTTTTTCGCAGGATCTAGGCTTCATTGCCATTATCGAAAACGATCAACTGGTCGGTTTTAATGTCGCAATTGGCGGCGGAATGGGTATGACGCATGGTGATACAGCGACTTATCCGCAGCTTGCAAAGGTCATCGGCTTTTGTACACCTGAACAGGTCGTAGAAATTGCCAAACAAGTCATCACCATTCAGCGTGACTACGGAAACCGTTCCGTGCGAAAAAATGCCCGCTTTAAATATACGGTGGACCGCCTTGGTCTTGAGAATGTAAAAGAAGAGCTTGAGCGCCGTCTTGGGTTTACTCTTTTAGAGGCAAAGGATTATCACTTTGATCATAACGGTGACCGTTATGGCTGGGTAAAAGGCATCAATGGCAGATGGCATTATACGATGTTTGTGGAAGGCGGACGCATCACAGATTATGATGATTATCCGCTGATGACAGGCATCCGCGAAATCGCCAAAGTTCATACAGGTGACTTCCGTTTAACCGCCAATCAGAATTTAATCATTGGGAATGTGACAACTCATAAAAAGAAACAAATCGAACAGCTCATTCAGAAGTTTGGTTTATCAGACGGCCAGCAGCACTCTGCCCTGCGCCGCAGCTCAATGGCTTGTGTATCTTTGCCAACTTGCGGCTTAGCGATGGCTGAAGCAGAGCGCTACCTTCCTCGATTGATTGATAAAATCGAAGACATCGTTGAAGAAAACGGATTAAGTGATAAAGAAATCACCATTCGAATGACTGGTTGTCCAAATGGCTGTGCTCGTCATGCGCTTGGAGAGATTGGATTTATCGGAAAATCACCTGGTAAGTATAATATGTATCTTGGTGCCGCATTTGATGGCAGCAGATTAAGTAAATTATACCGTGAAAATGTGGGTGAGGAAGACATTCTAAAAGAACTTGGCTCTATTCTCCCCCGCTACGCAAAAGAACGAGAAGAAAATGAACATTTCGGCGATTTTGTCATTCGGGCAGGGATTGTGAAAGAGACAACAGATGGAACGAATTTTCATGTGCAATAAAAAAAGACAGGAACCATCCTGTCTTTTTTATTTTTTCTGTTTCTTATTCAAGTATTCGGTCAGACTCTTATATACATCTGGATTGTCTAATGAAGATAGATCGGGTGAAGGCTGATCTTCATACGCCCCTTTAAGTAAACGTCGTACGATTTTTCCATTCCTTGTTTTCGGCAAAGCTGAAATGAGATGAACTTCTTTTGGTGTGAGCGCTTTTCCGGCATGTGAACCAACATGGGCTGAAAGCTCTTGGATAAGGGCAGCTTCTTCAAAAGCATGCGGACTGGTCACGATGAAACAGACGAGCGCCTCCCCTTTCACCTCATCCTTTACCCCAATCACAGCGGCTTCATGCACGGCAGGATGCCAGGTAAGGATGGATTCAATTTCAGCTGGCCCGATGCGTTTCCCTGCTGTATTAATGACATCATCCGATCTGCCGGTGATGTGGAATTCTCCGTCCTCTGTTTGCATGACCCAATCTCCGTGTGTCCATACACCATCAAATCGTTTGAAATACGTATCTTCATAACGCTCCGGTTCGTTCCAAAAACCACATGTCATGCCGACCCATGGCTTTTTCACCACAAGCTCCCCTACTTCATTCATCACGCTTTGCCCAGCTTCATTGTATACATCTGCCGCCATTCCTAAGATCGCCGCATTAAAGAGAATCGGTTTGATGGGGCGAAGCAACGTACTGCCTACAATGCCACCAGAAACCTCGGTTCCTCCTGAATAATTTAAGATTGGAATGTTCTTTTGACCAATGATGTGAAATAACCATTGCCACGGAGCTTCATTCCATGGTTCCCCTGTAGAAATAATGGCTTTGACATGCGATAGTTCGACCCCATCAATCGTTTGCTGCATCGCAGAACGAACAAATGTAGGGGAAAGTCCAAAATGAGTGACTTTCTTCTCGTGGATGAATGACCAGAGCTGCTGCTCATCTGGATAATCGGGAGCGCCGTCATATAAAACGATGGCAGCTCCATTGATCAAGCCGCCAAAGACGAGGAATGGCCCCATCATCCAGCCCATATCAGTCAGCCAAAACAGCCGGTCTCCTTTTGCCACATCCATACATAGCCCAGCATCAAAAGCTGCCTTTATCGGAAAGCCTGCGTGTGTATGAACGGCTCCCTTTGGTGTGCCGGTTGTGCCTGACGTATACAAGATCATCAGCGGGTCTTCATTTGTGACATAGATCGCGCCGGTGAACGGCTGTTCTTTTAACAAATCATTCAGCAGGACATCGTCCTGATATCCGGTATGAGAGGAAGTGTGCACAATCACTTTTTGCACAGTTGTGGTTTTGTTGATGGCATTAGCCACACATTCCCGCATGTTGATCGTTTTCCCTCGCCGCATCATTTCATTCGCTGTGACGACAATGGATGCGCCTGACGCACGAATGCGTACAGCGAGTGGCTCGCTTCCATAGCCTGAGAAGACTGGGCTGAAAATAACACCAATCTTTGCAAAGGCAAGCATGACGGCGACCGTTTCTGGAAGCATTGGCATATAGATGATGGCTACATCCCCTTTTTGAAGTCCTTCTTTCAAAAAGCCAGCTGCAAGACGGCTCACTTTCTCTTGAAGTTCGAGAAATGACCATTTCTTTTCTTCACCGGCTTCATTGCTCCAAATGATGGCGGGCTGATGCCTCGTCTCTTCTTTTTCTGCCCATTTGTCCACAGCCGTTTCGGTGATGTTTAGTGTGCCGCCCTGATACCATTTCGGCCACATCAATGAGTGGTGACCTAATGCCGCTTCATATGGTTTTTTCCACTGAATGCCGACTGCCTTCTCCGCTTCTCTCCAAAACCAGTCTGTGCGATCAATACTGGCTTGATAGAATGAGTCATACGTAGAAAAACCAAGAGATTTCATCCACTGATACAAACGTGTTTTTTGGCACTGCTTTTCTTCCGGTATCCATTCTGGTTTCAGGTTGATCATGAGGTCTGCCCCCTTTAGACCGGATAGACCGGATGTTTTCGTTTCGTAAATGTCATGTCTTTCGATGAATAGGCTACTAATCTATGACAAAGTTCCGTTCTGAGACGGTCAAATGGGATGACGCCATCGACAATCATTTCAGAGGCAAGCTCATAGATATTCATATCTTCCTGGTATTCCTTCCGTTTCTCTTGTATAAATGAAGCCCTCTCTTCGGGAGGGAGTTCTGCAATTTTATTTGCATAGACGGCATTTACAGCGGCTTCTGGACCCATCACAGCGATTTGCGCCGATGGAAGAGCGAGACAGCAGTCTGGCTCAAAAGCAGGGCCTGCCATTGCATATAGTCCTGCTCCGTATGCTTTACGGACGATGACGGATATTTTCGGAACGGTCGCTTCTGACATAGCGGAGATCATTTTTGCCCCATGACGAATAATGCCGGCTTGTTCCACTTTTGTTCCAATCATAAATCCTGGTATGTCCGCAAGAAAGAGCAGCGGGATATGAAAGGCATCACAGAGCTGAATAAACTTGGCGGCTTTATCAGCTGAGTCGTGGAATAATACGCCGCCTTTGACTCTTGGCTGATTGGCAATGAGACCGACAGGCTGACCGTTCATTCTGCCAAAGCCGGTGATTAACTCTGCGGCAAACAGCTTTTTGATTTCAAAAAATGACCCTTCATCAATCAGTAAATCGATGAGTTGATACATATCAAATGGGGTATTCTGGCCTTTAGGGATTAAGTCTTGGATAGTGATTTCAGATGGTTTAGGTGCTTTTGCTGCTGTCGTTTTTGGTTTTTCTGTATAGTTGGCAGGCATATAGGTTAAATAATCACGTGCAATTTGAATGGCCTCTTCCTCTGTTTTGGCTAATATATCTCCGCATCCAGAAATGCTACAATGCATTTTCGCACCGCCCATTTCCTCAAGCGATACTTTTTCACCGATCACCATTTCAGCCATTCGCGGCGAGCCTAAATACATAGAGGCATTTCCTTCGACCATGACGACAATGTCACAAAAAGCAGGGATATACGCACCACCGGCTGCAGAAGGACCGAATAGTAAACAAATTTGAGGAATGCGCCCAGACAGCTTGACTTGGTTATAAAAAATGCGCCCTGCTCCTCTTCTGCCTGGGAACATTGCGATTTGATCGGTGATTCTTGCACCCGCTGAATCGACTAGATACAGCATAGGACAATTGAGCTTCTCGGCCGTTTCTTGAATTCGAATGATTTTTTCTACTGTTTTGACGCCCCACGATCCTGCTTTAACCGTAGAGTCGTTTGCCATGACACAAACAGTCTGCCCATTCATACGCCCGGTTCCGGTGACGACACCATCTGCTGGTAAATGTTCATCTTTGCACTCTGCAAACATGGCATCTTCAATGAAAGAATCCTCATCTAATAACAAATGGAGGCGGTCACGGACAAATAATTTTCCTTTTTCTTTGTTTTTTTGATGGTAGCGTTCTGCCCCGCCCTTTTCAATTCGTTGTTTTTTTAATTCATATTCTTCGATCATAAACATTCCCCTTTCTTGCTATTTCCCTCTGTAATAAGGCGTTCGTTTTTCTTGAAAAGCCTTGAGACCTTCTAGTCGATCTTCTGTATGAATAAGCCGCAGATAAGCTTCGTATTCTTTCGTCAGCCCTGTTTGTAAATCGTGATCAAGGCTGGATTGAATGGCTTGTTTTGCTTCTTTTAAAGCGATCGGTCCATTTTTGGTGATTTGTTTTGCGAGTGTGATGGCATCATTCATCAGTGAATCGGCTGTAGAGATACGTTCAATCAGCCCAATTTGAACGGCTTCTTCTGCTCGTAAAGAAGTGCCTGTGAAGATCATTTCTTTCGCTTTCCCGGGTCCGATCAGGCGCGAAAGTCTTTGTGTGCCCCCTGCTCCCGGCAGGATAGCTAGTCCTGTTTCCGGCAGGCCGAGCGCTGCACCCGCTCTTGCGATGCGGAGATCACAGGCGAGCGCGAGCTCAAGACCTCCGCCAAGTGCGTGTCCGTTTATCACGGCAATGACAGGAACAGGCAAAGATTCAATGTCTGTAAAGGTTTGCTGAATGGTCAGAACGGCTTCTTTCGCTTCTTGTTCTGTCATCAATCGCCGTTCTTTTAAGTCTGCTCCTGCGCAAAAAACTTTAGCGCCAGCTCCTGTCATGAGCAAACAGCGGATGTTTGCATCATGTTTGATTTCTTGAATCGTTTGGTTGATTTCCTCTAGCATAGCAGCGGAGAGAGCATTGGCTTGTGCTGGTCTATTTAATGTCATGATGCCAATGTGATCTTGTATTGAAAAATTGATCAATGAAGTCATGTGATTCACCCTTTATCAAGTAGTGTGAGACTGAAAAGCGCGTAAACAGTGACTTGGCAGGGTTCGATCCACTTTTGCTTCAATCCATTCAGCCGCTTTAATCAAGCGAGGAAGGTCGACATTTGTTTCGATCCCGAGTTTGTGAAGCATGTGCACCACGTCTTCTGTCGCCACGTTTCCGCTGGAGCCAGGTGCATAAGGACAGCCGCCAAGCCCCCCGCTAGAGGCATCAAATATGGTGATGCCGGCTTTTAATGCTGTATAAATATTGGCAAGCCCCATTCCTTTCGTATCATGAAAATGAAGTGCGATTTTATCAGCAGGAAAGCGTTCAAGTAAAAGGTCTAACCGTCTTTCTACTTGCAGCGGATGGGCTTCCCCAATGGTATCCCCAAGTGATATTTCATCAATGCCGAAGGACAGCAGCTGTTCCGTTAATCGCAGCACTTGGTCCATCGGCACTTGTTTTTCATAAGGACATCCAAACACGGTTGAAATATAGGCCCGCGTTTGCCGTCCTTCTGCTTTTAAATCGACTGTCATTTGTTTGATCACAGGCAATGTTTCCTGTATAGATCGATTCATATTCTTTTTGTTATGTGTCTCACTCGATGAGATAAACATAGCCCCTACCTCAAGGTTTGCTTCAAAAAAATGAGCTAATCCTTTTTCATTTGGGATGAGTGCGGCATAGGTGATATCCTCTTTTTTGTTTAATGATTGGGCTAATTCTTTGGCGTCTTTTAAGGCTGGAACCCATTTCGGATGAACAAATGAGGTGACTTCAATATAAGGAAGATGGGCTTCTTCGAGTAAATGGATCCATGTTCGCTTCTTCATTGTGTCCAGCCAAACGGATTCATTTTGTAGTCCATCGCGCGGGCCGACCTCTCTAATGAACACATTTTTTGGTAATGCCATGCGGCTTTCCCCCTATTCTGTCAGCTCTAAAAGTACCTCTCCCTCGTCAACAAATTCCCCCTCCACCTTATACACTTTACTGATTACACCTGCTTCTTCTGCAACAATGGGAATCTCCATTTTCATCGATTCTAAGATGGCGACTTCCTGTCCTTTTTGCACATCATCACCCTGTTTCACAAGAAGTTTCCACAAGTTTCCGGCCATTTGTATCGTGACAGTTTTCATGAACGGTTTTCCTCCCTTTTTTTCATCAGATAATCGGTTGTGATGCGGCCATGTAAAAAGGCAGTTGATTCGGCCATTTCCTTTAAAAGCGGTACATTGGTTTTGATCCCTTCTATTTCATATGCTTGTAATGCTGCTTTTAATCGTTCTATGGCGAGTTTTCGAGTATCACCGTACACAATCATTTTCGCAATCATTGGATCGTAAAATGGGGTAATGACACTTCCGCTCGTGACGCTTGACTCATGACGGATATATGGGGCATCAGGTGTAGAAAGCCGAGTGATCGTGCCTGGCGAAGGGTAAAATGTCACAGGGTCTTCAGCGTATATTCTAACTTCAATCGCGTGCCCAATTTGATGAATATCCTCTTGGCTGAAGGACAGGGGCTCTAATGCGGCAATTTTTAGCTGCTCCTCGACAAGGTCAATCCCGGTAATTTCTTCTGTGACCGGGTGTTCTACTTGCAATCTCGTATTCATTTCTAAGAAATAAAATTGCTGGTTTTGATCGACTAAACATTCAATTGTGCCCGCATTTTCATACCCAATTGCTTTGGCAGCTTTGACGGCCATCTGTCCCATTTGCTGTCTCACCGTTTCTTCAAGACAGACGGCTGGTGCCTCTTCAACAATTTTCTGATGTCTTCTTTGGAGTGAACAATCTCTTTCAAATAAGTGAACGCCGTGACCGAACGAATCAAAAAGAACTTGAATTTCGATGTGCCGTGCGTGTTCAATCACCTTTTCCATGTATAAAGTTCCGTCTTGAAAGAAACTTTGTGCTCTTTTTTGATTTCCTTCAAACGCTCGATGCAGTTCTTCGTCGTTGCGGACGAGCTGCATACCAATCCCGCCGCCACCGCTCGATGCTTTTAGCATAATGGGATAGCCGAGTGTCTGTGCTTTATGAACACCTTCGTCTGCATCATGGAGTGGGGCTGAAACACCAGGAACGATTGGGATGCCCGCTTGTTCCATCGTTTTTCTCGCTTCAATTTTATTTCCCATCTGCTGAATGACTTGTGCAGATGGTCCAATAAAGGCAATGCCTTCACTCCGGCAGCGTTCAGCAAATGCCGCATTTTCTGATAAAAGACCATACCCTGGGTGGATAGCATCAGCATTTGTTTGTTTGGCAACCTTAATGATCGCTTCCATGTTTAAATAGCTTTCAGAAACTTTAGCGCCGCCGATATAATAGGCGCTGTCTGCTTCTTGCACATGAAGTGCATGCTGATCAGCCTCTGAATAAACGGCAACGGTTTTGATTCCGAGCCGTTTACATGTCCGAATCACTCTACGGGCAATTTCGCCTCGATTGGCGATCAATACTTGTTCAAACATCGCTGCCTTCACTCCTTTATTAGATCAAGCGCCTGCTTTTTCAAGCGGAATTTCTGAATTTTGCCTGAGGCGGTCATTGGGTACTCATCTGTAATGAAAAAGTATTTCGGGATTTTGTAGCGTGCCATTTGCGACTGACAATAGCTCGTTAATGTCTCAATTGAGACCGACTTCCCTTGTTTCAGCCGAATGAATGCGGCTGCTTCCTCGCCGTATGTCTCGTCAGGAATACCAACGACCTGTGCGTCAAGAATGGCAGGGTGAGTGTATAAGACATCCTCAATCTCTTTTGGGTACACATTCTCTCCGCCTCTGATGATCATATCTTTGAGCCGGCCTGTGATTTTCACATAACCGTCATGATCCATCTCAGCTAAATCCCCTGTGTGAAGCCATCCGTCCTCATCAATGACTTCATTAGTTGCTTCTTCGTTTTTATAATAGCCCTTCATGACATGATAGCCTCTTGTACAAAGCTCTCCTTGCTGTCCTCTTGGCACTTCTTCTGATGTCCCTGGTAAAGCAATTTTGACTTCAATTTGAGGAAGCGCACGTCCGACCGTTTGAACGCGTCTTTCAAACGAATCATCGGTTCTTGTTTGGGTAATGACGGGGGAACTTTCGGTTTGACCATAGGCAATCGTGAGCTCTCTCAGTCCCATTTTTTCAATGACTGCTTTCATGACATGGGATGGGCAGAGTGAACCGGCCATAATCCCCGTTCGTAATGTGGACAGGTCATAGGAGTGGAAATTTGGATGATCAAGCTCTGCGATGAACATGGTTGGCACACCATGAAGAACGGTGCATTTTTCTTTTTCTACTGTTTGAAGGACTCGTTCTGGATGGAAAGATTCAAGTGGGATGATCGTTCCCCCTTTTGTGAGACAAGCAAGTACACCAAGAACAGAGCCGAAGCAATGAAAAAACGGTACTGGGATACACATACGGTCCTGCTCTGTTAATTTCATACAATCTGCGATCTGACTCGCATTACAGACGATGTTTGTGTGGCTGAGCATGACGCCCTTTGGATAGCCGGTTGTGCCTGAAGTGTACTGCATATTAATAACGTCATCAGGCGTGAGCTCATTCATTCGCTTCTCCCATTCATGATCTTCGGTTCTTTTGGCTGCCACTTGAAGACGATCCCAGCTGAGCATACCGTTTGGTACATGCTGACCGATATAGATACATCTTTTTAAATAAGGAAATTGTGTGGAAGTGATCTCCTCTTGATGAGCGGTTTGAAGTTCTGGAATTAGCTCTTCAAGCATGTTGACATAGGACGTTTCTTTAAAGCCGTCTACAATAAACAACATTTTGCTGTCAGAATGCTTGAGTAAATAGGCGAGTTCCTGTGATTGAAAATTGGTATTCACAGTGACAAGAACAGCACCAATGGAGGCGCAGGCAAATTGAAGAATGAGCCATTCAGGTATATTTGGTGCCATAATGGCGATGTGATCTCCCTTTTGAACCCCTAATGCCATGAGACCTTTACCTGTTGCCTTGACCTCTTGATAAAACGCTTCGTACGAATAACGTAAAGAACGTTCTGGGTAAACAATGGCTTCATGTGCTGGATGCTGTTCTTTTTTTTCTCTTAATAGGGAGCCAATCGTTTGCGGGTGAATCGACATCATTGCTTTCCTCCCTTATGTGTAGTAAGCGTTTTCATTAAGGTATTACGCTAACAACTGTCTTGCGATCACGAGCCGCTGAATTTCAGAGGTTCCTTCTCCGATTTCCATGAGCTTGGCATCTCTCACAAGCCGTTCAACACCGCATTCTTTCATATAGCCTGTTCCGCCATGAATTTGGACAGCATCAAGACTTGCTTTTGTCGCCATTTCTGAAGCAAACAGTTTGGCATAGGCCGCTTCTTTTGTAAATGGTTTGCCTTGATCTTTCAGCCAAGCGGCTTTCCAGACCATTTGTCTTGCAAGCTCTATTTGCATCGCCATATCCGCCAGCTTAAACTGAATGGCCTGGAAGGATGAGAGCGTCTTTCCAAATTGCTTTCTTTCTTTTGCATAGGAAAGTGAAGCATCAAGTGCAGCTTGTGCAATTCCGACAGATAAGGCTGCAATGGAAATTCGTCCGCCGTCTAATGTATATAAAAATTGCTTGAATCCTTTCGATTTGTCTCCCAATATATGATGCGCTGGTACACGCACTTCGTCTAAAATGATTTCAGCCGTATCTGAACCGCGAACCCCCATTTTGTCATATGGATTTGTAATTGACAGTCCCTTTTGCCCTTTCTCCACAATAAAGGCGGAGATGATCGGACGTCCGTTTTCATCATGATCTGTCACAGCGGTGACAATAATCGTTCTGGCATAATTGGCATTTGTGATCCAGCACTTTTCCCCACTGATGACATATTCTTGTCCGTCTTTAATGGCTTTTGTTTTTGTTCCTTTTGCATCTGATCCGGCGTTTGGTTCTGTTAATCCGAAGGAGCCAAGCGCTGTTCCAGAGGCTAATGGAACAAGATGGTCCATCTTTTGCTCCTCCGTGCCGAAGTAATAAAGTGGACTTGCGCCTAAGGAAACCGCTGCGGCATAACTTAGACCTGTACTGGCACACTGCTTGCCAATTTCCTCGACTGCCAGTGCATACGAGATCGTATCTCCTCCAGAACCTCCATATTTCTCTGGAAAGGGTATACCCATAAAACCGAGCTCCCCCATTTTTTGAAATGTGTTCACCGGAAATGCTGCCTGTTCATCAACAGTTTGAGCGTGTGGTGCAATTTCTGTCTTTGCAAATTCTTTGACCATCTGACGGATCATTTGCTGCTCTTTCGTTAATTCAAAATCCATTTTGCTTCCCCCTTTGGCGCTTTTCTATCATATTTATTATTGAAATAGCTGCTTCATGCCAAGCTTGATTGAATTCAGAAAATTAAAATAAAAATAGAGAAAGCAAAAAAGCATAAACGGAGGAAACCCCTCATTTATGCTGTCTTTGTTACTTTACTGTTTTTGTAGAAGGTTTGCTTTCATGATGAAGGCGATTGAGTGCCGTCACTTTATAGGTATAGCTCTTCTTTTGATTTGCTAAAATGTCTTTCGTTTGTGTGAAGGAACCTGTTTCTTTTCTGACCGTTTGCACAAATTCGTATGTCCCTTTATGCGACAATCGATAGACTGCATAATAGGATGCACTAGAGCGCGGATCATTTTGTATCTGTAAAACTGCACCATCCTCTGTCTTTTTCACCGATTGAATGATTGGTTTTTTTGGCGCTTTTTGATGAAGCCATGGCATCTCTGGTATGAGAGCCGGTTTGCTATAGGTTTCTTCTATTAATCGTTTCTTTACATTCAAGGGATTCCGATTGATATCTTTCAGACTAAAATGCATGCTTCCTTGTACGAGCTGTGACTGCCTGTTCAGCTCGATCTGGCGAAAATACTCCTCGGGATCAGACCAAGCAGGATCACTGTTTTGATTGATTTTATACGTCGCTTGGCCAATGTACAAGTGAACAGGCTGCCCCTTCACTTCATTTGACCACCATTTCGTCAGCACATCATAGGCAGCGGGCTGAAAGCCAATACTCCAATAAATTTGCGGGGTGATATAATCAATATGGTGCTGCTGTATCCATTCTCTTGTATCAGCATACAAATCATCATAATTGGTCATCCCTGCAGTTGTGTTTGAACCGGTTGGGTCATCTTTTATGTTGCGCCATACACCAAATGGGCTAATACCAAATTTCACATACGGTTTTTCTTTCTTAATGGTGTTATTGATCTGCTTCACTAGCTCGTTCACATTATCCCTTCGCCAATCTTCTATATGAGTGAACTTCTTCCCGTAAGTTTCATACGTTTCTTGATCTGGAAATGGCACACCAGCGATTTTATTCGGGTAAAAATAATCATCCATATGCACCGCATCAATATCGTAGTTTTTCACTACTTCCTCTATCCCGTCAACAATGAAGTCCTGAGCATCAGGAATGCCTGGATTAAAGTAAAGCTGATTTCCGTAGGCGATGGTCCAATCAGGGTGTGCTTTTGCAGGATGATCGGCTGATAACCGGTTGAGATCGGTATGATTCATGGTGATTCGATAAGGGTTAAACCAAGCATGAAATTCAAGGCCACGTTTATGTGCTTCTTCTATCATAAATTCAAGCGGGTCATATCCAGGGTCTTTCCCTTGTGTACCAGTCAAATATTCAGACCATGGCCCGAATTTCGATGGATAAAAGGCATCTGCTGTTGGTTTAATTTGCATGATGACGGCGTTCATATTCATCGCTTTGATGTCGTCTAACAGTTGAATGAACTCTTGTTTCTGCTCATCTGCGGGCAGTCCTTTCTTTGAAGGCCAATCTAAGTTATAAACTGATGCGATCCACACTGCACGCATCTCTCTTGTGCTCTCAAGCTTCCCTTTTGGCATCGAACGAGCTAGACTGCTAGACGGAATCAATAAGAAGACACCCATGAAAACTAGTGTCAGAACCGTCATACTGATCTTTTTCAGCATGTTTTGCATCACCTCATATTAAGTTTATTCTGCGTTTTGTGATGGAATGCCAGCAGATGGTGTAAGCAAGATGTTTTTTACTTTAAGCAGCTGAGCTTTAGGGACGTCGCAGGCTTCTACTAAATACCGCTCTGCATTTCCGTATGTATCCATCATCTCATTCAGTACATCTTCAAGATAATCTTGCTGCACACCGAGCAGGGGCTGAATTTGTTCTTTTGACACCCGATATAAACTCATCATGCGAACAAATCGTTCTTGTCTTTTCACTAGCATTTTCACGCCTTCATTGGAACGCATGTATTCACTTAAAACGGTATGCACCGGCACACCCGCTGCTAATTGAATAAGAGCAGATAAAAAGCCTGTACGGTCTTTTCCGCTTGTACAGTGTAGCATAAGCGGATAATTTTTTTCATCGGACAGTAATGTAAACAATTGCTGAATCTCTTTTTTTCGCTCATAGAGCATGCTTTGATATACTTCTTTCATGATCGGTGTAAAGGATAGAGATTTTCCTTCTGCTATTAGCATACGAAACATGGTCCATTTGCTAGGCATCATGCTGTCAGGCTGCATAGGGATATGAACAATTTTGTCATGCTCCATGATCTTTGGCGGGTGTGATTTTCGTTCTGAGCTTGTACGCAGGTCACAAATCGTTTGAATTCCAAGTGTTGAGAACGTCAATATGTCTTGCTTCGTGAGACGTGATAAATCGGCAGATCGATAAATCATTCCTTGTTTGATGACCATCTGATCCGTTGTTTGGAGTCCCCCTACTTCTCTAAAATTTGCAAGCTTTGAAAATTGTATGTTGTGCTGATTCATAGAAGTGAAAATCCTTTCTATCCTCTTTTCTCTATCATACGCTTTTATGAAAAATGAGAAAAGATAAGAGAAAAAGATCATTCGATTCTCCCATGTTGATCAGTGACATCTTTTACGTGGAATTATTGTTATAATAGAATCAGCATATTCGTATTGATTGGAGATTGTAGCATGATAAAAACAAAACGTATTCAGCAAATAAAAGAGTATGTATTTGACCGGGAATCTGCCTCTCTTGATGAGCTTGTGACGCATTTTGGCGTCTCAAAAAACACCATACGCCGAGATGTACAAGCATTGGTAGAATCCGGCGTGCTAAAGAAAGTGTACGGCGGCGTCGCTGTGAATCACTCAACATTGGTGGTGTATCAGGAGCGAAAGACTCGTCAGCTGAGTAAAAAACAATTGATCGGACAGGCTGCCGCTGCTTTTGTTGAACATGGTGATATGATTTTTGTTGATTCTGGTACAACGACACTGGAGATGCTTCCCTATTTGAAGGAGAAACGGATTACCGTTGTGACAAATAACGTGGATTTCATTACACAGGCTATGCCTTATGAACAGCTCACCATCTTTTCAACCGGCGGTATGCTAGAGCGAAAAACAAATTCTTTCGTTGGTTATCAAAGTGTTGAGCGCCTAAAAGCATACAATGTCAATAAAGCATTTATTGCGTCAACGGGTTTATCCATTGATCATGGCGTGACGAATTCCTCCCCGCTTGAGACAGATATTAAAAAAACGCTTGTTGAAAAAAACGCCAAAACCTTTTTATTAGTCGATGATAGTAAGTTTGACCATTATGCCTTGACCACGTTTTGTGACTTAAAAGACATAGACATCGTCGTGACGAATGAACAACCAAATGAAGATTACCTTCAATATGGAAAAGAGCATGATGTGAAGTTTGTCACGCCTTAGTCCAGAGCAAAAAAGCCAAGCGCCAATGTTTTGGCTTTTTTCTTATGCGCAAAAGAGTGAAACGGCGAAGTGTTGGTTACATTATGATTGTACATTTAACACATGTTTGGAGGTTGACCTGATGCCGTTGTTACGTTTTGACGTGATAGAAGGCCGTTCAAAAGAGGAATTAAAAAAACTGCTGGACACTTGCCATGAAGCAATGGTTGATGCCTTTGGGGTACCTGAACGAGATCGCTATCAAATTGTTCATCAGCACCGCCCTGAAGAGATGATCATTGAAGACACTGGGCTTGGTTATCCGAGAACAAAGGATCTTGTTGTCATTAGTGTTGTCAGTAAACAGCGGACGAAAGAACAAAAGGAACAGCTTTATGCACAAATCGCAGAACGTATAGAAAAAGAATGCGGAGTTGCCAAGACGGATGTGATGATTTCCATCGTGGAAAATGGAGACGCCGATTGGAGCTTCGGGATGGGTGAGGCTCAATTCATAAGAGGATTGCTCTAAAAAACGGCTCAGGAATGTGAGCCGTTTTTTGATTCATTCATTTTCAAGCTGCATGAGCAAGTTGAATAAATAGCGGTACACTGCTGAGATCACACCAATTAAAGGCGTATCTTCTTTGATGTCTTCTAGTTCAAGAAGCGGAATGTTGATATCAAATAATCCGTCTTGTCCATTAAATTGAAGCTGAGCACCATTTAATGTTGAGAGCATCTCTTTTAGTAATCCAGTATCTTTTTTAGGACGCTTCAATCCGAATAACACGGTATACGTCTGAAATACTTCATCCCATTCTATGGCAAGTCCGTCGGCTCTCACCACATCAAACCACTTCGACTCGATATAAATGAATTCTTTTTGTTGTTTTTTTAAGTATGTAAGAGGTGTATTTAAAAAGGAAGCATTTTCTGTTTGAATCATTTCCTCCGATTCCTTGTCCACTCGTTCTATATAAACATCTGCAAAGCGTGCTTCTTCTGTCATTTTTGCCCCTTCTAGCGGCCAATTTTGACTTGCGGCTTTGTTATATTCAAAGTCGGTGAGCGCCTGCCCTTCTTTCAATAAATCTTGTAAGCGATTTTGCAGTGACATGACTGTATCTCCTTTCATCTACTTCATATGCGTTTTTTATTTTAGCATAACACATGAAAAGAAAGATATGCCTGAGCATATGATGGTATGATAGTGGAAAAAGAAACATCTCGGAGGGGACCGTTTTGCTCACAATGACACTGGCAGAAAAAATCGTAGATGAGGTCAAAAAGGTACTGACGGAAGAAATCATCATCACACAAACAAACGGTACCATTATTGCTGCAACAGATCCAGCACGCATTGGACAATTTCATGAAGGAGCATATGTCACATCCTTAGAAGGGCAGAAACGAATTCTCACAAAGGATGATGTGCTGCAGATGAAAGGCGTCAAAGCCGGTATCAATCTGCCTATTTATTTCAAACAAGAAGTCATTGGGGTCATTGGAATGACAGGTGATCCTAGGCATGTCTCCCCTTTTGGCGACATTTTACGTAAAATGACGGAGCTGCTCATTCAAGAGCATGAATTCTTTCAAGAAACGGAAACAGATGAACGGCAGCTTGAAGCCTTTGTATTCGATTGGCTTCATCTGCCAGAGACAGCTGTTGGTATGACCGAGAAGGCGCAGCGGCTTGGCTTTGATGTCAACAAGCAGCGTGTCGCTATTCTCATTGATTGTCAAGACGAATCGTTTATGAAGCAGGATCAATACAAACTGATGAAGGACAAATTGCACCTCACCAATCAGGAGATCATTGTGCGCTGGGGGCATGCACGTTTTTTGCTCATGCTACAAGCCACACCAGATGGTCGAGAAACATGGCACAAGCGCTTGTTCCATATTCATGCTGCGCTCACAGCGCTGTCACCATCGAGGATTTTAATGGGGGCAGGAAAACCAGCAGCTTCTCATGTCATGAAGCAGTCCTTTCATCAAGCTTTTCGCGCTTTAAAATTGGCGCATGCTGAAACACCCATTGTGTTTGATGAAGATTTGACGCTTGAACTTTTTATGGAGGAAATCAGTCAGGAAACAAAAGATGCGTTTCTTGATCGAACGATTGCGTCCCTTTTCCCCTATCCTGAACTAGTGAAAACATTGCGGGTTCTCATCGCTTCGGATTACTCATTGAAACATACAGCAGAAACTATGCATGTCCATATTAATACACTTCATTACAGATTAAAACGGATTCAGGATTTAACGACACTTGATCCAAAGCGCATGCAAGATGCGATGCTTTTTTATTTGGCCTTGCTGCTTTTAGATCATGATACAAAAAATACGATAAAACAGCCTGATATTTTGTAGAATCGTCTATAGTCATGTGGCGGTTCTTTTTTTATACTTGTAGAAACGAGACGTTAAATGAGCGGGAGTGATTGTATATGCTAGATTCAGAATTTTCAAATCAATTAAAAGAGATTGTCGGTGCGCCCAATGTCCAAGACAGCAAGGCGGATCGTCTTGCCTACTCTTATGATGCGACACCAAATTTTCAACAGATGCCAGATGCCATCGTGACACCTCGCACGGCAGAAGAAGTGCAGCAAATTGTGAAACTGTGCGCCTCTTACAAGGTGCCGATCGTCCCAAGAGGCTCAGGGACGAATCTGTGCGCAGGAACATGCCCTACTCAGGGCGGATTGGTGATTCTCTTTACTAGAATGAATCAATTATTAGAAATAGACGAAGAAAATTTAACCGCAACGGTGCAGCCTGGCTTAATTACGCAGGAATTGATTCATCAAGTAGAGGCAAAAGGTCTCTTCTACCCGCCTGATCCAAGCTCTATGAAAATTTCCACATTAGGCGGCAATATTAACGAAAATTCAGGGGGACTGCGGGGGTTAAAGTATGGAGTAACAAGGGATTATGTCCTTGGGCTTGAAGTGGTTTTGCCAAATGGTGATATCATCAAAACAGGCGGAAAGCTTGCAAAAGATGTCGCTGGCTATGATATGACTCGATTGTTCGTTGGTTCAGAAGGAACACTCGGGATTGTCACAGAAGCGGTGCTAAAGCTCCTGCCGCTTCCAGAAACGAAACAAACAATGCTTTGTTTATACGAAAGCCTTGAAGAAGCTGCGACTTCTGTATCGGCCATCATTGCTGAGCGTATCATTCCTGCTACATTAGAATTTATGGATCAGCCGACCCTTGAAGTCGTTGAAGATTTTGCAAACATCGGCCTGCCCACCGACGTTCAAGCTGTGTTATTAATTGAACAGGACGGCAACCCTGAAGCTGTTTCTCGTGATATCCAAAAAATCGCAGAAGTCTGTGAGCAGCACGGGGCTAAAAGCGTCAAGATTGCACATTCAGAAGAAGAGGCAAGTGCGCTCTTAACAGCGAGACGCTCTGCTTTATCTGCCCTCGCTCGATTAAGTCCTACAACGATTTTAGAAGATGCTACCGTTCCCCGGTCTGAAATTGCCAATATGGTTCGTGCAATCGAAGACATTGCACGAAAGTACGAGGTGAACATTTGTACGTTTGGTCATGCAGGTGATGGCAACTTACACCCCACTTGTGCGACAGATGCAAGAAATGAAGAAGAAATGAAACGTGTAGAAGCTGCCTTTCAGGCCATTTTTGAAAAAGCCGTTGCACTTGGCGGCACCATTACAGGCGAACATGGCGTGGGTCTCATGAAAGCCTCCTATTTGGAGCTGAAGGTCAAAAAAGAAGGAATCGCTGCCATGAAGGCGATTAAACAGGCACTTGACCCGGCAAATATCATGAACCCAGATAAAGTGTTTGGAAAAGCCTCAAGAAAGCGAGTGGTGGTCTCATGAGTTCTTCTTCTAAGCAAAAAGAGATCCAGCAGCAGTTTCAGGAGCAAATGGATGAAAAGGAGCTGCTTAATTGCATGCGCTGCGGATTCTGCCTCCCTTCCTGCCCTACCTATATTGAATCTGGACAACAAGAAACGCACTCTCCTCGGGGCCGAATTGCGTTAATGAAAGCTGTAAGAGATGGCGTCATTGAGCCAGATGAAGATGTTGAACATTCCCTTAATCTTTGTCTTGGCTGCCGTGCATGTGAACCAGTCTGCCCTTCTGGCGTCAAGTATGGACAGTTGCTAGAAGATGCCAGAGACATTATTCAACAACATAAAAAACAATCATTTCCTGTCAAATTGATGAGACGTGTTGTGTTTAAAGGTCTCTTTCCGTCACAAAGTCGTATGCGACAAGCTGCTAGTTTTCTTCGATTTTATCAAACATCTGGACTGCAAACAGCCGCCAGGAAGACGCGCATACTGAAGGTGCTTCCCTCCCATTTACAGTTGATGGAACAGGCACTTCCAAATGTACCGCCTCAAAAGAAAAAACGTTTGAATGAATATAAAGCCATTGGTCAGGCAAAAAAACGGGTGGCGTTTTTTACTGGCTGTTTAATGGATACAGTTTTCTCAAACACAAACAAAGCGACCATTCATCTCTTGCAGCTGGCAGGCTGCGATGTGATCGTTCCTCCTATACAAACGTGCTGCGGCGCGCTACATGGTCATAGCGGAGAAAAAGACCAAGCAAAACAGTTAGCCAAGCGGAATATTGAAGCATTCGAGGAAACAGATGCCGATGCGATCATCATGAATGCAGGCGGCTGCGGTGCCTTTTTAAGTGATTACGATCATTTGCCTCAGGATGACCCAGATTTTCAAAAACGAAGTAAAGCTTTCTCACAGAAAATAACAGATATATCAAGTATCCTTGTAGAGCTGGAGTTTCACCGCCGCGTGCCACTGGTTTTGCCAGCGCAAGTGATCACCTATCAAGACTCCTGTCATTTACGAAATGGGATGAATGTACAACAGGCGCCGAGGGTGCTCATGAAAGCCATTCAAGGGGTAACGTTTAAAGAAATGAAAGATGCCGGCCGCTGCTGCGGATCTGCAGGAATCTACAATATCTTGCAGCCAGACATGTCGATGCAAATTTTAGATCATAAAATGACGGAAGCGAGCAACACAGCTGCAGCTGCCATTGTGACGTCGAATCCAGGCTGTCAATTACAAATGGCAGCAGGCGTCAAAAAGGCAGGACATATGCCTAGCATGAGAGCGATTCATCTGGCTGACTTTTTATTAGAAGCCGTTCAATATGGAAAAAAAGCGTCCAGCTCATGAAGCTGAACGCTTTTTTTATGCATATCTTCAGACGATTGGTTGGATAATAGAGGAAAATCGCGGAAGGAGATGGTTCAAGTGCTGAAGAAAAACAAATCAAAACAGAAAGACCCGAATTCAGTATTTGAGGCACTATCGCGTTCCTCTGATTTTATCAATGAATTATCAAGTTCCGGAGGTTTCCTTTATAGAATTTCTTTTTTTCGTCCTTTAATTAATGGCAATCTCCTTCATGAACAAATCTTGCCTTTTATTCAGCAATTGCATCTGACACCCACCCTTGAAGAACTGAAAGAACACATCCCAATCGAACAAGCTGTGATTACGAGGGACCTTCAAAAAGTGGAAGAAGCTCTTCATCGAGGCAGTATTGCTGTTCGAATTGAGACAGACTGGGGCAAAGTCCTCCTTTTGCCGATTGAAGAAAAGAAAGGCAGACAAGTGAGCCAACCTGAGATTGAATTCGGGATTATCAGTGCGCAGGAAGCCTTTGTGGAAGGGCTGGATACAAACTTAAACTTGCTGAGACGTAGGCTGCCCACTCCTGACCTTAAAGTAGTTGAACACACAGTTGGTACCCTTTCTCAAACGAAAGTAGCCGTTGTATACATAGAGGATATCGCCAACCCGCAGAACATTGAAACCGTTCTTCAGCGGATTCAAGATGTTGACTATGACCAAATTCTAGATTCTAATTATCTTGCGCAAATGCTTTATGATGTGTCCAATACAATCTTTCCATTGTTTTTAAATACAGAACGGCCAGACAGGGTTTCCTCAGGTTTAACGGAAGGAAAAATAGCCATTATGGTTGACGGTTCGCCTCATACCCTGCTTGCACCTACAATTTTACTCGAGTATTTTTCTACAATGGAAGACTATAACATGTCTTGGATCGCAGCATCCTCCTTTCGGCTGTTACGCATTTTTGCTGTGATTTTTTCTATTTTTGCAACCCCTTTGTATGTAGCTGTTTTAACGTTTCACTATGAACTGATTCCTAAAGACTTATTAGAGACGATAGTCGCATCACGCTATCTCGTGCCCTTTCCGCCTATTATTGAAGCTTTATTTTTAGAGATATCGATTGAGCTACTTAGGGAAGCCGGTTCTCGCCTTCCTGCAAAAGTCGGACAGACGCTCGGGATTGTTGGAGGTATTGTGATCGGACAGGCTGCGGTTGCAGCGGGATTAACAAGTAATATCCTGCTCATTATAGTTGCATTATCAGCTCTTGCCTCTTTTGTCACCCCTATTTATAAAATGGGGACAACCATTCGTCTCTTACGTTTCCCATTCCTTTTTGCTGCACAAGTGTGGGGAGCGCTAGGGATTTCGCTGATGGGGGCTTTTCTTCTTACACATTTAATGAAATTAACGTCTATAGGCCAGCCTTACTTAGAGCCAATCTTTCCACTTCGATTGGCCGATTTAAAGGGTAGTTTGATTCGTCCCCAGCTCCGCTTTTTGAAAAAACGTCCAGAAAATTTACGGCCGCAAAATGAAACGATACACCGCCAAAAGCCAAAGCAAGGCCGTAAGGGGAAAAATGATTTTTATGAATAAGGAAGTGAAGGCATGAGCTCTTCTTCTGTGAAAGAAAAATTTCAAGTATCCCCTTTTTTTGTGTTTTTTCTGATCAATGCCAATCAAGTAGGTGTTGGTATTTTAAATTTCCAGACGAATCTTGTCCGGACGATTAATAATGATGGGTGGATCGCCATTTTAATTGCTGGTGCTAGCGTCAATTTGATGATTTTCCTCATTTACTTTTTGTTTAAAAAAGCACCTACTGACGAATTTAGTGACATTACGCAATCTGTGTTTGGTAAATGGCTTGGACAATTCATCAACATTCTCTACATTTTGTATTTTTCTTCATTGTCTTTGATTGTGCTTGTTCATTATATGGATGTAATCCATGTTTGGCTGTTTAAAGAAATTCCTGGTCTTTTATTTGCATCAGTGCTGCTCATCCTCGTCTATTACATTCACACAGGCGGATTTAGAACAATCGCTGGCTGGGCATTCTTTAGCATTGTTCTAACGTACTGGATGACCTTTATCTGCTTTTATGTCATGAAATATAGTCACATCCGGTTTATGTTCCCAATGTTTGATCATTCATTTTCACAACTCATGATGGGGGTCAAAGATGCCTCTTTATCCATGTTTGGTTTTGGAACATTGCTTGTCTATTATCCCTTTATTAAAAAAGCACAAACGTCGCAAAAATTTGCACATATGGGAGTGTTGCTAACGACATGCCTGAATTTGCTTGTATTTCTCGTCTCTATAGCGTACTACTCAAGTGCTCAGCTCGAACTAACGAAATGGCCGACATTGACATTAACCAGCATTGTCAAACTTCCGTTTATCCAGCGCTTTGAATTTATTGAAGTGTCGCTATGGCTTTTGCTTATCGTTCCGAATATCGCTATTCCATTATGGGCAGCCAGCAGAATGGCAAAACAAGTGTTTCACACGAGCCAGCGCACCACGTTAATAGTTCTCAGCCTTCTCATTCTCGTCATGTTTTCATTTTTTATCAGAGCTACCTCATTTGAGACATTTAATAAATGGGTGGAATATAGCGGATACATCCTCATCTATGGATTGATTGGATGTATGATCATTGGGCTGCTGCTGAAAAAAAGGTGGGTGAAAAAACGAACATGAAACATTCTATTCTGATATGTCTCATGTTATTGAGTCTTTTCTTAACGAGCTGTGCACAGCCTCGTCTCTTAGATGAATTAAGTATCTCGCAGGCGGCGGGATTTGACTTATTGGAAGATGGAGAAATGAAGGGCTTCTTTGTTTTCCCTGTTTTTAAAAGCGAAGAACAAGGAAGCTATCAAATTGTAAGTGCTAAGTCAAATACCATTAGTAATATTCAGTTTCTTGTTTCGGAAAAATCGCCTTTCCCCGTTGTCATGGGACAAGTACTCGTGATTTTAATAAGTGAAAAGCTGGCGAAAGAAGTGGGTATGATTGATTTGATGAATTACATCTATCGTGATCCGATCATTGGGTCTCGTCAAGTATTTGCCATAGTAGACGGAGAAGTTGAAGATTTATTGCATACAAAAATGAATCAAACCAACTTAAATATCGGTGTATATCTTTCAGATTTACTGGCTCAAAACATGCGAAACGGCAATCAACCTGTGACCAATCAGCATATTTTTATGAATCAGATGATGGCAAAAGGCGTGGATGCCTATCTCCCTTACATTAAAAATACAAGCAACTCTATTAAAGTGTCAGGTGTCGCTCTTTTTGATCAAGAAAAAATGGTTGGGCATATTCCAGGGGAAGATACATTTACGTTTAAAGCGATGATTGAAAATCATAAAAATGGGATTTATGAGTTTCGATTTAATGACAGAAAGAAAACCCATGTTGTTATTGAAAATATCAAATCACATGTGTCTTATCACATTAAACCAACTGAAAACCTTTCAAAAAAGCCTCATATCACCATTGATATCAAGCTGAAAGGTGAGTTAAAAGAATTCATGAAATCAAAAAAAATCGATACGCCTTCTATTTTGCAGCATGTTGAAAAAGAAGTGGAGAAGCGTGTGGCCCAGCAAGGGCAAGACCTTGTTCAATCCTTTAAAAAGCAAAAAATTGATCCACTTGGACTTGGTTTGAGATATCGCTCTAAAGATAAAGCCATGACACCGGAGAAATGGCAAAAACTCTACCCTGATGCAGATGTCCAAGTGAATTGTCATATGAACATTGTCCAAACGGGTGTCAGCCAATAAAAAAGACTGTATGAAAAGGTTCTCCCTTCTCGTACAGTCTTTTTTAATCTTCATCTTTTACGTCCGGGTCCTCAGGGATTGGTTCATTTAAGATGTCTTGAATGAGCTCTTTATATTGTTCTAGCTGTTTCATATGGGTTTGAAACTGCCCTTGATAAATGAGATACGATTCCCCGTCAAATACGTAACGAATCTTTTTTTGCTGGATTAATTTTTCAACATATGCTTCTGATACTTCTAAGTATTCAGCTGTTTCTCCAATTGTTAAATACATGCATGTGCACCACCGTTCGTTTCATCTTACAAATTATATCACGAGCTGGTGAAAAAACAGATATCGCTTGTTCATGTTTTTTTCATCTTTTCTTCACTGATTCGTCAACTCGCTTTTGTACAGTATTCATACACCCACTCAAACACTAGGAGGTGATGATCCTTCGCATGACAAAGAAAAATATTCGGACCTATGCCACATTTTTAACTATAGGCGCAAGCAATACGATGATTGACTTTCTGTTCTTCTTTTTTTTCACTGCTTGCTTTGTTCCCTCTTTTCTTGCACAGTGCCTGTCCTATACAGCAGGAATGCTGAACAGTTATGTTTGGAATCGAAAATGGACGTTCCAAGTAAAAAAGAAAGCGGACAGGTGGGAATGGATCAAGTGGGCCACAGTCAACGGCGTCGCGTGTCTCCTCACCTATGTTGTCTTATATGTCATGCAGCAAGCAGGCTTCTCATTGTTCATTAGTAAAACGATTGGTACCCTTCTTGGCATGATGATCACTTTTACTGGAAGCCGCCTATGGGTGTTTCCATCAGAAAACAAACGATCAGAAATGGAGCGATGATTCAATGAACATTAAAAAAGCCGTTATACCAGCAGCCGGATTAGGCACACGTTTTTTACCCGCAACGAAAGCACAGCCAAAGGAAATGCTGCCGATTATCGACAAACCCGCCATTCAATACATAGTTGAGGAGGCTGTTCAATCAGGCATTGAAGATATACTGATTATCACAGGAAGAAATAAAAAATCGATTGAAGATCACTTTGACCGTTCGATTGAGCTAGAACACACGTTGCTTGAAAAAGGAAAAAAAGAACAGCTGGCTGAAATCAAACATATTGCGGATATGGCCAATATTCATTATATTCGTCAAAAGGAGCCCTTAGGTCTTGGACATGCGGTATTATGTGCACGTCATTTTACTGGCAATGATCCTTTTGCGGTCCTTTTAGGTGATGATGTCATGGTGTCAGAAAGACCTGCACTCTCTCAGCTCATGGAAGTCTTTGAAGACAAACAAAGAGAGGTCATTGGCGTCCAGCAAGTGGATCGTCTAGATGTCAGTAAGTATGGTATGATAAGACCAGCTAGAGTAGACGGTCAAGTGTTTGAAGTCACAGACTTAGTGGAAAAGCCAGCTATTCATGAAGCTCCTTCCGATTTAGCCGTGATGGGCAGGTATCTGTTAACACCATCGATTTTTCCTATTCTACAAGGAATCGAGAGAGGTGCTGGGAACGAAATCCAGCTGACAGATGCCCTGAAAATCATTGCACATGAATCACCCATTTATGCAAAACAATTAGATGGGATGAGATTTGACGTTGGTGATAAGCTGGGCTCATTTAAGGCAGCGGCTGAAATTGGATTGATGCGTCATGATATGCGGCCAGCCATGCTAGCATATATGCAAAGCATACTCATGAGAGAAGCAAAACAAGCATAGGCTCTTATAAGGATGCTTGAAGAAAATTCGTATTTAAAGGCAGAGTGAAATGAATGGGAACCTTGTTTAATGAAATTTTAACCTGGCTGACAAGCCTTGGTTACGCAGGTGTTGCACTTGGACTGATGATTGAAATTATTCCGAGTGAAATTGTACTTGCCTACGGCGGATATATGGTGTCAACAGGAAGCATTGGATTTGTTGGAGCCGTCATCGCTGGGGTTATTGGAGGAACACTTGCCCAGTGCTTTATTTACTGGATCGGCCTTTATGGCGGAAGACCTTTTTTAACAAAGTATGGGAAGTATTTATTCATCCATGAGCATCATATTGCCACGGCAGAACGCTGGTTTGACCGATATGGAACTGGTGTCGTATTTACAGCTCGTTTTATCCCAGTCGTGCGCCACGCGATCTCGATTCCAGCTGGTATTGCAAAGATGCCATTTCTCAAATTTGTTCTTTTGACCGGATTAGCCGCCATCCCTTGGTCCATCCTATTTATTTATCTTGGAATGCAGCTTGGGACAAAATGGGACCACATTCAAAGTGTCGCTCACACGTATACAACACCAATTATGGTCATTGCCATCGTTCTGATCGTACTGTATTTCGTTTTGAAAAAAATTCGCACAAATCGAAAACGGACAATCTAACGAAAACGCCTTTCACTCGTCATGTGAAAGGCGTTTTTCTATGCGTGCGTCGATTGTTTTTTCATATATTGAGATAATTCCATAATCATTGCACCCATTCTTTCAAGTGATGGGGCTAGAATGCGGCTTATCCCCTCTTCTTTTAATGCTTCAGCTGTGACTTTTCCAACAGCTACAGCTAATACATGCTGCTCGAATAGATGTTGCAGTTCTTCTTTTTTGTCCCATTCTTCTGCTAGTTTGAAAAAGGCATGAACCTGAACAGCAGTTGTAAAACAAACGGCATGGACCTTCCCTTCTTTCATTTCTTGAAGCAAAGTGTCCGCCGCCTCTGGTTCAGGGGGTGTGTGCTGATATGGCATGAGCTGCAAAACGTCTGCTCCCTTGTGATGTAAAAAATCAATGAGAGCTGGTGCATTTTCACCGTGAAGCTGTACCATGACTCGTTTACCTTGAAGTTCCTTGTCTTCTAACTTGGAAATAAGGTCACGAACGGTTCCATCTTCATCAGAAACATCTGGCTGAATGCCGTGTTTTTTTAGAGCCGCGAACGTTTTGTATCCTCTTGAAGCGATATGGGCACTTGATAAAATGTTCATAAATGCTTCTCCAAGCTGGAGCTCTTCTGCACTTTCAATTAATGTGTCTGTGCCGATACCCGTTGTTAAAATGACCCAGTCAGCTCCCTTCTTTACAAAGGTTTCTATGCCTGGCTTCAATTCCTCTTTGGCTAAAAATACAGTGCCCTGAAGAGAACGAATAACAGCTTGTCCTCCTTGCTTTTCAACAAGTGTACGCATTTCTTCTGTTTTTCTTGTTCCGCATATGGCAATGGTCTTTCCAGCTAAGCCTTTACTCATTCTCATCCCTCTTTTTCTATCACATGTATGATGTATTGTATTAAATATAGATTTATTTGGAAGACGTTGCAAGTGTCTACTAAAAAAGAGCTTGACGTTTCTATCGAATTCGAGTATCTTTTGTAAGTGCAAATTGTAGGAGGTCATTATGGAAAAACAGAATGTTCAAGCAATTCGATTATCAATCGCAGACCCAACACCACTTGGTTTGTTTGGTTTAGCAATGGTGACGCTTGTTGCGTCTTCACAAAAACTAGGAATCACAGATGGCACATCCCTTATTTTACCTTGGGCTATCTTCCTTGGAGGAATCGCGCAGCTGATTGCGTCCATACAAGATTCAAAGCATCATAATATTTTTGGAGCCACTGCCTTCGGCGCATTCGGTCTTTTTTGGATGGGCGTTGGAACCACTTGGCTCATTCAAGCGGGCGTTTTTGGGAAAACGCTTGCGGGAGCTGCGGACCCAAAACAACTAGGTTTTGCTTTTATTGGTTATTTGATTTTCAGCTTATTTATGACGATCGGTGCAATGGAAACACATAAAGTATTGTTTTTGATTTTCGTCTTTATTGATTTCTTATTCATTGGCCTGTCCCTAAGCTCGTTTGGTGTGATGTACGATGTGACTCATACGATGGCTGGTATTGCAGAATTGATTATTTCTCTTCTTTCATTTTATGGTTCTGCAGCTGTTGTGCTGAATACACATTTTGGTCGTACAGTACTGCCAGTTGGACAACCATTTCGCGTGTTTACTAAAGCATAAATAAAAAAGAACTGCTCTTGGCAGTTCTTTTTTTATTCTTATTTCTCTTGTTCCTCTTGAAATATCTCTGCAATGATTTCATAAGAACGCATTCTTTCTTGATGGTCAAACATATCAGAATTAATCATGACTTCATCTGCTTGAGTCGCCTCAATAAAGGCTTCTAACTCTTTTTTCACCTTTTGTTTATCCCCGATCATCGTAGAACTTAATTGTTCGTCCACCATCGCCTTCTCATATGGACTCCATAGCCCATCCATACTTTCAACAGGGGCTTTGAGTTTTCCTGGTGTATTGCGAATGAGGCTCAAGAAGCGCTGATAATGAGACGTCGCCAAATATTCAGCCCGCTCTGTTTGATCAGCAGCAAAAACCGTCACACCAACCATCGCATAAGGTTCTTTTAACACATCTGAAGGTTGAAATGCCTGTCTGTATAATTCTAAAGCAGGAATGGTATTTTTAGGGGAGAAATGTGCCGCAAAGGCAAATGGCAGTCCCAGTTCTCCTGCAAGCCTTGCACTAAAACCACTTGAACCAAGAAGCCAAATTGGTATATCCAATCCTTCTCCCGGAACGGCTCTTACATGTTTTTTGACCTGACCAGTCGGTTTGAAATATTGCCGAAGTTCTTCAAGCTGCACAGGGAAATCCTCTCCATTATGAAGATTACGTCTAAGTGCCCTTGCCGTTAACTGATCTGTTCCGGGTGCCCTGCCAAGACCTAAATCAATTCTCCCTGGATACAAAGTCTCCAGTGTTCCAAATTGTTCTGCAATGACGAGTGAAGAATGGTTTGGAAGCATAATCCCCCCAGAACCAACCCGGATCTTTTCTGTCCCTCCAGCAATATATCCAATCAAGACGGATGTTGCTGAACTCGCAACCCCTTCCATATTATGATGCTCCGCAAGCCAATATCTATGGTAGCCCCACTTCTCAGCTTTTTTTGCTAAATCCATACTATGTTCAAATGACTCTTTGATTGTGCCACCTTCTGTTACAGAGGATAAATTTAACACGGAATATGCTGCACGTTGTAAAACTGATTGACTCATACATGATGCCCCATTTCTTTCAAAAATCATACTAGTTTCATTCTTTCAACACCATAACATAAAACGATTTAACTTTTAAATGATTTGATTCGATGAACTTCGAACTAAAAAATATCATTTAGCTGAATTCCGCTTTTTAAATTTCCACATAGAATAAAATATTAACTTTTGGGAGATGGGGAATTTGTATAATCAGTACGATAACAAATGTCCCTTTTGCGGAAAAAAGCATGATTGGCAACCTCATTACAGAAAATCTCGTCACGATAGACCTTTATTTGATGATTGCCCTCTTCTTAAACGAGAATGTAAAAAGAAAAAAGTTGTTAAACATCACAGCACTTGTGCTAAAGCAAAAGGACGAAAAAAAACAAATACTAAGATTGTAAAAAGAGGTCCAACTGGTGCAACTGGACCTACCGGTGCTACTGGTGTAACTGGTGATACTGGACCTACTGGAGCCACTGGTGTAACTGGTGATACCGGACCTACCGGTGCGACTGGTGTAACTGGTGATACTGGACCTACCGGTGCGACTGGTGTAACTGGTGTAACTGGTGTAACTGGTGATACGGGTCCAACCGGTGCGACTGGTGTAACTGGTGATACTGGACCTACCGGTGCGACTGGTGTAACTGGAGTTACTGGTGATATGGGGCCTACTGGAGCCACTGGTGTTACTGGTGATACCGGACCTACCGGAGCTACTGGTGTAACTGGTGATACTGGACCTACTGGAGCCACTGGTGATACCGGAGATACCGGACCTACCGGAGCTACTGGTGATACGGGTCCAACCGGTGCGACTGGTGTAACTGGAGTTACTGGTGATACGGGGCCTACTGGAGCCACTGGTGTTACTGGAGATACTGGACCTACCGGAGCTACTGGTGTAACTGGTGATACCGGTGCGACTGGTGTAACTGGTGATACGGGTCCAACCGGTGCGACTGGTGTAACTGGAGTTACTGGTGATACGGGGCCTACTGGAGCCACTGGTGCAACCGGAGATACTGGAGTAACTGGAGATACCGGACCTACCGGAGCTACTGGTGTAACTGGAGTTACTGGTGATACGGGGCCTACTGGAGCCACTGGTGCAACCGGAGCTACTGGTGTAACTGGTGATACGGGTCCAACCGGTGCCACTGGTGTAACTGGAGTTACTGGTGATACGGGGCCTACTGGAGCCACTGGTGTTACTGGAGATACTGGACCTACCGGAGCTACTGGTGTAACTGGAGATACCGGACCTACTGGAGCTACTGGTGTAACTGGTGATACGGGTCCAACCGGTGCGACTGGTGTAACTGGTGATACCGGTGCGACTGGTGTAACTGGAGATACCGGGCCTACCGGTGCGACTGGTGTAACTGGTGATACCGGAGCTACTGGTCCAACCGGTGCGACTGGTGCCACTGGTGTAAGTGGTGATACCGGACCTACTGGTGCTACTGGAGCCACTGGAGATACCGGGCCTACTGGTCCAACCGGTGCGACTGGAGTTACTGGAGATACCGGGCCTACTGGTCCAACCGGTGCGACTGGAGTAACTGGAGATACCGGACCTACTGGAGCCACTGGTGTAACTGGAGTTACTGGTGATACGGGTCCAACCGGTGCCACTGGTGTAACTGGTGATACGGGTCCAACCGGTGCGACTGGTGTAACTGGAGTTACTGGTGATACGGGTCCAACCGGTGCGACTGGTGCAACCGGTGATACCGGACCTACCGGTGCGACTGGTGTAACTGGAGTTACTGGTGATACGGGTCCAACCGGTGCGACTGGTGCAACCGGTGATACTGGTGTAACTGGAGATACGGGTCCAACCGGTGCCACTGGTGTAACTGGTGATACCGGACCTACCGGTGCTACTGGTGTAACTGGTGATACTGGACCAACCGGTGCAGGATTAACAGGAATTGAAGCGTTTGATCCGGTAGTAAGTCCTACTTACCCGGTAGGGCAAGTAGTGACCTTTAATGGCAGTACGTATGTAGTAAATACTGCACCACCGACAGGTACACCAGATACTTCCCCAGACTACACATTACTGGCTGCAGCAGGATCAACTGGAGATACGGGTTCTACCGGTGTAACTGGTGATACCGGACCTACTGGTGCGACTGGTGTAACTGGTGATACCGGACCTACCGGTGCGACTGGAGCAACTGGTGATACCGGACCTACTGGTCCTACCGGTGCGACTGGAGTTACTGGAGATACCGGACCTACTGGAGCCACTGGTGTTACTGGTGATACCGGACCTACTGGAGCCACTGGTGTTACTGGAGATACTGGACTTACTGGTGCTACTGGAGTAACTGGTGATACCGGACCTACTGGTCCAACCGGTGTAACTGGTGATACTGGACCTACTGGTGCGACTGGTGTAACTGGAGATACCGGACCTACTGGAGCCACTGGTGTTACTGGTGATACCGGACCTACCGGAGCTACTGGTGTAACTGGTGATACGGGTCCAACCGGTGCCACTGGTGTAACTGGAGTTACTGGTGCAACCGGTGATACCGGACCTACTGGTGTAACTGGTGATACCGGACCTACCGGTGCTACTGGTGCAACTGGAGATACCGGACCTACCGGTGCTACTGGAGCCACTGGTGATACCGGGCCTACTGGTCCTACCGGTGCTACTGGAGTTACTGGTGATACCGGACCTACTGGTGATACTGGTGCAACCGGTGATACCGGACCTACTGGTGCGACTGGTGTAACTGGTGATACCGGACCTACCGGTGCTACTGGAGTTACTGGTGATATGGGGCCTACTGGAGCCACTGGTGTAACTGGAGTTACTGGAGATACCGGACCTACTGGTGATACTGGTGCGACTGGTGATACCGGACCTACTGGAGCCACTGGAGTAACTGGAGTTACTGGAGATACCGGACCTACTGGTGATACTGGTGCAACCGGTGATACCGGACCTACTGGTGCGACTGGTGTAACTGGTGATACGGGACCTACCGGTGCTACTGGTGTAACTGGTGATACGGGTCCAACCGGTGCCACTGGTGTAACTGGAGTTACTGGTGCAACCGGTGATACCGGACCTACTGGTGTAACTGGTGATACCGGACCTACCGGAGCTACTGGTGTAACTGGTGATACGGGTCCAACCGGTGCCACTGGTGTAACTGGTGATACCGGACCTACTGGAGCCACTGGTGTAACTGGTGATACCGGACCTACCGGAGCTACTGGTGTAACTGGTGATACGGGTCCAACCGGTGCCACTGGTGTAACTGGTGATACGGGTCCAACCGGTGCCACTGGTGTAACTGGTGATACTGGACCTACTGGTGCGACTGGTGTAACTGGAGATACCGGACCTACCGGAGCTACTGGTGTAACTGGTGATACGGGTCCAACCGGTGCCACTGGTGTAACTGGTGATACCGGACCTACTGGAGCCACTGGTGTAACTGGTGATACCGGACCTACCGGAGCTACTGGTGTAACTGGTGATACGGGTCCAACCGGTGCCACTGGTGTAACTGGTGATACGGGTCCAACCGGTGCCACTGGTGTAACTGGTGATACTGGACCTACTGGTGCGACTGGTGTAACTGGAGATACCGGACCTACCGGAGCTACTGGTGTAACTGGTGATACGGGTCCAACCGGTGCCACTGGTGTAACTGGTGATACTGGACCTACTGGTGCAACTGGTGATACTGGACCTACTGGTGCGACTGGTGACACCGGACCTACTGGAGCCACTGGAGTAACTGGAGATACTGGACTTACTGGTGCTACTGGAGTAACTGGTGCAACCGGAGATACTGGGCCTACCGGTGCCACTGGTGTAACTGGAGATACGGGTCCAACCGGTGCCACTGGTGTAACTGGAGATACGGGTCCGACTGGAGCCACTGGTGCTACTGGAGATACCGGACCTACTGGTCCAACTGGAGCTACTGGAAGCACCGGTCCAACTGGAGCTACCGGAAGCACCGGTCCAACTGGAGCTACTGGAAGCACCGGTCCAACTGGAGCTACTGGAAGCACTGGTCCAACTGGAGCTACTGGAAGCACTGGTCCAACTGGAGCTACTGGAAGCACTGGTCCAACTGGAGCTAGCGGTCCAACTGATACGGCACTTTATGCTGGAAATACAACAGGTCCTACAATCATTACTATTGCTGGTGGTACGAACATTGCTTTACCAAGTAATCAAAATATTAATGGATTTACGCCGAATGGTTTAAATGATACATTCACAGTCCAGCAAACAGGTAAATACTATATCACATATCAAGTAAATACCACTGCTGCACTTTTAGTGAGCACAAGGCTATGGTTGAATGGATCAACTGCTATTCCAGGTTCAATTCAGTCGTCTGCCGTATCTACAACTTTTATGAGCAATACAGTTATTGTCAATTTAACAGCAGGAAATACAATTTCATTACAATTTTTCGGAGCGGTTGTAACAGCCATTCTAATAGGTGGTGGTGCAACCGGTGCCTCACTTACCATCATCAGACTCAGCTAAGCGAAACTAAGCTAAAAAAAGAAAGGCTCTGTCAGCCTTTCTTTTTTCTATCTTCAATTACGCTTATACAACGGTCAATATCAGGAGATTGCAAAAGGTGAAAAATAGACTGTATGATCGAAAACTCTAAATTCCACCATTCTAATAACTGAAGTTTTTCAATGATATCAGAAGAAAACCGATATTTCATGAGCCGCTGTGGGTTCCCTGCGACAATCGCATATGGAGGCACATCTTTTGTAATCAGACTATTTGCTCCAATGACTGCCCCGTTTCCTATCTGTACCCCTGACATGATTGTTGCTCCATATCCAATCCAAACATCGTGCCCTATACACACATCCCCTTTTGATCGTGGATGTCCTTCAATGTGGGCAGCATCTGTGAAAATTTGATTGAAGGGATATGTGGTGACCCAATCTGTTCGGTGTTCACCACCAAGAAAAACTTTTACTTCGTTTGCGATGGAACAAAACTTTCCTACATTCAGCGTTGTTCCTTCTCCCCACGTCAAGACTTGAAAATCTGGTCCAGCATAAGTGAAGTCACCGATATCATACGAACTGAGCTCACTTCTTTGGTTTAAAAACATAGAAGATCAGACCCCCTACAAAGTAATTGATCTTCGTATATATATGCCAGATGATAGGCTCACATTATGATTGGACAAGTGCAACGATCTGCTTTTTCTTCCATACCAGTCGATAATAGCCGTATTGGAGCAATAAGTTTACAAAAAAGGCTGCAGGATATCCTATCCAGATTCCTTTGATCCCAAGCGATGTATGATGTGATAGCACATAAGCCACTGGTACTTCAACAAGCCAAATGGAACAAATACTAAAGATGGTCGGCCATAGAACTGTGCCACTTGCTCTCATTGTGGCTGCAACGATTTGTGCTGTTCCGAAAATGAGATAGCTCCATAGGGTAATCACGACCAAACTATATGCAATGTCAATCGTTGCAGGATCTGTTAAAAAGATAGATAAAATTTGCGGTGCGAAAATATAGACGAAAATAATAATCAATCCGCCTATTGCAAAGTTTAGCCCCAGCCCAATTTTAATGACATCCTTCAAACGATTCATGTTTCCTGCGCCAATGAATTGTGCGGCGAAGATAGAAACCGCAATACCAAGGCTCACTGCAGGCATCTGTACATAACTTACGACTTGATTGACAACGCCATAAGCTGCGGTCGCCTGTGATCCATAATCGTTGACAAAAGAAATGACAGCAATTTCTGATAAAGAAATGAGAATCATATTAATACTAGAAGGGATACTTAACTTTAATAGCGTTTTTAATAAATCCCCTTTCATCAATAAATGCTTTCTAACCGACGCATCAATGCGCAGCGGGTGCTTTGTTTTATAAAGATAGATATGAAGAATGATAAACGTAACGATTGTAGAAATCACAGAAGAATACGCAGCACCATATAAACCAAATGCCGGTAAACCAAGCCAGCCGAATAATAAAATTGGCAGCAATAAAATATTGGTTCCTGTACTAATCATTAAGAAATAAAATGGTGTTTTTGAATCTCCTGTTCCTCGTAAAAAAGTTGTATAGACAAAATAAAGAAATAAGATGGGCATGGAGATGAATAGGATTCTGGCATATGCCGCACTTTCCTCCACAATATTTGCAGGTGTCCCCATCAGATGTAAAATATCTGTGGCAAAAAAACCTCCAATGACAGCTAAAGAAAGTCCGATTAAAAAGGTGAACGAAAGCGTTGTACCGATAATTTCCTTTAACCTCTGCTCATTTTTTGCTCCGTATGCTTGTCCAATAAGGATCGAGCTCCCTGATCCAATCCCAATGGAAAAAGAAACAAGTAAAAAGAAAAGTGGAAAGAATGCCGAAATCGCAGCTACTGCATCCTCTCCAATCCATCTACCGACAAGCACAATGGAAACAAGCTGTCCAATTGATTGCAAAATATTGCTTAATAAAAGTGGAATTAGAAAGATCGACATGGTTTTTACTAAAGATTGATTATTATCTAACGTCATGATGGTTCTCCTTCTCTGTCTAAAGATCCTCAGCTAACATGCTGACAATGCGGTCTTCTATCTCTTTTCCTTTTTCGTCATCAACGAGATGATTCAATAAGATGGAAAAAGCAAGCGTTTTTCCACTCTGTGTTTCAATATATCCAGATAGTGTGCTGACCGTTGATAGCGTACCTGTTTTTGCACGCACTTTTTCTAGTGTAGCTGGTTCTTTCAATCTGTTTCTTAATGTACCTCCCACCATACGCTCACTTGCCCCAGCTAACGGAAGTGCATGGACATAGGTGTTAAACCATTTTTCCTTTTGAATGTTTGTCAAAAATAACGTGAATTGATTTGCAGAAACAAGGTTAATGGGTGATATGCCTGATCCGTCTCTCAACACAGTCATAGATGCATCTATGCCATAGGCAGGAAGACGTTCATTCAGCACGTCAAGCCCTTTGTCAAAACTCCCTTTGTTCTTTACCCGCTTCCCAAGTTCTTTTAACAGAATTTCTGCATGTGTATTGTTGCTTAATTTCATCATCGGAACAAGAAGATCGGATAAAGGCATTGATGTATGGGAAGCGATTTTTTTCGCTTTTTTAGGAACTTGTTTTGTTTTGAGTGGTCCTTTCAGCTGAATCCCCTCAGCCTTTAATGCTCGTTTCATTAAGTCTAAAGCATACGTTGTCGGTTCCCATAATGCGACCCATTGTTTAGACGAGGATGCTTTTAGCGGAATCGTTCCAGTCAGTGTAATTTTGTTTGTACCGTGAGAGCGTTTAAAAGATATTTTCTTCTTTCCGCCTTCTGGCACAGTTTTCACTTGATTGACAACTTGAGCGACGTCAGTCTTCGGGATCATCTCATAGCTGGCCTTCTGCCCTGCTTTCTTTCCCGGCTTAACTTCGAGAATGATCGTCCCTGCATCATAATCCTCATTCGGTGAAGCAGTAAGAGCAGATATTTGAGCGCCGTAATATTGATCTTCATCACTCCACGGCAGATCGATGGAATACCTTGTGTCATCAAACCAAGTATCATCAGCTAAAAGCTGTCCACGAATCGTATGTATTCCGGCCTTTTTGACTTGTTTGGCTAATGCGGCAAAATCGCTTTCTAACAATGTCGGGTCTCCAGAGCCTCGGAGATAAAGATTGCCGTGCAATGTTTTTTTGTGAATTGAACCATCTATCCAAACGTCTGTTGGAAAAGTGTGTGTTTCACCCAGTAGATCGAGTGCGATAGCAGATGTGAGTAATTTCATATTAGAAGCAGGAGTCAGACGGATGTCCGCTTGATGTTCATAAAGAAGAGAAGTGTCAGAAGTATCGCGTACGCTGATGCCAGCAATTGCGCCCTCTAAATCAGGTGCTGTTCGAATGAATTCGTCTAAAGAAGTGATCCATTTTGATTGATCATCATGAGCTGTTAGTTGTTCATCTTTCACTGAAAAAGGGAGAAATAACATCGACAAAATACATAGTTGTAAAAACATGACCTGCGAGAAACGTTTCACGCAATCCCTCCTTTTTAGAAAAGCAGCCAAATTTAGCAGATTATGTTCATTATACACAAAAGAACGTTTGTTCTCAAAGGTTTTTTAAACAGAAAAGTCAGCTTTCTTTGACGAAAACTGACAAGCCTCTTTTACCTTTTTTCAGGATTCCAGCCATCGTTTCCGCTAAGTACGGATTGAACGGTGATTTGACTTGCTTCGTTTTTTGTTAATATCGTTGACCACTTCACCCGGTTTGCCACATGACTCCCTGCGCCCGTTGATCCATATTCTTGATATCTAGCCGTTCTTTCGTTGTCTTTGTTATCCCAGTTATGCCATCCCTCAGCTTTAATATGTTCATCCATTTTTGTTTGGAGGAACGTGACGGCCGAATGAGGTCTCCATGGACGGCCTAAGTACACAGATTGAGACGCAGCCGTTCCTTTATTTAATGTGGAATCAATAAAAACGTAGCCATACTTTTGAGCTTCTGTTGTGGATGCCGCTGTAATGTACCCGTTTCCAAGACTTTTTATTTCAGCTCTTTTAAATACAGCCGTTGCTGAACCAAAGATGAAGTCAACCGTGCCCTCGATATAGCAATCTTCATAATATTGTCTCCCTGTGCCTGTGGCATAAAGTGTATCTTGATAACCGAGAACACGTACGTGTTTAAACACAGCCCGGTCCCCGGATACATAAAGGGCAACCGCCTGCCCTGCGTTTCGGCCAGCTGTATTTTGAAACGTGATATTTTCTGCGTAAAAATGATTTGCCCGAATCATTGTACTTGAGCTATTGGTTGTGCTCCCGCTGCTTGCATTTGTATCATCATACGTCAGAATCGTCTGATACTGATTTTCTCCAATAAAGGACACATAAGGCTTATTTTGCGGAAGGAGAATCTTTTCTTTATACACACCATTTTTAATATATATCGTCGTTTGCTGTTGATTGTTCACTGGTATCGCATCAATGGCAGATTGAACCGTTCGAAATGTCCCATTTCCTTTTTGATCGACAATAAGTACGCGGTTTGTTTGATGGTTGTGTCCAGCTGCTTGCGCATAAGCTGAGTCAAAAAGCAGTAAGGCCAATACCATCATCAGCAGTCGTTTTCCATACTTCATCACACATCTCTCCCTTATATTGTGAACGTTTTCATTGACGTATTCTTTTTGATCCTATTCAGTTATAAAACAAAAAAACACAAAAAAACATCCACTGTGTTAGGTTGTGGATGTTTTTTCATATTTCATCGCATAAATTCCTTCATTTTCAATCCATTCACAAAATAGGACGTCTTTATAAGAGGAAATGTGCTGCTTTTTCAATTGCTCTCGCAGCCACGTTTCATCAAATCCAGCTTCCTTTAAATCTTTTCTTAAAATCTCCCCGTCGATAATAAACGTTCTAGGCAATGTGACTTCTTTTCCTTTCACGTTCACATCTTCGGCTGTAGCTGGTGCATATTTCATTTTCGGAAGCACACTCACAGACCCATCCGTTTCCAAAATGGCAAATTCAATTTCATTAAGAGCAAAATGCCCTTTCGCTCGAATCAGCGTCTGCAACTGATTTAAATCGAGCATATTTTTCTTTAATCGATTGTAGTGAATCTTTCCTTTATCAATCACAAGAGTGGGTCTTCCCTCTAAAAAAGCGCGAATGGATTTGAATTTTTGTGAAAGCCATTCAACTGTGTAGATTAAAACGCCCCAGACTGCAACTGCAAAAAGGATATGTAGCACGCTGACTTCTGGATCAAAAATGGCGTTACCGACCATCTCCCCTAAAATCAGTGCAGAAATAAAATCAAACGGCGTGATTTGTGCAAATTGTGTTTTCCCTAATAGCTTTGTAATGGAAAATAAAGCGAAAAATCCGATAAAGAGTTCAATCAAAATATTAAAAAATGGCACACATATACCTTCCTTTCTCACTGCATGTACTTACAGCATGTACAGGAAAGGAAGGTTCTAAACCATTTATGAAGGCAGTAAAATAAAGACGTCGTCTCCCTCAACCAATGCTTCATATGTTTTCACGCATCCATGATCTGGTTCTTGAACATTTCCTGATGAAAGATTGATTTTCCAATCATGCATTGGACAGAAGACATGATCTCCGCTCACCATTCCTTCAGCTAGTACACCGCCTTTATGAGGACAGCGATTTTCAATGGCTTTGAACTGCTTGTTAGAGGTTTGAAAAACAGCTAATTCAAGTGGACCGGCTGCGACTGTTTTCCCTAGCTGTAATGGAAAATCTGATATTGTACCAATATGAACTTTTACAATTGAAACTGCCATCTGATCTCATCCCTTCAATTGATTTAGACGGAAGCAGTTGCCTTTTGAAATAATTGTCTTGTTTCTGTTTCGTTCTCTCGAATCTCTTGCCACGGTTCTTCATAAGTTGAAAGTGCGATGTCCATTCTTTCGATTAATGCTGCACGTTTCTTGTCATCTAGCAGTACCGTTTGGATATGATTCAATCCAAGCCGTTCAACCCAAGCGGATGTTCTCTCTAAATAATTTGCGGTTTCTCTGTAATATTGAAGGTAGGCTGCGGCCATTTGTTCTACTTCTTCTGCTGTACTTACTTTCATTAATAAGTCTCCAGCTCGTAAATGTGTCCCTCCATTCCCGCCAGCATACAATTCAAATCCCCCATCGATACCTACGATGCCAAGATCTTTAATCCCAGATTCAGCACAGTTTCTCGGACAGGCTGATACGGCCATTTTGACTTTGTGCGGTGTGGCAAGTCCTTCAAATTTCTTTTCAAGCGAGATCCCAAGAGATATGGAATCCTGCGTTCCGAATCTGCAAAATTGTTCTCCAACACATGTTTTGACAGTTCTTAATGATTTTCCGTAAGCATAACCAGACGGCATATCTAAATCAGCCCATACTTTTGGTAAATCTTCTTTTTTGACACCTAAAAGGTCGATTCGCTGCCCTCCAGTCATTTTCACAAGCGGTATCTCATATTTGTCAACGACATCCGCTATTTTTCTCAGGTCATTAGCATTAGTCACGCCTCCGTACATACGTGGAACGACCGAATAGGTACCATCGTTTTGGATGTTGGCATGCATTCGTTCATTCACAAATCGCGAGCTTTTTTCATCTTTGTAGTCAAGCGGATACATCATCCCTAAATAGTAATTCAGTGCAGGCCGGCACTTTGAACAGCCTTCTTCTGTTTCCCAGTCAAGTACATTCATCACTTCTTTGACATGCTGCAAGCCTTTCTCTTTGATTTCATGTATGACTTCATCTCTTGATAAGGTGGTGCAGGCGCAGATGGTTTCTTTTTGCGCAGTGCGGTTTGCATCATCGCCTAAAGTGTGCCATAAAATCTCTTCCACAACAGGTTGGCAGCCTCCGCATGATCTAGAAGCACTTGTACATTGCTTGACCTCTTGTATAGTCGTCAGGCCTTCTTTTTGAATAGCTGCCACTATTTGACCTTTTGAGACACCATTACAGCCACAAACGATATGGTCGTTTGCCATTTGTTCAATCGTGTTTTCTTGCGCCAGCTCATTTGATGTTAAGACAGATACTTTTTCCATATCTGACATATCAACACCTTCTCTAATGTACGAGAATAAACGTGGTCCATCGCTTGTTTCTCCAAACATGACGGCGCCGACTAATCGGTTTTGCTGGAAGACTAGTTTTTGATAAATACCTTGCTGTTCATCAAAAATTTTAATCGCTTTTTTCTCATCGTTTTCTATAAAATCTCCAGCTGAAAATACATCAACCCCTGATACTTTTAGCTGTGTCGATAGTACAGATCCTTCATAAGGCGTCGAGGCCATATCACAAACATGCTTCGCAAGCACCTTTGCTTGATCGTATAATGGCGCAACAAGACCGTACGTTTGTCCTCTATGTTCAACACATTCTCCGACTGCGTAAATCCGCGGGACACTTGTTTCCATGAAATCATTGACGATAATCCCCCGGTTCACTTCAATGCCGCTCGTTTCGGCAAGCTTGTGATTCGGTTTAATTCCTGCTGCCATGACCACCATATCTGTCTCTAATGTAGAACCATCTGAAAATGTTAGCCCTTCTACCCTTGTATCTCCTAAAATCTCATTTGTCTGTTTTCCTAATAGAAAGCTCATGCCTTGTTTTTCTAAAGCTGCTTGCAGAAGCTGACCTGCCACCGGATCGAGCTGACGGTCCATTAAATGAGAGCCAAGGTGAATGACGGTCACTTCCATACCTAAGTTTAATAGACCACGCGCGGCTTCAAGTCCAAGGAGCCCGCCTCCAATGACGGCTGCTTTTTTGTACATCATAGATGCTTTGACCATTTCCTCTGTGTCTTGTAATGTACGAAAAGCTTTTACCCCTTTTTTATCGCTCCCTGGAATGGGCGGGATGAACGGGAGTGACCCTGTCGCTAAAATTAAACGGTCATAATGCACGGTCCGTCCTTGATCACTCATAACGGTTTGATTGTCTGGATCGATCTTCACAATGGTCTCATTTGTAAACAGCTGAATATGATGTTCCTTGTACCAATTCCAATCGTTTAACGTAATATCCTCTGTCTTTGTATCCCCTTGGAGAACTTTCGATAAAAGAATCCGATTATAGTTAGGATACGGCTCAGTTCCAAATACAGTCATGTCGAATCGTTCATTGTCTGTTTTTAAAATGTTTTCGAGCGTTCGGATACCAGCCATACCATTCCCTACTAATACGAGTTTTTCTTTCATGAAAAACACCCCTCATGTGATCGTTTTTTAGAAAGTACCATAATCTAAACAAAGATGGAAAATACATGTTAAAATTTCTCACATAGTTTTCAATTCTTGTAGGCTGACAGCTGTACAGGACAATATTTAAAACCTGGCATTTTACTGTGTGGATCTAACTGTTTACCAATTAATAGGTTAATTGATTGATGTTTATTCCAGTGAAATGGAACAAACACAGTATCTTTTCGGATGCTATCTGTTATGTGGCACCTCATGATGACACTACCTCGTTTTGACTGGATGGTGACGAGTTCCCCGTGCTGAATCCCGTAAGCTTCGGCTGTATCAGGATGAAGCTCTACATAAGCTTCAAACTGCCGGGCAACAAGAGAGGTGCTTTTTCTTGTTTGAACGCCCGTTTGGTAATGAGCCATCACCCTGCCGGTCGTTAAATAGAGTGGATATTCTGGACTGACTGGTTCTTTTGCACCCTGTTGTCCATGTGCAACGACTGCAAATTTTGCTAATTGATCAGGATGTGAGAATTGATGCTCAAATAGTCTTTCTGTTCCTCGGTCTTCCAAATGAGAGCAGGGCCATAATATGCCTTGCGTCTTCCTTAACCTGTCATAGGTCATACCGGAATAATCGGCTTTGGCTCCTTTCGTTGCTGTTCTCAATTCCTCAAAGATGTCTTCTGCAGATGAAAAAGAAAAAGAGCCGCCTTTGCCTAATACTGCTGCTATATCACAAATGATTTGCCAATCGTGCTTTCTTTGGTGTTTGAGTGGATAGGTTGCTTCTCTCAGCGTAACGCGTCCTTCTATGTTCGTCATGGTCCCTTCGTCCTCTAAATATGACGAAGCTGGTAAAATAACATCTGCGAGTGCAGCCGTCTCAGAGATAAATAAATCAATTGCGACAAAAAAGGACAGCTGCTCGATGGCTTTTTTGATAAAGCTTGCATGCGGACCTGATTGAACGGGATTAGAACACATTAAAAAGAGCGCTTTTATCTCTCCTTTCTGCATTTTTTCAAACATTTCAAAAGCAGATACACCTTTTCCAGGCAGTTCTTTTTCATCGATCTTCCATATTTCAGCCATTTCTTTTCTATGTACTGGGTTTGTGATATCACGGTAACCAGGAAGCTGATCTGCTTTTTGTCCATGCTCTCTTGCACCCTGTCCATTTCCTTGCCCAGTAATCGCGCCATAGCCACACCCAATCCGGCCAATTTTCCCAGTAACAAGCAGAATATTCAGGAAATTACGAACGGATGCTGTCCCGTCTATTTGCTGCTCAATGCCTCTTGCAGTCAGAATCATGCCTGTTTTTTCGCGGGCGAATTTTCTCGCTATTTTTTGAATGACTTTCATCGATACACCGGTTTGCTGCGTAATGTCTTGCAGGGACATGTGTGAAATATGCTGTTTCATTTCTTGAAAACCTGATGTTCGTTTTTTAATAAATTCTTCGTCTAGTAACTGTTCATGAAGCATGACGTGTAAGATTCCATTTGCGAGTGCAGCATCTGATCCAGGCCTTAAGCTGACATGTAAGTCAGCTAGTTTGGCTGTTGCTGTTTTTCGCGGATCGATCACGATGAGAAATGCCCCGTTCTTTTTAGCTTCTTCCAAGTACGGCATGAGGGTCGGCTGACATTCCGCTATATTGGTTCCAACCAATAGTAAAACCCGGGCATGCTTGATGTCACGAAGCGGAAAGGTTAGACCCCGATCAAGTCCAAATGTTTGGTTAGCTGCTGTTGCTGCTGAAGACATACACAGTCTTCCGTTGTAATCAATGTATTTCGTTTTAAGGGCGACCCTTGCAAATTTTCCGAGTAAATAAGCTTCTTCATTTGTAATCGATGCACTACCATACACACTGATAGCATCGTGTCCATGCGCCGCTTGAAGGGTTTGAGTGCGTTTTTTGATTTCATCAAGAGCCTCCTGCCAAGTCGCTTTGACAAATTGACCGTTTCTTTTGATGAGGGGGTGATTCAATCGTTCCTTGTGCAGTGCGTGCTGGTGGGCATGCTGCCCTTTCATACAGATCCTGCCGAACGTGGTTGGATTATGAATACCTATCGTCTGGTAGCGTGTTCGCCCTTCTGCGTGCTGCTCGACTAATTGCATTTTGCACTGCATACTGCAAAACGGACATTGAGATGGGAACACCCTTTTTCGCTCTTGCTGCTCTGATGTTTGCTGCACATATTGTAAAAAAGATTGATTCATACATTCACACCCTTTTGTCTACTTTGCTCAAATTGCTCGCAGAGCTCTTCTCTCATTTCCTCATCGAGCAATTTTTCTCGGATGGAAATGATGCCGTTTTTTTGGATCCAGTCTCCAATAGATTCTTGAAAATATGCACGTTTTCTATAATCTTCAAGCAGTGCTTTTAAAAAAGGAATCAGCTCATCCGTTCGGCTCACAGAATAAAAAAGTTGACCTGCCTTAGGTTGACGTATGCTGCCTCCTATATAAATGTCCCATTCATCCAGCTGCTTCTTGATGCAGATGTCATAGATGGGGCTGAAATGACATACGCAGGAAGGACCAGCGATATGAATCGATGTGACTGCAGGTAAAAGCGTGTTTTCTAGTTGTCTTTCGATCTCCATGACAAGTGTTGTGACAGATGGATCGTGACGACAATCACATGAAAGAACATGAGAAAGTCTCTTGCTTTCCTGTGGCATGATGTGTCCATGTTCTTTTACAATATGGGCGGCCTCTTGTGAAATACCGATCAGCCGAATTCGTTTATTCTCCGTTAGTTCTACGTGCTGAATTTGCTTTTGCTCTAATAATTCGGTTATCATCTGTAAAAATGTCAGATCAAGACGGCCACCATATAACTGAGGCATTAGTATGTGCTCATGATCTGATGGGCTGTCTTTTACGAAAAGATCTTGAAACTGCTCAAGATAGTATGGAATGGCTGCTCGGCACTTGTCACAGCCGTTATCTGTCATCCAATCAAATTGTCTTCTTACTTGCTCTTCATTCAGCGGATGCTGATTTTTTATATACGAAAAAATGGTCTGTTTCTCTACATTTGTGCACGAGCAAAACGTGTCCAGTGCTTCCGTTAGCTGATTTGATGAGACATGGCAGCAGGCACGAACAAGCTCTTGACAGCCTCCGCAGCCCGTTGCGGCCCCTGTCTGTTTTTTTATCTCTTCTAAATTTGTCAGCTGATGGACCGATATGCTTTTGAATATCGCTCCCTTCGTCACCGTATGGCATTGGCAGATGAGATCCTCTGTTTTTAATGAATCTAAAGGGGATATCTGCTCTTCATTCAGTGATTTCATGACTACGCTTTTATCACGCCCCACTTTTACATCCTGCAAAAGCTGCTCAGCTCTCTCAAGTTGACCAACTAATACAACGCCTGTGAGCACATCATGTTCAAACACTAGTTTTTTATATACATCTTGTTCTTCATCTAAGTAAGTCACCACTGAAGCGGAGGGGGATCGGTTTACAATACTGCCAGCAGAATAAATAGATATGTCATTTGCTTTCAATTTTGTTGAATAAATGGTAGGAGGTAAATTCGTGACCAGTTCATCTAATAAATGATTCGCAAGCACGTTTGCTTGTTCATAAATAGGCTGCACAAGACCGTGCACCATCCCCTTATGCTCTGCACATTCTCCAATAGCATAAATATTCTCAACGTTTGTCTGCATGACATCATTTACAACAATGGCTTTTCTTGTATGAATGCCGTGCTGTTTTGCAAGCTCTATATTCGGACGGACCCCTGTTGTGAAAACCACGAGATCAGCATCCACGATGTCTCCACTTTTTAACAGAACGCCTTCTACTCTCTCGTTTCCTAAACATGCAATCGTATGAGCATTTGTTTTTACCTGAATCCCCTTGCGACTTAATTGTTGAGACAAGAGCCCTGCAGCTGTTTCATCTAATTGGCGTTGCATAAGCCAATCCGTGTGATGAATCAAGGTTGTCTTCAGTCCAGCGATCTGTAAACCAGCGGCCACTTCCACACCAAGTACACCACCTCCAATGACTGCTGCACGCTCATAGCGTAAAGAATCAGCGTAAATGGCCTCATAATCGTCAATCGTACGAAAAGCATAGACCCCTTTTTTGGATACGCCTTGTATAGGCAGAAAATGAGGCGATGAGCCTGTGGCGATAACCAGTTTGTCATACGGGATATTCCGGCGTGCTTCTGTCATGAGCAATTGACGCTTTGTATCGATGTGGACAACTGCTTCGCCTGTTTGGATGGTGATGTCATGTTTGGTGTACCATTCTTTTGGCTTTAGTTCAATCTGAGACAATGATTCACTTTTTTGTAAAACCGATGAAAGTTTTATTCGATTGTAAGCTGGGTGCTTCTCTTTTCCAATGATTGTGATGGAATAGCGTTCTGGCTGTTTCTTTACGATATGTTCGATACATTTCATACTCGCCATGCCATTTCCGATAAACAAGAGTTTACGTTTTGCCATGTGAGATCAACCTTTCTAGCTTTTTGCGCCAAAGCAATGTTTGCCTAGATTATGGCACACATTTGTAAAAAAGTGTTTATCCATGTCATTTTTTCTAACACAATACTTCCATTCCTTCTATCAACTCGCTATCTTTAAGTCAGAAAATTCAAAACAAAGGAGGGGTTTTGTGAAACTCTCAGAATTGACTTCTAGTGGTCATCCTAAGACATTGTTTGGTTCATTTTTATATTTTGACGTGAGTTTCATGATTTGGGTTTTGCTGGGGGCACTCGGTGCTTTTATTGCACAAGATTTTGCCTTATCGACAATAGAAAAAGGCATGATTGTAGCCATTCCGATTTTATCCGGATCTTTTTTTCGAATTGTGCTAGGCCTATTAACAGACCGAATGGGACCTAAAAAAACAGCGATGATGGGCATGATTTTGACCACCATTCCGCTCATATGGGGGTTTTTCGGTGGTACAACCCTTTCAGAGCTAGTACTGATCGGGATTTTATTAGGGGTTGCAGGTGCGAGTTTTGCGGTCGCTTTACCGATGGCAAGCCGCTGGTACCCTCCTCATTTACAAGGGGTAGCGATGGGAATTGCCGGCGCCGGAAACAGCGGAACACTGATCTCGACACTCTTTGGACCAAGGCTTGCGGAGATGTATGGCTGGCATACAGTGATGGGGCTCGCTCTTATTCCTTTAAGTTTCGTCTTTTTGTTTTTTATTTTCACAGCAAAAGATGCACCAAACCAGCCCGCCCCTCAGCCGCTTCGGTCCTATTTTTCAGTCTTTCAAGTGAAAACAACGTGGTTTTTCTGCCTGCTTTATGCGATTACATTCGGTGGTTTTGTCGGCCTTTCAAGTTTCTTGAGTATTTTCTTTGTGGACCAATATGCGATTTCAAAAATTCATGCTGGTGATTTTGTGACGCTTTGCGTGGCGGCAGGCAGCTTCTTTCGACCAGTTGGCGGTTTGATTGCCGATAAAATTGGCGGGATGAAAGTACTGCTCGGTTTATTTGCTTTGATTGGTATCTGCTTAGGGGCAGTGAGTAGTCTACCTGCTTTACCAGTGGTCATTGCGCTTTTATTTGTCGGAATGATGTGTCTTGGTATGGGGAATGGGGCGGTGTTCCAGCTTGTGCCGCAAGTGTTTCATAAGGAAATTGGGATTGTGACTGGAATTGTAGGGGCTGCAGGAGGCATTGGGGGATTCTTTTTACCAAACGTTCTTGGCAGTTTAAAAGAAATGACGGGCTCCTATACGTTTGGTTTTTTGACCATTTCTCTTTTTGTTCTTGCTGTCTTCCTCTGTTTGGTTGTCTCCCAGTTCAAACGTAAAAAAGTCATTATCCAGCCAACCATGTCTGAATCATAAAAAGCCATGACCACTCTTTGGTCATGGCTTTTCTCTATATATGGTAAACACCCTTTGTTTGACCTATTTTGGCAGAACCGAACTCCCCATTAAATAACGGTCTACCTCATGCGCCACTTGTCTGCCTTCGTTAATTGCCCAGACAATCAAGCTTTGACCGCGTCTTGCATCTCCCGCTGCAAATACGCCTTCTACATTCGTTGTATATTCCCCATATTTTGCGTCAATCCGATTGTTTTTGCTGTCCACGCCAAAGTGTTTCACTAGCGGCTGTTCAGTTCCCTCAAAACCAATCGCAATAAAGACTAGCTGAGCTGGCCATACCTTCTCTGTTCCTGGAATCTCATGAAATTCAAACTTCCCTTGTTCGTTTTTCACCTTTTCCATTTGAATGGTATGAAGCTCTTTTAACTTCCCATTTTTATCAGCCACAATCTTTGTGGTTTGAATCGAATATTGGCGCGGGTCTTCTCCAAATTTTGCTTGTGCTTCTTCGTAAGCATAATCTAGAGAGAAGACATAAGGCTGTTCTGGCCACATGTTATCCCCTACACGTGTATCTGGAAGCTTTGGATGCTTTCCGAATTGAACAACACTTTTTGCTTTTTGGCGAAGTGCAGTTGCGACGCAGTCAGCGCCTGTATCTCCTCCGCCAATCACAATGACGTCTTTCCCTTTTGCGTCAATAAAGTTTTTATCTTTGAATCCTGAATCAAGCATGCTTTTTGTTGCGAGTGTTAAATAATCCATTGCCAGATGAATCCCTTTTGCTTCCCTGCCTTCAATTAACAGGTCACGCTGCTTTTGTGCACCTGTACAAAGGATGACTGCATCAAATTGCTCTTTCAGTTCATCAGCCGTGATATCCACACCAATTTCTGTATTGGTCACAAAGTCAATCCCTTCTTGTCTTAGAAGTTTAACTCTGCGCTCAACGACTTCTTTGTCGAGCTTCATATTCGGAATACCATAAGTGAGCAGTCCGCCTAGACGATCAGATCGTTCAAACACGGTTACAGCGTGTCCTGCTTGGTTTAGTTGGTCTGCACTTGCCAGTCCTGCTGGTCCTGATCCGACAATAGCGATCTTTTTCCCTGTACGGCTTGAAGGAATTCTTGGTGTAATCCAGCCATTTTCAAAACCTTTATCAATGATCGTCCGTTCGATATTTTTAATCGATACTGCTGGATCATTGATCGCGACGGTACATGAGCCTTCACAAGGTGCTGGACATACTCTTCCAGTAAATTCAGGGAAATTGTTCGTTTTTTGTAGTCTTTCAAGCGCTTCTTTCCATCTGCCCCGGTAGACAAGGTCATTCCATTCTGGAATTAAATTGTAGATCGGGCAGCCAGAAACGCCGCCCCTGATCTCCATTCCAATTTGACAAAACGGTGTTCCGCAATCCATACATCTAGCACCCTGCTGTTTCAATACCTCATCTGTATAAGGAGCTGAATATTCTTTCCAGTCATTTTGACGAGTGAGAGGGTCACGTTCATTTGGCTTTTCTCTTTTATAATCCATAAAACCTGTTGCTTTGCCCATTGTCCTCTCCCCTTTCTTAATGAGCGACGGCTGCTTTTTGCCCGTTTGCCGTTTCTTTATTTTTCGGTTTTGTGTTTGCTTCAAATGCGAACATAACAGCTTCCTCGTGGCTGAGGCCTGCTTGTTTTTGTTCCTCAATGCTTTGAAGCATCATTTTGTAATTTCTCGGAATGATCTTAATGAATTGATTCTTTTCTTGTGCCCAGTTCTCTAGAAGCGCTGCTGCTTTTGAGCTGTTTGTATAATCAAGGTGTTCCTGAATCATTTGCTTCACTTCTTGTTCTTCTTCGTGATCTGTGAGTTTTTCAAACATGATCATTTCCATGTTACACATTCTTTTGAACTGTTTTGCATCGGATGTATGCACGTAAGCGATACCGCCAGACATCCCTGCGCCAAAGTTTTTCCCGACGTCACCTAAAATGACAACACGTCCGCCAGTCATGTATTCACAGCCGTGATCACCGATTCCTTCAACGACCACATTGACACCTGAATTACGCACGGCAAAACGTTCACCTGCACGACCGTTAATAAACGCTTTTCCGCTTGTCGCGCCGTAAAATGCAACGTTACCGACAATCACGTTCTCATGTCCATTTTGTACAAAGTGATCAGATGTTTTGACAGCAATTTTGCCTCCAGAGAGTCCTTTGCCGATATAGTCATTTGAGTCACCTGTTAAATATAAAGACATCCCCTTTGGAACAAATGCGCCGAAGCTTTGTCCAGCTGAACCAGTGAACCGAAGTGTGATCGTATCCTCTGGCAGACCTTCTTCGCCGTAGCGCTTAGACACTTCACTGCCCGTAATCGTTCCAGCTACACGGTGAATGTTGCGAATGTTTAGTGACAGATCAACTGGTGTTTGATGATCGAGCGCTTCCTGTACATAAGGGAGAATCTCATTCATATCCAGTGATTCATCAATTTTATGATTTTGCGGCGTTCTGAATGTGCGTGGTCCCTCTGGCTGATAAAGCAGGGTTTCAAGGTTCAGCTGTCCTGCTTTCCAGTGTGCTTTTGCTCTTTCACTTACTGATAAAACATCCGTACGCCCAATCAATTCATCCATTGATGTAAAGCCAAGTTCAGCTAAAATTTCTCTTACTTCCTCTGCAATAAACATCATGAAATTGACAATGTGATCAGGGTCACCCATGAATTTTTTGCGAAGTTCAGGGTTTTGAGTAGCGACTCCGACTGGGCAAGTATCTAAATGACATGCTCTCATCATGACGCATCCTAATACGACAAGTGGAGCTGTCGCAAAGCCGTATTCTTCTGCTCCTAAAATCGCAGCCATGACAACGTCGCGTCCTGTCATTAATTTGCCATCCGTCTCAAGAACGACTCGCTCTCGAAGGCCGTTTAAGACAAGGGTTTGATGCGCTTCTGCCAATCCAAGCTCCCAAGGAAGTCCTGTATGTTTAATACTTGTTTTCGGAGAAGCTCCAGTACCGCCATCATATCCACTAATTACGATGACATCAGCTGTCCCTTTTGCTACACCTGCTGCAATCGTACCAACGCCAGCTTTAGAAACTAACTTGACACTGATGCGTGCATCACGGTTTGCATTTTTCAAATCATGGATCAATTGAGCCAAATCCTCGATTGAGTAGATATCATGGTGAGGCGGTGGTGAGATTAGGCCAACACCTGGCGTAGAACCACGTACGTCTGCGACCCAAGGATATACTTTATTTCCTGGCAGCTGTCCGCCTTCTCCAGGCTTTGCACCTTGCGCCATTTTAATTTGCAGTTCATCTGCATTGACTAAATAATGACTTTTCACGCCAAAGCGGCCAGAAGCAATCTGTTTAATCGCACTTCTGCGATCATCCCCGTGCTCATCTACTGTGAAGCGTGCAGGGTCTTCCCCGCCTTCTCCGCTGTTGCTTTTGCCGCCAATTCGGTTCATCGCAATCGCTAGTGCTTCATGCGCTTCTTTACTTAGTGAACCAAATGACATCGCACCTGTCTTAAAGCGGCGTACAATGGATTCAGCAGATTCAACTTCTTCTAGACGAACTGGCTTTTGTTTTGAACGAAAAGCAAATAGATTTCTAAGGAAACCAATTCGTTCTTCATCCGCCGCCTTCGTATATTGCTTAAATAGATCATAATCTTCGTTGCGGCATGCCCACTGAAGGGTATGAATGGTTTTTGGGTTAAAGGCATGATGCTCTCCATTTTTTCTCCACTGGAACTCACTGCCTGATTCTAGCGTTTGATCAGTTGATGCCTGATACCCAGCCTCATGACGAAGCTTTGCTTCACTTGCAATGGTGTCAAGATCAATACCGCCTAGCTGAGAAGCTGTTCCTGTGAAATACGCCTGGATGACATCTTCACTAATGCCGACTGCTTCAAAAATTTGTGCGCCTCGATAGCTTTGGACAGTGGAAATTCCCACTTTAGACATTACTTTAACTACGCCCTCAGTCACACTTTTCCCAAACTTTGTGACAGCTTCATCAAAGCTAATCGCAATCGCTTCTTCAGCAATAAGCTGTTTGTATGTTTCGTAAACGAGGTACGGATGGATCGCATCTGCACCGTAGCCAATCAGTGCGGCAAAATGATGAACCTCTCTTACTTCTCCAGATTCGACGATTAAGCTCACCTTTGTTCGTAAGCCTTGACGCACAAGATGCTGATGAAGTGCACTCAATGCAAGAAGTGGTGGAATCGGCACTTTTTCTTCCGTCATGTCACGATCGGAAAGAATTAGTAAAGATACCCCTTCACGAATCGCTTTTTCTGCCTCTTCAAACATCGCATCAAGACCACGTTTTAGGTCATCAGTGAAAAGTGTATGAATCGTTTTGCTTTTAAAGGCGTTATGAACAATCGTTTTCAAGCCGTTGAACTGCCCGCTTGTTAAAACAGGTGTATAAAGTTTAATTCTTCGGCATGAATATTCATTTGGATGTAAAATATCTCCCTCAGCACCTAACCAAGTCATGGTCGATGTAACGAGCTGCTCACGAATGGCATCAATTGGCGGGTTCGTGACTTGAGCAAACAGCTGTTTAAAATAAGAAAACAGCGACTGCGCACGATCTGATAACACAGCAAGCGGTGTATCACTTCCCATCGAGCCGATTGGGTCCTTTCCTTCTTCTAGTAAAGGAATTAAATACTTTTGAATGTCTTCGTACGTATAATGGAAAGCACGCTGACGTGTTAACAAATCACTCATTATACTAGAATTTTCTGAATTTTCTTCAGAGCGATTGACGTGAACCATTTCTTCATCGAGCCATTTTTGATAAGGAAGTTCATTCGCAATCGAAGATTTCACTTCTTCATCCGAAATAATGCGTCCTTCTTCTAAATCGATTAACAGCATTTTACCTGGTTCAAGACGGTCTTTATACTTCACATCTTCTTCATTTGTGTCGATGACGCCGACCTCAGATGAGAAAATGATATGATCGTCATTTGTTACGTAGTATCTCGCGGGTCTTAATCCGTTCCGATCTAAGATGGCGCCGATTTGTTTACCATCCGTAAACGAAATCGCTGTCGGGCCATCCCACGGCTCCATTAACGAACTATGATATTCATAAAATGCCCGTTTCTCTTTAGACATGTGCGTATTCTCCGTCCACGGCTCAGGAATCAGCATCATCGCTGTATGAGCAGGAGTACGCCCTGCAAGCACGAAAAATTCAAAGGCATTGTCTAAAATGGATGAATCACTTCCGTCTGCATTCAGCACTGGCAAAATCTTGTCTAGATCTTCTCCGAAGGCTTCAGACACGAATTGTTGTTCTCTTGCTCTCATCCAATTGATGTTTCCTCTTAATGTGTTGATTTCTCCGTTATGAATTAAGTAACGGTTTGGATGCGCTCGTTCCCATGTCGGGAATGTATTTGTACTAAATCTTGAATGAACAAGTGAAAATGCAGAAACAAATGTTTCATCCTGTAGATCAAGATAAAAAGCATCAACTTGATCTGATGTTAAAAGCCCCTTATATACAATGGTTTGACTAGACAGACTGACAAAGTAAAATTGTTTTTCCTCTGCTGTTCCCCAGTTTTCAGCCTGCTTGCGGATGACGTATAATTTTCGTTCAAATGACAAACGGTCTGTTACGTTGTCGTTTGCTCCGATGAACACTTGCCGGACAACCGGACAGCTCTTCGCTGCAACCGTTCCAATTTTCCCAGCATCAACAGGGACCGTTCTCCAGCCAATTAATGTTTGCCCTTCTTGTTTAATGAAGCCGTTGATCTTTTGTTCGATCGCTTGACGCGTTTTGGCATCATCATCTTTTGAAAAGAACACCATTCCTACCCCGTAACGGCCCTTTTCAGGAAGTGCAAAGTCTTGGCAGTTCTTTCTAAAAAAAGCGTCTGGCAGTTGTACCATTAATCCGGCACCATCACCTGTATACGGATCACTGCCTTGCCCGCCGCGGTGATCAAGCTGGCACAGCATTTGCAATCCCTTTTTGACGATGCTATGTGTCGCCTCCCCTTTTAAATGGGCGTACAGTCCGATTCCACATGCATCATGTTCAAATTCAGGACGGTAGAGACCTTGTGGTTGTGGTAGTTGATTATAAGTCATCGTTTCTCTCCCCCGTTTAAAAGATCCGTTTTTTCACAGTAATAAAATCTCACAAACTCTGTAACTTATTTTAAGTTTTCAAATTAATATAAACAATATATAATTTAGATCAAAACAATCTCTTTTTGAGATAGATGGGTGTGAAGTGCAAAAATGGAGCTTCGTCAATTACGTTATTTTGTAGAAGTTGCTGACCGTGAACACGTGTCAGAAGCGGCTGAAAACTTACACGTTGCCCAATCTGCCATCAGCCGGCAGATTGCCAATTTAGAAGAAGAACTTGGAGTGGCTTTATTCGAACGAGAAGGACGAAATATCAAATTAACGAAAATCGGCAGACAATTTTTGGACCATGTCAGAACCGCCCTAAAAGCGATAGATTACGCCAAAGAACAAATTGATGAATACTTAGACCCCCACAAAGGGACAGTGAACATTGGATTTCCTACAAGTCTAGCAAGCCAAGTGCTCCCTTCTGTCATTTCCGCATTTAAGCTGGAATATCCAGAGGTCGATTTTTTACTTCGTCAAGGTTCCTATAAGTTTCTGATTGAAGCTGTCAAAAATCGAGACATTGATCTTGCCTTTTTAGGACCCGTCCCGACAAACGATCCTCAAATAGAAGGAAATATCTTGTTTTCCGAAAGCATTTATGCCCTTTTGCCTATTAGTCACCCCTTTAGCGGGCAAAGAAGTATTCATTTAAGTGATTTGAGAAAAGACCATTTCGTTTTATTTCCTGAAGGATATGTGCTGAGACAAATTGCGGTTGATGCCTGTAAGCAGGCTGGCTATGAGCCAACTATCTCATCTGAAGGAGAAGATTTGGATGCCATTAAAGGTCTTGTGTCAGCGGGTATGGGCGTTACCTTATTACCCGAAAGTGCTTTTTATGAAACAACACCGCGATTTACAGTGAAAATTCCCATTGATTTCCCGCAAGTGAGAAGAACGGTCGGAATTATTGCTTCTAAATCGAGAGAGATGTCTCCTTCTGCCCATGATTTTTATATGTTTGTAAAGGACTTCTTTTCAAAAATTGAACAATATAAATAATTCATTAAAACAAGACATTTCATTTGTAGAAATAATCCCTCTTTGTATATGATGAGTTACAGAACAACAGACTATATGGAAGAAAGGTAATCGTATGAAATCAATTTTATCGTTTTTAAAGCCCTATCGGCTATCCGTTGTGTCCATTGTGATTCTCACCTTTTTAAGCAGTATGCTCCAGCTGTATTTACCGACGCTTACGGCAGATATCGTTGATGTCGGGATCGTCCAAGGAGATGTCGCTTATATATGGAAAGTTGGGGGCTGGATGGTGGGTTGTTCTTTACTTGCCATCTTGCTCACGATTTGGAAGTCCTACTTGTCATCTAAGACAGCTCTAGGCTTCGGGCGTGATATGAGAAGACAGCTGTTTGTGCATGTCGAACAATTCTCATTAGAAGAATTTCAAAAAATCGGGACATCTTCCTTTATTACAAGATCCACAAATGATGTGAAACAAGTTCAAGATGTCACGATCATGATCTTACAAATGATGACACGGGCGCCTCTTATGCTCGTTGGTGGAATTATTTTGGCTGTATCTAGAGATGCTGTGTTATCTCTCATCTTTTTAGCAGCTCTTCCCCTTCTTGGCGGGTTCATTTATTTAGTGTCGAGAAAAGCGATCCCCCTCTTTGGCCAGCTTCAGAAAAAAACGGACCGGCTGAACTTGATTATGAGAGAGTCGCTTTCAGGCATTCGGGTCATTCGAGCGTTTAACCGAGTAGATGACGAAAAAGAACGTTTTCAAGAAGCCAATACATCGTATAAGGATACTGGCCTTAAAGTCAATCGATTAATGGCGTACTTGTTCCCTTTTATGCTCATTATCATGAACTTCACGAATATCGGCATTGTCTGGATTGGCGCTAATCGGATTGATGCCGGACAGATGGAAGTCGGGAATCTAATCGCCTTCATTCAATATGCGATGATGATTTTAATGGCACTCATTATGCTGTCTATGAGTTTTATTATGGTGCCTAGAGCTCAGGCATCAGCTAAACGGATGAATGAAGTGTTAAATCTAGAACCAAAAATTAAAGACAAAAAAGAAGCTGTCACTAAACTTGATCAGCCAGCCCAGTCCATTCGCTTTGAGGATGTGTCATTTTATTATTCAAATGCTGAAAAACCAGCCGTTCAAGACATGACGTTTGAAGCCAAAAAGGGTGAAACGACGGCGATCATCGGCAGTACAGGTTCCGGGAAAACGACACTTCTTCAGCTGATGACACGTTTTTATGAAGCAACAGAAGGAAAAATTACATTAGATGGTGTCGATATTAGAGAATTGCCTCAAGAGAAACTGAGAAGTCAGATGGGTTATGTTTCTCAAAAAGCCATTTTATTTAGCGGAACCATTGCTGATAATGTGCGCTTTGGCAAACGAGATGCTACAGATGACGAGATTTGGCAGGCACTGCGGACAGCACAGGCCGAAGAATTTGTTTTGCAAAAAGATGGCGGAATTCACGCAGAGATAGACCAAGGGGGTTCGAATCTCTCTGGCGGTCAAAAACAACGTCTTTCGATCGCAAGAGCACTCGTAAGAAAACCTGCATTCTACCTGTTTGACGATAGCTTCTCTGCCCTTGATTACAAAACGGATGCAAAACTTCGGTCAGCGCTAGAAGCTGAAAAAGAGCATGCTGCTTTGATTATTGTGGCTCAAAGAATCAGCACAGTGAAGCATAGCGATAAAATCATTGTGTTAGATGATGGAAAAATAGCAGGTATCGGTACACATGAACAGTTACTGAAAGATAACCTTGTCTATCAAGAGATAGTCGCATCACAGGAAGGTCAGGAGGTGGAGCAAGGATGAGTAAAAAAATGTCGTCTGGAATGGGACATAAAGGCGGTCACCCAAGGGGCCCAGTACAAAAACCGAAGGAATTTAAAAAAACACTTCTTCGTTTAACGGGCTATTTAAAACCGAGGAAATTTCAGCTGATCATTGTCCTGATTGCAGCGATCGGTTCAACCGTTTTTAATGTCGTCAGTCCAAAATTACTTGGGGATGCCACCTCTTCCCTATTTGAAAGTTTTACACAAGGAACTGGCGTTCAATTTGATGTCATTTCACGCATTTTATTGCTGCTTGTTCTATTATATGTCGTGGCATCTCTCTTCTCATTCGTGCAGCAATATGTAATGGCGGGTGTCTCGCAGCAGACCATTGCTGAATTAAGGCAAGAAGCAAATGACAAGCTCACACGTCTCCCCCTTCGTTATTTTGATAAAACAACACACGGAGACACGCTGAGCCGGGTGATGAACGACATTGATAATATTAATACTTCTTTACAGCAGGCACTCACGCAAGTGATCACATCTGTTATTACAGTCATTGGAATTGTCGTCATGATGCTTTTCATCAGTCCGCTGCTGACGCTGCTTGTTTGTTTGACGCTGCCTCTTAGTTTGTTTGCGATTCGAGGCATTACATCATTTTCGCAAAAGCATTTTAAAGCACAGCAAAAAGAACTAGGGATGATCAATGGACATATTAATGAAATGTTCACAGGACATCAGACGGTTCGTGCGTATGGCTATGAAAAGAAAGCCATTGATACATTTGATCAATTAAACGAACAACTATATGAATCTTCAAGAAAAGCACAATTTATCTCCGGCTTAATGATGCCGATGATGACCTTTATTGGGAATCTTGGCTATGTGGCGGTAAGTGTTGCTGGCGGAATTCTTGTCATTAATGGGAATATTCGTGTTGGGGATGTGCAAGCATTTATCCAATACACACAACAAATGTCGCAGCCGCTTGTGCAAGCATCCAGTGTTGCAAACTTAGTTCAATCTGCTATCGCTTCTGCTGAACGGGTGTTTGAAATTCTAGATGAAGAAGAAGAACATGCGCAAGAAGATGCAGCGATTGATCTTAAATCCCTTTCCGGAGATGTGGCCTTTGAGCACGTTCACTTCGGTTATGAGAAAGATCAACCCATTATTAAAGATTTGAATTTACAAGTCCGAGAAGGACAAACGGTGGCCATTGTTGGGCCAACAGGCGCTGGAAAAACAACGATTATTAATCTGTTAATGCGCTTTTACGAGCTAGATCAAGGCTCCATTCGCATTGGCGGCGTAAAAACAACCGACCTCAGCCGAGAGCAAGTGCGTGACTTATTTGCGATGGTTCTTCAGGATACATGGCTCTTTGAAGGCACAATTTATGACAACATCGCATATGGCAGACCAAATGTTTCAAAAGAGGATGTGTTGAAGGCCGCTAAACATGCCTATGCAGACGATTTCATCCGCACCCTTCCAGATGGATATGACACACTCTTAACAGAAGATGCCGGCAACCTCTCACAAGGTCAGCGTCAACTGTTAACCATCGCCCGTGCCATCTTATCTGATCCGAAGATATTAATCTTAGATGAAGCAACAAGCAGTGTCGATACACGGACAGAGATGCATATTCAAAAAGCGATGAATGAATTAATGAACGGCAGAACAAGCTTCGTCATTGCACATCGACTTTCAACGATTAAAGATGCCGATCTCATTTTAGTCATGAAAGATGGCACGATCATTGAAAAAGGAACTCATCGTGAGCTTTTGAAAGAAAAAGGCTTTTATGCCGACCTCTATATGAGTCAATTTGCCGAAAACCAAGTCGGTTAAACAGCACCAAAAAGGATAGACAGCATGTAAAAATGCCTGTCTATCCTTTTTGTGATGCCTTAAGCTTCCCGTTTTTTGACTTTCACACTAAGTTTCGTCATGTAATCCGCTTCATTTTTAGACATCAGAGAATGAAGTAAATACTCCTCAAAGACATCTCCATCCAGTATCATATCCTCTGCTTCGATTCGATCTAATAAACGTGAATAGGCAGTCTCCATCTCTTCATATGTTCCTTGTTGATACATGACTGCATATAGACCAGCTGGCTTTTTGACTGCATCCGGCCCTTCCATTCGGCAAAACAGCCTATCAGATTGATGATAATGACGCTGCAAAAACTGCTCCTTGTTTAAAACAGAACCATTTGCCGCGGCACCTTTAATACCAATCCCTTTCAGAAATTCTCCTACAATTCGAGAAATTTCTTCTATAGGTGTGTTTGAATCAATCGGGTTTGATGTACTGAGGACGATCGGTTCTTCTGGCAGTTCTTGAAACAAGACCTCCCCTGTTTTCACTGATGATAATTCATTCGTTGTCTCGATCACACGAAAAAGAAAAGATTGAATATCCTGTAGTTTTTGGATCTCCTCCCCGACCTTTTCTGCTTGCTCAACCGCCAGGCTTTGCAATTTTTCCTGAGAAGGCTCAGTAAAGTATTGTTTTAATTGCTTGATCGGAAATTGAACAGCACGAAGAGATTGAATGGCCATGAAATGATCAAACTGTTCAAATGTATAATAACGGTACCCATTTTCCTGAACACCTGCCGGCTTAAACAAATCGATCTTATCATAATAGAGCAGTGTATCTTTTTTCACTTCAAATAATGCCGCAAATTCTCCAGTTAAAAATGTTTTTTGAACATCGTTCATCATTTTTAGGGCTCCTTTCTTGACTATGGAGTTACTCCATCCTTTATGATAACATGCAGAAACACCACATATGTGGAGAAAGGATTTACACATGAACAAAATCGCACAAGATCAAGTCACATTATCACTTGCAAATCAAGAAGACTTCCCTTTGATGAAAAAGGAACTGCAAGATGCTTTCACAGCTGGCATCATTGATGCATTTGGCGATGCAGAAGGTGGACCAATTCCTCCTGATGAGTCGATTGATGAATCTTTTTATTCAGCTGAGAACCTTGTCTATCATATTTTACTAAACGGTCAAAAAGCAGGAGGGGTTGTTTTAAAAATCAACCCTCTCACACACCGCAATTTGGTGGACCTATTATACATTTCTTCATCATCTCACAGCCGCGGCATTGGTCAGGCAGCATGGAAAGCCATTGAGGCGCAATATCCAGAAACGAAGGTGTGGGAAGTTGTCACTCCTTATTTTGAAAAGCGCAACATTCATTTTTATGTGAACAAATGCGGGTTTCAGATTGTTGAGTTTTATCACTTGCACCATCCAGATCCGAGCTTGCCTCATGAGAACGATCAAGAAAATGACCCTTTAGCGCCTGAGACATTTGAATTTTTCAAATTTGAGAAAGTCATGAAAAAAGACCGTTCAAGTTCATAAAAAACTCCCCCTCATATGGGGGAGTTTCAGCTTGTAGACAAAACCTCGCATTCGCCAAGAACAAAAGCTGGTTATTTGAAAAGAATGAATACGTGTATGATGCATATTTTGATTGTTACATTTGCCCCAACGGGCATTATCGTACAACGACTAGAGAAGGCTATAAGCAATATGCGTCTGATTCAGAGATATGCAAGTCCTGCTCGTTTTTAGATAACTGTACACAAAGTCAATTGGACGAAACTTCGTGGACTCAAAAAAGTTTCAATATAGGCGATGCTTACTTTCGCTGCCATGAATCTCAAAAAGCTAGCAAACTGGACATGGAAAGGACCATGTCCAGCCTAAGTTAACAGATAAATTTTATTAAAATCAGTGAAAACCCCTCATCTGGGGAGTTTTTATTTTGATATAATGTGAGGCCTTTCATCCGTCGCAAGAATCGCAAACAAATAATGATCTTTCCACTCCCCATTGATTTTTACATTTTGTCTAGATAGACCTTCTTTTTGAAAACCTGCCTTTTCAAGTACTCGTATGGAACCTATATTATGAGGCTGAACACCTGCTTCAATTCTGTGAAGATCCAGCACATGAAATGCCTCATCTAGCATGAGGGCAATTGCTTCAGTTGTGTAGCCTTTTCCATTATGTTTTTGATCAAGTCCGTATCCAAGCCAGGCGCTTTGAAGAACATCTCTGACAACACCAGATAATGTGATTGTGCCAATGAGCTGATGTGACGCGCGGTGGAAAATTCCTTTTGCATATGTTTCGTCTTTTTGGCGGCTTTGCTGAAATGTCTGAATTCGCTTCAATTGTTCGGGGATGGTGTAAAAATCCTCTTGTCTAAATGAAGTAAATGGCTGAAAGAACTCGCGATTTTCATATTCAAGTGTTGCCAGTGCTTCAGCATCGCTTTCTTTGAAATCTCTTAAATAGATCGATGTGTTGATCGTTTCCATGTCGTTCCCCCTTTTTTCTCTCTTCTTTTATCATACACTAAAAAAACACTACCCCAAGTAAGAAAGGTAGTGTTCGTTACATTCATTCTAGCTTCTAATCTGACCATCACCAGACAGAAGAAGCTTTGTTGTTGTCAGTGCAGGAAGTCCCATTGGCCCTCTTGCGTGCAGCTTTTGAGTAGAAATGCCAATTTCAGCGCCATATCCTAGTGCACCGCCATCTGTAAAACGTGTAGATGCGTTATGATAAACAGCGGCCGCATCGACTTCGTTTAGAAAGATTTGTGCGTTTTTTTCATTCTCTGTTACGATGGCTTCTGAATGTTTCGTTCCGTACTGATCAATGTGGTGAATGGCGTCCTCAATTGAGTCAACGACTTTCACCGCAAGATCAAGACTTAAATACTCATCTGTCCAATCTACTTCCTCCGCAGGAACCGCTTCGGAAAAGAAAGATTGAGCGTCTTGATCTCCATGCACAGTGACATGATGCTGAAGGAGTGCTTCATTCAATGCTGCACCATTTTTTTTCAGCCAATCGCGATGAACGATCAGAGTCTCAAGCGCATTACAAACGGCCGGACGATTTGTTTTCGCATTGATGACAATCTGAATGGCTTTTTCTACATTCGCTGTTTGATCAATAAAGATATGGCAGTTCCCTGTCCCTGTTTCAAGAACTGGAATGGTCGATTCTTCTACAACTGTTTTGATTAAAGAAGCTCCGCCTCTCGGAATTAAAACATCAATCCACTCTTTTAGATGAAACATCGCTTGAACCGATGAACGGTCTGTTTGTTCAATAAACTGTACCGCATCACGAGGGATCTTTGTTTGATCCAATGCCTCATGAATGACGCGGACGATGGCTTTGTTGGAAGAAATAGCGGAGGAACCGCCTTTTAAAATCACTGAGTTGCCTGCCTTGAGGGCAAGCCCTGCTGCATCGACAGTGACATTCGGTCTCGCTTCATAGATCATCCCGATCACGCCGAGCGGTACTCTTCGGCTTTTCACATGTAAGCCGTTTTCAAGAGTCCATTCATCCAATATTTCTCCAACAGGATCTGTTAATCTCGTCACAAGCCGCAAACTTTCCGCAAACTCATGAATTCTCTCTTCATTTAACATTAATCGATCCATTAATGCTTCAGAGAAACCCTTTTCTTTTCCTGCCTCTAAATCCTTTTGATTTTCCTGTAAAATAAAATCACTTTGCTGTTCGAGTGTTTCTGCTATTTTCAGCAGCGCCTCATTTTTTTCCTCTGTTTGAAGTAAACCTAGTTTTTTTGATACGTGCTTTGCTTTTTTCGCTTTTTCTTTGACCGATGTGACAACTTCAGCTGTCAGTGTCATGAAATTCCTCCCTTATGTTTAGCAAACTGGTATTGATAAATCTAAATGACAAACAAATGCTTCAAGATCTACGACATGCACCACTTCATCCTGTAGCAAGTCACCGTTCAGTGCGAGTTCGTCGGACGCATAATTGACAATGCCAAGCCCTATTTCTCTTTCATCTTGATCTAAAATACGGACAACATCGCCTTTTTTAAACGAACCCTTTACATCGACTATGCCGTCAGAATCCAGACTTTTCTCACGATGCATGAGAAGCTCCTGTGTTTTCTCTCGAACAACGATTTCGCCTTTTGGGCCAGAATGAAAAGCAATCCACTGTTTTTTATAATTCAGCGGCGCTAAATTTTCGTCAGCTGTAAAATAAGTGCCGTCCTCTGTCCCATTAATGGCTTTGTCTAAAATGTGAGGCGTATCGGCTTTTCCCAAAAAGCCATTGATGCCTGAGGCCATTGAAATTTTAAAGGCGTCGAGTTTTGATTTCATTCCGCCTGTGCCAACGCTGCTTCCCGCATCTCCAGCGGCTGCTTCGATGTCTTCTGTGATTTCTGTGACTTCTAGAATTCTCTTCGCATTCGGATTTGTATGAGGGTTATCTTCATACAAGCCGTCAATATCAGATAAAATAGCGAGGAAATCCGCATCAATCAGTCCAGCTACTTTTGCAGACAATGTATCATTATCTCCAAATTTCAACCGATTGATCGTCACTGTATCATTCTCATTAATAATCGGGATGATCCCTCGATCTAATAACACATTCATTGTATTTCGCACATTTTGATAGCGCGTTTCATCTGAAAAATCGCTTCTTGTAATTAATAGCTGTGAAGCAATATAACCGTGCGATAAAAATAAAGTAGAATATGACTCCATTAAAAGCCCTTGCCCTATTGAGGCAGACGCCTGTTTTTCTGGCAGTGTTTTCGGTCTATCAATAAATCCTAATTTTCGGTAACCAGCTGCAACCGCACCAGATGAGACCAAAATGACTTCGTGTCCTTCATCTTTGAGTTTTACAATTTGATTGACGAGGTTTTCTAGTTTTTTTAAACTAATCTCACCTTGAAAGCTAGTAAGAGAGCTGCTTCCGATTTTCACAACAATTCGTTTTCTCTCTTTATCTGCGTACACCTTATCACTCCTGTATTGAGGCTCTATTTATATCGTTACTTTTTGTTTTTGCTGTTCACTTATTTCTTTTGATCGATTGGCAGCATGTTTGACAGCCTGTTTGATGGCTTCTCCTCCGCCAAAATCATCTAATGCATCTAGTCCTGCAGCAGTTGTTCCATTAGGTGACGTAATTTTTTCTCTGAGGACAGAAGGATTTTCAGCTGTTTCTTGCAGCATCTTCGCTGCACCGAGAAGTGTCTGTGTACCGATTTGACGGGACATTTCTTTTGATAAGCCAGCTTCTTCTCCAGCCTCTTCGATTCTTTCCATTAAGAAATAAAAATAAGCTGGACCACTTCCGGCAATTCCTGTGAAAATATCCATTTGCTCTTCCTGAATGGTATACACTTCTCCCATTTCAGATAAAAGAGCCCGACTCATGCTTACATGTTCATTTTTCACATAACGTCCAGCAGATAAAGCGGTCGCCGACGCCCCAATCGTACTTGACGTATTTGGCATTACTCGCATAACAGGCTGCCCATCATGCAGCATGTCTTCAATATACGATGATTTCACACCTGCAAGTACAGACAGGATGAGCTGATCTTTCTGAATATGAGGTTTTAATGATTCAAGTGCTGTTTCAGCATCCTTTGGCTTCATTGCCAGGATCAACATATCCATTTCTTCAAAAGGAAATGAATCCATTGTGGCTGTTTGGATTCCGTAGCGTTTCGTTAGTTCGTTTAATCGCTGCTTATTTTGCTTGTTTGTTGCGTAAATTTGGCTGAGCGGCATCTGACCTGATCGCACAATACCTGCAATCATTCCTTCCGCCATAGAACCTGCTCCAATGAAAGCAACTTTCTTTTGATCAATGATATTGATCCTCTCCCTTGTTCGCTTTTTGTTCGTGTTTTTCGCACGTTAGTTATCGTAACATGATGAGAAATCGTGTCAAGAAAGAGCCAGCGCTTTTCAAAAGTCCCGAATACACGCTGAACAGCTTGCGGTATGTATGTTAGCCGTGTTTTTTAAAATCATCAATTTAGATCAAAAGAACTATACAGATTTGAACCATAGTACCCTTTCGTTCGACTGAATTCACCATTTTATTTTTGGTTTCGGTGACTTCAATTCTAGTTTTTAGAAAGCGCTATCATTTTGATGACTTTCTATTTTCCTATAGGAAGAATGTGTTTGAATCTTTCGATTAGACTATTGACATATTTTAGAAAACATGTCCGTTGAAATGCGTTTTTCGTGGTGATACCGTGAAAGGGAATCAAGAGAAAAAGGAGCGTTCATAATGAAAGTAAAAGAAAATTACGTCAATGTCATCCCAATGAAAGAAATCCGATCTACAGATGACCTTCTTTTCCCATTCCCTATCTACAATGAATTACGATCGCAGGGTGATATTCGATACGATGAAACGAGAAAGTGCTGGGATCTCTTTCGATATGCTGATATTCAGTCCGTTCTGAAGCAGCCAAAAGTGTTTTCATCACAGCGAGGAAGAAGCACATCTAAAACGAGTATTTTAACAATGGACCCTCCAAAACATACCAAAATGAGAGCACTCGTCAATAAAGCCTTCACGCCAAAAGCGATCAAACAAATAGAAGAAAAGATCAAAGACTTGACCCATGATCTATTACATCAAGTAAAGGATCAACATACCTTCGATATTGTGCAAGATCTGGCCGCTCCCCTACCTGTCATGATCATCGCCGAGCTTCTCGGTGCAGAAGTGAAAGACAGAGAGCTGATCAAAAAACATTCAGATGCTCTAGTTGCAGGAGCCAAAGATGATTCAAAAGAAGCTGTTCAAGCCGTTGTCGACATGCAAAAACAAGCAGAAAAAGAGCTGTCAGAGTACTTTGCTCATTTGATCCAAAAACGAAAAGAAACGCCAGCCGATGATTTAATCTCCCTTCTCATCCAAGCGGAAATTGACGGTGAGCGTTTATCAGAAAATGAACTGCTTGGCTTTTGTATACTCTTACTCGTTGCTGGTAATGAAACAACAACGAATTTAATCACAAATGCCGTACGACTTTTAACAGAGCAGCAGCATATCGCCGAATCAGTGCGGCAAGACCTGTCTCTCATTCCTCAATTGACAGAAGAAACGCTACGCTATTATCCGCCTGTTCAAGCGATTGGGCGAGTTGCAGCAGAGGATGTTCAGATTGCCGGTTCTCACATTGAAAAAGGAGACTATCTTATCAGCTGGGTGGCATCTGCGAATCGTGATGAACGGAAGTTTGACGATCCAGATACGTTTCGTCTTGACAGAAAATCAAATCCACATTTGAGCTTTGGCTTCGGCATCCATTTTTGTCTTGGTGCCCCTCTCGCCCGGCTTGAGGCTCATCTAGCACTTGAGGTTTTACTCCGTACGTTTCGAGAAATCACCTGTGCGGCAGATCAGCTGAAACCGATTCAAAGCACGTTTGTGTTTGGGGTCAAAGAATTCCCTGTGCAGGTCACCCGTTTTTAAAAGTCCCTTTCACTAGGGGCTTTTTTTCATATGCTTATCCTTACCTTCCTCGTCTGAACATGCTAAAATAAAATCCATATGTACAGTGATCACGGAATTCGGAAAGGAAGCTAAACGTATGACCGATTACACAGCAATGAAAGACGGAATATTCAAATCAGTTTGTTCGTTAGATTGCCCTGATCAGTGCGGTCTTTTAATACATAAAGAGAACGGAAAGATCGTTAAAGTTCAAGGAGATCCAGATCATCCAGTCACTCAAGGAAACATTTGCAATAAAGTGCGGAATGTCACAGCTCGTTTATATGATGAAAAACGTCTGACAACACCATTAAAACGTGTAGGTCAAAAAGGTGACCGGCAGTTTGCTCCAATTACGTGGGAAGAAGCGATTGAAACCATTCGTAAAAAATGGACAAAGCTGATCGAAGAAAAAGGACCAGAAAGCATTTTGCCTTACAGCTTCTATGGGAATATGGGGAATCTCAATGCAGAAGGAATGGACCGCCGCTTTTTCTATCGACTTGGCTCAAGTCAGCTAGACCGAACCATTTGTCAATCAGCCGGAACAACTGGCTATAAATATACAATGGGCGCAAGCATCGGGACAGACCCAGAAGAGACCATTCATACGAAACTATTTATCTTTTGGGGCATCAATGCGGTTTCAACCAATATGCATCAAATCACGTTGGCACAAAAAGCTCGAAAGCAAGGGGCTAAAATTGTCGTCATTGATGTGCACAAAAACCAAACGGGCCGGATGGCAGATTGGTTCATTCCGCTTCGCCCTGGCACTGACAGTGCGCTAGCTCTTGGGATCATGCATGTCCTTTTTAAAGAAGACCTCACAGATACGTCATTTTTAGAGACTTACACGGTCGGTCACAACGAACTTCGCGAGCATGTGAAGCAGTACGATCCAGAAACGGTTGAACAAATCACGGGTGTCCCGAAAGAAGACATCATCACACTTGCGAGAATGTACGCAGAGACATCGCCGTCTCTCATTCGTATTGGCAATGGGCTACAGCATCACGATAATGGCGGTATGAGTATTCGAACCATCTCCTGCCTCCCTGCCCTCACCGGTCAATGGCTGCACAAAGGCGGCGGTGCGATGAAATCGAACTCTTCTTTTCTTAGTTATAATGAAATCGCTCTTCAGCGGCCGGAATTATTAAAGGAACGCGAACCTAGAACATTTAATATGAATCAGCTGGGCAGCGTGCTAACGAACGCAGAACCTTCTATTGATTCTCTTTTTGTCTACTCTTGCAACCCGGCTGTTGTGACACCTGAAGCAAATAAAGTAAGAGACGGTTTGATGCGGGAAGACTTATTTACGGTTGTCCATGACTTGTTCATGACAGAGACGGCCACTTATGCGGATATTGTTCTGCCAGCGACCTCTGCCTTTGAAAATGAGGATTTTTATACTTCATACTGGCATCATTACATTCAAATTCAAGAACCTGTTATAGAACGTTATGGAGAAAGCAAATCAAACACAGAAGTGTTTCGTCTTTTGGCTCATGCGATGGGCTTTGAAGATGAAGCCTTTAAAGACACAGATGCGGAACTAATGGAACAAGCTCTTCATCATCCTGAAAATCCGCACTATGAAAACATTTCATATCAAGCGTTAAAAGAGAAAAAGTGGATCAAAGCAAAACGAGGGCCTTTCGAAGATTTAAAGCTCCCTACCCCAAGCGGGAAAATTGAGCTTTACTCTGAACAAATGAAAAAAGATGGATATCCAGCCCTTCCAACCTATGTACCTTTATTTAAGGAAAGTGATTATCCACTGACGTTTATACCGGGACCAAACCATAATTTTCTTAATTCCACCTTCTCTCTTCATGAGAAGCATCAAAAGCTTGAGAAATGTCCGAAGCTTCATATGAATGAACAAGATGCAAAAGAAAGACAGATTGAAGATGGGGACATGGTTCGTGTGCTGAATGATCGAGGAGAATGCGAGCTCATCGTGTCAGTCGGACAAAATGTGTTATCTGGCGTTGTTGTCAGCCAGGGATTATGGGCAGATCAAAAAGGCAAAAAACATTTGGTGAATGGCCTCACACCTGATCGTTTGGCAGATATGGGCGGTGGTGCGACGTTCTTTTCCGGCAGAGTCGAAGTTGAAAAATTATGATAGAAAGAGCCAGGCGTTTTGCTCCCGGCTCTTTTCTTTGACTTTTTTAGTTGCCAATAAACAGCTGATTGGTCATCACATTTGCACTTCCGCTGCTTTGGTAGCCTTCTACAGTAAATGCCGTTTCATACATTTTCCCCATTGGCATCCCTAAGCTTTCCCATTTTTTAAAATGCGCACTGACGGAGACCGTTCCGCTTGTACGTTTCGTTTGACGTACACTCCAATATTGCTTGAAGGTTGCGATCCCGATAATGGAAGGCTGATTGACACGGGTTGTTTCATAAATGTCATATGTGCCCCCGTCTGCATAAAATGTTCCTTTATGTGTGCCTGTTGGACGGTATGTGCCCCATGAATCAACAATGTAGTATTCTGCTAATGGAGATTGTGTCCAGCCATAGACACATAAATAGGAATTCCCGACTGGGTTAAAACTTGCGTTGTAATTGATGGAGATGTTGCCAAGTTGATGGTGAGTTCTAGTGGAATCAAACTTTTTTCCTTTTCGAAATAAAGCATTTCCGATATTGTTCCAGCCTGCACTAAATGCCCCGCCGTTATTGAGTGTCATCGAGGTGTTTCCATAATCCTTCCATAATTCATAATCGTACCCGCTATGGTTACCCATTTCATTATTCGTAATGGTTCTCGCATGGGCCGGTACAGCCGTCAGTATAAGCGTCAGTCCAATACACATCACAAACAACAGTCTTAATTTTCTCAAATTCATCTTCCATTCCTCTCCTTTTTCATCCTTTTGATTCTGTCATCTCTAAGATGAAACGAATTCATCACCTCCTTTCATGCCCCCACTCACTACTAGATTATCGATACTGTGCTAGCCCCGCATGAATGTCTCTTGTGTTTGTATAAATGCTTTGATACAAACGAAAGAGATGATCATATACATCGACATGCTGTTGATTTGGTGTAAATACGGCTGCTTGTTGGATAAACTGATCCGCGCACGCCTCAAGTGACTGGTACCAGCCGCATCCAACTGCTGCAAGCATCGCTGCACCTAACGCAGGCCCTTGCTCATTTTCAAGCTGAATCACCTTAGCTTGAAAAATGTCTGCCTGCATTTGAAGCCATGTATGACTTCTCGCACCTCCACCAATGGACACAATAGCATCGATTCTTTTTCCGGCCTGCCTGAATAAAGCGATCGATTCATTTAATGAAAAAGTGATTCCTTCGAGCACAGCTCTAACCATATGCGCTTTTTCATGCCGGCTGTCTAATCCAATGAAGCTTCCACGAATGACTGAATCTGCATGAGGCGTTCTTTCCCCAACTAAATATGGCGTAAACAGCAATCCATTTGCGCCAGGCGCTATATCCTTTGCTCCGGCTAAAAGGGCTTTAAACGAATCATTTGGAGCAAGTAAAGATTTAATCCAATCGAGGCTATAACCTGCTGATAAAGTGACTCCCATTGTATAAAAAGCGTCTTTTTTTGCATGATGGAATAAATGCAAGTTTCCATTCAGCTCTCTGTTATGATTTTCTTCATAGGAAAGAATGACACCTGATGTGCCAATGCTGCATAGTGTGTGACCTGATGATAAAATGCCGGCACCAATGGCACCGCAAGCATTATCCGCGCCACCCGCAAAAACCTTCGCCTCTTCTGTCATCCCGGTTTCCTTTGCGATCTGCGGCAAAAGTGTTCCAACCTCCGCCTCCGATGAAACGAGCGGCGGGCAAATACGAATCGGAATATCAAAGGTTTGACAAATCTCCTCACTCCATGTTTGTTCTCCAATATCCAACAGTAACGTACCAGCCGCATCAGAATAGTCCATATGAATAGCGCCGGTTAATCGATATCTGACATAATCTTTTGGAAGTAAAAACAAATGGATTCGTTGATCAATTTCTGGTTCATGTTCCTTTACCCATAACAACTTTGGCAGTGTAAACCCTTCTAACGCCTGGTTTTTTGTGATCGCTTGCAGCCTGCCTCCTAGCTTTTCTGTCATGCGCCCGCATTGCGATGTTGTTCTTGTGTCATTCCACAAGATGGCAGGCCTGAGCACCTGAAGGGATTCATCCAATAAAACAAGTCCGTGCATTTGTCCAGAAAAACTGATGCCTTCTACCTGCATTGACTGAACAGGCCTTCTCTCCATAAGTTCTGTCATCGCGGCCATCGTCTGCTCTACCCAGTCTTCAGGATTTTGCTCACAATAACCTGGTTTGCTTTGAATGAGGCGGTAAGATTTAGTCGTCTCGCAGCATACCTTCCCGCTCTCATCTACTAATATCACTTTGACTCCGCTCGTTCCAAGATCAATTCCCATCACATACTTCATGTGTTCACTCCTTCAAAACATCAGCCCGCTCCATTAATCTTCTAACAAATATTGATTCAATCTGGCTTTCAGCTGTTCCTCTCTGCCAGATTCGTTTCTGATGAGCGGATGTTTCAGTGCATATTCTTCTAATGTATGAAAGTTTGCCGTTCCTTCTGAAATCTCCCGCCCAATTCCTTCAGAAAAACTACGGTACCGGTGCTTGATCACATCTTCAAACACACGGTCTTCTATGAGTCTATGAGCCACCCGCAGCCCTTTTGCGAATGCATCCATCCCCGCAATATGGGCATACAGAAGATCTTCCAGTTCAAAGGAGGCTCTTCTGACTTTTGCATCAAAATTGAGACCGCCTGTTCCAAGTCCGCCATTTTGCAAAATTTCATACATGGCGAGTGTTGTGGCATATAAATCCGTTGGGAATTCATCTGTGTCCCAGCCTAGAAGGGAGTTTCCTTGGTTGGCATCAACGGAACCGAGCAGTCCATGAATTCTTGCTACACGCAGCTCATGCTCAAACGTATGACCCGCTAATGTCGCATGATTGGCCTCGATATTTAATTTAAAGTGTGTATCCAATCCATATTGTTTTAAAAAGGCGATTGATGTCGCTGCATCCGTATCATATTGATGAGTTGTCGGTTCCTTCGGCTTTGGTTCAATTAAAAATTGACCTGTAAATCCAATTTCTTTTGCATAATCCACCGCCATATGCAAAAAGGTCGCCAAATGGTCAAGCTCTCTTTTCATATCTGTATTCAGTAGTGTGTCGTAACCTTCTCGTCCTCCCCAGAAAACATAATTTTCTGCGCCGAGTTCCTTTGCTGTTTCGATGCCCTTTTTCACTTGTGCGGCTGCATAGGCAAATACATCTGCATGACAGGATGTCGCTGCACCGTGAACAAATCTTGGATGCTTAAACATATTAGCCGTGTTCCATAGAAGCCGAACCCCGCTTTGCTGCATGTAATCTTTCATTCTTTCTATGATGATGTCTAACTGCTGATTGGTCTCTTGGAGCGTGTCGCCCTCTGGTGCAATATCACGGTCATGGAATGAAAAATACGGAACATCCAATAGATCAAAGAGCTGAAAAGCCACTTCCAATCTAGCTTTCGCCAAATCCATTCCACTATAAGAATCCCAAGCTCTTTTCATCGTGCCAGTTCCAAACATGTCTGTTCCATCAGCAGTCAGTGTATGCCAATAAGCGACGGAAAATCGCAGGTGTTCTTTCATTGTCTTTCCGCCAATCATTTCGCTCGGATTATAATATTTAAATGCGAATGGGTTCTTTGAATGTTTTCCTTCATATTGAATGTTGCCAATCCCCTGTAAACTACTTAACGAAGTCATATTTGATTTGACCATAAGTGATTCCCCCTATATATTCACTTAGTAAGTTGATTCAACAAACGAACGAACGAGTTTACCAACTAATCTCTTTGAATTTTCCATATTTTTTAGTTTTTTAGAAATATTTTCGTTATAATAAAATGAAAAGCATGTTTTATAGAGAATGAACACGATAAAAAGTGGCTTTTCTTCACTTAATCTAAAGACGAAACAAATGGAGTGGATACAATGGATATTGCGGATCAGAACTTTGTGAAAAAAATAAATCAAAAGCTATTGCTAAACGAAATTCTGCACCATGCACCAATTTCCAGAGCAAAATTATCTGAACGCACTGGGTTAAATAAATCGACCGTTTCTTCTCAAGTGAGTACATTAATGAAAGAACATCTTGTTTATGAAATCGGTCAAGGCGAATCTAGCGGCGGAAGAAGACCCGTGCTCCTCATGTTTAATAAACGTGCAGGTTACTCTATCGGCATTGATGTCGGTGTTGATTATGTCAACGGCATTTTAACAGACCTTGAAGGGTCGATTATTCATGATGAGCAGCTTAAGCTCCCATCCAGCACACCTGATGTGACCGTCCGAATATTAATTGAATTGATTCAGCAGTTACGTTCACACATTCCTTCTTCTCCATACGGGCTGATTGGTATAGGGATTTGTATACCAGGTCTGGTCGATGCAGATGAACAAATTGTGTTTACGCCTCATTCAAAATGGAAAAATGTCGATCTGAAAACAAGTCTCCAAGACATATTCCAAGTACCGGTTTTTATCGAGAATGAAGCAAATGCCGGTGCGTACGGTGAAAAAATCTTCGGTGCTGCTAAACATTATGACCATCTGATCTATGCAAGTATCGGCACTGGTATTGGAATAGGCATCATTATCAATCATCATTTATATAGAGGCACAAACGGTTTTTCTGGTGAAATGGGACATATGACGATCGACTTTAATGGACCGACATGTAGCTGCGGAAATCGTGGTTGCTGGGAACTGTATGCATCTGAGAAGGCACTGTTCCAATCGCTCCAAACAGATGGTCAGCCATTCACCTATCAAGATATTGAGCGGCTGGCGAAGTTAAATGATATGAAGACACTCAATGCCTTGCGTAACTTTGGCTTTTACATTGGGGTAGGTCTCACAAACGTTCTGCATACCTTCAACCCACAAGCCGTTATTTTACGAAACAAGGTCATTGAATCTGAGCAGGCCGTTCTGAGTGTCATTCAAGATGAAGTATCCTCTAGAATGGATGCACAATTCAGCTCACGGGTGGAGCTGCTTCCTTCGTCATTAGGACAAAACGCACCAGCCTTAGGGATGACATCTCTTGTCACTGAAGCTTTTTTGCGTGATGTCACGCCTTCACCATAATGGAATACATGTTAAAGAGAGACAGCCTTTAGAGTGTTGTCTTTTTTTATTCAGTTGTTTCTTCGTATCGAAAATACTTAAAATCGGCAGGCAGACGTTCGCCGCTTGTGTCTTGGCACTGCATTCCGACAAAAGCCCCTGTAAAGAACCCCCCTCCTCGAATAAAATCATCTGATAAATGAGTCGATTCAAGCGGTATATCTATTTTTTTCCACTCTTGTTGATCAAAAGAATAAGAATACGTGTACGTCTCTCTCTGAACGGTCACTTTTAAATACACATACGGAATCTCGTCTGGGATGATGATTTTTTTAATTAGCGGCTGAGAAAAGGCCAGATTTTCACACACAGATAACTCAAGGATACGGCCAAGCGCCTCGTCATAAGTCACCTGAAGTGCAGTCCAATTTTCCGTATTATAATAATTCACAAGACCTGCCGCTTGCTGAAAGTTTTTCGGAAAGAAGGAAACCGCTGTCTCTGCTTCAAAATAAAAGCTTTGCCAGCGCCTCGCAACAAACGCTTGGGTAAATTTAGACGTTAAAGATTCCTGCCCATACAGCCTTAAATGATGAGGATTTTCCGTCACTGAACCAATCTGATCCGTAAATGGGATTCTTAATGTTTGAAAATGTCTATTTAACGATGAATCTTTAAATTCATCGACTATGTGATAGGTTGGAGAGAACTCTTTTACGCTCATCGCAGGCGCTTCAACCTCTAGGAGCCCCTCTTTTCCGCCTACCACATACGGCCAGCCATCTTTCCATTCAAGCTTTTGTATGGCTGTCTCTCTTCCTAAAGGGCACCAGCCTCTTTGCTGAAAAATGGATTCCTTCCTTGAATGAATTGGGCGGCCAGTCAGATGAGCCATATACCATTCATTTGTATGCGTTTGTACAATGGAAGCATGCCCGCATTTTTGTAGTGGATGGCTAGGCGCATGAAAAGCCGTTAAAATTGGGTTGTCAGGATGAACCTCGTACGGCCCATCAATACGCGAGGAACGGGCGATTGTGGCTGCATGTTCGTAACGTGTTCCCCCTTCAGCTGTTAATAAATAATAGACATCATTGATGTAATAAAGATGTGGGGCTTCTGTCAGTTTGATTGGCGTGCCTTTAAAAATGACCTTCCGCTCACCGACCAGTTTTTTTTCAGATACACTATATTCCTGCAAGGCTATACCTGCAAAGGAGTGATGTTTTTCTCGATGGTCCCACAGCATATTCAACACGTATTTCTTTCCGCTTGGATCATGGAACAAGGAAGGATCAAACCCAGAACTATTGAGCCGAACCGGATCGCTCCACTCGCCATCTACTTCGTCAGCTGTGACCAAATAATTATGACCATCCTTAAACGGACCATCTACTACTTTAATATCTGAATAGATGAGCCAAAACTGACCATCCGCATAACTTAAACACGGCGCCCAAACCCCGCCGGAATCAGGATTTCCTTTCATATCGAGTTGAGAAGTTTTTTGCAAGGGACGCGCGGCGAGCCGCCAGTGGACGAGATCCTTCGAGTGATAAATTTGCACCCCCGGGAACCATTCAAATGTAGAAACCGCCATGTAATAGTCCTCTCCCGCACGGCAAATACTTGGGTCAGGGTTAAACCCTTTGAGCACTGGATTAGTAATCTTCAATTGAACTTCCTCCTCTTTCAGAGAACTACATTTTAAAGTCGTCCATATGATCGATATACACCTTGTCTCTATTCTCAAGCTCTCGTACGACTTTTTTATGTTTTTCTTCATCTAGGTTATAAAAATTAATATCAACCATCGCTAAAATTAGTAAGCATACAGGAATCACCGTTGTCGTGATTAAAATGCCCAGTAAAGCTTCTGGTGTTTGCACTTGGTTTGCAATATAACCAAATCGGTCAAGGACAAGCCCTGGAACGATGCCGCCTAAGGCCATCCCAAATTTAAAGAAGAAGCCAATCACTGCGTAGATCAGTCCACCCATTCTTTTCCCTGTTTTATATTCACCATATTCAACGGTTTCAGGAATGAGTGCCCACATGTAAGCACCTGCTGTAATACTCCCTGCAGCCGCAACGAGCCTGAAAACAAGTATTAAAGTGATTTGACTCGGCGGGATCACAAGTAATGCAAGAAGGCCTACAATATTCAGCAATAATGAATAATTCAGCAGCTTTTTCTTTCCTAACAACTTGTGCAGCTTAGGAATAAACGGCAACACCATTAAAGCTGGCAGACTGCCAATCAGGCCGTACCACTTCACTAAATCTTCTCTGCCGAGGTTATATGTCACATAATAGATCCCGACTGAGTTGCTGATCGAGTTCACACCAAAGATAATGATAAAGAAAATGCTTAACACAACAAGCGGACGATTCACTCGTAACTGGACAAAGAGATCACTGAACTTGATCTTTTCCTCTGGCTTTTGAAGCGTGACGCGCTCATTCGTACTTTTAAAACAGAAAATCAGTAATCCGCCCCCAAGTACACCGAGAAATGCCATCGTGATCTGCCAGCCAAGTGCTGTATTTCCTGTTGTATCACTCAAAAACGTCGCAAGAAACGGAACAAAAAAAGCAACAACTAACCCACCGAGATTTGCAAAAAGCATACGAACAGACGTAATACTGACGACCTCTTGGTTATTTCTTGTCATTGCGGAAGTTAAAGCACCATAAGGAACATTGATGAACGTGTATGTAAGCGATAAACCAACATACGTGATGTACGCATAAATGAGTTTTCCCATTTCGGAAAAATCCGGTGTCGTAAAACAAAGAATGGCAAGAACGGCAAAAGGTAACGCACCAAATAACAAATAAGGTCTAAACCGGCCAAAACGGCTGTTCGTTCGGTCAACCATCGCCCCAATAAACGGATCTGCAAGCGCATCGATGGCCCGAACCACCAAAAACATTGTCCCTGCTGCTGCTGCTGATAATCCATAGACATCCGTATAAAAAAATAATAGATACGTAGAGACAGTTGCATAAATTAAATTACATGCGAAATCTCCTGAAGCATACCCCACTTTTTCAGACATACGAATCTTCTTTAAATTCTCACTCACCATGAGTTTTCTCCCTTCTTCACTTAGCCTCTTCTAACGGACAGATGGTGCAGGGCAGCAGCAATCAATAGGTCGAAAATAAAGCGCTTTCAATTCGTTGTAAAAATGAAGCTGAACATCTCTTTCTTTCAGCTTAGCCCACATAGCAGCAAATCATTCGCTTTACACAATAGATCAATAGATGATCGACATCTTAGTTTATCGATTAAACAAACTAAGATGAATTCATTTTATAAAATATGATCTGACTTTTCAATATTTTTTGAAAAAATAATCCAAATAATTGATTTCTTGTCATTTTTTCTATGATATGAGGATATGAACCTTCTTTTTTTCTTCCAAAAACAAAGAGAACTCAAATAATGGTTGCATTCATACCAATCCCATGCTATATTAATCAAGCGATGAGCTGAATTGTGTAAGTCGGGTAACACGTCTCTTTGAGACACACACGAATGTGGCGTGTGGTTATTCCGCCTCAATACGCAAAAGACATCTTCTGATGAAGATGTCTTTTTTCTTACCCTATTTTGGTGCCATTTTCAACCGGCTCATCGGTGGCAAGCAGGACAACGTCTTCTTTTGACGGCATGCCTCCTAAGACAAGCACCTCTGATTTAAACCCGGCAATTCTTCTTGGCGGGAAATTGACCACTGCAATAATTTGTTTCCCAGTGAGATTCTCAGCCTGATAACGTTTTGTCAGCTGTGCACTAGATTGTTTTATGCCAATCTCATCCCCAAAGTCAATCTTCAGCTTGAAAGCAGGCACTCTTGCTTCTGCAAAAAATTCTGCTTCTACTATCGTCCCAACGCGAATGTCTAACGCTAAAAACTGTTCAATATCTGCCATTAGAATCTCTCTCCCTTTCAATCTTTCATAAAAAAGGTCACATTTTTCTTCTACTAGATGACCACTTGTCTTCCACTAATTTCTTTATTGTAGCACACCCTACTCTTCTAAAAGAAAGGGTTAAAAAGCCTATTCATTGAAAATCCTTTTTAGTTTACATAATGATTTTATAGTAGTCTATTAAATGTTTGCATCATGAAAGTGAATTCGGTAAAATGGCAAATAATCCTACTGCTTCCTCTCGAATATTTCGGGGAGGGTTAACACTTGTTTACATTATCAGATATGTGGACGTTTTGCTGGTCGTTTTTCGTCATTCTTCCTATCGTTGCCATCTTGCATCAGCTGGGCCATATTGTAGTCGCCTGGCTGTTTGGAGCAAAGGTTTCGTTTGCGCTTGGCAGAGGCAAAAAAGTATTGAAAATAGGCGTCGTTGAAATTAGAAGAATCTATTTTCTAGATGCATTTTGCCACTATGAAGAAATGAGGAGAAATAACCGCTTCTCACACATTCTTGTCTACTTAGGCGGATCATTATGCAACCTGCTCAGTGTTCTCATATTGAACACAATGATCGCCAACGATTTCCTGCCAGAACATCAATTTTTCTATCAATTTGCTTACTTCTCAGTCTACTATGTATTTTTTGCTTTACTGCCAGTACAGTATGCAGATCATCATCCGAGTGATGGGCAAGCGATTGTGAACATCATTCGTCACGGTGAACCATGCGACATCATTGATTAAGATGAGTGGCTTTCACTGTCGATTTGATACTGAATCGTTAAAAAAGGAATACCGAATAGCTTCATTTGATGAATTGCGGTGAGACTTTTTTCCGTCTCCGGTTTCATATGAAAGCTTTCTTCCATTGGCAGTTTCATGGTGATGAAAGACGTATGCAAATACAATCCTTCATCACCCGTACTGCCTTTTGGACTTTTACTTTTTAATAGAAAATCTTCCTTTTCATTCAAAGGTTTTAAAATAGCCGTAAGCTGTGAAAAAGGAAGCGGCAAAGCAATATTCATATAGACTGTCTCTTCATCATGGTGCTGGGCATAGAGCGCATAAAAGACTTGCTCGCCTTTCTCATTGCGCCTGATCCACACACGTACATTCTTCCTTTCTTCAAGAGGATGTTGAAATCTTGAAAGACTCCCCGGCATTTCATATGGCATTCGTGATGACCCTAAATAGAGCTGTCCTATTTGTCTAAAAACAGGTTGAAGCAAAAAGACAAACGGCCTTACCCACCAATGAAAACAGACGGCTGCTTTTAACGTAAAGGACATCGGGTCCTCATAAAATCTGCGAATAACAGGTGACACACTCTCTGCTGAAAATGCCTTTCCATTTAATTGGTCAAGAGAATCGACTAAACCAATCTTCTCATCATGCTGCATGTCGTCATGTTGAAAAGACATGATCTGAAAACGACCGTGAACTCTCGATACCGGAAAATCCTTCTGTTTCAATCGATCAGCTGGTCTTTCAATCAACCATCCAATGAGGCCTGGTAAAATAACCAAACTTGCATTGATACTGCCATGAAACCAAATCATTTGATCCATGCTGATGTAGGTAACATGTAAAAGCATTCCGGCAGAATAAAGGAATGATAGGACGATGGTTCCCATTAACATGATGCTAGAAAACACAACGAACCCTTTTGCGACAGTTGAACGAAAAGAAGTTTTCATACACAAAATTCCATACAAATAAAGTGCGATCACATAAAGAACGACGCTGAACGTATCAAACAGGCGAGAATAGCTGATTCCAACAGCAATCATCACTGGCGACAGTAAAATAACCCAGCCGCCCACTTTGTATAGCGTCGTCTCTTTTTTCCGCTGCCTCCCCAATAAGCCATAAAAGATTGGGATAAAAAAAGCCGAATAATGAAAATGAATAGCTGTCAAAAGAACAATCATCGGTGAAAATGTCATCACTTGTATATCTGCTATGTACAGCCAGAACCAAAGCCCACCTAGAGCGATATACATACATGCGCCATCGATCATCAGCTCATGAAGCGGATGGGCCCCTCTTTTCAGCAAACGGGTGAAACCAAATAAAGCCAGAATCATTGTAAAGAAAAGCCATCCCAATGCAAGCCAAAGAGAATGATAGATGAATGCGCCTGTTGCACATAGAGCTGCTACTGGAAAGGCTTTCATTATGAAGCCGATCAGCCCCTCCTGCTGCCGTTTCTTCTCTTCCTGATAAAAAAAGTGTAAGAAAGCGGGAAGAAAAAATAAAATCGCGATGAGAACAAAAAATTCTGGTATGGGAGCTGTCGTCAAACGTGTAAAGAGAAAGCAGGACATCAACACGATGCTACACATCAAATGCCATTTATTCATAAGGTGACACCCTTTCCGTAAACCGGCCCTTATAAGTAAAAAGAGTGCCAAAAAGGCGATTTTTCACTTGAACATCAATCGTATACTCACCTGCATGCTCATCGTACCCTTCTGTTACATCAGATTCACCGTAAAGCCAAGAAGGCAGTGGCCACTCTCGCCCAAACAGCAAAAACTTTTGCTTACCTGATTGAATGTGCAAGAACCCTTTTTCCGTGACTGTAAAATGAAGCTCTGACACAAGAAGCCTAGGTTTTCCAAAGTAGTCCAGTACTTGATGGCTCTTCTGATCAATGATCATATCTGCATCAAAATGTCTTTCCTTGTCAGGAAAATAGAACGTTCGAAACCAGTGCATCCCTTCTTCTCCCTTACTTGTCGTAAAAGGCTTGTTCACAATTTGGAAGGGAATATTTCGCCCTCTTTCAGGAAAAAAACAGCGAAACAATGGACCGATTTTGAATAACAATCGGATGAGCTTTGTCCCACCTCCTATTTCCTCCATGATGCCTTCAGCCGTAAACGCGCGGTTATAACGTTCTTTTAATGTTGGATGCAGCTTATCGTAATCCTTTACTTGATGATGATGAACGACCATGTCTACCTCCCCTTTTTCGTTTGATCGAAAACACATCTACACAATCTTTTAAATTAATCATTCCTGCAACGGATAAAATGAAAAATGCACTCAGCACCAGCGGCTCGTGCAGAGTCGTTTCTGGTGATAAAATCCCTATACCAAGCATCAGCAGCAGAAAGATGCTTTGAAGGATGAATATATATTTCTTTGGCAGTTTAGGCATGAGCCATGATACACCTAATAGCGCATAAAACAATCGAAATCCGGTGCTATGATCAAAAGCAGAAGGTGAAAAAGGAATGATCGCTTGACATAACCAGACGATAGCAAACAACAAACAAATGCCATAATGGGCAAGTGTTCTCTCTAGCAGCAACCGGGGATGCGTGCCCTTTTCAAGCCACGTCTTTAATGCGCCAAAGCTAAAGGCAGTCATAAACCCCATCATTGGTCGAAAAAACAAACGGTCTGCCCATTTCCACCCTTTTCCTTCCTTTGTTTCATAATCAAATTGCGTTTGAAACACAATGTGATCATTCGTTTTCATGTATTTCCAATACCCTCCGCCTTCTTTGATGAAAGACAAAGGGTGTGATGATTTAAATTGAAGTGAGGATGCTCTTTCATGACGCTCATCCTTCACGCTCGTTCGATACGCTCCTGTCCCAGTTACACTAATGCCGAATCCAAGGTGTTTCTCATACAAAAAGGATTGGGGCTGTTCATCACTAGGTCCATTTAATGAAATGGTTGAAAATCGCAAATCCCATTGTTCATGAAGCTTTGGATTTTGCGTATACTCCCATACTTTTTCAATAGGTGCTTGAATGGTTGTTTCCACATAAACAGGCTTTCTTTTCATCTGCCTCTACTCCTCTATGTGAATTATTTCACATAATAAGCATACCATGTTTCACAAAACTGTCAAATCTTTATTGGTTTTTTGCCCAAAAAATGTTTTGATTTGTTTACATCTCCTTCATCATATCGGTTCGATACATAAAAAAGACCTGTCAATAAGACAGATCTTCTTGCTCTTTGATGCCTGCAATATAAAGACGGACCGCATAGCTCACACTATCTTCAAGCTGTTCTTTCCGTTGAAATCCTTTTTTGTTTGAAATATCTCCAAAACCGTGCAGTAAGCTTCTGAGCCCTCTGACGACATGCGTCATGTCCTCTTCTTTTACACCAAAACGAGACATGATGGATTGGACAAAATCAGCAAGATTCTCTGCAGCCACACTGACTTCTTTTTCATTCATATGTGAAAAAGCAGCCTCATAAAGACCGGGATGCTGACGAACAAATTGAACATATTGTCTTGCAAATGCTAAAACAGCGTCTTCTTTTTCCAGCCCCGCTGTTACTTGTTTGCCGGCCTCACAAAGCATTGTCAGCCCCTTGACAGCAAGAGCTGCCTGTATTTCATGAAGACCGGATATATGGTTGTAAAGAGATGGTGGTCTGATGTTAAGCCGTTTGGACAATGTAGCAATAGTCAAAGCGGAAAAGCCCTCTTCATCGACAAATTCGATGGCAGATTCAACAATTTTTTCTTGTGTGATACCCATTCTTGGAGACATGGCTTACTGTCCCCCCTTTTGTAGCTGCTGCTTCCTTTTTTCGATAGCGGCTCTGAGCTTTGCCTCAGGCTCTATGATGAGATCACCATGCCCTGCTGCGAGACAAGACAAGGGAAGTGCCAGTAATTTTTCAGCGCTTTTTAGTGCTGTTTCTGCATCCCAAGTGGCAAAAGCCGGGAATGGGAAGGTGAAGCGAAACTCACCCGTTACAAATAAACCGCCTTTTGTCACAACTGCATCACCCGCAATGACAACCCCTGACTTTTCATCGTATAAAGAGATGCTTCCTGGTGTATGTCCTGGTGTGGCAATGACTTTCAGGGACCCAATCTCGTCCCCTTCTTCAACAAGCACGTCTGGTTTTGTGTGAATGTCTTTTGAAAAACTGCCTTTGACTTTTTTCTCTGGCTCACCAGGAAGTAAAGAGAAATCGCCAGCAAACAGGCGAGCATCTCGTTTCGATAAATAAACAACTGCCTCTGGAAAAGCCTTTTTCACTTCATCTAGTGCGCCAATATGATCCATATGACTATGAGTCAGAATAATTTTGTTAATGGGTTTGTTTAATTGATGTGCAAATTCAATTATCGAGCTTGCTGCCATTTTCAAAGCTGCATCAATTAAGATGAGTTCATTCTCTTCCTCAAATACATAACAATTTACCGGAAAAATACGCGGCATTAATGTAAGCTGATGCAAACGGTCAAATGTTGTCAATCTCATCTTGTTTTCCCCCTAAAACTAATGTCGTTAGTTTTATATTAACTAATAGCATTAGTTTTAGCAACTATTTTTTCATCGACTGCAATATAAATATCAATTTGCGCTTCTTTTGGATCAATCGATCGTTCGTCGTACCATTCAAAATCGCCAGTATATGTTCGCAAATAACGCTGATCCCAACTCCAAATCTGCTGCCATGTTTCAAACACAACCTCTTCAATCGGGCCCTTTCTCGTTTGAAATCTTGCGTAGGTGGAGCCTGGAATCTCTTTTGCATCTTGTGCTAGCTGCTGGTCAACCAATTGCCCCGCTGTGAACAAATAAGCGCCATTTTCATCCTTTTCATAATCTGAATACAGCCCTATGACTGGCGCATGTCCTCCGCGAAGCTGCTGCGTGAAAAATTGCTGCCAAAGCGGTGCAATCTTCCGCTCGTTTGTTTGCTCCATTTCGTTTGTTGTTCGAACAGATAATCCCTTGATCCATTGTTTCTGTAAAATCACGATATCGTACATACATTCTCATCTCCTTTTTTTCCATCATATAAAAAGAAACCTGACAACATTGTGTCAAGTTCCTTTTGGTTTTTGAAATTGTTTCAACTTGAGATCAAACGCTTCCCGAACGGATGGCGGAGAGACAATCTCGATATCTGGCCCTAAATAAAAAAGAAAGCTATATAACCAATCATCCTGAGGCAACGTGATTGTGGCAAGATACGTACCATCTGCACATACGGTGAATTCATTTTCATCTATCCATTCCTTCACTTTACCAACAGAATCTTCAGTCAACCTGAGCGTTAGTGTACTGACGGAAGGTTCTTCGTGCCAAGAATCATTCCAAGGCTTTTCTTCATTTTTTATTCGTTTAGGAAGAAAAGATACTGAATGGGTGATAAGGTCTGACATTCTTTTGAGTTTAAACAGGCGAAACGCTTTTTTCACGCAGCAATACGCATACAAATACCAGTGTCTTCCTTTTAAGACAAGTGTATAAGGCTCTACTTTTCTAGGAAGTGTTTCGCCTTTTGCATTGCGGTAGGTGAACTGGATATATTGATGCGCTGAGGCAGCGGTATGAATGAGCTGGAGCTTCTTTTCTAAGTAGCTGTCTTTCCCCCAAGAGCTTAAATCAATAAATACATGTTGCTGTTTTTCATTTTGAGACGGAATCAGGGATTTCATTTTCTTTAGTACATGTTCACTTTCTTTAAAGGTGTATGCACTCGTAATGCTTTCAAGAGCTGTTAAAATCAGTTCAATATCATCATCAGTGAATAATTTTTTCTCTAGACGATAGTCGTCAACGAGTGAAATTCCACCCCCTGCGCCTTGTTTTGTGACAACTGGAATCCCCGCTTGATTAATCGTATCAATGTCACGGTATATGGTTCTCACGCTCACTTCATGTAGTTCAGCGAGGTCTTTCGCCTGTACTTGCCGTTTGCTAATCAGTATCATCACAATGGACAAAACGCGATCGATTTTCATGACTTTTCCTCTTTTTCATAAATATAGGTTTTGATTTGATAAAAAAAGAAAGAATGGTAATGATAAGTAACAGCCAGCATTCGTTTACATCCCTGCTTGTGCAGGAGGAGGTTGCATCATGACACATCACGTATGGCAGTTGTTCATGATCGGGATCGTCATGCTCGTCTGGATCATCATTCGAATGAATCGAATGAGACGCTATCAGCTTGTGCGCCCGGTAAATCTTTTCATGAGAATGTATGTATTTAGTCTCACTGCCCTTATTCTCTTATCAGAAGGATGGCAAAATCACAGTATTTTTATCTATGCCGTCATTGGCATGATCTTCGGGAGCAGTCTCGCCATCCACGCCTATCAGACGATTCAGATGAAATTAGAAAATGGCCGGCTGTATATGAAAACAAGTAAATGGATTGAAAGCTTTATTTTATGTTTGTTTTTATCTAGGCTTGCATTTAAATCGGTCAATCTCACAACACATGCGATCACCAAAATGGATATCGTTGAATTGTATCAGCATATTGTCAGCGATGATGCGCTGACAATACTCAGCTTTTTCCTTCTAGCGGCTTACTATATTGTGTTTTCTTATCAAATGATGAAAGCAAATAAACGATCAACCCAAGTACATCATGCATAAAAAACCTTCCTATATAAAAGTAGGAAGGTTTTTTCTCAATCATGCTGTGCATGGTGTATCATTTGATCAAGCACTTCCATCACATGCTGATCTTCAGGACTGTAAAAAATCGAGGTCCCTGCTCGTCTAGATTTCACGAGACGAAGATTTTTTAAAAAGCGCAGCTGATGAGATACGGTTGATTGCATAAGGTTTAGTGTTTCTGCTATATCATTTACTGAATGTTCACCTTGAGACAGCAAATGCAGAATACGAATACGCGTCGGATCAGATAAGGCTTTAAATGTTTGGGAGACAAGAAATAGACTTTCTTCGTCCAGCTCCATCCGTTCCTGTTCTTGATTTGTATTCAGTTCTTCCTTCATTTCGCTTCACCTTTCTTGTCAGTCAACTCACGACTTATTCTATGTATCATCATATACCAAAACGTGTAGCATGCAAAGCTTCCACACCTTTTGAAAAAAGATTTATTCAAATAGCATTGACACGTGGTAGCATTCTTTTTAAAATGAGCATTATTTATTCATTTTTTTAGAGGAGCTGATAGGCAAATTGACTGAAGAGCCAAGACTAAAACGCAGCCTGACTGTTTTTCCACTTGTTGTGATCGGGCTTGCTTATATGGACCCACTTGTCGTATTTGATTCATACGGCATTGTTGCTCAGCTGACGAAAGGACACGTTGCTGCAGCTTATATCTTTACTTTACTGGCATTACTATTGACAGCGCTTAGCTATGGGAATATGGTGAAGGCTTTTCCAAAAGCAGGATCTGCATATACATACGCGCAAAAAAGTATTCATCCTCACGTCGGCTTCCTTGTAGGATGGACACTATTGCTGGACTATTTATTTTTGCCTATGGTGAATTTTGCAATCGGAAGTGCATATTTAACCGCAGCCTTTCCTGATGTACCTCATTACATTTGGATCATCATACTTGCTATCGCCATAACGACTGTCAATGTGATCGGTATACGTCTTACAGCCAACATTACAGCGCTATTTGTGACCTTTCAGGTGATTGTCGCTGTGACATTTGTTGGGTTTATTATTTATGGGCTCACGCAGCATGCAGGCACGGGAGAGATACTGTCAACCCGTCCGTTTTATTCAGCGAGCTTAGATCCCGCCCTTATTTTTTCCGGTGCGACGATTTTATGTTTTTCTTTTCTAGGATTTGATGCGATTTCGACCATGTCTGAGGAAACAATTAAACCAAAAAGAACGATTCCTCTCGCCATATTTTTAACGGTCGCTATTGGAGGTGTGCTGTTTACCCTCACCTCTTATTTTTTACAGCAGGTGTTTCCAAATTTTCAACAGTTCAAGCATCCAGATGCGGCATCACTTGAAATTGCAGAATTTGTGGGCGGCGCGTTTCTCCACTCATTCTTTTTAGCCGGCACCATGGTCGCTGTCATCTCTTCCTCCCTATCATCACATGCGAGTGCCGCAAGACTCTTGTATGCGATGGGAAGAGATCAATCATTACCAAAGCGTTTCTTCGGTTATATTCACCCAACATTGAAAACGCCTGTATTTAATATTTTATTAATTGGTGTTTTTTCGTTAACCGCAGTTGTTGGTGAGCTTGAGGTCATTTACTCGTTTATCAGCTTCGGGGCATTAATTGGATTTACGTTTGTTAACTTGTCTGTTTTCGCTTACTATTTCATCAAACAAAAACAAAGAGGTGTATTAAACACACTGAGGTATGCCATCATCCCTCTTTGCGGAACGGCTTTTTGTATTTGGCTCTTAACAAGCATCAGTACAAATGCATTAATCATCGGCATGGTGTGGCTCATGATCGGTTTTGTTTATTTCTGCTATAGACTGAAAACAAGAACAGAATTTACGTTTGGCTATGATTGAATATAAGGTTTTCACTTGGTATCCTGTGCAGGATATGGCATAATATAAAGGCTGTACTTCCCTTTTAAAAGCGGGGCAAAACAGGGGTGAACTGACCTTGAAAAAGAAAAAAACAGGATGTTTTGCCATTTCAGGCTGTTTCACGATTTTTCTGTTTGTTTGCGTATTAGCGGCCATTGTCATTTCCTTTAATCAAAAGGAGTTAAAAAAGCTGCCGATTGATACGGAATCAATTGTTTTGTCGAGACTGGATGATTACAAACCGCTTGTAGAAACAGAGTTAAGAGATCAAGATTTAGATCAATATACCGCGTTAATTCTCGGTATGATGTATCAAGAATCAAAAGGCAGAGGCGGAGATCCAATGCAGTCCTCTGAATCTCTTGGTTTGAAACGAAATGAAATCAATGACCCTCAGAAAAGCATTAAACAAGGAGTCCATCATTTTTCGACCATGTACAAGCATGGGAAGAAAAAAGGCGTTGATTTGGAAACCATTATTCAAAGCTATAACATGGGAATCGGCTATATTGATTTTGTTGCAAAAAACGGGGGAAAACATTCCGAAAAATTGGCAAAGCAATACTCCAAAAAGCAAGTGAAGCGAAACCCTGAAGTCTATACATGCGGGGGCGACAAAGATAACTTCCGCTATCCGTATTGCTACGGTGATTTCACTTATGCTGAAAAAGTAAAAGAAAAAACGAAAACAGTTGAAGAAAAGATGAAATTGGCTTCATCATCCACACCATCATCGTAAAAAAAGCACTTCCGTTTAGGAAGTGCTTTTCATTTTATGAATGCTCTTTCCCGATTTCCGGCAGGATCGTTTTGGCTAAATGCTGATCCATTTCTTCATATTCATCATAATGAATCGTTTCATATAGCTCTTTTCTCGTTTGCATGTCCTCCAGCATTCCCTGTTGCGTCCCCTTTTCTTTAATCTCTGTAAATAAACGCTCATACGCTTTTGCAGCAACTCTCAGGGATGACACTGGATAAATCACCATTTGAAAGCCAAACATAGAAAATTCGTCTGCATGATAATAAGGTGTTTTTCCAAACTCCGTCATGTTTGCAAGAAGCGGCCCTTTTATATTATTTGAAGCATACGTGAAATCTTCTGCTGTGATCAGCGCCTCAGGAAAAATGGCATCTGCTCCTGCTTCTAGATAGAGATTAGCCCGGTGAATGACATCCTCCATCCCGTTTACTGACTTCGCATCTGTTCTTGCGATGACGAGAAGTGTAGGTGCCGCTTGTTTGATCGCTTTGATTTTCGCCATCATGTCTTCTACAGAAACGAGTGATTTTCCGTTTAAATGTCCGCATTTCTTCGGCATTTGCTGATCTTCAATTTGAACAGCCGCTACCTTGCTCTCCACCATTTCTTTTGCTGCCCTGGCTGCATTTAATACCCCGCCATAGCCAGTATCCATATCAACTAAAAGAGGCAGCTGAGAAGCTCGAATGATTTCCTTTGCCTTTTCCGCCATTTCAGTGGAATGAATCATACCGAGGTCAGGAAGCCCTTTGCTTGCGCAAAAAGCGGCACCCGATAAATAAAGCCCTTGAAATCCCATTTTCCTCGCATAGAGCGCAGACATTCCATCGTGAACGCCTGGAATTTGAAATAAAGCGGATTTGTGCATTTGCTCTTTAAAAGCTGCGGCTAAGTCAGCTTGATTTACTTCATCATTCACGATCCACACACTAGCTCCCCCTTATATGACAAATAAATCCATAAATGCTGGTACTGTCGTTGTTTTTAATTGATTTGGATTTTGGCAAAGTGAAACAATTTGATCGACTTGTTTTTGTGGAAATCTCGTTTTCAAATGATATACCCATTTCTTTTCAAGCAGCGGGATCCCTTCCTGCCTTCTTCTGCGATGACCAAGCGGATATTCAATTTCAATTCGATCTGTCATCGTTCCGTCTTTAAAGAAGATTTGAACACAGTTTGCAATTGATCTCTTTTTCGGATCTAAATAGTCTTCTGTATACCGTTTATCTTCTTTGACGATCATTTGATCACGCAAACGGTCAATGAGCGGATTCTGCGCCGTCTCTTCTTCATAATGATCAGCAGTCAGCTCACCATAGATTAACCCAATGGCCGTAATATACTGCAAGCAATGGTCACGGTCTGCCGGGTTGTAAAGCGGTCCTTTTTTATCAATAATTCGAATGGCTGATTCATGTGTCGTAATCTCAATCCTGTCAATCTCATCTAAACGGTCTTTTACCGCATCATGTAGAATGACAGCGGCCTCAGCGGCAGTTTGCGCATGAAATTCTGCTGGATAGGCAATTTTAAAGAGTACATTTTCGATCACATATGACCCGAGCGGCTGGGCAAGTGTGAGTGGTTTTCCTTTCATTAACACATCTTCAAATCCCCACTTTTCTGCACTGAGGGGCGTCTGATAGCCCATTTCTCCTTTCAATGTCATCATCGCTAGTCTCACCGCACGGCTTGTGGCATCCCCTGCTGCCCACGATTTCCTTGATCCTGTGTTCGGGGCATGCCGGTACGTTCTAAGCGGTGAATTATCCACAAATGCTTGTGATAACACATGCTGCACATCTTCTTTCGTTCCGCCAAGCATTGCACAAACGACTGCACTTGATGCCACCTTGACAAAAAGAACATGATCCAAGCCATTTCGATTCAAACAATTTTCTAAAGCAAGCACACCTTGTATTTCATGTGCCTTTACAATCGCATGCAGTACGTCATTCATCGAAAGCGGTTCTTCTCCGTTTGCAAGCCTCGTTCTGCTGATATAATCGCTTACAGCCAATATCCCGCCCAGGTTATCTGAGGGATGTCCCCACTCCTGTGCAAGCCACGTGTCATTATAATCTAACCAGCGGATCATACATCCTATATTAAAAGCCGCTTGAACAGGATCTAACACAAATGAAGTGCCGGGCACTCTTGCTCCGTTAGGGACAACAGTTCCAGATACGATGGGTCCAAGATGCTTCGTACATTCTGGAAAGTTGAGCGCCAGCATACCGCAGCCGAGTGTATCCATGAGTACATACCGAGCTGTTTCAATGGCCTCTTTGCTCGTAATTTCTCCATCCACGGCATAGGCTGCGATATCTGCTAATAGTTGGTCTGTTTGATTGGCTACTGCTGTTTTATTCATATTCATTCCCCCGTTTTTCCATCATCATTAGAGACTTTTAATCCTCTTGGTCCTAAATACCTTACTCTCGGTCTAAAAATCCGATTGTGTGAATGCTGCTCGATGACATGCGCTGCTAATCCGCTTGCTCTCGCAGCAAAGAAAATCGGTGTATAAAGTGAAATAGGAATGCCGAGCACGTAATAAATAGGTGCTGCGTAATAATCAAGGTTTGGATAGAGGTTTTTCTTTTCTTTCATGTATGCCTCGCCTGCGACGCACATGTCATAAAGCGTCGTGTCTCCTTTTGATTCGGTAAGCGTTTTCAATGATCGTTTTAAAAGAGCCGCTCTTGGGTCCATTTTTCTCATGTATACCCGGTGTCCAAAGCCCATCATTTTTTCTTTTGCGGCTAATTTACGTTCGATGAGCGCAAGGAAACCTTCTGTTGTTTTGCCTTCGAGCAGCATGTGCATGACTGCTTCGTTTGCGCCTCCGTGTAAGTCACCTTTTAATGAAGAAATCGCTCCAGTAAAAGCACCATACATGTCAGAATGAGTAGATGCAATGACTCTTGCTGCAAATGTGGAATTCGGCAGCTCATGCTCACTATAAAGCGTGAGCGTTTGGTCAAATGCTTTGATTTCGTCTTGTGCCGGAGTGCGGCCTGTTAACATCGCTAGAAAGTTTTCAGTGTAGGATTTGGTCTGGTCTGGAGTAGGTGTGGTGTCTTGTGTGAGAATATGATAGCTTCCCGCAACAATCGCTGGTAGCTGGCCAAGTAATCGAACGGCACGCGCTTGTTGGCATGCTTCTGATCGATCATTCAATTGTTCATCGTACCCTGCAAGAGCTGATAAACACGTTCTCATGGCATCCATTGGGTGAGTGGTTTTTGGCAGTTTTGTCAAAATGGTTTGAATGGTTGGATGTAAGCTTGTTTGTGAGGAAATATCTTGCTGAAATTGGTGATATTCCATTGCATCTGGTAATCTTCCATAAATGAGCAGATAGGCTGTTTCTAAGTACGTCTTGCTTTGTGCCAGCTCGATGAGGTCATAACCGCGAATCACAATTTCTTCTTGCTGGACATCTAGGAACGAAATTGACGTTTCGCTTGCCACAATGTCTTCAAGCCCCGGTTTGTACTGCAATTGTTCAGTCATCATATAACCCCCGTTTCGTTCAATTGTGTTCTCCAAACGAGCAAACGGCCAGACATGATGTGATTCTATAGGTGGGAAGATACCGTGCAAGTCGGATACCCAATTCCCATTTTATCCAAAGCACTTCATCTTGTAAATAAAAGAACGTATGTCCAGATGGACATACGTTAGCTGTAGTATGGAGAAATCATGATATATACAATGACACCTGTTAGACTGACATAGAGCCAAAGAGGCATGGTCCATCTGGCAATTTTACGATGACGTTCGACTTGCATTTGTGCGCCTCTAAAGAGAGTGATCAGTGCAAGCGGTACAATGACGGCAGATAAGACGATATGTGTGATGAGAATAAAGAAGTAAATCGGACGAATGATTCCTTCTCCCCCGAAGTGTGTATCAGCTGCCATTGAATGATACGTCACATACGAAATTAAAAAGACAAGTGTTGTTGAAAAAGCCGCAAAGATAAATCGTCGATGGGCTTTAATGTTCTTTTGTTTAATCATAATGAGCGCTGAAAGTAAAAAGATAAACGTAAAACTGTTCATCACGGCATTCAGTAACGGCAGAAATGTAATATCCAGATGACTAAATTTATCTGTTTTTGGCATGAAAAATAATAAAGCAATTAAGCCGTTTATGGCAATTGTTAAAAAGACAACAATGCCGGTGAAATTTTTCGGTTTTTGATTCTGTTCGTTCATGTTTGAAAACCTCTCTTTATTAGTTCCGACTAAGAGTATGTTATTTAACTTTGTCTCTAAAGTCAATGAATTCGCTGTCTTCGTCGAATTTTAGACAAACTTGCCGATTGCCTGCCTTCTAGCGGCTTGAAAGATTCACTCACTTCCTTTAGAATGGGAATTTGTGTGGTTTTTATCAACTCTTCTATGAAAGGAGCAATAGACTTGTCAATCTTACAGGAAACAACAAAAGATGTGAAGACATTAGAGCAAGAATTACAGCAGTTGCAGTTCCAAATGTATCGAATGCAAGAAAATATAAAAGATATTTCAAAAAAAGCAAAGATTATTGGCATTGATCAAGCGAAGGAAGATGAATGGATGATCGTCTCTGCAATTGAGAATGCAGATACGTGCAAAATCATGTTAAGCGATTGTGAAAAAGCTTTTCGCGGACAATCTGATTTTTCCTTGATCGCGGAATATCCTGAAGAAGGAAAGATTCACATTGCCGATATTAAAGGCCCGCCTGATAATGGCTATGGATCCATTTGTATGAAGCATTTAAAAGAAATCGCAAGAGAGCAAAACATTCCAGTCATTACTGGGGATCTCGTCAAAAGAGATTGGAACCATGTGGACCGCCTGATTCATTTTTATGAAAAACACCATTTTGATGTCCAAATTAATTGGAAAGAGCAAAGCGGAGAAATTTATTGGGTGGACAGCTAACGACACAAAAACCAGCGTTGAGATGGACTTATACGCTGGTTTTTGTCGAAAATGCGAATTTTTCAGAAAAATATGTGTATTTCCGGCCAAAAAAAGGTATAATAAAAGCATCAGGCCGCCACCTGATGCTTTCTTCCAAAAACAATAGACTACTAGTTAAGTACTTTCACTTTGACTGATTTTACGCCCCAATTTTTAGCTTGGGATTTGCTTGGTACGTGTACATCAATTTTGTTACCTTTAATTGCGCCGCCAGTATCTGCTGCGATGGCTTCACCGTAGCCTTCAACATAAACCTTACTTCCTAATGGAATGACATTAGGATCTACTGCGATTACTTTTGCATTTGGGTTTTTGTTTAAGTTTACCCCTGTTGCAGTGATACCTGAGATGCCACCATCATTTGCTGTATAAGCCGTAGCCGTTACAGTCATTTCTTTTTGAACACTTTGACTAGCAGAAGATGATTCTGCTTTAGCTGTTTCCTTTTTAGGAGCAGCTTTTTTCGTTGTTTGCTCTTTTTGGACAGGTGCCTGTTTTTGAACAGGTTCTGAGCTTACCGGAGCTGAGCTTTGACCAGCAACACTTAATGTTGAACCAATCATAATTATATCTGAGTTTAAGTTATTCCAAGACTTAATATCGCTAATTGACACATTGAATTTTTGAGCGATTTTCCAGAGGCTGTCCCCCTTCTGGACTTTGTACTGCTCCTGAGTTTTCTCTTTTGAAGAGATTGTCAATTTATCTCCTACATAGATCATGTCTGTAGATAAATTGTTCCAACCCTTTAGGTCCTTTAGAGACACATCATTTTTTTGAGAGATTCCCCAAAGTGTATCACCTTTCTGTACAGTGATTTCCTTTGCAGAAGCTTGCTGTGCTCCTAATGCTGTTGTTGAGATTGCTGCAACAGCAACCAAGGACATAATAGTCTTCTTCATAAAGTAAATCCTCCCTTGTTAGCTTTTTATGGCGGCTAACGAGTGCTATCGTAACATATGTAAATGTCATTTCAATAACAAAACGATATGTTTTAGATTACAGTTCCTTTACATGAAACATCTCTCTCCATTGGTAAATCAGCCCACTAAATGGCTCAATTCCGCATCATATCAAGGTTTTAAAGGGATGGAAATCATCATGATGAAAACGCGTCCAAGTGAAACGAAAAAAATTTATTTTCCTTCTTCAAACTCTTTATTTTTTCTCTTTTTCTATAAATAAACGAATTTCTTCTAAAAAAACATCTCCATATTTCTCTCTTTTTTGTGCACCGACACCTTTAATATTTAAAAGTTCTTCTTCTGTTTTAGGCTCTACTGCTGACATTTCCTTCAATGTTTGATCAGAAAAGACAACAAATGGCGGAACACCCTGCTCTCTTGCCAACTTCATTCTGACCATTCTTAACTGCTCAAATAATGCATCATTTTCTTGAATAGCCTCTGCCTTTATCGCCTGCTTTTTATAGACGGTCTCCTGCCCCACTAGCACTTTCTTTCCTTTTTGTGTCACTTTTAGTGTTGGAAAAGCTCCTTCAGACATGTGTAAATACTCTTCCGTAATTAAAAATTCAATGAAATCACTGATATGTTGGGCTGAATGCTGTTTCATTAAAGCATAAGTAGGAAGCCGGTCGAAACCAAAATCAAGTACTTTTTTGTTTTTAGAGCCGGCTAATACTTGAGCAATCATCATTTTTCCGAATCGTTCGTTCATTCTAACGGTACACGACAAAACCATTTGTGCTTCTCTCGTGACGTCTTCACGCTCTCTCTCGTCTAGACAGTTGCTGCATTTTTGACAAGGGGCACTTGATGATTGGTCAAAGTAATCCATCACAAATTGCTGAAGGCACTGTTCCGTATGACAGTAGTCTACCATTTGTCTCAACTTGAGCAATTCATGCTGATACCGCAATTCATCTTCTGTTGATTGTTCAATGAGAAAGCGCTGCACGCGTACGCCTTGCGGTGAAAACAGTAAAATGCATTCACTTTCAAGCCCGTCTCTCCCGGCACGTCCTGCTTCTTGGTAGTAACTTTCAATATCTCTTGGAATTTGATGATGAATGACAAAACGTACATTAGACTTATTAATCCCCATACCAAATGCAGATGTAGCTACCATTACTTGAATATCATCATTTAAAAAAAGATTTTGCTGTTCTTCTCTCACTTCATCATCTAATCCTCCGTGATAAACACCCGCTTTGATTTTTTGCTTTTTTAGACGATGATAAATTTGATCTGCTTCTTTTCGTGTGGCTGTATAAATAATGCCTGACTCAAGACTGTTTTTCTTCATAAATTGTGTGATGAATTGGTCGCTGTTTTGCCCTTTCACCACTTGAAAAGACAAATTTTCTCTAGCAAAACCAGTAAAGATTGTTTCTTCTTCGTCCATGCCAAGTTGCTCACATATATCCTGTTGGACCTTCTTTGTAGCAGTGGCTGTTAATGCTACAATAACAGGCCTTTTTGAAAGCTTGTTTACACATTCTTGTATAAAGCGATAGCTCGGTCTAAAATCATGTCCCCACTCAGATATACAGTGCGCTTCATCAATAGCCATTAAAGGAATCGTCAATCGATCAAGCAGCTGAAAAAAACGTTCATTTTGTAAGCGTTCAGGGGTGATATAAAGCAAATCATACTCCCCCTGTTCACATTTTTTCAGCCTTGTATTCATTTCACCTGCTGAAAGTGTACTATTTAAAAAGGACGATCGTATTCCCATCTCATTTAACGCATCAACCTGATCTTTCATTAAAGAAATAAGCGGAGATACAACGATTGTCGTTCCTTCCATCATAAGGGCAGGAATCTGGTAGCAAACCGATTTCCCTCCGCCTGTCGGCATAATGCAGACCGTATCCTTCCGTTTATTCACAATCGATTCAATGGCTTGTTTTTGTCCTTGTCTAAAAGCATCAAAGCCATAATATTGTTTAAGAAGTGCTTCTGCTTGTTGTAACATCCAATTCCCTCTCCGTCGTTTGTTTTGTCTATTTTAACATACATTTGTACATCCACATTCGGTCTGTTCAAAATCGTATTTTGGACAAAATAAAAAGCCATTTTCCAAAAATGGAAAATGGCTTGAATCATCCTAGGAAAAGCTGCGGATGCCGTAATCTAAGTAAGAAAGTTTTAAACCACCACTCCTCAAAGTGGGTGTTTGCAGAAACGTTCCTGTCTTCCTCTCGAAGGAGGCGTGACATTCCGGCTTCAATATAAAACTCCCTATTACAGCTTAAAGGTTAAAACTTAATTAACATTACGCGCATCGCAGCCTTTAAACTATACTACACGAAAGTTTATTAAATTTCAAGATATGTTTTTTCTAAAAAAATACTCATGTATACAAGATTTTTGTCCATGTAGACGTGGGAAAACATTATGTTGAGAAAACATAAATTCCTCTCATCATGTTATTTTTCCTCATCTACATCAATATCTTGTTCTTCTTCTAGCCTTTCATACGTATCTGAATGTAATTGATCCATTGTTTCTCTATTTGTTAAATCACGCATTTGCTCAGAGAACGAACGGTCAAATTCATTTGGATCTTGATTGGTTTCTTCATTTATTTTTGCATCAATTGAATAACGAGTATAGGGTACTGCTTTCAAACGTTCATATGGAATGTCTTTTCCTGTTTTTTCACAAATTCCATATGTTCCGTCTTCCATCCGCTTAAGCGCCGCATCAATTTCACCTTCGATCTGATCATCGACTTGATCCAGCGTCTGTTCGGTCATGCGATCTAAATAGATGCTTCCGTGATCTGCGATATGGTTTCCAACACCATTTGAAATCTCATTCGATTCGACCAGCATGGATTCTTCTTTCTTTTTTGATCCTTTCACATCTTCTTTTAATTGAATAAGTCTTTCATATAAATCAGCTTTTTGCTCTTTCGTTAAGCTCACGGTCAATCACTCCTTTCTCTTTACCTTCCCGCTCCATGCGAAATGAAAACATCAAAAAAAGCCGCCGCCTTTGGCAGCAGCTTTCTTCATTTAAAGATTGCGAAGTGCTTCTTCTACTGGTGTATCACCTTTGATTAAATCAAAGGCTTTATTTTTCACATTGGATTCCGTTAAGCTTTCCACTAAGACAGTGGCTACATCTTCTCTTGAAATCTCAATGTCACGATCGTCTGGAATATGAGCCGCCGCTTCTATTTTCCCTGTCTTCTCCTCATGCAGCAGTGCTCCTGGCCGCACAATGGTGTAAGAAAGACCAGACTGTTTTAAATGTTCATCGGCTTTTCTTTTCGCTTCATAATAAATCTCCATACTGCCTTGTCCTTTTCCTTGATGAGGATCGTCGGCATTATAAGAACTCAGCATCACAAAATGCTGAATATTTTCTTTTTTGGCTGTATCAACGAGGCGTTTTGCCCCCTCTTGATCAACAGCGATGGTTTTATCTGCACCTGTTTTTGAGCCTGAACCAGCTGCAAAGATGACAGCTTCTGCTTGCTTCACAGCATCTGTCACATCCTTTTCAAGATCACCGATGACAGGCGCTGCACCAAGTTCTTTTAGCGCATCTGCTTGTTTTTCATCTCGAATGAGAGCAAGCGGCTCATGTCCTTTTTCTTTTAAATATCGAATGACAAGTCTCCCTGTATGTCCGTTTGCTCCAGCAACTAATACTTTCATTGTTCATTCTCCTTTCTGTATCTGTTTCATCTTTATCCTTTTTTGATGTGATTCAAACACACGAATAGAAAAAAGCCTTCCCCACTGTGATGGGAAAAGCTCAAGGGATATGCGATAGATAAAAATAAGAACAAAGAATGAGAAAAGTGCATGTGATCTATGTAATCGCATCGTTGATCAGCAAAGATGTTTTGTTAAAATGGCCTGCACGTCACTCAAATCTGTATCTTTAGAAAAATCGAGTTCAAATACTTTTGAGCTTGTAACAAGCAGCATACCAGTGTCCTGATCAAACACGCCAGCTTCTTGAATGGCAAAACTTTCAATTGATCGATACGGCAAGGAGACCCTGACTTTCTTTTTAGAAAATACGCGGTTATCGCCAAAGATCAGTCGTTTATTGGTGAAACAAATTTGGTCGTGACGCAGTCTGTAAACAGCCTCAATTCTTTCTCCTTCAATTAATAAGGATTCGAATTTTTTATGATCATTTTGTTTACTGACAGAAAAAATACCCACGTAAACCCCCTCTTCCTGCATCAAATTCCTTTATGACAAAACGGCCACACGGCTCTGTGGGTACGTTTTATTCTCACTTATAGAATACGCTATAAATCGTCGTTATTCCATTACGAATAGATTAAATTTCATTTAACTTTTTCTTTTTGATCCGATGCTCTTTCCTCTACTTATTTAGACTGTTAAAGCAGGAAAAAAGTTTCAGGTTTTTCAAGAAATCATTCGTTATGAGACCATAAAAAAACAGTGATTATGTAAAATCACTGTTTTAAATGACTATTCATCTTTCGGGGTATCAATCGTTCCTTCGGCATACACATCAGAAATTTGCTCAAGTGTAATCGCCATATCAGCATCTTCATTGTCATGCCAAGCATTTTGATGTTTCTGCTCTTCTTGCTGCTGCTTTTTCATCATCATCACCCTTTACTGTTTTTCTTAGTATGAGTGATGACCATCAAAATCATTCAGCAGAATTGTCTTCGAAATACTCTTTGTAATACCCGCCTACTTTACCCGTATTATCAACGACAAAGAGAAATTCCTCTGTTTCATTTTTCACATCATATGTGTGTCCAACCGTTAATGCCCGGTCAACCATATATTTTTTCGCATTTGTATGTACACATTTTACTTGTTTTACCGTTTCAGCCGTTTGCCAGTTTTGATGGATCATGATTTAAAAACTCCTTTTTTCATCTATACATTTATTGTAGCCAATTTTTCGTGAAATGCAATGAGTGTTATCGATTGCTTTCAAAGATGTCGTGTAATATGATAAATGTATACGTTTACATGTGTGTGCGTATACAAATGGCTTCATGTCCACTTTTTCCACCTAGAACTCGCAGAACAACCCATATCTTTAAGGAGGTTTGTTTATTTATGAGCTCTACAACACTTCAAATCAGTTCAAAACTCGAATCTTTTCTCCAAGGGACGAAAAAACTCTACATTAACGGTCAGTTTGTCACAAGTCATGATAACAAAACATTCTCTACGCCTAACCCTGCCACAGGAGAAACCCTTATTGATGTATATGAAGCAGGTGCAGCCGACATTGATGAGGCAGTAAAAGCTGCTAAAAAGGCGTTCCATGGACCTTGGCGTTCTATGTCTGCAGCCGAACGTGCCCGCTTGATGTTTAAGCTGGCAGATTTAATGGAAGAACACCAAGAAGAACTGGCTCAGCTGGAAACACTTGATAATGGAAAACCAATTAATGAAACAACCAATGCGGATATCCCTCTTGCCATTGAGCACATGCGCTATTATGCAGGGTGGACCACAAAAATGACTGGACAAACCCTTCCTGTCAGCCAGGGATATTTTAATTATACCCGCCATGAGCCTGTGGGCGTTGTGGGACAAATCATTCCTTGGAACTTCCCGCTGCTCATGGCCATGTGGAAAATGGGTGCTGCACTAGCAACAGGCTGCACCATCGTTTTAAAGCCAGCTGAACAAACGCCACTATCTGCTTTATATTTAGCTGAATTAGTGGATAAAGCCGGATTCCCAGAAGGCGTGATTAACATCGTTCCTGGATTCGGTGAAACAGCCGGTGAAGCATTAACCGATCACCCTGATGTCAATAAGCTGGCTTTCACTGGATCAACAAGTGTTGGGAAATTGATCATGGAGAAAGCAGCCAAATCCATCAAACGTGTTACTTTAGAGCTTGGCGGAAAATCGCCGAATATTATTTTACCAGATGCCGATTTAAAGAAAGCCATTCCAGGTGCATTAAACGGCGTGATGTTTAACCAAGGTCAAGTGTGCTGTGCAGGATCAAGGGTCTTTGTGCACCGGAGCCAATATGATGAAGTCGTCGATCAAATGGCTAAATATGCGACATCATTAAAACAAGGAGCTGGTCTTCATCATGATACCCAGATTGGGCCTCTAGTGAGTAAAGAGCAGCATGAACGTGTGTTAGGTTATATCGAAAAAGGGAAGTCAGAAGGTGCAACAGCCGTAGTCGGTGGTGACTGCCCTTATGAAGCAGGCTATTTCGTCTCCCCTACTGTCTTTAGAGATGTAGAAGATGAAATGACAATCGCAAAAGAAGAGATCTTCGGTCCAGTTCTATCTGCGATTCCTTACGATTCCATTGATGAAGTGGTCGAACGGGCCAATCAATCTGACTATGGGTTAGCGGCAGGACTGTGGACAGAAAACTTAAAGCATGCTCACGATATCGCTGCACGCCTAGAAGCAGGAACCATTTGGGTCAACTGCTATAATGTCTTTGATGCCGCCTCCCCGTTTGGCGGATATAAACAGTCAGGCCTTGGCAGAGAAATGGGATCATATGCCCTTAACAACTATACAGAAGTCAAAAGCGTGTGGATTAATCTGCAAGACTAATCATTTAAGAAAGCCGGTGACGATGTCATCGGCTTTTTTGTGCTGTCATGTGACAGGCCGACTCCTGAATATAGTGATAAAGGAAAGGAGCATGGCCGAATGCAAGATTTTAAAACGAGAGTCAACGAATATATCGATGAACTGCACATGCAGGTAGAACGCAGACAAAGAGAAGATGGCGCATTTATTTTCTGCTTTGAAGGACCTATGATGACAAATGCTTTTTTCATTATGCTGTTAAAAGCCGTTGGTGACCCTGATCAGCAATTGATCCATCAATTGGCCGAAGCAATACATGCCAAACAAAATGAAGATGGTTCCTTTTCTTTGTATCATGACCAGTCGGGACATCTCACAGCTACAGTACAAGGTTATTGCGGCATGCTCGCATCTGGCAGATTTCAAAAAGACGAGCCCCATATGGAAAAAGCAGCACAATATATTCGCTCAAAAGGTGGCCTAAAGAACGTTCATTTTATGACAAAATGGATGCTTGCCATAAATGGCATGCACCCTTGGCCCTACTTCTATGCACCTCTTTCCCTTTTACTCATCCCTACGTCTTTTCCGCTGCACTTCTACCACCTTAGTGCCTATGCAAGGATTCATTTTGTACCCATGATGATCGCACTGAACAAACGGTACACCTCTCATGCTGCGTTTCCATCATTAGCCCATCTTGATGAAAACATGTCTAAAAATCCATTTGACTGGTTTATGGCAAGAGAAGAACGTTCGACTGATGACTTCCTCATGTATATGCGGTCATATACAGCCCTCGACAGCCGGCTCGACTTTTTCGGATATGAAGCGGCAAAGCGATACATGTTTGACCGTCTTGAAAAAGATGGGACGCTGTACAGTTACTTAAGTGCAACCATCTTTATGGTCTATGCCCTCATGAGCCTTGGGTACTCCCCTGGACATCATCTCATCCAAAAAGCAGTCAGAGGTATGAAAAAGCTCGTCACCTCCTGTCAAGGCAAGATATATGCTGAGAATTCCACCTCGACTGTGTGGGATACAGCGCTTGTCAGTTACGCTTCTCAAAGAACAGGAAGAAAACGAGAAGATCCCATGATCATGAATTCCTTCACCTATTTGCTGGACCGGCAGCAAATAAAGAAAGCGGATTGGGCAGTTCATAACCGTCATGCTGCTCCCGGGGGCTTTGGTTTCTCACATATCAATACGAATAATCCTGATTGTGATGACACGCAAATTGTGTTAAAAGCGATCCCAAAAGAATACGCTTCACTTCAGTGGAAACGAGGATATGACTGGCTTCTCTCCATGCAAAACCGTGATGGTGGTTTTTCTGCTTTTGAAAAAAATCAAGATCACTTTCTGCTTCGTCACCTTCCGCTTGAATCTGCGGAGGATGCGGCGATTGATCCGTCAACTCCTGATATTACTGGTCGTGTGCTCCATTTGATTGGTTTAGAAGAAAAAGATACTGCTTCACCCTCGATTCTCAGGCAAAAAGATCGATGTGTAAAATGGCTCATTGACCACCAAGAGAAAAACGGATCATGGTTTGGCAGATGGGGTGTTTGTTATATTTATGGAACTTGGGCAGCGTTAACAGGACTGAAAGCGGCCGGCGTCCCCTCCTCACACCCTGCTGTGCAAAAAGCATGCCGTTTTCTAAAGCAGATTCAGCTTGAAGATGGCAGTTTCGGAGAATCGTGTAAAAGTGCAGAACTGAAAACCTATGTCCCGCTTCCCTTTGGCACAGTGGTTCAAACTGCATGGGCGACCGAGGCGCTCCTCCAATATGAGAAAGCAAATACCGCAGCCATTTTGAAAGCTGTCTCCTTTTTAGTGAACCATCATCATACTGAAGAAGCCATGTACTATCCAGTCGGCATTGGACTGCCAAAACAATTTTACATCACCTATCATAGCTACCCATTTGTGTTTCCGATGATGGCTTGTTCTACATTTTTAGACGAAATGAGGCGTATACATGAATAAAGAAGAATATCGCTCACAGCTCAAAGAGTGGCTTAGCACGATTCAACATGTGTTGCAAGATGATAAAATTCATCAAAAAGTGGAAAATTTACGGCTCAAAATGGAGGATGATCATTCGAGTGAACAAGAATGGTACGAACTAGCCGAAAGGATTGCAGAAGACATGCAGCCACACGAAGAAGTGCGCGATGTAGCAGCTGGAAATCATCAGTTACCACCACTGCCTTATCGGTATGACGCGCTCGAACCTTATATTTCAAAAGAAATTATGTACTTGCACCATCAAAAGCATCATCAAACTTATGTTAATGGTCTAAATCAAGCTGAACTTGCGCTAAAAAAAGCAAGAAGAACCAACGACTTTACGATGATCAAGCATTGGGAACGTGAACTTGCCTTTCATGGGGCAGGACATTATTTACATTGTATCTTTTGGTTTTCAATGAGTCCTTCAGGAAAAAGAAAACCTACTGGTCAAATGCTTCGTCTCATTGATCAATCATTTGGCAGCTATGAGGCGTTCAAGTCACATTTTTCAGCTGCTGCCAAACAAGTAGAAGGTGTTGGATGGGCGATCCTTGTATGGTCCCCGCGATCTCAGCGTTTAGACATTTTACAAGCAGAGCGCCATCAGTTCCTCTCGCAATGGGACATCATCCCCCTTCTTGCTCTTGATGTGTGGGAGCATGCCTATTACCTCCAATATCGAAATGAAAAGGCGCAATATGTAGACCAGTGGTGGAATGTCGTTGACTGGCGTGAGCCAGAAGCAAGACTAAAACAGGCTCAACAAGTGAAATGGACACCTTTTTGATCGCATACTCCACATAGTTCATATACTATGTGGTTTTTTTATTAGTTTACATAATAATATTATGAGCACCAGATGTAAAATCATAGGTTGTTTTTTCAGAAAATTCATTTAAAATAGAAAAGATATGAAAAGAAAGAGAGTTGAATGATAGTATGAAGACCCTTTTACACATTAGTCACTTTGCAGGAAGAACATTTGCTATATGGGTCATTGTCTTTGCTTGTCTAGGCTTTACTTTTCCTGCGGCATTTTCTTTGATTGGACCTTATATCCCTTTTTTACTTGGCATTATTATGTTTGGCATGGGGCTGACGCTGTCTTCTGAAGATTTTAAAGAGCTTTTTAGAAAGCCTCTTTATGTATTGATCGGGGTTTTAGCGCAGTATACACTGATGCCACTCATTGCATTTTTATTGGCCTATGGGTTACATTTGCCTTCTGAAATCGCTGTTGGTGTCATTCTCGTCGGCTGCTGTCCAGGCGGGACTGCATCCAATGTAATGACCTTTTTGGCGAAAGGAAATACGGCCTTATCCGTTGCCGTGACAACGATCTCGACACTACTTGCTCCCATTTTGACCCCTGTTTTTATTTATATTTTTGCAAAATCTTGGTTATCTGTATCACCGGGTGCTTTGTTTTTGTCGATTGTCCAAGTTGTCTTAATTCCGATTATTTTAGGGGTTATCGTCAAATTGTTTTTTAAAAAACAAGTGACGTATGCTGTACAAGCACTCCCGCTTGTATCTGTTACTGGCATTGTCGCCATCATTGCAGCTGTTGTCAGCGCAAATAAAGAACAGATTCTGCAATCTGGACTGCTTATTTTTGCCGTTGTTGTTTTACATAATGCTCTTGGTCTATTATTGGGTTACCTCATTGCAAAATGGTGTAAAATGGACATTCCTTCTCAACGAGCAATTTCAATAGAAGTAGGGATGCAAAATTCTGGACTTGGTGCAGCCCTTGCAACCGCACATTTTTCTCCACTTGCCGCCGTTCCCAGTGCCATTTTTAGCGTATGGCATAATTTATCTGGCTCTTGGCTGGCAACACTTTGGTCGAAAAGAGGCTACCCAGAAAATAAAGACCAAAAAAGCTAGTACCCTCACCGGTACTAGCTTTTTCTTTCGATTATCCTTCAAGCAATAGCTGTTCAGGATCTTCAAGTAGATTTTTAATCGTGACAAGGAACCCAACAGCTTCTTTACCATCGACAATACGGTGGTCGTATGAAAGAGCTAAATACATCATTGGACGGTTTTCAAAGCGTTCTTCATCAATTGCAACAGGACGAAGCTGAATTTTATGCATACCTAAAATTCCAACTTGAGGACTGTTTAAAATTGGTGTTGAAAGCAGAGAACCAAATGTTCCTCCGTTTGTGATCGTGAATGATCCACCTTGTAATTCATTGAGCGATAATTTGTTATCTCTTGCTTTTTTCGCAAGATGACCGATTTCTTTTTCAATTCCAGCAAACGATAGTCTGTCTGCATCACGGACAACTGGTACCACAAGCCCTTCATTGGCGGCTACAGCAATACCGATGTCATAGAATTTTTTAATGACAAGCTCATCACCTTGAATTTCTGCGTTGAGAAGTGGATATTTTTTAAGTGCTGCTACCACTGCTTTTGTGAAGAAGGACATGAAGCCCAGTTTCACATCGTTTTGTTCAAGGAAGGCATCTTTGCGACGCTTTCTTAGATCCATGACAGCTGTCATATCGACTTCATTAAATGTTGTCAGCATCGCTGCCGTTTGTTGAACTTCAACTAAACGTTTTGCAATGGTTTGTCTGCGGCGTGACATTTTTTCACGCTCAACTGGTTTCCCTGCTTGATCATTTTGCACCGCAGCATTTGCTTTTGGCGCAGCTTTCGGTGCACTTGCAGGAGCTTCATTCTTTTGGTAAGAAGCTACATCCTGCTTTCGTACCCTGCCCAGCGGATCTGCGGTTGGAATCTCAGATAAGTCTAACCCCTTCTCTCTTGCTAGTTTTCTAGCTGCTGGAGAAGCGATCGTTCTGCCATTACCAGATTTCGGCTCTTCTTTTGCTGCCTCTTCTTTTTGTTCAGCTGCTGGTTCTTCTTTCGAAGCTGATGCAGAATCTTGCTCAGGTGCTGGAGCTGCGGACTCGCTTCCGCCAGCTTCACCTGCTGCAATCGTTCCGATGACTTCTCCAACTTGGACAGTGTCACCAGAATCTTTCAGTACTTCTTTTAGAACACCAGATTCTTCAGCTGTCAATTCGACATTGACTTTATCTGTTTCAAGTTCTAACAGGTATTCCCCCTGCTCAACATAATCGCCCGGCTGTTTTAGCCACTGAGCAATTGTTCCTTCCGAGATTGATTCCGCTAGTTCAGGTACTTTAATTTCCGCCATTTTTCATTTCCCCCTTAGTTTTTGCGAGTCAAGCTATCAGATACAATTCGTTCTTGTTCTTTTTTATGAACAGTTGGATCACCCTCAGCCGTACTTGAACGTCTTCTGCGGCCGATGTAACGTACTTTTACTTTTTCAGATGCAATTTCACGTAAATATGGCTCAATATATCCCCAAGCGCCCATATTTTGCGGTTCTTCTTGCACCCATACGATTTCTTCTAAGTTTGTCAGTTTTGATAAAATGGCTTTAATATCTTTGGCTGGGAATGGATATAATTGTTCCACTCTCGCAATATGAAGCCAATCTTTTGAGTCTTCCATTTGAGTAAAACGATCACTAATATCGATCGATACCTTCCCGCTCGATAGCACAAGGCGTGTTACTTTTTCATGATCATGCACCAGGCCCGGCTGTTCCAGAACTGGACGGAACTGTCCATCTGTTAGTTCTTGGACTTCGGATAATGTGTTCGGGTTACGAAGCAGACTCTTCGGTGTCATGATGACAAGAGGACGAATCTCTTCACGAAGCAGCATTTTCGCCTGTCTTCTAAGAATATGGAAGTATTGAGCTGCACTTGTCAGATTCGCAACTGTCCAGTTATTCTCAGCAGCTGATTGCAAGAAGCGTTCTGTTCTTCCACTAGAATGTTCTGGACCTTGTCCTTCATATCCATGTGGCAAGAGCATCACAAGCCCTGACTTTTGTCCCCACTTGGCGCGGCCTGCTGAAATAAATTGATCAAAATACACTTGAGCCGCATTTGCGAAGTCTCCAAATTGAGCTTCCCAAATTACTAATGTTTCAGGAGAATAGACATTATAACCATATTCAAACCCGATGACAGAGCCTTCTGACAGTGGACTATTATGGACTGTAAATGATGCATTTGCATCACTCAGTTCATGAAGAGCAATGAATTCATCTCCCGTTTGACTGTCGTGAAGAACAAGGTTTCTTTGAGCAAATGTGCCTCGCTCAGAATCCTGTCCGGTCATTCGAATCGGCGTACCGTCTTTTAATATAGATGCAAATGCCAGTGCTTCACCAAGTGACCATTCCACTTTGCGATCATCTGTAAACACTTTTGCACGTTTTTCAAGGATCCGCTTTAGCTTACCGAATACTTGGAAGTCTTTCGGCCAGCTAATTAATTCTTCATTCAGCTTTCTTAATACATCAAACTCTACAGATGTATCAACTGCAGGGAAGCCGTTAGATACAGGCTCTGGCAGTTCGATTTCTTGAATTGTATGTTCTTTCTTTGAAGGTACTTTTTTATAAGCTTCTTCAATTTTTGCCGTGACAGCCTGCTCAATTTCTTCTCTTTGTTCTTTTGACAGAAGGCCCTCAGTGACAAGCTTATCTGCGAAGATATTCTTGACTGTTTTGTGCTTTCTGACCGCATCATACAGCATTGGCTGAGTAGTAGATGGCTCATCCATTTCGTTATGGCCATATCTGCGGTAGCCAATCAAGTCAATTAAGAAATCCTTTTTAAACCGTTTACGGTATTCTACCGCCAGCTGAACAGCTGCTAAACAAGCTTCTGGATCGTCTGCATTGACGTGAACAATTGGAATCTCGAAACCTTTTGCAAGGTCACTAGCGTATTTTGTTGAACGAGATTCATTGCTTTCTGTGGTAAATCCAATCATATTGTTGGCAATGATATGGATCGTTCCCCCCACTTGATAGCCGACTAATTGACTTAAATTTAATGTTTCTGCGACAATTCCTTCACCAGGAAATGCAGCATCCCCATGAATTAAGATGGCTAACGCTTTTTCAACGTCTTGAACTGGATAGCCTTTTTGAGTACGCGATTCTTGAGCTGCACGAGTGCTTCCTTCAATAATCGGGTCAATAAATTCCAAGTGACTTGGGTTATTGGCAAGTGTGACTCTTGCACTCTTTGTATCTTCATCTTTGATTTGGCGGTCAGCACCGAGATGATATTTTACATCCCCTGTCCATCCGTAGCTGATGCCGATAGAGCCTTCTGATGGTACAAGCTCTTTATTAGGCGCATGCTGGAATTCTGAGAAAATGATCTCATATGGCTTTCCTAACACATGTGCTAATACATTTAAACGGCCTCTATGTGCCATTCCAATGTTAATATTTGAAGTCCCTTGTGTAACAGACTCGGATATAATTTCATCAAGTACTGGAACAAGTGCGTCTAATCCTTCAATAGAAAAACGCTTTTGTCCAACAAATGTTTTGTGAAGGAACTGCTCAAATTGCTCAACTTCTGTTAATCTTTTGAATACAGAAACTAGTTTATCTGCTGGTTTTTTCTTAAATAATTCGCCAGACTCAATAGATTTAGAGAGCCAGTTGCGCTCTTCGAAGTCATGTACGTGATCAAACTCAAATGAAATGGTACGCTTATACGTATTTCTCAAATGGTTAATGGCTTCTATGCCGTTTGAAATGTGTTTAGGTGCATCTGGACTAATAATTGATATTGGAATATTCTTAACGTCTTCTTCAGTTAAACCGTATTCCTTTAATGGAAACAGCTCTTGTAATTCCTTTTCTTTGCGAAGAGGATTGACGGAAGCATTTAAATGGCCATACGTTCTGATGTCTTCTGCCAGTTTAACGACTGATGCTATCTTTTGGATTTGTTCAGAAGTAACTACGCTATTTTCTTTTTTCCCAATTTCCTCCTTCATTTCACTCGGTGGTGCACCAAGTTCATCAAATATGCCTCTTATGTCTTCATCAACACTAGTAGGATCCTGGACATATTGATCGTAGAGCTCGAGCACGTAGCCGAGGTTCGGACCATGAAATTCTTCCCAACTCAACGGTTGTTTCACATCATTTTGAAACATTTTGAACACTACCCCCAACTTTGATCATCAAGTGATTGAACACTATCTCGATATAACTTCCAGAACACAATGACCAAATTTATGTAATAAAACGCTTCCAATCATATTCTACCACTGTTTCGGATTACTTTCTACATTCTTTGTTCAATTAAAGATAAAAAATTCAAAGAAAAACAAAAAATTTAAATCATTCCGAAAAATATTTTAAAGAAAGGGGCAAAACCTTATGCCCCAATGCTTTTATGCAGCAATTTCTTGAGTAATGGATATAGCACATCTGGCAATGTATCGACATCCGGTACAAAAATGCTGAACTTGCCATACATATCTTGGATCGTTTTCATCTGCGCCTCTTCAATCGGAGAATTGGATAAAAACACATTGATCACTTCAATTCCCTTTTTTCTCGCTTCGAGAACCGCTTCATGTGTATCCACGATCCCATTTTGTTCGTAGCTGAATGCAGCCGGCTCTCCGTCTGAGAAAACAATGAGGAACTTTTGCTCTTCTCTTCGTTTTAAAATCATTTTTGTCATTTGGCGAATCGCATAGCCGTCCCGGTTATCCTCCTCTGGCTCAAGTGACATAATGGATGGTCCTGCGTCAAATAAGGAATCTTTGAACGATACGACGGTGTTAAAGTAGTTCGGCTGACTTGTTTCAGTTGCGTCATTTGTATCTTCCCAGAACCCTACAATTTGATGAGGTACCTGCACTGATTTTAAAGCTTCATGAAACAGAACAATCCCTTTTTTTGTCTCATCCATCTTGTCAAACATACTCGCAGAACAGTCAACTAATAAAGTGAACACAGCATCAATTTGAGAAGATGGCGCTTGTTTTTTATAAAATAGTCGAGGGTTAGACTCTGTAAAATAACGAATGAGCTTTTTACTGAGACGTCCTGCATGAAGATCTGTTTTTGGCCATGATTTTTTATGCTCAAGTGTTTTTTGAATCATTTGTTTTAAGCGTTTCTGATAAGGCTCGATTGCCTTTGCGTGCTGCTTGTACACATCTATTTGCTCTGGTGAAGGAGGTTCTGGTGAAATCATGACTGGAAATGCATATTTGTTTTCTTTTCCATTCTCATGCGCATCTGCCCCGCTTTCTTCTCCTTCTGCCTCTTCTAGTGCTTCAAGCTTTGAATAGTCTTTTCGATGGGTTTGTTTGGCTGAACCTTGAACCGTTCCAAGCGCCTGATCTCCATCGTCACCTTCTCTTGCCGCATCTTTACCGAGATCGCTTTTACCACCGTGTTCTAAATCAAATTGAAGGAAACTTTTAGATGGTGCTTCCGTTTCTCTATGCCATACTTCCATATATTCATTATGGATGTCTTCATCCCCCTCTTTTTCCCGATCGACTTTTATATCCTCACTTAACTTAGGCTTTCTTTTGAGGTCATGGAAAAGCGGTTCTTTTGCCGCTTTTTCATAGTCCAATTCTGGGAAGAAAAAGTATGTGTTCAGCATATCCTTTTCAAGGAGCTCATCGAAGCCTTCTGTCAATTCCTTCACAATGATGGCGATATCAGATGTCGAGCGTGCGTCATATACACGTTCAAGACTTGACTCAATAAACGGAATCATTGGATCTATCCGCTCATGAAGGGGTGGAATGTCTTCAAGCGGAGATTCGGCTGTCAGCTTCACGTATATCGCACAAAAGAGTGCATCTGTTAAAATACTGCGCTCTTGGTTAATCGTTAATTGTGTTTTAAAGTGACGTCTGTAAAGCTCTCTTCTCCGTTTAAATACCTTTTTTGTTCCTGGGCGGTCACGTTTAATCCGCTCTTCAATGCGGATATCTTCAAACAGCATAAACAATTGTTTGCACACATCAGGAATGGATAATGTGTGGGCATAGCGAATGATGTCTTCAAATACTGTAAGATCGCTATACACCGTCCCTACTGCTCGCAGGAACACATCACTTTTTAGGCCTGCCATCATATCCTCTTGATGACGATCATCCCAAAAATGGCTGATGAAAATTTTCTTTTCAAACGGTTCATAGTACGATTGAACACCGTATTCAAGCTCCACATCATCACTTTTGGCAAGTGTTTTGGCTAAATCCGTTAATTCCATAAATAGAAATGAATCGATTCTGCTGTCATTAAATTTGATGAATTTCAAAAGTCAGAACCTCACTCGAATAATGTTTGAGCGATATTTCTTACCGCTGCTTTTTCCCGGTCATCTTCTAGCTTCTCTACAATTCCTCGTTCAATTGCACGAAGCGGCGGGATATATTGCGCAAGATCACATGTATCTAACAGTGCGCGAATGGATGCGGCTTCTTCACTGACCTGTCCATTGTGTGCTTGGACGATGAGATCTGATGAAAGCTGTACGAATTGATCGATTAACCGCTCATCCTTTAATACGGATTGAGTGTGCAGTACTTCTTTTAAAATGCCGCCGCCAATGTAAGGAACTTCAATGACAACAAAACGGTTTTTCAGCGCTTCATTGAGCGGCACTGTCCCCACATATCCCTCATTGATTGCTGCAATCACGCCAAAACCTTCTTCTGCTCTAACGACTTCACCTGTAAATGGGTTTGTCATCATTTTTCTGTAATCAAGCACACCGTTTAAAATAGGCAGTGTTTCTGGTTTTGCCATGTTGATTTCATCAATATATAAAAGGTGTCCTTTTTTCATTGCTTTTGTAACGGGTCCTTCAATGAATTCTATAGAAGCAACTTGTCCATCATTATGGATGGTTTTATAGCCAATTAGACTTTCTGCATCAAGGTCAACTGAGCAGTTTACACTATGCATCGGCTGTTGAAAGAAAGCTGATAAAGTTTCTGCTAGTTTTGTTTTACCTGAGCCCGTCGGTCCTTTTAACAGAACATTTTTTCCTAGGGCAAGTGCAATCATGGCATCTTGAATAATAGACGTATCTTGTGATTCATAGCCGCCTGTTCCGATAAGCGGACGAAATTCTTCTTCGAGAACTTTTCCTTTTGCTTCGATCATTGCTTGAATTTCTTCTGGGAGTGCTGGTTGGTTAAACATATATGATTAATTCCTCTCTTCGATCATTTTCCTCACCAAGTATACTAAAAAAACCTTTATGCACTCAATACATAAAGGTTCGACTTCTGTTATTTTACCATTTCTTTTGTGATGGCTCCGCAAGCAATGCGTTTCCCTGAGTTGCCAGAAGGGTTGCTTAAGTAATCATCTGCTTCTGCATGGATGATGAAACTTCGCCCGTTTTGATCAACCAATTGATTCGGGCCTCCTTTGACCGTCACATTCGGAACATTCACAACGACGTCAATTTGACCATCTGCCCCTACTTCTAAATTAGGCATATCTCCAGCATGATGCCCTTTTGGGTTGTCGAAGCCATGCTCTCTATGGGTCGGATTAAAGTGAGCCCCCGCCGTTTCAAAATCTGGCGTTTCACATATTCCTGTTTCATGAATATGAAAGCCGTGAGGACCTGGCGGCAGTCCTTTCGCTTTCACATGCAGATCCAGCCCATTTTCTGAGGACTCTCTTATTTCAATGCTCCCTATTTTTTGCCCGCTTTCGTTTATGAGTGACGTTGTGACTGGTGCTTGTTTAGGTGCGGCAACTTCTCTTGTTTCTTCTGTCGTTTCTTTTTTCGGCGGTGCATGACATGCTGATGCGGTAAAGATCAAACATATCATCATCATCCACACTGACTTTTTCATTTATGACTGCCCCCTTTTGTTATCAGTATGGACAATCACAGCAACGGGCAAACAAAAAAAGCCGAAAATCGGCTTTTTTAGAAGAAACGTTTCGCACCTAGATAGGCTTTTTTCCAATAAGGATTGCTTAAGTTTGAAATTCCTACTCCGCTGTCACTTGCATGAAGGAAATCTCCTCCACCTAGGTATAGTCCCATATGAGAAGGACCTGCTTTGTACGTTGTGAAATAAACAAAATCTCCAACTTGTGGTGTGCTGACAGGCGTCATCATATTCCAGTATCCTGCTGTACTCAATCTAGATACTGATGAAACCTTATTAATGAGATAGTAAACAAAGCCGCTGCAATCAAATCCAGCTGGTGTATTGCCGCCCCATCTGTAAGGTATGCCTGTGAGCTTTTTACCTTCTTGAATCATTGTCGTGATTTTTGCATTCATTGGAACGTCATTTTTATTATTGTTGACCGGTGTTGTTGAACCGTTTGACGTAGAACCATTAGATCCAGTTGAACCGGAAGCTGTTCCGTTGATTTTTAATACTTGTCCAATTCTCAGCACATCACTTTTCAAGCTGTTTGCTGTGCGGATTGATTGAACCTGCACCTTAAACTGATTCGCAATTTTCCATAATGAATCACCTGATTTAACCGTATAAGATGTGGTTTTACTACTTGAAGACTGATTGCTGTTTGAAGGCGTGCTAGGTTGAGCAGGTGCTTTCGGCTGACTTGGTTTTGACGTCACCGTTCCTTTTACCTTCAATACTTGATTTGGATAAATCGTATCAGATTTTAGCGAGTTCAATGTTTTAATTTCACCAATCGACATATTTAACGAATTGGCAATTTTCCAAAGTGAATCGCCTAATTTCACTTTATATGTACTAGATGCTGACGACGAACTATTAGAATTCGTTGATTTGTTACTTGAGCTAGAATTAGATGTTGAGTTTGAATTTGAGGACTGGCTGCCGCTCGTTTTCGCTGTTCCAGACACTTTCAGCTTTTGTCCAGGACGAATGAGGTCACTGTTTAAGCTGTTCAAACTTTTCAAACTTGCAACTGACATTTTGTGATTCTTCGCAATCAGCCATAATGAATCCCCAAGCTTGACTGTATAGCTAGATGTTGTTGAAGCACTTGATTTCGTTGCTTTTGAACTTGTTGATGAGCTGGATTTTGAACTTTTTGCACTAGGAATCTTTAAGCTTTGTCCTGCAAAAATCATCGTCGTTTTTAATTGATTAAGAGATTGAAGTTCCGAAATACTTGTGTTGTACTGTTCGGCAATCTTCCAAAGTGAGTCACCGCTTTTCACCTTGATCGTCTGTGCTTCTGCCGGTGCAGCAATAACAGCTGAGCCTGCGATCGCTGAAACTGTGAGGCCGGTTACTACTTTTTTCTTCATAGATGAATCTCCGCCTTTCATGATTTCATACCATAAGACTTATGTACTAGTTTTGAGTTTAGCATTTAATGGTTCTGCTTCTCTTGCACTATTTTATCTTTATTTCTATAATATTACTCGACATGAAGACGTTGGGCAATACTAAATAGGTTTTAGAGCAGCAAACTCAAAATGCTAAAACAAAGCCATATCGTTTCTATCGGCTGTTTGCTGTATTTATAAACATTTTTTAAGGAATTTTTAAGTTGACGTTTAGAAATTTGTCAAAACAAGCACGTTGCTAGTTTCATAGTTCTATTCTACATGACAAATTTTTCTGTATCAAATGACTTTTTACTTAATTGCCTGTTTTTTCTCCTCAATAAAAAAAGCACCCTTCCCAATGAAGAATGCTGTGTTCATGTTTACTTTCTGATTTCTTGATCTTTTACAGTTAACGGATAGAGGACGCCTTCTTTCGCAAACGACATTTTCCCTGTTTCTTCTGATACCACAAGAACAAGGGCATCAGTCATGCCAGAAAGTCCAATAGCTGCCCGGTGTCTTGTGCCTAGAGAAGGGCTGACTTTTTTCGAGGTGAGCGGTAGGACATTTGCAGCGGAAACAAGCGTGTTTTCTTTCACTAAAAGGGCGCCATCATGAAGTGGGTTTCCAGGATAGAAAATGCTTTCTATTAATGATGCGCTAATTTTCGCATGGAGGTTTGTCCCTTTTTGTATATAATCCTCCACCTCATCTCTCCTTTGAATCACAATCAGTGCGCCATGCTTTTGTTTTGATAAGTTCTCAATGGCTAAAGAAAATTGAGCAAAACCTGGTGTGAATTCTTCCATATATGCTTGTAAATAAAATGAGGAAGCCTCTGCATGCATTTCATTAAACTGATCATGCAATGATTCGAGTTCACAAAGAAGGCATTGTTCCGTCTGGTCAAGCGAATCGACAATTTTCCTTGCATCCATCATAATTTGCGTTAAATGAGATTTCATTTCTAACTTAAACATCGCTTCTTCATTTGTGCGATTGATCATCTCACCATGTCCCTCCTTCTTTCGCTTGTGTCATAAAATAACAAATTGTGCACATTCTATTTGTATGGAGGTGAATTCAATATGACCATTCAAAAAGTGATTCAATATGCTTGCAGCATTTTAGGTGTTGTCAGTCTTTCTTTTATTTATGCCCAAATGTTCAAAAAAACGAAGCCCTCAAAGAAAAATAATCCGACGGAGAATTGATTTTTTTACATAGCGTGATATAATTCCTCTCGTTATTTCTGTTCAGAGAGGAACTTATGATGAGAGAAACGAATAGTATTCGAGCAAAGTTGGCACAATTTTTAACCATATTGATTCCGATTTTAATTACACAAGCAGGTCTTTCGCTCATCACATTTTTAGACACGGTGATGTCTGGAAAAGTGAGTGCAGAAGACCTAGCAGGTGTAGCGATCGGTTCGAGCATTTGGACACCTGTTTATACTGGTCTCGCTGGTATTTTAATGGCTGTTACCCCTATAGTGGCTCAGTTGATGGGCGGCGGTCGCAGGGAAGGTGTTCCTCGTGCAGTCTTTCAGGCCATTTATTTATCTTTTCTTTTAAGTATCGTGGTGATTGTCATTGGATCGTTGTGTGTTCCTTTTATTTTAGGGAGACTTGGGCTTGAACCATCCGTAGAAATCATTGCCCGTCATTTTCTCAGCTTCCTTGCTATTGGAATCATCCCGCTTTTTGGTTATTCAGTCATGAGATCGTTCATTGATGCATTAGGAAAAACACGTGTGACGATGTTCATTACGTTAACCGCACTTCCTATTAATTTTGTTTTAAATTATCTCTTTATTTTTGGAAACTTTGGGTTTCCAAAGCTTGGCGGTGCAGGGGCAGGTCTTGCATCTGCGCTGACGTATTGGGCAATTTTCATCATGAGTATTTGTATTGTCATCAAAGCCGAACCGTTTGCATCCTTTCGGTTGTTTCAGACATTACCTCGTTTTAACGTCTCCCGAATGGGTCAAATACTGAAAATCGGTATCCCTATTGGGTTTGCGATCTTTTTTGAAACAAGTATTTTTGCAGCTGTCACGCTCTTAATGGGTCACTTTGATACCGTGACAATCGCCAGTCACCAAGCAGCGATGAATTTTGCTTCTATTTTATATATCCTGCCGCTTAGTATCTCAATGGCTTTAACGATTGTTGTAGGTTTTGAAGCCGGTGCCATGCGGTATAAAGACGCAAAAAGCTACAGCTATATTGGCATTGCAACAGCTGTTTTGTTCTCATTATGTACCGCAGCCCTCATCTTGTTATTTAGACCTGAGATCGCTGGTTTATATACAACTGAATCAGCTGTTTTACAAATGACACAGCACTTTTTGATGTATGCGATCTTTTTCCAGCTGTCAGATGCGATCGCCGCACCAATTCAGGGAGCTCTACGCGGGTATAAAGATGTGAATTATACACTGATTGCTGCGTTTGTCTCTTACTGGGTCATCGGCCTTCCAGCTGGCTACTTGATTGGCACGTATACCTCATTTGGAGCGTTTGGTTATTGGATTGGGCTGATTACTGGGCTTGCCGCAGGTGCCATCGTCCTATTTGTTCGTCTCAGGTTGATTGAAAGAAGTATGCATTCTGATACAACAGGAAAAGGCAGCTGACTGAAGTCAGCTGCCTTTCATTTAGTCATTCCATTGATACGTCCAGAAAATTTCTTCATCAAACCATTTTTGGACGACTGGTTCTTTGTTTTTCAACTTTTGTTCAAGCTCTCTTAGCATGCCTTCTGTTTGTGTTCTATGCGCTCTTAGTGCATTTAATTTGATATCGGCTACATCCGTAATATCAATCACAATATCGGCATTTCCTAGCACTTCTTCTCGATTTTTCGTAATGGCCATACAGTATGTGACGGGACGGTCTTCTTTTTTCTTGCGGTATAGAGCACGAATGACCGCTTCACCTGTCGCGTCATGATCAGGGTGTACACCATGACCTGGATAAAATGTGACAATAAGGGTTGGTTTCACTTCATCAATAATACTTTCCATCACATCCGCTAAATACTCATCATCTTCAAATTCCAACGTTTTATCCCGAAGACCAAGCATTCGCAAGTCTGTGACATCCATTTCTTTACATGCATTGATTAATTCCTGTTTTCTTAATTCAGGAAGTGTCTCACGGTTAGCATATGTTGGACTTCCCATATTTCTTCCCATTTCTCCAAGTGTCCCGCATGCATACGTCACTGGAATTCCACGTTTTCTGCTTTTCGCGATGAGCCCTGCGACCCCGAAGGATTCATCGTCGGGGTGAGGCAGCATCACAAGTACATGTTCGTTCATCACTGTTCCCCTCTCTCCTACACCTGAAATGGTGTTTCACTAATTTGTAATGAGATCGCTAGTTTTCCGTCTGGCAGGTGACCTGCTAACAGCAGGCGGCCTTGTTCATCAAACACGTAATCGGTTAAACCTTCTGCGTAAATCCAGCCATCTTCTGTTTTCATCCCGACACGGTATGGACCTTGTCCTTTTATTTTCGCCTGTGAATAGACGACTTTTGCGTTGCGGATATACGCCACGACCGTCATATTTTGCTCATTCACATGAGCTGAATAAGAACCAGTTGTCGTTTCAAGATGAACGAAGACTGGCCGATTTAAAAACGATTCAAGATGTGCTGTGACATCTTCCGTTTGAATTGGTTTCATGAGTGGTTCCTTCCTTCATTTTGAATTAGTTCTCGCAGCTTTTTCGTATGTAAGCTGATCAGCTGTAGTTGATGACCCTGTTCAATCGTGCTTTCTAAAATTCTTTCCACAGCGAGTACATACTTTTGATGTAATGACTTTCTTGCGCGAGGATGGGTGCGTGCATCAAGCAAATCATCTCGTATCGCCTCGTGTAATGAAGTCATATCCACTACATCAAGCTGCCGATTTTTCCATAAAGATTGATAAGCGTGTGCAAGCTCATCGACTGATGACATGTGATCACCTCTACAGTTTTGGTAACAACTTATTATGACATGATCCGCCTGCAAAAAAAAGCAAACTGCTTCGTCTCTTTAATGAGAATTCGCTGTTTTTTTCATTCGCAGTTGAGAGGTTGTAAATAGTAAAATCGCCACCCAAATACAGAGGAATGTCACGATTTTTGCTGCAGATAAGTGTTCGTGATACACAAACAGCCCCAAAAAGAGTGTAATGGTCGGTGCAATATACTGCAAAATACCAACTTGGTATAAAGGAATTCTTTTGGCCCCTTCAGAAAATAAAAGAAGCGGTACAGCTGTAAAGACACCTGCAAAAAATAATAGCCCAAGAGAGCCGAAGCTGCTCGGATTCATCGTGACAACAGGTTCTTTTAAGAAGAAGAATAAGTAAACAAGCGCAGCTGGTGCAAGAAGCAGTGTTTCAATGGTTAATCCAATGGCACTCGTAAAACTCATTCTTTTTTTAATCAGTCCATAAAACCCAAAACTAAAAGCCAATACGAAAGCCACGACAGGAAATGAGCCGTACTGAACAGTTGAGATAATGACCCCAGCTGCGGCAATGAGAATGGCGGTGGTTTGCAATTTATTCAGTCGTTCTTTTAAGAAAATGATGCCTAGTAAAACTGATACAAGCGGATTAATATAATACCCTAAACTCGCTTCCAGCATAAGATCGTGATTTACCGCCCAAATGTATACATACCAGTTGACCGAAATTAAAATAGCCGATAAAAGTAATGAAAAAAGTGCTTTTCCATCTATCATCAGACCTTTCACAGTCTGCGTCGCTGGACGGACTTGCTTTAAATATAAAAGAATACCGCACATAAAAACAAAGGACCATACTATTCTGTGCGCTAAAATTTCGCCTGACGAAATATGCTCCATCAGTTTCCAATATAATGGGAACAATCCCCATAATGTAAAAGATGCAGCCGTATATAAGACACCTTTTGATTGTTGTTCGTTCAATCTAACCATTCCTTTCTAAACCTATCGTATATTATAGCACGCACATCACTTTATGGGCATATACTAATTCAGGGCATTTAGAAAGGATGATTTGCATGTTTGACTGGAACCGATTATTCCCTTTTCAAAAGCAATTTTCAAAAGAAGCGTTAAAAAATTCAGATCCTAAAGACGTTGAGCAATATGTCAATCAAGTCATGGAAAGTGTTTTCGGCTCCAATTATTCTGCTCAATTCCCCTTTCAGGATCCGCTGTCTCAGCAGCAGAAAACAAGAGAGACAGACGATAAAAAAAAGAAAGAGCCGAATGTTGAAGTATTTGAGACGACAGATCACGTGTTTGTCAAAATAGAGCTCGATCGTCCGAACACGGAAAAAGTAAAAATCAAACATACAGCCAATCTGCTGTTTATTGATCATTTTCCTGAAGAGAATAAACAAAAGAAGGTTGTCCTGCCTGCTGCTGTGAAAAGAAAAGGAACGAAGGCATCGTATCAAGATGGTATTTTAGAAATTATGTTTTTAAAGCATGATGATCCAGGCATTTCTGAAATTGATATTCCATTATAAAAAGCCTGCTTTGAAATGGAAGCAGGCTTACTCTTTTTTCTTAATAATATGGTGGATATCCGCCGCCATAAGGTGGTGGAACAGGCGGTGGTGGTGGCGGGTAATATGGACGAGGATAATTAAAAATCGCACTTCCTAGAAATCCGCCAAGCAGTCCGCCGACTAAAGGAGCGCCAAAACCAAAAAACAAAGGGACTCTAGATTCATATGGCGGAATGCCAGGGGCACCGCCTCGAAAATACGGAGTATGAGGGTACATGCTTTTCTCCTCCTTTGTCATGTGCCTAACATCAGCATATTCATTAGGAGACAAAACGTTTGGGCAAACCTAAAACTAGGCTTGCTCCTTTTTCACATGAGATCCAGCATACTCCCCTGCCCAGCGCGATACTTCTCCGAACACACCATGTAATGCACTCCCTTTTTCGGTTAAACAATAGATGACTTTAACTGGCGTTTCAGGAAGTACAGTGCGCTTTATGATTCCTTCTTGCTCAAGCTCTTTTAAGCGTTCTGCGAGCATTTTTTGACTGATGGATGGAATAATGTCCGTCAGGTCTTTAAACCGCTTCGGACCATCAAGCAATACATGAATGATGAGACCATTCCATCTTTTGCCAAGAAGCAAAAAAGCTTGCTGAATGTTTGGACATAATTGAAATTCCATATATTTCAGCCTTTCTTTTCATAATCGTTTGACAAACTAACGGTGTACAATTTAAAATATATCTCTAGTTACAATAAGTAAGTTTCTCACTTTTTTATTTATTGTACCATACTATTTGCAAAAACGGGAGGAAATATCCATATGGCGAGCGATCAAAAAACGATTGACATTTTAAAAGAAAGAGCTTCAGTAAAAGAGTATGATACAACTCATGAAATGACAAAAGAAGAGTTAAAAGAGCTTCTTGATATCACAACAAAAGCACCATCTGCTTGGAACCTTCAGCATTGGCATTTCACTGTTTTCCATAGTGCTGAATCAAAAGCAAAACTTCTTCCAATTGCTTACAACCAAAAACAAGTCTCACAAGCATCAGCTGTGATTGCTGTGCTAGGTGACCTTGAAGCCAATCTAAAGGGTGAAAAAATCTACAGTGAGCTAGCAGAACAAGGCTTCATCACAGAAGATATTAAAGAAACATTGATGACGCAAATCAATGGTGCTTACCAAAGCGAGCAATATGCACGTGAAGCTGCGTATTCAAACGCTTCGTTAGCTGCTATGCAGTTAATGATTGCGGCGAAAGCAATGGGATATGATACATGCGCAATGGGCGGTTTCAGTAAAGAAGCGTACGTAAAAGAATTCAATGTGAGTGCTCGATACGAACCAGTGATGTTGATTTCTGTCGGGAAAGCAGCAAAAGAAGCTCACAAAAGCAATCGTTTTGACATCGAAGAAGTATCTGATTTCCTATAAAAAACGGCACAGTCTCAGCGTCATGCTGGGGCTTTTTTATTTGCTTTAAATATTATTTTTCCATACTTATTTTCAAGTCTTCCTTTCTCATTCTTCAGTATTTACCTCTTTTAAAAAATGAAAGCGTTATATTAGTATGATATTCATAAAAATGATTGTTTTTTCTGAAAATGGTCTTGTGATCTAATCTGACAACTGCTATTATTATGAAATTACAAAATATTAGAGGAGGAAAACATGAACAAAAAACTGATACTGGCGCTACTTATCGCGATTCCATTCATTGGACAGCTTGCACTGCTCCCCTTTGTGAATCGTATTCATCCATTTGTCATCGGGCTGCCTTTTTTCCACTTCTGGCTCTTACTATGGATTGTACTCACACCCGTTTGCACATTTATCATTTACAGGATGCAACATTCAAATGGAGGAACTGACGAATGCAAGGAAACTTAACAGCTTTATTGATTACTGCAAGTATCATTTTCATCGTCGTGGTCATCGGTTTTGCCGCTGGTCGTGATAAATCATCAAGACAATCAGTAGAAGAATGGTCTGTTGGCGGGAGAAAATTTGGCGGGCTTCTCGTCTGGTTCCTTGTTGGCGCAGACTTATATACTGCTTATACCTTTTTAGGGCTCACAAGTACAGCTTATACAGCAGGAAGTGTTGCTTTTTTCGCTATCCCCTATTCCGTTCTTGCTTATTTTATTGCGTATTTCTTCTTGCCAAAACTTTGGACGGTTGCAAAAAATCACAAGCTGACAACACTTGCTGATTATGCACGTGAGCGATTTGACAGTAAACTGTTATCCAGTTTGATTGCCATTGTTGGTGTACTTATGCTCATTCCATACATTTGTCTTCAGCTAAGCGGGATTCAAGATACGTTAACTGTCGCTGGAACGAGTTATATTAATGTGAATGCAGTGGTTATGATTTCATTTATTTTAGTTGCACTTTATACATTTTTCAGTGGTATTAAAGGTCCTACATATACAGCCATTATTAAAGATATTCTTGTTTGGGTGATCATGCTCTTTATGGTCGTTTCCCTCCCGATTATTCATTTTAACGGCTGGACACCAATGATGAATACGTTAGCTAAGGAAGCTCCACAGCTTCTGACGATTCCTGAAAGCGGCCCTAAAGGCATTTTGTGGTTTATTACCGCATCAGGTGTTTCTGCACTCGCATTATTTATGTGGGCTCATGCAGCAACTGGTGTTTTCACAGCCAAAAGCGCAGATGCCATCCGTAAAAACAGTATGTTTTTACCTCTTTACAACATTGTATTGATTTTGGTCATCTTCCTTGGCTTCATTGCCTTTTTAGTCTTACCGGAAGATACAAATCCAAGATTTGCTCTTCTTCATTTAATTCAGACGTCATATGGCGGCGTGATGCAGGGGCTTGCGTATTCAACGATTGCACTTGCTTCTCTCATTCCATGTTCGATCATGGCCATTGGGGCGTCGAATTTATTTGCCAATAATTTGTACCGTGATTTAATCCATCCAAATGTGTCACCTAAACGGTTAACGATCATTACACGTTCGATGGTATTTATCGTGATCGGTCTTGCTCTTTTATTCGGAATGCTGTTCCCGACTGCGCTTGTCACGCTTCAGCTGATCGGTGTTTCTGGAATGGTTCAAATTTTCCCAGCCATTGCCATCAGCTTGTTCTGGAAAAAACAATCGAGAGAAGCAACGATTGCGGGGCTCATCGTAGGAATTATCGTGACCTTTACAGCGAATATGACACAAATGACATTCGGCCTTTATGAAGGCTTTCTCGGTTTACTAGCAAACGTTGTGGTCATCTTGATATTGAATCCATTCTTCCAGAAGAATGTCACATCTAATTCTGTGACAAGTGATTTGTTTGAAAAGAATGGGAAAACAACGGAACCTGTGGCTAACAAAGCGTAACACAAGAAAAAAAGCAGTCCCCTGATGAGGACTGCTTTTTCTATTTCATTTCTTTTTTCAACACTTCAATGGCTTTTTTCATTTGCGTATCATTTTTCTTGAGCTTATCTTGGATGTTTGTCATCAGTACCGTCGTTGTGTCCCCTGTCAGAATACCATCAGCCTTTAGATCGTGATCTGATTGGAACCTTTTCACGACCGACTGGAATGCTTGATCATATTCTCCATTGGCTTTTGCTTTGTAGCCAAGCGCTTGGAACATTTTTTGAGCCGCTTTGACTTCATCTCCATCATCATTCAGTTGATACGTCTTTTTCGGACTTAAGTATGGCAGCTTCGCATAACTCGGCAGAGATGCTTTCACCTGTGGCTCAATTCCTTTTTTGTGAATCCAAGACCCGTCTGGTGTCAGCCACTTGGCAATGGTTAATTTCACACTAGAACCATCATTGTAGCTTTGGGCATTTTGAACAGTCCCTTTACCAAATGTCTTTTCTCCAACAAGTTGAATGCTGGAGGATTGGTGCAGAGCTGCCGCCATGATTTCAGCAGCACTCGCTGAACCGCCGTTTACAAGAACAACTGCCGGCTGATGAACTTTGCGTTCTTTTTCCGCTTTGTACACTTGTTTCTTTCCTTTTTCCTCAACCTGCATAATGACTTTTCCTTTATCGATAAAGTCATTGCTCATTTCAATTGCTTCTGTCATAATGCCGCCTGGATTATCTCTCAGATCAATGACAAAACCTTTTGCCCCTTTTTTCTCGAGGTCATCAATCGCTTTATCTAACTCTTTAGACGTCGTTTCAGCAAAAGACGTGATTTGGATTTCGCCTATTTTATCTTTTGTTAGTTTTGCATACACCGTTTCAAGCGGGATGGTATCTCTTGTGATTGTCACATCCACATTTCCAACACCTTGTCTGTTCAAATGCAGTTTGACATCCGTTCCTTTTTTCCCTCTGATAATAGAAACGGCTTTATTCACTGACATGCCTTTTGTACTTTTACCATCCACTTTTAAAATACGATCATGAGGTTTCAAACCAGCTTTTTCAGCAGGAGAGCCTTTAATCGGTGCGACAATTAAAATTTGTCCATCCTTCTCTTCTACTTGTGCACCAATTCCTTCAAATGAAGATGAAATGGTGTTGTTAAACCCTTCGGCTTCCTCCTGATCCATATATGTAGAGTATGGATCATCAAGTGATGCAATCATTCCTTGAATCGCACCGTCTACTAGTTTTTGATCATCCGTTTTTTCGTAATACTCGTTTTTTACCTTCGTATATGCAGCCATGAGTTTACTAAACTTCTCATCTCCTGAAACGCTGACAGCACCTTGTTTTGTGATCACAAATGTAATCGCTGAGGAAAGTGCTGCTGTCACCAGAATGGCTATCACGAACTTGAATTGTTTTTTCAAAAAAACACCACCTTTATCTCCTTTCATTATTATCAAGGACGATTCTTCATCCGTCAACCAAAGGATCAAACTTCTATTTGAAAAGATAAGCCATTTCGCCCTGCAATGCATAATCTTTAGAGAGAAACATGATAAAGAAAGAAGGGATTCCATGAGTGACTATGTAGAAATGCTTGCTTATTTTGGGGTATCAGGTGCCCATCCTGGTGGAATTGAGCTAACAAAAACGATGATTGAGCATCTTAACTTGGCGTCTGACGATCGTATACTGGATGTTGGATGCGGCACAGGACAAACAGCAGCCTATTTAGGACATTTAGGTTATGAAGTAGAGGCGATTGATACACACCCTTTGATGATTGAAAAAGCCAATCTGCGATTCGAACGGGAACAACTACCTTTCCGTGCACAGCAAGCATCGATCGAACACCTGCCATTTGCGGATGACTCGTTCTCTCTACTGATCAGTGAATCTGTTTTAAGTTTCACCCATTTACCTGCTGCGCTTGCTGAGATAAAACGGGTGCTTGCTCCTGGAAAACAATTGATCGCAAATGAGGCTGTGTTAAAAGTGCCGCTTTCCTCAAAAGAACAGGCAGCCATCCGGGAGTTTTATGGGTTTCACTCCCTCTTTTCATTTTCTGAATGGAAAAAGCAGTTAGCGTCCGCAGGATTCCGTGACATTCAGATTCTCTCATTCGATGAGCACATGGTGCAGGAAGAGCCGACCGAAATGGAATTATCAGATCAAATACCACCTTCTCTTTATGATACATTACAGCAACACTATGACCTGATTCAAACACACCGAGAACATCTGAGTCACCTTGTATTTGAATGTACAGTATAAAATGAGCGAATCTCCTATATGTTTTGTCCAAACTCTATGAAGTCTTTCGCATAGGATAAGAGTGAAAAGAGTTTGTCATAAGGAGGAAAAACATGGAGCGCTACTACAAACTTTGTCAGCAGCATATGGGGAAAGTAGCTAGAATTACTGATCGTCATGGCAGAGTACATGTTGGACGTATTGAGCGGGTGACAAACCGCAAAGTTTATATCCGACCAGTCGGCGGGTCCCGCGGGGGCTTAGGATTTGGCTATTACGGAGGTTATTACGGAGGCTATTATGGCTGGGGTCCAGCTTATGGCATTGGACTCGGTTTTATTACCGGCTTCGCATTAGCAGGTTTGCTCTTTTTTTAAAACGGCGTATAAAAGAAGGCCTCCCAGCTTCGGGAGGCCTTTTATTTGTTTATATTTTCTTCACTTTGTTCATGTACTCTTCGAATGTTAAATCATGATCATGCATCGCTTTTGCAGCTTCTTTCCCTACATAGCGCAGGTGCCACGGCTCATATTCATATTTCGTGATGTCTTCTTTCCCTTTTGGATAACGAATGATAAAGCCATATTTATAAGCATTTTTGGCTACCCATTTACCATCAGGTGTTTCACCAAATTTTTCAGAGATTTCAAAGCCGGCACTTTTTGAGGAAATATCCATAGCTAGACCTGTTTGATGTTCACTTTCCCCTGGTAAGGCTACGGCTTCTTGGGCTTTTTCTTTCCCTTTTAGTTTCACTTCACTATCAAAAATGACTTTTTGACGATCATAGGAACGATAGCCAGATACTGCAGCAAGCTCAAAGTTTTCCTTTTTAGCACCTTTGAATAACTTCGCAAGTGCCTCCGCTGCTTCTTTTCGAATATATCGTTTTTCAATATCCTCTGAAAAAGAGAATTCCACTTTTGGTACAACGAGATCAGAAGGTTTATAGGTTCCTGGCAGTGCATATTCTTTGTTCACTAAAGCAAGCACATTTTCAGGGTTTTGAATGGTCTTCAGTCCGCTCACTACCTTGATGTCATTGAAATATTCACTCTTTAACGTCAGCTCTTGATTAGATGAATCTGCCGTATCGTTTGAGTTTTGCTGGGGTGATGAACTTGCTGCGTTCTTTTGTTCGTTTGTTTTGTTAGATTCAGTGGTACCGCTTTTCTGATCCAGCAACTGGCAGCCTGATAATGCGGCCGTCAAACCAAGAATCGATGCGATTGAGAGTATTTTATAGCTTTTCTTCATGACATACCTTCCTTTTGCTCTACTAAAAAAATAAAGATGCGCTACATCGTAGCACACCCTTTATACTATTATAAAACAGAATCTAGTGCAATTAAGATCATTTCGTCAAATGTCGTTTGACGCTCTTCAGCAGTTGTTTCTTCTCCTGTTAGCACATGATCACTCACTGTCAGAATCGACAACGCTTTTCTGCCAAATTTTGCAGCAAGCGTATAAAGAGCCGTTGTCTCCATTTCGATCGCTAGAATTCCATATTGGTCCATCAGCTCAAGTGGTTTTTCATTATAAAACTGGTCTGCTGTAAATACATTCCCAACACGCACAGCTACTTTTTTCGCTTCTGCTGTGTCGTAGGCTTTTTTCAGTAAACCAAAATCAGCACATGGTGCGTAATCAATCGGTCCAAATGCCACACGGTTCATTTGAGAATCTGTTGATGAGGTTTGAGCTAAGATGACGTCACGTACATTGACATCTTTTTTGATCGCTCCGCAAGAACCGACACGTATTAAGTTTTGAACATCATAGCTTTGGATCAGCTCATTCACATAGATCGAAATAGACGGTACGCCCATTCCAGTACCTTGTACAGAAATGCGTTTTCCTTTATATGTTCCAGTATAACCATACATGCCGCGCACTTCGTTATAGCACACAACATCTTCTAAATATGTATCTGCAATATATTTCGCACGAAGCGGATCGCCTGGCAGCAATACCGTTTCTGCAATTTGTCCTTTTTCTGCTCCAATATGTACACTCATTTTTTAGCCTCCACTTACGTTTAACATGTGTTTAGTCCCATTTATTATAAACGATTGAGATCAAAAAAGAAAATACCAGCTGAAAGTAAAGCTGGCATCGTCGTTTATATTTAACTCATCGTCATTAGCCGTTCACTGCGTTTCCATCCTGCCGGAAAGAGCTGGTAGTAGCACTTCCCTTTTTTCTGGTCATCAATCACAACGATATCCCCTGTTGTGATAAACCGTGCATTGTAATCATTAGGGACTGTATCTTGTACATTAAATGTCGAGAATGCTTTTTCCAGTACATCAAGGTGTGTCCTGCCGCCAATCTTTGTCCGGTACACAGGCTGATGTCCGCTTTCTGCACCATATTCAGGTGTTTGATAAATGGTTAAGTGATAAGCTGAAGGTTTCTTTTGAAAAAATCTCAACGTCAATTGCATTCAAATCCCTCCCCTTTTATATAAAATTGGCTGGGATCTATGAATTTCCTTCTTCTATTTTTGTCGAATGACGGACAATTTTTCGTCAATCTTTTTACATATGAGAAATAAAGCTAGTCCTATCGCAAAGCCCCCTGCTACATCAGTGACATAATGAACACCGATATACATCCTGCTGATGCCGATCATCAGCACACAACACCCTGTCACCATGTAGACTGCTTTTTGTCTCTTTTTCAGCCACGGAACCATTTCAATTAATAGATAGGCGATAAATGGATAGATCGTTGCTGCATTCATAGAATGACCGCTCGGAAAGCTATAATAGGTCTCATTCACTAGATGATCAAAGGCTGGACGCTCTCTAGCAAACAGTCCTTTCAGTTCATGATTGACCGTTTTTTCTGCTATATATAGTAGAAAAAGCAGCATAATAGAGTGGTAGCGTTTATACATAAACAGCACCACGCTAAAGATGAGCATGATTGGGACAAGCAGCGCACTGATACCAAAGTCAGTCAAAGTCAGCATGACATCATTTAAAAAAGGAAGTCTGATGTTCTCAAACGATAAGATGATCTGGTTGTCCAATTCTTGAAACTTACCAGATACCATAAGCGCAGCGATGGCGCCAAACAAAAGGAAAAAAATGATGACATACACGCGAAACAATTCCCCTCCCTTTCTACTCAGAATCTCTTCAAAGTATAGTGCCTACCGCGCCTCTTCTTCAACTATCATTGCTTTCCTCAGCATATATTCAAATGTAATATCGGCAAGCTCAAACGTTTCCAGCTCAGATGGTATGTACCCTCTTTTGACCAGCTCCGTGTAGAAGAATTCTGCAATTTCCTCTGTATCAATCACCAAATCTGCTTCTTTCATTGCTTTCCGCCTCCTTTTTTATGATGTATGAACGTCGCCTTATTTTTATTACAATTTGTCATAATGGCTCATTCCATACATATAAATGCAGTAAACGAAAAGAAAAGGGGCATGGGGCAATGAAATGGTTAAGCATTTTAGATGGACATACTTTTGATCAGGTGATGGGCCGTATCTTGAGGGGATGGTTTTATGTGATTGCTTTTTTCTGTGTTCCTTACTTTTTATTCGTGTTAGGACAAGTCTTCTTTTAACCAAAATGTTCGTTTAAACTTTCCAAAATAAAGTCCATCATATCCTTATATTCTGGGTCTTTGAAAAATTCATAGAGAATTTTATAATCATTGTAAATATCAAGAAGCTCATCCACTATAGATACAGCGAGAAATTCTAGTGATGCTTCGCTTTCTTGTTTCTCTTCTAACTGTAATAGAGCGGTTTGCACCATATCTTCCTCTATTTCTTTTGAGGTTTCTCCAACGTAATGCACAAAAAGAAGCTGATGAACAAACTGATCCATCTCATATTTCCTTAGGACAAGCGTCAAGTCTTCTTCTTCTGTTTCCAGCCATTCTCCGTCTTTTAACCTTGTCAGTTCATAAATGACATCTTCCCAGCCATCTTCAAGGTAGCGCCATATCTCAGTCCGATGGCCAATGATTTTAAATAGCTCTTTCCCGTAATCCTTTACATATACAACATCGCCAATGAGGAACTCATATTCAATGTCCAGCTTTTCTGTATCTACAATCACCCCGTCGTACTCATCGTAAAGCTGAAGTGATGTTTCAAAATAAAGCACCTCATTATGATTGACCTCATATAGATAATGTTGGTCAATTTGATGGACTTTTGTTATCGTTCCAACTGTGCCGTACATGACAACGACGACAATATCCCCTACTTTATATTTTGGTGCTTTCGCCTTCATTCTGTCTCCCCCTTGCCCGACTTTTGGTCTTAACGTATCGTATGCCGGCGCAAGGAATTCTGCATGGGCAACCACACCATGCAAAACGCCATTTTATTTCTTCATGAAAAAACCGCTTCTTCCATACGGAACAAGCGGTTGTGTGTGTTATTTTTTTTTGACTTCTACTTCGTATTGCTCAAAAGCCTCGTCAAATGTCGTCATGGAGCTTAAATAGTCCCCATTTAACTCTAAATAGGCACATAGCTCATGATAATCAGTGGATGCTTTAGGAAAGCTGTGATCTTCATAAGCAGCATTTGCAAAATGACTGATGTCATCCTTCGGTTTTGGATGTCTGTACTTCATTAAATAATGGTAAAACGACTTCACCTGTTTTTCCCTCCGCGACACTCTATTTTGTTGTTATATTATACAGGAATTTGATGACTTGTATAGGCGGAGGTACAACTTATGAAGAAAAATCAAAGTAATTACGCTTTAATAACCGCTCCATGCTCATTAATTCTTCATATGAGATTTTTTCTGGAAGTTTTGTTTGATCGACTAAAATTAATTGATCTTCTATCTCTTTTACTGTCTCATCCTTCTGATACGTCATCCCGCAATGCGTGCAAGAAATCGAAGGCGTTTCCAAAATTTCAATCGATTGTGTGCCCGTGATGAGTTCCCAATAGACTGTGGTCTGTCCTGCGTTCGCTTTCTTCTCCTCACACCAATCACATGTCAGCAACGTTATTTCTCCTCCTTTACGGTTTGTTCTTTTTTGAGCTGGGCTTGATATTTCTTCTCTTTTAATTCATCTCGTTTTTCGCGTTTGTTTTTGAGCGTATCATGTTCAGGATTCGTTTCATAAGACTCTCTTCGTTTCATTCGGCTTAAATTTTCAGGCGTAAAGGATCTTGCTTCATCCTCAAATAGAGCTGTTATGCCAATGGCGGGTTCTTTCTTTTCTTCATAGATTTCATTAAAATACGCATCTGCTTGGCCTGCGACGTAATGTTCCGGCTCTGGATAAGAGGTGATCACACCTTCAAAGTTACGCAGGACCACTTTCTCTGGGCTTTGAGATAATAAATAATTTGGCTGTAAGGTGATCTTACCTCCTCCGCCTGGTGCATCTACAACAAAGCTTGGCACAGCATAACCACTCGTATGTCCTCTTAAGCCTTCAATGATTTCAAGGCCTTTTGAAACCGGTGTTCTAAAGTGGCCGATCCCCTCAGATAAATCACATTGATAAATATAATAAGGTCTGACGCGAATCATGACGAGATCATGCATCAGCTTCTTCATAATTGGAACACTGTCGTTAATTCCTGCTAGGATCACCGCCTGATTACCAACAGGCACACCAGCATTGACAAGTCGCTCACACGCTTCTTTCGCTTCTTTTGTGATTTCAATGCTTGTATTAAAGTGAGTGTTCAACCAAACAGGATGATATTTTTTTAAAATCTCACACAATTCATCTGTAATTCGCTGCGGAAACACGACCGGTGCACGTGTTCCAATTCGAATGATTTCAACGTGAGGAATGTCTCGTAAGTTTTTCAAAATGTATTCAAGCACTTGATCATTAATTAACAGCCCGTCACCGCCTGAAATTAACACATCCCGCACTTCAGGGGTTTCTCTAATATATCCAATGGCGGCATCTAATTGCTTTTTCGGCACGCCCATCCCGATCTGACCGGAAAAGCGCCTTCTCGTACAATAGCGGCAGTACATGGAGCACTGATTTGTGACAAGAAACAGCACACGATCTGGGTAGCGGTGCGTTAAACCTGGAACAGGTGAATCCTCATCTTCATGGAGCGGATCTTCGAGGTCATATTTTGTTTTATGAAGCTCTTCTGCAATCGGTACAGACTGCATACGGATTGGGCATCTTGGATCGTCTGGATTCATCAGTGAGGCATAGTAGGGTGTAATGTTGAGTGGAATGGTTTTCGTAGAAATCTTCACCCCTTCTTTTTCCTCTTCTGTTAAGTTCACGACTTTTTCTAAATCTTCAAGCGTTTTGACCGTATGCGTCAGCTGCCAAATCCAGTCGTTCCACTTTTCCTCGGGTACGTCCTTCCAAAGTTCGATGTCCTTCCAATGTCGCGCAGGTTGATACAGTTTTTGATTCATATCCATTCCCCCTATCAGCATTCACTTTATACTATGCAAGTTATGTGCCAACATGGGAAAATGCCCCTATTCTTTACAAAAGGAGCTTTTCCGTCACATTCACATGTTTGAAGTGCCTACTTTTCGGCATCTGTATATTTTTTTAGTTTATACTGCAATGTTTGTCGAGGAATTTTTAAAGCGGCTGCCGTTTGCTTAATATTCCCTGCGTGCTGTCTTAAAGCTTCTTGAATCAGCGTTTGTTCAAATGACGTCACTTGACTTTTTAATGAGGACTCTGGCGGATGACTTTCTATCTGATGCGTCCGCAAATGGCCAGGGAGATATGCTGGGGTGATTTCTTCTGCTTCCTTTGGCATCATCAAGACGGCATGCTCGATCGTATGTTTTAATTCTCTGACATTCCCTGGCCACTGATGGGCCATAAATACTTGGACGGTTTCTTCAGAAAGGCGGTTGACGTTTTTAGAAAATTGCTGATGATACGTTTGAATAAAGTGGCGGGATAACAGCTGGATATCATGCTTCCTTGTGCGAAGCGGCGGGATATGAAATGATGACACATGCAGTCTATAAAATAAGTCTTCTCTTAACATTTGTTTTTTAACGGCTTCAAATGGGTCGATATTGAGGGCAGTAATCACTCTGACATTTACTTGAACCGCCTTTGCATCACCTATCCGGCGGACAACACCATCCTCTAACACACGCAGTAATTTTGTTTGAAGCGTAAGCGGCATCGCTTGCAGCTCATCAAGAAAAAGCGTACCGCCATCTGCTAACTCAAACAGCCCCTTGCGATCTATTGCGCCCGTATAACTTCCTTTGACAGACCCGAATAAAAGACTTTCAAGCAGCGATTCTGGAAGAGCAGCGCAGTTTTGCGGGATAAAGACTTGATCTTTCCGATCAGATGCATGAACAATCGCTTGTACGAGTACCTCTTTTCCTGTCCCAGTTTCCCCGAAGACCATAACCGATGAAGGATATGCAGCAGCTTTTTTCGCTTTCTCCAGCATCTCTTTTAAGTGTGGATCATTTGTTAAAAATGAAGAAAAATCGAGCATTTGAGTGGTCTCTGCGGCACCATCCGTTCGTTTTTTTTGATCTAAACGATTCGAAAGCGCCGACAGCTTCGACACATCCTTCGCTACTTCTACCGCCCCAATTAACTTGCTGCCTTCCATAATGGGCAGTGTGGTGTTGACAGTCTCAATTTTTTCTCCATTTTTATTCAAATAGGTTTGCAACGAATGATAAATGGGTTTTCCTGTTCTAAGTACATGCATGAGTGTACTTGTCTTTTCAGTTAATGAAGGATACACATCCAGTATGTACTTGCCAATCACCTCTTCTTTCGCTAAACAGTCGAACTTCGCTGCATTATGATTATAAAAGATGGTGACCCCTTGATCGTCTACAACGTGAATCGCTTCATCGATGGCTTCTAAAATTAATTCAAACCAATCCGCTCTTTCGACAACCTTCCCCACTATTTCCCCCTCACTTTCTATGCCGAAAATCCGGCACAGTATTGCCCAATTTTCAGCGGTTTGATGATATTCAACGTGTTCCCCTATCCTTTTCACGTTTCGCTTTTTCCTTTCGATCTCCTGCTTTTTTCGTCAATTCTAAAAAAAAGAACCCCTCTTATGAGGAGTGCTTTCGTCCTGACATCTGATAAAGAGACAAGTCAAATTCCTGAAGAGACTCCATATACAGCGGCACAATTGGCTTTCCTTCTTGAAAAAATGCAAATTGAGAAGGTTGTAGTTTGATTGGCTGATGGTAAAACGCAAATATTTTCACTACCTCAGGAACAATTCGGCAAAAGGTATCATGCACAAATAAATAGACATCTTGTTTCCATTTAAACAGCCGTCTATTTGGTGGGCTGAATATAGGAGATACTTGAATGATCTTGCCATCCTCAAACGTCTCCAGCTGCTGTTTTGTGACCGTGTATATCTCCTTTTGATGAAACTGAAAATATTGCACATCACGTTTTGAATCAAACCGTCTTTTTGTCTGATGTTCAATATAATAAAATGTTCTGCCGTTATCTGCGGTGACGACTGTATAATTTGGGACTGTCAGCGGCTCGTTCATTTCATATTTCATCGCACATAACGAGGGAACACGAATCGCACGCCTGTTCTTTTCATTCACCCAGCGCCTGTCAATGCGATGAAGATATCCGCTAGCGATTTGATAATAAGCGCCTTCTCTTTCAATCACAGCTCCGTCAATTAAATCGTAGGGCATACTCGCAAACATATGATGGAATGATTGTGGCGTTTTATATGTGGTATCAAGTACTTCTTTTAATGGAAAGAACGCAGCAAAATGATTCAGTCTCATCCAAAACACAGAGTCAGCATGATGCCAATGTTTTGGTTCGTCGGCCCAGTATTGTCCGTATTTTTCACGAATAAGCGGAAGCAGCCGGCTTCTATGCATAACAGAGCAATGGTCGACTTGAAAGGATGCATGCTCCAACACTTGATCTGCTTCTCGAACGAAGCTCGCCGTTTCCACCAAATGCTGATTCACATGCACGACACGCTGCGAGGAATAGACGATATCTATGTGAGGCTTCGATTGAAAAACCTCGACCATTTTCTCTAAACGATCTTTTCTGTAGACTGTATCATCAGTTACATAACAAACCAGCTCACCTGTTATACGTGTTAATGCTTCATTAATTAGCGTTGCATAACGTACAGTCTTCAGCCGGTTTGCAGGATGAATTTGATGAGAATACAATTGAATGCGCTTATCCACTAAATAAGGCTGCATCTTTTGGATCGTTTCTTGTTCAGAGCCATCATCCATGATCAAAAGCTCCCAATGCTGATACGTTTGTTCTACCACACTCTTTAGCACACGTTCAATGAAATCAGGTTTGTTGTAGCTTGTTAATATCACTGATACTTTCATGACCATTATCCTTTTTTAAATAGATTAAAAAGCCCCCCAGCTGACAATGTTCACATAAGGAACACTTACTCTTAGTTGATTTGTCGCATTTTTAAAGACTGCTACTGAGTCAAACAATTGTACGACAACCACGTTTTGCAGCACATCTCCATTGACTAAATGAACACGCGGCAGCGGAATGCCGAGCTCAAGCCACGGGCGCAGCAATTCTTTAATCTCTGACGCACTCCCTTCCTCACTTTCCTCTAAAAGATGAAGAAGAAGTATAATCAACACAACTTCAAGTATTCCTTCTGTTTCTAGTAATTCTTCGTTCCAGCCATTTAATAGTTGTTCAAATTCCATTCAGATTCCCTCTTTCTTCTCGTTTGATCTTTACTAGAGTATGAGGATCACTTCATTTAGCATCAGCATTTGAAAACATTTTTCAAAAATGTGTGAAGTCATTAAATAAAAAAAAGAACAAGGAATGAGCATTCTGCTTATACCAAAAAAAGAGAACGGCATATACATAGTGGTGTGTTTGAATGGATGAAGAAAGGATGGGGAAAACATGAGCGAAAAGCGTGCCGAATTAAAAAAAGAGCTATTAAAGCTGTTTTTCAAACCGCTTAGTCATGCGTTAACAGTTAATCTCGAAGAAGGAGGAGTTCAAGTGGAAGAAAAATTGAACGATTTATTTAGTGAGGTGGCTGCTGAAGCATCACCTTCAGATTCTGCTACAACACTCGACGTATCTCAACCAGCAAGATGGATTTTCGCAAGACTTGCACCTGGAACAGTCATTAGCATTGTCATGGACTCAGGTGACTTAATCGGACCCGTACAATTCGTATCATTCGATGCTTCAACAGGTGTTGTTTTCGTCACACAAGAAAGCTCTGTGACACCTACAGGCTCTGCAACGACTCTATTAGATGTAGATAAAGTAGAAAGTGTTACGTTCACATCTTAATGTGAGAGGGCCATCATGAAGCTTCTTTATATCAGCTCTGGCTACGGTGGAATCTATCGGATGTTCGATCAATGGATAGAAGATAGCTTCATTGATTCCCCCTTTTCATGCGTCAAGGTGGATAGGGAAACTCTACCCGCTCATATGCACAAAATCCGGACATTTTCTCCGGATTTTGTTTTCATGATGATCGGTGATCATATTCCAACAGAACTGCTTCATCAATTCAAACAAGAAAAGATCCCCGTTGTACTTTGGATGACAGAAGACCCTTTTTATATAGATGTGTCAGCTGCATGCGTAAGTGATGCACAACTGATCTTAACGATTGACGAAGGTGCTTTGTCATTTTACAAACAAATGGGCGCTGATCACACGCACTACTTTCCCATTCCGACCAATACACACGTATTTCAGAAAAAAGAATCACCACATGAGTCGTGCATCTATGACATTGCACTCATTGGCTACCCTTATCCAAACCGCATTAAAGCCATCAATACACTCTTACATCAAAACAAATGGCGCATTCTCGTAGCAGGAAAAGAGTGGCATCGCGTGTTGAATAAATCACGCAGACGATATCGCGATCTCACACTGATGACCCACTGGCTGAGTCCCGAGCAGATGGCAGACATCTATCAAACATCAGCCATTGTTCTGAATCCGCACAGGCCCGCGCAATTTGCCTATAATCAAAACAAAGCCAATGTTCAAAATATGAGCCTCAACAACAGAGCATTTGATATCGCTGCAAGCGGAGGCTTTCAGTTGACAGATCTACAACCGTCACAGGCATTTTCAAGCTTCGCTTTTTACACACATGAAAACGATTTGATTAAGCAGGTCGAGCTCTATGTAAAAAACCCTCAACAAAGACAATCGGTTGCAGAGAACAATTACGAGCAAGTCGTTCGCTGGAACACATTTGATACGTTGCCTTACAGACTTTATGAAATAGTCAAAAGCGCCCTATGACCGGGCGCTTTTTCTAATTGCCATCATCTTATGCCGTTCCTTCTGCATCTTGTCGAGCCAATAAAATCTTCTCTGCCTTTTTCCGATCTTCCTCACTTTTCACAACAAGCGATTGCGCATGATCCATCATATATGCACCAACAGATCCTTCTAAAAAGGAATGAATGCATTCTTTTGCATATGGAACATGAAACGCATAGACAGCTCCATTTAAACGTCCATACGTATAAGGGTGCTCCTGAGTTGGTACAAAAAAATAATGATTGTCCTTATACAGGCTGGCTTCATTGGTGTCATGAAGTGTCCAAGTTTCATTTGGATTTTCTAACGCCTCTGTAAAAGAAGCCGCACAATCATATCCCCCCTCTACTAGAAGCTGCAAGCAGTTCTCAATATCTGCCGTCTGCCTTAGTGGTGATGCTGGATGCAAATACAAAACAATATCAAACGTCTTTCCCTCTCGTTCTAAATAAGCAAGTGCATGCTTCACAGCTACTAAAGAAGGTGTTTGTTCCGTCACATGTGTGCTTGGCAGTTCAATCACATTTGCTCCGTAGTGAGATGAAATGATTTGAGTATTCACATCCTCTGAAGATACGATGACTTCATCTAATTCAATCATTTGTAATAATGGCTGAATGGTCCAATAGATCAGCGGCCGCTCCGCCAATACGCGAATGTGTTCAGCATGATGTCCCTGCTTGCTGCTAAAAGCTGGTATCATAGCTAAAATACGATTTCCCCTATACATGTATGATCTTCTCCCCTCGCGCAGCTCAGTATCAGAGAATACATTCTGAGAGCTGAACTGATCACCGTACTGAAGTTCTTTAGGTGCCTCGCTATTCTACTTAATCTTCTATCTCTACATATTCTATTAAGTCGTCAAGCAGATGGTTATAATTGGTTCACCTAATTTATGCATGAAGTGGTTCTTTTCCTCAAACGTCTTCCACTCTTTCACATATGATGCAAAGTAGAGAAATGAGAGTTGGGGGATTAGATATGTCCAAACAAATAGAAACGAGTTTGAAGACCTTTTTTCGTGACAAAATCATCTTGGTCACAGGCGGTACGGGTTCGATTGGCCGGCAGATTGTGAAAAAATTAACAGCCTGCTCTCCTAAAAAGGTCATTGTCTTCAGTAAAGATGACAGTAAACAATACATGATGAAAAATGAATATGCGGCAAATCCAGAGGTTGTATTTGCACTTGGAGATGTGAGGGATGCCAGCCGCGTCAGGCAGCTTGTCAAAGGAGTAGATATCATCTTCCATGCAGCTGCACTCAAACAAGTACCCACCTGCGAAGATAATCCGTTTGAAGCTGTCCAAACCAACATCATCGGCGGACAGCATGTCATTGAAGCAGCACTTGAACATGAAGTTAGTCATGTTGTCAACATTTCAACCGACAAAGCGGTTTCTCCGACAAATGCCATGGGAGCTACAAAATTAATTTCAGAAAAATTGTTTTTTCAAGCGAATGAAAGTATTTCAAATCAGAAAACGAGGTTTTGCTCTGTCCGGTTTGGCAATGTGCTTGGATCAAGGGGTTCCGTCATCCCCATCATGCTTCAACAGTTGTTAAATGAACAACCTCTAACTGTAACTGATCCTAAGATGACACGCTTTTTTATGTCTATCGAAGAAGCTGTATCTCTCACGCTTGAAGCAGCTATCATGATGAAAGGCGGCGAAACATTCATTCTCAAGATGGAGTCATTACAGCTGGCTGATCTATTGAAAGCATTTCATGAATATGCCGGTCAGATTAATGTTCCTTCTCCTGATATTCTCGTTGTCGGAAAAAGACCTGGAGAAAAACTTCACGAGGAGCTCACATTCCCTCACGAGGCAGATGCACTGTTTGAACATGAACAATTTTATGCCATTTTACCAAGACCACATCTTCACCCTCATTTTCAAAAAGTCCATTTGACCCATTACACATCAAACGAAGCACCGCTCATTACAAAAGAGAAACTGTTTCACATCATTGAACAATTACATCATACCCACCATAAAAAATAAAAAAATCGTCACACGGAAGCAGCTGACTTCCATGTGACGATTTTTAAATCAATTATTGAAAGATGTGTTTCAAATGACCGTAGCCTTCTTTTTCAAGATCATCCTTCGGGATAAACTTTAAAGCGGCAGAATTAATACAATATCGAAGACCGCTTGGCCCTGGGCCGTCAGGGAATACATGACCAAGGTGAGAGTCGGCCGTCTTACTGCGAACTTCAGTCCGCACCATGCCATGGCTCGTATCTACTTTCTCTTCTACCTCTTGATCTTCAATCGGCTTTGTAAAACTTGGCCAGCCGCAATGGGCATCAAATTTATCTAAAGAAGAAAACAATGGTTTGCCTGAAATGATATCTACATAAATGCCCTCTTCCTTATGATCCCAAAATTCATTTTGAAATGGCGGCTCAGTGCCATTATTTTGCGTCACTTCGTACTGCATTCGGTTTAATTCTTTGATGCGCTGCTCTTTTTCGTTAGCCATTATTTATCACTCCAATGAGATTGAATAAAACCTGCTCTGCCCGAACCGACATGGTATCGTTCGTAGTGCATTTTGTTCTTTTTATAATAATGCTGATGATATTCCTCAGCAGGATAAAAAGGACCAGCCTCTAAAATTTCTGTCACGATTGGCTTTTGGAAAATTCCACTTTGGCTCAGCTGCTCTTTTGATGTTTCTGCAAGTTGCCTTTGTTTTTCATTGTGGACATAAATCCCTGTACGGTAGGACTCTCCTCTATCACCAAATTGTCCTCCATCATCTGTTGGGTCTATTTGCTGCCAATATAGTTCTAATAGCTTCTCATACGGAAAAACGTCTGGATCAAAGGTAATTTGAACGGCTTCTCTATGGCCTGTCGTATTTGTACATACTTCTTCATAGGTTGGATTCACTGTATGTCCGCCAGTATACCCTGATTCAACTTTGATAATGCCTGGCTGTTCATCAAAAGGTTTAACCATACACCAGAAACAGCCTCCAGCAAATGTGGCTAATTCTTGTTTTTCAGACATATTAGTGCCCCCTTCATTTAAAAAATGGTATCATCATATTATAACATGATAAAAAATAATGAAAATGATACGACTTGTATACCTAAAAACAAATGAAAGCATTCTGTCGTATCTTAAAATATAATGGGGGTTTAATGATTGGAACAAAGAAAACAAATGATGTATGAAATGGATACTTTACTGAGAACCGTATTTAAGCAAATACGTTATGAAATTAACAGCTTGCTTGAAAACGAATTATCTCGGAATGAATTTCTCATTTTAAATCTGCTGCGTGAACAAGGCGCAAAAAAAGTAACGGAATTCGCCTCAATTCTCGGTGTATCAGCAAGCCATATTACAGCTGTAACCGACACACTTGTAGAAAAAGGCTGGATCACTCGTATCCGTTCAAAAGAGGATCGACGCATCATCAAAATCCACTTAACCGATAAGGGTAAGGAAATTACTGAGCATTTTGAGAAAAAGAAAACAGAATACTTCATGGAACGATTTGAATCATTTGATGATGAAGAACTGAAAACGATGATCAAGTTATTTAAAAAGCTGGATAAAAGTCAAAAGGATTAAGCATAGATTTTAGCGTGGAGGACATGCTACGGATAAAAAGGTGGAATGAACCATGACAAGTCCATATCTTTGTCCGAACTGCAAAACCAACAGAACGCGTTTTAACCTCATCGAGCAGCATTCAGAACCTGTGAAACTTGATCCAGCAACTGGAGCTATTGTCGAAACATATGAAGGAGATCAGCTTTCTCCTTTTCACATGAACTATCAAGGACCGAAAATCAAAGTCCAGTGCGGCGTTTGCGGATTAATTGAGGATGAAAAAACGTTCATTAAGCTGGCTGAATATCATCAATATTCATCTCCTTCTTAATACGAGAGCCTGACACTTTTTGTCAGGCTTTTTTCTATGTTTCTTTTGCCTATACAGATCGTCCCTTTCTTGCATACGCTACAAAAAACACATTGCAGAGAAAGAAGGGATAAAGACGTGCAGCAGCTCTACGAGATGAATCAATTTCTATATCGTCCATTAGCTACCTTTCCCCCATACCATCCGAGAAACACCATTTCCAAAGCTGTTATTCGATTATTTCACGCTGCACCGGATTTAAGTAAGCTTGCTGTATTTGTAAATCAGCAGCCAATCCAAAAAAAGCTGCCATACGGTCAGCTGTCTGCTTATATGGAATGGGATGAGGGTGTTTATGAGATAGAAGTATTTAAGCTGGCTACAAAAGAAAGAATTCTTTCTTCTCGTATGATGATTAATGGAAACGAGACTTACACGCTATGTATCACAGGAGCTCATACCGGCTTTGCGCTGCTCACAGAAAAGCAAGACTCGCTGATTAAGCAAGATGAGCTATCAGCACTCACGTTTATCCAGCTGTCACCAGACCTCCCTTTCATTGATATATATGAACGAGATCAAGGCATCTTATCAAAGGAGCTCGGATATGTAAACGGCACCCAAACCCACCACTTCTCTCCGAATAAGTATCACTTTGAATTAAAAGCTGCCGGTACTCAAAGTGTACTGCTAGATATTCCGAAAGTTCACCTGCAAACAAAGCGGGCCTATCTTATTTTACTTCATGGATTTGCAAACGGAGAGCCAGAGCTAATGGCAAAAGTCGTCTTGTCTCACCAAATGTAAAAAGAGCCTTTCCAAATGGAAAAGGCTCTCAGCGTGTAGACAAAGCCTCGCATTCGGTGTCAGTCCTGCGTGCCGGTGCTCACGAATGTCACATTCACTCTGCGCCAGTACTCGTCCTTCCTAGAATGCAAAGGTTTTCTATTCCGCTGAAAAGAAGACAAATAGCCTTTCCAAATGGAAAAGGCTATTTACGAGACATCTTCAGCTTTTTCTTGTTTTTGAAAATCAAAAGCAAGAATCATGGTACCTAAAAATAATGCACAATAGGCGATATTTAAGTAAAACTGGTCGATATTTTCTGCTTTTAAATGAGAGGCAGCTGTCATGCCAAAGTATGCAGCAAATAAGAGCGACAGTAAACTAAAATATTGATAGACTCGCTTCATAGTTTCACTCCTGACTTACACGTTCTATTGCTTTGGATGATAATATGAGAATTCAATTTCATCATTCTCAAGATCAATTTTGTTCGCTTTGACATACATATCATTCGTCAGCGGCATTTCTGAAAGGCGCACTTCCACTGTTTTTTGGTCTGGTTTCACATGAACGAAATCAGGCAGTTCATAGAATTGACCCATGTAGCTTAAAACAAAACTGATTGGGATGCTTAATTGTCCAATTGAAAAGTCATCTACTTTCAGCAGAACATCCCCATTATCTTCAACAGATGGTGTAAATGATACATTTGCATTAATCGTTGAAGAAAAAGCTTTGATTGCACCTGTTACTTTCACATCTTGGTCAATCGCAACATGAAAATCGGGCATATCGCTTGATCCTTGGTTTTTTAAATAATCATTGACAAAGCTGGTGAGCGATTCTTTTGAACTAGAAATGTTAAAAGCATACTCGCTGTTCACTTCTTTTTTCGAAGCTGATTGATCGCTCGGCAGCAGCATAAAAATACCGCATACAAGAACAATCAATAGATTAATTGACAGTAAAACAAAAAATAAACTCTTCCATTTTTTCATCTTTTCACCCTATTCCTTCGGCAGTCCTTCTTTTTTCACTTCTGAGAATAAACGATTTGCCATAAGAGAGTACCCCTTTTGGTTTGGGTGGAAATCATCATCTGCCAGTAATTTTTCATCTTTATCATCTTCAAATAAATCTGCTACATCGATCATATCAGCATTGCCGTCTTTTTTTAGTTCTTTTTCGGCAACAGCATTCCAGTCTTTGACGACCTCATCAATATCTCTCAGCTCAGACAAGCTGAATTTAAAAGGATTGTACATACTGACATACATGATCTTTGCATGGTCATTATGCTCTCTTAATTGAGCAAGAATGGTCTTAAAACGCTCTTCAAAAGGACCTTGCTCTTTTTGAAAAGGAGCAAATGTCAAGTTGAGCACATTTTGACGGACGACATGCATTAAGTCATTTCCGCCGATCGTAAAGAAAATATAATCAGCGTCTTTCAGTCCATCCTGCACTTTTTTTTCTTTTAATCTTTTTAATAAATCTACCGTTCTACTGCCTTTAATGGCATAGTTTTTTAATGTAACAGACTGTACACCGTCCACTGCTTCTATCTTGTCACGAGTGATGCCGGCATACCCTTTTTTATTTTGATCTCCGATTCCTTCTGTTAAGGAATCTCCAACCGCTGCGATCGTAATATGTTCTTTTACGTTTTGTGTGTCTTCTAGTTTATCCTTTATGCCAGCCTCTTGTGCGGAACATGCAGAAAGAACAAAAGCTAGAGACATCACAATCAAAATCAAACGAGCCTTCAAACGATGATGTCCCTCCTTTTTCTGATTAAAAAAGTGTATCATGTTTTCGCTCATTTGAACATCCTTATGCTAGCTTCGATTCAGTGTTTTGATGTCCTTGATGATTTCATCATATGGCGTATTTTGAACACCATCATAGTTTTTCATCACTTTTCCTTCTTGATCAACGAGGAAAAACAGAGATTGGTGTATCACTTGGTCTTCGTCTTCAGGTTTTTTCACAATCGTCTTAAAGCTTTTCATTGCAAATTTTTCAATCGCTGACTGCGAGTAACCAGTGAGAAAATCCCAATTTTTAAAGGATAATGGATATGCTTTTGCAAATTCCTTTAGCTTTTTCGGTGAATCCACCTCTGGGTCGACGCTAAATGAAATGATGTGCGCATCCAATTTTTCTTCTTTTAACCGTTTTTGTAGCTCTGTCATATGTGCGGTCATCGGCGGGCAAATCGTTTCACAGCTTGTGAAAATAAAATCTGCCACCCAGACTTTCCCCTTTAAATCGTCGAGCGACACCTTTTGACCATCCTGGTTTTGATACTCAAACGGCTGGATTTGATAATTTAACGCATCCTTGATTTGTCCATTTGAACATGAGACTAAAAGAAGCACGCTTATAATCGTAAGCGCACCAAATAAGGCTCCCCTTTTTGTATACATGACAATTACATCCCCTTTTCAATCAATCGGTATAAAAAGTAAAGCCTATAGCGCCCTTACCAGTATGACAGGAAATAATCGGTGTTGTATAAGCGATGTCAACTAGTGCATCAGGTGTGTGATCAAGCAGTGCTGCTTTAAGCTTTTCTGCAAGTTCTAATGCGTCTGCATGTGCAATCCCAATGGCCTGAACGGTTTTCCCTTTCACCGCCTGTACATACTGTTTTGTCAAATAGCGGACAAGAGCGGAGTAACTTCTCACATTCGCTTCTGGTGTGTATATGCCGTCTGTTAAGCTGGCAATTGGTTTAATATGAAGAAGTGAACCGATCAGCGCCTTTCCTCTTCCAATTCGTCCACCTTTCACGAGATTTTCTAATGTATCGATTGTGACAAATAGCTTTGTTTTAAGACGAATTTTGTCCATTTCTTTGAGGATGTCATCACGGCTTGCCCCTTTTTTTGCAAGCTCTGCTGCTTTGGTGACTTGAAACCCTAAACCATAGGAAATAAAATTCGAATCGATGACAGTGATATTTCCGTCTACCATTTTAGAAGCGCTTTCAGCAGTTTGAACCGTACCACTCATCCCACCAGTTAAATGGATACTAATGACTTCGCTTCCATCTGCCGTCAGTTTTTCATATAATTCGACGAATTGACCGATGGCAGGTTGAGACGTTTTCGGCAGTTCCTCAGCGGCCTCCATTTTTTCAATAAATTCATCTGGCTGTATGTTCACTCGGTCAATATAATCAACCCCAGAAATGGAGATATTGAGCGGAATGACATGAATGGAAAGATCATTGATTTTTTCTTGCGGAAGGTCCACGGTTGAATCTGTTACAATTTTAATTTGTTTCACTATCGTCTCATCCTTGCTGTCTTAGTCTTTACATATGATATTACCTTATTTCGTGCATACTTGAAAACAACTGTCAGAACGTTTTTGAAATTGTCACATTTTCTTCTTTTCATGTAAAAAATCCTTGCCAAGATGAGTAGCCGCCATTTGAAAATGGCCGCTCACTCTCTTTAGCAAAGATTCCAATTTACGCATTGTGTTTTAGTGTAGGCTCTTGGTAGATCTGTTCATATGTGCTCCACTTGACGTTACGTTTCACATCCTCCCTGAAAGAGTACACATGCCTCTTTCCTTTAGATACATAGACTTTTTTCAAGAAAGCTTCAAGTCTAAAGGTGAGCATGAAACCATAGGATTCATCTCCCTTTAAAACAGGGACTTCTGTTACCTTGATCTGAGCTCCATCCATCCGTCTAAAACATATTGTTTTGAGCAGCACAAACGATCAATCCTCTTTTCCAATTATCTGTTAAGCCTAAATAAATAGGTGGAATAAATCTTGATCTTTATTCACTTCAACATAGTGGAAGCCTTTTTTATTCATTCGGTCAATCAGCGCTGCATAGTCATCTCTTTCTTTCAATTCGATCCCAACAAGCGCAGGTCCTTTGCTTCGGTTATTCTTTTTCGTATATTCAAAACGTGAGATATCATCATTTGGCCCTAACACTTCATCTAAAAATTCCCTGAGAGCACCTGCTCTTTGCGGAAAATTAACGATGAAATAATGCTGGAGTCCTTCATAAATCATGGAGCGTTCCTTAATTTCTTGCATTCGGCCAATGTCATTATTGCCTCCGCTGACAATACAAACGACATTTTTCCCTTTAATCTCCTCACGATGTGCATCTAAAGCCGCGATCGGTAACGCACCTGCTGGCTCAGCTACAATTGCGCATTGATTATACAGCTCTAAAATAGTTGTACATACTTTTCCTTCTGGTACAAGACTAATCTTATCGACAACAGACTGAAGCGACGTAAACGTCTTTTCGCCAATCCGCTGAACCGCTGCTCCATCTACAAACTTATCTATTGAATCAAGTGTGACAACCTCCCCTTTCTCATGGGAAGCATGTAGTGAGGCGGCACCAAGCGGCTCGACTGCAATAATTTCGGTTTCTGGTGAGATATTTTTGATATATGTACCTACACCAGATAACAGACCTCCACCTCCGACACTTGCAAATAAAAAGTGAGGTTCCACTTCGATATCATTTAATATTTCTACAGCAGTTGTTCCTTGTCCTGCCATGACATCTAAATCATCAAATGGATGGATAAATTCCCGCTTTTCCTTATCTCCGCATTTGACTGCTTCATGATACGAATCATCAAAGGTATCTCCGGTTAAGATAATGTCAACATATTCTTTTCCGAAAAGCTCCACTTGAGATACTTTTTGCCTTGGTGTGGTAGCAGGCATAAAGATTTTCCCGTGGATACCTAAATATTTGCAAGAATAGGCAACGCCTTGTGCGTGATTTCCTGCACTGGCACAAACAATGCCGTTTTCTAGTTTTTCTTTTGGCAACTGGCTCATTTTATTAAAAGCGCCTCTTAATTTAAAAGAACGAACAACTTGCAGGTCCTCTCTTTTTAAGTAGACATTACATTCATATCGTTCAGAAAGTCGCTCATTTTTTTGAAGTGGTGTATGAATCACTACATCCTTCAAATTTTGATGGGCTTTTAAGATGTCTTTCACTTGAATTAGCGTGTTTTCTTTGAGCAACGGTTTCATGTACAAGATCCTTTCTCTTTAACCTTATTTAATTTGTCATTATAACATGAATATTCAAAAAATAAACCAATAGATCATGGATCGGAGATAAATTTCATGAACTTTTTCGTTTTTCTATACATTTGTTCTAATTGGGTGTTATAATAAAACCAATTAGAACCAAAAGAAAGGAATCGCTCGATGACCACACATCCGTTTGCTAATATATATGGAGAACACCAAGATATAAAACACGCCATTCATTTGGCAAAACAATTCACGAAAAACGATCAGCCTGTGTTGATCACAGGTGAAATTGGAACAGGCAAATCACGCTTTGCACAAGAAATGGCCCATTCATTTGCTGCGCAGGCTTCGATGAAATATATCTATTGCCCCATTGTAGATGAAGTGACTTTGCAGGAAACATTTACTCATGCGGCAAATCATGTGCTTTATTTAGACGAAGTCAGCGCACTCAGTATTCCTATGCAGCATCAGGTCATTCGTTTTCTCGAAGTTTCTCCTGCAACAAAAATTATTGCTTCTTCGTCTTTATCATTAGAGGCGATGAGCGTTTTGTCCAGTTTTTTACCTGAGCTGTTTTATCGGCTCAATGTGCTTCATATCCCTCTCCCGCCTTTAGAAGATCGAAAAACAGATATTCCTATTTTAACCGCTGCTTTCTTTCAAGAACTGAACATGACGCCTGATATCGACTCAAGTGTGTGGGAAGTCTTACAGCAATATTCGTTTGAAGGGAATGTCCAGGAGCTCAAAAATATCGTTCATTATGCAGCCGCGATTCTCGAAGGGCAAACAGTTTTCTTGCATCACTTGCCACCTTTTGTATTATTACCTCAACAAACAGCTGGTAAAGGAAAAAAAGAAGAACACCAGCTCACGCTTATGGAGAAACAAGAATTTGTTTTCTTACTCGAAGCCATTAAGTCTCTAAATGAAAAAGGAGAAGCAGCCAGCAGACGTATCTTGTCTGAGTTAAGCAAACAAGGCGACATCCCGCTGACCCCTCAGCAAGTCAGGAGTCGATTAGATGATCTTGAGAAAAAAGCCTATGTGACAAAAGGGAAAGGCAGAGCTGGAACGAAGATTACACTTGAAGGTCTCTCATTTCTGAAGTCGCTTGATGGTTATATACCGGTTCAATAAAGGAGGACATCCATTGTTTACTGTAAAAGAAGAAATTGCCAACGCAATTACACATGGCATTGGCGTCATTTTATCCATTCCCGCCATTGTTTTTCTCGTTTTATTCGCTGTTCAATACGGCACTGTCACTGACATTATTAGCTTTTCGATATTTGGCGCGTCGATGCTGCTGCTTTATTTAAGCTCTACTTTGCTTCATAGCATTCGGCACAAAAAAACAAAAGATGTATTTGAAATCCTTGACCACTCTGCGATTTATGTATTGATTGCTGGTACATATACGCCATTTTTGCTTGGCCCATTAAAAGGCGCACTTGGCTATACTCTTCTTGCAATCGTATGGGCGCTTGCTGCAGGCGGTATCGTTTTTAAAATCTTTTTCGTCAAACGGTTTATCATTGTATCCACCCTTGTTTATTTATTAATGGGCTGGATGATTATCATCGCAATTAAACCTCTGTACGTTCAATTAACAGGAGCTGGATTCAGCCTCTTACTATTAGGCGGTATTTTGTATTCAGTCGGAACGATCTTTTATATTTGGCGGAAAATTCCCTATCATCATGCGATTTGGCACAGCTTTGTTCTCGGCGGAAGTGCATCCATGTTCTTCTGCATTCTATTTTATTGCGTCAACATCCCAGCATGATCAAAAAACCAGCATCCACACTCGGATGCTGGTTTTTTCTATGCGCGCTTTTGTGCGTAATCACTCATCTTGACCGGTGCTTTTATATGGATATCGACATTAACTGGACGAAGTCTTTTGACGATCTTCCCTGTTAAAAGACGGTCTGTGCCGCTTGTTTCAACCGGAACAAGTGAGCAGTTACATTCTTCAGCAAGCGTTTCTGCCATGACACGATACTGTTCAGAAAGCAACAGACTCTGGCCAGATAGAACTCTTTCTCTTGCTTCTTCTAATAACGCCTCATCAGATTGATTCTGCTTGATCACCGCCATCTTCTTCAACCATTGTTTTAAGATGGGATAGCGAAACAGATGCGGTTTTGCCATAAAAGCAAATGGCTTCTCTAAGTGACCAATCAGCAATGTCGTCGTCACTGGGTGATGTGCTTCTGTGACATAAATAACAGGACCATCTGGCAGCTTTTTTTGCTGATGAATGGTCATGACCGACCCTGATTGATCAATACACCCTCTGGCAAACCTTTTTGCATGCTCATGGATGAGATGCATTCGTTTCGTATAGGAAATGCGTGGATCCGTTAATTCATGATCATACAAATGCCTTATACTTTTAAAAAAGGATACAACAACATAAATCGTTAAAAACCAATAACGAAACAACCGTACTCCTCCTACTCACTTATCCTTCTTTTCTGTCATAGACGACAAATTCATAATTGTAGGGGTTTTTTTCGTCACGATGGCCTTTTTCACGTGATACAACCGTCCAATTCTCTTCATCGTAATAAGGGAAGAAACGGTCGCCTTCAAATGAATGATGAATGTGCGTGATATATAGGCGATCTGCGTATGGCATCATTTCCTCATACAGCTTAGACCCGCCAATGATCAATAATTCTTCCTCGGTCTTCGCAATGGTTAAAATATCATCGATTGAATGAACTACCTCGCATTCTTCAGCTTGAAAAGAAGAACTTGTGGTTAACACGATATTCCGGCGGTTAGGCAGTGCTCGTCCAATTGATTCAAACGTTTTTCTGCCCATGACAATGGTATGGCCACTTGTGACTTTTTTAAAATACGCTAAATCAGCGGGTAAATGCCAAGGCATTTGATTATCTTTGCCAATGACTCTGTCTTTTCCTGTCGCCACTATCATGGAAATCATACACTGACTTCTCCTTTAATATGCGGATGTGGATCATAGTTCTCAAGCACAAAATCATCAAACGTAAAATCAAAAATACTTTTGACATCTCTAGTGATGCGAAGCTGCGGAAGTGTGCGCTCCTCACGCTCTAATTGCATTTTGACCTGCGGAAGATGATTTTGATAAATATGAGCATCTCCTAGCGTATGAATAAACTCTCCTGGCTCAAGGTTTGTCACTTTGGCAATCATCATCGTTAGAAGTGCATACGAAGCAATATTAAAAGGCACACCTAAAAAGATATCTGCCGAACGTTGATAGAGCTGGCACGATAATTTACCGTTTGATACGTAAAATTGAAACAAGCAATGACAAGGAGGCAGCGCCATCTGATCAATTTCTCCTGGATTCCACGCACTGACAATCAATCTTCTCGAATTAGGATGATTCTCAATATCATGGATCAGCTTGCTGATCTGATCTACTGTCTCTCCGTCTCCACTCGCCCATGATCTCCACTGCGCACCATACACACGCCCTAGCTCTCCATTTTCATCTGCCCATTCATTCCAAATACGGACACCATTTTCTTGAAGATATTTGACATTTGTATCACCTTTTAAAAACCACAGTAACTCATGAATGATTGATTTCAGGTGTAATTTCTTTGTTGTTAATAAAGGAAACCCTTCCTGTAAATCAAATCTCATTTGGTAACCGAACGTGCTGATAGTGCCTGTTCCTGTTCTGTCACCTTTTTCATCCCCGTGCTGTAATACATGACGGCATAACTCTTTGTATTGTTTCATTTTTTTCATCCTTTATTTATGTTCTTGTTGTAGTTTACCTTATTTCTGCTTTTGTTGAAACCAAAAAAACATGTCTGCAAGATGAGCAGACATGTTTTTTTTATGCTTGATTCACTCGATCCTGCTCTTCGTCCTTAATATCTTGGTGAGAGTGAGCTATGCGACTTGCTGCTGCAGCGGCAAGCGCAGCGACAAGGTCATCGAGGAAGGTGTGTACTTCACCAGGACGACCTTCATCTAATTCTCTAATAATACCAAATTTCTCTTTGTCTAGATAACCGAAGTTGGTCAAACCGATTGATCCATATACATTGACAATGGAAAGCGGAATAATCTCATCAATTCCATATAGCGGTTCATCTGTTTCAACTAAATGCTGCAAAGGTTCTGGCAAAAGCTTTTTTTCTGCCAGCTGATCAAGAGCAAGTCCTGTCAAAACTGCGTGGACAATTTCCCTTTTATTCAGCACTTTTTCAACATTTTCAATGCAGACACTAAGTGGAAGATTTGGGTTGTATTTCTCTTGGAGTTTCAGCACAATGTGTGCAATATCTTCTATTTTTACTCCACGCTCGTTTAACATCTGTTTTGTAATGCGAACCATTTCGTTCATTGTATACTTTTTCAATTGGCATGACATCTCCTTCTAGTGGCTCATCCAGCTCGGCGGGGTGTTTTTATCCCAGTAAATATTACCGAGTTCATGATGCGTCTGGAATCCATCTTCTGCTGTATGGTAGTGAAAGTTAAACCAATATCCGCTGTGAGGCGGCTGATCTCTCCTGACATGAAAACGAAGCAAATCTTCTCCAGTCTTTCTATTATAAATGTGGAAGATTTTTTCCCCATTTCCGCTTGAAGGCTGATCAGTTAAAACAACATCTTGAAATTTTTCGTCATCTTTGAAATTTGTTAAAAAGTCGGTTAACACTTGTTCAATTTTTGGTTGAATCTCTTCTCTATACTCGTCCTCAATGACAGGTGTGATTTTACGACCAAATTTGAGAAAGGATTGGTTTTCTGCACTTGATAGAACCTCTTGCTTATATTGCTCAAAGGGGTCTACCCGCTCTTTGTTGTCTTCTTGCGATAATTCCCAGCTGCGCGTATCATCTGATGTATCATAAACTGCTGTATAAGGTGATTTATCAGATGAAGAAAGTTCAGATGGCTTGTCTGTCATCAAAGCTGATGGAGGAGAGATTAAACCAAAAGTCGCAATCGTAAAGAGTGCAACGAGCGTTTTTCTCATCCACATTTTCATGATATCTAATTCCTTCCATAAGTTATCATACTGCTATTCTAGCATATAATGAATTTTCAGTCATTCAATTTGGTCATTGAGTTGAGACTTTCTTTTTCATGATAAAACGTTTACAATGACAGTAACAACGACTAAAATTTGGGAGGAATGGATATGCTTGAAGGTTTTTTCATCACAGCTTCCTTGCTGACGTTATTTTATTTTGTCTATATGGAGATCACCGATTAAAAGCCCTGAAATAGGGCTTTTTTAATTGTTAAGAGTGATTAAAGTTTTGTTGATTTGTCTTCTTCTATTGAGATATATCCGTAATGGAATTGGGCGGTTTTACGTTTCATCACCTGAAATTGATAGGAATCAGTGGTAAATCGTGTGCTTTTCCAATGATCTTTTAAAACCACTCTTTTTCTAGCCACTCTCATTGCTTCTTTCACAGCGGTTTCATGGTCAAAATGATGCTCAGCTGCATGACGAAGCGGCATCATACTAGCAGACTCTTGTATGGTTTCTTCAAACATCGGGTCAAAATAGACGATATCATAGGATCGATCAGGGAGCTTCTTTAACTGCTCAATACTATCCCCGCTGATGACAGATATCCGTTTCATCGCTTCGTCTGCCTCTTCCACACCCGTTTCCCAAGTGCTGAGTCCTTCTCGAACAAGCAATGCCGTCATCGGATTTTTTTCAATACCGGCCACTTTTCCATTGGCTCCTGTAGCGCTGCTTGCGGTAATCGCATCAGATCCTAAGCCAAGCGTACAATCTAAAAAGGAATCGCCCGGCTTTAATTGTGCTGCTTCTATTAATGGATCTTTTTCCCCTCGCAGAACCCGCTTCACCCTAAACATCGCTGAGCTTGGATGGAAAAAGAACTTTTCGCCATTTGGCTGATACCATTCAAATCGTTCTTTCCCAACAACCAGTACATCCCCCCGCTTGATCGCAAGCTGTTTGACAGATTGTTTGCGCCGCTCGATATACTCACCATGCAAGTCCTTTGCGAGGGCCTTTGCCGTTTCAATTGTTTGTTCATTTGCTCTAAAGCTTGTTGTAATGAGCATGACTTCCTCCATCATAATCAAGAAAAAATGCCCTGATGGATCACAGGACATTTCAACATTTGTATTAGCAATGTTTTTCAAATGCAGATAAGACGTTCTTCATAATATCTTCCATTTCATGACCTTCAATTTCGTCACGCGGGATAAAATGAACGAGTTCATTTCCTTTTAAAAGTGCCATAGATGGAGAAGATGGCTCCTCACCTGTGAAGTATTCTCTCATTTTAGCCGTTGCTTCCCGGTCCTGACCAGCAAAGACCGTCACCATTCGATCTGGTGCTTTTTCTGCTTTCATGACAGCTTGAGTAGCAGCAGGGCGTGCTAAACCGGCAGCACATCCGCATACGGAATTGACGACAACAAATGTTGTTCCTTCTGCTTCCTGCATCGTTTTTTCTACTTCTTCTTCAGTCGTCAATTCTTGAAACCCTGCACTTGTCAGTTCTTGGCGCATTGGTACGACGAGCTGACGCATATATTCTTCATATGCCATTGACATAAAAAAGCCCCCTCTATAATCCTTATGTTGTGAATAAAGGATACTATAGAGAGAGCCAATTTTCAAATGTTCAATTTCACATTAAATTTTCATGATTCCGCCTGTATTGGCTGATGTCACAAGTTTTGAGTATCTGGCAAGGTAACCTGTTTTTACTTTTGGCTCAAAGCCTTTCCAGTTTGCTTTTCTTTTTTCCCATTCTTCTTCCGGGACATCTACACTTAAAATGCGTTTTTCGATATCAACAACGACATGATCACCATTTTCAACAAAGGCAAGCGGGCCGCCTTCTGCTGCCTCTGGAGAAACGTGTCCAATAGACAATCCGCGAGAAGCACCGGAGAATCGTCCGTCTGTAATTAAAGCAACCTTTGGACCAAGTCCCATTCCAACAATTTGTGAAGTTGGTGCAAGCATTTCAGGCATGCCTGGACCGCCTTTAGGTCCTTCATAACGAATAATGACAACATGTCCTGCTTCTACTTTTCGATTAATGATTCCTTCAAGTGCTTCCTCTTGGGATTCAAATACGATCGCAGGTCCTTCATGACGCGTAATGCCGTCTTGTACACCGCCTGTTTTAATGATCGCTCCATCTGGCGCAAGGTTTCCAAATAAAACGGCTAAACCGCCCTTTTCAGTAAATGGCTTGTCAATTGGATAAATGACGTTATAATCTTTTACCTCATGCCCCGCGATGTTCTCGCCTAACGTTTTCGCTGTGACGGTCATGGTATCTAAATGAAGAGCCCCCTCTTTTTTGGACAATTCATTTAGTGCAGCGGTCACTCCGCCAGCTTCATGTAAATCTTCAATATAAACATCTGAAGCTGGAGCAAGTTTCGATAAATGAGGCACACGTTCTGCGACTTCATTGATACGTTCAAGTGAATATTCAACGCCTGCTTCATTTGCAATCGCCAATGTATGAAGAACTGTATTGGTTGAACCACCAAGTGCCATATCTAAAGCAAATGCGTTATCAATCGCTTTTTCGGTGACAATATCACGTGGTTTAATGTCTTTTTTGATCAGCTCCATCAATTGTTTTGCTGACTTCTTCGCAAATTCTCTTCGTTCTGGTGAAGTCGCCAAAATGGTTCCATTTCCAGGAAGAGCAATCCCTAGCGCCTCTGCTAAACAGTTCATTGAGTTTGCTGTAAACATACCAGAACAAGATCCGCATGTTGGACAGCCAAATTGCTCTAATTCGTTTAATTCCTCTTCATTAATTTTCCCTGATTGGTATGCGCCTACGCCTTCAAAGACAGAAGAAAGAGAAATTTTTCTGCCATCACTTGTTCTCCCAGCTTCCATCGGTCCACCACTGACAAATACCGTTGGGATATTCACACGCATGGCAGCCATCATCATACCTGGCGTGATTTTATCACAGTTCGGAATACAAACCATGCCATCAAACCAGTGTGCAGACACCACGGTCTCTACTGAATCAGCAATGATTTCACGGCTTGGCAATGAATATCTCATCCCAATATGCCCCATCGCAATACCATCATCTACCCCAATTGTATTGAATTCAAATGGAACACCGCCAGCTTCACGAATGGCTTCTTTCACAATTTTTCCGAATTCCTGAAGATGGACATGCCCTGGGACAATATCAATATAGGAATTACATACGGCAATAAACGGTTTGCCAAAATCCTCATCTTTTACCCCAGCTGCTCTTAGTAAGCTTCGGTGAGGTGCTCTGTCAATTCCTTGTTTAATCATATTACTGCGAAGTTCTGCCATCTGTTTAAAAAGCCTCCTATACTACTAGTCTTGTTGACTGTATGATTTTGAGTTCATTTTATTTTACAAATTTTCTGTTTATTTAGCCACCTATAATAGATAGTGACTGATTTCTCTGCTGAAGCAAGTGCTCAGCAAGGATTGTGTCATAAAATCTGACCTCCAATATTCTATATTGGTACTACTATATAGAGTTTTTTCTCATATTTCAACAATATTCAAAATAATTTTTCTAAAAAAATTTTTCTGCCAATAAAAAAGCCATTTTCAGAAAACAAGCTGCCTTTTATTGGCAGCCTGCTCGTCTTTCTTATGATTCTGATGCATTTTTTCTACTTTCTGTCATTTGCTTCCACACAGAGCCTTTTGCTTCTTCTCCGTGCTCAATTCGTTCGATGGCCATTTTCACTTGAAGACTGACTTCAAATTCAGGGTCCTGCTCCGCTTCTTTTAAAGCTTCTAGTGCTGTTTCGTCACCTTCTTCATAAAGGAACATGGCCGCACGCCAGCGGACAAGCTTACTTGGGTCCTTTAAGGCTTTGATCATCGCTTCAATCGCACTAGGATCACCAAGATCCGAAATACAATCTCCTGCAGTTCTTCTAACTGTCACTGTTTTATCTTCAAGCCCTTTATACAAAATAGGCAAAATGTCTGGATCTTCAATCATGCCAGCATTCACAACAGCTTGTCTGCGAATCGATGTTTTTGGATCCTCCATCGCTTTCATTAAAACAGGTATATCTTTTTTCTCTGGCTGCATTTGCTCTAAATGAGCAAAACGTTTCTTCCAATCTTCATCGCGCAACATCTCTTCTGTCACATCGTATGCTTTTCGATTCACTTGTTTATCTACAGCCTCTTGACCTTCCTTCACTGCCTCTGTTAAACGGGATAAACGCTCGTCGTCATATGCAGCTTGCAGCTCTTCTGTGACTTCTTGACCGATATCAGCAAATTCTCCAAAACGTACGCCATGTTCTTTCCACACACGTTCAAATACAACATTATCTGAACTGCTTCTTAGCTTTAAAATCGCTGCCTGGAAACGTTCAGGCATTCCAAATCGTTCTTCTCTTTCACCGTCTGTCAGCTTCACCTGCATCGGAATCCCATTAAACATTTGAACAAACACTTTGACTTCTCCAAATGTGTCATCACCTGACTGCGATGCTCCCTGAAGCCCTTCTGTTTCTTGTCCAAAGGCTTCTCTGACTTGCTGTAAAATACCTTGCCAGTCAAATTTCGCATTACGCTCAACCGCTAAGAAATCGGCTACATGGTAAACACCTTTTACACCTTCAATGGTTAAAATGCGCTTAATCATCTCTGGCGCTTCGTCTTTTTGATCTTTTTTGTAGTTATTGCTTTTACCGCCTGCAAGCGCTTCTGTCAAAATGACTTTCATTGTATTCGGGCTTGGCGTTGGTTCTATGGCAGTTATTTTCATCTATACATCCTCCTTACACACATAAAGACCCTACTCATCTGTAAGGCCGCATTCTTCTTTCCATGTCTTAATAAATAGACACATAAACTCATGTCGCTCATGAGCCAGCTGCTTTCCAGCACGTGTGTTCATCAAGTCTTTTAATTGAAGCAGCTTTTCTTGCATATGCAAAAGTACTGTGCCTTGGTGAGCACCCTCTGTATAGTGAGGCTCCCCTTTTGCACCTGCATATGTAAACACCCTTGCAATTCCGGTTGCACCTATTGCATCCAGTCGATCTGCATCTTGAACAATGGCCCCTTCTAATGTCACTGGCTTATGTTGCATATGCCGGTGACGAAAAGACATCGTTGTAATGATATCCATGATATAGCGAATATCTCGCATGTCCACTTCCCACAAAAGGAGCTGCTGCTTAAGATCATGCGGTGAAAGCTTCCATTCACTAGACAGCTTGTCATCAATTACATCATGGACAATCGTTGCCATTTCAATGACAAAAAGCGACCCGCCCTCCTGTTGTGCAATATGGACGGCAAGCTGGCGAACACGATTGATATGAGCTTCATCGTGTCCAGTCGGTTCATTCTTTAGCTGTTTTGAAACAAAGGAGGCAGCTGCCTCCAATTGTTCTTGCTGCTTACTCGAATACATGCTTATTTCTCCAAAAGAGCGATAATGGAGCTTTCTAATTCTTTTGGTGGTGTTTTAGGAGAGAATCGTTCAGTCACTTCTCCGTTTTGGTCAACGATAAATTTTGTAAAATTCCATTTCACCGTTTTTGTACCAAGCACACCTTTCGCATGACTCGTTAAGTATTTGAAAAGCGGATGCGCATTGTCACCATTGACATCTACTTTTGCAAACATCGGGAAGGTCACACCATAGTTTAACGAACAGAATTCTTGAATTGCTTCTTCCCCTTCTGGCTCTTGATTCATAAATTGATTGCACGGAAATCCTAAAATTTCAAGGCCCTTTTCATGATATTGATCGTATAACTCTTGTAATTGTTTAAATTGAGGGGTCAGTCCACATTTGCTCGCTGTGTTCACGATGATCAGTACTTTCCCTTTGTAATCTGCCATTGATTTTTCCTGACCGTTAATGGTCTTGACCTGAATATCATAAATTGACATCTCATAGCCTCCTAGGATTCACTTTTTCCTATCGTAACATGCTTCTTTTAGAAAATCGCTTTTTATGCTTCCTGCTAAAAGAGTCCAGTCACACTGCCGTCTTCTAATAAATCCATCTCAAGTGCCGCAGGTTTTTTAGGGAGACCTGGCATGGTCAGGATGCTTCCCGTTAGTGCAACGATAAAACCTGCTCCTACAGATGGTTTTAACTCTCGAATCGTAACGGTAAAGCCTTTTGGTCTGCCGATTAAAGCCGGATCATCCGATAGTGAATATTGCGTTTTTGCCATACAAACCGGCAAATGGGCCCAGCCATTTTTCTCAATTGCAGCTAGCTGCTTTCTTGCTTTTGATGTAAGGTTGATGCCGTCTGCACCATAAACCACTTTGGCGACTTTTGACAACTTTTCTTCAATGGAATCTTGCTCCTCATATAAATAAGAAAAGCTGTTTTCATTCTTTTCAATGAGTGTCGTGAGCTCTTCGGCAAGTGCTACGCCGCCAGCTCCTCCTTCTTCCCATACATTGACGGCTTTGACTGGATGTCTATTCGTCTCGCACCAGTTTTCTATTGCTTGAATTTCTTCTTTTGTATCGGTAATAAAACGGTTCACTGCAACGATGTATGGTAGACCGAAGGCTTGCACTGTTTCAATATGTTTCTCTAAATTATGTATACCTTCTAATACAGCCTGTGCATTTGCTTCCTTGAGCTCTGTTTTCTGCATTCCGCCATGCATTTTAAGCGCCCTGACAGTTGCTACAATGACAACAGCGCCTGGTTTAAAATCACCGGCTCTTGTTTTGATGTGAAGAAATTTTTCCGCGCCGAGGTCTGCACCAAATCCCGCTTCTGTTACGACGTAATCTGCTAGTTTTGCCGCCATTTTTGTGGCAATTAAACTATTGCATCCATGTGCAATATTGGCAAAAGGACCACCATGAACAAGGGCTGGAGTTCCTTCAATCGTTTGAACAAGGTTTGGTTTCAGCGCATCTTTTAAAAGCAAGGTTAATACGCCTTCATATCCTAGATTTCCAACTGTGACCGGTTCACCTTCTTGATTGTAGGCAACAACAATAGAAGAAAGACGTTTTTTTAGATCGGTTAAGTCGTCTGCTAAACAGAGGATGGCCATCATTTCGGATGCAACCGTAATATCAAACCCATCTTCTCTAGGGTACCCATTTAATTGACCGCCAAGTCCTACGACCACTTGTCTTAGAGCACGATCGTTTAAATCTAACACTCGTTTCCATACAATTCGGCGTGCGTCGATCCCAAGCTCATTTCCGTGATGGATATGATTATCAATAAAAGCAGATAAAGCGTTATGTGCAGATGTAATCGCATGAAAATCCCCTGTGAAATGAAGATTGATTTCTTCCATAGGCAACACCTGTGAATATCCGCCGCCAGCTGCACCACCTTTAATACCCATTGTGGGACCTAGTGAAGGTTCACGCATGGCAATGATCGCTTTTTTCCCGATTTTCTCGAAGGCTTGACCGAGGCCAACTGTTACGGTGGACTTCCCCTCACCTGCTGGCGTTGGGTTGATCGAAGTCACAAGAATCACATTTCCTTCTTTTTGTTCCTTCAAACGGTCAAAAATAGTCAAAGATATTTTCGCTTTTGTGAAACCATAGCATTCTAATTCTTCGTCATGTATTTGTAATTTTGCTGCGATGTCTTGAATCGGTCTCAGCTTTGCCTTTTGGGCAATGTCAATATCTGATAAATGCTTTGTGATCATGATTAATGGCCTCCTTTTTTGACAGAAACAGCTTTCTTTTTTGCTCTATTTTTCATTGTAACATAATTGAAACATTGAAATATCGCCAGAAAGTTCCTATAATGAAGTGAAATTAGCTTTGGTTCAGGGGGTGGCGAGTTGCCTATTAACATACCAGTTCATCTGCCGGCAAAACAAATACTAGAGAGCGAAAACATTTTCGTCATGGATGAGACAAGGGCATTCAAACAAGATATCCGTCCTTTGAATATCGTGATCTTAAATTTAATGCCAAAAAAAATACAAACTGAAACGCAGCTGCTGAGAATGCTCGGAAATTCTCCTTTGCAAGTGTATTTTACATTTTTGATTCCAAGTACACATACACCGAAGAATACATCGAGAGAGCATCTAGATGAATTTTATACGACCTTTGACTCGATTCGCCATAAAAAATTTGATGGCATGATCATTACAGGTGCACCAATTGAGCATTTAGCTTTCGATGAAGTTTCCTATTGGAAAGAACTGCAGGACATTTTGGACTGGAGTAAAACGAATGTGACGTCTACTCTCCATATATGCTGGGGGGCACAGGCTGGTCTTTATCATCATTATGGCATTGAAAAAATCAAGCTTCCAGAGAAAAAATTCGGTGTTTTTGAGCATCTTGTCAAAGAGAAAAAAGAAAGATTAGTAAGAGGTTTCGATGAAGTATACTATGTCCCACATTCTAGGCATACAGATATTAATACAGAACAATTAAAAAACACGCCGAATCTAAAAGTATTGAGCACGTCTGAGGAAGCTGGTGTTTGTTTAATTGTTTCAGATGATGATAAACAAGTATTTTTAACTGGACATCCTGAATACGATACAGATACATTGAAGCAGGAATATGAAAGAGATTTGTTGAAACATGATACAGTCAAAAAACCCGTCCACTATTTCATCGAAGATGGAGACACATTAGTTCCAGTGAACCGCTGGAAAGCCCATGCTACTTTGCTGTTTATGAATTGGCTTAATTACTATGTTTATCAAGAAACACCATATGTGTGGGAATAAAATAGACTGTAGTCTGATGATAAATGCTTAAAATGTGTTAAAATACAAATGGCTCTGTCTTCCATTATCAATTTAGTCTGTTTGTTTTTTAAAATTAGTTTAATTCTTTCGTAACGAATGATATGCTCTCGCTGTTTATATGTTATCTTTATGTATATGTAGACCTATGAGATTTATAGTTTCGTTCGAAGTTTTGTTGTTGTTGATTACATTTGAGGTGAATATTCTTGAATACCAATAAAAAAATATTAATCTTGACCGCAAATTATGGAAATGGACATATGCAGGTTGCAAAAACACTGTATGATGAATGCAAATCCCAAGGGTTTGAACATGTGATAGTTTCTAATTTGTATCAAGAATCAAATCCCATTGTGTCCGAAGTGACTCAATATTTATATTTAAAGAGCTTCTCCATTGGGAAACAATTTTATCGCTTGTTTTATTACGGTGTAGATAAAATTTACAATAAACGCAAATTTAACATTTATTTAAAGATGGGAAATAAGCGTCTAGATGAATTAATTCAATTACACAATCCGGATATCATCATCATTACATTCCCGATGATTGTTGTACCTGAATACCGAAACAAAACAGGTAAAGTCATTCCAACATTTAATGTGATGACAGACTTTTGTCTTCATAAAATTTGGGTACATGAAAACATTGACCGATACTATGTTGCAACCGATTATGTGAAACAAAAGCTAGTAGAAATCGGCACACATCCAAGCGATGTCAAGGTAACAGGCATTCCGATTAGACCACAATTTGAAGTAGACGTGCCTAAATCGATCATCTATAAAAAATATGGATTATCATCAGACAAAAAAGTCCTTCTCATTATGGCGGGTGCCCATGGTGTACTAAAAAATGTGAAGGAACTGTGTGAAGCACTACTTCTTGACAGTGAAGTACAAATTGTTGTTGTGTGCGGTAAGAATGCAGCGCTGAAGCAATCGCTTAGCGAACTTGAACAAGCACACCCAAATCAATTGAAGGCGCTTGGATATGTGGAACAAATTGATGAATTGTTCAGAGTAACGGACTGTATGATTACAAAACCGGGCGGAATTACATTAACAGAAGCAACAGCAATTGGTGTCCCAGTTATTCTTTACAAACCTGTTCCAGGACAAGAAAAAGAAAATGCTCTTTTCTTTGAAGATTACGGTGCTGCCATTGTCATCAACAGACACGAAGACATTTTAGAATCTGTCACCAACTTGTTGCAAGACGAAGAAAAATTAGAATCCATGAAACAAAACATCAAAAAATTACACTTAAAACAGTCTTCTCAAACCATTTTAGAAGATATCGTCGAACAATCAGATCTGATCATGAGCAACAAATCGTATGCTCAAGCATTATCATAAAAAGGTGTCCGTCAATGACGGACACCTTTCTTCTTTTAACCTTGATTCCCATTCGTTGTATACACTTCTTCAAACGGCTGCACGACAACAAAGCCGCTTCCGCTAAACTTCATTTGAATGGACTCTCCGCTTCCCCTGCCAATAAACGTTTTGAACGATACATCTGTCACAAATTCAGTCTGTAAATCTCCTGACCATGCGACCGTCGCATTCGGATCTGTATAAACAGAATCACCTGGCTGAACAATCAGCGTCAGCGGTTCGTAATGACTTGTGATTGCCACAAGACCTGGTCCTTCAAGTTTGACATTAAATAATCCGCCTGCAAGCATGCCAGACACCTTTTTCATTAATTTAATATCCCACCGAACAGACGGTTCAAATGCGAGCAAGTCGTTTCCATTAACGAAAATAGACTCCCCTTGAGCCAATCGAAGAATCGAGATTTTTTTCCCTTGGTCTGCTACATATAATTTCCCATCACCTGTGGCCTTCATCAAAGAAGTTCCTTCTCCTGATAACATTTTTTTGAACATCTTTGACACACCGTGTTCAAACACACCTTCACGTTCAAACTTTATTTTCCCGCGATATGAAACCATGGAGCCTGTTTTTGCCCAAATGGTATCCGTTAAATTAATTTCTAACAATCTTGGTGTTTCAAGTTCAAAAACCCCTTCCCCTTTGTCTTCTTGCTGCGTATTCTGAACAAACTCCTCAATTGTGTAACGATTCATGACGCACCTCTTTCTGTATTTTTACTATATACGGACAAGTTATACGTTAGGTTTCATGAGATTAGGACGTTTTATAGATAAATGTCATTCACTAAAAAAACAAAAAAATCAAACATTCTGCTCAAAATTTGGCTTGCCTGCTTGACGCTTTACTTTTGATGGTGTATAGTGGAACCATCATTTAACAACTTCTTAAGTCGTTAGGTGATGAAAAATTTTTTTTAGTATGCCGAAAGGTGTGCTACAGTACTAGGAGGAAAAAGCAATATGCAAAACGGTAAAGTAAAATGGTTCAATAATGAAAAAGGTTTCGGCTTCATTGAAGTTGAAGGCGGAGACGACGTATTCGTTCACTTCACAGCTATCGAAGGTGACGGTTACAAATCTCTAGAAGAAGGACAAGAAGTTTCTTTTGAAATCGTTGAAGGTAATCGTGGACCTCAAGCTGCAAACGTAACAAAAATCTAATCAACTCAATCAATGATGAAACGACAAAATAAAGAGAGGCGTATGCCTCTCTTATTTGATTTTCAGCTGAATTTCAATCGCTAAAATATTTTGCTTTAATCTTTGTTCAATTTCAGAGATATCTTTTTCGAGAAAAGGTCTTCCCTTCTTTGCTACATCTACCAGTTGCTCTAGATCACTGTACACCTCTTGAAATGTCCGATGTAATACCGTTTCAAAATCCTTATTATCCATGCCGGCCTTCCCCTTTTCCTCTATTATCCGTCACTTAGTCAAAAAGTAACTCAACCAAAACTTTCTATAGTTATATCGGCTCATTTTTCAGAATATGTTCTTTTTTTACACATTCTATTCGTTTTTTTTTCGTGAACGCGTGATACATCTAGGGGAAAACCGGAGTGTACGCTTATTTTTTGAGTAATTCATTCCCGTATTGTTTGATCTTCTCTCCTACCGTGCATTGCTGTATACAAAAGGAGTGGGCGTATTTTTTGCCAAATTCTTTACGAAAGTGCTTTTTAATCAAGCAATCTGAACAATACGTGTCTTGAAGATCTGTTAATTCTTTTACTGCTGTTTTTTTATCCACTTTATTCAGCTCCGTCTGCTTCTAATTTCAACTTACTTTCGATAGGGACGTCTGCAAGTATCTGTCTGGCAAGCTGATCTGCTTCTGCATTTTGTTTACGATCGATGACTTCATATGTTGGCGTGAGCTTCAGCTCTTTGATCGCAGCCTCAATTCGGTCGAGCCATTTGTTATGTATATCATCATAACAAGGCCATTCCCCTTTGAGCTGATTCATCACAACAAGAGAATCTCCTCTAATCGTAACAGAGTTTCTGCTGGCTCCCAGTTCTTTTAAAGCTTTTACCGCTTCAAATAAAGCCGCATACTCTGCCTCATTGTTCGTGGTGCTCTGAAAAGGGTGATTCTTCCTTAACCGGTATGCATCCTGTCCGAGCTGATAATACACGACAATTCCAAGCCCAGCATCACCTGTTTCTTTGCGAAAACTCGCATCAAAATAGACCTGAAGCTGATCGGGTTCAAGCCTAAGTTCTTCGTTTAGCTTTTCAAGTTCTTTCATCGACCACATCGCACCCTTTTCATCTTCAAATGATAGAAGTGACTGCGGTTCTTTTTTGTCTATATGTTTTGCTAAAAGCAAGGCCTCTTTGAGCTCCATCCAATCTTCTTGGAAAAAAGCAATGGACCCAATCGATTTCACTTTCATTGTATAGTGCGCTCTTAGTTTCATTGATCACATCGCCTTCCCATACTTTTAAGGTAAACGTTCGTTATGCTATAATCAAAAAGTTACATTTTACATTTAGAAAGGAAGTTCATGTCACTTGTTTAATGAAGGTATTTGGATCTTATTTGCGATCATTAATTTTATCATTGTTCTTCTATTTTATAAAGGATTTGGCAAGATGGGGCTTTTCGTCTGGATTGGTTTTGCAACAGTTGCTGCCAATTTACAAGTGGTCAAAACCGTTGAATTATTTGGCTTAACGGCAACACTTGGCAACATTTTATATGGCAGTGTGTTCTTTGCAACGGACGTCCTCAATGAAAAATATGGACAAACCGAAGCGAAAAAAGCTGTCTGGATTGGCTTTGCCACCCTTTTAACATTAACTGTTGTCATGCAGGAGGCTTTGCTTTTCCATCCCGCTCCATCTGACATTTCCCAATCATCATTAGAAACGATATTTGGCTTTATGCCAAGGGTCGCTCTTGGTAGTCTTGCTGCTTATATCATCAGTCAAATGTTAGATGTTTATGTATATTCGTTTATTCGCCGGATATTTCCTTCAGACGGTGCGCTCTGGCTGCGAAATGCGGGGAGTACAATGATTAGCCAGCTACTTGATACACTCGTTTTTACAACCATTGCCTTTCTTGGGACCTACCCATTCCATATATGGATCGAAATTTTCATCACGACTTATGTGATTAAATTTATCGTCGCTGCCATTGGCACACCTTATGCCTATGCGGCGAAAAAAATGGTTCCGATTGATGAAAGGGGGAAATAAATTGCCAGCTGAAATATATATTGACGGTGCTAGTGCCGGAAACCCAGGTCCATCTGGCATCGGCATTTTCTTGAAATATGACGGAAAAGCTGAGTCTTTCTCCATTCCTCTTGGCATCATGAGCAATCATGAAGCAGAGTTTTCCGCGCTCATTGAAGGCATGAAAATTTGCGTAGAAAAAGGATTACGGACCGTTTCATTCCGCACTGATTCACAAGTAGTGGATCGTGCAGCCAATGCAGGATTTGCCAAAAATCCATCTTTTCGTCATTTTATCGAAGAAATGCTGCAGCTTCAAAACGAATTTGATTTATTTTTCATTAAGTGGATTCCGAGCAAGGAAAATCAAGTGGCTGATCAGCTCGCTAGAAAAGCGATTCACCTTTCAAAAGGATGAATCGCTTTTCTTTTGGTTATGCTAATGTGTGAGGTGATACGAATTGGATAAAGAGAACAGAGGCTGCGTGACAAACGGAACGACTCCTCAAGGTGATGCGCAAACAAAAGATAAACAGCCAATATCGCAATTAGAAAATAAGGCGAAAAAAAGCAACACAAAGGGCTAATACATGTAGCCCTTTGTTTCTTTTCTGCATAAGAACAACCTTAACTGATTCCTAATTGACTTAAGCGGTTAACCATTGGTTCGATCCCTTTGATTTGATGCAAGCGAAGCATTGCCGCTGCCCGCTCTGGGTCCATTTTTATTTTTGTTTCGTCAATCGGACAGCTGAGTGGTACATCACATTTAATTTCTGCCAGTATACGAGAAAGCTTCAGATCTTCTAATCCTGCTTGCATTTTCTTTTGCTGAGCTGCCGTTAATGCATGAACATTTTCTAACAGTCGATCAATCGTTTGATACGTTTGAATAAATTTCAACGCTGTTTTTTCGCCGATTCCTTTTACACCAGGGTAATTATCGCTAGAATCACCCATCAGCGCTTTCATATCAATCAGCGCCTTTGGAGATATGCCCATTTCCTCTTCAAAAAGGGATTTTGTATAATGCTTATAATTCCCGATGCCTTTTTGCATTAAAGCCACGGTCACTTGTTCATTCAAGATCTGCAGCAAATCTTTATCTCCTGTTAAGACGGTCACATGTGCTTCGTTTTGATAGATTGATGCAAGCGTTCCAATACAATCATCTGCTTCAAAACCTTTCACACCAATGTTCATGATCCCCAGTTCTTCTGTCGCCTCTTTTGCTAAATCAAACTGCGGGATAAGCTCAACAGGCGCCTCGCCTCGATTGGCTTTATAATCTTGAAACAATTCGTTTCGGTATGTCTGGCTCCCCATATCCCAGCAGCATACGATATGAGTCGGCTCAAATGTTTGGACAGCTGTTAACAAATGCTTCAAATACCCATTCACTCCATTTGTCGGCACACCACGATCATTTATCATAAAATTGCGATGGACAGCCGTCGCATAAAACGACCTAAAAAGAAGTGCCATGCCATCTACAAGTAGTACGTGTTTATTCATTCATCTAAACTCCCTTTTTATAAACAATACTCCTATTCTATCATAGAACATCGAAACGAACATAAAAAAGGCGCCTTCTTCTTTTGATAAAGAAGAGGCAGCCCGATTACTTTTTACCATATTGCATCTTTTTCGTTTCCGCTTCTGCGTAGGATGGCATGCCTTTTTCCTTCGGCATGCGCTCCTCCTGATGCTTTACGTTTTGCTTTTTTGCCATGATCATTCCCCTTTCTGGTTCATTTGTTAAGATGACCAAAAATGAGAAAGTTACTCTTTATTTCTGTTTACGCTGGGTGTATTCCTCCACCATCTCAATCGTGACATGTTTACGAAGCGGAACAATTCCGCCTCGGGCAAGCTCATTCATTTTAGACGTAATGGCGTTGATCTCATCTGTTGAAAATGGTTCATTGTGTTCACATTTTTTCACAGCCGATTCAATCGCCTGCTCTCTTTTTTGTTCAAGTGCAAGAAAAGATTGGATGTGGGCATGTTGTTTCTGTGAATGTGCAGAAATTTCTTCGTGTACGCTCGTCATCGTCTATCAACTGCTTTCTTTTTTATATAGTCTACCATGAATCATATCGTTTTCAACTGGTTCTTCCATTCATTTGTTTGTTCATAAACTTGTTCAATGACCGCCTGTTTTTCAGCATCTGTTGTAAGGCTCGTCATAAATGTCTGTTTTTGCTCATTGAGCTGTTGGAGAGCATCTTGTTCGTACCTTTCCGTATAGGTCTTCACTAGCTTTTCATATCTGCTCAGCAACTCTTCTTTTTCGTTATCTGCCCAACGTGTTGTCATTTGATGTAGAACATCTCGAATGGCTTCAATAAACGTAGCCTTTTCATTTTGTTCAAAGAAGGCTTTCGCTGATTTTTGTTTCTTTAAAAGCGGCTCAAATGGTGTAATCTCTGCTTCAACTTCAATTTGTTTTAGCTCAGCATTTTTCTCCTCAGGGGCTGACAGGCTAAGAGAAAAGTAAGGATCTTCCGCACATGCAACCTGCATCCCTTTTTCCCACTCCTCCTGGAAATAATGGTGGATAAACGATTCCATTCGGATATCAAGTGCCTTGAGCTCCTGCACAAATTCAAATTCATACTCCTTTAACGCTTTCTCAAGTGCCTTTTTTAACTGCTGACCAAAATTCCCTTGAGATATGCCAGGATAAAAAGCCGACTTTAATAGATCATTCGCAAATAATGAAAGCCGCTGTACAATATGATAGAGCTGTTCATGCACGTCTTTTTTTACGCTTTCGGTCACAAGTTTAGACCGTTTCACATCTTGCATTTTTTCGAGAATGGCTTCATAGGATGTCTTGATGTTTTTCTTTTCAGCTTCTTTCTCATCTTCTGATTGATGCAAGGTCGCACGTAGTCTATCGACCGTTGTACATAATGTACTAGCTTCAAAATGCAAAAGTTCAATGGCATCTTTCGTTAATTCTTCCTCGATAAAATAGTCGAGCTGTTTTCTCAGTGTTGCATATTGATTATAAGATGTCGGCTCTTTCCCTTCGATCTCTTCCTTACTAGACACATGATGCAGGTTTGGATTGCGGATACCTTCTTTTGTGAGCTCGCTTCGTACATAGTCAAATACGGTTTCAAGCTCTGCCTGATCCTTAGCCAAATCAGCTGCATTGATGATAAAGAACATTTTATCCATGCTAAAGGAATCTTTTACGAGTCCAAGCTTCCGTAAAAATGAGCGATCAGCTTTTGAGAAAGAATGCTGATAATACGTTAAATAAAGAAGGGCGTCTGCATCCTTCATATACTGGAAGGCGATTTCTGTATGACGCTTATTCATACTGCTAGCACCTGGTGTATCGACAATCGTCAGCCCTTTATCTGTCAGAGGTGTACTTAAATACACCGTCACTTCCTTCACCACACAAGAAACAGATTCTTCCGCTACATAAGGCTTTAATTCTTGAAGTGTGACATGTAAATTGGTTTGGTTGTCAATGTCATCATGAAACTTGGCATATGCTTGTAGAAAATGTTCTACAATGATTCGGTGATCCTGTTCGAGCTGCCGTTTTTTCAGCACTCTTTCCAGCTTTGCCTTAAACGAATCTCCTTTTTCTGTTGTGATCGAAAATCCAAGAATCTGATCGAGTTCCTCTAGAATGTCCTGCTTGGTTTTAAACACCACTTTGACACTTTCATGAGGATGATCTTCCGTAGGTCGTGTCAGTTTGTTAATTGTTGCAGTTGTTGGCGTAGGAGATGATGGTAACACCTTCCGTCCAACAAGCGCATTGGCAAAAGAAGATTTTCCAGAACTAAAAGCGCCAAATAAAGCGAGTGTAAATTCTTTTGCCTGTAGCCGTTCTGTTCGTTTTTCAAAGGAATCTCTTTGAGACTTTAGAATATCTAAAGGCGATAAAATGCGGGAAAGCTCTTTAAATTGTGCAATCGATTGTGCTGTTGTTAAATGCTGCGATTGACGGTATTGATCGCGCTTTGTCCGTTCAGCAGCTTGATCGCTCTCTTCAACATGAATTGATGCGCGATTCTTCTCCAGTTGGTCGTGCTGCATCCATTGCTTTTTCGCATAAAACCAGTCGCCTGGGATATGCTCATCCGTTCCGTTTTGCCAAATATCCCATAAATGCTGAATATCCTGTCTTATTTGTTCATTTTTTTCGTTATACCCCTCAAGGCTCTGAAGCTCTTGTTTCGCTTGCTCCCGTTTTTCCTCTTGCTTCTCCTGTTCATTCTTGAGCTGGTCTTTCAAGGTTTCAATCATCTGTTCAATCAATTGAAGTGCTTGCTGTTTCGCCTGTCTTTTCAATGCTTCACCAGCATCTTTAGCATATTGAAGAACATATTCGTTAGAAAAAGTTGCCCCTTGGTGAATGACCTTTTCAAGCAGGGATTCTTCAATAGGTGTCTCAAATGCCATGGCTTTGTCTAATAACGCTTCCCCAAGCTGATGCTGTTTTATTTCTTTTTTGAGGAGCTCGGCAATGTGCCAGTCAACTTCCGCTTTCATTCTCTTTTTTACATCTGCTAAGAAATCATTTGCCCGCTTTTCCTTTTCCTGCTCGGTTTTATTTTTTGCAAAAAGTAAACCTACTTTAAAGCCAGGTGCTTTTGATTCGATATAGTCACTTGCAAGCTCTCGCATCTTAAATGGCGTGAGGTTTGCATTTTTTAAGATGTTCTCTACTTCAGAAGACACTTCATCTTCTACCTGCTTTGCACCATTTTCAATAAATCGGCGTTTCTCTTCTAGTTCTTTCACTTCATTCCTTTTTTCTTGAAGCTGCTTATCAAGGTCCTCTTCATGCAGTTCTTCTTTTAACGAGTCTATATGTTCTTTTAAAACATGTTCGATTTTCTGCTCTGTATAGGCTCGAAGTGATGCTTTAGGCATGGTTTGTAATTCTTGTAGTTTCTTCACTAAACGGATCATTTCGTTTTTTGGGTGTGCCTCATCCGTCACAGAAGTAAAATATAGATGTTCTTCTTCAATGCCTTCTTTTAAAAGCATCTCAACGACTTGTTTTTTGTAGTTTTCAAAAGTTGTCTCTTGTTCATCATGCCGATCCACTTGATTGACGATGAAATAAAGATTGGGCACTTTCTCCTTAATCGAGCGAATGAAGCGAATGTTTTCTTCAGAATGGACATGGTTATAATGAACGACATAAAAAAGAGCATCCGCTTGATGAAGAATAGAAGCAGCGGATAAAAAGTGCGCATGATCCGTTGAATCAATTCCCGGTGTATCAATGAGTGCCACTTTTTCTTCAAGTCCACTATAATCACCGCTAATTTCCACCATCTCAATTTGTTCCCCATCTTTACAAAAACGCTGCACCGCTTCTTTATCATAAGAACCGCTCATTTTTGCAAAACGTCCATCAGACGTATGGAGCTGAACTTCACTGACCCCTTTCCTGACAACAACCAAGTTTGCACTCGTTGGAATTGGGCTTGTGGGCAGGATGTGATCATGAAGAAGATGATTCACTAGTGATGACTTACCAGCAGAATAGTGGCCGGTAAATGCGATATATACTTCTTCTTCAGCTTCCTTTTTCATAATAGATGCAAGTTTGGCTGCGCGCTCGTGATCATCCCTTTTCAGAAGGCTTTGATACAAAGCACCTGTAGTTTGAACGAGCGAATCTCGAATAGACAAGTCTTTCATGACGATAAACCCCTTTGTTTTTAGAAAAGTCAGTTATGTATGTGTACCATTTTACACAAAATAAAGAGATTTTTCTTCTCATCTGAGGAAATAAAAAAATCTGCTGCCCGATCAGTCGCAATGGACTGCAATCAGGAAGCAGATTTTTTTGAAACACCTTTTAATACGAAGCCAATCAATAAGCTGTATACACAGACCGTACCGAGTAAGAAAATCATTGTCATGTGATCACCGTCCATCCTTCATGATTGAGAATGTTTATCATTAATGAAAGTGTAGCACAATTGATAATGATTTTCAATATTAATTTAGTAAATACTGATTCAGTGCTTTTTCTTCTGTTTGAATTCTGACCATCATCATCCATCCATTTAAACACGTAAACAAAATGGCAGTAATAAATGCGTTAAATAGCAGCGGAATGAACATCAGTTCAATCGCCACCACCACATAGTTAGGATGCTTTAACCAGCGATACGGCCCCTTTTTCACAATCATCGCATTTGGAACGACTAAGATTTTTGTATTCCAAAACGTCCCAAGTGAACATAGTGCCCAGTACCGAATCACCTGGGTAGCAAGCAGAAACACAAGCAGCAATAGGAAAAAACAAGACGGTTGACGATGCAGCAACCATGTCTCTCCAATAAGCGAGAGGAAAAAAGCTGCATGCATAGCGACCATATAAGGATAATGGCTTGCACCAAATTCAATTGCTCCAATCGCCTTCACCTTCTTTTCATTTCTTTTCGCCACAAGCACTTCAATGAGGCGCTGACAAATGAAAATGCCAATCACTATCCAGAAAACCATCACGAGAGCCCCTCCCATTTCATGAGCAATAATTCTGACGAAAAGCCTGGACCAAGTGCTCCGCAAAGCCCCACCTGTCCTGCATCTAGTGACTGATGTTCAAGAAAATGCTTCATGACATATAAAACGGTGGCAGAGGACATGTTTCCATGCTGTTTCAGAACCTCTTTTGAAGAAAATAGCTGATGCTCTTGTAAAGATAAGCTTTCAAGATAGGCATCAATCACTTTTTTTCCTCCAGGGTGAGCAAGAAAAACGGATACATCCTCTGTTGAAAACCCTAGCTGATGTAAAAATTGATCCACTTGCTCTTTTAACCACCCAGAAATGATGGATGGAATGTCACGTGAGAAGATGACCCGAAATCCGTCGGCGGTAAAATCCCATCCCATCACATCCTCAGAATCTTTCATGGTCACTGACTGCGTGCCAAGCACTTTAGGTACTGTTTTTAACCGCATATACTTAGAGGCAGCCTTTTCTCCAGTTAAAAGAACGGCCGCAGTCCCATCACCGAACAGCGAGGTTCCAATTAAATTGCTTTTTGATTGATCTTGCGGCTGAAAAGTGAGGCTGCAAAGCTCGCAGGCAACAACGAGCACTTTCGCTTCTGGATACGCCCTGATGTATTCATAAGCTCGAGATAAGCCTGCCGCCCCGCCCCCGCATCCTAACCCCCAAATTGGCACTCGTTTCGTATAAGGAGAAAATGGAAGAACATTCATCAGCTTTGCATCAAGACTTGGTGTTGATAACCCTGTACTGGAGATGAAAAACAAAGCATCAATCTCATCAAAAGGAACTGGCATTGTAAGGAACGCTGTTTCATGCAGACAGTGAAAAACGGCTTCTTTCGCATGTGCCAATGCTTTTTCGATATAGAGGTTGTTTTTCTCTTCAAAAGAGTGATGTTCTTGATACCAATCAATAGGCTGTACAAACTGCCTGCTCTCTATTTCGCCATTATTAAAAGCTTTTAATAGCCGATCAATATCTTTAAACGATCGTTTAAATTGAGACCTTGCAAATTGAGCAGCTGCTTGCTGATCCACATGATGTTTTGGCAGACTGGTTCCAACTGAAAGAATGTATGCCATCGGCTTCACCTCTTTTTTCGGTTAATATCCCCAATCAAAAAAAGGATATACATGCCAAAACGACACAATTCAGTCAAAATATTTTCCTCCGTCTAACTTTTTGTCTTGACGACAATTGATAAATATTGGATAATATAGGTGAAAACATGATGTAGTTTTCCTCCTTCACAGGTTCGTTCCAAGCCAAGCGAACCTGCTTTTTTTATGCAATTTTAATAGAGTTATTTAACATAGCTTTATGCAAAAAAACACCTCTCAAATGAGAAGTGCAGACCGTAGACAAACCCCACCTTTACTTCAAGTAAAAGTGCTGTATGAAAGGAATAAGCAAATGACTTTTCACGTTCACCTTTTACATAGTAGCCAATCTCTGATTCAGTTGTACTGACTTTGCTTTCTTTTGTTTCTTCTTTATTTTGTAGGGTAAGAGCTTTTCTCTATGTATTTCGCGTTTGATAGCCTCTATCTCCAATATCCACATGAGCATCCTTTTTTCAATGAAATCGTCATTTTACAACACTTTCATACGGAATCTCCTTTCACTTCGCATTAATGGTTAAATCTGTTGCTATCTTAGCGTACTTATACCAACGTTTCGATCATTATTCAGAATTATTTCATTTAAAAATGAATGGATCACCTTTTTTCTGATCAACACAAATAAATAACCATAAAATTCTAATTTATTTGATAACTATATATAAAAAGGTGTTTTTTTCCTGTATACTTAATCAATATGAACACCATGAAAAACAGTGAAAAAAGACAGAATCTACTACATGATTCGGCACAAAATTTAATTGACTGGAGTGATTGTCATGAAAAAGGTGTCCAAAAAACAGACACCCTACAGCACGATATTTCTCTCGAAGATAATTGGTTTAGTGCTTCTTACACTGTTTCTCGTTTTTATCTGGGATATGTCTAAACCCCATTTGCAGGCGACAAATGGGCAAGCAAAAATTGTTACTAGCAGTGACTTCCGAGACACAAGTATCAGTCTGAAAGCAAAAGATCATTCTACAAGAACATTGGATCAACAATTTAGGACCAATCCAAACCAACAGACAACGAATAAAACGGTCTTTTTAACATTTGATGATGGCCCTTCTGCTACATCAAATCAGCTGTTAAATGTCTTAAAAGCACATCAAGTGAAGGCGACATTCTTCATGCTTGGACCGCAAATCCAAGCTCACCAAGCAGCGGTGAAAAGACTTTATCAAGAAGGACATCAATTAGGGCTTCATGGCATGACGCATGATATAAACCGCTTTTACCAGAACAGTGAGTCTCCCGCAAATGAAATGAAAGAAGCTCAGCTCATTCTTGCTTCTGTTACAGGCGTTTACACCCGTCTTGTGAGAACACCTTATGGCAGTGTTCCAAATTTAACATATGATCAAAAAGTACGTTTAAACCAAAATGGCTTTATTTACTGGGATTGGACGATTGATAGCCTTGACTGGAGATATAAAAACTCACAATATGTTCAAGAGGTATTGAATCAACTGCAAATGTTTGAGAAAAATAAACCATGGGAACCAAAAGTTATTTTAATGCATGATCAACCCTCTACCACGAACTATTTAGATAACCTGATTACACAACTAAAAGCAAGGGGCTATACTTTTGCAGTCATTAACGAAACAATGCCGCCGGTACAACATTAATGGCACTAATCACAACAAGCCCGTATCCAAAGGATGCGGGCTTTCAGCTCTCCAAAGAGAAGTGTTTACATAACAGATTGCTTAGGTTCTTCCATTAGCTCCTGCTCTGTTTCTTTTTTAAAAGGAAGCATGTGATAAATAATATGAAGCAAAATAGCGGTAAAGCTTCCGGCGACAATTCCGTTACTTGTTAACAATTTAATCGATTCTGGCAAATGATCAAACATTTGCGGTACCACCGTCACTCCGAGCCCGATGCCAACTGAGCATGCGACAATGAGTAAGTTTTCCTGTTTGGCAAAATCGACGCGTGAGAGCATTTTAATCCCGTACGCAATGACCATGCCAAACATGGCGACCATTGCACCGCCTAGAACGGATTTAGGAATAATCGTTGTAAATGCCGCGATTTTAGGAAAAAGGCCAAATACCATTAATAATACACCTGTCACCACAATGACCTGATTTTTCTTCACACCTGTTAATTGGATCAATCCAACGTTTTGAGAGTAAGCTGTGTATGGAAAAGCGTTGAAGATACCGCCTAATAAGACGGCAATTCCCTCTGCACGATATCCCTTTGCTAAATCCTTCTCTTTTAATGAACGATTCGTTAAATCTCCGAGCGCAAAGTATACACCCGTTGATTCGACTAATGACACAATGGCCACTAATGTCATTGTCATGATTGGTGCAAATTCAAAAGTAGGCAACCCAAAGTAAAAAGGCTCAATGATGCGGAAAACTTGTGCATTCGCCACTTCTGCCGTCTCCACCTTCCCTAAGAAAGCAGCAACTGCTGTCCCAAGTAGAATGCCGATTAAGATAGCAATGGCCTTCATGAATCCCTTTGTAAATCGGTAGAGAAGGACAATAATAAACAACACTAGAAAAGCAAGTCCAAGATTCTCAAAAGAACCATAGTCTGCACTTCCTTCACCACCTGCCATATTGTTCATGGCTACCGGAATTAAGGTAATTCCAATGATCGTGACGACGGAACCTGTGACAACGGGCGGGAAGAATTTCACAAGCTTCCCAAAGAAAAATGAAAGAGCAATGACAATACACCCTGCGGCGATAATACTTCCATATATAGACGAAATTCCATATTTAGAGCCAATCGCAATCATAGGAGAGACCGCAGTAAATGTACAGCCTAGTACAACAGGCAAACCGATGCCAAAAAAGCGGTTTTTCCATACTTGAAGCAGTGTGGCGGCACCGCACATGAAAATATCTGCCGAAATTAAGTACGTCAGCTGGGCTGGCGTGAGCCCAAGCGCATCTCCAACAATGAGCGGGACAAGAACCGCACCTGCATACATCGCCAGTACATGCTGTATCCCTAGCGAAAGGGTTTTGGCTTTTTTAGTGGCACTCATGATTGTACCTCGCGTACAAACGTGACTTTTCCTTCCTCAAGCGATTCGATACGTGCGAGTGACTCGACTCTATAGCCCATTTGCACAAGCTCTTTTCTTCCAGGCTGGAATGATTTCTCGATAACAATTCCAAAACCAGCTACTTTTGCTTTCGCTTGCTTTGCGATTGCAGCTAGTCCCTTAGCGGCTTCTCCATTTGCTAAAAAGTCGTCGATGATTAACACACAATCATCCTCACTAAGGTGCGTGTTAGAGACGGCGATCGTACTTTCTACTTTTTTGGTAAAAGAATACACACTTGCTGTCAAAAGGTTATCCGTTAAAGTCAGTGATTGCCGCTTTCGGGCAAAAACAACTGGCACATGAAGGGCAAGTCCAGCCATGACAGCAGGTGCAATACCAGAAGATTCGATTGTGATAATTTTAGTAATTCCATCATTCTTAAATAATCTAGCAAACTCTTGACCGATCTCATGCATTAACACAGGGTCAATTTGATGATTTAAAAAAGCATCTACCTTTAGCACTTGATTTGACAGAACGATTCCTTCGTTCTCGATCTTTTGACGTAACAATTCCATCATTCTTCCTCCCAGCATATTAGCAACTTTCATTTTTTTGCATAAAAAAAGCATTGCTGTCCATTAAGGAGCAAGCAATGCGAAAACGATCCACGGGATCTTCAGCTCATACAAAAGCTGTTTCATTTTGCTCACTCATAGTCGGACGGTATCGGTGTCCGGTAGAAACTTGCGTGCCTTCATCACGCGATTATATGAGTGTTTCATAGTGTTCAAATTATAACAAGATTTCAGACGCTTGGAAAGCACTTTTCTAGAAAAATACCGAACTTAAATAATCATTAAGCTTTAAACGTTCGTTTTTAGAATATTCAAGCAGCAAAAAAGCACCCTTCTGATTAAAGGGTTCCTCAGATTGTTGACAAAGGGCTAAAATGAACTTTATTTTAGCCCTTTGTCTTCTTTTCAGCGTGATAGAAAACCTTTGCAGTCTAGGAAGGGCGAGCACCGGAGCAGAGCGAATTTAACATTCGTGAGCACCGGCGCGCAGACCCTGACAACGAATGCGAGGGTTTGTCTACACGCTGAAGCACCCTTCTGATCAAAGGGTGCCTTTCATTTATGATAAATATAGTTTCGTGTACTTATCTGTTAAATAATCAATTAAGTATTGAACATTTAATTCTTCACCAGTTGCGTCTTGAATGATCTCAGATGGCTTTTTCCGTTTTCCATGCTTGTGGACATGTTCAGTTAGCCATTCTTTTATCGGTGCAAAAGACCCATTTTGAATCAGTTCATCAAAATTCGGTAAATCTTTGATCATTTGCTGCTTTAATTGCGCCGCATACATATAACCAAGTGCATATGAAGGGAAATAACCAAAACTACCATCTGACCAGTGAACATCCTGCAAAATACCAAGCGCATCGTTAGGCGGCGTAATGCCAAGATATGCTTTATATTTTTCATTCCATAACGCTGGCAAGTCTTCAACGGCTACTTCTTCATTGAAAATGGCTTTTTCAATTTCATAGCGAATAATAATATGAAGCGGATACGTGAGTTCATCTGCTTCAATTCGAATGTAAGTCGGCTTCGATTCATTCACCGCATGCACAAATTCTTCTAAAGTGACATCTTTAAATTGTTCAGGAGATGCCTCTTGCAGCTTTTGATAATACGTTTTCCAGAAATCTTCATGTCTGCCGATAAAATTCTCAAAGAAAAGAGACTGTGATTCATGAATACCCATTGATGTGCCGTCACATAAGAGCGTTCCGCTCAGTGCCTCATCAATATTTTGTTCATAAATGGCGTGGCCGCATTCGTGAATGGTGCCAAAGATCGCCATTCGAAAATCGTGCTCATCATAACGCGTCGTCACACGTACATCCCCTCTGCTTAATGTCACAGCAAATGGATGAACCGTTGTATCAAGTCGTCCTGCGTCAAAGTCATACCCTAACTCTTTTAAGAAAAAGAGACTCAGCTCTTTTTGTTTGTCGATCGGGAAGCTTTTCGATAAAAACGAAGTATCCGGTTTATTTGGCGAAGCTTCAATTTTTTTCACGAGAGGAACGATGGCGTCTCGAAGTGCACCGAATTTTTGATCGAGTTGTTCAACCGTCATATCCGGCTCGTAATTATTGAGCAGCACATCATATGGTGTTTTTTTCACGCCCCAGTACTGAATGAAACGCTTGTTAAAATCAATCAGCTGTTTTAAATAGGGTGCAAAGAGTGAAAAATCTGATTTCTCCCTTGCTTCTACCCAAACATGCTCTGCTTTTGATTGTAGAATGGAGTATTCTTTAAATTCTTCTTTTGGAATTTTGCTGTTTTCATCATATTCTTTTTGCGATAATTCGAGTGCCTTCTGCGTGTCTTTTGACAGCTTTTCTTTCTCTTTATTTAATGCTTCAAGAAGATCTCTCATTTCATCAGAAGTCTTCATATTAAAGATATCGCTGGATAATTGACCGATGGTTTCTGCTCTGAAATCAGCGCTTTTTTTAGGCGCTTGTGTTCGAGAGTCCCAATAAAGTAAATGAAGCGCCTCTGTATAATGGGCGATTTTTCCTAGTAATTGATAAAACGCTTTCTCTTTTGATTCAAGACTCATGCGTTCGTTCCCCCAATCAATAAAATATGTATGTACGTTTCAAGGCTACTTCAATAAATGTTCTTTTGTCAATGAAAAAGGAGGATACGCTGATCGTATCCTCCTCTTATTGAATGGTTTTCTATCATTAAGAGATCACTGGCCTTACTGGAAGAACGGATTCAATTTTACTTTGCAGCTCAATATCTTTCTGACTGCCAAAGTAAATATGAATGCTGCCAGCATCTTGGCTTGTCCGAATCAGTCTCCCAATGCCCTGCCTTAGACGAAGCAACATGTACGGAAGATCCACTTCAGTAAATGCATCTTTCGCTTCATTCCGTTTTGCTTCAAATACTGGGTCATGCGGTGGATATGGAAGTCCCCAAATGACCACATTTGTTAGAGACTGTCCTGGAATATCCAGCCCTTCCCACAAGTGAACGGAACATAACACAGATGTTTCATCCGCTTGGAACTTTTGAACAATGGTACTGATCTCCTCGTCTCCTTCAAAATACACATGGAAAGGCAGTGATTCATTTGATGCTTCGAGCTGCTTTCTAAATACATGCAGTTCATCAAATGAAGGGAATAAAATAAGAGATCGACCGCCATTTTCTTTCACCTGAGATAGCACGTGCTGACCTTTTACAGCTGACTCTGTCATTGGCTGCTGAATTCCGTGGAAATACATTTGCATTTGCTCCTCATAATCATACGGCGAAGCCACACTCATGGATAAATAATCTTTGATCCCAAGGCTTTCAGCTAAATAATCAAATGATTGATTTTCAGACAACGTAGCAGATGAGAAAATATAAGGGATTTTTTGCGAAAATACCTTTTCACCGAGAACTTCTGCTACCGTTTTTGGCATGACGACAAAGGTGGTATCTAATTCCTGCTTCTCCAGCCAGCTAATGGCATTTTTCTGATAAAGCGACAAAGAATACGCCATCTGTTCAATGTACTCTTCCACAACAGACAATTCGTATTGATCAATTGTGTACATCTCTGATTCAAATACGAGCGCTTCTCCAATCTTCTCAAGCAAATCACATAATTCACTTGCTGAACGCTTTACCTCATCTACACGACCAATTTCAAGACGGTGTGATCCTTTGATTTCTTTGGCATTCGTTTTTAAGAGATAAAAGAACTGATCGTTTGTTGCAAGTGCATCTTCAACAAGCTCTGCAAACTCTTCACGAATATCATTTTGCAAAAGACGCTCCAAAAACGTCTCAAGTGTTGATTGTTTCACTCGGTATGTTAGCGCTTTTTGTGCTGCAAACTCAAGAAGATGCCCTTCATCAAATACAACAGAGCTATGCTCAGGAAGGAGCGGCAGCTGTCCTTCACGTTTACGTGACTCCTTTGTCCATACATGCTCCATGTAAAAGTCATGAGAACAAATGATGAGGTCTGTTGCTTTTCGGTAATGGTCTCTTGATAAATTCAAGCCACAGCGGTGCCGCATGTCGCACGTTAAGCAGTCCTGAAAAGAGTCATAACCAATTCTTGACCACTCATCATTTGTTAATTCTGGATACTCTTTTCGATCACCATACGGATAAAATGTCTGCATCCCATGAGATTCATGAACAAATGAAGGAAGCGATTCATAAATGTCGAGCCACTTCTCATCATCTTCACGTTGCATCGTTTTCTCTAGTTTCTTTAAGCATAAATATTGATCATGCGATTTACTTAATCTCGCATCTATTTGAATATCAAGGTGATTGGCAATTTTATAGATATCACCTTCTTGTTTGACCAGCTGTTCAATTAACGTTTCATCTGCACATGCAATGATCGCAGGTTTCCCTGTATATCTTGCATATGTGACCGCAAATAAAAGATAAACGATTGTTTTGCCTGTGCCTACCCCAGCTTCGGCAAACATCACACTTTTTTCTTTAAAGGCTCTTTCTAACTGAAAAGCCATGAATATTTGTTCATCTCGAAGATCAAAGCCCTTTTCTGGCAAAATGTCATAAAACACATCACCAATCCAGTTGCCCAGTTCTTTGTAAAAATTATGTTCTTTTGTTAATGAAAAAGGCAAACGAGATGCTGTCACCTGCTTCAACCCCCAACTTTTGAATCATTCAGACATTCAATAGTAACATTTATGCTGGGGTATGACAATCTTTTTTTAAGAGCGCAGGCGATGCTGGTAGCTTTCCTTCATTAAAAATGCGTGCTCTGAATGGTCTATGTAGTTTTGAGCCATTGCTAAGTTCTCGATGGCTGCCGTAAGTTTAACAGATTGTCCTGTTTTAATCCCTTCTATTTCTCGGGCTGTTGAAGCGAGTGCTTTTTGAATTAACTGAAATTGATCATAATGAATCATGAAGACACCTCTTTTTTTAAAATCAAGTTCAGTTTATTCCGTCCCGTCAAGACTTATACCTTTTTAGCATAAAAAAATCCACACCTTCTCGTGGTGTGGACATTTGTTACGATTCAGTTGTTTGCTTCCTAGGCCGGCGTTTTCCCCAGTATTGATAATAGTCTGTTTTAATAAATCCATTAAACAGTTTTCTCTTTTTCGTCGCTTTTCTTCCGAAACACTCTTCGAATTTTTCATGTGACGTTAAAATGTAAATGGACCACGTATCTAAGTTTTTCAATGCTTCGCCCATGCCTTGATACATTTTTTCCACAGCTGGCTTATCGCTGAGACGTTCACCGTAAGGCGGATTTCCGACAATCACACCATACTCATCTTTTGTTTGAAAGTCTTTCACTTGCATTTGCTTAAATTGAATCAGTTCACTAAGACCAGCTTCTTCTGCGTTCAGTTTCGCAATCTCTACCATACGATGATCAATATCGCTCGCGATAATGTGAAGCGGCTGATCATAATTCGCCTTTTCTTCTACTTCAAGGCGTGCTTTGTTCCAAACGTCCTCACCGATCCATTCCCATGATTCAGATGCGAACTCACGGTTAAATCCAGGGGCAATGTTTTGTCCAATCATCGCTGCTTCAATAGCAATTGTTCCTGATCCGCAAAAAGGATCGACAAACGGACGGTCAGGTGTCCAGTTCGTTAATAAGACAAGCGCCGCTGCAAGGGTTTCTTTAATCGGCGCGCCCCCTTGATCTGCACGGTATCCACGTTTATGAAGACCCACACCAGACGTATCAAGCGTCAGCAATACTTTATCTTTTAAAAGCGCTACCTCGATTTTGTATTCAGGGCCTGTCTCTTCTAGCCATTCAGACTGTATGTTGTAAGATGATCTAAGTTTTTGCGCGATAGCCTTTTTGACGATGCGCTGACAATCCGGCACACTGGCAAGCTGAGATTTAACAGATTTACCAATGACGGGAAATGTGCTATTTTTCGGTAAAAATGCGGCCCAGTCAATGGCTTTAGTCTGCTCAAAAAGCTCGTCGAATGTTCTAGCCGAAAATTCAGCAACTTGGACCTTGATCCGGTCTGCTGTACGCAGCCATAGATTCGCACGGCAAATGGCAAGTGCATCTCCTTGAAAAATGACTTTTCCGTTATCTACAGTGCACTCATACCCAAGGTCTCTTACTTCTTTTGCAACAATCGCTTCAATTCCCATTGGCGCTGTTGCGATGAGTGTATAGGTTTTCATTTGTTTATCACCTGTTTTCTCGTTCTTTTCTTAATCAAGATAAAAGCTCTCCATATGTAGAAATAGGAGAGCTTTGATTTCATCATGTTTATGATAACGGATATAACGTTCTGTAAGCCATGTTTTGTTCCATCGTACTGCAAACGGCAAAAACCTCGTACTCAGGTGGTAATCATCTATCTACAGAATTCTCTGTCCTTCTCTCCGTTTGGTTCCTTTGAGAAAGTTCCCCTACCAAGTTTGGGTTTCTCGCTCGAGGGGTTTACCGCGTTCCACTCTCACCATTTCTAGTGAGACTTCGTCACTGTGGCACTTTCAAGGATACTTTGCCATATCCTAAAAGGACGTAGGCATTTTTCCTGCCGTCAGCCTTTCCCAGGCTGCCCTGGCTTATTTTTTCGCCAGGCACGAACACTACGGGCATCTCAGCACCGTGCGAGCATGGACTTTCCTCTGCAATGTCAAAGCATTACAGCGATTACCCGAACGTTAATCAACATGCGTTATTATAAACGACAATGTCATCTGACACAAGCTTTTTTGGTATTACTCAATCATAAAGTTTGCTGCCGAAAACGTGTTTCTCAAGATTAGATAGTCTTTTTAAAATATCAAAGTTTGTTGTATTGGACTGTGCAGGCTGTCTTTTCCCTTGCTCAACCGCTTCTTCAAGCTGTTTTGACAAGTGAAGGTTTTCTTGTTGGAGTTTTTCAATTTCTTGATGGAATGTCTCATAGTCTTTAATGACCATATCTAGAAATTTATCGACTTCTTCTTGTTTATACCCTCGGACACCTGTTTTAAATTCTTTTTCTAAAATTTCTTTCGCAGAAAGCTTTACTTTATCAGCAAGCATCTTTTTCACCTCATATCGTGAATTCATAGTATATTTTTTCAGAAATACGTGACGTTGTCAAATTTTCTCTTGCTTTTAGTCAAAAAACGGATCTTCCGCCTCAACCTGTGCTCTTAAATCATCCATTGTGATATACATAATTGGGTAGTCGGTATAGGTTTCAGCTTCTTTGATCATATATTTTGGCGAGCCTTCGTGCTCGGGATCATATAAGACGAGAAGGCCGTCCGTTTTTTCAATAAAAAAGCGGTTCTTTTGTTTAAATTGTGCCGGACTTTCATACGGTCTATGCGTGACACTTTCTACAAAATCAGCTTGTGCAAGAACGCCTTCATACAGCTCTTTATTTTGTTCATTCCAGCGCTCTTCCTGTTCATAAAATGGTGTAATGACAGCAAGTTTTAAATCTGGAAACTCCTCTTGAAGCTCAAAGACCACTTCAGCTGTCCATATTTCTGCCCCTAACTGACCTGAAATGAGCACCCATTCCAGCCCGTCTTCAATGAGTGCCGTCAGCCTTTTCCGAAGTTCCGCTTTTATGTATTGAAGTGCAGGCTCGTCTTGTTTGAAGATCCCAAGCTCAAATGGCTTGTACCCTGTGACAGCAATAATTTTCATTTTTTCACCTGCTTTTAAAAAAAGGGACTTATAAAAGTCCCATTTCACTTTATCTGTTACAGCAAGGTCCACCGCAGTTAAAGTGTTGATGTGTTGCCGGGTCCACCTGAGAAAACGTATGCGGGAAGTAGTGAACATGTTGGAAATTTTGGTGATGAACATTTGTTACATGCTGCGGGTGGATGTGCGGCACAATTGTAGTTGACTCACTGTGCGTACAGCAGTGATTCGTTGGATGTACAATTGGCTGTGTAACATTTGGATTGCAATGATGATGATGGTACATGTAGCATTCCCCTCTCCTTGATTTTCTTACATTAATAATGTATGAATCAAGAGGTGTACATGTACTAATGCATTAACCTATTTTAAAAGTTTGCAAGAAAAACATCTTTATAGTTTGAAAACACAAACGCGACCAATATGACAACAAGAAAAAACAAGTAGAAAAGACCCTTATACATGCTCTACGCTCCTCATTCAATATCTAACGTTATTTTACAGGATTCGTGACTTTTCTACAATAAAAGTGCTAAACAATTTTTATTTTCGGCCGAGAGCCGAACGTTGTCTTTTTTTGCGCTTTCCCAGGCAATAATTTCATTGCCCAGCTTTTCTTAAGAGCCGCTTTTCTCGCTTGTCAAGTTCCACAATGTCTCGTTCACTTAAAGACGATTGTGATAACAATGTTTGGGTAATGGAAAGGGCTGCTTTTGGATCTTTTTGACGGTGTTCTTCATACTTTGCAAGCTCTACACCCGCTTTTAATCTTAAATGAACATCACTTGATTCAAATAGACGTCTCCATATGCATGCCGCTTTATCCCATTGTTTTAATCGCTTGTACTGTAACGATAGATCATAAGCTGCTTGATCCGCATGCTCAAACGCTGCTCCCGTTAATTCTTGCAGGTGCTTTGTTGCTTCCTGCACATCACGGTGAGCAAGATGCCACTTAGCTAATGCATATTTCTCATCGTCTTCCTTCACCGCATCTTTGGATAAGATTTTTTTAGACAAATGAATGTAGAGACTGATTAACGATAAGACATCAAGTTCATTGTGAGTCAAAATTCCTTCAATCAGTTTCGGGTTTTGTTCCTTTAAAAAGTGAAAATAGATCATTGGTGCGAGGAACCCCGGTGTATCTCCCTCTCGATTGACGTGCAGTTCCTCTTTTTCTACAACCGAAAGAGCCATACGCTCATATTTATGTTTCCACAATCTCCTTGACCCATGCAGAAGGTCAAAATGACCAAATTCAGGTAGAGCAGGTATTTGATCGCGTAATAATGTATGCCTCGTTTTGACTTGAGGCCAATCAAATGATTTTCCATTATATGTCACTAGCGATTCAACATCCACCTCACTAAGAAAGCTATTGTAAAGTGCCGCTTCATTTCCTGGATTCGTGAGCAAATGTTGTTTTACCACCACTTTATCTGAATAAACTCTCGCATGCCCAAGCAGAAAAATCATATTTCCCGTTCCGCCAGATAGTCCTGTTGTTTCTGTATCGAAGAAAAATAGCTCGTGAGGCTTGTAGCCTTTTGCAGAAAGAGAATGCTGAATCTCACTTTTGTTCCATGCACTCACCATCTCCGGCAGTTCTGCAAATGAATATCGCCCATGCTGATGGTCAAGTGGATAGGTCACTTCCCGAATGAGGCAGAAAGAGTCTTCAAAGTAGTAAGGAGCTGCACCTAATTCCCCCCACTCTTTTAGAAATGGTATGGTTTCAGCCGTCACAGTGTGCGTTTGTCCCTCTTTTACTGCCCCACGCTTTTCATCTGACTGATTGTGCGACAGGTGTTTTTTCATTCTGTTTAATTTTCCTTTTAATGACATGAGTACGTCTTTTCCCCCTTTCCTTAAAATCCTGCCATCAATTGAATGATACTGCTTTTTCCATCGATCTCTTTCATTTCCATGCCAATACAAGATGGACAGCCGTTCTCGCAGCTGCATCGCTCAATCAGCTGAGTGGCTGCACGGGCAATTTCATCAAAGCGAGCCTGGACCTCTTTACTTAAACCGATTCCACCTGGGTAATGATCATATAAAAATACGGTCGGTTTCCCGTTATGGGCTGCCTTTATTTGAGAAATGACATGAATGTCTGAACGGTCACACATGACAAACGCCGGAACAATATGCTGAAGAACATTGGCAATACCGAGCAAGAGCTGTTCAAGTGTTTTTTCTTCAAATGTCCGCTCTGCTTCATGTAATTCAAACCAAGCAGCACTCGTATGAATCTCTTCTTCAGGTAAGTGAATCGGGCCGGAACCGATATTTTCCCCGGTTGATAATCGAATTTTTTTGAAAATAGTCGGCATTGCATTGACGGTCACATCACCGTAGTGAACAGATACCGCCTCTTTCTCTGTTGTTTGATCAATTTCAAGCACCTTGAGCTGAACTGCTAAATTCGCATCTGTATAATATTCTACATCGACTTGTTTCACATAAGCCTTAAGATGCTCATAATCTAGCTTTTCCACTTGATACTGAACCCCTTCATGTAAATAAATCGCTTCATCATGAAGTAAGGTCATCGCACTGAATCGATCCATCTCCCCAATAATTCGAACGTTCGCTACATCAGATTGATCGACAATGACGACATTTTCCTGACTTGCAGATCTCAGACTGATGCCATGAGCCGGGAACGATTGATCTGACCAATAATAACGGTTCCCGCTGAAATGAAGAACCCCTTCTTCATGTAAGTATTGCAAGATTTCTTCTACTTCCATACCGCCAAACTGTTCATCTTCTCGAAACGGTAGCTCGTAGGACGCACATTTTAGATGATCGACTAGGATGATAAGGTTCTCAGGATTGATTCTTGCCGATTCAGGTGGTCTGTTAAAGAAGTATTCAGGGTGTCTGACAATATATTGGTCAAGTGGCGATGAGCTTGCGACCATGATAATGAGTGCTTCCTCATGACGCCTTCCAGCTCGTCCAGCCTGCTGCCACGTACTCGCTACACTGCCAGGATATCCGGTCATGATACAGACTTTTAGCTGTCCAATATCTACTCCTAATTCTAGTGCGTTTGTGCTGACAACACCGAGAATGTCTCCTTCCCTTAAGCCTTTTTCAATCATACGCCGCTCTTTCGGCAAATAGCCCCCGCGATAACCACGGATCGATTTAGGACCAATTTCTTTTTTCACTAGTTCTTGAATATGACTTAGGATGACTTCAACTCTTACCCTACTTCTAGCAAAAACAATCGTTTGAATTTTTTCTTTTAAAAATGTTTTAGCGAGTTGATTCACAACAGTGGCCGCACTTTGTCTAATATTTAAAGGCTTATTGACGACTGGCGGGTTGTAAAAGACAAAATTCTTTTTACCGCTAGGTGCTCCGTTTCGTTCAATGAGATGCACCTTGCTTCCGGTCAGCTGCTCTGCGAGCTCTTTCGGATTCGCAATGGTCGCTGATGTACAAATAAAGGTCGGGTCACTTCCGTAAAATGCACAAATTCGCTTTAGTCTACGAATGACATTGGCGACATGACTGCCAAACACGCCTCGGTATGTATGAAGTTCATCAATGACAATATACTTTAAGTTCTCAAATAAACTGACCCATTTCGTATGGTGAGGCAAAATCGCTGAGTGCAGCATATCTGGATTTGTGATGACAATATGTCCTGCCTGTCTGACGCGCTGGCGAATCGCTGAGGAGGTGTCCCCGTCATAGGTTTCACTGTGAATTGGAACATCCATCTCATGAATGATTTCGTTTAATTCACTTTTTTGATCTTGCGCAAGTGCTTTTGTTGGAAATAAATAGAGGGAGCGGCTTGTCTGATCTTCTGCGATCGACTGAAGAACTGGCAGATTGTAGCAAAGCGTTTTACCTGAAGCTGTAGGTGTCACAGTCACCACATTTTCACCATCCATCACACGTTCAAAGGCTTCCTTTTGATGAATGTACAGTTCGCTCACACCTCTTTTTTCAAGCGCCACTTTGAGTCTGTCATTTACTCTTTCAGGAATTGAAGAAGTCAGTGCAGGCTTCGCTTCAATTTCATGCCAATGCTCAATCTGTTCATCTTTTTTTAAATCTTCTATGAGTTCGTTCATTGTTTTCTTCTTCATCTGGTATCCACCTCTCATTCTAGTGTACCGAATATTTGTTTGCATGACTAGGCGGCAATTTTTTGATGCACCGCTTGTGAGCAAATATTTTGATGTGTTGTAACAATATCTATTACACTTCTATAGTGAAATGATTTTATCAAGGAAGAAGATGATCAGATTGAAAAACGAATTTAAGCCTTTATTTGAACCTTTTACATTCCCAGGGGGTGCCTCTATTGATGGCCGTTTAGTCGTTGCACCAATGACACACTTCGGTTCTCATGAGGATGGCACGATCTCAAAGGAAGAAATTGATTTTATTACCGCTAGATCAAGCGAAATGGGCATGGTCATCACCGCATGTGCAAACGTAACGCCAGATGGTAAGGCGTTTGAAGGACAGCCTTCTATTGCAAGGGATGAAGATATACCTGGCCTTCAAAAGCTTGCTTCTGCGATTCAAGCGAAAGGAACAAAAGCCATTATGCAAATTCATCATGGCGGCTCTCAGGCTCTCCCTCATTTAGTCCCAAACGGGGATGTCGTTGCGCCAAGTGATGTATTTAAAGATGGAAAACAAATTGCGAGAGCTTTGACAGAAGAAGAAATTCCTCACATCATCGACTCATTTAAAGAAGCAGCAAGGCGCGCAATCCAATCAGGATTTGATGGGATCGAAATCCATGGAGCGAACGGATATTTATTACAGCAATTCTACTCCCCACATAGTAATCAGCGTACAGATCAATGGGGCGGAAGCGAAGAAAAACGTCTCGCATTTCCAATTGCAGTTGTAGATGCGGTGAAAGAAGCAATCAAAGAGCATGTAACAAAACCATTTATCTTTGGGTATCGATTATCACCTGAAGAACCAGAAACACCTGGTTTAACCATGACAGAAACATTTACTTTAGTGGACGTACTTAAGACAAAAAACCTTGATTACTTGCATATTTCTTTAATGGAGATTGACGCTAAGGCAAGACGTGGTGCTGATACAAGTAAGACGCGGATGGAGTTATTAAAAGAGCGCTGTGGTGACACGCTTCCACTCATCGGCGTCGGCAGCGTCATTACAGCTGAGGATGCACTGAATGCATACAATCAAGGGATTCCACTCATCGCTGTTGCAAGAGAAGTCATTGTTGATCCCGATTGGGCAGTAAAGATTAAAGAAGGCAGAGAAAACGAGATTGAGACCGTCATTAAACGCAGTCAAAAAGACAAGTACATGATTCCAGAGGGTTTATGGACTGTCATGGAAGCAAGTAAAGGCTGGGTTCCAATGGAGGATTAATCTCCTCAATAAAAAAACTACCCTATCAACTCAGGGTAGTTTTTTTGGATTATTTCATTTTCACTGTAAAAAGCTTGGACGTCTGCTTTTCTACAGAGCCCTTAGGTTCTTTGTCAAGATGTTCTACTAAATCACCATTCATGATGACAATTGGTGTCACTGTGCTTGCCGCTTTTTCTTCAATCAGCGCTAAATCACATGTAATGAGAGGATCACCTGCTTTCACTTTATCCCCTTCTTTTATGTGTGCTTCAAAGCCTTCACCATTTAATCCAACCGTTTCAAGTCCGATATGAATCAGAAGCTCAAGCCCCGAGAGTGTTCGAATCCCAATTGCATGTTTTGTATGGAAGAGTTGAATAATTTCACCATCTACTGGCGACACAATGGTTCCGTTTTTTGGTTTTACAGCTACGCCGTCTCCCATCATCTTTTGAGAAAAAACGGGATCTGGTACATCGGTCATATCCATTAACTCTCCATCAACTGGAGAATAAATGACTTCTTCCTTTACATCATCTTGGTTTTTTCCGAAACCGAATAATTTTTTCAGCAATGTTCATTTGCTCCCTTCAAGCTTTGCTTCTAGATCTATTCAGCGTATAAACCTTCACGCCCATACACCTTGCTTCATTCAACACTATTTAATCATAATTTTTTCCTCTCATCAATTGATAACCGCCTGAGCCCCTTTTGCATAGGCTGTAGATGAGAGGTGATTCAAATGAAACATGAAAGTGAAAAGAAACACGAGTTGTTAGCAAATGAAGACATTCTATATGAAGCAATTGAACAATTTTTTGCATCATCGCCGTTTCACGACATTTTAAATAGTGCAGAGGCGCTGATGACCACGAGCCATTCACTTGCATCCATTACAACTGATGTGACAGAAGATGATCAATATGTATATATTGAGATTCGATTTCCAGACCATTTTGTCGAAGGTGATATCGCACTAGAAGTGAAAGCGCAATATTTACACTTATCGGTACAGGAAAAAATCAAAACAGACACGACTTCCTCCTATTCAAGTTTTACCAAAACCATTTTAATGCCTGCAAAAATAGATGAAACCAATATGAAGAGCGTTTGGAAAGATCAATCACTTCGTGTGACTGCGCCAAAACAAACAACCCAATAGATGTATATCTATTGGGTTTTGCTATGCTTTAAAAATACTAGTAAATCCTTTCGCCAATGAGCCCACTTGATTCATTGTACTCATCATTTGTCCAGCAGTATCAAACATTTTATTAAAATCGTATTGCCCATTCGTTTTTTTAAATTGTGACAGCACACTTTTAAATTGAGATGATTGCTGTTTTTGCGGCCTTGGCAAAGGATAAGGATTCATAGGCTGCTGCATAGGCATCATGCCCGGCGGCTGCATTTGCGGCTGATTCATTGCTTCAGGCTGCGGCTGATAAGGCTGGAAGTTTTCCTGATATCCAAAAGGCGGCTGATAACCCGCAGAAGGCGGCTGGTTCATTTCACCTTGATATGGGGGCATGAAATATTCTGGAGGCTGCGGAGGTTGCTGCATATCTGGATACGGAAAAGGCCGTTGCTGAAATTGATTCATTTCATAAGATGGTTGGTTTGAATAAGGGAACATGCATCTCGCTCCTCTCGCTCTGAAAACATATTGAAGTCAATGATATATTATGTTCAGGAAGCAGAAGATGTGCCTACAGCAGCCATAAGAAAAACGCAGCCTGTTTCATCAGCTGCGTTTGTTGATTTCTTCTATTAAAAGGTTCAGTGTATAAATCACTGACTCAACTAAATTTTTCACACGAGGTGCATGCTGTTTGCCAAAATAAGATTGCAGCACAACCTCTTTTCCATTTTCTTGGACGGCTTCAAGCTGTTCTTGATGTAAGTATCTAGGTTTGGCCTGATGAATAAATGAGGTAGCAGCAGTAAGCCACTCTTCCATTTGCTGATCAAATTTGACAACGGCCGGTTGAATATCGTTGTAAAAATCATAAACTGGGTATTCCTCTTCTGCCTTTCCCTTTAGGTACTGCTCGTATGCTTCTTCGATCCACGTGATCAACTCTTGTGTATGTTTAAGTAATGTTTGATTATCCAAAGTGTTCACCTCTATGAACCATCCTATCAAACGTTTACTTATTGCTCAAATAGAAAAGCTATCCGGCGTGATATGCGGGTCTTGCCTGCAGCTTATACTCTGCTGCATGAATTTTCAATTCACATTCCTTCACTTCAGATTCAAGACGGTCAATGATTTGTTCTTGCTCCTCTACGGCAGCGTTTTTTGTTTTTTTGACAGCTAAAGACAGTTCTTCTTCCACCGCATCAATCTTTCGCTCAATTTCCTCTAACAACTGCATAATGGATTCTTTTGATACAAATTCGCTCATCATCAGATTCCTCCTTTATCATCTCTCGTTACATTCTCTTTTCTTTTGCCCCCTCCTTCATACATGACAAAACTAGAACTAAATCGCCAATCTAAGTGAAGATAAGCGCAATTTCTTCCATTTCGACACGTGCTTGTCCTTCTTTGTATGATCGCGTCCGATTGTGTAAATTCTAAGGACAAAGGAGGTAGATGTCATGAAAAAGCAGCAAGCACCAAAAGAGCAAAAAACAAAAGGGAAAGAAAACAGTACAGATCAGCTTGATAAAAAGCTCGGCGGCCCTAACCGTCCATCCACGTAAAAAAAGCAGGTACCCCCTGCTTTTTATTTATGCAAAAAATAGTGTTCTAATGAGAAAAGAAAACGAAGCTGCCTTTTTTTATGAAAATACCAGTCGGTCAGCTCAATTTGTTTTGGTAAACGCTCTGCTTCAAACAAGGCTGGACTCAATTTCTTTTGAAACCAATCTTCCCTTTGATCGTCTAATGAATGTGTCATGACTGGATACACCGTTCTGAGGAAAGGGCTTGACCTTCGCGCAATCCCTAAAAACGGTTCAAAATCAAATCGAGATCCCGTATGCGGCACGGTATGCAAAAAATGATAAAAATCCGAAAACAAATCGGCTCGAAACAATAGTTTTGCTAGTTTTTTCCCTAACGTAATGCGCTCTTTTACTTGGGAAAACTTTCGTATGGTTAACCCATACAAATGCCCGTCTACTGTCGGAAAAACGACGGTTTGAAAATGTGCCCACTCGCTGAAAAGATATTGAATCGAGTGAAAAACATTCTTTTTCAGGAGAGGATTTTGTATAATAGGAGATTGTATAGTATATTGTTCATTTATGATGAGTGCATGCAGCAGTCGCTCTGTGTCACGCGTTTGCCAAAATCGTTCCCACTCAGCGCTCATAAAACGAGACACACCGAAATGGGGCAGCAGATGAAATAAAGGTTTACGGCACCTTTTTGACCATTCATACAAGAGAAGCTGCGGGTAAGCATCTGAAAAGATCAACCAATTCGCTCTTTCATATGCTGTAAAGAACAGATGCCCTTGCTGATCCGTTAAACCCGGATGAAAGAGCTCGCCTTTTAAATCTGTCATCGACCATCCAGCATTTCTGGAGACAAAAGAAGCAAGCAGAGACCATTTCATCTCTGGATGACGGTCATAAAAGCGCTTGTACGCATTTGTCCTTGTCAGGTTATCCTTATTTTTCGCTTTCGTTTCATGTAAAATATGCTGGGTAATCATGTGCTCTTGTTGTGACAACATGGTGATCTCTCCAATACAAAATGCATTAAAAGGAGGCTGAAACTTGATGATTCGGTATCCTAACGGAAAATCGTATCAGCCCATTCAACAAATTGGGACAAAAAAAAGAATCAGCGGCGAATCATCTTATAGTAACCGCGGGATGACGCTTGAAGCTGACTTAAATGAAACGAACCAGTACTATTTGGTCAACGGGATCGCAGTCATTCATAAAAAGCCTACCCCTGTTCAAATTGTCAATGTGGATTATCCAAAAAGAAGCGCTGCTGTCATTAAAGAAGCCTATTTTAAACAATCCTCCACAACAGACTACAACGGGGTATACAAAGGGCGTTATATCGATTTTGAAGCAAAGGAAACCAAAAGCACCACCTCGTTTCCGCTCAAAAATTTCCACGACCATCAAATTGAGCATATGAAACAGGTTGAAAAGCAAGGCGGTATTTGTTTTGTTATTATATCCGCATTTGGTTCCGTTTATTATTTGTCCGCTACTGACCTCTTCTTCTTTTGGGAGCGGCAGCAGCAAAACGGCCGTAAATCCATTAGCAAAGATGAATTAATGGAAGCAGGTCACCTCATGACACTTGGATATTCGCCAAGAATTGATTATATTAAAGTAGTGGAGACACTTCATTTTTCGGATGACAGCAAGCAACATTTACGTTCGAAAAAGGTTTAACACGAAAGGTTGAGATGTGATGTCTGATCAATTTACAAGTCGTGAACAGCGACGTAAAGCAAGTCAAGAAAACAATAAGAAGCAAAAGAACAAAAAAGGCAAAAAGAAAGCAGGTCTATTTAAAAAAATATTTTTATCTTTACTCGTGATCGGTCTTCTTTGTTTAGTAGCCGGAATCACAACTTTTGCCGTTTTTGCATCAAGCGCTCCTTCTATTGATGATAGCAAGCTAAAAACGCCGTATTCTTCAAAACTTTACGATAAAGACAAAAAAGTCTTTGCAGAAGTCGGGGCGGAAAAAAGAACGTATGTCTCGATTAAAGATATACCCGACGTGGTAAAAGACGCGTTTATTGCAACTGAAGATGCACGTTTTTATAAACACCACGGGATTGATCCTATCCGTATTGGCGGTGCTCTTGTCGCAAACGTCGAGGACGGTTTTGGAGCAGAAGGTGGAAGTACGATTACACAGCAGGTTGTGAAGAACTCCCTGCTTAACAATCAAAAGACGTTAAAACGTAAAGTACAGGAAGTATGGCTCTCGATTCAACTTGAGCAAAAATACTCTAAAGATGAAATTTTAGAAATGTATTTAAACCGTATTTTCTTCTCTCCTTATGCTTATGGTGTTGGGAAAGCGGCTGAACAATTTTTCGGAGTGACAGATTTAAATAAACTAACTGTTGCACAGGCTGCCACACTTGCAGGTATGCCGCAAAGTCCATCTGCCTATAACCCAGTGAAACATCCAGAGGCTGCGGAAAAACGCCGTAATATCGTTTTAGGCCTAATGAAAAAACAAGGCTATATTTCAGAGAAAGAGTATGAGGAAGCAAAAGCAACACCTGTCAGCAAAACAGTTGTTTCAGCTGATAAATATAAGAGTCAAAACTCAAGTAAGTACTCTGCTTATATTGAAGAAGTCATGGAAGAAGTACAGAAAAAAGCCAAAGTAGATGTATCAACAGATGGATTAAAAATCTATACTTCTCTTGATCGAAAAGCTCAGGATCATCTGGATGACATCATCAATGGGGATTCAGCCGGATTTACGAAAGGTATGCAAGCTGGAGTCACCCTGCTGGATACAAAAAATGGTGAAATTCGTGCCATTGGTGGTGGTCGTGATGTGCCAGCCGGCGGCTTTAACTATGCCACTGATGCAAAACGCCAGCCGGGATCTACAATTAAACCAATTTTAGATTACGGTCCTGTAATTGAAAACAAAAAATGGTCAACATATCAGCAAATTGATGATGCGCCTTATACGTACTCTAACGGTACACCAATTAACAACTTTGACAGAAGACACTTAGGGAAAATGTCGATGAGAAGTGCTTTGGCACAATCACGAAACATCCCTGCTTTAAAAGCTTTCCAAGAAGCTGGTACAGATAATGCTGTTCAATTCGCCAATAACTTAGGTTTGGACTTACCTTCTGACATTCCTGAGTCTTACTCAATCGGCGGATTTGACGAAGGTGTCTCATCTCTTAAAATGGCTGGTGCATTTAGTGCATTCGGTAACAACGGATACTATAATGAACCGCATGCCGTAACGTCTGTTGAATTTAATGACGGGACGAAGCTTGACTTAACACCAGACTCTAAAGCAGCCATGAGTGATTACACTGCATTTATGATCACAGATATGCTGAAAACTGCTGTACAATCTGGAACAGGTACACTCGCACAAGTACCGAATGTTCAAGTAGCTGGTAAAACAGGTACAACCAACTTTACACAAGATGATATTAATAAATACAACATCCCTTCTGGCGGGGCGAAAGATTCATGGTTTGTCGGTTACACGCCGCAATACACAGCAGCTGTGTGGACCGGAATCGGCAACTCAAAAGATGCAGACGGCAAAATGTGGCTCACGGATTATGAACAACGTGTTGCCAAAGTTGTCTTCCAGAAATTAATTTCTCAAATTGATGATGGAAGCGGCTCATTTGAAAAGCCAGACAGTGTCGTTGAAGCAACGGTTGAAAAAGGATCAGATCCAGCGAAGTTAGCTGGACCAAACACACCAAGTGATAAGAAGACAACGGAATACTTCGTCAAAGGAACTGTCCCAACAAAAGTTTCTGACACATATGAAAAGAAAGAAGCTGACAAACCATCTGACTTAAAAGCGGTGTATGATGAAGAGAAAAAGTCGATTACACTCACTTGGGGTTATGATGACGATGCAGATGCAACATTTAATGTGAAGCAAGCGGTCGATGATGGAGGCTATAAAGACATTCAAAACAGCTCTTCTAAAGAAGCCGTCATCTCTGATGTGAAGCCAGGATCCACCTATAAATTCCAAGTGACAGCGACTGTAGACGATGTCACAAGTAAAGCTGCTTCTACCTTCCTCACCATTAAAGATGACGAAGAAGAGGAAGAAAAAGCAGATGATGAGAACAAAGAAGAAGAAGAGCCACAGCAACCTGATGATGAGCAAACAGATCAAACAGATGATAATCAAAACCAAGGCGGCACTGATGAGCAGAAGCCTGATGATAAAAAAGATCAAGGCGGAAATACCGAAAATGGTGATGGCTCAGACAGTACAAATGGAAATAGCAACTCACAGAGCGATGCCAATAAAGATAAAAAGAAAGACGACGAGAAAGCCAATTCTCAAAGCTCAAATACTCAGTCAAATTCTACTTCTCGCAAAGAAGACGAATAACAAAAAAGCACTTGCCGTATGTGGCAAGTGCTTTTTTAACGATTTTGTTTTAACTTTCTGAGTGCTTCGTATTTTCCATACTGCTTTTTGAGCTCTGTGTATAACTCGTCCAATTGAATAAAGCAATGATATTGAGTAGGTTTAAGTAAAATAAACTCTAATCGTTCTGTCCAGTTAATGGGGGCTACTGGAAACGTCTGTTGTTTGATTTCCTCCCAATCAAAGGTTTGAAGCTTCTCTCCTTTGATCCAGTAAAACATTGCAATCATACTGACAATGCCTTGCAGCATATCATCCTCTTCACACCGAGATTTTCTCGTTTGAAAGCGAGGAAGCATGTTGTCTTTTAATTCATTCCACAGATCAAACATCAAAGGAACAAATTCTTCCGTTTTCTGCCACGGTTGCTCATCTAGTAAAGGTTCTGAAGATAGATCAAATGCGAGTGGATTGATTCTTAATATATCCTTTTTTTCGCCGCTTATCTCTACCTTTTTCTCTTTTAGCTTTTCGACATATGAGGTGAAAACAGCTGCTCCGCTCATGCCAGCTTCACCAGCCCTTTTTTCAGCCTCTTCTGCCCTTCTCTGCACATATCAAGAAGTGGACAAGATTCACACTGTGGCCGCTGCGCCTTACAGTGATATCTGCCGAAAAAAATGAGACGATGATGTGTCACGGACCAATCCTCTTTTGGCACCTTCTTCATTAAGGTTTGCTCTACCTCAAGAACAGAATCCTTCCAGCGGCAAATCCCAAGTCGTTTGCTGACGCGCTCGACATGTGTATCTACTGCAATGGCGGGAATTCCAAAAGCGACAGATACAACGACATTTGCTGTTTTCCGTCCAACCCCTGGAAGCTTGATTAGCTCATCTCGATCTCTTGGCACTTCACCGCCATAATCTTCAATCAGCATTTGGCTTAATTTTTGAATGTTTTTTGCCTTATTACGATAAAGACCGATCGAACGAATATCCTGCTGCAACTCTTCAAGCGGCACACTTAAATAGTCTTCTGGTGTTTTATATTTTTGAAATAGATGTTTGGTCACTTTGTTCACTAAAACATCTGTACATTGCGCTGAGAGTGCGACAGCAATCACTAGTTCAAATGGATTGGAATGAACAAGCTCACACTCAGCCTCTGGAAACATATCTCCTATAATATCTAAACATTCATTGATTTGTTTTTTTGATAACATGCCTTCTCCTTTATTGGTTATTGTTCCAGCCAATTATAAAAAGGAACTTGTCTTTTATATGAAGATGTTTCTTCTTTTGAAGGTGGGGCTTTTTGCTGCGAACGGAAATGCTGGCTATGCTCTTTCGCTTCTTCCGCTGTTTTCAGCCCTTTCTTTTTCCACTCAAACAATATTCGATCGATATAGCGAAAATTTAATTTCCCTGATAAAACAGCTTCTCTTAGAGCAAGACGAATCATCTCAGCATCATGATGGTCTTGGTCCATCCAGATCGAGAGTGTCTCCCCTTCAAGAGGAGAAAGTGGTCTGCCAAACTCATCTTCAAATAGCGCATATAAAGATTTTTCAGCCTGCACATGATTCTTTTGCAGGTCTTTCGCCTGTTTTGCTTCTAAAAAGTCATACAGCACACCCCATAAGGGTTCTACCGAGTAACGGTCATGCTGAATACCAGACCTGTCTTCAAACGGCTGGATCGAAATAAACCCTTTTTGAATCAAATACTGCACCATATAAGCACATTCTTCGGCCGAAATGGTCATACCATGTGAAAGCTCTTCAAATGTTTGAAAAAAGACGCCTTGTTCTTCATTCATTTTAATCTTTAACATGACCATCATTTGTGATTCATTCAGTCCTAATTGCTCATAATGGGCAATCAGCAAATTAGGCAAACTGGTCGAACCCATTTTCTGCATATCTATAAATTGTTGCCTTTTCATCGGATACACCTCTTCACTTTCAGTATATCACGTTTTCTCATACGTGCTGCCCTTAAGACGTTTGAAAAAGCCTCCATATGTTGGAGGCTTTCACGTCTTAAGGATATAAACGGTTTAATAATCTTGGGAATGGAATTGTTTCACGCACATGCGGCGCTCCGCTAATCCAAGCAACTGTTCGTTCAAGTCCAAGACCAAAACCTGAATGTGGTACAGAACCATACCGTCTTAATTCTGTGTACCATTTGTACGTTTCTTGATCTAACCCATGTTCTTTTAATCTTGCTTCAAGCAGATCTAAATCATGAACACGTTCAGAACCGCCGATAATCTCTCCATACCCTTCTGGCGCAATTAAATCTGCACAAAGGACGACATCATCACGGTCTGGTGCAGGCTGCATATAAAATGGTTTTAATGAGGTTGGGTAATGAGTGATAAAGACTGGTTTATCATAGCTTTCGGCGATCGCTGTTTCATGCGGCGCACCGAAATCATCTCCCCATTCAATGTCATCAAATCCTTTATCCTGCAAGAATTTAATCGCTTCATCATATGTGATGCGCGGGAATGGTGCTTTGATGTTTTCTAATTTTGCTGTATCACGGCCAAGTGTGTGGAGTTCTACTTTACAATTTTCAAGTACACTTTGAACAACGTGAGACACATAATTTTCTTGGTACTCAAGGTTCTCATTAAATTCAACAAATGCCATCTCAGGCTCGATCATCCAGAACTCGATTAAATGACGTTTTGTTTTCGATTTTTCTGCTCTAAATGTTGGACCGAATGAGAATACTTTTCCGAGTGCCATCGCAGCAGCTTCCATGTAAAGCTGTCCACTTTGAGAAAGGTATGCATCTTCATCAAAATATTTAGTAGCAAACAGCTCTGTTGTTCCTTCAGGAGCACTTCCTGTTAAGATTGGCGGATCCACTTTCACGAAGCCTTCTTGATGGAAAAACTCATATGTAGCACGAATAATTTCGTTACGGATTTTCATAATGGCATGCTGTTTTTTAGAACGCAGCCATAAATGACGGTGATCCATTAAGAATTCTGTTCCATGTTCTTTTGGTGTAATTGGGTAATCTGTTGCTTCGTGAATCACTTCAATGGATTTCACTTGTAATTCAAAACCAAGTGGTGAACGTTCGTCTTTTGTTACTTGTCCTGTGACATAGACCGATGTCTCTTGTGTCACTGATTTCGCAAGCTTAAAGACTTCCTCTTCCACCTCTGCTTTTACAACGACTCCTTGAATAAAGCCTGTCCCGTCGCGAAGCTGCAAGAATGCAATTTTCCCGCTTGAACGTTTATTGGCAATCCATGCGCCGATTGTTACTTCTTCATCGACGTGTTTGAACACTTGATTAATAGTTGTTTTCAACATATTTCCCTCCAAAGCCAGAAAGAAACTCACCTTGTTAAATAGGTGTGATTCTTTTTTCATACATTTTATTATAACCGTTCTAAATCAGCATGGTCAACGCAAGACAGAAGAAACTATGGTGTTAAATTTTTTTCCACTCGTCCTGTCGTAAAATCAACATAGCTGAAACTATATTGGTCGTTCTCATTTAAGTACGTTACTTCCCAAAGGAGGACGTCACCTTCTCTTGCTAATTGAACATTTTTCAGCTTAGAAATGGTGTTCTCCTTTTGAACGGCTTGTACTGCTTGGGTTGAAGTAATGCCTTCTTTTGCTTTTTTAGCAATGACTTTTTCTTTTTTGCTGGCAGGTACCCACACATAGATCGCTTCGTTTTGTTTGTTTTTACCTTCCACAACAAATTGCTTTTCTTTCCCAACAAAGGTATCCACTTGCTCTACTTGTGCTAATGATGCTTGCTTTTTTGCTCGTTCAATCGCTGCCTCATGACCTTCTTCTTTTTGACCCATGGCAATTTGATATATCCACGAAAAGCTAATGATGCCAATGAGTAAAACGAGCGCAGCAATGGATGAAATAATCCAAACTATTTTTTTCATGTCAAGCTTCCCCTAAGTGCGATATATGGTAAATATCGCTTGATTTTGATCTTCTTGATCTAATGCTAATCCAAACATAAGATCTTCCCTTTTAAGCGTTCTGTTCAGCAAATCGACGATTTTGTATAGGTCTTCTGAATGCTTAATTTGAACAGTTGAAAGTACCTCTATTTTACTTTCCACTTCTAATTCCTCCTCGGTACGTAAATATTGTTAGTTATACTTTTCAATGTGAGAACCGATACTATTTTTACAACGGAACATAAAAAGCCGTTACGATAAATTAACTCCAAACCCACACCAGTGAAAGGCCGCTTATGACAGCGGCTTTTCGTTGTTAAGCTTTTCTATATACGCCTCAAGCGACTCTTTGGACATCTCGTGAACTGGCGCATGATGAAGTGATTCTAAAAATAGTTTTCCATACGAAGCGGTTTTCACTCGGCGGTCTAAAATCAGCAATGTTCCGATGTCTTTTTCCGAGCGCAGCAAGCGGCCTGCTCCTTGCTTAAAAGTTAACACAGCTTCCGGTAGAGCGACGGCTTTAAAGGGATTCTTCCCCTGTTTTTTTGCAGCTTCACATTTTGCTTCAATGAGCGGTGAATCGGGCGGTCGGAAAGGAAGCCTTGCCATAATGACGGTCGTTAGCTCTGAGCCAGGAAAATCCACACCTTCCCAGAAACTCCCTGTTCCTAGCAAGATGGCCTGCTTCGCCAATTTGAACATTTTTGTCAATTTTACAGGGCTCCCGCCTGTCAAACCCTGAGCAAACAAGGCCGATTGCATACCTTCTGATTTCAGCTCTTCATACACTGCTTTTAACATCTCATGTGAATTAAATAATACCAATATTTTCGCTTGATCCTGCTTTTCCATGATCTTAATATATGTTGCAGCTTGCTTCACATATTCGCGTTCATCACGGTTTGTGATCGGCGGCATGTCAGCCGGTACAACGACCTTAAGCTGTTTTTCAAGTTCAAAAGGTGAATCAATTTGGACAAGGTGTGGGTAAAAATCTTGCAGTCCAAATCGTTCCAAGCAATAATCAAAGCGTTGATTGATGGTAAGCGTCCCTGATGTGAGGACAACGCTTTTTTTGTTCATAAAGAACCGATCAGCTAGCAGCTCCCCTGTATCCAGCGGCTGCGCGTGCATAAAGACAGCATTCTTGGCACCCTTTGCATCAATCTCAATCCAAACGGTTTCATCATTGTTTGGTTCAAAGATAAACCGGTACAGCGTACTGCAGAATGTCTGCATAAATGACATCACTTGATCGTATTCTTCTGCTTCAAATGCAAAGTGTTCTATGAACTGATCACTTTTGTGAAGCAACTCATTTTTTTGCTGCTCATACAGTTTCTCACAAGCAATCAATAATGAACAAAGCTTACTCGCTGATTCTTTAATTCGGACCCACTGAGCATGTTTTGAATGATGACGGACTCTATGAATGAGACGATTGATGTCCGCTTTTGGTTTTGTCCTTTTGACAAAAGAATGAACGGTACTAAAAAATGCGTCACTTTCCATCTGAAGCTGCTGAAGATACTCGTCCATTTCAATAAAGGTGTCAGTTGATAAACCTGCCCCATGAAATCTCTTTTTCAATTTCTTAAGCAGCCCGCCTTGCAAAGAGCCAAGCTGCGTTAATTTCGCATGAAGCTGGATATAAGACGCACTGTCACCTAGCGTTTCATTGGCTGTTTTTTCAAATTGGTGGGCCTCATCAATCACATAGACATCTGCATGCTGAAAGATAGAAGCTCCTTCTGTTTGAGATAAAAGCAGACGGTGATTCGTCAAAATTAAATCAGCGGTTTGAGCCTTTCGTTTAGCCCGTTCATAAAAACAATGTTCTTTAAAACGGCGTTTTTTCGATGTAAATGGCATGTGCACACAAGAGATACGGTCTTTTATATTTGCAGCTCCTGACGGTAAATTCAGTTCAGACAAATCACCTGTTTCAGTGACAAGAAGCCACATTAAAATTTGCGCTTTTGTTAAGACAACATCATAGTTATCATCTTCCTCATGCAGGACATGCTCAAACTTATCTAAACAAATATAATGTGCCCGCCCTTTAAACACACAGGCGGCTGGCTCAAATGGGAGCAATTGCTTGAGTAGCGGAACATCACGCTGAAGCATTTGCTGCTGCAGTAAAATAGAATATGTACTGATAATGACAGGTTTTCCTGATTTCTTTGCTTCTAAAGCAGCTGGTATAAGATAAGCGAGTGTTTTCCCGATTCCTGGCGCCGCTTCAATTAACGCATAGGCTCTTTCATGGAACGCATCTCTTACTTTGTTCATCATCGTGAGCTGGCCTTCTCTTACTTCATAGCCTTCTAATGTTTGAGGAAGCTTCTCTTTTATCTCCTCAAACAGCTGCTCGTCGTCAGCGCCTACTGCATATGTCGATTCAGTGATAGGATGGGTCACATCTTTCACAGCAAAAGATCCTACTTCTACAAGCGAATCATCCTGACTAGAGTGATTGGTTTCAAGCTGCTTAATTAAAAGTCCTATATCACTTAGAAGATAAGAGGATAATCTGCGCAGCTGTTTTAACACATTTGGCGGTGTATTCCTTAATTGATGTAATAAGGTTAAAAATAACATGGCAGTAACTTCCGCATCACTATCCGCTCTGTGCGGGTGGTCATGTGGAAGCATGAGCTCTTCGCTTAATTCAGTTAGCTTATAACCTTCAAGCTCAGGATAAAGAATTCTAGAAATTTCAACCGTATCAATCGCTAGCACATCCAGCTCATTTTTCCCGCATGCTTTTAGTTCATCGTTTAAAAAGTTCAAATCAAAATGAACATTGTGCGCAACAAAATAAGCGCCCTGTATGAGATCATACACCTCTTGGGCAATGTCCTCAAAAAACACCGCGTCATCAACCATGTGCTGCTTAATACCTGTCAGCTGTTCAATAAATCCAGGAATCGTTTTCCCTGGGTTCACATATTTTGAATACCGTTCGACAATTTGTCCATTTTCAATGACCACCGCAGCAATTTGAATGATTTTATCACCTTTTTTTGGTGAATTCCCGGTGGTTTCAATATCAACGACAACAAACCTTTGATCGGTCATAAAATGGACACCTCAATTCCTCGTTCCACTCATAGTGAAACACACTCTGGGCAATATAGCTGAAACAGAACAGCTTCCTTATGATGAAACTGTTCTGTTTCCATGTGAGCGTGCGTTATAAAATCGTTCTCGCAGGCTCTTGCCCAATCATTTGTTCAATTTGATTTTGTTTATTTAACACGACCACTTTAGGTGTGTGCGATTTCGCTTCTTCCTCTGACAACATCCCATAAGCGATAATAATGACTTCATCTCCTGGCTGAACCAATCTTGCTGCCGCACCATTTAAACAAATGACACCGCTCTTTCTTTCTCCAGGGATGATATATGTTTCAAGTCTAGCACCATTGTGATTATTAACAATTTGCACTTTCTCATTTGCCATCATGCCTGCCGCATCAAGCAAATCTTCGTCGATGGTAATACTGCCTACATAGTGTAAGTTTGCTTCAGTCACTGTCGCTTTATGAAGTTTCGAGGTCATAAAAGTTCTATACATGTTTTTCACCGCTTTCAGGAACATGGAAAATCACATTATCAATCAGTCTTGCCCGGGAGAACTTCACAGCAGTGGCAATGATCACTTGGCCCGTTAAGTGCTGAAGAGGTTCAAGCTCTGGGTAGGAGTAAATGTCAATATAATCGATTTCTCCACTCGTTTGAAGAATCTCCTCTTCCACTAATTGATAAATACGATTTACATCATGTTCACCATTTTCTACAGCTGTCTGTCCTTTTTTTAATGCCCGGTATAAAGCAGGTGCTTCTTGCCTTTCTGTTTCAGACAAATACACGTTCCTTGAACTTTTCGCTAAACCGTCTTCTTCTCGAACAGTAGGAACAGACACAAGGTGAAGATCAAAAAAGAAATCCTTGATCATCGCATCGATAACAGCGACTTGCTGTGCATCCTTTAGACCAAAGTATACATTGGTTGGTGCGACAAGGTGAAACAGCTTTGTCAGCACCGTGACAACGCCGTCGAAGTGTCCTGGGCGTTTCTTCCCGCATAAGACGTCTGTACGCTTTTGGACAGTCATCGTAATCGATGGCTCATCTTTGTACATTTCCTTCACATCAGGTGTAAATAATATATCTACTCCAGTTTCTTCGGCAAGACGCTGGTCTCTTTCCATATCTCTTGGATAGGATTCAAAGTCTTCATTCGGTCCAAATTGCAATGGATTAACAAAGATGCTCATCACTACGATGTCATTTTGATCTCTTGCTTCTTTTGCAAGCGTAAGATGTCCTTCATGAAGGAAACCCATTGTAGGGACAAATCCAATGGAATGCTGCTTCTTTTGATGCTGCTTGATCATTTCTTTTAGTTCATGAATATGGGAGACAACCTTCATTCCTTGATCCCCCCATATAAACCATCAAGGACTTCTTCTTTCATATGAAAGGTATGAGCATCCTCTGGGAATGTGCGTGCTTTTACTTCTTTTGTATATTGTATGAGCGCTTCTTCTAATACAGCATCGATTTGCGCGTATTGTTTCACAAATTTAGGTGTTCTAGATACGCCGTACCCTACCACATCATGGTAAACGAGAACTTGTCCATCTGCTTCAGCCCCTGCCCCAATTCCGATCACAGGAATCTTTAGCATGTCAGTAATCCGTTTTGTCAGTTCACCAGGTACACACTCTAACACAAGAGCGATGGCGCCTGCTTCCTCGCATTTCAGACTATCTTCAATCAATTTCTGTGCACTCTCTTTGTCTTTTCCTTGCACTTTATAGCCGCCAAGAACACCGACTGATTGGGGGGTGAGCCCTAAATGGCTTACAACAGGAATACCGCCTCTTGTAAGTGCTTGAATGGATTCAAATACTCCGTCTCCACCTTCAAGCTTTAAGGCATCAGCACCGCTTTCTTGCATAATGCGTGCTGCATTTTTCATCGTTTCTTTTAATGAATAATGATAAGACATAAATGGCATATCCGTCACAACAAATGTGTCTTTTGCGCCTCTTTTGACTGCTTTTGTGTGATGAATCATATCATCCATCGTCACTTGCACTGTGGAATCAAGTCCAAGGACAACCATCCCAAGTGAGTCACCAACTAAGATCATGTCGACTTCCGCTTTTTCCGCTTGCTTTGCAGCTGGATAGTCGTATGCTGTCAGCATCACAATAGGTTCGTTTTGTTCTTTCATTTTGAAAAAATCTAACTTTGTCTTCATTTGTTCCTCCTCATTCTGGAGAGGAGATGGCTTGTCTGATCTCACACGCTTTTATCTCTCATGTGCAGACGAATCATCCCTCTGTCCAAGTCCCTTAGGATCAAGGCAGAAATTTATCGAATTTTTCTTCCTAACAGGTACAGTTCTTTTTCAGATACTGCCCACACGAAGTATATCAAAAATGTGCCGGGTGTTCCACTTAAGTTGACTTGATCTCGATGTCAGCGGAGTAGATGTTTTGGATTCCGCCCTCCGTTTCGAGTAAGAGGACCCCTTCATCATTAATCCCAAGCGCCGTTCCAGCATATTGTCCATTGACGGTGCGTGCGATGATACGCTTTCCAATGGTCATCGCATACGATTCCCATAATTGTTTGATCGGAGCAAAACCATAAGTCATATATTCATCATACCTTTTTTCAAAGGTGGACATGATGGTTTGAATCAATGCCGCTCTGTCTATCTTTTCACCCAGCTCCATTTGCAAACTCGTCGCAACATCCTTTAATTCTTCAGGAAAATCATTTGCCGTCTGATTCACGTTAATGCCTGGACCAATAATGACTGCGTGAACTTGGTCAGCTTCTGCTTTTAATTCAGTCAAAATACCAACGACCTTTTTTCCGTTTAGCAAAATATCGTTTGGCCATTTGATTGATGGACTGAGACCCGTTTGCTGCGCTATTGCTTCAGCGATGGCGACAGATGCTAAAAGCGTCATTTGCGGCGCTTTGTGCAGCGGTATTTCCGGCCGGAGAATCAAACTCATCCAAATGCCTGTCCCATTTGGTGAATGCCACGTTCTTTGAAGGCGGCCTTTTCCGTTTGTCTGATGATCACTGACAACAAGCGAGCCGTGCGGGGCTCCTTTATTGACGAGGTCATGGGCAATGAGCTGAGTTGAGGCGACTTCTTCTTGAAAGTAAATATGCCTGCCAAACAGCTCTGTTTCCAAACCAAACAGAATTTCGTCTTCACTAATTTTGTCCGGTTTACGAAGCAGCCGGTATCCTTTTCTTCTGACCGCTTCGACCTCATATCCCTCTTTTCGCAAATCCTCTATATGCTTCCATACTGCCGTTCGGGAGCAGCCAAGCTCATCACATATTTGCTGGCTTGAGACAAAATCTTGCTCAGATGCTGTAAATAGTTCAATTAATCGTTTTCTAATCGCTGATCGCACGCTATGAGCCACTCCTCTATGGCTTCTTTTCGGTTTTCAAGCTGGTTTTGCAAAACGGCTTTTTTTACAGAAGCAAGCTCTTCTGCAATCCATTTACCAGCTGGCTTTTGCCGAAAGGCCATCAAATCTTTTCCTGACACTGCAAGGTCTTGAAGCTGTTTAATCGGCAACGCATCATATGAACGTTTCGCCGCCTCCAGCTCATCAAAGAAAATGCGGCGCTCATGTTTGAGCTGCGTGATTTTCATACTAGAAAGCAGGACATGTTCACCAGCTTCAAACATTTTTTCCGCATCCCAGTCACAATCAACATATTTGCTAATGGCAACGGCTTCTTTTAAAAGTTTCGTTGATAACTTCCATTCTTTTAAAAAGGACACCGCCTCCGCCTCATCTAGACCAAGTAAATGGATAAAGGCTCCCCACACCTCATCTAACCCATCCAATAAATAATACGGGAAAGCTTGGAACGTTTCATTCAGCTGTTCCTTTTTGAGGCCGGGCAATTCTTCATACAATTTGGTGGAGATGAGCACCTTGATGGCTTGTTCACAGTAGCGGCCTTTTAAAAGTTTTTCCATTTCGATTTTTTTGCGTTCAACAGATATGTTAGCAAGCAGATGTTTATCTTTTTTCATTGCTTCTTCCGTCTCTTTAGAAAGCTCAAACCCGAGCTGGCTTAAAAACCGCACCGCTCTCATCATCCGAAGCGCATCTTCTTGAAAGCGGCATGCAGGATCTCCAACCGTTTGAATTCGTCTTCGCTTAATATCCCGCTTGCCGCCTACATGGTCAATGATGTCACCATGAATATCCATGGCCACTGCATTGATCGTTAAATCTCTTCTTAAAAGATCTTCTTTTAGTGATGAAATAAACGCCACTTCTTTAGGCCGGCGAAAGTCTTCATATTCTGATTCAGTCCGAAACGTAGTGACCTCATAGCTGACCCCGTCAAGTAACACAATAACAGTGCCATGCTCTTTGCCGACATCTACTGTTTTATCAAATAAAGACTCCACCACATCAGGTGTGGCATCTGTCGCAATATCGATATCTCCAATTTCCCTGCCTAAAAGGACATCTCTCACCGCACCGCCGACAAAATAAGCTTGATACCCATGTTCATGCAGTGTATGTAAAATAGGGATCGCATGTGTGAATGGTTCATTCATCTTCAACATCACCTTCGATCAATTCTAAGTAAAGCTCTTCATACTCTCTCACAATTTTGTTAGAAGAGAAATTGGCTTCAACACTAGACTTGGCTGCCATCGATATTTGCTTATGGAGCGCATTGTCTTTCAGAATAGAGATGGCATGTTTTGCTGCTCCATCTACATCACCAAGCGGAACAAGGAATCCTGTCTCTCCATGTGCAATCACCTCTGGAATTCCTCCAACGTCTGTTCCTATACAAGGTACTCCGCATGCCATTGCTTCAAGTAGTACAAGACCAAAACTCTCTTTCTCAGAAAGCAGCAGCTTCAAATCACTAATCGAATAGAGCTCCTCCACCTTCTCTTGCTTTCCTAAAAATAACACGCGGTCCGTTAATCCAAGCTTTTTCACAAGCTCGCAAACAACCGATTTTTCAGGTCCGTCCCCAATCAGTAGCAGTTTTGCATTCACCTGTTCAGAAATCTGTTTAAACACATGGATTACGTCATGCACCCGCTTCACTTTACGGAAATTTGATACATGGATGACGACCTTCTCATCCTGCAGAAGACCATAATGCGTCTTCAGCACTTCGTGATCTTCACGCAAATATACACGCTCATCGACGAAATTATGGATCGTATCAATTTTTTTATTCGGTTTAATCAGATCGTATGTCTGCGCAGCTAATGAATGTGATACAGCTGTTACGCGGTCAGATGATTCGATCGCAAACCGGATGACTTCCTTTAAAGATGGGTCATAGCCTAAAACCGTAATATCCGTCCCGTGAAGGGTGGTGACGACTTTGACAGACTGTCCAGTCATTTGTTTGGCTAAGAACGCACAGACAGCGTGAGGAACCGCATAATGCGCATGAATAATATCAAGCTTCTCTCGTTTTGCGACTTCTGCGAGTTTACTTGCCAGTGCAAGGTCATAAGGCGGATATTGAAATACAGCATATTGATTGACATCCACCTCATGAAAATAAATATTCGGATACACTTTATTGAGTCTAAACGGAATACTTGAGGTAATGAAATGAACATCGTGCCCTTTTTCAGCTAAACGTTTTCCAAGCTCTGTGGCAATAATGCCCGAACCGCCAACACTCGGATAACAAGTGATTCCGATCTTCAATTTTTTCATAATTACCCCCCAAGTAAGTCATCGTCCATCAAAAGTGGCTTCTTTGTCAGAAACCCTTCTGCAAAAGGTTTATTGACTTCCCTTCCATACATCGACTCTCTCATTTTGACAAAATCGATATAACCATTTACAAGCGGTGTCTCCACTGAACTCTCTGTTTTGACAAATTGGCTTTTATACGCATGTAAGCTATCAATTTTTTGCTTCATCTCGTCTGAGATATCGATCACAAAATCTGGACGATGGTGGCCATTAATCATGTAATAATACATCTGGCTTATTTTATGCGCTGGCTGCTTGTATGAATCTTCAAATTTATGTATACCTGCAGAAAAAGCGGCCTCTTCTACAAGTGAACCCGCATGACCATGATCAGGATGCCGATCTTGGTGGTGCGGGGCAAAAATAAGTCTCGGTTTGTATGTTCGGATGACACCTGCAATTTCTTTCATCGCTTCGTCATTCAGATAAAGTCCTCTATCTGGCAGCGTGAGCTGGATTCGAGTCGTGACGCCTAAAATGGCAGCGGCTGCTCTGGCCTCTTCTTTTCGGCTTTCAACCGTTCCGTTTGAAGATAATTCAGCCTGAGTCAAGTCACAAATCCCAACACGTGCCCCTTTTTTTACGTATTTTGCAATCGTTCCACCCATACCGATCTCTACATCATCGCTATGGGCACCGAATGCAAGGATATCAAGTGGTTTCATGCGTTCCTCCGTTTTTTGCTACATCTCGAAAATCAAACGTACCTTTATCTAAATTCCTGACTAAAATTTCGGCGGTCCCCATATTGGTTGCTAATGGGATGGCATACACATCGCAAAGCCGGATGAGTGCAGATACATCCGGTTCATGCGGCTGTGCAGTGAGAGGGTCTCTAAAAAAGAGCACAAGATCCATTGCATTATCAGCAATCATAGCACCGATCTGCTGATCTCCTCCAAGTGGTCCTGATTGGAAACGATGAATGGGCAGCCCAGTCGCTTCTTTCACTCTTAAACCTGTGGTTCCTGTTGCATAAAGTGTATGATCTGCCAAAAGATCTCGATACGCAATGGCGAATTGAATCATGTCACTTTTTTTCTTATCGTGAGCGATTAAAGCAATGTTCATCAGGGATCCACTCCTTATTAGTCGATAATATTTTCTAAGCCATAGACGAGTTGATCAATATGCATCACCTGTTCAACAGAAAGCTTCACACCTGACATAAAGGATGCACGGTTATAAGAATCATGACGGATCGTGAGCGTCTGTCCGTCCATTCCAAACAGCACTTCTTGATGAGCAATCATGCCTGGAAGCCTTACGCTGTGAAGACGGATGCCATCATAATCTGCTCCTCGAGCACCTTCGATTAGTTCTTTTTCTTCAGGGTGCCCCTGCTTTTTGCTTTCTCTTACTTCAGCAATCATTTCAGCCGTTTTTAGTCCTGTACCGCTCGGAGCGTCCAATTTTTTATCATGATGAAGCTCAATGATTTCAACATCAGGAAAATAATTTGCTGCCATTTTGGCAAACTTCATCATTAAAACAGCACCAACAGCAAAGTTAGGCGCAATAATACAGCCTATCCCTTTTTCTTCTGTTAATTGCTGAAGTTCTTTTAGGTCGTCTTCTGAAAAACCTGTTGTGCCTACGACTGGACGTACGCCATGTTCAAGGGCTTTTTTTGTATGTACTTTCCCGATTTCTGGGGTCGTCAAATCAATTAATACATCCGGTTCTGTTTCTGAAAGACACACGTCAATATCTGTATAAATGGGCGCATCAGATGTTGTATGAAGCACATCTGATAGCTTTTTCCCCTCATGTGTGTGATCAAGTGCTGCTACTAGTTCGAAGTGGCTTGTTTCTTCTGCCAGCTTGACAGCCTCTATCCCCATTCTTCCTCTTGCTCCAGCGATTACTACTTTGATGGTTTGATTCGTCATCTTCTCTACTTCCCTTCTTTTTTCGTCCAGCGGTCTTTGTCTCTTGTATTGAATTTATGCATCACACGATCATGGGCTTCTTCAAGTGATATATTGAGTGAATTGGCAAGGCATGTTAACACAAACAGCACATCGCCAATTTCTTCTTCCATGCTTTTTTCTGTTTCTGATGTTTTTTTCGGCTTTTCTCCATAGTAATGGTTGACCTCTCTTGCCAGCTCACCTAATTCTTCTGTCAGACGGGCCATCATGGCAAGCGGGCTGAAATAGCCTTCTTTAAATTGTCCTATGTAATCATCGACTTCTTGCTGCACGTGACGCAGCGTTTTTTCATTCGTCATGAAGCTCATCCTCCTATCCATCTCTTACATGTTAGCGAAATCATAAATATTTGACAAATGTTTAAAACTCAGTTTGCTTGTTTCTCTTCCATACCATATAATATTATCGCTGTCTAAGCAAAAAAAGGAGTGATCTTTTGCTAAAAGAAATTCGTCTTAAAAATATCGTATTTATTTTAATAGGATCTGCGATTTTTTCTTTCGGCCTTGTTCATTTTAATATGCAGAACAACTTGGCGGAAGGCGGATTTACAGGTATCACACTGCTTTTATATTTTCTATTTCACATTGACCCATCTATTTCAAACCTTGTGTTAAACATTCCGATCTTTTTTATCGGCTGGAAAATGCTTGGCAGAACCATGTTTACATATACAATTGTCGGAACCGTCAGTCTTTCTGTCTTTCTAGCCATCTTCCAGCGCTTTCAAATACATATGCCTCTTCAGCACGATTTAGCCTTAGCCGCACTCTTTGCAGGTGTGTTTATCGGAACAGGCCTCGGAATCATCTTTAAATTCGGCGGGACAACAGGCGGCGTGGACATTATTGCAAGACTGATCAACAAACATTATCAAGTCGCAATGGGAAGAACGATGTTTATCTTCGACGCATGCGTCATTACCATCTCTCTCACCTATTTAAATTACAAAGAAGCCATGTATACACTTGTTGCCGTATTTGTTGCTGCAAAAGTCATCGACTTCATGCAAGAAGGCGCTTACGCTGCCAAAGGAGCGATGATTATTTCTGAAAAGGATGACATCATTCAAAAGAAAATCACAGAGGAAATGGAGCGCGGAGTGACCATTTTAAAGGGTGTCGGCTCCTATACGAAACAGGAACGCAACGTCCTTTACTGCGTCGTTCCAAAAAATGAGCTTGTCCACCTCAAGAGCGTCGTAACTTCCGTCGATCCTCATGCCTTTGTATCAGTGAGTGACGTGCATGACGTACTTGGTGAAGGCTTCACATTAGATGAACATAAAAAGCCGCTCAATCCCCACTAAAAAAAGAAGCCCGATAACGGTGCTTCTTTTTTTATGACTTTGGATAATCGGCTTGTCGCTTTTGCTTTTTTTCTTTTTCAGCACGGTATTTCCTAAACCCAACATACGTTAGAGTGAGTAAAATCATACTTCCTGTTGTTAAGATGACCCATAAAAGCGATGGATCCGCTTCATCTTGATCAACGTTCGCAAACACACTTGATAAATCTTCTTCAAGTTTCGTGAGACGCTCAAGCTTTGTCCCACTCGATGCTTTTAAAAATTCACCTTGTTCAATTACTTCCATGTGCTGCTTAATCGTTTGCAGCTTTTCAGGCGAGATATCAATGGTTAAACTCGGATAAATCATATCATACAATGAAACCAGCTCATTCCAAGTTTCATAGAACGTCGTCGATTCTGGATCTTTTACTTCTTTCTTTAATGTCGGAAAAGACCCCATAATCGGCTTCTCGAGCGAACCCCAAAGAGGTTCCGAATTTGATTGTATCGCATCAAGAAGCATTCTAAACTGAGAGGCATACCGAAGTTTTTCGCGCTCATTTAAGTCTTCCTGCGGGAGTCCTTTAATGATATCTTGATAGCCAAGTGTAATTTGCCGAACCTGCGTATTCGTCAGAGTTCCACGCCAATTCTCAGCTTTAAATGTCTTTTCAGCATACAATGCGACTTGTAATGCCTCATCATATTTAGCTTGTCTCGTTAATTGAAAGATTGAATCTGATAGTTCCGTTAATTCTTGCAGCGCTTTAGCAGCTGTTGTTTCCTCACCTTTTGCAGCAGCTGGATGCAAGACGAGAAATAATAATAGAATCATCGCGATTGACTTTCGTTTCATGCAAGTCCCTCCTAGCCTTTCTCCATACAGCGTATGAAGAAAAGGACAAGGTTAGACCAACATTGTTAAGGGAGCTCAAGCTTGACCGCTTTTTTCGAGATGACAAGATAATACGAAACAAGAAGAACGGCAATACTTAACCAAAACGTCACGTAGCCGATCTCATTTGAATAGGCAGAAAGCATAGAATAACGCGGCATCATTCCAAATACATAATCAATCACATCATTATGTAAAATCCATATGCCTGCTACAACCAAATGACGCATGTGAAAACGATAATACGGCGCAAATAACACAGCCTGTACCGCCATCGCAAAGTGCGAACCAATTAACATATATCCTTCCCACGGAAAATCATCAACAGAAACGAGCACGAAAAGATTCATCCCTACAGCCCATAATCCATATTTGATCAAGGTGACAAGGGCCAGTGCTTCAAAATAAGGAGCATGGCGTTTCATTAGAAAGGCTAGTAATACAAATAAAAAGAAAAAACTTGCCGTCGGACTGTCCGGTACAAAAGGTAAAAAGACAGCCGGCGTCTCTACGAGCTGCGGAATATACCAGTAATAGCCGTACGCAGTGCCAAGAAAGTTGACAATGAGCACGAGCACAAGCATGTAGCGTGTGGCTAGCAGATATTGAATCCATCTCATATTTCTCTTCACTCACGATCTGTTAAAATCAGAAAAAAGCTGACAGCGCCAGCTTTTTTCTCCTTTTGAGTATATCCTTGTACTTGCATTTAAACAACTGAATTATTTAGATTTGACCTCAGATAAATATTTCGAGAGCTTTTCAAGTTCTTCATCGCTGCCTTTAAAAATGCCCTTAGGCATGTTGCCTTTTCCTTCTACAGCGATTTTCGCAATTTCCTCTGGTGCTAAGCCATTGTCAACAAGTGACGGTCCAGCTGCCCCGCCTTGCATATTATCTCCGTGACAGGAGATACATGTCTGCTCTTGATAAATTTTATACTCTTCAGCTGAGGTATCAATCTCTGCTTCTTTCTTGATTTCACCTTGCTTCGCTGCTGCTTCCCAGTCATGAGTAGCAACAGACTCCCATGTTAAATAGGTTGCTGCACCAACTGCAAGAATCATCATCCCAACTGCAATTGGTCTTCGATATGGCCTGCGTTCAGGACCAGAATCAAGAAATGGTGCGAGTAAAAGAGCACCAAACGCAATTCCAGGCATAATCATTGCGCCAACCACCGTATAGCTCCCTGCAGCAAACTCATATTTTAACAACTGGTACAAAAATAGGAAATACCAGTCTGGCAGCGGAATATAGCCCGTATCTGTCGGATCAGCCATCCGCTCAAGCGGAGGTGCATGAACAACAGTTAGGACAAGAAATCCAATTAAAAAAACAGCACCTACAAGCCATTCCTTTAAAAGAAAGTTCGGCCAAAAGGCTTCGGTTTTTCCCGGATATTCGGAATAGTCTTTAGGTATGTTAGGTTTTCTTTCTGCCGGTATTCTGGAATCTCCGACAAACTTCATCCCTTTTCCCCTATGCAAAGTCATCCCCTCCTCATTGAACATTCATCAAACGCAAAATTTTACAGCGGTCCAGAAATTCCTTGCTTACGAATCATAATAAAGTGGGCAGCCATCAGCCCAAATAATGCCGCTGGCAAGAAAAAGACATGGATAGCGAAAAATCTCGTCAGCGTTTGTGCACCTACAATGTCAGGATGACCTGCAAGCAGCGTTTTAATCTCTTTCCCAATGAAAGGTGTCGCCTCTGCAATTTGAAGACCAACCTTCGTCGCAAATAGCGCCTTCATATCCCACGGTAAAAGATACCCTGTAAAACCAAGTCCAAGCATCACAAAGAAAATGAGCACACCGACAATCCAGTTTAGCTCTCTAGGCTTTTTATACGCCCCTTGGAAAAAGACCCTCAGCGTATGTAAAAACATCATAACAATGACTAGACTCGCACCCCAGTGGTGCATCCCTCTTACAATCTGTCCAAATGCCACTTCATTTTGCAAATAATAGACAGATTCCCATGCGTTTTTAATATCCGGTACATAATACATCGTTAAAAACATGCCCGAAAGGACTTGAATGACCGTCACAAAAAACGTTAAACCGCCAAAACAATACACAAAAGCAGAGAAATGATGTGCTGGATTGACGTGCTCAGGCACTTCATGATCCGCAATGTCTCTCCATATCGGTGTGATGTCCAGCCGCTCATCTACCCAATCGTAAATCTTGTTAAGCATCGTTACCCTTCCCCTTTCGGCACAGCTTTTCCAAGATAGAGGTATCCGTCCTTCACTTGCTGCTTATAATGGTCAAGCGGTGCAAGCGGCGGAGTTCCGGGTACGTTTGTACCATCCTTGTCGTACAGCCCATAATGGCATGGGCAGAAAAATTTGTTTGGATTTTTCGGATCACTGTTCCAGTTCACTGTACATCCTAAATGTTTACAGATTGGCGATAAAGCGACAATTTCATCCCCTTCTTTGTACACCCATGCAGACCTAGATTCCTTTGACTCATACCATGCATCTACTTGATCAATTTTAAAGTCAAAGCGCTTCGGTTCTTTTGTCAGTTCATCTACACTGACAACTTGAACCATATCCTGATCCTCTGTTCCTTTTAGCACAGGGTCAAGCGCAAAGCGAACCATAGGCATGAGCATTCCAGCGGCCATAAATCCCCCCACGCCGGTCAACGTGTAATTCAAAAATTGACGCCTGGACACTCCATGTCTCTTCTCGCTCATTTTTTTCTCCCCCCCTCAGGTCGTCAGCTACTTTATAACTGAATTAGAAAAAATTTCATAAAACTAGGACACCCTCATAATATATCAATCTATTCACAAGGTCAACAGCCTAAAAAGCTATGTACAATGCAAATGTAAGGGTTTTTATGAAGGGTTCCATTTTTGTAACAAAAAGTTCAAAATTTGTTCTACACTGTCTTGAATGACTTTTTGCTTTAAATTGACCTTTAAATGCTCAAGCGGAACAGACTGCAATATAAATGCCGATTCGCTCACTTCTAGCTGTTCTTTCCATTTGTTATCAGATGTGATAAACACAACATGCTGAAAATGTTCTTGCAATGATTGTTTTAGTGCAAGTATGTCTTCTTGCTTACGATTATTTACTTCTAAATATGTATATGGAGGAAAAAGAAACACTCTGCCTTTCAGTTGCCTTTCAAGATCCTCTGCCACAAGCATTGTAAACTCACCTAAAGACACGGTTTGTTTGATATGGCTTGCATTTATCCCAACTAATGGAATGATAGCGGTATCAATGTAATCTTTAGATTGTAAAAAGAGATCCGCGTCCTCCGCCTGAAACTTCATCTAGTTCCCCTCTTTCATCACATAAGCCCTGCCTGTATAGGGCAAGGCTTATTGGCTTGGTTTATGATAATAAGCTTAATTCTTTTGCTAACTTATTAAATGTTTCTTGATCATGACGGTCAAGCGCTTCATCGATTTCTTTCATCAGCCGTTCTTTTTGGAAAGTAGCGATAGAATGCTCTAGCACTTTCTCAGCAAGATCTTTATCTTTTTCATTTTCATAAAGATCTTTAGGAATATGAGGATTTGTTTCAAGTACAGCGGCATATTCCGGCGAACGATATGCAGATCGGAAATTCAATTGAATAAACAAATCTTGCTGTTTATTCAAACGAATATCATGAAATGATTTTTCTGCATCTGTCGTCATGATATTTTCTTTATAAAATCTAAAGGGAACTTCATCCACACAGTGTGTTGACATAATAATTCCCCTTGGGCAAAATTCTGCTTGCTCTACAAAATGAACCTTTTCCATCAAAGAGTCGTGACTCATTAAATAATTTAATATCCAAACACACTCTCTTCGCTTTAACTGATAATGGTTTAAGAACCACCGGATAAATTCCTTCTTTTCATTGACAGAAACAGGGGTCTGCATGTTATTCCCTCCTCTATCGTAAATTAAATTTCTATACATGAATTATTCAACAAACCAGTTCTTCATTCCTGCAAACTATAAGGAAATTTCGTCTTCAATTCTTAAAATCGTTTCTTCAATTTCTTCATTCGTGCCATCTTTCTGAAGAACTTTTCGTAATAACGGCAAGGCTTCTTTTTGTCTGCCTTCTTCTAAAAGGAACGAAGCATATTCATATAAAAAGTCACGTTCCTCATCAAAATCAGGCAGAGCAAGTTTGAAATACTCAGCGGCTTCATCGTATTCTTCTCGTCCGACAGAAGCAGAAGCAGCATACCAATTCCATTTTGGATCTTCTTCCCCAAAGCTTTTAACCTCTTTAATCACATCCAGAATTTCATCAAACAGCTCTTCATTTAAATAGATCGCAAGCAGCGTTTGAACCGCTTCAATATATCCTGGATCAAGAGCAAGTGCTTCTTGAAGCAATTTTTTCGCATCTTCCGAATGGCCATTTTTTAAATCAATCTTTGCCCCATATAAATATAACTCTTTGTTATACTCATCCACTTTAATTCCTTCTTTTACTATCTCTAAAGCTTCATGATATAGTCCTTCTTCCTCATAGCTTTTGGCTAAAGGCATATAAAGTGACGAATACGAAGGATCAATATCTTTTAGTTCAGAGAGCTGCTGAATAGCCGTTTTCGTTCTGCCAGCCCTCATCGCTGTAAATCCGTAGCCAAAAAGTGTATTTGGATCCACTTGATCCTTTACAGCCTTTTCATACCATTCAAGGGCATCTTCAAATTCTCCAGCTGTGCTTAATGATTCAGCGAGCCGCTGATATACATTGACACCACCAATTTCATTTTGTTGATCGGCCACTTTGTAGAAATAGTCGGATGCTTTCTTTGAAAGACCTTGAGAAAAATACAATTCCCCTAAAGCAAAATCAATGACGGCTTCATGAGGTAGTAACTCTTTCGCTTTTAAAAGCTTTTGTTCACTAACTTCAAATAGTCCTTGCATTTGATACAAATCTGCCATTAACAATAAACTCTCTGGATACGCATCGTCATCTTCAGGAATCGTTTCAAGAACTGCTATTGCCTTCTCTTCTTCATCAGAGTCTATTAACAGCTCTGCATAAAAACAGGTTAATCCTGTTTCTTCTGGATATAAATCATGTAAATCACTAATGAGATTCCGTGCTTTATCAATATCTCCCCAGTCATAATATAACTGAGCTGCCTGCGCTTTTTCTTCATCATGAAGATGCTTCTCTGCTTGAGCAAGTGTTTGGAGTCCCTTTTCAGTCTCACCCGCCTCAACTAATTTTATGGCTTCTTGTAATGAACTATTCAAATCAAACCGTTCCTTTCTGTTTCCAAAAACCTAAACTGTTGTTACTTCATATCATAATCGACAGCTGCATATCCAGCAAATATGTTGCTCTTTTAACATGAAGCCATTTTTGTGTTTTGAAGACTCTTTTTCAATCAATACTTTACTAAACTGATGATTTGTAAACCGAATACACTAAAAAATTGTTTTTGAATCAGCAAAATGCTCTTTTTCAAGGTTTCACCTTGAGACAAGCTATGCTATAGTTCTTTCAAATATGCAAAAGGAAAGAAAAAGCCTGAGGAAATCCTCAGACTGTTTGCGTTAAGTATTCAATGTGTTCAAAGAAATTTGGGTAAGATACACGTACTGCATCTGTATCTTCAATCTCGATTGCTTGCTCTGTTATACATGCCGCAATTCCTAACATCATACCAATTCGATGATCTCCGTAGCTTGAGACGACTGCGCCGCCTTTAAGACTCGTTTTACCATGAATCTTCATTCCATCATCTGTTGCTTCAATATGAGCACCTAGTTTTTTAAGTTCTGAAACGACTGTATCAATACGATTGGTTTCTTTCACTTTTAATTCAGCAGCATCTTTAATGATCGTTGTTCCTTCTGCTTGAGTAGCTAGGAGCGCAATAATAGGAATTTCGTCGATCAGTCTAGAGATCATATCACCTGAAATGTCGATCCCTTTTAATGAAGAGGTAGAGATCGTTAAATCACCGTACGGTTCTCCGCCTTTAGCATCCACTTCTTGAATGTCGAGGTCTGCACCCATTTGTTTTAGCACATCTATAATACCAGTTCTCGTTTTGTTCAAACCGACATTTCTCAATACAATCCGGCTGTTTGGAACGATAGATCCAGCCACTAAGAAAAATGCAGCTGAAGAAATATCTCCAGGGACAAATACATCTGTTGCTTTTAACGTTTGTCCACCTTCAATTGAAACACTTTGTGCATCTTCATGTAGCGAGACACCAAACATTGATAACATTCTTTCGGTATGGTCTCTTGATTTATGCGGTTCAGTTAACGTCGTTGTTCCTTCTGCCTGCAGTCCAGCTAGAAGGACAGCCGACTTAATCTGGGCACTGGCAACTGGAGACTCATAAGAGATAGCTTTTAAATTACCCCCACGTATAGAAAGCGGTGTATACTCGCCATTTGCTCTGCCATCTATCTTGGCTCCTAATTGTCTTAGCGGACCTGTTACCCGTTTCATCGGTCTTTTGGCAATACTTTCGTCTCCGATCAGCGTACTGTGGAACTCACAGCCAGCCAAGATTCCCATCATTAAACGAATGGTCGTGCCAGAGTTACCGACATCGAGAATATCACTCGGCTCTTTAAGTCCTTTTAGTCCCTTACCATGAATGACAACATCTGTACCTTTTTGTTCGATGTCGACACCCATCTTTCTAAAACAATCGATCGTGCTTAAACAATCAGCGCCAGGAAGAAAGTTTTTTACTACTGTAGTCCCGTCAGCAATAGCGCCAAACATCACAGATCTATGAGAAATGGATTTATCTCCTGGAATATGAATTTCTCCATTCATAGGAGCACTTTTATGAATTTTCATGTTCCTCACCTCAATCAGCATAAAATGTATCGTAATTTGCTCTATTTTTTATACAGAGTTCTGCCCGCTTTCGATCATTATCTGTTTGAAAACTAATGCGTAAAATCCCGTTAATGTCTTCTCGCGTTTCAATAATACGGATATTTGTAATACTGATGTTTTCATTTGCTAGATATCCTGTAATTTCCGAAATAACACCTGGATGATCCGGCACATCGACATAAAGATCATAAAAAGCAGGGATCGCTCCTTTTTTCCTCAGAGGCAGGCCGTCGCGATATTCCTTGGCCTCTTGGAAATAAGAGAATAACCCCTCAGCATCTTCTTGTTGCACAAAGGATTCAATGCGGTCAATCTCTTTTTTCCATTCATGAAATCGGTCTAAAATCTTGTTTTTATTGTGCAAAAGGATATCGCGCCACATTGCAGGATTACTTGATGCAATACGGGTAATATCTCGAAAGCCTCCAGCAGCAAACCGTTTTACAAGAGGAAATTCTTCCTCAAAATGATGCGCTTGATGCACAAGACTGGCAGCGACGATGTGTGGAAAGTGACTAATCACACTTGTCACAGCATCATGTTCTTCGGGTGTCATTTCAATGAAATGAGCATTGGTTCCCTTCAGCAGATCCTTCAAACGGTCAACAGCCTGACGACTTGTTACCTTTGCTGGCGTTAAAATGTAGAATGCATTTTCAAATAAAAAGTCTTTTGCTGCAATAACACCTGACTTATGAGACCCTGCCATCGGATGCCCACCAATAAATTGGTAATGATCAGGCAACGTTTTTTCAGCAAAATGAACGACCTTTTGCTTTGTGCTCCCTACATCTGTAATCGTGAGCTCTCTTTCAATACCAGATGCCGCAATATCACTTAACATTTTGACGGTTTGTTGTACTGGCGTTGCCAAAATAATCGTTGCTGATGCTTTTAAGCCTTCCATCAAGGACTCGGCAGTCACGTCGATGATTCCTAGTTTTGTTGCAGCAATCATTTGTTCTTTAGAGACATCATAGCCTACAATTTTTTTATGTGGAAATTCTTTTTTAATCGACAGTGCAATAGAACCACCAATTAAACCGAGCCCAGCGATTAATATGGTTTCGTTTGCTTCATTCATGTTCATCACCTGATTTTTCGCGTAAATTAAACAAGCTGTTTCAATAGCTTATATGTATATTGGATGAGTTACAACGAAAGCCATATCCCATAAACAGGATATGACTTCATTGTTATGCTACGCACGAATGCCTTGTAATAAATCGGCAAGTGTAGTTAGGATTTCTTCATTTTGCTCCTTTGTTCCAACAGTAATACGTAAAGAAGTTGGGAATCCGAGAGCTTGACCAGATCGAACGATATAGCCCTTTTTCAAAAGTGCATTGAACAGCTCATCTGCGTCTCTTTTAAAATCAATCAGCACAAAGTTTGTTTGAGATGGATAGATAAACAATCCAAAACGGTCTGCAAATTCTTGATATTGTTTAAGACCTGCTTCATTTTTTTGTCTGCACGATTGAATGAAGTCTTGATCTTTAATGGCTGCACGTGCAGCTGCCTGAGCGATACGACTTGTATTAAAGGGCTCTCTCGCAGGTTCAATGGCGGTAATCAACTCCTCTGAGGCAACCCCATAACCTACTCGAAGTGCCGCAAGTCCATATGCTTTAGAGAACGTGCGCAGTACAATGACATTTTGATAGGCTTTTAATAGAGATAAACTGTTCGGAAAGTCTTCCGCGCGAACATATTCAAAATATGCTTCATCTAGAACGACAAGCACGTGAGCAGGCACTTGATCTAAAAACGATACGAGCTCAGATTCTGACAAATGATTTCCTGTCGGATTGTTCGGGTTACACACCCAAACGACTTTTGTGTTGTCATCCATCGCATCCAGCATTCCCTTTAGATCATGAGCTCCACCATTTAGAAGTGGTACTTCTCTAATCTCTGCATGCTCAATCACTGCATTGTGACGGTATTGCGGGAATGACGGAGATGGGATCACCGTATTTGTATGTTGATCAAGGAATGCCCTAGCAATAATTTGCACAAGTTCATCTGAGCCATTCCCGAATATTAATTGTTTTTCATTTACTTGAAGAAAATCAGCCAGTTCCGTTCTTAAACTTGCGCTGTATCCGTCTGGATAAATCGCTAAATGTTCAAGTTCAGCTTGTATGGCCTCTCTTGCATGTGTAGAACATCCAAAAGGGTTTTCATTTGAAGCCAATTTCACAATTTTGTCTAATTGATATTCTTTTTTGACCTCTTCAATTGGTTTCCCAGGTTGATACGGTTTTAGCTGTTTTAATTGATCTTTGATTTGCAAAATGTTTCACCTCATTTGAATGAATAGAGGGGACTAAATGTTTTTGCATATGTTTCAAATTCTCTTAAAGCCTCTTGGCGTGTATCACTTGCTACTAATTGTTCTTGAAGCTCTTCAATTTTTTTGACAAGCGCACTGCCGACAACGACACCATCACTCATTTTATTCATTGAGTCTACTTGTTCTCTTGTTGAAATACCAAAACCTACAGCAACTGGTATTTGACTCAACTGTTTCACTTGTTGAATAAAATCTGTAATCGATGCGTCGAAAGATTGTCTAACACCTGTGACGCCGAGAGATGAAACACAATACACAAAACCTTCTGCCTGCTCTACAATTTTTTCTAATCGTTCCTTGCTTGTTGGTGCAACGAGTGATATATATGAAATGTCGTGTGCTTGACAGTTCTTCTGCAGCTCGCTGCTCTCTTCAAAAGGCAAGTCGGGTGTTAAGAGTCCCGAAATATGATTTTTGCGCAGTAAAGCGAAAAAGTATTCTGTGTCTAATTGTAACACAGGATTATAATACGTAAATAGAATTACAGGAATTTTTACGCCGTTTTTTTTCATCTTTCCTGCTAATTCTATCGCTTTTACGATATTCATACCATGATGAAGTGCTCTTTTAGAAGCTCTTTGAATGACGGGGCCGTCCGCTAACGGATCGGAATACGGAACACCTAGTTCAATCGCATGTGCCCCTGCTGCTTGAAGCGCGAGGGCTAAATCAATGGTGATCTCTTCTGATGGATCACCCGCTGTAATAAATGGAATAAATAATTTCTGACCTTGCTCTAATTGAAATGTGATCATTTTGTTTCACCCTCACTTTCAAGCACATTCATTAATGTATGCACGTCCTTATCTCCTCTGCCTGACAAGCAGACAAGAACAATGTCGTCTTCCCTCATGTTCTGGCTCATTTCAAACGCTTTAGCTAAAGCATGTGCAGATTCGATCGCTGGCAGGATTCCTTCTTTTTCTGTGAGCAGCTTTAACGCATCTAGTGCTTCTTGATCTGTCGCACTCACATATTGAACCCGGCCGCTCGCATGCAAATACGCATGCTCTGGTCCGATCCCCGGATAGTCTAATCCAGCTGAAATCGAATAAGGCTCAATAATTTGACCAAATTCGTCTTGGATCAAGTATGTCAAAGATCCATGTATGACACCTTTTGTCCCTTTCGTGATGGTCGCTGCATGAAGCGGAGTGTCGATTCCTTTCCCAGCAGCTTCTACACCAATGATATCGACTTCTTCATCTAAGAACGCCCGGTACATTCCTATCGCATTGCTCCCGCCGCCAACACAGGCAACGACTTTATGAGGAAGCTGCCCTTCCTTTTCAAGTATCTGGGCTTTTGCCTCATCTCCGATCATCCGCTGAAATTCACTGACGATTTGAGGATACGGATGAGGTCCAACGACTGAGCCGATCATATAAAAGTGGTCACTGCAATGCTGGACCCAATAGCGGATGGCTTCATTGGTTGCATCCTTTAATGTTCCGTTCCCGCTTGTGACAGGTATGACTTCAGCGCCGAGCAGTTTCATTCGGAACACATTGAGTGATTGTCTTTCCACATCTTCTTTTCCCATAAATACAGTGCAGGATAAACCGAATTTTGCGGCCACCGTTGCAGCAGCTACACCGTGCTGACCTGCTCCTGTTTCGGCGATGATATTTGATTTCCCCATTTTTTTCGCTAGCAGTGCCTGCCCAAGCGCATTGTTAATTTTATGAGCGCCTGTATGGTTTAAATCTTCTCTTTTTAAATAGATTTTAGCACCGCCGAGATATGCCGATAATTGATCAGCGTATGTGAGTGCAGTTGGTCTGCCTGAATAGTTTTTCAAAAGCGATATATATTCCTTTTGAAAAGCAGGGTCTTCTTTTAATTCACGAAAAGCTTGTTCGATCTCTTCTAGTGGCTGCATGAGCGTTTCAGGAACGAATTTCCCTCCAAATTCTCCATATCTGCCAATCTCATTTGGATATGCGTACATGGTTCAACATCCTTTCTTCGAGCACTTTCATCTTTGTACTGCTTTTCTTTCCGTTTTCTTCTATACCGCTTGAAAGGTCTATGGCGTCTGGACCAAAAGCAAGCAGATCTATTATGGTGTCTGGCGTGATCCCGCCAGCAATGGCGCAAGTTTTCCCCAGTTGTTTTGCATGCTGAACATATGAAGGCACCGCCTCCCATGCAAAAGCTGTTCCAGAACCGCCTCTCATTCCTTTTACTTTCGCATCAATGAGAAAACCGTCGACACTTGGAGCAAATGCCGTCATATGTTCAAGTGTGTCGTTTACATCAGGCTCGTGATGGAACACTTTCCAAACGAGCGCCTTCGTTTGCTGTTTGATGTCATTTGCAACTTCTGGCGTCTCATCGCCATGAAGCTGCACAATATCTAAGGGGAGGTTGTTTGTGATCTCGCACACTTTTGGTGTTTTTTCATTCACAAATACCCCCACTATCTCTTTTTTGCATTTTACTTGTGACAGCCAGTGTTTCACTTGATCTGGATCAACTCGTCTTTTACTCGGCGCAAAAATAAAACCGATGGCATCCGCTTGGGATTGCGAGATGCATGCGACATCCTCTTGTGAGACAGCCCCGCAATATTTTAAGTAAGGCTTACTTTTCTTCATTCTCCGAACAATGCCTGAACGGCTTTCTCCTGTGATTGTTCCCTCATTAAAGATTCACCAACAAGAACGGCATTTGCTCCGTGCTGTTTCACAAAGGTCAGATCATCAAATGTCTTTATCCCGCTTTCACTTACTAGTAATACGTCTTTTGGAACAAGTGGCGCAATCTCTTTTGTTTGTTCAACAGTTGTTGTAAACGTATTGAGATTCCGGTTGTTCACACCGATAATCTCAGGGGTGAATAGGTGTAAAATCTTTTCTAGTGTATGTGCTGCATGTACTTCAACGAGGACATCCAGTCCTTTTTCTTTCGCTTCTGTATAGAGCTCATACAGCTTTTGCGGCTCAAGCACCTCTCCAATTAATAAAATGGCATCTGCCCCTATCCGTTTCGATTCTTCTACTTGTATAGAGTCAATAATGAAATCTTTTCTTAAAATAGGACGTGTGATGTGTTCTTTAATAAGAGACAAATATTCGTTTTTCCCTTGGAAAAACGGTTCATCCGTTAAGACAGATAAACAATCTGCATTTGATGCTTCGTATGCTTTTGCTGTCTGTAAAGGATCAAAATGAGGCTGAATGATTCCTTTGGAAGGAGACGCTTTTTTCACCTCAGCAATCAGTCCGATCGAGCGGTGAGGATTCATAAGGGCTTCTTTAAATGATTGTCTTTCATAATGTCCTTCCTCAGGTAATTGCAAGGTTTGCACATGTTCTTTTTTACGGGCGATAATTTGATTAAGCATAGATCTCTTCCTCTTTCGTTTTTTGTTTTAGACGGGCTAATTGTTCTTTAGCTGATCCGTTTTTGATCGTTTCTAATGCTTTCATTGTGCCTGCCATCAGACTCTCTGCTTTTCCTGCCACATATAATGCGGCCCCAGCATTAAGCGCTGTAATATGAAGCGGTGCTCCACCCGCTTGATAATTCAATATATTCTGAATCAATTTGGCGCTTTCTTCTGGTGATTGAACCTGAATGTCTGATAAATGCCCTTTTTCAAGTCCGAAGTCTTCTGGGTTTAACGTATATTCTGTCATGACACCTTTTTTGAGTTCAATGATGTATGAATTTGCTGTAATGGTTAATTCATCCAGCCCATCATCTCCGCAAACAAACAGGACATGTTCTGGCTCTAAAGGAGCAAGAGCTTTCGCCATGAGCTTTGCCTTTTCCTTTGCATACACACCGATGATTTGCTTTTTGGCCTGCATCGGGTGGCAAAGCGGTCCTAATAAGTTAAATACCGTCCGAAATCCGAGCTGCTTGCGTACGGCGGCTACTTGTTTCATAGAAGAATGATAGAGCGGTGCAAATAAAAAGCCCATGTTTTTCTGCTGTATTTGCCGTCTTGTTTCTTCAGGTGTGGATTGAATTTGAATACCAAGACATTCTAGCACGTCAGCACTCCCGCTTTTAGAGGAGACGGAACGATTTCCGTGCTTGGCGATTTTCGCCCCAGCAGCCGAAGCAACGATGGCAGCGGCTGTTGATATATTAAATGTTGATAAACCGTCGCCTCCTGTCCCGCACGTATCAACGACATCAAGTGACCTTTCTACTGGTGCTGCATGCTGCCTCATGGCTTTCACAAAGCCTGTCATTTCTTCGGCGGTTTCTCCTCGATGCGCTAAAATAGATAGACTAGCAGCGACTTCAGCATCTGTTAACGAGCCGCTCATCATATCATGCATCAGGTCATTCGCTTCTTTTTCTGATAGTTTTCCTCCATTAACAAGAGCTGATAGTCGTTGATTCATTTGGCACACTCTCCTTTTCTGAGAAAATATGTTCAGCAAGCTGAATGGCTTTTAGAAGTGCTCCTGCCTTATTACATGTCTCTTCCCATTCGTTTTCTGGAACGGAATCAGCGACAATGCCGGCGCCTGCTTGTATAGAAGCAGTCTGATGTTTGACGCTCATTGTGCGAATGGTAATACAGGAATCGATATTGCCGTCGAAACCAATATAGGCAATACAGCCGCCATACGTCTCTCTTGGCTCAGGCTCCATTTCGTTTAATAATTGCATCGCCCTAATTTTGGGGGCGCCTGTCAATGTGCCTGCTGGGAAAGCGGACATAAGTGCGTCTACTGGATGTGTATCCTGCTTCAACTTCCCTGTCACAATAGAAATAATGTGCATGACGTGCGAAAAATTTACGACTTTTGTAAAAGTTGGGACAGACACACTGCCGTATTCTGCCACACGTCCCACATCATTTCGAGCCAGATCCACCAGCATGTAATGTTCTGCTTTTTCTTTTTCATCATCGAGCAACTCTCTTGCTAGTGCATCATCTTCTTCTTTTGTCATTCCTCGTTTTCTTGTACCAGCAATTGGATGGATTTCTAAGTGGCCGTTTTTCGCATGGATTAATCGTTCTGGCGAGCTTCCGACTAAGTCTCGATCTTTTAATTTCATAAAATACATATACGGTGATGGATTGACGATCCGAAGCACACGATATAATTCAAATGAGCTCACTGTCACTGGAATGTCAAAACGCTGAGAAAGTACACCCTGGAAGATATCACCCGCTCGAATATACTCCTTGATTTTTTCGACATCCTTTAAAAATTTTGCTTTTTCATAGGTAGACGTCACCTGTTCAAACGAAGGGGGTTCATTCATATTCCCTGAGATAATCAGTTCTTTCATATCAATTTTTGTATGAAGCTGCTGTACCATCAGTTCAAGCTGCTTTTGATTTTCTCGATAAACCAGAATTTTTTCTTCCTCTGTTTCATGACCGTTCAGCTGCGTGTACTGAATAAAATGAACTTGGTTTGTTTCGTGATCAAATGCAACCATTGTTTGGCAAACAAATAATGTGCAATTATCTGTTGTTGATGCATTCGGATGCGGCTTGACAGACGGCTCAATGTTTGGAATGAGGTCGTAACTTAAGTACCCTACGGCTCCGCCAGTAAATGGAATATCAATTTCAGGTGTCTTGATTTGATATTGCTCTTTCATCCAGTCAAGCAACTCTTTCAGCTCCGCTTTTTGCATCACTGTCTTTCCCGCAGCGTCACGAGCAATATAATGGTCTTGCTCGTCATGTAATGTTAAAAAAGGATGTAATCCGATAAAGGAATATCTCGACCAGCTAGAAGATTCGTCTTTGCTTTCTAGCAAATACACAATATCCTGTTTCAGTTTCTCAACAATTTGAATGGGTGAGAGCGTATCAACTGTAATGGTTTCAACAATCGGGATGGTTTTGTAAAACTGACTGTCTCTTAAAAATTGGGTAAGGTTTGATTGGGATTTCATAAGCACACTCCTTAAATGGAATTAAGGAGAATGAGGGGACATCTTGAGGATTTGTTTGAGTATACGAAATAAGCCTAAAAGAGGCTTCGCTCTTTTAGGCAGTATGATTAAATAGAAGTATCGTATCTCTGCTCAACTCTACTCATCTCAACTACCCTAGTCTCATTCTCATCTTCTCTAAGCTTGCAATGCCGTTCACACCTGTGTGTAAACTTCGGCTGTTCATATCGTATTATAATTCCTTGTTTTTTGTCAACTGTAAATCAGGCCGAAGCGTGACAGCCTCTTCCAAGTATACGTGCTGGATGTCTTCCTGCTTGACATCTGTCTGAACGGTCATTAAAACGCGAATACACTTCTTTAGACCTCCATCAATGTCAAGCTCTTGCATACAAGTAACAGGCACATAGGTCCATCCTTCAAACTGCCTGAGTGCTTTTGCTGGAAAAACAGAGTGAATATCTTGTGTAGCTGAAATCAAGATCTGCACGACACGCTCTGGATCTACTTGATTTTTTGAAATGATCGCTTCTAGCAGCTGCTTCGTTTTGGTTAACACTTCTGTTTCTGTATCTTCTGTCACAGTTGTAGCCCCGCGTATCCCGCGAAACATCATAGACAGCCCTCCTCCCGTTTCCATTCTTCGAGCCAGTGATACAGCTCATCTTTTGTGAAAGATTGCAGGGTGACGTCTCCAACTTGTTTTAGCAAAACAAACTGAACACTCCCGCCTCTTGCCTTCTTATCACCAATCATGCGATCGACAAATGTTTTGGTTGAAATCGTTTGTGTGACTTGAACTGGGAACCCTAGTTCTTTCATCCACACTTTAAGTTTCTCACGATCTAGGCTGAGTCCTTGCTCTTTTTCACTGACATATAAAGCAAACTGCATGCCAATTGCAATGGCATCTCCATGCGTGATCGCACCGTATCCATACTCCGCTTCAATGGCATGCCCTAGTGTATGACCTAAATTCAAGTATGCCCGCACACCTTGTTCTTTTTCATCTTCTTGAACAATGGATGCTTTCACTTGAATCCCTTGATAAAGCATATGTGCCAGTTCATCCTTTGATAATTCTGTCAACGAACGAATGGACATCAGTTCTGATAAAAAGACTTCACTTGAAATCAGTGCATGTTTCATCACCTCAGCAAAGCCTGATCTTAGCTCTATTGGTGAGAGTGTCTCTAGCATACTTGTATCATAGATGACAGCAGCCGGTTGATGAAACGCACCAATTAAATTTTTGCCGAGCGGATGATTGATTCCGGTTTTTCCGCCGACTGCACTATCATGTGCAAGCAGCGTGGTCGGCACTTGAATAAAATCAATGCCTCTCATATAAGTGGCAGCAGCAAAGCCAGCCAAGTCTCCAATCACCCCGCCGCCTAATGCAATGATACATGAGGATCGGTCGAGTTGATATTGGATGGCTTTCGTATGAATCTGCTCAAACTGCGCAAAAGATTTTGATTGTTCTCCGTTTGGCACCACTACTTTTTGTACAGACCATTTCTGTTTAAGTAATTGAACCATTTCATCTCCATAAAGGGCATCGACGGCTGAATCTGTCACGATGAAGAGCTTCGTGTAGGATCGCCCAGTGGAAGTAATCAAGTCTACGATATTTTGTCTAATCCCATCACCGATATATACAGGATAAGTGGCTGAAGACGTCTTCACTTCCAGTTTTTTCATTAAAACTCCCTCTGAAGCTGGCGCATTTTGTCCACATTTTCTTTAATGCGGTCAATTTGATCAAGACCAAACTGCTCAACCACTGCATTGGCGATTTCCCATGCAACAACTGCTTCTGCTACAACACTTGCGGCTGGAACAGCACAGCTGTCAGAACGCTCAATACTTGCAGAGAAAGGTTCTTTTGTTTCAATATCCACGCTTTGCAATGGTTTGTATAAGGTTGGGATTGGTTTCATAACCCCTCTTACGACGATTGGCATGCCAGTTGACATTCCGCCTTCAAGACCACCTAAACGGTTTGTTTTTCTCGTATAGCCTTTTTCTTCATCCCAGATGATTTCATCATGAACTTCACTGCCATTTTTAGAAGCCGCCTCAAAGCCAATACCGAATTCAACCCCTTTAAAAGCGTTGATACTAAGTACTGCACCCGCAAGCTTGCTATCCAGTTTGCGGTCATAGTGCACATAGCTGCCGACTCCAACTGGCATCCCTTCAACGATGACTTCGACAATACCACCAATTGAATCGCCGTTTTTCTTCGCTTCGTCAATGGCATCCATCATTTTTTGACCAGCTTCACTGTCATAGCAGCGAACAGGTGATTCTTCTGTTACTTTTTGCAAATCTTCAATAGATTCATAAGCGGTATGGGAAGCTTTTACTCCACCAATTTCAAGGACGTGACCAGCCACTTTGATTCCAAGGTGAGCCAAAATTTGTTTCGCTACTGCACCTGCTGCTACACGAACCGTTGTCTCGCGTGCTGATGAGCGCTCTAATACGTTTCTCATATCACGGTGACCATATTTAATCGCACCATTTAAATCCGCATGCCCTGGTCTTGGACGAGAGATTTGACGCTTCATTTCACTCTCTTCTTCTTCAGTAATCGGCTCTGCACCCATGACCTTTGTCCAGTGCTTCCAATCATTATTTTCAACAACAAGTGCAATAGGAGAACCTAATGTTTTCCCGTGGCGGACTCCACTTAACACTTTCGCTTGGTCTTTTTCAATCTGCATTCTTCTTCCGCGGCCATGACCTTTTTGTCTTCTAGCCAGTTCATAATTGATGTCATCCTGCTCTATGTAAAGTCCCGCTGGAACTCCTTCAATAATTGTGGTCAGTTGTGGACCATGTGATTCACCTGCTGTTAAGTACCTCATGACTTATTCTCCCTTCATCGCATTAACGCTTTTAAGTAAAACTATGATAACACACTTCCTACTAAAAAGTCAGCTACTACCCCTTCTTTTGATAAAAGAAAGTATCAGCAGAGGTTAATCCAAACTTTTCTGGGTGAAAAATTTGTTCTGTAGAACCAACAAATAATACGCCGTTTTGCTTTAAACTGCTGCTCATTTTTAAGTAAATTTCTTCTTTCGCCTCTTCTGTAAAGTAGATGAGGACATTTCTGCACACGATGAGATCCAGCTGTTTTTCATATGGATCTGCTAAAAGGTTGTGTTTCTTAAATTGAATGTGCTTTCGAATCTCATCCTTCACCGTGTAAAATGAAGAATCTTCTTTGGTGAAATATTTTTGCTTGATTTGATCTGGCACCTCTTGCAAAGATCGTTCATGATATCTTCCTTTTTGCGCAGATTGCAGGACTTTATCATCTATATCCGTTGCAATAATTTGGAAGTCCTTCACAAGCGGATGGCTTGATAGCAACATTGAGAGTGTATACGGCTCTTCTCCAGTTGAGCAAGCTGCACTCCATATTTTTAGGGTGCCGCTGTTTTTTGAAAGCAGCGGCAGGATTTTTTGATCAAGTACTTCCCAGCGCTGATAATTTCGGTAAAATTCTGACACATTGATCGTCATTCGATCCATCGTTTCATCTAATAGCGCTTTGTCCTTTTCAAGAGCAGACGCAAATGCCTCAAAATCTTTATATCCTTTTTTATCATAAAGAGATGTTAATCTTCGTTTCATTTGTGCTTCTTTATATAAATTCAGATCTACCCCAGTTAGTTTTTTCCATTTTCCAACAAATACTTGATACTGATCCATCAATGTCCTCTCCTGTCTCATCTATCTTTGTCCTAGTATAGCTGTTTTTATCATAAATTTGTATCATCTCATGCGAAAATTCGGATAGAAATCTCAATATAAAAAAGCCAAAGTGATCATTTGATGAACACTTTGGCTTGAACATTAATAAATCCAGCTTGAGATCGTTTGATCCCAGTTTGTCAGTTCTTCTTGTTTGAAGAACAGGTTGATTTCTCTTTCGGCACTTTCTGGTGAGTCTGAGCCATGGATAATGTTTTTGCCAACAGTTAATCCATAGTCGCCTCTTATTGTTCCTGGAAGCGCTTCCTTCGGATTTGTCTTTCCAATTATCTGCCTTGTTACGTCTACGACTTGTTCACCTTGCCATACCATCGCAAATACAGGTCCTGACGTAATAAAGTCAACCAATTCACCGAAAAATGGTTTTTCTTTATGCTCTCCGTAATGTGTTTCTGCTACTTCTTTTGGAATGCTCATGAGCTTTGCTCCAACAAGCTGAAGCCCCTTTTTTTCGAATCTTGACACAATTTCACCGATTAATTGTCTTTCCACACCATCAGGCTTGACCATAAGAAATGTTTTGTCCATATACGTTTTCCACCCCGTCGTTATGTATGTATAGGCTTACATTGTTACAAAGTGATCGTATCATTTTTTTTTATAATAATCAATTTTTGACAAAAAATTTCACAAAAAAACCAATCAACGAAACGTTGATCAGAATTTTCGTTTACCTATATATTTTGCAATCGACGCTAATGAAGATTTAGCCCGCCCACGCGGAAGTTGATCGAGCTGTTCAAATGCTTTTTTCAAATACATTTCACTCACTCGAATGGAACGGTCGATCGCATCTGTTTGTTTGAGATGTTCAATCACAGGTTTCAGCTGCTTTTCCGTCGTTTCACTATTGATCAGCTTCAACTGACCTTCTAACGTCGGGTTCTGAAGCGCGTATAAAACGGGAAGAGTGACATTTCCTTGTAAAAGGTCCCCGCCAACAGGTTTACCTAATTCTTCTTCAGTTGCTGTAAAATCAAGGACATCATCAATGATCTGGTACGACATACCAACATAGTACCCAAACCAGTAAAGGGCTTTATGTGTTTTTTCATCTGTTCCAGCTGCAATCGCACCTAATTGGCAGCTACCTGCAATAAGCAAGGCTGTTTTTCGTTTAATTCTTCTTAAATATGTACGAAGGTTTTGGTCCATGTTGTATTTATCTTTGACTTGTTCTATTTCCCCAAGACAGAGCTCGACGACCATTTTTGACAAAATTTCATGTGCCATTGGATGATTGATTTTCGTCATGTACTCGAGTGACCTTGCAAATAAGTAATCCCCCGTGTACATCGCAATTCTGTTGTCCCATTTTGCTTTAATCGTCGGTTTTCCTCTTCTTAGTTCTGCATCATCAATGACATCGTCATGGACAAGTGATGCCATATGAATTAATTCAAGCGCTACGGCTACATATTTAATTTTATTAATATCATAGTCACCAAACATGCCTGAAAGGAGAACAAAAACGGGGCGGATTCGTTTTCCGCCCGCTTGCAGCAAATGAAGACCGGCTTCACTTAATAATGCATAATCAGAGCGAACGGTTTGTTCAAGCTCTTTTTCAATTATATCGATATCATGATTTAGAAAAGAAATCATTGCTTTTAGTTTCATTATTTTCACCCAAATATCGTTTATTCAAAGCTTCTTTCCGATATGTGTTGCTGCTACACCGCCTGTAAATGGATGATACGAGACATCAGACAGACCTGCCTCTTCAAAAAGAGACGCCAGTTCTTTCATGCCAGGGAACGTTTTGGCTGATTCTTGAAGCCATGAATACTCCTGATAGCTTTTGGCAAACAGCTTGCCAAAGAGCGGCATGATGTATTTGAAATAGACATAATACCCTTGTTTAAACCCAATCATCTCAGGCTGTGATGTTTCAAGGCAGACAACCATTCCACCGGGTTTTACCACTCGTGTCATTTCCTTTAGCACTGTTAAGTAATCAGGGACATTTCGAAGGCCAAAACCGATTGTGACATAATCAAATGAGTTGTCCTCAAAAGGAAGCTCCATTGCATTGCCGTGGAGCAGCTCAATTTGATTGTAGCCGCCTGTTTTCACCTTCGTTTCGCCAACACTCAGCATATTTTTACTGAAGTCAAGGCCTTTGACCTCGCCTGTTTCTCCAACAGCGTCTGCAAGCGCAATCGTCCAATCGGCAGTTCCGCAGCATACATCTAGTGCTTTGGCTCCTTTTTGAACATTCATGAGCTTCATTGTTTTATCGCGCCATTTTTTATGCTGTTTAAAGCTAATGACAGAGTTCATTTGGTCATAGTTTTTATAAATTTTTTCAAATACACCGTGTACTCGCTGTTCTTTTGATTGCTGCATGACTTACCCTTCTTCCACTTTCTGATGGTACGCAGGTTCATTTTTCATATGATCCAAGCGATTTAATAGCTCTTTTTGAACGATCGGAGATGAAACTAGATGCTCCTTGATTGATCGTTTGGCCTTTTCATAGCCTTCACTTTCAAAGTTGTCAAAACATGTATAGGCGTCCGTATAGCTATCGTTCAAAAAAAGTTTTAAATGTTTGTCGTCTTCTGCTTGTTTCATAAAACGTTTATAAACAAGGAAGCGACTTGCAATTTCATTCCAATGCGTCAATTGAAAGTGCTCAGAAATTCTTTGGAATAGCGCAGATTCTACTGTAGCAACACTTTTATAAAAGTGGGCTGCATCTTGAATGGATCGATCATATAGTCTAATTTTATGTTCATTAATCTCTTTGATCGCCGTGGCGAGAGTACGGATCATGTAAATATCTTTCATGTCAGAGAGAAGAGAGTAATAGAGACCGCTGAAATAGTCTCCTGCTAGGATGGTCAACTGACGATTTTTGAACTCGTCTTGTTTGATGGCTGCAGCAGTTGTGACTTCGTCATGGGTATCAAGGGCAATTTGCACAAGCATCGCCGTTAAAATATAATTTTCTTTTTTCTCAGCATCGATTTGAGCTTCATCAAACATTGCATGAAAAAGAAGGAGCTTATCTTCATCGATGAGCGGCGCACGCAAATGCTTCGCCAAATAAGGATGAGAAAGCTTTTTGTTTAATTTTATATTCAGATTAGATAAAATTCCGTAGATGTCTTGCAAAGATATCACCCTTGTCCCAAAAATTACAGTTTCATATGTAGCTCTCTACATTGTATAGAGATTTATTATACCATATCAGGCCTGACTTTCATGCTATCAAGTGCATAGTCGTGCGTTATTTCTTTGCTTCGCTTTGAATTTCACCGAAGCTTGTTTGAATGACAGCATCGCCCCGCACTTTGATGGCTGATGTGTGCTCAGTAAATTGTGCGATAATGACTTCACCTTTATCGAGCTTTTCGGAATGGTGAAATCTTGTATCGGAACCTCTAGTTAAGCCGATCACATTGACACCATTATCAATGGCTTTAATCACCACAAAATCAGATGCTTTATTTTCACTCAATCTGTTCACCTTCCATCTATGGATTAGTCGTTTTTAATAAATGAAAGCACTTCTGCTCTTGCTGCCGCATCATTTGCAAATGTACCGCGTACGGCTGAAGTGACGGTTTTAGCGCCGGGTTTCTTCACTCCGCGCATCGTCATACACATATGCTCTGCTTCAACGACAATCATCACACCATGTGGATTTAAAGTTTCCACCATACTATCTGCAATCGTTGATGTAATGCGCTCCTGAAGCTGCGGGCGCTTTGCCACGGCTTCTACTGCTCTCGCCAGCTTGCTGAGTCCCGTTACTTTTCCGCCGCGCGGAATATAAGCGACATGGGCTTTGCCATAGAATGGCACAAGATGGTGTTCACACATTGAATGAAAAGCAATATCTTTCACAAGAACAAGTTCTTCATGATCTTCACCAAAAATGGTTTTAAAATGTTCTTTTGGATCTTCATTTAATCCCGAGAACACTTCTTCATACATTTTTGCTACTCGTTTTGGGGTATCAAGAAGTCCCTCACGATCTGGATCTTCTCCGATTGCTTTTAATATATCGCGTACCGCGTGTTCGATTAATTCTTTATTTATTTCACTCATGTATTATATCCTCCAAAGGCGATTACATTTCATTCAGATTCTAGCACACTTCAGATCCTAAAAGCAAAGGAGAGCGTTCTAAACAAACCATTTGATTCAAAAGGAAAAGCCCCTTATCAAAGGGGCTTTTCTAGACCAGTGTGAAACTGTATATGTATAACTCCTTCAATAGGATCATTACACATAACGATTATTTACCTGCCACCGCGTCTTTAAGTGCTTTACCTGGTTTGAAAGCAGGTACTTTGCTTGCAGGGATTTCGATCTCTGCACCAGTTTGTGGGTTACGTCCTTTACGAGCTGAACGCTCACGTACTTCAAAGTTACCAAAACCAATAAGTTGGATTTTGTCACCATTTTTAAGTGCATCTAAAATTGTATCAAAAACAGAATCAACTGCTTTTGTCGCGTCTTTTTTAGATAACTCGCTTGCTTCAGCAACCGCGTTAATAAGTTCTGTCTTGTTCATGCCTTTCACCTCCTCCCAAAAATATGCATTCAATAGATTGTTATCATTTCTTCACAATTCATCTTCTTTCTATACACTTTTTTTGAAAAAAAGAGCGTCTAGAAAGCGTCATACATGGCTTTTCATTAGAAAACTTCTCTTTGAAGGAATGTTTGTCCAACAAAGTGAAGATTTTCTGTAAGTAGATTAACACATATGAAATACCATATCAAGCATTTTAAAGGGAAGAATCCTTATTCGTCAAGGATTAAGGGCACTTTTGCGAACGAATATTCCTAATTTCAGCCTGAATCTGACTAATCTTTATACAATTGTCTTTTTATGACTTCACCCGCACGCAAAAAAAGACCCCCATCAATGAGAGGTCTCACATCCTATAGAATAATCGCGATCAGACCGCCTGATCCTTCGTTAATAATTCGTTCAAGCGTTTCCTTTAGTTTATACCTTGCATTTTCCGGCATCAGCGAGAGTTTTGCTTGAATGCCTTCTCTGACAAGCGAGCTGAGTGAGCGTCCAAATATATCGGAATTCCAGATAGAAAGCGGATCATCCTCAAAGTCTTGCATTAAGTATCGGACGAGCTCTTCACTTTGTTTTTCTGTTCCGATAATCGGCGCAAACTCACTTTCTACATCTACCTTAATCATATGAATAGATGGCGCGACTGCTTTTAATCTGACGCCGAATCTTGATCCTTGCCTAATGATTTCCGGCTCATCTAAACTCATATCCGACAAAGCTGGTGCCGCAATTCCATAACCAGTCTGCTTCACCATTTTTAAAGCGTCAGACACTTGATCATACTCCGTTTTCGCATGTGCAAAATCTTGCATGAGCTCAAGAAGGTGATCTTTGCCCCTAATTTCCACACCAACCACTTCTTTTAGGATATGATCATATAGATCATCCGGCGCATACAGATCAATTTCTGCGATCCCCTGACCCATTTCAATGCCCGCTAAGCCCGCTCTTTCGATAAAATCGAATTCACTGAACTGACCTACCACTCGGTCAACATCTCTTAATCTCTTAATATCCTTGACGGTTTCTTTCACTGAATCCTGATAACTCTCTCTTAGCCAATGATCTTCTTTTAGTACCATAACCCAGCTTGGCAGGTTCACATTCACCTCAAGCACTGGGAATTCATATAATGCTTCACGAAGTACACTGAGGACGTCTTGTTCTCTCATACTTTCGACACTCATCGCGAGTACAGGAATATCATATTTTTGACTAAGTTCCTGCCGCAGTGCTTCTGTTTCAGGGTGATAAGGTCTCACAGAGTTGATCACCATAATAAAAGGCTTTCCAACTTCTTTGAGTTCGTCAATGACACGTTCTTCTGATTCAATATAGTCATGTCTTGGGATTTCCCCAATAGATCCATCTGTTGTAATCACAACACCAATGGTTGAATGCTCTTGAATGACCTTGCGTGTACCAATTTCCGCTGCTTCATGAAACGGGATTGGCTCTTCATACCACGGAGTATTAATCATTCTCGGACCATTTTCATCTTCATATCCGCGTGCACCAGGCACGGTGTAGCCTACACAATCGACAAGCCTAATGTTGACATCCAGGCCGTCACTCACGTGAATGGATGCCGCTTGATTTGGCACAAATTTTGGCTCTGTGGTCATAATGGTTTTTCCTGCTGCGCTTTGCGGCAATTCATCCTGTGCTCTTGCACGGTCTGCCTCATTATTGATATTCGGGAGCACCACGAGCTCCATAAACTTTTTAATAAACGTAGATTTCCCTGTACGAACAGCTCCAACGACTCCTAAATATATATCGCCTCCTGTTCGTTCAGCGATATCCTTGAAAATATCGACTTTTTCCAAGTGATCCCCTCCCGGACTTGCTATCCTCGTTTTCAAATAAAATACTCTATACTTCAATCAAACGGTGCTTGAAAGGTGTCAGGACAATATATGTGTATGACGTTGTCCTATTTGAATATGACACCTTTTTTGTTTTGAGAGTATGTTTAGCCATAAAAAAACCTTTCTCCTCATTTATATGCAGAGGAGAAAGGTTCATTCTTGTTTATGACGTCTTTTTTTCTAAAAAAGCCGGCTCACCTTTTTTGTTGATCGTATATGGAACAGAAAACGCTGGTACAAACGGGGTTTCCTGCCAATAGACATCTTGAATATTTTCACCTGGTTTCAGCTTTTGTTTCGTATTTTTCAAAATCTGGGCAAAATCACTGCGATAGTCAACATAGATTTCACCATTTGAGGAAATCAGTAATGGAAGTGATTCACCCGTGACAGGGCTCGTCACTGTAGGCGGTGCTTTTAACCCTAGTTTTTTTTCATTTAACGTATATAAATCTTTGGATACTACTTTGCCATATGGCGGATATGTATGTTCATCTTGATATATTTTGATCCTTAGACGTAATTCACTGATCGTTTGTGTCATTTTGACATCAAGCAGTTTCACCGTTGGATTTTGTTCGACGTCTGTGAGGACATAGATATATTCGCCCCCGCCTTCAAAAGATGTCGACGGTACATCATGTAAATATCTTGGTGACAGACGCTTAAAGTCAATGACATACTTCTGATAAATCGGTGTGTCGCCTTCTTTTGTTTCAATCGGTAAAAGGCCATTTGTCGCTTTTTGAAAATCTTCAATCGCTGTCTGCACACTTTGCAGCTGCTCTTTATATGGCACGCGGTTTTCAGCTTTGCGATTCTCTGGATAGAGGCACCCCGTAAGTAAAATAAGTGTTAACAGTATGACACTGATTTTTGCTTTGATCATCACATTCTTCCTTTTTCTTTATTCATTGACCGGCCCGCTAACTACAACTAAAAACACAATGATACCTGATATGAGCATTAAGCTGTACGCGACAGTTGAGGCTGTTATTTTCAGAAATCGGCTCTTCAACTTAAACCTACTCAAATAAATGGTTACAACGGCTAAAAACATGAGCCCCATTGAACCAAGCGCAAACCACATCTTGATTAAAGCAAAACTCATCGTGCCTGTCCCCCTTTAATATAAACGAATTGTAAGCGTTTATATTTCATTCTAAACCAAAATTAAGTAAAATATCAATCATTTTTCCAATCATTCAGAAAAAAGTGAATAAAAAAACTGAAGCAAAGAGGGGGACTCTGCTTCAGTCATTAGGTCGACTATTTTTCCTCATTCTGTAGAGGCAAAGCTCTATTCAAACTTCATTGTTATGTTATGCAAGTCTTCCCCTTCTTGCATCCTCTACACGCCTAAGTTCAGTCTTCCAATTACTTTGTTTGGTTTTCGAACATGTTCACAAGGTCTTCCATCTCATGTGTTTTCACACGTGCCATCAAGGATTCTACAGCATCGTCAACCTTTTTCCCATCAAATAGGACGCCGTAAAGAGCCTCTGTAATCGGCATGCTGACCTTGTATTCTTTGGAGAGCTGATAAGCGCCTTTTGTTGTGCGGACGCCTTCGACAACCATCCCCATTTTTTCAAGCACTTCTTCGAGCTTATATCCTTTACCGAGTAAATTCCCGCAGCGCCAGTTACGCGAATGAACACTTGTACATGTGACAATCAAATCTCCAACACCTGTTAATCCGGCGAACGTAAGAGGGTTTCCTCCCATTTTTGTGCCGAGGCGGGCGATTTCAGCAAGCCCCCTTGTGATGAGCGCTGCTTTCGCATTATCGCCATATCCGAGTCCATCTGTGATCCCTGCCGCAAGAGCGATGATGTTTTTCAGCGCCCCGCCAATTTCCACCCCAATCACATCAGGGTTGGTGTACACTCTAAAATTATTGTTCATGAACAAGTCTTGAACAAATTGAGCTGCTTCAATATTTTCTGACGAGACAGTCACAGTTGTCGGATGACGCAAGCCAACTTCTTCAGCGTGACTTGGTCCTGACAGGACAACCACTGCTTCCCTTTTCGCTTCTGGGACTTCTTGTTCAATCATTTGAGAAATTCTAAGAAGCGTATCTGGTTCAATTCCTTTACTGACATGAACAAATGGCACCTTTGACGTAATGAACTCATTGGTCTGTTTCAATACTTCTCGAATAGCCTTTGTTGGCACAGCGACAATAATCGCATCTGTCCCTTCTAGTGCCTGTTTCATATCTGTTGTCGCTTGAATAGACGCTGGCAATGCAACATTAGGCAAGTAATCATGATTTTCATGTTTCTCGTTGATTTGATCAATTAATTCTTGTCTATGTCCCCACATGTGTACATCATGATGATTATCAGCTAATACAAGCGCAAGAGCTGTTCCCCAGCTCCCTGCTCCAAGTACTGAAATTTTCTTCATCCTGCTCACCCTTTTTATTTTCTCGCTCTCGCAAATATTTTAATTGGTGTTCCTTCAAAACCAAATGCATCTCGAATTCGGTTTTCTAGGAAACGCTCATAAGAAAAGTGCATAAGTTCTGGATCATTTACAAACACAACAAAGGACGGCGGTTTGATCGCCACTTGTGTTGCATAGTAAATTTTCAGACGCTGTCCGTTATGGGTCGGCGTTGGGTTCATTGCTACGGCATCCATGATAATATCGTTTAGAATGTTAGTTTGAACGCGCATCGCATGATTTTCACTAGCGGTAATGATTGTTGGCATTAACGTGTGAATTCTCTTTTTCGTAAGAGCAGACATGAATAAGACAGGTGCATAATCAAGGAATTGAAAATGCTCGCGAATGTTTTGCTCAAATTCCTTCATTGTACGCTCGTCTTTTTCAACAGCATCCCACTTGTTCACAATGATCACAACGGCTTTACCCGCTTCGTGTGCGTAGCCGGCAATACGTTTATCCTGTTCAATAATGCCTTCTTCACCATCAAGAACAACAGCGACAACATCCGATCGATCAATGGCTTTCAACGCACGGAGTACACTGTATTTCTCTGTTGTTTCATATACTTTCCCTTTTTTCCTCATACCGGCTGTGTCGACAATGACAAAGTCACGTTGGTTGTACGTAAACATTGTATCTACAGCATCTCTTGTTGTACCAGCGATGTTGCTGACAATGACACGTTCTTCACCGAGCATCGCATTCACCAAAGAGGATTTCCCTACATTTGGGCGGCCGATTAAGCAGAACTGGACCACTTCTTCATCATACTGTGTATCTGGTAAATTTTTGAAATGCTCTGCGACAGCATCAAGCAGATCACCTAGACCGAGTCCGTGTGTTCCAGAAATCGGATACGGTTCGCCAAATCCAAGTGCATAAAAGTCATACACGTCGCTTCTCATTTCAGGGTTGTCCAATTTATTGACAGCAAGTACGACAGGTTTTTTCGTGCGATATAAAATTTTTGCGACTTCTTCATCCGCAGATGTGACGCCATCTCTTCCATTGACCATAAAGATAATAACATCCGCTTCATCCATTGCGATTTCAGCCTGATGGCGAATTTGCGCCAAAAACGGCTCATCTCCAATATCAATTCCACCAGTATCTATTAAATTAAAGTCATAATTTAACCATTCAGCAGAGCTATAGATTCGATCTCTTGTTACACCAGGTGTGTCTTCTACAATCGATATTCTTTCGCCTGCGATTCGATTAAAAATTGTAGATTTTCCAACGTTGGGCCTTCCAACAATGGCTACGACAGGTTTACCCATAGTACCCTTCCTTTCAATCCAGCCGCGATTCAATATGTTCATCATCATGTTTCAACCGGGATTTATAATTTTCATTCAGTTTTATGAAATAAACCCTTCAAACATGAAGGGTTCAACTTATATATTATATCAATTTTTAATCAGACCACAATGAATAACTTAAAAATGTTTGACGATCAAGTAAAGATCTTCTCCAATGCCGTGTGCAATTCCATCTAAAATGGCCTCTAAATTCATGGCATACATGTCGAGCTCTTCTTTATTTTCACAGAAAAAAACGGCTGTTCCGCCAATGACCCGCTCTTTATTTGTTGTCGCCACAGCCAATATAAATTGTTCAATGGTGTTCGCCATGCCCTATTACCTCACTTTCTTTTTAATGAAATCTGTCGGCATTCTAATGGCATTTTCTAAAATAGGCACCTCTTCTAATACACGGACAGCTAAATCTTCACGCTGCCATTGCGGTAAAATGAATACGCCAAGTGTGCCATTATTCAGATCACGTTTTGCGAGCGGACAAAGCGATGGTTCACCAGAATCTCGGTATACACCAAGCACGTTGGATAAATCAAATAAGATAGCTTGCCGCTGCCCAAGGTTTGCGATGGTTGTGGCCGAGTTAAAATTCTTCGGAGTCAAGATGAACCCCATTCCATGCTCTAAAATCAATTTTTGCTTTTCAGGCAGCCCGATATTCATAATGTAAATATCATTTACGTAAAGTCCTGCGCCGTCAAAACGAAGTTCCCCTTTTTGAATATTCACGATATCCTTTAATTGGCTCCCTGACATTAATAGTTTTGCCATGAGAAAACAAAGAATACCGACCACGGTCCCAACGACGAGCGAAAAGAAAATACAGGCGGTCGTTGTAATAAGGGCAGTAAGAATGGCAATATAATTTCGACTTTCAAAGGCGATCGCAATGCCTTCGATATATGTACTGCCTCGTGAGACAAGCTCATACGAATCCATTTGGGTCAATGTATTTCTTTCCATATTACGCACATCACGAAATTGCGTGGCTGCAAGCGTCAGAAAGGTAATGGCAGTGAATTCTTCCTGGATCAGCGCAGGCATAATAATAGCACCAAGCCCTGATGCGATAAAACCTAGCGCAATGTGAATCACTTGTCCATGAATATATGTGGGATATTGCCGATAATCAGTTCTTAGCATATAAAGCCTAGCCGCCATCCCAAAGATGACACCAATAATCACAGGAAACGTGTAATCCGTCATGTTGATTTTGCAGCCCCTTTTACTGGTTTTCTAGATGAACGGGTGTTCAAGAGTTTTTCAAGCTGACCTATACCTAATAGAAAGACAGCTCCTTGAACAGCCATGGAAAGAAACGAGAGATCTCCTATGACAATGGAAGATGTGAGGCGATGAATCGTAAGCGCATAAAGGGCTTCCCCCAGACATATAGCCATCATCCATAAAGTGATCCGTTCCGTTAACTGATGCCCATATGTTAAACACATCAAGATCAGCAAGGCAAATACAACCCAGTCCACCTTTATTATCGTGAACCAAACTGGATCATATAATGCAAAAATCATAAAAAAGGCATACGCACTGACCATGGAACCTAATTGCATGATTCGCATGATTCGATGAGCAGGCCGAAAGATCACGAATGACATGCAAGCATATAAAAAGGTCATCAAAAATCCTGCATTGATCCTAATGTCTAAAATAGAAACCATGACATGACTGCATATAATATGAATGAGAACACATACGCCCAGCACATTGCGCCACGTGCTTTTCTCCATGATAAATGTCACCATAATCCAAACGAACCATATTGACCAATAATAGTACAATGCCTCCAACCCTCATCACCTCAATTACATTATGGGAAAATCTCCAATTTTTAAACATATGAGAAGGTGCGGGATTTGCATGAAATAAACAAGAGGTGACACCCTAATAGTTGAGGAGGGATGTATGATGGGTAAGGATAGACAGGAAAAACGCCTAAAGGCATCAAGAAGAGTTGAATCTGATCGCGATCAATCCATTCATCACAAAGGGGCAACAACTTTAGAAGGCCCGGAAGACGCTCGCAAAAGAAATCAATAAAAAAAGACATGTGATTACCACATGTCTCAGCGTGCAGACAAACCCTCGCATTCAGTGTCAGTCCTGCGCATTGGTGCTCACGAATGTCAAATTCGCTCCGCAAAAAGTAGCTGTCTTTCATAGACAAAAAAAGTTTTCTTTCACGCTGAAAAGAAGACAAAGGGCTACATTTCATTTAGTCCTTTGTCTTCTTATTTCTTAAACTATAGTACGTAGTATCCACGCCTCTTTCTTTTAGCCAATGACTTGTTTCCCCTGTAAGCACAATCGGAGCTTGCCTTAGCTCCTCCATTGTTTTCATGCCAAGTACTGTCATCAACATCTTCACATCATCTTGTAGATCAATGATATCAGAGATGAGGCCCTTTTCTCCTCCACTCGTCAGGGATTTTAAGAAAAAGCCGGCTAATCCAACGGCAGACGCACCAAGAGCAATTGATTTTGTCACATCAAGTGCATCTTGAATGCCTCCAGAAGCTAGGACGGTTTGATCTGGAAAGGCTGTATGTACTTCAGCCAGACTCGCTGCAGTTGGAATTCCCCACTGGTCAAAATAGCGAAGTGCTTTTTGACGGCGCAGGTTCTCGATTTTAGAAAAATTCGTTCCCCCAAATCCACCTACATCAACAGCAGCAACTCCAGCATCAAATAATTTCTTTGCTGTTTCCTTACTCATCCCAAATCCAACTTCTTTGACGACAACAGGCACCTCAATTGATTCAGTAATGGCTGCGATCCGCTCAACAGCACCTCTGAAATCACGATCTCCTTCAGGCATGACAATCTCTTGAATCACGTTTAAGTGAATTTGGAGCATGTTTGCCCCCAGCATGTCAACGGCATCCCGTGCTTGCTGAATTGTCGCCTCACTGCCCAAATTGGCAAAAACGAGTCCATCTGGATTCACCTTTCGAACCACTTCATACGTACGACGTTCGTCTGCATCTTTCAGTGCAGCCATTTGTGATCCGACTGCTACTGGAATATTGGTTTCCTTCGCTGCGATAGATAAAGAGCGATTAATCTCATAGGTCGATTCTCCGCCTCCACCAGTCATTGCATTGATAAAAATTGGCGAACCGAAAGTCAGTCCGCCAATTGTCGTATGTGTATCAATTTGTGATGTCGCAAGATCTGGTAAACTGGCGTGAACGAAGGAAACATCTTGTAAACCTGTTGCTGCATGCTGGCCAGTCGACAAAGCATGCTCAATATGCTGTTTCTTTCTTTCTGCTCGCGTCAATTTTGATCACCAAATTATTTTAGTTTATTGAGTTTATCACCAATCAGGTCACCAAGCTGGAATCCGCTGGTATTTTCTTCTTTCGCCTGATATTGACGGTAATCCTCTTCGATTTGTTTTTCAGGATTCTCTTCTAATTCACGAATGCTAAGTGAAATGCGCTCTTCATCTTCATTGACATCAAGCACTTTCACTTTCACAGTCTGCCCTTCTTCAAGGACTTCTTGAGGAGTACCGATATGTTTGTGTGAAATTTGGGAAATATGCACAAGTCCTTCTACACCTGGCAGAATTTCAACAAATGCTCCAAAGCTCACAAGGCGTTGAACGGTTCCTTCAAGAACATCACCTTGTTTTACCTTTTCGCCAATTTGGCTCCAAGGTCCTGGTAATGTTTCTTTAATAGATAGTGAGATACGTTCGTTATCGCGGTCAACAGCAAGAACTTTGACTTTCACTTCCTGTCCTTCTTCAACAACGTCAGATGGCTTTTCGACATGCGCATGGGATAGTTGAGAAATGTGAACTAATCCATCAATGCCGCCAATGTCAACAAATGCACCAAAGTCAGTCAGGCGCTGCACTTTTCCATCAATCACACTGCCTACTGCAAGCTTTTGCAGGAAGTCTTGCTTCTTGTCTAATTGTTCTTGCTCAACGACTGCACGATGCGATAGAATCACGCGGTTTTTTTCGCGGTCAAGCTCTACCACAACAAGCGAGAGTGTTTTTCCTTTGTAGTCAGTGAAGTCTTCTACATAGTGTGCCTCAACAAGAGACGCAGGAATAAATCCGCGAACACCAATGTCGACCACTAGGCCACCTTTGACAACGTCTTTTACTTCTGCTTCAAATACTTCTTTTGTTTCAAACTTTTTCTCTAGGTCTTCCCAAGCGCGGTCTGCATCAACAGCACGTTTCGATAAAATCAAAGCATCGTCTTCGACCTTTGTTACTTTAAGCTCTAACTCGTCGCCATCTTTCACGACATCTGATGCTTTTTCAACGTGAAGACTTGATAATTCACTGATTGGGATGATCCCAGGTTGTTTCACATTGACGATATCTACATTGACATGCTTGTCCTCAACTTTAGAAACAATCCCTTTCACTACATCTCCAACCTCTGGTACCTGAACATCGATTTGATTCATTTCCTCTGTCATTTCGATAACCTCCTTGGTCCAAACCTACACAGCTTAGTTAAAACGACTGGGTGAATATGTGTCCTTAGCATGATGATTGCCAGCCGAATATGTATTATAGAAACATTCAAATCAACAGAATTGCTTGAATGATCAATAAAAATAGTATTAGTATAAACTTCTAATAAAAGACCTTGTTTGTCAAGAGATAAACCTCTAACTTATAAAAGTTTTCTAAAATTTCTTACTGTTTTTCTACACGCTCTGCTGCATCTAAAATTTTACCTGCAACCTCTTGAATAGAAAGGGAAGTCGTGTCAATTTCGATGGCATCATCTGCTTTCTTCAGCGGTGATACCTCCCGCTCAGAATCAAGCTTGTCACGTCTTGCAATCTCTTCGATCAGCTGATCGTAATTGACATCATAGCCTTTTTTCTGATTTTCTTCAAAACGACGTTTTGCTCTTTCCTCTACTGACGCAAGCAAGAAAATTTTCACTTCTGCATCTGGAAGAACATGCGTGCCAATGTCTCTTCCATCCATGACGACACCGCCTCGGTTCCCCAGCTCTTGCTGCCTGCGGACCATTTCTTCCCGGACAGCTCTATGCTTTGCAACAACAGAGACTTGATTGCTTACGCGGTCTGTTCTGATGTCTTCTGTGACATCGATCGTGTCTAAATGTACTTTTTGACCTTCGTCAGTTGACACAAGTTCAATGACTGTGTTTTTCAATAACGCATCAAGTGCCTGTTCGTCTTCAAGGTCTACGCCTTGATTGAGTGCTGCAAGTGTAATTGCGCGGTACATCGCACCTGTATCGATATAAATATATGATTTTTTCGCTGCGACAATTTTTGCCACAGTGCTTTTTCCTGCTGCAGCAGGACCGTCAATTGCGATAGATAATTTCTTTTTCATAATACCTCTCCTTGATTGAATCTCCCTTATGAATTGTAACACGATCACTGCTCAAACGGGGGAATTTTCTATCAATCCTTTTGCTTAAATGTCTCAATCCAATCTTCAATGCTCATGTTATTCACACCCTCGTATTGTACGACTTTTGACAAAAATAGTTCTCCTTTCGTCAAGTGAAGGGTGACCTGAACCGCCAAAAGCAGAATGAGCTGAATGAGCACTGCTTTGAATAGCCATCTTTCCATTGTTTTCATACAAAAAGCCTCCAACGCTAGATTCTTTCTCTCTAGTATGGAAGCTTTTAACAACCTTTATTCTTATACTTTTTTCACACGTGTTAGAAGCTGCTGCTGGAAGCAATACTTCATGATGTGTTGCTGGTGGTCGTTTGTGATTTCAGTAAATTCCATGATCGCTCTTGTTTTCCCCGTCTGTTCATCTTGATAAACACGATTCATTTCTGCAATCGCTTTAATTTTCACTGGTTCTTTAAGTGAAAGTTCAAACTCTGTGACGACCTCGCCATATTCTTTTAGTGAGACACCTTCTGGAACAGCAATTGCTACACCGCCAGCACTCATATTGACAATAAATGTGTCGAAGGTTTCTTCACCATTTTGCGTAATGGACGCTTTCACCATCGTATCCACTCGAAGATATTCTCTTCGCTGAAGCCGAATCATTTCTTCTTTTGGCGGAATCGAAACGACAATCATCGGGATATCTTCTTTTCTTTTCTCAATGACTTTGCTTGTACATTTGTATGGAATTTGATTTTCATCGAAAAAGAAGACGGTGATTTCTGTTTCTTGATTTAAATAGATCGTGCGCCCCGTTTCTTTATCAGCTGGATAATTAATGCAAATATCATCGTTATTATTTTCCAAAACTTTCGATTTTGCAGTTTTCACTTCTTTGTTCTCATTGACATACTCAATTGTGATTGCATCCCCTATTTGTAACATTCCTCATCACTCTTTTCATCTGTGAAATCGTATCCTCTCTTATATTAAACCATGTATAAAACAAAAGGAAAAGGCTTATTCGCCTTTTCCTCGCTTCCTTTTCTATAGGTCTTTATATATAGGTTCTGCATTTTTTAGTTTATCTACTCTTTCTTCTTTTCCAGTATCTGCATTAATGAACATTCGGTACGTGTCGTTTTTAATGGTTCCTAAAAACTCATAGCAGAGAACTTCCTCTGACATATCATTTTGAACAAGAGCTACATGTGTATCCTCGATCTTCACATGTTTATTTAAGGTCTTTTCAGCTTCTTTTCGAGAAATCTTTGGTGCTTTTATGTCACGTTTTCTGTGATTCATTAAATAGTCTTTCGCTGAGAATCCCACAACCTCACCATCATCTAAAGCGACTTTCATTCGAATACTATCTGGATAAAGCAATACGTTATTCTGTAAAGGCACATAGGTAAATACGCCGATATTATCAAATTGCGCACTCTCATCTAAATGAAATGATTCGGTATCGAATCCATGCTTCTTTAAGAAACTTAGTGCTTTTTCTGAGGCATCATTTAAACTGATTTTTTGTTTTTTCACTTCACGGTTCTGAAGAAGATAGACAGGATGGCCGCCTTTTTCAGTCAAGTCTAAATAAAAGTTTGCCCGGTTGTCTGGGTCAGACATTGACAGGCTGTAGACATCACGGTTCGTTTTACTCCCACTTTTTCTCACCTTAAAATCTTTGTTATGGTCAGGCGCAAATTGCTGGGCGATGCGAATCGCTTCTTTTTTTGAAATCTTTTGCCCTTTTAAGTGATTGTAGCCTTGCGTTTCTGATTCAGTTGACACATTTGTAGGGCCAAGATCAACATCTGCAAACGCATCAGCATTTCTCTCAACGGTTTTTAATCCGTCAATGATGGTGTTGTCGTTTTTTCGATCTCCATCAGCCAGTGCCATTTCAACATCCATCCATTTTAAATTTTTGTTGAGTACGAGATGCTGCACTTGTCTAAGTTCGTTTTGAATATCTGCCGCTTGATCATATAAAGTGGTAATGGTTTTGTGTGTATCTTTGTTTAATGGTTCATCTGATAAAGATTTAAGTGACGATTTGTAGCTAAAGTCACCGACATTCGCTAGAAACTCTTCTGTTTTGTTAAAAGGCATCAATGTGAGCGGAAGCTGACTGACATTGTTATGCGCTTCTGATGACATTCTCCATACATCTGCCAGTGCTGGAGATATAGATGTTTGGCTATTCATCGCAAGTGTTGCGCCAAGTTTATCGTGCAGCTGATCGACTTGATACGTTAAATCATGGAAGGCTCTTTGATAGTTGTTCTCTGCATGAAGCAGTACTGCATCTTTTTCTTGATGCTCTTTATAGCCCCAGTATCCTGTTGAGATGACAGCAATTCCTAAAATAGCAATCAATATTCCTCTGATCATTTATTTACACCTCTTTTTATTCACAGAAAATATGTTTCCCGATTCGTTTAATTTGTGGTCTTCCCCAAATCCATGGGCTTGTTGCTGTATCAGGATTAAAGTAATAAACGGCGCTTTCAGATGGGTCCCAGCCATTAATGGCATCAAATACTGCCTTTTTAGCGGTTTCATTTGGCGCCATATAAAATTGTCCATCTGCTACAGCAGTAAACGCAAGCGGTTCAAAAATGACACCAGCAATAGTGTTTGGAAAGGTCGGGTTGTTTAAACGGTTTAAGATGACGGCTGCGATCGCTACCTGTCCTTCATAAGGTTCACCTCTCGCTTCACTATAAACAGCTTGTGAAAGAAGCTGAATGTCATTGCTTGAAAAACCACCTGGCATGTTGGCTGCTGTTTGTTTCGGCGTTTGATTTGCTTGACCATTTCCTGACTGCTTTCCAGACTTCCCAGTCGAGCTGTTTCCTCCGCTTTGACTTTTTTGATTCTCTTTTGCACCTTGTGCTGTCTTTTTTTGCGTGTTTCTTTGCGCAGGAGCCTTTGTTTGCTGATCAAGAGGTTTCCCGCCATAATGCGTAAACTGATTCCCTTTTTGCAGCTGCTGCTGCACAAACTCTTTATAGTATTTCGTCTTTTGAACTAATAGGTTTTTTGTTTTTTCCCCTACGAGTCCATCGACTTTCTTTACACCAAACTGGCTTTGAAAATTGCGCACGGCCCAGTAAGTTCCCCAGCCATACACCCCGTCTATTTTTCCATTGTAAAAACCATTGTATTGGAGCCTTGCCTGGAGCTCGACGACATCTTCTCCTGTAGCTCCCCGCTGAATCACTTGATTCGTGAAAGCTTCACTTTTTTCAGCTGTCATCAATGAAGACGCGAGCAGAACAATTGAGAAGATAAGGACGATTTGTTTCATGAAACGAGCTTTGTCCATATTTGATCCTCCTGTACTTTTGATGTTTGAATATATGTTTCTTCCGATCCCTATTTTTATACATTCATCACAGGAGGGAATTGGATGGAAAAGACAAAAAACGCCCTAAAGACGTATAGGACGTTTTCCAATTTAAATTTGTACCATCTTCACCGCACGGGCTTTTTTGGCTTTCCGCAGACCAAACCACCATAAAAAAATCATGAACGGCAACATAATATATCCCCAATTTTTCATGCCGAGAAGAATGAAATCATATAAGCCATGAAAAAGGATAGGAAGTATTAAAGAGAGAATCAGCCATTTTCGCTGCTCTTTTTTATCAGAGAAGCGAGCTTTACCTATATAAAATCCCATCACCACACCAAATAAAGCATGGCTTGATACAGGCAGCAAGGCACGTGTAAACGCGTACTCTACCCCATGACCCACTAAGTACAAAATATTTTCAAGTGTCGCAAATCCAAGCGAGACACTTGTTCCATAGACAATCCCGTCATAGTGTTCATCAAACTGTACGTGCGCATAGACACTGACCATTAAAATAAACCACTTTAATGATTCTTCTAAAAAACCCGATGTCACAAATGAAATCACGATAGGATTCGTGGCGATATTTTCCTCTTGGAGGACATACTGAATAAACATGGTTGGAAACACAAGTATGACACCTAGCATAAAAGATCTGATGACCATATGAACCGGCTCATTGTCGTATTGATCTTTCAAATAAAAATAACTTAAAAGTGCGATGCCGGGAGCTAAACCTGCTGAAATGATTGCGATCATAATCAGACCTCTTTCCCTACATTATCCTTTATTATCGTACCACGAATCACCCCTTTTTTATATGACTCGAGCCCATTTTCCCAAAAATAATCTTCTATATAATCCCAATTTACATAAAAAAGAACTGAATCCCTTAGAAGGACCCAGTTCTTTTTTTACCCGTTGATTCTTTTGTTGATTTCTTCTGCAATTAACCCGCCATGAAATCTTCCATTTTCAATGAAAATTTCGTTGGCGTTGTTACCAGCTGCAATGACCCCTGCAATGAAAATACCTTCTACATTTGTTTCCATTGTTTGTTCATCAAATGCTGGGCGGCCTGATTCTGGATCGATTGTTACACCCATTTTTTCTAAAAATGAATGATCAGGATGATAACCTGTCATCGCAAACACATAATCACTTTTCACTCGATCCGTTTGGCCCTGCTGGTTTGTAAAGACAATATCCTGTTCTGTGATTTCCTTCACCTCTGCACCGAACTCCATTCGAATGGTGCCATTTCGAACAAGCGCTTCAAACTCTGGTAAAATCCAAGGTTTGATGCTGGATGAATATTCAGTTCCTCTATATAAAACCGTCACCCTGCTTCCGCATTTCACAAGTTCCAGGGCAGCATCAACACTAGAGTTCTTCCCGCCGATCACCGTCACATCTTTATCAAAGTAGGGGTGTCCTTCTTTAAAATAATGATACACATGAGGAAGGTCTTCCCCTTTTACATTCATATAGTTAGGATGATCATAGTAGCCAGTCGCAATCACAACATAGTCACATGTATAGTCGTCTTTTGATGTATTTACCGTAAAACGGCCATCTTTTTTCGTCACAGCGTTTACCTTTTCAAAAGCATTCACACGAAGGCTTTTTCGTCTGACCACCTCTCGGTAATAGGAAAGCGCCTGAATACGAACGGGTTTCCGATTTTCAGTGATAAAAGCGACGTCACCGATCTCAAGCTTTTCACTTGTACTGAAGAAGGTTTGGTGTGTAGGGTAATGATAAATACTGTTGACCACATTGCCCTTTTCAATCACAAGTGCATCAATCCCAATTTGCTTGAATGCAATGGCAGCTGATAGACCGCAGGGGCCGCCTCCTATTATGATCGCTTTTTCTTGTTTCATTTGTTCCACTCCTGTCGTTTCACTGCAATAACAATTGCTGGGCTGTTTGATTCTTTGCATGATTCCATAAAAAAATCTCCTATTTAAGGATAGGAGATTTTAAGGCGCGATGCAAATAAGTCGCTTAAATCCAGCCTCTGAATCGAGAAGCTTCAGCCATTTTACGTACACCGACCATATATGCTGCTAGTCGCATATCAATACGGCGGTTCTGCGCCATTTCATAAATATTATTAAATGATTTCACCATCATATCTTCTAAACGAGTTTCTACTTCTTCTTCTGTCCAGTAGAACCCTTGGTTATTCTGAACCCATTCAAAGTAAGAAACAGTCACTCCACCCGCACTTGCAAGTACGTCTGGAACAAGCAGTACACCACGATCTGAAAGAATTTTTGTCCCTTCCAATGTCGTTGGTCCATTTGCTGCTTCTACGACAATTTTGGCTTTAATGTTCGCCGCATTATCTTCTGTAATTTGATTTTCAATGGCTGCAGGTACTAAGATATCACAATCTAGCTCAAGCAGCTCTTGGTTTGTAATTGTATCATTAAATAATTTAGTGACGGTTCCAAAGCTGTCACGTCGGTCAAGCAAGTAGTCAATATCGAGACCATCTTCATCATACAAACCGCCGTAAGCATCTGAAATTCCTACGATTTTCGCTCCGGCATCATACATAAATTTAGCCAAGTAACTTCCTGCATTTCCGAATCCCTGAACGACAACACGAGCCCCATTGATGTCAATTCCTTTTTTCTTCGCCGCTTCTTTGATACAGATCGTTACACCTTTTGCCGTTGCAGTATCACGTCCATGTGAGCCTCCAAGAACAATTGGTTTTCCTGTAATAAATCCTGGCGAGTTAAATTCATCAATTCTAGAATACTCATCCATCATCCATGCCATGATTTGAGAGTTTGTAAACACATCTGGCGCTGGAACATCTTTTGTTGGTCCAACGATTTGACTAATTGCGCGAACATATCCGCGGCTTAGTTTTTCAAGCTCCCTAAATGACATTTCTCTTGGATCACAGATAATACCGCCTTTTCCTCCGCCATAAGGAAGATCCACAATACCACATTTTAAACTCATCCAAATCGAAAGCGCTTTTACTTCTTTTTCAGTAACGTTCGGGTGGAATCGAATTCCGCCTTTTGTTGGACCGACAGCATCATTATGCTGCGCACGATAACCAGTGAAAATTTTCACCGATCCATCATCCATACGTACTGGAATTTTGACCGTTAATAGGCGAATTGGCTCCTTCAGCAATTCATACACTTCTTGCGGATAGCCCAATTTATCAAGCGCTTTATGTATGACGGTTTGAGTTGACTTTAAAACATCTAGCTTATCTTCTGCGTTATGAGCGGCGTTTTGATCGGCTGCCATTAAAATAAACCCCCTAGAAATCTTTCATGATCTACTGCTCCCTTTCAAGCAATAGTATACACCTTCGTACTGGTAAAGCAAAGGTAAAAAGCGTTTTTTATCAAAATAAAATATCAGCGTTTATAAATATAAAAATGGATATAAAAAAATACTGTTGTTTCATCACAACAGTATTAAATATAATAGAAAAAAGTGATTAAAAATACAGTTGAATCGTTTTCACTGCATCTTCCTGCATGATCACTTTTCCGTATTCTTTTAACCGGTGAATGGTTAATGTCGTCGGAGAACCGAACTCCGCTAAAATAGAAATGACCGTATCTGCAGACAGTTCTTCGAAATCATCTAGGCTGAGAAAATATTGACCTTCATAATGGTAAACTGTCCCCCCCAAAAGTCCAATACGACTTAAACTATGGGACAGTTGAATCACATCTTCAAACGAGGCAAATTGATAGAGCACATGCTTGCTCTCGTCGAGCTTGACTTGCATCTCAATGTAATCTTCATCAAACTCATCATCAGCATCTTCCTGCTGACTCTTTGTCACAATGACGACCATCCCCTGCGCCTGAAGAGAAAATACTTCAACAGCAATCGGTCCATTCGCTTCAAAACCGAGCTCCTGATTCGCTTCGTTCATCATGTCTTTAAACAGCTGATGAACTTTGAACGAATCTTTCCAAAGGTCTTCTTTCGTAAGACCTCGGTCTGTCAGATCATCTAGTGTGAGAAAAATTTTGATTTTATTATAATTCAGACGCTCTAGCCGCATAACGTTCCCTCCTGCCTCTTCTAACACACATCATACTGTAGTATATGAGATGATGAGTCATAGGTTCTTAATTTTGTATTCAGTTTACACTGTGTCAAGACGGAAGACAAGCATGAAGCTATGCTTACGGTGACTTTTATGGAAAATATTGATGGGGCATCAACTTAGCGCGTTTTTAGCGGCATTAAATAGATCAGATGGGTTTCTGGTTCTGCTCCAAGACGCATCGGAATCTTTGTTGTTCCGTAACCATTACTAATCAGAAAGAAAGCACCTTTGACTTGGCCTGTTCTTCCTTTTTCATACGGACCAAATTTCCCAATGCGAATTTGACCCCCATGGGTATGACCGCTCAAAACGAGATCAATTCCCTCTTCTTCACTCATCAAGTGATGCACATCTGGGTTGTGTGATAAAAGGATATTCACGTCTTCTTTGACAAACTCCGGCCGTATCGCTTCATAATCTGCTTTTTCAAGCCGGATATCATCAATTCCGCCTATTTTAATGGGCTGTCCTTCAAAATTCCACACAGCCGTCTCATTTTGCAATGTCGTCACCTGATAGGTATGGAGGATGTCTTTGAGTTTTTGCTGATGCAGCTCATGGTCGTTATTCCCCCACACAAAATACACCGGGGCAATCCTTGCTAAACGTTTCACATTTTCTTCGACTCTAGCATATGGGACTCCCTTTTCAGCTAAGTCCCCGCCGATCATAATGACATCAGGCTGCTTCTCTTCCACTTCCGCTAATAAAGTATCACTAATTAGACGGCGATGGGTATCAGAAATAAAGAAAATGACTGCAGGTCGATCTGACTGAAGTCCTTCTATTGTAAAGTAATGCTTTTTGATGTTGTTTTGTTTTGCCGTTTTCACCATTTTCGCTGTTACACACACACCTGTTGTCACAGCCGCTATGGCAGCAGTAAATCCGATGGCATATTTCATTATGAATGACTCCCTTGTATCAGCTTTCTTTTATAGGACGCTTGAATGAAAAAAGACGTTTCAACTGTTTAAACGTCTTTTGCTCATTTATTTACTTTCATAATAGAGGTTGATGTCATATTGCGTCTGCATGAAGTGAAAAACGGCCTCGCGCTCTTTCCACTGATTTGATTGAGGCCATAAATCTGTGCTTTTCTGTATAATTTCACATCTGAGCTTATGATATTCATCCTCAGCCTTTTCTTCTTTTTTCTTATAATAATACGATGCGTAAAAAGCAAACACTTCAGCCATGATCCAAAACAGAAACACCTCATGGCCAAGCAATGTGGCAATCATCGCTTCCGGCTGCAGGGAGCCCCCGCTATTAGCTGTTATCACAAAATAAAACAGAAGAATCGCAAGTGATAAAAGGGCTGTCCATTGCCACCTTTTGCATTGTTTTGCAAATCCCTCGTATTTGCGTTTCCTTTTGATCAATGTTTCAATCATTTTCTGTGTCGGCTGATCCATATAGCGGCTGATTGCGTGCAAAGTCATCACATACACCCTTGTCCCTTTTTTCTACATATGTATGTGCTTTTCGATTCATTCATGTCAAATATTAATTTTCTAATGGGATATTCAATACTTGTCCGCTGTACACGCTATTTCCTTTTAAATGATTGTAAGCTCGAATTTTCTCTTCCCCTGATCGGTTTTGATAATACTTCATGGAAATTCGATACAAGTTTTCCTCTGGTCCAACAGTATGCTGCACGACACGAACAGGCTTTTCTTCCTGCTTCTTCTTCTCTTCTGCTTCTTTTCGCTTTTTCTCTTCCTGCTGTTTTTGAAGAGCGAGCTGTTGCTGCTCACGCTTTTTTGCAGCTTCGGCCTTTTCACGCTCAGCCTTCTCTTTAGCGGCTTGTTCTTTTTTCTTTTGCTCTGCTTTTTCTTTTGAACGATGCTTTTCTTTATCAGCATCTTTCTTTTTCTTCTCATCATCAGACGCATCCGCTTTGTCAGCGCTTGAATCATTTTTTGTGTCAACAAGTGCTGACGGGACTGGATCTGTGTCAGCACTCGATGTTTTATCAATATAAACACCTTGATTGTTGTTATCGTTAATTTCCTTTGATGTGTAATAAATCAACAGGAAGAAAACCGTGACGACAATAATAGGAAAGATAATAGCCAGTGTCGTAAACAATGGATTACGCACCTTTTTGGTTCGCTGCTTTTTATATTCATGAAAATCTTCTCGTGTAGGAAAGTGAGAGTCATCTGAAGGATGCACTTTTTCTTCTTCAAGATTTTCCTCTACATCATCATCATGGATGTTTGTCAGCTGCTGCTTTTTTCTCTTCATTCTCGACATTTCTTCCATGTTCATCCCTCCCCCAATATTTAAAACGAATTTGACATGCAAAGACTAGGTCAATGACAAAGTGTGTCATGACAGGAACGAATAAATTCCCTGTCCACTCGTATAAAAGTCCTAAAAAAATACTAATAGAAACCACAAGGATAAACAAGAGTATTTTTGACAAATAGCGAAAGTGAAGAAGTGCAAACACAATGCTTGCAATCTCCAGTCCAAATTGCTGCTGAACGATCCCGCGAAATAAAATTTCTTCTGAAAAGGCAATGAGCAGCGTTAACCAAACAATATGCAGAATGCTGCGGTTTTTGAACATTTTTTCATTTAATCCGCCATCATCATACATATGAGCCGGAAACACCTTCATGACAATAGCGTCGACAATAATCACAAGCAAAGCGCCGCCAATTCCGTAAGTCAGGATACGCATATCTCGGATCTGCCATAAGGCTGTAAAATCAGTCCAATGATCAAACATAAACATCCCTAGTAAAAAAGAGACAATCAGCATGAGCAGCTGTGTGAAATACAACTGTTCTACTACTTGTCGATCGGTTAATTTTTCAATAATACGGCGATGTTGTTCAATCAATGCTGCGCCTCTTTTGTCAGGTGAAACAGACGATCCAGCTCGGTCTTCCAGTGTTTCATTTCATTCAGCTCCAATGGTTGATCTTTTTTTTCGTAATCAGACAGGTCAAGTCCGCATGAAGAGCAGCAGTTCCCAAAGGAAGCGTCCTCCGTTAGATCAAGCTGCTCATCAAAGTATGATAACAGAGATTGCCTAAAGCAGCGACGGCCAGTGATATGCTCTTTAAACTGCCACACTTTTTTTAGCTTTTCTGTTTGTCTATCCTGCAGCTTTTCTTTCAGCTTCTTCATGAGCAAACGGGGCTGTTCAGTTTGGTACATCGTATAATAATGCGAGAGCATTCGCGCACGCGTCTCCTGAAGCCCTGCTTCCATCAATTGTTCACGTAATTTCTTTTCATCATTTATCGGCATATGTGATAATCGGGCTAAGAAAAAATCAATTTCTGGATCATCAAAACCTTCTGCTTGAATCAAATGACTTTGAATATCCGCATCCTCTTCTGTATATAAAAGAACGCTCACACTATTTTTCCCGTCCCGTCCAGCTCTTCCAATTTCCTGCATAAATGCTTCAATTGACTGAGGCGGACTCATATGAATCACAAAGCGTATATTTGCTTTATCAATTCCCATTCCAAAAGCACTTGTACAGCAAATGAGATCAATTTGACCACTGATAAATTGCTGCTGGATCAGCATGCGGTCTCCTGACTCCATTCCACCATGATAAAACTCTACACGTTGATGCGTTTTTTGTTTCACCAAACGTGAGATATCTTCTGTCATTTGCCGGGTCGGACAATAAATTAGCCCAGGCCCTTGAAGGGTTTCCACAAGCTCCAGTGCTCGTTTCTCTTTTGCTTCTTTCGTTTCATGTGCCTCTTTTAATAGTGCAATATTCGGCCGGTTGACTGAATGAATATGTACATCTGGATGCTCTAGCCGCAACGTTTGCACAGTATCTTTTAAGGTTTGTTTCGTCGCAGTTGCCGTTAGTGCTAAGGCGACAGGATTGCCGAGCGCTTCCCTCCATTCCCCAAGCTTGGAGTATTCCGGGCGGAAATCATGTCCCCATTCCGATATACAGTGAGCTTCATCTACAACGAATAGACCCACATGCATCGCTTTGAGCTGCTCTAACAATACCTCTGACATAAGCGCCTCAGGTGCGACAAATAAAAATTTATATGATGGCAAATGCCGAATAATATGTCTTCTTTCTTGAAAAGACAGTGTACTGTTAAGCGCAGCCACTCGCTTTTCACCGCGCATTTTCATGCGTTCCACTTGATCTTCCATGAGTGATAAAAGAGGCGAAATGATCAGCACTAACCCGTCTGTCAAATAGCCCGGAATTTGATAACAAAGTGACTTCCCGCCACCAGTAGGAAGCATGGCAACCGTATCTTTTTGTTGAAGTACACTTCGAATAATGTCCTCCTGACCTGTTTTGAAGGCATCATAACCAAAGTATCGCATCAGCGTCTGATGAAGCTTATCCACTTGCTTTCACCATCCTTGTCAATGCCAATCGTATTTGAAAATAAGTAAATGAATGCTCGAGACTTTCTTTGATCAGCTTCATCTTGTTGGTTTGGAGCTGACCGGCTACCTCATGTATCGCCTTTTGAGCTTCACTGCTGACATATGGTTCGATCGAGAAGCTCGGCTCATGTATCGAGAGCTCCACAATATGATCTTCAATTGTCGCTTTTTTTAATGAACGAATATGAGCAATTTGATCAATACTGAACCCTTTTTGTACAAGCTCAAGCGTTTTATGGGTAGAGGTGGTCAGCACACGTTTGAATTGAAGATCATCTATCATTCGCTGGATGATCGGTGCCTCACCTTTTTGTGCACATTGAATAAAATAATGGAGCACATTCCAAAAAAGCAAGTAAACATACCATACATCTTCTTTCATCCATTCCGCCATTTGCTGGTACGTCCGTCCGATTCTTTCATTGGAAGTCAATGAATAAACAAAAAGCAGTGCCTCTTGATCAGTTAAATGAGCAAGAAGTGTTTCAAGCTCATGATGGATATCTTCAGAAAGCTTTTTCTTCTGGTGATATTGAGAGAAGAAGGATTTCGTCCAGTTTTGAACCGATATATCTCTTTGAATCGGCACATAGTGTTGTGACCGCGCTGCATGATGTGAAAGGACCTGCACAAGTAAAGACAGCCTCATCCATAATATTTTTGCTTTATCATGATACTTGGCACCATCAAAATAAACTGGCATCGGTTTTTCAGCAAAACGCTGACTTAGCATACTTATTCCTTCATCTGTGGCAATGAATGTATCCTCTGTCTTTCTGATTAAGTGCTGCTCTAGCAGCCTTTTTACAGAGCGATTCAGCTGATCCCTCGTAAAAGCTGGATAGCAGCCGAAGTAGCTAGAGAGCTGAAACAAACTTGCATCCTGTATCGTTTGTGATGATTTTTTCCCTTTAAAAAGATGGTAGACAGCACTAATGGAGCGTTCGCCGTTCAATTTATGTACGCTGTCCATCAACATGACATCCAAGTAATGAATCGTCATTGACCAAAGCACCTGTCTTCCTGACAAAATTCGAATATTTTCTCCCTTTATTTTAACAGATTTCATTGAAGAAGAAATGTTTAAACTCAATTAATGGGGGAAAGTTATGAACAAACCCTTATGTGATAAGCATTCTCAATCACTTTACAGTTGAAATGTGAATTTAAAATCATTACAATAAGGTTTGAGGAAATTGGTTTTTTATCGGTGAAACTAAAAAGGTTAAACCATTTGTTCCATCGAACAATCTGGGAGGTATTTTTTTAACATGGCAAAATATACAATTGTAGACAAAGACACATGTATTGCTTGCGGCGCATGCGGTGCAGCTGCTCCAGACATTTATGATTATGATGATGAAGGCATTGCATTTGTCACGCTTGATGACAATCAGGGGACTGTAGAAGTTCCAGAAGTACTTGAAGAAGATATGCTTGATGCATTTGAAGGTTGCCCAACTGACTCAATTAAAGTTGCGGACGAAACTTTCGATGGTGATCCACTTAAGCATGAATAGGATAAAAGCCCCTTTAAAAGGGGCTTTTTTTATATTAACTATTTTGAAGTCGGCGTTTATTTTCAAACCATGGACGCATTTTGACAAAAATGAAACTAAAGACGATGGTGATGATGATTCCTTTAATTAGGTTAAAAGGCAAGATCCCTGCTGTAATGGTTGCCTTTAGCACATGATCTGACAGGACGGGTGCATTCAAAAACCATGTATAAGCAGGAAGGAACAAGAAATAGTTTAAGATGCTCATCATGACTGTCATGAGTAATGTTCCGAGAATCATGGACCACGCTAACCCTCTTGCTGATTTAATCTTTTTAAAAATAAAAGCCACCGGTAAGATGAATAGTACACCTGCTGTAAAATTCGCTACTTGATCCACAGGAACACCGGACATGCTACCATGAATGAGGTAGTGCAGTAGATTCTTTAAAGCTTCAACAGCAATCCCAGCACCTGGCCCATAAATTAAAATCGCAATAATCGCAGGAATATCACTAAAATCAATTTTTAAATACCCAGGCAGCCCAGGGAAAGGGAAATTCAATAACATTAATACAAATGCGATACTGCTAAGCATGCTGATGACAACTAAACGTTTTACTTTACTTTGATTCAATATTCTCTCTCCTTTTCGATCAAATCTTTCGAAAAGAGGATTGTTCAATTTTAGCCACAAAAAAACCGCTCTGAATACATACACAGGAGCGGGAAATTTAGGCTACACAAATAAACGTATAAACAGACATGTTTTCAACGTTTACGAACCTCCATCTTCTCCCATCCAGACTATACTGTCGGCTTCGGAATCACACCGAATCCTGCCAAAAAAGGCTCGCGGGCTTAGAGACTATGCCTCATCACCGCCGGTAGGGAATTACACCCTGCCCCGAAGATTGATCATTATTCAATTCGACATCATTATATATGATATATGAGCATTTGTACAGATAAAAATCCTGAGCAAATTCATCAGTTTTAAGAAATCGTAAAAAACCTAAAATTTATAATGACAAATGCGTAAAAATTGGTTATCTTTTGTTTAAAGGTGTCCATTCTTGATCAAGACACTAAAAAATGTTCGTGTTTTCTTTTTCGCTTTACTGCTTTAATTTGATTGACACAGTGAAAAGGAATATGGTAAATTATCAGATATTTATGACGTTTATTTTAGGAGGAAATCTTACGATGTTTCGAGTATTAGTCTCAGATAAGATGAGCAATGATGGTCTTTTACCACTATTAGAATCAGATTTTGTTGAAATTGTTCAAAAAAATGTAACAGAAGCAGAAGATGAATTACACACGTTTGATGCCTTACTTGTCAGAAGTGCCACAAAAGTGACAAAAGAACTTTATGAAAAAATGACTTCATTAAAAATTGTTGGCCGTGCCGGTGTGGGAGTCGACAACATTGACATTGATGAAGCGACAAAACACGGTGTGATTGTCATCAATGCACCAAATGGGAATACGATTTCAACGGCAGAGCATACGTTTGCGATGATCTCATCTCTCATGCGTCATATTCCTCAAGCCAATATTTCTGTGAAATCAAAAGAATGGAACAGAGGCGCATATGTCGGTGCTGAGCTTTACGGAAAATCTCTTGGGATTGTTGGCTTAGGCAGAATTGGAAGTGAAATCGCCCAGCGTGCAAGAGCATTTGGCATGACGGTCAACGTATTTGACCCTTTCCTCACAAAAGAACGTGCCGAAAAAATTGGTGTCAATGCAAAATCACTTGATGAAGTGCTTGAAGTATCAGATATTATTACGGTACATACACCTTTAACAAAAGAAACTAGAGGACTTCTCAATAAAGAAACAATCGCAAAAACGAAAAAAGGTGTTCGTCTAGTGAACTGTGCACGCGGCGGCATAATTGACGAACGAGACCTTCTTGAAGCACTTGAAAATGGTCATGTCGCAGGGGCAGCTCTCGATGTATTTGAAGTAGAACCACCTACTGAGAATCCACTTGTGGATCATCCAAACGTCATTGCCACTCCGCATCTTGGTGCATCTACAAAAGAAGCACAATTAAATGTGGCGGCACAAGTCTCTGAAGAAGTTCTTCAATTTGCAAAAGGACTCCCGGTCATGTCATCTATTAATCTACCAGCGATGACAAAAGACGAGTTCAAAAAAATCCAGCCTTATCATCAATTTGCGGGAAAACTTGGACGTCTTGTTTCTCAATCGATGAGAGAACCTGTAAAAGAAGTCAGCATTTCATATGAAGGATCTATCGCAAAACTCGAAACATCATTTATTACAAAAAGTCTGCTTTCTGGCTTTTTGAAAGAGCGCGTCGATTCGACTGTAAATGAAGTCAATGCAGGTATGGTGGCAAAAGAACGCGGCATTAGCTTTAGCGAAAAAATTTCTTCAAGCGAATCTGGCTATGAGAACAGCATTTCCATTGAAGTCAAAGGTGACCTTTCCACCTTTACATTAAAAGCAACGTATATCCCGCATCTAGGTGAACGTGTCGTTTCTATTAATGGTTTCAATATTGACTTTTACCCAGATGGGCATCTTGTCTATATTCAGCATACTGACGCACCTGGTGTGATCGGTCAAGTTGGAAAGATTTTAGGCGACCACGATGTGAACATCGCGACAATGCAAGTAGGCCGTAAAGAAAAAGGCGGCGAAGCCATCATGATGCTATCTTTTGACAAGCACCTTGAAGATGAAATTGTCCAAACTTTAACTGAAGTAAACGATATTCTTTCTGTGCGTCTGATTGACCTATAAAAAATGGTAAACCTCATGCAAAAGCATGAGGTTTATTTTGTTGAAACGATTAAACGTTCACCTGTACGTATGAGATGCGTTGTCAGTGCATTGATTTTCTTCAATTGATCAACGGTCATTTGATGTGCTTTAGCAATGGACCAGAGCGTGTCCCCTTGTTGTATGACATATGTATGTTTCTCATATCCATCTACATGAAGGGCTGGCTCTTGGAAACGATCTCTTGCAATGATTGTGAGCGGATCTACTGCATCTTCTTTACTGACTGACCAATTACCCCTGTGCACCTCAAAATGCAAATGAGTGCCCCTAGAAGCGCCTGTGTTGCCTATGATGCCGATCGGCTGTCCTGTTTGTACATGGTCACCATTCTTCACAAAACGCGCATTTAAATGCGCATAGACGGTTTCATATCCATTTGGATGCCGAATAAATACAACTTCACCATATGTAGCAGATACATAGGAACGAGTGACCACACCTTCGCTAGCAGCCAAAATGGATTCTCCTTCCGGTGCAGCAATGTCTAACCCCTTATGCGAACCCCCTCTTGTCCCAAACAAATCAGTGACTTCACCTCTGATTGGTTCCACCCACTCGGTTGTTTTCTCTGCACGGGCAAACGGTGATAAGGTCAAGAACAAGAAACAGCTAGCACATATGTAGCAATACCTTTTCATCAGTGACTTCCCTTCTTTGAAGTTCTTTTCATGACAGCATAGTATACCTCAAGGAAGCCCTTTTCTATACATGAAAAAAGAACGCAATAAGTTGCGTCCTTTAGCGTTCTTTGATAACAACTGGGTTTGGCAGTGCCGGTACCTCTAGCGGTTCTTTTAATTCATATGGGCCTACTTGATCTGTTCCTGCATTTTGTATCGTGACATCTGTAAAACCGAAATCTTTCGCTGTGAGCAGCAGTCCTTCAATAAGTAAAATATGATCAATTGAGTCCGTTAATTGTGCTGATGCTCCAAACGTGATGGTTGCATGTTTTCCTTTTGATGTCACCTTTTGTATAGGCTCTTCTTTAATGAGTGGATCGAGTCCTGCATCATTCGCCCGCTTCATCGCCTCTACCGCATCTTTATAAGAAGGATAATTATCTTTTGACGGCACCAAAAATGTCCCGCTCTTATTTTCTAAAACGTAGTAAGCGTGCTTTGTTTGTTTATTAATTGAAATGGTACCAAGACGGCCATTCGTCCCTAATTGAAGGTGCGAGCCATTGACAGACTTGACCTGTACTTGTTTATATTGGCTCCATTTTAACGTTTCTTTGACCATGTCTTTAAAACGATTGGCTTCTTTTAATGTATCAAGAGACAAATCACTTTTCAGCTGAAAAATCAGTGTGTCCCCTTTTTCACTCACATCCACCATATCCATATAGGCTTGAAGAGGTTTTGTCATTTCAGGCAGCTCCAGTTTTTCGTATGTATCAAGAAGCGCCTGCACATCGTCATGCTTATTTTCTTTTTGAATACTGATTGGGACAACTTGAGAAGTCGATTCATCTATGTATGAAATCGTCATATACTTTTCTTTGTCAGATGCGTAAGCAACATGTGAAGGATCATTTGTGTTTTTTACCGCCTCTAATGTAGCATTCACCTGTCCTTTTTCAGCACTCGAGTCCATTTTCACTTTCTTTATATCTTGAGCAGCCGGCTGAAATAAATGAGGAGAAATCAAAAACGCCATAAATAAGACCACAACGGTTGCGACCGCTGGACCGATCCATCTGGCACTTTTCTTTTTCTTCCCGCTTGCCATCAGCATTTGCTGGTAAATCTGCTTAGATGAACGGTTGTCCTCCACCTTTGGAAGCTGACTGAGTAATACTTTAATTCGTTCTTCGCTCCAATTGGACCTGTTCGTTTTCATTCACTAGCTCCTCCTTCAAAAGCTCCATATGTTTTCGGAGCACTTTCAGGCCTCGGTGCTGCGTTGTTTTGACTTTGCTTTCCGAGAACTTTAGCGCCTTGGCCGTCTCCATGATTGAGTAGCCTTGGATAAACCTTAAAATGATGACGGCTCGTTGATCAATGGTGCAATGATCAAGTGCGGCATAAATTTCTTTGATATTTTCATCCTGTACAGCCAATTCATCTGGGAGCAGGTCTGGATCTTTTACATCCTGTTTATCCCAATCAAACGTGCCGAGCACCCGTTGTCTGATGGTTTGCTGTTTGCGAAACCAGTCAATTGCCACATGCCTTGCAATTGAAAACAGCCATGTTTTCTCGCTGCTTCTTCCTTCAAAAGTTTTATATGAGTGAAGTACCCGAATGTAAACCTCCTGCACGAGATCCTCTGCCTGATTTTTATCTTTTACCATATAAAATAAAAATTGGTACAAATCTTGATGGTACGAATCATATATTTTTTGAAAGGTTTCATGCATAGGAAACCCCTCCGTTCACTTATTTTTGTCGAGTGACTCTCACAAAACGTTACATTACAACTTTATGACAAATATATTACAAGATCGACAATTTGGAAAGGGCTTTTAGTTTAACTTCTCCTTAAAAATATGAAAATAGAAAAAACACTTCATTTTCTTTCGAAAAGAAGTGTTTCTCATGTAACAAGATTCTTCGTCAAGATTAGACGAGTTCCTGCTTTTTTTTCGGAATATAGAAAGTGAAGTGAGTACCTGTTCCAGCTTTACTATGTGCATGAATGGAGCCTTGATGCGCTTCTACGATGTTCTTCACAATCGCAAGGCCCAGCCCCGTACCGGAACGTCCTCTTGTTCTTGCTTTATCTGCTTTATAGAACCGTTCAAAAATAAACGGGAGATCCTCTTCAGGAATGCCGCTTCCCGAATCTTTCACATCCATTTTGAGCCCATTTTCCACCGATTGAACTGAGAAGTGAACTTCTCCGCCTTCTGGTGTATGACGAATGGCATTATCGATGAGATTTGTAAAAACCTGTTCTATTTTATCTGGATCAAATACAAAATACGGTTCTTCTACTTGAATTTCATACGTCAGGTTGATTTGTTTTTCTTTCGCAATTCCAAGGAATTTACGGTAGATTTTTTCAGTCAGCTCTTCTGTATCAGTTGATTCAAGATTCAGTGTAATATGACCAGCTTCCATACGTGCGAGATCGAGAAGATCATTCACAAGACGCCCCATTCGAAGTGATTCATCATAGATAATTTGGGCAATCTCTTTCTTTTCCTCTTCTGATCCGGCAATGTCATCGACAATCGCTTCACTATAGCCCTGGAGCATAGCAATAGGTGTGCGGAGTTCATGGCTGACATTTGCAATGAAGTCTTTTCTTAGCTTATCCAGTCTTCTCTCTTCTGTCATATCGCGAAGTACCGCTACCGCCCCTCTGACATCTTGCTGGTTATAAAGCGGAGACATGAGAAGAACCCAAGTACGCCCTTGCAGCGTGACTTCGATCATTTGCTCTTTTTCCGTACTGACGGCAGTATGAAACAATTCACGCGCTTCCGGCGGCAGTTCATCCCCATCTTTGATCTTCATATTTTGCTCGTAATACCAAGCCTGCAAGAATCTTTCTGCAGGAGGGTTTGTCATGAGGATCGTTCCATCAATATTGATCGTGATAACACCGTCTGCCATACTGCTGAGAATGTTGGACAAATGTTCTTTTTCTTGATTTAAAGCGGTTATATGAAATTTAAGCTGCTTACCCATTTGATTAAAGGCGATCGCCAGTTCCCCAATTTCATCTTGCGTTAAAATAGGAATCTTTGTATCAAATTTCCCTTTCGCCAAATCTTGTGCTCCCTCTCTCATCTTTCTGAGAGGATAGGTGACACGAGTGGATAAGAAGAAAGCGAAAATCGTGGTGAGCACAATCGCAATTCCGGCTGCGAGGAAGATATAACGCGTCGTATGTTTTGTTGTCTGCTCTACTGCGAGGAGGGATTGAGAAAGAAAGACCATCCCTTTCTTTCCGTTCGCCTCGTAAGGAACACCTACTACAATGCGCTCATCCTTCTGATTGCCTGTATCAGATTCAGCTCGTTTACTGATTTTTTTTCGTTCTGTCAGTGCCCTGTTCAAATCTTTGTCTGCTTCAATTTGTTCTTTTGTGATCGCAGGAAGCTTCCCGCCTTTTTCAGACGAATACCATTCTAGTCCATCCTCTTGAACAATCGCGATACTTGTCAATTTATCAGCTAGTTCTGATGTAATCGATCTTGCAAGTGATTGATCCTCATGGCTTTCTAAAATGACTGCTACTTTGTTGGCCATTTGTGTTAAATCAGACTTTGCTTCTTCCACATGGTAATTCTCAATGAACTCTAAAAGAAGCACAGTTAAAATCGATAAAACAATGAGCACGAGGAAAAGAATGGTTAACCATAGCTTTCCTACGACACTTTTCCACAGCTTCATTCAGCGCCGACCTCAAATTTGTACCCGACACCCCATACTGTCACGATTTTTTTCGCTGCTTCTGGTGACACTTTATTCAGTTTTTCACGAAGCCTTTTGACGTGAGTATCCACTGTTCTCAGATCCCCAAAGAATTCATACTGCCACACTTCTTTGAGAAGCTTTTCCCTGTCATAGACCTTATCCGGCGTTTTTGCCAAGAAGTACAAAAGTTCGTATTCTTTCGGCGTGAGGCTGACTTCTTTTCCATCTGCTGTGACCCGGTGTGCATCATGATCAATGGATAGATGAGAAAACACGAGAACATCTTTTGTGGTTGTTCCAGTATTAAGGTATGACGTTTGAGACGATCTTCTTAGCAGTGCTTTCACACGAAGAACCACTTCACGCGGGCTGAAAGGTTTGACGATATAATCATCCGTTCCTGCCTCAAAGCCTTGCACACGGTTAGCTTCCTCACCTTTTGCTGTCAGCATAATAATTGGTGTGGCTTTTTTATCTCGGATTTGATTACACACTTCAATCCCATCTGTCCCAGGCATCATTAAATCAAGCAAAATGAGGTCATAATCGGTTTGAAGTCCTTTTTGAATGGCTTCATCCCCATTTTCCGCTTCATCAATTTCATAATTTTCCCGTTCTAAATACATTTTTAAAAGGCGACGAATTCTTGCCTCATCATCGACGACTAATATTTTCGTTTGAGTTGTGTGTTCCATTAGACAATCCTCCTGCTTTCTCCGTTGTTACATACATTTTAACAAAAAGCCGAATCGAATCATAAAAGTTGGCCTTTTTCATGCGATTACGCGTAAGAATGAAGCCCCGCAATCACTAGGTTGACAAAGATGAGGTTAAACATAATGATCGCAAATCCGATTACAGCAAGCCAAGCGGACTTTTCACCATGCCAGCCTCTTGATAACCGAAGGTGGAGATAGGCGGCGTAAAATAAAAATGTAATTAAAGCCCACACTTCCTTCGGGTCCCATCCCCAGAATCTCGTCCATGCAATTTGCGCCCAGATCATCGCAAAAATAAGGCCGCCTAACGCAAATACAGGGAAACCAATGGAAACAGCCCTGTACCCAATTTCATCGACTAAATCGAGATTCACCTGTCTTACGAGCGGCTGAAGCAGCGCACTTAGTCGTTTGCGAATGATCAATCTTAGCAGTCCATAAATGATCAGCCCAACGCCAAATGACCACAGCACTGTATTCACCTTTCTACCTGAAAAAACAGGCGGCAGATCAACTACAGGCTCTAAACGATCTTTTGTGATAAGTTCTCCTTTATGAGGTCCTACTAAGGCAGGAAGCTCATAGACCATGACGCTCTCTTCTTTATTTTTATCTACCCAATTAAATTTCGCTTCATACCCTGTCATTCTAAAGATGGACGTGACAGCGATAAATGCAAGGGTGACCACAATCATAAACATGACCAGCTCTAAGCCAAAGGTTTTCTTCCCCGGTTTTGTTTGATCGACATGCTTCAAAAGAAAAATCACACCTGCCACAAAACTGATCGCTAAAATGGCTTGACCAAGCGCTGCTGTCGTGACGTGAATATATAGCCAATTACTTTGAAGTGAAGGAATCAGCGGTGAAATATCCGATGGAAACATGCTTGCATAAGCAATGATTAATAAAGCGATTGGAAGTGTGAATAAACCTAGCACAGACACTTGATAGACAAAATATAAAATAATAAATGCGAGCACCAGCATCATGCCAAAGGCTGTGGTGAATTCAAACAGATTACTGACTGGTGCGTGACCAGATGCGATCCACCTTGAAATAAAATAGCCAAATTGACTCAAAAAACCAATGATGGTGAGCGTTATGCCGATAAGTGCCGCCTTGTTTTTGCGCGGACCCTCTTCTTTCTTTTTTCCTTTAATGGCCCCTCCAAAAAAAGGAACTGCCGCTAAATACAATAGAAAAGCTGCAAATAACAGGTTTTCACTGACTGCCGCCATCTAATCCTTCCCCCTTGCTTTTGCTGATACTTGTTGTATCAGGCAGTTCTTTTTGATCCACTGGCTGTTTGATGCCACTGCCATGCAGTAACACCTTGAGATCAGACTTTAAGCCGAACCAGTTTTTGTTTGTATGTCCTGCCACAAATACTTTTCCATCCTTTGCCGACAGCCAGATTCTTCTATGCTGCCAGTACATCCCTTGTACGACACCAATCATAAAGATCATTCCGCCAACAATAAGTACCCAGAGTGTTAAGTCTTTTCGAACCGTTAAACCTGTCACGTTTTTTGTTTCAACCCGGTCAAATTTCATTTTATAAAGATTGTTATCAGAACCCTCTACTGTCTCTTGAATCGCGACAAAACTTTTTTCACCTTTTGGTTTTTCAGGAGAGATCATTTCAAATACGAACGCAGGATTATTCGGATTCCTCGTTTTCGTACTAGGTGTGCCATCTTCGTCAAAATAAAAATCAGGCAAATAACTCATCACCTTGACTTTGTAACCGCTACCAAGATCATATTCTGACTTAGGCTCCAGCAGATTAATCTTCACTGTTCCGAAAGATTTCTCAGTATCTTTTCGAATCAGCTGAAAGACCATTTGATCGAGTTCATTTTGTTTAAAATCCACTTGATATAATGAGAAATTGTCAAACTTAAGCGGTTCATTCACTTTAATATCGTGTTCTGTTACCTGCTTCAGCTTTGGCTTTTCACCAAAAACAACTTCCCCTTCACGTTTGTATAAAACGGCATCGGTTTTATAACTTTTGACGACTTGACCATCGCCAGCCTTTTCAATAGCATTTTCAAAGACTTCTTTTTCTTTTTCAGATTCATAGCGGTCAATTGAGAACGCATTATTCTTTAAGAAGTATTGGCCTCCCGTCCCTGGGATTGGTGCCGTTTCGCCTTCTCTTACCCATAATGTTTCATCCACGTACATTCCCGGGACAAACCGAAGCATGGATCCAATGAGAAATATAATTAATCCAATATGATTGACGTAAGGTCCCCAGCGGGAAAAGCGGCCTTTTTCAGCTAAAATATGTCCATCTTCTTCTCTTACGCGGTAACGCTTTTGTTTCATTTTACTAACGATGCCTTCATATGTATGTTGATCTAATGTTTGATTTGTTTCGCTGAAAAGACGCTGCCTTCTCATAAAGCCTTCTTTTTTGACAACCCCTTGATTTTTGAGTGCACGATAAAGTGGAATCACTCGATCAAGGCTGCAAATCACAAGGGAAATTCCGATAGATGCGACAAGGGCTAAAAACCACCAAGAATTATAAAGATCATGGAATCCAAGGATGTAATATAACTTGCCAAACGACCCATATTGCTCCTCATAATAAGTGGAAGCTGATGCACCTGGCGGAATAAACCGCTCCTGCGGAAAAATAGTTCCTAGCGAAGAAGCTAACAGTGTGATGACAATGAGCCACACACCCACTTTTACGGAAGAAAAAAAGTTCCATACTTTATCAACAATCGTTTTGTTGTATGTTTGCGAGCGTCTTGCACTGCCGTCATATCTCATATCAAGCAGTTTTGATGAATTTTTCTCTTTTACTGAAATGGGATTCCCGCATGATTCACATAGAACAGTACCGATTGGATTAATATGTCCACACTCGCACTTTACCTCTTTCATTCTATGACCCCTTTGGTTTAATCAAATTCATATATTCATAGACATTACGTTCTGTCATCGTCCCCTTTATGACTTTGATTACTTTGCCTTCAGGATTAATTAAAAATGTGGTTGGCAGCGGCGTAATATCATATGCCTCTGTCACTTGACGATCTTTGTCCATGGCAACAGGAAAATTCACGCCATAAGCATCCATAAAATTCTTCACAGCAATATTGGATTCCCCCACATTCACGGCAACAATTTCGACACCGCGATCCTTGAACACTTCATACTGATTTGCCATATAAGGGAATTCTTGCTTACATGGACCGCACCATGTACCCCAAAAATTGAGAAAGACGCCTTTGCCTTTTAAGTCCTTTAATTCAATCCGTTCCCCATCTACCGATTGAAGGACAAAGTTCGGCGCAATAGATCCTTCTTTGACTTGATCCTGTTTGGCAAATACTGAGTTATACATCGTATAACACAGTGCAGCAAGCATCACGAGGAGAATGCCCGTCCGTATGAAAAATCGTCTTTTCTTCATCTGAAGTACCCCTTCCCCATAGACATTCAGGTAAATTATAGCATTCTCCTTCTTTTGATGCTTCTTCATTTTTTGAAGTTTATGTGAAAATTAAAAAGCGCTTTTCCCATGATCCGCAATCGCTCTTAGGCGTTTTACTTCATGCGGCGTCAATTCTCTTCGATCTCCTGGTCTCATGCCTTCAATATGAAGGAAAGCATATTGCTCTCTTTTGAGTTTTAAAACGTCGTGGCCGATTGCTTCAAACATGCGGCGAACCTGTCTGTTTCTGCCTTCATGAATGGTTAATTGCACAATACATGTTTGCTTTCGTTTATCAATCGAAAGCATTTTGGCACGGGCAGGTGCTGTTTTTTTATGGTCTAACATGATTCCTTTTTCTAACTTTCTAAGCAATTCTTTTGAAGGGATGCCTTTTAGTTTCGCTGCATACGTTTTATCAATTTGATATTTCGGATGCATGAGCTTATGGGCAAATTCGCCATCATTTGTAATCAAAATTAAACCGCTCGTATCATAATCCAACCGGCCGATTGGATACAGACGCTGCGGAACATCATCAAAGAAGTCTGTCACGACTTTGCGTCCTTTATCATCCTCGGCAGCTGAAATGACGCCGCGCGGTTTATAAAGCATAAAGTAAACCGGTTCTTCTCTTTCAAGCTTTAAGCCATTGACTTCAATTTTATCTGAAGAGCCCACCTTTACTCCGAGCTCTGTCACTGTTTCACCATTAACGGTAACTCGTCCTTCTTTAATTAATTCTTCAGCCTTTCGTCTAGAAGCGACGCCGGCATGGGCAATTACTTTCTGTAAACGTTCCATTTGTCTTTCACCTCATGTACTATCTTACTTGCTTGGCTTGAAACAAACAAGCATTCGCGGAAAAATAAGCGTTTCATCTGTCTAATTTCAACAAAAAAGCTGTTTTCCATCCACGAAATAAAAAAAGCACCTGATTAGGCGCCGCTAAATAACAAACTGACGATAATAATCGATGCAATGATCCCAATCAGGTCTGCAAGCAGCCCCACTTTCAGTGCATCTCCCATTTTTTTAATACCAACTGCTCCAAAATAGACGGTTAAAATATAAAGGGTCGTATCCGTTGACCCTTGCATAACGGCGGCAAGCTTGCCGATAAAAGAGTCTGGACCATAAGTCGCAATTAAGTCTGATGTCATACCAAGCGCCGCTGTTCCTGATATAGGACGAATAAGCGCAAGCGGCACCACTTCTGTAGGAACACCAATCGCTGTAAACACAGGTTTCAATAATTCCATGACAAAATCAAGGGCACCTGATGCTCGGAAAATCGTAATGGCGACAAGCATACCGACTAAATATGGAATGATTGAAAAGGCAATTTGAATGCCTTCTTTCCCGCCTTCTACAAATGTTTCGTACGTCGGTACTTTTTTAATCGTCCCTGCAATTAATATCCCTGCGATGATCAGTGGAATCAAAGCAAGTGACAGCCAGTTAATAAACGCCACAAGATCACCCCCGCCTGCTTCTGCGATAGTGGAAATAGCGATCAATCATAATCGCACCGATACCTGAAATAAGTGTCGCCAAAATGGTTGGGCCTACAATATCTGTTGGCTGATCTGCGCCATAGGTCATACGAATGGCAATGACAGTCGTTGGCACAAGTGTGATAGAAGATGTATTGACTGCTAAAAAAGTGATCATAGACCGGCTCGCCTCATTTTTTCCGCCATTTAATACTTTCATCTGCTCCATCGCCTTAATCCCAAGTGGAGTAGCGGCGTTCCCAAGGCCAAAGAAATTTGCCATGAGATTGGACAGAATATACCCCATCGCTGGATGATTCGCAGGAATCTCAGGAAATAGTTTTGAGATAAAGGGCCGGCATAATTTACTAAAGAAATGTAACAACCCCGCTTCTTCTGCGATCTTCATCAATCCTAGCCAGAATACAAGAACACTAATCAGCCCTATTGAAATGGTGACCGCTTCTTTTGATCCTTTAAAGACCGCTTCATTCACTTCATGCATCGTTCCGTTAAACATTGCATAGACAAGACCGATGACCGTGAGGAATACCCAAATCAGATTGACCATGAAGATCCGCCTATCGATGTCTGAAAGACAGACTTAAACATTTCTTGAAAGCTTTTTTGAGGTATTCGGTTGCGTTTGTTTTCATAAAAAATGGGGACTTGCTCAATTACCTGACCATCCAGTAAGAACGTCATTTTCCCTACTACATCTGGGATCGCTTCTTTGTTTTTTTCCCATTTCTTTTCAGGCGTCAGCATTTCCGTTTCGATTTCCACTAGTTTTTTCTCATCCTCATTTAGTAAATAGTCCACATCCCGCTTAATAAACGCTTTTTTTTCGTAAAAAGTCCCTTTTAACGAAGCGAGCCTGCCTTTTTCAGCAAGCACATACGTTTTATAGTGATCAAATGCATACTCAAACATTGAGATATGATCCTTCCAATCATCCGGTGCATTAATCGTCACAGCAATGAGCGCAGCATCTCCTTTTGCAGCTGTGGAGACAAGTGTGCGTTTTGCAAGTTTTGTATATCCTGTCTTCCCTCCTGTCGAATATTGATACAAACCAGTGAGCAGCTTGTTTTTATTTTTCCAATAACCCTCGATTGTTTTTGCTTTATAAAAGGTGGTACCGGCAATTTTTTGATATTGCTGATGCTTCATGGCGTATTTCGTTAAGATCGCCATATCATAAGCTGATGAATAATGGTTTTTATGATCATCGAGTCCATGCGGATTTTGAAAATTCGTATTCTCCATGCCTAGTTCAGAGGCCTTTTGGTTCATCATAAAAATAAACCCTTCTAAGCTGCCGCCAACATGTTCTGCAATGGCAACAGCTGCATCATTTCCAGAGCGCAGCATGAGCCCGTATGTCAAGTCTTCTAAACTCACCTTCTGTCCTTCCTTTAAATAAATCGAAGAACCTTCCGCTTGAATCGCACGTTTTGACACTTTGACCATGTCGTTCATTTTTCCTGATTCAATGGCTAATACAGCCGTCATAATTTTTGTGATACTGGCGATTCTTCTTTTTTCGTGCTCGTCCTTTCCAAATAGGACTCTGCCTGACTGTCCATCTATTAAAATGGCACTTCTCGCACTCACCGATAATGAGACGTCTGCTTGAGCGTGTGAGGAAAAAGGCAGTAAGAGTGTTAATAGAAGAAGGACTGCTGTTCCAATTTTTAAATAGGGCATGTTCATTCACGTCCTTGTCCGTTTTGTACAAGTGTATGCGCGGCTGAAAAAGTTATGATGCCTCGTCCATAAAAAAAAGCAACTCTCATGTGAGAGTTGCCTTGTCTTCTTTATACCATTTTCATTTGCTGATGAGATGTTGTATATTCCAGCTCTTCTCTCATCGTTAAAAAATCTTTTTCTAATGAAGAAAACAAACGTTTGACCTCAGCCGATACTTCATGATGGAAAACAATGCAGCTTTTTCCTGTGTAGGCTGAACGGCTATTTTCATACCATGTATCCTTTTTTGGTGTAAAAAATTCTTCAATACATTGATGATAAATACGATGAAGCGTCTGCTGTGCGGCTTGCTGCGGGAATGTCTGCTGCTGCCTGATTTTCCTACAAACCGCCGCGGCATCCTCGCTATAAACTGCAAGCTTCCGCAATGTACTTAATATGTCACAATAATAGGCTTCCGCTTCCGGGTTTAATCGTTTCAAGCTTGATAAGGTAGCTTCGTTCAGAAAATCATTCACTTCAACTGCAACCTTTGATAAGAAAACGCCTGCTTGATCAACTTGAGCCTTTACATTCATATGTGCCATTTGTTTCGTGTTTACCTTCCCCTCATGGCTTTGTCACCATTTTATCTTTCAAACGAAGATTTTAGACCTAAAATCTTTTTTATATTTTATCATACATTTTTCCTTATTTTGAACTATTTTATCTCTTCAAATGTTTGATTGAAGTTTTCAAAAAAGAGATCAGCCTCTTCTTGCACCCCATCTGATTCCACATTCTCTGGAAGTGGCGGCAATTCATCTAAGGCTTTTAAACCAAATTGCTCTAAAAAGGTAGGTGTTGTCCCATAAAGGATCGCTCGTCCCGGTCCATCGGCACGTCCTACTTCACAGAGCAGTGCTTTGGCAACTAAACTATGCAGCACTCGTTCTGATTTAACGCCTCTGATCTCCTCGACTTCGCTGCGTGTAATCGGTTGTTTATACGAGACAATGGCGAGCACTTCTAGCGCTGCCTGTGACAAACCTTTCGATGGTGTCTCTACTAATTTTTTTAAATATACGCTGTATTCTTTTTTCGTCAGCAGCATATATGAATCTGCATATTCAATAAGCTCAATCCCTCGTTCTTGTTTTTGATATTCTTCCTTTACGACAGACATAATATCAAGCAACGCTGCCTCATCAACTTCAAGAACAGACATGAGCTGTTTTCTTGTTAAGCCTTCGTCACCTGCTGCATATAGCAGCGCTTCTAAGATGGCTTTCCAATTCACGATATCAAGCGTCATGAATCGTTTCACTCCCTATGATATAAATATCTTCAAAGTTTCCTTCCTGCTCCAGCATGATTTGATGGCTTTTCATCAATTCGAGAACAGCAAGAAACGTCACGACAAGGTGTTCCTTTTGATCATGTTGAAATAAAGTCATGAAATTGGTTCGCTTTTTTGTTTTTCTTAAATGGTTCATAATCTCATTCATTTTGTCTTCAATCGGGATTTCTTGTCTTGTAATCTTTGATGGTGCTGGTTTTGTTATTTTTTTGCGGTTCAATACCTTTTGAAACGCACCTAACATATCATACACCGTGACGTGTAAGTTTGTGTCCTTCGCTTCTGCTTCTTTTGCAAATTCACTTAAATCACTTGGTGGTTTTGTGAAGGCGTTTTGCCGCTCTTCTTCACGTTCCTTCAGTTCTTGCGCTGCATTTTTATACTTGCGGTATTCAATTAATTTGCCAATCAGCTCATCACGAGGGTCCTCTTCTTCTTCCATCAGGTCTTCATCAAACAGCTCTTCCTCTTGTTTTGGAAGAAGCATTCTGCTTTTAATGCTGAGGAGAGTTGCAGCCATCACCAAATACTCACTTGCAACATCCAGTTCAAGCTCCCTCATCGTGTGGACATATAATAAATACTGCTCCGTAATTTTAGCGACGGGAATATCATAAATATCAATTTCCAAACGGTTAATTAAATGTAAAAGCAAGTCCAAAGGACCCTCAAACGAATCTATTTTCACCTGATATTCCAGCATTCTTTTCTCACCATTTCTACTGTCTTCTAAGTACCGTTTTCATCGGCTAACCTTTAGTATAAGACACCATAAAGCTCTCGTCCAATATAATTTCGACCATGAGGCAGCAGGCAAAAAAAGAAAAACAGTGGATTCGCCCATACCAATGAGGGCATTTATACATAGAATACCATTGTAATCAGAACTGATGAAAAAGGAGGCCGTAACATTATGGGAGATGGTTATTACTTCGGCGGAGGATTTGCGCTTATTGTTGTGCTGTTCATCTTGCTGATCATCGTTGGCGCGGCTTGGGTTTATTAAAGAAACAGAGCGTCCTTTCATAAAGGGGCGCTCTTTCTTCTTTTCTTTTCGGTATGTTAGACTGATAGTGGAAAAGGAGATGACCGCTGTGTATCCTAAAGCGTACGTGGCTTTTTTACATGAATTTCATACGACAAGAGATTATTTTGAGTGTCATGAAATTCTTGAAGAATTTTGGAAAGAAGATCCTCCTCATCAGCGCAAAAAGTACTGGGTGGGTCTCATTCAGCTTGCTGTTGCTTTGTATCATCAAAGACGAGGAAATGGAAAAGGAGCAAAACGGCTGATTTCAAACAGCCTTCATATATTAGATTCGGACCGGAACGTACTAACAGAATTAGGTCTTGATGAAGAGGCATTTCTTTTACTGCTGAGAACACTGAAAAAGAAAATCGATGAAGACACGCCCTACGAAAGTGTGATGCTGCCAATCCGAGATGAAACGCTTCTTTCTTTATGCCAAGAGATGGCGGAAAAAGAAGGCTTAACCTTCGGACAGGAGAGCAACTTATCCCATACATTCTTAATTGAAAAGCATAGACTGCGTGATCGGACAGACGTATTGCTTGAACGTGAAAAACAGATGGAACGTAAAAAAAGCAGAGGCATATAACCTCTGCTCTAGCGTGTAGACAAACCCTCGCATTCGGTGTCAGTCCTGCGTGCCGGTGCTCACGAATATCGAATTCGCTCCGCTCCAGTACTCGTCCTTCCTAGACTGCAAAGGTTTTCTATCACGCTGAAAAGGAAGACAAAGGGCTAAAATAAAGTTCATTTTAGCCCTTTGTCAACAATCTAAAGCAGAGGCATATAACCTCTGCTTTTACATGTGTGATATTTAGTTTGTTTCATTGTGACACTTATGAAAGAAGCCTTGCGTTAATTCATTTGGAATGAGTGTTTTCGTTTTGAATACTTCTTCCACGGCTAATACCATTTCCTTGCCGATGCCTTGGTCACGATGGGACGGATTGACACTAATATGTTCGATTTGTACGTGGTCGTCTGTTTTCAGCACACCAATCGCACCGACGATATCCTCGCCATCTTTCCAAAGGAACAGCTGCCGATCTTCATCCATTTCATACGACTTTATCGTCTGCTGAAGCTGTTTGACGTCTTTCTCACCCGGCATAAAGGACAGGAGTCCCATGGCAATTTTTTCAAAAGACCTCTTGTAACGAATTAACATATATACCCCTCAATATTAAAATTATCCTATTTTACAGCAAATGTCTTATGAATCACTTGCTCATCACACATTATAAACACTTTTAGGTTGTTTTTAAACTCTTTTTCATCAAATTAACGAAACGTTCGATTTAGGTTGGCCATTTCAATAGCAGCTGCAGCCGATTCACTGCCTTTATTTCCAGCCTTTGTACCGGCTCTTTCAATGGCTTGTTCAATAGATTCTGTTGTCAGTACACCAAAGATAATCGGCACCCCTGTTGAGATGGCACTTTGTGCGATTCCTTTAGCCGCTTCATTACAAACATAATCGTAATGTGATGTTGCCCCGCGAATCACGGTTCCAAGTGTAATGACTGCATCATATTTTTTTGTTTCTGCTAGTTTTTTTGCCATATACGGAATTTCAAAAGCCCCTGGCACCCACACGACATCAATATCGTCACCGTTTGCTCCGTGTCTGAGCAATGTATCTTCTGCCCCATCTAGCAGTTTGCTTGTAATAAAATCATTAAATCTAGCGACGACGATTCCAAACTTTAATCCTTCTGCTACTACATTCCCTTGTATTGTATTCATATGTTCATCATCCTTTTTTGTGATTTTTATTTTGTTTTCATTGTCGTTGTTTGCTTGTTTATATATGCCTGCAATGCTTCAATCGTCAGCATCTTTAAATCGTGTTCTTTTTGAATTTTTTGTAGTTCGGGTACGCGGGCCATGGTTCCATCTGCATTCATAATTTCACATATGACACCCGCTGGCACTGAACCCGCAAGTTTAGCAAGATCAACGGCCGCTTCTGTATGACCTGGTCTTTCTACTACGCCTCCCTCTTTTGCAATAAGAGGGAAAACATGACCTGGGCGGGCAAAATCTTCTGGTTTTGACTCTTTATTTAACATGGCCAAAATGGTCGTTGAGCGCTCAAAAGCACTTATACCAGTTGTCGTTGACGTATGGTCGATGCTCACTGTAAATGCTGTATGATGTGCATCCGTATTTCGCTCGACCATGGGATGCAGATCCAAGTGTTTCGCAATCGAGGCATGAACTGGTGTGCAAATAAGACCTCTTCCATGTAAAGCCATGAAGTTAATGACTTCCGGCGTTGCATGCTCAGCAAGTGCCACAAAGTCTCCTTCATTTTCTCTGTCTTCATCATCTACTACGATAATGATTTCTCCTCGTTTCAGGGCATTTACTGCCTCATCAACTGAATGATACATACAATCGCCTCCTAGAATCCGTGCTCTTTTAAAAATGATGGGGTTAATCGTGATGGCTGCTTTTCGTTTTGCTCTTTTGTTAAAAAGCGATAAATGTATTTACCGATCATGTCACATTCAATATTTACTACATCCCCCATAGATTTAGTCGGGAAAATAGTTCCTTCAAGCGTATGTGGAATGATAGAAACTGTCACATGAGCATCTCGCAAATCGAAAATAGTCAAGCTGACGCCGTCTATTGCGATCGATCCCTTTTTTGTGAGCATATCTGTGAGGGTCTTGTCCATTTTCAAATCATAGTAAATGGCATTACTCTTCTTTTCTACACGGGTAATCACAGCCGTTCCATCAACATGGCCTGAAACAAAATGACCGCCGAATCGTCCATTTGATGACATCGCTCGCTCTAAATTCACTTGGCTACCTGACGCAAGCTGATCAAGTGATGTCGCTTTGACCGTCTCAGGCATCACATCTGCCGCAAACTGTTCTTTTGTGAAGCTTGTGACAGTGAGACAAACGCCATTGATGGCGATACTATCGCCTAGGTGAACATCTTCTAGTACACGACTGCACTTGATGATAATTTCCATGGCATCTGCGGATCTTTTGCTCAATGACTGGACTGTACCCACTTCTTCAATAATCCCCGTAAACATGTGATCCTCCCTTTCTCTTTCTTTTGTATTTCTCACTTTATGAAAAAGCGATGTTCGGGACATGTGATCGATTGAACACCTTCGTCGCTTTTTATGGTCCATACAAGGTAAATGAGGGATCACCTAATAAACACTGCATGCGATGACTATATTGACATACAGAAAGCCCCGGAAAAATTCCGGGGCTGTGGTTTTTTTGCATTAGAAATAAAACTATGATCAACACATATTTTTTGTTCATACATAGCTTTCGTTATCCTTCTCCCATCCAGACTTTCACTGTCGGCTTCAGCTTCTCACTGAATCAACCGTTAATAAATTAACGGGTCACGGGCTGTAAAGCATTTGCTTTATTACCGTCGGTCGGGATTTTCACCCTGCCCCGAAGGATACAATCGATATTTAGCTGTCCTTAGGGGCTATTATAGCGATCCTTGTGGTCAAATGCAACAATCAAGATTTATCACCTGTTCATAAAAAAAGCCTCCCTATAGGAAAGGAGACTTGTTAATTGACGACTTTTACCACTTTTATAAGACCGTCTATTCTTTTTTCATTACTAAAGTATGCTTTAATACGATCGCCTTTTTTCAGATCGGCCACATCATCTTCAAATTTCTTTCCGTTAAAAATGATTTTCGTGCCATTTTTGGCTTGACCGTAATACTCATCACCATCAATTTTTGTAATGGTATATTCATAGATGGTGTAATCTTTATCATTATTCGTTAAACTTTCGCCAATGGCTGTTGGCACATCTTCAATTTTCATGCCATTCATGTATAAATAACCTGCGCCTAAACAAAGCAGTAAAACAAATAAGATTGCGATTTTCAATTTGATTTTCCCCATATTTAGAACCTCCATCATCTGCACTTCGCCTATTTGTATGTTCTATTCCTTCTTTTGATGAAATAAAACCAAAAAAGCTGATTTTCATTAATGGTTACTTATATAACGATTCAAATGGACTTTTGGTTCCACCTTTTCATCATTACATATGATACGAATATGCGTTCTTTATTAAGGGGGTCTTTTTTCCTCTTTATCTGTTAGCAGGGTAAACAAGAAAGACGAGCTTTTTGATTATATTCTTTTCTCTAATGCGAATAGATCTTCCTCTAACAATTGAGATCTTTGAACAGCGATATTTCGGCTGTCACGAACCCCTTGATTATAATAGTAGCTTCCAAGATGTTTTGTGATAAATTCTAATATATTGATGGCTGCTAATTCACCAATCTCCTCTTCTCGTTCTTCAACAAAGTAACGCTGAATAGCAATCATCATCTGATTTTTTTCTTCTTTTGTTAATGGTTTCAAAGTATCTCCTGCTTTCTTACAGCATGATCACACGCTTTTTAGATGTGCACTTTCACTTATTTTTAGAGCTACATATGGTGACACTCACGAATACGAATGTTTGTTCTCTTATCATATCACAAAAACGTGTCCATAACACCTTAAAAGAAAAAGCGTGTTTTAATCAATGGATCAAAATACGCTTTCTTTATATAGACTATTTATTTCAATATGGATAGGATCGTCGCTACAGAATGATCTACAAATGAACGCTCTGGGCGAGATTTCATGAGGACTGTAAGTCCAATAAAAGAAACAACCAGCGCCTGTGCTAAGGCTTTGGCATTCAGACTGCTTTCGAGCTCACCCGAGCGAATACCTTGTACAATTTTTTCTTCAAAAATGACCGAAAGATACATCTGATGCTCTCTTGTGAGAATTTCAAATTTCTCTTCGTGGGGGGCAAGCTCGACTATTGTATTGATGCAAAAGCACCCTTTACTCGGCCCATGTCCATATTCCTCTTCTACTAATTCAGCAAATAATGTATGAAATGCTTCCTTTACAGATAGATTGTTTTGAAGTTTTGTTCGAATGTGGGCAGCATGCTGAGTTGTATATTTGCGTAATGCCGCTTCAAACAATTCCTCTTTATCACCGAACGCTGAGTATAAGCTTGGCCGCTGTATTCCCATTTTTGCAGTTAAGTCGCTTAATGTAGTCGCTCTGTACCCCTTCTCCCAAAAAAGCAACAAGGCCTCATCTAATGCTTTTTCCTCATCAAATTCCCGTTGTCGAACCATCATCAACCCTCATTTCTATCATAAAAACCTCTTCACTAAATCAATCATCTATTTCTTATAAGGATTTTTTACTTATCGGTACATTATCATTTTATTTTATTGACGTATCATTGTCAAATCGACTGCCCCTCTCAAGATCTCCACTACATCATCTTGACTTTAAAACGTTTCTGTGGTTATCCTTAACAGGAATCATTTTATACCAATCAGTATATTATACTATTTAGTACAAAAAGAGAGGATGAAATGCATGAAAAAAGAAAAAATGACTGCCGATGAACATTCTGATCTGGAAACGATTCATTTACAAATAACCACCCGATCAACGATGACTCGCAATATGGCTCTACTGTTTTCGACAGCCTCAGGGATGGCAGTTGCAAACATATACTTTGCACAGCCATTATTAGACTCCCTCGCAGCCGAGTTTGGTATCAGCTATTCATCCGTTGGTATGGTCATTACGATTACTCAGCTTTGTTATGCGCTAGGACTGCTACTGATCGTACCACTTGGTGATCTGTTCAACCAACGGCGGCTCATCGTAGCTCAAATGCTAGTATCCGTGTTATCTCTCATTCTAGTCGGTATCGCCCCTACCGCCACCGTCCTGTTCATAGGACTAGCTGCGGTAGGACTGCTCGCTGTAGTCACTCAGGTACTCGTCGCATTCGCAGCGACATGGGCCGCTCCTGAAGAACGTGGTCGCATAGTGGGCTTGGTTCAAAGTGGAATTGTGATTGGTATTCTTCTCGCACGAACGTTTGCTGGTGTACTAACCGATCTCGCCGGCTGGAGATCAGTCTATCTCGTTTCCGGCGTGATGATGCTGATCATAACTGGCGTGTTGTACCGGTATCTTCCGCGTGCTGACAGAAAGAGAGTCTCCATATCCTATGTGAACTTGCTCGCTTCAATGTTTATATTGTTCAGACAAGAACGAATTCTACGTATTCGTGGCGTACTGGGTTTTCTGATCTTTGTTGTGTTTGGCACGCTGTGGACTTCACTTGTACTGCCTCTCAGCACTACCCCATACAATCTGTCACATACAGCAATTGGTGCATTTGGCCTTGCTGGAGTTGCCGGAGCATTAGGTGCCGCTCGAGCTGGAAGCCTTGCTGATCGAGGCTTAGGACAGTTAACAACGTGCATCGCCCTTGTCCTATTACTCTTTTCATGGTGTTTTATTTTTTTCACTGAATATTCCCTCATTTTATTAATCGTTGGTATAGTCATTCTTGACCTATCTGTGCAGGCCGTTCATGTGACCAATCAAAGTATGATTTTCATGGTCCGGCCTGAGGCGAGAAGCCGGCTGACTGCTGCTTATATGATTTTTTATTCCCTCGGCAGTGCGCTCGGTTCTATTGTATCAACTAACATATACGCAAACTCTGGCTGGAATGGGGTATGTCTATTTGGAGCCTCTATCAGCGCCTTAGCCCTTTTATATTGGATGATCACCTACCGCTTCACGGCACAGATCACAGGAACATCAGATGTAAAATAAAAAAACACCGCAATTAAGCGGTGTTTTGGATTAAGCATCGATCACTTCGACTTTTTCCATGCCTTGTCCTTGTTCCATATCAAGAACAGCTTCGATACCAGATGTTACTTTGCCAAAAACAGTGTGAACACCGTTTAAGTGCGGCTGTGGGTCATGTACGATAAAGAATTGGCTGCCGCCAGTGTCTTTACCAGCGTGTGCCATTGATAATGAACCTCTCTCGTGCTGATGAGGGTTTCCTTCTGTTTCACATTTAATTGTGTAACCAGGTCCTCCAGTTCCATTACCGTTTGGATCGCCGCCTTGGCTTACGAACCCTGGGATCACGCGGTGGAATTTCAATCCATCGTAGAAGCCTTCATTCGCTAATTTTTCAAAGTTTGCTACTGTACCTGGAGCAGCCTCTGGGTAAAGTTCAAACTCAATTTTCTTTCCATTCGTTAATTGTATGTATCCTTTTTTCGCCATTTTTCACATTCTCCTTTCAGGTTAAACAACGCTCATTATAGCACATTTTCGGTGATGTTAAACATCCCCTGCTTGTCGAATGTGATTTACCTCTTTTGCCATCATTGATAAAATAAAAGAGCTTGATCCTTTTCTCCTAAGGAAATGATCATAGACTGAGCAAATCACTTCATCATATTGGAGGTTTCAAACATCTTTAAAAGAAAATTGAAACGTCAGACTGATTTGTTACGTCTATATGATGGAGTACGATTCAAATCATGTACTCAAAAGATGAGTTTCTCACCATCGAGAAACGCTTTCGACTTGAAGGAGGTCAACATGTTTAAAAAAACAATGCTTGGTATGATGGCAGCGCTCCTTTTACTGATTGGTGCGCCAAAAGTCAGCTTAGCGGATGCAGCTGTCGGCGATGTCATCGTCACACTCGGGCAAGACTTAACACCGGCTGATCGCCAGAAGGTGCTTGACGAGTTGAATCCACCTGAAAATGCGACAAAAATTGAAGTAACCAATAAAGAAGAGCACGAATATTTAGGAAAGTATATCCCTCGTTCTTCTATCGGGACGAGAGCATTATCATCTTCATCCATCACCATTGAAAAATCAGGTACGGGTCTGACCGTGGATACACATAACATTAAGACCATTACAGATGAGATGTATTTAAATGCTTTAATGACCGCAGGCGTGAAAGATGCAAAGGTTGTCGTGACGGCGCCGTTTGAAGTATCTGGTACAGCAGCACTGACAGGTCTATTAAAAGCCTATGAAGTGTCAAGCGACAAAGCCATTCCTGAAGATGTGAAACAGGTAGCAAACGAAGAGCTTGTAACAACATCTAAACTGGGAGACTCTATTGGAAAAGACAATGCTTCTGCCCTGATTGCAAAAATCAAAGATGACATTGCCAAAAATGGAGTTCCTAAAACAACAAAAGAAGTGGAAGAAAAAGTAGATCAAGCCGCTTCTGATTTGAACTTAAATCTAACACAAGACCAAAAAGATCAACTTGTCTCTCTCTTTGATAAGATGAAAAATATCAATATCGATTGGAAACAAGTCGGATCTCAAATTGATAAAGCAAAAGACAAGATTACAAAATTCATAGAATCAGATGAAGGGAAAAACCTTCTACAGAAGATTTGGGATTTCTTTGTCTCCATTTGGAACGCGATCGTCTCTGTATTTACTGGTGGAAAATAAAAGTCATAGAAAAAGCTGCCTGATGATCAGGCAGCTTTTTTTAAGTCGATGATTTCACTTTTGATTGATAAGGTAAATCCAATTTGACAATGTCCTCATATGTCTCACGCTCAACGACAAGCTGCGCTTCCCCATCTTCTACAAATACTACAGCCGGGCGTGGGATGCGGTTATAGTTGTTTGACATGCTGTAGCCATAAGCTCCTGTACAAAAGACAGCTAACAAGTCTCCCTGTGATAACTCTGGCAGATCAATATCCCAAATGAGCATATCTCCACTTTCACAGCATTTTCCTGCAATGGACACAGTTTGATCATGCGTTTGACTCATTTTATTGGCGCTCACTGCTTCATATTTTGCTTGATATAAAGCAGGTCGAATGTTATCACTCATTCCGCCGTCAATGGCTACATAATCGCGAATTCCAGGTACATGTTTTGATGAACCAATCGTATAAAGAGTGGTTCCCGCATCTCCAACAAGTGAGCGGCCTGGCTCAATCCAAATTTCAGGCATCTTAAACTCATAGCGGGCTACATTTTCTTTCACCGCTTGAATAATTTTCTCCACGTATTCAGTTGCTGGAAGTGGCTCGTCCTCTTCTGTATAACGGATGCCAAAACCTCCGCCTAAGTTCAGCACTGTGGAAATAAATCCAAATGATTCTCTCCATTCATCCAGCTTCAAGAAAATTTTATCTGCCGCAAGGACAAAACCAGCTGTATCAAAGATTTGAGAGCCGATATGGCAGTGGACACCTAAAAGCTCGATCACTTCTGATTCAAGTACTTGTTTGACCGCTTCGTCTGCTTGTCCATTATGAAGATCAAAACCGAATTTTGAATCTTCTTGACCTGTTGTAATATAGTCATGCGTATGTGCTTCAACGCCCGGCGTGATGCGGAGGAGTACTTTCACCTGTTTTGACAGCTCTTGCCCAAGCTGTTCAATGAGGTTGATTTCATAGAAATTATCAACAACAATACAGCCGATTCCATGCGCTAATGCCATCTTTAATTCTTCTCTGCTTTTGTTGTTACCATGGAAATGAATTTTTTCTACTGGAAACCCGGCACAAATGGCTGTGTGCAGCTCCCCGCCTGAAACGACATCAAGTGATAAGCCTTCTTCTTTTGCCAGCTGGAACATGGCAATAGAAGAAAACGCCTTACTCGCATATGCCACCTGAGCCTTTAGTTCTTCTTCAATAAATGCTTTCTGAAAGCTTTTTGCACGCTCCCGTATTAAAGCCACATCATATACATAAAGTGGTGTCCCATACGTTTCAGCTAAAGAAACGGCATCAACACCACCAATTTCTAAATGTCCGAGTTCATTTTGTCTGCAAGTGCCGTGTAAATACAATGTCATTCCCTCTTTCTCCGCCTCGGCTGAAAAAAGACAGCTGCACAAGCTGCCTTTTGCCGTTTCTCAAAGTTAAAAATACAATATCACAATCTTCAGCCACTTTCAACGAGCGTTAAGAATTTGGCGGAATTTTTGATCTGTTCTGAGGGTGAACGATGCTTGGCCTTACTTTTGAGCCAGGAACAGACGTCCGAATGAGCACTTGCCATAAAGCCTTTCCATTAAAAGGAATGAACGGCCACATATAAGGCGTCTGTAAGGAACGAATGGATGTTAAGTAAATAAGTAACAGCGTAAAACCGATGATCAGTCCATTCAGCTTAAAGATCGCTACTAGTGCTAATATGATCAGTCGGATGATTTTATTAGCGACACTCAGTTCATAACTTGGAGTGGTGAATGTACCGATGGCTGCTAGCGAGACGTATAAGATGACCTCTGGTGTAAATAAACCGACATCAATTGCAATTTGTCCAATTAAGACGGCTGCAATCAAACCCATAGCAGTCGACAAGGCGGTCGGCGTATGAATCGCCGCCATTCGTAAAAATTCCACCCCAAAATCAGCAAGGAATACTTGGAGAATGACAGGGATATGAGAAGGTTTGTTAAATCCAATATAGCTTAGATTGTCTGGCAGAAGATTCGGTTCTAGAATAAAAAGAAACCAGATCGGCAAAAGAAAAGTAGAACATAAGATGCCTAAAAAACGCACCCATCTTAAAAAAGTCCCAACTGCTGGCGCCTGGCGGTATTCTTCAGCATGTTGAACGTGATGAAAAATAGTGGTTGGTGTAATGATGACACTAGGAGATGTATCCGTAATGATGATGACATGCCCTTCTAATATATGGTTAGCGGCTACATCTGGGCGCTCGGTGTATCGCACAAGCGGGAAAGGATTATATCCTTGCTTAATGATAAATTCTTCTATTGTTTTATCAGACATCGTCAGTCCGTCAACTTTAATCCCAGACACTTCTTTTTCGATAATATCAACAAGATCAGGGTCAGCTATGTCTTCAATATAACAAACACAGACGTCCGCTTTAGAACGCTCGCCTACTTTAAGCATTTTGTATCGCAGTTTTTCATCCCGCACTCTTCTGCGAATGAGTGCTGTGTTCACAATGATGTTTTCAACAAAGCCGTCTCTTGCACCTCTGACAACCTTTTCTGTATCCGGTTCCTCCGGCATTCTGCCAGGGTAGCTCCTGACGTCAATAATAAATGCGTAATTTTCACCTTCGACAACGACTGCCACAAGTCCAGACAACACTTGATCCACTGCTTCATCAAGCGTTTCAACTTTTGAGACTTGCTGATTGACAAGACGGTTTTCTACCACACGTGCAAGATCATCTGATTCAGGTTCGTTGTCATTGATTTCAATCAATTCTTTTAATAAATAGATCACATATTGTGTATCACATAATCCATTTACATAGTAAAGCTGGATTTCCTGATCATGGACATAAATTTTCCGAACGCCAAGGTCAAAGCTGAGACCCATCCCGACATTGTCTTTGAAAAAATCTTCATTTTTCTTCGGATCTCGGTACACGTGCACCTTGTCTTTCTTCATGGAAACCGCTCCTTTCTAAAATTAATTCGACTGCCTTCATTGTGATGGGGGACCCTTTGCTTAGATCATCTTTCCGTCCCATCTTGCCAATATCTCCAATGCCGACAACAATCGGAAGCTGTAGTGAATCGAGACAATACACTGTATCTCCACTCATTTTGTGTGGTTCCATTTCTGGAAGTCCATGTTTGTCAACGCCGTATTCTGTCAGTTCACCTTCCCGGTCAATGGAGACATGTACCTTTGTCCATTCCGCTTGATGGGTTTTAGATGCCACTGCAATGGCGCCAATCACTTCAATTTCAGGGTGACGTGCTACGTGCTTCATAGCCGTCTCCCCTGTTCCTTCACCTGTTAAGCCAGAATCATCAAACATGACAAACACTGGGTCATACGGCGTTTTTAAAATCATCTGGACCAGTTCTGGTCCTGTTCGTTTGCTCGGATTCCCTTTTGAGCTGGAAATACATCTTCCGCCGACTTTCTTTGCGACAAGCTCAATCGTTTTGGCAGCATATATATCTCCGTCTGTCACTAAAATGACTTTGCGTCTTTGCCCCATATTAGGTTATCCTTTCGGTTTAAAGATAAGTGCAATGATAAATGAAAATAAAATCGCAGCTGATATTCCAGCAGAGGTTAACTCAAAAATCCCAATTCCGATTCCAATAAATCCGTGGACATCGGCCTGATGCATCGCCCCATGAAGCAAGCTGTGACCAAAGCTTACGATAGGGACGGTAGCACCCGCTCCTGCAAATTCAATAAATTTATCATAAATACCAAACCCGTCTAAAATCGTCCCCGCCACAACAAAGGTCGTCATGACATGTGCCGGTGTGAGTTTCAGTACATCAAGTAAAAGCTGGCCGATCACGCAAATCAGTCCGCCTGCAACAAAAGCAATCAAATAATCCATTAGCTTTCTCCTCCTGCACGCTCAAATACAACTCCGTGCGCAATGGTTGGAATGGTCTCTTTTTGCTGAACCATCATTGGGCTGAGAAGCGCCCCGGTTGCTACAACCAATACTCTTTGTAAATTCCCTGCTTTCATTTCTTGAAAGATGTGACTGAATGTCACGACAGCTGAGCAGGCACAGCCGCTGCCTCCAGCGAATACATTTTGATCAGGTGTGTATATGATTAATCCGCAATCATCATGCTTCCGTCCAAGCTGAATGCCATCTTCTTTCAGAAGATCCTTTAAAATAGGCGATCCAATTCCAGATAGATCTCCTGTTAGGATGAGATCATAATCATCTACTGTTCTTCCTAAGTCTTCTAAATGTTGTTTGATTGTGTCTGCCGCTGCAGGCGCCATAGCCGAACCCATATCGAATGGATCTGTAATCCCAAGATCCATCACCCGTCCGACGGTGGCACTTGTAATTTGAATTTGGGAAGGTTCTTGGCTGATGACGACAGCACCGCTCCCTGTCACTGTACTTGTGGCTGTATCTGGTTTTTGCCCGCCATATTCTGTTGGATTACGAAATTGCCGCTCTGCCGTCGCATTGTGACTGCTTGTCGCAGCAAGTGCTCTATTGGCAAACCCACCATCTATTAACGCTGAGGCAATGGCGACTGATTCCATAGATGTGGAGCAGGCACCAAATAAACAAAGAAACGGGATTTTGAGTTCTCTTGCCACATAGTTGGCTGTCACGTTTTGGTTCAGTAAATCTCCTGCCAGCAGAAGGTCAATATCACTTTTTTGCAAATTCGCTTTTGATAAGGCCATTGATATGGCATCATCCATGAGCTGCCTTTCAGCCATTTCCCAGTTCTTTTGATAACAGTGCATTTCATCATAGGTTTTATCAATGAGATGACCGATTGGGCCTTCTTTTTCTTTCGGTCCTGCTGCTGTTCCTTCCGCATTCACATAAAGCTTGTGTTCAAATACCCAAGATTGCTTACCTGTTAGTTTCACGTTTTATTCCTCCTACGAAAACATCTTTTCCAAGACGTATCGAATAATCCCTACGACATATGCCGAGACGACACCAAACACAATGACATTCCCAGCCAGTTTAAACATGTTGGTCGCTACACCTAACACAAGCCCTTCACTTTTATGCTCAAGAGCCGCACTTGTCATGCTATTTGCAAATCCTGTCACTGGGACAGCTGATCCCGCTCCAGCAAACTGGCCGATTTTATCGTAAATACCAATACCAGTTAAAATAGAAGAAATTAAAATAAGGGTCGCCACCGTTGGATTCCCTGCTGTCTTCTCATTAAAATCAAAAAAAGTAATATAGAAATTTTGCAATCCCTCGCCTATCGCACAAATCAAACCGCCGACAAGAAAAGCCTTGATGCAGTTCAGTACATAAGGAGGTTTCGGCTGATACGTTTTCACTTTAGATGGATAGTTCTCTTTTAAACTTGACACGTGTTGTTCCCTCCACATTTTTAAATATAAATAAGCCAATGAAATAGCGAGCCAAACACCTTTCCTAAGACGATGGCCATGAGCAGTAGCACAATTTTCCCGTCCATTCCAATTCTTTTCGTTAAGATAGGAAGTACATTTAACACTTCAGTGAGTGCGGCAGCAAGCATGCCGACAAAAATGCCAGATAAAAGACCGATCGGTAGCGCCAGCCATTTGGATAAATGCAAATGGACTTGACTTAAAGTAGCCCAGCCGCCAACGATCGCTCCACTTATCACGGCAGCCTCATATCCTTGAATAAAACGCTGCGTTTTCGTTAATTGCATTAATCGAGGGATAATACCAAGCACTGTGAGAAACGCCACAAATCCTGCCCCTACCGTTAAACCGCCGCCGAGCCCAACAAGCACCACAAAAAGCCATTTACCGATCATGGATATCTTTCAATGTTTCTTTGTTTTCATTGAGTGCGACATAATGATCAAGATCGAGCTGATATTTAAACATTTCCACTTCAAGCGGGCTTGGCTCTTCGTTTAAACGCTTTTTAAACACATGATTGAAAAATAAAATCATGCCAAAACCGAGTCCAAAGCTATATGGAATTTGTAATAAATACGGATGCTCAACCGTGTTTCCAGTAATCATCTCGTAAAGGCGAATATGAACAAGCCGCATACTAACATCCTCATGAAAATTCATGATGGCAAGGGCCGCTCCGACAAATAAGAGGAGCCATACAAACACGAATAATACGGGGGACAGCTGGCGTTTGCCTGTGTCTATTTCAACAATGGCTTCTGAGCCTCCGACCGTTTGAATGTCGATGTCAGGCCATGTTTTTTTGATCGTTTTGACCACATGCATGATATCTAACACAACGATGTGACGATCCTTTTTGCTGACATGGTATATCGGCATTTTTCTCAGCTTTTGCACAGCACTGTCATCTCCAGTGATTTGAGCGATATCCTCTAAATAAATAAGCTGATCATTACCAGTCTTAATCCGATGGCGCAGCCGAATAAAGATTTGTCCGTCCATCCAAGTCACTTCCTATACGATGGGTTAAAAATAGTATGTGGTGAAAAATGGTTCTCATACTGAAAGAACTTGATTTACCGGTAATTACCACACAAAAAAAGCCAGCCGAATTGGCTAGCTGTCTTTTTGATCCATTTGCATTTGAATTTGTTTTAAAATTTTCTTTTCAAGCCGTGAGACTTGCACTTGGGAAATTCCGAGTCTTTCTGCTACTTCTGATTGTGTTTGGTCTTTATAATACCTTAAATAGACAATCAGTTTCTCCCGCTCTTCTAATTCTTTAATCGCCTCTTTTAGCGCAATTTTATCAAACCATCTTTCTTCTGAATGATCGGCAATTTGATCGAGCAACGTAATCGGATCGCCGTCATTTTCATACACGGTTTCATGAATAGATGATGGTGAGCGGACCGCTTCTTGAGCAAGAACGACATCCTCAGGAGTGATGTCCAGATATTCAGCGATTTCCTGAACAGTCGGCATTCTGCCATGAGATTTAGACAATTCGTCCCTTGCCCGCCTGATTTTATTTCCAAGTTCCTTTAATGACCTGCTGACTTTGACGGTTCCATCATCACGAATGAAACGCTGAATTTCACCAATGATCATTGGAACGGCATAGGTCGAAAACTTCACATCATAAGACAAATCAAATTTATCAACAGATTTCAGCAGGCCAATACAGCCTATTTGGAACAGATCATCTGGTTCATATCCTCTATTTAAAAAGCGCTGAACAACGGACCAAACAAGACGCATGTTTTTTTCTACGAGGAGGTCTCTTGCTTGTTGATCTCCGTCTTGGCTTTTTTTGATGAGCTGTTTCACTTCATCATTAGACAGCTGTGCTTTTTTTGCTTGCTTTTTTACCTCCACATCCATATGAGCAGCTCCTTAATTACAAAGCGCTTTGCTTTTTGATAGATGCTTTGTTAAGCGGATTGTTGTGCCCATTTCTGGAGATGAGTCCACCATGACATCATCCATAAAGTTCTCCATGATCGTAAAACCCATCCCGGAGCGCTCTAAGTCTGGTTTCGTCGTAAAAAGCGGCTGCCTTGCTTCCTCAAGATCTGAAATGCCCATGCCTTCGTCTCGAATCGTCAGATACACAATATGGTCATCCAGCGTAACGCTAATGTGCACCTTGCCGTCTGGATTCCCGTCATACCCGTGAATGATCGAGTTCGTGACCGCCTCTGATACAACGGTTTTGATTTCTGTTAGCTCATCTAATGTTGGATCGAGCTGAGCGATGAATGCTGCCACCGTTACTCTCGCAAAGGATTCGTTTTGACTTAAAGCAGAAAAAGTCAGATTCATTTCATTTGTCATGATGCCACCCCCAATGTTTGCAGCGCAGTTTGCTCTGAAGGCTCCATACGAATAATTTTAAACAAGCCGGACATATCAAATAAACGGTTCACCGCTGGCGAGATCGCACAGACGACCATTTCACCGCCAAGTTGTTTAATTTCTTTGTATCTTCCTAAAATCACTCCGAGCCCAGAGCTGTCCATAAACGATAAATCAGCTAAATTCAGCACGATGTGGCGAATGTCCTCTGTTTCCAAATAATTCGTCACCTTTTGTCTCAATGTCTCTGCGGAGTGATGATCAAGCTCCCCTGTCAACCGAATGCAAAGTACGCTCTCTTTTATTTGAAAATCAATACCAAGGCTCATCTTTTCTTCCTCCTTGCTCTATTTTCGGATAAAGAATGTTTCTCTTTCTTCACATGCAAATCCTTCACCATGACAAAACTAGTGATCATTCGTCACATTTAGATGTTCTTTTCGTTCATAGCAAAAAAGACTGCCAATTGCAGCAGTCTTTCACCTTTTACTTCCATTTAACAAATTCGGCCATAGCCCGTTTGAAGAACGTCCAAACACCGGCTTTTTCCATATCTTCTTTCGCTTCAACAGGACTTTCATGAAGCACTTTTCCATCTTTTTTCAAGATGATGGTGCCAAGTTTCGTTCCTTTTGAAAATGGGGCTGTGACATCTTGAGTTAATTTAATTTCTTTTTTGATCTGATCGACATTTTCGCCTTTTTTCGTTAGAAGAGAAATCGGTTCTGACGTGACAAGCTGAATTTTTTTCTTTTTCCCTTTGCTCACTTTGATCTCTGCTACATCTTGACCACGCTTGTACAGAGGATGCGTTGTATATTGACTAAAGGCGTAATCCAGCATTTTGACGACTTGGGCGTTTCTGTCTTTTGGTGTACTTGCGCCGAATACAACAGCAATCACGCGCATGTTGCCTTTTTTAGCGGATGCAGTTAGACAGTATTTCGCCTCGCCTGTAAACCCTGTTTTCACCCCATCCACACCTGGATAAAATTTAATGAGACGGTTTGTATTCACAAGCCAGAATTTTTTATCCGTGTTCTGACGAAGATAGTCTTCGTATACACCTGTGAACTTGGTGATCTCTTCATATTTCAACAGCTCTTTCGCCATTTTTGCCATATCATGAGCCGTGCTGTAATGATCTTTTTCAGGAAGTCCTGTTGGATTTTGAAAGACCGTCGAGGTGAGCCCAAGCTCTTTTGCCTTTTTGTTCATTTGCTCAACAAACTGTTCTTCAGATCCAGCAATATGTTCTGCCATGGCAACTGAAGCATCGTTTCCTGACGCAATCGCAATGCCTTTTAGCATGTCTTTAACCGTCATTTCTTCTCCCGGTTCAAGGAAAATTTGTGAGCCTCCCATAGATGCTGCATGATCGCTCGTTCTTACTTTATCAGTCATTTTTAATTTCCCTTGATCCATCGCTTCCATGATGAGAAGCATCGTCATGATTTTGGTCATACTTGCAGGGGCAAGCTTTTCATCACTGTTTTTGTTGTAAAGCACTTTTCCCGTGTCACGTTCCATTAAAATTGCTGATTTGGCTTCATGCGCCAATTCTAATGTTTGTTTTTCTCCTGGCTTTTCAATCTTTTCTTTTGCCATCGCTGATGGTGAAACCATTGAGATAAGGATCATTAAAATAAACAATGCACATATATGACGTTTCAAGTGGCAGACCTCCATTATCGTAATCCTTTCTATTTTTTCCTCATAAAGGCTGTTTTATTCAGAGATCGTTTGATTGCCATAAAAAAAAGCCCTCTGTTTATGAACAGAAGGCTTTTTCACACGATCTATGAGAGTTGTTTGACAACTTCTTTCACTAAATCAAGGAAACTTGCTTTCACTTTTTCCGTCACTTCGATCACTTCATCATGAGAAAGCGGCTGATCTAAAATACCTGAAGCCGCATTAGAGATGCATGAAATACCAAGTACTTTTATGCCTGCATGACGTGCCACAATCACTTCTGGCACAGTCGACATACCGACTGCATCAGCGCCAAGCGTTCTGAGGAAACGAACCTCTGCCGGTGTTTCATATGAAGGGCCTGTCATTCCTGCATAAACCCCTTGCTGCACAGATATGCCTAAATGTTTAGCCGTTTTCTCTGCAAGTGCCAACAAATCTTTATCATATGGTGCAGACATATCAGGGAAACGAACCCCTTGACTGTCGTTTGGTCCAATTAACGGATTGGTTCCCATCATATTGATATGATCTGTAATCAACATAAGATCGCCAGGATGGAAGGACGTATTCACACCGCCCGCTGCATTTGTCACAATACATGTCTCAATGCCGATTTCTTTCATCACACGGACAGGAAATGTCACCTGCTTCATATCATACCCTTCATAGTAATGGAAACGTCCTTGCATGGCACAAACGACCGTGCCTTTCAGCGTTCCAATGACGAGCTGGCCTGCATGCCCTTCTACTGTTGAAACAGGGAATCCAGGAATATCTTCATATTTCAATTTGATTGGATTTTCAATCTCATCGGCTAAAATGCCAAGACCTGAACCTAAAATCAATCCAACTGTTGGTACATATGTCGATGCTTGTTTAATATATGCCGCCGCTTCTGAAAACTGTGCTCCCACGTGATTTCCCCCTATTTGAGTTTAGATAAAAAGCTTGTGCCGTATTTTGGCAGCGTTGATTTAAAATTATCTGCTACCGTTGCCCCAAGATCAGCAAATGTTTTCGCTGTTGGCAGCTCATTCGCTTCTTGATGCTTTTTGCTGTAAGCAATAAGCGGAACGTATTCTCTTGTATGATCTGTTCCGTGATGAACCGGGTCATTTCCGTGATCTGCTGTGATCACAAGCAGATCATCCTCTTTTAATAGATCAAACACTTCAGGTAGACGTGCGTCAAATTCCTCTAGTGCCTTACCGTAGCCTTCTGGATCTCTTCTATGTCCATAAAGCGCATCAAAGTCGACAAGATTTAAGAAGCTCAGCCCAGTAAAGTCTGTTTTCAGCGTCTCCACTAGCTTGTCCATCCCATCCATGTTGGATTTCGTTCTGAGTGAAGAGGTGATTCCTTCACCATCATAAATATCAGAGATTTTTCCGATCGCAATGACATCAAGTCCATCATCTTTCAATTCATTCATGACGGTACGGTCGAATGGTTTTAATGCATAGTCATGACGATTTGGTGTTCTAACAAATGCCCCCGGCTCCCCGACAAATGGACGAGCGATGATGCGCCCTACCATATATTTTTCATCTAAAGTCAGTTCACGTGCGATTTCGCAAATGCGGTAAAGTTCGTCTAATGGCACAACTTCTTCGTGTGCAGCAATTTGCAGCACAGAATCTGCTGAAGTATAAACGATTAAATCGCCTGTTTTCATGTGCTCTTCGCCAAGCTCATCCAGAATTTCTGTACCAGACGCTGGTTTATTTCCAATGATGCCACGCCCTGTTTTTTCTTTTAATTCATTTAACAGTTCATCTGGAAAGCCGTCTGGAAAGACTTTAAATGGTGTGTCGATGTAAAGACCCATGATTTCCCAATGCCCTGTCATTGTGTCTTTCCCGTTGGATGCTTCTTGCATTTTCCCATAATACGCAAGCGGTTTTTCGTCCGCTGGAATTCCTTTAATTTCTTTAATATGACTTAGCCCAAGCTTCGCCATATTCGGCATATGAAGCCCGTTCATTTTTTCAGCAATATGTCCAAGTGTATCTGCACCTACATCATTAAAATCAGCAGCATCAGGTGCTTCCCCGATTCCTACTGAATCCATCACAATGAGGAAAATACGTTTATACTGATAATCAGGCATAAAAAAGCGCCTCCTTCAATATTCTTGTCCTTTCACCTTTCACAACTGGAGAGGTCAGACATCTCAAGTATAAACCGTTTTCAAGTCAATTGACAACCATAAACGGTCCAAACATAAAAAAGCATGATACACGTTCACCGTGCCATGCTTTACTTATGCCCTTGGATGGAATTTGTGATACACGTCTTTTAATCTTGTTTTTGTGACATGTGTGTAAATTTGTGTAGTAGAAATATCGGCATGTCCGAGCATTTCCTGTACGGCTCTAAGATCCGCACCGTTTTCAAGCAAATGTGTCGCAAATGAATGTCTGAGCGTATGAGGCGTCAATTCTTTTTGAATACCTGCTTCTATGGCTCGTTTCTTTAAGTTCTTCCAAAAGCCCTGCCGCGACATTTTTTTTCCGTGATGATTCAGAAATAAAGCATCGGCCGGCTGTTTTTTGAGCAGCTTGTTTCTGCCTTTTTCTATATACACTTCAATCGCACTTGCAGCAGCTTCACCAATAGGCACGATTCGCTCTTTTCTTCCTTTTCCAAAACAGCGGATAAACCCCATGGTCAGATGCACATCTGCAAGAGTCAAATCAAGCATTTCACTTACGCGAATACCTGTTGCATATAAAAGTTCGAGCATGGCTTTGTCACGGTAGTCAAATGGTGTTTGCTGCTTAGGTGTATCGAGCAGCTTTTCTACCTCATCTAATGATAGAACTTTCGGTAATTTCCGCTCTGTTTTTTGTGATTCAATGTTCCATGACGGGTCATCTGTTGTCACTTTTTCACGGAGCAAAAATTGATGAAAGGAGCGTATCGATGATAGATGACGGACGGACGTTTTACTCGATTTCCCCTCGTCTTTTAACTGTTTTAAATAATGAATAATATGAAGGCGTGTGACGTCTTTTACATCTGTCAATTGTTCATGCGTCATTAAAAAAGACAAATAGTTCTGTAAATCTCTTTTATAAGAGACAATGGTATTTTCAGAGAGTCCTCTCTCTACTGTCATAAAATGAATAAAGTCGGATAATTGATCCTTCAATGGTTTCTACTCCCCGTTTTGATAAAAATAAATCAATCGATCCTGCCACCTGTCTTGTTTCGGCTGATCCATTTCCATCACTTTTATCGCTGCACCTTCTGGTTTATCATAACGATGATAGCTTTCATATTCTGAATTTATCCATATCATAGCATAATAGAACAGGACGGTAAAACCAGTGAACAAGATAAATACTTTCATTACTTCACCTGTTGTTTTGAGCCATTTTCGCATGTTCTTCATGTCCTTTCTCGTGTTCTCATTACTTCAGCATATGCCAGGTGGGACAAGGAATATACAGCGAACATGCAAAAAACCTTTTCATTTTGAATGAAAAGGTTCCAATTCGGATTATTTGCCGGATTCATCATCATGACACCGGTGGCAAATACCATGGAATGTCAATCTATGATCCTTAATTTTAAATTTCCAGTCGCGTTCAATAATTTCTTCAACATCTTCTAATAAATCATCTTCTATCTCATCGACTGTTCCGCATTCCATACAGACAAGATGGTGATGGAAGTGAGCGGCTCCTTCTTTGCGAAGATCATATCGCGAAACGCCGTCTCCAAAGTTAATTTTATCAACAACTTTCAGTTCAGTAAGCAATTCTAACGTCCGATAAACAGTAGCAAGACCAATTTCAGGAGACTTCTCTTTTACGAGGAGGTATACATCTTCTGCACTTAAATGGTCTTCTTCATTCTCAAGCAGTACTCTTACTGTTGCTTCACGCTGTGGCGTGAGCTTATAGCTGGAAGAATGAAGCTGTTTCTTAATTCGATCAATCCGATTTTCCATTGACTTTCCCTCCTACGCCACATTACTTGATCATTATATCAAATGATGTGCAGAGAGCCAACTATAATCATTTTAAATTGATAAATAAATTGATTATTATTTAATAACGATTATAAAATCATCAAAACAGAACACCTGCCAGCTTTTTCATCAGCATGAATGATAAGTATGATTCAAAAAAGGACGAAAGAGCAGCGAGGGTTAAAATCATCAGTAGAACAGAAGCATACCGGCCAAACCAATGGATTGGCGCTTGACTGATGGTTTTTTTCATAAAAAGCTGACCAATTAAACGAATGGAGAACGCAATCGCACAAGTTCCGATCACTAAATACGCAGGAATGAGCAAGATATTTTGAGGAAGCACCGAGACAAAAGAAAGAAAAAAACCGCTAAGCCCCATTTGATTGACCAAAAAACCGACAGTAAACCCAACTACAATCCCTTTTAGAAAGATCATAAGAAAAATAAGCGGCAGGCCAATGATGGAAATTCCGAGTATCCACATGAGGCCCAAATATTTCATATGATGCAAAAAGCTTTGCAAAAACATTTCTTTTGATTCTGCTGCTTTCTCATTCGTCAGTTGACCAAAAAATTGATTTAAATAGTAGAATAAATCCTCTTTCTGACTCATTGTCATACTATTGACGATAATGGCTCCAAAAATGACGCCCATTAAAAATAGTACAGAAACAAACAAATAAATTGATAAATGATCTTTCACGTGCTGAAGAAGATGTTCTTTCCAAGACTTTTTCCGCATGCGCCTTCCTCCCAAATAGTAAAGGTTACTAGATTCTATGAGAGAGCAGACGAAACATGACAGTTTTATGAAAAGAAAAAACGAGAAAGCAGCTGCACACTGCTTTCTCGTTTCCTTTATCGTGCAGCTTTTTGTACGTTCACAAGCCCAGCCCCATAATAAAAAGGTTCGCCAAGTTTTGTTGCCGTTTTTGTCAGCCTTTCACGCAATTCATCATTTGTGAGATTCGGATGTTTTGATAGAATGACTGCCGCAGCACCAGCTACATGAGGTGATGCCATAGACGTTCCACTCTTATATCCATATTCGTTATGAGGAATGGTACTTAATGTTGAAACACCTGGTGCTGATACTTCCACTTCCTCCCCAACAGAGGAATCAAAGGCTCTTTGCTTTCGTTGATCCACTGATGCGACTGCCATGACAGAGCTGTATTTGGCCGGGTAATCTATCGTATTAAGTGACCCGTAGCTCCCAGCATTTCCTGCAGATGCGACAATGAGAATCCCGTTGTCATATGCTCGATCGACCGCTTCTTTCAGCGCCTCCGATTCACTTGCTCCCCCCATACTAATATTGATGACATCCATCTCATTCTCAATCGCCCATTCAATGCCTTTAATGATCCAGCTATAGTAGCCGTCACCATTTTCATCTGCCACTTTCACCGCATAGATCGAAGCTTTTGGTGCCACACCAACGACGCCTACCTTATTATCTAATGCTGCGATCGTGCCTGCAACGTGGGTTCCGTGTTCATGCGGGTCAACGAGCGGATCGGACTCTGTTGGAACAAAGCTGACACCACCAGTTACATGTAAATCTTCATGCTTGCCGTCAATTCCACTGTCAAGAACAGCTACTTTGACATTCTGTCCGGCATATCCTCGTTTATGTACCTTTTGTGCTTTAATGCTTTTGATACCATAAGGGACGCTTTGACCGCTTGTTTTTGCTTTTTGGTCTTCCTCAATAAAAGTAACTTCTTTTGCTTGATGTAGTTTTTCTTTTGATGCTTCGTTCAACGAAACTTTCATCATATCTATTTTATCTATTGATTCTTTCACATGACCGCCAGCTTTTTCAACAAGCTGTTTTTGTGTTTTGTCTTGAACGGAAGAAGAAAAACCGATCATATACTCTTTTTTTGCTTGATCCTTTGCAGATACATCTGATGCGCCGAATGTCATCGATGCCAGCAGCATACTTGCCATACAAAGCCCTGCTCCAAATGATTTGACCTTCACGATACCCACTCTCCCTTTCATTTCTTTTTGTCATTTAACTACATTTTTAGACAAAAAGAAACGACCGTTTGTCCTATTTTTTAAAATTTTTCCAATTATTTGATCTACTTGTCACAAAAAAGCAAAATAAAAATGCTTATGATCCTGTTCATAGCGATCATAAGCATTCCTATCTTTATGTTTTTTCATCATATGCTGCAAGGCTTCTTGTTTTGTTTTTGTCTTTCTTTCGTGTGTACTAAAATGCGGTATATTTCCTCTCGATTGTTCTGGAGTTCGACTGTGCTGCCTTTGAAGGTGTTCTCTCTTTTTCTTTGCTTTGCTTTTTCCCATTTCGCAAAACCCCTTTCGTTGTCGTTATGATACATGAAAGAACCTAAAAAAGATAGACGTATACACGCCTATCTTTCTATTCTCATCATATCAAGATGCGGAATTCCATCCTCATCATAACAATCTGAGACAGCTTCGAAGCCAAACGATTCGTAGAACGATTTCAAATAAGCCTGTGCTTGGATTTTAATCTTTGTTTCGCCTAATTCACTGAGCTTTTTTATCGCCTGATCGAGCAGGATCTTCCCGTAACCTTTTTTTCGGCCGGTCTTCGTCACAAGGACACGGCCAATGGATGCCTCTTTGTACATGATCCCGCTTTGGAAAATGCGGCAATAAGCCACAATCGTGCCGTTCTCTTTGGCGATTACATGCAGCGCCTCTTGATCACGATGATCAATTTCAGGATAAGGACATGTTTGTTCTACAACAAACACATTCACTCTTTCCATTAAAATCAGGTAAAGGTCTTCTTTAGACAGTTGTTCAAATGTGTGACATGTCCATTTAAGTTGATTCATGATTGATATCCACCTTACCGTAGACCCCGCCTCCTCCAGCGATCAGTCCAACTTCACCTCTTCTTGCTTTGATGATGTAATCGGCTGTTTTCTCAGGCAGGACCGCTTTTAATTCTTGTTCTGTTGCTTGATGAAGAATATTCATCTCTGTATGAAAGACAGCTTTTAACTTTTCTAACGTTTTGGCTCCAACACCCGGAATAAATTGAAGGGGAAGCTGGTGAACATAAGGAGGCCTTATTCCTTTGTCACTTTCTTGGTCAGCAAGCTCCTTTAACCGCTCACTCACCCCTTTTGTCATTCGGGTATGGCCGCATGCTTGGCACTTTTCTTGCTCCTGACTGTCAGGTCTTACCCCGCATTTCTCACAGGTCGTATGATAATACTTTCCGAGCCGCGGAGCGAGCCCATAATTTCCAGTGATGTTTCTGCCATCTTTTCCTTGAAGCGCTAGCTCGAATTCAGCAAAGGAGGCATGATCCATTCGGATCTTAGTATATTCCCGCGCAATTTTCCCTAAAGAATGGGCATCTGAATTTGTTAAAAAAGGATAGCGGTTTAGCTCACTTAGCTGGGAGGCCATAGACGTATCACAGCTAAGGCCAAGCTCAACAGCATCAATGAGTTCTGGATCGAATACTTCGGTTAAAGACGTATTGACCCCTTTGCCATATAAACTTTTATGCGGCGTAAAAATATGGGCAGGAATAAATAATCCCCCTAGTTCCTTCACCTTATGCTGAAGCGTTCTCCCATCCACATATAACCGCTGTGAACTCAAATGCACATTTTTCATATGAAGAGAAAGCCATGCGGAAAACTCAGACATTTTACGAAGCGTGGGCATAAAGGCAAGCACATGAATCGGACCTTTTGATTGGTCATCATTGATTTCTAGCTCACTGCCTAAAAGCAAAACGGTCTTTCCAAATGATAAACCGCCATCGGTTAGTTCAGTGTACGTGCCTTCCTCTACACCTTCTATCAGTTCTTCTAGTACTTCGGGAGATTGTGCATCAATGACACCAATCATCCCCATCCCTTTACTTTGAGACGCTTCAATGAGAATTTGGTCAATGGTCAGTGACCTTGCACCTGTAATTTTGACAGCCCTGCCTGTTCTTGTTCGACCAATATGAATATGGATATCTGCAAAGAATTCCCTCATTTTGTAGACTTAAGTACCTCTTGCAATTGTAAGTATTGAATGGCATAGGCTGTTTTTGCATCATAAATATGCTGTTTTTCGATGAGGTGCAGCGCTTCTTCTAATGAAACTTCCATCACTTCGACAAATTCATCCTCATCCAGCTCTCGTTTCTCTTCAAGCGGGACCAGCTGATCGGCAAGGTAGATATGAACAATTTCATCCGCAAACCCTGGTGATGTATAAAAGGCGGTCAGTTTTTGGAGCGCCTGAGTAGTATAGCCTGTCTCTTCTTCCAATTCTCTCAGTGCTGTATGTGCCGGCTCTTCCCCTTTTTCTAGTTTTCCAGCCGGAATCTCAACGATGGCTCTCTCCAGTGCTTTACGGTATTGCTTGACCAAAATGATTTTATTTTCGTCTGTACGTGCAATGACGGCTACTGCACCTGGATGTTTAATGATTTCGCGTTTGCCTGGTTTTCCGTTCGGCAATTCTACATCTTCAAGAACCAAGTCAATGATTTTTCCGTTATATAATGTTTTTGACGATAATGTTTTTTCTTCAAAGTCCTTCAATTTTGTCAGCTCCTCGTTCTACTTTCACTTTTTACTTCATTCATTTTAACATAGATGTTTTAAGAGAAGCCAAAATGCGGATGCCTGCTTCAATGCGCCTTTTGAAATCACCTAGCTTGAATTCCAGAATTGTTTCACTTAATGTGAAAGGATAGGAGTGTGATTGAATTGAAAAAAAGACGAATTGGCACCTCTGATCTCTTGGTTAGTGAGGCGGCACTAGGATGTATGTCCCTTGGGACTGAAAAAGAAAAAGCGCTCTCTTTATTAGATGAAGCCATTGATCTTGGGATTAACTATTTGGATACAGCTGATTTATATGATTTTGGAACAAATGAGGAAATCGTCGGGGAAGCCATTAAGAACAGACGCCAAGATTTGATTTTGGCCACTAAAGGCGGCAACCGCTTTGAAAAAGGCAAACCTGGCTGGGACTGGGATCCTTCAAAAGCATATATAAAAGAGGCAGTGAAACAAAGCCTGAAACGACTTCAAACAGATTATATTGATTTATATCAATTGCATGGCGGCACAATTGACGATCCAATTGACGAAACCATCGAGGCATTTGAAGAATTGGTTGAAGAAGGTGTCATTCGCTATTACGGCATATCGTCGATCCGTCCGAATGTCATTAAAGAATACGCCAAAAAATCAAATATCGTGAGCGTGATGATGCAATATAGTTTACTCGATCGTCGCCCAGAAGAATGGTTCTCTCTTCTTGAAGAACAAAGCATTAGTGTCGTGGCAAGAGGTCCTTTAGCAAAAGGATTATTAACTGAAAAACCCCTTTCGCAAGCAAGTGCGGCGATTCAAAAGAACGGGTATCTTGAATATTCATTTGAAGAGCTCCAGCAAATCATTCCTTCGTTAAAGAAAGTCGCTTATGACCTATCACTGACAGAGCTGTCCATTCAATACTTGCTCAAGCATTCTGCAGTCAGCTCTGTTGTTTTTGGCGCAAGCTCGGTGAAACAGTTAAAAGAAAATGTGGCAGCGGCAAATGCACGTTCATTAAGCGACCAAGAAGTTAAAGCTTTGTCATATTTCACAAAACAGTCTGTGTATGAGACGCATCGTTTGAATCAATAAAAGACAAATGGAAGAACAGCTTGCCACTTATGTTTTGTTTTAATGTACAACCCTATTGGTGCGATTCTGAAATGAAGTGATACGAGGGAGTCAGACGTGTTTTCTCTCAGCTCATGTAGTATGTATTCATCTCAATGATATAACATAAAAAAGGGAGCACCATAGCTCCCTTTTTTAACTTTTATACTTTCTCCAGTCTAAATGACTTTCATCTAGCAGCTCTGAGAAGCTTTTATTTTTTTCTTTTTCTTTCTGTTGCCGAAGGAGGTCTTGTCGTTTTTGTTCTTCTCTTTTTTCTGTCTCGGCGGCCAGATTCTGCTTCATTTGAAGGAGCTGCTGTTTCACATCATCCTTTATGCCGTCCTTTAGCTTTGCTTGATCTTGATTGGTCTTTTTCACTTTGCCTCTCTCCTTTTGCTTTAGTGTATCATCCGTTTTATTTGCTCAGCAAGAGTCACGCCAAACTCCCAACATGTGGTATGATCTTCATAGAAACCCTTCGGAAAGGAAGAATCAGCTTGAAGAAGAAATGGCTCGCTATACTCGCCTTGGTATTATTTCCACTCGCTGCAATCGGCATTTTTTTTACCAATAAAATGATGTATATACGAAAATTAACGGATGAAGAGCTCATCAAACGAGAATCAGATGAAGGGCACTATCATCACGAGGAGTTTCAACAGCTGCAAAAAGAGAAAGTTTGTATTCCTTCAGCATTTGGTTATGATCTTCATGGCTATTTTGTACCGATCCCTCATACAACACGTACCATCGTTCTTTGTCACGGGGTTACAGTCAGTTTGATCAATTCCGTGAAGTATATGAAATTATTCCAAAAGCTTGGATGGAATGTACTGCTTTATGATCATAGAAGACATGGGATGAGCGGCGGAAAAACAACGAGCTATGGATATTATGAAAAAGAAGATTTGGCTCAAGTCGTCAAGTGGCTGAGAAAAAGGCTTGGGGAAAAAGCAATCATTGGGATACACGGAGAATCGATGGGCGCAGTCACAACTTTATTATATGCTGCAAAACCGGATGCAAACGCCAATTTTTACATCGCTGATTGTCCTTTTGCTTCCTTTGAGGATCAGCTTCTGTATCGATTAAAAACAGATTTTCGTCTTTCAGGACAGTGGATTCTTCCACTAAGTGATCAAGTGTTGAAATGGCGGGACGGATACAGCATTCGGCAAGTTTCTCCACTTGATGTCATCGATCAGGTGAAAGAACCTATCCTTTTTATTCATAGCCTCCATGATGACTATATCCCTTGTGAGCAAAGCGAGCAGTTATACGCACGCAAAAAAGGTGATAAACGGCTATTTATTGCGCAACATGGTGCGCATGCGATGTCTTATAGTGACAATAAGGAAGTCTATGAACAAGAGGTCGAAGCATTTCTGGAAGCATTTCAATTCAATCAAAATGAAAGAGGAGAATGAACAGCCGTTCGTCTCCTCTTTTTGCTAACTTATACGATAGTCACCACTGTTGTATGGTGTCTGCCCGCCAGCTCCATATGGCTCTCTTCCGATTGCTGCTGACTCATGACCGATAACCCTGCAGTTGCTGCCAATAAAAGAACTATCAAACTCATTTTCATATAAATGACCTCCATTTTGAATTTTTGATATGGCTTGAATTTTCCTTTCGTAATACCGGGTAGAAACTTCAAATAATCCAAGCTCATTATAATAATGAGCCGCATCAAGTGCCAGTTCCTCAATATCTGGGTATAAACGCTTGTCCTCCAACAAATCTAATGTATCGTCTATGATTTTTATTTCTGCATCAACGTATAATGCTTTTAAAAACTGAAACTTGCAGATGTAAATTTCATCTTCTAATTCACAGGCTTTCATAATACCTTGTTGATAGAGGGTTAACGACTCTTCTATTTGTTTTTGTTTAAACAGGATTTGGGTCAGCATAAATAGTGGGTCTAGAGAGCGATTCAGATGGGTTAAATTCTCCTTTTCAAACACTTCAAGAGAGTCTTTGAGATAGCGACTTGCTGTAGCAAGATCGTTCATTTGGTAATAGCAGTTACCTAAGTTGAAAAGGGCCGAACCTATGACTCGAGGGTTTCCAATTGAGCGTGCTCGCTTTAGAGCATTTTTAAAGTAGGGCAATGCATGTTCATAGCATTTCAAATCATCATAGTTTGCACCGATGACAAATTCACAGTGGATGATTCTCAGCGTGTACGTTCTGTAGGCAGAGTACGTATCTAACGCTTGCAAAGCATAGTGCATCGAAAAGTGGGTTTGTTTCATGTGGTAGTATATTTCTGCTAATTTAAAATAAAATTCTGCTCTTTCTATATCATCTGATATGAGATTGAGCTTTTTTTCTGCGGAACGGTAATAAGCAATGGCGCTCAAATAGTTTCTCTGTTCAAATTCAAACATCCCTGTAAAAAAATGAACATAATATTCAAGCATATCTGTTAATTTGTTCTGCGAATGTTCAATTGTTTCTAGAAGCTTCTTAATCTCCTCATCATTCGAGGCTTTTTTTGCCGGTTCAAAATATTCAAGCATGACCTTATGTCGAAAATCCATCAGCTGGTAAAAAAGCAGCAAGTTCTGATCTTGCTCCATCTCAAGGATTTCCTGCTCGATCTCGGCCTTTAGCTTCTCTGCTTTCATGACATGAAATCCGCAAATCTGCCTATACCATTCGTTTATTTTGATTCCAACCTGAGGCGATGACAGCTTGAGCTTCAATTCACCTTAGCACCTCCCTCCTCATGTACGATACATGTTGTATTCTATCATATTTCCTCGAATGGAAGAAATATGAAATGTCGTTTTTCGTAAAGTTTTCGGTATCCCGCAATAACCGCTTTCATTGCCGATTTTTCGGCATTTACAGTCTCTATTTTTCTCTTTCTATTTTTCTCATTTTGTCTAAATGTTTGTTAAAAATGACTTTTTATCGTTGAAAAATCTCATTTTTCAAATTAGACAGTTCTCCTGTTTGATGAGATGATGATGGCACAAAAAAAGCCCTCTTCAGCAAAGGGCTTATAACACATCTGTTACGTGTTCCATATTCTCTTTTATCCAACTGACTGCTAATTCAAGCGTTGGAAATTCTTCCGTTTCAAATGTGACTTCATCTTGGAGAAGCCAGACGTCCTTTTTTACTGAATCCATTCCACCGATTGACCAGTGCAAAAGGCTATATGGATGATTATTATTTAAAAACGACACCCACGTTTTATTTTGTGCCGTATTTTGTATCACTTTCAGCTTTTGATCCACTACGTTTCCACCTTACTTTACAAGTATACCCATTCTCGGGCTGAGTATTTGTTGAGGACTTTTCAACATAAGTGTATTGGCTTTTTCATTAAAATCAATCGTCATTTCCTCGTCAAAAAACACCTTTTGTGCTGTGTGTATATATAGTTTTAAATGTTGGCTATTTTTAAGTGGTTCCCATTCACCTGTTCTTTCACTTGTTAACCAAAGCATCGGTACGCCACTCACTGCACAGCCACAACCTTCTGAATCGTAGCGAAGCAGTAATTCCTTCGTTCCGTTTCCTGTTTGCTGTTTTTCTATATACGTTTTAGCCAGTTCTGTGATGTGAATATACATGGCGAACATCCTTTTTAAATTGATGCTTACATTGTAACACATAAAACACCATAAAACATGACACACGACTAAATCCGAAAGTCATACTCTTTGAAATACACGCTCTTCTCACTAGGATTATATCTATCTATTGGCTCTTTCTGCATCCTGTTTTTTAGAATTATACTGATGACGCTATCAATTTTAAAAGAAGAAACAGGAGGTTTTAGATCGTGAAAAAAAGATTATCTCTCTGCTTTATCGGGGCGTTGATATTGATGTTGAGTTTCACTATGCCCAACATGAAAGCGGCATCTATCCTTGATGAAGTACGAGAAAGCTATGCGACTTATACGGGATCTGGTTACTCAGGGGGCGCCGCTTTATTAGATCCTATTCCCTCTGACATGAAAATTACAGCTTTAAATCCCCATGACTATAACTATAAAGGGGTAAATGCGGCACTTGCAGGGGCTTACCTTGAAGTAACGGGGCCAAAAGGAAAAACCGTTGTGTATGTAACCGATAAATATCCAGAAGGAGCAAAAGGAGCTCTTGATCTTTCTCCTAATGCCTTTGCCAAAATTGGCAATATGGAAGATGGGAAAATCCCAATTAGTTGGAAAATTATAAAAGCACCGATTAGCGGAAATGTAGCTTACAGAATAAAAGAAGGTAGCAGTGAGTGGTGGGCTGCGATTCAAGTGCGCAATCATAAATATCCGGTTATGAAAATGGAATATTACAAAGATGGACAATGGGTGAACATGGAAAAGACAGACTACAACCATTTCCTTGGCTTTCATATGGGGTCTACATCTCTTCCTGTTCGAATCACAGATATTCGCGGGGTCATAGTAAAGGATCAATTACCCGCTCTTCCATCTACTGCTGCTTCACAGGCCTATATTGTAAAAGGCAATGTTCAACTTCCTAATTAACGAGATGAAGAGGCAGCTTATTTAAGAGCTTCCTCTCTTCCTTCTTTATCCCAGCGATATGCCTCATTTTCTATTTCTTTTATGATTTCATTCTTTCCCGCCATATAGCTTTGTATATCTTCCGGATACTGCTTTACTAATTGTTCCTTGACAGACGCATACGCTTCAGCTCGTTCTGGGTGGACTCTTAAGTAATCTCGAAACAATAAATGTCTTTTCACATCAGGATGATTTCTTTCATACACATGGACATGATGCGTACGATTCAAGCCACCCTTTTGAAAAAAGCGTCTCCCTTTTATACCATTTTCACCGAGCGCTTCGTATCCAAGGTGTTCAAATCTCTCTTTTTTTCTATCAATCTCTTCTATATCGCTTACTTCTATTAATATATCTATAATTGGTTTGGCAACAAGTCCTGTAACTGACGTGCTGCCTATATGGTATCCTTCTATCCAGCTTTTTTGAATGATTTGCTTGAGTCGCTGCTTTTCTTGACGGAATTCTTCATGCCATTCGTTTTTGAATTCGACAACCTCAACCTTGCGTCGCGGTGTCCATTTCATTTTTGATAGGGTGAGCTCTTTTTCCACATGAATGACATTTGTTTCAAAAAACCCTAATTTTTCATATAGCCTTTTTGCAGGGGTGTTTTCCTGCCCTGTGGTCAGTTCTATCGGAACATTCTTCTCTATGATTGTGGACATAAGTCTTGTTCCAATACCCTGCTTTAGCGCTTTTGGATGCACAGCCAATCGACTAATGATCAAACAATCTTTCAGCTCTTCATAAGAGACTACACCTAATAAGAGATCATGTTGCTCAAAACCAATAAATTGCTCTTTTGCTTTCATGACATCTTGAATGGTCTCTTTTAATGGCGGAAGATCAGCATAGCCAATTTGTTCAGCTTCTTGTTGGTATGCAGCTAGTTGAATATGTAAAATCTGCTTTGCTACATCACTTATTGTGTGATCTAAATAAACAATCATTTCATTGCCTCCAGCTTCTTCACAAATAACACACGGTCTTCATGAATGCCATCGTAATCTGAAAAGACTGAGATGCCATCTACTGTTTTATCTCCCTTTTCTATCTGAAACCCGAGTTTTGTATGGTAAGCAATGGAGACTTTATTGATAGGAGCTGTGACAGCTTTAATTGTTGTTCTTCCTTCCTTTTCAGCCGCTTCATAAAAAGCTTGATAGAGGATTTTACCTATCTTTAATTTACGGTGATCTGGGTGGACGCCAACAAAGTGAATATAGGCTTCATCCGAATGAGATTGCGATAAAAAACCAACCAAAAAGCCGATCAGCTCTCCCTTTTCAACGACAACAAAACTTGTTTGCTGGAAATGTTCAAAAAAGAGCTTTGGCAATTTTGCACGCAAATCTCTGCCTCCCCACCAGCTTTGAATGACGGATGTGACTGCGTAAAAATCTGACGGTTTCACTTGACGTATCATGATGGCCTCGCCCCTTTTTCCATTTTGGCTTTCCTTTGATTCGTTTTTTCTCAAAAATGCGATTGTTTCAATAGTCTACTGTCTGATCAAATGGTTGTAAAGACAGTATGCCTGTCTTTTTTCATATTCACTTGTTGGTTCTTCGTCTTTCAGCCGTCATCTCCTTTTAAATCTTCACACTTATTTCAAAAAGTTCACTTTTTGTGCGAAAGTTTCATTCATTTGTTATGTTAAGATGGTTCATATAGGAAATGGTACAAATGTTTATTGGAGATGATGAGATTGGTTTGGGTTGTTATTTCGCTTGTTGTGTTTAGTCTTTTAAAGCTGCTTGTCACCTCTTTGCCTTCTGGTGTTGTTGAGCGCCTTTTTAGCCGCTACGCCGTACATGCTAAAGTAACAAGTGAGCAAACAAATATTACTTTTCAAGGTCGTTCGCTTGATGAGCAGCGAGCATCTGAAATCATTCAACATTTTAATGATGCGATCTTTATTGAACGCTATTATATTTACCCTGGTGATGAAGAACGCTTTCTTCATCCGAATGAAGGGCCAGCGCCGCTTACTATGCAAACAAAGCATGGGAAACATGATGTCACCCTTTATCTGTTCCATTATGATGACCATGTGGATGTGGTTCGGCAGTTTACACATAAGCCAAAGAAAAAGCTGATGGCTTATCGTCTGCGTTCTGAACCGCTCCAAACATTCCACAACATGGCACATGCCTAACAATCGTTGCAGCAGACGAGACGAAGTGTTCACCACTTCGTCTTTTTTGTATGGACAGCTTTTGAATGATTTACCAGTATGAATTTCACCTCATGTTGTTTACAATAGATACAGAACATACGTTCTAAGAGGTGAAGTACAATGAATGAACGAGCCATTCTGCTTGTGGATATGCAGTCATTTTATGCATCAGTTGAGAAGGTGGAGGCGCCTCATTTGGAGAATGTGCCGCTCATTGTCTCTGGAGATCCAGAACGAAGAAGCGGAGTCGTCCTGGCAGCCTGCCCTCTCGCGAAGAAACGTGGCGTACAAAATGCATCAAGGTTATGGGAAGCACAGGAGAAATGTCCTGAAGCAGTGGTTGTACGTCCACGTATGCAGCGCTATCTCGATGTTTCGGTCATGATTACAGAACTGCTTGAACAATACACAGACCTTGTCGAGCCATATTCCATTGATGAACAGTTTCTTGATATTACAGGCAGTCTTACACTATTCGGCTCTCCACATGAGATCGCTCAACATATACAAACAACGATTATGAATCAGACTGGCATTTACGCACGTGTGGGCATCGGCCCTAATAAAGTGCTCGCTAAAATGGCCTGTGACCATTTTGCCAAAAAAAACACATCCGGCATCTATGAACTGAGTGCAGACCGGGTTGCTGCTGATTTATGGCCGCTTCCAATCGGAAAATTATTTGGCGTCGGCAAACGAATGGAGCATCATTTGAAACGAATGGGCATCAGTACTATTGGCACACTTGCTACTTATCCGTTAGACCGATTAAAAAAACGCTGGGGAATCAATGGTGAGCTTCTGCAGCGAACAGCTTTAGGACACGATCCCTCCCCAGTCACTATTCACACACATGATCAACAAAAAGCCGTTGGGCATCATATGACCCTTCCCCGTGATTACGCATCTTTTGAGGAGATCAAAGTCGCTCTTCTTGAATTGAGTGAGGAAGTCGCTAGGCGGGCACGTTTTAAGCATTATCTCGGTCAAACGGTGTCTGTTGGTGTAAGAGGGGCTGATTTTTCACATCCAACAGGCTTTCATCGACAAATGAAGCTTCATTCACCGACACAGTATGGCTCAGATATTGCAGAGGCAGCGATTCAGCTATGCCAGCAGCACTGGGATGGCCAGCCCATTCGCAGTGTAGGCATTACCCTCTCACAGCTGCAGCCTGACAGCCACTATCAGCTGACTTTATTTGATCATCATTTGAAGAAAGATCAACTCAGCAAAGTATTTGATGAAATCCATCTGAAATATGGACCTGCGGCATTATTGCATGCTTCGTCACTGACAAGCGCAGGGCAGGCATATCACCGCGCCGAAAAAATTGGCGGGCATTACAAATAACGGAGGCGAACAAGCATGAATCCCAATAAATTAACACCTGGATACAACATCATGTGGGAATCAAGCCGAATGATGCTACCAGAGCACAGAGAGCAACTACTTGCTCAAAAACGAAAGAAAAAAGAATATACACCTCTACCGCTCAGCTCCGATCAACTAGAGGAAATGAATGTTTTGATCACACAGTCGATTACCGAGGATCAAGCGATTTGCGTGACATATGTCTCATCAGGCATGAAAGCACAGTTTTGGGGCTGGGTGAAAGCCATTCATTATGAAACACGCCAAATGAAAATCGTGAATGACGAAGATGTTCTAAACCTTTCCTTACATCAAATTATTGCCATCGATCTCAATTGATTTTCGCAAAACGAAAACATGATCATTGAAAAACACGCTTCGTTTTTCTGAAAAAATTATGACCCATCAAGGCTTAAAACCTTGAAAACGAGGCATATGCTCTTCGAATGAACGGAACGGTTCAAGCTTCTCTGTCATTTGACGGATGACTCCTCCATCAAATTGTGTATTTAATTTGCACAATTTTTCATGTATGATTGGAACATCTTACAAACTCAGGGGAGACACAGCATGAAAAATAACTTACGCACTTTACATCCACTTAGTTGGACGATCATCATCGGCACGATATTTGGCCGAATGGCGACATCCATGAGCATTCCCTTTTTAGCCGTTTATTTGACACAAGTCAAAGGCGCCTCAGCCTCTTCAGCTGGATTGATCATTGCCGTCAGCTCTCTTATTGGGATTGTTGCGAGTTTTTACGGCGGCTATGTTTCCGACCGAATCGGCAGAAAAAAGGTCATGCTTTTATCCATCTTTGGCTGGACACTTGTCTTTGTTGGCTTCGCATTTGCAGATGCCATTTGGGTCTTCTTTTTTATGAATGCTTTAAATGGACTGTGCCGGGCGCTGTTTGAACCAACGTCTAAAGCACTCTTATCCGATGTCACCCCATCGAGCATTCGGTTGTTTGTCTTTAACTTACGGTATACGGCCATTAATATTGGTGTCATTTTCGGCCCGCTGCTTGGCTTATATCTCGGATCATCAAAAACGACTTTTCCATTTCTCGTCGCTGCCCTCATTTACTTGTTGTACGGGTTAACGCTGGCATGGCAATTTCAAAAGCATCCAGTGGCTGCTCCAGAAAGCACCAAACAAATCGGCGTCAAAAAAGCTCTTTCCATTATTCAGAAAGATACGGTCTTTAGCATCATCCTCATTGGCGTTACTTTATGTTCATTTGGCTATTCACACCTAAGCTCAACACTGCCTCAATATTTATCGGCATCCCCTATGATTGAGGATGGCCCTAAACTGTTTGGGTATCTTTTATCCTTAAACGCAGTGGTTGTCATTGTCGTTCAGTACCCGCTGATTATGATCGCTAAGCGCTATTCAACGATTTTGTCATTAACGACTGGGAACGTGCTTCTAGCAGGCAGTTTGTTTGCCATTGCTTTTTCACAAAGTCTCGGTACGCTTGCTTTCATCATTGTCGTGTTTACGATTGGTGAAGTGCTGCTCTTTGCGATGATGGATCTGTTTGTAGACAATATTGCAAAACCTGAAGTGAAAGGATCATACTTCGGCGCAATGGGGTTTTCTCAGCTCGGTAGCGTCGTCGGACCGTTTGTCGGAGGATTGTGTATTGACTTATTTGGCGCAGCCCATCCCCTTTCTATTTTTTCAGTCTTGGCGATTGTCACCGCTGCAGGCGTTCCGTTTTTACTCATCGGATACTATCGCCTAAAAAAACGAACAGCGGCTGCCGTGGCTGTGAAAGTAAGTGGAGGTCATTAAAAAAACCGCTCTCAATTGAGCGGTTTTCTTTATACCCTGCGGATGGCGATCTCTTCCACCTTATGCTGATCGCCTTTTTTTAAAATCAAATCGGCTCTATATTTTGTCGGCAAAATATTTTCATATAAATTAGGCCGGTTCACTGTATTCCAAATCGTGCTTGCCATCTGATCTGCTTCTTCATCCGTCAAATCTTTGTATTGATGAAAGAAGGATTCAGGGTCTTGGAAGGCTGTTTCCCGCAGCAAACGGAACCGTTCTTTATACCAGCATTGAATTTGCGTCTCAGCGGCATCTACATAAATCGAAAAATCGAAGTAATCTGATACAAACACGCGCGGCTCATCCTTCAGATCATCCAGTGCCGGTGATTGCAACACATTGATCCCTTCAATGATGACAATATCTGCATCTTCTACTGTTTCATACACCCCTTCAAGACGGTCATAGGTCAGATGTGAATATACAGGTGCATGCACAGTTTGTTTCCCTGATTTTAATTCATTTAAAAACGAAAGTAGCGCTTTAACATCATAGCTTTCCGGGAAGCCTTTCTTTTCCATCAGCCCCCGATCTTTTAACTCTTTTTGAGGATACAAAAAGCCGTCCGTTGTTACGAGACTCACCTTCAGCCCATCTCCAAGCCTTGATAAAAGTGTTTCAATAATACGTGCTGTCGTGCTTTTTCCGACGGCCACACTTCCTGCAATCCCAATTAAAAAAGGGATTTTCGCATGATGCGGGTAGTTTAAAAAAGCATTGACATGCTGATTTTTTTGTTTTTCTGCAAAGACATGTAATGTCAGAAACCGAATAAGCGGTATGTAAATATCTCGCACTTCTTCTAGCGATAAGTAGTCGTTTAATCCTTGAAGTGCTCTCACTTCTTCTTCTGAAACAGATACCGGCATATATTCTCCAAGAGCGGCCCATGCCTCTCTCGTATGGCGTGTATATAGTGTATTAAAATCTAGTCGTTCGTCACCCAAAGTCTTTCCCACCAATCTAAACTAAACTCATAACCAAAAAGACGATAATCCGATTGTAGCTTAAAATGAAGGCGCTGTCTTTATTTTTCAACGAAAGTTTGCTTCTTTTGCGAAAAAAAAGCATTAAATAAAGGAAAATGAGGGTAAATAAGAGTATTCAGTTTGATAGATAGAAGGGAGCACACCAAATGAAATATGTGATGATTGGCGGAGATGCAGCAGGAATGAGCTGCGCTATGCAAATATATAGAGAGGATCCAGACGCACAAATTGTAGCTTTTGAAAAAGGAGAGATTTTCTCATATGGACAGTGCGGGCTCCCCTACTTGATCGGCGGTCTCATTGATCATCACAGAAAACTCATCGCACGTAGCGCTGACACTTTTCGTGACAAATACGGAATTGATGCCAGATGCTTACACGAAGTGACCTCAATTGACCCGGAGCAAAAAACAGTATCGGGTATTCATTCTAAAACAAAAGAGCCCTTTACAGAAACGTATGACCGTCTGTTAATTGCGACAGGAGCAAGCCCCGTCACACTTGATCTAGACAGTCATTCATTAGAAGGTGTCCACGTATTAAAAACAATCCCGCATGCGCTGTCTATTTTAGACAATCTAAAAAAAGACGTCACACATATCACGATCATCGGCGGAGGATATATCGGCTTAGAAATGGCAGAAAATTTAAAAGGGCTAGGCAAAGACGTTCATATCATTCAGCGGGGTGCAACACTTGGCCCAGGCTTTGATCCCGATATGGCAAAATATCTGAAAGAAGAAGCGGACAATCAAAGCATTCAAGTAGTACTTGGTGAAGCAGTGCAAAAGTTAAAGGGCAAAACACATGTAACAGCTGTTCAAACAGACAAACAGACCATTGAAACAGATATGGCCATCATTGCCGTTGGCGTCACTCCGCAAACATCCTTTTTAGACAGCACAGGAATTCAGCGACTTCAAAATGGTGCAGTTGTTGTGAATGAATACATGCAGACGAATGTACAAGATATCTATGCGGCTGGTGACTGCGCAGCGACCTACCACCGTATCAAAAAGGAACTGGACTATATTCCGCTCGGCACGACAGCAAATAAACAAGGAAGAATCGCAGGTTTTCATATGACAGGAACAAACCGTGCGTTTCACGGCGTAACCGGCACAGCGGTGATGAAATTTATGGACGTGACAGCAGGGCGAACGGGTTTATCAGAGAAAGAAGCAAAAGACGCGGGCCTTCCTTTCTCCACCATCACCATCGACAGCACTGACCACGCTGGATATTACCCAGATCCAGAGAAAATAAAAGTGAAACTGATTTACAGAAGCGATGATCACACCTTGCTTGGCGCACAAATCATCGGTAAAGAAGGTGTTGATAAACGAATTGATGTCATGGCAACTGCTCTTTATCAAGGGCTGACTGTGACAGACCTTGAAGATTTAGATATTAGCTATGCCCCTCCTTTTAACAGTGTATGGGATCCACTTCAGCAAGCGGCAAGACGAATATAGAAAAAGGAGTGAAGCCATTGACCATTCAACAAATTGCTACTATTGAAATTCCTGTGACTGATATCCCCCGGGCTATCTCTTGGTATGAACAGATTTTAGAGATGATCGTTCTACATCAATCAGAAGAAGCCGCCATGCTCACTTTTACTCATGGCGAGGGACCTTCTTTTTATCTCGTCAAAACAAAACACGAGAAACGAATCTACTTTATGAACTCTTTTACAGGAGTTCGGCATAGTATGATTGATCTATTTGTGAAGGATTTAAAAAACTTTCACCAGTATTTAAGCGAGAATGAAGTGACCGTATCGAATATTCAAATATTAGCTGACCCAGACTTAGGCGGTTTTAGCTTTGAAGATGTTGATGGCAATGTCTTTGGCGTCACCAATATTAAGCCCCATCAAACATAAAAAGAAACCAGCCTGTGACCGGTTTCTTTTTATGTTATTTTTTCATCATCGCTTTACGTGCTGCTTTTTCAAATAAAAACGGGAATAATTGATACAATTTACTGCCAGCATTCATCCATCCTGGTAAATTAATCTCTCTTTTTTTCGTCATCATGGCGGATACGACCTTCCCTGCTACCTTGTCAGCACTGAGCATCATAAAATCAACATTTTTCACATATTCACCACTGCGGTCTGCAATGGTAAAGAAGTCTGTGGCAATCGGTCCTGGATTGACGGTTGTGACATGAATTCCGCTGTCTGCCAGCTCCATTCTGAGGCTGTTTGAAAATCCGAGAACCGCATGCTTTGATGCGGAATAGATGGCGGATTTAGGGGTGGCAATTTTGCCTGCCTGTGACGCAATATTGATAATATGTCCCTTCCCTCTTTGTTTCATCTCAGGAAGGACCTTTTTTGTGCAGGCAATTAAACCAAAGACGTTGACCTCAAACATCGACACCATTTCCTCAATGGATGCGTCTTCGACGAGATCGAACACACCAAAGCCGGCATTGTTCACCAAAATATCAACAGCACCCACTTGTTGATAGGCTTGATCAATGTCCTCAAGCTGACTGACATCAAGCTGAACGATGTGACATACGCCGCCAGCACTTATAATCTTTTCTTGTACACCTGTGAGCTTTTCAATTCGTCTTGCCGACACAATGATTTCTGCTCCTTCGGCTGCTGCCAAGTACGCCATCTTTTCACCAATACCGCCTGAAGCACCTGTAATCCATATTCTCTTTCCTGTTAGTCGCCCCATTTATTTCACTCCTTCATTTGCTCGATAGTAGAGGGTTCCGTCTTTTTGCACTTCTTCAATTTGTCCAGCCGCTAAAAGCACATCAAGCTGTCCGACTGTCTCAGACATTGTCAGAAATAATGCTTCTTCATACAGGCCCGGAAATAGGGTGCGACAAAGATGAAAGGCGGTCATTTCCTTTCGTTGAAGCAGCTGATACATCGTATTGGCCCGTTTTTCCTGTTTTTTAAATCTTTCTTCGATCAATTCGTGATGAGAGGTAATGAGCTGGCCATGCCCTGGATAAATCGCCTGAATGGGCAAATGCAATAAACGCTCGAGTGATGCTTTATATTGAAGCAGCGATTTTTGACGTTCTGTTCCTTTCATTGGCGCTTCCATTAACGGATTGGAAGAAATGGTCGTAAGCAGCAGATCACCGCCGATGAAATTCCCTGTTGTTTCATCTAAAAAAGAAAGATGAGATTGTGCATGTCCCGGTGTCTCTAGCACTTGGAAGTGCTCATGTCCCTTCAAACGATCGCCTTCTTTTATGACGTCATCGACATGTGCCGTACATGAATATGTATAAGACTGCCTCACAATTCTTTCACACTCACCTTGACGAAGCGGCACACCTAACTGCTGAAAAAAATCATTCATAAAATGGATTTGACGCTGTTTAAACGCTTCATCCTGACTAATATAGGGCTCATTCAACTCGTGTCCGATGACACGGACATGAGGTTTCATCAGATCTAAAAGACCGACATGATCTGCATGATGATGTGTCAAAACCACTTGATCAATATCATCTATTGATAAATGATGTTCCTTTAATTGCGTGACAAAGGCATGCTGTGCATCTTGTGTCATCGGTCCGCAATCGACTAAGGTCACGGCATCGCCTTTTAATACATATGCATGGACATCCCCCACCGCAAACGGTGTGGGGATGGATAATTGAATCATTTCTTCTTTCACTTTTATACGTCATCTCCTGATTTTTGACTCATAGATCATCTGAACTCACTCTTCTTTATTCATTGTATCTTGCAAAGGGCAGACTGTCATGCGGTTTAGATGGTCAATTTTTTTATCTCTCCCTATTGACACAAACTTGTCCATCGTTGCATAATGAACAACAAATATAAGATGCGCGATGACAAGGATTAGTAAGCAAAATAACGATGCAAGAGAGTGAGGTCCGCCGGCTGTAAGACTTCACCATCCTCTTATTTGCTGAACCTGCCCTTTGAGCTGTTAGGCAAACCTAAACGTTTCCCGCGTTAAGGGACTAGAGCTGAGTATGCAACATTGCATGCTAATTGAGGGTGGTACCGCGAAAAACCTTTCGTCCTTTGCAGACGAGAGGTTTTTTTATTTTCTACAAGGAGGAGCAGCTTATGAGTAAAATTGGATTTATTGGTGCAGGCTCAATGGCCGAGTCTATGATTAAAGGTCTTTTAAAGAGCGGCATTATGTCAAATGAAGATATCATTGTCACAAATAAAACAAATGAAAAACGATTAGAAGAATTAAATGCACGTTATGGAGTCAAAACAGATTTCGCGCGTTCCTTTATTTATGAAGAAGCCGATATGCTGGTGTTTGCTTTAAAACCAAAAGATGCGGAAAGTGGCATTTCTGAAGTAAGGCCCCATTTAAATGGACAGCTGATTATTTCTATTTTAGCGGGCATTTCTATTGAAACCATTCAGCATTATGCTGGCGCAAAAACGGCGGTGGTTCGTGCGATGCCAAATACATCAGCAGCCATACAACAATCAGCTACTGGCATTGCAGTCAGTGATGAAGTCACAGAGGCGCAAAAGGAAAAAGCAGTTCAGCTGTTTGAAACGATCGGTCATGTGACGGTTTTAGATGAATCACAGCTGAATGCGGTCACAGCCATTGCAGGCAGCGGTCCTGCCTTTATTTATCATTTGATTGAAGGAATGGAGCGAGGTGCATCGGAACTTGGGATGGACCAAGAGACAGCGAAATTGCTCATTTGTCAAATGATTGCAGGCGCTGCAAATATGCTTCAGGATAGCGGAAAGGAACCTGCTGAATTGCGCAAAGAAATTACGAGCGAAGGTGGAACGACAGAAGCAGGACTGAATACCCTTGCTTCCTATCAATTTGAAGAAGCGATTGTCGATTGTGTGAAAACAGCGACAAAACGCGCAGCAGAATTAAACGATATGTTTTCAGCGAGTACGTATAAATAATATAGAAAAGCACCTGCCTTGATGACAGGTGCTTTTCATCTATCACTCGATGCTCTCATGGACATGATGGCTTTGATTTGATCGAGGTGATGAATTTCATGTAAAGCAATGGTTTCAGCTAATATTTGGACTGTCATCACTCCTTCTTCAGGATGGAGACCTGAAAAATCCCATGTATCCTTTTCTAATAGTTGTAGTGTTTTGTTTCTGCTCTCTTTTAAGCGCTCGATCAATGCACTGACCTCTTGTGCGGTATACGTTTCATAAGCTCTTCCCTTCACATATATCTCTGGATCATATGATGCGAAAAGCGTTTGCTCATTTGATATTGCCTGCTCTATCCGCTCTGACCAGACTTCTTCTGTATCATACAAATGTCCAACAATTTGTTTAATTGACCACTTGCCTTCCCCAAAAGATTCATCTAATGTAGCCTCATCACATGTCCATACTAACTCCTCAAGCTTACGCAAACTCTCTTGAAGTGATGTCATGATCTCTGTTTTTGTTAGTACTCCTGTTTTCACTCTCACAATCCCCCTTCAAATATATGTAAGTATCATTCTATATCATACTCTATTTCTTTAGACAGAAGGTGATTAAAATCAAAAAGAAAAGCCCTATCATGGCGATAGGGCTTTCACTTAATTCTTTTCTAATAAAGCATGAATTGTTGATTGTAAGAGCGACGGCAAAACGCCAAAAGAGAATGGGACATGCAGCCGTTCTGTCCATTTGTGCGCATCCTTTCCTAATGGACCAACGTTGATGACAGGAACGTTAAGAGCTTCTTTTTCTCCTTGTGGTAACGAGTAGCCTTTTTGGTATAGCGGCATGTTGGCTGTATAATCGTCTATATCTTGATTTTCAAGCTGTAAGTAGCTTAAATCAGATAAACCAGGAAAATATTTGACTTCTTCTACTTCGATTCCATAGATCTCTTTTGCTTCTCTTTGAATCTTCTTTAAGGTCGTTTGAATATGCAGATCGTTTGTTGAAGAAACAGATGGGTAAAATGGCGGACTATAAAACAACACAATCAGTGCTCCATCTTCCTTACAAAGGGTCGTCAGTTCCGATACAATTTTGGTTGAAAAATCACGATCCCCAAGCTCACCCCGGTTGGCAAAGGCGTAGTTGACAATTCGCTCGACCTCCTGCTTGCCGGATCGTTCAGCAGCTTTTTCGTACAGCTCATGATACGTTAACACCGTGATGTTTGTATCGATGGGTGTAAAATGTTTAAAGCGTTGAAATGCAGCGGTTTTCTGTTTGAGATTGGCTTCGATTTGGGCTGCTGCTTGTTTCGCAGTTTCATAGAGGAGCCCGTGAAGCTCTTCACTAGAGCGGTTCATCATCAACACATTAAATAAAGAAACAGCCGTGTGAGGCGTTTGAACAGAGTAAGCTTCTTTCAAATCCTTTTGCATCAAATTGGTCGGAGGCGGTGTCACTTCACCATCTACTTCCTCACAATAATCACTATTCAGTTCTAACAGCCTGTTTAATTCAGATACCATAAAATTTGCATTTAATCCTGAGAATGGCTCACCTACATGTGTTTCAATTCCTTTGCAGAAAAATCCCGCAAGTACCTTCCCTATACTACCTGTATAGATGTATTGGTGCGCATCCCCGGGATACTTTTCAAACATCGGCTCACTGTTTAAACAAGCGGTATACTCAAGGTCATACTTCTGCTTGAGCTCCTTTAGTTTCGGAACAGCCTCCAGCATCCCCTGTGAATTCACTTCTTCATCTGGCACTGTGACGAGCAGAATATTTCCTTCAAACCTCCCTGCCATCGCTCTTTCCAGCATGGAAAGCTGGACAGTCAGGCCTGCTTTCATATCCATGGACCCTCGTCCAAACAGCCAGTCACCTGAAGCTAAATCCTCTCTTGCCCTTTTTGGAAGAAGTGCACTTTTTTGAGAAAAGGACGCCATTAACTCTTCGGGCTTACACGCCATATTTTGAAATTCTCCGTAATCCTCTGTATCGACGACATCAAAATGGCTGAGGAGTAAAACAGTACGTGGCAGCGTACTTCGTTTGACAAGTGCCGTTAAAAAATACCGGCCATCTTTCATTGGATGCAAAGCCAAGTGATCAGGATGCTGCTCAAAATATGGCCGCTCCCTCAGCAAGTAATATAAATATTCCGCTAATGCGACTTCTCCCGTTGTACCAGATATGCTTTCATACTGCATCAGAGCTGTGAGTAGCTCCTTTAGTTCACTTTCCGTTTGCCATTTCATCCGTTTATCCCCCTTTGATGTCCATATCTTTCATTATACAAAATCATGTTCAAAAGCTATATGGTTTGAGCACCTTTTATGACGAATGTTTGAATGACTGTTATAATCGGCTATACCATTCTATGAGGAGGCGAAGGTAATTGGAAACAAAGCTTTTTTCACCTTGGACATTAAAAGGTGTCACACTCAAAAACCGCATCGTCATGTCCCCGATGTGTATGTATTCATCCTATGACCGTGATGGAAAACTACAGCCTTTCCACTTTGCACATTATATTTCCCGTGCGCAAGGTCAGGCCGGATTAATTATGGTCGAGGCAAGTGCTGTTTCACCTGAGGGAAGAATTAGTGATCAGGACCTCGGAATTTGGAGTGATGAGCACATTGAAGGGTTTGCCTCATTAAACGAACAAATCAAAGCGTACGGAACAAAAACGGCCATCCAGCTAGCCCATGCAGGACGCAAGGCTGAGCTAGATGGTGACATTCTTGCTCCATCCAGCATTCCATTTGACGAGCAATCTAAAACACCTCTTGAGATGTCTATCGATCAAATAAAAGACACAGTTCAGGCGTTTCAAGATGCCGCTGTCCGCGCCAAGAAAGCTGGATTTGACATCATTGAGATTCATGGTGCGCATGGCTATTTGATTAACGAATTTCTCTCACCGCTTGCCAATCACCGGACAGATGAATATGGCGGTTCACCAGAAAATCGTTATCGCTTCTTGAGAGAAGTTGTTGATGCAGTCAATGAAGTGTGGGATGGACCATTATTTGTCCGTGTATCCGCTTCTGATTACACAACAAAAGGACTAGATATTGCAGATTATATTGGCATTGCCGCATGGCTGAAAGAGCAAGGAGTCGATCTAATTGATGTGAGCTCAGGCGCTGTGGTGCAAGCCAGTATTAAAACATTCCCCGGCTACCAAGTCACCTTTGCTGAGAAAATAAGAGAAGGTGCCGGCATCCAAACAGCCGCTGTCGGTATGATCACATCTGGTGTACAGGCCGAAGAAATTTTACAAAATCAGCGTGCTGACTTGATCTTTATCGGCAGAGAATTTTTACGGGATCCGTATTTCCCCAAAACAGCCGCTAAAGAGCTTCGTACATCCATCGAAAGCCCGCGCCAATACGATCGCGCTTGGTAACATCTTTAAGCAAAAAGGTGTCTATTTTTTGAAATAGGCATCTTTTTTGTTTTTAAGAGAAACATCTTTGCCTTTTGTGCCGTCTTTTAGCTAAAGAACCACTTAGAGGAGATGGAAGAATGAACTCGGCATTGATTGAAAGAACGTATCATATAGATGGACATCACTTTTATACAAGGCATCGTCAAGGAAAAAAGCAAGCCACCATTATTTTTGAAGCAGGATATGGAATTTCAGGCGATACGTGGGCGAATATCGCTCGTGATATTGACCCAGAGCTTGGTGTTTTCTTATATGACCGTTTAGGCAATGGAAAAAGCAGTGAAAGCAAAGAAGGAAGAACTTTGCATGATCTTGCGGATGATTTAGATACACTCTTACATCAAGCCAATATTCAGCCGCCATTTCTCATTGTGGCGCATTCATTTGGCTCTCTTGTCAGCCGCTTATGGGCAAGCCGCAGAAAAGAAGATGTTATCGGTATGGTCCTTCTAGACCCAGCAAGTGAGGAGCAAGAGCAGGTCATTCTGCCGCTCTTATCAAAGGAAGAACGCACTTCATATATGGCGCAATTCACAGCAGAATGTACACATGAGGACTTTGAGCAAATGCTGCGTACGATCAAAGAGGAGCAAACGCATTATGGAATGATGCCCCTTCTTGTCATTTCATCAGGCAAAAGCCGCTTGTTTCATCCAGCACATGAAGCTTGGCTCAGGCTTCATAAACGAATGCTCACATTGTCATCCCAAAGCGGATGGATTCAGGCGCAGAACAGCTCGCACTATATTCATCACGATGAACCACATATTGTGCAGCTTGCGATTTATGATGTATGGTGTGCAGCAAAACAGCCTGTCTCTTATTATCAAACAGCCAACTAAAAACAAAAACTCCTTGACCGGACATCAGTCAAGGAGTTTTTTCATTATACCGTTGGTGCTGATTGACTTTTCTCAGACAACAACTTTTCAATGCTGACAAGCTGAACGCATAACGTAAAGATGTCAATCGCCTGCTCTAGTTCTTCAAGTGTTGGGAACGTTGGCGCAATACGGATGTTACGATCAAGCGGGTCGTTTCCATAAGGATATGTCGCCCCTGCACCCGTTAGTGTCACACCGGCTTCTTTCGCTTTTTGCACAACAGCTTTTGCACAATGATCGAGTGTATTTAAGCTGATAAAATATCCGCCATTTGGTTTGTGCCACTCAGCGATATCCTTTCCACCAAGCTTTTCATCAAGGATCGAAAGAACGAGGTCAAATTTCGGCTTAATAATCGCTGCATGCTTTTTCATATGTTCCTTCAATCCTTCTGGATTCTTGAAGAAACGAAGGTGTCTTAATTGATTGATTTTATCTGGCCCAATGGTTTGAACTGATAGCTGTTTTTGAATAAAACTGACGTTGTCCTGACTAGATGCCATTAGTGCAACACCTGAGCCTGGGAACGTAATTTTAGAAGTAGAGGCGAACATAAACACACGGTTTGCATGTCCTGCTTTGTCTACTGCTTGAAAAATATCTTTTAACGTATCAGGCGTATCTGTTAGATGGTGGACTGCATAAGCATCATCCCAAAAAATACGGAAGTCGTCTGCTTTTGTCTGCATGGAAGCAAGACGGTCAACAACCTCATCTGAATACGTAATGCCGTCAGGGTTACTATATTTCGGTACACACCAAATCCCTTTGATGGCTTCATCTTCTGCAACCAATTTTTCCACCTGATCCATGTCAGGTCCATCCGACTTCATATCTACCGTAATCATCTCTATGTTAAAATGCTCACAAATGGCAAAATGACGATCATATCCTGGGCTTGGTGCAAGGAATTTTACCTTTGGAAGCTCTCCCCAAGGTATTTTGCTGCCATATACGCCGTGAGTCATAGCACGTGCAATTGTGTCATGCATCATATTCAGACTAGAATTACCGCCAATGATGATTTGTTCTGGCTTCAGATTGAGCACACTTGCAAAAAATTTCTTTGTTTCAGGAAGGCCTGTCAAGCCGCCATAGTTTCGCACATCTGTACCATCCTCAGCTGTCATTGCATCCTTTGATGTCACGACATCGAGCATGCCCATAGATAAATCGAGCTGTTTTGGTGAAGGTTTCCCTCTAGACATGTCTAAGTGTAAGTTTTTACTTTTGTACGTTTCATATTCTTTTTGTCGTGCTGCATATAGGTCATTTAATTCTGCTTCACTTAACGCTGTAAAACCGCTCATCTTTGATTGTGCCTCCCGTATTCTTCATAGTGTAATTCGTCATTTGTTTTTTCTTCACCATTTTACCACTACCTGAAAAAGAGCGTCATCATAAATATCAAAAAAATCACACAACTTTTTTTGACGATTCATCCAATTTTTACAGGGTACGGTCAATAGGAAAAGAAAAGAAATCATGTGCAGCTTCAGTCAGCGGGAATATATCGCGGGCTTCTTTGAGTAATTGTTTCAGTGACTCTTCCCCTTGGTACCGTGCACTAATATGGGTCAAAATCAGTCTTTTTGCGCCTGCTTCCTGCGCTGTTTTTGCTGCCTGTTCTGTCGTACTGTGATAATAATTATAGGCTAGTTCTGCATCTTCTTTCCCAAATGTTGCTTCATGGACTAACACATCCGCATTCTTGGCAAGCCTTGTTATATTCTCGCACAAACGGGTATCTCCTGAAAATGCAACGATTCTCCCTTTTTTAGGGGGTTCCAAATAATCGGTTCCATCAATCATTCTTCCATCTTCGAGTGTAACGGTTTCCCCATTTTTCAACTTCTGATACAAAGGTCCAGGTTTTACACCGATTTTTTTTAGGTCTTCGGCTTTTAGTGCACCAGGTACATCTTTTTCCACGACCCGATAACCGTAAGCTGGGATCCCATGAGACACTCGTCTTGCTTCTACTTGAAAGGTCTCATCTTCAAAAACGATCCCTTCCTCTATTTCTATGATATGCAGCGGATAAGTCAAATGCGTTTGTGTCGCTGAAAGTGTCGCGTTTACAAAAGCTTTAATGCCGCTTGGACCATATATCGTCAATTCATCCTCTCCGCCTTGAAAGGACCTGCTGCCAAGCAGACCCGGGAGACCATATACATGATCACCGTGCATATGCGTGATAAAGATCTTCTCAATTTTTCTTGGTTTAATCGTTGTATGTAATATTTGATGCTGCGTCGCTTCTCCGCAATCAAAAAGCCACACGGCTTTTCTCTCTTCTAAAAGCTTCAGCGCAGTGCAAGTGACGTTTCTTGTTTTTGCAGGAATGCCTGCACCTGTTCCTAAAAAGAGCAGTTCCATTACGATTTCCTCCTACAGCCGGTATACAATCTCTTCATTCATATAGAATACATGAAGACAGGATAAATGTGAATTCAGCGGAATTTTTGAAAAAAGTCAAACTCGGGCAGAAAAAGTCGAATCAAATGTTTGCTTTACGAACAATGAACCTTTAAAATAAAGAAAATGTACATACATTCTCGGTTTTTACAACAATGCTACGAATAAAGTGAGGTACTTTTCGTGAATACAGAAACTAACTATCCAAAAGCAGTCATTGTCATTTTTGGCGCAACAGGAGACCTTGCAAAACGCAAGCTCTACCCTTCTATACATAGACTTTATCATAGCGGAAAGCTTGGAGATCAATTCGCCGTTGTAGGTGTTGGACGTCGTCCTTGGTCTCATGAAGACCTAAGAGCTGTGGTAAAAGAATCGGTCTCTTCTGATGATGCAGAAGCAAAAGCAGAGGAATTTATTTCTCATTTCTATTACCATGATTTTGATGTCTCAAGCCCTGCTTCCTATCAAGCACTGAACACGCTTCTTTCTGGTCTTGAAGATACATACAGTATCCCGAATAACCGGATGTTCTATTTAGCGATGGCACCAGAATTCTTCGGAACCATTGCGAAGTTTTTAAAAAGTGAAGGCGTATCAGAAACGACTGGATGGTCTCGACTTGTTATTGAAAAACCGTTTGGTCATGACCTGCCTAGTGCCAAAACATTAAATGAAGAGATCCGAGATGCATTTACAGAGGATCAAATTTATCGTATTGACCACTATCTTGGTAAACAGATGGTGCAAAACATTGAGGTAATTCGTTTTGCGAATGCGATCTTTGAACCGCTTTGGACAAACCGCTATATTTCAAACATTCAAATCACATCGAGTGAATCATTAGGTGTCGAAGACCGTGCGAGATATTACGAGAGTTCTGGTGCACTGAGAGATATGGTACAAAACCATATGCTTCAAATGGTTGCACTACTAGCCATGGAGCCACCGATTAAGCTCAATACAGAGGAAATCCGTAGCGAAAAACGGAAAGCATTGCGTGCGCTTCGTCCATTCTCGAAAGATGAAGTGGATCAATTCTTTGTCCGCGGACAGTATGATGCAGGAACGATTGATGGCAATATGGTTCCTTCCTATCTTGAAGAGCAAAATGTCGACCCAAACTCCAACACAGAAACATTCGTTGCAGGAAAACTTCTCATCGATAACTTCAGATGGGCCGGGGTACCATTTTACATTCGTACAGGAAAACGTCTAGAAAAGAAATCCACTCAAATCGTGGTGCAATTTAAAGACATTCCGATGAACCTGTACTACGGAAACGGGAATTCCATGCATCCAAACTTACTTGTGATTCACATTCAGCCAGACGAAGGCATCACCCTTCACCTGAATGCTCGCAAGCTTGATGGCGGAACGTATGCTAAACCAATTAAGCTTGACTATCAAACAAATTACAACGACATCATGAATACACCAGAAGCGTATGAAAAGCTAATTCATGACTGTTTGCTAGGTGACGCAACAAACTTTGCCCACTGGGATGAAGTAGCACTGTCTTGGAACTTTGTTGATCCAATTTCAGAAAAATGGGCTGAAACCAAAACGTTAAAACCAAATTATCCTGCTGGTTCTATGGGACCAAAAGAAGCAGATCAGCTTCTTGAAAAAGATGGATATCACTGGTGGAATATATAAAATCAACAAAAAAAGAGCAGTCTCCCGATTGAGGGGGTTCTGCTCTTTTTTTAAAGTCGTGTTTTCGTAATTTCAACCGTTGAAAAATCAAATTTATCATAGCGATGATGGCTAAAGGAATATTCAAACGGCCGACCTGTGTTTAAATAAGCCACCTGTTCCACTTCTAGCACCGGATCCGTAGGGTCACAGCCTAAATATTGCTGATCAAGCTGATCTGATTTAGCCGCTCTAATTTTTTTGTGCGCTCCTGCTACTTTTAATTGCAGTGTGTTTGTAATGTAGCTATAGATGGAACCCAATAAAACCTCTTCATCTATTCCCTTAATGACATTGACAGGCATAAAGGTTTTTTCTAATACATATGGCTCTTCTTCTACCAAACGGAGCCGAATAATGTCATAGACAGGTGTGCTTGAGTCAATGGATAAATGAGCTGCCACCTCTTCACTTGGAAAATGCACATCAAAGCGAATGATTTGGCTCGTCACGTTTTTATCTGCCATCACTTTCGTGAACCCTTTATTTTCATGACCTGATACGTTGATCGCACCTTGATTTAGTGCTGCCTTCACAATAAATGTGCCATGACCTCTTTTTCTAAAGAGCAGACCTTCCGCCACTAAAAGATCGAGCGCACGCTTCATCGTCATTCTGCTGCATTTAAATTCAGCGGCAAGCGAGTTTTCATCTGGAATGGGTTGATCTTCTGGATAATATGCTGTTCCTATTCTTTTTCTAATTTCTTCTGAAATGAGTTCGTACTTTGTCATCTCACACCACCAACTGACTTGTTTTTTCATATCCTATTATAGCGCTTTCTAGCCTTCCTCTCATTCTACACTAAGCCTAGTGCGCTTAAAAGGTTCGAGCCACTTTCATTTCAACCCTTTCATCTTTACATAAGAAAAATACTTGCCCTTTTCAAGGAAAGAGCAAGTATCTTGATTAGAAACCATTATTCTCTGAAACCGATTGAAACCAGTAGCCACTTTTTTTGATGGTACGTTTCCCGTCTTCCTCAAGGTCCACTGAGACAAATCCATAGCGATTTTTATAGGCATTCGACCATGACCAATTATCCATAAACGTCCACAGATGATAGCCTTTTACATGACTTCCTTCTTGAATGGCTTGATGCACCCATTTAAGATGGTCAGAAATAAAATCAATGCGGTAATCGTCATGAATCATTCCTTCTTCATCCTGAAACCGCTCTTCTCCTTCGACACCCATTCCATTTTCAGAAATAAAGCATTCAATATTCCCATAGTCTGTCTGGACTTTTTTCAATATATCGTAAATACCCTTTTCATAGATTTCCCAGCCGCGGTACACATTCATTTTTCTGCCCGGCATTTCAAAAGAATCAAAATAATGATCTGGCATAAATGGTGCATCAGGGTGAGGCATATGTTCCTTTGCTTTCACTCTTCTTGGCTGATAATAGTTGATGCCGAGAAGGTCGATCGTGTTCTCTTGAATGAGTTCAAGGTCTCCTTCCTCCATAGCCGGCATCAATCCTTCTTTCTTTAACACGTCCACTAGCTTTTCAGGGAAATGTCCTTTCACTGCTGGATCTAGGAAGGACCGGTTAAAGAAGGCGTCAGCCATCTCAGCTGCTTCGACATCCCGCGGATTCTGGCTTCGTGGATACGAAGGAGTAAGGTTCAGGATAATGCCTATTTTCCCATCCTGCTTCATCTCTTTATAAGCCGCAATGGCTTTAGCATTTGATAAAATCTCATGAAATCCAACTTGTACTGCCTTTTGGAAATCAACTTCGTTTGGATAATGGAAGCTATACATATATCCACCCTCTACAGGGACAATCGGCTCGTTATGGGTAAACCATTTTTTCACCCGGTCGCCAAATAGCTGAAAACACAATGTCGCATAGCTGACATAATCGTCTACAACCTGCCTGTTTACCCATCCTCCCGTCTCCTGCAACGCCATTGGCATATCAAAATGATACAAGTTCACAAACGGTTCAATGTCATTCGCTATCAGTTCATTGATCACATCATTGTAAAAAGCCACAGCTTCTTCATTAACAGCCCCTTTTCCCTCAGGTAAAAGGCGTGACCATGAAATAGATAGACGAAACGAGTTGTGCCCAATCTCCTTCATGAGGCGGATATCCTCTTTGTATTTACGATAAAATTGTGAGGTTACACCTGGACCGACGCCCTGAAAAAAACGATTCGGCTCTTTTTCAAACCAGTGATCCCAAATGTTCGGCCCCTTTCCATCTCCTGGATAACTGCCTTCTGTTTGCGTAGCAGAGGCAGAAGATCCCCACCAGAAACCTTCTGGAAATGTATATAATTGACTGTTAGTTTCCATCGACATGTATTGAGTCTCCTTCACCTTTGATGTTTGTTTGTTTCGTTTTTTCTGTCGTGACTATTTTTTCATTTTTCACATTCATACGATCAATAAATTTTAGGAACGGGAACCAAATGACAAACACAATCATTAAATTAAACAGCTGAAGCAGACCGCCCGCTAATGAATTTGTTGCCATGACTCCGCTAATAAAGATCGGTACTGTCCAAGGTATATTCACGCCTGTCGGAGGCGGCACAATACCTGCGGCCATCGCAAAATAAGAAATACAAGTAATCACCATTGGCGCCAAAATCCATGGAATGAGAATAAGCGGGTTCATCACAATCGGTAAACCGAAGATAATGGGTTCATTGACGTTAAATAAACCTGGTCCTAAGCCGAGCTTTGCTACTTGTTTCAATTGCTTACTTTTAAGAAAAATTAAAATCGTAAACACAACAGCTAGCGTCATACCGGTTCCACCCATACCCACTGTATAGATTTCGATAAACTGCTTGCTGATGATGTTCGGAACCTCACCTGTTTTTGTGTAGCTTTCTAGATTTTGAATGGACAATGTATTCCAAATCGGGTCCATGACAGAGTTGATAATAATTTGGCCGTGGAGCCCAAAGAACCAAAGAATTTGTATAAAGAAAATAGCGATCAAGGTCGGAATGATACCGCTTCCAAGTCCGACAAGCGGCGCCTGAATCGCATTGTAAATCAAGTCATGCATGTTGGTTTTGAACCCTTGTGTAATGATGATATTGATCAGTAAAAAGGTTGTAAGTGTCAAAGTAGCCGGGATAAGTGCAGCAAAAGACTTAGAGACAGCTGGCGGAACCCCTTGCGGCATATTGATGACAAATTTCTTTTGAACAAAATAGCGATAAATTTCAGCAGACAAAAAGCCTGTGATCATTCCAAGGAACATTCCCTTTGCGCCTAAACGATCGACTGGGATGACGCCTGCAATGGATGCACCGCCCTCTTGTTCTAGTAAAAATGGCGTAAGGAGTAGAAAAGAGGCTAAAGCGATCACACCGCCAAAGACAGCTTCCACATCATAGCTTTTCGATAAATAGTAGCCAATCCCAAATACAACAAACACACTCATAATGCTGATGGTCGCACTAGGTGCAATATTCAGTGCAGACTGAACACCTTCCAGTGCTGTTTGACTCATGATCTTATCTAAAAATGGCAAATTCATTAATACGACCATGATGGAACCAAAAATTGTTAATGGGAACGCAAGCATAAAGGCATCCCTTAATACCCCTAGATAGCGATTGTTGTTCAATCTCCCAGCAATCGGAACCAAAATCGCACTTATTTTATCAAACATTGGTTTCCCCCCTTGTTTACACCCTTTATTGTTTCAGTGATTGCAATATCGGTAAGAGCTCTCCCACAAGCTCTTTTATTGTCATCGTTGACATGAAATGATCTTCGGCATGCATGAGCAGCAAGGAGAATGAAATCGTTTCTCCGCTTGCCTCTTGCTGTACCATTTGAAAATGGATATCATGTGCATTCCGCAAATCATCTTCCGCTTCTTTGAGAAGGTCAGATGCTACTGTTTCATGACCTTCTCTAAATTGTTTAAGAGATTGAAGCAATTTGCTTCGTGCATTTCCGCTGTGTAAGATCAATTGAAAACTGATTTGTTCTTCCGTGAGTCCTTCGAGCGTTTTCTTTTCCATCCTTTAAGATTCCCCCATCAATGAAACCGCTTGTTCATACGCTTTTTGTCCATCTGCTAGCCCATACGCCTGCATATCGATGACCTCTACTTCAATCCCATATTTTTGAGCTTCTTTTTGAAGATCCCCTTTTAAAAAGCTCATTTGCGGTCCAATTAATACAACATCGGCATGTGCCATTTCTTTTTTCGCTTGGTCTTGTCCGACTGCCCAAATCTCTGCTTCTTCCCCTATAGACTCAGCATGTGCTTTCATCTTTGTGACTAGTAAACTCGTAGACATACCTGAACTGCATGCTAATAAAATACGTTTCATTTCTCTCACCCCATTGTTGTAATAAAAGCGCTTCCAGTTAATATTATATATTTTTATTTTTAAATGTCTAGACATTTAATTTTATATGTATGTATTTTATTTTAAAAATGACCGTATCATTATTCATAACAAGCTTTCAGAACAAAAGAGATCTCATCCAGATATGAACGAGGCCCCTTTTCTTTTAAAAAATACTCTCCGAATGAACCATAAAGTAGCTTCTTCTTCAGAAGACAGTCTTTGAGAACTTTGTTAAAATAAGTGCTAATGACTTAGCTCATTCAAAAACCCATAAATCATGAGAAGTAACTGCCCCGAGATGGAAACAGATTCTATTCCCACTCAATTTGATAGATAGGTAAACGTCTTTTGCTGCTACTTTTCGAGTCTATTCATATCTTTGCAATCAAAAGGAGTCGATATCATGGCAGTCACTCATTTGTGTGAAGCCTGTAAAAGAAACGAGATTGATGTTGTAAAAACTTCTGATGAACCAGCTCAGCCTTATCGTTTATGCAATGATTGTCACAGGCGGCTCTTAACCTATTCTTTACGTCCAATTGAATGGTATCACTTAGCGATCATCCACTCTCCAAAGAAATTTTTATTGCACGATGATTTTTATGAAGAAGACGGAGAGGGTTGTCAGCCAGAAGAAGATGTATTGGTCACAGCAGAAGAGAAAATACCCACATTACAAGCGCTTCAACACGATTTGGAGTCTTTATTAGATTTCTCAATCACAAGATGGTTTCTTCAATACGATGTCATCAATGCCCTGAAAAAACACGATACACAAAAAATTTTGATGTCTGTAAAATCTAGATTTTATGGAACGGAAAATCATGAAGTTAAATCAAGAATGCTGGAGATCGCAGCTGATGTTTTAGGTACTACAGCTTCGGATTGGGTAAGAGAGCTTTGGGAGAATGATGCCGATAAATTTTTTCATCCGCTTTCTTGGGCAGCAGCCAGTAGTTTACCAGCCGAGGAAGGAATGAGACGTATTTTTGATCAATTGAAATGTGTAAGTGAAAAGGAATTGCCAATGACGGCTCTCTCCAGCCTATATCGTTTCCGTTCACATCACATACTTGATTGGATGGAGTCTCATTGCTCCTCTTTTAACGACAGTTGGGGCAGGTTGGCATCAGCATGCTTTCCAACATGGCTCAGAATGAAATCATGGCTAAACAAAGGAAGACCTTTCAGTTTAATTGCACTCGATACAATGGCGAACTGTCTAGCAGTTAAAAACGATCCATTTATCGAGGAGTTTTCTCCTAAAATACTTCGTACAGATATAAATGAAATAGAACCTATTTTATATGATTATCTTCAAAAAGATGGCGTTCCTCGTGTCAAAACCAAAGTAGGCATCATCGTGAACAACAAAGAAGCCATATTTGAATAAGGCGTATAAACGAATAAAAGCGTGTGAATGTTTATACACACGCTTTTCACTAGTCTTCACATGCACATACTAGATCATAATTTGATGTTGTGTTATCCTCTGGGCCCAGCCCGTGATTATCACGATTATCCTTTTCCTGCTTGGAATCCAGGGTACTTGGTCATACCGCCGTCTACATATAACGTCAACCCTGTCACATAGCTCGCCTCTTTTGATGCAAGCCAGACAGCACATGCTGCCACTTCTTCCGGTTTTCCGATATAACCAATCGGTATCAGCTCAATGACGCCCTTTTTCAATGCTGGATCATCAAATTTTTCGGCATTGATCGGGGTATCAATTGCGCCTGGTGCAATGCTGTTTACACGAATTTTTTTAGGCGCATATTCTAGTGCCAGCGTTTCCGTCAAAAGCTTGGCGCCTCCTTTACTTGCTGCATAATGGACAAAATGAGGCCACGGAATTTGCTGATGGACCGACGACATATTAATAATCGACCCCTCGATCCCGTGTTCTGTCATATACTTTAATGCATCACGGCACCCTAAAAACATACCTGTTAAATTGGTGGACATCACTTTGTTCCAGTTATCTAGCGTCATTTCAGTTGAAGGAACTTCATTTTCAATTCCTGCATTATTGATCATGACATCAAGACTGCCATATGTATCAACAGCTTGATCAATCATCGCCTTCATGTCCTCTTCTTTTGAAACATCCCCTTGAATTTTGACAGCCTGTCCGCCACTTTTTTGAATCTCAGCAATCGTGTCGTCCGGGTTTTCTTTATCTGAGAAATAATTGATCACTACATTGGCTTTTTCTTGTCCAAACCGGCGTGCCATCGCCTGACCTATCCCTGTACCTGCTCCTGTGATGAGAACTGTTTTTCCTTCCAAATCTGGATACATTCGCTTAAACCTCCTATTTTGTAAAACCTAGTAGCACACCGCCTGCGATAATCATCAAGCAGCCTGCAATGACAAAGCTTGTTTTTGATGCTTTCTCTTTTAATAAATAAATACCGCCTAAAGTCGAGATGACAATTCCTGTTTGAGACATGGAAAAACTTACTGCTACGCCAATGAGTGGAATCGCCAAAAGAAGTCCTAGATTTCCTGTCGACCACACAAGACCAGCAATGATATTTCTGAACGTATATTTGCTAAACGGGTCTTGCTTTAGACTAATCGCTAACGATGAAAGCAGCATGCCGACAGATTGTGGAACGAGCGCAGACCAGCCATCTATATGAAACCATCTTAAAATGACGACATATCCGACGTAGCCTACGGTTGAGATGAGCAAAATGATAATTCCCTTTTTAAAATTGCCGCCTTCGTTTCCGCCACTCTTTTTTTGACCGAGGGATGTCATGACAACGCCAGCAATAATAAATAAAATGGCACAAGAACCAATAAGTATGACCGTCATGGTTTGCCATTCTTTGAAAACGATGACACCAAATAATGTCGTGCTCACAAGCTGCATACCCGTTGATAAAGGAACAGCCTTTGACACCCCTAGAAAGGCGACACTTGAAAGCTGATTCATTTGCCCAATACTCCAAAAGATCCCAGAGATAACGGAAACCGCAAAAATAAGCGGTGTCAGTTCCGGCATTTTGATCAAATAGGCGCCGATTGAAAACAAAAAAGCGCCGAGGGTAATGCCGAGTGTTTGCTGATAGGCATTACCGCCAAGTTTGACACTGATGAGAACAATACTTCCCCAAAATATCGCTGGGAGAAGTGCATATAAAATGCCCACTTCTATCCCTACTTTCTGTTCTTTTTTACTTAGCATCCCTCTTTTTCGGATTTTTAGCCGAATAGATGTAAACACAAAAAAGACCTTACCAAAGGTAAGGTCACAGCGTGTAGACAAACCCTCGCATTCGGTGTCAGTCCTGCAAAGGTTTTCTATCACGCTAAAAAGAAGACAAAGGGCTAAAACCAAGTTCATTTTAGCCCTTTGTCAACAATCTAAGACCTTACCAAAGGTAAGGTCTTTTGAGGTTTTATACTTATTTCATCCATTCAGTATGGAAGACGCCTTCTTTATCTGTGCGCTCATACGTATGTGCGCCGAAGTAGTCACGCTGTGCTTGAATTAAGTTAGCTGGAAGGACAGCTGTACGATAGCTATCAAAGTAAGCTAGTGCACTTGAGAATGAAGGAACAGGAACACCTTGTTCTACTGCAAGTGAAATCACTTTACGAAGTGATGATTGATAGCTTTCTACGATATCCTTGAAGTAAGGATCAAGCAATAGGTTTTTCAATTCAGGGTTACGGTCATATGCTTCTTTGATTTGCTGCAGGAAGGCTGCACGAATGATACATCCACCACGGAAGATCATCGCAATTTCACCGTATTTCAAATCCCAGTTATACTCATCAGATGCTGCTTTCATTTGCGCAAAACCTTGTGCATATGAGCAGATTTTACTCATGAAGAGAGCTTTTCTAACAGCTTCGATTAATGCTTGTTTATCTTCAGCTGATTGAGTTGGCTCAGGCCCTTGAATTAATTGACTTGCTTCCACACGCTCATCTTTCATCGCAGAAATAAAACGAGCGAAAACAGACTCCGTAATGATTGGAAGCGGGACACCTAAATCAAGTGAGCTTTGGCTTGTCCATTTTCCAGTTCCTTTTTGGCCAGCTTTATCTAAGATGACATCTACTAGCGGCTGGTTCGTTTCCTCATCCACTTTTGTGAAAATGTCAGCTGTGATTTCGATTAAGTAGCTGTCAAGTTCGCCTTTATTCCACTCTGAGAATACTTCATGAAGCTCCCCTGCTGATAAACCAGCGACATGCTTCAAGATAAAGTATGATTCAGAGATCAATTGCATGTCTCCGTACTCGATACCGTTATGAACCATTTTGACATAATGTCCTGCTCCATCTGGACCGATATACGTTGTACAAGGCTCACCATCTACTTTCGCAGAGATGGCTTCTAAAATTGGTTTCACTAGCTCGTGCGCTTCTTTTTGACCGCCAGGCATGATAGAAGGACCTTTAAGTGCGCCTTCTTCACCGCCAGAAACACCTGTACCAATGAAGTGAATACCACTTTCCGCAAGCTCTTGGTTACGTCTTTGTGTATCCTTGTAATATGTATTTCCACCATCAATTAAAATGTCACCTTTCTCTAGGTGAGGAAGTAATGATTGAATGGTTGCATCTGTTGCTGCACCTGCTTTTACCATTAAAAGAATTTTACGCGGCGTTTCAAGCGATTGAACAAATTCTTCAATGCTGTATGTGCCTACAACGTTTTTCCCTTGTGATTCTTGAAGAAACTCTTCTGTTTTGCTGCTAGATCTGTTATAAACGGACACGGAGAAACCGCGGCTTTCAATATTTAGGGCAAGGTTTTTCCCCATAACGGCTAGTCCAACGACACCGATTTGTTGTTTTGACATAATTCTGACGTCCCTTCTAACACACTATATTGATTACTGCTGAAATGATGTACCCTTTGAAATTACCACAACATCACCTCTTTTATCAAGTTTTCAGGCTAGTCATTTCCTCTTTCGTCCTGAAAAAAGTCTTTATTAAAACTTGTACCACTTGTTTTGCTCTCTTTTTCCTTAATGGTCACTCCTCTTTGAATGAGTGGTTTACCGTATTTTTCTTTCAGTCCGTCTAAAAGAGATTGGAGCGGTTCGTCTTTTGCATCTTCTGTATAAGAGAATAAATCAAGTTGCTTGACGGCTGATTTTCGTTCCACAAGATCGGTCCCCGTCACGCCTAAAAGTCTTACTGGCTGGTCATTCCAATGCTTTAGGAATAGCTGCTTTGCCGCCTCAAATAGATCTTCCTTTCGATCAGTAGGATTCGTGAGTGTGACGCTCCGTGTGATATTTTTCCAGCTTGCATACCGAATCATAATGAGCAGCCGGTTTGCCATTACTTCTTTTCTTCGTAATCTGGCACTCACCGATTGCGACAGTTTCTCTATTAATGAGACGAGTTCATCTGTATCATCAGAATCGTGAGGAAGAGTGGAAGAATTTCCGACAGATTTAAATTCGTATATTCTTTCTGGGTCGACAATGCCGTCATGCTCTCCGTTTGCCTTTTGCTTTAACCTCGGTCCATTGATGCCTAATAACTCTTTTAGCGCATATTCATTCGCTTTCGCTAAATCTTCAATTGTATGAATTCCGATGGTTTTCAGCTTATCTGCCGTTTTCTGTCCAACCCCATGCATGTCACCTGCAGGGAGCGGCCAGAGCATTGTCGGGACATCTCGTTTACGCAAAATGGTAATGCCCATTGGCTTTTTCCAATTAGACGCCATCTTCGCTAGAAATTTATTTGGTGCAATGCCAATACTCGAAGGAAGCATGAGCTCTTCTACGAGCCTCGTTTGAATATCATGAGCGGTTTTCACGGCATGCTCAGCATAAGGTGTATCGGTTAAATCAATATAGCCTTCATCAATTGAAACGGGTTCAACTAAGTCACTATATTCTCTTAATATGGTAAACATTTCTTGTGAGGAGCTGCGGTACCGGTCGAAGTTGGGTGTACGCACAATCAGTCCCGGACATAGCCGCTTCGCTTCCCAGAGTGGCATCGGCGGCTTCACCCCGAGTGCTCTTGCCTCGTAGCTGCAGGTCACAACAATCCCTTTGCGCTCTTTTGCATTTCCGCTAATGGCTAAAGGTTTCCCTCTCAAAGAAGGATCATACGCCATTTCTACCGATGCATAAAAACTATTCATATCAATATGAAAAATGATTCGCCCCTTCTTTTGAGAATCAGCCATTTGCTTGCCTCCTTAGGTGATCTACTTTCCTTCACTTCACCGTAATTTCACCTGTTTGTTCCATTAGACATTTCATATGGTGTATAGTACACTGTGAGTAATGAAATGGATGTGATAATCATGATTATTGATACATTCAATGAAGTCTTTTTCCTTGTTGAATTCTTTACGATTATTCTTCCAGCGCTGACCGCCATCGGTATTGCCTTCTTATTAAAAGACTGCCGAATGAACGAGCACCTCGGAGGACATCGTTTAGAAGAGTTGGATGCATCTTGTTTGAATCGAACAGACTTTCTGTTTATCATATATGATCGCATTACAACTTGGATTAGTAAAGTCATTCGAATGAAAAGATCATCAAATGATGATGAAGACCATTCGCTTCCTCTCTCTTATTAGATTTTATTATTGAGGAGGAAATGAATTGAAACGTTTATTGACTATTTGTACGACTTTATTTTTTATGATGGTAGCGTCACCTGCATTTGCTGCAAGTGCGCAAACAAATACAAGCTCTGATGGGTTTTTCCATCATTATTTTGTTCAGCCTTTTTCTGAGTTGATTATCTGGCTTGCGAACTTTTTCCATGATGACTACGGTTTATCTATTATGTTCGTAACATTGATTGTCCGACTGCTTATTTTCCCGCTTTTTGCAAACCAATTTAAAAAGCAGAGAGTGATGCAAGAGAAAATGGCACTCGTTAAGCCTCAGATTGACCAAATACAAAGCAAATTGAAAAAAACAAAAGAACCTGAAAAACAAAAAGAACTGCAAATGGAAATGATGAAAGTATATAAAGACAACAATGTGAACCCGCTGGCAATGGGCTGTCTGCCGATGCTGATTCAAATCCCAATTGTTCTTGGCTTTTACTCAGCAATCCGCTCAACACCTGAGATTGCGACGCATTCGTTCTTATGGTTTAACTTAGGACAAACTGATCTTTTGGTGGCGATCTTTGCAGGGGCCATGTATTTCTTGCAATTTTATGTCACACAAAAATTCGCAAAGCAATCAGGCACCCAAACAGAAGCTGCACTGAAACAAGCAAAAATCATGGGCATGATTTTCCCAGTCATGATGCTGTTTCTATCAATTAATGCTCCCGCTGCTCTTCCTTTATATTGGATGACAAGTGGACTTTTACTCACCATTCAAACGATTATTTTAAATGTGATGTACCAAAAATCAAAAACAAAAGCTGCGGCAAACGATTCAATTAACCCAGCAGCTGAATAAATGATAGCCTCCTTACCCGAACATGGTAAGGAGGCTTTATTTGTCTTCTGTAGAGCGCAACAAATAAAAGATGCGTAAGCTCCAGCACGCAAAATGACCCCTTATCCATGGATAAGGGGCCTTTGTTTATGCCAATTCCTCTTTCAATCGCTCAGGCAATTGATCAAGATCCTCAATTTTCCCAAGAAACTTATTAGGATCCACTTGTAAAATCATCTTGTTCTCTCTCTCAACGACGCCGAAGAAATATTCAGATGCTTTTGTGTTCATATGAAATGGCTTGATCTCACTTAGCTCGATATCAATGATATCTTTTGCATCAGAAACAAGGCAGCCAATCATTTGATCGTTTAATTCAAATAGTAGAACCTTAGACTGTTCGGTTACATCCAGAGGTTTTCCGTGCAGCATGACACCTGTGTCACTGACTGGAATGACCTCTCCTCTTAACGACATGAGTCCTTTAATCTCTTTTGGAAGGTTCGATACTTCTTGTAAATAAGGGACCTTCTCAATTGAGCGTATATGTTCTACGCTGATACCAAAATCCTCTTGTCCCACTTGGAAAATAATGATCTTTTGCGTGCTCACAGAGTCTCCTGCCTTTACGATGGATTTGTCGTTTCTTCGATAATGGCGAGAACCATTTCAGCTGTCTTGACTAATTCTTCAATCGGCATTTTCTCATTTTTCGTATGAATATCTTCATATCCAACAGCTAGGTTGACGGTCGGGATGCCGTTTCCAGCAATGACGTTTGCATCACTGCCTCCCCCGCTTGTCTGTAGTTCTGAAGGACGGCCAATTTTCGCAGCCGCTTTTTTCGCCACTTCAACGACTTGATCGCCGTGTGAGAATTTAAAGCCTGGATACATGATGTCAATTTGTACATCGGCACTTCCGCCCATTTCTTTAGCGGTTTTTTCAAAGGCTTCTTTCATTTTCGCTACTTGCGCTTCCATTTTTGCCGGTTCTAAAGAACGTGCCTCTGCCAAAATATCCACTTGATCACAGACAATATTCGTTTGTGTTCCGCCTTCAAAGCGGCCGATATTCGCCGTTGTTTCTTCATCAATACGGCCAAGCGGCATGCTCGCGATCGCTTTTGATGCAATCGTAATCGCAGAGACGCCTTTTTCAGGTGCCACGCCTGCGTGAGCTGTTTTTCCGTAAATGGTTGCACGTACTTTCGCCTGTGTTGGCGCAGCCACGATAATGGTACCGACCTTGCCATCTGAATCAAGGGCATAACCATATTTTGCTGTCATCAGTTTCGGATCTAACGCTTTTGCTCCTACAAGTCCTGATTCTTCACCAGCTGTAATGACAAATTCAATCTTGCCATGCGGTACATTTTTCTCTTTTAGGACACGGATCGCTTCAAACATCGCGGCAAGCCCTGTTTTATCGTCAGCACCAAGAATGGTTGTGCCATCTGTCTTGACATAGCCGTCTTCAATGACTGGCTTAACACCATTACCTGGTACAACTGTATCCATATGAGAAGTAAAATAAATCGTATCTGCCTCTTGATTCCCTTCAAGTGTGCAAATAAGATTGCCTGCTCCGTGGCCGGTTGTCTCTTTTGAATCATCTTCAACTACATTAAGCCCTAAACCAGTAAATTTCTCTTTTAGGACTTCAACAATTTTTTCTTCATGTTTCGTTTCTGAATCGATTTGAACAAGTTCTAAAAATTCGTCTAATAAGCGTTTCTCATTGATCATGATGATGTTCCTCCTCTTATAGCGGCATGTTTCCATGCTTTTTTAACGGTCTATCTTCTTCCTTACTGCGAAGCAGGTCAAATGAGCGAATGAGCCGCTCTCTCGTTTCATCTGGCATTAAAATATCGTCGATTAATCCTAATTGTGCTGCCTTCATGACACTAGGTTCATTGTCCACCTCACGCAAAGCAGGATGAACAATTTCGTCTGCAAACGATTTTCCCATGACATCAATTTCTGCCTCTGGCCATGCATACACAAAGTCAGCACCTAAGCCCTTACTATTCATCGCAACGTATGCACCGCCAAATGCCTTTCGCAAAATCACAGTGATCTTTGGAACGGTCGCCTCAGCGTACGCATACAGAAGCTTTGCGCCGTGGCGGATAATGCCTGCATGCTCAGCTTTCTCACCTGGCAAAAAACCAGGAACGTCCACAAGGGTTAAAATGGGAATATGAAATGCATCGCAAAATCGAATAAACCGAGCCGCTTTATCAGCAGCATTGAGGTCAAGGCTTCCTGCCAGCACCTTAGGCTGATTGGCTACAAGACCAATGGAAGACCCTTGTAATCTGGCAAAACCTGTGACGATATTTTTGGAGAAACAACGCTGCGTTTCAAAAAATGAGCCGTGGTCGGTGATCGCTGTCACCACTTGTTTGACATCATAAGTACGTGATGGCTCCTTTGGCAAGATGTTCCCAAGATCGCTCGCATCATGCTTTTGCACCTTACGATGAATGACAGGCCGTCGTTTCGTTGGTATGTACGTTAAAAGCGTTCGAACTGCTTTTAACACGTCTCTCTCATCTTTCCCTGTATAGTGCACATTCCCGCTTGTTTGATGCTGAACCGCTGCACCTCCAAGTCGGTCAGGACAGACCGTCTCTCCTGTTGCTTTTTCTATCACTTTCGGACCAGTTAAAAACATATGAGCTGTTTGCTCCGTCATGAATACAAAATCCGTCAATGCAGGTGAATATACTGCACCTCCCGCACAGGAGCCTAAAATAACGGATATTTGCGGAATTTGACCAGAGTACAGCACATTCCGTTTAAAAATCTGACCGTATCCCTCTAATGATACCACACCCTCTTGAATTCTCGCACCACCTGAGTCTTTTAGACCGATAACAGGCATTTGATTTTTAGCAGCCAAATCCATTAAAGCCGCTATTTTTTTCGCATGCATGTCCCCTAGCGAACCCCCGTACACGGTCGCATCTTGTGCATAAACGCCTACTTGTCTCCCATGAATCAGTCCCGTCCCAGTGACAACGCCATCCCCTAAATGTTCTGAGCGGGAGCCTTTAGCAAATGACTGGATTTCCATAAAGCTGCCTTCATCAAGAAGTTCATGAAGCCGCTGACGAACAGTCAGCTTTCCTTTGTTTCGGTGAGCCGCTGCTCGTTTTTCACCGCCTCCCCTTAAAGCTTTCTCGCGCCATTCAGACAAGTCATTGAACGATTCATGCATCTTCCTGTTTCTCTCCTTTCAAAGGCTCACACAATTCAATTAGCACACCTGACGTTTCTTTTGGTGAAATAAACGCAATGCGCTTTCCGTTCGCACCATTTTGTGCGCCTTTTTCAATGAGCTGTACACCGAGCTCGTCAAGTTGACTGAGATCAGCCTGAATGTCACCTGACTTTAATGCAATATGATGAAGCCCCTCTCCTCTTTTTATTAAAAAGGTATGTAATGTGCTGTGATTTGACATCGGTTCAATCAACTCAATGTGCAGATCACCTAGGGAAGCAAAAGATACTTTGACCCCTTGATTCGGAAGTACTTCTATGTCTGAAAATTCCCAGTTAAACAGCCTAGAGAACGTACGTGCTGTTTTTTGAATAGAAAAAACGGCAATGGCTATATGATCGATTTCATTCATCCGTTCACTTCCTTTGTACATCACTTGTCGCCTGCGTAAAAACGAGCTAGAATAAAGAAAGGTGCGCTCGTCGCAAAAACATTTGATTATAGGGGTGCGATATGTCTCAGAAATTCATGAAATTTATGGTATTGCTCATGATTAGCTTACTGTTAATTTCTTCACTTTTAGCAGGAGCGGCAGCCTTTTTATAAAGTGTTGATAAAAAAGCAGACAAGCAGGTGATTCGTTTTTTAACGAATGGCCTGTTTGTCTTTGGCCAGCTTTTCAAATGCATCGCTTGATGTCGTGATCCATACCTTTGTACCAACTGGAAGCTGATCAAATAGCCGTTCTACATCTTGATTATGAAGACGTACACAGCCTGCCGTAATAAATTTCCCTATCGATGTCTCATCACTTGTTCCATGAATGCCATAGGTTCTCCCGTCGGTTCCTCGCGCATCAAATCCAATCCACCTTCGGCCGAGTGGGTTATTCTTTGCGCCGCCTTCAATATTTTTTCTTCTGTAATAAGGATCTTTCGCTTTGATCATAATCGTAAATTCCCCTTCTGGCGTTAAATCAGCTGTTTTGCCAGTAGAAGCTGGGTAGACTTTTTGAATTTTCCCATGATCAATATACGCAAGCTCGTTCGTTTGTTTATTAATAATGACATACGGATCTCCTGGAAGCGGGTTTTGCCCGAGCGGCCAGATGGGTGAAAGGGACATGGTCAGCACAGTATAAAATAAAAGACGCATAGGCTCCTCCTTTTTCATTAGATTGACCAATGAAGGAGGAACTCATGCGTCTTTATTCTTTCATCCCTTTAAAATAGCTTTTCAGTACCAAATATTGTTCCATTTCCCCGAGAAAATGAAAGAGTGCGGCTCTAGCTTCAAATTCTTCACGTGTTTGTGGAAGCGGCAGTGCATCGAACTCTTCTTTCATATCAATCAGGCGTCTTAAGAACTTATGCGCCGTGTTCCCTGGGTGAATATGTTCTCGTAAATCTCTAATATATTCTGCAATGATTTGCCCATGCTCCGTTGTAACAGATATGGACGTAATTTTCGGAAGCACCCGCTCAATGATTTCAAATTGCTTTTGTCTCATATTGAAATAATGATAATACAGATTTTCATGTCTTAAGACATGATTTTCAACATCACGGTATGCAAGAGCTTTCGCTTCTTTAATCAATTGATGCGTCTCTGGTATTTCTTTTCCTGTCCAGTCTTGTTTTCCGGTCATTAAATATTGCTCGATTTCTTCAAAGATTTTCGCAAAATTCGCTTCAATTTGTTCACTGTATTGTTTCAGCTTTTTATCAACGCTAGGCATATACAGGTTCATAATGAGTGCGACCCCTACACCAATGGTGATGAGTAAAAGCTCATTCCAGATGAGATGAAGCGTAATGCCTCCAGACATATACAAATGAAGGATAATCACTGAACTTGTGACAATCCCTTCTTTAATCCGAAGCAAGACCGTTGTTGGAATAAAGACGAGCAGCATCAGTCCAATGACGAAAGGATGATAGCCAATCAGATCAAAAAACAAATAAGAAAATAAGATGGCAAGACTGCATGCGGCAAAGCGAGCCCCCGATGCGAGGAGTGACCTTTTTTTCGTCACCTGAATACAAAGGATCGTAATAATGCCGGCAGCTGAATAGTTTTGCAGACCGAGCATTTGTGCAATATAAATGGCTAGAGCTGTTCCTAATGCTGTTTTCAGCGTTCGGTAGCCGATTTTAAACATGATGTAATTCACTCTTTTCTGTCTACTTTTGTGAAATGATGAACTTTTTTTACTTTCCCCATTATAATCAAAAAAAGAAGGAGATGTTAAGTCTCCCCCTCGTTTTTTTCATTATAATATTTTTTGCAAGAAATCTTGAGCACGCTGTGAAGACGGAGATTCAAAGAATTCTACAGGATTTGCATCCTCTACAATTTTCCCATCATCCATAAAAATCACACGGTCTGCCACTTCTTTTGCAAAGCCCATTTCATGTGTGACGATCATCAGCGTCATCCCAGATTGAGCGAGCTCTTTCATGACCTCTAATACTTCCTTTACCATTTCTGGATCAAGAGCAGACGTCGGCTCGTCAAAAAGCATGATGTCTGGTGTCATCGCAAGGGCACGTGCAATGGCGACACGCTGCTTTTGACCACCTGACAGCCGGTTCGGATAATCATCTTTTTTCTCTAAAAGGCCTACCTTTTTTAAAAGATCCTCTGCCTGCTTGATGCTGTCTTCCTTCGATTGGTTCTTCACATTCATTGGCGCATACGTAATATTTTCTAGCACTGTTTTGTGCGGGAATAAATGAAAATGCTGAAATACCATACCAATATTCTCGCGCACTTTTAGTGCATTTGTTTTTGGATTGGTAATTTCCGTCCCCTGAATCGTAATCACTCCAGAAGTCGGTTTTTCAAGTAAGTTAATACAGCGAAGAAATGTTGATTTTCCTGAACCAGACGGCCCGATGACAGCTACCACTTCGCCTTCTTTAATCGTGGTATCAATCCCTTTCAACACTTCATTTTTACCGAAAGATTTTGTGAGTTTCTCTATTTTAATCATTTGATTTTAACTTCCTTTCCACCGATTTGCCGACGAAGGTAAGAATAAGCACGATGACATAATAGATGAGACCCGCAAAAATAAGCGGTTCAAGATAGTTATAGGTGACGGCACCTGCTTGATAGGCTCGTCTCATGACATCGCCCAGTCCAATGACTGTGACAATCGCGGATTCTTTTGTCAGTGTAATCGTTTCGTTCACTAGTGCTGGGGAAATATTTTTGAATGCTTGCGGAAGCAATAAGTCCTTCATCATTTTAGCATACGGGATACCTAAAGCAACGGCTGCTTCTTTTTGCCCTTTATCAATGGCATTGATTCCCGCACGAATGATCTCAGAAACGTACGCCGCCGAGTTTAGTGAAAAGGCGGCTACAGCTGCCCAGTATTGATCAATTTGAAAGCCGAGCAGCTGCGGAAGACCAAAATAAATAATCAAAAGCTGAAGCACAAGCGGTGTGCCTCGGAAGATTGACGTATAAAAATCGGCAAGCCAGATAAGCGGCTTAAATACACTAATTTTACAGAGCGTTAATAAGATCCCTAAAATAAAACCAAGGAACAGTGATACCACAACAATAGAAAGCGTTACTTTAAGACCTTCTAAAATAAAGGGCATCTGAGGTATTACATCTTTAAAATCCATCATGATATTCTCCTTTTTTCCTTCAGATAAAATCAAAGAATAAACAGGAAAAAAGTTCAACACATGTTGAACTTTTCAGCGCTTTCTACTTGATTTTCATGAATGACGCTGATCCTTTTCCTGACTTACTTTTCATCAGCAAACCATTTTTTAATGAGTTTATCAAGTTCGCCATTATCCTTCATTTCTTTTAATGATTTATTGAATTTCGCTGTTAAGTCGCTATTTTTTTTGAATGCAATGGCTGAACCTTCGTTTGAGCTATTCAATCCAAATGCTTGGAAATCCTTTTCCTTTTTCAAGTAGCCAGCCGCTACTTTATCTTCAATAATGGCTGCATCAAAACGGCCTGCTTTAATTTCTTGAATGATATCAGAGATTTTATTACGATCTTCAACCGTTAAGTTATATTTCTTTTGCAATCCGTTTGCTTCATCTTGCTGGATAGAACCTAATTGAACGCCAACCGTTTTGTCTTTTAAATCTTTCTCTGTTTTTATACCGCTAGATTTTTTTGATACAACCAAGTTTTCAGCATTGTAGTAAACATCTGAGAAATCAACTTGTTTTTTACGCTTTTCAGTAGGTGTCATGCCTGCAAGCACAATATCAGCTTTATTTGTTTTAAGAGCTGACACGAGGCTTGCAAAGTCCATATCTTGAATTTCTAGCTTATAGCCGTTCTTTTTCGCTAGAGCTGTAGCAAGGTCGACATCAAAACCGATAATTTTATCACCGTCTTTTGATTCAAATGGCGGATAATCTGCTGAAGTCGCCATAATGAGTGTTTTGTCGTCTCCTGATGCGTTTGAATTATTAGAAGAAGTTCCGCATGCTGCTAGTGCAGCTGCAAGACCAGCTGTCATAAGTAATAATAACCACTTTTTCATATGATAATGCCTCCTAGTATTTAAAATCATGAGTAGATTTGAATATTTATTCACTATAATGTATTTTAAACACTTTCTTTTTGATATGCAATAGTATTTTGCTAAAATTATTTTGATTCGTATGTCATATAAAACAAAAAAACAGACCGATCAAAAGACCGGACTGCCTCTAAATGATTCATTCAAAAGTAACATGTTACACTTCTTCGCAATACTCATCGAAAGCGGCTTGAAGTTTTGACACCACTTCCATCGGTTCATGTCCTTCGATTTCATGACGTTCGACCATTTTAATGATTTTCCCGTCTTTTAATAGAGCAAATGATGGTGAAGATGGCGGGAAGCCTTCAAAGTATTCACGTGCTCTTGCGGTTGCTTCTTTGTCCTGTCCAGCAAACACTGTGAGCAATTGATCTGGACGCTTATCGTAATGAACAGAATAACCAGCCGCTGGTCTAGCAATACCGCCTGCACAGCCACACACTGAATTCACCATGACAAGTGTCGTTCCTTTTTTCGTCAGCGCTTCATCGACTTCTTCAGCTGTTGTCAGTTCCGTATAACCTGCCTGTTTAATCTCTTCTCGTGCTTGTTTCACAATATCATTCATAAATAAATTAAAATCAATATTCATAACCGTCCACTCCTTCTACGTACCAAACCATTTTAACTACATCATATCAAGGAAAACGCCGGCGGGCAAATGTCTTGTTTCGCCCCCTTCACTTTTTTCAAACGTCGTTTATGACCTGTGGAATTGGGGAAAAGTGATAGTAAAGTGATGAAAGGGAGAACTGCGTGATGGCACAATTCAAAAAAGCGATACTCATTTATAACGGAAATGCTGGACAAAAAAACATGGAAAAAACACTAGGTCAAACAGTACCTCTTCTTTCTTTACATATTGATGAACTCATCCTTAAGCCTACAAAACAGCCGAATGATGCCTATCATTTCTGTCGTGAAATGGATGAGTCGGTTGAATTGCTGATTATACTTGGCGGAGACGGAACCGTCCATGAATGTATGAATGGAATTGGCGGTTTAGAAAAAAGGCCGACTGTAGCGATCTTACCTGGCGGGACGTGCAATGACTTTTCTAGAACGCTGGGCATCCCTCAGCAGATGCCAAAGGCCGCTCAAATGGTGATAGATGGCACTGAAAAAAAGGTCGATTTAATCAAAGCAGAGGATCGATACCTTTTAAATTTTTGGGGGATTGGTCTCATCGCAGATACCTCAAACAATATTAATGATAAAGAAAAAGCTGTCCTCGGAAAAATCAGCTACTTCACGAGCGCTCTTCGAACCCTTCAGCAGACAGAACCTTTCTACGTACGCATTGAAACCGAAGAGGAAAACTGGGAAGAAGAAGCTGTGATTGTCCTTGTCATGAATGGGCACTTTATCGGTACAAATAAAATAGATCTGCCAAATGCTTCAATTGATGATGGAAAAGCCGAAATTTTAATTTGCAGAAATACGAGTTTCTCTGCTTTAAAAGAGATTTTTTCAATGAACCGCGAAGAGCTAGAAGATTTTAAAGGTGACCTGTCTCTTATACAAGCATCCCGCATTCATATTCATACTAAAGAGGAAATGGATGCAGATACAGATGGTGAAGTATACATGACCGCTCCTTCTTCCCTTGAAGTATTAAAACAGCATTTGACCTTTATCGTTCCAGCAGAATAAAGAAAACGCCTGCATCATTTCGATGCGGGCGTTTTTTTGATATAACGTCTGTATAAATATTCAAGTGCATACCCTAGCAGTGTACCTATCAGAAGGGAAATGCCTAATAAACTATTGGCGACTCCTTTAAATCCTCCTATCATCAACAAGCAATAGGCGATTTGAATGATTGAAACGATCGATATGATGAGCAGTAAGCGTTCAGGATGATTGCGTGATTTGGAAATATACCGAAGAAAAGCGAACGCAATGGCTGTGATAAACATCAGACCGATCGTAAGAAAAGCAAAAAAATCTAGTCCAGACATCTCATCGCTCCTTTCTGATTGATATGGAAATCCCCCTCTCATTGTGAGAAGGGGACATATAAATGAGCTTAATAGACGGACGTCTCTTCGTCAATGCCTTCAAGAATTTGTTTAATTCTTTGCAGGAATCTACCGCATACAAGACCATCGAGTACTCTATGATCTAATGAAAGACAAAGATTCACCATATCTCTTGCGGCAATCATTCCATTTACAATCATCGGGCGCTTTACAATAGATTCTACTTGCAAAATGGCTGCTTGCGGATAGTTAATAATCCCCATTGATTGAACCGAACCAAATGATCCTGTGTTGTTCACAGTGAAAGTGCCGCCTTCCATGTCACTTTGCTTCAGTTTGCCTTGTCTGACCTTGAAAGCAAGTTCATGAATTTCTTTGGCGATTCCCTTAATCGTTTTCTCATCCGCATCTTTAATCACTGGGACAAAAAGAGCGTCATCTGTCGCAACAGCAATGGAGACATTGATCGCTTTCTTTTGAACAATTTTATCACCAGCCCACATGCTGTTCATTTCAGGGAATTCCTTTAAGGCCTGAGCCACTGCTTTGACAAAGAATGCAAAGAACGTCAAATTAAAGCCTTCTTTTGCTTTGAATTGATCTTTTAGCTGATTTCTTCTTGTCACAAGGTTTGTCACATCCACTTCCATCATCGTCCAGGCATGTGGAATTTCATGCTTGCTTCTTAGCATGTTTGCGGCAATCGCCTGTCTAATCGGAGTGACCGGCAGTTCAACATCTCCAGGCATTGAAGAGATGGAAGGAGCCGCTTTTGCTTGTGACGGCTTTGCAGGTTCTGTTTGACCCGTACCTTCACTCACAGGTGCTGCCGTTTCTTTTACGCCTCCACTTTCGATAAGCTTCAGCAAATCTTTTCTTGTGATTCTGCCGCCAGCTCCCGTTCCTTGAACAGCCGTTAAATCAATTCCGTGTTCATCTGCTAAACGCAGGACTGCCGGAGAGTATCGTTTCTTTTGACTCTGATCCACATTTGTTTGGTCAGGTTCTGGTGCTTCATCTTGCGCAGGCGCCTCTTCTATTTTCGCACTCTGCTGCGCACTGCCTTCTACTTCAATTTCACAAAACACTTCTCCTACTTGAAGTGTATCACCCTCTGCAGCCGCTAGTTTAGTGATTGTTCCTGTAAAGGATGACGGAACCTCTGCATTTACTTTATCTGTCATGACTTCCGCAATCGGATCGTATTTATTCACATGATCGCCAGGTGAAACGAGCCATTTGCTAATGGTTCCTTCTGTTACACTTTCACCAAGCTGAGGCATTTTCATTTGTTCAGTTGCCACTTTGAAACCCTCCTCTTTCTTAAAACGCCGCTAGTTCTCTCATTTCAGCTTCTACCTTATCCGGATTAACCATGAAGAATTTCTCCATTGTCGGTGCATAAGGCATTGCAGGGATATCAGGTCCTGCTAGACGTTTAATTGGCGCATCTAAATCAAACAAGCAGTGCTCTGAAATGATGGCAGCTACTTCACTCATGATGCTTCCTTCTTTTGTATCTTCTGTTAACAAGAGTACTTTTCCTGTTTTTGATGCCGCTTCAATAATCGCTTCTTGATCAAGCGGGTACACTGTACGTAAATCGAGAATATGAGCAGAAATTCCGTCCTTCGCAAGGCGCTCTGCTGCTTGGAGGGCAAAATGAACACAAAGGCCATATGTAATGACCGTAATGTCATCGCCTTCTCGTTTCACATCCGCTTTTCCAATAGGGAGCGTATAATCCTCTTCAGGCACTTCTCCTTTAATGAGACGGTATGCACGTTTGTGTTCAAAGAACAATACAGGATCTGGATCACGCACTGCGGCTTTTAACAACCCTTTGACATCATAAGGTGTAGAAGGCATCACAATCTTTAAGCCTGGCTGATTGGCAAAAATGGCTTCGACCGATTGTGAATGATAAAGCGCCCCGTGTACGCCGCCCCCGTAAGGAGCACGAATGACCATTGGGCAGCTCCAATCATTATTGGAACGATATCTAATTTTTGCAGCCTCTGAAATGATTTGGTTGATGGCTGGCATAATAAAATCCGCAAATTGCATCTCTGCGATCGGACGCATTCCATACATAGCAGCCCCAATACCTACACCTGCAATCGCTGATTCGGCAAGAGGTGTATCCATGACGCGCGCTTCTCCAAATTGCTCGTAAAGACCCGCTGTTGCTTTAAATACGCCGCCTTTTTTCCCGACATCCTCTCCGAGCACAAACACTTTCGGATCTCTCTCCATTTCTTCTTTCATCGCTAGTGTAATAGCGTCTATATATGACATAACAGGCATTTTTCTTCCCCCTTACTCCGCATACACGTAACGAAGTGCGCTTTCTGCATCGGCATAAGCTGCGTTTTCCGCTTCATCAGTGGCTTCGTTTACGATTTGCATGATTTCTTTTGTCATCTCTTCTTTCATTTCAGAAGTCATGACATTTCCTTCGATTAAGTACGTTTCATATTGAATGAGCGGATCTTTCTTTCTTGCTTCGAGCACTTCTTCTTTTTCTCGATAGCTAGAATCATCGTCATCACTTGAATGCGCAGTTAACCGGTAAGAAATGGTTTCGATCAATGTTGGGCCTTCGCCTCTTGCCGCACGGTCTCTCGCTTCTTTGACCGCTGCATACACTTCAAGCGGATCATTTCCATCAACCGTCACACCAGGCATTCCGTACCCTATTGCACGATCTGAAATACGCTCACATGCCACTTGTTTGTCATACGGGACAGAAATCGCATACTTATTGTTTTCACACATGAAAATAACAGGCAGCTTATGCACCGCAGCAAAGTTGGCGCCTTCGTGGAAGTCTCCTTGGTTTGAAGAGCCTTCACCGAACGTGACAAAGCTAACAAAATTCTTTTGCTCTAGACGCCCGGCAAGTGCGATTCCAACCGCATGAGGAACCTGTGTTGTCACAGGTGATGATCCAGTCACAATTCGGTTTGATCTTTGCCCAAAATGACCTGGCATCTGTCTCCCGCCTGAGCTTGGATCGTCTTTTTTCGCAAAACCAGACATCATTAAATCTTTCGCCGTCATCCCGAATGCAAGGACAACCCCCATATCACGGTAATAAGGTAAAACGTAATCCTCTTCCCTATTGAGGGCAAAAGCGGCACCGACTTGCTGCGCTTCCTGTCCTTGACAAGAGATGACGAATGGAATTTTTCCAGAACGGTTTAAAAGCCACATCCGTTCATCAATTTTTCTTGCTAAAAGCATGGTTCTATATATGTCAATCGCTTGTTCATCTGATAATCCTAATTCCTGATGACGCATGTTACTCATCATGTTTCCCTCCTTGATTAAAAATGGATCGCCTTTCCGTCAACAGCCAGTGCTGCCTCGCCAATTGCTTCTGACAAGGTTGGGTGCGGGTGGATCGTCTGCCCCACTTCCCACGGAGTTGCATCTAATACTTTGGCTAATCCAGCTTCAGATATCATATCTGTTACATGAGGACCAATCATATGAATCCCTAAGATATCATCTGTCTTTTGGTCAGCAATGATTTTGACAAATCCATCAGACTCTCCAAATACAAGCGCTTTTCCGATGGCCATGAAGGGAAACTTCCCAATCTTGACTTCGTAGCCTTGCTCTTTTGCCGCCTGTTCAGTCAGTCCAACACTAGCGGTTTCTGGGTGAGAGTAAACACATTTAGACACGAGCGTTTCATCAAGTGGCTTTGGATCTTGACCAGCCATATGTTCCACTGCAATCATGCCTTCATGTGATGCGACATGTGCCAGCTGAAGACCGCCAATGACATCACCTATTGCGTAAATATGCGACTCTTTCGTTTGATAATGCTCATTCACGACAATGCCTTGCTTTTCTGTCTGGATGTCCGTGTTTTCAAGACCTATGCCTTCCACGTTTGGCACTCGGCCAACTGAGAGAAGCAGTTTCTCTGCCTCAAACGACTGAGTGTCTCCACCTTGTTCCACTTGGATCTTGACGAAATTCTCGTGCTTTTCGGCAGTATCTGGCAGAACCTTCGCATTTGTCACTAGGGTAATACCTTTCTTCGTCAAAAGCTTTTCCATTTCTTTAGAAATATCTTGATCCTCTGTTGGTAAAATGCGATCTGCAAATTCGATCACTGTGACTTTTACGCCAAAATCGTTAAGCATGGAAGCCCATTCGATCCCAATCACGCCTCCGCCGACAATCAGCATGGACTGAGGGAGTTCTTGCAGTTCAAGTGCTTCGTCTGATGTAAGGATGTGTGTTCCATCCGCTTCAAGCCCAGGCAGGACGCGCGGTCTTGACCCAGTCGCAATGATGACCTGCTTTGGAATCAGCATTTCATTTTCATCACCATTCGCCATTTCTACCGAGATGGTGCCTGGCATTGGCGAAAAGATCGAGGGGCCTAGGATACGGCCTATTCCTTCGTATACATCAATTTTCCCTTGTTTCATTAAGTGTTTGACGCCGCCTGCTAATTTGTCGACAATCTCTGTTTTTCTTTTTTGTACGTTGGCAAATTGTAAGGCAATTCCGCTTGCTTCAACGCCAAAATCAGCGGCACGTTTGACCGTTTGATAGACTTCTGCACTTCTAAGAAGCGCTTTAGATGGGATACAGCCTTTATGAAGACATGTTCCACCGAGCTTTGATTTTTCTACGACTGCTGTTTTCAATCCAAGTTGAGAGGCACGAATGGCCGCTACATAGCCGCCTGTGCCTCCACCAAGAATGACGAGGTCATATTCAGTTGCCATGACTTGTCACTCCTTTCTCCGCCTTTTGATCATTTGGGTATTCTTTTGGTGATTCTTCTTCTTTTAAAATGCGAAGCGCCCCTTCTGCTAAGGATTGCAATTCATTTTCACCTGGGTACACAACAACATCTGAAATCCAGTCAATGTATCCTCTAATACTTGACGTAATTTGTTTGCTGTACGCAAGGCCACCTGTTAACACAATGACGTCAACAGCTCCTTTTAAAACCGCACTAGCCGCACCGATTTCTTTGGCAATTTGATAGCACATCGCTTCATAAATAAGCGCCGCACGCTCATCGCCTGCTTCAATCATGCGCTCTACTTTTACTGCATCTGTCGTACCAAGATAGCCCGCAAGACCGCCTTCGCCAATAATGCGTTTGAGCATTTCCTCTTGCGAATATTCACCAGAAAAGCATAAATTAACAAGGTCACCTGTTGGAAGAGTACCTGCCCGCTCTGGGCTGAAAGGACCCTCGCCATGAAGACCGTTATTCACATCAATGACTTTTCCTTTTTGATGTACACCAATCGTAATTCCACCGCCCATATGGGTAATGATCATGTTCAAATCTTCGTAACGCTTTCCAAACGAAGCAGCCGTTTTTCTTGCGACTGCTTTTTGATTTAACGCATGAAAAATACTTTTCCGCTCAATTGTTGGCAGTCCTGAAATACGAGCAATCGGCTGCAGTTCATCTACGACTACGGGATCAACAATAAAAGCTGGGATGTTAAGGCCAAGTGCAATTTCTCGGGCAATAATTCCGCCTAGATTAGAGGCGTGCTGGCCAGCATACCCTTCTTTTAGATCTTCAACCATTTGCTCGTTTACTTCATATGTGCCACCTTCAATCGGACGAAGAAGACCACCACGTGCGCAAACTGCATCAAACTTTGAGATGTTCATCCCCTGTTCATGCAGTGTTTTCAAAATGGTTTCTTTACGGAATGAAAATTGATCAATGATATGAGGAAACTGCTTGATTTCCTCATCTGTATGTCTTAATGTCGTTTCAAAAATAGAACGTTCATTATGAAACACTCCGATTTTTGTTGAAGTAGAGCCAGGATTAATAGTGAGAATACGCCATTCTTTTGTCAGCAAAAACAAAACCTCCGTTTCAACTCATTCATCCATTTAGCGACGACTTAAAATATGTTGACCATTTTGCAGGAATTGGCTTCTTGATTTGCGCATTCTTTCAATTCGCTCTTCAGCCAATCGGTCTGCCGCTTTATAAGTTGGAATGGCATCACGGTTAGAGATTTCAATCACTCGCTCAATGTTTTGGTAAATGCCTTCTACTTTTTTCATTGCACGATCTGCATTATAGCCATAAAGCTCATCTGCAACGTTAATCACACCGCCTGCATTGATCACATAATCCGGTGCATACACAATGCCCATTTCATGAATAAGATCTCCATGATGTGTTTCTCTCAGCTGGTTATTCGCTGCACCTGCGATGACTTTTGCCTTTAATTTAGGAATCGTCACATCGTTAATGGTTGCACCGAGTGCACATGGTGCGTAAATATCACATTCTTGATCATAAATATCATCAGGGTCTACCGCTTTTGCACCGAAGTCTTCTACAGCTCGCTGAACTGAGTCTTTGTTGATATCAGTGACGATGAGCTGTGCGCCTTCTTCATGCAGGTGTTTACATAGGTTGTAAGCCACGTTTCCAACACCTTGAACGGCAATTGTTTTTCCTTCTAATGAATCTGTACCGAATGCTGCTTTTGCAGCTGCTTTCATCCCTTTATATACACCGTAAGCAGTCACTGGAGATGGATTTCCTGAAGAACCAAATGCAGGAGAGATGCCTGTGACAAAGTCTGTTTCTTCATGGATAAGATCCATATCTTCTACCGTTGTACCGACATCTTCAGCGGTGATATAACGGCCATTTAATCCTTGAATGTAACGGCCAAAAGCACGGAACATTTCTTCATTCTTGTCTTTTCTCGGATCACCGATGATGACCGTTTTACCGCCGCCAAGGTTAAGCCCTGCCGCCGCATTTTTATAAGTCATACCTCTCGCAAGACGCAAGGCATCTTCGATAGCTGCTTCTTCATTTTCATATGTCCACATTCTTGTTCCGCCGAGTGCCGGCCCAAGTGTTGTATCATGAATGGCAATGATGGCTTTTAAACCAGACTGTTCATCCTGACAAAATACAAGCTGTTCATAATCGTATCGTTCCATATATTTAAAAAGTTCCATTTTCTATTCCTCCTAATACTTTCGCTTAATTAGATGTACAGATGGCAAGTGCAATTGAATAGAGCTTGCTTTCAGCTGAATCAGACCGACTTGTTAAAGCAATCGGTGCTTTCGCTCCTGCCACCACAGCTCCCACTTTTGCATGAGCAAAGTAGATGAGAGATTTATAAAGAATGTTGCCTGCTTCAATGGTTGGCACAAGCAAAATATCTGCATGACCAGCCACATCACTCGTAATATTTTTATGAGAAGCTGCCGTTTGAGAAATGGCATTATCTAAAGCAAGCGGCCCATCAATCAGACAGCCAGAAATTTGACCTCTTCGATTCATTTGCGCAAGGCTTGCAGCTGTGAGCGTCGAATCCATCGCTGGGTTTACGACTTCTACCGCTGATAATACCGCCACTTTGGGCATATCATTTCCGACAGCTTGTGCGACTTGAACGGAATTCACCGTAATTTCTTTCAGCATATTTAAATCAGGCGCAATGTTCATCGCAGAGTCCGTCACATAGATAAAACGGTCAAAGCCAGGTACTTCGAAGGCTGCAACATGTGAAAGGACACTCGCTGTCCGAAGTCCATATTCTTTATTTAGTACAGCTTTTAACAGTACGGCTGTCGGGACATGACCCTTCATGAGAATATCTGCATGATTTTCACTTACTGCCTGAACGGCAATTTTGGCAGATTCTTCGGGTGAATCTGAATGAATAATATCTATCCAGTCTTCATTAATCTCATGCTGTTTGACTAGCTCCTTTAGGTTGCGTTTGTTTCCAACCAGCAGGAAGCGAGCGACTTTTCGTTCGATTGCCATTTTGATGGCATGAAGCACTTCTTCGTCTTCTGCATGAGCCACAGCCGCTGTTTTATTCTGCAGCTGCGAGGCTTTGATAATCAGATCGTCAAGCTTCATACTTGCCCACCTTTCCTTGTGCTCGGTTCCTCTTTTTATATGCAAGTTCCGTGCCAGCTTGAAATGTGTGAAAAATAAGCCTTTTTGCAAAGAAATTATGCAATTTCTTGCAGGTTACGTGCATGTTACTGCATGCTATCTTTTGCAAGCTGATACTTATCCATTTTATAGTAAAGATTCCGAATGCTGATCCCTAACGTTTTCGCTGTTTTTGTGCGATTGAATTGATGTTTTTCAAGGGTTTGTTTGATCAGCTGCGCTTCAAATGCTTCTACAGCATCTGAGAGCGTCTCCCCCTCAAATTGACTAACAGCCAGTTCCTGCTGCTCTTTTTCCTCATGCTCGTCTGACTCCATGAAGGCGATATGCGCTTCATCGATCCATTCTTCTTGCGGATTCAAAAAGATCATCGCTCGTCCAAGCACATTTTCAAGCTCTCTCACGTTGCCTGGCCAGCTGTATGATCGAAGTCTATTAAGTGCACGATCTGTTAAGCCGCTGACGTTTCGCCCATAGTCTAAATTGATCTTCTGGATGAGGCGTTTACTTAATGATTCAATATCTTCGAGGCGCTGTCTGAGCGGCGGGATCGATATCGGGTATCTGTTCATTCGATAATATAAATCCTCTCTGAACTTCCCTTCTGCCATCGCCTTTTCAATATTGACATTTGTCGCTGTGATCACACGCACATCGACCGGTATCGCTTTCGTTCCGCCTACCCGAACAATTTCTTTTTCCTGCATGACACGCAGCAATTTCGCTTGTGTACTTGGCGTCATTTCACCGATTTCATCTAAAAAGATACTGCCGTGATTGGCTTCTTCAAACAGCCCTTTTTTCCCGCCACGCCTTGCACCAGAAAACGCTCCTTCCTCGTAGCCAAACAGTTCTGACTCTAAAAGAGTTTCTGATAAGGCAGCACAGTTGACACGGACAAAGCGGTTGTACTTGCGATCACTTTCATTGTGAATGGCATGCGCAAACAGCTCTTTCCCAGTACCTGATTCTCCACGGAGTAAAATGGTTGCCGGCGTTTTTGCACCCAGCTTTGCCTGCTCAAGTGCGACAAGCATTTGTTCACTTTCTCCAATAATGTCTTCAAATGTGTACTTTGCTTCAAGTGTTCGGATGAGCTGTCTTGCTTTATTTAATTCATTCGTCAATGATTGAATTTCGGATACATCGTGAATGACCCCGACACTGCCTTTTAGAATGCCGTCAACAATAACAGGTGCTACATTGACGATGACATCTTTTTTGTTTGGACCGACCTTCATTCTGACGCCTCGAACAGGTCTTCTTGTTTCAAGCACCTTTAAGTGCATGCTTTCCCCTTCGGAAATATCAGCTCCTGCTGGTTTCCCCACGACCTCTTTATCCGTTAAACCGGTCATTTTCGTATAAGCACGGTTGATCAAAATACCTTTTCCCTGCTCATCGACAACCGATATGGCTTCATCTGATGATTGAATAATAGCCTCAAGCATCGTTCTCACTTCTTTGAGGTTCGTTACTTCCTCCGCTAGCTCCACCGCATCTGTTATGTCTTTAAAGATGGATAAAGCACCTAACATTCTCCCTGCGTCATCAATAATCGGCAGACGGGTGGTCACAATTTGAATTTGCTGATTCAAAAATTGCTTTTGGTTAAATTCCGGCTCCCTTGACCTTAATATATCGGGAAGTTTCGTGTTCGGAATCACTTCTCGAATGTGACGGCCAATCGCATCCTTTTGCGAACACCCCACCATTTTGGCAGCCGATCGATTAAACAGGACCACTTCTTCATCCATATTAATAAAAATCATGCCATCATTCGTTGCATTAAAAATGCGGTCATGTTTATAGGTTTGTTCCTTCAATATTTGAATAAGCTGTTGTTTCTCTGCCATTAATTCTGAAATGACGTATGCCATCGAGCTTGGCACAATCACAGCATGCTCTGGTTTTTGTTCAATTAGTTCCTTCAGTACAGCAGAACTGCCTGTGGTTTCAATGATGATATCAATGTCATCTTTTATGTATTCTTTCCAATCCGTCGTCGTCTCAATTCCATTCTTTTTCGCTTCATCCATCCCCGGTGCCTCGAGATCAAGGTCGGCGATCGCAATGATTTGAACCGTATTTGTTTTCAGCAATGTTTCAAGCAGTGCTGATCCACCTTGTCCTGCACCGACAATCAAGACTCTCTGCATCCCGTTACCCCTTTATATGAAAAATTTTGCACACCATATTTTTCCGTTGCAAAAAATTGCACAACACCTATATTACCACGTTTTCCTTTCTTGACAAAATATTTTTTGAATTAGACAATGGAAGTAAATGACGTTTAAGGGGACATTTGATGGGGAGAATACTGGCATTAGTGATTATTTTAATACCTGGAGCCTTTGCAGCACTTGGCATTAAGCTGCTGCGTGACACTGTTTTCGGCATCATCATTGCACCATTTCCATATTTATGGCTGCAAGGAATTGCAGGGTTGTTATTTTTAGGGGGAGGTCTTTACGTTGTTGCAGGATTTATTTTATATAGGGACCGTAAACGAAATAAAGTAACAACTCGTTTTAAGCAAAGGTAATCATGAAAAAGACCCGCTGTTGATAGCGGGTCTTTATTTCATTTCTTCTCTTATTTTGACGGCTCGATCAGGAAAATCAGTAAAGATTCCATCAACACCCAATCTCAACATATTTTTTATTTGCTTCTCACTGTTTACAGTAAACGGTCTAATCACTTGTTGGTCCGCATGGAGAGCGGCTACTACTTCTTTTGTCACCCCAGCGCCCTTTATATTCGGATGGTAGCCCTTAGCCGGGATTGTTTTTAAATACATGTCCGGCTGATGAATCACATCCATTGTGAGGACCGCCAGTTCAATGTGCGGCATCAGCTTGTGAAAAAGAGCTAAACTGCCGTGATGAAATGATGAGACAAGTACTCGATCTTCTATTTGAAAGTGCTCAATTTGCTCTTTTACTTTTTCTTCAATCCCTGGATATCGATAAATAGAATTTTTTAATTCGATGTTGATCATAAAGGATGATCTCTGCGTCACTAGCTCTAATACTTCTTCTAAAAGAGGAATGGTGACCGCACCCGTTTCTTCATAGAAAGAATGACTGGCATCTCCTCTTTTTAACTCTTCATATGTATAGTCTTTCACTAACCCTTTCATATTGGTCGTTCGGTTCAGCTTTTCATCGTGAATGACAGCTAGTCTGCCGTCTTTGGTGAGCTGAACATCAAGCTCAATTCCATCCGCTCCAGAATGGAGTGCATGCTCGAAGGCAATCATGGTGTTCTCTGGATAGTTTCCTTTAAACCCTCTATGTGCAAAAATTTTCGTCATATGCCACCTCTAAATATGATGATTACCTATATTATGACGTGTCTTTTTTCGTTTTGCCAGTTTGAGCACATAAAAAAACCTCTTCTAATAAGAGAGAAGAGGTTGACAGGTAAATTCGATCACGTAATCGCTCTGATGGCTTGCTCTGTCGTCTCTGCGTCAAGAGCAAAAAGGGAAGAAACAACTGCGACTGCTGTAACGATTGTTACACCTAACAACAACTTTTTCATAAGATAACCTCCACTTTCTTTTGAAGTATTTGTGCATCGAATTTCTTTTCAAGAAAACGAATGGCATTTTGATAATCATTTCGTTCCTTGAAGTATTTCGATATTTGTTCAGACAAATCCTCAAGCTCCACATATAATCTATTTTTTTCTATGTAGTCTAATTTTTCAGAGAATACGTCTGCTGCTCCACTATTTTCGCACATCAAATCCAAAATTTCAAATTTTACTATATATTCATTATTTTGGATATCACAGCTATATTGAATCCCCTCTTTAATATATTCTTTCGCCTCATGATCTCCTAAATGAACTAAGGCATTTGCGAGAACATATAAAGATTGGATGAAATAATGGCTATTGTCGCGATGAATTTGAATGCCCATCCCTTTTTTGGCGTATTGCGCGCTTTTTTCATAATCAGGTTTTGCGTAATAAAGAACCGCTAAATTGTGATAGCACTTCCCAATCAGCACTTCATTGTTAATGCGCTTACTTTTCTCAAGTGCCTCTTGGTACTTTTCCTCAGCTTCATCAAATTGTAGTAAATCTATACAGTTGCTCGCATGTAAGATTAAGCTGTCAATCGCCTGTGCGGTATATTCCTCATGCGCTTTAAACGTATCAATGGCTTTTTTAATATGATTAATGGAAATGAAATTTTGCTTCAGTTCGTAATAAATGGAAGCGACTTTATGATGAAAAGTTCCTACTTCAAGATCTTCATTCACACGTTTTAGACGCTGCTCAGCAATCTTATAAAAACTAATCGCCTCATCATATTTTTTGACATAGGCAGCATATTGGCCTTTATAAAAGTAAAAATAAAAATTAATAATGTCATCTGCTTTTTCATCCAGCGTTCCGACACTTTTCATAATCTGATTGGCCTTTTCAATATTTCCAAGTAACATTTCATGTCTGCCGTCGACTAGCTGATAATAAAGAAGAACTTCTCGATCCTCATCTGTATTTTTTAGCAAATTCTGAATTTTCTCTTTATAGACAGCAGATTTTTCTAGGTCATTCTGAGAAATGACCCTCGTCCACTTGCTAATTTCGTTCGCAACCTCAGCAGAGTGGATTTTCAGCTTTCCCATAACCTCACCCTCTTCTTTTCATTATTATAGCATAGTAAAAGAATGTGAAAATTATTAAATTCGACAATGGGAATATTCAGTTCAAATGGCACAATCTCTAAGAAGCCAGTGACTTTAAAACGCCAACCAATCAGGTCAATAGAAATAGAACTTTCGATCTCATTTACTTTATTTACTAATTACATAAGACCTTTTCCTCTCATCCTTTTTCTTACGAATGAGCGTTTTCTTCTTCTATAAGCCAATTGATTAGCGTAGCTGATTACCACTATTTTATGTCCTATTCATTTCTTTCATGCTTTATTTTTCATTTTATTCTGAAAATAAAGCGACCCGTTTGTCCAATTTAAACATTAAAGATGATTTTATCAACATAACCATTTTTTAGCAATATTTTACGAAAATAAAAAAACGCCTCATTGAAGAAACGTTTTTTTATGGAAGGTGACTTAGCTTGCTCTATGCTCTAAACGCAGACGATCAGCCACCATGGCAATAAATTCGGAATTGGTCGGTTTGGCTTTTGACATGCTGACTGTGTAACCAAAGAGTGACGAAATGGAGTCAATATTCCCTCTGCTCCAAGCCACTTCAATGGCATGACGAATCGCTCGTTCTACCCTGCTGGCTGTCGTGTTAAATTTCTTTGCAATGTCTGGGTACAATACTTTTGTAATACTGCCGAGTAGTTCAATATCATTGTACACCATCGAAATGGCTTCTCTTAAGTATAAATAGCCTTTAATATGAGCTGGCACGCCAATCTCATGAATAATCGTCGTAATGCTCGCATCTAAGTTCTTACGTTTCGGTTCAGGTTTGCTGCGAAGGACACTGTTTTGGATAGATGAAGATCGATGGCTGACTTGTGTGCCGTTTCCACTGACTTGACGAATATGACCTACGAGGTTTTCCATATCGAATGGTTTCAAAATGAAATAGGATGCGCCCAAATCGACTGCTTTTTTCGTTACGTCTTCTTGTCCGAAAGCCGTCAGCATAATGACACTTGGCTGTTTCGTCATTTCATTGTTTTCACGGAGGCGTTCCAGTACAGCAAGACCGTCTAAATGAGGCATGATAATATCTAAGAGGAGAACGTCGGGCTCTTTATCTTTAAATAATGTCAGACATTCCTGACCATTATACGCCACGCCAAGTACTTCCATATCTTCCTGTCCCTCAATATACTCTGTCAAAAGGCCAACAAGTTCTCGATTGTCATCAGCTACACACACTTTAATTTTCTCCACGTTCTTTCCTCCCCAATGTCGATTCCTTAGTCTTTTGCATTTCTCTTCTGAGTGTTCAATTCGACAAAACCATGCTATCCCCTTTAAAAAAGTTTAATTTTCCGAATAATAGAGCATTATCTAGCTTTTTCTACGTTTTTCTTAATGAATCGACGATTATTGCAATTTGACAACACACTGTTTTCCATTTTGTCGAAAAATCTCTTTTTCCTTATTTTATAACATGATGGAAGAGAAAGAAAGGGTAGAAAAAAACTGCCGGAAGATTCGCGGCAGTTTTTCATCAGCTTGCTTTTTTGTTTTTTTGATAAAGATCAATTCCTGCTTCTGACAGCATCCATTCAATGTGTACACCGTATCCGCTTGTCGGGTCATTGACGAACACGTGAGTGACCGCTCCAATGACTTTGCCATTTTGGATGATCGGACTTCCGCTCATTCCTTGAACGATCCCGCCCGTTTTGCTTAATAAGCGTTCATCTGTTACTTTAAGCACCATTCCTTTTGTTGCCGGGAATTTTTGCGGTGTTGTGCTGACGATTTTAATATCAAATTTCTCTACTTTATCATGGTCCACAACCGTTAATATTTCGGCTGGACCTTCTTTTACTTCATTTGATAATGCGACGGGAAGTGGTTTGTCTGCTACATGATTTTCAAGTTTTTCGGTTAACGTACCAAATATACCGAATGGACTGTTACGTGAAATATCACCTATCGTTTTTCTTTCGGAAGAAAACCTGGCCAATTTTTCTCCAGGGTTGCCTCCTGTCCCTTTTTCAATGGATGTGACAGTTGATCTGACAATTTCACCATTGTCGACCACGATTGGTTTTTTTGTATCCATGTCAGAAATCACATGCCCAAGGGCGCCATATTTTTTAGAAGATGGTTCAAAGAAGGTCATCGTCCCGATTCCTGCTGCGGAATCACGAATATAAAGACCGATTCGATAAGTACCTTCACTTGCATCTTTCGCGGGTGTTAATGTCGTTTGAAAGGTTTTATGGTCTCTTTTTATGAGTAAATGAAGGGTTTCCCCCGTTTTTCCGGCTTTCTGAATAAATGGGGTGAGGTCATTCATCTTCTCCATTTTCTGACCATTGATCTCAATGATCATATCCCCTGATTGAATGCCTGCAGCTTCACCTGGTGATTTTTTGCCGTCTGCTGTTGTGATTTGATGAAAACCGACAACGAGAACTCCGACAGAATGGAGTTTGACGCCAATGGATTGTCCTCCAGGAATGACTTTTAATTCGGGAAGAACATCGACTTTTGTTTTCTTAATAGGAAATCCTTTAAAATCATAAACAATTTCGGCTTTTCCCGCCTTTTGTCCCGTTACTTCAAGTTGATTCTTTTTCTCTGAAAGACTAAAGGCTGGTGAAGAAGCATTGGCTGACGCTTCAATGGACGTATCAATCGAATGCTTCTCGTGTTCAAATACTGCGACAGTTGTTGGAATGCTGATATATTCCTTCACTATGCTCATAAACCCTGTACTTATTAAAGAAACAAGGAGAATCACACCAATGGCTTTTCTCATCTTTTCGGGCATTCATTTTTCACTCTCCTCGCTCCTTACCCACACCAGAACATTAATGTTTTGGCTACATCTTTACTTTTGCCTTCTTAGCGAGGATTTATAACCGACACCTTTAGAAAATGATTGGATAAATTGATAAAAGAAAAAGACGATTTCATGCGTATATACGGCGAATATGAGACAATATAAAAAAGGCAGCTGTTGTTTCAGCTACCCTGTCGTTTTGACATCATTTGCTTGGTGCAGTAATTCTTTTGCATGCTGTTTTGTGAGCTCAGTGACTTCTACACCAGCAATCATTCGGCCAATTTCACTCACTTTTTCATCATCACTGAGTGGTTTGACGTTCGTCATTGTTCTACCAGCTTTAGCGCGTTTTGAAATAAAAAGATGTGTATCAGCCATTGCTGCAACTTGCGGCAGATGGGTAATACAGAGTACTTGTGAGCCTGCTGCTACTTTATAAATTTTTTCAGCAATGGCTTGTGCGACTCTGCCGCTAACACCCGTATCCACTTCATCAAATATAATGGACGTCACTTCTTGTTTCGCTGAGAAAATACTTTTCACTGCCAGCATGACACGTGAAATTTCTCCTCCAGATGCTACTTTTGACAAAGATTTCATCGGTTCACCCGGATTTGTAGAAATGACAAATTGCGCTTGATCTATGCCATTTTTCCCGAGCTGTACGGGTTTTCCATCTAAAAGCGGGCAGTCCGTACTGCCAAAAGGTGCATATCGAATCGTAAAAGCGGTATCAAAAGAAGACTTCTCCATATATAAATCCTTCAATTCAGCTTGAATGTGCTTCGCCAGTTTTTTCGCCCATTTTTTACGGAGCTCTGACACGTTGAGCGCTTCAAGCAATGCATCCCGGCTTATCGCATCAAGTTTGTTTTTAAGTGTCTGCAAATGGCTGTCTCGATTTTGGATTTGGTCTATCTCCTCTTCAATCTTAGCCGCATATTCTAAAATTTCCTCAACGGTTGTGCCGTACTTTCGCTTCAGCTGCTTCATCTCATTTAGCCTAGACTCTATAAAATCAAGACGGGCTGGGTCAAATTCTAATTGATCAAGCATGCTGCGCATTTGAAAAGTAGAATCTTCTAATAAATAATAGGAGTTTGACACTTGCTCAGAGAGCTTTTTCAGATCGTCATTGATCTCAGAAACTTGCTCAAGCTCGCTTGAAGCCATCCCAACCCAATCAAGTCCTCCCTGCTCATTACGCAGAGCATTATACGCGTTTTGAAGCGAGGAAAAGATTTTTTCAAAATTGCTGATTTGATGACGTTCCTCTTGAAGTTTCTCATCTTCCCCAGGCTCTAATTGTGCCGCTTCAATCTCTTCCAGCTGAAATTGCAATAAGTCTAACCGGTGAACCATTTCTTGTTCATTTTCAGACAGCTGTTTGAGTTTTTGCGCCGTCTTCATATATTGATCATACGCTTCTTGATACTGCGAGAGAGCAGGTGCAATTTCTTCTGCTCCAAATTGATCAAGCAAATGCAAATGATTTTCATCCTCCATTAACAGCTGATTATCGTGCTGTCCATGTATATCAAGCAAAAGCCGGCCAACTTCTCTTAAAAGCGAGATGGTGACAAGCTTACCATTAATGCGGCAAATGCTTTTCCCGCTTTGATTGATATCACGGCGAAGAATCATCATTTCATCAGATGCATCAATGCCTTGCTCCTCACAAAGGGCAAATACAGGATGATCTGCTGGTACAAGAAAAAGACCTTCCAGCTCTGCTTTTTTTTCGCCATAACGGACAAATTCGGATGATCCTCTTCCCCCTACGAGAAGTGAGACAGCGTCAATCATGATTGATTTTCCGGCACCTGTTTCCCCTGTTAGAACTGTGAGTCCTTTTTCAAACGAAACCGTTAACTCCTCAATGATTGCAAAGTTTTTAATGGTTAGTTCTGCTAACACTCATTTGACACCTCTTTTTGTAAACCTGATCTCTTTATAGAAGCTCTAAAATTTTGGACGAAACGGTATCCGTATCATCTGGCGTGCGGCAAATGATTAAGATGGTATCATCCCCACAAATGGTTCCCATAATTTCTTCCCAATCTAAATTATCCATTAAAGCACCGATGGCTTGAGCGTTCCCAGGCATTGTTTTTAAAACGATTAAATGACTGGCAGCATCCATTTTAATAAATGCGTCCATTAAGGAACGCTTTAATTTCGATAGCGGGTTAAACCGCTGATCTGCAGGAAGGCTGTATTTATATGTTCCGTTATTTGTTGGCACTTTGACTAAATGCAGTTCTTTGATATCTCTTGATACGGTCGCCTGTGTGATGTTATATCCATCCGCTTTCAAAATATCGACTAATTCGTCTTGTGTTTCGATTTCTTGGCTTGCGATAATTTCTCTAATCTTAATATGTCTTTGACCTTTGTTCATTTTGACCCCCCTAGGCGTTAGAATCTCAGTTTGTCTTTACGTTCTATGTTATATGATGCACACTTCAAAAAACAAGCATTACGTGAGAAACGGTCAATTCTGATCTTTTGACCATGTAAAAAGGAATAATAGCGAGCGATTATTCCGTTCAGCATGTAGACAAACCCTCGCATTCTTTGTCAGTCCTGCGCTCTGGTGCTCACGAATCCCAAATTCGCTCCGCGCCAGTACTCGTCCTTCCTAGGGCTGCAAAGGTTTTCTATCACGCTGAAAAGAAGACAAAGGGCTAAAATCAAGTTCATTTTAGCCCTTTGTCAACAATCTAAAAGGAATAATAGCGAGCTATTATTCCTTTTGTTTCAATAATTCATGTGTCAGCCGGCTCAGGACTGTTTTTCTTTTCTTTCAATACGGCATGGGCTTCTTTGACGACTTTTTCAAGTTCAGATACTGGAAGTGCCGTATTCTCTTCTTGATCGGGATGCAGGACCAAGTGGAGGAGAAATTCGATATTTCCATCTCCGCCTGTAATCGGTGAAAACGAAACATCCTTTACATCATAGCCTTCTTTTGCAGCAAATTGATTCATTTCTTCTAGCACACCAAGATGTACAGAAGGTTCTCGCACAATGCCTTTTTTTCCAACAAGCTCTCTGCCCGCTTCAAACTGCGGCTTCACTAGCGCAATACAGTCGCCGCCTGGGATAAGAATATGCTTTAGTGCGGGAAGAATGAGTTTGAGCGAGATAAATGATACATCAATAGATGCAACCTCTGGTAATCCTTCGGTGAAATCTGCCGGAACAGAATGGCGGAAGTTGGTGCGTTCCATGACGATCACCCGATCATCCTGTCGTAATTTCCACGCAAGCTGATTGTAACCAACATCCACAGCATAGGATTTGACTGCTCCATTTTGGAGTGCGCAATCTGTAAATCCCCCTGTTGATGAGCCGATATCAATTAAAAGCTTTCCTTCAACGGTTAAATCAAATTCCTGAAGTGCCTTTTCGAGCTTTAGCCCACCTCGGCTGACATATTTCAGCGGATTCCCCTTCACAGTCAGCGGGGTATCACGAGCGATTTTTTCTCCTGGCTTATCCAAACGGTTTTCATTTGAGTAAACGATCCCTGCCATAATGGCGCGTTTTGCTTTCTCTCTCGTTTCCATTAGTCCTTGTTCGACTAATAAAACGTCAAGTCGTTCTTTCTTTGATGTCATGATCCAATTCCTTTTCTTGGTGCTGCGGGAAGCAGGTCACGCAATGTTTCAGCAACCTGTGTTTTCGTCAGTCCAATTTCCTCAAGTAGCGCATCGACACTTCCATGCTCAATAAATTCATCTGGAATGCCCATACGTTCTACTTTGATATGAGATGCTTTCTTATCGTGTATATATTCTAAAACGCTGCTGCCAAATCCACCCTGAAGCACCGCTTCTTCTATTGTTAAAATTGGCAAACCTTCAGACAGTATCTCATTTAACATGCCTTCATCAAGAGGCTTAATGAAACGTGCATTGACAACACGGATTGATTTCCCTTCTTTTTGCAGTTCTTCTTCTGCCTGCAGCGCCATTTTAATGGTTGTACCGAATGTTAAAATGACAGCATCTTTCCCGGGACGAAGAACTTCCCAAGAACCAATTGGGATGGTTTTCAGCTGTTCATCCATTTTGACGCCTAGTCCATTTCCACGCGGGAAGCGCATGGCGATTGGACCATCATCATATTGAATGGCTGTGTTGACCATATGCTGTCCTTCATTTTCATCCTTTGGCATCATGAGAACCATATTCGGCATATGACGCATGAAAGCAATGTCAAACACACCTTGATGTGTTTCTCCATCTGCACCGACAAGACCTGCACGGTCAATTCCAATGAACACATTGAGATTTTGACGGCAAATATCATGCAACACTTGGTCATAGGCTCTTTGAAGGAACGTTGAATAAATCGCTAAAAATGGCTTCATGTCCTGTGTAGCAAGTCCAGCTGCCATTGTTGCAGCGTGCTGCTCTGCAATTCCAACATCAAACATTCGCTCAGGGAATTCTTTTGCAAATCCTTCAAGCTTTGAGCCAACGGGCATTGCAGGTGTAATCGCGACAATCCGCTCATCTTCCCGTGCCAGCTTTCTGACGGTTTCACTGACGAGACCACTCCACGACGGTGCAGCTGCTGTCGGTTTTACAAAGTCACCTGTGTCGATTTTGTATGGGCCTGTTCCGTGCCATGTGCCGATCTTATCAGATTCGGCCGGCTTATAGCCTTTTCCTTTTTTCGTGATGACATGAAGGAGAACCGGGCCTTTTGTTTTCTTTGCGTACTCAAGATTCTCAAACAAATCTTCATAGGAATGTCCGTCTACTGGTCCTAAGTAAGTAAAGCCCATTTCCTCAAAGAACATACCAGAGACAAGCAAATATTTCAGACTGTCCTTGATACGTTCTGCTGTTGCAGCAAGCTTCCCGCCTACTGCTGGGATACGCTTGAATAAATATTCAAGCTCGTCCTTTACCCATTGGTATTTACCAGCTGTACGTAGTCTGCCAAGCATTGTATGGATCGCACCAACGTTTGGCGCAATACTCATTTCATTGTCGTTTAAGATCACAATCATGTCTTTTTTTTCATCCCCGATATGGTTCAGTGCTTCTAACGCCATACCGCCGGTTAGTGCACCATCGCCGATAATCGGGAGAATGTATTCATCTGTTCCTTTAATGTCACGCGCTGCCGCCATTCCCATTGCACCAGATAATGAGGTTGAACTGTGTCCAGTCTCCCAAACATCATGTTCACTTTCATTTCGTTTAGGGAAACCGCAGAGCCCTTTATATTGACGAAGCGTATCAAACTCGGCGCCTCTTCCAGTTAACAGCTTGTGAACGTAAGACTGATGTCCAACATCCCAAAGAAATTTGTCTTTCGGGCTGTCAAATACTTTGTGAAGTGCAACAGTAAGTTCAACGACACCAAGGTTTGGACCAATGTGCCCACCAGAGTTCGCTAACGACTCAATTAAAAACGTGCGAATGTCCGCACTCAGCTCCTCTAATTCTGCATTTGACATTCCTTTTAGAAACGTTGGATTTTTTATTGATAAAAGATCCAATCAGGATCAACTCGCTTTCAACAAAATTTCTATCTACATATATAATGCCTTATTCCTATGAAAACCAATTCAGGAATAAGAGTTGTCTCATCATGATAAACTGTTTACAGTTTACCACAATTGCTCGAGGACCCTCAAATCTAGGCTGTTTTTAGTGATCTCGTGAGGCAATCAGATCGCATAAATCATGCAGCAAGTTTTGCTCCAACTCAAGATTTGAGACAATTTCTTTCGCACGAGTGATATGTTCATCCAGCTTTTCTTTTGCTCCTGAAAGCGTTAATAAAGAAGGATATGTCGACTTTTCATTTGCTGTATCGGAGCCGATCCGCTTTCCTATTTTCTCTTCGCTGCCTTCAAGATCTAAAATATCATCACGGATTTGAAAAGCAATGCCAATATGATAGCTGAATTCTCTCAGCTTTTCGATCTCATCATCAGATGCACCTGCCAGTATCGCACCTGCAACCACACTAAAGGTGAGTAGCTTTCCTGTTTTGCGGGCATGAATCGATTCTAATTCAGAAAGAGGGATTTGTTTCTGTTCTGCTTCCATATCATCAAATTGCCCGCCAACCATTCCGAGTGCACCTGCTGATGTAACAAGTTCATCGATGATTCGAAGCTTTTGATCAGCAGGTACATCGTCAGATAATTGCGATGTAATCAGACGGAAGCTTTCAGTGAGCAGCGCATCACCTGCAAGAACGGCTGTTGCCTCGCCGTATACTTTATGGTTGGTCGGCTTTCCTCGGCGCAGATCATCATCATCCATACAAGGAAGATCATCATGTATCAAGGAATACGTATGAATCATTTCCACTGCACAGCCTACTGGTATACCGTCTTCTTCCCTTTTTCCATACGCATTTAAAAGAGCAAGAACAAGCACAGGACGCAGTCTTTTTCCGCCAGCTTTCAGAGAATAAAGCATAGAAGATTTCAGGTCTTCTGGAATAGACAATTCCTGCACATATGTAAATAAATAGTCTTCAATTGCTTGTTTTCGTGTTGTTAAAAATTCGTTTAAGTTACTTGTCACCAGCATCTGCCTCCTTCACAGAAAAAGGAGCCAGTTCACCGTCCTCTTTTAAAATGAAATCCATTTGCTTTTCAACATGCTGTAATTTTTCATGGCAAAGTTTTGAGAGTGTCATACCCTCTTGGAAATAGTGAATAGCTTGTTCTAGCGGTACATCGCCTTCTTCGAGCTTTCCCACAATCTCTTCAAGTCCTTTCATGGCCTCTTCAAATGTCATTTGTTCTTCTTTTTGTTTATTTGATTCTGTCATGATGATTGCCCTCCTTCTCAATAACCTCACAAATCAGACGTCCATCCTTCATTGTAATCGTCAGTTGATCCTTCGTTTCTACTTGATTCACACTTTTAATGAGCTCATCTTCTTTATAAGCTAAACTATAGCCTCTTTCCATGACTTGAAGCGGATTTAATGCATTTAGTTTACCAAGAACCGATTGGAACTGCGAATGAATTGTTTTCATTTGCACATTCATGCTCCGAACGAGCTGTTCTGTTTCATTGGCGTGACGTTTTTTCGCCTGAAGCAGCTGCTCTTTTGGATGAAGCGGCTTCAGTCTATATGTTTGGCGGTCAAGTTGACTGCGTTTTTGTTCCATTTGTCTTGTCAGCTGTTTTTGAAAACGATCAAATACCATATCGAATTGCTGCTCTTTTTGCTCTTGTAATCGTTTTGGAAATCGGAAAGCATAAGAGGATTGAAGTGCCACAAGACGGTCTTTTGCTTGTGACGTTCGATTTTTTACTGCTCTTGTTAACCGAATGTCGATTGATTTGATTCGTTCAATTAAATCAGCGGTGCTTGGAACAGCTAGTTCTGCTGCTCCTGTTGGTGTGGGTGCTCTCATGTCTGCAGTGAAATCACTAATGGTAAAGTCTGTTTCGTGCCCAACTGCAGAAATGATTGGAATGTCTGATGCGAAGATCGCTCTTGCGACTGCTTCTTCATTAAAGGCCCAAAGTTCTTCAATCGATCCTCCGCCTCTCCCGACAATCAAGACATCACAAAGCTGTTTTTCATTGGCTTCTTTAATCCGTTCCACAATCGAACGCGGAGCATTTTCTCCTTGGACTAATGCCGGAAGCACAATGATCTTGGCCTGCTGATAGCGCCGATTGATCGTGGTAATGACATCTCGAACAGCTGCTCCTGTTGGGGATGTAATGACACCAACAACCTCTGGATATTCAGGAATTGTTTTTTTATAGCGCTCATCAAATAAACCTTCACTTGCTAGTTTCTTCTTCAGCTCTTCATAGGCAAGATGAAGAGCACCAACACCATCAGGCTGCATTTCTTTTGCATATAATTGATAGCTTCCGCTCGGTTCGTAGACTTGAATTCCGCCACGTACGAACACTTTCATTCCGCTCTTTGGTGAAAAAGGTAGCTTGGACGCGGAGCGCTGGAACATAACAGCTTGCATACGTGCATTTTCGTCCTTTAAGGTGAAATAAACATGACCTCTTGAATGAATCTTCACATTTGATAACTCACCTTTGATCCAAATATCTTCTAAATGAGGGTCAACATCAAATTTTCTTTTTATGTATTTTGTAAGGGCTGTGACCGTCACAAAGGCTTTTTCACTCATGACGTATTCCTCCTCTTCAAAAACGCACATTCATCCACCGGCAGCACGCAGGTGGATGAATGGATCAAGCTTATGATAATGTACGTTTTGCTGATTTAACCGTATTGTGTGCAAGCATCGTAATTGTCATTGGGCCCACTCCGCCAGGGACTGGTGTGATGTAAGAAGCTTTTTCTTTTGCTGCTTCAAAGTCAACGTCCCCTACAAGTTTCCCTGTTTCTAGACGATTGACTCCTACATCAATGACAATAGCGCCTTCTTTAATTTGGTCAGCTTTAATAAAGTTTGCTCGACCGACGGCAACAACTAAAATGTCCGCTTTTAACGTATGTTCTGAAATGTTCGCCGTTCTTGAATGACAGTAGGTGACGGTTGCATTTTCGTTTAATAGCAATTGTCCAACTGGTTTGCCGACGATATTGCTCCGTCCTACAACGACCACTTCTTTGCCAGAGAGATCCACACCTGTTTTGTTCAATAATTCAACAATACCTGCTGGTGTGCAAGGGAGGAATGTGTCTTCCCCAAGTAGCATTTTCCCGATATTCAGCGGATGAAAACCATCTACGTCTTTCTCTGGTGAAATTCGTTCAATGACGGCTTTTTCAGAAATGTGTTTTGGCAGTGGAAGCTGAACAAGAATTCCGTGGAATTGATCATTCGCATTGTACTGATCAATCATCTTTAGCAATTCCTCTTCTGTTAAAGAAGCATCTAAATGATCAAGCTGGAAATGCATGCCCATGGCTTCTGCTGCTTTTTTCTTCCCGCGTACGTAAGAAAGTGAAGCCGGATCATCACCGATTAGAATAACGGCAAGACCAGGTGTGACTCCTTTTTGTTTTAGCTCTTCTACTTCTTTTGCTAATTGTTCACGCTTTTCTTTTGCTGTTTCTTTTCCATCGATGATTGTTGCTGTCATGTCGAATCCTCCTATTGCTGCTTTAGGTCGTTTTTAATGTTTGAAAGTACACCATTTACAAATTTCGGCGCCTTATCGTCACCGAACAATTTAGCCAGTTCAATGGCTTCATTCATTGAAACACTCACCGGGATATCTTCTTGATATACCATTTCGTACACAGACAGCCTTAAAATGGCTCTGTCTACGTTCGCAATACGATCAAGTTTCCAATTCACAAGATGCTGTGAAATCATGTCATCGAGCTTGTCCTTTTGTTCGAGCACACCGAAAACCAGTTCCTCGAAAAAAGGATCTGATTCTTGTTCATCCAGCGCATGTGTAATGGCCTCTTTCGGATCAATATTGCTGACATCAATTTGAAATAATGTTTGTAGCGCCTTTTCTCTTGCAGTTCTTCTTTTCATTATTTACTCCTTTAACCACTTTATCCGCTTGTCGTTAAGCCATACAGAGATCATAACATATTTTGACCGCAGTCGCACCAAGATCCATGCGAGCTGTGACGAAAAACGAATCACTCCATGCGTGACGTAATCATCATGTGGAATTTTCCCAAAAATGGGCTTTAAAAAACCAAAGAGGCAATGCCTCCTTGGTTTCACTTCAACCCTTTTTACATTTCTTGATCAACTTCAGCTTCAGCTGTTTTTGTATCAAATTGAATGCCAACGACATGAATGTTGATTTCATTAATCGTTAAGGCCGTCATGTTTAAAAGGGTTTGACGGATATTTTCTTGAACAGCAGTGGATACCTTTGGAATGGATAGGCCAAATTCAACCACACAATACACATCAATTGTGATGCCTTCATCAGAGACATCTACTTTCACACCTTTACGGTGATTTTTCTTCCCAAAGCGTTCTGCCACATCAGCAGCGAAGTTGCCGCGCATTTCCGCAATTCCTTCGACCTCTGATGCAGCGATCCCAGCAATGACTTCAATCACTTCTGGCGCAATTTGCACTTTTCCCAATTGATCTTCATCAAGGTTCATTTCAAGCAAATTGTTTTCTGACACGATCATTCACCTCCGAAAGCTGTTATTATTTCATAATTTGATACGTTTCTAAAAACTTCGTATTAAAATTACCGCTCACAAATGTTTCGTGCTCTAGTAATCTGAGGTGGAATGGAATCGTTGTGTAGACTCCTTCAATGACGAATTCTTGAAGCGCACGTTTCATTCTTGCAATTGCTTCTTCTCTCGTTTTACCATATGTGATCACTTTCGCAATCATACTATCGTAATATGGCGGAATCACATAACCAGGGTAAGCGGCAGAATCAATACGTACTCCTAAACCGCCTGGCGGAAGGTACATTTTAATTTCACCAGCAGAAGGCATGAAATTTTTCTCAGGGTTCTCTGCGTTAATACGACATTCAATCGCCCAGCCTTCGTATACGACATCCTCTTGCGTAAGGGAAAGCTTTTCACCTGAAGCTACTTTGATCTGTTCTTTGATCAAATCAACACCAGTGACCATTTCCGTTACAGGATGCTCTACTTGGATACGTGTATTCATTTCCATGAAGTAAAACTTCTCTTCATTATAATCGTAAATGAATTCAACCGTTCCGGCACCTGTGTATTCAACAGCTTCGGCTGCTTTTACGGCAGCTTCACCCATTTGCTCACGAATATCTGCATTTAGTGCAGGTGATGGCGTTTCTTCCAGAAGCTTTTGCATTCTTCTTTGGATAGAACAATCACGTTCACCTAAGTGAATGGTATTCCCATGCTGATCAGCAAGGACTTGAATTTCAACGTGTCTAAAGTCTTCAATGAATTTCTCCAAATAGACACCTGGGTTCCCGAAGTTTTGTGCTGCTTCCTGCTGCGTGATGGTGACACCGTTAATGAGCTCTTCTTCTGTGCGAGCCACACGGATACCTTTACCACCGCCGCCTGCAGTTGCTTTAATAATGACAGGATACCCAATACTAGCTGCTGTTGAAACAGCATCATCAAGATCTTTTACAATTCCTTGAGAACCAGGGACAATTGGAACTCCAGCTTGCTTCATTGTTTCTCTTGCCACATCTTTCGTTCCCATTTTGGAAATTGCTGACGCAGTTGGTCCAACAAAGATGACATTACATTCCTCGCAAAGCTCTGCAAAGTCTGCATTTTCAGCAAGGAAACCATATCCTGGATGGATGGCATCTGTACCTGTTAGTTTTGCCACACTGACAATATTTGTCACATTTAAATAACTATCTTTTGAAGCAGTCGGTCCGATGCAATATGCTTCATCAGCCATTTGAACATGCAGCGCATCACGATCCGCTTCAGAAAATACCGCAACTGTTTCAATTCCAAGCTCTTTACAAGCACGGATGATTCTAACTGCGATTTCTCCTCTGTTTGCAATTAATAGCTTTTTAATCATGATCGTACTCCTTACTCTGCTTTCACTAGAAAGAGGGGTTGTCCGAATTCTACAAGCTGACCGTTTTCAGCTAATACTTCGACGATTTCGCCTTTTACTTCTGCTTCGATTTCATTAAACAGTTTCATCGCTTCAACGATACATACAACTGAGTTTTCCTTCACTTTAGAACCTGTTGTCACATATGGATCTGCTTCTGGTGAAGAAGAAGCGTAAAATGTGCCAACCATTGGGGATGTGATTTTATGCAGGTTTTCAGACGCAGTTGCCTCTTGTGCAGGGGCTTCGGTCTGAGCTGGAGCTTGTGCTTTAGGAGCTTGTTGAGCTGGAGCTGCTTGGACAGGAGCCACTGGTGCTTGTGCCGCAACTTGCTGAACGACTTCTTTATTTTTCTTTAACTTGATTTTTGCGCCTTCATTTTCGTACGTAAATTCATCAATTGTTGATTCGTCAATTAATTTAATTAGTTCATGAATCTCTTCAATTTTTAACATGGATTTGCACCCCTATGTATGGATTTATCTTTTTTTATAGGCTAGTACTAAAAGTACATACTATAACCATCTTACAGGAGGATTTCGTTGAATTCAACTATTAATGTGATGAGACACCTCGCGCAAGCACCTGAAAAAGGGCGTCAACCCGCATGAAAAAACGCCCTTTTCAGAAAAGGGCGCTTGTGCATTTTTTATTGATTCGATGGCTCAAAAGTGACGGCTACGTTATCAAGCCCTCTCATTTCTTTTGTGACCAAATCAATAATATCTGCTGCTTGGGACTTTGATTTTTTATCAGAACGAACCGTGATGTTCACTTTATCTCCTTCTGCACTGACGAGCGCATCTTTATATCCTTTTGTTTTGATTAATGTCTCCAGCTGACGCTCTGTTCCTTCTGCCTCACTAAGCGCTGTCATTTGATCATAAGCTTCACTTTTTTCTTGCGCTGTTGCATCATCGCTAGACACGATTTCGTTATACTCTTCACGCTGCTTGCTGCGCTTATCTTCCAGTTCAAGTCTGTAGGTTGTGAAAAGTTCATCGTCGGTCTGCTCTGATACAGCCTTTCCTTCTTCTCCACTTGTTTCAACATCTTCTTGTTTCGCATTGGTTTCTTTGTCAGTTGATTTCTCTTCTGCGTTCTTTTCGGTTCCTTTATCAGTCCCTTTTTCTGGCTCAGTCTTTTTCTCTTCCATTCCTTTTGATTTTGTATCTTCTACTGTCACAGCATTCTCACCTTGTGGGGACATGATATAGTACACACTTAATACGACAACTAAACTTAGCATCGTTAATAGCCAAACCGTTTGTTTTTTTAACATCATTCCGAATCCTCCTTGATTTTTTTAGGGGCAACAGCCACTCTATGGCTCGGTACATCAAGCACTCGTGTAACCGCTTCAATGATGGTTTTCTTTATTTGAACGTTGTCTACTCCTTGAGCAACAACGAGGACACCTCGAATGTCTGGCTTTTTCGTTTGGACAACAACAGGTGTTTCTTCATTTCCATTTTTAATAATGACAATCTCTTCTTCTTTTGTTTGATCCGTGACACTTCGCACGCCGCCTTCTTTGTCTGTTTCCTCGGTCGTAGTGCTTTTATTGGATTTGTTTTTTTCAAACACTTTTAAAGAAGTTGCGTCTACATTTACCACGATGGATACATCCTCAACACCAATGATCGTTTCTAAAATTTCTTTCAGCTGATTTTCGTATTCTTGTTCAACATCCTCTATCGAGTTGTTTGACTTACCTGAAGAGGATGGTTTGAACACCGCCTGCTCTTCTGAGGATGTTTTTTTAGACGCAGGAACAGCAGCCTCTTGTTTGCTTGATGGCGGTGACAAAATTTGACTGACTAACATGAATGACACGCCGATGATGAAGACAAGCAGTAAGTAATGGTGCTTCGTTAATTTTGGTTTCCCTTCACCTTTTTCAGGTGCTTGGAACATTGATTTCAGTTTTTGTCTCCAGTCCTTGTTATTCATGATCTGCTGCGTCACCTCCCTCAATGTTGAGCGCAATGTGTTCAGGCCGTGTATTCCAAACATCTGCAAGCGTCTCTTTCACCCTCGCCATCTCTTTTGCTGACGTCTCGGCGCTTTCCTCCTTTTTCCTGGAGAGATCAATGTCGACCTTTGCCACCGTTTCTACAGCATCACCTGTGAGCGGGACAAGGACTGCTTTGATGCGAAATTGATCTGCCTCCATATTCTGATCAAGGTGCTCCTCATCTGCCAACACTTCTACGTGTTTCATTTCATAGCTCTCCTTCTCCAGTGGCTCCTTTGCGCTTTTTTCTAGTTGGACAGCCATTTGCTTTAAAATATATGCACGCTGTGAAGCTTGTATTTCTTTTTTTTCTAAATTCATCTGATTTTTTATTTCTTCTGATTGCGCTTGGTCCTTCCCTTTCATGATTTCTGAGAAAATTTGGTCCGGATCTGCCCGGAATAACGCAAAGATCGGATTGAGCATCACGACAATTAACAATAAGCTGACGACCATTTTTGCATACTTCTGCATGCTTGAATTGGGAAGCAAAAGATCAATCACAATCGCAAATAAAATAAATAGGATAATACTTGTGATCCATTCTGTGAGAAAACTCAAATGGTGTCCCCTCCTTACTTCATCATCATGGTGAGGTTGCCAGCTGTGATGATAACGGTAATGCTTAAAAAGAACATAAGCGATACAACAGCTAATGCAGCAAATATATAAAGAACACTTTTTGAAATGACATCAAGGCAGCTAATAATCGGCCCGCCCCCTAATGGCTGAAGAATCGCAGCGGCCAGTTTATAAATCAGAGCGAGCGACAGCACTTTAATCGCTGGGAAAGCCGCAATTGAAATCAAAATGGCGACGCCTACAAGGCCAACCGTATTTTTCAGCAGCACAGAGGCGCTGATAACGGTATCTGTCGCATCAGTAAACATTCTGCCAAGGACAGGGATGAAATTTCCGGTAATAAACTTGGCTGTGCGAAGAGCGATTCCATCAGTGATAGCAGCAGATGCCCCCTGTACAGAAATGACGCCGAGGAATACAGTTAAAAAAACAGCGAGCCCCCCAATGGCGACATTTCTTAACAGCTGGGCAAGCTGGGTCACTTTGTATTCTTCGGTCAATGTACTGACTATGCTCAAGATCGCTGATAAAAAGATGAGCGGAAGAACGACATATTGAATAAAAACACCGCTCGTGTTCATTAAAAACAAAATCACAGGATGAAAGAATCCGGCTGAGACAAGCCCGCCTGATGAGGCAATAAGTGCTAATAAAAGAGGAATAAGAGCAAGAATAAAACTAGTCATCGTTTGAATGGCTTCTGTTGCATAAGAGATCGCAACATGAAAACTGTTTAATGCAATAATGATAAGCACCATATAAACAAGAGCGTATGCAACTTTACTAACAGTGCTTTGTTCAAACGCATTTTGCAAAAGCTGCAAAAGCGAACAAAAGATGGTAAGTAATATAAGTGTGCCTAAGAGCTTTCCATTGGCAATCAGCTCATGAAACAGATAATGAACAAAAGCCTTCAGCCACGTTTGGGGAGACAGCTCTTTATCGCCATCGATCATTTCCTTCACAGTACCTTTTTGGCTTTCAGGCAGAAAGCCGCCATACTCGTCCAATATCGTTTCCCAAAAGTCACTGATAGAATGAAGCTCTAAGGCATCAGCCTGTCCACCCGCAACTTCTTCTGCGACCGGTTCTTCACTTGATAAAGGCACACTTTCTTCTGCACCTGCATACGGAACGATCATCCAAAAGAACATCATAAACCCCAGCACAGCTGTCACCCGTTTCATCATCATCACCTCTTTTCCATCAAGTCATGGACGGGATCATACCTAGGATCGTCTCAATGATGACCGTTAAAATCGGTACCGCCATGACCAAAATAAGAATCTTGCCGCCAAGCTCTATTTTTGAAGCGATGGCGCCTTGTCCAGCATCCTTTGTGAGCTGGGCACCAAATTCTGCAATATAGGCAATGCCAATGATTTTCAAAATGGTTTCAACGTATTTCATATTGACGCCTGCACTTGCTGCAATTTTTTCAATCATGGAGATAATGGCATAGATTTGATCGATTAAATAAAGGAAAATGACACACCCAGTAAACACAACAAGCATAAAGGCAAAGGTTGGCTTTTGTTCTTTGACGATTAATGCTAGAAAAGTAGCGATTAAACCAAGTCCAACAATTTGAATAATTTCGATTTGTAAGCCCTCCCCTATCCTTGAAATAGAAATACGGCTTTAATCTTCTTAAACAAATCATCCACAATGGTAGCAACCATAAATAAAATGTAGATAAATCCAAGCAGTGTGACCCACTGTGCGTACTCTTTTTTCCCCATTTGATCTAAAATCGTATGGAGAAAAGCCACGACGATACCCACTCCCGCAATTTGGAAAATGACGTTTACATCAACGCCCATGCTCTCGACTCCCTTCCTCTCACATCAATAACAGAATCAGTAGTAACCCACTTAGAAAACCAAGACTTCTCACCATTTTTTCATTTTTCGCTTGGGCAACTTCAGCTTCTTTCTCCTCTGATTCCAAATGGCCTAAAGCTAGCTTGATATATTTTTGCTGAGCCGTCACATCATGCTGACCAAGGGTTTCTCCAAAGTGCTTCAGCGCCTCATATTCGCCTTTTTTTAATACGGTTTTTTTCCATACATCCTCTAGACTTTCATTCCATGCATGCCTCGCAGAAAAGGTTCCGACGTTGAGTTTTTCTGCAAATTGTTCAAATAGCCGATTCACAGGCGGTCCTACTTGGGACGCAATTTGGTCAGCGGCTCTAGCTAAAGGTGTTTGACCATACATAATTTCAGCTTCAAGAGATTGGAGTGCAAACCGGAGCTGGCGGATTTGCTTTGGCCGATCACTGTACCGCTTTGCAAACTCGAATCCTCCCCATGTCGTAGCCGCAACAATGAAAATAGCACCAATAAGCTTTAACATACGTCCACTCCCCGCCTCCGCTTCAGCTCTTGTCCCTCTTGGTCAAATATCCGTCCGATCGTGCCAGGCCCTTTTTCTCTATTTAATTCCACATATCGATCAAACACACGAAGCTGCCATAACGGTTCAAATGATGGCCGTTTAGATAAGTCTTCAAGAGAATACCCATGAGCTGAGACGATAATGGTGACTCCCGCATGGATTGCTTCTAACAGTGCCTGTACATCTTCACTTTTTCCGATTTCATCGACAATGATGACTTCTGGGCTCATGGATCTGATCATCATCATTAATCCTTCAGCCTTTGGGCACGCATCAAGTACATCAATCCGGTGCCCAAAAGAATGCTGCGGCACTCCTCTTATACAACCTGCGATTTCAGAGCGTTCATCTACAATCCCTGTTTTTCTAGGAGAAATGGCTGTTGTTCCTGTACTGACAAGACGTGCTAGATCACGCAGCAATGTCGTTTTCCCGGTTTGCGGCGGACCTATAATCAGTGTGTTACACCAATGTTTTTCATATAAATAAGGGAGAAACGGCAGAGCAATTCCGATCTTCTCTTTTGCGATGCGAATATTAAATGAAGAAATATCTCTTAAACCTTTGACGAATCCATTTTCGACGATGACCTTTCCAGCAAGCCCAACCCGATGTCCGCCAGATATGGTGATATAGCCCTGTTTTAACTCTTCCTCAAGTGTGTACATACTGTAATTACTGAGCCTGCCTAATAACTGAGCCGCATCTTCACCTGTTGTATAATAGGAAAGAAAGCGGGGTTTTCCTCCTTGCATCAGCTCAATTGGGCGATCGGTGCGAATGCGGATTTCTTCTATTTGCGCCCACTCTGCTTCTTTTAACATGCTGAGTTCTTGTCCAATTGAGTGCGGGAGAATATCCAACAAACTCCGCAACGAATTCCCCTCCTTTTTTTCTTCTCTAAAATGTATGATGCATGCCGTTAATTATGCCAAGCCATTTCACTTATAAATTCCAACAAGAATAAATACGACACCAATGAAAATAAACACAAGCTTCGCATAGGATAACTGCCCTGCAATTTGGTAGATTCCAATCGTCATCGTAATAATAAAAATGAGCGGCCCGATGATCGCTAATATACTATTGATGACAACCGCTTTACGCACATCATTTGTCACTAAAATGAGGATGGCGGCCGTCAGTTCAATCGCGGCAGATAAAAACCTCATCCCTGCCATGGTAGCGACTGATGGGTGTATACCCGGGAGAAATTGTTTCATATAGAACCTCCAGCTTTTTTTACACTATATGCTTCACTAGCTAGAAGTAGTCTTGTTTTTCAAAAGGAAGAGAGATGGATGAGAGAATAGAGTAAGGGGTGTCATAACGAGGCGTCCTATTTTTCAAATAAAAAAAGACTGTAAACACGAGGTTTACAGTCTCTCTCCGTTCATTACGCTCTTGAAACGTATGAACCGTCAGATGTATTGATCACTAGTTTATCACCTTGGTTCACAAAGAAAGGAACGTTCACGATTAAACCAGTTTCTGTTTTTGCAGGTTTTGATCCACCTGATGTCGTATCACCTTTAATACCAGGCTCTGTTTCTACTACTTCTAGTTCTACAGTGTTTGGAAGTTCTACCCCAAGTGTTTCATCACCGTACATGACGATTTGAACAGACATATTTTCAAGCAAATATTTGAGCTCATCTTTGATTTGCGCTTCGCTTAGTTCAAGTTGTTCGTATGAGCTTGTATCCATGAATACATGCTGATCGCCATTTGCATATAAATATTGCATTGTTTTTGTTTCAATTTGAGCTTTCGCTACTTTTTCACCTGCACGGAATGTTTTCTCTTGAATCGCACCTGTACGCAGATTACGCAGTTTCGAACGGACAAACGCTGCGCCTTTTCCTGGTTTTACGTGTTGGAAATCCACTACACGCCAAATACCGCCGTCCACTTCAATTGTCAGGCCTGTACGAAAATCGTTTACTGAAATCATTTTGTCATCCTCCTACATTTCACCATCATAATATGATAAGTTCTTTCGGTGAGTGGGTCAATCGTTTATTGCCGTCAGCTGTCAGGACAATATCATCCTCAATTCTCACGCCGCCGACATCCGGCAAGTAAATGCCTGGTTCAACTGTCACAACCATTCCCTCTTCTAACACGACATCTGAGCGTGAGGAAAGGCCAGGTGCTTCATGTACTTCCATACCAAGCCCATGTCCAGTCGAATGCCCGAAGTATTGACCGTAGCCATACTTTTCAATGATGTCTCGTGTGATGCGATCAGCTTCTTTTCCTGTTAAGCCTGGCTTGATTTTATCCACACCAGCGTTTTCTGCTTCTAATACGATATGATAAATTTCCTTTAATTTGTCGCTTGGTGTTCCTACAGCAATGGTTCTTGTCATGTCTGAACAATAGCCTTTATAATAGGCACCGAAATCCAGTGTCACCAAGTCGCCAGATTCAATCACCTTTTCGCTCGCTCTCCCGTGTGGCAGGCTTGAACGAACGCCAGAGGCAACAATCATATCGAATGAAGATCCTTCTGCCCCTTCTTTTCTCATGAAAAATTCAAGCTCGTTCATGACCGCAATTTCTGTCAGGCCCGGCTTGATGTACGTGAGAATATGATCAAAGGCATGATCTGCAATCTTCGCAGCTTCCTCTAATATCTTAATCTCTTCATTAGACTTAATCAAGCGCAACTTTTCAACTGATTCTGAGACTGGAACAAGCTCGATACCGCTTGCTTTCCCCGAGTACTGCTGGTAGGTGGCAAATGTCATATGGTTTTGTTCAAAACCTAGACGTTTCACCCCAAATTCGTTTGCCGTTTGGACAGCAGTTTCCACAATGTTTCCTTTATGTTCAATGATGTCATAGCCCTTTACTTGATCCTTGGCTTGCTCCGTGTAACGAAAATCCGTAATAAAGGCGGCTCGATCCTTTGAAACGATGGCAAGACCGGCTGATCCAGTAAAACTCGTCATATAATGTAAATTAAAGCTGCTCGTAATCACTAAACCATCTATGTCTAATTCGGCTAAAAGTTTTCTTAGTTTTTCAAGTTTCATGATACTGCTCCCCCTTTACTGACTAAATAACGAATCGCCAATTTATATCCTTCTAAACCAAGTCCAACGATTTGACCTTGGCATACTGGAGCAAGAACCGAATGATGGCGGAATTCCTCTCTCTTATGAACATTTGTGATATGTACTTCGATGACAGGTAACGTAATACTTGCAATGGCATCTCTCAGTGCATAGCTATAGTGGGTAAAAGCACCCGGGTTAAACACGACGCCATCGTACTGATCTTCTGCTTCATGGAGCGCATCGACCAGATCTCCCTCGTGATTCGATTGAAAGAACGTTAATTGAATATTTGCTCTTTCTGCAAACTGAAACAAATCCGTTTCTAAATCTGTTAATGTTTTACTTCCATAAACTCCTGGCTCTCTCTTGCCGAGCCTATTTAAGTTGGGCCCATTCAGCACTAGAAAATGAGGCATATGACCACTCCTTCACCCTAATTCACTCTATATCAATGTCTGTTTCTTTTTCCTTAGAAACCTTTCGTTTCCAAAAATAATTTTATCATATGAATGGTGGATTTACACTTTATTCTGTCTTTTTCCCGAGTGCCCTTGCAAGCTTCTGACTCGTTAATTCATTGTATTCAAATGAAATACTGTATCCGACAAACATGCCATATAAAATATATAGGCAAAATGTCGTCACAATGGTGCTTTGCTGCAAATCTTGCACTTGCTTCACATCGGGGAATATAGGATTAAATACATAAAAAACAAGCAGCCATAAAATCGCGCCATAGATCAGTCCCATCCAAAAACCTTTGATCCGTTTGAGCAGTCCATAATAAATAAAGGCTGCTCCAATAGATAAAATCCCTAAAAGTACAATACTCATAAATGTACCAAGTCCGCCTTTTTTCCATTCACCAAGCACAAATGGCTGCAACAGCATATTTGGACTCACCTCTGAAAAATGAAACATATGGGTCAGAAATCCGATAAAGCCCCAAAAAACTCCGCCGACAAAACCTGTGGCTGCTGCCCTTGCCACCATTGAAGACGTTTGTACTGATTGATTTTTTTCTTCTTGGTTTTTCTTTTCATCACGTTTCATATGAACACCTCCAGCAAGTAGTATGTCCAAAATGTCATGAAAAAAAAGGATTTCCGTGCGAGAGTGTAAAATTTTTATAACAGGGTATACTGGCTAAAAAGAGGTAGATAGAATTCTAGTAGATAATCGACCTGTGAGCTAGTGATTTCCCCTCTTTTCCTGTACAATAAGGGTATAAGGAAATGCATGTAAATTACAGGAAACAGGCAGGTTGATGAAATATGTCCAATCAAACAAAACCTCCAGCATATGGAGGGCAGGCAGTTGTGGAAGGTGTCATGTTCGGAGGTAAAAAGAACTATGTGACAGCGATTCGGCGTAAGGATGAGTCGATTGAGTTTTTAAAGCTTCCCCGGACCTCCAATAAACGAACCGCCTTTCTTAAGAAAATCCCTTTTGTCAGGGGTGTTGCTGCACTTGTTGAAGCAAGCGCAAACGGCAGTAAGCACTTAAACTTCTCCAGCGAGCGCTATGACTTAGATCCTTCTGAAGATCATTCTCTTGAAAAAGAACAAAAAAGCTCGAAATTATCAATGATCTTTGGCATTGCTGTGATCGGAGTTCTCTCTCTTCTTTTTAGTAAATTTGTCTTTACTTTAGTGCCTGTCTTTTTAGCCGAACTTGTGCGTCCGGTGTTTTCTGGAAACTTCGCACAAATTGCAGTGGAAACATTCTTTAAATTGATCCTGTTATTAGGCTATATTTACTTTATTTCCATGACCCCTTTAATTAAAAGGGTATTTCAATATCATGGGGCAGAACATAAAGTCATAAACTGCTATGAACAGAATCTTGACATCACAGTGGAAAATGTCCAAAGCCAATCTCGCCTGCATTATCGATGCGGCAGCAGCTTTATTTTATTCACTGTCATTGTCGGCATGTTCGTCTATTTACTCGTACCGACAGATCCTTTATGGGTGAGAGTTCTGAATCGCTTGGCGCTTATTCCGGTTGTTCTGGGCATTTCATTTGAAGTGCTTCAGCTCACAAACAAACTCCGTGACGTGCCAGTGCTTAAAGTGCTTGGCTATCCTGGCCTTTGGCTGCAATTGCTCACAACAAAAGAACCCTCTGATGATCAAGTCGAGGTAGCCATTGCAAGTTTTAATGAACTTCTTCGTTTAGAGGAAGCATCTGCGAAACAAGCATCAGATTCTGCTCATCAAGTGATCTAGTTTATAAATCCGGTAAATTCTTTCGGAGGTGGACAGTTATGAATCGCCGAGTACATCCTGCTTTTACCATTATTTTCGCTTTAGGTGTTTTGGGATTTGTGTATTTACTCACAACGAATCCAAGCAGACTCTTTACGATGCTGCTATCAGTTGTGATCATTGGAGCGGTTCTATTTTTCTTATTTAGATGGCTGATGAATCGAAGAACTGGAACAGAAGGAAATCTTTATCGTAAAGCAGTCAAACAATCAAAACGTCGCTACCAGCAGCCTAAACCAAAAACGAAAAGCCAGATGAAAAACCGGGTCACTCATTTGCGAAGCGTGCCGACTGACCACAAGTCTAAGCCCGTCCTTCTCAAAAAGAAAAGCCAAACACATTTGACAGTCATTGAAGGCAAGAAAAACAAAAAGAAAAATCGCGCCTTATTTTAAAATGTCCAGCTCTTTAAAAATTGCTCGGCCTTCTGTCTGCCTAGATCGACGAGCGCCTTTTTCTTTTCTGTCATGAGATGAAAATCAGTGGCAATGACGTGTTCTACAGGGATAAAAATAATATGACGTTCGTGTTTTGTGGCAATATGTCTTTCGTCATGAGCACCACGCATCGTTTCAAATAGAGCGCCAAACAGTTCAAACGCATTGCGGATGGAATGTTGAGGGCGTTCTTTTTCGTTTGGGGTTAATGTGACACCGACAAACGGTCTTTTTTTCTCTTCAGCAAAAAGCCAAATCGGAAAGTTGCTGAGCACGCCGCCATCCACGATGGTACAAATTCCTTTTGAAGACCTCAGTTTGACAGGTTCGAAAAAATAAGGCAAACTGCAGCTCATCCGAATGGCTCTGGCAACAGAAAACCGTTCTGGATTTAACCCATAGGAAGGAAGGTCATCTGGAAGGACGAGGATTTTGCCATTTGTTAAATCAGAAGCGACGATTTTGAGCGTATCTTTTTTCAGATCTCCGAATACGGTGACGCCTTTTCGTTTTAACACGTCTGTCAGCCATTTTTCTAGACGGTCACCTTTGTAAAGGCCAAGACGCCAATAAATAGACACCCACCTGAGCATTTTAAACGGGATGAATTGACACCTTCGGTCAAGCAATTGATGCTCATCCATTTCGTCTAACAGCTCCCGAATCTCCTGACTCGTAAAACCCGCTGCGATGAGTGAAGCAATGATCGCTCCCGCACTTGTTCCAGCGAGACGGACAAATTGAAATCCTCTTGCTTCAAGCGCTTCATAGGCGCCTGCAAGTGCTGCACCCTTAATGCCTCCACCTGAGAACACACCATCTATCTTCATCAAGGAGCCCCCTTTTCTGTCACACTATTAATAGTGTAGGAGCATTTGCCTTTCATTAGAACTATATTCTAAAAGGACACCCTTCGCCAGGTGTCCTTTCAGCGTGTAGACAAACCCTCGCATTCGGTGTCAGTCCTGCGCTCCGGTGCTCACGAATGTCAAATTCGCTCCGCTCCGATGCTCGTCCTTCCTAGACTGCAAAGGTTTTCTTTCACGCTGAAAAGAAGACAAAGAGCTAAAATAAAGTACATTTTACCCCTTTGTCAACAATTTAAAAGGACACCCTTCGCCAGGTGTCCTTTTTCTTAAGATTCTTGATTTGTTTGTTCGTTTTTCTTTTGAATCGCTTTCAGCTGAACGGATCGCTCATCGTTTTCTTCAAAGAATTGGACGAGGTCGCCGATGCGGTCAATGCTGTTCCAGCTGAGATGATGCTCAATACCTTCTACATCATCATAAATTTTCTCTTCATCTACACCAATGATTCTTAAAAATTGCTCTAGCAGTTCATGTCTGTATACGAGACGTTTTCCAATTTTTTTGCCTTTCGGGGTTAAAATTAGACCACGATATTTCTCATAAATGAGGTATTCATCTTTATCTAGCTTCTGAACCATTTTTGTTACAGAGGAGGGATGGACAGCGAGGGCTTCTGCAATATCAGATACTCTTGCATATCCTTTTTCTTCTATCAGCATATAAATTTGTTCAATATAATCTTCCATACTAGGTGTAGTCATAAAACCCCTCCAAAATGCACCTTTACTTAATAATCATAACAATTCTACACCATCGCCCATTAAAAAACAAGAAGAGTCCTTCGTCTTAACGCTTGTAATTCCAATCATCTGTGGCGTATTTCGTTTTGGCGAGGTGATGAACAAATGCCAACTCTTCATCTGTCAGCTCATAAGGCACAAGCTCGATATTTAATCCTTTTTCAAACCCTCGTTTAAATGCAACACGCGCATCGTCTATCGTACATGTTCGATCTGAAATTTCATTGATCGCCACCGCTTTGTTTTTAAAGCTGCGCTGCATCCGCTCTCTCACCCGGTCGTTTGGATACAGAAATAAATCAAACAATTTGTCCTCATCAAGATCAATTAAGATCGAGCCATGCTGGAGGATCACACCTTTTTGTCTTGTTTGCGCACTGCCTGCTACTTTTCTGCCTTCTACAACAAGCTCGTACCATGAAGGCGCATCAAAACATACAGACGATCTTGGATTTTTTAAGCTTTCTTTTTCTTTTTCTGTACGAGGAATGGCAAAATACGCATCGAGTCCCAGTTCTTTAAAGCCCTCTAAAATCCCTTCTGAAATGACGCGGTATGCCTCTGTCACCGTCGCTGGCATCTCTGGGTGCTCTTCTGACACGATCACACTGTAGGTCAATTCCTGATCATGAAGAACACCGCGACCTCCTGTAGGCCTGCGAACAAATCCAAGACCATAGCGCTCAACCGCTTCCATGTTGATTTCTTTTTCAACATGTTGAAAATATCCAACAGATAATGTCGCTGGATTCCAACCATAAAAACGGATCACAGGCGGGATCAGCTTCTCGCTATGCCAATAAAGCAAGGCTTCGTCCATGGCCATGTTAAAGGCTGGGTCTTGGTTTCCTGTATCAATGAAACACCATTTCTCTTTTTGCATATAAAATCCCTTCTCTTTTACGTAGTCAATGTTAGATAATGGTGGTGACCACCGATTTTCTCTCTTCATCAGTCTATCAAATAGGGAAGGAATTGAAAATAATTCTTACCATTTATGATGACAAGTTTCTTTTGCTTTACTATAATAGTATTTGTCTAAAACGTACCATCAGACAGGTGACTGTGCTGATGCTCAAGAAGGAGTCGAGTCGTATTGCCAATATTCAACTATATCGTCCTCTCACTTTGTGGACTTTTCGTTCTTTATTCCATCGGCAGTTACATTTATCAGCAGCGCATAATGAAAACGCTGACGGAAGCAGAATTTATCAAAGGTTACCGCAAAGCCCAACTCATTGATGTGAGAGAACCAAATGAGTTTGAAGGTGGACATATTTTAGGCGCAAGAAACATTCCCCTTTCACAATTAAAGCAGCGCAAAAATGAAATACGCCCTGACAAGCCTGTTTATCTCTATTGCCAAAATAATTTGAGAAGCGGAAAAGCTGCTCAAACGTTACGTAAAAATGGCTGTCGTGAGATTTATAATTTAAAGGGCGGCTTTAAAAAATGGGGCGGCCGCATTAAAACAAAGAACTAACAAAAAAGACTCTGGGAGCTATTGCCCCCATGAGTCTTTTTATTTTCTTTCAAAAACCAGCACTGGATTCCGTGCAGCCTTTGTTTCATCCATTCGTTTCACAACGGTAGTATGTGGTGCTTCCTGTACGATTTCTGGGTTCTCTTCCGCTTCTTTTGCAATTTGAATCATCGCTTCAATAAATGCATCAAGGGTTTCTTTTGATTCTGTTTCAGTTGGTTCAATCATGATACATTCCTCTACATTTAGCGGGAAGTAAATCGTTGGCGGATGATAGCCAAAATCAAGTAATCGTTTGGCAATATCCAGTGTCCGCACACCTAGTTTCTTTTGACGTTTACCTGAAAGGACAAATTCATGCTTACAGTGGCGGTCAAATGGCAAATCATAATGAGCACATAAGCGGCGCATCATATAGTTTGCATTCAACACCGCATGATCCGTTACAGCCTTTAAGCCGTCTGGTCCCATAGAGCGGATATACGCATACGCTCTGACATTGATACCAAAGTTCCCATAGAACGGTTTCACACGGCCGATGGATTCTGGACGATCGTAATCAAAGAAATAACGACCTTCTTTCTTCACAAGCACTGGCTTTGGCAAATATGGAATCAAATCCTTTTTCACGCCAACTGGACCTGAACCAGGGCCTCCTCCTCCGTGTGGACCTGTAAAGGTTTTATGAAGATTTAAGTGAACCACATCAAATCCCATATCCCCCGGTCTTGCTCTGCTTAATACAGCATTTAAGTTCGCTCCATCATAATAAAGCTTCCCGCCTGCTCCGTGGACGATTTCAGCCATTTCTAAAATATTTTCTTCAAAAAGGCCGAGTGTATTCGGATTTGTGAGCATGAGAGCCGCCGTTTCTTCATTGACAACACGGCGCAGGTCGTCTAAATCGACAAGCCCATGTTCATTAGATGCCACCGTAATCGTTTCAAATCCTGCTACTGTTGCAGATGCGGGATTTGTTCCATGAGCAGAATCAGGCACGATGACTTTTGTTCGTTTAAGATCTCCTCTTGCTTCATGGTATGCACGAATCATCATGAGCCCCGTCCATTCGCCATGTGCTCCTGCCGCAGGCTGTAATGTCACGGCGTCCATTCCTGTAATTTCTTCTAAATGGTCACCTAAATCATAAAGTAACTCTAATGCACCTTGCACAGTGTCTGCCTCTTGAAGTGGATGCACATGCGAGAAACCTGCAAGACGTGCCACCTTTTCGTTAATCTTTGGATTATATTTCATCGTACAAGAGCCTAGAGGATAAAAGCCAGAATCGACCCCGTGATTACGCCTAGATAATGCTGTGTAGTGACGCATAATATCCAGTTCAGAAACCTCTGGCAGCTTAGCATCTTCATGGCGGATATACACTTCATCAAATAAATCTGGGAGCTTCTCCTCAGGTACGTCTAAATCAGGCAGGCTGTAACCAATTCTTCCTTCTTTGGATAATTCAAAAATAAGCGGCTGATCTTGTTTATTCATGACGATCCCCCAATTCCTTGATGAACGTATCAATTTCTTCTTTTGTTCTTAGTTCTGTCACAGCGACGAGCATATGCTGCTGAAGCTCTGGATAATCCCGTCCCAAGTCATATCCGCCGATGATTCCTTTTTTAAGCAATCGCTCATTCGCTTCTTTCACAGGTTCATTCAGTTTCAACACAAATTCATTAAAATGAGCGCCCTCTATTTCAGCCTGTAACCCATGTTTTTCTGCCTGCGTCTTGGCATAATGGGCTTTTTGTACGTTTTGATAGGCAATGTCTTTGATACCTGTTTTCCCAAGCGCCGTCATCGCAACAGAAGCGGCTAACGCATTTAATGCTTGGTTTGAACAAATATTTGAAGTCGCTTTGTCTCTTCGGATATGCTGCTCTCGCGCTTGAAGGGTCAGCACAAATCCTCGCACACCGTTCTCGTCTTCTGTTTGCCCGACTAAACGCCCCGGCACTTTCCGCATTAATTTTTTCGTCACAGCGAAAAATCCACAATGAGGTCCGCCAAATGCAGTTGGAATGCCAAATGGCTGCGCATCACCAACGACAATATCTGCCCCAAGCTTTCCTGGTGGTGTCAGTAAACCAAGTGCAAGCGGGTTACTTGAGACAATGAATAAACTTTTCCCTTTATGTGCAATCGGTTCAATGTCTTTTAACGGTTCAACAACACCGAAGAAGTTTGGGTATTGTACAAGGACCGCTGCTGTTTCGTCGCAGACGGCTTCTTCTAATGCAGCTAGATCGGTCTGACCTTTTCGCGCAGGTACCTCGACGACTTCAATATGCTGTCCTTTCGCATATGTTTTCAGCACCGCTCTTGATTCAGGATGAACCGTCTCAGAGACCACAATCTTTTTCTTTTTTGTATGTCCTGCTGCCAGCATCGCCGCTTCAGCTAATGCCGTTCCGCCATCATACATCGAGGAGTTGGCAAGATCCATGCCAGTCAGCTCAGCAATCATTGTTTGAAATTCAAAGATTGCCTGCAATTCACCTTGAGAAATTTCAGGCTGATAAGGTGTGTACGCTGTATAAAATTCAGAACGTGAAATCACATGGTCGACAATCACAGGCTGGTAATGATCATACACACCAGCACCTAAAAACGAGGCATAAGCCACTGTATCTTTATTTTTTGCAGCAAGACGAGACAATTCCCGCACCAGCTCTGTTTCAGATGCGGCTTCTTTGATGTTGTACGCACCTTTGAATCTGACTTTCTCTGGGATATCTGAGAAAAGCTCATCAATTGACTGAACACCGATGACATCCAGCATTTCTTTTTGATCTTGCTCTGTTTGCGGCAAATACCTGTGCTTCATCCTCTATTCCTCCTCGTTATTTGGCTCTTTTATAAAATGGTGTGGCGACGATTTTGGCTTTTAGACGTTTTTTACGAACTTGCACTTCTACTTCTGTCCCAAGCTGTGCCTCTGATGTTTCAATCAAGGCAAGCCCAATATTTTTCTTTAATGTTGGAGATTGTGTACCGGTTGTGACTACACCAATCTGCTTATCTCCTGAGAAGACCGGATAGTCTGTCCGCGGAATCCCCTTATCTATCATTTCAATCCCGACAAGCTTTCGCTTCGGTCCTTCTTCTTTTTGTTTTTTAAGTGCATCTTTTCCGATAAAATCTGCTTCTTTATCCGTTTTAACAGCAAAACCAATGCCGCCTTCTAAAGGAGAAATATCCTTCGTGAGCTCTTGGCCATAAAGCGGGAGTCTTGCTTCAAATCTTAAGGTGTCACGTGCACCGAGTCCACATGGGATCAGTCCTTTCGGCTGTCCGGCTTCTAATAAAGCGGTCCAAAGGTGAACAGCATCTTCTGACTGGCAGTAGATTTCAAAGCCATCTTCTCCTGTGTAACCGGTTCTTGAGACAAGCACCTCTTTTTGCGCAATTATCGCTTTTGATAAAAACGTAAATGGCTTCAGTGATGTTACCTCTTCATCCGCAACATCTTTGATGATGTCAGCAGCAAGAGGTCCTTGAAGGGCTAACAAGGCGGTTTGATCAGAGACATTTTTAATGAAAACGTCTTCCTCACCTTGATGTTTCAGCAGCCAATCCACATCTTTTTCAATATTTGAAGCATTGATCACAAGTAAATAGTTGTTCTTTTCTTTTTGGTAGACAAGCAGATCATCCACCGTTCCGCCATCTTCATAACACATGGCTGTATATAGTGCCTTACCGTCTGTCAGCTTTGACAGATCATTGGTTAATAACCTTTGTAAAAAAGGAAGAGCTCCCTGACCTGTGACTTCCACCTCACCCATGTGAGACACGTCAAACAGCCCTGCTTTTGTTCGAACAGCTTCATGTTCTTCTTTAATGGAAGAAAATTGGACAGGTAATTCCCAGCCCCCGAAGTCAATGGTTTTTGCGCCAAACGTTTCATACGCATGAAAAAGCGGTGTTCGTTTCAACATCAATCGTTTCCCCCTTTTTTCTTACAGTGCACATCACAAGCTGAATTTTCAGAAAAAAATCACAGCAAAAAAGGACAGAACGCTCCCTTTTATCAAAAAGAAGTCTCTGTCCTTGCACCTGAAAGTTTACAGCACAACATCATTGTGCGTTTTCCCCTTTGGTGGTTTGCTAAAAATCGCTACGCAAACACTCTCCAGAGTTGCGTCCGGTAAGAGTACTTTTGCCTGAGAGATTCACTGAACCAATTCAGCTTGCTCCTTCGGCGCCTGTCAGTGCAAAATAACCGCTAGGTCTCTCCCCATACCATCATCCGCTCATATTCTTCACCTTTATTGGACATACTATCAAAATGGGTGACTTATTCTCTAGATCACTTACCAACATCCTACCATTAGAAATGGATGAAGAGCAACAGAAAAATCATTAACATTTTTAAAATAATCATTCATCATCGTTCGCTTTTATTGATATATAACATCTTTTAAATCGCTATGAAAAAATGAAGCGTTTAAAAACAGAACGATTTTATCATCACTCTACCAGAAAGGCAGGCGGTCACATTGAATATTCAAACGATCTTTGATCAAAAATGGGCAAGTGAATTTCAAAAGCGGCTTACAGCAGACGGTCCCTGGGCGAATTGGGATATGTACCGTTTAGCAGCACAAGTACAAAAAGTGACAGCCATTGATTCATTTGAAGGACTGCAAGCACCTGCGCATCTGCCTGCATTTACTCCTTTAAAACACCAGCTCGAAGTCGCTAGAAGAGTCGTAGAAGAGATGAATGGGAAAGCCATTTTAGCAGATGAAGTGGGTCTTGGAAAAACCGTTGAAGCAGGACTGATTATCAAAGAATACATGATTCGCGGACTTGCCAAGAAGATTCTCATTCTCGTACCCGCCTCCCTTGTGTCCCAATGGGTACAAGAACTGCGAACGAAATTTTACATAGATGCTGTCGAGCAAAAGAAGAGCTATGTGTGGGAGCAGTGCGATGTTGTGGTTTCCTCAATTGATACAGCCAAAAGACAGCCACATCGAGACACGATCTTATCCATCTCCTACGATATGGTCATTATTGATGAAGCACACAAACTGAAAAACAATAAAACGAAAAACTATGAGTTTGTGAGAAATTTGAATAAAAAGTTCTGCTTACTGCTCACAGCCACACCTATTCAAAATCGAATAGGAGAAATTTTTAATCTCGTTTCTCTGTTGAAGCCAGGCCATTTAGGTAATGAAACACAGTTTAAAGACCTCTTTGCCAAAAAAGACCTTCAACTTGAGGACCATGACCGGCTAAAACAGTTAGTCAATAAAGTCATGATTCGGAACCGGCGACAAGACACTGGCATCGAATGGTCAAAGCGGCATGTAAAGACGATTTCTATTGATTTCTCCCCGACAGAACAAGCACTATATGATGAAATTTGTAAGTTAAAAGAAAACCCTTCCTATACGAAGCACATGTTTTCAATTATGACCTTAGAACGAGAATGCTGTTCGAGTCGTGAGGCCGTCTATATGACCATTAAAAAAATGCAAGAAGAGGAAAAACACATTCTAGGTGCTTCTGCGATGATGCACATCATGGAGAAAATCAACCAGGTAGAACAAAATTCTAAAGCACTTGAAGTCGTTAAACTCATTCAACAATTAAATGAAAAAGTCATTATCTTCACTGAATACCGTGCGACACAAATTTATTTACAATGGTTTCTCCAACAAAACGGCATCAGTTCGGTTCCTTTTCGAGGCGGGTTTAAACGGAGTAAAAAAGACTGGATGAAAGATTTATTTAGAGAGCGGGCGCAAGTGCTCATTGCGACAGAAGCAGGCGGCGAAGGGATCAACCTTCAGTTTTGCAACCAAATCATCAACTACGACCTTCCGTGGAACCCAATGCGCTTGGAACAAAGAATTGGACGTATTCACCGGCTCGGTCAAGAGCGGGATGTCCACATTTACAATATGGCAACTAGCGGGACAGTCGAAGAACATATTTTAAAACTTTTATATGAAAAAATTCAGCTGTTTGAAAACGTCATTGGTGATCTAGATGATATTTTAACCCGAATTGATATCCAAGATGCTGAAACAGAATTGCATCAAATTCTCTTCCAGCACGAGTCTGACGTAGACATGAAAAAGAAATTAACCCAATTTGCTTCCTATTTAACAGAAGCACAAACACCGCTTTTAGAAGAAAGGCAGCAAGGTTCATAAAGGAGAGTTGACCAATGGAGCAGCGCGAGATTCACACATTTCTTCTCCGTTTCTTTCAGGCAAATCAATGCGACATACTTGAAGAAAGTGCAGGACACATGACCGTACAGCTGACAATCGAAATGGATAAATTGATCATGAACCGTCCTTTTTATTGGCATTGGCTCGAAAAAACGGGAGGCGTACCTGAGCCGCGGCAATTGACTTTGATCACCGATCAAAAAAAAGCTGATGACTCGGTCGAAGGAGAATTTGTCCACTTCGGCTCCCCTCGTTTATTCCAAATATTCGAGGTTGTGAAACAGCAAGGCCGTTTTATTCGACTGTACGAAAAAGTCAGACCGCTCACAAACAGCCAGATCGCACTGGAGCCGTGGCTTGGTCTCAATGTCAAAATATCCTATCTGGCAGACCGTAAAAAAGACAAACTGCTGTCTCTTGGACTTCATCTAATACGCGGAGAAGTCATCGAACAATTTCAAGAGAAGCTGGAAGCGCGTGAGCTATCGTCTCAAATTCCTGATTATTGCTTCACAATGAGTACGATGATTAAGCCAGAGAGCGGCGTCAAACGGCTGTACAGCCTGATGGAACGTTATGCCAATGAAGAGCCGGATGATTGGGCGGTAAGAGCTGTTCAAAAGTGGAAAGAAGACTCGGAACTTTTAAACCAATTTTATGAAGGGACTTCAGACACATCTGTAGAATATGAAATAGAAAGACAAGCACTTAAAACTTTATACGAACCAAAAATCAGTCTTACGATTGAAAATGGCGGACTTTTTTACTTACAGCAAAAAAGAGGAGGCTGACTTAGCGAGTCTCCCTCCCTTTCATGTGATATCAAATTTTCGATCAATCAAAAGCAACGTTTGTCTGTTTGTATTGGGCGGAAACATGACGCAAGCAATCTATGAGGTCTTATCACCTGTGTTTTTCCATTTCATGCGTTAAGTGCCTGAAATACACGATTCAGTATTTTAGGAGGGTATTTGTATGGAAAAGAAAACGAAGTTATTAGACAGTGAATGGGTTCAATTATTACGCGAAGCGCGCAAAGCAGGACTAACAGTTGAAGAAGTCCGTCATTTTCTCAAATCACGCGAAAAGTCCTCTGAGTCTCCCCCTATGGCAAGAAGTCATTCTATCAAACCTTTCTGAATGTGCTATAATATCGAAAGGAAGGTGATGACATTGATTGGCCAGCGTATTAAACAATACCGCAATGAAAAAGGCTACTCACTATCAGAACTGGCCGAAAAGGCTGGGGTAGCGAAGTCTTATTTAAGTTCAATAGAAAGAAACTTGCAAACAAACCCCTCCATTCAATTTCTTGAAAAAGTCTCCGCTGTTCTGGACGTCTCGGTTCATACACTGTTAAACGAAAATGATGAAACCGAATACGATGGTCAATTAGATAGTGAATGGGAAAAACTAGTTCGAGATGCAATGACATCAGGGGTTTCGAAAAAGCAATTTCGTGAATTTTTAGATTATCAAATCTGGAAAAAAAAGCAAGAAGAGGAGTAATGCGCATATTTTAGCGCATACTCCTCCAATTGCTATGCAGATCTTGTTATCAGTCTAAAGACTGACTTTATTTTTTATCTTCGCTGTGTGCTTTTTCGTTTTCTTTCACGTAGCCTTTTTCATCCGTATGCTTTTTTGGATTGATCGTTAAACCATTCCACTGAGTCGCTTCGAAGGAAAGATCAACTTGAATCGCATCGCCTTGGTATTTATTTTGGATATAGTTACCCGCTTTATCCTTCGTCTGGTCATTGACAAATTCAATGATCATTTCCATTTTATCGTAATCAAACGGATTCTTTGGAATGCCGTCATACTCTGGAGCTGTTGATCCATCAACGGTGGCAACATTAATTTTACCACTTTCATGTAAAAACTTCTCATCGACGGCATGACGAAGCTTTTCAAATGCGGTCTGATCCTGCTTTGACGTTAATAGATGCAGATCAAGCAGGTTTGCATGGTCTAAAATAATATTTTTCGGGTATCCATTCCCACCTTCGGCTCCAACCGTTAGAACACTCACCTGAAATTGGCTGAGGAATTCTTCAGCTGTATTCTTCCCGCCATTCTTCGCTGATGTTCCATCTTGAAACTGGCTATAATCAAGACTCATCAGCACTTGATTAATTGCAAGAGACCCTTTATTTTCAAAATTAAATTCCTTCTTTATACGGTCACCGGGTTTTATGTTCGCAAGGTTGATGGCGCCGGAATTCTCTTTTGCAGATAGATTCAGCTCTCCTGTAGAGTAGACCGCGTTTGCCGTCTCAACATCATTAAATGCAGCCCACGTTCCCCCGCCAATTAAAGCAAGACCTAACGCTCCCGATAAAACACCTAAACGAATTGATTTTTTCATTGCCATGATTGAACCCCCTAATAAATTGTTTTATTGAAACCTGATTTAGGTTACAAACGAAAATTTATGCTTGTTCCTCTGACATGTGTAACTCAGCCGTATGTCTTCGATGTTTGGCAGCACCAACAAAATGAATGGTTGAATAAACAAGCAGCATCACCCCTGGAATAATGAGCAAAAGAGCGGTCCCAGCAGACGTTCCTGCATACGAAAGAAGCTTTCCTGCATAAGGAATGTTCACGCCCGTATACTGCGCAGTCACTTGATTCGCTTTGACGAGCGTGCCGTCTTGATACATATTGTGGTCTCCTTTTGTCTCAAAGGCTTTATTTACTCCTTTTCCTTTCACCCCAACAATGCGGTGAGTCACAAAGGATTGGTCTTGCTTCGTTTGAAACGTAATAATATCTCCTTTTTTGAGTGTTTCAGGTGAGGTGACATGTTTCACAACAATCAATGAACCAGTCGAAAATTCCGGTTCCATTGATCCAGATAATACTTGCTTGAACTCATAACCAAAGATCTGAGGATCTCCGCCTGTTGTCCTTGATGACAACACGACAATAATACACACAATCATCATCGTGAAGACCAGCGCGTAAAGAATACTCCCAGACATTTTCATCCACTTTTTCATACCTTTCTCCCCTTTACATATCATATTTCATTCAGCAGGCAACCCCTATTTAGGACGCCTTTTCTTGACAGTTTGAAAGCTGCATATGTTGAGACGTAAAGAATGGCTTTTCAGCACCACCAAACCCTTTAGGATAATAGATTTTAAACAAATAAATTCCATTTGTTTTTGCTTTAACTGCCGTGACAGTCGTCGTTTCTTCTGATGAGAGGGACTGTATAGCACCTTTTTCAATAACATGGCCATCTTGTAATGGCACCTGAACACTCTCTACTTTATGTAGTTCCCACTTCCATTCAGAGTGCGTAATGGGTTGTCCAATATTTTTTAGTGACATGCTCAGCTTTTGAGGCGCACAGACTGTCCCCTCAATGATCGTTTGATCGATCAGTTTCAAATGACTTCTATCCCATTTCTTTGGCTGGCAATGCTGATCTGTCTCTTCGAAATTTTCACATGTTTTCATGACAAAATTCGAATGCTCGACATCGTTAAAAGAAGCGTTAGTAGACGTAATAAAAAAAGAAGTGAAAATCAAACAAATAGCACAAAATAGTACAAAGAGCGGCTGTTTCATTGAATCTTTCAACTCCTTGAACAATTGTTCTTTAAAAAGAACGATTACACTCAGTATAAGGAATTACCTATAAAATCCAAAACGTCAAATTAGTCCATTTTGTTCTTAAACAAGAACATTACCGAGAAAATTCTTCCATTTTCTCATTCTTTCGCCATATTCAATATTTTTTTCTGTGACATTTGTACTTCTTAAAAATTTACATAAAAGTGCAGGATTTGGTCAGGATAATAATTGGTGAGGTGATGTTAATTGAAATATGGAAGAATCATGATCATGCTCAGTTTACTGTTAAGCCCTTTGATCCAAAGCGCCCATCTAGCTGAGGCAAAAGGAATCACTGCTGCCGCAGATCAATGGGAAACAAGGGCAGTCAAAGAAGCAAAAAAACGGTATCCGTTAGCACATGTTTTATTCAAACAAAAAGTGTGGGATCGGCACCGGGAGAAAGAATCCGTGAAGCAATATCATATTACGTTGAAAGATCAGGCCAAAGAATTTGGGGTATATGTCACCATTTCCTATAACCCTTACTCGAACAAGGTCAATAAAGTCATTGTTGTGGAAGAATACAGCTAAAATGGCATGAAAAAAACCGCCTGCTGGCGGCTTTTTACTTTCGTCGATGACGTTGACGTTTTTTTAGCATCATTGAGAAGCCAAAAGGCAGAACACCGAATAAACGCTGAGAAAATGGTGGTTTTGTCTCCATTTTTTCCTGTTTATGTTCTTTCCGTTCGTCACGTGGTGTATTCATGTATTTAATAATTTCCTGCGTCATATATTTTACATAATCATTTGTCTTCATCGAACACTCACCTCTTCTTCCTTAAAGTGTTACCAAGAAGAGTATCGTTTTATACACTCGCTAATAAGTGCTGATCCATTGATTGATTTCTCCTGTCTCCTTATTCATCTCTAGTTCCCGCTCATCAGTTACACCACCCTTTGTCTCGATGTTAACCAAGAGGCGGACTAGCTTTTTTCTGTCATCGCACCCAATTCGCTTCAACGTCACTCGACCTTCTTCTGTGACAATTGGGCTCAATGGCTGATCACAAATACGATTTAATTTGTTTGCAGCTTCACTTAGACCTAAACGAAATAACTGCTGTTTTTGATAAAAAGAAACCGCGAGCTCTGCACTTTTCAACTCTTTTTGAAACCCAATGGTCATCGATCCTAGAATCAATAAAAATAAAAGAATGACAGCAAATACGTGAGGATAAATAAACCCGTCTTCTCTTTTCACGTTTTAGGAATCACTCCTTTGTAAGTGAAAAAAACAGCTTCATGTACTTGACCAAATACATCTGTGACTTGGAGAGTGGTGGTTTGCTCTTTTGTTCTTACATAGAATTGTTTCACCTTTTGTAATAAAGGGAGATGGCCTGCCTGATCCATTCGTTTACGAAGCATCTCTTGATACGGCTCAATCGTCACCACTCGCCCTTGATTTGAAATATACTCCAGTGCTGTTCCATTTTTCACCGCTCTTACAGCAACAGCACAATTTAGATCCTCCTCTAATTGCAGGACCGTTTGTTTCCACTCCATTTGCGAAAAATTGTTGATTTCTGCAAACGGATGAGCTTTTTCAGCAATTGATAAAAGCAGCATGCAGCCAAAAGAAAGCAGCAAAAATAGCTGCAATTGCCATATTGCTTGAGCAAGTGTAAAGCCTTGTTCATCGCTCCAAATGTCGAAAGCAAATCGTCTTCTTTTTTTGTACTTTGTATGAAACACATCCCTTCTCCTGACCCCAAATGAATTCATATGTGATCTCGCCTCGTTTCTTTGTACTTGATTCATTTTGACCTTCTATAAAAGCTGTATTCATATACTCATGTAAGATTTGATAAGCTTCCAGTTTAGCCCTTAATTCTTCTTTCCCAATTGTCAGTTTTTCAAAGGATGGCACGAGCACAAGAGCAGCAAATAGAAAGAGGTGGCAAGAAAAGAGCATCTCAAACGTACTAAATCCTTTATTGTTGCTGAATATGAATCCGCCCGCTCCCTAAGTAAATCGTGAGTTTATATATTTGACTGCCAAATTGAACAATGAGAGAACCGCCGCTATTTGGATGTCCGTTTTTATTAAAGTGAAGGCCTTTTTGAAATGTGGATTGCTTGATGGTGCCTTTTTTGTGTGGATTAGAAGCAATGATCTGCTCACTATTCTGTTCGATGACTTGATAAGATACATTGGGCGGGTGAAACTCAACAGTTACTCGTGTTTTTTTAATAAATGCAGTATAAGATGCCAATTGAAGATCTTGTTTTAGCAAGTTCACTTGCTTTTTTGCTTCAGCACTTTCTAATATATTGGGCACTTTTCCACCTATTATCGATAATAAGATAGAGAAAATCATGACGATCAAGAGCTGCTCAATGAGTGTAAATCCTTTCTCCTGGAAAAGCGATTTATTCATTTTTCACATCCCCGTTTTGAATGAAAATTGCCTTTCCATTTGGACAAGTTAATCCTTTTTTGACATAGCCTTCTTTTTCTAATTCAGCTAAAGATGGCGTCTTGCCGTCATGCTCTAATTCATATGCCATTACCTGTGTACTCACCATTGATTTCAGCCCTTCACAGCCCTTTGCTTGAATGCTTTGATGATGCCGAGTGATATTTGGAATGGTGATCAATAAAAGAATGGAGATCACAAGCATGACAATTAACATCTCTAACAGTGTAAATCCTTTATCATTCATGCCTTAGTCCTCCTTTTCACACTTGTTCCATTAGTTGATACATTGGTAAAAGAATAGATAAATACACAATGAGTATAAGAAATGCTGTTAAGCCATAGATGACAGGCTGCAGCCATGAAACCCATTTTTCAATTTTCAATTCTGCATTCTCTAAAAGAAATTGACTATATGTGTACATCTCTCTTGCTAGCATCCCACTTGCTTCCCCATGCTTAATGACAGCCGCAAAATGCCTTTCGAAAAAAGGAGACCGGCTTATTTGATGTTCCATACTCTCACCTTTTCTTAACTCCCCTATCATTTGTTCAGACATTTCTTGAAGGAAAGGTAAATAGGTCTGCTGTTTAAAAGCTTGCAAACTTTCGTAAATCGATAACCCAGCTTGAAGAAGTCCGCTTAGCTGAAGGGAAAAAAGATACGTATGCATCAGCTGCACCCCTTTAAATACCACCGGCAGCCTGCTAATGACTTTCAGTTTCTCAAGGGTCGATTTTTTCTTAAAAAAGAGCTCATAATATCCAAAAAGACAGATGCATATACAACCGATCATAAGCAGCAAAGCGTGTAGGAATTGGAAGAGGCCAAACATCCCTTGAATCAGCCATGTCATGCTTGTATTCATAGATGAATATAATAAAGAAAATTGAGGGACGATCATTTGCTGAACAATGATGAGCACAACAAAAACCGTAAACATAAGAAAAATCGGATATCGTAACATACGCTTGAATGTGTCAACCTGCATAATTTTTTTCTCTAGAAAACGGGCGCTTTGTTCAAGAGCTCGCGCTAGGCTGCCATGTTTCTCTGAAAAACAAAGAATAGCGACGGCTTCCCGCTGAAAATGAAGTCGCTCAAGTACAACGTAAAAAGGCTCCCCTTCAAGCAGCCACTGAATGCCTGGCGTTAATCGCTGCTGCTGTTTTTTTGATAACTGAATATTCACCATCGTTAGTGCATCAACCAATGTATATCCAGCTTGAATCAACTGAGCCAGTTTCGATAAGAATTCAGCTTGTTCTTTTTTAGACCAGGGTTTAGAGGTTCGCTTCTTCATAAACCCAGCGATGATATGTGCTTTTTGATAAATAGCCGAGTGCCACTCCTTTCCGAATTAACCTTTGCAGTGTTTCGTATGACGAATGAGCGTATTCTCCTTTTGCCTCTTTGATACACTCACCAAGCTCCTTTCCGTAAAGCAATTCAAATACATTTGTTCGTCTGACTGGCCGATTTAGTTTGCAATAAAGCTCACACGTTTCGCCGCAAAATGGACATGCGAGTTCGATTAACCGCTGAGCAGCAATAGCAACCATTGTTTGTTCGAGTTCATTCACCGTCACACCAAATTCGAGCATTCGATAAAGAGCTCCTTTTGCATTCTTTGCGTGCAATGTGCTCATGACTAAATGACCTGTCAAAGCTGCTCTAATAGCTGTTCTGGCTGTTTCCGCATCTCTTATTTCTCCAAGCACAATCATATCTGGATCATGTCTTAAAATAGCGCGTAAACCTGCCGCATACGTGATGCCAGCTTTTTCATTTACTTGAACCTGCAGCACTTCTTCATTTCTTGTTTCCACAGGATCTTCAAGGGTAATAATATTCCGATTAAAATGTTTTTTGGCAAACTGAATCAATGAATAAAGTGTTGTCGTTTTCCCTGAATTTGTTGGTCCTGTAAATAAAATGAGCCCATGCGAATGATTCAGAAACGATAATAATCTCGTTGAAGCCTTCGGGAACAGTGACAAATACTTTGTTTTCGGCACATGATCCTGCGGTAAAATCCGAATCACTAGACTTTCATCATTTACAGTTGGTAGTGTAGAGAGCCGAACAAACACTTGACCGCGCCTTAACATCACAGCCAATGAACCATTTTGTGGTCTCCTTCTTTCACCAATATCCATAGAAGATAAAAATTTGAAATGAGCAATGAGCCGCTCTCCGCTCTTTTTGTCAATGATCCGCTGCTGAATGAGGTCAGCGTCTACACGAAAAGAGACTGAAGCTTCCTTTTCTCTCGGAACAATATGCACATCAGATGCTCTCATGCGGCACGCCTCTTCTAGCAGCTCTTGCCCCAAATATTCAATACCATACAAGTGGTTCACTCCTTTCAGTGACCATATTGTATGATGGCGGAACGTGCCTGACAAAAACGCATTTCATGATTTTCATGACTGAAAAGGTGTGAAAATGTTCAATTTGAGGTGTATTTCATCTATAAATAACAGAAGGACATATCAAAAAATTTGACTTTTACAACAGCGGGTTCCATTCAGAGGAGAAAATAAAAAAGAAGTGCTATTGGCACCTCTTTTTTGATGATCATTTCATTTGGTTCTTTCATTATGGATGATCTGTTACAAGGAGGTGTCTCCAAATTTAATCCTCCTTAATAGATTACTGATTTGAAGATAAAGAATATCCTTTCGTGTCTGATTTATGGATAAAAAAAGAGACCAAATCTGTATGCGAATTGGTCATCTCATTCATATGCTCATTATATTGTTTCTCCTTGTCAACAGATCCGTTACTTTTACTAGTAACATTTTTTGGTTCACGTTGCTTCTTGCTGCTGCTCTTCAAAGATACGAAAGCCTCTTTTTTCTAAAGCTTTTGCAAGGCTGTGTTCAGTATTTACTTTTGAGAAATCAATGCCGAGTTTCACTACAGTTTGAGCGATTTCTGGGCGAATGCCTGATATAATCGTCTCAATTCCTAGCAACTTCGCACTATCAACCACTTTAAACAGCTGATAAGCAACCATCGTATCAACAACGGGAACGCCAGATATATCAATAAATAAATGGGTTAGACGCAGTCTAGATGCCTGTTCTAGTACTGATTCCAAAATGATTTTCGCCCGGTACGTATCAATTTCACCAATCAGCGGCAAAATACCGATCTCTTTTGAAACTGGAATAACAGGCGCACTAAGCTCTTGAATCATTTCTCTTTGTGCATTAAGCTGATTGATTGTCACGCGGTCATACTCTTCTGATAAACGCGCAATCATATCATCAAATGTAGCGTGAAAATGCTGATTCCAATCGCACACATCTTTGAGTGTCACTTCAAGCTCCGTTTGTTGTGTAAAGGTCTCAATTCTGGAACAAAAAATGTGGCGGAACACCTTAAATTGTCCGATGATTTCATATAAAGGTACTTCATGAACAGCTCGATCGCGGGCAATATCAACTGACCACTTTTTTAGATGGTCTTCTACTTTATCTGATAGCGTGACTAACGTTGCTGCAATCGTTTGGATAAATGCTGTGTTTTGTTCTTTCAGCTTCTTTTCTGTCTCCTCTGAAGCATGTTTGGAATATAATGAGCCTTCTTCTGTTCTTGTTTTCAGCCATTCTTCGGTCATGACAGGGGCTTCTTTAAGAATAAATTCATATAATTGCTCAGATTTTTCATTTTTCATTTCTGTCGTTCGCTCCTTTTTCACTTACAACTAGTGACAACCAACTTTTTATGTATAAATGACCGCAGATGGTGAACAATAGCATTACACGTTTCATATTGGGCTATAGCCAAGTGGTAAGGCAATGGACTTTGACTCCGTGATCGTTGGTTCGAACCCAGCTAGCCCAGTTCAGCACAAAAACGAAGACGGCTGAAACATCATTCAGCTGATCTTCGTTTTTGATTAGGAAACCGATTGATGAATCGCTTTCTTTTTTGAAATTTTCATGAGTTCCCCTGGATTATAGCCGACCACTAATTTATTTCCATCAATGATAATAGGTCTCCGGAGCAGCTTTGGTTTTTCAATGAGAAGCTGAAGTACCTCATTTACTTTTAAATCATTAATATTTAAATTTAAGCTTTTAAAAGCTTGGCTTCGAGTAGCTAAAATTTCATCCATTCCTTCTGTTGTTAAGGACAGGATTTTTTTCAATTCGTCAAGTGTTGGCGTTTCTCTGAAAAGGTGACGCTCTTTAAAATCAATTTGATTCGCCTTTAACCAATGTTTTGTTTTGCGGCAAGACGTGCAGCTTGGGTATGAATAAAAAGTAATGTCACTCATTAGTCTTCCTCCTTAGGTCGTTAACCTTTTCTCTTATGGACTAAGTACCCTCATGCATTTAGGCATAAACACTTTTTCATCACTTTTTCATCACTTTTTCAAAAAAATTTTTTCTAACGAAAGAACGAATGTTCACACGTTGTCAAAAATGTAAATGTTTACATAACAAGTGATCATCAGCTATAATATGAATCAAAGGGGTTTTTTAAGGGGAGGGAAAGAAATGAATCGCATGTTCCGCGTTCTTGGGTTTTGGACGGGTATTTTTGCTGTCATGTTCTATTTAGGACATATGAAAGATGCATCCTTGCTGTTCTTCGGTCAAACCGTTCTTTTTGTATTTTTATCCTACTTGAATTTATCCGAAAGAATGTATATTTACATTTTCGGAGCGTACTTGACGATTTTCTTTGCCGGATTTACATATTATTCGATTTTCATCATGGTTCCCGGTACCGGACATTAATAGAAAAAAGCATCTCCTTTGAAAGAGATGCTTTTTTCGTGCGTGCTATTATAAAGAAAACCCATTGATAAACGGATTTTGCTCCTGTTCTGTAAGCACAGTTGTTTCCTCGCCATGTCCACTTAACACAAGAGTTGATTCTGGCAATGACAACAATTTGTCATGTATCGATTGAAGCAGCACGTCTTGATTACCGCCCGTTAAATCAGTTCTCCCGATACCGCCTTGGAATAAAGTATCACCAGAAATCACAAATCCCTCTTCCGCTGAATAGTAAGACACACTGCCAGGTGAATGACCTGGTGTGTGGAACATTTCTAATGTAAACGATCCAATTTGAAGAGGTCCTTCTGACGTAATCAATTGTTCAGCTTCTTTGACCGTAATTCCGTTACCAATTAGTCGAGCTGAACCGTTTAGCTGAGCATTTGTCAGCCATTCTTTTTCCTTTTCATGGACATAAAGCGGAATTCCCCATTCTTGACGCACCTCATCTGCTGCACCAATATGATCAAAATGGGCATGTGTCAATAAGACAGCAAGTGGTTTCAGCTGTTTTTCTTTCACATAAGAAATTAGCTTTTGCGCTTCGCCGCCTGGATCAAAAATTAAACATTCTCCCTGTTCATTTTTCCAAATATATGCGTTCGCTTGCACATAGCCTAGCGGCATTCTTCTCCAATTCATTTTCATCACCTACTACTTTTTTCATTCTTTTTTATTATGAAGGCTATTCAATAAAAATTCAAACAATCGTCAACTTGAATGTACTCGACAAGCTTTATGAAAACGGTTAAAATGAAAAGAAAGGAAATCAAGGGGATTGATGACAAAGGGGGACTTTCATATGATGCTCGTCATTATTTTTGGTCTAGTCACGATTTTAGCCGCTCTCGGCATCTATCGCTCACTCAAAAAAGTGAACGTACTGGCCATTGCTTTCGCTGGCGCCACATTTTTGGTTTTTGGATGGTTTACCGTCATGACCATCATCTATAGCGGTTATCCAACTGCACATTAAAAGCCTGCAATTAGCAGGCTTTTTCTATTGATTCAAATGTTTATTCACGCTTTCTAATTTGCTTGAAAGGGTGGTCGTTTGATCTCTTCTGTCATCTATGCGGATATTGGTTGCTACTCGGTGTAAACCCTTTTCAAATGGAGCTTCATGAATACGCTGAATGACCTCAAATAAAACGGATAGCTCCCCTTCAATTAATGTATTCATTGGTGTGAGCTGATATTTGATTTTCCCTTCTTGTTGAAAGCCCTCTAACAATCTTTGTACGTCTGCTACATATGCACTCACGCTTGGTGTCTCAGTGCCTATTGGAATGATGGTGACATCTGCTATCGCCATGGTTCTTGCTCCTTTCAATGACATCCAATTTCTTTCTCGTTCTCATTGTAACCCATCGCGATTCAAAAATGCCATCATCATGTGGCGTGTAAGCTTGGTTTGTCCCGTTCTATCGTCAAATCTGCTCTCTCTACCTTCCCAATATTTGTGAAAAGGAGCAAGCATATACCTGAAATAGCCTCTATCAGTCCTCCTGCTGCAATGACATAACCTGAACCGAATAACGTCGCCATATAACCACCAATGAGAGCGCCTAACGGTATCATTAAATAAGAGATCATGTTAATAATCGCATACACTTGTGGCTGATCCTCCGCTTTTACTGACAATTGAATCATTGTATGTTCAGGTACATTGACTGCACTGATGGCTGCACCTAAGGCAAATGCAGATATAAACACAAGTGGTAATAAGGCATTCATCCCTGTAATGAAAAATGCAATTCCATCAACGATCCCTGCCCCGATAAACAACAGACCGTATCGATTCACTTTCACCTTTGTTAAAACGAATCCCATCAAAAATGCACCTAATGCCGTGGTCACTTTGATGAATGAATATACTACTGGTCCACTATGTAAATCTTCTGTTAAATAAATAACCGACAATGCCTCCCACGGTGCCGCAGCAAAATTGGAGCAGACACAAAAAATGGCTAATGGAAACAAAATATGATGACTTTTCACAAGTGAAAATCCTCTTATTAATCGTTTTCCGTATGATAATCCTTTTTTTCCTTTATCCATGATCGCTTCCGTTTTATATGTAATCAGCAAAACCAGCAAAGCGGACATGAGGTAAAGAGGAATAATCACAAGCATTGTATATCCTACCCCTACAAATGCAATCATGACACCACAAATCGTCACAGTCACAAGCCTGACCACATGACTGGCTGATTGAATGGTTGCATTCGCCTTTTGTATCACATCTTCATGCACAAGCTTTGGAATAATGGACACCGAAGCTGGTTCATAGGAACCACCAGTCGCTGAATGCAGCAACATACCGCCAATGATGAGTGCCAAAGGAGAAAAATCATAAAAGTAACTGACCACAATCACAAGTATAATCGCCGCCCGAGTTAAATCAGCAAAGCACATCCAAAATTTCAATTGATGCGGCTTCATCATTGGGGTAATAAACGGCCCAATAATGGCTTGAGGGACAAAACTAACGGCAATAAAAAATGCTGTTCCAATTGCTCCTTTTCCCCCTAGCACTAAAAGCCACAAAATGGTGTTAAAAGATAAACTATCAGCAGTAATTTTACACATTTTAGAAACAAATAGATAAGTAAAATTCCGTTTCCACAGGCTTTGAGCATTCAATCATCGACATCTCCCTAATTCATATCCTTTTTTTTACATCCACTCTTTCACAATAGCTTACAGGAATGCTCTCGTCAATCACATCAGCACGGTTTTTATTGACCATAAGAAATTGATTGGTTTGAAAATGATTGTTGACAAAGGGCGAAAATGAACTTAATTTTAGCCCTTTGTCTTCTTTTCAGTGTGATAGAAAACCTTTGCAACCCTAGGAAGGATGAGTACTGGCGCGGAGCGAATTTCCCTTTCGTGAGCACCGGCACGCAGGACTGACAAAGAATGCGAGGGTTTGTCTACACGCTGAAAGCACCGATTAGGTGCTTTTAATACTTACATGCTTCCCACAATAACCGCTTTGTTTTTTCATAGATCGAATCAAATTGACTCATAGAAAGCGGGTTCTTTCCTCGCCCAAGTTCCACCGTATATCCCTCACTTTTACATTGATAAATAAACCAATCACGATAACCTGCATAGCTATCAAGATATTGAATCGCTTTGTAACCGCTCACCCGTTCTAACCGTTCGACCGTCTCTTTTGAAATGGCCGGTTCGTGGCCAAGAAAACCCCAGTATATCTCTTCTCCTTGTGTATGAAGGGCAATCAGCCGGTCAAAGCGTTTTCGTAAGGCGAGATGTGCCATTGCTTTCGCTTCTGGTTCTGTTAACGGCTGATGCCCTGGGAAATCCCTATAAGACGGTGCCTTCGGCTTATTACGATAATATTCGATTTCCCAATAAGCAGGAAATTGATTGTTTAAATCAATTCCTCGAATATTCGCCTTCCATTCTCGATAATCGGAAAATCCACCATTTAGCGGCGCGAACTCCTCACGGCACAACCCTAAAGATTCTGGACCATTGCGAACCAAATCAACACCGTCTGGATTTACCATCGGGACAATAGACAAAGCAGTGGTCTGCAATATACGAACCGCTTCATGATGTCTTGCTTGCACTGGGTCCGAGGCCGCTAAACAAAGTGATTTAAGCCATTTTAATAAAACAGAGGTCGTGATCCATTCATTTGCATGAAAAGAGGCATTAACATGTATGGAATGTAAATGTTGTAAAGGCTCCGTACGGATTTCATAAATGGGTCTATCAAGCACTGATTGACCAATCACACTCATCTGAAGAAAAGGAAAAACAGCTTTCAAATATTGAAGCTCCCGTTCTAAGTGAGCGCTATCATATTCAAATGTTCCGCTGATCCAATCATCTGATTGCTGGAGCCGGTAAGGCGCAATGAAGCTTTGCACCTCACCTACCGATTGAAATGAATGGGTCCCTTCTGGAAGTCTATACCCCGGTAAAAGGAGGTGCTCCGTATTTGACTGGTTGGACAAACGGAAAGCTTCTTTCCCTATACCAAGCTGCTTTGCCACATCCTCCTTCCTTGCCTCATCCAGATGCCATTCAATTGTGCCAAACGACTTTTTCATTTACATCCCTCCCCTCTCACACTATATGAACCAGTAAGTAAAAAAAGAAAACCTCTGCATGTAAATAGCAGAGGTTTTCTTTTAAATTAAGACGCCTTTTTTAGCTCAGTGTCATCTTCTTTTTTAGATGGTGAATGGTCCGAGTTGTTTCGGTCATAAAATCTAAGGAGATCTCCATAGATAATTTGATCAGAGAATTGAAGCTCTTGTTTTGCCTTTTCTTCATAAGACTGACAACCAGACTCATCTTCTCTCGGCTCACCCGTTTCTTTGTTGTAGCACACACCAGCTGTAAAAACACTGTCCTTCGTAATAAAACTTCCATCTCGAAGCACTGTGAAGTCATTTGTATCTTTTGATAATAGGTCATGACCAAATTGAATTTGCTTGCTTGTATCGATTCCTAGAAGGTTCATGACTGTTGGACGGATATCTACTTGCCCGCCAACTGTATCAATCTCTTTTGGATGTTTATCCGTGATACCAGGAATGTGTACAACAAATGGTACTTTTTGAAGCTGAACTTCTTCAAAAGGTGTAATGTCTTTGTTTAAGAATTGTCCCATTGCTTCGTTATGGTTTTCAGAAATCCCGTAGTGATCACCATATAACACAAAAATGGAATTATCGTATAACCCTGCTTCCTTCATTTTTTTAAAGAAAAGCTTTAGTGCCTCATCTTGATAACGCACTGTAGGGAAGTATTTGTTCAACGTTTTGCTCTTTGAGTCATATTCATCAATGAGCTTATCTTCTTCATCTAAGTCAAATGGAAAATGGTTCGTTAATGTAATCAATCTCGTATAGAACGGCTGCGGGATCGTTTTCATTAAATCTACTGACTGCTCAAAAAACGGACCATCTTTTAGTCCCCAGCCAACTGAATTTTCTTCATTTACATCGAATGATTTAATATCAAAAAATTTGTCGTAGCCAAAGCTGTCATAGATCAGGTCACGGTTCCAGAAACTTTTGTTATTCGCATGAATAACAGAAGAATGATAACCTTCCTCTTTTAACAACTCAGGTGCGGCTTTGAACTCGTTGCTTGGATTTGTGAAAAATACAGCTCCTCTTCCAAGCGGATAGAGTGAATTATCAACAATAAACTCTGAGTCGGATGTTTTCCCTTGACCCGTTTGATGATAGAAATTACTGAAATTGTAGCTTTTCTTGATCAATTTGTTTAAGAACGGCGTGATCTCTTTCCCATTCAATTTTTCATTGATCACAAAGCTCTGAGTAGACTCAAGCGATACTAAAATGACATTTCGTCCTTTTGCTTGACCAAACGTCTTTTCATTACGGTCTGTTTGATTTGCGCTTACATAGTTTTCAATTTCAGTTAAGCTATTGCTGTCGGCAAGTGCTCGCTGAGCGGATTGCTTCGATTGCAGAACCCCATCATAAATATGGAAGTTATATAAGCTGATGTTTTTCACTAGCATCTCACGGTCAAATGAACGAGTTAACAGCTCTGGTCTTTCTGTTTCAGCCAAACCAAGGTTAAAAAAGAAAGTGGCTGCCACAAATAAATAATAAGCTGCACGTCCCTTACGTGAAATCGTTACATCTGTTCTAAAGGAAGGCTGTTTTTTATAGAGCCAAATTAAAATGATGATATCAACAAACATCAGAAAATCAACTGGTTCAATTAAAGAGGTAATACTTGACCCGAGGTCACCCATATTGTTTGTTTGAAATAGGACGGGGATGGTTAGAAAATCACTGTAGAATCGATAAAATACAATGTTAGCTAACAAAATAAATGTCAGAACAAAACTCGTCACGATGATATATCGATTGCGATTTTTTTCTTTAAAGAATAAACCGATACCGAAGATAAACAAGAGAAAGCTAAGCGGATTAATAAACAGGATAAATTCCTGCATGAAATTTTCAATTTTGATATTAAAACTAGATTTATAGATAACATAGGTTTTCACCCACATTAACAAAGTCGCAATCAGTAAAAATGAAATCGCCTTTAATCTTTTCTTTCGCATTGTAACCTCCTTATGCTAAAAACGCACTCAGGTTAGGGACATCCCCAATTATTGGTGCTTCTTCAAAAATAACTAAAGTATATCTTATCCTGTCTATGATGGAAAATCAATGTCTTTTTCCCCATGACAAACTTATGAATATGCTAAACATTCAATTTCATGCCTATCTATCGCTGATTTTAATAAAAATGACATCATTATGACATTTTTGTTCAAGACAGCCACTTGTTTTTTGCCATCCATGCACCGCCGATCACGCCTGCATCGTTTCCTAGTGAGGCAATCACCACTTCAACATCCTCAGCACATGGAGGAAAGGCATGATGCTTGACGACACGCTCTACTTTACTGCGAAGAAGCTCGCCCGCTTTAGATACACCGCCGCCAATGACGATTTTCGTTGGGTTTAAGGCACTGGCTAGATTCGCAAGGACAAGACCAAGATGGGTTGTTACTTCATCTACGACATGCATCCCAAGTTCGTCTCCGTTTTCTGCTGCCTCAAATACATCCTTTGCAGACAGCGAAGTAAGTGAGCCAAGTGATGATGTATGGCTCTTTGTTTGTAATGTATCTTTTGCGATTCGGACGATACCTGTGGCAGACGCAATGGTTTCAATACAGCCTGTTCTCCCGCAGTTACATGGTGCTCCTTGAAATGGAACGGCACAAATATGACCAATTTCTCCACCAGCACCTGTTTCGCCTTGAACCACTTCTCCATTGACAATAATACCGCCGCCAACCCCTGTGCCCAGTGTAACCATCAGGATGTTTTTGGCGCCATCACCTGCACCCTTCCACATTTCACCGAGTGCAGCAATGTTCGCATCATTTTCGATGACAGATGGAAGTCCTGTCTCTGCCTCTAAATGGTCTTTCAAGGGATAGTTTGTCCAGCCCAGATTCGTTGTTTTATAGACAATTCCGGATACTTTATCCACTGGTCCAGGTGCCCCCATACCGATCCCAATTAGGGCTGATTTCGGCATGCTGATCTCAACTAGTTTATGGTCAATTGACTTGGCAATGTCGACTGTAATTGTCTGCCCAGATTTATCCGTAGGAATCTCCCACTTATGCTGAATTTCACCATAAAGATTAATAAACGCAAGCTTAATTGTCGTACCGCCAAGATCAACTCCTACAAACCAATCCCCTGTCATATGTCCTCCACCTTCACATTGTTTTTCGATTTAATTTGGCTAGTTCCATTTGAAGGATGGTCATTGCGTTTGACCATTCAGTTCGATCGATGATGCCCGATGTGTACATTTCCTTCAATTCATCTGCCATAAATTCTAATTCCACTTCACGATCTCCGAAATACACGTAATTTCCAAATCTCATGAGCAGCTGCTGTACATCATATAACGTTTTCATTATTTTCACCATTTCTCTAAATCAACAGATAGGATAAGCGTATTCATAAATACGCTTTCAGTCAAGTCATTCAACGTGTTTGAGTGTTTTCAATATATTGTTTCAACTTTAAAAATTGGTCATTTTGCGGATCTTGTTTTAATGCTTTTTCGATGAAGTCGTCTGCTTCCGCTGTCTCGCCTTTTTCTACATACAACAACGATAAGTGATACAATTTATTCGGCTCATTTGGATCTTTTTCAAGCGACTTTTGCAAATACTCAATGGCCTTGTCAAGATGTCCAAGCTGTGCTTCGGAAAGCGCATATATATGAAGTGCTTCAGCTGAGGCATCCTTTTGCTTTACATATTCCTCTAGACGCTGACTTGCTTCGCTATAGTTCTTTTCATCAAATAAACTCGCTGCCTCGCTAGTTGCCGCCGCTTCTTTTTGATCGTCTGAATGAAACCCTGTATACAATCCAAAGCCGCCAATAAGGAGGAGAAGAAAACTAGCAAGAAGCATTTTGACAGGCTGAAACTGTTTAGGAAGACGGACCGCTAAAGCGGCTAAAAATCCCCCAGCGAGCCCCCCAAGATGCCCTGCATTATCAATCCCTGATACAGTGAAACCTATCCCTAAATTGATGAGGATAATCACAATAATATTTGTCCCCATTGTACGAAAGAAGAGCTTCCGGTTAGAGATCGCTAAATATAGCAATGCGCCTAAACAGCCAAAGATCGCACCTGATGCTCCTGCTGCGATGGCTGTATTAAACACAAAGCTCGCTATGGAGCCAAAGATGCCGGAAACTAAATAAATCAGCAAAAATCTTCCTGAACCATAAATTCTCTCAACAGCCGCTCCAACGGACCAAAGAGCAAATGTATTAAAGAGTAAATGCGTCAAACCAATGTGTAAAAACATAGGTGTCACAAAACGCCACCATTCACCCTCTAAAATCAGCACATTATTTTTCGCACCGAATGCTGTTAAAGTGGCTGTATTGGTACTTCCACCAGATAATTCGAGTAAAAGAAACATCACCACTTGAACTGCGATTAACAAGTAGGTAAAAATCGGTCTGCCATTTTGAAAAACGGCCCGTTCTTGTTCACGCTGCTTTTCCTGATCTTGAAATGCCTGAAGCACGTTCATTTTAAGCTGCATCACATCTTCGGCTGTATCTGCCTTCGCCTCTTCTACATCAATCGAAAGTGATGTATTCAGCCATTTTTGCAGCTCGTGTCCATCGTTTTGAAGGGTTTCTTCATTCAGTAAAACAGGTGTCACCGTCACCTTTTGTTGTTTTTGCGGTTGACCGTTTATGTCTTCCCAATCATCTACTGGATGATCAGCTGTAAATTGTAGCTGCAGGAGATGAAGAGAACGTTTACGCATGGCTTCTCTCAACTGATTCATCCGAAAGGCCTGCTCTTCCATATCTCGAACGATCTCCTGTCTAAAATTCACATCTCTTCTATAGAGACGGATGAGATCATATCCTGAGTTTCGTGGTGCTTCAAAAAAGATTTCATCTTCTGGGTACGGACTTTGAATCATCTCGTATCCTTTTTGTCTGAGTTCATCAATCACTCGCCAAAATAGACTATCTATGACATTCATTCATTCGCGCTCCATTTTTTACATTATTATAGCAAGAATTACTCTTATACGCATTTCTCATCAAAAAAATCCCGGCTTTTGCGGGATTAGAATGCTTGGCGAATAAATTTCGTCCGAAAATATGGGATTTTCATCAGCCATTTAATAAAAAAGTGACGCACTTGGTTTTGACCTAAGATCAAATTCATGAGCCGATAACGATTTTGCACAAGAACGAATGCAAACAGTGTGAACACAATGCTCCAAATCATTTTATTCATCATATTCCCTCCTATGTTCGTATCGTGGCTTAAATAGGATTTGTTTATGCATGAACCATCATTTTTATCGCTGACAATGGCGCGTCTTTTATTAATCAGTTTTCACAGCCTAATCCCATGTTCTTTTGATTGAATATAAAACTCTTCTCCATACTCTGTTTGAAGATAAGCTACATCAAATTGTTGAAGGTCAATCAAATCCTTGAACGTATGAGGCAGTTTACCATTCCACTCTAACTCTTCGATCTTATGCGGGAAGTTGTGATCGTTTGGATTTGGTGTATGGATATATACTGCGTCTAATGCAGGATCTTGTTCGTAAATACTAATCCATGTTTGATATGGCTTTTCAAAACCTTCAAGCAGCTTGAGTGTTCTATTGTACAAGGCGACATGAGCTTTAATATGCTCTCTTCTTATTTTCAAGCTATTTTTCCCAACACCCCAAAAATCAAGATGGGTATGAAAAAAATCGAACCAATAATCATGATCAAGTTGTAAGTCAAAAGTATTCACTTCCTCCCACAAATTACGGAAGTATCTTTTCTTTCCTCGAAATTTTTTCAATATATGCCTCCTGCTAGCTAAAATGCCATGAGCTAATGAAACGATCTCAACACAAAAAGCCCGTTTTTGGACAATGAGCGGGCTTTCACTTTTGATATAACGTACCTTTTTCACTGACAATCATAGACACCGGTATGTCGTGCGCTTCAGCCGGAATATGCCTCGTCTGCTGTAAAGACAAGCAAAGGGCAATGGTTACGCCGTGGTAGTCCGCTAAGTAGCGATCATAATAGCCCCCACCAAACCCAATCCGGTAACCACGTTGATCGAAGCACACCCCAGGGACAATGATCAAATCAATGGCTTCTTTATGTACAACTGTAGCCTCAAGAGGGTCTGGCTCCATTAGTCCAAAGTAGCTGGATGTCATCTTTGTTTCAGGTGTATATTCATAAAACACCATCTCTTTTGTTTTCGGAAAACAGGTGGGAATACAAACTGTTTTTCCTTCTTCCCACGCTTTTTCAATCAGAGGCATTGTCGGTATTTCTTTTCCCCTAGACATAGTCAAAGCAATCGTTTTCGCCTGTTTCCATTCTGACAGCTGCAGCACGTGTTCATGAAGTAGAGAAGCGTGGCGATTGAACTCTTCAGCGCTTATCTGATCAAGCATGGCCAATGTTTGAAGGCGGAGCTCCTTTTTCATACAGGTTCATCTCCCATCATAAAAAAACAGCAGGAAAATTCCCTGCTGCTTACTTTGTTTCACGATGTAAAGTTTGTTTTTTATCACGTGAGCAATACTTTTTGAATTCAACGCGATCTGGATTGTTTCGCTTATTCTTTTTAGTAATATAGTTACGCTCACCGCATTCAGTGCAAGCTAGAGTAATATTTACGCGCATGTTTTTCCCTCCAAACTAAAATCAATTCACATTCAGACCTAACTATAATACCACTTCTAGCTAAGGAATGCTAGAATGTTTTTTCACCAATTTCATTTTTCAATGCATTCCACCTGCATCCTGATCCATATTGTCTGGTCATGTGATGAAAAATCGCCTTCTCCCCTATAAAAACACGTTCTTTGTCGTACTGTATACATGAGAACCCCCTCTTTGTTCCACAGCTTTTTTTCATCTGATCCGTCTTCTTTTATTTTAACAGCGGGCAAGGTTTTCATACTTGGTTTCCCTATAAAAAGAAAAATGATGAAAAAAAGGTGATTTTTTCAGCAATTCCTTTTGAAACTAGCTTTTTTATGGTATAAAAAAGAAGGGTCGAAAACTGTCTGAAACAATCATGAGAGCCTTTTTTGGCTTTCAGCATTAAAATATGAATAAAAGGTGATGAAACATGGAAATTGCAATTATCGGATTGCTTGTTGTCAGTATTGTACTGATCGCATTCTCATATTTTCAAAGAGAGCCGATTAAAGAAGTCGAACAGGAACTTGAAACACTTCAACTATCTGCAATGCAAGAAATCTATAAACTGAAAAAGAAAATGAAGGTTCTTGAAGAAGAATTGCTTGAAACAAACATCGTTGTCCGCAAGCATTCAGAAATTGATCCATCTATTGCAAGACAAATCATTTCAAAGCATCAAAATGGCATGTCTCCTGAGGCGATTGCGCGCGCTGAGCATGTATCTGTAGAAGATGTGAACATGATCATTAAAGACAACGAGAGGGTGCTTGTATGACGAAAAAAAGCATCCAAACGTTTGCAGCAGGTATGATTCTTGCAACTGGTGTTCTGGCGATCGTCTTTTTCCTTACTGGAAAAGATGAAGCGGCAGCTGATTCTACAACAAAAGAAACCCTCGCAGCGAAAGTGACAGACACTGACGTGAAAAATTACTTAGACTCTAAAAAAGAAGTCTCCGTCAGCCGTGAAACATATCAACAACTTCTTGATTATAAAGAAAAAGCGCTGAAAGCAAATGAAGACGGCGATTCTCAGAACGATAAACAAACAACGGACAAGCCAAAAGGCAAAACGGTTAAATTCGTGATTAAAAACGGTATGAGCACAAGTGATGTTTCAGACATGCTTGAAAAGGACGGAATCATCAACTCGTCTAAAGATTTTAATGATTACGTGATAGACGCAGGCTACCATAAAGAAATTCGTGCCGGCAAATTCAATTTAAAAACAGGTATGACATTTAAACAAATTGTCAAAGCCTTAACAAAATAACATCAAAAACCCCCCTGGCGGCATTGACCTCCAGGGGGGTTTTTGATTATCCAAATCGTCCTGATATATAATCATTTGTTCTTTGATCATTTGGCTCTGAGAACATCACATTCGTATCATTGACCTCAACAAGCTCGCCCATCAAGAAGAACGCTGTTCGGTCTGATACCCTTGCCGCTTGCTGCATATTATGCGTCACAATGGCAATCGTATATTTCTCTTTCAGTTTCATGATTAATTCTTCAATCTTTAATGTTGAAACAGGATCAAGCGCAGATGTTGGTTCATCCATTAATAGAATATCCGGGCTTGTGGCAATGGCTCTTGCGATACAAAGACGCTGCTGCTGACCGCCGGAAAGACCTAATGCAGGCGCACTTAATCGATCTTTCACTTCATCCCAAAGGGCAACATCACGAAGCGCTTTTTCAGCGATTTCTTTCAATTGCTGCTTGCTCTTCACCCCGTGAATTCTTGGCCCGTAGACGACATTATCAAAGATAGATTGAGGGAATGGGTTTCCTTTTTGAAAGACCATCCCGACGTTTTTACGCAGTTCCACTAGATCGACACGGCCTTTTAAAATATTGTCACCGTTATACATCATATCCCCGGTGATTTTCACACCTGGCACTGTTTTGACCATGAGATTTAAGGTCTTTATAAATGTTGACTTTCCGCAGCCGGACGGACCGATAATCGCTGTGACCTCATGCTCTTTAATGTCTAAATCAATATGCTTCAGTGCGTGATGCTGTCCGTACCAAAGGTTCATATCATTCACACGAAACACTTCTTTTTTGGCTGTTTCAGTTGCTACTGCATTCATCAAAATCCACCCGCCTTATCCGAATCGACCATTAATATAGTCTTCTGTTTTTTGCTGCGCAGGACGTGTAAAGATACGTTCAGTCGCATCGTATTCCACTAGATCACCGTTCAGGAAAAAGGCTGTATGATCAGATACACGTAACGCTTGCTGCATATTGTGTGTGACAATGACAATCGAATAATCATGTTTTAATTCCGATAATAGTTCTTCAATTTTTGCATTTGAGATCGGGTCTAAGGCAGAAGCCGGTTCATCTAATAAAAGCACGCTAGGTTTCATCGCAAGGGTACGTGCAATACAGAGGCGCTGCTGCTGGCCGCCTGATAATGATAAGGCAGAGCGGTGCAAGCGATCTTTGACCTCATCCCATAGCGCTGCCTTTGTTAAACTTTCTTCTACCGCATCATCAAGCACTGATTTCCTTTTTTCACCCGCATATTTTAGCGCATGCGTAATGTTGTTGTAGATGGATTTAGGAAATGGATTTGGCTTTTGGAAGACCATCCCGATTTCTCTTCTTAAATTCACCACATTAATACGGTCATCCAAAATATTTAACCCTTCGTACATGATCGCCCCTTCACTTCGTGCACCTGGAATTAGGTCGTTCATGCGGTTAATGCTGCGTAAAAAAGTCGATTTTCCGCACCCTGATGGGCCGATTAATGCAGTAATTGCATTTTTTTCAATTTCAAATGAAATTTGATTGACTGCTCTTTTTTCACCATAATAAATACTTAAATCCTGCACCTGTAGAATCTGTTCCGCTTGAAGTGGAGCCTTTTTTGCTGCAATCTCTTTTTTTTCTGCTAGCATTTGAACCATATCCCCTTCACACCTCTCACTATTTATTTTGACGTAAGCTTCTTATGAATAAATGAACCAAGCCATCTAGCTGCTAAGTTGAATACTAATACAGAGAGCACAAGTACGGCTGATGCACCATTTGCAATGGCCTCTGCATCTGGAATAATCCCCTGTGTATTGACGTTCCATATATGAACGGCTAATGTTTCTGCCGGTCTAAAAATATTGAGTGGTGACGTATCGGAGAAAGGACTCCAGTTTGTAAAATCAAGACGCGGTGTTGAAAGGCCTGCTGTGAAAAGAAGAGCAGCCGCCTCACCGAAAACTCTTCCCGATGCTAAAATTGCTCCAGTTATAATGGATGGAATCGCACCTGGGATCAGAACCGTCTTCACTGTATGCCACTTTGTCACACCGAGCGCAAGCGATGCTTCCTTTTGATCCTTTGGTACAGATCGAAGTGCATCTTCTGTCACCCTGACCATCACTGGCAGGTTAAAGACAGTCAGCGCAAGGGCTCCTCCGATGATCGTATAGCCCCATCCTGTTAAATTAACAAACATCAGCAAACCAAACATACCGATGACGATCGATGGCAGAGAGGATAACACTTCAATACATGTACGAATAAAATCGGTTACTTTGTTTTGAGGTGCATATTCTGCCATGTACACCCCGCCGCCCACGCCAAGAGGCACGGTAAACAGCATCGTAATAAATAAAATGTAAAACGAGTTAAACAGCTGATCCCTAATACCGCCGCCAGAGCCAATCGCACTTGAGCGGGTAGTCAAAAAGTCAAAATTTAATTCTTTGGCACCGTTGAAGATGATATAAGAAAATAAGCCAACAAGTATCGCCGTAATAATGGCGGCACATAATCCAAAAACAATTGTGGCAAAACGATCGGTCATTTTGCTATTCATTAAATCTTCCTCCTAGATGACAAGTATCTGATAATGAGTATGAACATAAATGATACAACTAGAAGGACAAGTCCCATTGACCAAAGTGTATTGTTTTCAACACTTCCATACGTTGTATGTCCCATGTTTAACGTAATAATGGTTGTTAATGTACCAGCTGTGTCCATAATACTTTCTGGTAGATTACGCGTGTTTCCAATGACCATCTGAACGGCAAGGGCTTCTCCAAATGCTCTTGCCATTCCAAGCACGACTGCTGTCATTAATGTCGGAAGCGCTGCCGGTACAAGAACACGTCTGATCGTTTGCCATCTTGTTGCGCCTAATGCATACGATCCCTCACGTAAACTTTTTGGAAGTGAAGCCATTGCGTCAGTTGCAATGGATGTAACAGTCGGCAAAATCATAATAGAAAGGACAATCGTTCCTGCTAAAACACTGTGCCCTGAACCGCTTGACTTAAAATGTCCAATAAACGGCACCAATACTGTAAGACCTATGAATCCGTAAACAACGGATGGAATCCCTACAAGCAGTTCAATCACTGGCTGGAGAATTTTCCGTCCCCATGCAGGTGCAATTTCTGTCATAAAGATCGCTCCTGCGATGCCTAGCGGTGCTGCTATGAGTGCTGATAGAAGCGTGACAGCGATTGATCCAAAGATAAATGGAAATGCGCCGTATTGCGGATTTTCTGCTGTAGGGTTCCAATTGATACTGGTTAAGAACTCAATTGGGCTTACACCATTTACGATGAAAGATTGTAAACCCTTAATGCCAAGGAAGATTGTGATGGCAATTGATACAGCAATCATTAAGAATGCGCAAAATTTCACCAAAATACTTCCTCTTACTTCATCCATTTGCCTATTTTTTTTCGAGCTGATCAGTCGATCGCTCGCTTCTGTATGTTCTATCTGTTTCATCTTTTTCTACACTCCTATGAATGTCATAAAAGGAAAAGTGAAAAGCTCCACTTTTCCTTCATCATCAATTCAAGACCTTTTACTTATCTGTTTGTTTGCCTGTTGCGTCTCTTTCTACTTTCATATTAGAGACTGAGATGTAGCCTTGGTCTTTAACGATTTCTTTTTGTACTTCGTCACTCATCAAGTAATCTAAAAATTGTTTTGCTAAACCTTCTGGCTCACCTTTTGTATAAGAGTGCTCATATGCCCAAATTGTATATTTACCGCTTTCTACATTGCTTTCTTCTGGTTTCACACCATCAATGCTAAGCGGTGTAATTTTGTCATCTGTTAAATAAGAGAATGCTAGGTACCCAATCGCACCTGGTGTTTCTGCAATCAACTTTTTCACTGTGTTTGAAGAATCCTCTGTGATTCCTTCTGCAGGAGTCGCGCCGTCAAGTGCATATTTCACAAATGTTGCACGAGTTCCTGATGAGTCAGGTCTGTTCACAAGTGTGATTTTTTGGTCTTTCCCGCCAAGCTCTTTCCAGTTTTTGATTTTACCAGTGAAGATTTTTTTCAATTCGTCCTTTGTGATGTCTTTGACACCAACTTCAGGGTTAACAGCTGCCGCCATTCCAACAACTGCTACTTTGTGGTCTTTTAAAGCTTTTGCGTCGATTCCGTCTTTCTCTTCTGCGAATACATCTGAGTTCCCAATTTGTACAGATCCTTCTGATACTTGAGAAAGTCCTGTTCCTGAACCGCCGGCTTGTACTTGAATATCGGCTTTTGGATGTTTATCCATGAATTTTTCTGCTGCCGCAAGAACTAAAGGCTGCATCGCAGATGATCCTGAGATGGTAATGGAACCTGATGCCTCATCTTTGTTTGAAGCATTTCCTTTACTGTCTTTTGAATCTCCGCTTGAGCTACTGTTTCCGCATGCTGTGACGAATGCTAACAATGCGATAGTAAGGAAAGTAAGCAGCCATAATTTGTTCTTTTTCATTTCAAGAATACCCCCTGAATAATTTGTCCTACGAGTAATACATTAAAGGTTCTTTATTAATTTCGTTTAAATGGAATGTTAAGGTTTTGTAAATGTCGAAGATTTGTAGAGAAATTGCGGGGTTTTTTATGATTTTTGTCAATTTATATCGAAAAGTTTGAAGAAAATATAAAAAAACGCCCACAAAAAGTGAGCGTTTTTACCTAGAAAAGGTCTAGTTATTTGTTTCTGCTTCATTTTCAATTTTGTTTTTGTTCTTCGCTTGTGTATCATTGCTTTCCTGTTTTGATTTCAGTTCAAAGTACTTGTCTAATACTTGTTCACCAATATCATTTGTAATCGGATAGCGCTGGTTGTAATCTTGATACACCCAAGGCACGACAACTGAAATCGCTACTTCTGGATTATCAGCAGGCGCATACGCAACAAGTGTTGTGTTATACGTTGGTGTGCCGCGTTTACTTTTAATCGGGCCGTCATAGAATGATTGAGCGGTCCCTGTTTTGCCAGCTGGATTGTATTTTTTGTTGCCAAAATTCGAATATGCTGTCCCTCTTGGGTTCTGCATCACAAGCTTGAATCCTTGCTGTACGCGTTTGATCTCATCACTTGTCATATCGAGCTTATTCAGTACATCCGGCTTGACGGACTCTGTTACAGCCCCAATGCCTCTTTGCGGATCTGGCTCTCTCACTTCTTTTACGAGCTGAGGACGTAAACGATAGCCGCCATTGGCAATCGTAGAAACGTATTGCGCCATTTGCAGCGGTGTAAACGTGTCATATTGTCCAATCGCATAGTCAAGTAAGAGACCGGATTGTGTAGACGTTCCACGATAGCCAGTTGCTTCGTTTGGCAGGTCAATACCTGTCTCCACTCCAAGACCAAATTTACTAAAATTGTAACGGAACGTATCAAACGCCTTTGTATCAATTGGGAGCGGCTGATTCTTACGATATTCCCCTTTCCCAATTGCAATCGCTGTTTTAAACATATACACGTTTGATGAACGTTCTAGTGCGGTTAAATCATTAATGAGTCCCATATTTTGATAGGATTTTTTCGGCGGTGACTGAGCGATATAGAGCGGTTCATCGTATTGGGTGCTTCCAATGTGAAGGACGCCTGTTTTATAACCTGTCAGTACCGTTGCCCCTTTTACTGCTGATCCCATCGCATATGATGATGTCATCGTTCCTAGTGCATAGTCATCAAATTTGTATGTCCCATTCTTATTGGTAATCTGTTTACCCGCAATCGAGAGCACTTCCCCATTTCTCGGGTCCATCATGACAACAAACGCACGATCAAGAAGTTCTGTGCCGCCTCTTTGCTTCGCACTTTTCAAGTTCTTTTCGATGATTTTTTCCACCGCTTTTTGCAGCTGAATATCAATCGTCAGCACAAGGTCTTTTCCGCTCTTTCCTTCTGTTAACACTTTAGAGCTTGTGACATTGCCTTCTTTATCCGTTGTACTTTGTTCTTTTTCTTTTTGACCTTGCAGGACATCTTCATATTGATATTCAAGATAGCTTTTTCCTACACGATCATTTCGGCTGTAGCCGAGTGATAGATAATGTTCAAGCAGTGACGACGGAAGACCTTCATCACTTGAAGACACACTGCCGAGCATACTGCGGAGCAGTCCTTTATAAGGATAGCTGCGTGACCAGTCTGTTGTGACATCTACACCTGGCAGCTCGTCCAAATGCTCAGAGACGTAAGCAATTTCACTTGGTTTAACATCTTCGTTTTTAATGAATTGAGGCGTAAGTGCATAGCCTGCATCCATTTGTCTTTTAATCGCAAGCACTTGCAAATCTTTTTTCGTCAGTTGATTTAATTCCTTGTCTGTGATGCGTTTCAGCTGGAGCTCGTATAGTTTATCATCAGAGACCTTTTCGTCACCCTTTAAATCGGCTTCTTTTTGAACAAGCTTTTTCGCTTCATTCGGATGGGTTAAGATCCAGAAATCTTTTTTATCACGATCTGTGATTTTCTTCGTACTTACATGAATCATATCTGCTAATTTTGTTGCCACTTTGAGCCGCTCTTCTTGTGAAGTCGTCGAGGTTCTCGTATATGTAATGGCATTTAGCGCTTTATTGCTGACAATCGTGTTATAGTTTCGATCATAAATTTTTCCGCGCGGAGCAGATGAGCTGACATTTACGTCTTCTTGTTTTTCTGCCTGCTTTTTATAATCTTCTCCATTCACAATCTGCACAAAACCGAGTCTGACCACAACACCGGTAAAAATAATAAACGCAGCTAAAAATAATAAATTCAGCCGGATCGGAAGTGTTTTGCGCCCTTCCTTCGCGTCTTTTTTGTTTTTCTTGTTTCTCATCACATCACCTTTTCTATCAAGAAAGAAATGGCACCCCTTTTTGTGTATAAAAGGTGCCATCATCATTTTAGCGGTTTTTCTATCATTTATCTAGAAATTTGATGTTCCATTGGTAAGAAATTTTACCTTTCTCCCTTCATAAGGTTCGTTTGAGAAACAGGCTTTTGACCGTCAGCCTCTTCTATATCAGCTGTTTTCTCTTTTAAATGAATGTCCTTTACAAAATAATAAATAAGGGTGTGCCCCGCTCCGAGTACGACAAGTGAAGCAGGAATCCCAAGCCGATCGCCCAGTAAGGTGACAGATAAAAGAAAAAAGACAATCGAACAAATACGCCCTGCATTTAAAAATAGTTCTCTGACGACAATATATTCAATTCGGGCTTTTCTTGCATATCTGGCATGACCGATGACATCGTAAGTTAAAGAGACATACGGAACAAGCAGAAGCGGGTAGCCGATCGCAATGGCTACTGCGTACATAAGCAGTGATACATAGGACAAGTGAAAGACGATTAAAAATAAAGCGCCGTATAAAATAAGCCCGCCAAACATAATCGCTTTTTTGCGCCATTTTTTCTTAATCAAACGGGTAGCAAAAAAATAGGCAAAAAAGGCAACACCTGAATTGACTAGACCAAATGTGCCTAAAGCAAGCTCACTGTTTGTTGCAATAAACACAAAGACACTGATTAAAAAGACAAACACGCCTTCACGGAGCCCCTGAAAAAAGTGAGCAGTTGTGATCTTACGCCAATTCTCGTCCGCATGGCGCTCTTTCCAAATTTGCTTAATGATAAATTTTCCTTTTGATTGTCTCCTCTTGAGGAAAAAACTCATCACCACCGCTAGTGAAAACAAAAAAAGCGATAAAGTGAAAATCACTGTATAGCCTGTATCATCCGTTAATTGAGAAATCACAATTCCTGCAATGAGCGGCCCAATCATACCAGCTGTAGAGGTAAGCACTCCTAAAAATCCATTAAAGAAATCCCTTGTTTCAGGTTCAGTGATCTCAAAAGTGAGCACGTTAAAGGCAAGCCAGTAAAAACCATAGCCGATTCCAAGCACACTGCCTAATAACACGAGCCGAGCTGCCGCTTGCTCTCCTGCCATGAGAACAATTAAGTAAAAAGCGGCTAAGAAGATGACACCGAAACGAAGGACAAATGCACGATCTATTTTTTTAGCGAGCCGACCAGCAAATAAAAAGGTAATGGGCTGAAGGACAACTATCGCCAAGTTATAAATCGCAAGGTCTGTAAATCGCCCAGACTGTTTCCATAAATACACGTTCACAAACGTATTCGAAAGCGCAATCGCAAGTGCGTATAATCCGCCAATCGTGAGGAGGAGCAATAAATCTCTTGTGACATCCATGTCCCCGAACATTTTCTTTAATCTGCTCATATCATTCATTCTCCTTTTCTACACAATAGTCTGTCTCATCAAAAGGCAGATATGTAAAAAAAGGAGGGAAAATATAAAAAGACCCGCTCTCAGAGAGAAGCAGGTCTTTTCAAATCAAATCATTTATTTAGCTTCGCTGTAAAGGCGAGCCACTTCATCCCAGTTCACAACATTCCAGAATGCTGAAATGTAATCAGGACGACGGTTTTGGTAGTTTAGGTAGTAAGCATGCTCCCAAACGTCTAGTCCTAGGATTGGTGTTTTTCCTTCAGTTAAAGGAGAATCTTGGTTTGGTGTGCTTGTGATTTCAAGTTTGCCATTGTTCACAACAAGCCATGCCCAACCAGAACCAAAGCGTCCTGCAGCTGCTGCAGCGAAATCAGATTTGAATTTTTCAAATCCGCCTAATTCTTTTTCGATCGCATCTGCAAGTTCACCAGTTGGTGCGCCGCCACCGTTTGGTGAAAGAAGCGTCCAGAATAATGAGTGGTTTGCATGTCCTCCGCCATTGTTACGTACAGCTGTACGAATGTTTTCAGGCACAGAGTTCAAGTTAGCCACTAGCTCTTCAATTGATTGATCTTCAAGAGCTGATACACCTTCGATTGCTTTGTTTAAGTTTGTTACATAAGTGTTATGGTGTTTTGTGTGGTGAATCGTCATTGTTTCCTTGTCGATATGTGGTTCTAATGCATCGTAAGCATATGGTAATTCTGGAAGTTTAAAAGCCATGGTTAAATTCCTCCTTAGAAATGTATGTACTGAAATGCTTCCTTAGTAAGCAAGCAATTCACCCTAATCAAAGAGTATCAAAAGAAACGGCTTGTTTCAACGTTATTGCTCATGATCTGAAACATTTCAGTGTTTATTTTGTATTTAACCCTTCAGAAAGAGTGTTAAACACCGATTTTCCATTTAGCGAAGCACATAAAACAAAAAGATTCCCAGCATCAGTGCTTGAATCAACCCTTTTGCAAATACGCCTGACACAAAACCAATTAATGAGCCAAGCCCAACTTTCACACTTGTCTTCAGATCTTTTTGATGAACGAGCAGCTCTGCGATGACACTGCCGATAAATGGACCAATGATAATTCCAGCAATCGGAATCACAAAAGGACCGGCTAAAAGCCCAATGGTACTTCCCCAAATTGCCGCCCGGCTGCCGCCAAAGCGTTTCACCCCAATCAGATTGGAGACATAATCCGCAGCAAATAACACAGCTGTAAACATGGCTTGAATGAGCCAAAAGGTGAGCGTCAATTTCTCAAAGCTAAAAAAGAGCCCATATAAAATAAACCCAAGAACCATGAAAACCACACTAGGAATGATTGGATAGACAAGTCCCACAAACGCAATGATAAATGCACAGCCGATCAAAATCCAATACAGCACGTCCAATCCGCTGCCGCCTCCTTTTTATATGCTGTATACATTATGCCTCATTCCTTCTATCTTAACCAGTAATGAAGGCCGTACTTGTACTGGATGGATAGACATTGATACAATGTGAGAAATAGAAAAGAATGTAGGAAGTGAATCGGTTGAACGTATTTAGTTTATTGTTAAAAGGAATTTATTCACCAAAAGATATTGCCAGAGCACGTTTTACTGGGGTTGGAAAGGCCATTTTATTCATCTTTATCCTTTCGATCATCGCAGCTGTCCCCCAGGGCTATCATATGAGCCAAGAGATTTCAAATGCGATGTCAGGATTTCAACATGTGATTAAAAAAGATTTACCCGACTTTTCCATTGAAAAAGGAACACTTCAAGCGGATCAAAGCACGCCGATCGAAAAAGAAGAAAACGGCATCACGATTATCTTTGATCCCAATGAAAAAATAAAATCAAGTGAGCTTGAATCAAAACAAACAGCCATTGCGTTATTGAAAGAAAAAGCAGTGATTGCCATTGACGGACAAATGACAGATATTCCATACCAGCTGCTTGGCGGAACACTCACAAAAGATGAACTTGCCAGCGTCACAAACCAGAATCAAGCGATCATTATCCCTGTCATTTGTGTCTTGCTGTACCTATCTACTGCTGCTCTCATGTTCATCAGTGCAACATTCTTAGCCATGCTTGGCACATTTATTAAACGAATGCAGCAAAAAGAGCTGTCCTTTCAAATGCTTTGGAAGCTCTCTGCCTATTCACTCACATTAACAACCGTCTTTTTCGCCATCATGAGTGCATTAAACACGCCGGTTGCAAACTCATTTTTATTAAATTGGGTGATTAACTTTATTTTCTTATATCTTGTCGTTAAAGAAATACCTGCAAAAAAATAAGCTCCCTCATTTTGAGGAGCTTTTTTATTTGTTTTGACCCTATGACTCATCTGGATGGATGATCGCAAACAAATAGTGATCCTCCCACTTATCATTGATCTTTACTTTTTTACGATGAAGTCCCTCATTTTCAAACCCTGTCTTCTCAAGCACACGAATGGAACCAATGTTAGATGGTTTTACGCCAGCCTCAATGCGGTGAAGGTACAGTTCATAAAAGGCATAATCGATAATCAAACGAATCGCCTCTGTCATATACCCCTTCCCGCCTTGCTTTTCATCAAGTACATATCCAAGCAAAGCCCCTTGAATGGGTCCTCTTTCAACAGAATTGAGTGAGATCGTTCCAATTAATGCATCTGTTTCATTTAAGAAAATACCGTGCATATAGGCTTCATCTTTTGCACGCCTTTGCATACTGCGGTTAATCCGTTCCTTTTGACGAGGTACAGTAAAAAAATCATCCTGAACCAAAGGAGTGAATTGCTGAAAATAAGTGCGGTTTTCTCGTTCAAGTGTTAATAGTGCTTCTGCATCACTTTCTGTTAGTGTTCTCACATATATATGCTGACTGATTTTCTTCATATACTCTCCCCCTGTTTTGATTTTATCATAATAAAGAAAGGGCTTAGGCTTGCTTTTTCCAAACTTTTTTCACTTACAAGTCATACTAGAACTCACTAGAACCACCCTTCCTAGCTTTTTCACTCTTTTTTGTTCTATCAACTCAGGGACATGCATAATCTGAAGTAAACTCTTAAAAGCGGTGAGTAAAATGCGGCGAATTATTTTTTTACTAGTCAGTTTGTTTGTCCTCTTTATTATCTTTTTTGATTTAAAAAATGGAACGATCCCCGTTCAGGATGGCCCTGCTGTTCCCGCCAGCGCCTTTCAAACAGCTGAAAAACAGGCATATAAAACTGTCACTGTTAAACAAGGTCAAACCGTCGTCTCTATCGTACATACAAGTAAGCCATTAGATGAAGTGATCGAAGACTTTGAAGCACTGAATCAAGGCGTCAAAGCGAACGAAATTCGGGCAGGCAGCACATACAAGTTTCCGGTCTATAAGAGATAAAACGTTAATTCCTTGTCATTCATACAAAGAGACTGTTACAATATGAGATGTAAAACACGTCGTACACTGCAAACGAATTGCATGTACACTAAGGAGCGATTGACAAGTGAGTGAAGTCACACATCGTACAAAAACGCGTCCCGTCAAAGTGGGACCTTTAACTATAGGTGGAAACAATGAAGTCGTCATTCAAAGTATGGCGACAACCAAAACACATGATGTCGAAGCGACAGTAGCTGAAATTAAACGTTTAGAAGAAGCTGGCTGTCAAATCGTGCGTGTCGCATGCCCAGATGAGCGTGCAGCAAATGCGATTGCGGACATTAAAAAACAAATCAACATCCCCCTTGTTGTCGACATTCATTTTGACTACAAGCTTGCACTGAAAGCCATTGAAGCAGGTGCAGACAAAATTCGTATCAACCCAGGAAACATCGGAAGACGAGAAAAAGTCGAAGCTGTTGTGAAAGCGGCAAAAGAAAAAGGCATTCCAATTCGTATTGGGGTAAACGCCGGTTCGCTCGAGAAAAAAATTCTTGATAAATACGGCTATCCAACAGCAGATGGTATGGTTGAAAGTGCACTGCATCACATTAAAATTTTAGAAGACCTAGATTTTCATGACATCATTGTCAGTATGAAAGCATCTGATGTAAACCTTGCGATTGAGGCATACGAAAAAGCAGCAAAGGCCTTTGATTATCCTCTTCATCTTGGGATTACAGAATCAGGTACGTTATTTGCAGGTACGGTCAAAAGTGCAGCTGGTCTTGGCGCAATCTTGAATATGGGGATTGGTAACACACTCCGTATTTCATTAAGTGCTGACCCGGTCGAAGAGGTCAAAGTGGCACGTGAATTATTAAAATCATTTGGCCTTGCATCAAATGCAGCAACACTCATCTCATGTCCAACTTGTGGACGAATTGAAATTGACCTCATTAGCATTGCAAATGAAGTCGAAGAATATATTTCTAAAATTAAAGCACCGATCAAAGTAGCTGTTCTCGGATGTGCTGTAAACGGTCCAGGTGAAGCGCGTGAAGCTGATATCGGCATCGCTGGCGCTAGAGGTGAAGGCCTCTTATTCCGCAAAGGTGAAATCGTTCGGAAAGTGCCAGAAGAAACAATGGTCGAAGAACTGAAAAAAGAAATCGATAAAATCGCTGAAGAACATTATGCAAAAATGGAAGCTGAAAAAGCAAAACAAGCGAACGCATAACAAAGAACGCCTGACATCACTGTCAGGCGTTTTTCTGTTCCTGTCCTGTTAAAAGAACGGGGTGATAAAGATGCCGAGGATGACGGAAACGATTCCGATCCCGATTGACCACGCGCCAAGCGCATGTGCTCCTTTTCTTCTTGCAATATAACCAACGACGATTGCCGCTACGCCTAATAGCACCGGCAAGACAAATAATGAGATAATCGCAATCGCGAGTGCTGTATAGCCTATCCCCTTACTGCCTGAATCGTCACCTACATGGTCACGTTCTCTTCTGTCTTCACGATCTCTTGATGCTTGATATGGCTCTGCTATTTCAGCAGCTGTTTCCTCTAAATAGCCATCATCATTACTAAAGTGTGTGTCGATTTCACGATCATTTCTTCTGAAATCTTCGTCTCTTTCCATGATCAATTCCCCCTTTTGGTTAATAGAAAGGAGCTTTTTTAGTATGAGCAAAAATGTCTGTTTCATGTTTGCTAAAACTTGCTGGAATTGTGAATTGATTATGTTACACTTTAAGAGGATAAATATGAGGAGTGTGGGCATGTTACGTTTAGGAATTGATATCGATGGCACAGTCACGGCGCAGGACACCTTTGTCCCCTACTTAAATGAGTCGTTTCAATGTGACATCACACTAGATGATATGACGGAATATGATTTGACGAAGCTTTTAAAGATTTCAAATGAAGAATTTTGGGGCTGGATGAATGAGTATGAGCCTCTTATTTATAAACAGGCAAAGCCTGCCGAGGGTGCAAAAGAAATCCTCAATCAAATGAAACATCATCATCAATTGATTTATATCACAGCCAGAAGGCAGCATCACTCAGACATCACCTACAAATGGTTTGAGGAGAATCATGTCCATTACGACGATATCGAGCTTGTTGGCGGACATCATAAGGTGGAAGCTGTTCAAAAACATAAGATCGATGTGTTTTTTGAAGATCACCATGGCAATGCCACAATGATTGCAAAAGAAGCTGATATTCCAGTGATTCTGTTTAACTCACCGTATAATCAAATGCCAATTGATGAACGGATCATTCGCGTTAATAACTGGCAAGAAGCATCCCAATGGATCAAACAGTATGAAAAGCGTCTGCAAACTGCTTACTAAAACAGATCAAAAGCCGATACGTTTTTAATGTATCGGCTTCAGATTGTTGACAAAGGGCTAAAATGAAATTTATTTTAGCCCTTTGTCTTCGTTTCAGCGTGATAGAAAACCTTTGCAGCCCTAGGAAGGACGAGTACTGGCGCGGAGCGAATTTGACATTCGTGAGCACCAGCACGCAGGACTGACAAAGAATGCGACGGTTTGTCTACACGCTGAAGCCGATCCGTTTAATGTATCGACTTTTTGATTGTACGATGATGTCCTTCTTTTATTAAAAAATGATAAAGTGCACCCATCATACCTGCCTGATTGAAGTAATAGCACGTTTCCAGTGTCACCTGTATGTTTTTCCATGCATGCAAAGTATGTAAATGTTTCTCAATGTTTGGAATCAAATCGGGCCTTGCACTCACGCCCCCGCCAATGAGGATTTTCTCTGGATTGAGAACTGTTGCCACATTGTAAATACCAATTGCGATTCGTTTGTACCACTGATCGATCATCTTCTCAATGGCCGGATCTTGCTTGGCTTTTTCAAAGATTTCTTGACCGTCGATTTGCTGACTTTGTGGAATGCCCTGCTGCTCTTTGTAACTTCGTATCAATCCAGCTGTCGAAGCACTGCTGTTGAGTGTGGTAAACTGACCATTTTCTGTTTCTGTCAGCATCATACCAAATTCACCGCCGCGAAAAGAGGCACCGCGAACAAGCTCGCCACCAGCAAAAATACCGCCGCCGACACCAGTCCCTAGCGTCATACATATAAAGCTGTCACACTCTTTCGCATGACCACTAAATTTTTCAGCCAGCGCTGCACAGTTCGCATCATTTTCTACTTCTACACGAAGTGATGTTTTTTCTTCCAAAAGCGTTTTGACATTTTGGCCATTTAAAGCAATAATCGCTCCTGCAAATTCCGTATAACCCGTTTGACTGTCAACAAAACCCGGAAGACTCATCGCAATCCCTTTGATATCCCAAGTCCTTTGATACTCTTTCACCACGTTCTCCATGTCCTCTAAAAATGGCTCAAGTTGTCGGCAGTTTGTTTCGTAGTCGCCGCTCGTGATCAGCTCACCATTTCGATCCATGACCCCATGCTTTGTTTTTGTTCCGCCTACATCGAAAACAACATAATATGCCACCTTTGACCACTCCCCCTATTTCTAAAGACTCAAATCTGCTTCTATAGATGATCTGTTGTTCTCATTTTAATGAAACAGTTATCCTTTGTAAAACGTTTTCAACATGACAAAACAAAAAGCCAGCCCATCGGCTGGCTTCTTTCATGAATGAACTTCTTTCGGTTCGCAAGAAGGACACGTTCCGTAAATTTCAAATTTATGTCCGCTAATGTGATAATCCTCTAGATCGGCATCAAGCTTGTCCATAGGGCAAGCATCGATTTCCTTTGTTTTACCGCACGTCAAACAAATAAAGTGATGATGATGATGGGAAAACGAACATTTAAAACGGAACAGTTTCTCCCCTGATAATTCCGTTGTCTCTAATATCCCAAGATCTTCATATAAAGACAGGTTTCGATAAATCGTATCAAAACTAAGCCCTGGGTAATCTTCACTTAAAGCTGTTAATACATTTTTAGCGGTCAAGTATTTATCAGAATCAGAAAACAATTGAAGCATATCTTCACGTTTGCTTGTATATTTATAGCCTTTTTCCTTTAATAAATCAAGCGCTTCTTGTACGTTCATGATGATTCCCCCTTCTGAATTTCCCAATACTAATACAGCCGATTAAAATCAAGATAGACAGCATCACAATGGTTCCACCCGGCGCTAAATCAAGATAATAACTTAAAATCAAGCCGACCATAACAGACAATTCCCCAAATAAGATGGAAAGGAAAATCGCCTGTTTAAACCCTTTGGCAATCCGAATACTTGCCGCAACTGGCAGTGTCATGAGTGCGGACACTAGGAGTGTACCGACAATACGCATCGATGCTGCGATGACAAGTGCAACGACTAAAATAAAAATAAAATGAATCCACTTAGCTGAAATACCAGAAGCCTTCGCATGTTCTTCATCAAAAGAAAGCAAAAACAATTCTTTATACAAGAGCACAACCACTAATACAACGACCAGTGAGATCCCAACAATAATCCAAAGATCGAGCCTTGAAACCGCACTGACACTTCCGAACAAATAACTGAACAAATCTGTATTAAAACCATTTGCAAGTGAAATGAAAATAACAGAGATCCCAATACCACCCGATAAAATAATGGGAATCGCCAGCTCCTGATAATGTTTATACACAGAGCGCAGACGTTCGATAAACAATGAGCCAGCCACAGAAAAAGCCATTCCTAAGTAAAGCGGGCTAACCCCTGTCAAAAGTCCAAACTTTTTATCAAGGAATAAACTTGCCGCTATCCCAGCAAGTGACACGTGACTAAGCGCATCTGCGATGAGAGAGAGCCTTCTCACGACAATAAATACACCAAGTAAGGGCGCAATAAAGCCGATCAGCATACCTGCGATAAACGCATTTTGTAAAAATTCATAATGAAAAAATGGAAATAGCATTATTCATGTCCCCCATGATGGTGATGATCGTGATGAATCACTTGAATGTCATGCCCGTAAAACTGAGAAAGCGCCTGATCATCCATCGAATCAAACGTTTCCGCATCTCCATGAAAATGAAGTGTCTGATTTAAACAAGCCACATGCGTGACTTTGTCAGAAACGGTTCCTACATCATGTGTAACGAGAATTAAAGACATTCCTTTTTCTTTGTTCAATGTTTCTAACAGCTGATAAAAGCCCTCTACTGTTCTTTGGTCTACACCCACAGTCGGTTCATCTAAAATAAGCAGCTTCGGCTGACTGACGAGTGCACGGGCAATAAATGTACGCTGCTGCTGACCGCCTGAAAGCTCACCAATGTTTTGATGTTTTAAGTCTTGTATACCAACTGAGCGGATCGCCTCATCTACTTGAAGCTTATCCTGCTTACTCATGCGTTTGAATAAACCAATCTTCGCCGTTAAACCACTTGCCACGACCTCGTATACAGAAGCAGGAAACCCTGTATTAAAGCTATTCGCCTTTTGAGAAACAAATCCAATTTGATCCCAGTCTTTAAATTTTTGAGCAGGTGTGCCAAACAGCTTTAATTCTCCCTGCTGGGGTTTAATCAAGCCAAGCAGGCATTTTAATAAGGTTGTTTTACCAGAACCATTCGGTCCAACAAGTGCTAGAAAGTTTCCTTCCTCTACTGTTAAATGAATGTGATCAATGACATTTCGCTGTCCATATGAATACGAAATGTCCTTCATTTCAATAATTGGCTTTGCCATAAATCTTCCACCTTTAATCCAATATAAAAAGAATGATTACGATTTATACAACAAAAAGAAAATGGCAAAAGCCATTTTCTTTGTCCATACATACATTTCATTATATAAAAGAAAGATAAAAAAGTAAAATAAAAGCTAATGAATGGCTGTTTTGAATTTACCGCCTTTTGTTTCATGCGTATCCATAATCGTAATAAAGGCTTGACCATCAATTTCAAACACGATAGATTTCAGCTTCGTAATTTCAAGTCTTGTCACGACGGCGTAAATGACATCTTTTTCTTCATCGGTATAACCGCCTTTTCCTCTAAGCTTGGTGGTTCCCCTGCCGAGACGATGAAGGATTGCATCTGAAATTTCATCATAATAATCCGAAACGATAATGACCGCTTTTGTTTCATCTAGTCCTTGAATGACAGCATCAATTGTTTTCATTGCCAAATAATATGTCATGACAGAATACATAGCTTGCTCCGGTCCGAAGACAAAGCCCGCCCAAATAAAAATGAACACATTGACGATCATGACAAACTCACCGACGGAGAAAGGAATTTTTTTCGTCAGAAGAATTCCTAAGATTTCCGTTCCGTCCATTGAGCCTCCATTCCGTATCACAAGCCCAACGCCAAACCCGAGTAACAGCCCTCCAAATACAGTAGCTAAAATCGGCTGCGTCGTAAATGCTTCTACATGATGAAGTGAAGATTCAATCACGGCCAAGCTGACAATCCCAATCACAGTGGAAACCAAAAAGGTTTTCCCAATATGTTTGTATCCTGATATCATAAATGGAATATTTAAAATGACAACAATCGTCGCGAAATTAATGAATGGGTTATCCGTAAAAAGATAATCCAAAATAAGCGAAATACCGATGATGCCTCCATCAATAATATTGTTTGGCACTAAAAATAATTCAATGCTGACTGCTGCACATGCAGCTCCTACTAGAATCAGAAAAATTCTCAAAATAAAATGAGGCACTGATTCCTTTTTATGCTGTTTACTATTTGCCATACGTTCTCCCTTCTACACATGTTTAGTTTTCAATGAACATTTTATTCACTTTACTATTTTATCATTTCACAGAGTAAAATAAAATTTTTTGCACATTTTCCGTTTTCGCCCATACATTGATACAGAGGGGAGGAATGGAATTGATTTTAATTCAAAAAATTGTGTTGCAGCGTCTGAATCAGATCACAGCAAATGACTTGTTAAGGTATGCGAAACAGTATGGGGTCAGCTTAACATCCAATCAGGCTGCAGAGGTCGCCAAACTCATGAATGGGAAAAACGTCAATATTTTTAATGATGCAGAGCGCAACCGGCTGCTTAAGCAAGTGGAAGCGATTACGTCTAAACAGACAGCACAGACCGTCAATGATCTGTTTAATCAATTCACAAATTAGGCAAAAAAGGGCCGCATTTAGCGGCACCTCATCACATTGCATGCACTTTTTATTGACCCGTAATCTTATCTAGTAAACCTTCATCAAATTGCTTTTCTTTCAGCATCGCAATTTCGAATTTATAAGGTGGTTTCTTGTTCTTTTTATCTTCACCTACATAAGGCGTTTCTAGAATCTTCGGCACATCTTGAAGCTGTGGATGATGAACGATATAGCTCAGGGCATCAAAACCAATTTCTCCAAAACCGATATTTTCATGTCGGTCTTTTCTTGCGCCTTGTACATTTTTACTATCATTAATATGAAGAACTTTGATTCGGTCGATCCCGACAATTCGATCAAATTCTTCTAATACTCCATCAAAATCACTCACAATGGGATAACCTGCATCGTGCGTGTGACACGTATCAAAGCAAACAGAAAGTGCTTCGTTATGTGTCACACCGTCAATAATTTGGGCAAGCTCTTCAAAGCTTCTTCCGCACTCTGATCCTTTTCCCGCCATTGTTTCCAGCGCAATTTGAACCTCCTGCCCCTTCACAATGACTTCATTGAGACCTTCAATGATTTTTTGAATTCCAGCATCTGCACCTGCTCCGACATGCGCACCTGGATGAAGAACAATTTGTCTTGCACCTAGCGCTTCTGTACGCTCTATCTCAGAGCGAAGGAAGTCCACTCCAAGCTCAAATGTCGCTGGATTCACTGTGTTCCCAATATTGATAATATACGGTGCATGAACGACGATATCTGTCATACCATGCTCTTTCATATGCGCTTGTCCAGCTTCAATATTGAGATCTTCAATTTTTTTACGGCGCGTATTTTGCGGTGCACCTGTATAAATCATAAAAGTATTTGAACCATAAGAGGCAGCTTCCTCACTCGCTGCAAGTAGCATATGTTTTCCGCTCATGGATACATGTGATCCAATCTTCAACAATGTGTCCCCCTACTTTCCGTTACGCTTTGACTTTCTACGTTCTTGTCTTTTGATTTTATCCATCTCACGTGTCATTTTCTTTTTATATCCAGGTTTGACGGCTTTCGGTTTTCTGACAAGACGTTTTGCTTTTTCTTCAATTTCATTTGGTGCTTTTTTACGTCTTTGACGCTTCAAACGATCATCTGCATCTCGCCATTCGCCATGAACAATCGTTTTGTTTTCAAACACAACACCCATTTTTTCAATTTGAACGAGTGCATCCTCATCAGCAAGATCATAAATGGTCATTGCAATGCCAGATGAACCAGCGCGAGCCGTTCTTCCCACACGGTGAACATAAAAATCAAGATCGGATGGGAGCTCATAGTTAATCACGTGGCTGACGCCCTTAATATCAATCCCGCGGGCAGCAAGATCAGATGCCACAATATAGGTGAACTCCAAATCTTCAATTTGTTTCATCACTTTTTTACGTTCACGAGGCGTTAAACCACCATGAAGTACCCCAATTTTCATTCCTTTTTCCTGTAGGAATGAGGCAATTTCATCAACAGTTGATTTCGTATTGGCAAAGATGATCCCTAAATAAGGCTGTACATTCGTCACCATTTCATGAAGTAATTTTAATTTATCACGCTGTTTAGATGGAACTAAAATATGCTGAATGTTTTCAGCCGTAATGCGTTTCGGTTCAACATGTGCATATTTCGGATTATCCATATATTTTTTGAGGAAAGGTTTTAATTTTTCTGGAATAGTTGCTGAGAACACGAGCATTTGCAACTGTTCTGGCATTTGTGAGCCAATACGATCCACATCTTCTAAAAAGCCCATATCCAGCATCAGGTCTGCTTCATCAATGACAAGAGATGTTGCTTTGTACACATTCAGCGCTTGCTCATGAATAAGATCAGCAATACGTCCAGGAGTGCCGACCACTAAGTGCGGCTGATTCTTTAGCTTTTGAATGGATTTCTGCTTGTCCGTTCCGCCAATGTAAAGCTTTGCCTTGATTTCTTCTTCTGGAGGCGTATTTTTTAAGATCGTTTGTGCTTCTTTAAAAATTTGATTCGCTAATTCTCGTGTCGGTGCAGTAATGACCACTTGTACTTGCTCTTTGCTTGGATCAATTGAATGAATAAGCGGCAATAAATACGCATGGGTTTTCCCTGTCCCTGTTTGAGACTGTCCAATCACGCTTTCACCTTTTAAAACAGCAGGTATGATTCTTTTTTGAATATCAGTCGGCTCATAAAAGCCCAGTTCATGAATAGCATCTATAATAAAAGACTTTAATTCATATGTCGTAAATTTCGTTTCTTTCATGTTTTCACTCCTTAAGGCAATGCCTTTTTGCTCATCTCCTCATTATAGCTGATTTTCCGCAAAAAAACCATGTCCGCTTTTCTCACAGGAAACCAAATGATACTTCCCTGCATAACCTATGAAGAGAAAGAGAATGCAGTAAGGGAGGTACAAGTATGTTAGGGCAAAGGCCTATGGGCGATTTTCAGCCGCATCGCCCCTCACGCCGGCACCTTGGAAATGGCGGACAGCCCGGAATTTTTCAACGGAGACAGCAGGCTCCGATCGAACAGCCTTTTCAAGGGCAAGGCAACCAATTTCAACAAATGATGCCTCGCTCTCCGTCTGTACAAGGCGGCGGTCTACGCGGGATGGGTGGCATTCCTAGAGGCGAAAGCCGTGCACTAGGCGGCGGAGCCGGAATTAAGGGCATGCTGGCAAAATTTCTTCCTGGAGCTGGAGGAGCAGGGATCTCTGGAGCTGGAGGTGGTGCGGGATTACAAGGAATCCAGAGCTTCGCAAACCCCGCGAACCTTTCAAGCATGTTAGGAAATGTTCAAAAAGTACTCGGAATGGCGCAGCAATTCACGCCTATGATTCAGCAATACGGTCCTTTAGTCAGAAATTTGCCTGCCATGATTAAACTCTATAGCCAGCTTGGCAGTGCGGATGATGATGAAACAAATACGAATGATGCAGACAAAGAACCAAAAGAAATCACTGCAGAAACAGACGTTCCGCACGAACAAACAGCACCGGTTGATGATGAAATAGAAGAAGGAAAAGAAGAAGAACCAGAGGACATCCTTGTCAAAAAAGGGACTGTACACACATCAGCTGCTCCTGAAGCAAAACCGAAAAAAAGATCGGGCAGTTCCATTCCGAAACTATATGTCTAGTGATCTTTTAAAGGCGAAGTGTTTCCCATGTATAACAATCTTTGATATATGCGCTTACTTTGGCTATAATGAAGGAAGAGAATGATCAAAAGCCGTTTTTCACGGCTTTTTATATTGTTCTTCTCTAGCAGCACTTCCCTACAGGAGGACGAATAAATGAATGTAATTAAAATTTCGCCGCGTGGCTATTGCTATGGCGTTGTAGATGCAATGGTCATTGCTAAAAATGCCGCACTTGATAAAAACTTGCCACGCCCAATTTATATATTAGGTATGATTGTGCACAACAAACATGTCACAGATGCCTTCGAAGAAGATGGAATTTACACACTGGACGGACCAAACCGTCTGGATATTTTAAAACAGGTTGAAAGTGGCACAGTGATTTTCACCGCTCACGGCGTATCTCCTGAAGTCCGTCAAATTGCAGAAGAAAAAGGCCTTGTCGCCATTGATGCGACCTGTCCAGATGTCACGAAAACACATGAACTCATTTCAGAAAAAACAGCTGATGGATATGACATTATTTATATCGGGAAAAAGGGTCACCCTGAGCCAGAAGGAGCCGTCGGTGTTGCACCTGACAAAGTCCACCTTGTCGAAACAGAAGCTGATATTAAAGCGCTCGATTTAACGTCAGATAAACTGCTCATCACCAATCAGACGACAATGTCTCAGTGGGATGTTCATGATCTGATGGAGCTCATTAAAGAAAAATATCCTCACGTCGAGTACCATCAAGAAATCTGCCTTGCGACACAGGTACGTCAGGAAGCTGTGTCACAGCAAGCAGGCCAAGCCGATCTGACCATTGTGGTCGGCGATCCAAAAAGCAATAACTCAAATCGTCTGGCGCAAGTGTCAATGGAGATTGCAGGAACGCAGGCTTACCGAATTGGTGATCTCAGTGAGTTAAAGCTTGAATGGCTCCAAGGGGTAAAAACAGTTGCCGTTACTGCAGGTGCTTCCACACCAACACCTATTACAAAAGAAGTCATTCGTTTCTTAGAAAACTACGAACCTGATGATGAATCGACATGGAAAATTGAACGGACGGTTCCTCTTTCTAAGATATTACCTCGCGTGAAAACAAAGAAATAAAAAAACGTCAGAGCTGCTATGCTCTGACGTTTTTGCTTACACAAATTGAAACGGGTTTGTGTTTGATTCTGATACAAAGAACTGCACATCATATTTTTTATCTGTACATAGCGATTCTAGTTTTGTCTTCACGCCTTCTTTCATGATCTTTTCTGCGTAATGACCCGGGTCCACTACATTCAGTCCGAGCATCATGGCATCGTGAGCGACATGGAAATAAAGGTCGCCAGTCACGTACACATCTGCCCCCATTCTTTTCGCTTGATGGATATATTTATTTCCGTCTCCTCCAAGCACAGCTACTTTTTTCACGACCGCTTCCTGATCTCCTACAAAACGCGCTCCATTCACATCTAACTTCGTTTTCACAAATTGAGTGAAGTCTTTAAGTGTCATAGGTTCTTTTAATTCTCCAATACGGCCAAGGCCTTTTTGAATAGGAGGAAGATCTGTCGTGTGTACACTGTAAGCCACTTCTTCATAAGGGTGTGCTTTGATCATTTCACGAATCACTTGTTTTTCAATACTTGCTGGGAAAATGGTTTCGATTCGTACTTCTTTCACAAATTCCAATTTACCCGTCTCACCAATAAATGGCACAGCTTCTTCTGATGGCAGAAAACTGCCTGTCCCTTCATTTGAAAAAGCGCAATGACTGTAGTTGCCAATATGGCCAGCTCCCGCATTTCCTAAAGCCGTCCTGATGGCCTCTTCAAATTCCACTGGAACATACAAGGCTAGCTGCTTAATTGGATCTTCGTATGTTGGAACTAGCACTTTTGTTTCCCCGAGCTCTAAAGCCTCTGCAAGCAAGTCATTGACTCCTCCATCAGCCACATCCAGGTTTGTATGTGCTACATACACCGCAATATCATGTTTGATGCATTTCTCAATGATCCGTCCTGCCGGCTGATCTGTCGCCACATGTTTTAATGGACGGAAAATTGGCGGATGGTGGGCAATAATGAGATCCACCTTCCGCTCAATTGCCTCATCTACCACATTTTCTAATACATCTAAGGTGATCATGACATTGGTCACTTTTTTATTCAGCGTTCCAATCTGGAGCCCGATTTTATCACCTTCCACCGCATATGCCTTTGGTGAAAATTGCTCAAATAATTGGATGATTTCATGCCCGTTCACTGTTTTAGCCAACAGTCAAAACCTCCTTTAGAATTTTTATTTTCGCATTCAGCTCTTTCAGACGTTCTTTGTTCTCTTCCGTCGACGCTGCTTGTTGAATCTGGCCTTCTATATGCTCCATGTGCTGAAGCTCATTCATCCATTTGCGCCGGAAGACATCATTTTGCTCTTTGGCAAGAAACGGACCAACGAGCATGCCTGTTTCAATCGACATGCCTTCATAGGCTTTATCTTTGTCGCCAGTTTCGGCAATGATGATTTCGTATATTTTGCCATCTTCTTCTAAAATCACTTCATCCATCAGTTCATACCCCTCTTGATAGAGCCATAAACGAATATGGTGGGCATGAATATTAGGCTGAAGAATAAGCCGCTCCTGCCCTGTGAGCTTGTGTTTACCTTCATTTAGAATGCTTGCAATGAGTGCTCCGCCCATTCCTGCAATTGTGACAGCATTCACTTCGCCTTTTTCAATCACTTCAAGGCCATTGCCTTTTCTGACTGAAATCTGCTCATCTAATTCAAGCCTATGTACTTGCTGCTTCGCAGATTGAAGCGGTCCATCAGTAATTTCACCAGCAATGGCTTTCAATGCTTTATGATGTAATATCGCATAACATGGCAAATAGGCATGATCTGAGCCGATATCAGCAAAGACCGCCTCTTTTGGTAAAAAGTCTGCGACTCTTTTTAATCGTTTTGACAAATTCATTTCATTCATCCATATCACTACTTTTCTTTAATGTTCATACTTGTCTATCTTATATAAATTATGGACTTTTTAAAAGTCGTTTTCAAATGAAAAAAGCTCTTCTGATGAAAAAGAGCTTTTTGCGCTTTATTATTTAATTTTGGATACCCATTCTGACATTTCATCGAGCTTTTCATTCGGAATTAGCCCGCCCGGCATCCCATTTCCGCCTTCTTGAATTTTCTTCTTGATGTCTGCCACTTCAAGCTTGTCGCCAACACCTTTTAATGCAGGACCAGCGCCACCTTCGTAGTTTTCCCCATGACAGCTAATACAGTTCTGCTTATACAATTCTTCCGGCGTCGCATTTGCGGTCTCTTCTTGCTTTTGCTCTTTGCCCCCAGAGGCAATTTTGTCTTCATCTTTCAGCCCCTTCATTGATAAGAAAAAAGTGAGTCCAATACCTAAAATGGCAATCAATAAGAATGGTATAAGTGGATTCCGTTTCATTTCTTTCATCCTCCCCTTTGTGAAAAACCCCTTTGAGACTATGCAAACAATTCTAATTCTACTTTAATTTTACAAAAAGTAAACGAATTATGATACAAAACTTTGGTCAAGTTCACAGATTAGACAAAAATGATTCAAAATGAGAAAAGAAAGCCTTCAGCACATTTAGATGTATTTTTTATACATCTTTTCTCTAAGAACGTTGCAAATTCATTTGTTATTCAGTAAAATATAATCAGATCAAAAAAGCGTTTTCATTTTGATGAAGAAAGAACGGATCTCTCTCAAGATCCGTCCGGTTTCTATTCTAAGAAGTCTTTTAATCGTTTACTTCTGCTTGGGTGTCTTAATTTACGAAGAGCTTTCGCTTCAATTTGGCGAATACGCTCTCTTGTTACGCCAAACACCTTTCCTACCTCTTCTAATGTGCGTGTTCTTCCGTCATCTAGTCCGAAACGCAGTCTCAGCACATTTTCTTCACGGTCCGTTAGCGTATCTAATACATCTTCAAGCTGCTCTTTTAAGAGCTCATAGGCTGCATGGTCTGATGGAGAAGTCGCCTCTTGGTCTTCGATAAAATCACCAAGATGCGAGTCATCTTCCTCACCAATAGGTGTTTCTAAAGATACTGGCTCTTGCGCAATTTTAAGAATTTCTCTTACTTTCTCTGGTGTTAAATCCATGTCTTCCGCAATTTCTTCTGGCGTTGGTTCTCTACCTAGATCTTGTAGAAGCTGTCTTTGAACACGGATTAATTTATTAATGGTTTCCACCATATGAACCGGGATCCGGATTGTTCTCGCCTGATCGGCAATCGCACGTGTGATCGCCTGTCTAATCCACCAAGTCGCATATGTTGAGAATTTGTATCCTTTGCGGTAATCAAACTTCTCAACCGCCTTCATGAGCCCCATGTTTCCTTCTTGAATCAAGTCAAGGAACAGCATACCACGACCAACATAACGTTTCGCAATGCTGACAACGAGACGAAGGTTCGCTTCCGCTAATCTTCTTTTTGATTCCTCATCGCCTTCTTCAATCTTTTGAGCATACGTAATCTCTTCTTTAGCAGATAGCAAATTGACGCGCCCGATCTCTTTTAAGTACATACGAACAGGATCATTAATTTTGACACCTGGTGGTACGCTTAAATCATTCAGGTCAAATTCCTCTTCTGCCTTAGCCAGCTGCTGAACATTTGGGTCTTCAGTCTCTTCATTTTCACTGATGAGTTCTACACCCTGTTCGCCTAAGTATTCATAGTATTCATCCATCTGGTCTGATTCAATTTCAAAGCTAGACATACGCTCTGCAATTTCTTCGTATGTTAAAACGCCCCGTTTTTTACCCGTTTCAGTGAGCTTATCTCTCACCTGTTCAAAGGTTAATTCAGTTTCAGTTTCGTGGGCTTGTTTATCAGCCATTATGGATCCCTCCTTCCAAAGCTTGCAACGAATTCTAAAGTAACTTGCGATTTGCTTCTGCTCTGCCTTTCTCTCTCTATCAAACAGAATGAGCAAATAGGAATAAAATAAATAATGATGAAGGCAAGATGCTTGCGGTCTTATGCTCCTCCCATTAAAGGATTCATTGCCAGCCGTAAGTCTTGTCATAAATAGTAGACGTATTACTTCAGCGAACGGTTCAACTGAATAATTTCTTTTGCAAGTGTTGCCGCTTTGAAGAAATCTTTTTGCCTCTCCGCCTCTGCACGTTCTAGTTCTTTTTCCTTTATCATTGACAAATTCCGATGATTCAACACTTTTTTTACATAATCACTTAATTCAGCTTCACTTAGTTCGTCTCCAACTTGAATCATGAATATATCCGTCAGGAGCTGATTGATCACATCATCTTCTATACGGTTCATCAGATGCTGCGGGGTCGGCTCCTTGCCTTCTTCATACAATGCATAAATGTATGTTGCCAGCGCTCTGTGCGAATCTATATTAAATTCAAACCCTATCCTATCAAGCACTTTTCGGATCACGTCATCATTTTTCAACATATGTGCAAGGAGCATTCGCTCTGCGTTTTCATATGCCGGCCTTAGACGTTTTCGTCTTACCTGTGTTGACAGATGTGCACGCCGCTTTTCAAGTCCATTTTCTTCTTGCGAGCTTTTGGCCTCTTGTCTCTGCTGCTTTTCAAAAAGCTCCAATTGCTCCTTTAATGAGTCAAGTGAAATGGAGAACTCCCCAGCCAGCTGCTTCATGTAAATCTCTTGTTCCAAGGAACCGTTTAATCGGCTAATTTCTCGGAGAACCTGCTTCATGTAAGTCAGGCGGTCTCCTTCGTCAGACAAATTCTTTCCTCTTCGGAAAAAGTTCATCTTAAATGTCATTAATGTCACACTTGCATCTATGATGTCATTCCTAAATTTCTCGCCGCCATATTTACGAATGTAATCATCTGGATCAAGTCCATCTGGTATCATGGCAACGCGAACTTTACATCCTCTTTTTCCAAGCAAATCTGATGCTTTCATGGTCGCTTCATACCCGGCCGTGTCAGAGTCATAACATAAAATGATCTCTTCAACGTTCCGCCTAAGAAGCTTTACGTGCTCTTCTGTTAAAGACGTACCCATTGTTGCAACACTTTCGCCAACACCACTTGTGACAGCCGAGATGACGTCAGCAAATCCTTCGAAAAGGACTGCACGTTCGCGTTTTCTAATATGCATACGCGCGTCATGAAAGTGATAAAGCAGCTTACTTTTATGAAAAAGTGGCGTTTCAGGACTATTCATATACTTTGGCTGCTGATCACCAAGTGATCTTCCAGAAAAAGCGACGACCGTCCCGTGATGATCATGAATTGGAAACATGACACGATCTCTAAAGCGGTCAAAAAAACCTGTGCCGTTTTCTCGTTGAATCAAAAGACCAGCCTTCTCCATCATCGCAGGATCAAACCCTCGTTTTTCTAAAAACTTGGTCACGAAATCCCACGAGTCGAGAGCATACCCGATCTCAAACTTGGCAATTGTTTCATCCGTAAAGCCCCTGGACCTTAAATAATCGAGTGCGTTTTGACCTTCCTTTGTATTTACCAGCAAATGGTGGTAAAATTTCTTAAGAAGCTCATGCGCCTCAATCATTTTATGATCTGCTGTATCCTCTTGCTGTGAGGAACTGATCTGCGCATTCGCTACATGATCCGGCAAATCAATATGGTACTTATCAGCAACATGTGAAACGGCTTCAATAAATGAGTAGCCTTCCATTTGTCTGAGGAACGAAAATACATTGCCTCCTGCACCACAGCCAAAACAATGGAAGATTTGCTTATCTGCTGAAACAGAGAATGAAGGAGTATTTTCACCATGGAATGGACAAAGACCGAAGTAATTCCGACCTTGTTTTCTAAGCTGTACGTATTCTCCAATCACTTCGACAATGTCTGCGTTTTTTTGGATTTGCTCCAAAAGTTCATCTGGTATACGTTTGCTCATCCTAATAACACTCCGTCGTACATTATTCGCCTTTTAATTCAAAAATCCTTCATGATTCGACAGGATTTTTTGTAGTTGGGCAATAAATCGCTTTTTATCCTCTTCTAAAAGCTTTTTGGGACCTTTTCCGTATACACCTTTTCTTCGCTGTTTACTGGAAACATGCCTGCGTTCCAAATCAAAATCAATTGTTTCGTTTGTGTACATTCGTCCTCTTTCAGACAGAACAATGACTTGTCTTGGAAGCAGTAAGGAGGCCAGACCAATATCCTGGGTGACAACAATATCGTGCTTGACAGCTAAGTTCGCAATGACTAAATCTGCTGCTTCCTTATGTGTATCAACAAACCGCCAATCTTCAAGTGGTGATCGTTTGGTTTGAAAATGCTCATATGAAGCAATGAAAGTCACAGGTACTTGAAATTGAGATGCGACAGAAAGGATTTCGTCTTTTACAGGACAAGCATCTGCATCGACATAAATCGTCCTTTCTTTTTTACGTTCATTCAGGTGACTAATTCTCCATCCCTCCACCTTATTCCTGCTTTAGAGAAGCAAAAAGACCATACTTTTCCCCCATAAAGCAATCAACAGTAAAACTCATTTTGTCGAAAAGTTATGTTCAGAATCACTTGACTTCTGCCAATATTAGTTTATTCGTTCTTGACTTAACTTAAACCTAAAATCAATCATTTTATCACAATTTTTTATTATAATACAAATGCAGCAAATATGCCATTGTTTTTGTTTACCCGTTTCCCACCATAGGAAAAACCCAGGAGGAGCATCCTGAGTTTATTCGGAACCTCTTTTGGTCAGCATTTGATGAATGACATTTGCTGTCTCCTCAACTGCTTTATTCGATACATCCACAACTTGACAGTTAATTCGGTCAACCACTTTTTCGAAATATTCTAGTTCCTCTTTAATCCGCTCGATATTCGCATAAATGGCACGGTCATTTAAACCGAGTGATTTTAAACGTTCTTTACGGATATGATTTAGTTTGTCTGGACTAATTTTCAGACCGATGCATTTTTTTGGATCAACTGAGAATAACTCCTCTGGCGGATCAACTTCAGGAACAATCGGAACGTTTGCTACCTTCAAGCGTTTATGTGCTAAGTACTGAGAAAGTGGTGTCTTAGACGTACGCGATACACCAATCAGCACAATATCAGCCTTTAGAATACCTCTTGGGTCCCGGCCATCATCATATTTCACAGCGAACTCAATGGCTTCTACCTTTTTAAAATAGTCCTCATCTAATTGACGTACACGACCTGGCTCATGTTTCGCTTCATTTCCATATGCCGTCTCCATTTTATCAATAAGTGGACCGATAATGTCATAGTACACGACGCCATTCGCTTCTGCTTCTTCTATTAAGAATTGGCGCATTTCTGGCACAACAAGAGTAAAGCAAACGATCCCATTATCTGCTTTCGCCAATGAAATCACTTCTTTAATCGTACCGACATCCTCTACATATGGGATTCTTCTAATATTTGAATGGTCGGATGAGCCGCCATCAAATTGGCTAAGTGCCGCTTTGACCACGAGCTCTGCCGTTTCTCCTACTGAATCTGATACAACAAAAATTACGCGATTACTCATAACATCCCCTCGCAGTCTTCTGTAATTAGATAATTTCGTTCTCTGATAAGCTAACAAGTATTTTCGTCATGTTTGTTTTCGTAATTCTGCCGACCACTTCAAAGCCTTTATCCGTATCTTTTATAACAGGAAGTGCATCTATTTGCTTTTCAATCAAGTGCTTGGCCACATCCATAATAAAATCTTCTTTGCGGCAAACGGTAATGTTCGGCATTCTTGTCATAATAATATGGACAGGTATAGATGGAAGCTCTTGTTTCCCAATACTTGCTCGAAGGAGGTCTTTTCTTGATAACACGCCTGTTAAAATAGAGTGATCGTCCACAACGAATAATGTGCCCACATCCTCTAAAAACATCGTACAAATCGCATCATAAACCGAAACATTTTCGTGTATCACGACCGGAATGGACTGAAAATCTTTCACTTGAAGTTTTTTCAGCTTATCTGCCAGAAGCTGCGTGCCTGTTTTGCCTGTAAAAAAGTAGCCGACCCTTGGTCTTGCTTCTAAAAAGCCAGACATCGTTAAAATGGCTAAATCCGGTCTGAGGGTAGCCCTTGTTAAGTTCAGCCGATCGGCGATATGCTCTCCAGTGATCGGACCATTCTCTTTGACAATCTGTAAAATCTGCTCTTGCCGTTTATTTAACTCGATTGTACTCACCACCTTTAAATAGAGAGAGCGAATCTTTACTTTATGTATATCAATTTCATAACTCATCATATTATAGCGCATCTTCGTCCGAATGAAACAAAAATCCACTCAAAAACCGTGAATTAAATGAGTAAAAAACGATTGCCCTTCGAAAAAGGCAACCGTTCTTAGGTATTTATTTTACAATTAAATTGTTCATATTCGCAAATGATTGAATGACTTTTGCAAGTTTGACCATTTGTGCCAAACGATTTTGTTTCAGTTTTTCATCATCCGCATGAACCATGGTATGGTCGAAATAATGAACAATTGGTGCTTTTAACGTATCTAACGCTTCAAGTGCTGAATGGTACTGTCCTCTTGCCATATACTCGTTGACGGCTTTTTCCGCTTGCTGATACGCTTCAAATAGCTTTTGTTCGTGTTCATTTTCAAACAGTTCAGGCTGAATCTGTGCGTCTTCCCCTTTTTTACTGATTGAAATGACGCGGCCTAGTGCCTCAGCCGTTTCTTTGAAACTCTCCTGTTTCACGCTCTCTTCAAGAACAGCCGCTTTTTTCACAACCGCATATGGTTCAATATTTTCAACATCAAGGACTGCTTCCACCACGTCATGACGGATATGTTCTGCTTGAAGGACATATTTCAAACGGTGTGTTAAAAATTCAATGAGAGCCGCTTCATGTTTTGTCTCTACTTGAGCTAGTGCTAAAAGCTCTTTAAATGAAAGATTCCATTGGCGGTCGAGCAGGATTTGAACGATACCGCTCGCTTGTCTTCTTAATCCATAAGGATCTTGAGAGCCCGTTGGAATGACATCAATTGAGAAGAATGAACAAATAGAATCTAACTTATCCGCCACTGCAACAATCGCCCCAATAAGTGTTGACGGCGCATCGTCACCGGCAAAACGCGGCATATAGTGCTCGTTGATACTCTTTGCCACTTCTTCATGTTCGCCAAGTGCTCTAGCATATTTTTCACCCATGATTCCTTGCAGTTCTGGGAATTCATAGACCATCTGAGTCACAAGGTCAAATTTAGAAATACTGGCTGCTCTTGCAGCGCGTTTAGACGTTTCTTCATCTGCACCCACATGACTAGCAAGGCGGACGGCAATGTCTGTTACTCTTTTCAGCTTGTCGCCAATCGTGCCAAGTTTCTCATGGAATACGACTTTATCAAGCCTTTGAATGTTGTCTTCAATGACAAGTTTTTCGTCTTCTTTATAGAAAAATGCCGCATCTGATAAACGTGCACGAAGGACCTTTTCGTTCCCTCTTGCCACATTTTCAAGTGCCTCACTGTTCCCGTTTCTGACCGTAATAAAGTGCGGCAGTAATTCCCCTTGTTCATTTTTCACTGGGAAATAACGCTGATGCTCTTTCATTGTCGTAACAAGCACTTCTTCTGGCAGCGCAAGAAATTCTTCTTCAAAAGAACCAAATAGAACGGTTGGATATTCAACGAGATCGTTCACTTCTTCTAGAAGCTCAGGATCAACTGGAATGACCCAGCCTTTTTCGGAAGAAAGGGCATGTAATTGCTCAGTAATTAATTGTTTTCTTTTATCTGAATCAACAATGACAAATTGATCTCTTAATGTTTGCTCATAAGAAGCTGGTGTGTCAATGCTGGCTGTCGTCCCTAGGAAACGATGTCCTCTAGTCTCCCGTCCGCTTTTCACTCCTGCAATTTCGACAGGAATGATCTCTTGACCAAATAAGCAAACAATCCATTTAATTGGACGGATATAGCGTAAATCCTCGCTTCCCCATCTCATGTTCTTTGGAAAACTCAATGAAGCGGCAATGTCCCCCAATGCTGGAAGAAGGTCTTTGACTTGCTTACCTTCTTGAAACTTTTGGACATGAACATAATCCACACCTTTGATGTCTTTGAAATACAGATCATCTGTTGAAGCGCCTTGCCCGCGGGCAAAACCTTCGGCAGCTTTTGTCCAATTGCCTTCAGCATCTTGAGCAATCTTTTTAGCCGGTCCTTTTGCTTCTTCTTTGATGTCCTCTTGTTTTTCTGCAACACCTTTGACGAGTACAGCTAGACGTCTTGGTGAATTATATAAAGCAACGTCTTCGAATGAAATATTTTGCGCTACGAACCAAGCTTTTACTTTGTCACCTAGCTGCTTTGTGCTTTCTGGCATGAAACGAGCCGGCATCTCTTCTAAGCCGATTTCAAGTAATACATCTTGTTTATTCATGAGAAGCCGCCTCCTCTTTTAGCATAGGGAATCCTAGTTTTTCTCGTTCTTCGTAATATGTTTTGGCTACTTTTCTCGCTAACTGACGTACTCTTCCGATATAGCCTGTTCGCTCAGTCACAGAAATCGCGCCTTTGGCATCAAGCAGGTTAAATGTGTGAGAACATTTGAGTACATAATCATATGCCGGGTGAACAAGCCCTTTGTCCATTTGGCTATGTGCTTCTTTTTCATATGTTGTAAATAAATCGAACAGCATATCCGTATTAGATGTTTCAAACGTATACACAGAATGCTCGTATTCAGCCATTAAGAATAAATCTCTTACAGTAAAGCCATCTGTCCATTCAAGATCAAATACATTTTCTTTGTCCTGGATGTAAGAAGCAAGACGCTCAATTCCGTATGTGATTTCAACAGAAACTGGCTTACATTCTAAACCGCCGACTTGCTGGAAATACGTAAATTGCGTAATTTCCATTCCATCAAGCCAAACTTCCCAGCCAAGTCCTGCGCAGCCAAGAGATGGGTTCTCCCAGTTGTCTTCAACAAAACGAATATCATGTTTCAGCGGGTCAATGCCAAGCGCCTTCAATGATTCCAGATACAGTTCTTGAATATTGTCAGGTGATGGCTTAATGATCACTTGAAATTGATGATGTTGATACAATCTGTTTGGGTTTTCTCCATATCTGCCGTCAGCCGGGCGTCTTGAAGGTTCTACATAGGCTACCTTCCATGGCTCTGGCCCAATGCTTCTGAGGAACGTGTATGGGCTCATCGTTCCAGCACCTTTTTCTGTGTCATATGCCTGCATTAATACGCAGCCTTCATTTGACCAATGCTTTTGCAGTGTCAAAATCATGTCTTGAATATTCAATGATCGCACCTCCATCTTTTTTACACCATCCGCTATGTATGGCGGTGGGGCCTAGAACCTTTTTGCAAAACACAAAAACTCCCGTCTCTATGCTCACAAGGTTCCTTGCAAACATAGGGACGAGAGTTTTTCCCGCGGTTCCACCCTATTTGCTGGTGTCGTAGCACCCAGCCGCTTTGTTTTACGTTGCTCAAGAATGCCTTTCGTTACGTGTCCATCCTTAGCTCACACCGCCCTAAGGTCGCTTTTATGGCTGATACGTAAGTACTTCTTTCTGTCAATGCAACATATTTGATCTTAGATGATCTTACAAAAAGTCACGAGAGATGTCAACTTTTGTTTTCACCGTCCATTAGCTTTTTCATGGATTCCATTTGATTCATGAATTTTTTTGATTTTAAATAAAGACCTGAATACTCTTCATAATAATGATCGAGCACTTGACGAATTTCTTGTTTCGTTTGTGGTTTCACGTCAACCTGACCAAGCCTTGATAAATCAAAATAATGAAACAAACGGAGCAGTCTTGCTGCTGCTGGGGATAAGGGCAGTTTATATGGATCTTTAGAAAAGCATTGCTTACAGATGAATCCGTTATCTCTAATTGAGAAATGGAACTGCCCTTCTTTTTGACCGCAGTGTACACATTGGTCCAGTTCAGGCTTCAACCCCATCACTGACAGCATTTTAACCTCTACGATAAATAAAATAATATCAGCATCTGTGCCTTCATTGAGATGGCGTAAAGATTGAAGAAGAAGTTCAAACAAGTAAGGGTTTGGCTTCTTTTCTTCTGTTCCTTTATCAAGTAATTCTGTCATATATGCGGCATATGCGGTCAGAAATAAATCTTCCCGAATGGTTCGCATGCTTTCCATCATTTCACCTTGCTGGAGCGTTCCAAGTCCTGTTGATGATTGGATCAGGAAGGTTCCGTATAAAAACGGCTGGCTTATGGCTGACAGGCGGCTGTTCGATTTCTTAGCGCCCCTTGCCATCACACCAATTTTCCCATGTTCTCTAGTGAGCAGCGTGACAATTTTGTTTGTTTCGCCATAATCTGTTGTTCTAAGGACGATTCCTTCACTTTTAATGAGCATTTGTCTACACTCCGAGCGTTGGAGGGGGTCAAGAATTATAAGATTGGAAAATCAAGTCGTGCTATTTCTTCTTCAAGTACATCGGGTCTTTCCAGGTTCTCCTTTTCTAACTCTTTGAAAAGCAGATACGTGTCAACGCTTCCTGTTTGTGAAAATACGTTCCATGTAAAATTCAACATAAAAACCCCACCTTTCTTTATTAGAAGCAGCAACGCTACATCCAACATATTAACTTTATCTTGACCAGGCTACCTCCATTTCATGATAAACAATTTTTACTAATCGAACCGCACCATTGTCAGATCTACTAACAACTGTATCGGTTTTTAATATTCGTCTTCTCTAAATCCGAAATCACGAAGATGTGTGGATTTATTACGCCAGTCCTTCTGCACTTTTACCCAAAGCTCTAAATACACCTTTGAGCCTAAAAGTGCTTCAATGTCTCTGCGCGCTTTTTGTCCCACTTCTTTTAATAAGCTGCCGCGCTTACCAATCACAATCCCTTTTTGTGAATCACGTTCGACGACGATGGTCGCTGCAACATGAATCTTGCCGTTTTCATCTGGCTTGATCGATTCAATCGCAACCGCAATACTGTGAGGGATCTCTTCTCTCGTTAAATGCAGCACTTTTTCACGAATTAATTCAGAAATAATAAATCGCTCTGGGTGATCTGTTACTTGATCTGCCGGATAAAATTGAGGGCCTTCTGGAAGATAACCTTCAATTTGCTGAAGAAGCGTATCAATGTTGTTGCCTTCAAGTGCTGAAATTGGCACAATTTCCTTAAATGGGTAACGTGTGCGGTATTCATCAATTAAAAGGAACAGTTCATCCGGATGAATTTGGTCAATTTTATTGACGACAAGGAACACCGGTGTCGATGTTTGCTTTAGTCGTTCAATGATGAATTCATCACCTTTTCCATAGCCTTCCTGTGCGTTGATCATAAACAAGATCAAATCAACTTCCTTGAGTGTATTTTGAGCCACCCTCATCATAAAATCGCCAAGTTTGTGCTTCGGTTTATGAATTCCTGGTGTATCGATAAAAATCGTTTGTGACGTGTTCGTTGTCAGAACACCTTGCACTTTGTTTCGAGTCGTTTGGGGCTTATCACTCATAATCGCAATCTTTTGCCCAATCACACGATTAAGAAAGGTCGATTTCCCTACATTTGGTCTTCCAATAATTGATACAAATCCTGATTTGAAGCTTTCGTTAGTCATTTAAATCCTCCGGTGAAAATGCGCCTGGCAATAGTTCGTTTACTGTCGTTTCGTATATATGTCCTTTTAAGTTCGTTAGAATCACTGGCATATCAGGTGCACATAGCTCTGAAATGACCTGTCTGCATGCGCCGCATGGTGAAACAGGTCGATCTGTATCAGCCACTACTGCAAGCATTTGAAAAGATGTGATGCCCTCTGAGTAAGCTTTAAAAAGTGCTGTTCTTTCTGCACAATTACACATACCATATGCTGCATTTTCAATATTGCAGCCGCCATACACTTTTCCGTCATGCGATAATAATGCTGCACCGACTTTGAATTTAGAATAGGGTACATATGCAAAATCTCTTGCTTTGACTGCTTCTGAAATCAACTCTTGTTTGTTCATTCTAGTTCCCACTTTCAGAAGAAATGGTACCACTGTCACATTTATATTTTACATAATTCACGTGACATTTTCACGCCCATTTCTAAAAATGTTAATAAATAGTAATATTGTTCTATTGCATGATCTTCGGTAAGAAGATCATCAACCCAATCATAACCGAAATGGCGGCGTAAACGCAAACAGCGCCTGCTGCCGCGTCCTTCGCTCTCTCAGCAAGAGGATGCTTCTCTTCTGTGAAAAGATCTACTGTATGTTCAATCGCTGTATTCACAAGTTCTAACGCAAACATCCCGCCGCATAAAAGCAGAATGATCATCCATTCAACCGGATGAATGTGAAACCAAAAGCCGCAAATCACCACGATGATGGCTGCGACTGTGTGAAACCGAAAATTCCGTTCATTCAAGAAAGTTCGCCATATTCCTCTAAATGCATAATAAAAACTCCGAAAAAAACGGACAAGCGGCGTTCGCTTCTTACGATGATCTCGAAAGGCCATAATCATCCAAGATTTTTGTCTGTTTGGCGAACATTTCTTTTTCATCTTCTTCTGTCATATGATCATAACCAAGCAAATGAAGAAAACCATGAATCGTTAAAAATCCTAGCTCTCTCATGAAGGAATGTCCATATTCCTCTGCTTGCTCTTTCGTACGATCAACACTAATGATAATGTCACCAAGTACAGGCGGAATGTCATCAGCTCCAATGATTTCAATTTCCCCTTCGCCTTCTTCCTCAAGGGCAAATGAAATTACATCTGTTGGTGCATCTTTTCCTCGGTATTCTTTATTAATTTGATGAATTTCTTCATTTGAAACGATCGATACTGATACTTCTGCTTGATCTTTTACTTCAAGAGCATCCGCAGCAAATTGAAGAAGTTTTTCCACTTCTTCAAGCTGCTCTTTCGATACTTGTCCTGTTTCATCTATTAAATCGATTAACAATGTCATTTACTTCACCTTCTGCTTCGGGGCATCTGGATATTCAATCCGAGAATGGAAAATCCCCTTTAATGTTGTACAAATTGTTTGGCTAATAATATTTAATTCTTTAAATGTCAGATCACATTCACTAAATTGTCCATCCTGCATCTTATCTGAAATAATGCCTTTGACAAGCTTTTCAATCCGCTCAGGGTTTGGATTATGCATCGAACGAACCGCCGCTTCCACGCTGTCAGCTACAGAAATAATGGCCGCTTCTTTCGATTGCGGTTTTGGACCAGGATAACGAAATTCTTCTTCTGTCACCTGATCATCCCGTTCTTTTGCCTTATAGTAAAAGAACTTCAGCAGGGACTTTCCGTGATGCTGTTCTGCAATGTCCACAAGTTCCTCTGGAAACTTCTTTTCTCTCAGCATTTCAGCACCATCTGTCGTATGGGCAATAATAATATTCTTGCTCAGCTGAGGAGAAAGCTTGTCGTGCGGATTATCAATGTTCATTTGGTTTTCAATAAAGTATTGTGGCCTTTTCGTTTTCCCAATGTCATGATAATAAGCTCCAACCCTTGCTAACAATCCATTTGCACCGACTGCTTCACATGCAGCATCCGCTAAATTCGCCACCATGACACTATGATGATATGTACCTGGCGTCTCTGTTAAGATCTTTTTCAGCAGCGGATGATTCGGGTTCGATAATTCAATAAGCTTCATGGTCGAAAGAATGCCAAACATGCTCTCAAAGACTGGCATTAACCCAATAACCAGAATAGCCGATGCAAACCCTGACACAATCGCCATGATGAGGTTTACACCTATTTCAAGCCCTGATGGAGAAGAATTTTGAATCAGCGTAATGGACAGCACGACAAGTACATTAACTAAAGCCACCCAAAGCCCGGCCTGCAAAATTTTCGATCTCGCATTATGTGTTCTCAAAAATAAAATTCCCGCCATCCCGCTTATTAGATAATAAGCACAGATGACATAGTTAAAGACACCTGTTACTCCTTGATTAAACATCATACTGCCGCAAAGGGCAAATACAAGGCCGGAGAAGATCGCCAGCCGCTCATTGATCAGCAGCTTAATCAGCATCGTGCCAAGTGCCACAGGCACGACATAGCCTATGGTCGTATACTTCGTTTCCTGGAAGAGACTGAATACTTCCATGATGATTAAAATAATGGTGAAAATGAGCGAGTACAGCAGTAACGATTTATTCTTATGGACGAGCGACTTTTTCCTCGATTCCAGTGAGTGGACAATCGCCGCTAAGAAGAGACCGATTAAGATGATAAGACCGCTTACAGGCTTAAACAAATTGGAACTGTTTAAAAGGCCGGTCAGTTCTAATTTGCGATAAACTTCGCGGTCAATGAGCTCGCCTTCTTCTACTAAAATTTGCCCTTGCTTGATTTGAACCGGCTGGATATTATCAGCTGCTTCTTGTCTTTTCTTCTCTGTTGCGACCGGGTCAAATACATAGTTTGGAATAATCGCAAATTCACCAATTTCTTTCGCTGCATTTAAATATTTTGATGGAATCGAATTGTTTTCAAGCTCTGCTTTCACTTGTTTCTTTTCATCTTGCAGCTTAGAAGCTGTGATTTCTTTACCCATGAGAGAATTGACCACTGTGATGATGGAATCCTTTGTAAAAGAAAGGTTTTCGTCACTTGCTTGGAGCAGTGCTTTAATCGATTGATCCGAAACAGCTTCCTGCATATCAGTTGTGAGTTTCTCTTTTACACGCTTCACCATCTCTTGATCTGTTGGCGGGTTCTCTTTATCATCAGCTGCTGCTTTCTTCTCTTCTTTAATGGCTTCAAAGAGGGATGAAATGAGGTCAACACGATTATCAGAATACGCTTTTTTGAGTGTATATTGGTCTTCTACTTGATCCGTTGCTTCTTGTTTCTTTTCTTCTGTTGCTTCTTGATCATCAACGGTAGACGGAGAATAGATGGTCTGCTCGCTCACTGAAAACAAATCTAGGTCGAGCGATTCAGGCTTTACATGGAAGAAGAGCACCACAAACAGAATGGCTGCTAAACCAGCGTATAGCAGTACGTTTAAATAGCGTGAGCGCTCCATTTTTTGAGGTTCTTTTTTAGACAGCAGTCTTTTTCGCTTACTGCCTTTCTGATTCTTTCTCAAGGAAAGTACCTCCTTTTTTACTTTAAACCACGATCGAAACAAAATGACCCGATTAAGGCGATCGGGTCACTCAGTTCATTTTTGCTTTTCGTATGCTCCAATGATCTTCGCCACAAGCGGGTGTCTGACCACATCTGTCTGATCTAATTCAATGAATGAGATACCCTTGATCTCAGCAAGCATGTCCTTTGCAGCTGCAAGGCCTGACTGCATACCTTTAGGCAGATCAATTTGTGTAATATCTCCTGTAATGACCATTTTAGAACCAAAGCCTAGTCTCGTCAAAAACATTTTCATTTGAGCTGGTGTTGTATTCTGCGCTTCATCTAAAATCACAAATGCATCATCAAGCGTCCGCCCTCTCATATAAGCAAGAGGGGCAATTTCAATGACACCGCGCTCAATTAAGCGTTCCGTATGATCACTGCCAAGCACATCGTGCAGAGCATCATATAGAGGTCTTAAATAAGGATCGACTTTTTCTTTTAAATCTCCTGGCAAAAAGCCAAGACTTTCCCCTGCTTCAACAGCTGGCCTTGTCAGGATAATCCGTTTGACATGTCCATTTTTGAGGGCATGTACTGCGTTGACCACTGCCAAATACGTTTTACCTGTACCAGCAGGGCCAATCCCAAAGACCAGATCATCTTTTTTCATTGCCGCAGCATATTCACGCTGGCCGATCGTTTTGACTCTGATCGACTTTCCTTTGGCATTTTTCGTAATTTCATCTTCATACATATTTTCAAAATAATTGAGCTTGTCTTTTTGCGCCATTTTAATGGCATAGACGACATCCCGTTCAGAAATCTCAATTCCTTTACGAATGAGATGTAAGAGAGATGTTATCAAACGGCTCACAGTATCTCTCGATGCTTCCTGACCAGAAACATACACTTTCTCTCCACGTGTGATAATGGAGACATTCAGCTCGTTTTCCATCAGTTTCAGATAAGCATCTTGATTGCCAAATAAAGCAATGGCTTCGTTTGGGCTATCCAATTTTTGTTGAATCTCAAGTAAATGTTCTGTCATTCTCTAGTCTCCCTGAACAATAGGTGTTGGTTGAACAATATCTTCTATTACTTGGTAAAGGATGATTAACTTAACTTTACCATTCCCTGTTGTCTCGTGCAAAACTTTTTCACTTTTCACCTCACCTGTTTGACCTAGCTTTTCTTCTAATTCTTTTTTACCCATTTTAATCCCTGCTTGAACCGCTTCTTTATTTGTGTATTCTCGATTTATTTTTTCACTTTCTCGTGTGATTTCCTTTTCATAGGAGAACGGTAGTTGCATATTCAAAAAATGAAGCGGGTGAACTTCTGTTTCTGTTTTCGGCTGCTGAAAATCATCTTTTTTAAAGGAAAATCCCCAAAATGGGATGGAGCCTCCAAACAAGGATAGCTTGTGCTTTGTCTTCATTTTACCCGTAAAGACATCAAAAGATGTTCGGAGAGGGACAGAAACTTCAGATCGGTACCATGTTTCACCATAGATTTTCGCTTTTGCTCCGACCGTTTTTTTCTGATCTTCACTCCCAATTAAACCTGAGACGAGCATCTGCCCTTTTTTCACATGTTCATCGACTTGGGCAAGCGGTTCCCCCTTTTCTACATACATTCTCGTAATGACCGCCTTTTTCTTGGCAACGATGTGCTGAGGACTCGTATATTTCTCCTTTTCAGGTTCATTTTTTTCGACCACTTTCATTTGAAACGTCGTTCCGTTCAGTTCAACTCCGACCCATGTAATGCTCTGAATATTGGTCGTCAATGACTTTTGTATTTTTTCAGGTGTCCCCATAAGAAACTGAAAACGCCCTTTTTGTACCCCTATTTCGTCCAGATGCTTTCTCATTTGGTGTTCTGTTTCTGGATTCGCACCTTTAATCTCAATTTTCCACACCATATTTGAAAGAGCCAATATCGTCACTAGGAAAAAAGCCATCCCGAGGGTAAATCCAATATTTCTTCTCGACCATAGAAGAAGAAACGGGAACCCTTTCTTTTGATGAAATGAACATTTCACCTCATGATGTCTGCGCACTTTTCTAAAGGCATGTACATCTGAGAGGCGAATAAATAAGCGCACGCTGTCTTGACGGCGGCTCACTTGAAAAATTGTGATCCCCTGTCTCGTGCACTCATTGATTAACCGCTCAATACCGCTTCCTCTTATCTCCACTTCCACTCTGCCAATAAAATAAGCAAACCATTTGTTCTTCACGTTTCTCCCCTCCGTCAGTTAAGAATCAATATAACGGACCTCATCGATTTTCCCCTCTAATAAGATCTCTTCTGGCAAAATCGTTTTAATCACAAAGTCTTTTCCTGAAATAATGCACTGTCCTTGCTTGAGCATCAGCCTTACCTCTTGATCACTGAAAAGTAAAAGCCCTTTATGGTTCTCTATGTAAATATGGAGTCTGCCAACCATCGTAATACGGGGAAGATCCATCATCACGTCCGGAGGGATTTCAAGTGTTCTTGTCAGCCATGCTTTAAGTCGATTTTTTCTTTTTCCCATTCAATAAGAACCCCTTCCCACCTCATGTGTATGAGATCAAACTGAAAGATGGTGAGACTGATGAGAAAGCCTCTATATCATCCTATTCCTCAGCGGTTCATATCATGCTAATGAATCCCGTAAAACAGCCGTTTCATCATTTTGACTAAGAAAAGTCTCCATTACACAACAAAAAAGCCCCCTTAAGGATGAGGGGGCTTACTTCTTTATCTTTTATATGGTCGTTTCATCGTTCGATGCGGCTTTTTCGCACGAGGCTCTCCAAATACTTCACCAAGGATCATCCCTTGAACGACCGTATCTTGGTTGAGTTTCTCAATCATTTTCGGCTTCATTCCAGCAGATGCTGCTTTTGGCCTTGTAAGTTCTCTTTCAAGCGATTGAAACTCTTTATTCAGCTCGCTTTTTCTTTCTTCCATTTCGGCAAGTGTAGCTGTATAACGATCCTGTAAGGATTGTGAACCTTGTTTTTTCATCCCGCCATGATCATGTACATCGCCAAAATCGTCAAGCTGGTCCGTTACGACCGGATCTGGACTTGTTTGTTTTGTTTGCTTTTGCGGCACTGGTTTACGCTGAGGAGCCGGTTTGTTTTGCTGGTTCTTTTGTTCGTTCTCCTCTTGTTTACCGATTTTCCCAAAAACCGCAGAAATGATACCGATGATAATCGCGATTAATAGCGGATTTTCAAATAGAATGTCCAATGGGCTCCCTCCTTAAAGCGTGAGAGGATGCTTATTTGTTTTCATTATCAGATGGACCTTTTGTCATTTTGCCAAATGAATCTCTCATATCCGTATCAGCATCGATATTCTTAATGTTCATGTAGTCCATGACACCGATATTACCTTCACGTAGTGCTTCGGCCATTGCAAGTGGTACTTCCGCCTCTGCTTCTACTACTTTCGCGCGCATTTCTTCAACTCTCGCACGCATTTCTTGTTCTTGTGCAACAGCCATTGCCCGGCGTTCTTCTGCTTTCGCCTGTGCAATGTTTTTGTCGGCTTCTGCTTGGTCTGTCTGCAGGATTGCCCCGATGTTCTTACCGATATCAACATCTGCGATATCAATCGAGAGAATTTCAAATGCTGTACCTGAATCTAATCCTTTACCAAGAACCGTTTGAGAAATCATATCAGGATTTTCAAGAACCTTTTTATGATTATCTGATGAACCGATTGTCGAAACAATCCCTTCACCTACACGAGCAATGATCGTTTCTTCCCCTGCACCACCGACAAGTCTGTCAATGTTTGCACGAACTGTAATACGTGCTTTTGCTTTTACTTCAATCCCGTCCATCGCAACACCTGAGATAAATGGTGTTTCAATGACTTTAGGGTTTACACTCATTTGGACAGCTTCAAGTACGTCACGGCCTGCTAGGTCGATTGCCGCACAGCGAGCAAAGTTCAATTCGATATTCGCACGCTGAGCTGCGATCAGTGCGTTGATCACGCGGTCTACGTTACCACCTGCAAGATAGTGGCTTTCTAATTGGTTAATCGTCGCATCAAGACCTGCTTTATGCGCTTTGATGAGCGGGTTGACCACTCGGTTTGGAATCACTCGGCGAAGCCTCATTCCTACAAGTGTAAAAATGCTCACTCTTACGCCAGCCGCTAGGGCAGAAATCCACAGCATCACCGGTACAAAGGTGAAGAAGATCGATAGAACGATCAAACCTGCTGCGATAATCACAAATAATAGTAAAGTAGATGGATCCATTTTATTCCTCCTATAAAATCAGTATATCTATACTTTCCTCACGACAATGCGTGAGCCTTCCGCTTTCACAATTTTTACTTGTTCATCCTTATCGATAAAAGCACCTTCTGACACAACATCAATGCGCTCGTCTCCGAATACAATCGTACCAGATGGACGAAGTGCTGTTGCTGTCACTGCGATTTGTCCTACAAGATCATCTCTTGTTTCATTTGAGACATAACCACTTTCTTTATTGGTTGAATCGGTTAAAATGAACTTTTTAAAAAATTTCATACGTTTCCCCAACACCTTTGTCAATAAAATAACTGCTATGATTGAAACAGCAGTGGCAATCAAGATGGAAATCGCCATTTCTGTAAAGCTTCCAGCTGCTAAAAATAAGCTGACAACGACACAGATTAGTCCAATGACACCCACGATTCCCCCTGGCAAAAATAATTCCAGAATGATCAACACAATCCCTGCCAAAAACAGGAACAATGTCTCATATCCTGCAAAACCTGCCACGAGATGACCATAAAAGAATAGAAGAAGCGCTGTGACTCCCATGGTGCCTGGAACCCCAAAGCCGGGAGAATATAATTCAACAATTAATCCTAAGCTCGCAATGGATAAAAGGATAGGAATGACGATCGGATGCGTGAGAAAACGCGCAACCTTTTCAGCAAAGCTCACTTCATCGTATTGAACAGAGGCATCTGCTAAGTTCAGCTTCTGAACCAAGTCATCCATATTTTTCGCTTCTCCTTCTGCATAACCGAACTGAAGCGCCCGATCTGTGTTAAAGGTCAGCAATTCTCCTTTTGGTGCACCAGCTTCTTTTGCGTCTATATCTACATCTGCCATCGCAAGAGCATATTTTGGATCACGCCCCTGCTTTTCAGCAGCGTCACTCATTTCAGCAAGCCATAGAGATTCAGATTTTTGATCGGCAGCGTTGCCTTCACCGTCAATGATCGCAGCAGCCCCCATCTTTCCGTTTGGGGTCATATAAATTTGATCGGCATTTAGGGCAATGAATGCCCCGGCTGAAAGCGCTCTATGATTCACAAACGCTGTCACTGGGATGTCGGATGCACGAATGGTATCGGCTATTTCAAGTGCCGCATCGACTGCACCACCTGGTGTATTGATGTCGAGAATGATGTGCTTCGCCCGTTCCGACTTTGCCTGCTCAAATGATCGTTCAATGAATTTAGAAAGTCCTTTTTCTACTGTATCTTCAATTGGGATTACATGAACTTTCTGATCTGCTGATTTCGCGGTCAATTGAACCCCTAATAACAAGCATATTATAAAACAACTGAAGAGAGCAATAGAAATTTTCATTTTTTTCATCTATTTGGTGATCCCCCCTCTCTTTCTTTCATTTTACCGTTCCTTTACATACGTTACAAATGTATCATAGGTTTCATTTTTATATGACAGGTTTATGGAGGCATAAAAAAAGTACCCTTCTAACATGAGAAGGATACTTTTTTATTGAGACAGTTGCTCGCTGACAAGTCTGTTAATCACAGCACCATCAGCTTTACCTTTTACTTTTGGCATAATAGCGCTCATCACTTTACCCATATCAGCTTTCGATGAAGCACCGGTTTCGGCGATTGTTTCTTTCACAACCGCCTGCAGTTCTTCTTCAGAAAGCTGTTCAGGTAAATAAACGTCTAAAATGTCAATCTCTTTTTGAACTTTATCTACTAAATCTAAGCGATTAGCTTTCGAAAATTCATGGAGGGAGTCTTTACGTTGCTTAATCTCGCGGGAAAGGACGGTTAGTTCCTCATCTCCGGTCAAACTGTCTTTCTTAAGCTTTATTGCTTCATTTTGCAGTGAAGCCTTTACCATACGAATGACAATAAGCTTGTCTTTCTCTCGGTTTTTCATAAAAAGCTTCATATCAGAATTTAATTGCTCAAGAAGACTCATAAAATCCACCCTCTTTAGAATTTACGTTTTCTAGCAGCTTCAGACTTTTTCTTACGCTTTACGCTAGGCTTTTCATAAAATTCACGCTTTCTTGCTTCTTGCAATGTTCCAGTTTTGGATACACTGCGTTTAAAGCGACGAAGAGCATCTTCAAGCGATTCGTTTTTTCTAACGACCGTTTTTGACATTCTCTTTCCCTCCCTCCGAATACACCAATCGACTGCATTAAAAAAAGATATACATATGCAAAACATGTACCTAGACATTATAATATAAGCCTAGGTTGAGGTCAACTAAGTGATTTGGAAATATATTTTCGTCATGAGCAGGTAGACAAGTCCATATATTCATTGGTAAGAGGAGGACTTTTCTATGATGGCGATCATTTATTTTTGTGCACTTATTTTCATTTTTTTATGGGCAATGGGTTTGCTTAGGAAAGGATTAATGGCACTCACGTCGTCTCGTATTGAGAAATCACTTCTTCTCTTTACAGATCATCCAGTCAAAGCATTCTTGGTCAGTATTGTGTTTACAGGGGTTCTTCAAAGCAGTTCGGCGTTTATGGTCATCGTTATCGGCTTTGTGAGTACAGGCATTCTCACGTTTAAAAAATCCATACCCATGATTCTTGGAACGAATATCGGCTCAACATTTACGACAGAATTTATTGCCATTAAGATGGACGTGTTTATGTGGGTTCTGATTGCAGCTGGTCTTTTATGTATCATTTTGGGCAGGAAGTCTTTTCGATATGCAGGAAAAAGTTTATTTGGGCTTGGCATGATCTTTTTTTGTATTCAAGGTTTTTCAAAAATTGCAGGTATGATGACCAGTCAGCCAGAGACACTGCGTTTCCTTGAAATGATGCAGCATTCCGATTGGACAGCTCTTCTCTCTGGTACAGTGTTCACGGCGATTGTTCATTCAAGCTCTGTATGTATCGGTATTTTGATGGGATTTATGAATGAAGGGACTGTCGCTCTAAAAGAAGGCATCAGCTTTGTTTTAGGGTCCAATATCGGAACATGTATTACTGCCGTGATGGCTGCTATCTCTGGCGGTTATGCAGCCCGCCAAACCGCGTATGCACACGTCGTGTTTAATGTTCTAGGTGTTCTTTTATGTCTTCCTTTTCTCACCTTTATCACAGAGTTTGTTGCACTTTTAGCAAGCTCTCCTGCCCAGCAGATTGCGCACTTTAGTCTGCTGTTTAATGTTGCAAGTTCTCTCCTCTTTTTCCCGTTCATCCGCCCTTTTCACGCCTTGATTTTGTTCCTTCTTCCAAATCAGTCAACATAAAAGAAACCGGCTTGCCTAATGGCTGCCGGTTTTTCATTCATTATGAGGTCATTCTCACTTGATCCGTCTGCACGTCATCACTTATACGGACGAATTGTCCTTCGTTATAAGGATAGCCTGCTTTCGTAATCTTCACTTTTACCAAACGGCCGATCATGTCCTCTGTTCCTTCAAATACGACCTTCATGTAGTTATCAGTATATCCTACATACAGATTGTGCGTTCCGTCTTGTTCTTTGAAGGATTCTTCTGGAATAATCTCTAAGACGTCGCCTTCATATGCCGATGCATATTCTTTTGCAAGCTGATCAGAAAGAGCAATGAGGCGGTGAACGCGTTCGTTTTTCACATTCTCATCTACTTGTTCTTCCATTCTTGCAGCAGGCGTACCTGTCCGTTTGCTGTAAGGAAACACATGGAGCTCAGAGAATTGATGGTCTTTGACAAAATTGTATGTTTCCATAAATTCTTCTTCTGTTTCTCCTGGGAATCCAACGATCACATCTGAAGTGACAGCAAGACCTGGCAATGCTTTTTTGAGCTTCGTTAAACGCTCTGCAAAGAATTCCATTGTGTATTTACGGCGCATTCTTTTCAGTACAGTATTAGAGCCAGATTGAAGCGGAATGTGCAAGTGTCTCACAATTTTATCTGACTGATCGAGCACTTCAATCACTTCGTCTGTAATTTGACTTGCTTCAATGGATGAAATGCGGATTCGTTTTAATCCAGCCACACGTTCATCTAATTCTTTCAGAAGCTTAGCAAAGTTATAATCCTTTAAATCTTCACCGTATCCACCTGTATGAATACCTGTTAATACAATTTCTTTGTAGCCAGCATCGACAAGCTGCTGCGCTTGATTGATGACTTCTTCTGGATCGCGAGAACGCAGTAATCCGCGAGCCCAAGGGATAATGCAGAATGTACAGAAATTGTTACAGCCTTCTTGGATTTTTAATGAAGCACGTGTTCTATCAGTAAACGCAGGAACATCTAGTTCTTCAAAGACCCGTGCTTTCATGATATTGCCAACTCCGTTGATCGGCTGTCTTTCTCTTCTGTATTCTTCAATATAACCAAGCAGTTTATGTCTGTCTTGTGTGCCAACCACAATATCAACACCAGGAATCGCCATGATTTCTGCCGGAGACGTTTGTGCGTAACAGCCTGTTACACAAATGACACCATCCGGATTATGACGAATGGCTCTTCTAATGACTTGGCGGCTTTTTTTATCGCCTGTATTGGTGACGGTACATGTATTAATGACATATACGTCTGCTTTTGATTCATAATCTTTTCTTTCATAGCCAGCTTCTTTAAACAGCTGCCAGATGGCTTCTGTTTCGTAGTGATTGACCTTACAGCCAAGTGTATGGAACGCTACTGTTCCCATCATGATTCACCTCTTAATAACTCTGTTTGATAAGATATAGCAGAAAGCGCGTAAAGAGGAGCTGTTTCTGTTCTTAAAATGCGTGGTCCAAGCCCGCAAATGACTGCACCATGCGCTTCAAGTTCTTCAATTTCCTTTTCTGCTAAACCGCCTTCTGGACCAAAAACCACTAATAAGGTTTGTCCGCCCTTCATCTGTTGGAGCACCGTTTGAAACCGGCTTTGCTCGCCTTCTTTCGATGATTCTTCGTATGCAACGACACATTTATCGAATTCACCGGCCAGTTGAATCAGCTCTTTAAATGTTGATACTGGATGAACGCGCGGAATGATATTCCGGTAAGACTGCTCGGCAGCTTCTTTCGCAATTTTTTCCCAGCGATCTCGTTTTTTTAATGACTTTTTTTGGTCAAGTTTTGTAATCGAACGAGTCGCTTGAAACGGAATAAAAGCACTTGCGCCAAGCTCGGTGCCTTTTTGGATAATCCATTCAAGCTTATCCCCTTTTGGCAGACCGCTTGCAATCGTCACCTTGATCGGAAGTTCTCGATTCTGATTCGTCCAGCCTTCCAAGTGACAAATCACTTCTTCCTTTGTTATTGTATCAATTTTACTGAGCGCTTCAAAGCCGTCTGTCGTTAAGCAAAGGATGTCTTCTCCTGCTTTCATCCGCATGACGTTTGCAAGGTGATGAACATCTTCACCCTTTATGACGATGTTTCCCTTTTCCGTCACTTCTTCTTTTGTGAGGTCGATAAAATATCGTTGCATACGTGTCCTGACACCTACTCGCTTTATTTTTTCGCTATTATGCTGACCCAATCTTCCATTGACAGCACTTCAACAATCTCAAAACCGGCTTCTTCTAAAGCAGTTTTGACTTGTAATTTCTTTTGTCCGATAATGCCTGATGTAATAAAGTAACCGTCTTTCTTCAATAGATCATACGCTTGATCTGTAAAGCGCATGATGACCTCTGCAAGGATGTTGGCCACAATCACATCGCGTTCACCTGAAATCCCATCAAGTAAATTATTTTGTTTTACCGTTACTTGCTCGCTCACACCATTTAATTCGATGTTCTGCTTTGCACTTTCCACTGCAACGGTGTCGAGATCAAATGCATGAATGTCTTTTGCACCGAGCATTGCAGCGGCAACACTTAAAATGCCAGATCCTGTTCCAACGTCAATCACCGTGTCGTTTTCCTTCACATAGCGCTCAAGCGCCTGAATGCAAAGAACCGTTGTTGGATGTGTACCGGTTCCAAATGCCATTCCAGGGTCCATTTCGATGATCAATTCATCAGAATGAACGGGTGTGTACTCTTCCCATGTTGGGACGATGGTAAATTTCTCAGAGATTTTCACAGGATGATAGTATTTCTTCCATGCAGTCGCCCATTCTTCTTCGTTTACTTCACAAATTGACAGTGTATTTCGTCCAAGGTCAATATCGTATAGAAGAAGATTATTGATGGCTTCTTTGATCTCATCTACCGTTTCCATCAAAAAGCTATTCATCGGAAGGTAGGCTTTGACGATGACCCCTTCCTCAGGATAATCATTCGGATCGAGCTGGTAGATCTCACCGTATACATTTTCACGTTCCTTGACTAAATCAAGCGGGTCCTCAATCACGACACCACTTGCACCTGCTTCATGCAAAATATTGGTGATCGGTTCCACCGCTTCATTTGTTGTATGGACGCTTATTTCTGACCACTTCAATACTACCAACTCCTTATCCGTCTTACTCGCCTTTAAATGCGCGTTTCACCTTATCGAAAAAGCTCATTTCTTGTTCGTCCGGTTTATTTCCGCTCACTTCAGCAAATTTTCTAATGATATCTTTTTGATTTTCAGTTAAATTCGTCGGTGTTACGACGCGTACAACGATATGCTGATCGCCTTGACCATAACCGCGTACATTTTTTACACCTTTTCCTTTGAGTCTAAACTTCGTGCCCGTTTGTGTGCCCGCAGGAACTTTTAATTTGACTTTCCCATGTAATGTCGGCACTTCAATTTCATCACCTAGTGCAGCCTGCGCAAAGGTAAGCGGCATTTCGCAGTAGATGTCATCTCCATCTCGTTCGAAGAATTCATGCGCCCTCACATGGAAAACAACAAATAGATCGCCTGGAGGTCCTCCATTTACACCTGGTTCACCTTGACCAGATACTCTAAGCTGCTGACCATCGTCCACACCTGCTGGGATCGTCACATTGATTTTCTTACGCTTACGCACTTTACCAGATCCACCACATGTTGAACACTTATGTTCAATTTGTTTACCAGTTCCGCTACAGTAGTTACATACTCTGCGGTTGACTACTTTACCAAATGGCGTGGATTGCTCGACATTTAGTTGACCTGATCCGCCGCAATGTGAGCATGTCTTCGCCTGTGTTCCAGGTTTTGCACCTGATCCATGACACGTTTCACATGATTCCTCGCGGGGAATCTCGATCGTTGCTTCTTTCCCAAATGCCGCTTCTTCAAATGAAAGGGTCATTGTATATTGAAGGTCCGCTCCTTGACGCGGTGCATTTGGATCTCTTCTTCTGGCTCCGCCGCCAAAAATACTAGAGAAGATGTCATCAAATCCGCCGAAGCCGCCAAAGTCTCCTCCACCGCCAAATCCGCCGCCACCAAATCCTTGGTTTGGATCGGTGTGACCGAACTGGTCATACTGTGAACGTTTTTGATCGTCAGAAAGGGTTTCATAGGCTTCTTTTACTTCTTTGAATTTCTCATCTGAGCCAGCTTCTTTATTAATATCAGGGTGATACTTTTTTGAAAGCTTGCGGTATGCCTTTTTGATTTCGTCCTTTGAGGCGCTCTTACTCACGCCAAGCACTTCATAGTAATCACGCTTACTCATCTCTTCACACTCCCGATTTTCTCACATAAATACGATTGTATCATTTTAAATTGATCTTTTTCAATTCCTTTTCATCGTTGAAAAGAAAAAAGTCAAAGCCAAGAGATCCTGACTTTGACTTTCTGACGAGTACGTTTCAGCAGTCTTTTTCAAAAGTAAAGGTGATTATTTTTTCTCTTGATCGTCGTTTACTTCTTCGTATTCTGCATCCACTACATTGTCATCTGCTTTTTGAGCACCTTCAGCGCCTTCTTGCTGAGCTTGTGCTTGTTTTGCAGCTTCTTCATAGAGCTTTGTCGTTAGTTCTTGAACGATTGTTTGCAGCTCATCTTTTTTCGCTTTGATGTCTTCAAGCTCGCCTTTTTCGATCGCAGCTTTTAGTGCATCTTTCGCGTCGTTTGCTTTTTTCACTTGCTCTTCATCGATTTTGCCTTCAAGATCTTTTAATGTTTTTTCTGTTGTAAACACTAATTGATCTGCTTCATTGCGCACTTCGATTTCTTCTTTTTTCTTTGCATCTGCTTCAGCATTTTCTTCTGCTTCTTTGACCATTTTTTCGATCTCATCATCAGAAAGACCTGAAGAAGATTTGATTGTGATGTTTTGTTCTTTTCCAGTACCCATATCTTTCGCACGTACGTTTACGATACCGTTTTTATCGATATCAAAAGATACTTCGATTTGTGGTACACCGCGTGGTGCTGGTGGAATGTCAGTCAATTGGAAACGACCTAATGTCTTGTTGTCTGCTGCCATTGGACGCTCACCTTGTAAGACGTGAATGTCTACAGCAGTTTGGTTGTCAGCAGCCGTTGAGAATACTTGAGATTTACTTGTTGGAATTGTTGTATTACGTTCAATCAGCTTTGTGAATACGCCGCCCATTGTTTCAATTCCTAAAGAAAGTGGTGTGACGTCAAGAAGAACAACGTCTTTGACATCTCCCGTGATAACTCCACCTTGAATTGCCGCACCAAGTGCAACCACTTCATCAGGGTTTACGCCTTTATGAGGCTCTTTACCTGTTTCTTTTTTGATTGCTTCTTGTACTGCAGGAATACGAGTTGATCCACCAACAAGGATAACTTTATCAATCTCGCTAGCAGATAGACCAGCATCTTTCAGTGATTGACGTACAGGTGTCATTGTACGCTCTACAAGGTCTGCAGAAAGCTCTTCGAATTTAGCACGCGTTAGCGTTAATTCTAGGTGAAGAGGACCTGCATCTCCAGCTGTGATAAATGGCAGTGAGATTTGTGTAGAAGATACACCAGAAAGATCTTTTTTCGCTTTTTCAGCAGCATCTTTTAAACGCTGAAGCGCCATTTTATCTTTAGAAAGATCAATGCCGTTTTCTTTTTTGAACTCAGCCACTAGATGATCGATGATGACTTGGTCAAAATCGTCTCCACCTAGACGGTTGTCCCCAGCAGTTGAGCGTACTTCAAAGACGCCGTCTCCAAGCTCAAGGACTGATACGTCAAATGTACCGCCACCAAGGTCATATACAAGGATCGTTTGATCTTCATCTGTTTTATCTAAACCATAAGCAAGTGCAGCTGCTGTTGGTTCGTTGATGATACGTTCTACTTCAAGACCAGCAATTTTACCAGCATCTTTTGTTGCTTGGCGCTCTGCATCGTTGAAGTAAGCAGGAACTGTAATAACCGCTTTTGTTACTTCTTCGCCAAGATAAGCTTCAGCGTAAGATTTAAGGTGTTGAAGGATGATTGCAGAGATTTCCTGCGGCGTGTAGTTCTTGCCCTCAACTTCTACTTTATAATCTGTACCCATATGTCTTTTAACAGACATGATGGTGTTTGGGTTTGTAATTGATTGACGTTTTGCTACTTCACCTACTTGGCGCTCTCCATTTTTAAAAGCGACAACAGATGGTGTTGTACGTGCTCCTTCAGCGTTTGCAATAACTTTTGGCTCGCCGCCTTCGAGTACTGCAACACATGAGTTTGTTGTTCCTAAGTCAATACCAATGATTTTACTCATATTCGATGACCTCCCATTATGTAGTTATTGATTTACTTTTACCATTGATGGACGAATAACTCGGTCTTTGAGTTTATAGCCCTTTTGCAATTCTTCTACAACGATGTTTGAATCGTAGCTTTCATCTTCAACTTGCATGACGGCTTGGTGAAGGTTTGGATCGAACTCTTTGCCGACAGCTTCAATTGGTTCAACGCCTTCATTTTTCAACGCTTCTACCAGCTGGCGGTAAACCATTTGCATACCTTCTAACAAACTTTTCGTCTGCTCATTGTCTGGATCGATTCCAAGCGCTCTTTCAAAGTTGTCGAGAGCTGGGAGAAGGTCGCTGACAACATGTTGAGAACGATATTTTTGCACGGTCTCCACTTCAGTTCGAGCACGGCGTTTATAGTTTTCAAAATCTGCTTGAACACGCAGAATTTTGTTTTCTTTTTCATCTAGAAGCTGCTGCAATTCATCAATCTTCTCTTGGAAGGCAGACTGTTCATCGTGCTTTACTTCCTCAGTTTCTGCTTGAACTGCTTCTTCTTGTGCTTCAACCTCTGCTGCTTGCTCAGGTGTCTGTTTTTCTTCTGACATTGTGTTCACCTCCCTCAAAAGATTCAATTATACGAAGGGGCTGTGCCCCCACCTTTTATCACCCTACTCATCATACAAATTGGAAAGTGCGTTTGACAAGTCTTTTGATACATGATGCAAAAGACTAACGACTCGCCCGTAATCCATACGGGTTGGACCAATGACAGCGATGGAGCCGAGTGATTTTTGATCAATCGCATAAGTTGCTGTGATTAAACTGCAGTTCTCCATTGCTTCCAAATTGTTTTCTGAACCGATTTTAATGGTGATTCCTTGCTGATTTGGATGAAACAGCTGCATGACATCGTTCTTTTGTTCAATCAGCATCATGAGTGAACGAATGCGGTCAATGTCATGAAACTCTGGCTGGTTCAACATATTAATCTTCCCGCCAAAGAAAAGTTTTGATTCATTTTGTGTTGAAGTGAATGTGTTACCAAGTGCATCTAAAATATGATCATAGTCTTTTAAATGCGTGCGAAGGAGCATCACTACTTCTTTATACATCCTGTCCTTCAGCTGATCCATCGGGACTCCGGCTAAGCGGCTGTTTAAAATATTCATCAGCTTCTCAATATCGGAGACATCAAGATGCTCAGAGAAGGTAATGGTTTTGTTTTCAACATGCCCGCTGTCTGTAATCATAATCGCTACTGCTTTATTAGGCTGGACAGGGACAAGCTGAATTTGCTTCAATCGATTTTCACTTAGCTTTGGACCAAGGACAATCGATGTGTAGTTTGTGAGATCTGATAAAATTTCCGCCGATTTTTGAACTGTTTTTTCCAGCTCAAAAATTTTCTCCTGAAATACTGACTGGATGAGCACAAGCTCTTTAGATGACAGTTTTCGCGGAGAGAGCAAATGATCTACATAATAACGATATCCTTTTTCGGAAGGAATTCTTCCTGATGAAGAATGGGTCTTTTCAATAAAACCGAGTTCCTCCAAATCAGCCATTTCGTTTCTAATCGTCGCAGAGCTGAATGTAATGTCTTCTTTTTTGGAAAGAGTCCTTGATCCAACTGGCTGCGCCGAACGAATAAAGTCATTAATAATGACTTGTAGAATCAAAAGCTGACGATTTGTTAACATCATCATCACCCCTGTTAGCACTCTCTTTCAACGAGTGCTAATTGTATAAACAAAATTACCAAACTCAAATTAAAATGTCAATTATAACTCACCGAGAAACGCTTGAAATACTTCATTCCCTAACAATTTTCCTTTTCTTGTTAAACGAATGCCAATCTCATCCTGTTCAATGAGACCTTTTTCTGCTAATTCTTCAAGAACGGCGGGAAAGAGTGCTTCTGGTGATGCTCCAAATTTCGCTTGAAAATGAGCACTTTTCACGCCTTCAATTTTCCGCAAACCTAAGAACATTTCTTCTTCGATCTGTTCTGCTTTTGTCACCTGATGCGTTTCCTTATATGGAAACCCTGTTTGTTCAATGAGCTCTAAGTAATGCTTCACTGGTCCAGCGTTCACATTGCGGACGCCATCTACATACCCGTGCGCTCCTGCGCCAAAACCAAAGTAATCTTCGTTGCTCCAATAGGTGAGGTTATGCTGGCTTTCAAAACCTGGTTTGGCGTAATTGCTAATCTCATATTGTTTGAGTCCGTGCCGCTCCATTTCATCCATGACGAGCTCATACATTTCAGCCTCACGTTCTTGCGGTGGTAAATGCAGTTTCCCTTTTTGCATCAAATTGTAAAAGACCGTCTTTGGCTCGACAATCAACGAATAAACCGAATAATGTTCTGCACCTAATGAAAAAGCGGTCTCTAGTGAATGCATGACATGATGCTTCTCTTGATGAGGCAAACCAAACATAAGATCAAGACTAATGTTGTCAAACCCAACTGCTCTTGCTCGCTCGAAAGATGTGAGAACATCTTTCTTTTGATGAACCCGTCCGATTTTTTTGAGCAGGTCATCTTCAAATGTTTGAACACCAAAGCTCAGCCGATTAACGCCTGCTGATTTTAAGACATTCAATTTCTCAAGCGATAGTTCGTCTGGGTTTGCTTCTACTGCAAACTCGATTAAGTTTTTGGTTGGTTTTAATACGCGGTGAATGCTGTCCATAAGCTGATCTAACTGGCTGGTTGTCAGTGATGTCGGGGTTCCCCCGCCAATAAAGATCGTCTTTAGTTCTTGCTCCCCTTTTTGATCGATCGTGTGCTGCATTTCTTTTTCAAGAGCGGCTAAGTATTCATCGACCGGCTGGGTTTTAATGAAAAATTTATTAAAATCACAATAGTGACAAATGTGCTCACAAAATGGAATGTGAATGTATGCTGCTTTCATTTGTTGACACCTTCTTTACAGGTAAAGAGCCGCAGTTTATCGCTGCGGCCTCTTCGTTTGTTTTCGACTATAAACCGTCAAGGCGAGCATTGTAAAGCAGGTTGCCTTGAGGATGTTATTTTTTCGGTGTGCTGTCGTCCATTTTCAGCACAGCCATAAATGCTTCTTGTGGGACTTCTACAGAACCCACTTGCTTCATGCGCTTTTTCCCTTCTTTTTGCTTCTCAAGAAGCTTTCTTTTCCGGGAAATATCTCCACCATAACACTTCGCTAGTACGTTCTTGCGCATTGCTTTAATGGTAGACCGAGCAACAATCTTTTGACCGATCGCTGCCTGAACTGGTACTTCAAAGTGCTGGCGCGGAATCAGTTCTTTCAGCTTTTCTACAATGATCTTTCCGCGTTCATATGCATAATCGCGGTGAACAATAAAGGAAAGCGCATCGATTTTTTCGCCATTGAGCATGATATCCATTTTCACTAGAGTGGATGGGCGATAGCCGATCAGCTCGTAATCAAAGGATGCATACCCTTTTGTATTGGACTTTAATTGATCAAAGAATTCGTATACGATCTCTGCCAGTGGAATTTCGTACACAATGCTCACGCGGTTTGCATCAAGATATTGCATATCAATGAAATTGCCGCGCTTTCCTTGGCAAAGCTCCATCACAGAACCAACATAATCATTTGGCACCATCATTGTTGCCTTCACGTATGGCTCTTCAATTCGCTCAATCTTTTGCGGATCAGGCAAATTGGACGGGTTATCTACAACGATTTTTTCTCCGTCTGTCATATACACATCGTAAATAACACTTGGCGCTGTCGTAATAAGGTCGATTTTAAATTCACGTTCAATCCGTTCTTGGATGATTTCCATATGAAGCATGCCAAGGAAGCCGCAGCGGAAACCGAAGCCCAGTGCTTGGGATGTCTCTGCCTCATATTGAAGTGAAGAATCGTTTAATTCAAGCTTTTCTAACGCTTCACGCAAATCGTTATATTTCGCTGTGTCAATTGGATAAAGGCCGCAGTACACCATTGGGTTCAGCTTTCTATATCCAGGTAGAGCTTCTTTCGCAGGGTTTACCGCACTTGTGATCGTATCCCCTACACGTGTATCGCCAACATTTTTAATAGCAGCTGTTAAATAGCCAACATCTCCAACAGTGAGTTCGTCTGTTGGCATTGCTTTCGGTGTAAATACGCCGACTTCAAGCACTTCAAATTCTTTGCCTGTCGCCATCATCTTGATTTTTTGACCCGGTTTGACGGTTCCTTCGACAATTCGTATGTAAGCAATGACGCCACGATACGCATCGTAGAGAGAATCAAAAATGAGGGCTTGAAGTGGTGCTTCTGGATCTCCAGCTGGTGCCGGCACCTTTTCGACGATTTGTTCTAAAATATCCTCGATCCCGATGCCCGCCTTAGCAGAGGTAAGAACAGCTTCAGATGCATCCAACCCGATGACATCTTCAATTTCTTGTCTTACACGTTCAGGTTCTGCACTCGGCAGATCAATTTTGTTAATGATCGGCAGGATTTCTAAGTTGTTATCAAGAGCTAAATAAACGTTCGCAAGTGTCTGTGCTTCAATGCCTTGTGCTGCATCCACCACAAGAATTGCACCTTCACAGGCAGCTAGGCTTCGAGATACCTCATAGGTGAAGTCGACATGCCCTGGTGTATCAATCAGGTGCATAATATATTCTTCTCCATCCTTCGCCTGATATTTCAGCTGGACAGAGTTTAATTTGATCGTAATGCCGCGTTCACGCTCTAAGTCCATGGAATCAAGTAATTGTTCTTTCATTTCTCGTTGCGTAATCGCCGCTGTTTTTTCCAAAATACGGTCAGCCAATGTGGATTTCCCATGGTCAATATGGGCGATAATGGAGAAATTTCGAATTCTTGATTGCCGTTCTAATCGTTTTTCTTTATCTGTCACAATCTATCACTCCTACTATAAAACGCGGGTTGCGCTAGGTTAGATTATATCAATAGGGCTGTAAAGATTCAATCGAAATCAAGAAAAGCCGCTCATCGGTTAGCGGCTTTCACGAAAAGGTGTGATATCTTATGAAATAACATCCAACATGATGCTTACTACAGTTTATTTACCATTCACCCAATCATAAAGTGTACGGGCTGCATGCGTCATACCATCTGATAATGCTTTTCCAGCCTTAGAGAAGGCATTAAAGCTCTCCATTTCTTCTAGCTGCTTTTGTTTTTCTGCTAAGTCTTTTTGTGTGACAGCTGTTCCGAGGATAGAAGCTTCTTTTTCTTGATCATCATTCGTTTGGACAGTGAAGGCCCCTTTTAATTGCGGATCATGATACCCTTTCATTTGCAACATGCCATTATTGGCTTGCTGCATTCCTAAAAAGACACCGAATAGCAATACGAGCGATAAAATAATGGTTTTTCCGATAAATGAGCCCATGTCCTCCACCACCTTAAGACCGTTTTTTCTCATCCTTTGCTTTGCCGTCTACCTTTTCTGCGTCCCAGAAAATTTCACTGAACACATCAGCTGCTGCATTGGATGCGTTTTTCAGTTCTTCCATATTATTATCCACACCGCCAAATTCTAATAGGAGGGCTTTGTCAGATAAATCTTGATTATAGATTCCATTATCACCAATTTCTCCTTTGGCAAACACACCGACACTTAGTCCTTTATATTTTTTCTCCATCAAATGGTGGAACTCTGTCGCCAGCTTTAAGTTTTTCTCATAGCTTTGATTCTTCTTCCCTACAACAAACGCGATTCTCGCATATTTCTTGCCTTTGATTTCTACTGTCGTATCTTTCTTTCTTCTTGAATCCCGGTGAATATCGATTAAGTAATCTAGGTCATCATTTTTAGCGAGAGCTTCTTTTACAACCAATCTGGATTCATTATACGATTGTGGGTACTTCAACCCTTTTTTCAGCAGTCTTTTTTCAATTTCTGTTTTATCCACTGTGTTGCCGATTCCTTGCTGATCGAGCGCTTTACCAAACATCTCCCCGACAAGGGTGACGTTCACTTTTGAGTGGCGCGCATTGTTTGGGTTTGTTTCTCCTTTTAAAAATGGTAAATATGATTCCGTATTATGTGTGTGATAAATGTACACAGCTTTTCGTTTTCCTGTCGACTGGTCCGGCTCTTTTGCAGGCGTTTTCGGTTCATCTTCATCAAGCTTGTCCAGCTCAGCTAGATTTGCTTCTTTTTCATCTTTGATGACTTCACTTGGAGGCGGCGATTCCATTGGCATATTCGTATAGTCTGTACCTTCACCTGCTAGGATGATTTTTGTATCAAAATGTTCAAAGCCTGGCAGCTCTCTTCCTAGAAAACTGCGGGGGTCTTCTAAATTGATACTTGTGGCAAGTTTGAGTGACAGCCCAGAGAAATGAAATCCTTTTTGATCTTCAGGGACTGCTGAGGCAAAATATTGATTTTCCATCCCCATTAGAGTTGCAAAGAATGCCCCTGACAGCTCATCTGCCACACCATATAATGATGCTTGAGGCCTAAGCTCAGGTTTTAAAGACGTCAAAGCCCCTGACATGACAAACACAACCACCAGAGAGACAATAAATAAAAAAATACTCTTCACTACTTTTGTTCCATTAATCGCAACGACCAACTGTCGAGGACGGCGAGGTCTTTTTTTCATGATTTACTCCCTCCAGCACGCTTTCTAGTAATTACACTATGAGCGAGCTAGAGAAAGTAGAACTGATTAATGATTATAGGAACCCATGTTGTCTTGAGAGATTTTTTGATGAAGTGCTGTATTTAACCCATTGGCGAGTACGTTCGCCATGTCATCAATGAATGTATCCACTTCCTTCGGTGTGACCATTAGATTTTGTCCAAGCGGTGCAAGCACTTCATGGATCAACTGTCTTTTTTCTTCTTCAGGAAGCGTTCCAACGATTCCTAAAAAGGATTGACGCATTTCATCATCTGGCAAATCTTCTTCATTCAGCACTTTTTTCTTCCCAAATGTCAGACCCGCTGGTACTAAAGATCGGGAAGGTCTATCATCTTTCAGTTCTCTACCAAAATGCTTTAACACGTAATCAATCGTGTCACTTGCGATCGTCACTGCATCGACCACTGTCGGTACACCAATGGCAATGACTGGAATCCCCAAGGTCTCTTTGCTTAATTCTTTTCGTTTATTTCCGACACCCGATCCTGGATGTATACCTGTATCAGAAATTTGAATCGTTGTATTCACCCGTTCTACTGCACGTGCAGCTAGTGCATCGATGGCGATCACAAAATCTGGTTTAGATCGTTCAATGACACCTTGTATAATGTCACTTGTTTCTATACCAGTCAGTCCCATGACTCCAGGCGATAATGAAGACACTGGGCGATAGCCTTCCTGCACATTCTCAGGCTGTAATTCAAATAAATGGCGTGTCACCAGCAAATTCTCAACTGTGAGCGGCCCTAATGCATCCGGCGTGACATTCCAGTTTCCGAGTCCTACGACAAGACAGCTCGCATCTGCCTGAATGCCGTGATCTTTTAAAAACTGAGCAAAATGATGGGCAAAAACTTCAACCACTTTTTCTTGCATCTCAGAGTCTTTCTCCCGAATTCCTTGCGCCTCAAGCGTCAAGTATGTCCCTGCCTTTTTTCCGGTCAACTCTTCTCCTTCTGTCGTAATCTCCACAGTGCGGATGCGGATGCCGTGCTCTTCCTTCTCCTTCTCAACAATTCCTTGAATACCGTCCTTTTTGACCACATTCGGATCGTTCTCTTGTTCTAGTATCTCTTTTGTTTCAACGGCCAAATCGGTCCGGATTTGATAAGCGCTTAAATCGAGTTTCTGTTTCTTCATGAAAAGGCTCCTTCCATCAAGTAATTAACAGTAGTCTTTCCATCTCTTTCAAGAAACATTCGAGCGCTTCATCAATGAAAAATACTTTACATTTATATTGCATTCTAAAGGTGTGTTTGATAGAATACAATTTGTTCTATTGTGAAGATTTAACCTTAAGACAATTGTGTTTAGGTTGTATCTTAGGAGGTGAAACACATGCCAAATATTAAATCAGCGATCAAACGTACAAAAACGAATAACGAACGCCGTGCACACAACGCAACAATCAAGTCTGCGATGCGTACTGCGATTAAACAAGTTGAAGTTTCTGTAGCTAACAACGATGCTGAGCAAGCAAAAGCTGCTCTTTCTTCTGCTGCAAAACGCATTGACAAAGCCGTTAAAACTGGTCTTGTACACAAAAACGCAGCTGCGCGTTACAAATCAAGACTTGCGAAACAAGTAAACGGACTTTCTGCATAATGTTTGCAACGCCTCAGTGATGAGGCACCTGTTTAACTGTACGTCCGTCCTGAACGGCTCAGCCATAAGGACAGACTGGCAATTATACATCTAAACAAAAACGACCCTCTTTTGAGAAGGTCGTTTTTTTTATGTTCAAGCCCCTAATAACCGAAGCAGGAACAATTCTAATAATAGCTGCTTGTCCTTTTTACCCGTTTTCATTTCATAATCAATCGTGGAGAGCTCTTTGACGATGTACTTTAGCTCTTCTTCTGAAAACAGTCTTGCCTGATCCATCGCGAGTTTGACCCGAAATGGGTGGACTTTCAAGTTTGACGCAATTTGTTTTTGCCCGTATCCCTGCTGAGCAAAGTACTTTGTCTGCAATATCAACCGAAATTGATTTGAAATGAGTGCCAATATTTTAATGGGCTCCTCATTTTGCTTTAGGAGATCATAAAACATTTGCATCGCTTCAGACCGGCGCCTGTTCACGATTTGGTTAATCAGTTCGAAAATATTCTGCTCCAAACTTCGTGCAACGAGCTGATTGACATCCGCCAGCTCAATTTCCTCTCGCTGCCCAATATATGTACTTAGCTTTCGAACCTCTTGAAAAAGTGAGGACAGGCTCCCGGCACATAACATGACAAGCTGTTCTGCTGCTTCAGCCGAGATTGTTTTTCCTTCTGTTTTCACTAATGTAATGGTGAAATCTGTTGTTTCTTTCGGATTTAACTCTTTCGCCTCAACCACAGCCGCTTTCTTTTTTAACAATTTGGTGATTTTCTTACGTTCGTCCAGTTTTTCATATGGTGCTAATAACACGAGAATCGTGTAGGGTGCTGGCTTTTCTAAATAAGCTTCTAACACAGAAAGCTGATGCTCGATCTTTTCTTTTTTCTTTTCTGCAGTGAGGAAATAAGGGTTTTTGATCACAACGAGACGCCGCTCTCCCATAAACGGAAATGTTTCTGCGTCCGTCACAGCCTGCTCAAGCGGCACCTCTTCCATATCGAAGACAGAGTAATTAAAATCCTTTGTTTCTTCGTCGACGACAGCTTGTCTCAATTTTGCAGCTGTCTCTTGAAGTAAATACGTTTCTTTTCCATATAAGCAATAAACGGGATGGATATCCCCTTTTTTTAAATTGTTCCATACTTCAAAGACCATTCGCTTAAATCCCTCTCTTTCACTTCCTCCTCTATCCTAAAGCGTGTAGAGACATTAGTAAAGAGGAAGCTGAAAGTGCCGCCTCCTCATTTATAGTAAACGTCTCACGTAAGCTCCCGGGTCAGCTTACAGTCAGACGATATTCACAAAATGATCATGAAAATGGAAAACGGTTACTTTACCTTCTAGCAATTCCAAATGAGTTCAAGTATACTAAAAATAGCCAGGAGGGATGAAAATGAATGAATTTGAAAAGAATGTTCAAAGCAAGCGGAATGATGTGACCGACTCAGCTGTTGGTTTTATCGTCACATTCGGATTTTTCGCCTCAATGTTTATTTTGGCAACAGTGATACACCTCGTTGGATCTTAACTACATGAATGCAAGATGACTGCCGTTTTGGCAGTTTTTTTATTGATTTTGTAAGATATCATATGGAGGATGAGCGTAAAATGTTCCATCCTCTTCAAGAAATTCATAGGTCACACTTCCATCGATATCTGTACGATACACCTTTGTTTGATACTCATTTAATTTTTTCAAAACTTCTTGATGAGGATGGTGATACCGATTTCGTTCACCTGCTGAAATCAGTGCATATGACGGGTTCAAATGCTGAAGCCATTCTTCACTTGTTGATCCTTTACTCCCGTGATGTCCAACCTTCATGACATCCACTCGTAGTTTGGGGTAAGCTTGAATGATGTCTCGTTCCCCTTCTTGTTCAAGATCCCCAGTCAGCATAAAACGCTTGCCGCCAAGCGTAAAGGTGAGGACCAGTGAATCATTATTTTTACTCGTCACCTGGTCACGTGCGGGATGCAGAACGTCAAATTTTTGTCCTCCAATTCTCAGCTGATCCCCTCTTTCCAACTCATCTACAGGAATCCTTTGATCAGCCGCTTCCTTTAAGAGCTGCGCATCCTCTGGATTTCGAGCAAAGCCTTTTGGGATTGCAAGGCGCTTGACTTTATTTCGCTTTATTAACCGCATCGCTTCTCCCATATGATCTTGATCTGCATGGGTAAGGATGAGGACATCAAGTTTTGCTATGCCTTTAGAATGCAGAAATGGAATAAGCGTTTGATCCCCAATTGTAGATACTTTACGTCTTTTTTTCCATGGCTCTTCTTCAAAAGAAAGTCTGCCTCCTGTATCGACTAATATATGCCCGGTTCGATAAGGTAGCTGAATAAACAAACTATCCCCTTGTCCTACATCTAACATCGTGACCTCTCCTTTTTGAAGAAAATTCGGCGTGAAATAGTGTACAGCCAGCACACAAACGAGAATCAAAATCGGCACAAGATAAGATTTGATAGAAGTTTTACATTCCATCACAACGAATAGAAAAACAATGGAGGAAACCTCTAGGAGCACATGCCACCATGTCGATTTCATAAAAATGAGAGTAAGACTATCGTAAGCAGCCATATGTGCAGACAATTGATGACTAAACTGGATCACCCAATCAAGCAGCTGAAACAGTGTTTGTCCAAGCGGAAGATAAATGATAGATAAAAGAAAAAAGAATAAGGACAGAGGCATGACAACCATTGTATAAAAAGGAACAAACATCATATTTAAAGGAACACTCAGCAAGGAAAATTGTTGAAAATAATATAAAAGAACAGGAAGCGAAGCAAGCTGTGCAATCAAGGAAATGAGGAATAACTGCATCACCGAACTTTTTGCTTTTGATAAAATACTAGTGGATAGCAAAATAAATAAGGTCACCACAAATGACAGTTGAAAACCGACATCAAATATATAAAGTGGTTGAATGGCTAATAAAAGCAAGAACGCTGCACTTAACACGACCGCAGAAGGCTGTTTCATTTCTTTTGGCAGGCTTGTGATGACTAAATAAATTCCAGCCATGAGACAGGCTCTTAACACAGACGGTGCAGCACCTGTTAAACAAGCATAAACCGGCAAAAAGGATAATAAAAGAATACGCGCTGTCTCTCTTGTCACGCCAGCGCGGAGTAGACACCAAAATAGACAAGCGAGCAATGTTTGAACATGAAGTCCTGAAATGGCTAATAAATGAATGATGCCAAGCATTTGATAATCTCTTAATGTATCAGGGTCTATTAAATCACGATCGCCAAAAATAAGTGCCTGCACAATCCCAACAGAACTCTTCGGAACGTGATCTTCTAGAAATTTCAACCCCTTCTGCCTAATAGATGAAAGGTAATGTGAAGGGCTGTCATGTTTCGTGCAGCTTTTCATAGACTGCGTTAGGAAAATAGCATCAATGCCTTTTGTTTTTAGAAATTGATCATATTGAAAGCCATTCGGTATGGTTGCATGTTTGGGCAACCGCATCTCACCTGTCATATGACAGCTCATACCTGGCCCAACATCTTTTAGCGCTTCTTTTTCACGCTCCGTTTGAATCGTATAAAATGCCGCTAGTCGACGATTCTCTGATGAAACAGTCGCTGAAAAGCGATTGCCATCTATTTTCGGAATCGTTTCAATCACAACCGAATCAGAAAATGCTTTTTCTTGTACAGGATGATCCGTTTCAAAAGACTGATGCACCATAAAAATGAGCATATAGATCATTCCACACAAACTGACCATTAGAAAGAGCTGGGGTGTTTTTTTCAGCAGACTGAAAAGAAGACATACAAGAAGAAAAAGGAGAAAATACAAATGAAGATGATATGCGGCCAGAGCAATTCCAACAGCTGCTGAAATCGCCCCGAACGGCAAATACTTAAACATAGGAAGTAAATAATTGATTCGCCTTTTCATGCATTTGACGAATTTCTGTTTCGCTACATCCTGATTCACTTAGTTTGCCTATTAAATCCGCAACAAAGGCTAATTTTTCTTGGTTTTTTAAGTCAATAATCATCTCATCTAGTTCAACCTGTTCTGTTTGAACTCCGGCCTGTTCAAATAAATCAACAGCATATGGGTGATTTTTATAATCCTTCGCATAATACACTGTTCGAATACCTGCTTGAATAATCGCTTTACAGCACTGCAAGCAAGGAAAATGCGTCACATATATTTCAGCATCAGCCGTTGGTGCACCAAATTTGGCACATTGTAAAATAGCGTTCATCTCCGCATGGATTGTACGAACGCAGTGATGATCTATCACATAGCATCCTACATCTGCACAATGTACGTCGCCGGCAATGGATCCATTATATCCACCTGCAATGATGCGCTTGTCTCTTACAATCGTTGCCCCAACAGCTAGCCGCTCACAGGTGCTTCGCAAAGCAAGCAAATGGCTTTGAGCCATAAAATATTGATTCCATGAAATTCTCTCCACGAGCTGATCCCTCCAGAATGATGTATGGTATTAAGTGTACATGCCTTTCTTCTATACCGTCAATTCTACTTAACCGTCAGTTGATTTTTCAGCCGTTCAATGGTCTTCTCTCCAAAACCCGAAATATTCCGCAAATCTTCAATTTGCTGAAATTCTCCATGTTCTTCTCTATACGCAATGATGGCTTCCGCTTTGGCTGGGCCTATTCCGTTAATGGTCTGCAATTCCGCTGCATCAGCTTGATTGACATTCACCCCTTGACTCTGTTCATTTCCGGGCGGCGTATCAACCGCTGCTGTTTGTCCCTGCTTGTCACCTTCCCCCTTCTTTCGTACATAAATCATCATACTGTCCTCTAATTTTGCTGCTTGATTGATGTCAACTGTATCTGCCTTGCTCGTAAAACCACCTGCTCTTTTAATCGCTTCTTCAACTCTGTCCTCAGCCATAAATGCATAAACGCCCGGCTTCCGTACAGCTCCTTTGACCTCTACTACGATGGATGTTGGCTCTTTTTCTGCACTCTCTTGTTTTTCTTCTAATGTGACCCGCGTTTCATGTTGTTCTTTCAATACACTTGGCTCGGCGCTGCCTTTCTCTTTTCCTACTAAAAAGCAGAAACAGATGATGATAAGGATGATGATTCCCGCTATCAGATAAAGACGGTATTTTTTCAACGAATTGAGCTGCTTCACTTGTTCACGCTTCTTTCAATCATATTTTCACGCTGCTTCACATACTGTTTAGAAGATAACAGATCCTATGCGTCTAAGGAGGGAGAACGTTTGAATATAGGGTTAATCGGTACAGGAAACATGGGTACCATACTTACTGAGGCATTTATTGAATCAAAAGCAGTCAATCCCTCATCCATCACCATTACAAATCGGACCATCGAAAAAGCGTTCAATATAAAAAAGAATCACCCAGAGGTCGAAGTGACGAAACAGCTTTCAGGAGCTGTAACAGATAAAGATTTCATCTTTGTTTGTGTCAAACCACTTGATATTTATCCGCTTTTAAAAGAGCTGAGCCCACTTTTAAAAGAACAGCAAACCATTGTCATCATTACAAGTCCGGTTCATCCTGAACAGCTTCAAGACATTGTTCCTTGTCAAACAGCCAGACTGATCCCAAGCATCACCAACCGCGCATTATCAGGCGCATCACTTTTAACATTTGGTTCATCATGCAATGTCACGACAAAAGCAGCGCTCAGACAACTCGCTTCCCGCATTTCAACACCAATAGAAATTCATCATTCAATCACACGGGCAGCCTCAGATATTGTCAGCTGCGGTCCTGCCTTTATTAGCTTTCTTGTTCAGAAAATGATTGAAGCCGCTGTTGAAGAAACGGATATTTCAAAAGAAGAAGCCACCACCTTATCAGAAGATATGCTTGTAGGACTTGGCCGTTTGATTGAAAAAAGGGTGTATACCCTGCCTACACTGCAAGAGAAGGTGTGTGTAAAAGGCGGCGTCACCGGCGAGGGCATTAAAGCACTTGAAGCAGGTGTTCAAGATATGTTCCATCAGCTTTTTCAGAACACTCATGACAAGTTCGATGAGGATGTAGAAGCGGTTGCGCATCAATACCCACCGAGTGTGTTTACTGATGATCTCAGAAATTAAACATGTTCGCAACAAGCGAAAAAAGGGTTTTAAAAAAACCATCGTCCATTAAACGATGGTTTTTGGTTTCTTCGCTGAAATAAAATATCTTTCTGCACATTCCTGAGGTGCTTCATTTGTAAAATCAGCGGTCACTTCAATCTGTTCAAAGCCAGCGGACTCAAGGAACGCTGCATAAGTTTCAAAAGGAAATGTACGTTGTTCGTGCGTTTCATCATAACGCTCATACACGTCTCCGTCTTTTACAAAAAAGCTTAAATCATGAATAACCGAATATGGGTCATCCCCTTTATCACTCTGCCAAATGTAGCTGATTTCTTCATCTTGATCGGCATAAGTAGAGCCAGGAAATACCTCTTCCATTTTATAAGGGGTATGAACATCAAACAGTAAAACCCCACCTGTCTCTAAAAGCTGAAACATGTTTTTAAAGGTTTTTTTGACGTCATTTTCGTTTTTTAGATAATTCAAAGAATCACAGCAAATAACCGCTGCTTGAAAAGTTTGTTCAAACCCCTCAAGCTCTCTCATATCTTGATGTAAAAATTGAATAGACTGCTTATGAGCCTGTGCTTTTTGCTGCGCAAATGCCAGCATCTCTTCACTTAGGTCAATTCCTGTGACCATGTGACCTTTTGCAGCTAACCGAAGAGAGATCTCTCCAGTTCCACAACCTACATCGATAATCGCACTATTCGGCTTGATATACCGCTGTATCCACTGAACCCATTCATCATAAGGGGCATGTGTCATGAGCTCATCATACACACCTGCAAACCCTTGATAAATCATGAGTTAATGCCAAGCGAAAGCGTTTCTCTCGGCGCATCTCCCCAAAGCTTCTCTAAGTTATAGTATCCTCTTTCCTCTTTGTGGAACACATGAGCAATGACATCTCCTAAATCAATCAAGACCCATCTTGCTTCGTCAAAGCCCTCCATCTTTTTAACTTCGATGCCGCCTTCTTCTGCAAGGTGTTTCACTTCTCTTGCAATGGCCTGTACTTGTTTGTCAGAATTCCCGTGACAAATGAGAAAATAATCTGCAACAAGTGAGATCCCTTGCATATTCAGGGCAATAATGTCCTCTGCCCGTTTATCATCGCACGCTCCTGCTGCGATGTTTAAAATTGATGATGCATCCATCAAAATTCCTCCTTAGTTGTTCTTTTGCACAAGTGAGTTATAAGTAGCAAGTGTATCTGGGAAAACTGGCTGATTCTTTTTCATTAAAAAGCTGACGGTGTTTTTTAAAGATTGAATCAAGGCAAGGTCCAAATCCTGCTCTGCTAACTCTCTTACTTCCTCTACACCAGGAAAATGGCGTCCTGGCTCTATATAGTCGGCGACATAAATCACTTTTTCAAGCAATGTCATGTTCGGTCTGCCGGATGTATGGAATTCAATGGCTGTTAAAATATCTTGGTCGTCAATTCCAACTTCTTTTTTGACCAAATAGGCACCAACTGGGGCATGCCAAAGCTCAGATGAATATTTAAGCAATAGAGGGTTCATCTGTTCTTGCTGGATGATGCCCTTCATTTCTTCTTTCGGTCTAAATTTAGCATAATCGTGGAAAATAGCCGCGACCTCTGCTTTTTTCACATCTGCACCAAAACGTTCAGCTAATGAAATGGCCGTCTCCATTACCCCAATTGTATGTGTATATCTATGCTCTGTTAACTGCTGTTTGACACAGTTTAAAGCTTCTTCACGATTCATATAAATGATGCTCCTTTATATAACACTCAACCGCTTTCGGAATCAAATAATCAACAGGTTGCCCCTGCTTCATTCGCTGCCTAATCAATGTCGATGATACATCAAAAGCCGGAACATCTGCAAACAAAAGAGGATACGCCGTACTTCCTTCATAACCTGGTCTTTTCATCCCAATAAAGGTGATCATCTGAAGCAAATCATCGATTCTGTGCCATTTCGGCAAATACTCGACCATGTCCGCTCCAATCATAAAAAAGAACTCATCTTCAGGATGGCGCTTCTTTAACAGCTCAACCGTATCTACTGTATAAGATGGGCCCTCCCGCTCCATTTCAATAAGCTCAACTCGAAAATGAGGATTTGTCTGAATCGCTTTTTCCACCATTTTTACGCGGTGATGACTCTCTGCTCGTTTTCGGCCCGTTTTATGAGGGGGCTTGTGATTTGGGATAAACCAAATTTCATCAAGCCCTACTTGGAAACGCACCTCACTTGCCATCAGCAAATGCCCATTATGCGGGGGATCAAACGTACCACCGAACAATCCTATTTTTTTCATATCATATCCACCTTTACGGCAGCTTAATTTGTTTATTTTCCTTTGATTCCTTATAAAGGACAATCACATTTCCGATCGTTTGAACGAGTTCAGCTTTTGCACCTTTTACAAGTGCTTTTGCAACCTCTGTTTTGTCCTCGTCGCAGTTTTGCAATACGCTGACTTTCAAAAGTTCTCTTGCTTCAAGCGCCTCGGAAATTTGCTTGACCATATTGTCATTTACCCCGCCTTTTCCAACTTGAAAAATAGGTGATAAATGATGTGCTTGCGCACGTAAAAAACGTTTTTGCTTACCTTTTAACATGGTGTTCCTCCTAATTTCTCTATGACAATTGACTTCATTTTTCGGGCGTCAGGTGTAATGCCCGTCCATAGTTCAAAGGCTCTTACCGCCTGACCAACAAACATGCCGACGCCATCGACTGTTTTCAAACCTAACCCGGCTGCTTCGCTTAGCAGCTTTGTTTCTATTGGATTATACACAATATCACAAACGACCGCTGTTTTTTTTGCGTTCGCTAAAGAAATTGGGGTTTCTTCAACATTCGGATACATACCAATTGAGGTCGTATGGATGATGACATCATATTCCCCAAGCCCCTCTTCTGCTGTATTTAATGCAATGGCACGAGATGTGATTTTCCCATCGGCACTTTCAATTAAAGCCTCAGCTTTTTCAATGGTGCGGTTGGCGATATCAAATTGTTTCGGTGCATACTCAGCAATCGTCGTGTAAATCGCTCTTGCTGCTCCACCAGCACCAAGCAGGAGAAATGACAGCTCTGATAACGGCTGATCCAACGCTTCAAGCAATGAATGAAGAAAACCCTCTCCATCTGTATTGTACCCAACGAGTTGACCATTTTCGAGGCGAACTGTATTGACGGCACGCAGACGTTCAGCTGTCACATCAATTTTGTCAAGGTACTGCATGATGTCTACCTTGTGCGGAACAGTGACGTTAAAGCCGCTGATTCCTAAGGCTTTCATACCGCTAATGGCATCTTTCAGGTCGTTTTCTTCTACTTGAAAGCCATGATAATGTCCATCAATTCCAGCATCCTTTAATGCTGCATTATGAATATCTGGAGACATTGAATGGCCAACAGGGTTACCGATTACTCCGTATAAAGGTTTCAAAGTCTCTCCCCCTCTGAACATTTAAATTAACGAACGTCTCATAAACACGTGCACGCCTTTTGGCGCATACACTTTGATTTGTTTCCCAGCATCATTCGCAGTCACCCAGCCTAATCCTGAAAAGACAATGTCCATTTTTGGCTGATCGATGGTGAAAGTGTGCGGAACGAGCGGCGGGAAATCTTCCATTCCCTCTTTTGATGGCGGTGAAAGCAGTTCACCTGCATGCTTTTCATATAAGTCATCTGCATTCTCCATCTTCGTTCTATGAATGTTGAGTTCATTTGGCATATAGCAAACAAAGGATGTTCTGCCGCCTTTTACATAATCAAATCGAGCCAGTCCGCCAAAGTAAAGCGTTTGAGCTTCATTTAACTGGAACGTTCTCGGTTTCAATTCTTTTTTCGGCGTTAAAATCTTTAAGTCATTTTTGCCGACATAGTGCGCCATTTGATGGCGGTTGATGATCCCCGGTGTATCGAATAAAGCAGACCCGTCATCAAGCGGAATTTCAATCGCATCAAGTGTTGTCCCTGGGTATTGGGATGTGGTGATCACATTCTCTTCTCCAGACACCTCTTTGATAATGCGGTTAATAAATGTTGATTTCCCAACATTTGTACAGCCGACAACATAGACATTTCTGCCCTCACGGTAATGATCAATGGCCTCCATAACCTCAGGCACACCTTGTCCTCTGCTCGCACTGATTAAAAACACATCAATCGGATTGAGCCCATTTTCTTTTGCTTCCCGCTTCATCCATTGAACGAGACGGTCTTTTTTCACGGATTTCGGTAAAATATCTACCTTGTTGCCGACAAGTAAAATGGGATTACCACCAACAATACGGCTCAGTCCATTAATCCAGCTTCCGTTAAAGTCAAAAATATCAACGACCTTGACGATCAGAGAATCAGTCTCGCCAATGCTGTGTAAAATATTTAAAAAGTCGTCTTCTGTTAAAGATACATCCTGAATTTCATTGTAGTTCTTTAACCTAAAACAGCGCTGACAGATCACATCTTCTTTCAATAGAGATGCTGCCGGCGCATATCCTAATTGATCTTTATCTTCCGTCTGAATGGCTACACCGCAGCCAATACAAACAACCTTTTCCATTATTACTCTTCCTCCCACTGAATGTGGCCCTTACGCTTTAAGGCTCCTAAAATTCTACGTTCAATCTGCCTGTTAAACTTCGTGAAAAATCCGTCCGATGCCGCAACAGGTACAACCAAAATGGTATGGAAGCCATGCCTGTTTCCGCCAAGCACATCTGTCATAAGCTGATCGCCAATGACAACCACATCTTCTTTCTTCAATTGCATATCAGCGACGGCCTTATTAAAGGCTCTTCCCATCGGTTTTCTCGCTTTATAAATAAACGGGATATGAACCGGCTCAGAAAAAAGCTTGACCCTTTTTTCATTATTGTTCGATACAATCGTCACCTGTATCCCGTGATCTTTCATCTCTTGAAACCATTCAATTAAACGCGGGGTCGCACTTGGACGATCCCATTCTACTAGTGTGTTATCTAAATCCGTAATAATTCCTTTTACATTTCGTTCTTTTAGTTTTTGCGGCGAAATGTGGAAAATACTTTTCACAAATTCATCCGGTAAGAAATACTTCTTTAGCACAATTTGCACCCTTTCTTCCATTGGTTTTTCAGCGATTGTGTCGAATCAAATCACAATTTGTCTGTCTATCGAATACAATGAAAAAGTTTTCGACATATGATGAGGACCTTCAACAGGTGTGGATAATTTTACACACATTATCCACCTATATTTCATCACGCTTTCATTCAATTATAAACACTCTACCCACAAGTTATCCACTTAACCATGTGGATAACAGAACGATTGTTCTTGTTTCCCATTCATGGTAGATTAAAGGTACTTCAAAGACATTCGATCAACCTATGATGATATGTCTTTTCCTCGAGTTTTATGCCAACTTTTTCAGGGGAGGTGTTTTTCCCATCATATGGGTTTCTAGTATGAAAAAGCTGTCAGATGATTTACTTATAGAATCGTATTATAAAGCAAATGAAATGAACTTAAATCGCGACTTCATTGAATTAATTGAGACAGAAATGAAAAGACGTTCGCTCGGGCATATGCTCTCTGTTTCCTCTTAATTCCATATATCCAGGAACCATGCCTCCCGAGCACTCTCCTTTTTTAAACTCAGGTGACTGATATTATATCACTTGCGCTATAGGCTTACTACTATTTTCCGTAAAAAACACCCCTTCTGATCAAAGAAGAGGTGTCTTATTTGCAAGGCTGTTCATTCCAAAACCATAACCCTCCACCTACGACCAAAATGACGACAAGGAACACAACAAGAAAAGCGTAACCGATTCCTGCTCCTTGAGCTGGATAAGGTGAACACGCAGGGTAAGGATAAGGACATCCCCACATATCAGTTACCTCCTTCTAAGAAGATATACTGTTAGACTATGCTGGATGGATCGTCTTGTTTAGGCAGATGGCCTGCATTTAAAAATGTTTAATGACATCACGCTCTTTAATTTCGTTATAAATGATTCTTGCCCCTTTTGGTGTCATATGATTGCCAGAAGGGTCAATGAGGCCAGACTGAATCAAGGCGCTGTCACTATCTTCACCCGCTTCTCGGATGAACGCTTTCCAATTGTCGACAAGCGGCACTTGCTGTTTTTCAGCTACTTGTCTTGTGATGTCATTGTATGAGTTTTGCCAAGCTCTCGCCCCGCCTCTCTCAGCAAAATAAGATGACTTATATCTAGAATAATAATACAAGCCCTTTTTGCCTCCTTCCACCACAGGCACGCACGTCATGAGGATCGGGGTAATTCCCTCTTTCCTACTTTCAGAAATGAAGTAGGATAAGTTTTCTTTAAATCGATTTTTGGTCACACGGGGATGTTTCCCGTCTAGAATCGCCGCATCATTTGTTCCGAACATGATGAGGACGTAAGTTGGTTTTTGTTTTAAAATATCCTGCTCAAAGCGAAGTTTCGCATCTTCTGTTGTCTGCCCGCCAATCCCGGCATTCTGTACCTTGATTTGGCCGCGCTCGACGTTTTTCATGAGATTCACCCATTTTTCAGATGTGGGATAATCTCGAAAATCCCAGTTCGATCCTCTTGTGTTACTGTCACCAAATGCAATCACACTTTCCTGCACTGGTTTTGAGCACCCAGCAGCAACACATAACAGGATGAAAAGGAAAACAAATTTCTTCACAACATTCACCTCCAAAAGCCCTCTTCATATAGTAAACGACAAGACTTTTGGTTTCAATGAATGACTGTTTCTTATTGTAATTGAACCGGCAGATAATCTCTGTTATGGTGCACCAGTTCGCTCACTTTCACAAACTCATAGCCCCTTTTCTTTAGTTCAGGTACGACTTGTTTCAGCGCTTCTACTGTCTGCTTACGATTTCCTCCGCCATCATGTAAAAGGATGATATCACCGCCCTGAATATTCTCAATAATACGGCTGGCAATTTTGTGTGCACCTGGCCTAGACCAGTCCTTCGGATCTTGCGTAAAGGACCACATCACGACATCGTATCCTTGCTTAGAAAGAATGCGGAATGACTTCATCGTCAAGCGCCCGCCCGGGGGACGAAATAATAAGGGTCCGCCAGGCTGGAGAGAAGCGATATGAGCCGCTGATTCTTTTAATTCTTGCTTGATTTCTTTCGATGACAAAAGGTCAAAATACGTATGGTTCATCGTGTGATTGCCAAGCTCATTTCCTTCGCTCACAATCCGCTCTGCGAGCAGGGGATATGCATGAATACGGCTTCCGATGACAAAAAAGCTGGCATTCACTTCATGCTCTCTCAGTACGTCTAGTATTTGATTTGTGTATACCGGATGAGGCCCATCATCAAAGGTTAACGCAATCTTTTTCCGTTCCTCTCTCATGTCCCAAAAGGCTCGTCCCGTTTTTTCTAGGTCGATTCTTTTTAATGTACGCGCCTCTATGTTACCAGGAACAAAAGCGCATATTACCAATATACATAACAAGATATGCAACCCTTTCATCAGACCGCCTCCACAGAACATCATTACACATTAAATTGCCCGCTTTCTGATGAATTCATTCAAGTTTCGTGATCGTCTACTCTTCTTTTTCACATAAAAAAAGCCGGCCCATCAGGCCCGCTTTTTGTCTCACGTTTGGTTTCTCTCTTCAACTGTCGAACGTTGCTTAGAATTCATACAGACACTCTCCTTCTTGGATTTGATTTTGAGCCCATAGCAATTTTTGATAATACTGGTTGGACTTCTGGTATTGTTGAGAGGCTTCTAAGGCTGTCGCAATTTCTAGTGAGATATCCTCTATATAAGAGTATAGGCTAAGTTTTTCCAAATAATCAATGGTTTTTTGCAGTTGTTCTTCATTGATTTCCTGAACATATAAAGCATCCAGATACTCAAACATATGACAGAACAGCTGGTCTTCATGCTTCTTTGCGGCCAATTTCCCATCCTCTAATATGCGCCTTGCTTCAATCTGCTCATTTTGTCTAAAAAGCAGCTTGGCCAGTGTATAAAGTGTATGAGGCAGCGTGGGAAGCAGTTCTTTTTTGGCGAGGTCAGCCGATTCGGTTAAATATCGTTCTGCTTCTTCTCGATAACCTAACTCCCCGTAACATTTCCCTAAATTATAGAGTGCTGAGCTATAGATGCGTGGGTGATCAATTTCGGATGCGAGTTGTTTCGCCTTTTTCAAGTGAGGCAGTGCTCGATCTTTACGTTTTAAATCTTGATAATTTCCCGAGATGACAAAGAGGCACTGAATAATGCGAATGGAATATGCATCATGCTGATCGTATATTTCAAGCGCTTTTAAAATATGGTGCATGGAGACATGCGTTTGTTTCATTATATAGTAGGCTTCTGCTACTTTAAAATGAAACTCGGCCTGCTCAATATCATCAAATACCATAGACAGCTGTTTTTCTGCCATGCGATAATATTTGACGGCCTCCAAATATTCTTTTTGACTAAACTCATGCATGCCACGAAAAAATGCATGGTAATAATGCAGCATATCAGATAACTCATGATTGGAATTTTCGATTTTATCGACAAGGTTAGATACTGAGAAAGGTTGATATTTTGAAGGGTGTATATAGTCGAGCATAATTTGGTGCCGAAAACACATGAGCTGATAATAAATCAGTAAATGCTGGTCCTCTTCCATACGTTCAATTTCCGCTTCTACTTCCGCTTTCAAGATTTCCGCATCTGGAACACTGAACTGCCGTATCATTCGATACCATTCATTAATTTTCATACCGACATGTGAAGAAAGAACCTTCCCCATGTTCCGAAAAAACCCCTTCCTTTTCGGTCTAATATTACATATTTTAGCACGCTTCTAGACCGCCAAGCACCGCAAAGAAACCGCAAACATATGAGAGGGGCAGCACAAACATACGCACAGAAGCACGTTTCTTTCAAATAAGATGATTTTTTCATCGTACAGACACAGACAATCCTTCCTTCACATACATTTGAGGATATAGGCAGCGGCCTAAACATGGTGGAGGTGAAAATCGTGACAGGAGTATTTACAGCGATGGGATTGATGGTCAAAGAATTGGTGTTTTTAGTGTCCTATGTCAAAAACAATGCCTTTCCACAACCCCTTTCGGGAGATGATGAGAAAAAATACTTAGCCCTCATGGCTCAGGGCGATGAACACGCAAGAAACATGCTGATTGAACATAACCTTCGGCTCGTCGCCCATATTGTCAAGAAATTTGAAAATACCGGGGAAGACGCTGAAGACCTCATCTCCATCGGGACGATCGGACTCATTAAAGCCATCGAAAGCTATTCCTCTGGAAAAGGAACAAAGCTGGCAACATATGCGGCGCGGTGTATTGAGAACGAAATCCTCATGCATTTACGCGCACTCAAAAAAACAAAAAAAGACGTCTCTCTGCATGACCCCATCGGTCAGGATAAAGAAGGCAACGAAATTTCATTAATTGACGTCTTAAAATCAGAAAATGAGGACGTGATTGATACCATTCAGCTCAACATGGAGCTTGAAAAAGTAAAAGAATATATCGACATTCTCGACGGCCGGGAAAAAGAAGTGATCGTCGGCCGGTTCGGTTTGGACTTAAAGAAAGAGAAAACGCAGCGGGAAATAGCCAAGGAGCTCGGAATATCGCGGAGCTATGTGTCCCGGATTGAGAAGCGAGCGCTGATGAAGATGTTTCATGAGTTTTACCGGGCAGAGAAGGAGAAGCGGAAACGGGAGAAGGGGAAGTGAAAATGAACTTCCCCTAACTTCTAACAAAAACAGACCTTATTAGGTCTGTTTTTTATTTCGGCACTAAGCTACTGTCTCGCTGCATTTCTTTTGATAATAGCTGCCGCCTTAGCCCTCAAGAACAATGGCAAGATTTTGGTGATGAATTTTGGGTCATGCACTTAGACATGAAGGAAATCAACTGATTACACCCCACTGTTTAGAGAATTGTGGAAAATGAAGGACAAACGGTTTGCATATAAGTTTTGTATTTCAACTTTTATGTTTAGAAAAATAATAGCTATTCAGACTTATAATAATTTCACAAATGAAATATCAGCACTTTTTAATGTTACATACGAATTCACCACCGAACGTTTCGTGACTTTAAACCCATGCTATAAGTCATGAATTATTTTGTCTTATTTTGTCGAAAATCATCAATTTAATATTTTTTATATTATAATGTTTCCTGTATTACTAAAATGTGTATATAGAAGGGTGCAGACTAATGAAAAAAGCTAAACTAATTTTATTCTTATGCTTTATGGCAGTTCTAACTGCTTGCGGTAACACTAACAGTTCAACTGATCCAGCAAAAAAAGAAGAAACGAGCAAAGAGGCTTCAAAAGAATCAGCACAAAAAGAGAATAAACCAACGTCAGGACGCTTATCAAAGATTGGGGAGTGGAAGAAAGATAAAAATGGTTCTACACTGACTTTGAAAAAGATAAACGACAAACAAAAAGAAATAGATTTAAGTCCTATTAAGATGAAAATACAAGATGTTAAAGTTTTTGAATACAGTAATTTAGGTGAAGACGATAAAGAGCTTCTTTCTGATAATCAATATGAAAAAGATAAATATCATAGAATACAAATTACTTACACGACTGAAAACACTTCCGATAAAGATGTTTTGTTTTCTGGTGTTAAAGTTATTACCACTAATACAAAAAAACAAATTGAAGTCAATGAGTCTAATTTGTATACGGATAAAGGTGTTGGTTCTTTTTATGGTAAAGTCGAAAATGAAGGTATGGTTGTAGTTCCTTTACTTGTAGATGATGTTTCAGATTTGAGCTCAATCACACTTCACTTAGGAGATGTATTTCTAAATGACGAACCTGAATTATTGCATGATGGGGCAAAAGTGAAATTCGATTTTTAAATTCTGCACCCCCCTTTTGACTTTAATAATGAAATCCTCATGCATTTACGCGCACTTAAAAAAACAAAAAAAGACGTCTCTCTGCATGACCCCATCGGTCAGGATAAAGAAGGCAACGAAATTTCATTAATTGCCTTCTTAACATCTGAAAATGAAGATGTGACTGATACCATTCAGCTCTACATGACCGGTCCGGTTTGAAGTTAAAGAAAGAGAAGGCGAAATGAGCAGGGAATTTTAATAGAAAACATTTTGCAACAGAACAGGCCTTATAAGGTCTGTTTTTATTTGTTTAGGCTCTTACCATTTATGAATTATCTTTTAATTTTAAAAATGGTTTCAGTATATTTTTTTGCCCTTCAAATCTGAAAAGTATATAATTAATATACTTGTATGACAAATAAAGAGGGGTGATTTCTATTACATTCAATCCTGTTTCCAATAAAAAATTATACATACAAATTTATAATCAGATCCTTTCTGAAATACAGTTAGGCTCTTTTCAAATAGGAGATAAACTTCCTTCAGAAAGGGAATTATGCGAACAATTTGGTGTCAGCCGCGCACCTGTTAGACAAGCCCTCAGTGCACTAGAAATGAATGGTATTATTTATTCACGTCAAGGAGAAGGTGTTTTCGTTAAGAGTACGACCATACACAATGAAGGGTCCATCTCTATGACATCGGCATCACCTGAGGATATCGTGGAAGCTAGAATGCATATCGAGCCTTTAATTATTCATTTTGCTGCTTTGAGAGCGACTGACGAAGATATTTTAGAACTGAAACAAACCATTAAAAAAATGGAAGAAGAAACACATTCAGGTGTATACGTCCCGGCAACTGACGAGCAGCTACATATGGGAATTGCAAAAGCGTCACATAATGATTTATTCATTACCTTTATGTCTTCCATTACGAACGCTATGAAGCAGCAGGAAATGTGGAGGTTTATACGTGATCGAACCGTTACCCGTTCTGACTATCGTGAGGTCAACTTTCAGGAGCATAAACTGATTATAGAAGCACTCGAAGAACGGAACGCAGCAGAAGCTGTGAAACGTATGACTGCCCACATGCAAAACCTATATGATCGATATTGGAAAAGCTAGGATCTTCCACTTCCAAATAAGACGCATACAACAAGTAGAAGCCTTGCTGTTATGCGTCTTTGTCTTTTTAAATTCATTTATTTTCCGATGCTCGGCACCCTTCGCATATTCCGTATAAGACTTTAACCCCTTCAGAGCCGTAAGCGATGTCAATGATTTCTCCACATTCCCGGCAAACGATCGTATTTTGTGGTACATTTGTCTCTTTTTCCATGAAAATTTCAGCTCCAATCGTTTTATCCTCATGTATTGTCTCGTTTTCTTTCAGAACTTCTCCTGACAGCTAAATCACCACAATATTTCCCCTTACTACTTCCATCATAGTTTTTTTTATGACCCTCGTTTAAATAGACTTTTCTATACTGGATTTTTCTGTACTTGCTTTTACAACTAGTGCTTTTCCTGACTGTTTAACTAAAAACACAATAATAAAAGAAGCCAGTATCATACTAATACCTAAAAAAATCATACTGATGTGAAAAGAACCTGTGACATCCTTAATGTATCCGACTATATATGGCCCAAAGAAACCGCCAAGATTGCCAATACTGTTGATTAGTGCGATCGCTCCACCGGCGGCTGCTCCTGTTAGAAAAGAAGGGGGAATGGCCCAAAATGGAGAATAAGCACCAAAGGCTCCGCACAAGGCAATGGTTAAGAACACAAAGGATAAGATCACACTGGAATTTGCTATATAACTGCTAATGATCATGGCCATCGCACTGACAGTTAAGCAGGCAGATACATGCCATCGCCTCTCGTTTTTCTTGTCAGAATGATTCCCGACCAGCACCATTACAATGATAGCGACGGTATACATGAAACCTAACAGCCAGCCCATTCCCTGCGTACTTAAGGAAATGGTGTCAGATAATCCTTTAGAGATTGTCGGCAAAAACATATTGATGCCGTAAAACCCAACCATCCAGCAGAAATAGCCTGCCGATAAAATGAGTACATCTCGATCTTTTAAAGCTTGAGTAAATGTATATCGCTTGACCTGTTCTTTTTCAAGCTTTTCTTTTGTTGTGACATGAATCAGCCACTCTTTTTCATCTTGATTCAGCCATTTTACATCTTCAAGTTTGTCATCCAAATAAAAGAATGCAATTACTCCAAGAATGAGTGCTGGAATCGCTTCTAAAATAAACAGCCACTGCCATCCAGACATATCCAGCCAATCAACACCTAATAGAAATGTAGAAAGTGGTGCACCTAGGGCATTCGCTCCCGGAATCGCCAGCATAAATCCAGCAATGGCTTTGGCATGATGTTTGGTTTGATAAAAACCGCTCAAATAAAACACCATACATGGATAAAAACTAGCTTCTGCTGCACCCAATAAGAAACGTGCTGTATAAAACTGCCATGGTTCTTGGACAAAAGCCATTAAAATCGCAATAATTGCCCATGTCACCATAATTCGGCTGATCCATTTACTCGCACCGATCTTTGCCATAATGGCACTTCCCGGAACTTCTAATAAAAAATACCCTAAAAAGAATATTCCAGCCCCAAGTCCAAATACAGCATTTGAAAATCCCAAATCTTCATTCATTTGAAGAGCAGCAAATCCAATATTCACACGATCTAAAATAGCGATAACAAAACATAAGGATAAAAATGGGATAAGGCGAAGTGTAACTTTACGAGTCGTCGACTTTTCTAATGCTTGTTGATTCAACATGATTCCCCCTTCAAGTTGCTTTGTCCAACTGCGTGAAGATGTCTAAATGGCATGACATATTTTTATTAAGCGCTTACAAAATATCATTTCATCAATCATTTTGACTGTGACTCTACTTCCTTTTTATTTAAAATAGAGTCAGGCATGTTCATGTGCCTGCTCCATTTCTTTCTACTAGTCCATATGTGAACCACCATTGATATCGATTTCTTCTCCTGTAATGTAGGATGCTTCTTTAGTAGCCAAAAATGTAATGGCGGCTGCGATTTCTTTCGTTTCACCTGGTCGGCCAAGTGGTATATTATCAATTACTTTTTCGGCTTCATCGATAGGAAGTGACTTCCAAATATCCGTATTCACAAGGCCTGGTGCCACACAATTCACTGTGATACCATCTTTCCCTACTTCACGGGCAAGGTTTTTAGAAAAACCTAATACTGCTGCTTTGGAAGCTGAGTAATGTGCTCCTCCAAATACGCCTCCTCCCCTTTTAGCCGATACAGAAGACAGGTTGATAATACGCCCATATTGCTGCTTGATCATTGGTTCTAGCACGGCTTGTGTACACAAGAACAAACCAAACATATTTACATTAAATACTCTTGTCATATCTTCAAGTGTCATGTTCTGAACGGTTACTTTTTGAGAAATACCTGCATTATTCACCAATATGTCAATGCGGCCAAACGCCTCAAGCGTTACAGCCACCATTTGATCAATTGATTCCTTATTTGTTACATTTACTACTACGCCTAACGCTTTTCCTCCGGCTTTTTGAATGGCTTCTACTGTGAAGCGAATCCCTTCTTCATTGATATCTGCTACCACGACAGCAGCACCCTGTTTAGCAAGTGTTAGAGCGATTGTTCGGCCAATTCCTTTTTCAGAACCGCTCCCTGTTACAATAGCTACTTGATTGTTTAATGTAAACATTGTAAATAACCTACTTTCAAATGTGATTGTTCAGCATGTCTTTTGCTGTATTTATGATGTTTTCGATTGTTATTCCATTTATTTCTAAAAGTTTTTCGTAAGGTGCAGATTCTCCAAAACGGTCTTGCACTCCGATCCGTTTGACTTTTCCTCGACCTTCTTCTGCTGCTACTTCACATACAGCACTGCCTAATCCGTTCAAAATGTTATGATCCTCTACAGTGATCATACGTCCAATATCAAGACACTCCACAACCGCCTCTCGATCTAGAGGTTTGATCGTATGCATATCTAAAAGTGATGCTTCAATCCCTTGTTCTTCTAATTTTTTAACCGCTTCCAAAGCAAGATATACTGTATCACCATTTGCAATGATCGCAATATCTTTGCCAGACCTTAATTTTTTGGCTTTTCCAATCACAAACTCCTCATGTTCATCATAAATCATCGGCACAGCATCTCGGGTAAAGCGCAAATACATGGGGCCATACGTATTCGCTGCCTCTTTGATCAATTTTCTCGTCGAATAGTAATCAGAGCCCATGATGACCGTCATGTTGGGAAATGTTCTTAAAACGCCCATATCTTCTATCGCTTGATGACTTCCACCGTCATTTCCCGGTGTCAATCCTCCGTGCGAGCAGGCAATCTTTACATTCAAATTCGGATAGCATATTTCTTGGCGGATTTGCTCTGCCATGCGCAGCGAGCCAAAAACTGCGTAAGTGCTTACAAATGGAATTTTTCCAGTTGTCGCAAGACCAGCTGCCAGCCCGGCACCATTTTGTTCGGCAATTCCAACGTTCACATGCTGATTGGGAAGCTGCTTAATGAATTCTCCTGTTTTGCATGATTTGCCGATATCAATATCAATCACGTAAATATGTTGATTCTCTTTTCCTAACTTAACAATTTCATCACCGAAGGCTTCACGTGTCGCTTTTTTCTTAATGACCGCTTTTTCAGTTTGGCTCATGATCTCAAACCTCCTGCTAATTCTTCTAATGCTTGTTCATACTCTTTCTCATTTGGCGCAACACCGTGCCATGAGCAGATATTTTCCATGTAGGAAACGCCTTTGCCTTTAATCGTGTCTGCTACAATACATTTCGGCTTTCCATTTTTCATGTTTTTCACTTGATTCAATGTTTCGACTATCTCTTCCATCGAATGTCCGTCAATTCGCTTTGTTTCAAACCCGAATACTTCAAACTTCATTTCTATGTCTTGCAGCGGCATGATTTCCTCGCAGAAACCATCAATTTGCAGACGGTTATTGTCAACAAAAACAATTAAATTATCAAGACGATATTTGACTGCGGTTTGAACCGCTTCCCAAATTTGTCCTTCTTGACATTCGCCATCGCCTACCATCGCAAATACCCGATAATCTTTTTCATCCCGTTTACCCGCAAGCGCCATACCAACCCCACAAGAAAGTCCTTGGCCTAATGAACCTGTTGAAATATCAATTCCAGGGCATTTCTTCATATCAGGATGACCTTGGAACGGTGAACCGTACTGTCTCAATTTGTATACGTTTTCAAAAGGGACATAACCTTTTAGCGCTAAGGCAGCATATTGAATAGGTGCAACATGGCCTTTCGATAAAACAAAACGATCTCGATCTTCCCAGTTAGGATTTTGAGGATCGATATTCATCTCTTTGAAATAAAGGGCCGTGATGATATCAGCAGCTGATAAAGAGCCGCCAGGATGCCCCGATTGCGCTTCATAAATCATCGTAATCGCCGTTTGTCTAAGTTCAATCGCTTTTGCTTTTAAATTCGCCAAACTTACATCTTTCACTGGATCACCTCATTTTATTATTTGAAATCCAATCTTATATTCTTAGTTACTTGTTCACTTGTATGACAAGTAATTTATGAGAACACTATACAATTCTTGCAAGCATTTGTCTATCTATTTTTTGAATTTTTAAACAATCAATGCAGATTTGTATTAGATGCTCTTTAGATTACATAGAGCAAAATTTTAGAAAAACAGTATCCAACATAAAAAAACATCACTCGTCATTTTCATTGAGTGATGTTTCACATTCTGTATTTATCTCACTACCCCGTTTTCTTTTAAAAAACGCTCAAACAGCTGATTTCCTTCCTCTTCAATTTTGTCATCTTCAATAGAATACTCGCCAATCAACAGCCCTAAATCTTCATATTTTTCATAATGCTTTAAAAGCGTTATCCCATACCATGTATGATCAAAGAATAATTGCCACTTTCCTGTTTCTAAACTCTTAAAAAACACTCCTTCAACATCAAGACCCTGTTCGTAATAGCCAACATGTACATGCATGGTATCATCTAAACGACACATTTTATTCTCCTTCTCGTTCCCCGTAAGAATTTATAGATCTTGCTGAAAATCAATCGTCCTCAACTCCACCCATTCAACACTATCAGGTATCGATTTTGTTTTTAGAAAATGTTGAACGATTTCATAAGCGTGATGTCGATCGACGTAGCTGCATGAAGGTACATACAATGGTGCGCCTGCAACGACGTGCTTGATTGTTTCTATCTTCTCTACTTTTTTAAAAGGAACCAAAAAATCTGGATATCTCATGAGAAAAAAGCCATAAGGGTCATGATAAAAGAAAACAAGACTTTCCGTTTCCCAATCTTCATCCACTTCAATAGAAGATTCTCCATTCCCTTGTTTCCAATAGTCTTCACCCTTATGGAAGAAGATTTCTTTCATCCATTCTTCTCCTGGATTTTCCACTGGAGCACCGGTTGGTCCATAATACAAAAACATTCCATTCTCTCCTTATTCATTTATTGATCCCTTGTTCTCTTTCCTTCAAATGTGTAAAATGCACGCGTCTGTTTATTTAATTTTAGCATGCTGAATAACTGTGGATTTAATTTTTCAGCATCTTGGGTGCTTACCCATTTTACTTCTTCAATATCATGATCAGGATCTAGAATATTCATCTCTCCCCCGATGATTTCCCCAAAAAACGTAAAAATAAGTGCGTGATGCATGTTATCTTGAAAAAGTATTTCTCTAACAGAATGAAGTTCATTTACTTTGATCACATATCCTGTTTCTTCTCTCACCTCACGGATCACCGCCTGATGCAACTGTTCCCCTTCTTCCACTGCACCACCGGGAAACTCCCAATAACCTTTCACATTTTTCACCATGAGAATATGTTCATCCATGTCATAAATCAAAGCTGACACCACGTCTACTCTCTTCAACTGAATCCTCCTCACCCATTGTCGAAAATATAAAACGAGCTGTTCATATCAATCTTTTCTCATTATACTGTATCCTTGTTACGAAAGATTGGAGGGCTTAGCTCGTGGATCATTATGCTCTTGCTGATTGTCCAAATCAGATTTACGAGGAACATCGTCTCTCTTTTGAGACAATTCAAGGAGTCAAACGAGAAAATCATTGAAAAACAGACAAGTAAAAAACCTCCTTCATTTAGCGGGAGGTTTGTTTATTTGATTCTCTTTCAATTGTTTCTCATCGTATAACAAATATCTGATCCGCTGTAGATAATGGAGCGCAATGTGACCGAGACAGAACATAAGCCCGATCATTGAAAGTATATAGATGGGCAGCATCAAACTAGGTACATTGTTTATGACAAAAGCCAAACCAACCACTGTCAGCATAACGAGACTTATAAATCTTATCAATACCACTTGAAGTCCCCCTTCATATTCACCATAACAGATTTTCCCTTTATTTTCATGACCTGCCTAAAAAAAGATGCGAATCCGCTAAGATTCACACCAAAAGGGATATTACCTATTCGACTCACTTCTCTTCTCACGCGCTTCCTTCCACTGCTCAAGCTCAGACACCGTCAATAATTGATATCCCTGTTTAGTGAGTTCTTTGATAATCGTGACGGCTGCGTTGGCTGAGGTGTCATAGATGTCGTGCATTAAGACGGTTTCACCGCTAGATGCATGGGCTAGAATGTAGTTCGCGACGTATTGGCTGTTTCGATATTTCCAGTCTTCAGGATCCACATCCCAAAGGGTCACTTTCATGTGAAGAGCTTCGTTGATTTGCCCGTTTGTCCCGCCATATGGTGGTCTAAAATGGGTCGGTGTGAACCCGCTCGCTTTTTCAATGATTTGCTGCGTGTCTTCTACTTGTTTGATGGCTTGTTTTAAAGGGAGTCTTGTGAGTAAAGGGTGGTTATGGGAATGGTTTCCAATTTCATTTCCACCCTTTCTGATTTCACTTAACATATCGGGATAATACTGAACCCTGTTGCCTAATACAAAAAATGTGGCATGTCCTTTGTTCTCTTTTAATGCTGTTAAAATTTTTGAGGTCGTTGATGGATTGGGCCCATCATCAAATGTGAGTGCAATGGCTTTTTGATTCGGATGAAATGTGGATGTTTTCGGCAGTTTCACAATCTTTCTTGTTGGAATCGGTTCTTTTTTCTCGTTTTTGTTCATTTCTTTCTTAATATATTCAGGTTTTAATATTCCTTTCAGCAGTGTTTTCTTAATCGCTAACACTTGAGAGCCTTGATGATTTGGAGCGATTTGTCCTCTTGGAAAGTAGAATTCGATATAGCAATCTTTGATGGCAAAATACTGATAGTTCTTCGCCACAGGAGACGTTCCCTGTTTGAGCAGCGGCTGATTTTCAGCTAGCGTTCGATCTTTTTTTAATTCCTCAAAAGTCATATGAGATAATTTTTGAAGATTGTCCTTCTTTGATAGAAAAATATCGTTGATTGATAAAAATGTCTGTTTCTTGAAATCAAAGTTCATCACCTTCGTTTGATTGACGCCTTGCTTTCCGCCCTTCACTTCATATGTATTGAATTTGATTGCGACTGTTTGCTTGGCATAATGAATGATCTCATAATCGATGTTTAATTCGTATCGTTTTTCTTCATTGACATCACTCGCTTGACTAAATGATGTTTTAAACCTTTCTAACGCTGTCTCTGCAAATCTTTTGATCTCCTGATCTAGTTTTTCTTGATGAAACAGCGGATAGTTGACAGCATATCTCATGAATTTCCCGTCATTCACAAGTGTGACAATTTCAACTTGTTTGTAGCTCGCATCTTGTTCTACTTTTTTTCTCTCTGTCCCGCTTGCTTGCTGATTATGATAAAATCCAGCGATTCCGATGACAATCGCAAGTCCGCATAGAACAAGAATGACTTTCCCTTTGATTGACACAATGATTCTCCTCTCGTGATGCCGTCCTGTCTAAATGGCGTGTGTTTGTAGGATAGACTTTTCTCAGCCCCTTTTTAGTTTGCAAAAAACACATTTGTCACATTTTCGACATATTTTACGAGAGACATATAAAAAGGGCTTGATCAGCCCTTATTTTTGCATATACAGTTGGAATAACTTTGTTTCTTCATCAATAGAGCGTGCCTGGTCAAAAGCTGCTCTGACTGTCTTTGAGTTGTTCACCAGCTCATACAGCATGGTGAGAACAAAAATAAATGACGCATTTCCATCAATGTAGTCATCGGGCGCTGTATAGGATATCGCCCCTGTTTCTAAAAAAGCTTCTGCCACCTTTTTTTCGCCTAATGTACAGCCTGTACATATAATGTGGACTCCATTTAACGAAGCATACCGCTTTATGTCATCCGCACCAAAAGCAGCACCTCTCGGCTCACCCTCTTCGTATACATCTTCTCCTAACTCCGGTATGAGAAACGCTCCTTCTTCCCCGTGAAAGGATAAAAGAATGAAGTCCGTCTCGCCTCTATTTTTCCCTGATAAAACATCAATCAGGTCATTCGGTCGGCCTATCCAATGCATATCGACTTTTGCTCCAAAGTTTTCAAGTGCTGCACGCAGCGCAAAGGATTCCAGCTCACTATTTGGTCCGGCTGCCAATGTGATGCGCATGACTGGCTGGCTCATTTATATCCCCTCCAAACGATGATAAACATAGCACCATTTTTTCCTCATCTACATAAGCACCATTTATTTTTAGTGCTTTTTCCTCTACCACATACGACTTAAATCCAACAGACTTGTAAAGATGTTTGGCTGAGTCGTTTGTTGTGACCACTGTTAAATACAGTTGTTCGATATCTTTTCTTTCGCGCGCAAAAGAAAGAACTTTTGTCAGGAGCGCTTTCCCAATTCCTTTTCCACGGCCATTAGCCTTTACATACATCGCTGCCACATTGGCACGGTGCTTTAATTTCTGCAAGGTTTCTTGTATGAGTGTAACCGAGCCGACCAGCTGACCTTGATGAAAGGCGCCGAATGTCCACATAGATTGTGTAGAGGCAAAACGAGCCTTATATTTATTCTTCGTATCTAGCTTCTCTTCCTCGTAACTCATAGCAAAACTCTCTGGATTTAATCGGAGTGCTTCTAATCTCAAGTTCGCATATTCTTGAGCATCTTCTGGTGTTAACAATCGAATATTCAGAAAATCGCCTCCATCAGAATGAATTGATACTTCCAATTTTATCTTGAAAGGCGCTTTTGATCAAAGAATATTGGTTCATTTACATATAGCACATTTCTTATAGACTTTTAGGCTCTCTTTCGTTTTTGTGAAAACAAGGTCATTTTGATCATGTTCACTCGATATTTCCTATCCAAAACGATTCTTTTCTCACTTATCTTTTCACTTTTTTTATATTAACCTATAACTAATTCATAAAAAAAAGAAAAAAAAGGATTGATATGAACAAAAACATATCATAAGATAGAATAGTAATAAAAAGACAAAAAAGGGAGGAATTTGATATGACAGAAACAAGAAATGAAATCAAACTACATGTTCTTTTTGGTGCTTTAGCAGTAGGATTCCTTATGCTAGCTCTTTTTTCCTTCTCGCTACAAGTACTGCCAGTTGCTGATCTAGCAAAAGAATTTGGTATTCCAGGCAGTGTTGCCGCTGTAGTTCTTAATGTGGTTGAAGCGGGTGGAGCTGTCACTACAATTGTCTCCATTTTAACTGCTGTAGGTTCAGGCGGTCTTTCTCTTATTGCTGCGGCTGGTAAAGAGACAATTCGTCAATACCTTAAAAACGAAATTAAGAAAAAAGGCCGTAAAGCCGTTATCGCTTGGTAATTTATTTAACGACTCAATAGAAGGAGACTCTGTTCTCCTTCTATTTAAATTTTAGTGCAGGTGAGAAGATGTTATATCCATTATTATCACTACTTCTATCCATTAGACTGGAGCAACAGTATTCTAATATCGCTCAGTTCGTTATACGAAAAATTCCATTTCTCAAGTCGTTTTCTTCAAAACAGTACATATTTTTTTCTTGTATTCTTGATATCATATTCGGATGCATGATTGTATTCGTTATATCTTCATTTCTTTACTCCCCCGTCTATCAAATAGAATGGGAAAGTGCTTTTGTGATGTTTTTATTTCTATTTTCTATCGTCAAAGGAATTGAATCTTATAGAAGAACTCATCTTCTTCCTTTTAAAGAATTGATACAGCTAGCACCTGTTTCCTCTAGACAACTTTTTCAAACGCTTCTGTTTTCAGAATTGATTTGGCTTGTGTTTACGAGTTTGAGCACTTATTTGATCTATTTTTTGTTCCAATATGATATTGTTCAAACACACGATCTGGCATTCTGGTTAAAACATGTCAATGTGATGCTGACAAGTATCTTCCTATTTATCATCAGCAATAAGATATTCGGTGCTTATATCTATAACATCGTCGTGAAAAAAATCGGGGCTATTCGTGTCCTCTTTTTTGCAAGCATCGCTTTGCTTTTTTTCTTTTTCGGAAGGGTTCTCATATTAAACATCATTTTCCCTTTTTATCACACCTTCCGGCAACTATTTAAATCGATCTCATCGCTTGCAGAGGATTCGTTTTGGATCACTCTTTCAAACAAGCTGATCTCTTTATATCAACATGATCTTCAGCAAATGCATCATGCTTTATTTTCAGATGGCTCTGTTTTTCTACAATTTCAAGCTCTGTTCCATTCACCTATTACATTGATTGTTGTGCTATTAGGTAGTGCGCTTGTCATGAGAAGTCCTGTTCGATGGATTCCAACGGAAAAAGATCAAGACCAAAGCTCAAAGCATTTTCGGGATTTATTTTATTGGTACTTTCAAGTACTGCATAAAATTCAGGGTTCGCTGTTTAGACAAAATGTGTTGATCCAAAAAGACATCAAGCTGCTGAAAGAAAAAAGGTGGCTCTTATCTAAAGAATTTTTTAATTATATGTTCATGTCATATGAAGCCTTCTTTTATATTGGTGTTTTTACCGGATTGATCTCGATCATCGATCATCAAGCCTTGCAAATTCAGCTGCTATTCACACTCAATATTATGATACTAGCGAATCAATCTTATGAGATGAGAATGCTGACACCTTCTATTTTTGCTTTAAGTGCTGAAAAAAAGAACATTTGGCTTTACGAGCTTTCTCAAATATCTCTTTTGCAATTTTTCTTATCAAAAATCCAGTTATTTTATTGTTTATTTTCCATACCAGCGCTCTTTTTACTATTCATTAATCTATCTATTATGACTGTGTATCAACTGTTTCATGTTCAGATGCTCATTCAACTGGTGGTATTAGGGGTTGGCTTTTTCATTTTTCCTTTGATTCAGCTTTACTTGTTTCCATTCACAACGAAATTCAATTTTATTCATGAGCATGAAATAGGGACAACAAATGAGGAACTAGAGATCATCGATAAAGGTCAGGCATTTGCAAGAAACTTTCTTGTTCTGCCTTTTATGTACTATTTGATTTTGACCTCTTTTCTCCCTATATTGCAGCAATCCTCAGGGCTCGTAAACGTGCTGTTCGCTATATATTTTGTGATCGTTTCAGTGATTTGCTGGATATTATGCCGCAAGACCATTTATAAAGGAATTGAGTATGTTGAAAAAAATAAGATATTTTCTATCGGAGAATAGATTGATTCTACGCCTCGGCTATCTTTATGCCAGTGTATTTATTGTAGCTTTGCTCATTGGAAGTCTCCTTCCTTATGATCAGATTCCTTATTTAAAAAAGGATGAAGACATGTTTTTTCTCTCTATTTTTTCAAACAATTTACAGGTTGGGCTTGCCATTCTAGGTATCGGGGCTTTTACTGGCGGCATTATGTCTGCTGGCATTCTTTTTTATAATGGCTATATCATTGGAAAACTCATTCAGTTTTTGATAGCTCAGCATGAAGTGCAGCAGTTATTCACTGGCCTCATGCCACATGCTTTTGTTGAGGTTCTTGGTTTGATCCTATTTTCAATCGTCAGTGCTTTTCCATTTATTTATCTTTACCGGTTTATGAAAGGTAAGGCCATTGATGTAAGAAAGCTGACTCGGACTGTGATTCAGTTAATCTTTGCCGCTGTAGTGCTCTTGTTGATTGCCTCTCTTTTAGAGGAATATGTCAGCCATGTACATCTATCTTAGAAGAAAGGAGAATGTGGTTCTATGGAGCTACTTCTACGCCCTAAGCAATTTTTCAACCAACATCAATCGACCAAAACTGTTATAGGCTTAGTCTTACTATCTTTATTTGTTTCAACTGTTTTTTTAACATTTTTCATTATTGATTTGTTAGTAGAGGAACCATTATCTGCGGGAAAACAATTAGCCAGCATTGTGTTTATCTTTTTACTGACAATCCCACTTTATTTCATATTGAATTTTCTCGGTACTGTCGTGACTTCAATTTATATGTACTTTTTTCATAAAACGTTTATTTTGCGCAAAATGTATTTTGTCATCTTGCTTTATAATGCGTTTCTTCTATTAGTGAATAGCGCAGCAATCTATTGTGTGATGGTACTCGATTTAGATCATTATTTTATCTTCATCCAAGCGGTTTCGTTTTTGATCAACTTGTACCTTTTACGCATCCTATATGATGGGATCATTTATTATGCTAAAGGGTCAAAAAAAGCCGCCCTTGCGACCGTCATCTTGTATATGCTGGTGACCACTGTTTTTGTTATTGGAGGATTTATCAATGGCTAGTTTGCAAGTGTCTCAGCTATCTTTTCGTTATGAAACAACTGAAGAAAGCTCTCCCCTCCTTGATCAAGTATCCTTTCATCTGAAAGAAGGTGATCGTGCTTGTATTATCGGAAAAAACGGCAGCGGTAAATCGACACTTTTAAAGATCATCGCAGGTCTGCTTCCTTCAGTATCCGAAACGGTTTTACTCAATGAACAGCATCATCCTGGGTCAGCTCTTTATAAAGGGTTGGTCGCGTACATCCCAGATAAGCCTTTGGTTTATGATGCGCTGACTGGTATCGAGCATATGACTCTTATACAGTCGCTATGGAAAATGAATCAGTCAGAAAAAGAGGTATACAAAAAGACCTTTCTCTCGCTTTGTGATGCATTTGATTTAACTCATGCACTTAAGATGCCTGTCAAACAATATTCACTAGGTATGAGATATAAGCTTTTCTTTAATTGTATGGCGGCCAGATCACCAGAGCTAATCATTCTTGATGAACCTTTTACATCTCTTGATGAGGCATCTCAAATGCAGTCTATTTCTTTATTAAAAGAAGAATTCTCTGATCAATGTGTTTTATTTACAAGCCATCAGCGCTACCTTTATTCAGAATTAGGAAATCGTTTTTTCGAGCTTGATCACGGACAACTAAATGAAATAGAGCGTTAAACATACAAAAGGCATCCCATCACAGGATGCCTCACTTCTTTATACCATTATCTTACCATTTACAGCGTTTGACCGGGCGGCAGCAAGGGTTCTTGATATCACTGCCACAGTCATATTCTTCCACAATATACTCATTTCGAGTAGATTGCGTCACAGGGTAGTAGTTTTCAATTCTTTTGATGTTTTTATTGACGTTTGTGATATGAGTTGGATGAATTTTTCTAATCGTTTGTTCATTTGTTGTCGTGTTGACAATTTGACGTGTAGGGGATACAACCGTTTCAACTTCTCCATGATTCCCTCTGCGAGGCCCAAAGAAAAAATTGTCTAATCGATTCCGGCTCATTCTCAACACCCCTTCAAGTTGTCTTTCACTTACACTCTATCGTATGTCAGAGGCACGATTAGTGATTAGATGCTTGTCTATTTTTGAAAAAATCCGCTTGTGATCTAGTAGTCTCTTTCTTTACAACAGGACAATTTTAACATATTATACAAATGATCTCTTGTGAAGGAAAGGACATTCATTGATGACGACAAGACATAAACTTTTTTCATTTTTCATCCTGCTCGTCGTAGTTATCACCCTTCCCTTGCTGTCGCCTATGGTTTTTACAAATGCGACTGAAAGAGGAGCGATACGGCATGCCATTTATCAAGAAGGCTACCCTTACCAAAGCTATTTTGCTATTTTGCAAAAAAAGGACGATGTAGACCCTCAATATGGTCAGCTGTATGATGTGTATTGGCAGGCTAGGAAAAGCGAGACAGGAATGACACCTTCCGTCTGTTATTCAAAAAAGATAGAAGACCATGAATATAAGGTCAGCTGCGGAACTGCACCATAACATTTTTCAATAACTTTATAATTAGAGGTGAACGATTTGATCAACACAACACAAACCATCGAACGAAACAAACTGGACATTGCACTTGAACTGACGCAATTGCATTTGAATCGATATGAAGCAAATCATCCTGATCAGCTGAGTGAAATTTATGCGAAATATTATGCGCTTCTTGAAGTACTGGACGTATCCTCATCTGATCAATTAATGGATTTACTGCCAGATGAACTGAAACAAATACTTGATTAAAAAAGCCATCTATCCTGTGTGGATAGATGGTTCAGATTGTTGACAAAGGGCTAAAATGAACTTGATTTTAGCCCTTTGTCTTCTTTTCAGCGTAATAGAAAACCTTTGAATTCTAGGAAGGACGAGTACCGGCGCGGAGCGAATTTGACATTCGTGAGCACTGGCACGCAGGACTGACACCGAATGCGAGGGTTTGTCTACACGCTGAAACCATCTATCCTGTGTGGATAGATGGTTTCCTTTAGACACGTGCAGCCATATCGGTTTCGATTTGCTCTAAGCTTCTTCCTTTTGTTTCGACTAATACAAAGCGCGTGAACAACAGGCCAATTAAGCAGATGACCCCAAATGAAGAGAAAATGACGCCAAAGCTGAATTGGTCAGCCAAGATAGGAAACACAAGGCCAACTGCTAATGATCCCGTCCAGTTAAAGGCAGAGGAAATGCCCGCTCCAATACCCCTGACAGAAAGTGGGAAAATTTCACCGATGATAATCCATGTGATCGGTGCCCATGAGAAGGCATAGCACAAAATAAAGCAGCAAAGTGAAATCAATGTGACCCAGTTTAATATGCCTTCACTCACTCCGAGCGCACCTAATGCCGCTGGTGCAAAGAAAGACAGGGCCATCCCCGTTCCCCCAACTGTGAGAATCGTTCGGCGGTCGAACCGGTCGACGAATTGTAAAAAGATTACGGTCGTCACAACAAATATGACACCAACAATGACGGTAAAACCTGCGGCAACTTGCGGAGCAAGACCTACATTTCTTGCGATACTCGTTGCATAATACACAATGGAGTTCGCCCCCTGTATTTGCTGGAGTGTCGCCATTCCGACCCCAATAAAGAGAGCCATTCGGAATTTCTTTTGAAATAATTCACGAATGCCTGAGCGTTCTTCTTTTGCCACTTCTAAAATTTCTTGCATTTCTGCTTCAATCTCTTCACGTGATGAACGAAGTGATCCTAATACTTCACGTGCCTTATGAGCCATTCCGTGTTTAATTAAATATCTTGGAGATTCAGGAAGTTTCAGCATGCCAATATAAAGCACGATCGCAAATAAAGCAGCACTTCCCAGCATCCAACGCCAGCTGTCTGGAATTGGTTCAAACACAAATGCGACGATATAGCTAAGCAATAATCCACTCACAATCATCAGCTGATTCAGGCCGGACAATTTCCCGCGAATTTTAGCTGGAGCGATTTCAGACATGTAAGCAGGCACGAGCGATGAGGCTGTCCCTACAGCTGTTCCTAAGAAAATCCGGGCAATGGTTAATGAGATTTCTTCTGGTGCAATGGCTGAGCCAAGCGCACCGACAAAAAAGATAATCGATGACACCAAAATGAGCTTTCTGCGGCCAAACTTATCCCCCATCAGACCGCTTAAAATGGAACCAATGATCGCCCCGCCCATTAATGAAGAAACGACGATGCCAAGCCATAACGGGCTGAGCTGAAATTCTTCCTGAATGTGCCCTTCTGCCCCTGCGATAATACCAATATCATATCCAAATAAGATACCTGCAAAGGACCCGAAAAAGAAGATAAATTTACTTGATACTTTTTTCTCCAAGTGGATGACCCCCCTCACTTAATAAACCGCTTTCATTTCTCCCTGCCATTCTACCGTTCACAGTAGAATGCATTTCACCCTTCTTTATAAAACCACATATTCTGCATTCACAAGCTTTGAAAAATGAACAATTTGATCAACTGTTAAATTGAGAGATACGACTGTATGATGACCTCCGCCGTGCTTAATCCATGCTTTGATGCCATCTTGAAAGTTCGGTTTGATTTTCCAGAGGACTCGTGCCACCGGTAAATGAGGTGCTGCTTCCTGCGGCTCAAAGGCTTCTACTTCTTGAATCAACCATTTGAAATGTGTTCCAAAATCAGCAATGGAGACAACAACGCCCTCGCCTGCTTTTCCATCAAACACAAGACGTGCTGGGTCTTCCCGGTTTCCAATGCCTAGCGGAGACACGACAATGACAGGTTTTGTATGTGCAAGCGCAGGATCTACTTCTAGCATATGAGATTGCAGCACTGCTTCCTGACCAGCAGTCATTTCATATGTGTAATCTTCCATAAAACCAGTCGATTGATGATGGCTCATCACCTTTAATAAACGATCCAGTGCGGCGGTTTTCCAATCCCCTTCACCCGCAAAGCCATATCCCTTTGCCATCAGTCGCTGAACGGCTAAACCCGGAAGCTGCTTCATGCCATGTAAATCTTCAAAGTTTGTCGTAAAGGCATTGTAGCCGCCTTCATCTAAAAAACGTTTGATGGCAATTTCATATCGTGCCTGCACTTTCACACTTTGTTCCCATTCTTCCGCCGAATAGCTCCCATAATCCACGTCATATAACGTTAAGTACTCAGCAAACAGAGCATCAACTTCTGCTTCTTCCACAGCATTTACATAGTTCACAAGATCGCCAATTCCAAAGTAATCAACGGTCCATCCCAGCTGGATCTGCGCTTCAATTTTATCTCCTTCTGTCACCGCAACGTGGCGCATATTGTCACCAAAACGAGCCACTTTAATGTGGAAGCTCTCATGATAGGCAGCCGCAACGTCCATCCAATCAGCGATTTGCTGCTTCACCTCCTGCTTCGACCAATGACCTGCAACGATTTGATTTTGCTTATTTAAACGTGCATTGATATAGCCGTACTCTCTGTCTCCATGTGCCGATTGATGGAGATTCATATAGTCCATATCAATCGTGTCCCACGGAATGTTTTCATAGTATTGCGTGACGAGATGCAAAAGAGGCTTTTGCAAAAGAGCCGTACCACGTATCCACATTTTTGCTGGAGAAAACGTATGCATCCAAGTCATCACACCGATGACCTCATCACGATAGTTGACCTCTTTCATCAGCTGTGTGATTTGATCCGCACTGACCGCCAGTTCCTGCAGAATAATTGGATAAGGCAGCAAACCGCTCTCATTTAAGGCATCTGTTATCTTTTGCGCATCTGCCTTCACTTGCTTCAGTGCCTCGTCCCCATATAAGTGCTGTGACCCGACGACAAACCAACATTCTTTCTTCTGACTTGTTAACATAGAAATCCCTCTTTTCTTTATCTTGAAGGTTTTTGTCCGTAATACGCATGTGTTCCATGTTTTCTTAAATAATGTTTATCTAAAATCACCTGCGGAAGAGGCTCCGCATATTCGTTCAATTGCTTTGCAAACAGGTTCATTTTCGCTACTTCATCTAAAATGACACTGTTCGTTACCGCACTTTTTGCATCTTTTCCCCACGTAAAGGGACCATGACCTTGTAGCAAAATACCAGGAACCGCCATGACATCTATTTGTCTTTTCTCAAACGTTTCAATGATCAAGTGTCCTGTTTCCACCTCATACCCGCGATTCACCTCTTCTTCTGTGAGAAATCGAGCGCACGGAACAGGTCCGTAAAATGTATCTGCATGTGTTGTGCCCATTGCTGGTAAATCAAGTCCAGCTTGCGCCCATACCGTTGCCCACATTGAATGGCTATGTGAAATGCCGCCAATTTCCTCAAAGTGTTTGTAAAGAACAGCATGTGTGGCAGTATCGGAAGAAGGATTGAATTCTCCCTCGACCACTTGACCGTCAAAATCGACCACGACCATGTCTTTTGCTGATAATTTGTCATACGCTATGCCGCTTGGCTTAATGACAAACAGTCCACTGTCACGATCGCACGCACTGACATTGCCCCATGTAAATTTCACAAGTCCGTACTTTGGTAGATCTAGATTCGCTTGAAACACTTCTTCTTTTAACCGCTCTAACATACAGGTGCCGCTCCTTTCTGTGGCGTCAAATGTTCTACTGCCGCTTTTTCTATCGGGAGTCCTTCTTGATAGCGCTTTATAAATGCCTCAAAACCTTTAACATCCAGTGGATCAGGATCAATAAGCTCTTCTAATGTATGGGCAAATACTTGATGCTTGAGAAAATGGCTCAGTGTTTGCTGCTGGTGATTGATCATATATGAAGCAAGGACCGCCATCCCAAACGCACCGCCTTCTCCCGCCGTTGATACGACGGATACAGGTGTCCCGAGTGCAGCAGCGACCATTTTTTGCCCAACTATCGGTGTTTTAAATAAACCGCCATGTCCTAGTAAGCGATCAATCTTGACTTGTTCATGTGCTTTTAACCGATCCATCCCGATTTTCATTGCGCCAAATGCAGAGAAGAGATGTGTCCGAATGAAATTAGCAAGGGTAAATCGGCTTTGAGGAGATCTAACAAAAAGGGGTCTTCCTTCTTTTAGTCTCGTAATATTTTCACCAGAATAATAGCCATAGCTTAAAAGCCCGCCCCCATCATGATCTGCTTCTAAAGCTTGATTTAATAGGGTTTCGTACAATCTTTCTGTTTCAACTGGCTGACCCATTGCTTCAAACGCTTCTTTGAATACATTCATCCAAGCGTTAAGGTCACTTGTACAATTGTTGGCATGAACCATCGCGACTGGCAGGCCATCTGGTGTCGTGACAAGGTCCACTTCTGGGTACACACCTTTTAGATGTTGCTCTAACACAATCATGGCAAATACAGATGTCCCAACTGAAATATTCCCAGTTCTCTTTTCCACACTGTTTGTTGCGACCATCCCTGTTCCTGCATCACCCTCTGGCGGGCAAAAAGGGATACCTGGCTGCAACTGTTTGCCTTGGTCTAAAATCGCTGCTCCAGCTGCTGTTAACACACCAGCTTCTTCGCCTGCTAAATAGATGCGCGGTAAAAGATGACGAAGCTTCCACGGGTAGCCTTTTTCTGCAATCAATGCTTCAAATTGATGAAGCATCACTTCGTTGTAATCCTTCGTTTTTTCATCAATGGGGAACATTCCCGACGCATCGCCAATTCCGATGGCCTGCTTCCCTGTTAACAGCCAGTGAATGTAGCCGGACAAAGTGGTCACATACTCTAACCGGGACAGATGTTTTTCCTCTCCTAGTATCGCTTGGTATAAGTGAGCGATGCTCCATCTTTCTGGAATATGAAATTGGAATACATCTGTTAGCTTTTGACTCGCCTCGGTCGTTGTTCCATTCCGCCACGTTCGAAACGGGACGAGGAGCTCTCCTGTATGATGACAGGCGACGTAGCCATGCATCATCGCAGATATCCCGATGGAGCCAATGGTTTGAATCGTCACCCCATACAATTGTGCAGCCTGTTCTTTCATCTGACGGTACGCCACTTGAAGACCTGTAATGATCTCAATTAAGTTGTACGTCCATATTCCTTCTTGAAGAGAACTTTCCCATTCAAATGCACCTTGCGCAATTGGCTGAAACTCTTCATCTATTAAAATGGCTTTAATTCGTGTCGAACCAAATTCAATGCCCAAAGATGTCCTGCCTTCTCTAATGGCTTTGGCCGTCTCTTCACGATTCATTTTGTTCACCCCCATGATGATAGCGGTTTCAAATATCTATTTCGTTTGATCCATCTTTACCTGTGCACAAAAACAATATAATATTTGTCCGTACATATGTCAATAATAAATATAATTGTGCATACAAAATCAGACAAAAACTTTCATATTCTCTAAGGATTAGACGGTAGACACTGCAAGCGCCTGTTTTTGATTAAGCAACCATGTTAAAATATGTCCATACAAGTTCTTCTCAATCCGAGTAGAGGATCAACTGTGAAAGAAGTGAAACGATGAAAAAGAAGTACCAGATCATTATGGATGATATAAAAAGCAAAATACTGACAGGGGATTACCGGATCGGGGAGCGTATTCCAACCGAATCAAGCTTACAAGAGATGTATCAAGTAAGCCGGCATACGGTGCGAAAAGCCATCTTGGAATTATCAAGTGAAGGTTTTTTACGAAGCGAAAAAGGCTCGGGCACATTTGTCACCAATCAATATCAAACAAAACCTGCTGGACATGCTCATATGAAAACGATTGGTGTCATCACCACATACATATCAGATTACATTTTCCCGTCGATCATTCGGGGCATCGAAAGCCGATTAAATGAAGAGAACTATTCTTTGTTACTGGCGAGTACAAATAACGATGTGGAGCAAGAGAAAAAAGCGCTTGAAATGATGCTGTCCTTTGGTGTGGACGGATTAATTGTCGAACCGACAAAAAGCAACTTATATAATCCAAACATTTCGTACTACCTATCCTTTAAAGAGCAGGATGTCCCGCTTATAATGATCAATGCCTACTATGAGCAGTTAGAGGTTCCCTTCCTTTGTTTGGATGATGTGAAGTCCAGCTATTTAGCGACAAAGGAGCTGATCACCTCTGGACATCAGCACATTGGACTGATTTCAAAAACAGATGATTTACAAGGGAAATATCGAATGAAGGGCTATATTCAGGCACTTGGTGAAGCAAAGCTCAATTTCCTACCAGAGCATGTCCTTTTTTTCGATACAGAATCGAAGCAGTATTTAGGGGATCATATCAAAACCTTTTTACAAACACACCAGCATGAGCTGACCGCCCTTGTTTGCTATAACGATGAAGTCGGATTAGAAGTAGCAAATGTATGTAGTGAAATGGGTTTATCTATTCCAGATGATCTTTCCATTATTGGACAGGATAACTCGTATATTGCCCAAAAAAATGCCCATGTGAAACTGACAACGCTGACACACCCTCAAGAGCAAATGGGACGAGATGCGGCAGACTGGATGATTAAAAAAGTACAAGGGAAAAAGAATCTCCCTGATCAAACATTTTATGAGCCTGAACTCGTTCCTGGTGAAACGATTAAAACGCTGAACGCAAGAAAAAATGAGCCCTCTTCATAGGAGGCTCATTTGGCTTTAGGCTCTTGTTCAAGCATATTCATCACGTCATAGGCAATTCGGTCAGGAGAATCTTGCGTGATACGATTGCGATAGTTAGACAAGACGACCACTCCTGTTTTTGAATGAGGGCGGAAGCCCATGAAGCTGGAGAAACCAGAAGTTGCACCATTATGGCAAATCAATCCCGTATCATCTATGACCCACCCGAGTCCCATTGACATGTTTTTCCCTATCTTCACCTTTGGCTCGTGGGTCATTTTCCATGGAGAAGCGACGTCTGCACTCATATGTGCAGAGAGAAATGAAAGCAAATCAGTGATCGTCGAACGAATCGCACCAGCCCCTTGATAGTCATGCATCTGAAGCGGAGGAACCTCTTTTCCATTCTCTTGATGACCGAGGATCATCTTCTCTTTGACATCCTCCTTGATCGTAATAAAGGTGTTCGATAGTTTCAGCTCATCCACGATATATTCAGTCAGCAGCTCTTCATATGTTTTGTGAAGAGACCATCCCATGATCAACCCGAGGAGTCCCATCCCTACATTGGAATAACGAGATGGGTATTCTTTTCGCTCATTCCATTTTTTCGAGTGTAACAGTTTCATTAATTCATCAAGGGAGTATTGACAGTACATATCTCTTCTCACTTTTGGAAGGAACCTTAGTTGTAAATCTCTGAGAAAACGATGTGAAGGAAGTCCAGACGTATGGGTTGCCAGCTGTTCCAATTGGATGGGGTGATTCTTTCTTATTTCGGGACAATACAGTGAAATGGAATCGTCTAGCTTCATCTGCCCTTTTTGAATCATGCTTGCCAATATACTTGTCGTAAAGACTTTTGAAATAGAGCCGATTTCAAAAATGACCTCCTCAGGCTGCACGCGCTGCTGTATGGGGTGATCTCCGAAATGAAAAACGTGTCTTTCTCCTTGATGAATCAGTCCGATCACAAGCAGTGCCTGTTTCTTTTTTTCCGTATAAGAAGAGGCAATTCGCTGTACTTCTTGTTTGAGCATCATCAATGGATCATCATCCTTCCCCTTCATTTTGATCTACAATCAATTGATCAAGCTTTGTATAAATGGATGTCAATGTGTTGATCTCTTCGAGGCTTAATTTTGAATAGTATTTTTCAATGATCGCAAGTTCTATCTTTCTCATATTCTCCAAGTACGTCTTTGCCTTTTCAGAAAGTTCAACGTGCAATTCCCGACGATTTTGCGGGTTGATGCTGCGGCGAACCCATTCTTTTTTTTCAAGCGTGTTTAACAACTGGCTCACAGCACTTTGGGTGATGCCTAGTTGCTGAGCAATTTGAATAGGTGAGCTCCCCCCTTTTCGCTCTACGAAATCAAGGACAATGTGCTGTTTATCAGTTAACTCATCTACAAATAACTCTTCAAACTCTAATCGGAGCTTTTGATGGATGCGCGCTTCGATTTGGTTTAATTCTTGGATCATCGTTGTTTTGGATGTCACTGTCATCACCTTCATAATTAAGATAACTTAAGTATAAAGGTATGTTAATTATTAATCAACAAAAATCCCTATCTTTTATCAAAGATAGGGAAAATGCCGATTATACTTCTTCTTTAGGTGAAGGTACTGCACATACGCCATCTGCACATGCTTCTTCAAATGAAGCATCAGCCGCTTTCTCTGTTTGTGCTGCCTCTTCTGTCCAAGCCGTTTCAAGTGCACGAAGGAACGTATCTGCTGGCTGTGCACCAGCAACCGAATATTGATCATTGATCAAGAAAAAAGGCACAGCAGAAATCCCGAGCTGTCTTGCTTCTTTTTCGTCTTCTCGTACATCGTCTGCAAATTCTTGCCCGTCTAGAACCTTCTGCACTTCGTTCTGATCAAGACCTGCTTTTTCTGCGATATCTAAAAGGGTTTGACGATCACCTACATGCTTTCCATCTGTAAAATACGCTTGAAACAGCTCACCCATGACGAGATCGCCTTTTCCCATTTTTCCAGCATATTGTGCGAGCTGGTGGGCATCAAAGGTGTTTGTCAAAACGAGTGGATCGAATTGAAAATCGATTCCTTTCTCCTTGCCCGCCTGTTTCACCTGTTCATTCATTGCGATGGCCCGGCTACGGCTCATGCCATATTTTTTGACAAGCATATCATGCACATCATAATCCACTGCAACAGGTGCATTCGGATCAAGCTCAAAGCTTTTAAACTCTACTTCTACCTGTTCTTTATGAGGGAATTGCTCAAGCGCTGTTTCCAACTGTTTTTTTCCTATATAACAAAAAGGACAGGCGATATCTGACCAAATTTGTACTTTCATCTTCATCTTCCTTCCGTTGCTTACGTTTTTTCTTTCGAGATGTAACTATTATAGTTACATCTTATCGTTTATGTCAAGTGATCCTTCTTTTTAAGTTTAAGAACCATGTATTAAAAAAACCTTTCCTTCAAAAAAGGAAAGGTTTTCATCACGGCTATTCTAAGTTCGCATGGTGACCGTACATTTTATGGGTGTCGAGCTTCTTCATTTCCATCAATCTCAAGATGACCGCATCGTACATAAGAAGCAAAGTTTGCTCAAATAATGAGCCCATCGGCTGAATCGTATGATGGTTTCCTTCATGTTGATCCTTTGGCGCACCTGACAGTAAGATGACTTCATCCGATAGATCAGCTATAGGTGACTCAGCTGAAAGTGTGAACGACGCCACGCTTCCGCCAATCGCCCTTGCCTTTTTCGCGAGCACAAGCAGCGTCTCTGTTCGGCCAGAACCGCTCCCTACAATCAATAAATCCTCAGATGTAAAAGCAGGCGTATTCGTTTCACCGATCACATAAGCTTCGACACCAATATGCGTGAGTCTCATCGCAAACGATTTCCCCATCAAACCAGACCTGCCAGCCCCTGCGACGAAGACCTTTCGAGCCGCTAAAATGCTTTTGACAAGCTGCTCTGCTTGTTCGTCTTGAATCGCGGGCGAGTGCTCAGAAAGCTCGCTTAGAATCGCTCTCACATAGTCACTTGTTTTCATGATTGTGCAATCAACTGCTTCATTTGCGCAGCCACTTCTGCTTTATTGTCTTGGCTCGCAATACCGCCGCCGACAATAATCAAATCAGGGTTTAATTTGACGACTTCAGGCAATGTATCAAGCTTAATACCGCCTGCAATCGCTGTTTTCGCCTGTTTGACCACTTGTTTAATGGTCATGAGATCAGCAAATGAGTTTTGACCAACCGCTTGCAGGTCATAGCCTGTGTGCACACAAATATAATCTACCCCAAGCTCATCAAGCTCTTTCGCACGGCCGGCGATATCTTTGATACCAATCATATCGACTAAAATTTGTTTCCCTCTTGCTTTTGCTTCCTTCACCGCTCCTTGAATGGACATATCTTCTGCCGCCGCAAGAATGGTCACAATATCCGCTCCAGCCTCGGATGCCTGCTGCACTTCATAACCGGCAGCATCCATAATTTTGAGATCCGCCAGCACACGTAAATTCGGAAACGCCTGTTTAACTTCTTTTACAGCACGAAGTCCTTCGTTGATCACAACAGGTGTCCCAATTTCCACCACATCAATAGACGCTTCTACTTCTTTGATCAGCTCGATCGCTTCTGGTATATTCACTAAATCTAACGCTAATTGTAATTTCATCTACATTCACTCCTGTTTCATCATGTCATCTTCAAGAGCTCCGCGGATGATGCATCTTGAATCTTTCTTGCATGAAACGAGTATAACAACAGGAATGGCGCAATCCTAGTACGCACTTTTTTTTTACATACTATACTTTTTCGCATATGGGCACAAAAAAGATACTGTCTTTCGACCAGTATCTATTTGTAGGTATTTCTATTTATCGTCCTTTAAAAAATTGCTGTCGAGATATTGTTTGCCCCAATCATACATCGCCTCTAAAATTGGCATTAAGCTTTCTCCGAGTTCTGTGAGAGAATACTCAACCTTTGGCGGAACGACAGGATAAACCTCCCGGTGCACAATGTGATCTTCCTCTAATTCTCTTAGCTGATTGACAAGCATTCTTTGCGTAATCCCAGGCATTAACGACTTTAACTCACCAAACCGTTTTGTCCCTTCTCTGCCAAGGTGCCATAAGATCAACATTTTCCACTTACCGCCGATAATATTCAGCGTCAGCTCTTTTTCGCAATTGAACACTTTATTTTCCATACGTGATGACAACAACATACACTCCTTTAATTTCAAACCACTTTATCATATACTTCGGCAAAATGGATTGCCCTAGCATACAGTCTTTGTTATTGATTTTGTTTTTTGACGAAAGCCATCACAGCCTTTGTCATCTCTTGCGCTTCTTTTGGCGCTCTGTCAGATCCAAACCATTTATTTAAATCACTGTGGCTCAGCGAATGAACCCGAAACACAAACCGAGAGCCTTGATCATGATTGAGTTTTTCTGCAAATCGGTACACGTCAGGATTTTCCCAGCCTGTGACCAAATAAACAGGCGGTACATTCGTTTGATTCATATAAGTGACCGGTGATGCCTTTGTCCAGTTTTCCTCTTGTTTGCCAAAGACTTTTTTATACGATGGAATGGCTTGTATAAATTGATTGATGTTTAACGGCCCATCTAAAATCACAATAGAATTGATCGTTTTTGGCGACAGCGCCACACGTTTTAAGTAAGTCGAATCTGTAGCAACCAATGCTGTCAAATGACCACCCGCTGAGTGACCCATGACATTGATTTTTGACGAATCGACTTGATATTCATCTGCATGATCCTTGACCCATTTAATAGCGCTTGCCGTATCATCTGCCATCTGCTCGAAGTTGGCATCAGGGTGAAGCCTGTAATTCATTGAAACAAACACATACCCTTGACCCGTAAAATAATCAGCCTTTGAAGCGACTCTATTCTTATCGCCGCCTGTCCAGCCGCCGCCATGGAGATAGATCATGACTGGATGCTTCTTCTTTTTGTCTTCATCTTTTCCCTTTGGCATATATATATCCAGTGTTTGCTGTTTATTTTGTGTGTCTGCATAATGGATGTTCATCGTCGGCTTAGGCTGGTTGAAACGGAACACAAAGAATGCGCATACCAATAATCCAGCGATGACCGCCGCAAATAAGAGCCATTTCATGATTCGATTCAATGTCATTGCACCTTTCTGTGTTGGGATGGGGAAGTATGATTCGCACATATGTAGAGCGACTAGCCCGATTCATTTGATACGACTTGTATGACTTGAACTGTTTGACAGTAAAAAGAGAAATACTGTTCTTCATAATCTTCGACAAAGTAATTCAAATATTCCCAGCCTCTATCCAAAAGTTGAACGTTCAAAAAAAGATAGGAATCGTTTGTTAACTCCAAATCTTTGATTTGACCAGAAGAGACATTGGTAAATTTCAGATGAATGTCTGCTTGCAGGTTCGGGGAATCATATGGGGTGTACATTACAATACAGTTGATCAAGTCGTAATGTTCATTATACTCTTTAAAGTAGTGAAATTCATTGATTTGCTTTAGATGGGTGATATTGAAATCAGGGATTTGTTTCTGGATTTTTTCATTTAAAAACCATGTCATTGTTTGGCCTCCAAGAGGTTATTGTATAAGTGCAATAATTCGTTTTCTTGTTTCTTCATGGTATTGAACATAGGAATGCAATAAAGGATACGATTCAAGGATCTGTTGATATGATTTGATCTGAGGATATTGCTCTTCAAATGACTGACGCAGCACGTTTAACTGTTTTTTCGGTATTCGTTTATGATCGACCACATAACTTAAGCTGCCTGCAACAAGTGAAAAAAACATATAAAAATCATCTGAGTACATACCGGTTTCTTCTTCAAAAGAGATGATTTCATCTGGATAATCAGAATCTAATAAGTATTGATAACGTTGTTTTACATCATCGAATAAACCTTGTTTATCTCGGCTGAATCTCATGGATTTTCTCCAATCTCTCATTGTTTTTAATTCTTATTTAGACGCTAATGAGATCTTCCTATACACTGCAAATAAATTCTTGTGAATCGAAACATACGTTTTTCGATTCTATTGCGAGTAACATCCCATTAGGATGGTAACTATGTATCAATTCTTCAAATCTATCATTACCTTCACCCCCATTATAATAAAGACTCGCCACATTCATAAATCGTATTTCATGTTGAGTAACTTTATTTAATTCTGATACTTTTAAGCTCAGTACTAATTCTTTTTGAAACAAATCAAATGTGACTCCGAGTACATTAAAACCCCCATCTAGATAATCGATCCATTTTTCTACACTACTAAACAACTCATTCACTCTCTAACGTATTCTCTTGTTTTTTGATAATGAATCCTATTCTGTCACAGGGTTTGTAAATATTCTTCAAATGAAATAAAGTCCACCTTTTTACAGATTCATTTAAAATTTTCTACTTTCCTGTAATAGTAACCTCTGTTTAAATGAAAGGAACCTAATATTTGAATACACAGAACAATGTAGATCGTGAAATTTACCATCTAATTTTTATAGTTTCTAAAGAGTTTATTTTTAAAATCATCAGGAAGTTTTTGATTCGGAAATACAACTGAAACCCAACCTAATACAACCTCATCTAAAGGTCTCCACGTTTTCAACATATGATTGTCCTTGATTTCAATTTTATGAGTTGCTAATACTCCGATTTCATAATCTCTTTCTCCATAAATCATCCATTTCGCAGAAGGAGACACCCATAAGATGCGAGATGCAGTATTCATGATGCTGTCATTCAAACTCTGCTGCGGGTAATCCGCTAAAATATCAAGGTAATCACTAGATGAGATATGTAACGGTATTTTCACCCAAGGATAATAACCAAAATCCTGATAAAAATGATCCATACTTTTCTGATCTTCTAATACAGCCATAAATATATTGTCGTCACCATGAATCAAAGCCGCATGCTTTAACATATCCCAGCTGTCATCAGATAATAACCAATGAAATTCTTCAAATAAATAATCATGCTGTCCTGTTTTAAACACTTGTTCAGGGAATGTTTTTTTACAATGAACTAGCGAATGAATAAATGATAAATAATGTTCAAATTCTTTCGGATTAGTGATAAACAATTTTATGCCCCTTTTGAAGAATAATGAGTTGCAAATTGAGTGACATAATCATTGACTTTCTTTTTGTCATTTAATAATAGCTCTAACCAATCTGTTAAGCTAGGATGATCTAATGGTTTCCATCCTTCTTCTAAGAATGTCTTTGGTGCTTTTTTAGATGCCAAACCTAATATACAAATTTCCAGCTCTCTATCTCCCCAAATTGCCCACTCCAAAGAATGAGATAACCAAACAACGATATTTGAGTTAGTGATAATAGCATCAGCTATGGAGCTTTCTGGACTGGTCCATAAGGCATTTACATAGTCCTCATCAGAAATGTCAACACTCGTCCTCAGCCAATTATAATAACCAAATTCCTTCATATAGTATTCTACTGGATCTGGCTTAAGGACCGCCGTTAAAAAGTCCTTATCTTGTGTTAAAACTGATAGCTTTTTTATTGTTGTTAAAACCTCATCACTCAATGCCCAATCAAACTCTTGAAACAAAAAACAATCAAAATTCTTTTGGAATACTTGTTGTGGCAGATGTTCATCTTGATAAAACACATTCTCGACTAAAGACTGATAGGATCTGAATTCATTTTCTGAATGCATAAATAAGTGTTCAAGCCGTTTCAAATCTTTGCTCCTCTCTTTTCACCTTTTAAGACGATCTAGTAGTTTATTTAATTCTTTCTCTGTTTCTTACAGTTTTTAAATAATAGAAACTTCTTTTCTCGTCATTATCCCATTTAAGATATTTTGACAATTATGTCGTTTATATGACATATCCAAACGAATCCATATATCATCATTTTATCAAAAAGTCTCCATTTCTACTCATAAAAAAAGCATCCGTTTAGGATGCTTCAATCAAATGATATTTTTTCAAAATACGATAGGTGATTTCTTTTGCTTCTAGTCCGGTGCCTTCGATATTTGTAGCGAAAATGTAGGTTTTATTTTCATGTTTGATAAAGCCTACGTACCAGCCGATGCCTGATCCGGAGCCTGTTTTTCCGTATAGCGTGGCGTGTTTCTCTTCTTCTTGTATCATCATTCGCTTGACGGTTCTCATAACAGATAGGTCAAATGGGAGACTTTCTTCATATAGCTGTTTAAGGAAATGGACTTGTTCTACTGGAGAAATGCGCAACGTACTGCTTAGCCAAAATTGATCGATTCCGCCAGATATGTCTTGATTCCCATAATGAATGGCTTTTATCCAATGGCCCATGCGTTCTTCCCCGATGTCACGTGCCATGGCTTGATAATACCAGACGACTGAATCTCTCATGCCAGAGCCCAGTGTATGGTCCTTATTCCAGTTATCAATCTCTCTTTTTACTCCGTCCCAATATTTGATGTCGTATTCATCTTTAACTGCACCTGTTTGAAGTCCAATTAAGGCATTTGCTATTTTAAACGTTGATTGAGGTGCAAAGCGCTTGTTCGCTCTTTTTTTGTTATACACCCATGGTGATTTTTCTTTTACTTCTTGAATCACAAATGTGCCTTCCTGCTCTTTCATGAATTCATCGACGGACCATTTTGGAGATGTTCCTTCACTTGATGCAGGCTTGCTCATACAAAGTACTGCAAGCATCACGCCAGCAATCAGCCATTTCATCTTCTTTTTTTGCAAACAATCACCCTCTTTGCTCATGATTGCAATCGATTGTAGCATGCTGACTGATCAGAAATAAGAGCCGCTCGTCCTCTTTTTCAATAAAAAAAGCCGGTTTTATCCGGCTTTCTGTTTATTGTACGTTCAATTTTTTCTCTTCAATCGCTTGCTTTGCAATTTTCGAAATCGTCATATCGTCCATTGGTGGGTTATGAAGGCCAGCACGAATGTCTCGATAGTAACGCTGAAGCGGGCAGCTAAGGCTTAAGCTTTTTGCACCGACTAAACGCATGGCTTTATCGACCACTTGCAGACTATCATTAACGACTGTATGCTTCACAGCACCGAATTCATTGATTAACAGCTCTCTTTTCTCTGGCTGCTCATACAATGTTGTCGTTGAATAGATGACATGGCGTGCTTGCTTTAGTAGTAAATCGATTTCGCCAATCAGTGTTTGGACATTTGGCAGTTCGCTAATCGTTCCGCTAATACTGTTCGGTGAATGGGTGATGGCATACTGAACAGCATAGTCTCTTGCCGCTTGTGCAATCCCTAAATAGCAGGAAGGAATATGTGCGATCCAAGGGTTTAACGTACCGCCCCGAGGTCCTTTTTGCACTTCAACCAACATGTCATCTGGAACTTCCACATGATCTAGAATTAAATCATGGCTCTCTGTTCCTCTCATGCCAACAACATCCCACGTTTCTTCTATAGAAACACCTTTTGTATCACGGTGAATTAAGAAGAAGCCCATCGCTTCTTTTTCTTCGATCCATACACCGACGAGAAAATATGTGAGTGCTGGTGACATCGTTGTGAATGTTTTCCTGCCGCTGATCACCCATTGATCTCCTGATCTCGTTGCAGTTGTTCCAGGTTTGCCTCCTCTTGTTGGACTACCTGTCTGCGCTTCACTGACAGCCCGGTTCACAAGAGCCCCATTTTTGATTTCTTCAGCAAAAAATTGCAGCTGTTTCTCATTCCATAGTTTCTTTTCATAAATTTCACCAACAACTCCTTGGTGCCAGCCGATCGATAAGGCAGTTGCTCCATCCATACTTCCTAGTGTTTCTTGAAAAAGGACCATATCCTTTACAGATTGACCCCCGCCCCCGTACTCAACAGGCAGAGACAACGTTGTATAGCCCAGTTCTACTAATGATTCGATATTCTGTTTAGGAAAATAGGCACCCTCATCATGTTCTTTTGCAGATTGTTCGATCGTTTCACGAAGGGATTCTAGTTGATCTAGCCAATTTTTTTGAAAATCTGTATCGACAAATAATGCTTTAGACAAAACGTATCCAACTCCTCTGTTTCTCGCAATCTATCATATCCGATTTATCCAATAGGTATTATTAAAACACACTTTACTTATAGGATTTAATGTGTTAAATTTTATCAATATTAAGTACATATGTCAAAGGAACGTGATGCTTTTATGATTTCTGCTACTAATCTACATAAATCCTATGGGTCAACTCATGTGTTAAAAGGAATTGATTTCACCGTACAAGAAGGTGAAGTGGTCGCCATTATTGGACCGAGCGGATCAGGAAAAACAACCCTTCTCCGCAGTTTAAACAGCCTTGATATCCCAGACAAAGGAACGCTGACAGTTGGAGAAGCCACGATTCAATTTGAACAATATCGAAAAAAAGATCTTCTAAAACTCAGACAGCAATCGTCTATGGTGTTTCAGCATTATCACTTGTTTCAAAATAAACGAGCACTTGAAAACATCACAGAAGGATTGATTGTGTCCCAAAACATGTCTAAAAAAGAGGCGGAAAAAATCGGAGAGCAATTGTTAACGCGAATTGGGCTACTTCATAAAAAAGATGCGTTTCCAAGTGAATTATCCGGCGGTCAACAGCAGCGGATTGGGATTGCTCGTGCTCTTGCCATGAATCCTGCGGTGCTTTTGTTTGATGAACCAACGTCCGCACTGGACCCAGAGATGGTCGGAGAAATCCTTGAAATGATGAAAGATATTGCGAGCCAAGGCATGACGATGGTCATTGTGACGCATGAAATCTCGTTTGCAAAGGATGTAGCGGATACAGTGATCTTTATGGCAGATGGGGAAATCGTTGAAAAAGGCTCACCAGAAGACGTCCTGATGAAGCCTCAGCATGAACGGACGAAACAATTTTTATCAAGAATTCATCGCGGGATGTGGCAAGGATTGGAGGAAGACAGATGAAGCGCAAGACTTTATTCACCGCTGCTAGTATCCTTCTGTTTCTCCTCTCTCTCATTGGCTGCAGCAGTGTGAAAACGACAACAGATGATGGCAGACAAATTGTCAAAGTCGCACTAAGCGCAGAAGTCAATCCGCCTTTTTTAGCCACAAATGACCGCAACGAACCGATTGGCTATAACATCGATTATTTAAATGAAGTCGAGAAACGTTTGCCACACATTCATTTTGATTATATCTTTGGCGAGGAAGAATCCAATTTAATTGGGATCGGCGCTGGGAAATTTGAAATGGCGGCTAATTGGTTTTTTAGTAATCCTGAACGTGAAAAACGCTTTCTTTATCCTAAGGTTCCATACGGCTATTCGATGACAGGTTTAATTGTGAATGAATCAGAGCAAGATATTCAATCTCTAGACGATATGACATCAAAAAAGCTCGCTCCCGTCAGTCCTAGTGGCGGCCTTCGTTCCATATTAAATCAATATAATGAAGAAAATGATCGGAAAATTCCGCTCACGACCATTGAAAGCCCTTCAAACGAACTCAATTTAAAACGAGTCGAAAGTGGACGGTCCGATGCGGCTTTTATGAATATTTCGACCTTTGATACGATTCAAAAACATCTTCACCTGAAAGTCAAAGTGGGCGGCATTGTCTCAAAAGAACCTATTTATCTTGTCTTACAGCCTAGTCAAAAGAAACTAGCATCACAATTGGACCAAGTGACACAAGAGATGATAGAAGACGGAACATTACCTGACCTTGCGAAGAAATGGTTTGGCGTTGATTTCTTTCAAGATATTGACTATATATCAGAGCAAGGCTATCAATATGAAGAAAGGAAGGAAGCGCCATGACGTTTACAGCTGGAGATTGGCTAAGAATCTTTTTACAGGTGGTGGATCGCCTGCCACTCACATTTCTGATGATTGTGGTGTCATTGTTTTTTGCCATCATCATCGGATTGCTGTTTGCTTGCATTCGAATCAAACAAATTCCAGTGCTGAAACAATTGGCGGTCATTTATTTGTCATTTACACGAAGTACGCCGCTCATTGTTCAGTTATTTCTGATTTATTTTGGCCTGCCTCAGCTTTTACTCATGGCCGGAATTCAAATCAATCATTGGGATCGTGTGTTATTTGTGATGATCACATTCTCGTTACATACGGGCGCTTATTTATCTGAAGTCTTTCGCAGTGCATATTCCTCTGTTGGGAAAGATCAGCTTGAAGCAGCTTACATTGTTGGGATGACAGATACGCAGGCATTAATGAGGATCATTATTCCGCAAGCCTTTCTCATTGCACTTCCGAACCTCGGAAATTACACCATTGATCTCGTGAAAGATACCGCCATTGCATTTACAATCGGACTCATTGATATGATGGGACAGGTCAAAATCATCCTAGGCAATAACTACGGGATAGGGATGTTTGAAGTGTACGTCATCATTGCAATTGTGTATTGGCTGATTTGCATCAGTATTGAACTGATCACGATGCTACTGGAAAGAAAATTTGTGAAAGGCCGCACCAGCCTGTCACGCTAAGGAGGCGATTTGATGCAAACCATTGATATATCATTTGCGATTGACCAAATACCACATATTCTAAAAGGCGTTCCCTTTACCTTATTGATTGCACTTGTTTCTATGGCTGTGAGCCTTTTGATTGGATCTGTTTTTGCTTTCATTCGCCTCTTTCGTATCCCTGTGCTCCGCCAGCTGGTCACGCTCTATGTCTCATTTTTTAGAGGAACACCTCTCATTGTTCAGTTGTTTGCTTTCTTTTATGGCATTCCATTTGTTCTGACCAAAATGAATAGCACTTTTGGGTTGACCTTTCACCCGGATATGGTCTCCCCGCTTACCGTTGCCCTTATCACCTTCAGCCTGCATTCAGCCGCACATTTAACAGAAGTGGTCCGCAGCGCACTCCTTGCGGTAGACAGAGGGCAGCTTGAAGCGGCGAAAATCGTTGGCATGACCACCAGACAGGCGATGATGCGCATTATTATACCGCAAGCGTTTGTGGTTGCCCTGCCAAACCTTGGGAATCAGCTCATTCAGCTGTTAAAAGCCACATCCCTTTCGTTTACAATTGGTGTACTGGAAATCATGGGGATTTCTCGCATCATTGCAAATGACGGCTACAAATTTTTAGAAACGTATCTTGTCTCTGCTTTGATCTATTGGATGCTTAGTATTTTCTTTGAACTCGCTTTTGCTTTGTTAGAGAAACGAGTCAGCGTGTACGGAAAATCTCTTGGACGTTAAAAAAAGAGAACGGCATCTGCCATTCTCTTTATCGTCCTACTTATTCAGCACTGACTAAAATTTTCACTTGATCTTTTTCATTGATTAATGCATGGAAGCCATCTTCGATCACATCGTCCAGCTTAATTTTCTTCGTGACGAGTGTATCTGCAGAGAAATAGCCTTTTCTCATTAAGTTTAATACAGATGGAAATACGTCTCTATAGCCGATGATTCCTTTGACTGTACGTTCTTTAATGACAATGTCATTCGGCATAATTTCTGCGCCTTTTTCCCAAATGCTTACAATGACTGTTTCACCTGAAATTCTAGTTGATTGGATTGCTTGCTTCAATACAACAGGTACACCTGTCACTTCAAAAGAAACATCGACTCCACCATTTGTACGGCGTGAGATTTCTTGAACAACATCTTCATACTGAGAAGGATCTACAATGATCGCTCCAAGTTCTTTTGCTTTTTCTTGGCGCTCTTTTGATAATTCCACTGCATAAATGTCAGTAGCACCAGCTGCTTTTAATGCTTCAATGACAAGTAAACCGATTGGTCCACAGCCAAACACAGCTGCTGTATCACCAGCTTGTACTTTACTAGAACGAACGGCATATAAAGCAACTGCAGAAGGTTCAACAAGTGCACCTTGCTCATATGAAATTTCGTCTGGTAACAAATGAAGTAATTCTTCATCGACAGATACATATTCAGAGAATCCTCCACCGCCACCAGCGAGTCCTAAGAAGCCCATGTTTTCATCTAAGTTGTAAGCACCTTGGTGCCCGTGAGTTGCAAAAATAGGTTCAACAACCACTCGATCGCCTACTTTGTAATTACTCACGCCTTCTCCAACTTCTACAATTTCACCAGAGAACTCGTGTCCCAGTGTAATGGGTGCTTTTTCTTTTGTAAGTGGATGAGGTTCATTCACAGGAATGAAGATTGGTCCGCCTAAATATTCATGTAAATCACTACCACAAATGCCGCACCATTTTACTTTCAGTTTCACTTTTCCTGGAGCAACTGTTGGTTCGTCAATTTCCTCTAGTCGAATGTCCTTTTGATCGTGCCAGCGTAGTGCTTTCATTTGTAAGACTCCTTTTCTCATCAATTTAATTAACTTACTTAAATAATGATAACATAATTTTTTTAATTTTCTAAGTAAGATGCACTATTTTTTTGACAGTCAATGGACGAAAAATGACAAAACATAGCAACAGACAAATAAGAAGCATACATAGGCAGCCAATCATGACAGAAGTACGTATCGATAAAACATGCGCCAATGCGCCGCATATTCCTGTCATCATCATCGTCAGAACAGCTTCACATAACGCATAAAAACTTGCCACTCTCCCCATAACCTCTACCGGGATATTCGTTTGATAAAAAGTCATAAAACCGGTGTTTGCAAATGCTAAAAAGAAAGCGAGAACAAAAAAGCCAGCTGCTGCGACAGTCAATGTGCTTGAAAAAGCATAGATCAAGTATCCAAAAGCCACAAACAAACTCCCCGCACCAAGCATCACTGAGATAGGCAGCCTTTCGACAATGACCGTATTGAGACATGCCCCTGCGATAATCCCTGCTCCAGCTACACTGACAAGAAACCCATATTCGGTATTGGTCAACATCAGCACTTCCTTTGCAAAAGCTGCTTCAAGTGAGTCAATCGCAGTCGGCAGCACCGTGATGGCGGCACTAAATAATAAATACACGGCCATCACTTGCCGGGATGTGAGACTGAAACGAAATACAAGTTTTGCATCTTCCTTTAATACCGAGAGAGAAAAGCCCTTTTGTGCCCCGGCTGCTTTTGACAAAATCGGTAAACACATCGTCAAAACAGCAGATATCAAAAGGCAGATTGCATTTACATAAATTGAAAGGACTGGTGTACCAATGAGAAAAAGCAACCCTGCTACGGCGGGTCCGAGTAAAAATCCACCAGACTGAAGCAAAGATCGAATGGCATTAAACCGTTTTCGTTTATCCGCCGGGATTAGTGCTGTCATATACACCATCGAAGCTGGATGAAACATGGCTTGTGCCATATGAATGAGAAATAGCATCACATATACGATCAATAAGTGGCCTGAAAATAAGGCAAAGGGTAAACAAGCAATCAGAATGGCCCGGCATAGATCTAGACTGATCATGACATTCCGCTGATTCAGTCTATCTATTAAACTACCAGACCAGCTATTTGTTAAAAGAGCCGAGACAGGTCTTAACATATAGACGGCTGTTACAGCAAGAACGGAGCCCGTTTCCTGAAAAATCAGCAGATGGAGAGCAATCATATAAATCCATTCTCCTATGTTCGCAATACCAATCGCTCCAAGTAACATGCTCATATCCCGCCAATGTTTTTTCATCGTGGTGCCCTCCTTTTTCATAAAAAAATCCCGCCCCCAAGACATTTCTGTCTTGAGGACGGGATTGACTCCGCGTTGCCACCTCAGTTCATTCACCTGTTACCAGATGAACCTTAGCAGGTTATCGCTAACCCATCTCTATAACGGGAGAATGCCGCTGCACCACCATCACAATGAATCCGGTGCAGAGCTAAGAGGCTTGGTTCTGTAACGCTTCCCAGCTCCTTCTCAGCTTCACGGAGTTCTCTGTGTGAGGCAGCCATTACATACTCTTCTCTATTTGCGCTTTATCTTTTTTTCATCACGATCTTCAGCTGAATTGTTCTATATTGTACTGCGCCTCCGTCAGGGCGTCAATGTTTTTTCATGTTAATCCGCATAAATCATTTTTCTCGTCATGCCGCCATCAACAACCAAATCGGTTCCTGTCACAAATTGATTGTCTTCGTCTGTTAAATAAAAACAAGCTTTGACAATATCCTTTGGTGTTCCTACTCGATTGGAAAGATGCTGCTGATGGTCAATTTCTCGCAGGCTTTTCTCATCCTTCGTTTCAATCCATCCAGGGGAAATGCTGTTTACTGTTATGTGATCCTGACTAAAAGAAGCAGCCAGCGCATGAGTAAGTGCTGATATCCCGCCTTTTGATGCAGCATACGCTTCTGTATGAGGCTCTGACATGGTCGCACGGGTAGATGAAATATTCACAATGGAACCGCCGTTTGGATTCTCTTTGATATAACGTGCCGCTTCCCTTGCACATAAAAAAGCACCTCGTAGGTTTGTATGCAGCACATGATCAAACTCATCAACCGTTAGCTCATAAGGCGATTTTGTACACATAACCCCTGCATTATTGATGAGAATATCGATCGTTTGATAACGAGCCACAGCAGCCGACATGATGTCTTGAATATCCTTCTCTTGTTTCACATCCGTCTTTTTAAAAAAAGCCTCAAAGGACTCCTTTTTCAGCTGATCTTCCAAGCGCTTGCCCTTCTCTTCGTCAATATCCGCAAGCACAACACGCGCCCCTTCTTTCGCATAGCCATACGCAATCGACTCACCAATTCCATTGGCTGCGCCAGTGATGACAACTGTTTTATTGTGAAAGTTCATCGTTTATCCTATCCTTTCTCTCATGAGATGTTGTCGTCTATCATACCACTCATGTATACATGATACCTAGTCAAATGGGACATAGAAAAACCACCACCTAAATCATACATTAGGAGGGTGGTATATTTGTAATTCTCCATATTGACGACATAGTCGTTTGCTTCTTGTGTAAAGTCTGGGAAAGTTTGTGTATATCATTCAGTCATTCTATTCGGCTCTTTTTCTGTATGACTTAAAAAGCAGCCTTTAGTATATCTAAGTAGTCCGCTTTCGTAACGGCACGAACATTGCTTTTTGTAGAGTTGTTTTGTTCTGCTAGTTCAGCCATTTTTTCAAAATCTTCTACTTTTACATAAGATAATTCTTTTAGTGATGGAATACCTAAATTCTTTGTGAATGTATACATACCATCCATTAATTTTTGAATCGCCACATCATCTGCATCCGTTTTATCTGCAAAGCCCATGATGTTTGCAAGCTCTATGTGCAATGATTTGTTTTCAGCTGCATTAAATTGTATGACATAAGGTAAAAACACAGCATTTGCGATACCATGAGGCGTATCATAAAGACTGCCGAGCGCTTCGGCTAAACAATGCACGGCTGCTACATCAGCGGAACCGAAGCATAAGCCAGCGAGTAAACTGCCTTCCTGCATTTTGTATCTTGCTTCTAAATCAGACCCGTCTTCATACGCCTTCGGTAAATAGGTCACAATGGTTTTCATTGCGCTTGCCCCCATCGCCTTAGAAATAGGGTTTGTTTCTTTACATGTATAGCCTTCAATCGCATGGACCAGTGCATCAACACCTGTTGCCGCTGTTATACTTTTTGGCACCGTAGAAGTAAGAACAGGATCCAAAATCGCAATAGTTGGTCGAAGCAAGGCATGTTTTAAGGTGATTTTTTTATGTGAAGCAGCTAACGTAATCACAGATGAACGGGTCACCTCAGAGCCAGTTCCAGCCGTGGTTGGAATACAAATTAAGGGTGATACATTTGTATAGGCCTTCTTCCCTGCTATATACTCTTCAGGATTACCGCCATTTGGACCTAATAAAGCAATGGCTTTTGCCGTATCCATTGGGCTGCCTCCGCCAATCGCAATAACCGCTGATGCTTGTACTTTTCTAAAGAGCTCTGCACCCATTAGACATTCATGATCTCTTGGGTTTGGAGATACTTGATCAAAGACGACAACGGCATAACCAGCTTCTTGCAAATACGCTTCAATAGGCGTCACCAATCCTGCGCTTTTTACACCAGGGTCAGTCACAATCATAATTGTAGCACTAGGCAAAACAATGTCCTCTACAATAGAGGCAATATCTTTAGATTTTCCAGTCCCCATGATCATTTTCGTATGACAATCATATTCAAAATTTATCATTGATTTTCTACCCCTTCATTTGTTGATTTAATCGCTTGTTTTTCTACTCCCCACCATTCTATTCCTTTTAAACCTGGAATGGTAGAAGCGTAAAAAACAGGGTTCTTTCCTACCTTTCTTTGTCCCATGTAATCATTTAGAGCAGCAAAAGCAAATTTGCCTAAAATCGCAATGGCAACCAAGTTAACAATAGCCATAATCGCCATCGACAAGTCCGCTAACGTCCAAACGATTTGTAAGTTGGCGAGAGCACCAAACATGATCATCATTAAAACAGTGATTCGATACACGAATAGCGCGGTTACACTGTGATGAATAAAACCGATATTGGCTTCACCGTAATAGTAGCCACCTACAATGGAGCTAAATGCAAAAGTAAAGATCGCAAATGCTAAGAAAATACTAGCCCAAGAACCGAAATGCTGCGCCATTGCAGCTTGAGTAATTTCAATACCTGACAAATCACCTGCTGTTTCTACTGTTGATAGCATAATAATAAATGCTGTACAACTACAAACAACTAATGTATCAAAAAATACGCCTAATAATTGAACAAACCCTTGTTTTACTGGGTGTGAAACATGGGCAGCAGCTGCTGCATTTGGCGCACTTCCCATTCCTGCTTCATTGGAAAATAAACCGCGTTTGACACCGTTCATTATTGCAGCGCCGATTCCGCCTCCAACCATTTGCTCTAATCCAAACGCACTTTTCATAATACTTGCTAATGCTGCGGGTACATCAGCGATATTTGTCACAATCACATAAAGTGCTAAGATAATATAAAATGAGGACATGATTGGCACAATGATTTGGGTAAAGCGAGCAATTCTCTTTACACCACCAAAAATGATGAGAGCCGTAAGAATGGTTACGAATACCCCCATGCCAATTGGACTGATACCAAATGAATATCGAAAGGCATTTGTGATGGTGTTCGTTTGTACTGCATTAAAAATCAAGCCAAAACTAAGAATAACAGAAAAGGCAAAGATCCTACTTGGCCATTTCAGTCCAAATTGCTTTTGTATATAATAGCCTGGCCCCCCTTTAAAACCATCACTTGTTCTCACTTTATATATTTGAGCGAGTGTGCTTTCGACAAATGCAGAAGCTCCCCCTAAAACTGCTGCAAACCACATCCAGAAAATAGCTCCAGGACCACCAACTGTGATGGCAATAGCAACACCTGCCATATTTCCAGTTCCAATCCTCGTCGCTGCTCCGATAAAGAAAGCTTGCATTGAAGAAATGTCTTGACTCCCTTTTATTTTTGGAGCTTTTTCAAAAATAGAACGGAAGATCTCTTTTAGTAAGACAATTTGCATAAACTTCATTCTCATCGTAAAGTAGATTCCAATCCCTATTAACATAACGACTAAAATATATGTCCATAAAAAGTCATTTATTGAATTGACAATCGTTTCAAACAAAGCCATCCCCCCTATAAAATCTGAACATTCTAAATAATGAAAGCGCCTACTTTTATCATAGTAAAAATGTTATGATCTATCTATAGAAGTTTTCTGATTGCATCAATCGGCTCATCCGATTTAGGAGGGATTGACGTTGGAAATAAAGCAACTGATGATGTTTCAAACAGCATCAAAAGTATTAAACTTTACAAAAACAGCACAAATACTTGGCTATGCTCAATCTAGTATCACGGCAAATATCGCTGCATTAGAAGAAGAGTTAGGAACCCCTCTATTTGAAAGGCTTGGAAAAAGGGTAATTTTAACAGAATCTGGCATGAGGTTTCAAGATTATACGGATAAGATTTTAGGTTTAACAGGAGAAGCATTAGAGGCTGTTGGCGGGATGAGTGAGCCAAGCGGCATTTTGAGAATATGTGCATCTGAAACACAATGTACCTATCGACTTCCTCATATTTTAACGGACTTTCAAACAACGTATCCTAAAGTAGAACTGATTTTCCGTCCCGGAATAGCTGAAAAGGATGTTTTAAATCTATTACTGGAAGGACAAATTGATGTCGCCCTATTATCGATGAATCCTGTCGTATCCTCACATTTAATTGTAAAAGAATTAAAAGATGAACCGATGGCCATTGTATGCTGTCCAACAAATCCATTGAGCAAAAAACAAAAAGTACATCCTATCGATTTAGACGAGCAAAGATTGTTGTTAACTGAAGACTGCGATTATCGTTATGCCTTCGAACACTCTTTGACACAGGCAGGAGCAAAACCGAGAAGTAAACTAGAACTAGCAGATGTAGAAGCCATAAAAAAATGTGTAATGGCTGGTCTAGGAATTGCTGTACTTCCCGAAATTTCTATAAAAAGAGAAATAACAGAAGGCTATATGATTAAAATCAATTGGATGGGGCCCTGTCTCACAACGAAAATCCAACTATTCTGGCATAAAAATAAATGGATGTCTCCTGCTTTGAAGGCGTTTGTTGATTTAACAGAGGAATATATCCTTCTCAATGGGTAATGTGAAATATTTATTTGGGCAGCCTTCAATTTCTTTCACCATTAAATATTAACGAGTTATCCAATCATTTAAAGTAAATCACGTGTATACAAAAAGCCCTCTACATAGCTATAGAGGGCTTTTTAGAAGAACAAAGGATTAATAGGATCTGATACTCTTCAAACCAATGATCATAAAGATCACCGTACAAGCAATTAAAACCGTCGCATCTAATAATAAGATAGAAAGATTAACATTGCCGCTCATGATCTCACCAAAACCAGACATCATCCATGTTTGCGGTATAGTCAAAGAAATCTTCTTCATAATGTCTGGAACGATATCTAGAGGCCAATAAATACCACCCAGCATGCACGATCCTACAATGACAATTGCACTAAAGATTTCAGCTTGTTTTTTTGTTTGAGATAAAGTAGCTATCATAAACCCTAAACTTACGACAAGGCCTATAACAAAAGATCCGAACAATAAAATAAGAAACAGGTTGCCTAAGTAGACATTAAAGAAAATAGATAAGATGGTCAAAAGAACACCCAATTGTATCCATCCAAGAAGGAAATATGCCATTAAATAGCCCAGAAGTACATATATTTTATGGATTGGACTCGAAAGCAATCTTTGCCATGTATAATTTTTATACTCCAAATGTATAGATGACAAAGAGCTTGAAATCGCAAACATCATAAACATAATGGTAAAGCCAAGCGGTATTAAATTTGGTTGCTGGCTTGCTTGACCATCTTGATTTTTTTCAACCAACGAAATGGTGCCAGATTCATTTAACTTATTCAATGCAGTGGTGAGAGAAGCACTTCTCTGATCTTTCACACCGTAATTGATCTGATAAATGATCGCTGCTGCCTCTTTTAAATAGGGAGATAAGACTGCATATTCCTCAGTTTTCTTATAAACTGTCACATCAAAAATCTCTTTATTTTCTTTTAAATGGGACTCTAATTGATCAGAGACTTTAACCGACGCAATTACCTTTTCATCAGATACTAATTCTTCCGCTTCAATTTCAGACGCCTTTATCCAAAGAAATGTCGTGTTCTTTTTGAGCATTTTTAATATTTCCTGATTGAGTTCGTCTTGTTGAGGATTTTGAACAAAAGCAACTGTGGGTTTCTTTGTATCTGATGCCGTGCTGCCAAAGATAAAACTAAATATGATTGGCATAACAAATAAAAAAATGAGAGCCAATGGAGACTTTAATGTTTCTTTTAACTTTAACGTGATAATGGCTAATATTTTATGCATAGCGATGCTTCCTTTCAAAAGACATTCTTAATAAAGCAATGATGAAGAAAGCTAGTCCCATCCCACAGCTAAGTAATAATCCGCTTTGAATTTCACTAAAATCAGCACCTGCCATACTTTTCAAAAACATTTGAAGTGCAAGAGAATTAGGTAAAAAATAGCTGATATTCATCAACCATTGTGGGAATAAGTATAAGGGCACCATACTCCCACCTAAAGCAGCTAACACTTGAGTTCCTAAAATCCCCACACTGTTAAACGTTTTTTCTCTATTGATAAAAGAACCAATCAGCACCCCTAAACCCGCAGCATTTAATATAAAACTAAATCCGATCATAACAACAGTAAAAGGCTCTCCCCAATTCACCTTAAAGACAAAACTAGTAAATAAAATAATGACCGCAAGTTGAATCATACTCATTAAAAAAATGCCCAATAACTTTCCAATGATATAACTAGTATTGCTTAACTTTGATACTAGTAGTCTTTTATAGACTTCTTCTTCTTTTTCCTCTATCATACTGCCAACCAAGAAAACAACAGTCATTAATAAAAAAAGCACACCCATCCCGCCTGCGTAGTATTGGAAGGATGTAATCGGCTGGCTGTTGATATGAATATTCCTTTCGTTCACTAGTTCATTTTTCAGTTGATCAGACACGACCTCCACTTCTTTACCTTGATTCAACGGCACCAGAATACGATTCATATGATAATTTTGAAAGAATTGCAAAACCACATTTTCTAGGACCATTTCCTGTAAGCTTGAATTAGGTCCTTTCAAAATATTCAATTGCACATGATCGTGATTTAATATGCTTTTTTCAAAATTCGGCTTGATGATTATACCCATTGTAATGTCTCTACTATTTAAATCTTTCTCTAGCTGATTTTTCGAGGTGACCTTCACTTCAAATATGTCACTGAGTTCACTCTTAGACAATGTTGAAAGAAACATTTTACTTGTAGCGGACTTATCTTGATCTGTTATTCCTACTCGAAATGAATTGATCCTAATTTCGCTATCTTTCTTCATGTTATCTCCAAATGCTGCACCTAATATAGCAATTAATATGATAGGCATAAAAAAAAGAGTAAAAAAGCTTTTCTTGTCCCTAAAAAACAATAATAGATCTTTCAGTACAACCCAAATACTCATATACTCACCTCTATTCGGTCTAGTCTCGTAATTTCTTACCTGTGAAATACAAGAATACATTTTCTAAATTTGGTTCTACAACTTCTGCTGAAATTAATTGAACATTTAATGCAGTTACACCTTGAATAAGTTGACTTAGTAAATGCTGAGGATTGTCATCAAATAATTTGATTTGATTTCCCTGCACCATAAAGTCATTCAGTGGGTGATATTCATTTATATATTGGCACACTCGCTCCATATCCTTTTGTCCTTGTTCACATTTAATCGTAAAAATGATTTCTCTTTTTTCTCCAACAAGCTCAGCCAATTCATTTAAATCACCTACCTTAATGAAAGAACCTTGATCCATAATAGCTATTTTTTCACATAGATATTCGACTTCCTCCATGTAATGACTCGTATAAATAATCGTCATTCCTTCACTATTTAGCGTTTTAACTGTTTCTAATATATGATTTCTGGATTGCGGGTCTATACCCACTGTAGGCTCATCCATTATTAATAGTTTTGGCCTATGCAAAATCGCACATCCGATATTCACTCTTCTTTTCATCCCTCCTGAGAATACTTTCACCTTATCATTCGCTCTATTGCCCAGACCAATTAATTCAAGGATTTCTTGTACTCTGCTTTTTAGTTCTTCTCCTTTAAGTCCATACATTTTCCCCCAAAACGTTAAATTTTCTTTTGCTGACATATCTAAATATAAAGCGATCTCTTGCGGAACAATGCCAATCAATTGCTGTGCATGCTTTGTTTCTTTATGTAGATCAATGCCTCCAATCGTAATAGTCCCGCTCGTTGCATGTATAAGTCCTGTCATGATACCGATTAAGGTTGATTTCCCTGCACCATTAGGGCCCAACAGTCCAAATGATTCACCTTGTTTTAAGTGGAAGCTAACCCCTTTTAATACTTGTTTACCTTCATAATTTTTGATGATGTTTTGTACTTTTAGCAATCGCAATCTCTCCTCTATTCTTCCTATCTATCATAATCCTGTCCAATCATTGCCAACTGTTTTATGGTATGTCTTTCAACTAAAGATCATTTTTTCCAATTTACTCATTTTATCACGTTATGAAATGTAGAAGAACAGTATAGGTCTTTTTATATTTATAAACAAAAAAACTTACAGGAAAAATCCTGTAAGTTTTTTTCGATGGATCATTATTTAGAAATCATGCCATGCGGGTCAATCACAAATTTCTTCGCCACACCCGAATCAAAATCGCTATATCCTTTAGGGGCCTGATCAAGGGAAATGACTGTCGCATTAACGGCTTTGGCGATTTGTGCTCTTCCGCTTAAAATAGATTTCATCAAGCTGCGGTGATATTGCATGACAGGGGTTTGGCCTGTCACAAAGGTATGGGCTTTGGCCCAGCCAAGTCCAATTCGCACTTTCAGAGATCCAACTTTTGCATCTTCATCCACAGCACCTGGATCTTCTGTGACGTAAAGTCCTGGAATTCCAAGTTTACCGCCAACTTTGGTAATATCCATAATTGTATTTAAAACGGTGGCTGGTGCTTCTCCTTGATCTCCATGACCCGAAGCTTCAAAACCGACACAATCGACCGCACAGTCGACTTCTGGCTCTCCAAGGATGTTTGTCATTTGTTCACCGATTCGATCATGTTTTCGTAAATTAATCGTTTCGCAGCCAAAGCTTCTCGCCTGCTCGAGCCTTTGTTCATTGAGATCGCCGACGATGACAGCAGAAGCGCCAAGGAGCTGAGCGGAATGCGCTGCTGCAAGACCTACTGGCCCTGCACCAGCAATATAGACAGTAGAGCCTGGTTTTACGCCAGCCGAATACGCACCATGAAAACCTGTCGGGAAAATATCAGAAAGCATCGTCAAATCAAGTATTTTTTCCATCGCCTGATCTTTGTCCGGAAATTTGAGTAGCTGGAAATCAGCATATGGCACCATGACGTACTCTGATTGGCCGCCAACCCATCCGCCCATATCTACATATCCATAAGCTGATCCAGGTCGATCGGGGTTCACATTTAAACACACATGGGTTTTTTGTTCTTTACACATGACGCAGCGACCACAGGCAATATTAAATGGAACTGATACGAGATCACCCTTTTGGATAAACTCTACATCTCGTCCAACTTCAACGACTTCACCAGTAATTTCATGACCAAGGACAAGTCCTTCAGGCGCAGTTGTACGCCCTCTTACCATGTGCTGGTCGCTCCCGCAAATGTTTGTTGTCACCACTTTTAAAATGACGCCATGCTCACACTTACGTCCAACATTGGCTTTAGGTACACCAGGGCCATCCCTTAAAACCAAATCAGGGTATCCAATATCCTCAACTGCTACATTTCCTGCTCCTTTGTAAACGACACCTTTGTTTCCCGACATGTTTTCATTCCTCCCTTTTTGTTTAAAAATGAAGTCTCTCCAAAATTCTCTCTTTCTCGGGCTTTTTCCTTCTTTTAACCGCACATTGACTCAAAAAATAAGTGATAAATGTCTATCTAGGAGAGAAAAATGTATTTTCCAGTCAAATAAAAAAGAAAATATTGAAAAAAAAGCTAAACATTTGCAGAACATTGTCGATATAAGGAATAAGCCAGACAGGTATCCTTAATCGACAAACAAATTCCTTATATATACTATCATTCCTTACACACCTGGCTGGCCCCTACATATGAAATGAATGCAAAAGACTCTTCTTGTGAAGAGTCTTTTTTATTGATGAATGATCAATTCCCACATGCAAAAAAGGCCCTTCTGGCGAAGAGCCTTTTTTTGAGTGCTTGTTCATTACCTGGGAAATATTTTCATCATTTTAAGGCTTTGATACAGATGTATGTATCATAATGGTAAACAGAGACGTCTCTAAAGTGATACGCTGAAAAAAGACAGCTGATGTCTTCTTCACTGTACGTTGAAAGAGACTGTGAGCGTTTTTGTTCCTTCATTAGTTCCTGCTTTTGAAAAGATAAGAATACTTCTCCATCCACTTGAAGAACACGATATACCTCTTTCATGACTTGTTCGATATCTGGCAAGTAATAGATGGTCTGCACTGTGAACAATTTATTGAATGATCTGTCTTCAAAAGGTAATTGCTCAGCTTTTCCAAGTGTGATAACGGCTTTTTCCTGCTCGACAAGCCTCTTATGTTTTCTTTTCGCGTATTTTACCATATGACGCGAAGCATCGATTCCATATACTTTCCCTCGATCAAGTTTTTCCGCTACTTTAGATAATGTCATACCTCTTCCAGTACCAATTTCTAAAATCCGGTCGTTTTCTTGTATATTTAAGAGTTGAATCGTCCATTGATTGATATTATGATGATTTTTTTCCATATAGCGGGCAACCCATTTTGAGAACAAGCCCTTTGGTTCCCTCATTTGTTTTCCAATCCAGCTTTGAATCAATGTCAACACCTGCTTTGCACCAGTAAATAAAACTATTTACGAATTTTCTTACTTTTCATATCGGCTCTCGCCTAACAAAAGTTAAGACCTAGTCCTAATTTCTTTGTCTTTTATTAGACGGCACCTTTTCTGAAAATGTTTCGCACGTAATGAAAAATATTTAAACAAATAGGCATTTTCATTAATTGTGCTCAGATTGATTTCGTTTTCTGCATGAGCTGCATATTTTATGAATGTATCTTGATTAGATAAAGGTGGTGCTAGATTATGGGCTTTGGCGGTTATTCTGGAGGCTACTGCGGTGGCTACGGTGGCGGTTTTGCAGGCGGATTCGCATTGCTTGTTGTACTGTTCATTTTGTTAATCATCATCGGTGCAAGCTGGATTTGCTAATGTAAAAGGAGCAGGAAACGATAACGTTTCCTGCTCCTTTTCTTTAATACCAATAGGTTGGATAATTGTACATATAGCGTCTGAGCATTTCTTCTTGCTCTCTTTGCATTCTGTATGGATTGCCGTACCCGTGCTTTAAAGAATGCGGAATAGACGCATACCCGTGCCCCACTGACGGAAACCTCATATATGGTGACATCGACATTCATTGATCACCTCACAATCTCCTTTTACGGTTATCATATGTGCAGGTGATCAATGTGGAGCGTGTCTAAACCTGGTCCTTCTCCCTTGTATAACAATCAAGCATTGCAAGCATCATAAACATGTCAATCTCCTCCTTTTCATGTTTTTATTGTCCTTTTTAGTTCATGTACTTTAGTTGTTTCTGCTTCATTTCTTCATAAAACGTTTCGACTTGTTGTTCATAAAGAACGGTTTCAATGTCCTTGTATTTACGCTGGATCGTCAAAGTAATAAAAAATAAATGGATTGTCATATACGCTCACCTCCCTTCAGTTCGCAGCACGCGAAATAGCCCGCAGATCTTCTTTATCAGTTGACCTGCGGGCACACAAAAATGCAGATCAAAAGACAGTGTCTTCTAACCTGCGATGGATGATACGTGAAATCCTCGTTTACTTAAACAGTTTTGTAGCGTGAACCGTAAAAGGTAAAGGAAGGACACGAGCTCTTCCACAGGCTGATGACATGATGAAATTGGTTGTTGAATTGATCACAAGTAGATACGAATAACATATTCTTCAGCCTCCTTTACGTTTTTAATTACTTTGTAAGTATATCCAGCAAGCACCATTTTGTAAACCTGTTTTTAGTAAATTAGATGATTTTTGTGTGTTTGACTAAATTTCTACAGTGATTCTTGTCCGATTATCCAGTGCAATTAAAAAAAGTCTCCTCATCACATGAGGAAACTTCAGAATGTTGACAAAGGGCTAAAATGAACTTGATTTTAGCCCTTTGTCTTCTTTTCAGCGTGATAGAAAACCTTTGAATTCTAGGAAGGACCAGTACCGGCGCGGAGCGAATTTGACATTCGTGAGCACCGGCACGCAGGACTGACAAAGAATGCGAGGGTTTGTCTACACGCTGAAAGTCTCCTCATCATATGAGGAGACTTTTTGCTTAATCTTCATCTAGTTCTTGTAGCTTTTTTTGAAAAAAGATCGCACGTTTCACGCAAAGGAAAGCAGCCAATAGGAAAACACAATCAACTGCCAGCATCAGCATTTTTGGTGATGCTGGCAGTTGCTGATTCGGTAAAATCGTACCAATATATAAAAAGGTGCTGACAGCAAGCAAAATAAAAGCGTATTGCTTGTAATCTGTCACTAAACCATCCCACTTTTTCTTCACTTGATTCACCTTCCCGTTATCAATGTCTATTGATAGCTTACCATAGTGAGAGAAAGCGAGGGGCATGTAAATCTATCCATTCGTTACTGCGTCGAGCCCTTGTTCAATATCATGTAATAAGTCATCAATATCCTCAATACCGACAGAAATACGGATTAAACCATCTGTGATACCAAGCTCTTCTCTGCGCTCTTTTGGAATGGATGCATGGGTCATGCGAGCAGGAACAGAGATTAAACTTTCAACCGCCCCTAGGCTTTCTGCGATTGTAAACAATTTCAATTGGCTTAAAAACACGTCGACATTTTCTTCTTTTCCAATATCAAAAGAAATCATACCGCCAAAGCCTGTTGCTTGAGTTTTTGCAAGCTCATGACCTGGGTGAGCGGTTAAACCTGGGTAATAGACACGTGTAATCGCAGGATGCTGTTCTAAAAACTCAGCAATTTTCTGTGCGTTTTGTTGATGTGCTTCCATTCTTAGTCCGAGCGTTTTCATCCCTCGCATTAGAAGCCACGCATCTTGCGGTCCAAGAATACCGCCTGTAGAGTTTTGAACAAAGTGCAGTTCTTCACCAAGCTCTTCAGTAGCTGTCACGACAAGTCCGCCCACCACATCACTATGGCCGCCTAAATATTTTGTGGCACTGTGCAAGACAATGTCAGCCCCATATGAAATCGGCTTTTGAAAATATGGGGTAAAAAACGTATTATCGACAATCATCAAGATGCCAGCTTCTTTTGTGATCCGGCTAATGGCTTGTAGATCGGTCATTTTCAGCAATGGATTGGTTGGTGATTCAATATAGACGGCTTTTGTTTCTGGTAAAATTGCTTTTTTCACTGCTTCAGGATCACTTGTGTCTACAAATGTGGCTTTAATGCCAATCCGGTTGAGCACCTTTGTCATCACACGATAGGTTCCGCCGTACACGTCGTCAGTCAGTACGATATGATCTCCGCTGTTAAACAGCATCATCACAGCTGTAATTGCAGCCATCCCTGAACCGAATGCATAGCCGTTTGCCCCGCCTTCAAGATCACGAATGACTGTTTCCAGTGCTGTTCTTGTTGGATTCGCAGTTCTGGAATATTCATATCCAGTGTGCTCGCCTGCTTTAGGCTGCTTATAGGTGCTGACTTGGTAAATGGGAACAGACACGGCTCCTGTTTTTTCATCACCAGTGATTCCACTATGAATCATCATTGTTTTTGGCTTCATTTTATTTTCCTCCCTCATAAATACCTTTACTTAGATAACGTTCACTGCTATCAGGAAAAATAGTGACGATCACCGTCCCAGGTGATGCCTTTTTCGCTTCCTCTAAAGCGGCAAATAGAGCGGCTCCAGACGAGCTTCCTATCAGAACACCTTCCTTTTCAGCTGCTTCTTTCACCATTCGGAAAGCATCATCGTCACTGACGGTATAAATCTCGTCAAATAAAGTCGATTCCATATAATCTGGAATAAATTCAAGGCCAATTCCTTCCGTTCTATGCGGTCCCGGCTTTCCGCCATTTAAAATAGATCCTTCTGGTTCCACGATCACTGTTTTTAGCGCTTCTTTTTGCTCTTTTAAATAGGCAGCACAGCCTTGAAACGTTCCGCCAGAGCCCGCTCCTGCTACAAACACGTCTATGTTCCCCTGGAGGTCGGACCATATTTCTGGCCCGAGCGTTTTATAGTAAGTCAATGGATTTACTTGGTTTTTAAATTGTAAGACACAATACGCATTGTCAAGGCTTGCCTCTAGTTCAAGGGCTCGATCAATCGCACCCTTCATCCCATCTTTTCTTGGTGTATGAATAATCTCTGCACCAAGCGCCTTCATGAGCTGTTGTTTCTCTTGACTAAAATGTTCTGGTACACAGAAGATCGGATGCAATTGATGTTTTCTTGCACTTAGCGCAAGCCCGATGCCTGTGTTTCCTGCAGTTGCTTCAATAATGGTTCCGCCTGGGCGCAGTTTGCCCGATGCCAGCGCTTCTTTAATCAGCATATCACCTAAGCGATCCTTAATACTTCCGCCTGGGTTCATCATTTCAAGTTTTGCATAAACGTCAACACCTGCCGGCACACCCATCCCTGACAGTTTTAAAAGCGGTGTGTGGCCAATTAATTCCGTAATATCATGTATGACAGCCATATAAATCCCTTCCTTTGTATGGAAAAGAAGGGGGAAACCCCTTCTTTTATTGTGTTTGCTTTATCATACGCAGGACAAGGTCTGTTGAGTGAATCGCTGCTTGCTCTAGAAATTGATCAAAAGAGATATTGGATTCTTTCCCAGCAATATCTGACAACGCTCGAACGACCACAAATGGCGTTTCAAATAGATGGCAAACTTGCGCAACTGCTGCTGCCTCCATTTCCACTGCATACAGCTCTGGAAATTTCTCTCTCACAAACGCGACACGACCAGGATCATCCATAAATGAATCTCCTGTTGCAATCGTTCCTTTTGCCACTTGAATATGATCGATTTCTGAAGCAGATTCCTCTGCCAGCTTCACAAGCTGATCATCTGCGATGAAAGCAGCTGGTAATCCTGGCACTTGTCCATATTCGTAATCAAAGATCGTCACGTCCACATCATGATGTCTAACATCAGTAGAGATGACAATATCACCTACATTTAATGAGTGATGGAAACCGCCAGCTGATCCTGTATTGATCACATAATCTGGCTGAAAGCGGTCAAGCAGAAGTGTTGTGCTGACCGCTGCATTTACTTTTCCAATCCCTGATTTTAATAAAATCACTTCTTTATCTTCATAAACACCTGTTGTAAATTCACACCCAGCGATGTTTTCTTGTGTGGCATTCTTTAGTTGGTCTCTTAAAATCGTCACTTCTTCTTCCATTGCACCTATCACTGCGATTTTCAAATCAAAAACATCCTTTCATTCCCTTTTCTTCGCTTCTACGATCCACACAAAATCATTCATTTGATGAAAAGATGTGCTAAAACCTTCTTCTTCAAAGATTTGCTTTAACACACCTATGGATGGATAATATTCCGTTTCTAAATCCTCTGCAAGCTGATCGAACCCAGCGGCTTTCGCTTTGTTCGTTGCAGCTTGATGTGCTGCTTGATTTTGAAACATTGTATCAGCAAAGACTATTTTACCACCTGAGGGAAGGATGTTGCCATAGGTGTGAATGGCTTGTTTTTTTTCTTCGTCCGTTAAATGATGGAAAGCATATGAACTGACGATCGTATCAGGCTCAAAAGGTGGGGATGGAAACGATAAAAAATCTCCGTCATGAAATACATTTGGTATTCCTTTTTGAAGAGCCGCTTTCTTCATGGCCTCTGAAGGTTCAACGCCAAACACTTTCTTATCTGCTTGAAGCAGTGCCGCCGTTAGGTTTCCTGTGCCGCTTCCAAACTCAATGACATGTTGACCTGCACGGCGAGTAATCTCTTTTAGAATGGCCGGATACCGGCGAAACACTTCTTTATACTGCTCGTCATGACCACTTACAGTGTCATCATAAGATTCAGCCCAATGATCAAATAAAGAAAGAAACTCACGTCCCATTTTTCTTTCCCTCCACTTTATCTATTTATTCCTATCCGTATAGTATGTTTTATTCCGTCGAACAGTTCCTATCCTACCACATCTTCTGATTCTTTCCTACTAAAAAATACTGAGTGGGGTGGAAAAATATTTGCCCTTTTGAATGGGAGAGATTATGATGAATCTAGAGCATGGAGGGATGAATGAAATGGATTTTCAACTGGATTTTTTAAAGGACAAAATTGAATTTTTTGAAGCAACGTCTTTAAAAGAACTTGAACAAAAGATCCAAAAACAAATTGAACATAATCAGGCGATCTTGCTGACTGTTCATTCTGTGAGTCATCAAACGACTGTCATTGATGATAAGATTTTGTATACAGCAGTTGTTCATTTTAAAGCGAATGTCTCATAAAAAAAGATCAGCGTGTAGGCAGTCAGGTCTGTGCGCCGGTGCTAGTCCTTCCTAGACTGCAAAGGTTTTCTATCACGCTGAAAAGAAGAAAAAGGCTAAAATGAAGTTCATTTTAGCCTTTTTGTATGCATCTTTTTTATTTTAATTTTTCAACCTTCACAGGTTTCCAGCCTTTTTCGTCCACCCACGTAATTTCTACACGGTAGCGTTCACCTGTTGATTTATCACGGATGGTTCCTTTTGCATCTTGAGGTCCTCCGTTATTTCCTAACCAAATAACAGTCATTTGATCTTCTGAGATTCCTGTCGCATAGGACATGGCTTTGATCATTTCTTTCCAGTCTTTTGAGTTAGCATCATAGGTTGCTGTATGTGATCCCGATTGCTCTGTTCCTACAGGCTCCCAGTTATCGTTTTCATATGTTTTGTCTACGTCACTTGTTTTACCGCCATCTGTTTCTGTGGCATCTTTTAACGCATCTTTGTTTGGCTCTTCTTCATCATCTGTTTTCTTTGTATCGTCTTTTTGATCAGATGAATCATCTTTTTTTGCATCCGCATCATCGGATGTATCTTTCTTTTGATCTTTCACATCTTCTTCTGAGTTTTGTTTATTTTCACTCGATGCAGGTGCTGTTTTGGATGGTTCGTTGGCTACATCTTTCGGTGGTCTATTAAAAATTAACAAACTCGATGCGACAACCAAAATAAGCACCACAACGATACCAATTAATATGTTAAGCACCATATTCGCCTTTCTGCGCTTATCACGATGTTCAAATCGAGAATTTCTACTCAAAATCTCTGCACTCCTTTGCCTCTGTTCCCTAAGTCGTTACTATTCTAACATGACATGAAGGGATGTTCTATGTCTGTTTCTTTTCAATTTCATTGACCTTTTTTACAATATCATAAAACGCTTCATTTGTCTTAGCCCGGCCACTTGCCTCATCAAGGTGAACAACGACGAGAGCGTATTTTGGTTTTTCTGCCGGAAAGTATCCGGCAAACCACTTGTGATAAAGTGGATTCCCCTGTTTATCTTTGCTGCCGGTTTGGGCAGTGCCTGATTTCCCTGCTATATGGAACGGCAGGTCTTGAAATCTTCTTCCTGTTCCTTTGTCAGACGTCACCACCTGCCTTAAGTACTTTTGCAAGGTTTGAGCTGTATAGCGGTCAATACTGTCACCATCAGGTCGTTTGTTTTGAAAGGATAGCATCGTTGTTCCGTTTTGATACATCACTTTATCTGCAATCCTCACTTCTTTTCGTTCTCCGCCCCTTGCAATCGTTGCCATCATATTGGCAATTTGTAAGGGGGTTGTTTTAACATTTTTTTGACCAATTGCCGTTTGCGCAATGGCTTTTTTGACATGCTTGTCTCTTTTATCTCCCCACACACTGCCTGTTTCTTCACGATCAAACTGTTTGAATTGTTGCTTATGGTATACATCCCCTTCCCAGCCGGCTCGATCCACAAGCCCAAGCTTTGAAGCTGTCTTTTCAAGGATTTGATCATCTGTTTGGATGAGCTGCTCAGCGAGTGTCGCAAATGTATAATTACAGCTTTGCGCAAAGCTTTCAGACAGATTCAGTACTTCCTGCTTTCCTTCTGGCTCTCCATATAAATTCTTTCGACAATCATACATCGTTTGTGGCTGGTTCAAGTTTTTTTCAATCGCTGCGGCAAGTACGACCGTTTTAAATACAGACCCGGGAGCCATTGCGGTCAGCATGTAATTTCTTGCCTCATGCCGGTTTTTGCTGGTCACATTTGGAACACTCGCCATCGCCAGCACACTGCTATTTTGAATGTCGAGCAGAACCGCTCCGCCTTTTTCAACACCTTGTGCTTTGAGAACATTCTCCATTTCCCTCTGCATGTCTACGTCCATGGTTGTCTGCACTTGCAGCGGATAAAACGAATGAGCTTCTGCTGTATATTTGACGTCCATCCCAAACAAAGGGTTTCCCCTTCCGTCCACATGATATAACAATTTTGTGTCTTGCTCTGGTAATAGAAATTCGTCAAATGTACTTTCCAAACCGAATGTACCGATCTCAGTGCGGATTGAAAGCTCTTTTTTGTCCGGATAACGCTTTCTCAAGAGTTCTGGATTCTCGCTTGTGAAACCTAATGTGTGGAGGGCAAGTCTTTTTTTGTCCTTCTCTTTCATATATACGCCGTAAACACCTGAATATTTCATATCATTGATGTCTTTCAGCTTTTTTTTCGTGATATCATCTTTTAAAATGAGTGGTTTCTTCGTTACTGTCAGCTGGCTCTTCAATTCATCTTCTTCCATCTCAAGTATAGAAGCAGTTTGTTTTAAGTGAGGGAGGTCGTATTGCAGGAAAGGAAATATGATGACCGCAGGCTCTTCTTTTGTGAGAAGTGCCTCGCCGTTTCGATCTAAAAATTCACCGCGTCCGTCTGAAATGACTACTTCTTCTGTCCGCTGCCTGACACTTTCTTGGATCAAATTAATATCCAGCTTTGAAAAAGATTCTGTGAAAAACAACTGAATTTCCGCTAGTCTAAATAGGAGACCGAGCAATAAGATAAAAATAATGACACCTGTCCATTGGATTCTTCTTGTTTTCAGCATAAAAACACCTCGTCCCTATTGTGGACGAGGTGTTTATCGTATAAACGTAATTATGAAATTTTTACAATTTGGACGAACATTTCTCCGCCAGGTGTTTGAACCGTGACTTTGTCGTCTACTTGTTTGCCTAAAAGGCTTTTTGCAATTGGTGAATCGTTTGAAATTTTGCCTTCAAACGGATCAGCTTCTGCACTTCCTACAATCGTATAAGACTCTTCTTCACCGTCCGGTAATTCAACGAATGTCACCGTTTTACCGAGTGAAACAATATTTGAGTTACCTTCATCTTCAATAATTTTGGCATTACGAATCATATTATCAAGCGTTGTAATACGACCTTCTACAAACGCTTGCTCTTCTTTAGCAGAATCATATTCCGAGTTTTCAGAGAGGTCTCCAAAACTTCTAGCGATTTTAATACGCTCTACAACCTCTTTACGTTTAACCGTTTTCAAATATTCAAGCTCTTCTTCTAATTTGCGCTTTCCTTCTTCTGTCATTGGAAATACTTTCTCTTGTGCCATGAATCATTCACTCCTTCTATTAATCCTCATCATACAAGCTTTCTGCATGTGAGTGACGACTGAAATATACAAGAATGAGGACATATTCCGGCCCTCATTCCTTCTGTCCCATATTCGTAAAAGTCCATCTTACATGGCGTCCCTTTTAGATGCAACTATTATGCCTTTTTATTAGGCAGGAACAGCAGCGGTCTCATGATGATATATTATCTTCATCGCACAAACTGTGGAAAGGCACAGGAAGCTCCTGTACCTCGTTCGGCCATTTCGATCATATGTAGAAGAATAGCTTATCCATTCTCCATCTTCCAATACATAATATGGTCAGTGTACGATATGTCTATGCTATATTATTACAAAATTGCATTTTGATCAAGAATTGTTTGAAAATTTGTGATGATTTGTTTGTCGTTTTTTTAATATACTTTTACAAAGCAGGAATAACTGAAACTTTCAGCATCCCATCGTGATTTTCCTGTCTCCATTTCGCAGCATTGTTTTCCTATCATATCAAATCTTTTACTCAGGGACTGCTTCTTACAATGCTCACCGATGATTTCGGACTAGCCATTACTAAAGTATTGACTACAAGAGCATGATGTTGAAAAGACCTTTACGTCGTAAAGGTCTTTGTTCTTCTCCACCATTTACTCTCCGCGGTTTTGAAGAATCGTTTGAATTTTTGTCACCATGAGATCAATGGCTACATGATTTTGTCCGCCTTCTGGGATGATGATATCGGCGTATCGTTTTGACGGTTCAATGAATTGATTGTGCATCGGTCTGACGACAGATACATATTGTTCAATCACGGAATCAATCGATCTGCCTCTTTCTTTCGTATCACGTAAAATACGACGAATGATCCGAAGATCTGCATCTGTATCCACATACAGTTTAATATCCATTAAGTTTCTTAGACGTTCGTTTTCAAGAGCAAAGATTCCTTCAACGATGATGACATCTTTGGGTTCAACATGTACCGTCTCTTCTGAACGTGTGTTTAGTTTAAAATCATAAATCGGTTTTTCAATGGACTCGTACTTTAGCAGCGCTTCTACATGCTCAATCATCAGGTCATTGTCAAATGCAAGCGGATGATCATAATTGGTCAGCAGGCGCTCTTCAAATGGCATATGACTTTGATTTTTATAATATAAATCTTGCTGAAGCATGAGGATTGAATGTCCTTTAAATTTTTCGTAAATGGAATTGGTGACGCTCGTTTTACCTGAACCCGAGCCGCCAGCGATCCCAATCACCACTGGTTTTTTCCCCATGTGCCGGTTATTTCCCCTTTCTCATCATGTTGCTAGGGTATACTTTTTGATCAAGCTTAAATTTCACAATTTGCAGTGGATGACGAGCGGCATCGAGTTCGTTCCCTTTTTCGTCCCAAATTGTCTCAATCTTGCATGTGAAATTTTCGATTTCTGGACCGAAAAATTCAACTTCGTCGCCAGCTTTAAAGAAATTACGCTGCTGTAATGTGACAATTTGTTCTTGTTCATCATAATGAAGTACAAGACCGACGAAATCAAAGGTCGTTTTCTTTCCGTGAATGCCAAACATTTGTTCATCCGTTCCTGGTACACCTTCAAAAAAGGCAGGAGCCGTGTCACGGTTGGCACATTTGTCTAATTCATCGAGCCATTCTTGTTGAATGACGAAATTGTCTGGATCCGCACAGTAAGCATCAATGACTTTACGATAGACACTGACAACTGTTGCTACATAATGAATGGACTTCATTCGTCCTTCGATCTTTAAGCTATCAATTCCCATTTCGATCATTTGCGGTATGGATTCGATGAGTTTTAAATCTTTTGGACTCATCGCAAATGGTGCGTCTTCTTCACTGAATAAAGGCGCTTCCTCAGAGCCTTCTTGTTTATAAAGATCATAATCCCAGCGGCAAGATTGGCAGCAGCCTCCGCGGTTTGAATCTCTCGCTGTCATATGGTTACTGAGCACGCAGCGGCCAGAATAAGCAATACACATGGCCCCGTGAATGAACGTTTCGATTTCAATATCCACTTTTTCTTTCATTTCTTTAATCTCTAGGGCGCTTGTTTCACGTGCAAGGACCACACGCTCAAGCCCTTCTTCCTTCCAAAACTGCACCGCTTTCCAATTTGAAAGAGACTGCTGTGTGCTCAAGTGAACTTCAAGCTTTGGAGCTACTCGTTTGCATGTTTCAATGATGAGTGGATCAGCGACAATAATTCCCGCTACACCGGCTCCTTCAATCCCTTGAAGATATTCTTCCAGCCCGTCCATGTTTTCGTTGTGGGCGAAAATATTCGTTGTCACATAAATGCGAGCACCGTATTTGTTCGCAAATGCGACACCTTCTGCCATTTCTTCGATTGAAAAGTTATCTGCATTTGAACGAAGTCCAAATTCTTTCCCGCCAATAAAAACAGCGTCTGCTCCATAATGCACAGCAATTTTTAGTTTTTCTAAGTTTCCTGCTGGCGCTAGCAGTTCTGGTTTTTTTGTAATGACACGTTTTCCATCGATCATTTCAGAAATTCCATCTTTTAAAAGTGCCATTTCCTCTGCCTCCTTTTATCTTAATAAACCGTTTCTTTAAAGAAGAACCCTGTATCGATTGAACGGTTGACAGGCTGGATCTCTTCAATACGCTCCACCCATTCATCTTTCTGATCTTCATAGGCTTCCTTATCAGTCACTAGTAAGTCAATGGCTTTTCGATAGAGGGATGTCACCTCTGTCATATAAGAAAGTGACTTTAAAATTCCGTCAATTTTAAATGAGTCAATGCCTGCGTCGACAAATTCTTCTAATTCATCAATCATACATACATCATTTGGACTCATAATGTGTGTGCCATTTTCATCTTCAAAAATAGGATATTTGTTTTGACGCTCCTGGTCGTGAAGAAATAGACCTTCTTCCATATTTCTGCCTTCCACGTCCATTTGTTTGCCTTGATACTCAAAATAGTTGCCAACAAGTGTCCGTTTGGATTGGAACATACAGGTCATGCCGTGGACTTGAATTTCAATCTCCACTTCAGCGTTTTCTTTGATATCAATCACGCTATCCATATTGAGTTCTTTGGCAAGAACAGCACGTGTTGCGCCTTTTCTGCCCCAGTAGTTACAAGTGTAATAGTTTGTCCCAGTTGTTTCTGTACTCCAGTGCAGATTCAAGTTGACACCTGTTTCTTTTGCGGCCATGATCACGGCCGGATCTCCAAAAACGACACCATCCACGTTTAACCCATCGAGAAAGGTTAAATAATCTCCAAGCAGTGCCACACGGTCATTATGAAAAATCGCATTCATGGCGACATATACTTTTTTGTGATGTGCATGTGCGAGTTGAACCGTTTGTTTCACATCTTCTCTTGAAAACTCACCTGCAAGACGGATTCCATATGTTTGTTCACCTATTAAAAATGCGTCAGCACCTGCTTCAATGAGCGGCAGTACATCCGACACCTTGCTTGGCGTCACAAGCAATTCTGGTTTTTTCATGATTGGTCACCTCTTTTTGTACTAATAGCGATCCCATCTCCAACCGGAATGATACACGTTTGGTAGTCAGGATTTGACATCAGCCATTGATTGTATCGATCAATTTTGCCTATTAATTGTTTTTTTCGTTTATCTTCAATTTCTTCTTCATAATTTGTCGCAACTAAGCCTTTAAATAATACGTTGTCTGTAATAATCATTCCGTCATCGGACAGCATCGGTTCAAACAGCTCAAAAAAGCGTTGATACTGACCTTTTGCCGCATCAATGAAGATCACATCATAGGGCGCCATCGTCTGAACCGTTTTAGCTGATTCGATCGCATCGCCAAAAAACACGTGAATTCTATCTTTGAAATGCAATTCTTCAATATTCCGTGTCGCTTCCTCATAACGTTTCGCATTTCGCTCAATCGTATAGATTTCAGCATCTGGCAGAGCTTCTGCCATTCGAATCGCTGAATAGCCAATCGCTGTCCCAACCTCAAGAATCTTCTTCGGTTTTTTCAAAGAAAGCAGCTGCAATAACAGTTCAATGCTCACCTTTTCCATGATTGGCACATGATGCTCTTTCGCATACTCCTCTAATTGAGCGATGGCATTAGGACTCGGCTCAATTAAATCTTCAATATAATCATTTATTTGATCATCTTCGATTGTCATTATATGTCTAGCTCCTTCATGACCTGAAAAAGAAGAGTCCTGCCTGCTGCAGCTCTCTTTCTCGTCAATCTTTCGTTCATCTAAGTAAAAACAACCCGATATATTTTACCACAAAGATGTGGTAATTGCGAACCTATAAAATGGATATAACAACGAAAAAAACTGCAGGCAATTTCACCATTGTCTACAGTCTTTTTCCTTTCACATGAGCGCTAGTTGCTGCCTGTGATGTATTTCGCTTTTGCTTTGTTGTGCTCATTTAACGTTTTCGTAAAGACGACTTCCCCATTTTTCTTTGCTAGGAAGTAAACAAAATCTGTTTTCTCTGGATGGAGTGCTGCTTTCCAAGAAGATTCTCCAGCATTGGCAATAGGTCCAGGCGGCAGCCCTTTGTTTGTATACGTATTATAAGGTGATTTCACCTTTAAATCTTTGTAATAAACACGGGACTTATGCTCGCCAAGCGCATAAAGAACGGTTGGATCTGTTTGAAGCGGCATGTCCTTTTTCAACCGGTTATAAAACACACTTGAGATTTTTGACCGGTCTGTTTTTTCGGTTGCTTCCATTTCTATCAGGGATGCCATCGTTAGGACATCATGGATGGACATCTTTCTCTTTTTCATGTCCTTTTCATACGTTTTCACATATTGATCTGTTTGTTTAATCATCGTGTCAATGATGGTTTCAAGTGATTCATCCTCACGATAAAACGGATACGTCGCCGGGAATAAATATCCCTCTAACGGATGCTTGACCTGTTTCCCGTTCACTTGTGATGTCACCGTTTTCGGGTATTTTTTCATCAATTTTTTAATAAAGGCTGGATCATCCAGCTTCGCTTCAACTTCCTTCGCTGAAAAATTCGTCTGGTTTGCAATAATAGATGCAATATCAGACAACTGTTTCCCTTCAGGTATCACAAGCTGAAATGCGTAGTCTGTCCCGCCAGATGTCAGCTTTTGAATTAGCTGATCCGCATCCATTGTTTGTTTGAGATGAAAATAGCCCGCTTTAAAGCCTGACGCTTTTTTGTACTTTGCATAGTAAGTGAAAATCGTGTCATTTGAAATCAGCTCTTTTTCTTTTAAAATGCTCGCAATTCCGCTGACAGATGTCCCATTTGGAATATGAATATTAATGGTTTGTTTGCTTTTTTGATCGACCGGCCCGAGTGCTGATTTTACATATAAAAAACCTGATAATGCTGCAATGATGATCACAGCAAGTACAGATAACAGGACGATCCCCATTTTTCGTTTAAAAAATGGTCGTTTCTTTTGTTCTGAAAACATGCATGGCCCTCCTCACATCTAGCTTTTATAGTACATGATTCGACGGAGTTCGGCAATTACTTGCTCATGCATGTCATGACAGAACTTGCCATAGTGCGGCTAAACCGACACCGCCTCCACTTCCAATTGCAGCCATGACATAACTTCCATTCGGTAAGGCACGGGCTTCGTAAAACAGTCTCACCATCATAGCAGCTCCCGAGGCGCTATATGGATGCCCAAGACAAAGCGCACCGCCTCTTTTATTGATACGGTCATAAGGAATACCTAGTGTCCGGGCAATGAGTACTACTTTGAGCGCAAACGCTTCATTGATTTCAAAAAGTGCAACATCTTCTATCTTCACCTGTTCCTTATGTAAAAGTTTCTTGATTGCATCAATTGGTGAAGCAGCAGGATAATGCGGGTCCATAGCGGTCACGGCACTCCCGATATACCGCAGCATAGGGCTGAAGCCTTTTGCCTCCGCTTCCGCTCTTTCCATCACAACGACGGCAGCTGCACCATCTGCTTCTTTACAGCTATTGGTCACAGTCACAGTACCTTTGCCTGGTAAAAAGATAGGTTTTGCCCGCTTTATCAAGCTTGCAATCGGTCTTATTTTAGCTGCCGCTTCATCTGTACTCATCCCGCTAATCGGAACAATTTCTTCTGAATACGTTCCTTGCTTGAATGCGGTTATACTTCGTTCCCAGCTTAAAAGTGCATAGTCATCTTGCTCTTTTCTCGCAACTGAAAATCTCGACGCCGTCAGCTCTGCCGCTTCCCCCATATGAGGGTCCCCTATCCACTCTGGAGAAAAGCGGGCCCTTTCTTTCATTGGTGACCGAGAAATGCTTTCCGTTCCACCAGCGATATACATTGATCCCTCCCCCGACTGAATCATGATGCACGCCGTTCTAATGGCTTCAAGACCGGAAGCACACTGCCTATCAATGGTCATACCCGGAATATGTAATGAAAGCCCTGCTTCTAACGAGGACAGACGGGCAATGTTGCCACCACCCCCGACGACATTGCCTAAAATGATGTCATCTGGCTTGGTCACGTTTGAAAAATGCTGGATCAAGGGCGCAGCTAGATGCTCTGGCCGGTAATCCTTCAACATTCCATTTTTCTCACCGAAGGGCGTCCGCTTCGCTTGTACAATCACGGCTTGCATGATAATTGTTCCTCCGCCCACTTTTTCATACTGGCACGAGCGATTTTCCCTCCTGATGTTTCGATCATTTTGTCCGTGACGAGCCATTTTTTTGGTACTTTGTATGCCGCTAATGTTTCTTTTACAGCTTGCCGAATGGTTTTTGTTTGCTGTACATTCTCAATAATGGCAACAGGGATTTCGCCCCAATATGGATCAGGAAGTCCAATCACGATTGACCGATTCACCTCTGGCTGTTCATTCAGCACACGCTCAATTTCCTCTGGAAAAATATTCAGCCCCCCATAGACAATCATGCCATTCTCGCGGCCGCTCATATACAAGTAACCATCTTCGTCGAGCCACCCCATGTCATATACGGTCAGCCACTCTTCGGGCGGCTTTCCATCTTGTAAATAGCCTGAAAAAGACATTGGGCTTTTCACATAAATTCTCCCTATTTCATTTGGCTTGCAAACGGTTTGATCTGCCCTCCTGACTTCAACCTGAATAGAAGGAAAAGGCTTTCCGACAGAAGTAGGCTTTTGCAAAAAGTCATCTGAAGATAAATAGGAGACAAAACTCAATTCTGATGTTCCATAAAAATCAAAAAATGTGATGTGAGGATAGCGGTTGACGAGCTGTTTTTTTGAAGAGTTTCCCCAATCTGCACCAGACGACAGGACAAGAAGCGGATTCTTTCCGAAAGCATCCATTTGCAGTAACGATTCTGTCATGGTCGGAACCGTATAAATAGCCGTGATGTCTCCTTTCTCTAAGGTTTTCTTTGCTTTCTCTGGCACAAATTTTTCTAACAATGTCACAGTGCCACCGAAATAAAGTGTGCTGATCGCACCGTATAAAAAATGAGAGGATAAAAGTGTGCCCAAAATCAGCACATGATCTTTATGTGTGATCCCAAAGACGGATGTTGTCATTTGAAAGCTCTCGATCCATGACTGCTGGCGTCTTATAAAGGCTTTGGGCGATCCCGTTGATCCTGAAGTAAATCCCATATAAAAAGCAGGATCTTCCTCCGTATCACTTTTGTTCGATTGAACGTTTATGCTGAGGCTGATTCTTTCTTTCCATTCAGATAAAGAGAGCACTGGCATATCCAGCTTGTACTTTTCAATTCTTTTGATATATCGATCTTCCACAATGACAAGGTCTGCCTCGCTTAATAAGAGCTTTTCCGCGCATTCCTTATCACTCCACCGCGGATCAAGAGGCACCGCTGTCCATCCTGCAGAAGCTGCACCAGCAAATAGTTGGAGAAACGGAACACCATTTGATAATAAAAAAGCGACTCTTTTTTGCTGATGAGGCGTTTCTTTTAACCATTGTGCAGATGACTTCACACGCTCATGCCATTCTTCATAAGTGATCTTCTCTTTTTCATCTCTGATCGCCATCTGATCTGGCTTCACTTTTGCATGAGCTGCATAGCTTTCCGTTATTCTCATCAAACTGCTCGCCTCCCTCTATGTAAGTCCCTTTTTCGATATGACATCGCTTGAATGATTTTCACCGTGAAGACGGCACATATCCCTGCTTTGATCAGATCACCCGGTAAATAAATGACGCTGAACAGAGCTGCTTGCGTGATCTTTATATGCATCATCATGGCTTGAAAGGGAATTCCGCCTATATATAATATCCCGATACTGCATACCGCATAGATTAAAAATAGTCGTAAGGCCGTCACTTTCTTCAGCCGGTTCAGCCACAGACTGATCATAAAGGCAGCCACTGGATAAGCAAGTAAAAAACCACCGCTTGGCCCAAAAAAGACCCCTATTCCGCCTCTCCCTCCAGATAAAAGAGGTGCGCCTGCTGCCACTATTAGAAGAAACAGAAGTAAACTAATCAGGGCTTGCTTTGGTTTTAACAGCCCTCCAGCAAGCAAAAGACCTGCGGTTTGTAAGGTGATTGGTACAGGTGTAAACGCAAGAAAAATAGGCGGAATCAATCCTAACATCCCAATAACTGCTGTCATGAATGCCATTTGCATCATATCGTGAATTTTCAATTTTCATGCCCCTCACTCGATGTTTTTGATAAAAATATCGTAAAAGGTCGAGTGATATATGTCAACTAAATTTCAATAATAGTTTACATATAGAATGTAAAAAAAGACCTGTGAAGAAAGATCACAGAGATCATGTTCACAGGCCTTTTATTCGTTCTATTCTTCTTCATCTTCTTGATCTAAGAACGTATTTAACGTTTCTTCAATCATGTCCCACTCTTCATCCGTTTCAATTGGCTCTAATTCGCCATCTTCACCGTCTTCGTTTGGTGTGAAGCTTGATGCATGAATTTCAATTTCTTCGTTATCTTGTTCAGAAATTGGGTAGTAAAGAACATATGATTTGTTAAAATGGTCGCTTTCAAAAGTAAATAGTACTTCGCAAAGCTGCTCATTTCCATTATCATCAACGATTGTAATTTGCTTTTCTCCGTGTTCCATTTGATTCACCTCATTTTAATTTAAGCTGTCTAAGTACCCTTGCAGGATCATAACAGCCGCCATTTTATCAATGACTTTTTTACGCTTTTGTCTGCTCACATCTGCAGAGATGAGCATTTTTTCTGCTGCCATCGTTGACAGACGCTCGTCCCAAAGCACAACAGGAACATTGTACGTGTTTTCTAACACTTTCGCAAATGATTGGCTGGCCTCGCCTCTTGGACCGACCGTACCGTTCATATTTTTTGGAAAACCAAGTACAATTTTATCCGTTCCATATTGCGAGACGATCTCAGACAGGCGGCTGAGACCAAAGTCTCCGCCTGCTTCATCAATTTTAATGGTTTCAATCCCTTGAGCTGTCCATCCCATTTCATCACTGATTGCCACACCAAGGGTTTTCGTGCCTAAATCTAAGCCTAAAATTCTCATGTTTTACGCCTCTTTATGTGTCTCTAAGTACGATTTAACCAATTCCTCAATTAATTCGTCTCGTTCTAGTTTACGAATTAGGTTGCGTGCATCCTGATGTCTTGGAATATAAGCAGGGTCGCCTGACAGCAAGTATCCGACAATTTGATTGATCGGGTTGTATCCTTTTTCTTGGAGTGCGTCATAAACTGTTATGAGCACTTCATTCACATTGGTTTCAGCTGAATCATCAGAGAAGTTAAACTTCATTGTCTTATCAAATGAACTCACTGCTTCTTGCACCTCTCTTCCAACATTCTACTAGCAAGCTTTTTTCTAACCGCTCATCTAATACCATTATTCTACACTACATTGACTGATTATAAAACGGATTTGACAGATTCTTCGACAGTTGCCAGTGCTTCTTCAAGCTTTTCTGGCTGTTTCCCGCCTGCTTGTGCCATATCTGGGCGTCCGCCTCCGCCTCCGCCGCAAATTTCAGCTGCCTGCTTCACAAGTTTTCCTGCATGAAGACCTTTTTCAATGACGTCTTTTGTCACACCAGCTGAAATGTTGACTTTTCCATTTTGAACGGCACCAAGTACGATGACAGCTGAACCTAATTTCGCTTTTAAGTCATCAACCATCGTTCTTAAATGGTTCATGTCTTTGGCGTTTACTTTTTCAGTTAACACGTTCACTCCGCCAACTTCGATGACTTTTTCTAAAATAGAGCCAGCTTCTGCTTGACTTAATTTCGCAAGAAGTGATTCATTTTCTCTTTGAACTTCTTTTAAATCAGCTTGCAAGGAAGCGATGCGTTTTGGTACATCTTTTGTATTTGATTTCAATTCATTAGCTGCCTTTTCTAAAATCGCAAGCTGATCATTTAATTCTTCATAAGCCCCTTTACCTGTTACAGCCTCAATACGGCGTGTTCCAGCACCAATACCCGATTCAGATGCAATTTTAAACAATCCGATCTCCGCAGTGTTTTGAACGTGACAGCCTCCGCATAACTCGATACTGTAATCACCCACTTGCACCACACGGACAATATCGCCATACTTCTCGCCAAACAGCGCCATTGCGCCCATTTCTTTTGCTTCAGCAATTGGTTTCAGGTCAATGGCAACCGAAATGCCTTCCCAAATCTTTTCGTTGACGATTTTTTCAATTTGTGACAATTCTTCTTTTGTTACTTGTCCAAAGTGAGAAAAGTCAAAGCGAAGTCTGTTTTCATTCACAAGTGAACCCGCTTGGTTAACGTGGCTACCCAATACATCTTTTAGCGCTTGGTGCAAAAGATGTGTCGCTGTGTGATTTTTCACAATGCCTTTTCGAAGCGCTGATTCGACTTCTGCAGTGACTTCAATGCCTTTTTGAACCGTACCACTTACGACGACTCCTTCGTGGACATGCTGGCCGTTTGGCGCCTTTTTCACATCTTTGATATCAATGATCGCTTCGGCACTTTTTAACGTTCCTTTATCCGCCACTTGTCCGCCGCTTTCTGCATAGAAAGGTGTTTCATCTAATAAAATTTGCACCGTTTCCCCTTCGTGAGCTTCTGTGACAATTTCACCGTTTTGAAGCAATTCGATAATACGAGCATCTGCAGTTAAATTTTCGTAGCCCACAAACGTACTTTCTGCTTTAATATCGCCTAAAGCCCCGCCTTGAACCTGCATACTGCCTACATCTTGTCTGGCATTTCTTGCACGTTCACGCTGCTTCTCCATTTCTAGCTGGAAGCCTTCACGATCAACTGTCATGTTCTCATCTTCTGCATATTCTTCCGTGAGTTCGACCGGGAATCCATATGTGTCATAAAGCTTAAACACATCTTTACCGGAAATTTGTGAGCTGCCATTGTCACGTTCTTTTTTGATCACTTCTGATAAAATGGCTAACCCTTCATTCAGTGTCTCATGGAAACGCTCTTCTTCATTTTTGATCACTTTTGCAATAAATTCTTCTTTTGCTTGAACATCTGGATAGAAATCCTTCATGATCTCCGCAACAACTGGAACTAGGTCATACATAAATGGACGGTGGATATGGATCGTTTTTGCATAACGCACAGCACGGCGCAGCAAACGTCTTAACACATAACCTCGGCCTTCATTAGAAGGAAGTGCTCCGTCACTGACGGCAAAGGCAACAGTACGGATGTGGTCAGCAATGACTTTAAATGCTGTGTCTTTTTCTTTTGACTCCCCATAGCTTTCTCCAGAAATCGTTTCTACTGCACGAATAATCGGCATGAACAGGTCTGTATCAAAGTTCGTCGGTACGTTTTGAATCACAGAGACCATACGCTCAAGACCCATTCCTGTATCAATGTTTTTCTTCGGAAGCGGTGTGTATGTACCATCTGGATTATGGTTAAATTCAGAAAAAACAAGATTCCATACTTCTAGATAACGTTCATTTTCTCCGCCTGGATATAATTCAGGGTCGTTCATGTCGTTGCCATATGTTTCGCCACGATCATAGAAAATTTCTGTATTCGGACCACTTGGCCCCTCGCCAATATCCCAGAAGTTGCCCTCTAGACGAATAATTCGTTCCTCAGGGACACCAATTTTATCTCTCCAAAGAACATACGCTTCTTCATCCTCTGGATGTACCGTTACAGATAACAGATTCGGATCAAAGCCAATCCACTCGTCACTTGTGAGGAATTCCCAAGCCCATTCGATTGCCTCTTCTTTGAAATAGTCTCCAATAGAGAAGTTGCCCAGCATTTCAAAAAACGTATGATGGCGTGCTGTTTTCCCTACATTTTCAATGTCATTTGTACGAATTGATTTTTGTGCGTTGCAAATACGTGGATTCTCAGGCACGACGCGGCCATCGAAGTATTTCTTTAATGTTGCCACCCCGCTGTTAATCCATAAAAGTGTTGGATCGTCATGCGGTACGAGGGACGCACTCGGTTCGACAGCATGTCCTTTTTCTTTAAAAAAATCTAAAAACATTTGACGTACTTGAGCTGAAGTTAAAGTTTTCATCATAAATCCTCCCTTTTTTATTCCTCAATCTTCACACAAACGAAAAAACATCCCGCCCTATGCAAGCAAAAAACTACTTACACAGGGACGAGATGCTCTCGCGGTACCACCCTGATTATAGACATATGCGTCTATCACCTTCACATCCGATAACGCCGGAAGAGAGCGGCAGTGTTTATCTGCACTCGGGACTAGCTTCCGTTAAAGGTCTGATAAGGCTTTTCTCAGCAAACAAAGCCTCTCTCTGCAACAGCTTTTTAACGTACTCGGGTCCGTCATTGAATTCAATATGTATGAATCGAAATTATTATAGACAACTCGGCTCGTCTTGTCAATGAACGCTTCGTCTCATGTGAATATATTGCACAATAATGACCCTCATAATGGCTGCGGACGGCACGGCTAAAATCATTCCAATCAAGCCAAACAGCTCACCTCCAGCGAGTAACACCAGCATGATTACGACAGGATGCATATGCAGGCTTCTCCCGACAATGATCGGACTCAGTACATTGCTTTCTAAAAATTGAAGCACGGCTACTGTAATTAGCACAATGATCACTGACTTCACTGAGATGGTAAAAGCGATAAAGACAGCTGGGATCGCTCCAATAATCGGGCCAAAATACGGAATGACATTCGTTGCACCGATTAACATACCTAGTACAAGCGGATATGGAATATGGAACAGCCAAAGAACAATGGCAGCAGCTCCTCCAATTAAAGAACAGACAAGCAATTGCCCTCTAATATAATCCCCAAGTGAGTCATCCACTGCTTTCACAAAGGCATGTCCCCTTTTTCGGAAGCTTGGCGGGGTTAAATACCATGCTGCCCGCTTCATCGTGTTCATATCTTTCACCATATAAAAGACAAGAAAAGGAATAAGTGCAGCAACTAAGGCGTAATCAAGCAGTACTTTACAGCTAAGAATCATCCGCTCTGCCCCATTTGCGGCATACGTCTCAGATTGGACAATAAAACGATCCAGCCGTTCATGTAGTCCATCAGGCCAGTGGCTTGTATGACGATGAACATGTGATAAAGCACCATTATACGTTTCGGCAAGCATGGGAATTTGCTCCGACAATTCATTTAACTGAGCGATTAAAACCGGTGCCCCTTTATACACAGCCAAACCAATGCCGCCAAAAAACAGCACATATATCAATAAGAGACTGACCGTCCTTGGCAAACCTCGCTTATGTAGTCTTTCAACAATGGGATAAAGAAGATAAGAAATAAAAATAGCGATAAGAAGCGGGATCAAAACCGCTTTGAGCAATAAAAAAATAGGCATCCATAACTCGTCGAGCTGAACCAAAATGAGTAAAGACGCAAGGACAAGCAGTACACCTGCAGCATATATTAGAAACTCGATCGGACGTTTCTTCACCTTTTTCACCTCTCTTCTTATTGTTTAACCAACTTCTGCAATTATCCATGTAAATAAAATTTGTCCTAACTTTGTTAAAAATGAATACACATGAAACATACGGCTCCATCCAAAGTCACTGTTTGCTGTAAAATCTCGTTAGAAAACATTCCATTATTTTCTTATTTTTGCCTCATTTATGCTAGAATCCGCTTTAGCTCAATCATTAGAAGAGGAGGTTCTTCATGATCACATTCGAAGAAGTCAACAAGCATTACGGCCAGTTCCATGTACTTAAGGACATTAACCTACATATTCAAAAAGGTGAGGTTGTTGTGATCATCGGTCCTTCAGGGTCTGGAAAAAGCACGATGCTCAGATGTATCAATCGTCTTGAAAGCATTGATGAAGGAAAAGTCCTTGTCAATCAAGTGTCTGTTCAGCATCCGAAAACCAACATCAATCTCATCAGGCAAAATATCGGGATGGTGTTTCAGCACTTCCATCTTTATCCGCATAAGACGGTGCTTGAAAACATTATGCTTGCACCGATGAAGGTTAAAAAAGTGAGCAAAGAAGAAGCAAAGGAAACAGCTGAATTTTATTTAAATAAAGTTGGCATTCCTGAAAAAGCAGACACCTACCCTTCTAGACTCTCAGGAGGACAGCAGCAGCGTGTGGCAATCGCAAGGGGACTTGCAATGAAACCTGAGGTCATGCTTTTCGATGAACCAACATCAGCTCTTGATCCAGAGATGATCGGTGAGGTGCTAGATGTGATGAAACAGCTGGCAAGGGAAGGGATGACAATGGTCGTTGTCACGCACGAGATGGGGTTTGCCCGTGAAGTCGCAGACCGTATTGTGTTTATTGATGAAGGAAGAATTCTTGAAGAATCTACACCAGCTGCCTTTTATGAAAAACCGCGCGAGAAACGCGCTCAGCTCTTTTTAAGCCGTATTTTAAATCACTAGGGGGAATGAATTTGATGAAAAAAATGAAACGCTTTGGCCTATTACTGTTGATGACTTGCTGTATGATCGCTCTCGCTGCTTGCGGATCTGCCGAGAAAGGCTCAACCGATGCAAAACAAGGCAGCTCATTAGAAGCCATTAAGAAAGACAAAAAAATCGTTTTCGGTGTGAAAAACGATACTCGTTTATTCGGTCTAAAAAATCCTAGTAGCGGGGATATTGAAGGGTTTGATATTGATATCGCAAAAGCGATCACTAAAGAAATGCTCGGTGATGAAGGAAAAGCAGAATTCAAAGAAGTGACATCTAAAACAAGAATTCCTTTACTGCAAAAAGGAGATATTCATGCCATTGTTGCCACAATGACGATCACAGAAGAGCGTAAAAAAGAGGTCAATTTCTCAGATGTTTACTTTGAAGCAGGACAATCACTGCTTGTGAAAAAAGGCAGCGACATTCAATCGATTGATGATCTTAAAAAAGGTACGAAGGTGCTTGCAGTGAAAGGGTCCACTTCTTCTCAAAACATTCGCGAAAAAGCACCAGAAGCATCCGTTTTAGAATTTGAAAATTACCAAGAAGCCTTTACAGCCTTAAAATCAAATCAAGGGCAAGTTCTGACAACTGATAATGCAATTTTATTTGGCATGGCAGACGAAGATTCAAATTATGAAGTCGTTGGCGGAACATTTACCGATGAGCCTTATGGCATCGCTGTGAAAAAAGGCGATGAAAAATTGACAGAAGCCATTAATAAAGCGTTAAAGGCATTAAAAGATAATGGAGAGTATGACAAGATTCATAAAAAATGGATCAAAGAATAATCAATTGACTCGATCAATCTCAACACCCTCAGGAGAGCCGCTTGCCGGCTCCTCTGTTGATTAGGAAGGAAGTGAACTGATTGCTGCGGTTTTCCATTTTAACTGAGAACTTCCATCTTTATTTAGAAGGGTTTAAATATACGATTGGTGCAAGTGTCATTGCGTTGATTGGAAGCTTTTTCATCGGTACACTCATTGCCATTATGAGAATTGCGCCACTAAGGCCGCTCAACTGGTTAGGGACGGCTTACGTGGAATTTATTCGCAATATTCCGTTATTATTGATCACCTTTGTGTTCTTTTTTGGTTTACCGGTACTTGGCATTGTGGCAGATGGCTTTACAGCAGGAACCATTGCCCTCTCCATTTATACGTCTGCTTTTATCGCTGAAGCCATTCGTGCAGGTATACAAGCTGTACCGCTTGGACAAATGGAAGCAGCTAGAGCTTCTGGTCTGTCATATAGCGGAACGATGCGATATATTATTCTGCCGCAGGCAATCAAAATTGTCATTCCACCACTTGGGAATCAATTTATCAACCTTGTGAAAAACTCGTCTATTTTAGGTGTCATTGCAGGGTTTGATCTGATGTACCAAGGAGACCTTATCGCTTCGAGAACGTTTGTGACATTTGATGTATACATCTTTGTTGCCATGTTCTATCTTCTATTGACCATTCCGCTTAGTCTAGGCGTTGGTTATTTAGAAAAAAGATTAGCACGAAGCCACTAGAAAGGAGGAAACACAATGGATTTTATAGGTGCCTACCAGCCCGATCATCTCGCCTTTTTACTTGAAGGATTTGCTGTCACCTTAAAAGTGGCTTTTATCTCCATCATTTTAAGCTTTATCATCGGATTAGTCGTTGGCACATTGAGGTTCGCACAAATCCCTATTTTATCAAAGGTGCTTGCGGTCATTGTGGAAACCGTTCGGAACCTGCCGCTTTTGCTGATCATCTTTTTTACGTATTTCGCCCTACCTGAAATCGGTATTAAGCTGAGCATTACAGCCTCTGCCATTGCGGCTTTAACCGTGTTTGAATCCGCCATGCTGTCAGAAATCATTCGCAGTGGATTAAAATCAATTGATAAAGGACAAATCGAAGCGGCCAGATCCTCTGGTTTAACCTATATTCAAACATTAAAAATGATTATCATGCCACAGGCGTTACGCCGAATGGTCCCGCCGATTGTCAGTCAATTTATTTCTCTTTTAAAAGATACATCGCTTGCCGTTGTGATTGCCCTTCCAGAGTTATTGCATCACGCGCAGATTTTAAATGGTCAAAGCCAATCTTATTTACTTCCTATTTTCCTCTTGGCGGCCATGATGTATTTTGTTGTGAACTTCAGCTTGTCTATACTTGCACGGAGATTAGAGTACAGGCAGGCATAAAAAAAGGACATCCACTCATGGTGGATGTCCCTTTTTGTTTAAAGCATTCGCATAACTCGTTTTCTCATCTTTTTCATATCCCGCTTAGATGGCATATCATATCGACTTGCAAAGTGATATGCGAGTGCACCTGCACCAAGCGTTAATAGTGAAGAAGTCATTTTGCCCATTCGAAATTCCCCCTTAACACTTATAGTTGAATTGAACGTTCATCGTCACTAAACAGGTCGTCTAAACTGCTTAGTGTACCGTCTTCCTCCACTTGGTGAGTAGATATTTTGCCTTTTGACAGTGTCAATTCAATAAAACAGCCCCAGCAATAATATTGATTGACCCCAATTTTTCCGATGTCTTTACATTTGCAATTTGGGCAAATGAGCATACTCAGCACCTCTTTACGTTCGGTTTAGAACAAGTGCTTCCTTTTGAACATCCATCAAGGTTCCGGCAGCATGCAGCTGCTTTCGAATCCCTGATAGCTCTGTAAAGAAGCCGTCCGAGAGTTCATATGCTACGATTGTGCCCGAATTTGTACAAAAGTATACATCTTCCAAAACACCTAATGTTTCACCATCTGGCGTATGGATCATTTTCTTTTTTAATTTCGAAAAGAAGAAGGATGGGGCGGAGGTATCTATCTCGATGCCCTTCTGGCAGCTCACATATAGACCTTTGTCTGTCAGTTTGTCGCCAGCTGAGAATGGAATGAAAGCACAGTCTTTCTTTTTCCCATCTAAAACATATCCCCCGCAGCTGCCGCCGGCTAAAAAGCAAATATCTTTGATCGCCCCAAGTGAATGAGACAGCTCGTCTGTATAGATCGTCAGTCCTTCAAGCTCTCGACATGTTCTCAAAATGTGATCAACCACCTTTTCGGAACAGTCTTATCGTGTGCGTTTCCTCTATGACTCATACGAAGAAATGGCTTCCATGAAGGAAGCCATTTACTCTTGCATAAAATCAAACGGAGTGATTCCCTCCATGCCAATATTGGCATCGTGTACACTGAAAGGAAGTTCTTTTTGGAGGGCTGCTAGCTCAGCGTCCATGATTTTTTCCGTTTCAGTAAGACGCATGGTTAAAGACGTTTGTCTGAGGGAGTCTTCATTATTTTTCACGCCCCACTCTAATGCTGATTCCTCGCCGCACAAAATTAAAAACTTTTTACTTCGTGTAATGGCCGTGTAAAGCAAATTTCTTCGAAGCATTCGATAATAACTTCTCACGACTGGCAGCACCACGATTGGGAATTCACTGCCCTGAGATTTATGAATCGAGCAACAATAAGCGTGTGTAAATTGATGAAAATCTTTTTTCGTAAACGTGATTTCGTTTCCATCAAAGGAGATGACCGCCATATCTTCTTTTTCCGTGTTTTCTTTCGCATAAAAGATCGAGACAATTTCGCCAATATCTCCATTAAAAATGTTATTCTCGGGCTGATTGACAAGCTGAAGTACCTTATCGCCTGTCCGGTAGACGACATCACCAAATGGAATCTCTCTTCCTTTTGGCTTTTTAGGATTCAAAATTTGCTGAAGCATTTTATTCAGTTCATTAATGCCTGCTTTTCCTTTATACATCGGGGCAAGCACTTGAATGTCCTTTGCTGAATAACCCTTTTGAGCAGCATTGCTGACCACTTTCTCGATGACTTCTTTCATTTGGTCACTAGAGCATTGAATAAAGGATCGATCCTTCGAGCGCGCAGTAATATCCTTTGGCAATACACCATTTTTCATATCATGCGCAAGCTCAACAATTGTTGAACCGTCTGCCTGCCGGTAAATATCAGTTAGTGTAACTGCCGGTATAGCTTGTGACGCAAGCAGGTCTCTTAACACTTGACCAGGTCCGACAGATGGAAGTTGATGTTCGTCTCCAACCATAATGACTTGAATATGATCTGGGATCGCCTTAAACAAATGGTTCGCCAGCCAAATATCCAGCATACTCGATTCATCAATGATGACAAGCTTCCCTTCAATCGGCTGGTCTTCATCATGTGAGAAGCCTTCTGATCCATTCCAGCCTAGCAACCGGTGAATGGTCACAGCAGGAAGTCCAGTGGATTCTGTCATTCGTTTCGCAGCACGTCCAGTTGGTGCGGCAAGCACGAACGGAAATGCTTCATCTTTTTTATAATCACCCGGGTCAAGAGATACGCCGTGAAGATCGCTGTAAAGCTCGACAATCCCTTTAATGACCGTCGTTTTCCCTGTACCCGGTCCGCCTGTTAAAAGCAGCATTGGAGACATGAGTGCCTTTTGAATGGCTTCTTTTTGGGTTGGTGCATACTGGACACCAAGCCGTTCCTCCAGTTCACCGAGTGCAAGCAGAAATTCTGATTCAGGAAATTGATCTGCATATTCCGTTTGAGCGACAATTTTTTGAATGCGTTTTGCCACACTTTGCTCCGCATAAAAGAGCGACGGATGATAACAGCGCTCATCTTCAATAATCATTTCTTTCCCTTCACCAAGTGCAATGATCTGATTGGCAACGTCCATTTCAGTCACTTTGTAGTCATTGCCGGTTTGATTCAGCAGTTTACGGGTTTCGACGATCAGATCTTTCGTTTGTATGTACGTATGACCGTCCTGCAGGCTTGCTGTCTCAACGGTATACAAAAGGGCTGCACGAATGCGGTCTGGATCATTTCCAGATATCCCTGTTCTAGCGCCGAGTTCATCTGCTTTAATAAAGCCAATCCCCTCGACGTCTTTGACGAGCTGATAAGGGTTTTCTTCAATTTTCTGCAACGTTTCACTCTCGTAAACTTGGTAAATCTTCATGCTAAGCTGAGGACCAAAACCATATTGATTCAGGCTGATCATGATTTGCTCAAGCCCTTGATGCTCTTGAAGTGCGGCAGCCAGCTTATCGGCCTTCTTTTTTGACAGGCGAGGGACATCATACAACACAGACGGATCACGCATAATTTGATGAAGCGTCTGATTGCCAAGCTTGCCGACGATTTCTTCCGCCGTCTTTTTCCCAATCCCTTCAAACAAGTCACTAGAGAGATAATGAATGATGCCTTGCTTTGTTGTAGGGACTTCCTTTTGAAAATGAGTGGCTTGAAACTGCTCGCCAAACTTCGGATGACTTGTGACCTTGCCATAGAAGGTGTAGGTTTCCTCCTCATGAAGCGCTGGGAAGTACCCTGTGACAGATGCTGTCTTTTCCTCTAAATTCTCTGATGTTTCAATGACTTTTACTTTTAACACCGAGTATAAATTACCTTCGTTATGGAAAATAACGGCTTGAACCGTCCCTTTTAAAAACGGTTCATCTTCAAGCTTCATTTGATCTGGATGTTCCTGCACAGGTCTTCCCTCCTTCCGGTTATTCTGCCTCTTGAATCAGCTTTTGCGCATGCAATGCAAGCATATGATCAGGCTGCACGTCAATGGCTTTTCCTAGCATTTCAAGCGCTTCGTCCTTTTTCTCTAAATACGCATACGCAACGCCCGCATTATAAAAAGCGTCTGCATGCTGCGGATCTCGCGTAATCACTTCAGTAAAGACTGCGACCGCTTCCTCCAGCAGATGTTCATTCGCTAAGCACATGCCAAATTGAAATCTTGCTTCGTTATCTTCTTCGTTTAGCTCAACTGCACGCTGAAGATAAGGCATCGCAAGCTTTGGCTGCTCTAATTTCATCAGTGTCTGCCCTAACATATAAAACAAATCACTGTTTTCCATTCCAGCTTGTAGCGCTTGCTCAAAATAGTCTTTCGCTTTCATAAAGTCTTCTTTCATCGTGTAAACATTTCCTGCTCCGTAATAGGCTGCAGCTGCTGTATGATCAAGTTCAATGGCTTTTTGAAAGAAGTTCAAAGCACGTTCAAATTCATGAACACTTGAAAGTAAATTCGCAAAGTTAATATATGGAACCGGGTCCTTTGGGCTTTCTTCAATGGCTTTCGTAAAAGCTTCAGCTGCCTGTTCGATGTTCCCTTGATTTAAAGCTTCAATACCGATTTCGTTATGATTCATTCGCTCTCTTCATCCTTTCATTAAAAAACCTCAACAGCGACGTTGAGGTTTTTAACACATGTTACACATACGACAGCTTTTGGCCATCTTTAAAGACATCGTCAATGGTCCCGCCGCCAAGACATTCTTCGCCATCATAAAAAACAACAGCTTGTCCTGGAGTGACAGCACGAACGGGTTCATCAAAGATCACCATTGCTTCCTGCTCACCTGTCATTTTGACTTTTACATGATGGTCTTCTTGACGGTATCGGAATTTCGCTGTGCATGTGAGTTCACCGTTTTCGCCGACAATATGAGGACGCGTCCAGCTGATGTTAACAGCTGAAATACTTTCAGAGTATAAAAGCGGATTGTGGAAGCCTTGTTCAACAAATAAGATATTTTTCTCTAAGTCCTTCCCAACAACGAACCACGGATCACCGCTTCCGCCAATGCCAAGTCCTTGGCGTTGACCGATCGTGTAATACATGAGTCCATCATGTTCACCTTTTACTTCTCCGTCCATTGTCTGCATCACACCGGGCTGTGCAGGCAAATATTGGCTAAGGAACGTTTTAAAGTTTCTTTCCCCAATAAAGCAGATGCCCGTAGAATCTTTTTTCGTTGCTGTTGCGAGCTCTGCTTCTTTCGCTAATTCACGCACTCTTTTTTTCTCTAAATCGCCGATTGGGAACAATACTTTATCAAGTTGTTCTTGAGTCAGCTGATTCAAGAAATAAGTTTGGTCTTTGTTTGTATCAAGACCTCTTAGCATTTTCACTTCATCGCCGGTTCTGTCGACACGGGCATAGTGCCCTGTTGCCAAATAATCCGCTCCAAGCGACAATGCATGCTCAAGAAATGCTTTGAACTTAATTTCTTTATTACACATGACATCTGGATTCGGCGTTCTGCCTGCTTTATATTCATCAAGAAAATATTGAAACACTTTGTCCCAATACTGTTTCTCGAAATTCACTGCATAATATGGGATTCCAATCTGGTTACAAACACGAATGACATCCTCATAGTCCTCCGTTGCTGTACATACACCATTTTCATCTGTGTCATCCCAGTTTTTCATAAATATGCCGATCACATCATAGCCTTGCTCCTTTAGCATGAGCGCAGCAACTGATGAATCGACGCCTCCAGACATACCGACCACAACTCTTGTGTCTTCAGGTCTTTTTGTCATCTTCATCAACTCCAATTTCAATGAAACAACGTGCGCGTTTCGTTCTTCAGGTGCCTAGCTGTTTCATTTTTCACACACGAACAAAAGGGGAGCCATTTATTTGGCTAGGCGTTTCACGACAGCCGCTATCTTATGCGCCGCCTGCTTCACATGTTCCTCTTCATTTCCAAGACCGAAGCTTATTCTGACTGAGGATGTCAGCTCTTTTGCTTCTTCACCATACATGGCGCTTAATACGTGCGAAGGAAGGACAGATCCAGCCGTACATGCTGACCCGCTCGAAACAGCAATCCCTTCCATATCTAAGTTCACAAGTAACGATTCAATAGAAACGCCCGGGAAGTGGACATTTAAAATATGCGGCAATGTCTCTTTCGGATGTCCATTGATAGAGAAATTGAGTGATTCCTCTTCGAATACTTGCAGCATCGCTTCTTTGAGCTTACCATAATGCACTGCTTTTTCTCTTCTATTTTGCTTTGTTAATTGAACTGCTTCTGCAAGTCCAATGATTCCCGCCACATTTTCAGTACCAGCACGGCGTTTTCTCTCTTGTTCTCCTCCGAATAGCTGCGGTGAAAGTTTTACACGCTCATTCACGTATAAAAAGCCTGTTCCCATCGGGCCATTTAGTTTATGACCGGACGCAGATAAGAGGTCGATATGAAGTTCTGTGACATCAATTGATATTGTCCCAAATGCCTGTACTGCGTCTGTATGAAAATAAGCAGTGTGTTCGTGTAAAAGTTGACCAATTTCTTTAATTGGCTGAATCACACCCGTTTCATTATTGCCGTACATGATAGTCACAAGAATTGTATCGTCTCTTAGTGCTTGTTTTAATTGATCAAGATGAATCAATCCAGTGTGATCCACATCTAAATACGTCACATCAAAACCAAGATTCTCTAAGCGTTCGCATGTATGCAGCACTGCATGATGCTCAGTTTTTGTTGTGATGATATGTTTTCCTTCATGCTGCCTTGCCATTGCCACACCTGTAATGGCCAAGTTGTCTGCCTCTGTTCCTCCGCTTGTGAGGATGATCTCCTGCTGCTTACAGTGTAATTCTCCTGCAATGACTTCCCTTGCTTCATCGAGCCACTTTCTTGCCTCGCGCCCATATGAATGAATACTAGAGGGATTGCCAAATATCTCTGTAAAGTAAGGCATCATCTTGTCCACAATCCGTTGATCCATAGGAGTTGTGGCTGCATGATCTAAATAGATACGTTCCATTTACGGTACACCTCTGATCTAAATATAGAACATATACGCCTCTTGATCCTCGTCATCTTTATAGCTTGCCAAGTCTTCAAGAGTTGTATTGTCCAGTACGTCTTTTACTGCATCACGAATACGAATCCAAAGTGCACGCTTTGCTGGTTCTTCGTTTTCAATCACTTCAACAGGACTAATAGGTCCTTCTAATACACGAATAATATCACCGGCTGTAATCTCGTTTGGCTCATGGGCAAGCACATAGCCGCCATACGCTCCGCGGATACTTTTCACAAGACGTGCATTGCGAAGTGGTGATACAAGCTGCTCTAAATAATGCTCAGACAAATCATTGTTTTGAGCGATTGATTTTAATGATGTAGGGCCTTCGCCATGTTTTTTGGCTAATTCGATCATGATCGTCAGACCATATCTGCCTTTAGTAGAAATTTTCAAGTTAAACACCTCTGCGTTTTCTATTTCTATGTCATCAATTATTTTTCTGATTTCATATACGCTTATATAGACCAAAAGCAATTATATCATACTTTTAGCCAACTTTCATTTGCGGGTTCTGAGCTCAAAACGAGGACGCATCCCTTTTCTATTTGAAGAAATTTCGGTACTCTATACAAACAAGACATTGCTTTAGGAGAGATAATCATGAAACCTTTAGCGTATCGGATGCGCCCAAGTCATATTGGAGACATTATTGGGCAGGAGCATCTCGTTGGGGAAGGTCAAATTATTAGACGAATGGTCGAGGCAAAACATTTGTCCTCGATGGTTTTATACGGACCGCCGGGAATCGGCAAAACATCCATTGCAACTGCAATTGCTGGCAGTACAAGCATTGCCTTCCGTACATTGAATGCGGTGATTCATAACAAAAAAGATATGGAAGCTGTCGCCGCTGAAGCGAAAATGAGTGGTCAGGTCATCCTGATTTTAGACGAAGTCCACAGACTCGATAAAGGGAAGCAGGATTTCCTTCTTCCGTATTTAGAAAATGGCATGATCATTTTAATTGGCGCGACAACAGCTAATCCGTATCATGCGATTAACCCAGCCATCCGCAGCCGGACACAAATATTTGAGCTGAAGCCGCTGGAAACAGAGCAAATTAAAGCTGCATTATCTCGAGCTTTACAGGATGAACATCGCGGGCTTGGCGGTTATTCGGTCAAAGTTGATGAGGAGGCAATGAATCATTTTGCAAATGGATGCGGAGGAGATGTGCGTTCCGCTTTAAATGCGCTTGAACTAGCCGTCTTATCGACAAAAGCGGATGAATCTGGACAGATCACGATCACTCTAGCTGCAGCAGAAGAATGTTTACAAAAAAAGAGCTTCTCGCATGATAAAAACGGTGATGCCCATTATGATGTCCTCTCGGCTTTTCAAAAATCCATTAGAGGATCTGATGCAGATGCTGCGCTGCATTACCTTGCAAGACTCATTGAAGCGGGAGACCTTGAAAGCATTTCGAGACGATTACTTGTGATGGCTTATGAAGATATTGGCCTAGCCAGTCCGCAGGCAGGGCCACGTGTGTTAAGCGCTGTTCAAACAGCTGAGAGAGTTGGTTTTCCAGAAGCACGAATTCCACTCGCTAATGCCGTGATTGAACTGTGTCTTTCTCCAAAGTCAAACTCCGCTTACCAAGCGATTGATGCGGCACTGCATGATATTCGCACGGGGAAAATTGGTGAAGTTCCCGTTCATTTAAAAGATGCCCACTATAAAGGAGCAGCAGCACTTGGAAGGGGCGCCGATTACTTATATCCGCACGATTATGAAAATGGCTGGGTGAAGCAGCAATATTTACCTGACCCGCTGAAAAACAAACAATATTATGAACCAAAGCAAACTGGAAAATTTGAAGGTGCACTAAAGCAAGTGTATGAAAATTTAAGACGGCAAAAATAAAAACAGCCCCCTGCTCTAAGCAGGCGGGCTGTTTATTTATCTTTCACACGTGTAATCGGAATGTCTTTTAACAGTTTCATAATGACATGACCACCCATAATCAGTCCAGCCACAGATGGAACAAATGCATTGGATGATGGCGGCATTTGTGCCTTACGAATTTTCGCTTCATCATTTCCAACTTCTTTTCTCACATCTTCACGAATGACAATCGGACTTTCATCAGAGAAAATAACTTCAATTCCCTTACGAATGCCTTCCTTCCGCAGGCGTGTTCTGACGACTTTCGCAATTGGGTCTGTATGTGTTTTCGAGATGTCATCAATTTTAAAGCGTGTCGGATCTGTTTTATTTGCAGCACCCATACTCGAAATAATGTTCACATCGCGTTTCAGGCACTCTTTCATTAAATGAATTTTATAATGAATTGTATCTGATGCATCAATGACATAATCAAGTGGATACTCAAAGAATTGTTCATATGTTTCTTCTGTATAGAACATTTTGAGCGCAACAACTTCACATTCTGGGTTGATGTCAGCAATTCTTGCCTGCATTAAGTCAACTTTAGGCTGACCAACCGTTGATAGCAAAGCTGGCAGCTGCCTATTTACATTTGTAATATCAATATCATCTTTATCAACAAGAACAATACGGCCAACACCTGAACGAGCAAGAGCTTCTACTGCAAAAGAACCTACGCCGCCTACTCCAAGCACTGCAACTGTACTGTTTTTTAATATATTTAAGCCTTCCTTGCCAATGGCAAGCTCGTTTCTTGAAAACTGATGTAACAAGTGCCTCACTCCACCTTTATTTAAAATGAATCGAAAGAATCATATCATATTCAGCGTTCTCCGTCATCCTTCTCAAATAGAAAAAAACACAAAAAAGTCCCGATCACGCCGCCAGCTTTTCCTTCGTTTTGAACCCCGCACCATGCAGGTGGGTGCTTTCTTCCTCACTTTATAAGTCCTCAGAAGAGGCATTTATGCAGAAAGGAAAGGCAAGCTCCCGTAGAAAAAAATGTTCGGTCAAAACTAGGTAACCACCGTACGTATCAGGACTTTATTTATTGGTTGATGAAAGCATATCATAGGCATGTCCCTTTTTCAAGCGTTTACATGCCTATAAACATGCGCCTATTTTACTGTTTTACTTTTGTTTTAATAGCCAAACTCAGTTCATCTAGCTGCGCTGCGCTTACAGTGCCAGGAGCATCTGTGAGAACACAGCTTGCACTTGCCGTTTTCGGGAACGCAATGGTATCTCTTAGGTTAGATCGGCCGGCAAGCAGCATCACTAGGCGGTCAAGTCCAAGCGCAATTCCGCCGTGCGGAGGCACACCATGCTCAAATGCATCAAGAAGGAAGCCGAACTGATCGTACGCTTCTTCTTTAGAAAAGCCAAGTAAACCAAACATTTTCTCTTGAATGTCCTTTTCAAAAATACGAATAGAACCTCCGCCAAGCTCATAGCCGTTCAGCACAAGATCATACGCTTGAGCTTTCATATCTTCTGGACTTGTTTCAATTAATTCAAGATCATCACGAACTGGCATTGTGAAAGGATGATGAGCAGCATAGAAGCGGCCTTCTTCTTCATCTTTTTCAAGCAGCGGCCAGTCGACTACCCATAAGAAATTGAAGACAGACTCATCGATGAGTTTAAGCTCTTTGCCAAGTTTCAAACGAAGTGCGCCAAGCGCATCATGGACAACAGACGTTTTGTCAGCGACAAAAAGTAAAAGGTCTCCCTCTTCAACTTGAAGCTGTTCTTTTAATTCTGCTTGTTTTGACTCATCAAAGAATTTAGCGATTGGTCCTTTTAACTCTGTCCCTTCAGCTTTTAGCCAAGCAAGACCTTTTGCACCATAGTTCGCTGCAAATGCACCAAGTGCATCGATGTCTTTTCTTGAGTAGTTTGCTGCAGCCCCTTTGACATTAATGGCTTTGACAGCTCCGCCATTGTTTACAGCACCGCTGAAGACTTTGAAATCTGAGTCTTTTACCGTGTCTGAAATGTTGACAAGCTTCATGTCAAATCGGGTATCTGGCTTGTCAGAACCATAGGAATTCATCGCTTCATCGTACGTCATACGAGGTAATGGCAATGTCAGGTCAACGCCTTTGACATCTTTCATCACCTTTGCCATCATCTCTTCAGCAAGCGTCATGATGTCTTCTTGGCTCATAAAGGACATTTCAATATCGACTTGTGTAAATTCCGGCTGACGGTCAGCACGCAAGTCTTCATCTCTAAAGCAACGAGCGATTTGATAGTAGCGGTCCATCCCAGACACCATGAGCAATTGCTTAAATAATTGCGGAGACTGCGGCAGCGCATAGAATTCTCCTTCGTGTACACGGCTTGGCACAAGATAGTCACGCGCACCTTCTGGCGTACTTTTTGTTAAAATTGGTGTTTCAATGTCTAGAAAGCCGTGATCATCTAAGAAATGGCGGAATGCTTTTGTGACTTCATGTCGCATTTTCATCGTTTCAAACATCGCAGGACGGCGAAGATCTAGGTAGCGGTATTTTAAGCGCACATCTTCTGATACCTCATCTGCTTGATCAGAAATCACAAATGGAGGCGTCTTGGCTTCATTTAAAACAGTGACTGTGTCGACTTGAATTTCAATTTTGCCTGTTTTTAAATTTGGGTTGATCGTAGCTTCTTCTCTTGCGACCACTGTCCCTTTAATATCAAGGACATATTCATTCCGAATCGATTCTGCTGTCTCAAGAGCCTCTTTTGATTGGTCTGGATGAAAGACAACTTGCACAATGCCTGTACGATCACGCAGGTCAATAAAGATTAATCCGCCAAGGTCACGACGTTTTTGTACCCATCCTTTTAATACAACGGTTTGACCGATTTGGTCTTCTGTTACTTCTCCACAATAAAAAGTTCTACCAAACACAAACATTCCACTCCTTCTTTACGCTTTCTGGTGGGCTTTCATCATTTGAATCAGCTCATCAAGCTTCACTTCAATTTGTTCACCCGTTGTCGTATCTTTTACGTTTACAATTTGCTGCGCTAGCTCATCTTCACCAAGAACTGCAATAAACTTGGCTTTCAAGCGGTCTGCCGCTTTAAATTGTGCTTTTAGCTTTTTCCCTGTATAGTCCATTTCACTTGAAATGCCTTCTTTTCTTAGGCGATTCAATAAGCCAACAGCATAATCTTTTGCTTGATCTCCTAATGCCGCAATATATAAATCAATGCCGTCTTGAACAGGAAGCTCGATCTTCTCTGCATCAATCGCTGATAGGAAACGTTCAATACTCATCGCAAAGCCGATACCTGGTGATTCAGGACCGCCAATTCCTTCAACAAGTCCATCATAACGGCCGCCGCCGGCTAATGTTGTGATCGCGCCAAAGCCTTCTGCATTACTCATGATCTCAAAGGCAGTGTGATTGTAATAATCAAGACCGCGCACTAAGTTCGGATCGACGACATATTCAATGCCTAGATCGGTTAAGTATTGTTTTACTTTTTCAAAATAAGTCCGTGATTCTTCATTTAAGTAATCTTGAATGGATGGTGCCGTTGCCATCAGTTCGTGATCGCGGTCCTTTTTACAATCAAGAATACGCAATGGATTTTGATGTAAACGAATTTGGCAGTCGTGACAGAATTCATCAATTCTTGGTTCAAAATGCTCGACAAGTGCTTGACGGTAATCTGCACGGCTTTCTTTGTCACCAAGGCTGTTAATAACGAGTTTTAAGTTGGAAAGACCTGCTTTCTCATACACACTCATCGCTAATGAAATGACCTCTGCATCAATGGCAGGATCTTTTGAACCGATCGCTTCAATTCCGAATTGATAAAATTGACGATATCTTCCCGTTTGTGGACGCTCATAGCGGAACATTGGTCCAATGTAGTACAGCTTTGTAGGCTGTGCAGGCTGTGCAAACAGTTTATTTTCAACATAAGAACGGACAGTCGAAGCTGTTCCTTCTGGGCGAAGTGTGATGCTACGTCCTTTTTTATCTTCAAATGTGTACATCTCTTTTTGAACGATATCTGTTGACTCGCCTACTCCTCGTGCAAACAGTTCTGTATGCTCAAAAATCGGTGTGCGGATTTCTTTGTATTGAAAGGCTGCACATGTATCTCTCGCAATTTGTTCAACATACTGCCAGCGTTCTGATTCTCCCGGTAAAATATCCTGTGTGCCTCTTGGAATATTAAAACTCATTTTTCGTCCTCCTACGACCATCATTCATTTTTTATGTGGACATATAAAAAACCCCCGCCTCTACTATGTGTATAGTAGGGACGAGAGTTATACCCGTGGTGCCACCCTAGTTGGAACATGATCTAGCCATGTTCCCGCTCAAATCCTTAACGCAGATTCACGTTCTCCGCCTATTGACTCATTTTTTGAGTGTTCAGCAGGAAACCTACAGAGTGTTCTTTCGTGATAAATGCCATGCGGATTCGCTTTCAGCCTAAGGCGATTCCTCTCTGCTCACGCAATTTACCCTACTATTCTCTATCATCAGTTCCACATTTTAAATTTTCAAGTGTGTTGATTTATATTATAATAAGGTCGGTGCTGCCACTCTGTCAACCCTTGCCGTGTCTCTTTTTCTTTTCCAGCTCTTCTTTTGACGTGCATCCGTATTCAGATGCCGTTTCTTCAAGGAAGCCTGGTTGATCCATTTCGTCGTGCTGCCAGCGGTCGATATCACGATGTCCATTATATTGCACTCGTCCTAATTTTCTGCTTAATCTCATGTTTGTACATCCTTTTATCACATTTTTATTTAGTATAAACAGATTGATTCAATTTTATTAGGGAAACTGCAAGGAATTCATCCATTACATAACGAATTAACATTCATCGGTTTTACAAGGGAGGGGAAAACACCGTTTTGAATCTGAAAACACACCATCACATGATGTTGCTGCTCACCTGTTTTGTCCTCATTGCCAGCACTTGGCCAATGACACATGCGACGGCTCAAACAGATCAAGCTGTCGTTGCAACAGATGAAATCAATGTGCGAACCGGACCTGGTTTAAGCTACGGGATCGCAGCAGTTGTGAAACGAGGAGAAAGCTACCCGATTCTCACTGAACAAGGAGAATGGGTACAGATCGGGCTATCGAACGGACAAAAAGGCTGGGTCGTCTCATGGCTGATTACCAAGTCATCTGATGCACAAAAGCCTGCTAAGCAAAAGACACAAGGTCAAAGTACGCAAGGAAGCAGTTCGATTACGTCAACAGCCTCTGACCTTCGCATTCGGACAGGCCCAGGGACTTCCTATCAAGTCATTGGCACTTTCCCGCAGGGCGCTTCCGCTAAAAAGCTGGACACAAGCGGTGAATGGACAAAAATATCGTACAAACAAGCAGAAGGCTGGGTCCACTCTGATTATATTTCTGGCGGACAAAACGCTTCTTCATCCAGTTCAGCTGAGCCCGCTCGTTCTAAACAGTCCGGCACAGTTGGCGTATCAAGCTTGAATGTTCGAAAATCGGCGGCACCGAACGCACAAGTGGCCGCTTCACTTTCCCGCAACACTCAAGTCACCATTTTACGGGAGCAAAATGGCTGGTATGAAATCGAAGCAAAAGGCGTTAAAGGCTGGGTTGCAAGTTATTATATTGTCTCAAACCAAGGAGCAAGTGCAGCACCTGAAAAGAATTCATCCTCTTCGTCATCTCATCAGAAAGCGTACATCGTTTATGATGGAACGAATATTAGAAAAAGCGCTTCTACCTCCGCTGGAATTGCAGAAAGAGCAACAAAAGGAGCTGCTTATCAAATTGTTCGTACGCAAGGTGACTGGTACGAGGTGACATTATCAAACGGCGGAACAGGCTACGTGGCGAGCTGGGTCGTTCAAACAAAGAAAAATAGCAGCGAAGCACCAAGACCTCAGCAGGATTCATCGTCTGGCACTGGATCTTTAAAAGGCAAAACAATTGTTCTTGATCCTGGGCATGGCGGAAAAGACAGCGGCACGATCGGCGCAGACGGTGCATTTGAAAAGAATATCACGATCAAAACCGCTCATTTGCTGGCGGGTAAGTTAAGAGCTTCTGGAGCAAATGTCTATTTAACAAGAAGTGATGATACATTCATCAGCCTTCAATCGAGGGTTGCCACTTCACATTACCGAAATGCAGATGCATTTATTAGTCTTCATTATGATAGTTTTATGGACCAAAGTATCAGAGGGAGCACCGCATATTATTATCAAGCATCCAAAGATCAACGTCTGGCGACAAGCGTTCATACGGAAGTCGCAAAACGATCACAGATCCCTGATAAAGGAGTCAAATTTGGAGATTATTTTGTTTTAAGAGAAAACAAGCGCCCTTCCCTTTTATATGAACTCGGCTATTTAAGCAATCCTCAAGAAGAAGCGATCATTTATAGCGCCTCTTACCAAGAACGAGTGACAGAAGGAATGACAGAAGGATTAAAACAATATTTCCGATAGAAAAAAGAGGCCGCTGTGCCTCTTTTTTGTATGATCTCAAAAGAAAAAGACTCTAAACAAACTCTCAGCAAGAGTTTATCCACAGTCTAATGTCTTTCTATTCTTTGCTGTCCATCAACATGGTGACAGGCCCTGAATTGGTCAATGAGACGTCCATCATCGCCCCAAAACGTCCAGTTTCAACATGGATGCCTTTTTCTCTAAGCGTTTCATTGAAGCATTCGTAAAGTGAATTCGCCATATCCGGTTTGGCAGCTTTCATAAAGTTCGGCCGTCTGCCTTTTCTCGTATCACCATAAAGAGTAAATTGAGATACAGACAGCACGCTTCCTTTTACATCTAACAAAGAATGATTCATTTTCCCGTTTTCATCTTCAAAAATACGCAAGTGTGCGAGCTTTTCAGCTAAGTAATGCACATCTTCTTCTGTGTCTTCATGTGTAACCCCAACGAGCACCATATAGCCTTCATTGATGGCACCTGTGATCTCTTCTTCTACTTTCACAGATGCACTCGTCACACGCTGAACAACAAGCCTCATAGACGATATACTTCCTTTCTAATTCATGAATCGGCGAACAGAGTAAATGTCTTTGATTTGTTTAATGCGTTCTACCACTTTGTGCAAATGGTTAATATTTTGGATAAAGATCGCCATATGGATCGTCGCCACTTTGTTACGATCAGACTTACCAGAAACGGACGAGATGTTCGTTTTGGTTTCGTTGACTGCTTGAAGCACCTCATTAAGTAAGCCGCGTCTGTCATATCCTAATATTTCAATTTCCACATTGTATTCTTTACGGTTTCGAGCAGGCTGTTCATGCTCCCACTCAACCGGGATTAACCGTTCCTGCGCTTCTCCTGTCTTCACGTTCGGACAGTCATCACGGTGAACAGATACGCCACGGCCTTTTGTAATAAAGCCAACAATGCTATCACCAGGAACAGGATTACAACACTTAGATAAACGGACAAGCAAGTTATCAATGCCTTTCACTCGCACGCCAGCTTCTCGTTTTTTCCCGTGATATGGTTTTGACTCTACAGACACTTCTTGAACGGTTTTCTCTTGTTCTTCCTGATCTCTTTGTTTTCTTTCTTTTTCCGTTAAACGATTCGCCACTTGGAGTGCCGTAATTCCGTTATAACCGACAGCTGCATACATGTCCTCTTCATTTGAGAAATTAAATTTATCGGCCACTTTTTGCAGATTTTCAGTGGTCAAAATGTCTTTGACATCGAACTCAAGGTTTTTGATTTCTTTCTCCACAAGTTCTCGGCCTTTTTCGACATTTTCTTCACGGCGCTGTTTCTTGAAAAACTGTCTGATCTTGTGCTTCGCTTGGGAGGTTTGGGCAAGTTTGACCCAATCCTGGCTCGGTCCATAGCTATGCTTAGAAGTCAGAATTTCAATAATGTCACCTGTTTTTAGCTTATGATCAAGTGTGACCATTTTACCGTTGACTTTGGCTCCGATTGTTTTATTCCCAATTTCCGAATGAATCCGGTATGAGAAATCAATTGGTACGGAACCAGACGGCAGCTCGATGACGTCACCTTTTGGTGTAAATACAAACACCATATCAGAGAAGAGATCGATTTTTAACGATTCCATAAATTCTTCCGCATCTGTGGATTCATTTTGGAATTCAAGGATTTCTCTAAACCAAGACAGCTTCTTCTGGAAAACGGCTTCTTCCGTCGATTCTGCTGACTCTTTGCCTTCTTTATACGCCCAGTGTGCCGCAATTCCGTATTCCGCAATTTCGTGCATTTCCACTGTACGAATCTGAACTTCAAGCGGGTCCCCTTTTGGACCAATCACCGTTGTATGAAGAGACTGATACATGTTCGGCTTTGGCATCGCAATATAATCCTTAAATCTGCCTGGCATCGGCTTCCAGCATGTATGGATAATACCAAGTACCGCATAGCAGTCTTTAATGCTGTCAACCAAAATACGTACAGCCAGCAAATCATATATTTCATTAAATTGCTTATTTTGCATGACCATTTTTCGATAAATACTATAAATATGTTTCGGTCTGCCGGAGAATTCAGCCTTAATGTTCACCTCAGACACGCGGTCTTTTACTTCATTGACAACCTCGTCCAAGTATTCCTCACGTTCCGCTCGTTTGCGCTTCATGAGATTCACAATCCGGTAGTATTGTTGCGGATTTAAATAGCGGAGGGCTGTATCTTCAAGCTCCCACTTAATCTTTGAAATCCCTAATCTGTGCGCAAGCGGTGCAAAGATTTCAAGGGTTTCATTTGAAATTCTTCGCTGCTTTTCCTGCGGAAGGTGTTTGAGTGTTCTCATATTGTGAAGACGGTCTGCCAGCTTAATTAAGATGACGCGAATATCCTGCGCCATTGCAACAAACATTTTACGATGGTTTTCAGCCTGTTGTTCTTCTTGTGATTTATATTTAATCTTTCCGAGCTTTGTCACACCATCAACAAGCATGGCTACTTCTTCGTTAAAATGCTCTTTTAAATCTTCTAATGTCACATCCGTGTCTTCGACAACATCATGCAAGAAGCCGCCAGCAATGGTCGAAGGATCCATTTCAAGATCAACAAGAATTCCCGCCACTTGAATAGGATGGATAATATAGGGCTCACCGGATTTCCGGTATTGCTCCTTGTGAGCATTTTCAGCATATTCGTATGCACGCTCTATAAATTGAATATGTTCAGCGGACAGGTATTCTCTTGCCTTATCAATGACCTGCTGCGCCGTTAAAACTTGTTCGTTCGCCATGGAATCACCTTTTTAAATGAAAACTGTATTGTAGTTTATTATCAAGAAAAATCCGATAGATGTAAAGAGAAGAAGTCCGCTAAAAGATTTTTGATAGGAAAAAAGCACCCTTCTTACTGAGTGCTTTTTGCGTAAAACTCCATTAGTATTGCATTAACGTCAAGATGTCGTAACCGTCAAGCTTCTTTCTGCCATCAAGATACGTCAGCTCAATTAAAAATGCAATCCCTGCCACAACGCCGCCTAATTCCTCAACCAGCTTGATGGATGCTTCAATCGTTCCACCTGTCGCAAGCAAATCATCTGTGATCAGTACACGCTGACCAGGACGAATTGCATCTTTATGAATCGTTAATACATCTTTACCGTATTCCAAACCGTAATCGACTTTGATGACTTCACGAGGAAGCTTTCCTTCTTTACGAACTGGGGCAAAACCTACACCAAGTGCGTATGCTACAGGGCAGCCAATAATGAATCCACGCGCTTCAGGTCCAACAATGAGATCAATGTCTCTTTCCTTCGCGTATTCAACGATTTGATCCGTTGCATAACGGTACACTTCGCCTTTATCCATTAACGTTGTAATATCTTTAAATTGTACACCTTCCTTTGGGTAGTCAGGTACAACTGTCACATATTGTTTTAAATCCATCTTTTCCTTTTCCTCCTCGTACGTCAAAGCACAGGTGAGACTTCGCTCATCATGCTATTCAGCCATTCCTTCAGCTCTTTGGCTGAGGAATATGTTAGTGTTTGATCGAGTTCCATCAATCGTTGTTTTGCTGTATAAGACGATGATGCGGTTAAATCTTTTTTAGGGGCATCACGCACTATTGACAGCACACCATTCTCTATTTTAACAAAACCGAGTTCAAAAAACACCTTTGTCATAAAAATGATTGTATCTTTTGTCCAACCTCTATGTTTGGCAAGCTCCATGCCTTGTTCTTTAATAGGAAAACTTCCCCGTTTGAACAAGAACCCATAAAACCATTTGAATTGATCACGGCTCGGGAATGAGGACATAAAGTGATCTTCTTTCCGCTGAAACACCGTATAAATTCTTGCTGGTTGTTGATTTTCTAAAAGCAGCTTGAGCAAGTGTTCATCGGCAGGAACATCGGCAAAGATCACATACTTTTCCTGCACATCAAACGTGGATACATTTTCTGCATCAATAAGGTGAATCGGAATATCCACCAGCTCCGATTGCTTTTTTGTTTCTTCGTCAAAACAGAAGACCATTGTTTTTGCTGGATCAAGTGTTGATACTTTCTTTTCCCAATCTTTTTTCCCGCGTAAATCAAACAGCTGCCATTCATCGACTCTAGCGTCTTTTAGCATGAGCTGAGGTTTCTTTCGGTTATTCCATTCATTAATCGAGACCTCGCCAACGACAGAAATTTGACTCCCTGGGACAAGTTCTTCTTTTAGCTTGCCTTGGTGAAAACCGACACAGTCGAGCAGCTTGTCTTCGTCTTTTAGTGACATTTTAATGTGATTTTGATTGGCCCCGATCGTTCGGATGTCTTCAAGCTGGGCGTCTTCAATCATAATGAACGGCTTAGGATTCTGCATGCCAAACGGGGACAGCAGTCCCACTTCTTCAATGGCTTGCACCGTCATTTCGTCCACTTTACATACTGCATCGACCCGTTGAATTGGAATAAAATCTTCTTCAGTCAACGTTTCATTTGCATATTGATTCAATCTTTCCCTAAGTAAAGGAACATCATCCGCTTGAAGTGTCATTCCTGCTGCCATCGGGTGTCCACCGAAATGCGGCAGGATGTCACGGCACTTGCTCAAATGGAAAAACAAATCAAAGCCAGGAATACTTCGGGCTGACCCTTTCGCCATCTGCGTTTCTTCATCTATTCCAAGCACAATCGCCGGACGAGAAAATGTATCCGTCAATTTTGAGGCAACAATGCCGACAACGCCTGGATTCCAGCCAGCTTTTGCTACGACGATAGCAGACTGGTCAGCGCCTGTCTCTTCGACCATTTGAATGGCTTCTTCCGTGATCGTACTCACAATTTTCTGCCGTTCTTTGTTCAATTCTTGTACAAAACGAGCGAGTTCTTCTGCTTCATCCATATCCTCAGTCATGAGAAGATGAACAGCCGGATCTGCCTGCTCAATTCGTCCAACAGCATTCAGCCTTGGCGCAATTTGAAAGCCGACCGTCTCCTCATTTGCTTCTTCAAGAGTGGCGCCTGCTTCTTTTAATAACGCTTTTAACCCAGGCCGTCTAGACTGTCGAAGCTGCATCAGACCTTTTTTGGCAATCCATCTATTTTCATCATGCAGCGGGACAAGATCCGCAATTGTACCGATTGCAGCAAGATCTAATAATTCTACTGGGAGTTTACCGAGGAGTGCATGTGCCACTTTAAACGCAACACCGACACCCGCCAGCTCTTTAAACGGATACTCACACCCTGGCTGCTTAGGATGTACAATCGCAAGTGCCTCAGGCAGTTCCTCGCTTGGTTCATGGTGATCTGTGATGATCAGGTCTAATCCTATTTCTTTTGCAATACGTGCTTCATTTACAGCAGCGATCCCTGTATCCACAGTGATGACAAGCGATGCTCCTTGCTCTTTGATATATCGGAAAGCCTGTTCGTTTGGCCCATATCCTTCTTTAAATCGATCTGGAATATAAAAGTCTACCTTCGCAGATCGTTCTTTAAGTGTATGTAAAAGTACAGAAGTACTTGTCACACCATCTGCATCATAATCTCCGAAGATCACAATCGATTCCTGCTCTTCGATCGCTTTGTTGATGCGCTCTACTGCTTCTTTCATTCCTTTTAATAAGAATGGATCATGAAATTCGGCTTTTTGATCAAATAAAAAAGACCTCGCTTCTTCTACTTCTTCGAGTCCTCTTTGTACAAGAAGTGATGCAGTCAGCGCTGAAATATTCAGATTTTCAGAGAGTGATTTCACTTTTTCTTCGCTAGGATGTTCATATTCCCAACGCATTTTGGATAATAACATAAATTCACCCCTCAACCACACTATTATACTAGAGTGGACTGAGGGGTTTCAATTTTTATTTTATGAAATTGTACTGGAAGATTATTTTTCCTTCCGGTCAAAAGACGCTGGCTGTTCTTTTAAAGGTGTGACATTCGTTTTCTTTTGAACGTCTTTGTCTACCTTTTTTGGAGAAGCAGTAGGGGCAGTCACAGCGGCTGCACGTTCAGCTTTTAATGCTTTTAATTCACGTTTCAGTTTCACAATTTGGAAAATCCCCGCAAAAGCCACAATGAGTCCGCCCATCAGAACAGAACCGATAATGACAAGGATCAGCGGCCATTCAGCCGTTCCAAATAAGTAGTCTACCTGTACAGGCCGCACGTTAATAACAGCAAATACTGAGACAATTAATACGAAAATAAATGCGAGTATGATGGTCCATTGTTGTTTATTCATCTACAAATCCCCCAAGCTTTTTCTTTTATTCTTCCCTCTTTCTTGTCCTTTTTAAACACAGAAAGAACATGGCGGAAGGTTTTCTATCAGCATGGGCGCTTAGCTGCTGAGTTTTTCTTTAATGAGGCTCTTTAATTCTTTTCTTTCTCCAGAGATGACAAGGGTGTCTCCTTCTTCAATCACCGTATCTGGTCCTGGATTTAAAATTTTCTCATGTGATTTTCTCACAATGGCGATGACTGTTACTTGATAGTTTTGGCGAACACTCAGGTCTCCGATCGTCTGGTTAACAGCCGGTGCGTTCTTTTCAATCTTAAACCATTCAATGATGAGTTCATCAATGGCCACCTCCACTGTCTCAAGCGCTTTTGGTTTATAGACCATGCCGCCTAAAATAGCCGAGATTTGTCTTGCTTCTTCATCGCTAAGCAAGATACCAGAAATACATTCTTCGTGATCATCTTCTTGAAAATGATACATCTCTCTTCTGCCGTCATCATGTGTGATAATGGCAAGCTTCTCATTATTTCTTGTGATCATTTCGGCTTTGTGACCGATACCTGGCAGTTCAGTTTCCCGAACCTTCATAACAGCCCCTCCAATGAATAAAAGCGAAATGCCCCAAACGGACACTTGCTTTCTATACTGATCTAAACGTATGTCATTATAGCAAAAGACCATTTCAAGATCAATGAAACCCGAAATGTTTTTACATATCATCTTATTGTTGTGACGTTGACAAATATGATGCATGAAAAAAAGACTGCCAAGCTGGCAGTCTTTCTTGTTTAAATATCTTGTTCTGTGTCGATTTTCGCCGGCTTTTTCAGCTCACGACCTTTCCATATCAGCCAAATTTGTGCCGCAATGTAAAGGGATGAATACACCCCTGTTAATAGACCGACAAGTAAGGCAATGGAGAAGTTTGTAATAGATGCTGAACCGAAAATGAGAAGTGCAATCACCACTACAAGTACGGTAAGCACGGTGTTCACAGAACGCGTAAAGGTTTGCTGTAAACTTAAATTCACAATGTACGATAAATCTTCGATCGTTTTCGGTTTGCGTTTCTTCATTTGCTCACGCACCCTGTCGAAGGTGACAATCGTGTCATTGATCGAGTACCCAATGACCGTGAGTATCGCTGCAATGAAGGTGACATCCACCTCTAAGCGCGTAATACTAAAGAAGGCAACGATAAAGAATGCATCGTAAAGCAGAGAGATTATCGCTGCAATCGCCATTTTATACTCAAATCGGACGGATACATATAAGATAATCCCGATCGAAGCAATGATGACAGCGTATAATGCGTTACGAGCAAGCTCTTTTCCGACCGTCGGAGACACTGTACTTACGTTAGGCTCCGTTCCGTATTTATCTTTGAAATAATCTTTCACTTCAGCAATTTTTTCTTTATTCGGAACACCGACAAATCGAGCTGCTGCTTGATTTTCTTTTTGCCCCGATAACACAACACTGTCTGTCTCAAGGTCTAGCTTTTTAAAATCTTGCTCCACCTGTTCTGTTGACAGTTTATGGTCACTTTGAATATCAACTCTAGTACCGCTTGCAAAGTCAATACCTGCATTGAGCTTGAAGATTGACAGCACAATGATTCCAGCAATGGTAATGGCTGCTGAGAAAATCATAAAGCCTTTACGTTTGCTGACGAAATCCCATTTATCAAATGGTGTTTTCGGTTCAGTATTTTCAGTTGTTTCATGAATATCAATGATGTCTTTCTGACGAACACCAAACCAGCCTTTTCTGCGATCGAGATAGCGGCTTTCTACAAGTAAGCCAAGAAGGAATCTTGATAGGAAGACAGCCGTGATAAAGCTTGTCAAAATTGATAGGATAAGCATGGTTGCAAACCCTTTGACAGAGCTTGTTCCAAAGAAGAATAGAACCCCGCCGGCAATAATACTTGTTAAGTTTGCATCAAAGATCGTGGCAAACGATCTGCGGTTACCCGATCTGAAAGCAGAACGGACAGATTTACCGAGCTTGAGCTCTTCTTTAATCCGCTCATACGTAATAATGTTGGCATCGACAGCCATCCCTACCCCAAGAATCAATGCAGCGATTCCAGGCAGTGTCATGACCGCACCCATCCAGTCAAAGACTTGCAATGTGATATAGATATAAGCTGACAGTGTAATGACAGCAACAAGACCTGGTAATCGGTAATAAAACAGCATGAATAAGAAGATAAATGCTATTCCTACAATTCCTGCGAAGACTGTTTCGTTTAGTGCTTGCTCACCAAACTGTGCACTCACAGATGTTGAATATTTTTCGGTTAATTTTACTGGCAATGCGCCGGCATTTAAAATGCTCGCAAGGTCTTTTGCCTCTTGAACCGTAAAGTTTCCTTCGATTTGTACGTCACTGCTGTTAATTTCTTGGTTTACATTCGGCGCAGATACATACTTATGTTTTGATTTAGAGACTTCTTTTTTGAAGGAATCTCCCTTATGATAATCAAGCCAAATGACAAGCTGATTGTTTGGTGCCATCGCTGCTACTTTTTTTGTCACGTCACCAAACTTTTTCGCATCCTTTAGTTTGACCGTCACGATCGGCTCATTCGTTTGATTGAATGTTTGTTTTGCACCATTTTCAACAAGATCAGATCCGTTTAGGAGTTCTTTGTCATTCGTATCTCTGAAGGAAAGCTGTGCTTCAGTCGATAGAATCTCCCGTGCTCTGTTTTGATCTTTTACACCCGCAAGCTGTACGCGAATGCGGTTGTTTCCTTCAATCGAAATGTTCGGCTCACTGACCCCAAGCACGTTGGCTCTTCGGTTTAAAGCCTCTACTGTACTGACGAGAACACCATTTGTGATCTTGTCTTCTTTTTTCACTGGGTGTACATCATACAGAACCTCAAATCCACCCTGTAAGTCCAGCCCTAGCGTCATATCTTTCGCAACGGGCTTCGTTAATAAGCCCACACCAGTTCCGATTAACAGAACCACTAAGAAAAACGCAAGTATGCGCCCTTTTTTCATTATGTATTTCCTCCTTAAACACCTGAATCCATTTAGATGGCTTATTTCAACAGTTCGTCCAGCATATTCTTGCCATCTTCACTGTCCAAAAAAGCAGACGTTTTAAACGACTGAACGGTTGCATAGTTCATAAATTCGCCAATTTTCACAGATAAAATATCTGCAACCATTTCATGAATTGGATACTCTTGTTTTTTCTTCCACTTCTTATTCTCTAAGTATGACCATAATTCCTCTAAATCTACATCTTTATAGCCCAAAACGATGAATTCTTCAAGCTTACTGAACAGAAAAGGCTTTAGATGGTCTTTGTATATAGCAGCCGGATGTTGTGTCATTGTGAGGCTCCCCCTTTTCAGTTTTTTATCGAGAGACTTGTCATGCTTGGACGATATACACGCATATCTTATTGTATATGATTCTATGTCGTTTGAGAAGGCAGGTGATCTGTGATTTGACGAAGCAAACGTTTTTAAAAGGGACGATTATTTTAATTTTAGCAGGTTTTATTACAAGAATATTGGGTTTTGTCAATCGAATTGTGATTGCAAGGTTCATTGGTGAAGAAGGCGTAGGGCTTTATATGATGGCAGCGCCTACCTTTTTTCTCGCCGTGACGCTGACACAATTCGGACTTCCTGTTGCTATTAGTAAGCTAGTCGCAGAAGCAGAAGCCCGTGGTGACAAACAGAAAACAAAACGCATTCTAGTGATGTCCCTTGCGATAACAGGAACACTCAGCCTGATTTTCACGCCGCTCTTTTTATGGTTTGCCCCTATTATGGCCGAAAATATGCTGACAGATCCTAGAACGGTCTATCCTCTGCTTGCCATTACACCCGTCGTACCCGTTATTGCGATCTCTAGTGTGCTAAGGGGCTATTTCCAAGGAAGACAGCAAATGAGCCCGCTTGCGATGTCGCAAGTACTAGAACAGGTCGCAAGAATTTCACTCGTGGCAGTATGTACAACAGCGTTCCTGCCTTATGGAATTGAATACGCAGCAGCAGGCGCTATGATTTCATCTGTCATCGGCGAAATGATTTCACTTGCTTACTTACTGATTGCCTTTCGTTATAAAAAGACCATCCGTATCCGAAAACGTTTTTTCAAGGCAATTCATGATGGGAAGGACACGTTTAAGCAGCTCATGAGTATTGCCCTGCCAACGACAGGTAGCCGTTTCATCGGCAATATCTCTTGGTTTTTAGAACCGATTGTAGTCGCGCAAAGCCTTGCGATTGCCGGTTATGCAGCTGTGGAAGCAACAAGGCAGTATGGAGAATTGACGGGACTTGCGCTCACCCTTTTGACACTTCCTAGTTTTATCACGTATTCTCTCTCCACCGCACTGGTTCCAGCGATTAGTGAAGGGATGGAACAGAACAAACGCAAAACGGTCGAATACCGGCTCAAGCAGGCGATGCGCCTTTGTTTATTAAGCGGGGGCATTTCATGTATTATCCTTTTCGTGTATGCAGAAAATTTAACCCTCTTCATGTATGGTTCATCTCATGCCGCTGTCTATGTAAAATTCATGGCGCCCTTCTTTTTGCTCTATTACTTTCAAGGGCCGCTGCAGGCTGTCCTGCAAGCATTAAATTTAGCGGGGGCAGCGATGACCAACAGTTTGATAGGAGCTGTTGTGAAAACAGGCATGATCTTTGTTCTTGCTTCACAGCCAAGCTTTGGCATTATGGGCGCAGCGCTTGCGATCCTCATTGGCATCGTTCTTGTCACGTTGCTCCATGCGGCAACTGTCGGTAAAGTGCTGCCTATTCATTTACCATTAAAAGAATATGGACTTTGCGTCCTTGTGATCATCGGCACTGGGGCAGTCAGCTTATGGATGAAACATCAAGCGAGCGGACTCTTTTCCGCACCTTTAGAGCTTGTCATGATGATCTTTTTGACATGCGTGCTGTATGTCATTCTATTAATCTGTCTTGGGCTAGTGAAACGAGAAGAGCTGCGCCGCATCCCGTTTATTGGGAAACTGCTGTAGCTCATCTTTTCTTTATAATTTCATCTTTCAAATCAATATAAAAATTCTTCTGATTAAAGCTACAGTAAGAGATTTGCTCGATATCATGATAGCCTCTTTTGGCAAGCTCCTTTATCAGCCACTGTTCATCATGGTTGATCTGCTTGAGATGATCATGCTGAACCACACCGTCTGCAATAAGCGGGAGCTCAAGCGCTGCATGTTTGCGCTTGTTTTCTTTTTCAACAACGGCGAGCTTTCCTGAAGGCTCTAAGATGGCATATGAGACATCCTGGATACTATCGATGTTATTTTCTCTTAATTGAATCAGCAAATCATCAAAATTGTATCGCTGTTTTCTCATCGCACCCTCGTCTATTTTTCCGTTGATGATGAGCAGGGCCGGCTTACCGTCGAGAAAACGACGGACACCTTGGAATTTTAATGACAAATAGGCAAGGGTGATTTGAATGAAGGTTAACAGCAGGATCGGCCATACTGTATGTAACATGTGATCCTCTACTTCTTCTATGGCGAGCACCGCAATTTCAGCGATCATCATAAAAATAACAAGATCTAAAATACTCAGTTCCCCAATCTCCCTTTTGCCCATTAAACGAAAGATAAACCAAATGAGAAAATATAAAATGATCGTTCTCATGGAGATAATTAAGATGTCCTGCATATGATGTAAACCCTCCTTCTCCACCATAGCTTGTGTCAAAACACTTTATTTATGTAGAAAAGAAAGCCTCGGTTTTTATCACGAGAATCATGTCTATTTTTTCTTCTCCGTGAATACATTTTAGTAAAAGACAAGCTTCGGTCAATTGGAGAGGAGACGAATCACATGCAGGAAACGAAACAAATAGGAAAAGGCATTTTATCTGGCTTAATTGCTATTTTTGTCGTGATGATTGTCACAAGCTTACTTGTATCACTGATGCTTACCTTCACAAGTATGCAGGAATCATCGTTTAAATGGATGATCATGATCTTGTCCTTTGCGGCACTTTTTCTAGGAGGAATGATTTCTGGAGGGAAAGCAAAGGAACGGGGCTGGCTCATTGGCGCCATGACCTCTTTTATCTTTTCACTCACTGTTTTTTTATTTCAATATTTAGGGTTTGGAGAAACCTTTTCACCAGAACAATTCATCTATCATGCAGCCTTTTTGGGAATTTGTATGCTAGGGGGAATGATTGGCGTTAATCTTCGGGGCAAATAAAAAAAGAGCGAATGATATCGCTCTTTTTTTATCGCTATGTATTGGAGGATTAACCTTTGTCAGCTAATTCTCTAATAGCACGTCGGTCGAAAGTTAAACGGTTGTTTTCGCTTGTTTTGATGACCACTTTTGATTCATCAATGTAGTCGATTTCACCGTGTAAACCACCGATTGTGACGATTTTATCGCCTTTTGATAAAGATTGCTGCATCTGACGCACAGCTTTTTGTTGCTTTTGCTGTGGACGGATTAACAAGAAGTAAAGCACAGCAAACATGACAACAATCATAATGATTGAACCCATACCACCATCCATTCTATCTCACCCCTTTCTAAAGCATTGTAAAGCTTTTCGTTTATGCGTTAAAAGTTTTTCGCATTCGGCTTGTTAAAGCCATAACGCTCAAAAAACTCTTCTCTAAAATCACCTAAACGATCCTCACGGATAGCTTCTCTCACTTGCTCCATTAATTTTAACAGAAAATGAAGATTATGATAAGTTGTTAATCGAATTCCGAACGTCTCATTTGTACGGATCAAATGTCTAATATAAGCGCGTGTGTAATTTTTACATGTGTAGCAGTCACAGTTTTCATCGATTGGTCTGAAATCACGCTCATATTTAGCATTTTTCACAACAAGGCGTCCTTCACTTGTCATGAGCGTACCGTTTCTGGCAATTCGCGTTGGCAGTACACAGTCAAACATATCGACACCGCGAATCGCGCCGTCAATTAATGAATCTGGTGAGCCGACACCCATTAAGTACCTTGGCTTGTCATCCGGTAAAAATGGCGTTGTGAACTCCAGCACTCGGTTCATCACGTCTTTTGGTTCACCAACAGATAAACCTCCAATGGCATAGCCTGGGAAATCAAGTGAAACAAGATCTTTTGCACTTTGTTTACGAAGCTCTTCGTATTCTCCGCCCTGTACAATGCCAAACAGTCCTTGATCCTCTGGACGCTGGTGCGCTGTTAAGCAGCGCTCTGCCCATCTGCTTGTCCGCTCTACAGAACGTTTCATATAATCGTACTCTGCTGGGTACGGAGGACATTCGTCAAATGCCATCATAATATCTGAGCCGAGCGCATTTTGAATCTCCATCGCTTTTTCAGGAGAAAGGAACAACTTATCTCCATTTAAGTGATTACGGAAGTGAACGCCTTCCTCTTCAATTTTTCTAAATTCACTTAAAGAAAACACTTGGAAACCGCCTGAATCAGTGAGAATCGCTCGATCCCAGTTCATAAATTTGTGCAGGCCGCCTGCTTCTTTGACAATGTCATGCCCCGGGCGCAGCCATAGATGATACGTATTGCTTAAAATGATGCCTGCTTCCATTGCTTTTAACTCTTCAGGCGCCATTGTTTTCACTGTAGCCAGTGTACCAACTGGCATAAATACAGGTGTTTCAAAGGAGCCGTGCGGTGTATGAACGCGCCCAAGACGTGCACCTGTTTGTTTGCATGATTTAATGAACTCATAACGTATCGGTAATTGCGACAAAAATGAGCCCTCCTGTCTTTGTTGTATGATGTTATTGAATCAGCATGGCATCGCCAAAACTGAAGAATCGGTATTCCTCTTTTACAGCCTCATTATACGCTTTTAGGACGTGTTCTCGTCCAGCTAATGCACTGACAAGCATAATTAAAGACGATTTTGGCAAGTGGAAATTCGTGATCATGCCATCAATTGCCTTAAATGTATAGCCTGGATAAATAAAAATCGACGTCCAGCCGCTTGACGCTTTGAATTCACCATCATAAGCACTTGCAATGGTTTCAAGCGTTCTTGTCGAAGTTGTTCCGACTGAAATAATCCGCCCGCCTTCTTTGCGTACGCGATTAAGCTCTTCTGCCGTTTCTTCATTCATTTCGTAAAACTCTGCGTGCATTTCATGTTCTTCAATGCGTTCAGCACTGACCGGTCGAAATGTGCCAAGTCCTACATGGAGCGTAATAAACGCAATATGCACTCCTTTTGCTTTCAGTGCATCCAGCAGTTCATTTGTAAAGTGAAGACCGGCAGTAGGCGCAGCAGCCGAACCAACCTCTTTGGAATAAACGGTTTGATAACGCTCACGATCGTCAAGCTGCTCTTTAATGTACGGAGGCAGCGGCATTTCACCTAAAGATTCAAGTACTTCATAAAAAATGCCTGTATACTGAAACTCAACTTTTCTTCCGCCATGTTCCAGTTCTTCTGTACATACCGCTTTTAATCGTCCATCACCAAATGTAATGACTGTTCCGTTTTTCACACGTTTTGCTGGTTTCACGAGCGTTTCCCATTTGTCTCCTTCTTCTTGTTTCAAAAGAAGCAGCTCCACTTTAGCACCCGTATCCTCTTTCGTTCCAAACAGACGTGCAGGCAATACACGTGTATTGTTTAAAACGAGACAATCACCCTTTTGAAAGTAATCTGTGATTTGCGAGAATGTATCATGTGTGATGTCACCTGTTTGTTTATGTAAGACCATCAGTCTTGATGCATCTCGTTTTTCAAGCGGCACTTGTGCAATCAATCTTTCTGGTAAATCAAAATCAAATAGTTCTAACTTCATTTCCTTCACCTATTCTGTAGTTAACTAGTTAACGTTATTTCATCCGTCCGAAGACATTGAGTAAAATGGTTAGGACGATGCTAATGACAATGCATGTAATCACAGGAAAAAAGAACGTTACGTTCCCTTTTTTCACGAAAATATCGCCTGGAAGTTTCCCAACCAATTGAAACACTAAACCTGCGGCAAAAAGGACACCACCTAAAATCATCAACATTTTAGGGAATTCAGTCACGAATCGGAACCTCCATATGAAAATGTTCATACGCTTCTCTTGTGACGACCCGCCCTCTTGGTGTTCTTTGCAGAAAACCAATTTGCAGTAAATACGGTTCGTACACATCTTCAATCGTATGTGATTCTTCTCCAATTGTCGCTGAGATCGTATCAAGTCCAACAGGACCGCCTCTAAATTTTTCAATCATACTTAAAAGCAGCTTATGATCGATATGATCAAGTCCGAGTCTGTCAACTTGCAGACGCTCAAGAGCATCTTCTGCAATGTCTTGTGTGATCGCATGATTTCCGAGCACCTGCGCAAAATCTCTTACTCTTCTGAGCAAACGATTGGCGACCCTCGGTGTGCCTCTAGATCTTCTTGCAATCTCTTCAGCTGAACGAATGTCGATCCCAATCTCAAACAGCTCGGCTGTTCTTGCTACAATGTGAGCCAAATCTCTTTGCTCATAGTATTCCAATCTTGCATGAACTCCAAACCTATCACGAAGCGGCGCTGTTAAAAGCCCAACACGGGTTGTAGCACCTACAAGCGTAAATGGCGGTAAATCAAGCCGCACAGAACGTGCTGTATCTCCTTTTCCAATCACGATATCTAGACAAAAGTCCTCCATCGCTGGATATAGCACTTCCTCTATTGAACGCTGCAAGCGATGAATTTCATCAATAAACAGAACATCGCCAGGTTCAAGAGATGTTAAGATCGCCGCCAAATCGCCAGGGCGTTCAATCGCTGGTCCAGACGTTGTACGCAGCTGAACATTCATTTCATTGGCAATGATCGACGCAAGCGTTGTTTTCCCAAGTCCCGGCGGTCCATATAAAAGGACGTGATCCAGTGTTTCCTGCCTCATCCGGGCAGCTTCAATAAATACGCTGAGATTATCCTTTACTTTCTGCTGGCCAATATATTGACTAAGCGTCTGTGGACGCAGACTTTGCTCAATGGCTGATTCATGGTTGTCTGCTTCAGTTGAGACGAGCCGTTCATCCATGAGACATCACCCTATTTCAACATTTTTTGTAAAGCTTTTTTCACATATTGATCGGTTGTAAGATTCTTCTCTTCTTTTAATAAAGGAAGAACCTTTTTGATTTCACGATCACCATACCCAAGGACACTTAAGGCTTCAACCGCTTCATCTAAAGCGCTTTGCTGCGTTTCAATCTGGATATGATCCTCGTGGTTAAATAAGTTTCCTATCATTTCAGGCACCACATCTGCGAGCTTCCCTTTCAGATCTAGAATGATCTGACGTGCTGTTTTTTTGCCAACACCCGGGAATTTAATGAGGAAAGCTTCATCCTCTCGTTCGATCGCTGAAATGACAGCGCCAGGGTCACCGGAAGCAAGAATCGCAAGCGCACCCTTCGGTCCAATCCCTGTGACATTTAACAGTTTTGTGAACAACGCTTTTTCTTCTCGTGTTTGGAATCCATATAACGAAAAAGCGTCTTCCTTTATGTAATGATACGTATAAATCGTTTCTTGTTTTGTTACTCGATAGATAAACGGATTTGGGGTATAGACTTGATATCCCACTCCGCCGTTTTCAATGACAACATATTGCGGGCACACATAATCAATGGTCCCTTTTACAAACTCTATCACCGTTTTCACCTCTTTGACTGTTCTCCATTGTAACATAAATCGAAGAGAAAACCGTAATAAAAGTTAACATACGTTCGCTCAGCCTTTTTTCATAGTTAACCCATGAAAAAGAGCTTGCGGTCTTCACACCAGCAAGCTGTCATACGATTAAAACGATTGTTCATTTCGGTAAGGTTTCATGACTTCAAGCACATGCTCAAATTCATCTTTTGTTCGAAACGGAATGCCTTGTACAAGCTGCTGCTCTACATGACTTTCCAAGCGGGACGTATCAATTTGAAAAAAGAGATGAATAGGCTCCGCCCACCCGTCAGGCCTTCCATGAAACGTAGAAATCACGCCGTCTTCTGATAATCCGATATATCCATTTGCTTTACTCAAAGGTGATATATCGTCAATTTGCTTTCTAAAAAGGGCAAAATCCTCTCGCTGTTCTACCAATGTCCAGCCCTTATACTGGGCCCAAAATGTGTCTTTGTCTTCTAATGATGCCCGCTGTCTTTCAATACTTACATCGCCGTCTAGATAGACCTTTTCAAGCTGAACGTTGATGGTTTTTGACTCTTTTTGCAAGTGTTCTGCTGCTTCCATATCAACAGCGAAAAAGAGTACACTTGTCATGATAAGTCCTGTAACGAAATACTTTATTTTCACTTTCACTATTTACACCTCTTTAGAACATAAGATCGATGCATGACATATGTAGTTTGACCCATTTTGCTACACATTAACCAAATCGATGTCTTGACACATATTGAGAGTCTTTCGTTGTATCCTTCGTGCGTAAATGTTATGTTTTATACAATCCATTGCTCTACCGAATTACATGGTTTTTTCATCATTCGTTTTTCAGCCGCATAAACTGAAACCAAAGAAGGTGAAGTCAATGTCAGATGTCAAAAGATTAGCCGAATCGATTCAGTATCAAGAAGAAAAGCGTTTTAATAAGCTCGTCTTTAAACCGGCTGAGCTTGAGCTGTGCGGCAAAGGAAGAAGTGCCTATGTATTTTCATACAAAAAAGACGGCAAGAAAATGGCGTTAAAAGTCTTTTTTCCTTCTTATCGAAACATCGCCCGCAAAGAGGCTGCAATTTATGAAAAACTTTCCGGCTCCTCCTATTATCCTGAGATTTATGAGTCTGGGGATCAGTATATTTTAATGGAATATATTAAAGGTTATACTTTCTATGAATGCCTGACAAAAGGAATTCCGATCAAAAAACAAATGATTGAACAAGTAGATGATGCATTGGAAGAAGCACGCGCGAAAGGTTTAAATCCTTCTGATATTCATCTGCGAAATTTAATTTTAACAAAGGATGGCCGCGTCAGGGTCATTGACGTCGCCCGCTTCACGCAAACGAAAACATGTCATCAATGGGATGATTTAAAAGCTGCATACGCCTATTATCAAAAACCTTTTTTCCCTAAAAAAGCACCGCGGCTGTGGCTTGAAGTAATTGCCTATTTGTATAAGAAAAACTGGCTGTCTCGAGGTCAGCTGAACAATCGAAATGATTTTACTGCATAATGAAAGCCGCTCGAAAAGAGCGGCTTTCAGATTGTTGACAAAGGGCTAAAATGAACTTTATTTTAGCCCTTTGTCTTCTTTTCAGCGTGATAGAAAACCTTTGAATTCTAGGAAGGACGAGTACCGGCGCGGAGCGAATTTGACATTCGTGAGCACCGGCACGCAGGACTGACACCGAATGCGAGGGTTTGTCTACACGCTGAAAGCCGCTCTCTTTGAGCGGCTTTCTGTTTTATTCTGTTTCTACATGGATACTATTCACATTTAATAGGTTAATGATTTCATTATTCAGCTTAAACCAATGATTGGCTTCCTCAATTTTTTTATACACATCATAGGTAGCTGGACGTTTTAGCTCGAAATCGAGCACTTCCCCATTGTTCATATGAAATGTTACCTTAAATACTTTCATCATAAGATCACCTTCCACTCTGTCTTGTTCACTAACCGAATCGGTCAGCTCTTTTCATTCATTCTCTATTCAATCCGTTTCCCCTGCTTCTTTCCTTCTAAACACAAGAAGTTTAAATTTTGTTTAAATTCGCACAACATATCTATCTATGTACTCTTCAAAAGAAGTATATTGAATGAAAAGGAGGCTACCTTTATGAAACAAAAGAAAAAACGAACATCTCCAGAGAGACAAACAGTCCTGTTTCATTTAACAGATGCCCTCATCCCAAGTGTTGAAACGATGGCGATTGCAGTAAGAGCATTTTTGCACCTCGTAAGAAAAGCCATTTCAGCCGTTTTATAAAACCCCGCACTAGAGGAGTGCGAGGTTTTTTTTAGGATTGATAGATTTGGCTGCCTTGATTGATAAACTCTTTTGCCTTCTTCTCCATCTCTCTTTTCACTTCTTCTGATTGGTTGCGGATGTCATGGGAAATTTTCATACTGCAAAACTTTGGTCCACACATGGAACAGAAATGAGCGGTCTTAGCACCTTCAGCAGGCAATGTTTCATCATGGAATGCCAGCGCACGTTCTGGGTCAAGAGACAGATGAAATTGATCCCGCCATCTGAATTCAAATCTCGCTTTCGATAAGGCATCATCACGCTTTTGAGCAGCAGGATGTCCTTTTGCTACATCAGCTGCATGTGCGGCAATTTTATAGGCGATGACGCCTTCTCTTACATCTTCTTTGTTCGGCAGACCTAAATGCTCTTTTGGTGTCACATAGCACAGCATGGCGGTTCCGTACCAGCCAATCATCGCCGCACCGATCGCGGATGTAATATGATCATATCCCGGTGCAATATCTGTTGTTAGAGGACCTAACGTATAAAAAGGTGCCTCTTTGCATATCTCCATCTGCTTATCGACATTCTCTTTGATTTTATCCATTGGAACATGACCAGGTCCTTCAATCATGACCTGTACATCATGTTTCCAAGCGATCTCTGTCAATTCCCCTAACGTTTCCAGCTCTGCAAACTGCGCTTCGTCATTTGCGTCCGCAATGGATCCCGGTCTGAGCCCGTCCCCAAGCGAAAAGGCAATGTCATACGTTTTCATGATTTCACAAATTTCTTCAAAATGGGTATACAGAAAGTTCTCTTGATGATGAGCGAGACACCATCTTGCCATAATGGCTCCGCCTCTTGAAACAATTCCTGTGACCCGGTCGACTGTGAGCGGAATATACCTTAACAGGACGCCCGCATGAATGGTGAAGTAGTCAACCCCTTGCTCTGCCTGTTCAATTAATGTGTCTCGGTATACTTCCCACGTCAAATTTTCTGCGATTCCATTCACTTTTTCAAGTGCCTGATAAATCGGGACAGTTCCTACTGGGACTGGGCAATTGCGGATAATCCATTCTCTCGTTGTATGAATATCCTTTCCTGTAGACAGGTCCATCATCGTATCTGCCCCCCATCTAATTGCCCATGTCATCTTCTCCACCTCTTCTTCAATGGACGACGTCACAGCTGAATTGCCAATATTCGCATTAATTTTCACGTGAAAATTCTTCCCGATGATCATCGGCTCACTTTCAGGATGGTTGATATTCGCTGGAATGACCGCTCTTCCACTAGCCACTTCCTCTCTAACAAACTCAGGACTTAGCTGTTCTCTCAAAGCGATAAACTCCATTTCAGGCGTAATGATCCCCTTTTTTGCATAATGCATTTGCGTCACACAAGCACCTTGTTTCCCGCGGAGCGGCACATGATGAAAATCTGTATGGGCAGCTTGAAAGGATTCTTTCCCATTCAAGCGATATCCATTATCTTCTGGCTTTACTTGACGCCCTTCATAGCTTTCAGTATCTTCTCTTTCTTTAATCCATTTTGATCTCAGACGCTTTAATCCCTTTGTGACATCAATATGAGCCTCCTCATCTGTATACGGTCCACTTGTATCGTACACACGAATCGGTTCATTTTGGATATCACCTGCTTGTGTCACTGTATTTGTGAGCACGATTTCTCTTTTTGGCACCAAAATGTCAGGTCTTGAACCTTGTTCATATACCTTTCGACTGCCTTCAAAATTTGATAATAAAGATTGCGTTGATGGAACATTTGTCTTTTCATTCATTTGCTGTTCTCTCCTTCTTTTCGTGTGACCGGTCAGGATGGAATCAGCACCAGCAAAAAACCAGATTCTATGTAAAGAACCTGGTTTCGTCGTCAGAAAAAAACATGTATGCCATTCATATGGCACATGTATCATATTCAACTTCCCCACGCTGGTACGAGCCAGATCAGGTCCAAAGGGTTAAGAAGCTTGTCTTCTCTCTCAGCCCGCATTTCCGGGCACCCCTAGTCACTTATATTGATTTCCACAACAGTGTAGCATAGCTGAGAAATGAAAAAAAGAAGTTTCAGGAAAATAGTTCCTTTCCCCTACAATGAATACACGATCTTCACGATATACATCTTTCTATACACGATCTATCTCTCTCATTTCGATTAAATTAGAAATAATCATTGATCCTTTTCTCCTAATATGTATAATTAATCTAAACGGAGAATTTTTATACAAACATGATTCAAAGGAAGTTCTAGTCGATTGCAAACATTTCTTACATTTATCGTCGTTGGATTCTCAATTGCTCTACCTGTTGGAGCGATCACGGTTGAAATGACAAAGCAGGGATTAAAAAACGGATTCTTTCATGGATTAACTGTAGGCGCTGGTGGTATGACCATCGATATATTACTCATCTTGGCTTTATATGCTGGATTTGCTCAATTTTTATCTTTGCCCTTTATCCAAATTCCGCTCTGGCTGATCGGTGCCATCTTTTTAATGATTCTTGCCTACGATTCGATTAAAAATGCGGATCAAGACATCCATTTAGCAGGAGAAAAAGTGAATAAATCATTCGCTAAAACATACCGAAATGGGCTGCTCGTCGCAGTATCCCCTGGAAACCTTGTGTTCTGGGTATCTGTGTTTGGTGCTGTACTGGCAGATGCTTATAAAAATACAAATTCATCTGAATTTATATTGGCTGCTACGGGTATTTTGGCAGGGATTCTTCTTCATGACATCGGTCTTCTCACGATTGTTTCCCTAACAAGAAAAGTGATGAACCGAACCATGATTAAGTGGACATCCATTATTGCCGGTATTTTATTACTTGGATTTGGCTGTTATTTCTTTTATGAATTTTATATCGGGATCAAAGTTTATTTTTAAAGAAAGGCTAAAGTTCGTCATGAACTTTAGCCTTTTTTATTCCAGCCTATCGGGTCATGCCTGTCTGACCTGTTTCAAATTGCGTTTTTCTCATATCTCTGAAGCGTGTAAATGCACCTTCGTCTTTAATGACTTGGACAGCTCTACCATCTGCATAACGAGTCGCTGCTTCTTCTACTTGTGATACACCCTCTGGTGTCAAGCGCCCATCTGTTTTAAGAGCAATATACACATTTTCATCCGTCACCATAACTTGTGAGTCTGTCACATGGTTCATTTTGTTCACTCGGTTGGCGATTTTTCTTGAACGCTGGATGTTCTCTTGTTTATCGTAGCCAGAGAACGACATTTGGTTATGATAGTTCATATCTCCATGACTGTAGCGTCCATCTCCACCAGTAAGTGGCATCCTCACTTGATCCTGTGTAGGGCGTGAACGATAATCAACATTCGTTGTATTTCTTCCGTTCATTCCCTCCATAAGCTCAGAAACCGGTCCTTGATGATCTTGATTGTTGTCTGTTGCCTGTTGATTGGAGTGGTATCCAACTGGCTGGCCAGATTGATTATGACGTGTATCTACACCCGCATTGTTATTTGTACCACATGCCGTTAATCCAATAGGTAGAAGCACTAAGGCGATTGTTTTTTGCCATTTTTGTCTCAAACGAAAAACCCCCTGTACAAATTGAATCTCATGAGCGCAAAACAGGCTCTGTTTTAGCATGTACAGTTGAGGACAAAAACAAGCTGTCAGTTATAAACAAAAAAAGGAACGATTGAGATCGTCCCTTGTGTCATTAATCTTCTTCGTCTTCTTCTGGTCTTGCAAAAACAGATGGGTTTTGATAAGGCTGCTGCATATAAGGCTGTGCTGGATAAGCACCCATTTGACCATATGGAACAGGGTTTGGATAATGTCCAGGCCAAGGTTGATGATGCTTCATCCCATCATCGCATCCGCAGTCTTCCTTGCCGTATGCTTCATTTGGAGCGTTTGGATAAAAGCCTTGATTGGCATTGGCATTTGCATTTGCATTTGCGCCTGCATTTGGATGCATATGGTGGTGCCAGTGATGCCCATCGTTTGCATGATGCTCATGATGTTCACCGTAATAAGCCGGTGCTTGATACGCAGGATAATAAGGCTGAGCCGCCGGGTAAGGATACGGCATCATGTGATGGTGATAATACGGCTGTACCGGATAACAAAGGCCTGATCCCGGTAAAATAGGAGAAGCGGGTACCATTTGCTGCGGATATGGATACATTGCTGGCATGTAATGACCATAACCATAATAAGGATCATATGACTCTTGATGATGGTGGTAATGCTCTTTATTTTCAGCCATGCCCCCTACTGCTGCCCCTCCAACATTCGGCATTTGCGGGAAATTAGGAAGGTTTGGGTAATTACTATGTTCCATATCTTTTCCCTCCTCTTTTTGATGTGGGATATGAATGAATGGATCATATCCCTTTGCCACTTCATCTTTGAAATGATCCTTATTTTCATGATGAAAATGGTCCTTGTGATCTTTATGATCCTTTTTCTCATGAACATGATCTTTCTTTTCATGAACGTGATCTTTTTTCTCATGATGTTCTTTTTTGGGAGGAGGCGTGAATGGCTGGTAGAGATTCGTCTGATAATAGTTTACATCAACTTGTGGAAAAACTGGCTGTTCAATCTTTGGTACTGGTGGCACATAAGGTACCGGTTCATTCGGCTTTTCCTTCGGCTTCGTATCTTGAACTTGCACGACATCCTTTGGCTTTTCTTTTACATACGGGTGTTCTTTTGCTTTTGGCATTTCTTTTGCTTTGTGATGATCGGTTTTCACAGGAACACCACTAGATGGAATTTTGATTTTCATTCCTGGCATGATCAAATCTGGATTACTGAGCTGCGAATTTAATTTTTTCAATTCTTGAAAGTCGACTCCGTACTTCTTTGAAATTTTCCAAAGGGAGTCTCCTTTTTGCACAATATGAATTTTCAACGTTTTCCCCTCCTATGCAAAACGTGAACGTAGCGGTTATGTCAGAAGTACAATATGTTTCAACATAAATTTATGCCTATTTACAAGCCGATATGATAAAAACTTGTTTTCTGATAGGAGGGGACACTTCATTATTTAATGGTGAGCATCTTATTTAAAGCGAGCAATGCCTCTTTTGTCGTCTCTTCATTCACTTGAATCAAACCGACTGGCTCTCCTTTTTCAATGCTTTCAAGTGACCATAGTAGATGAGGCAGATCAATACGGTTCATTGTCAAACATGGACACATATCTGGATTAAGGGATTCGATTTGTTTGTCAAGGTGCTGGTCAATGATGCGTTTCACTAAATTCATTTCTGTTCCAATGGCCCACTTGCTTCCTGCTGGTGCCTGCTTGATCGTATCAATAATAAATTTCGTTGAACCAGCTAGATCAGATGCCTTTACGACTTCATGCGTACACTCTGGATGAACAAGAATCTGTATGTCACGGTCTCGTTTTCTCGTTTGTTCAATATTCTCAATGGTAAATTTCTCATGAACAGAGCAATGACCTTTCCATAAAATCATTTTGATTCGATGAAGCGGTTGGTCGGTGATGAGCTTTTCTTCTATTTGATCCCAGACAGCCATTTCCTCTAGCGGAATCCCTAAATCATAGGCCGTATTACGCCCTAAATGCTGATCAGGAAGAAAAAGAATCCGCTCTTTTTGGGTCAGCGCCCACTCCAATACTTTTTTAGCGTTTGAAGATGTGACAGTCGATCCGCCATGTGTGCCGACAAATGCTTTAATATCAGCCGTTGAGTTTACATACGTCAGTGGAAGGATCGTATCTCCAAACAGCTCAGTGAGCTTATCCCACGCCCTGTCTGTTTGTTTCATATTCGCCATATCTGCCATTGAACAACCTGCTCTCATATCTGGCAAAAAGACGTGCTGATTCTTTTTTGATAGCATATCGGCCGTTTCTGCCATAAAATGAACCCCGCAAAATACAATGTATTCTGCTTCGTGATTGTCAGCAGCAATTTGTGCAAGCTGCAATGAATCACCTGTCACATCAGCAAATTGGATGACTTCATCTTTTTGATAATGATGACCCGGTATAAAAAGCTTTGATCCAAAGGCGCGTTTAATCTCTAATACTCTCTCTTTCATTTCATCATAAGAGCGCCGTTTATATTCATCTGGCATCATGGCTGTATGCTGCGCTGCTAACACATCAAGCATGGACATGAGTCGTTCCCCCTTTATGGCTGAATTCCATATTCATACTAAAATCGAATGATGGAGCAGAATGTGTGAGGAATCCAAGTGAAATAAGGTCTACACCTGTCCCCCGGTAGTTAGCCACATTCTCCAACGTGATACCGCCTGATGCCTCTGTCAATATGGTTTCAGGGGTCATTTGTTTAAAGCGCTTCACTTCGTCTGGAGAGCAGTTGTCAAACATGATGACATCTGCTTTGGCATCAATGGCTTCCATCAGCTGTGCTTCTGATTCAATTTCCACTTCAATTTTCACCATATGACCGGCGTATGCTCTTGCTTTCTCCACAGCTTCCCTGATAGAACCACAAGCCGCAATATGATTATCTTTAATCATCACACCATCGGATAAGCCGAAACGATGATTCTTTCCGCCTCCGACTTTTACTGCGTACTTCTCCAGCATGCGCAAACCGGGTGTCGTCTTTCTCGTATCACAAATCGTAATAGATGGATCAGCTAATCGCTCTACTGCTTCATGCGTTAGTGTAGCAATCCCTGTCATTCTTTGCAGGATATTCAACACCACCCGCTCCCCTTTCAGCAAGTCGTTGACGGGGCCTGTTATTTGTGCCAGTACAGCCCCTTCATGAATCCAATCACCTTCCTGGAAAAACAGCTCAGTTTGAACTTGTTCATTCAGCAGTTTGTATCCCATATCAATGACTTGCGTCCCGGCCAATACGCCTGATTGTTTCGCCATGATGTAAGCTGTTCCTTTCTTGTCTCCAAAGATGGCATCAGCGGATACATCTCCAAACCCAATATCTTCTTTTAAAAAATGAGTGAGCATTTGCTTTAACTGTAAACGTTCCATTTGGCACCAATCCTTTCATTTTTTACGATATAAATATGGCCCTGTTCATGTACAATCTGTTTTGCTCGCCACGAAGCATCATGCCGATTAGGATAATCTGTGCGATAATGACCGCCCCTGCTTTCTGTTCGGAGTAATGCAGATTTGACAAGGCATATGGCTAAAGCCCATTGATTAGTTATTTCGATCTGTTCATTTGTGATATTCTTCACATTGATTTGCTGAAAAGAGACTTGTTCTAAATGATTGAGCAAAGTCTGTAAGCCTTTCTCATCTCTCACAATTGCGGCATATGCCGTCATCCATTTTCTGAGCTGAGCCAGTGACACCGTTGGGACAGACCATACTTCTTGAATGGAAGGAGCAAGGTTTTTATCTTGCCAGGCTTGCAACCGCTCAATATACCGTGCTGCGTTGTTTCCTAAAACGAGACCTTCTAAGAGCGAATTACTTGCCAGTCGATTGGCGCCGTGTAAACCTGTACAAGCTGCTTCACCAATGGCAAAAAGTGATGGAACTGTTGTTTCTCCATGTTCATTCACCTTAATTCCACCCATTAAAAAGTGCATACCAGGTGAAACTGGCAGCCTTCCGCTTGCCATATCAACTCCCGCACGCTGACACATCGAAGCAATCGCAGGAAAACGTGCAGAAAAATGCGGAATATCACGGATGTTCAGATAAATGGAATGACCGAGTTGCTGCTCATGGAAAATGGTCCTTGCCACCACATCTCTAGGCGCTAAATCGCTCTGCGGGTGGATTCCTTTCATGATCCGCCTGCCTGATTCATCTTCTAAATAGGCGCCCTCTCCCCTGACTGCCTCTGATACGAGACCGATCGCTTTACCTGAAGTGGTCAAAAGGGTCGGATGGAATTGCACAAATTCGAGATCTACTAGCTGTGCCCCTGCGCGATAGGCCATCATCAGACCGTCTCCTGTCACAGACGGATCATTTGTGTTTGTCTCATATAAGGATCCACAGCCGCCAGTGGATAATACAACTGCATCTGCGGTCATTGTATGTACATGACCTTTTTCGTCTTTCCACACAACACCGGTACATATCCCTTCATGAACCAATAGATCCATGACATGATGGTTTTCGTATACATGAATGTGTGAGCCGAGCTTCCCTTTCAAAAACTGCACGAGGGTTTTTCCCGTTTGATCTCCCCCTGCATGCAGAATACGATGGGTCGTATGGGCTCCCTCTTTACCTAACTGCGGGATTCCCGTTTCATCTCGATCAAATGGGCAGCCCTCTTCTACGAGCTTCTTTACAAGATCTTTTCCATGACGGACGATCTCCTGTACAGTTTTGTCATCATTGTGACCACACCCCGCAGCTAAAGTGTCTTGCACATGCTGATCGACAGAATCATGTGCGGAAAAGGCTGCAGCGATTCCCCCTTGTGCGAGCATGGAATTACTAGAGGAAAATTGTTTTTTTGTCATCATGATGACTTGGCAGTTCTCTGAGATCGTATTCACAAAGGAAAGAGCCGCAATGCCCGACCCCACCACAATGACTTTTTTGATAGATGACACAATCGCCCCTCCTGTCATTTACACCTGTCTTGACACATATCATTACACAACACTACAATAAATACAAGAAAAAATTTTCACACAGGAGATGGATGGATTTGATTTATTTAGATTATGCAGCTTCTACACCTGTTTCTGAGGAATCACTGCATGTATTTCAGCAGTTGAGCAAAGAATGTTACGGAAATGCGAGCAGCCTGCATGATGCAGGAGGAAGAGCAAATGAAATCTTGGCTTACAGCAGACAATCACTTGCAGCGATTCTAGAGGGCGAACCTGATGGCATTTACTTTACAAGTGGCGGAACTGAATCCAATATCCTTGCGATTCAATCGATCATAAATGGGCTGCCTCCACATAAACAGCATGTCATTACCACATCAGTAGAGCACCCTTCCGTTCATCATGCGGTCAATGCCTTGGAGCGTCTCGGTGTGAAGGTGACGGTCATAGAACCGAATCAAGAAGGAATTATCACAAAAGAGATTCTCAAACAGGCTCTATTGCCTGAAACCGGACTAGTATCCATCCAGCATGCCAACTCAGAAACTGGGATTATTCAACCATTAGCTGAATTAGCAACGCTCTTAAAAGAAAGAGATATTCTTTTTCATACAGATGCAGTGCAGACATTCGGAAAAATGCATGTGTCGATTAAAGAACTTGGGGTTGATGCCCTCTCCATTTCGAGTCATAAAGTGTATGCACCTAAGGGCGCCGGTGCTGTCTATATGGGAGCACATGTCCCTTGGAAGCCTATATATCAACATACTGTACAGGAAAATGGTCTACGCCCAGGGACAGTGAACGTACCTTGCATTGGTGCTTTTGTGGCCGCGAGCGAGCAAATCATGCTGAAAATAGAGCATCAGCAGCAGCTGGATATTCAGCTTCGTGATTATTTTCTTCAGCAGCTTAAAAAAAGGCAGCTGCCTGTCCGCATGCTGCAAGAAAATGACCAGCGCCGCACGCTGCCTCATATTATTGGTTGTTTTTTTGAAGGGTTTGAAGGACAATATGTAATGTTAGCTTGTAACCGGCAGGGAATTTGTATATCTACTGGAAGTGCATGCGCTTCTGGTTATCATCACCCTTCCCCTGCTGTAAAGGCATTACATGTATCAGATCGTGATGCCCTTCAATTCATTCGACTATCATTTGGACGAGGATCATCAAAGGATGACATCGATCAGCTTTTGCATACATTTGAGCGCTTGCAAAAGGAGAAGAAAGGAGCATAAAACGTGGAACAAGAGAGAAAACTCATTGGCGAAGAAAGAAGAAACGCCATTTTAAAGTGGCTGAAAGAGACAGATACACCACTCACCGGAAGTTTTTTAGCCAAAAAAGCCGCTGTCTCACGACAAGTCATTGTACAAGATATTTCATTACTCAAAGCAAAAAACGAACCCATTATTGCCACAAGCCAAGGCTATGTGTATATGGCGCAGCATACACCGGAAACTGAAATTGAACAGATTATCGCTTGCAAGCACGATCCTCATCGTACAGAAGAGGAGCTCACACTGATTGTAGACTACGGTGTAACGGTGAAAGACGTGATGATTGAGCACCCTGTCTACAGGGAGCTAACGGCCTCTATTCGAGTGAGTACGCGCAAACAAGTGGCTGACTTCGTTCATCATATTTCTAATACAGGCGCTTCCTACTTATCAGAGCTGACAGACGGCGTACACTTACATACCCTTACTTCCTACAGCCAAAAGCAGCTTGACCAAGCCATTCAAGCGCTTGATGACGCTGGATTTCTCATTAAAGACTAAAAAAATAGTGTCCCCTGCAGGACACTATTTTTCATTCGTTAATTCATATGTTTGATAGCTGCCGAGTAGTTTCACTTCACAGCCAATCGCTTCTAATTCTTGAATGGCGCCAGGGACAAGTACATCATCCATCTCTTTTTCGATATCAATGATAAATAAATAGTGTCCAAGGCCTGTTTTTGTCGGACGCGATTCAATTTTGGACAAATTGAGATTCCGCCATGAAAAAGCTGATAACACGCGGTGCAATGCACCAGACTGATCATCCTTTGGCAGGCTGACAACAATGGTTGTTTTTGGCTTTGAAGAAAAACCAGAATTCATTGGGAACGATGCCTTCGCCTCTTTATGTAAAATAACAAAGCGTGTATGATTGTGCGGATAATCATGAATGTCTTTTTTCGCAATCGTCAATCCGTACGTTTTTGCGGCGATTTCATTCGCAATCGCACCAACAGCTTCATCTGGATGCTCACTGATGTATTTTGCTGCATAGCCTGTTGATTCCACTGGCCGATGCGGAATATCAGGGAACTGCCTCTTCAAAAATTGATGACACTGCGCAATGGCGTGCGGATGTGACTGAATCACATCTAATGTCTCCCAGCTCTCCGCTCTCGATGGATGGACAAGCAGGTGCTGGCGAATCGGTGCTGTCATTTCGCCCACAATGGACAAAGCGTCCTCATGAATTAAATAATCAATCGTTAAGTTCACAGATCCTTCGAGTGCATTTTCAAGTGGAACGACCGCCAAATCTACTTCTCCCTTTGACACGGCATCCATACATTGCGGAATGGTTGCATAAGCCCGTTGCTCTGCTTCTTTTGGAAAACAAGAACAGACAGCCAAATGAGTAAATGTGGCCTCTGGTCCAAAGTAACCTACCGTTAATTGCTTCATCTGCTATGATCTCTCCTTTTACGCCCCAGAACCTAGAATTTCAACTTTTTCGACAAATTCAAGTTTTCTTAATTGATTCATGACTGTATTGATATCATCTGCCATGCCGGCCGTACTGATCGACAGGGTAACATTCGCTCTTCCTTGCAGCGGAATCGTTTGGTGAATGGATAACACATTACAGCCAGAGTCAGCCACAATTTGCAGCAGCCTAGACAGAGCCCCAGACCGATCCTCCAGGTGGAAAAACAATGTGATGATCTGCTCTTTGACCATCGTATAAAATGGAAAAACAGCATCTCGATATTTATAAAAAGCACTGCGGCTTAAATCCGCTTTTTGAACAGCATCGGCAACTGAATCCGCTTTTTTGCGATCGAGAAGCTTTTTGACTTCAAGCGTTTTTCGCATCGCATCCGGAAGTACATCCTCTCTTACTAAATAGAACGTTTCTTCTTTCACCTGTTTTCTCCCCTTTTAAAAACGGGAGAGCCCATGAACTGGACCCTCCTTTTGATCAATCGATAAATTCAAATTCAAATTCAAGCAGACGAATGATGTCTCCATCTTTTGCACCACGTTCACGCAGGGCATCATCAACGCCCATTCCGCGCAGCTGTCTAGAGAATCGTTTCACTGACTCGTCTCTTGAGAAATCTGTCATCTTAAACAGTCGCTCAAGTGCTTTACCAGTTAAGACAAACGTACCATCAGGATCTCTTGAGATCTCAAATGCTGCTTCTCCTTCATCAAACTTGTACATCACACGGTTATCAGAGAGCTCTTCTTCATTGTAGAGCGGGAATTCCGGTGTTGTTTCAAGCTGATTGGCGATTTCAAATAAGAGCTCACGAAGCCCTTCTCTTGTGATCGCACTAATTGGGAATACTTTATAGTCATCTGTTAATTTTTCTTTAAATGCCGCTAGATTGTCAGCTGCATCCGGCATGTCCATTTTGTTCGCTACAATGATTTGCGGACGCTCTGTCAATCTCATATTGTATTGCTCAAGCTCTTCATTGATCGTCACGTAATCTTCGTATGGGTCACGCCCTTCAAGTCCAGACATATCAATGACATGGACAATGACACGTGTACGTTCAATGTGGCGTAAAAATTGATGACCTAAGCCAACACCTTCGTGCGCTCCTTCGATCAGTCCTGGCAGATCCGCCATGACAAAGCTTCGGTTATCGTCTGTTTCAACAACTCCGAGGTTTGGCACAAGCGTTGTAAAATGATAATCCGCAATTTTTGGTTTCGCAGAAGAGACAATCGAAAGCAGCGTTGACTTCCCGACACTTGGGAAACCAACAAGTCCAACATCTGCAAGTACTTTTAATTCTAAGATGACGTCACGTTCTTTACCTGGCTCACCGTTTTCAGACAGCTGTGGTGCAGGGTTTGCTGGTGTTGCGAAGCGTGAATTTCCACGTCCGCCACGTCCACCTTTGGCAATCACAGCCCGCTGTCCATGCTCTGTCAAGTCAGCTAGTACTTGTTCCGTCTCAGCATCTGTCACTACTGTACCCGGCGGAACTTTAACAATCATTTCTTCCGCATTTCGGCCATGCTGGTTTTTACTCATTCCATGCTCACCGCGGTCCGCCTTGAAATGACGCTTATAACGAAAGTCCATTAACGTTCTAAGTCCTTCGTCTACTTCAAATACTACATCTGCACCATTTCCGCCGTCGCCGCCTGCTGGCCCGCCTTTTGGCACATATTTTTCACGACGGAACGCCACCATACCGTTTCCGCCGTCACCGCCTTTAACATACACTTTAACCTGATCTACAAACATAACTTCCTCCGTTTCTCTGCATCACATATCTCGTTCTTGCCTCAAACAAAGCTCAATCATGGACTCGTGATTCGTCACATGAAATTGCGTTATACTCATACATGGATAGTTTGCGTCATGAAACGCATTTAACGCATCCAAACTTGTTAATTTTCCTTTGAAATCAAAATATAAGATCACATCATTCTCTTCATGATCCGTTTGGAAAGTGACCGTTAAATGATTTTCAGTTTTTTGGCAAACTGATTGATCGAATATCGAAAACAACTCCCGTGATACCGTTAGCAGCTGCGATTCATATGCTGATAAGTCTCGGGTTTCACCAAGCACTTCATATTCTAGGGTGATAAAATGCGACTCCCAATTAAAGGTTAGAAAGTAATAGGCCAATTGGGGAATTTTTAAATTTGAGAGTTTGGATTCATGCTGTGCTTCAATGACCATTTCTTCTATTATTTCGAACACTCGGTCATATTTTTCTAATGTCAAGTTGCCTTTGATTAACTGCAATTTATTCATCCAGTCGTGTCTTGAACGACTAAGCAGATGGATCAATTCATTCGTTAATGCAACGTGAGTTAATTTTTCGTTTTGTTTACTTGGTATCTCTTCCATTATCGCACTCCCAATCGTTTGGTCTCTCTTTTAGGAGTCTTATCATCAATATGTCTCCCTGAATTATAACAGAGAAGACAGCTTAGAAAAACACTAGTTATGTGAGGAAAGGTTGTTTTTTCTGATCGTATAGGAGAAAATGAGGCAAAGTCAGCAAACATTCTTTGATATTTATGGAGTGCATCTTCTTTTATCATCTTCGGTACTACTTGTAAAAAGCGCAAAAGCTCCCTGAATAGTGAAAAAAACTCCAGTCAATGACCGGAGTTTTTAGCAATTATTGTGCCGCAGGATATACGCTCACTTTTTTACGGTCACGACCGAAACGTTCGAATTTAACTGTTCCGTCGATTTTAGCGAAAAGAGTGTCGTCGCCTCCGCGTCCAACGTTTTCACCTGGATAGATTTTCGTTCCACGTTGACGATAAAGGATAGAACCACCAGTTACGAATTGACCATCAGCACGTTTAGCGCCTAAACGTTTAGACTCAGAGTCACGTCCGTTCTTTGTAGAACCTACCCCTTTTTTAGATGCGAAAAATTGAAGATCTAATCTAAGCATGAAGTTCACCTCCTATTTTTTTGTAGATATTCTCACATAATCGTGATAATCTCGTTCAATTGTTTCTAAGGAAACGACCATGCCTTCTAAAAGCAACTGGGCTTTTTCAAAGGTGACTGGATCTGTATCAGCTGGCAGTTCAAAAGAGAAATACCCGCCTTCATCTCCAATATCAAGCAGTGGATCCATTCCTGTCAGTGCAATAATTGAATTGACTGATCCGAAAACAACAGCAGATACACCTGCACAAACGAGATCCTGACCTTTTTCAGCAAACTCGGCATGTCCAGTCATCTGAAAAGACGTAATGCTTTCATCTGCCGGCGACCGAGTAATGGTTGCTTTGATCATATCACTCACACGCCTTAAGCGTTGATTTTTTCGATAACAACTTTAGTGTAAGGTTGACGATGACCTTGTTTCTTGTGGTTGTTTTTCTTCGGTTTGTACTTGAACACAGTAATTTTCTTACCGCGACCTTGTTTTTCAACTTTAGCCGTTACTGTTGCTCCAGCAACTGAAGGGTTACCCACTTTGACAGTGTCTCCGCCGACAAACAATACGTTTTCGAAAGTAACTGTTTCACCTGCTTCAGCAGCTAGTTTTTCAACATAAACAGTTTGACCTTCTTCAACTTTTACTTGTTTACCACCAGTTTCGATAATTGCGTACATCTCTGCACCTCCTAATAAACTCAGACTCGCCGAATACAGGGGGCCAATAGGCACTTTACACCTGCTCCGCGCGGTTGTAGCACGGGTGCTACATATCCATAACATTAAAAAATATATCAAATTAGACGCTGAATGTCAATGTATTTTCACCATTAGTACGGCAAAAGAAGATCTTCCATGGAAGAGGTGGTTCTTCGATCTGAAAAATAAGCATGGAGCAATTCATTTTCATCGAGCTGGCTCATTTTCACACCATTCCGTTCGATAATAATGGGATGCTTACAGCCCCTTTGGAATCGCGCCATCACTTCATATATTTTCTCCTCAGCACTCGCTCTCAGCGGAATGAGTTTCTCTACCTTTTGCTCTTTTTTACCGTAATAACGTTCTAGTAAAAAACGTACCCTGATATAATGCCGCTGCCGGTGCTCCATCACAAGCGAGTAGGCTAAAAAAGTGAGCAGGATCCAGCCGTTGAATTGCAGCGGAGCAAAACAGAGTAACCCTGCTGTCAAAAGACCGAAGAAAATGAGAGAGCCTTTTATTGCAAGGGCATGTGCCTGTTGGAAAGGGTAAAAAACAGATAAGAGCAAAAAGAATAATTTCCCGCCATCAAGTGGCCAAATGGGCAAAAGGTTCACTAAAAAAATCGCTACATTATAAAAAGTAAACATCGTAAAGACGTCATATGAGATAAGTGAGGCTTCCATGAGAAGCCAGGCGACGAGCTGGAGCGGGACATGCTGAAGCGGTCCGCATAAAATGACCGCCAACTCTTCTTTTAGCGGACGGTTCCCATGCTCTTCTACTTCTACCGCCCCGCCAAATGGCAGTAAAAAAATCCGCCGAATCCGCCAATGATAATAACAAGCAGCCGCTGCATGTCCAAGCTCATGGACACAGACGATGATGAGCAGACAAAGCAACGGCTTAATTTGACCTGATAGCATGGCAAATGCCATGACTATCCAAAGGAGCGGGTGAACATGGACCTTTGTCAGCATGAGCAGCCATCTATTCAAAGGTCATCACCTGAATGGGATCAATAAACTGTTCATTTTGCTTAATGGCGAAGTAATATGTCCCCTTGCCTTGTTTATCAAGCGCAATTTGACCAATTTTTTCCCCTTTATCGACAAAATCGTATAAAGCCACATCAGCTTCTTTTAGTTGGCCGTACCAGCTGTAGCTGTTATCTGCATGCTGCACCACGACTGTGAGCCCCGTATCACTTTTCTTTTTCACTTCTACGACATAGCCTTCTTTCATACTATCGATGGCTTCAGCAGATGTTTCAACTTTCACTCCGGCACCATTTTGCGTAAAGGATTCCTGCACTTTTCCAGAGGCAGGGACAGCCAGCTCTTGATTGGCTTGTACGTCCTTTTGTCCTTCTTTTTTATCGGTTAAAAAGGCAAGTGGGTTTCCGACAGTCTTCTCAAACCACCGGTTGGCGGCGGCAAATTGAAAATCTTGTTCAAAGGTTTGACTGATCATCGGCTTCAGCTGCTGAAAAGGCCCCGCCTGTCCTTTAAATGAAATAGCGGCAATCAGTACAAGAGAGGCAGAAAGTAAACATTTAAGCACAAATGTATTTGAATGAAATAACGGATGGCGAAATTTTTTCGGCTGATGAGAAGTTGACTCGTAGGAAGCCGAGCCAGAATGCTTTTCTTCTTCTGTTAACATGACCCATGGCGGAATATCATCTTTCTTCTTGAAAGCTGCCTTCTTAGGGGCTGCAGCTGGCTGCTTCATTTTGCGGCGCTGCGCTATTTTCTTTCGATACTCGTCCACTCTTTTCATAAGATCACCCTTTACATACAAACAGTTTGTACATTTTATGTGGCGACCTCATATGATATGCACCAAAAAGACCGATTCTCATCGAATCGGTCTCATCTCACGTGAATCATTATGCTCTTACACCGAAAAATGCTTTCAGCTTTGCAAACATCCCTTTGTTCTCTTCTTCAAAGGATTGAAGAGGAACAGATTCACCTAGTACGCGGCGAGCAATATTGCGATACGCAATGGAAACTTTATTTTTAGCATCCATGACAATCGGTTCACCATTGTTTGAAGCCTTAATGACATCATCATCATCGGCTACAATGCCGAGAAGATCAATTGATAAATGATGAACAACTTCATCCACATCCATCGAATCGCCATTTTTCGCCATGTGTGTACGAATGCGGTTCACAATCAAACGAGGCGGTTCAATATCCTCTTGTTCCAGCAAGCCGATAATTCGGTCTGCATCTCTCACAGCTGAGATTTCAGGTGTCGTGACCACAATCGCTTTGTCAGCACCTGATACAGCATTTTTAAAGCCTTGCTCAATTCCAGCAGGGCAATCAATGACAACATAATCAAAGTCTTGTTTCAATGATTGAATTAATTCTTTGATCTGCTCCGGCTCTACCGCCGTTTTATCGCTTGTTTGAGCAGCAGGTAAAAGATACAACAGATCCTCGAACCGCTTATCCTTCACAAGCGCTTGGTGAATCTTGCATCTTCCTTCTACTACATCGACTAGATCATAAATAATGCGGTTTTCAAGCCCCATCACGACATCTAAATTCCGAAGGCCGATGTCGGTATCAACTAGACACACTTTTTTCCCTTGAATTGCTAGTGCTGTGCCTAAGTTTGCAGATGTTGTTGTTTTGCCAACGCCGCCTTTTCCTGAGGTAATCACAATAGCCTCGCCCAATTTCACATTCCTCCCTCAAGCCTTGTCAGATTAGGTCTTATATGAGCCAATTGCTGCAGGCGTTCAATGATCATATTGCCATCTATATCTAAATAAGCACATTCCATTTCATTTCCATCTTCTTTTTGATCCGGTGCACGGTTAAACACCTGTGCGATGCGAAGCTGGGTTGGAATCATATGAGATGCCGCAATCACAGCTTGTTTGTTTCCATTACATCCAGCATGCGCTACACCTTTTAATGCACCGAGCACAAAAATATTCCCCCCTGCACGAATGGTTCCGCCAGGGTTGACATCTCCTATTAATAAAAGATCCCCTTCGACATAAAGCACCTGTCCAGAGCGTACAATTTTTGCTACAGAAGTAATCTCAGCCTCTGCTTTTAAACGTCTCGCCTCTTCAGTTGACATGACGTCACTTTCAATAGAGTGAATGACGAGATGTTCATTTTCAGACACCGCTTCAGTTAAACGCGCCTCTTGATCCTCTGTTAAATATCGAAAACCAAGTTTAATATGCACATTGACTTTATGTCCTTCTCTTCCATCTGTATATTGCTCAAGTAAAAGAACCTCTCGCAAGCCAGAAAGAAGGTCTTCAAACGAACAGTCATCATTTAGCTGTAATGTTAATCCGTTTTTTGTACCTTTTATTGTCACATACTGCTGTTTTTGAGTTTTCAAGATGCTCACCTCAACAACATACTCATTTCGCCGTAATTGGACAAACTCCTGCTTTTATTCGTCGATCAGTCCTTGTTTCACATTGATGAAAAAGAGCCTAAGCGGCACAACAAGTATGAGAGACGCAGCAGTATTTAAAAGAATCGTTGGAATAAAGCGTTCGATGACATACGTATTAAAAGGCATAATACCTGGTTGAATCGTCGCTTGAACGCCGTACACATAAAACTCCATCACTGCAACAGCAATCATCGATAGAAAGACAACGACTAACATATTCGTTTGGAGAACTTTGAAGGCTTTTGCTAACAAATAGCAGAGCGCACCAAAGCCAAACATATGAACACCAAGAATACCTGTATACGAAATATCATATAAAAGTCCAAAGATAAATCCATAAATCACACCATATTTTTGATTCACAAAAGCTGTCATAAATACAAGTGCGAGTAAGATGAAATGAGGTGCTAAAATTTGATTATCTGAAACAAATGGGAGCTTCACTAAATCGACAAAAATACTGTCAAATACGAAAATAAACAACATGACGAAAGCAAGAAGGACACGTTTCACGAGCCTTCCTCCTTCGTTAATTGAGATGCATCTGCCGAACTTGTACTGCGATTCACAACAATCACGCGGTCTAAATTATTGAGTTCAGCAGCTGGTTCTACATAAATAATTTTTGTCAGTCCGTAATGGTCCGGCTCAATTTCGCTTACCTTTCCAATCGTCAAGCCCTGCGGGAATACGCCCCCTGCTCCAGATGTTTCAACAAGATCTCCTTTTTTGACATCCCCATCAGCATCGGATTTTAAAATGTTCATTGTCAGCATTTTTTTCTTGCTGTCATAACCGTTAATAATTCCATTGAGTTCTTCTTTGCCCTTTTTCGCAAAAATTTTCGTTGAAATTCTATTATTTTGATCTGTAGAGCTTAGCAACCTTACAGTCGACGTAAAATTGTTGAGCTTATCACTTTCAATTTTCCCAATTAACGCACCACTCTCATTGGTGACCGCCATATCTTTTTCAACGCCTTGTTTTTTCCCTTTATCAATCATGACAAAACTATCCCAAAGGGACGGGTTTCTCGCAATGACTGTTGAAAGAATGGGCGTGTAGTCACGAATAGAGTTCACATATCCGAGCTGCTTGCGAAGCTTTTTGTTCTCATCTTCTAGTTCTTGAAGTTTCGCCTCATATTGGGTTTGTCCATCAAGTTTTTTTCGAAGACGCTCGTTTTCATCATATGTGTTCTTTAAATCTTGTACGTTCCCATAAATACCGGCAATAAATTGTGATGGTTTATGAAAGACACCTTGAAAAAAGCCTGTCGTATCCCCCACTAATTTTTCCGGCCATGAAGCACCTCTGCCGCTTTTCACTGAAAAACCAATCATGGCCACCAGTACGATGACACAGACAAGGAGCAACATTAATCTTTTATTCATAAAAAACTGCGGCATGTCTTACACCTCTTTATTTACGCCCAATTATCGATTATCTTTAGATTTTCCTTTGAACAAGTGAATATGTTCTAGTGCTTTCCCTGTTCCGATCGCCACACAGTCAAGCGGATCTTCAGCAATAATGACCGGCATTTTTGTTTCATCACTAATGACTTTGTCAAGATTACGCAGCAATGCACCACCGCCTGTTAAAACGATTCCACGGTCCATAATATCTGCTGCCAGCTCAGGTGGCGTTTTTTCAAGTGTCATTTTGACCGCATCGACAATTGTTTCCACCGTATCGCGAAGCGCTTTTGCAATTTCTTCTGCCGTAATAGAGATCGTTTTTGGCAGACCTGTTAAAAGGTCACGGCCGCGAATGTCCATCTCATCATGTACGTCAGGCTGCGCAGAACCGATTTCCATTTTAATCGCTTCTGACGTGCGATCACCAATCATAAGATTATACGTTTTACGAATGTAGCTGCTGATCGCATCATCCATCTCGTCTCCTGCCACACGGATCGATTGAGATGTCACAATACCGCCAAGTGAAATAATGGCTACTTCTGTTGTACCGCCGCCAATATCTACAACCATGCTTCCAGTTGGCTCCCATACAGGAAGGTTAGCGCCGATTGCCGCAGCAAATGGCTCTTCAATAGGGTATGCGTCACGAGCACCAGCTTGTCTTGTTGCATCAATGACAGCACGCTCTTCTACTGCTGTAATACCAGATGGTACACACACCATCACGTACGGTTTACGAGCAAAAAGCCCTTTACCTTTTAATGCTTGATTAATGTAATATTTCATCATTGTTGCTGTCGTCTCGTAGTCTGCAATGACTCCGTCTTTCATTGGGCGCAGTGCCACAACATTACCAGGTGTACGACCGATCATGTTTCTAGCGTCATTTCCAACCGCCACTATAGACTTCGTATCAGTTTCCAAAGCTACGACCGAAGGTTCTCTCACAACAATGCCTTTTCCTTTAATAAAAACAAGCGTATTCGCTGTTCCAAGATCTATTCCAAGGTCTTTTGTACCAATTCCAAACATATGTATGTATCTTCCTTTCTTAAACCAAAATTCCCTTTAGGGAAAAACTCATAAACTCTATTATATCGTAAAACATTGAAAAAAAAAGTGTTACAAATACCCTTTTTCCTTCAAACTCACAAATTTTTGATCACCGATCACTAGATGATCAAGCAGCTGTATTCCAATCAGCTTCCCACATTCAAAAAGTCGCTGTGTGACTTCAATATCTTCCCTGCTGGGCGTCGGATCTCCAGATGGATGGTTGTGCACACATATAAATGAAGCGGCCGAACGTTTAAAGGCCTCTTTAAAAATTTCGCGCGGGTGAACAATCGACGAATTTAGACTTCCGATAAACACAGTATGTTTATGAAGAACTTGATTTTTGGTATTGAGATAAAGACAAACGAAATTCTCCTGCGTCAAAAATCTCATATCTTCCATCACAAAATTCGCACCATCCTCCGGCGTGCGGATCACATAACGATTGTCCGTCGTTTGATGGTGTAATCTAGTGCCGAGTTCTAAAGCAGCTAAAAGAGAGATCGCCTTCGCTTTTCCAACTCCTCGAATCTTTGACAATTCTTCAATAGAAGCTTCCTTCACAGAACGAAGACCACCAAATGTTTGCAAAAGTCTTGCGGACACTTGAAGAACTGATTCCTTTTTTGTGCCTGTTCTCAAAAGAATCGCGACAAGTTCATGGTTTGATAAGCTGCTTGGGCCATATTTGACAAATCGTTCGCGCGGCTTTTCATCATGAGGAAAATGCTTCAGCAGCATAGGGAAATGATTCAAGATCTACACTCCTTTTTTGATTCCTTCCCGTCATCAAAAAGGGGTGATACCAAATGTTTCAAGCACTCTGACTGTTTTAGCAATAGGGAGTCCTACAACGGAAAAATAATCACCGTCTATTTTTTGTACAAACAGTGCACCTTTTCCTTGAATGCCGTAGCTTCCAGCTTTATCAAGAGGCTCACCGGTTTCAATATAACGGTCTATTTCATCTTGTGTAAGCGGCCAAAATGTCACGTCTGTCTGTTCATAAAATGTTTCTTTTCTATTCTCTGATTGAATCGTGACACCAGTCAAGACTTGATGTGTCTTACCTGACAATAATTGAAGCATTGAGGCTGCATCTTCCTTGTCTTTTGGCTTTCCAAGACATTTGCCATCAATTGCAACAATTGTATCTGCACCAATGATCACAGCTTTGGGATGTATTTTTTGAATATCATTTGCTTTTTGTTCTGCCAACCATTGGACGTTCTCAGCAGGAGAAAGGTTTCGATTTATTTCTTCTTTTAAATCACTTGCTTGAATGTCATAAGAAAACCCTGCTAAATCAAGCAATTCTTTTCTTCTAGGTGATTGAGATGCGAGTATTAACTGGTTCATGTTTGTTCATCCTTTCAGGGTTTAGCCTAAGAAGTAAGATACCCATTCATCCTATCAAATGAACATCTTACCGACAATTAACGAAAATGCCATTTTCATGTTCCTACATCATTATGTTGGAAGCAAAAGAAAAAAACTAGTCATTTTTAGACTAGTTTGGCTGTTAAAAACATGATTTTACGTATTTAGTTGATCTAATAGCGCTTGCTGAGATTTCCAGCCATTTTCAGCAGATGGGTCATTTAAAAGCTGTACAGCTTTCAGCAAACTGCTTTTGGCTGGTGCGTCGGTTGTTTTGGCATTTTCAAGCTCAGAAATCAACTGAGTGACTTCTTTTTGATCCACATCTTCTCCTGCAATCACCTTAGAGGATAAGACAGATGCCTTCTCTATTAAACCTGTCAGCTCATCCGGCACTTGAAATGAGAGCTCTTTTCCTCCCCATGCTTCAAAATGCTGATCGATCAATTTTTTCCCAACGGCACTTGTCATGCCTTGTTCTGTGGCAAGTCCGGCAATAACATAATAGCCATCATCCATTGATACCTTTTTACCTGCATATCCTGCCTCTTTTAAACTGTCAACTAAGTCATCTGCTCCTTTTTCAGAAGAAAACTTTCCAGCCTGCACCACAAAGGTTGAAAAATGACCTGATGCACTTTTTTCACCTTCATTGTCCTTTGACGTATCTGCAAGATCAGCCGGTGGTGCATCTCCCCCAGCTTTCGCCGAAGGCCCGCTTCCAGATGCTGAGACGCTGATATGATCGCCTCCTGATGGATTGGCAGATCCATCTTTGCTTAAACTTAGTGCAAATACACCGAGGCCTGTCCCTAGAACGACTGCAAACACAATCGTTGTCATCACTCGTTTGAAGGGACCGCGGTTTTTACTGAACTTCTGGTCAAAAGAACCTTTTTTCTTTTGATAAGGTGTGACAACCTTTGGATCCGAATGATAAATGTGATCAGCTGCATCGTCCCATTGAAAATCTTCTTCTTTCGGTTTAGACGGTTCTTCCCCGGAAGCGGCTGTCTCCTGTTCCGACTGCCTCTTTTCCTCCCAGTTCGAAAACGTCACTTGATCCTCTTGCTGTTTTTGAGGCTGATGCTCTTCTCCATGCAGCATTTCTTCCTTGCCATTAATATTGACCTTTAACCCTTGTTTTTTTGCCTGCCTTTTTTTCACTGTCGTTCCCCGCTTTCTGACATTGTTTGTAAGAAAGACCTTTCTGTCCAATGAAATAGCGCGAATGTAACCCGTCCTTCTTTCTGTTTCACACTTTAACATAGCCAATAAAAAAAAGAACAAGACTTTTGTCGGCAGGTTCAAAAAGTGTTCGCCAATTTTCTCATCCGAAAAAATCGCGAATTGGGTTTAACAGATCACCACAAAAAAGATAAAACCAGAAAGAACAAGCGATGGCAGGAACAAAAGGAAAGGGTTCATTTGCCTTGTAAGAAAACACCTTTGCGTAAACCATTCCCGTGACAGACGAAAGAAAAAGAATGATCAGAAACGGCTTAAATCCGAAGCAAAATGCAAGCACACCAAATAGTTTGACATCCGCTCCCCCCATACTATTTGGCTTGAAATGTTCTAAACTATAAAACAAAAGAAGACAAATAAGAAGAGATGCCGCTCCTTCCCACCAAATAAAAAGCGGTTCTAGCGTGCGGTATATGACGAAAAGAGGAAAAAAGAAGAGAAAGAGCTCGTTGGGTACTCTCATATAAAAAAGATCGCTCACGACAGCAATCACGAATAAACTACATAGACTCACAAGAAAAAGGCCCTCAAAAGAGAAACCAGCATGTCTATAAACGAGTAAAAAAAGGCCGCCTGTCAACAGCTCAACCATTGGATAAAGCAAAGAGAGCCGGGTTCTACAATGCTTACATGACCCTTTCAATACAATATAAGAAAAAAGCGGGAGCATGTCGTGAAAAGAAAGCGGCTCTTTACAAGCTCCGCAGTGTGAACGAGGAAAAAGAATAGACCGCTTCATTGGAAGCCTCTCACCAACAAGATGAAAAAATGACCCCATGACCATGCCTGTGAAAAACATAAAAAAATCAATCAAATTAGGTGACTCCTTCCGGAAATAGAATAGACCGGATTGTACCATAGCGATTCACCTTTGATCACCTTGAGAAAAAGTGATTTTCCCCTCTCCTACATATCAAAAGAAAAAAGACGCACATTGCATAGAAGCAATTTGCGTCTTTTCCTTACTGTAAAATACGACTTCGTACATCTGAGATAAAATAAAGGGAACCTGTCACCAGAATCATTGCTGAAGGGTCATCTCTTTTCTTCTGAATGAAGTCAAGCACTGCACGAGGGTCTTCATCAAACGATTTTGCTTCTAAATGACTGCAAGCATAAAGCTTTTCCGCTGATTCTGCTCTTGGAAAGTCAAAGGAAACAAAGTGAATCGATGAACTAATCCTTTCAAGCTTTTCGATCATTTGTTTGTAAGGTTTATCTTTTAACGCACTAAAACATACATGAACCTGTTTACTAGAAAAATGAGCTTGTACAGTTTCGATTAAACGGTCCATTCCTTCTTCGTTATGAGCACCATCTAAATAAACAAGAGGCTGATCTTGGATCTTTTCAAATCTTCCAGCCCACACTGCTTGCCGAATTCCTTCATACACTTGCTCATTTAGCACATGGATATATCCTTCTTGCTCCAGCCATTCGATCAGTAGAACGGCAAGGGAAGCGTTCTGCATTTGATGCGTTCCGATTAACCCTGTCTCTAGCTGCGAGTACTCCCTTTTTGGGGTAGTGAATGTGAAGCGTTCACCTGTTTCCGTCGGCTGCTGGTCCTTAAAGGTACAAGTATCCTGTAACGAGATAAACGGCGCATTCTTTTCTTCGGCTTTGTGTTGAATCACAGTAAGAGCTTCCGCTTGATGAACGGCCGTGATTATCGGAATCCCAGCTTTAATAATGCCAGCTTTTTCTGCTGCAATCTGATCAAGTGTGTCGCCTAAAATGGCCATATGATCGTGACCAATCGACGTAATTGCTGTTAAGATGGGCGCTGCCACATTTGTAGAATCAAGTCTTCCGCCAAGTCCTGTTTCCAAGAGGACAAAGTCTACTTGGTGCACATGGGCAAAATAAGCAAACGCACATGCTGTAATAATCTCAAACTCTGTTGCTGCACCAAGCTCTGTATCATCTAATTCATCAACTAAAGGCTTGATTTCGTTCACCAAACTCAGCCACTCTTCGTCCAAAATCGGCTCCCCATTAACACTAATTCGTTCATTGAACGTTAAAATAAATGGCGAAGTGAAGGTTCCAACTGAATAGCCCGCTGACTGTAAAATGGATCGAGTAAATGCAATCGTTGATCCTTTTCCATTTGTTCCAGCCACATGCACCGCTTTTATTTTTTGTTCAGGATGGTCTAGTCTGTCCATCAGCCATTTCATTCGTTCAAGTCCCGGTTTGACACCGAAAGCGAGTCTGCTATGAATCCATTCAATGGCTTCATGATAGGTTGTAAACAATGTCATCTCTCATTTCATACGAAATTTTCAAAAAAGACGACTCCAATTCATTAGGAGCCGTCTTTTCACTCTTATGCTTTCAGCTCTTCAATACGCTTTTGAACAGCTTCGCGTTTTGCGACATAATCACGTTCTTTCGCACGCTCTTCTTCTACGACACTTTCAGGCGCTTTTTTCATAAAGCCTTCATTGCCAAGCTTTTTCTGAACTCGTTCCACTTCTTTTGTCAGTTTATCAAGCTCTTTTTGCAGACGAGCAATTTCTTCATCTAAGTTGATTAAGCCTTCAAGCGGCAGAATGAGTTCTGCTCCAGAAATAACAGCCGTCATCGCTTTATCACTAGCTGGGACATCTGTGCCAATTTCAAGAACACTTGGGTTCGTGAAGCGCTCAATATATGAACGATTTTTCTCTAAACGTTCCTGAACATCAGATGTAGATGCTTTAATGTAAAGCTCAACTTGTTTGCTCATTGGCGTGTTCACTTCACTGCGAATGTTACGAACAGAACGAATCAGTTCAACAAGCAGTTTCATATCAGCAGAAGCTTGTTCGTTGGAAAGCTCCGGCTTCACTTCAGGCCATGCCGCTACAGTAATGGACTCACCTTCATGAGGTAGATGCTGCCAGATTTCTTCTGTTAAGAACGGCATAAACGGATGTAGAAGTCTCATCGTTTGATCTAATACATACGCAAGGATCGAACGAGTCGTTTTCTTCGCTGCTTCATCTTCTCCATAAAGCGGAAGTTTCGCCATTTCAATGTACCAATCACAGAAATCATCCCAAATGAAGTTGTATAAATGTCTGCCCACTTCACCGAATTCATACTTGTCAGCAAGCTGTGTGACACTTTCAATTGTTTCATTTAAGCGTGTTAAAATCCATTGATCAGCAACTGATTTTTCTCCTGTCAAATCAAGCTCATCGTACGTTAAACCATCCATATTCATGAGAGCAAAACGGGATGCGTTCCAAATTTTGTTCGCAAAGTTCCAAGTGGATTCAACCTTTTCAAAGCTAAAACGTAAATCTTGACCTGGAGAGCTTCCAGTCGCTAAGAAATATCTCAATGAATCCGCTCCGTACTTGTCGATAACCTCCATTGGATCAATTCCGTTGCCAAGTGACTTACTCATTTTACGCCCTTGTTCATCGCGGATAAGACCATGAATGAGGACATCTTTAAATGGTTTTTCTCCTGTGAATTCAAGACCTTGGAAGATCATACGAGATACCCAGAAGAAGATGATGTCATAGCCTGTTACAAGCAGATTGGTTGGGTAGTAGCGCTTGAAGTCTTCACTGTCTGCATCTGGCCAGCCCATTGTAGAGAAAGGCCAAAGCGCTGAACTAAACCATGTATCAAGTACATCGTTATCTTGCTCCCAGTTTTCAATATCTTCTGGCGCATCAAGTCCCACGTATACTTCCTTCGTTTCTTTATGATACCAAGCCGGGATGCGGTGTCCCCACCATAGTTGACGAGAAATACACCAATCACGAATGTTTTCCATCCAGTGTAAATACGTCTTTTCAAATCGGTCTGGAACAAATTGAACTTGCTCATCACCTTTTTGCAGATTGATGGCTTCATCTGCGAGCGGCTGCATTTTCACAAACCATTGTGTTGATAAATATGGCTCCACTACAGCGCCACTGCGCTCACTGTGACCAACTGAATGCATGTGGTCCTCAATTTTGAACAAAATGCCTTCTTCTTGAAGATCTTTCACAAGCTGTTTACGACATTCGAAGCGGTCCATTCCTTTGTATTGAAGTGCGTTTCCATTCATTGTGCCATCTTCATTCATCACAAGAATGCGCTCTAGGTTATGACGGTTTCCAAGCTCGAAGTCATTCGGGTCATGAGCCGGCGTAATTTTTACAGCTCCTGATCCAAATTCCATATCGACATAGTCATCCCCAACGATTGGAATCTCTCGACCTGTAATTGGTAAAACAACTGTTTTCCCAATCAAATGCTGATAGCGTTCATCTTCAGGATGTACAGCGACTGCCGTATCTCCAAGCATCGTTTCAGGTCTTGTCGTCGCAATTTCAATCGAACCTGATCCATCTGCAAGCGGATATCTCAAGTGATAAAACGCACCTTGCACATCCTTGTAGATGACTTCAATATCAGAAAGGGCCGTTTTTGTTGCTGGGTCCCAGTTAATGATGTATTCTCCGCGATAGATCAATCCTTTTTCATACAATTGAACAAACACTTGGCGGACCGCTTTATTCAAGCCTTCATCTAATGTAAAACGCTCACGCGAATAGTCTAGACCTAGACCCATTTTCGCCCACTGGCTGCGAATAAAATCGGCATACTCTTCTTTCCACTTCCACGTTTCTTCTACAAATTTTTCACGTCCGAGATCATAGCGGCTCACACCTTCTTCGCGAAGCTTCGCCTCGACCTTTGCTTGTGTTGCAATACCCGCATGGTCCATTCCTGGTAGCCATAAAACATCATAGCCCTGCATCCGTTTCATACGAGTCACGATATCTTGAAGAGTTGAATCCCAAGCATGCCCTAAGTGTAATTTTCCTGTCACGTTTGGTGGAGGAATGACGACTGTATATGGATCTTTCGTTTTGTCATTTTGTGCTTCGAAGAATTTCCCTTCAAGCCAGTACGTATAGCGGTCTTTTTCAATCGCATTTGGATCGTACTTTGTTGGCATTTCTTGATTATTTGTTCCCATTTGTGTTACCTCCACATTTTTTCGGCTGATGAAACATAAAAAAAGCCTTTTCATCCTTATAAAAGGACGAAAAAGCTTTTTCGCGGTACCACCTTTTTTCACGAAACACTTAGACGTGTCCCGTACTCTCTAAAGGATAACGGGGATCTCCCGAATTTCTCTACTACATGTTTCAAGAAATTAAGCTCACAGGCGACCTTCCAAACAAGTGCATCCTAGAAAACCTTTCAGCTATTGGTTTCCCTCTCTTTAGGGGCTTGCTCGTACTCTTCCTGATCCACGCTTACGATATATCACGTTCATCAGCTTATACTCATCTTTTATTAATATTACTAAATGCCTTTTGTTTTCGTCAATCATCTTTTCCGCTTTTCTTCTTCTTTATACAAATTGGGCAGGCACCCTTTGCCTCTTTGCCCATATGATAATAACAAAATAAAGAAGGAGGGCGTTTTATTTTGAAAAAGATCAATCCTTACACACTCCCCCCATGGCTTAGACAAATTCGGGCAGTTGCCTCCCAAGTCGTTCTCCCGATTGCCATATTTCAAGGCTTTCGCACGATCATTTTTCCCACAACATTTGACGTCCTCATCTTAGGAATTCTTATATTTCTCGCCTGTGCCTTTCACCTTGATTGGTTTTAAGAGAGCTGAAAGCTGCAGGCTCACTCTTATGTATAGGTCCCTCGTTAGACATTTCATAGCGCAACAGCAAACAACCTCGTCACTCTTCTGATGACGAGGCGTTTTGTTCTTCTTCAAGGCGTCTAGCCTGCTCAATTTCGTGTATTTTCATGACGGTCGGCTCAGAATTTTTCATTTGCCAATACGCCCTTAACAGCTCTTGACAACTTTCCATCTCATCCTGTCCGCCTGCTTCATAGGCTTTCACCGTATCAAACAAACTCTGCGGATAAGCGAGGTAGCTCAAGAACAAATGAATCTCTTCCTCACGAAGTTTATTTCCCTTTTGATACGTATAAAACAAAGATGTGCATTCAGGACAAGGAGTAGGGTAGGTTTTGAATGTGCGATAGTAAAAAGTCAAAAGGTCATAAATGGGGGCAGCCTTTTTGGACCGCTCAAAATTGGTGAAATGTCCTGTACCTACATCATTGTACAAAAAGTGATGGATCGACAATTGCCCATGGTTTAACACAATACGTGTCGTCTCTTGGTCTTTCATTTCCTCATGCCAATCCTCTAAACGTTCAAGTGCAAATTCACTTGCAGACATCGCTTCTGAAAAATACATAGCAGCAGCCAGCTCAAATGGCGACATATACCATGTTTGTTCTGCCCGCTCGATAAATCGTTCATACATGTCTTTCTCTGTTTCCCATTTGCTTTTCATTTGGGTGTAGTGAGCCTCTATTTCCTGCTCAGTAATGTCCATCATGACTTCTGTTCGTTTATGAAGTCTTGCAATCTCTTGAAATAAATATTCATGTTTATCGTCCTGCTCTTCTCTCTTTTCATTGGTCAGCCATGGCATGAGATAATACGTGTACTGGCTTTCCCGATGATTAGAGAAAAAGGAACCGCTCTTCGTGCGATAAATCGGCACAAACGAGCGATAGCCTTTTGATTCTAGTTCAAGCATTTGCTCTGTAAACTGCATGTGTCGATGGGGCTTTACCCGCTTTAGTGCAAATACGCCCTGCTTTGTATACACTCTAACGACAGCTGGACTGACAGGTTCGATATATTCAGCCTCAAGCCCGTATTCGTATAGGACAGATTGGATTTCATCCACGTTCTCTCACCACATTTTCTCGGTCCATCATCTCATACTATGCATTGCTTTTTTGATATTCAGGAATATAAAGAATCTGCCCTTCTTCAAGCTCTGCATCCACCGACAATGAATTCGTTCGAAGGAGCTGCTGCACATTCAACTGATATCGCTCACAAATACGATCGACCGTATCTTCTTGCTGAACTATACATATTTTCATGCGAGAAAAATCTTCCTCCTCCTGCTTAGCGAACAGCTTCGTTAAATAAAGAGAATTCTCACTGCCAGACGCTTCTCTCTGGTCATGTTCAAACTCCTCAGCTTCTTGAGCTGATTCATACACCTTTGGTGCTTCACGTTCATATAATCGTTCGAACTGATAGCTGTCATCCCGCTCTTCCTGCGTCTGTTCCATCTGATAAGTAGGTGATTCAAAGGCTGGATAAGCTGGCGGCTCTTCTTCTTCCTTGCTCTCTGCTTCAGGGTCTTTCCTCACTTCCACCTCAAAGAACGTATCATCCCGCTCCTCTTCTTCTAACAGCTTAGGCGGGTCAAAGAATGGCGGCTCTTGTACTTGAGCTTCTGGGAAGGAACGATACCCAAGCGCCACGGCTTCTTCTTCCTCGTATTCCTCCTCTTCTTCTGCTTCTTCCACCATCACCGTCTCGATGTCTATTTCATCCTCTTCTTGTTCAGTTCGCGCTTCATGTTGCAAAGCGGCCTGCTGTTCCGCATTTTCTTCATGCTCTTCACGTGGCAGCATTTCTTGCTCTTCATATTCAGGCTGCGCCTGATATTCATAAGTGACATCGCCATATTCCTCTTCAGCACGATGGACAAATTCATATGGCTCTTCTACAAGTGGTTCAGGCGTTCCTTCATCTAACAGACCTTCAATGGCCAAATCAGCCTGAATCGTGAGCAAACGGCTTTCTGTCAGCTGGTAATCAAATGCATCAATAAACACAAATACATCATTTAAATGACTAATTTTGTTCTTGGGGATCGTGATATCCACCGGAAATTGATGCAGCAGCTCCGCCGTTCCGTCCTCTCTTACCTTCACCTCATCAGCCTGCCTGTATGATGCATAGGAACTGGATTCACCCATTAGCTCCTCTTGATTTATGTTGTATTCTCCTGTTAGCTCGAGTGAACCTCTAATGGAAACATAATCATTCACTTCTTGAACGAGAATGTCAGGATCGAGAGAAATTGACAGTAGCTCACTGACTTCCTGTCCGTTTTTGAAATAAATGGACTCTTCTACCGAAAACTGTAATCGATTGTTTTGAGACAAGTCGGTGTCCTCCTTTCATCTAATCCTTCAAAATAAAATTAGATGTCAATACAGGTGTATGAAGGAGGCGGTGAAAATATGATTGGTTTTATGCAAAGCAAAAAGCCGATATGTCTCCATATCGGCTCAGCGTGTAGACAAACCCTCGCATTCGGTGTCAGTCCTGCGCGCTGGTGCTCACGAATGTCAAATTCGCTCCGCTCCAGTACTCGTCCTTCCTAGACTGCAAAGGTTTTCTTTCACGCTGAAAAGAAGACAAAGGGCTAAAATAAAGTTCATTTTAACCCTTTGTCAACGATCTAAGCCGATATGTCTCCATATCGGCTTTTGGTTACTGAGCTAATTTTTGAAATACCTTTTCAACTGTCTCAATTGTATACTCGATGTCTTCATCCGTATGAGCAGTTGAGAGGAACAGCCCTTCGAATTGTGAAGGTGGAAGGAAGATGCCGTGATCAGCCATTTCCTTGTAGAATTCAGCGAATAAAGCGAGGTCAGCTGTTTTCGCTGTATCGTAATTGACGACTTGTTCGTTTGTAAAGAAGAATCCGATCATGGAACCGGCACGGTTAAATGTTAATGGAATCCCATGTGCTTTCGCCGCTTTTGAAATGCCTTCTTCCAAACGATCTCCTTTGCGTCTAAACTCTTCATAAGACTCAGGTGTCAGCTGTTTTAATGTTTCAAGACCTGCTGTCATCGCAAGCGGGTTACCGGATAACGTTCCTGCTTGATAAATCGGGCCGCTTGGCGCAATTTGTCTCATAATGTCCGCTCTACCGCCATAAGCACCAACTGGCAAGCCGCCTCCGATGACTTTACCAAGACATGTCAGATCAGGCGTAATGCCAAAATAGCCTTGGGCACAATGATAATCCACACGGAAGCCTGTCATGACCTCATCAAAAATGAGTAAAGAGCCATATTGCTCAGTGATGTCTCTCAATCCTTGCAAGAAACCTTCTTGTGGAGGGACAACCCCCATATTTCCTGCAACTGGTTCTACAATGACACCTGCAATGTCGTCTCCAAATTCTTGAAAAGCGACTTTGATGCTTTCTAAATCATTGTATGGAACGGTGATCGTATTGCTTGCTGTACCTTCAGGGACACCAGGGCTATCCGGAAGTCCAAGCGTTGCCACACCCGAACCAGCTTTAATGAGCAAAGAATCACCGTGGCCATGATAACAGCCTTCAAATTTCACAATTTTGTTTCTGCCTGTAAAACCACGTGCTAGACGAAGCGCACTCATCGTCGCCTCTGTTCCAGAGCTGACCATACGAATGACCTCAATAGAAGGAACTCGTTCTGATACAAGCTTAGCTAATTCATTTTCAACTAAAGTAGAAGCACCGAAGCTTGTACCATGTTCAGCTACTCGCTGAATGCTTTCAACCACACGGTCATTCGTATGCCCTAAAATAAGCGGTCCCCACGATAAGACATAATCAATATATTCATTTCCGTCAATATCGTATATTTTTGCGCCTTTGCCTCGTTCCATAAAAATCGGGTCTGTATTGACTGATTTAAATGCGCGCACAGGGCTGTTCACACCACCCGGCATTAACTGCTGCGCTTCTTTAAATGCTTGCTTTGACTTTTCATAGCTACGTCCCATTTCAATGTCCTCCTGTCTATCCGTTCTTTATTCTGAGAGCCATTTCGCTGCATCTTTTGCATGATACGTAATGATTAATTCTGCGCCTGCACGTTTCATGCTAGTCAGCATTTCAAGAACAAGCTCTTTTTCAGAAATCCAGCCATTTTGAGCTGCTGCTTTCACCATTGCATACTCTCCGCTCACATTGTACGCAACAACAGGAAGTGTAAATTCATTTTTCACATCACGCATGATATCTAAGTATGAAAGTGACGGCTTCACGATCAGGAAGTCAGCGCCTTCTTCTACATCAGACTGCGCTTCTCTCAGTGCTTCTAAGCGGTTTGCAGGGTCCATTTGATACGTTTTACGATCTCCAAACTGCGGTGTGCTATGCGCCGCATCACGAAACGGACCGTAAAAAGCACTTGCATATTTCACAGCATATGACATCACAGGCACATGAACAAAGCCGGCCTCATCAAGCGCCTCACGAATTGCGATAACAAAGCCATCCATCATGTTTGATGGAGCAATGATATCTGCACCTGCACGAGCCTGACTGACAGCGGTTTTCGCTAAGAGCTGAAGAGATTCATCATTTAAAATTTCTCCATCTTCAACGATTCCGCAATGTCCGTGATCTGTATATTGGCATAAGCAAGTATCAGCAATGACCACAAGCTCTGGGAAATGCTTTTTGATTTCAAGCGTTGCTCTTTGAACAATCCCATGATCGTGATAAGCTTCACTGCCTACATGGTCTTTATGGTCTGGTACCCCAAAAACAATGATAGATTTAATCCCAAGGTCAACAAGCTCTTGGACTTCTTCTTTCACAAGATCAACTGAAATGTGATAGACACCCGGCATTGAAGGGACTTCTTTCCGGACATTCTCTCCCTCTACAAAAAAGATGGGATAAATGAAATCAGAGGGTCTTAAAAATGTTTCTCTCACCAATTCTCTCATTCCTGCGCTTGTACGCAATCTGCGGTGTCTGTTAAATTTCATCATTGGTTCAACTTCCTTTCAGATAAACGGCACATCAAATCAAGCATCCCGTCTATCGTATAAGTATCTGGGGTTTCAGAAGAAATCCCGTATTGAAGCAGTGCCTCTTGTGTAAGAGGACCGATGCTCACAAAACATGTGTCTGATGCAGCTAATCTATCGATATCAGCCTCCATGGCGTGCATAAAAGAATGAACAGTGGAGGAGCTTGTAAATGTAATAAAATCAAATGATTGCTCCATCATTGCCGACTTGAGTGCGATAATTCCGTCCTCATCCTTCACTGTTTCATATATAATCCACTCTTTTACGTCAATGCCAAGCGGAACGAGGGTATTCTTCACCACATCTCGTGACAGGTGGCCTTTTGCTACAAAGACACATTCTTCTGGGTGTACATGTTCAATTAAAGCATCTGCCAGTTCTTCTGCTATAAAACGTTCTGGAACCACATCCACTTTTAAGCCGTGCTGCATCAGATAGGCAGATGTTTTTTCACCTACGGCCGCCACTTTCAAGTGGGATAAGCTTTGATGTAATTGATGCTTCTCTATATAACTGAGAAAAAAAGACGCACCATTTACACTTGTAAACACAAGCCAATGGCTTGCTTCTAAGTCTTCTAAAAATGCCTTCGCTTTTTCTTTTGTCAGCGTTGGCTCAAACCTGATAAGAGAGGTTAAAACAGCATGGCCGTTCAGCGCTTCAATTTTCTGCTGAAACGCACCCGCTTGACGTTCATTTCGAGTGACAAGCACCGTCTGTCCGTAAAGCGATTTGGCTATCGTCATTGGGAAGACAGATCCTTTTTCACCTTGTCGATCAAATCCTTTGCTCCCTTATCAGCCATCTGCTTCGCACATGCTGTTCCAATTGCCTCAGGATCAGTACCTGTTACGGTTTCTCGAATAATCGTATGCCCATCCGCAGATGCCACAAGACCTGTCAATTCAATTTCATCACGCTCATTCATCGTTGCGTAACCAGCGATCGGCACTTGACAGCTTCCATCCATTTGTTGAAGGAAGGCTCTTTCAGCAAGGACCGTTTTCTTTGTATACTCATTTGTGAATTGAGCTAACAGCTGCAATAGCTCTTCGTCATCTCCCCGGCATTCTATCGACAATGCGCCCTGCCCTACAGCAGGAAGGCAAGTATCAGGAGATAAAAATTCCGACACGACTTCTTGACTCCAGCCCATTCTAGACAATCCGGCAGCCGCTAGAATAATCGCATCATATTCTTCATTTTTCAGTTTTTCAAGTCTCGTATCAATGTTTCCACGGATCCATTTAATCTCAAGATCTGGTCTCTCCTGAAGAAGCTGGGCACTGCGCCGTAAGCTGCTCGTTCCCACAACCGCTCCCTTTGGCAGTTCATGAAGACGGAGATGATCCTTTGAAATCAATGCATCCCGCACATCTTCACGCTCAGGAATACAGCCGATGACTAAACCTTCCGGAAGAGAGGCCGGCATATCTTTCATGCTGTGTACCGCCATGTCAATGTCATGGTTCAGCATTGCCTGTTCAATCTCTTTAACAAACAGACCTTTTCCGCCAACCTTTGATAAGGTCACATCTAAAATTTGATCACCCTTTGTCACAATCTCTTTAATTTCAAAAGAATAAGAAGGGTTTAGTTCAGACAACTTTTGAATGACCCATTTTGTTTGTGTAATCGCAAGTTTGCTTCGTCTAGAACCTACTTTAATTGTACGCATTACGTCTTCCTCCCGACAATGCCCTTAAGACTCATCATTATTGAAACCAATGAAAGGTTGATAAGCTACCAAGCAGAAAATAATTGATCATCAGCACAAGAAATGAAGCGACATTCCATCGCGCCACGATTTTGCCCTGCATATTTCTCACCAGTCTAATGTATAAGTAAAAGCCGTATAAAAACAGCATAATAAACGAACCGAGCACCTTTGCATCTGTCCAGTACAACGTATCATACGAAATATATGCCCATATAATGCCAAGAATTAAACTAAGCAAGAGCATCGGCACGCCAATAATATTTAAGACATACGCCATATGATCAAGCTTTGATAAGTCTTCAATTCTCAAAAGCCATTTTCCCCATTTTTTCTTTTTCAGCAAACGATATTGAAATAGGTAGAGTAGTGAAAAAGCAAATGAAAGTGAAAAAGCGCCGTATGATAAAATGGCCATCGTAATATGAATGACGAGCAGCTCACTCGTCAGCTTTCCCGTCAGTTCGGCAGAATGAAGATCAGATGGTGTAAAGGTGTGAATCGCCATCATGGAAAAACCAATCACATTTGTAAAAAAGACAATAAATTCAACGCGTAATACTTTTGTCAAAACAAGTGACAATGTCACAAGCACCCACGTATAAAAATATAACCCCTCTGCTACATTCAACACAGGGAATCGGTCTGTTTCCATCATAATATAAAACATGTAGACTGTTTGCAGCAGCCAGACAATAGAAAGCAACCAGAAAGCCATTTTTCCAGCCTTCCGGTTGTGTTGAAGAAAATCTATGAAATAGAACAAGACACTGAGTGCATAGATCAAGGTCGTCGCTTCACCTAGTCTCGCTACAATGGATTCCATCATCGCCTAATCACTCACTGGCAACTGTAGCAAGGCCTTGTGCCATATTTGTTTTAAACAGCTGAAACGCCCCTTGCTCCACCTGCATCGGCTCTGCCTTTTGCTCTTCATCTTCAACCTGTAAATCAAAGATTTCTTTAAAGAGTAAAAGTTTTTCCTCTGCATTCGGCTCCCCGGCAATTTCTTTGGCCTTTAAGATAGGATCTTTCAGCATTTGATTGATGATGCTTTTCGTATGTTTATTTAACAACTTCATTTCACGATTTGTGAGGTTTGGAAGCTTTCGTTCGATGCTTTGCATCGTATCCGCTTGAATCGAGAGTGCTTTTTCTCTTAAAGCAGAAATCACAGGAACCACTCCGAGCGTATTAAGCCATTGCTTAAATTCCACAATTTCAGCTTCGATGAGAAGCTCCACCTCTTCAGCTACTGCACGTCGCTCTTTCAGGTTAGCTGCCACAATGCCCTCAAGGTCATCAATGTCATACAAAAAAGCACCTTCTACTTCAGAAATAGCTGGATCTAAATCACGTGGTACTGCAATATCCACCATGAATAGAGGTCTGCCTTTTCTCTGTTTGTTCGCTTTTTCGACCATTTCCTTTGTGATCACAAATTGTTTAGCCCCAGTAGAGCTAATTAAAATATCCGCTTCAGATAATGTCTTTTCTAATTGATTCAAGCTCTTAGGCTCTCCTGAAAAGCGGCCGGCCAGTTCTTTGGCCTTTTCAAACGTTCGATTGATGACTGTTACCTGGCCAATCCCTTGACCTTGAAGGTTTTGAGCCGCCAGCTCGCCCATTTTACCCGCACCAAGAATAAGGACATGTTTATCAGAAAGACGTCCAAAGATTTTTTTGGCAAGTTCCACTGCCGCATAGCTGACAGATACAGCATTAGACGCAATATCTGTTTCCGCATGAGAGCGCTTCGCAACTGTTACCGCCTGCTTAAACAAATAATTGAAAACGGTACCAATGGTCTTCTCCTCTTGAGCGACTTTAAAGCTTGAGCGCACTTGACCGAGTATTTGTGTTTCACCAATGACCATAGAATCAAGTCCACAGGCAACCCGGAATAAATGCTCAACCGCTCCATCATTTTCATAAAATTTCAAATATGGAGAGACATCTTCTTTTTCTAAACCGAACCAATCTGCTAAAAATCTTTTTATATAAAACCGACCAGTATGAAGCTGATCTACAACTGCGTAGATCTCTGTTCGATTACATGTTGAGATGACGATATTCTCTAGAATGCTTTTTTCTTCTTTAAGCTTGGACATCGCTGTTCCGAGCTCGCTCGGTTCAAAGCTCAGCTGTTCCCGTATCTCAACAGGGGCTGTTTTATAATCTAAACCCACAACAAGAATATGCATAACTTCAGCTTGCACCCCCAACGCCCTGTCTAATTTATAATAATTACAATATAGAATTTATTATTTATAATGATTATAACATATATTCATTTTTAACTGGATAAAAATTGTGAACAGATTTCAAAAATGTTGTGATATAGTAGAAAAATGTTCGACATCGAATGCCATATCATCACTTCAAGCAATTTACCAGATTTGGCGCGTGCGGACAAATGATCTGCTTATAAGAAGGTGACATCTTTGAAGAAGAAATCTATTTTGCTGCCGCTCACTTTGCTGGCTGTAGCACTATATGCCATTCTCTCAGGAGATCAATTTGACATTTGGAAAGATCAGGAGAAATGGTATACACTTGTACTGCTTTTTGGCCTTGCTTTCTTATATCAAGGAAAGAAGGAACAGGAAACCTCTCATGTGTTTATCGGTATGCTCATGACAGGCCTTGCGCTACACTTTATCCTTCAGCCGACATTAGAACACTGGCCAGATACATTTACGATGATTGTGTTCATCGTCGGCCTCGCACTTTTGATGAAATCATCACAGAAAAAGGAATATCGAATAGAAAGTGTTGTTCTCATTGCACTCGGTCTATTCCTTTATTTCTTTCAACAAATTACGAAGCAACTTAGCACACTTTCGATCCCTACTTCCGGTTTTGAATTGTACTGGCCATATGTATTGATTGCCGTCAGTCTCCTCTTATTATTTTTAAAAAGGAAATAACTTATACAATATAATTGTTTGAAAAGCCATCAATTGGATGTTTTATAATACACATCTTACGAGAAGAATAAGATCCAGTTTAACTGATATAGACGACAATAACCGCCTTATCTGCAGTTGCTTGTGTAGCAACATTTTGCAGGTAAGGCGGTTTTGTTTTTCTCCCCTTATGTCAAGTATCATTAAATTGATATCAGTGTCACTGTCAAGCAATTATTGTCATTTTTATGGTTTCGTCTTAAGTTCATTTTCATCAGGTAATCTAAATCCAAATTCTTTTTCCCATAAATCATTTCCGCTATCAAACATTTCATTTAGTATATCCACTTCATCAGCTTGATTCCCAAATCCAGCATCATGAGCTAAAATAATGCCGAAATACGACATACAATCGTAATAATAGTTTTGTGGTAACAGCATATGTAAATGCCAAACCTCATCAATTTCAGTATTTGGGGCAAAAGAACAATCGGGATATTTTTTGATCATGAACCAAAATTTTTTGTATTGATCTACTAATCGAGTGACATTCTCTTTATCCATTCCTTCAAAATAGTAACCAAACTTCAAACATGCTTCTACTAAGTCCACCGAAAAGTCAGGATAACTCACTTTATCCATTCATTGAATTCCCCTTTTTAAAATATTTTTTAGAATCAAAAATCGAATGATTCCTATACAAAGACATAATGGAATGATGTAAGCAATATTGAAAAATTTCGAACTTTCCAACATGAATGTAATCACTGTAATGATTAATATCGTTCCTAGCTGATTCAATGTATTCATACCTGCAAGTGCCATACTTCTATAGTGAGGATCAAAAAAAACTAAAAAAGATGCTTTGATTAAGCTCATAAACAACGGGTTAATGAGTGTCAAAATAAAAAAACCAATTAAAAACAGTGAACTATTGGGCGCTAAAATCATTAGAATTAACCCAAACATGAGATATATCGTTATAAGATAGACTTTCGAATGTATTTTTTGTATATCCATTCTTCGGATCAATAGATTTCCTAGTAAAACAGATACTCCGCCAATTAGCCAAAATAATGATACAGTAAGATCACTTGCCGAAAACGTTTCTTTCAGAATAATAAACGAATAATTCATTACTACAGGTAAAAACATCCCATCAATAAACATGATGAACAAATAACTCTTTGGTACTTTTTTAAATATTTCAACATTCGCGAAAGATATACTTTCGATTTTCAACTGGGCAACAATTGGATACAAATACTCATAAACCAACAAACCAATAAAAAAGAGCAGAAAAACAAGATACATTTCTGATCCAAAGAATATAAACAAAATTGGCCCACTAAAGAAACCAATTGTTTTAGCTGAGAGTAAAAACATATTACGATATGCAATATCTTTATGGGGTTGATTGGATAAAAACATGTTAAATCCCGATTCTAAAATAAACGATAAGCCATTTATAAAAAATTGAAAAGCAAGCATTAAAAAAAACATTAGATTAAATAATTGATTGTTTAAAGCAAAAAACGAAGCAAGGGTTAGGATAGACAATGTGGTGACGAAAAATTTTGCCGTGTATCTAGATAAAACTTTAAATAAATAGTTGCTCACAATATTACTTAAAATAAACGAAAAGCCACCAATCAAATACATACTGCCTGCATAAAAATATGAACCAGTCATCTCAAAGAAATAAAGAGGCAATCCAGTCCAAACTAGTGCCCCTATGAAAACAATCATAGTATCCAAATAAACTAATGTACTCACTCTACTAATATTCATGTACACTATTCCTTATTTAAGTGTTAAGAAACAGAGATTCTAAAAAACCTCTGTTTCTCATTATACTCTCTTACTTTTTCTTTAATTCCTTTTGTATTTCTTTCATTTCATTTAGCGAGTAATTATAGCATGTTCTCGCTTTCAGTTTTGATTGTTTTTCCTTCATTTCATTTAGTGAGTAATTGTAACAAGTTCTTGCTTTTAATTTCATTATTACCACTCCTATCTGAAATATTTTCAATATCATATTACTGCACTTGATTTTATTTGTAAATATGTAAATTAATTATAATTTAGCATCTATTTAAATAAACTTTCGGCATTCAATAATTTCTAGAAACAGAACGAATTTAAACTTAATCGCTTTCCTTCAAGTTCTATGTTTTTCTCAGCATATGAAAAAAAGTTGTAAGAAAACAAATGTTTTCTTACAACTTTTTATTATCTTCTTAGCTGTTAATCTTCGCAAGGATCGCATTCCAGGCTTCATCTTTTCCCTTTTTTGTTTCAGAAGAGAAAAGGATTAATTCATCTGATGGGTCGATGTCGAGTGTCTGTTTGACGACTTTCGCATGCTTTTCCCATTTGCCTTTTGGAATTTTATCGGCCTTTGTCGCAATAATGATCACAGGAACTCCATAGTATTTAAGGAATTCATACATGTTCACATCATCTGCGGATGGCTTATGACGCAGATCCACAATTTGGACGACTGCTTTTAACTCTTCACGCATTGTAATATACGTTTCGATCATTCTCCCCCATGCTTCGCGCTCTGTTTTTGATACTTTTGCAAAGCCATAACCTGGGACGTCCACAAAATGGAGCATATCATTAATAATGTAAAAATTAAGCGTCTGGGTCTTTCCTGGTTTAGAAGACGTACGCGCTAAATTTTTCCGATTAATCAATGAGTTAATGAACGAGGACTTTCCAACATTTGATCGTCCAGCAAGTGCGATCTCAGGCAGTCCCCCGCTCGGGTACTGCTCTGGTTTCACCGCACTAATGACGATATCTGATTTTGTTACTTTCATCTTCCCTCTCCTACTAACGCTTTCTCAAGCACCTCATCTAAATGTGAAACCGGAATAAAAGTTAATCCTTCTCTCACACTTTCAGGAATATCATCAATATCCTTCTCATTGTCCTTTGGAAGAATAATCGTTTTCAGTCCTGCACGATGTGCGCCTAATGCTTTTTCTTTTAATCCGCCAATCGGAAGCACTCTTCCTCTTAACGTAATTTCTCCTGTCATGCCAACCTCTTTTGAAACAGGACGTCCTGTGAGTGCTGATACAAGAGCCGTCGCAATGGTAATACCAGCTGATGGCCCGTCCTTTGGAACCGCACCCTCTGGAACATGGATGTGAATATCGTGCTTTTCATTAAATTGAGGGTCAATGTTCAGTTCATCTGCTTTTGAACGAACATAACTGAATGCCGCCTGCGCAGATTCTCTCATGACATCACCGAGCTTACCTGTTAGCAAAAGCTTGCCTTTACCCGGTGAGAGTGAGACCTCGATGGACAAGGTGTCTCCGCCAACTGTGGTATATGCAAGGCCTGTGACAACGCCGACCTGATCTGTCGTTTCCGCCTGACCATAACGGTAAAGTCTTTTTCCGAGGAATTCAGATAAATTCTTTTCCGTCACTGTAATGCGTTTGCGGTCTTCAGCCACAATTGCTCTTGCCGCTTTTCGGCAAATCGCCGCAAGCTGACGCTCTAACCCGCGGACTCCTGCTTCTCTCGTGTAATAGCGAATCATATCGTAAATCGCTGCTTCACGAAGCTGCAAGTTCCCTTTCTTTAATCCGTGCTCCTTTAGCTGCTTCGGCAGAAGGTGATCTTTCACAATTTCTGCTTTTTCAACTTCCGTATACCCTGCAATCGTGATAATCTCCATTCTATCACGAAGTGGACCTGGAATGGTTGCTAAATTGTTGGCAGTTGCGATAAATAAGACTTGAGATAAATCAAATGTCTCTTCAATATAATGATCGCTAAAGTTATGATTTTGCTCTGGATCTAACACTTCAAGCATCGCAGAAGACGGATCTCCCCTAAAGTCAGAAGACATTTTATCAATTTCATCTAAAAGAAAGACCGGATTCATTGTGCCCGCCTTGCTCATCCCGCGAATGATACGGCCAGGCATCGCACCTACATAAGTTCTTCGATGACCACGGATCTCAGATTCATCACGTACACCGCCAAGAGAGATACGGATAAACTTTCGATCGAGTGATTTGGCAATGGATTTAGCAAGTGACGTCTTCCCTACCCCAGGAGGTCCTGCTAAGCAAAGAATCGGTCCCTTTAATGAATTTGTCAGTTTCTGAACAGCAAGATATTCGAGTACCCGCTCTTTTACTTTTTCAAGCCCGTGGTGCTCGTCATCTAAAATTTCGCTTGCAAGCTTTAAATCTAGACGATCTTCTGTATAAGTGCCCCACGGCAGATTGATCAGCCAATCAATATAATTGCGAATGACAGAACTCTCAGCAGAGCTTGAAGGGATTTTTTCATAACGGTTCAGTTCTTTTAAAGCCGTTTCACGAACGGAATCTGGCATGCCGGACTCTTCAATTTTAGCCATAAGCGTACTGACTTCGCCTGTTTTCCCCTCTTTGTCTCCAAGCTCTTTTTGAATAGCTTTCATTTGTTCGCGCAAATAATATTCTTTTTGCGTTCGCTCCATTGAACGTTTGACACGCTGGCCAATTTTCTTTTCAATCTCTAGCACTTCTTTTTCATTGTGAATGAGACTGATGACCCGATTCAATCGTTTTTTGACATCGACTGTTTCCAGCACTTCTTGCTTGTCTTTTAATTTCAAAGGAAGGTGGGAAGCGACGATATCCGCCATTCTTCCAGGTTCTTCAATATCCGTCACCGTTGCATATGTTTCAGCTGAGATTTTTTTTGAAATTTTTATGTACTGATCAAAGTGATCTAACAAAGTGCGCATGAGTGCTTCTGCTTCTGCGTCCTTTAATTCTTCTTCTGTCAACTCTTTAATATCGACTGACGTATAGTCTTCTAGCTCCATGTAGGATTCGATCTGCGCTCGATTTAAGCCTTCGACGAGCACACGGATCGTTCCATTTGGCAGCTTCAGCATTTGTTTAATTTTTGTGTAGGTGCCGACTTTGAAAATTTCCTCTTCACCTGGTTCATCTATTGAAATTTCCCGCTGTGTTGCTAGAAAAATCATATGATCGTTCATCATGGCCTGTTCTAATGCTTGAACAGACTTTTCGCGCCCAACGTCCAAATGCAAGACCATTGTTGGATAAACAAGCAAGCCTCGCAATGGAAGGAGCGGAACATTCTTTTTGATTTCATCTGCCATGTTGATAGACACCTCCGTCACTAGTATGAATCATTATAATATACCTGTTTCAGTCTTGTACAATGTAAAAGACTTGAGAAATGATGATCTTACCGTAGTATACCCTTTCTTTTTATCTTGAAAAAGAAAAAAAGATCTATTTCACTAAAAAATCCCCATATGAGATGGGGATTAAACAGATTTCCTTTTCATTTCTTCTTCTAGTCCATCTTTCTTCTCATCTGGCGGATTGACCAAACACTGATCCAGCACTTCTTGGAAATGCTTCACAGGCACAATCGTAACCCCTTCAATCTCTTTTAAGATCGACTGCTGATTGTCATAAGGGATGATCACTGTTTTGACACCCGCTTGTTTGGCTGCCTTGATTTTTGGTATGACACCGCCGATCGGCTTCACCTGACCTTGTAATCCAATCTCACCGGTCATCGCCGTTAAATGATCAATCGGAATTTGATGAATGGCTGAGAAAATGGCTGTGGCCATCGCAATTCCAGCAGACGGCCCATCAATCGGGGCACCAGCCGGAAAATTAATGTGGATATCATATTCATTTGTTCGTATGCCTAAGTTTCGAAGCACGGTTAAGACATTTTCAACTGAGCCCTTCGCCATACTTTTCCGTCTGATCGATTTCGACTGATTGCCGATGCTTTCTTCTTCCGCAATACCAGTAATATTGATACTGCCTTTTTCAAGCGCTTTACAAATGTTCACTTCAATTTCAAGCAGAGCCCCGCTGTTCGGTCCATACACGGCAAGACCATTTACTACTCCTACCTTTGGCTTTTCCGGTACTTTTTGTTCATATCTTGGTGTCAGCTGGCTTGAATGAATGACCCATTCTACATCGGCGATCGTAATATCTTTTCGGTTTTCAGTGACAGCCATACCTGCGGCGATCTGTACCATGTTGACCGCTTCACGTCCATTTTTCACATAGGATGTTAACAGGTTCAGTCCTTCGTCACTTAATTCCTTCTGTATTTTCTCGACTGCTTTAGCTGCAACAATTTTCAGCTCATGCTGATCCAAATCCTTGAAGAAAATCTCCAAACATCTTGATCGAATAGCCGGCGGAATTTCGTCCGGTGTTCTTGTCGTGGCGCCAATCAGTCGAAAATCAGCGGGCAACCCATTTTGAAAAATATCATGGATGTGATTCGGGATTTGCGTATTTTCTTCACTGTAATAAGCACTATCTAAAAACACTTTTCGATCTTCTAGCACTTTGAGCATTTTGTTCATTTGAATCGGATGCAGTTCTCCAATTTCATCGATAAAGAGAACGCCGCCATGAGCATGTGTGACGGCTCCTTGTTTCGGCTGCGGAATGCCTGCCTGTCCCATGGCCCCTGCTCCTTGATAAATGGGATCATGTACGGAACCAATCAAGGGGTCTGCGATGCCTCGTTCATCAAATCTTGCCGTTGTGGCATCAAGCTCAACAAATACTGCATCTTTTTTAAATGGTGAATCAGCGTGACGCTTCGCCTCTTCCATCACTAGACGGGCAGCAGCTGTTTTTCCAACACCAGGCGGCCCGTAGACGATGACATGTTGCGGGTTCGGTCCACACAGGGCAGCTTTAAGTGCACGTATACCGTCTTCCTGCCCTACAATATCTTGAAACCCCTTTGGCCGGACTCTCTCTGATAAAGGTTCACTCAGTTTAATGGATCGCATCTTTCTGAGTGCTTCCATTTCTTTCTTCGATTCTTTATCGATCGTCACCTTTTGTGTGCGCTGATTTTTCAGTAAGTTCCAAAAGTACAACCCGATGACGATACCAAAGAACAGTTGTATGAATAATACGATTCCTGTCCAGCTCAATCGGTGCTCCCTCCTTCATCTATCGTTATGTATTGGTTTCTGTCTGCTAGTATTTCCTAGAGCTGGACGGAATAAACACAACTTCCACGATAAATAAAAAACTCCTGAATCAAAAGATTCAGGAGTCATTCAAATGGGCTTATGCTGATGTTTTTGTATCTTTATTCACGACTGTACCGTCTTTTAAGACAAGACGTGGCGGCTCACCATCAGCAACCGTTTCACCAGTAATGACACATTTCTCAATATCATCACGAGATGGAAGATCAAACATCACATCAAGCATGATGCCTTCAATGATGGAGCGAAGACCACGAGCTCCTGTTTTACGCTCAATTGCTTTTTTCGCAATTTCGCTAAGAGCATCTTCTTCAAACTCAAGCTCAACATCATCAAGCTCAAGCATTTTTGTATATTGCTTAACGAGCGCATTTTTAGGCTTCGTCAAGATTTCTACAAGTGCTTTTTCATCTAACGGCTCTAGGCTTGCAATAACCGGAAGACGACCGATGAATTCTGGGATTAAACCGAAGCGAAGTAAGTCTTCTGGCAGAACTTTTGATAGAAGGACTTCTTTTTCAAGATCTTCAATTTTATTTTCCGCACCGAATCCAATGACTTTTTGACCTAGGCGGCGTTTGATGATTTGCTCAATGCCGTCAAAGGCTCCACCACAAATGAAGAGGATATTTGTTGTATCAATTTGAATGAATTCTTGATGAGGATGCTTACGTCCACCTTGAGGCGGTACACTAGCGACTGTTCCTTCAAGAATTTTCAAAAGGGCTTGCTGTACACCTTCCCCAGATACATCACGAGTGATAGAAGGGTTTTCTGATTTTCTTGCTACTTTATCGATCTCATCGATGTAGATAATGCCTTTTTCAGCTTTTTCTACATCATAATCTGCTGCTTGAATCAGCTTTAGTAAAATATTCTCTACGTCTTCCCCAACGTAACCTGCTTCTGTTAAAGACGTCGCATCTGCAATCGCAAATGGAACATTTAAAATACGTGCAAGCGTTTGAGCAAGTAATGTTTTACCACTTCCTGTAGGTCCAATCATAGAAATGTTACTTTTCGAAAGCTCAACATCATCAATCTTACTGTTGGAATTAATCCGCTTGTAATGGTTATAAACCGCTACAGCTAAGGATTTCTTCGCATTCTCTTGTCCGATGACATATTCATCAAGAATTTCCCGGATTTCATGAGGTTTCGGAACATCCTTGAATTCAACTTCTTCCTCAGTACCGAGCTCTTCTTCAACTATTTCCGTGCAAAGCTCGATACATTCATCACATATATATACGCCAGGTCCTGCGACCAGTTTACGCACTTGATCTTGCGTTTTTCCGCAAAACGAGCATTTTAATTGACCTTTTTCCTCGTTGAATTTAAACATTCTTTCACCCCTTATTCTTCTTCACTTGCCTGTAGCTAACAGTCAGCTACCCTTCTGGGTCCAGTATGTATGCATTTTACCATACTTTCCTAAAAGACGGTAATGATGTGTTTGTAACACTGCACATTGAGATATGTATGACAGAAAGATGCGACTTACACTATCGTTTCCAAAAGAAGCGATGATAAGTCAAAAATTGTACAAAACAAGGCACGAGTCACTCGCGCCCTGTTTTATTATTATGCACCATATTAACGGTTTTCTACAAGAAAATCAATTGCTTTACGAACTTTTAAATCTTCTTTCATTGCTTCAGTAGAACCGATCGCTTGTTTGATATTTTCAACTGGCATGTTGTATGCTTCAGCCATTTTTGAAAGTTCTTCTTCCACTTCTTCATCAGACACTTGTAGGTCTTCTGCAGCAGCAATTGCTTCAAGAGTAAGATTAGATTTTACGCGTTTAGCAGCATCTTCTTTCATTTGCTCTTTTAGCGCATCTTCATCTTGTCCAGAGAACTGGAAGTAAAGCTCAAGGTTCATCCCTTGCATTTGAAGACGTTGTTCGAATTCTTTCATCATGCGGTCTAGCTCAGTGTCAACCATCGCTTGAGGAACGTCAACTTCCGCATTTTCAGAAGCTTTTGCTACTAACTCTTCACGAAGTTTGCCTTCTGCTTCGTTTTCTTTTGCTTCTTCAAGACGTTTCTTCGTTTTTTCAGTTAATTCAGCAATCGTTTCAACTTCTTCATCAACATCTTTAGCGAACTCATCGTCAAGTGCTGGAAGTTCTTTTGCTTTGATTTCATGAATTTTCACTTTGAATACAGCTGGTTTACCTGCAAGGTCTTCAGCATGATATTCTTCTGGGAATGTCACTTCAACGTCTTTTTCTGCCCCTGCTTCAAGACCAACCAATTGCTCTTCGAAACCAGGGATGAATGAACCAGAACCTACTTCAAGAGAGTAGTTCTCAGCTTTTCCGCCTTCGAATGCTTCTCCATCAACGAATCCTTCGAAATCTAGAACAACTGTATCGCCGTTTTCGATTGCGCCTTCTTCTTTGACAACAAGCTCAGCTTGACGGTTTTGCATAGCTTTTAACTCTTCTTGGACATCTTCATCAGATACAGATGTGTCGTCTTTTTCTACGTTAAGACCTTTGTAGTCACCAAGTTTTACTTCTGGCTTCACTGTTACTTTTGCAGTGAAGATTAAGCTTTCGCCTTTTTCGATTTTCTCAACATCGATTTCAGGGCGGTCAACCGGCTCGATACCAGCTTCGTCGATTGCTTTCGGATATTCAACTGGAAGAAGAATATCTAGTGCATCTTGATAAAGAGATTCTACTCCAAAACGCTGCTCGAAAAGACCACGTGGTACTTTTCCTTTACGGAATCCAGGGATTGATACTTGCTTAACTACTTTCTTAAATGCATCATCAAGTGCTTTGTTAAATGTTTCAGCGTCAACTTCTACTGTTAAGACACCTTCGTTACCTTCTTGTTTTTCCCATTTTACTGACATGTGTGTTTCCCTCCAAAAATCTATTCAGATTGTGCGTTGTTACATTCTAAAGCATCATAAAGACTTCGTCCAATCAAAAACCACGCACTCCGCTAAAGAAGCGGTCTTATGTATACAACATTTGACTTGATTATACATAACGTCTTTCAACCGTTGGAATCTTACAACCGCACGATATATGCACAAATACAACCATTATATTATAACATAACAAGTCCGTCTTTCAACTAAATCGACAAATTACAAATAAGAAATTTCTTCAATATCTTTCAGCATTGTACAAGCTTCTCTCAGCTCTCGTTCGTTAAAATCATACAATAAATGCAATTCTTCGAGGTCAATCTCGATTCCATGCATTTCATAGCCGACTTTATGAAGTGCCGCAGCCCAAAGATTCGGATCCGTATATTTAGGAAGAAATGGATATAGCACAAATAAGTGCCGGCGCCATAACTCTTCAACTCCTTGGTAAAGGGTTGGGTTCTCATTGCCAAGTGTGTCATCGAGCTTTCGAAGGACTTGCTGAAGCAGTGGCATTTGCTCTGGCTTGACAGCCTCAGAAGGAACAAGCGTTAAAGAATCACCGAACTTCGTCACATGAACCGGCTTTGCCACATCATGATCTGACAGAAGTTGCAGGATCAATGATTTGACCAAAGGGTTTCCATCAGGCTTTTGTAGGATCGTATTTAATAGACCCATATGCGGCGTGATGTTTCGGTCTTTCAGCGAATGGATGAACTGCACCTGCTCTTCTGGCCGCTCGAGCATTTCATCTATATTGATTTCTCCGCTGCCTTCCTCGTCTTCGTCTAAAATCTCTTCTGGTGATTCAATCATCTTTCTGCTAAATTCAAGCAGCTTATAAAAATGCTCCGCGCTTTCTGCTGGAAGGTGATTTTCTTCAAGGACTGCCTCAATTGTTTGTTTGACTTCCTCGTACTCTTTCAGCTGAATTAAGATGGTCATATATACTTGAAGCACAGTGAAATAGTGGCCATATCCTTCATGTAGCATCTTTTCACAGACTCGCTTTGCATCCTGCAGCTCACCAAGCTCTAGAAAACAAATCGCCATACCGAGATGAATATCGGATTCTTCATCGTCATCATACGATTTCGCTTCTGAAAATAAGTGAAGCGCCTCTTGATACTGTTTATCTTTTAATGCTGCCATTCCTTTTTCAATCAGTCTTTCTTTCAGACCAGGAAACAAAATGACATTATCTTTCTTCTTGTCATGTTTCATGCTTACGTTCCTTTCGGGCGCATATTTTTTATCAGTTTACCAACGAAGGTTAGTAAACACAAGTAACGAGAGGTTTTCATGCAAAAAAGAAGCCGTCACACCACGGGGACGGCTTCTCGTTGTTTATGCACGCAGCCAGCTGCTACGTTTTTCTTCAAATGCTTGAATCTCATCTTCTAGTAACAATGTTAATGAAATCTCATCATAGCCATTCAGGAGCATTTCTCTCCAGTGTGGATCTACATCGAAAGGAGTAACATTCCCTTCATGGTCTTGAATCTGTTGTTTTTCCAGATCAACTGTCATTTCATATCCTTTGTTTTCATATGATGCAGCAAACGTTTTCCACACATCATAATCAAGACGAATTGGAAGCATCCCGTTTTTAAAACAGTTTTGATGAAAAATATCGGCGAAAGATGGGGCAATGACAATTTTGAATCCATAATCATCAAGTGCCCAAGGCGCATGTTCCCTTGATGATCCGCAGCCAAAGTTTTCGCCTGCGATCAAAATAGAGGCTCCTTCATAAATCGGCTGATTGAGTTCAAAATCTGGATTCGGACTACCATCTGCCAAATATCGCCAGTCAAAAAAGGCAAATCGGCCATATCCTGTTCGTTCGATTCTTTTCAAAAATTGTTTCGGAATGATTTGATCTGTATCTACATTTATACGGTTAAGCACAGCGGCTTTTCCTTTATGAGTGACTAAAGGCTCCATCTATGACACAACTCCTTACACGACTGTTTTCTCTTGATTAAACTTCCTGACATCGACAAATCGGCCATGTATGGCAGCCATTGCAGCCATTGCCGGGCTGACAAGATGCGTTCTTGCACCCTTCCCTTGACGTCCCTCAAAGTTACGGTTTGATGTAGATGCACAGCGTTCACCTTCTGGCACCACATCGTTATTCATGCTGAGGCACATACTACAGCCAGATTCTCTCCATTCAAATCCTGCTTCTAGGAAAATTTTATGAAGACCTTCTTCTTCTGCTTGCAGTTTGACACTTTGTGAGCCGGGAACCACAATCGCTCTGACATGATCAGCTACTTTTTGTCCTTCAATCATAGAAGCGGCTTGGCGTAAATCAGTCATTCTTGAGTTCGTACATGAGCCAATAAACACATGCTCAATCGTAATATCTTCAATACGCTGATGCGGGTGAACCCCCATGTATTCATAAGCACGTTTTGCTTCTTTTTGGTCATCTTCTTGTGCAAAATCTTCAGGTCCTGGAATTGCTGCATCCACAGGGAGCACCATTCCTGGGTTAATTCCCCACGTGACCATTGGTGAAATATGATTTCCATCTAAAACAATGGTTTTATCATAGGTCGCACCCGGATCTGTTCTTAGTTCTTTCCATTCTTTTATCGCTGCTTCGAAATCTTCACCCTGCGGTGCGTATTTGCGTCCGCGGCAATATTCAAAGGTCACTTCATCAGGTGCGATCAATCCTGCTCTTGCGCCTGCTTCAATTGACATATTACAAACGGTCATCCGCTCATCCATTGACATGTTTCTGAATACTTCCCCAGTGTATTCAATGACATAACCTGAACCGAACTTCACGCCATGTGCGCCAATGACTGCTAAAATGACATCTTTGGCTGTTACCCCTTTTTGAAGCGTTCCGTCTACTCTAATTTCTAGTGTCTTCGGACGCTGCTGCCAAAGTGTTTGTGTGGAAAGCACATGCTCAACCTCACTTGTGCCAATCCCAAAGGCAAGTGCACCAAATGCGCCATGAGTAGATGTATGACTATCTCCACACACGATTGTTTTCCCCGGAAGTGTTAAACCAAGCTCTGGTCCAACGACATGAACGATTCCTTGGTCTACACTGTGAAGGTCAGCTAGACGGACCCCGAATTCAGCACAGTTGCGCTCTAGAGCACTGACTTGCTTCTTCGCAATCTCATCTTTGATCACAAATCGATTCACAGTCGGAATGTTATGATCCATCGTCGCAAATGTGTTTTGTGGTCTTCGCACCTTGCGCCCTTTTTGTCTTAATCCTTCAAATGCTTGAGGTGACGTCACCTCATGCACCAAGTGCAGATCAATATATAAAAGGTCTGGTTTTCCCTCGCCATTTTTGACAACATGCTGATCCCATATTTTTTCGATGATTGTTCGAGGCATAACCCTTTTTCCTCCCTCTACCTAATTCAACAAGATTTCTATTTATACAATGGTTTTCGTACGTTGTTTGAGTGCATCTACAACGGCTTGCGTGATATCATCAGTCGTTTCATACGTTCCCTCTTTTGCTGCTAGGTCCTTTGTTCGTTTGCCAGAGGCAAGAACGGCTTCCACAGCTGCTTCAATTGCAGCCGCTTCTTCTTCTAGAGCAAAGGATGTTCTAAGCAAGCTGGCTGCTGACAATATAGTAGCCAGAGGGTTTGCGACATTTTGCCCCGCAATATCGGGTGCTGAACCATGAATCGGCTCATATAAATGAAGGCCGGTGCTTGATAAACTAGCAGATGGCAGCATGCCGAGTGAGCCAGTAATCATAGATGCTTCGTCACTTAAAATGTCACCAAACATATTCTCTGTCACGATGACATCAAATTGAGCGGGCTTATAAATCAGCTGCATCGCGGCATTATCGACGAGCATGTGCTCATATGCGACATCTGGATACTGGGATGCAACTTCTTCTACCGCATCCCGCCATAGTTTACTCGAAGCGAGAACATTCGCTTTATCCACAGACGTTACTTTTTTCCGTCTCGTTAACGCCATGTCGAACGCTTCTTTTAATACACGAACAATCTCTTCCTTTGTATAAAGAAGTGTATCAACCGCAGCTTCTTTTCCTTCATCATCCGTGTAGCGCTCACTTGGTTCGCCAAAGTAGAGGCCTCCAGTTAATTCACGAACGATGACGAAATCTACTCCGTTAATGTGATCTTGTTTTAACGGTGAAGCCTCACTCAAGCTATCAAATACTTTGACAGGGCGGATGTTCGCAAATAAGTCCAGCTGTTTGCGAATGGAGAGCAAGCCTTTTTCTGGGCGAAGTTCTGGCGGGTTTTGATCCCACTTTGGTCCGCCAACGGCTCCTAATAAAATCGCATCTGCGCTTTTGCACACTTCTACTGTTTCTTTAGGGAGCGGATTGTTTTTTTCATCTATCGCTATACCGCCAATGAGAGCTGTTTCGAATTCAAATTCGTGTTGAAATTGAGCCGCTGTCTCTTTCAGGACAGCGACGGCTGATGTGACGACTTCCGGTCCGATTCCATCGCCGGGCAAAAGTGCAATTTTCTTTTTCATGAGTCCCTTCCTCCTTTCTTATGAGATGGCGTGATGTTTCTCAATTTCTATTAGGTTTGATTTAAAGATTAAATGTCTATTCACTGCATTGACGTAAGCTTTAGCCGATGCTTCCAGCACATCTTGCGCTACACCGCGTCCTGCTGTTTCTTTTCCTTCTATTGAAACAGTGACATATACTTCCGCTAGTGCGTCTCTGCCTTTTCCATTGGATTGAATACGATAATCTAGCAAATGAATTCTTTCCTCCATACAGCGCTCAAGCGTGTTGTACACAGCTTCTACACTGCCTGCACCTGTAGCTGCTTCTTGAATGACTTCCTGCGTTTCTTGATTTTTAAGAGAGACTGTTGCTGTCGGCATTTGCTCTGTCCCATAGTGAACTTGAAGACTTTCAAATTCATAGCCAATTTTACGGTCTGCTACTTTTTCTTCTAATATAATAGAGATTAAATCATCATCTGTGATTTCTTTCTTCTTCTCTGTTAAGTTCTTAAACGTTTCGAAGAACTTATTGATTTCTTCTTCAGTCAATTTAAAGCCGAGTGTTTTTAAGCGGTCTTTAAACGCGTGTCTTCCGGAGTGTTTACCAAGGACAAGCACATCTGTTGTGACGCCTACAAGCTCTGGAGAGATAATTTCATAGGTTGTTTTTTCTTTGAGGAATCCATCTTGGTGAATACCTGATTCATGGGCAAATGCATTGTTTCCAACGACTGCTTTATTACGCGGTACAATCATACCTGAGTATTTGCTCACTACATCACTTGTGCGCTTAATTTCATTCAACTGAATGGTTGATTCGACTTGGTAAAAGTCTTTGCGAATATGAAGGGCAACTGCAATTTCTTCTAAAGCAGCATTTCCTGCGCGCTCTCCAATACCGTTGACAGCTGTTTCAATTTGATCTGCTCCATTTTCAATGGCAGCAAGTGAGTTCGCTACAGCCATTCCTAAATCATCATGACAGTGTGCTGACAATATGACTTGATCGATATTTGGAACGTGTTCCTTCATATATTTAAAGATATTTCCGTACTCTTTTGGTGCTAGGTATCCAACAGTGTCAGGCAAGTTAATGACACTTGCGCCTGCGTCGATCACTTTTTCTACAATTTCTGCTAGGAAAGAAAGATCTGTCCGGCATGCATCTTCTGCTGACCACTGAACAACTGGGAAGCGCTCTTTCGCGTATTTCACCATTGAAACAGCTTGTTCAACCACTTCTTCACGTGTTTTCTTTAGCTTATGCTTGAGGTGAATGTCAGAAGTCGCAATAAAGACGTGTATTCTTGGTTGAGCTCCATCTTTTAATGCGTCCCATGCAGCATCAATGTCACCTTTCACACATCGTGCAAGTCCTGCAACTGAACAGTTCTTAATCGTTCTTGCAATTTCTTGTACGCCTAAGAAATCCCCTCGGGATGAAGCGGGAAAACCCGCTTCAATGATATTAACCCCAAGGCGCTCAAGCTGCTTAGCAATGATTAGCTTTTCTTGTGCATTTAAGTTCACTCCTGGTGATTGCTCTCCATCTCGAAGTGTTGTGTCAAAAAAATTAATTTTTCGCACCGACGCTCACCGCTTCCTTTTTCTTTCCTTGTTTAACGAAAGGCATCATTTCACGAAGCTTTCTTCCGACGATTTCAATTTGGTGCTCATTTTCATTTGCATTGATCGCATTGAAACGTGGACGATTCACTTGGTTTTCAACAATCCATTCTTTCGCGAATGTTCCGTTTTGGATGTCAGTCAAGACTGCTTTCATTGATTCTTTTACTTTTGCATCCACAACGCGTGGTCCTGATACGAAGTCACCCCACTGCGCTGTATCAGAGATGGAATATCTCATACCTTCTAATCCTTCTTCATACATAAGGTCAACGATCAATTTCAGTTCATGCAGACACTCGAAGTATGCAAGCTCCGGCTGATAACCAGCTTCTGTTAATGTTTCAAAACCTGCTTTTACTAATGAAGTAAGACCTCCACAAAGAACTGCCTGCTCACCGAATAGATCCGTTTCTGTTTCTTCTTTAAATGTTGTTTCAAGAACGCCCGCTCTTGCTCCGCCGATTGCTTTTGCATAAGCAAGTGCTTTGTCTTTCGCTTGACCTGATACATCTTGATAGATAGCAAATAGTGCAGGTACACCAGCGCCTTGCTCATATGTTCTTCTTACAAGATGTCCTGGACCTTTTGGAGCCACAAGATACACATCTACGTCACTTGGAGGAACAATTTGATGGAAGTGAACGTTGAATCCGTGTGCGAATACAAGTGAATTCCCTGCTTCTAATTGATCTTTGATTTCTTCATCATATACTTTCTTTTGCTGCTCATCTGGAAGTAATACCATGACGACATCTGCTTGTGCTGCTGCTTCTTTTACTGTGAATACTTGATGACCGTCTTCTTGTGCTTTTGTATAAGATCCGCCTTTTCTTACGCCGACAATGACATCTACGCCGCTCTCTTTTAAGTTCAATGCATGTGCATGACCTTGTGATCCGTAACCAATGATAGCTACCTTTTGACCGTTTAATACGTTTTCTTGAATATCACCGTTATAATATACTTTTACCATTTGACTCTCTCCTTTTGTTTAGACAATTGAAATTGTTTTATTTGTTTGCGGCTTTTGCTGATTATCTCTCGCAAAGGCCGTGGTGCCAGTTCTGGCGACTTCTTTAATGCCGTATGGCTTAAGTAATTCAATGAGTGCTTCAATTTTTGAAGACTCACCTGTCACCTGAATGACGACACTTTCTCTGCTCACATCTACAATAGAAGCCCTAAAAGGTTCAATGACCCCCGTGATCTCCATTCTAGATGCTGGTGCAGATACGACTTTTATCAAAGCCAGCTCTCGCTGAACGATTGATTGGTTTGTAATATCCGTTACTTTGAGGACATCGATTTGTTTGTTCAGCTGTTTTGTCAGCTGTTCGATGTCTTTCTCCTGGTCTACATGGACGACGAACGTGATGCGTGATACATCTTGAATCTCAGAATGGCCGACCGTAATGCTTTCAATATTGTAGTGTCTTTTGGTAAAAAGGCCTGTGATTCTGTTCAGTACGCCTGATCGATTTAATACAGTCAACACAATAATTCTTTTCAAGGTTTCACCCCCACCATCTCATGAAGTCCTTTCCCCGGTGCTACCATCGGGAATACTTTCTCATCTCTCGCTACATTGACATCGATGAAAACAGGCTCTCTAGACGTTAATGCTTCTTCTAGCTTTTCTTGCGCCTCTTCGTCTGATGAGATTCTGATCCCTTTAATGCCATAAGCTTCAGATAATTTCACGAAGTCTGGCTGCTCTGAAAATTTAGAATGTGAGTAGCGTTCTTCGTAAAAAATTTCTTGCCATTGTCTTACCATTCCAAGACTGTGATTATTGAGAACAATCACTTTCACTGGAAGGTTCAGCTCACGGATAACGGCAAGTTCTTGCAGGGTCATTTGGAAACCTCCGTCTCCTAAAATCGCCACAACCGTTGCCTCTTGATCAGCTAGCTGCGCGCCAATCGCTGCCGGTAAACCAAATCCCATTGTGCCAAGCCCACCAGATGTCACCCATTTATCGGCATTTTCGAATGGATAGAACTGCGCAGCCCACATTTGGTGCTGTCCGACATCAGTTGCCACAATGGCTTCACCTTTTGTAAATTGATGAATGTATTCGATCAGCTTTTGAGGCTTAAAGCCTTCAGCTTCGTTTTCGACATACCAGAGTGGATATTCTTCCTTCCACTGATTTAGCTGGCTCTTCCACTCGTCTGATTCACCTTTTTTCCCGTCCTGCTTGATCAGTTCTTGAAGCACTAGCTTACTGTCACCAACAACTGGGATATGGGTGTGAATGTTTTTACCAATTTCCGCTGGGTCGATGTCAATATGAGCAACCTTCGCATGCTTTGCAAAATGATTGAGGTTGCCGGTTACCCTGTCATCAAATCTCGCTCCGATTGAAATGAGTAAGTCACATTGATGTAGTGCCATGTTCGCTGCATATGTGCCGTGCATACCCGCCATTCCTAGGAAAAGAGGATGCTTTGCTGGGAATCCACCAAGCCCAAGCAATGTATGAGCGACAGGGATTTGTTGCTGCTCTACATATTGCCTTAATTCTTCCGACGCTTTGCCGTGAAGAACGCCAGCTCCTGCTAGAATAACTGGTTTCTTTGCTCTGCTTACAGCTTCTACTAACTTGCGAATTTGCAAATAATTCGGCTCAATTTTCGGCTGATAACCTGGCAAATCGATTGGCTGATCGTATTCAAATGTCCCTTCAATGCCAGCGACATCTTTTGGAATATCAATCAAGACTGGACCAGGTCTGCCGGTTGTTGCGATGTGAAATGCCTCTTTAATGACACCCGGTAACTCTTCTGGGCGTCTCACTTGATAGCTGTGTTTTGTGATTGGCATTGTGATACCAAGTACATCTGCTTCTTGGAAAGCATCTGATCCAATGACTGAGGTTGCCACCTGTCCAGTGAAGATAACCATAGGTAGTGAATCAATCATCGCATCCGCAATTCCTGTGACTAGGTTGGTTGCCCCCGGTCCTGATGTGGCAATAACAACGCCTGGTTTACCAGATACTCTTGCGTATCCCTCCGCTGCGTGAATCGCTCCTTGCTCATGTCTTGGCAGGACATGAAATAAACCAGAATCGTAAATTTTATCGTAGATCGGTAAAACGGCTCCGCCAGGATAACCAAAAATGACTTCTACTTTTTCTCTTTTGAGTGCTTCAATTAACATGAGTGCACCGTTCATCGTTTGTGGTGCATTTGATTTTTCCGTCTCCATTTGTACATTTGTCCCCATTTGATTTCCTCCTCTTTGTCTTGCTTCAGTCAAGTCCTTTCACCCTTTTCCATTCAAGATAGAGATATGAGACCATATAAAAAAGCCTTCTCACCCCACAATGACACTACTTTTCACTAGGTCAAAGGGGCGAAAAAGCTTTGTTTTTCGCGGTACCACCCTTGTTCACGGCAAATCATGCTGCCGTCTCATGGACATCTTTCATCCATTTTGGTAACGAGTGATGCAATGTCACTCGGTCTGCCCTACTATCATTTCAAGCAGACACTCAGAGGTGAGTTCACTTTAGAAAGTAACACCGGTTTCCAGCTAGCACCGGCTCTCTGTAGATACTGACTCTAAAGCTACTAGTCCTCTTCAACGTTTATCGATATCTATTTAGCTTGCGTGAATGTTTTCATCGGTAAAGACTACTTTTTCTCCTTCTTCAACGACTCGTTTGCGGAATTGTTCAAGAAGTTTTTGTGTGTGGAACCCTGGCTTTCCTTCGCCAATGATACGGCCGTCAACTTTTACAACAGCGATGACTTCGGCAGCGGTTCCTGTCAGGAAGACTTCTTCAGCTGTATACACATCATGTCTTGTGAAAGGTTCTTCTTTCACTTCGTAGCCTAAGTCTTCTGCGATTTCCATGATGGCATTTCTTGTGATGCCTTCAAGAGCGCCGATATAACCTGGCGGTGTATAGAGCTTACCTTTTTTATAAATAAACACATTGTCTGCAGAACCTTCTGCCACGTACCCTTGATCGTTCAGCATCAGCGCTTCACTCACACCGGCCATATGGGCTTCGATTCGGACAAGGATGTTATTCAAATAGTTTAATGATTTCACTTTTGGACTTAGTACGTCAGGACGATTTCGCCTCGTTGGTACTGTCACAATATCAATACCTGTTTCATATAGGTGCTTTGGAAAGATGGCCAGCGGCTCTACAATGATCACTGTGTTGGCTCTCCCACAGTTGTTTGGATCTAAGCCAAGATCACCGGCTCCTCTTGAGACAACAAGGCGGATATAGGCATCTTTTAGGCCGTTCCTTTCAACTGTATGAATCATTTTTTCAGTGAGCTCCTCAAGTGAATATGGAATGTTCAGCATAATGGATCTAGCGGAATCATACAGGCGGTCTAAATGTTCTTTCATTCGAAAGATATTTCCGTTATATACACGTATTCCTTCGAACACACCGTCACCATATAAGAAGCCATGATCATAAACTGAAATTTTCGCATCCTCTTTTTTCACGAGTTCATCGTTTAAAAAGATCCACTGTTCCTTTTGGTCTTCCATCTTCAGTGAGCACCCTCTCTTTCAAACAAAAAGTAGTTGAATTTTCAGACACTTTATATTGAAGTGTCTCACGCTTACTCTGCGTGTCTGTTTGCTTTTGTTGAACCCATCTTACGCCGCTTTCCATACAGTGTCAACAGCATTTTTAAAATTATTAGACAATTTAGACTAATCAAAATAAAATGTATACGCTTACACCTTTGCTAGACAAGGAATGAAAAAACTTAAAATTTTTTGTATTTTTTCTTCAATTTATTTACTCTACATGAACTGTTTTCTTTTGAACAAGCTTTTGTGATATTTTTTCACACGGTTTTTGAAGAATATTGTGAGATTTCATTGCGTTTGTTTTTTCCTTCAGCATGCCTTTCTAAAGCGTTTTCCTATGAATTTATGATAGAATGAGAGCATCTAATAGAAGGAGGGCAATACATGGCTAACATCAGAGGTTATATCGGAACGTATACAAAGGGAGACAGCAAAGGAATCTATTCTTTTACTTTAAATACGGACAAGCAGCAGATTGAACAAGTAGAAGTGGCTGCAGAACTTGAAAATCCTACATATTTAACTGTCTCAGATTCTCAAAAGTTTGTGTATGCTGTTGTGAAAGAAGGAGCACAGGGCGGTCTTGCTGCGTATCAAATTGATGCCGACACCGGCGCACTTCGTTTCATCAACCAAGAGCTTGCCGATGGGGCTTCTCCTTGTCACGTCAGCGTGGACAGCCAAACGAAAACAGCGTTTACAGCAAACTATCATAAAGGAACAGCAGAGATGTACGAAATTGATGCTGAAAACGGCTCAGTGATTCGCACGCTGTCACAGGCGCAGCATGAGGGCACTGGACCAAACGAAGACCGTCAAGAAAAACCGCACACTCACTTTATGGGTTTGACACCTGATGAACAATTTGCAGTAGCTGTTGACCTTGGCACAGACGGAATTTATACGTATAAGAAAGAAAACAGCAAACTTGAGCTTACCCATACATTTGAAACAAAACCAGGAAGCGGCCCTCGTCATATCACATTCCACCCAACGAAACCTGTGGCCTATGTGATGACAGAGCTCAGCTCAGAGGTCATTGTACTTCGTTACTTTGAAGATGGTCATTTCGAAGAGATCCAAACGATCGCAACCATTCCTAATGACTTCACAGAGAATAATCAAGGCAGCGCCATTCATGTGTCTTCTGACGGTCACTTTGTGTATGCAGGAAATCGTGGACATGACAGCATTGCCATTTTCAAAGCAGATCATGACGGCAAACTAAGCCTCGTTGAAATTGCTTCATCTGAAGGAAATTGGCCTAGAGACTTTGTCCTTGATCCAACAGAAGAATTTCTCGTCGGCTCAAACCAAGAATCTAGTAATCTTGTGTTATACAAACGTGACAAAGAAACCGGTCGACTCACTGTCTTACAATCAGACATCACCGTTCCGCATCCGGTTTGCGTGAAATTTTTAGGATAATGAAAAAAACCTCCGTTTAGGAGGCTATAGATTGTTGACAAAGGGCTAAAATGAACTTTATTTTAGCCCTTTGTCTTTTTTCAGCGTAGTTGAAAACCCTTGAAGTCTAGGAAGAACGAGCACCGGAGCGCAGGACTGACAAAGAATGCGAGAGTTTGTCTACACACTGAAGCCACCGTTTAGGAGGCTTTTCTTTAAGCAGACGGCATACCGCCATCTTCAAGCTTTTGATCAATGAAAGACGTATCGCTTTTTTCACCGAACCATTTTCCAAGCCTGTCTTTCGCTTTCCCTTTGACATCGTCATCAATGTACATCGCGACTTGAAGCAGAGCAAATGTGATGGCGCCTAGATCATCTGTGTAGCCGATCCCCACCAATGTATCAGGGATCAGGTCAATCGGAAGGATAAAGTACCCTAGCGCCCCAATGATGAGGGTCTTCGCTTTAACCGGTACTTCGGGTTTTTGCAATGTATAATAAAGTAATAACACAGCATAGACAAGAGAAACTCCAGCTTTTTGTGCCGTCTTTTTTAACTTTTCCCAAAAGGCATGATCATTAAAATGCTTCTTTGAACGCTTTAATAGTTCTTTTTTCTCAGAACGATTCATCGTATCGCCTCCATATTCAGCATAGCCCTTCCACCTTATTTATACAAGAAATCCACTCATTCGACAAACAAAAAGCAGCAGAAAGCTGCTGCAATCTACTGCTCTTTGTAAAACTTTTCGATCGCCTTATCGATGTATACCCATCCTTTATACGACACATGAATCGTGTCCTTAAAGAAATATGGGTCATACTCATGCGAAGTCAAATCTGCGACTTCATACCCATTATCCCGAATTTGACGATTGATTTTTTGATAATAATCTGTACGTCCCTCTTTCGGAAAACCAGTGTAATCATACCATTTTCCGTTGACGGGAATCGTCACGAATAAAGGCTTCGCCCCTGCCTGTTTTAAAATATCCAGCATGATTTGGAAATCTTTATATTCAGGTGATGCTGCATAAGAATTGTCACGACGAGAATCCTTCATCTTTTTCATGATCGGCTTCAGCTTACGATCAAACAGTCTCTGATCAATATAAAACGGGTTGTCCCCTGCTTTTTCGGATCCTAAGACGCTCGCTTCTTTTTCAAGCTCAGTCCATGTTTTCCCTTTCACTGAAGGAGACGGACGATGCTTGCGCTCATGCCCAGACCCGATCGTATAGTACATGTCTTTCTTTTGAAGCATGCCATAATACATTTTTGCAATAGGAGAAATCGCGCCATAAGCGAATTTGTTCCCAGAAAGCTCTGCTTTAAAAAGCTCTGTGATGACCATGTCGTTCTTTACTGCCTTAAACTTCATGATCCTTTTGATGAGCTTTTTTTTCACAGCTGGATCAATTTCTTTATTATAAGCAAGATCAAGCGCCTGAAGCGCTGAATAGTTAGGAGCAAAGTGATTCTCGTCTGATCCCCCTTTGACAAACCACTGCGGGGACACGATAAACACAAGCTTTTTCCCTTTTAATTCATTCATATGCGCTGCAAAGTTCATGGCATGAATTAATGATTGCGATCCACCTTTTCCAACAAGATAAGGTGTAAACCCTTGAGGATTTTCATGAAAGAAATTCGAAGGGTGATATGGATCAAAACGGGATAGTTCAGAAGATCCATAGATCGGCAAATAAGTTGGATCTTTTAGCATTTCATCTTGTAAATAAAGCCCTTGGAACATCCCTGGATCTAATTCTGTGGCTGACTTTTGTAATTTGTCTTTTGGGATCAGATGTGAGAGCCATGCATTTGGTACAAGAAGAACACCAATGAATAGAACAGCCGCTAAAATAAGCGGCCCAAAAAAACGCTTTTTCATTACTTCATCTCTGCCAGCTGCTCAGCAATGTGATTCGGTGTATCCCACACATCACGATCAAACTCTGTAATCGGAACAGTAATTCCAAGTTGACTTTCAATTGCCATAAGTAGTTCTACTGTACCAAATGAATCTAGAAGACCTTCGTCAAAAATTGCAATCTCTGGATTTTCTTTCACAACGTCGTCCTGACAAACCTCTGCAATAATACCGTATACTTGATTTTTAAATTCCATAATTTTCTACTCCCTTAATCATTAATGATGAAATGGTTTTCCTGAAAAAATATAAAATCCGAAACAAATCACATGGAATGTAATAATGATCGACACAACCATTGTGACCTTATTATCCGGCCACCACTTGTGCTTTTTATTCCACTTCTCAAATAAATTGTAACCGGACATCACAACTGCATGGTATAGTCCGTAAATAATGTATTGAAGGGCGAGACCATGCCAAGCACCCATCAATAGAAAGAGGACAAAGTACCCAATATTTGATACAGCCATTCGGTTCTTGATCCACTTCTTCTTTGTCATAAAGAACACAAATCTCATAAACACATAATCTCTGAACCAGAAGGATAGCGACATGTGCCAGCGATTCCAGAAGTCTTTAATATTCCGGCTGATAAACGGTTTATTAAAGTTTTCTGGTGATTTAATACCCATGATATAACTCACACCTACAGCAAATGCTGTATATCCAGCAAAGTCAAAGAACAAATACATACTGTACGCATACATATACGTTAACTGTTGAACAAAGTGACTGCTACTAATGTGATGAATATTCATGAGAATATATGTGTGAATGAGATAACCAATAATGAACTTATATAAGAACCCAATAAAAATTTTATGAATCCCTGCATATAGAAGGTCACTGTACGCTTCTTTTTCAGGCGGTGTATCCATATCCTTTTCAAACCGGCGATAACGATCGATTGGACCTGATGAAATCGTCGGGAAAAAGACGATGAAATAGACCAAACGGTGAATCGGAATTTTCTTTTTAATCAAGCCGTCTCTCGTCTCGATAATTAACTGAACACCTTTAAATGTTAAGTACGAGATCCCCAAAAAGCTCAGCCAGTTCATTGGCGGCGGTTGATGCGGCTGATGAGTTAAAAAGAACGGTAAAATCTTTGATAGTACAAGCGGCAAAATCGATGCCACCACTGCCATATAGAAGACAGACGCACGGTTCGCCTTCAGCCGGTACGCAAGGTATAGGCGGATGATCAAGACTTGCCACACTGTAAACAAGAACAGCAACAAAGCGCCATGTGCATCCTTTGAGAAAATAAGCGCGAGTGCCACAACCGTTGCAAACATGTTGTAGCCCTGCATTCTTTTGCCGCGAAGACCAAGAATCATCGTCGGCAAAAGAAGAATACCAATTAGAATGAAGAAAAAGAATGAACTAAACGGAATCATAGAAGAACCTCTTTCGCGATTCTTTTACGGTCAACCTTCCCGTTTGGCGTCATGTACAGCTGCTCAAGGTAGACAAACTTTCTTGGAATCATGTACGCAGGAAGTGAATCCGCCATTTCTTTCTTAATCGCACTTGTCAGCTGATATTCTTTTTCAAAGGAATGCTCAGTTGGGACAATTGCTGCAATTAAGTACTCCACATGCCCGTTTGGCTGGAATGGCACAATCACACAAGCATTGACATACGTTGTCTCGCTCACATGATATTCAATTTCTTCAAGCTCCATCCGGTATCCATGTAGCTTAATTTGATAGTCCAGACGACCGTGGCACGTAATCAAACCATCCTGCGCCACACCTGCGTCACCGGTGCGGTAAGCAGGGCGTCCTTCGTATTCAAAGAACACTTTATCCGTTAAGGCTTGTTCACCTAAGTAGCCTCTCGTGACGCTTGGCCCCACGATGACAATTTCCCCTTTTTCCCCATCAGGGAGTGTCTTGCCTTCTTCATCTAAAATGACGATATCTGTATCCGGTTTGGCATAACCCACTGGTAAAGAATCGTGCTGATCAAGAATGGCCTGGGTGACTTCAATCGATGTGATCGCAACAGTTGCTTCAGTCGGACCATACGTATTAAAGACCTGCGCCTTAGGAAAACGCTCAAGAAGCGCGCTTGCTACAGAGACAGGAAGTGCCTCTCCGCAGAACAAGAAAACTTTCAACTCTGGTAAAAGCTCCCCTGTAAAGGAAGGATCCATTAAGCACATTTGCACAAAGGAAGGTGTTGATGTCCACACTTCAACGTCAGATTGACCAAGCGCTGCAAACATATCCTTTGGCTTATTCACAAGATCTTTCACTAAACAGTAAAGCGTGCCGCCTGATTGAAGCGCTGGATAGAGATCCATGACTGATAAGTCAAAAGAAAACGGCGCTTGATTTAAGAACGTGCACCCCTCGCCGATTGGGAAGTCGCTGCACATCCATCCTGTAAAGCTTTCTAAATTGCTGGCTGTTACCTGAACGCCTTTCGGTTTTCCGGTACTGCCAGACGTATAAATAATGTAGAAAACATCATCTTGTTGAACCCACTGCGTGGATGGCGGTGCTTCTTTTTCAAGCGATAACAGCGATGCCGCACTCTTTACTTCAATGTGTTCTTCTACCTCTAATACATTCTGCTCATTTGCACAAATCAATAGACTCGCTTTTGAGCTTTCAATAATTGAGACGATACGTTCAGCAGGTATTGAAATGTCGACCGGAATATAGGGTCTGCCTGATTTCACAGTGCCTAAGAAAGAAATCAGCATCTCTGGCTCCATATGACCGTATACAATGACAGGTGCACTGTCAGTTGCGACTGCACCGATCGCACCAGCCATTTGGTCTGATAGACGCCAAAGCTCATCATATGTGATCGAAGCATGTTGAGAAACAAATGCTGGCTGTGTCGGTTTCGTTTGTTGGTATTCATGAATCGTGTGTAATAGTTTCATAGTTTAATCTCCAATTAAAAATCGTTGTAAATGAATGATCCCGTATTTGCTGTATGGAATCCGTAAATAAAGAACAATAATAGCAAAATAAGTAAGTAAAAGCTTGTATATCCTATCCATTTTACAGACTTATTTTCTGATAGCTTTTTGAATAGCATATTGATAACCTCTTTTCTTTTGACACTTATAAAGACGCATGGATCATCAAAAGAGTTTCATATCAAAACATAAAAATTTTAAGAATTGATGAAAAAAAGATGTCCAAAGTATGAACGTGTCTTCGGGCAAAGCTGTCTTATTGTAACAAAGATTTAATGTAATTGAAATGAAATGGAAGCTTAAATTTGCCTTAAAATTGCCGAAAACTGTCGAACAAACGTAAAAGCCACCTAGTTTGACTAGATGGCTTTGATATCAATTACTTCGAATTTGTGTGAATTTTATTTATCTAGAGAATATCTTTTAATAGCTTCTTCTGGAGACGTTTCTTTATCGAACACAAGATAACGACTATAAACTTCTTTTAAATGTACTGTTTCTTCTAAATTATCTACTAATTCAAAGGTATCTAAAATTGCAACTACTTTATTAGTAGTCATTCCCCCCTCTGAATTTTCATAAGTTTCTTCTGGAAAGTTTTCGTATATGATACTTTCAATTTCATCTGGCTTTTTTGTTTTTATTAAAAAAATCCTCTCTTCAAATATTTTTTCAGGGCTTAATCGTGGCGAAGTTGTTGATTCAAATAAAACTTTTACAGAATAAATATCGTACATAAATTATCACCTTTCATTTCATTTCTTCTTAAACCTGTTGTCTGTTAACAGTTTTTTAGCTTTTTTAGCATTCTTTTTTCCTTTTTTTGCGTCTTTGTTGATTTGTTCTATCGTTTTATTTAAGTATTCACTTGGAAACTCTTTTCTGATTGACCCTTTTCTATTCTTAGAGATGAATTGGTCTGCTGTCATTTTATGATGTTTGACAACTTGAGCCTCCCAAGAGTTTGAAGAAAATATCATACCACCTACAATGACAGCACCAGTTGCTAATACTGCAGCTTGTCCTAACCCTGGAATAAAGAAGAAAGGAAGTGGGATGGCGAATTTAGTTTCTGCAAGTTGATCAGGATTTAATTCTCCTTCAGATGATACAGAATCATTTGTGTTAATTACAACAGTTTCATTTTCTGTTGCCTTTGCTGGTGCTTGTAAAACAAAGGTAAATACGGATAGAGCTAATAGTGTGGAAATTATTTTTTTCATCATGTTAAATACTCCTTATAGTTCATTAGAAATTTAGTTGAATAAAAATATTATATTATATCAATTAGATTTTCAATGATTTTAAGGTAAATTTAAGAAAATTTGTTTTATATTAACGTCTATGTGAATATTCCCTACATTATATCTTGATAAGAACCCCTGGTTTAATGGATTTCTCATCAATCCACTATAAGAAAATCCGTCACAAGACAAGCAGGTTCCCCGTTTTCATCTATCCCCCAAAAGCTTGGATACATCCCGTCACCGAAGCCTGTTGTAAACATGGCAATGTCCACTTTGTTATGAAAACGGGTGACAAGCCAGTCCCATGTATGCTTGTAGTTTTGCTCAAGAGGCTCTGCAAATTCCTCATAAAGATAAAAATAATTATCCTCTTTATATTGCTTAGCCTCATAAGCTTAAAGATATTGTGCTGTCTCCGCATCCATGAAACAACCCATCCCCTTATTTACACCGTAGCCAAAGAACTCGTCTTCTTTTAATTGTTTGAGTTCCTGCCCTGCTCGTGTGGCAATCTCCCATTCTATTGCTTGCTCGTTTGTAAACTTGATCATTGCATAGGCTACGCGTTCGTCTCCGCTTTCTAACCGCTTAACCATCAGTAGAATAGGATGTTTCCCTAGAGCCACCTTCCTCGTAAACGATTGGTTCCCTTCTGAAACAAAAGGATCACAGGCAACGATATGACCGCTTGTGATCTCAATATGGCCAAACTGTTTTACAAATAATTGATCACCTTCTGAGCTGCTTTTGTTCTCTCCATTTTCAAAAATTAAGTTTGTTGGATCGATGTTGTACAAGGGATCATTCCTCTCATTGTTTTTATGAGACGTTTGGGATTATGTATTTTTCTCTGTTTTGTCTTTTGTTCCTGTTTTATTTTCTCCCTTTTAATCCGTCAATAAAAAATCTGAAACAAGACAAACTTCATCTCTATTCTCATCTATATACTTGTCTTTTTTCACCTTCATTCAAAAGAAAATCACTCAATTTGATTTTGTAAATGCTCGAATTTCTTCATACTCGGTTCATCATCTCCTTCTTCTGTGTGATATCTTTCCACTCGTTTAAAATCATCTTTTTGTTACGACCTAGCCTATCTAATGAATGTATGTTTAACGTACCTCCTTTTCGCAAATGCAATTTCAAAGCTTGGTATTGAGTTATATTGAAGTCTTTCCCGCTTTGCTTATCGATATGAATATCACGCTCATCAATTCCAAGAGCATACATACTATCCAGTTGTCGTGCTTCATTTTGGTCTTTGCTACTTACTCTAACGTATACAAATCTTTGTTGTCCATAATTGATTTTACCTTGTTATTTGATACTGTAATCGTAACATCTTTGTATCTGGACCCTTATTCTGCCGTTTCACAGAATACGTCGCAAAGTTGTACCTTTTGAAACAGATAGCTTATCAAAAACAATGTGATAGAGGCAACGGTATCTTTTCTTTGATATCACTTATAAGGTTACACCCTCTGCTATCGATATTATTATCGAACTTGAATAAGGTTTTACTGCAATTCTTATTGCTTTATCATGCTAAATCATATTGGTTATGTGAGTCGTGTCGGAAATTTACCGATTATCAGTTTGTGAATTAGAGTGGTTCTGTATCAAACCAATACCACAACTTGGCATGTATGCAATCATAAAAGACATCCAATTATTTTGGATGCCTTCTTACAACTATTTCACTTGTTCTTGTAGCATTTCTTTTAGCAATTCAAGAGCACTTTCTTCACTTGGATCATTTGTTCCAATTTCGCCACGAAAAGCTTTAGATAAAATAGAATTTTTTAATTGGTCTAATTTCTCCTCAAGCAAAAGCAAATTTCCTGTTGTTTCTTCCATATCTAATAATTTTTTTACCATATTAATTATAACCTGTCTTTCTCTGTATGGAGCAATTGGTAATCTAATATTTTTAATATCCTCTAAACTTAAGACTGGTCTTCCAATTCCATATGCTCTGTTTTCTAGTTCACCTCCACCTCCACAGGTCGATAATAAGCTTAAGTGAACATATTGAGCCATGCTTTTATCTATTAACTTAGTAAGTGCAACTGATTGACTTACATAAGCTTCTGGAATTATTTCTTCAACGATAGCACATTTCCCGACATTTGCTCCTGTAATAGTTGTTAGTAAATCAAAAGGTTCTACTAGGCTTCGTTTACCTTCTACCTTCTCTGGAAGTAGTACATACGCAACATTTGCTAAATTTAATTTATTTTTATTAATATCTTGGGTTCTAATAAAATATGAACCGTTATCAGCATAGTATTTAGACCAATCTCTAGAACCACTCGTTACATAGTAAGATAGTTCACCTAATCTAGCCCATTTCCATCCTCTAGGTAAATTAAAAGGTTCATCATCCTCATTAACAGACTTAACATTCAAAGTATTGGATTTAATCGGACTTGATTCTTTATCGGCCCTTAACCTATCTAAATGTTCTTGCACCTCAAAAATATCAATATCAGCATTTTCTTCTCTCCACTTCCTAGTCAATTCCCCACGAAATGCCTTATCCAAAATAGCCGCTCGACGAAGTTCAAACGTTTCCTTCGCTTCCTCAATCAACTGCTTTGCTTCATCAATTTTACTTATAAGCCGCTCTACTTTGTCAGCAATCCGTTTTTGCTCGTTTATAGGAGGTAATGGCAATGCAATTTCTTTGCATTTACTACCTGAGAGTTCCTTAAATGTTGTGCCACTTGCCATAGATTCTAAATAGGTTGTGGAGAATTTTAAATACCAATATAAATATTCTGGATAATAGGCGTTACTTGGTAGAAAACTTTTAAACCCTTGATTTGTACAAATATCATTAGAAGCTATTGTAACGTATCCTATTGGTGCTCTTGATGAAAGTAACACGGTGTTACTAGGCAATATTTTAGCAGAACTGTTAGCTAGACCAACTTCAGTTATATTCCGCTTTCCTCTACTAATATACATATCTTGATATCCCGAAAGATCAGCGGGTGTTAACCATGGTATATCACCATCTTCAAAATATTCTTTTACTGTAGATTTAGGTGTTCCACCCCCTATTACATCTGTGATAGAACCAGTTTGTGTCCATATCCAATTTTCAGGAATTCCAAACCGTTGCTTCTCTTCTGGTACTATTGCTTCTTCCAATAACTCCTCAATGGTCTTCTTTTTCTTACTCACTGTTTGACCACCTCATTCTCTTCAACAGCACGCAACTCCTCAACCACTTCATTTAATAACCCCATAGCCTGCTGAAGTTTCGCAATTGCTTCTTCTGCTGATTCAATTGGATCTGGTAAGTTGTCATAGGAAGATAATGATTCATCTGCAATCAATCCGATATCTAAAATGTCACCTTTTTTTGCAATTTCTTCTCGAGTAAACACATTCCAACGCTCATCTTCCACTTTTGAGCGGTCTTCTGCTACATATGCTTTCATGAAGTGTTCAAAGTGTGCCATTGTTAGCTGATTCCGTTTTCCGAATGACTTCATATTGGTGCGGAGATCGTATACCCAAACATCCTTTGTGTTATCTTGGTCTGTTGTTCCTCTTGTGAAAAATAAGACGTTTGTTTTCACACCTTGGGCATAGAAAATCCCCGTTGGTAAGCGTAAGATTGTATGCAGATTGCATTTATTCATTAAATCACGTCGAACCTGTGCACCAACCCCGCTTTCAAACAAGACATTATCAGGTAATACAACTGCTGCGCGTGCATGACCATCGTCTTTTAAAGCGTTATAAATTAACTGTAGAAAATTAAGCTGTTTATTGGAAGTTTCAAACGTCAGGTCATCACGGGAGACGCTCTCCCCACCTTTTTTCGTCCCAAATGGTGGATTGGTTAAAATGACATCAAAGTTTTTCATCCACTTTCCATTACTAGATAATGAATCCCCTTGTTCCAGCCGCCCTTCGATATCATGAAGTAATGCATTCATTAGAGCAAGACGATGAGTCCCTGTGACGAGTTCCATTCCAGTAAACGCTTCTTTCTTTTGGAAAACGCCCAGTTGTGGATCTAAATCATAATAGTTATCTGTCTTATTTTTCAAATACTGGTCTGCCGCAATCATAAAACCAAATGTACCAGCTGCAGGGTCATTGCATCTTTCTCCAGGTTTAGGGTCAATCAGCTGCACCATTACATCAATTAATACACGCGGTGTAAAGTATTGGCCAGCACCTGATTTTGTTTCGCTTGCGTTTTTTTCTAACAAGCCTTCATATAAATTACCTAAACCTTCTTCTTTTGCGTTGTACCAATCAAGGCCATCAATGGTTTTCATAATTTTCTCTAGGTTCTTGGGTTCTGTAATACTAGTAGCAGCATCACTGTAAATTAGACGCAGCCGCTCATTTTCACTGCTTCCTAATTCAAGTAACAATCGCTGATAAAATGTTTTGAGTTCTACCCCTTCTTTTTCTAGCAAATCATCCCATCTATATCCTTCGGGTATTACATTTTCTGTTTGCTGTTCTTTCATCATTTTTAAAAATAAAATATAGGTTAACTCCGTGACATATTGTTGATATGTAATACCGTCATCACGAAGCACATTGCATAAATTCCATAACTTTTGAACGATTTCTTGGTTATTCATCCTTTTTCCTCCTGAAAAGCTTCTAATCTATTAAATCAAATTTGATGATTTTTAGTTGAAAGCGAACCTTTTCATTATAACCCAAAAAAGTGCCTCAATGAAGAGGCACAGTCGTTAGCTGATATAAAGGTTCTCATTGATCGTATTCACAATTTGATCAATATGATCACCGAACTCACGTTTCAGTAATTTGTAGCCACCAGACGTTCTAAAAGGTTCTTCCGAGAATGCCTCTTCTGCGGTAGGCGCAAGAACAGGCACTTGAAGTAATTGCTTTTCTATTCTCTCTAACCATTTCTTTTGTCTTGGCGTCCAATCATGCAGTGAATACACTTTGTGCATTGCCTGTTTAATACGTGATTCATGGTCAACGAGCGCTTCACCTAATGCAGCTTGGCGAATAAAACTAATAATATCTGCTGCAATGTCTTCATTTTTTGTCTGTTTCCAGGCTGTTTGTAAATGTGATTGTTTAAAACCTTTTGTTTCTAAAATCGTCATTAGTTCTCGTAAATCTTGTCTTGTTAGATCTTTTGGTCGTGTACAAATCAGATGCAAAGCGGGAATTTCATTGATATTTTCTTGGATAAATCGAACAAAACCATCCAGATAATCTTCTGGTCGCTTGTTTCCTTCACCATACCCACGAATGACGTGTGTTACTTCATCTTCCTTATCAGATATATAGCGTTTTTCACGAGTCACTTGGTACGTTTCCATGTATTCAAATAGGATATTATGCTGTGTGGCTTCTTGCGGTGAGTATGTTTGAATTTCTTTCACCCATTCATCCACATGTTTTCCATTTGATAATTCTTCAAACTTTCCCATGCCTTCTTCGTCAAATATTTGTTTGCGACGTTGGATTTTTGCTACTAATTGATCACGATAAAACGAAGCTTCCTCATCAGTCGTTGCATTTACAAGAGAATCATACAAATCACCAATACGAAAGTTTTGTTTCTTCACAACTGGTTTCATTTCTGTATAATGTTGCAACTTGTCATATATTCCAACGGCATCGTAGATGTTAAAGTGTGTTTTCCCAATCTCTGGGCAGAGACGAGTCGCACGGCCAAGCATTTGATCATAGAGGATACGAGATTGTATTCTTCTTAAAAACACCAAATTTGTGATCGGCGGCACGTCAATACCTGTTGTGAGCAAATCAACTGTAACAACGACATTAGGTAGTCGCTCATTTTTAAAACGTTTAATGGCATCTAATGGCTTGTAGATATATCCAGTAATTTTCATAATGGCATCATCTTCAATGTCATCACCACGTTCTTTAAATGCTTCTTTTAATAAGCGAACAACAAGATCTGCGTGTTGATCAGTAGCTGCAAAGATGAGCGTTTTTTCTTTACCTGCAGGGTCAATATAATCAACTAATTTATTTAAAACTGCACGGTTAAACGGTTCTGTAATGACTTTTTTATTAAACTGCTCCACTTCAAAGTGCACAGTATCTTCTAACTTTTCTAGTTGAATCTCCCCTTTAACAACATCATACACTTCTACTTCCTCATCTTTTTCAAAGGTGATGCCCACTTGTGAAAGTTCTGTTTTAAACAAATAAGGGGGCTCATGGTCCACTAGATATCCGTCCAACACTGCTTCGCTATATGAATATTTAAAAATTGGCATACCGAAAATGTCTGTTGTATGTAGAGCAGGTGTTGCGGTAAGCCCTAAACATGCCGCATCAAAATAATCGATAACGCGCCGATATTGACTAATATAATCATTCTGATCACGGAACTCTAATTCTTCCTCTGTCATTTCTCTATCACTTGTATAGCCTCGATGCGCCTCATCTACAATGATGAAATCATATTGCCCGACGCTTGGAAGCTTTTCGCTATCGTTATAAAAAAGTCTGCGAACCATTCCCTGCACGGTTGCAATCTGCACCTTCGTTTCAACTTCCGGTGTGAGATCGCCTAATGACTTCACATCATATATATCAGCAAATGAGTAACCTTCAATTTTCGTATCTTTCAGTGAATCCTCTGTTTGTTTACCGAGTGAATTACGATCGACAAGAAAAAGAATGCGGCGACACTTTTTAGACTTAATTAAGCGATACATAAGCGCAATAGCGGTACGAGTTTTTCCAGTTCCTGTAGCCATTGCAATAAGCATTCTTCTGTTTCCTTCTTTTAACGACTTTTCTGCAGCCAGAACCGCATTCTGCTGATAGTGACGCAATCCAAACTTCGTTATATCCTCTTCTTCTAGACGCTTATCCGCATCCTTATCATCTTGGCTAAGAAGAAGCTGTAAATCTTCGGGTGAATGCCATCCTTCAAGCGGACGTGCATGTTCAAATGGTTTGCGTGAATCCCAGAACCAAATGCCCGATTCCTCTTGAAGCTGTCTTAAATAAGGGCGGCCATTCGTTGCATATAAGAATGGGATTTGATAATCACCCGTTGTTGGTGTAATCTGTTCATCTTCTATTTGCACGACATTTTTCGCGTACACTTTTGTTTGACTATCTAATGCCCCAGGAATCGTTTTCTTTTCTGCTTTTGCTTCAATGAAACCAACAAGCTTGAGTCCAATAAACAATGCATAATCAACCCAGCCGCCATCGACCTTCCACTCAGCAATGGCCATATGTTTGTTTTTCTCTGGTAGCGTCCTGTTTTTTTTATAGTTTAGTAAATTCGTGTCTACTTCCCATCCAGCAGCACGTAACTTCTGATCAATGATGATACGTGTTTCATCTTCAGTCAGCTGCTGCCTACGCATGAAGTTTTTGGACGCTTTTCTACGTTTCATTTTCTCATCTGCTTGCTCTAATTCAGCTTGATAACGAATTGCCTCTAATTCTTCTTCAAGCTGTCTCACTTTCACTTCATACTCTTGTTGGAGCTGTCGTGTATCTATTCCTGTTTGTTTATTTGGCTCTATGTACTCTGGAGCTTGAAAATTCCAATCACCGTATACCTCCATAAACCAAGTCGACAAACGAAAAGCCAAATGCAATAAAGATTTCGCTTCTTCTGTTTTTTGATAACCCGCTTCGTGCATAGCCACATTCCCTTTACGACGAAGCGTTTCAACGATATCTATTAACTCTGGTTCAAGTATTCCTTCGCGACGTAATATATTGATGCGCTCTACTTGTTTCGTGCCATATGCTTCCTTAATATTTTCAGCGGCTAGAATAAATTTTGTCAATGTTTCGGCAAATAAACGTAGTTTCATTACTGTTGTATGTGGGTCATGATATACATTTTTCTCAGCTGTTTCTCCTAAATTGGAAAGTACTGCCCACTTTCCTTGAAAAAATGAAAAATTGCTATTCATCATTATCACCGTTTCCCAAAAGGTTTTATATGTTTATTATACTATATTTATACAAAAATTAGGTAGTCTTAATCCACAACTGACAAAGTTAAGTGGCATGGATGTTTAATCAACAAACTCCATGTCACTCTTTTTGTGCTTTTAAACTTTTATCGGCAAACAGAATATTATTTCGAATAATCAGCAAAATTTGTCGAAAGAAAAATGCTCTCTTAATTAGAAATCGTTCAACACTTTATCCTCTTCACTATATCTCGCTACTGATACTCTATAATCAAAGAACAATAAAAAACCCATGATTTCATGAGTTTCTCATCAATCCATTATTAGAAAATCCGTCACAAGGCAAGCAGGTTCACCGTTTACACCCAGCCCCCAAAAGCTTGGGTACATCCCGTCACCGAAGCCTGTTGTAAACATAGCCTCTTAAAATAGCTTATTATTTCTGTGCTCTTGGGTTAATAACGTTTTATTGTTAGTTGCAAATATTTTTTGTTTATTTTCTCTTCTTAGACTTTTTTGCTTTTTTATTTACTGAAGCATTCAAGTTTTTCTCTAAAAGATAGCTATAAAAAAGTTTTTCTAATAATTTATAGTTTTTGTTCGAACTTAAAATTTTTTGGGCATAATGTATACCAGTATACAAAAAAGCTCCGACAACCATTACTTGAATCCCAAGAATCAACCATAAACCTAGAACTTGATTGAACTCTTCATCTTTTAGAGATGGTTCTTCAACAGCAGTATTTATAATAAGAGTAAACCAACTCGCGATCATCGAAACTAGAATAGAAGGAATAGAAATTTTCAAAAATGTTGTTATAGAAGCTTCTCTTCTATCTTTATTTATTTCTTTTAGTTGAGGCAATATATATTTTTCAATTTGAGTTGTTGAAAAATTATGTTTATTCAGCTTTTCGTTAAAAGCTGAATAAATAACATTTTTTTTTAACTCATCAAAAGTCTTAAAGCCTGACAATTCAGAAAAATAATTCAAACCTTTTATTATACAGTATATAGCTATAAATAATAGTAGCAAGAAAACAATCACAACTGCAATCAAGAATACTTTTCCATGTGAAAATTTATTTAAGAGGAAAATAAATAATATAAATACAATTAAACATGAGACTATTTTTAATATACATTCCACAAAAATTTTGGTCTTTTTTTGCGCCTTCATTTCCGATTCTTCTTTCACTTCATTTAAAAAAGGAGAATCTATTAATAAGTATTTCATTGTATTCACTTTTCTCACTTCTTGTTTAAGTTCAAATAAAATATCATCTATATCAATCAAAATTTCATCACCTCTATTTCTATTACGAAAAAAACAAATAAAAGTTTCATCTAATTTAATATAAGAATGACTATCCTAGGGATAAAACAAATCTTTAAGAACTCTCTAAATCAATATTTTAATTATATTCATAGGAAAGATCAGAACAATATTTAATAAATACTAACAAAAAAGCCAGAAACATTGTTTTATCAATGTTTCTGGCTTTTTAACGGTTTTAAATAAATACGTCCCAGGAGAGATTCGAACTCCCGACCGACGGCTTAGAAGGCCGTTGCTCTATCCTGCTGAGCTACTGGGACATGTTGTTATGTAGTGTGCTTTGGCGTATTACCTCAGCGACAAGATTTATTATATTACTATTGTTCTTTAAAGTCAACGGTTTTTCGAAAGTTTTTTCATAAGGGGCAAATGCTGCACCCTTATGAAATACCTTCCAATGTGACAGTGTTCTCGAGGTCTTGTATGACGTGACCTTCGTCCGTGAAAAACTGTACGTTTGCTTCGCTTCCATCTAGTGTCAGTATAGCATAGCTGCGCTCTTTGCGCACTCTTGGCAGGTGCACGCTGCCTGGGTTAATGAGGAGTTTTCCTCTTAGCAGTTCACTGCCTGGGATGTGCGAGTGGCCAAAGCAGATAATGTCTGCGCCTAGCTCTTCTGCACGGTAGTAGACTTGAAGCAAGGATTGTTTGATGCCATGCAGATGTCCGTGAGTGAGAAATAGTTTTCCGCCTCCATCCAGTGGGAGCAGGAGCTCTTCTTCAAAATCGCCCATAAAGTCACAATTTCCTTTGACGACTTTGTATCCTTCGAGTGCTGGGTGGTTCGTTTCGAGTTCTGAATCTCCGCAGTGAATCATCATGTCCACTTCAGCCGCATGCCGTTTGGCAATGGTTTGAAGTTCGTCTGTGAGTCCATGACTGTCACTAATGATGAGTATCTTCATGGCTTCATTCCCCCTTATTCATTTGCGTCTAGCAGTGATGAAAGCTTTTGAAGCGCGACCGCTCGATGGCTGATCTTGTTTTTTTCCTCTGGTGATAACTCGGCCATCGTCTGGTCTTTGTCTTTGACGATGAAAATTGGGTCGTATCCGAAGCCGTTTTCGCCGATCGGTTCTTCTGCGATGAAGCCTTCTACTGATCCTTCTACCGTTTTTGTTTCTTTCCCCGGTATACTGACAGCCAGGGCACATCTAAATCTAGCAGTGCGGTCTTCTTTTTCGATGCCTTGCAGCTCATTCAGCACCTTTTCCACGTTCTCGGCATCGTCTTTATGCTCGCCCGCGTATCTCGCTGAATAGACGCCAGGTTTTCCGCCAAGGTAATCAATCGACAGACCCGAGTCGTCTGCAATCACCATTTCACCTGCTTTGGCTTGAATGGCCTCGGCTTTGATGATCGCATTTTCTTCAAAGGTATGTCCTGTTTCCTCAATCTCTTCCGTAAATCCGATGTCCGCTAGTGTTTTGACCGTGAATCCTTTTGGCTCAAGAATGGCTTTGAATTCTTTCGCTTTGCCCGTATTGTGCGTTGCGATGATGGCAGTTTTCATCCTGATCAAACCCTTCTCTTTATTCGATAACTTCTCCTGTCACTGCTTTTTGCTTTTCAATTAATTCTTTGATGCCTTTTTCGGCTAAATCAAGCAGTCCGTTTAGTTGTTCTCTTGAGAATGTCGCTTCTTCGCCAGTGCCTTGAAGTTCAACAAAGCGTCCAGCACCTGTCATGATGACATTCATATCCACTTCAGCTGAAGAATCTTCTTCATAATTTAAATCTAACAGAAGTCCCTGTTTAGAATCAATTCCGACGGATATTGCGGCTAAATAATCAGTGATCGGATTTTCTTTCAAAACGCCTGCTGATTGAAGCTTTTGAATCGCTAGTGTCATGGCCACAAATGCACCTGTAATAGATGCTGTGCGTGTTCCGCCGTCTGCTTGAATGACATCACAATCAATCCAAATGGTGCGCTCACCAAGCTTTTCTAAGTCAACGACTGCGCGCAGAGCTCGTCCAATTAAACGCTGGATCTCCATTGTACGTCCTGTGACTTTTCCTTTAGATGATTCTCTTATCGTTCTTTGAGCCGTTGCTCTAGGAAGCATGCTATATTCTGCTGTAATCCAGCCTTTTCCTTCTCCTCTTAAAAAAGGAGGTACGCGGTCCTCGATAGATGCGTTACAAATCACCTTCGTATTTCCCGCTGAGATTAAGACAGAGCCTTCTGGATGCGTGATGTAGCCTGCCTGTATTTCAATTTTTCTTAATTCGTCGTATTGTCTTTCATCTAATCTCATGTTTTACCTCCGTTACAATATACATTCCGCGCGGGTGTCAGCGGGGTTCTCCTATTAACTTTGACAACCTCGATCCGTTCTAATCGCTTGGAATAAAAAAGAGGCAGCGAATGTGCATGCCTCTTTTTCTCCATTATATCAATGTGTGACGTTAAAAACTACCTGTATTCACTTGTTCTGGTCTTGAAACTGGCTTTGTGAGTTCTGTTCCTTTTTCGTTCACAAGCTCTGCCTTTCCGTTTACCTTCACAGACACGCTTTTCACATCTGGCAGCTCTGTTAATGTCAGCACAATGCTATCAAGAACTTTTTGTGAAATGACTTTTTTCTTTTCATCTGCACTGCCAAAAATGGATTCATTGAAATCTAGTGTCACATGACCGTCTTTTACTTTCGGGACATCATTGAGCTTCACATCTTGATCAAAGTCTGTCAGCAATTGGCTTGTTTTGCTTGGCCCAGAGACGAGCTCATCAATGGCTGCTGTAATTGGATCATCATCGTCTTTTGGTGCTCTTTTGGTCACCGGGACATAGTACGTCTGTTTGTCAGATTCAGCTAAATAGTAGACGGTCACAGGCTTTGTCGATGTCATATCAGCCGCAGCCTCGTGCTGAATATTAATGCCGTCCTCTCTACTTAAATCATCTGAAATCGGCGTCCCATTCACAGGCATCTCTTTTAATTCATGGCCATTCATCTTTAATTTGACTTTGGCTACTGAGTCAAACTGCGTTAATGTCCAAGTGACTGATTGCAAAATGCGCTGTTCGTCTTCTTTTTTATAGTTTTTGAATTCATTTGAGAAATCCACAACCGCAGTGCCATCTTTAATATCGACAGATACGCTCGTGTCCGCCGGCAGCACGGCTCTGAATCCATTTGGCATCAGGTTAGAAATCGGTCCCCCGTCTACGAGGTATTCAAGTGTTTGTTTCGCACTTCCTTCGTTTTTCGGTAGCGGAATGGATTGAGACACAACATATCCATTTTTATCAATTAAATATAATTCTCTCATGACGGTATCTGCTTGCTTCTCTTCTTTTCCTTCTTTCGCTGTTTGTTTCTCTTCTTTATTTTCTTTCACAAATGTGACATTTTGTGGTGGATCAATCTCTGTTTTCGCTTGGTCTGTTTGAAACAATCCGCATCCTGATAAAAGCATGGCTGACGCAATACACGTAACAGCTGCTGTAGTTCCTTTTTTCAGCATACTTCACCCTCCTCTAGTGGTTTGTACTAGTATGTATACGAGCTCCCTCAGAGGATTAGACCCTTTTCATAAAAAAATAACCCACTTCCATGAGAAGTAGGTTATTGCTGATATACGTGTTCAAGCGAAACCGTTTCGACCTTTCCTGGCAGGTAGCCGAACCAGTCTTGAGCGATGTTTTGAAAGTTTTGCTGCTGCCCTGTTGTATAAAAAGTATGAACAGGCTCTTCCTTCGAATCATTTAACAGCCCTTTATATGAAAGAATTGTGCTCGCTTCTCTCGCTGTCTCATCTCCTGAAGAAATGATGTTGACGCCACTGCCCATAAAGCGCTGAATCGGTTCTTTTAAAATCGGGTAGTGTGTGCAGCCAAGAATAAGCGTATCAATGCCTGTTTCTTTCATCGGTTCAAGAGAAGCTTTTACGACTTCATCTGCTGTATGATCTAAAAACGTACCGCTTTCCACAAACGGCACAAGCATTGGACATGCCAGGCTTTGAACAGTTAGTCCTGCTTTTAAAGAAAGCAGTGCTTCTTTATAGGCCTCACTTTTGATCGTATTGGCAGTGCCGATGACACCAATATGCTGATTGTTTGTGACCTTGATCGCTGTGCGGGCTCCGGGCTGGATCACGCCAATAACCGGGATATCAAGTGTTGCTTTAATTTCATCAAGTGCTATCGCCGTCGCAGTGTTACACGCAATGACTAGCATTTTAATATGGTGATGTCTTAACAGGTAGTGCGCCATTTCCCATGTATATTGAAGAACCTCTTCTTCTGCTCGAGGGCCGTATGGACATCGTTTTGTGTCGCCTACATAAATAATTTTTTCTTTTGGCAGTTGTCTCATGATTTCCTTCGCAACGGTTAAACCGCCTACGCCGGAATCAATCACGCCGATGGGTTGATCCAACAAAATCGCCTCATTTTCTTTTCATTTGCTGCTGTAGTTTCGTTAAAGATTGGTTGAAAACGATGGCTTCTTCTTCTGAGAAAGCCCCTAGAAGTTCACTGACGTATTCTTGGCGTTTGACAATCACTTCTTGAATGATCCGCTCACCTTCAGGCAATAAATGAATGCGAACCACGCGGCGGTCAGACGGATCTTTCACCCGTTCAACAAGTTCACTTTTTTCCATTCGATCAATTAAATCGGTTGTCGTGCTGCAAGCCAAATACATCTTTTGTGATAGCTCACCTATTGTCATATCTCCGAATTCATAAAGCCACTGAAGCCCTACAAATTGGGGAGGTGTAATCGTATATTGATTCAGAATTTCTCTACCTTTTTGCTTAATGATTGCAGCAATATGGCGCAATGATTTTTCAATTTCTGCAACATGGCCTGACTCATTCGTTTCCATTTCATTGATACCTCACTATAGCATCTCACTTTGATTAAAACGTACATTCCTATTTTCCTCGTTTTTCAAAGAAATTGCAAGAAGAGACTCATGGAAACGATATAGAAATAACCGGCTCCTCCCTGGTGCGGAAGGAAAACCGGCTGACGTTAGAGCTCTAGCTCACCCATACGCAGAAGCTCGACTACGGCCTGTGAACGACCTTTAACTCCTAGCTTTTGCATGGCATTTGCTAAGCGTACCTTTTGCAAATCGATATCCGTGCTGTCATTTGAATCTATAATAGATGTTTATTTTCCCATTTGGATCAATAACGATACGATCAATCAGCTTTTCAAACACATGCTTTAAGTCTTTTTCTCTATCCTCAAGTTCTTGAATGACTGCTTTCATTTCGATGATTGAATTCTTCTCATTTTGTACATGTTGTAATGAAAATAAACTCTGTTCAAGATTTGTTATTTTGGCCTGAATATCGTTCCGTTTACTTTGAAATTCGGCTTTTGTAATCATTTGATCTTCTAAGTACAGTTCTAACAATCTTTTGTTTTGTGTCTCTAAAGATTTCAATTCTGCCTTTATGGCTTTAATTTGTTTTTCCTTTTGTTCAAGAGCATTTTTCTTGAAGTCGTGTGAAATGCCCTCTGAAAATGTAATGAGATTTTCAACCACAAAATCTCGAAGTTCTTCATATTTGATCGGAACGTGATTCACACATCCATCTTTCCCGGACCTTCTGAAGTTACTACATTTTAGGTATTTCCAATAAGTTCGCTCTCCATTTTTCTTGTCTCTATGAGTTTGGATGATCACCATTTTAGATCCACATTTCCCACAAATAATTAACTTTCTCAACTCATTCCAAGGTGTGAATTTTCTCTTTTTATTGACTGTTTGTTTATTGTTAGCTTTTTCCCAATCTTCTCTAGAAACAATTGGTGGACAAAAATCTTCATAAACAGTCCATTTTTCAGGTGGATTTCTAATGAATTTCTTTCGTCCATCTACCTTTATAGTCGTATGTCTATTAGCAATGTGAACTCCACAATAAATAGGGTTTTTCAAAATAGTCTGTACCGTTGTGAGCTGCCAGTTACTTCTTTTTCTAGGCGGAGGTATTTCACCAGCTTTACACTTCTCCTGCAAAGCGTATGTAACTCTTTTCTGGCCTAATCCCTCGTTGTTATATAAATGGAAGATTAACCTTATGACCTCTGCTTCATTTTCATTAATAACGAGGTATTTCCCCTCTTTCATATAACCATACGGTATTCTTCCAGAATGCTCTCCTCGTCTGGCCTTTGCTGCAAGTACCCCACTTATGTTTACGGACATAGATTTAGGTAACTGCTCTGCGAAAAGGGCCGACATTTCAAATTTCATCGAAGCTTTGCTTTCGTACAGGCTATCATAATCTTCTTCAAGCGTCACTACACGAACACCGTTAGATACTAAAATCTCTCTAATGTAGAGGGCATCTTTCAAATCCCTGGCAAGACGTGTAATGGATTTGAAAATAACCATTTTTATTTCTTTCTTTTCAGCCAATGAAAAAATGTATTTCATTGCTGCCCTATCTTCAAGGACTGTTCCGCTGATACCATCATCTAACAAAACAGAACGGTCATCCCATTCATAATTGTGTTGCTCAATCCAATATCGACAAACGTCAATTTGGTTTTCCTTAGAACTTATTTGCTCGTCTCGGTCTGTCGAAACCCTTGTATAGACCTTGTAAGGGTAATCGTCATATTTGATGATTTCTTCAACTGATTCTTTGTGGAAATGCATATAACACACCCCAATTGTGAATTGTTCTTACTAAATTATAACATTTCAACCACCAATTCCATAATATTCTCAATTCGGAAAAAACATTATTACCTCTCTTCCCAACTGAATAATATGGTAGACTTATTTGGAAAATATTTGTTTTGGAGGGTTTAAATTGAAACACATTTCACTTTTTTTCATAATTATAATAAGTATCACTACATTAAGTGCATGTAGCAGTAACAATACAAATTCAAAAGAAAAAGATTCTGAGGCCATTGAGATTGAAGAAAATAATGAATCTGAAGATGTTGATAATACAAAGAAAAACTTTAATTTCACAATTGATGAATTCGTGAGTGCATATAACGAAGTAGATTTATCTTTTGAAAATGAAAAGATTAACTTTGATGAAATTGGAGATTATAAACTCTCTGATATAGCAGGGGATCAAGTTTACACAAAAGATTTATTGATGCAAATTGACGACTTTGGCGGCACTTTTAACCTGCAAGCATGGCATGATTCAGATAAAAACTTCTTTCGCCTGAACATATTTACAACCGGATCAGGAAATATATCATCTGAACAAGGAATGAGAAATACATTAACTGTGCTTCATATACTAGGTATTGACTTTAAACACTTAAATGATTTTTTAAATAATGATAAAGAGTCACTTAGTATAATTGACGGCGATTACTCTGTTCAATTAACTAAAACTCCTGACATTTCATTAATATTAAATATTGAACCTAAATAAATTCTTAGGTGTGGTATGTTTTTAAATTATTATATCCCCTTCAAATCCCCTTGAAGGGGATTTTATTTACACTTATAATCGAACATACATTCTTTTTGTAGGAGGGTGCGCCGTGACCGATCTTGAAAGGAAGCTTTACCGAATCATTTACAACATGAGCAGATTCAGCAAGAATCCCTCCATCGAGGATCTGAAAAGGAAAACGGGCAAGGATGAGCCAACGATCCGTAAGGCTGTTAAAAACTTAGTTTCTCGTAAGGAATTGTCTTGGAATAAGGAGAAAAAGGAATGGCAGTTTAAATAATAATGAAAAGAAATAAATGAGGGATGCCTCGTATAAGTAATTTAGGGAATGTTATTCATTGAAATTCAAATCACTGGATTTTTTTTGAAATAAAAGATGTTTTTATTGACTATAAAGTAAAAATTGATATGATTTATTTATGGTATCATATGTGGTGCCCCCTTCATAGTATAAGGAGAGGAACGGATGTCAAGAATAGAGAAGATGTTTTCAAAAATTACACGTAGCCCAGCCAATACAAACTGGCACGAACTAAAAACATTAGCTGAGTACTATGGGTGTGAAGTTGAGGATGGTGCAAACCACAAGAAAATTTATCACCCATCCTTAAAAAGGCCTCAAACAGTTCCTGTTCATAACAACCGAGTTAAGACTATCTATGTGAAAAAGCTAATAAAGCTTATTAAAGACATTCTGGAGGAGGAATAAGAATGTTGAAAGAATTAGATTACTACATGTCCTTGAAGTATAAAATTGAACTTAGTGAAATATCAGAAGAAGATGGAGGTGGGTGGCTAGCTACCCATCCTGAATTAGAAGGCTGCATGTCTGATGGAGAAACTCGAGAAGAAGCTATTCAAAATTTAGACGATGCTAGAAGAGAGTGGATCGACTTCTGTTTAAGAAAAGGTCTTTCAATTCCTGAACCTAAACTTGAAGATGATCAAGAATATAGCGGCAAATTCACATTACGAGTATCAAAAAGTACTCATAAAAAACTAGTTGAAAAATCTGAAGAAGAAAATATAAGCTTGAATAATTTGGTGAACCAATATATTACTGAAGGATTATCTGGAGGGATGATGCAAACTCTTTTCCAAAAATCAATTAAACAAATACAACAAGAAAAAATAAATGTAAGCATTAAATTTGCAAATAAAAGTATTAAAAATATAAAAGATTCATCAAATGATAATTGGAACAGTCTTCCTGATGGATTATCTAATTTAAAACAAACAGGAACATATAATAGATTTTTACGTACACACCATTCAAATAGGTTAAACTTCTTTAACTTAGAAGAAGAGGATGATTATAAATATGAGCAATAAAAATATAAATGTGGAAATGCAATTTATAGAAACTAAACTTATTAAATTAAATTTTGATTATAATGATTCACAAACAGAAGCTGCAGAGATTATAAGAGAAAATAATATAAAAGATTACGCATATGATAAAGAAAATGAATTGTTATTTATAGAAATAGAAGATAAAATATCTGGTCCTTTTAATTTGAATATAGTAGTAAAAGGTGTATATAATGTTTCATTCGATAGTGATGATGAGGAATTACAAGAAAGAAGTATTGCAAAGTTGTTTGAAAGTACAAAGGAATTAGCAAAATTATGCTATCCTTTACTTGCTGAAACCACTTTACTAACTGGCCAAATATCTGGAAAATCTATAGGAATGCCAATTATAATTAGACCAAAATTACAAGAAGATGATGATAAAGAATGACCCCTCAAATATGAGGGGTTTTTACTTTTAACTGAACATATTTCGTGGCAGCTGTGATATACAATCCTGATTTAAGCTTATACATTTTCGATCCATTAACCGTCACAATCTTATCAATCGTAAATGCTTCACCCGGCTTTACTTTTTTGTGCTTTGCTGTCCACTTCGGCTTATCATAGACCCATAGCCATCCGTCGGCATTCGGCTTCACTACGGCCATTTTAACGCCCTTTGGTGTCGTTTCTTTTTTAGGGCTTGTTTTAGATGAAGATGAAACCTTTTTTAAACCGACGGCTGCCGCGATACCTTCTGCATGTCCCTCGGCCAACAAATCAAGGAAAGATTCTTGTTTGAGCAGCGCAGCATCTTCTTTACGATCAATGAATAGATTCTCTGTCAGAATCGCTGGCATTTTTGTTTCTCTTAACACCGCAAGATTTTTAGACTTTTTCCCGCGGTCTGATGTTTTTGCTTTGATCTTGTTATAAATGAAATCATGCACGGTTTTTTGCTGTTTGCCAGTGCTGGATGATGCAGATAACTTGTCGTAACGAAACGACTCAAAGCCTGTGCCACCAGCTGCATTGATATGGATTGAAACAAAATAATCAGCGCCCCAATTATTTGCAAGCCTAGCCCTTTGAGACAGATTAATATAAACATCAGTTGATCGTGTGAGCTTAACTGATGCCCCATAAACCTTTTCAAGAATCGTTTTAGTTTTCTTTGCAATCTTTAATACAAGATCCTTCTCTCTCAAACCATTTTCTGCTGCGCCTGGATCGTGTCCGCCGTGTCCTGGATCAAGCATAATTTTCTTTGTCATGTTCATCTACTCCTTAATTTGTTTTTATATAGAAAAAAGCCGCCGATTACTCAGCAGCTTTCTTTTCCTCTTCTTCTTTTTGGCTGTCAGATTCGATCACATGAAGACGGTCTGTGATGGAAGCAGGGATTTTCACGCCGATCTGTGCAAGATTTTCCACGATGGAAAGCCCTTCGTTTGCGATATAAAAAAGCACTGTACCAAAGGTTAGAACTCCGTTTAATCCCATGATCTGATCAATGATGTTAGCAACAATCACTACAACAAAACTAAGCATTTTCCGCACGTAACCGAACCATGCTGTACGGCTGCGTAGCTTACCGATCTTCCATGCTTTAATGATTCCTGTCAACACGTCGATGACACTTAGCAGCAAGAGCAAGTCCAAAAATTTCACTCCGCCAAATAAATAAGTCTTCGCTAAATCTAAAGTTTCAAAGTTAATAAACACTATTGTTTCCTCCATTTCGTTAATCACCTCCTTTAAGAAGGCAAAATAAAAAGCACCTGTTAAGATGCTGTTGTTCCTAAATCCACTGAGACAGCAGGCTTATCGAACCTCAATCCTGTGATCTCCTCATATTGTTCCGGCGTAACATACCCCTGTTGAATGCCGTCTTCTAAATCTTTAATAGTACAGTCATCAAAGGACATTGCTTGTTTAACCATTGCAGTTGAAGTCCATTTATAAAATAAGGCTAAAACCCAAAAATTAAGATTCATCTGTAAACCCTCCCTTTAATTTAAGGATTTCTAATTGCATTTCTGCAAGTTTTTGCCCCAACGTTATATTCATTCTATCCGACTGTTGACGTGCTATTTTTTCTAGCGCCAATTGCTCTCCTAGAACCAGTAACTGTTTTTCAATATTTGATAACGGCTTTTCATTACTCTCGGATAGATACTCATTCCACGCGGCTTCCAATACTTCGTCCGAAGGCATAGGATCGTCTAAAGACCATTTGTCTATAAACTGCCCTTCTCCGTCATCCCGTACTGAATAATCTCTATCTAACTCTGCATAAGGGTACAGATATTTGATCGCTAGTGCCTTATTCATCCCTTTGCCTCCTATCTCAACCGAGACATGGTAACGTATGATGTATTTATTGATACTGTTTTGTTGGTCCCTCTTGGCGTTATATAAAAAGTTACCTTATCGCCAGCTTTAAATTTTTGTAATAAATAAAGCACGCACGTACTTGATGATGTTGCTGGATTCCAGTTTCCAAAACGTTGAAATTCTGTTCCATTCACATAGCACGATAAAATATTATCCGATCCAACTGTAATGTTTGTGCTAGTTATATAAAGCCTGATCAAATAAAGACCACTATTTTTCAGTGTGATTTCAGCACGAGTCCGATTATACTCTGATAAATCATCTGCTCGTGTTGCCCCAAAAACAAGCTTTGTCGCTACATTTTCAGCAGCGGAAACGGATGAATTATCTTGATCATAGGTATCAACATAAGTGCTGTTTGCCATATCTTCTACTGTTAGTATTCTTTTCCATCCCCGAAACGTCCCGTCTGTATGAATTGTTCCGACCCAATGTGTATTATCAGCGCTCCGGCTGACATGAAAGTTTTTCCTAATACCTGTTGTAAATACATCAACGTTAAACCAAGATGTATCATTTGTAGTTGGTAGATTGGTGAAATACTGGCCTGCTCCATAATAGAAACCGGGTGGTAACTCTAACAAATTAGTGCCTCCGATTTTATTTGGCACTGCTTGTCTATATCCTGAATCTGTCGTCAATTTATACATCTGGGCTTTTTTAGATAATTCGTCAGTGTACTTCTGCGCATCAGATAATGCTTGGTTCGCCTTTTCTTTAGCTGCAGTAATTGCAGTTTTCAGAGCTGTGTCAGCTTTATCTTGAGCACCTTTTTTTGTTTCCAAAGAATCAAGATCGTCAAGTTTTTCTTTCATCCTGTCTAGCTGAATCTGCAGGTCTTTTGTAGTCTCGTCAATGTTTCCCTGCATTACATCGGTGCGCTTTTTTATTTCCGCTTCAAGCTCCCCTGATTTTTGTTCTATTTTTGCTTTCAACGAGTCAAAATGGTCGATGTAATATTCTGCTGCTGGAACAATATTTTCATCTATTAAGTTCTTTTTTATTGAAAATGTAAACTCATGTACAGAAAGGGATTGCCCATTGCTGTAGAAAAGATTTAAGGAAGCTTGAACATTTCCATATAGCTTAATCTCTTCATCGTTTAAAATGTATTCTGCTACCCCTTCCACTTTGTCCAGCAGTGAAATATTTCTAATATGTTTAGAACCATTAGAAAACAAAAGAACTAGCTTACCCTCTACTGCAGATAAAGGTAACGGCATACCATCTTTACGCAATTTAAAAACAAGTCTCGCTGTGCCCACATCTTGAGTTGAAAAAATGATTTTAGAATCATAGACGCTTTGATCGTAAGCATCTATGACAAAGGATAGCGAACCATTTTTGTATATTTTATTGGCCATGCCCTCCCTCCTTTTCTAGCTGCAGAACCTTATCATTCAGCGTTTTAATAAGGTTTCTCATTTCTTCTATTTCATTTTGACTAACGGGTGCAGTTTTTAAAAACTCAACTCTTTGACCTTCTTCGTCTACTAAATACACGTTGTCAAAGTTGACTCCCTCAAGCTGGATTACTCGGTTTCCTTCAAAGTCATAAGCAGTGACATCCTCCCCCGACACAAAAGCCGAAGCCACTTCTAATCTATCTTTATCCATGACCAAATACATTACGCCACGTCCTTTGCATCCGTTTTTGGATTTTTAGAATTGTCTACGATGCCGCTGATCGTCCAGTCACCCTTGCAGTCGTTTCCATACCTTACTACGCCTTTTACAGTGTTCGTAATGTATATGCCTGCCCTAGCTCGTTTGGTTAATTTAGAGAGAGATCGACACCTATTTCCAGCCAGTAAAATGTCTTTTGATTTATTGGCTATTCTGATAGCCTCGTAAGCCCCGTGTTTGCTATGACCGGCACCTGTAATCAAATTATCTTTGATAACGGATATGAGGACGCCTGACTGTTCAATGCCGTACCTGCCCGGACGTCGGATGTTGTTTCCTGCAATTAGTAAGAGAGTAGATTCACCAAATGCAGAAATACCGTCTCGACCGATAAAACTGATCTGATTTGCACCTGTGATATTAACACCAACACAATCATTCATCCAAACTCCATCACCTGACGTATTAGATATTTGATTGGCTGACACGATACCGTTTCTAACAGCATCTAATCGGATGCCCGCCTGGTTTTTCCCACCAACACCATCAATAATGTTGTTTTGCACATTAACATTACGCACATACCCAGTATCATTGATTCCACGGATATAAATGGCCTCGTTCTCTCGCGTGTTCAGAATTGTATTTCCTGAGACGTGAACATGCCGGAATATCTGCGATCTGGACATTTGCTCAAATTTGTTGTTCAACGTATGGTGTTTATTTGCTGGATCAATGGCGCTTACCGTTATTCCAAATCTACAGTTTCGCAAGGTGTTATCTTTAATGTCAGTGACATTCCAGTTGTAACCCCTAACGGCCCAACCGTCCATATCCTCAAACAAGCAATCCTTCACCCTGATGTTTTCGTGCCAGTAGCCGATTGTGCTTGAGTGTGATCCCACACCGCGCGGCCACGCTTGCGTACCTGGTGTGTTAGATTTGCCAAAGTTACAGCCTTGAATTAGTCCGTCTTTGCAAGTCGTGAAGTCATAAGCGCCAAAAGCGCCGAATACTTCTTTTCTTTGTGCAAGGTCTACCTGAATTGCCTCGGAGAAATATCTTGAGCCGTCATGGTCTACGAATCCATAAAAATCTGAATCTAACACTTTAAAGTTTTGACAAGCGTTAAATTCTATCGCATGATAACCGCTGACATCCTTAAAAGCAGAATTTCTAATAAAGATGTTCTTACCATGACCGAAGGAAAAACAGTTGTTTTTAGTTTTAAATTCTGTACCTCGGCAATCCCAAGTCCCTCCGTCAATGTATATATTTCCATTTCCTTCATAGCCCAGGTACTCAACTGTTCCGTCACCATTAGTCATCATCGTCTTGCCGTGATAATTTAGTAAATAGGCACCCTTAGCATCAAACCAGGTATTACCCCAATTGACTAACGTCGCTCCTAGACGGTAAGCACCCGGCGGCACGACCACTCTGACGCTTTTACCTTTTTTAGCGCGGTCTAACGCTGCTTGAATCGCAAATGCAGATTCATATTTGCCAGTTGGATCAGCGCCTAAATCTAGAACGTTAATGTCAGGTTGCCTATCTAAGCGACTTATGATCAAACCAAAATCATAGTCTAACCTATCTTTTGCTGTTTTATGAATGCTTGCGTCAAGCGCAACGCGGGTGTCTACTACCTCTTTTACATCATCACCATCATGATTAAGAACAAGGTTTGTCAATCTAGCCCACATGTTGTCAATCCTGTTGGCAACCGTAAATAGACCATGCATAATCTGACTAGATAAATGAGCTTTTTTACTATCCTTGTGAGACTGTAATTCACTGGCGTTCTTATTAAGCTCATTCTCAACTGTTTGCATGTCGCCGCGCAATTGGGATTCATAGACTGAGTTTCGGGTTGTGTCATAATCTTTTTTAAGCCGGACCAATTTATTCACTCCTTTCAAATCCAAAAGAAAAAACGCTTCTAATTGAGCGTTCTCATCAATTGATCTATATATCTTTTTTGTTGCTTAATCTGCCGTGCCTGGCTTACTTGATAATCTTGAATGTCTTTTCGGAAGTTTGCGAAAGTCATTTTAGGGCTGTCATACGGGTTGAGGGGATTATAAGTAACAGACACTAACCTTACATCGTCCTCAAACGTGATGCCGTTTGCCGTATCAGCAATGACGTGGATCGTGTCACCTTTCCAAAAATCCTCTTCTATACCCTGCAATGCTGGCTCATAGATATACTGATACTCAGCCTCAACTACCACGTCAGGATATGGGTTTACGTGCTTTTTCAAAGCAGATACCATGTTGCTTGCTTTTTTTACTGTGTCGTCTCTTATTGGCTCACCCCAGCGCGGCTTACCCTCAATCAAAAATTTATCTTCGTCAGGATGGATGTATAGGATAGGCTCGAATTCGTATTCAGGCTCTTTCTCCTTTTCATCCTCGCTCGTTTTTGTATCAGTTGATTTAGTATCACTTTTCTCGGCTTTCTTTTCTGCACCGTAACCCCACGCTCTCGTGGAAGTGTTTTGGTCATTGATCTTTAATTTAAAGCCCGGCATATTGTATCGGCTGTCAAAAGTGTAATCTACTACTCTTCCCATTTTTTTATATACATAGATGACATAGTTGTTTACATCAAGCTCTATTTCGTAGTCATCTACAATCTGATCCATTAATTCGATCCTATTCTTTTCACCGAAGTCGTCTTGATCAACGGTATCAAATGCTGATTCTTTTTCTTTCAGTACATATTGAAAAGGTGTGTCAGCAAGTGCAATGTCTAGGGCTTCTTTGATGTTCAGTTTTTTCGACGTTTTCTCTTCGACCCTGTCATTTACAAGAAGAACAGTATACACATGATTGGCCGTTACCTTTTTCTGTAGCACGTTTTTTCTGCTCTGATCAAGCTCAATGTCTGTAATGTAATACTTTTGATGGTTGTATACTTTCTCGTCTAAATACAGTATGTTCCCCGGAACAAGTAAATCAAATTCAGTTCCGTTATCCTCAGTTCGCATCAACGTAAAGGTAAAACTCTTCTTACCTGTTGTATCGTCTTGAAGCTCCAACACAGCGCCAACGATTTCCACAAGCTCTTTGCCGTCTTTGGTTGAGACGTGCAGCTGCCTAAAATCAATATCAGAAGGTAGTCCGTCATTTAACTCTACGTCCTTACCCTGATACTCTTTGCTTGGATAAGAAGGTTTAGTTGGTGTTTCTGGTTCTGGTTCATCCGGCACATCATCAAAGGTGTCATATTGTGTAAGTTTGTAAGTAAAGATGATGCTGTTTAATTTTGTTGCATAATTTATGTCGGTAGCATATCCGGCTTTTGAAACTGCTGCAGTAGCCTTTTTATAATCTTTTTCGCCTACTACATCTTTATATCGACTCAAACGGGTGTACAGGCTCCCAAGATCAGCTAAGCTCTCTGCGTATGATGGATACTTTCTAAATTTAGCTTGTATCCTGGTGACGTTCCCTTTTTTGTCTTGTTCGCTTGTCCACATGAGAACGTATTTCCCGTTATATGTGCCTTTGATTCCAAACAAATTATTTGCTTGTTGAGAAAGACCACTGGAACCGAAACCACTTTCTAAGCACCCTTGGGCAATGACAAGGCTCGCAAGGACATTATATTTCTTGTAAACCTTCTGCGCCCCTGGTGCTAGTTTTTTTATAAAATCCGCTGCAGCCATGACATCCCCCTTTTACGGAAAATAAAATCTTGTATCGAATACAATTTCAAAATCATTGGTATTCTGAATCTCAAACTCATTCATGCCTTTATCTAATGAAGGCAGCCTTCCCGACGTTTTCAATCTTTTATTGCCGACAACGGTATATTGTTTCAGGTTCCTGACCTGCTGAGACATTTTTAAATCAGCCTCTATTTTCAACCTTTCGTTATTCGTGTGATTGATGATAGTCACGTTTTTTCCCTTTGCGTTTAGCAGCACATTATAATCATGCTGCAGTGGGTTAATAGGCAAGCCAGGATTGAATACACTGAACCGTTTTTTGTTTTTAAATCGGTACTGCAGATCGTCGCGCCTTTGGATACCCATTCCTGAAAACCATCTTTCATTAGAAAAGTTCTGCGCGCTTAAAGACGTGCCCTTTGACTCTGCCAATCCTGTGATATTAGTGAAATCTACTTGGAAAGACACCTGATTTTTTTGTTTGTCTTTAGGGATCTGAAAGCCCCCATCGCATGTAACCGCAAAACGCCTCCCAGGAAGAAGATCACATGAAATGTAATACCAGGAGGGCTGAACAACGAGATCATAAAACTCATGTCTGTACTGATAAAAGTTTGCTGCGATTTTAGCATCTAGCAATACCTCAACCTTGATAGACCTTTCTTTGTACACTATGTCCCGTGGATGCTGCGTCGGTACAAGTCCGTTAAACCTAGTTAACTGTACAAGCTCCCTGTCAGTGCTCGGCGCATCAGGCGCAAAGCTAAGTAACTTAAAATAGGGCAGCAACCCCGATAAAGGTTGCTCCCCCATTCCGTCTCTGAAATCAAAATACAGATCCATTATCTTTTCAGCCCTCCTTTATACGCGTTCTGCTCGTATTTTTGAGCGCTCTTTTTATCTAGTATGGATGTGTCTCCTTGATTAAAAACGATGTCTGCTAAATGCTCACCACCAATAATGACAGGCGAAGGATGGATTTTAATTGTTTGCCCTGCAGCACTTACGCTTTCATTATTAGTTTGTAGGTTATTTGATAGAAGGCTAATAAGAGTGTCTAACTTTTGGTTTAATACAGGCGTATCAATTTCGTTTTTCACAGTCAGTTCGACACGCATTGTGTTTATCTCATCTGCTGCTCCCTGGATGTTAAAAGCCATTCTATTAATTTCAGACTTAAATGACGACATAGCACCTTGCGCCATAGCTGCTGTGCTCTTTTTCACGTCCTGCGCTTTTTCTCCAAGCCCAATGATGAAGCCGTCCCCAAAGTTCACTCCTTCTGCGATGGTCTTTTTCGCAGGTGATTTTGATTGTATGGAATCTTTCAGCGAACGTATTGCAACTTTCCCGATGGCCCAAGCAGCTTTCCAAATTGTCCCGCCGGTGCCACCCATACTACGAATACCGTTAGCAAATCCTTTAGAAAAATCAGCCCCTGTGCTAGTTGTTTTCACGCTTGATAAGCCTTGTTTTCCCGATTGTGCTACGGTGCTACCTGAATTACTAGCGTTTCCCGCTTGGCTACGGATTCCTGATGCAAACTGAACCCCTGCTTTTTGTCCGCCTCCGCCATCGGTGGTTTTGGCAAGCTGGGCTGTTGCTGACGCACTAACGGAAGATGCTGCAGACGTATTGGCGCCTTTTGTGCTTGTTATTCCTGAACTGTGACTTCGCCCTTTTGTTACACCTGCTTGCGTGGCTTTAGTGGTATTTTTGTTTAGGTTTGATAACGCTGTTTGATTTACACTGCTTGCCGCCGCACTTGTGCTGCCTTTTGTTGAGCTTATGCCCGCGCTAAATGATTGACCCTTTTGAGAGCCGAATGTTTTAGCTTCTGCATTGCCTTCACTTAGCTTTTGTTTTAGTGCTTGCTGTAGGACTGATCCGCTGTTAGATACGTTAACTTTTGACGAATTAATACCGTCACTAAACGATTGACCTTTTTCTTTTCCTGCAATTCTAGGGATGCCGTTTTCCTCACGTAATTTCAGATCCAGTGACTGTTTTAGAATAGAACCACTCGCCAATGTATTTGGTGTAGCATCTATTAGACCATCAGCAAATTCATTCCCTATTTTCTTTCCTGAATTACGGGCAGATGTTTCGCGGTTCATCTTCTTTTCTACTTTGGCAATTGTTTTGTCTGCCTCGGAGGCAGCTTTATCACTTGCTAGTCCTAATCCTTCGTTAAACTCAATGAGGGATTTCCTTGTTTGCTCTAGCGCTTCTTCTTTGCTGTCTCCTAGCTTTTGCAAAAATGCGACCTGTTTTTCAGCCCAGCGCGCTTGATATGCAGTCTCGCTTTCTTCTATTTCTACGAAGATTCCCATTGAGTTACTTGAATACTCTTTTTGTCTTTCCAACGCTTTACCTGTTTCTAAATCTAACAGTTGACCATCTTTAGACATTTGATCAAAAAGAGCTTCTGAGCTTTTCTTATATGTGTTTAGGTTTTCAGCAAGAGACTTTTGATAGTCTGCATTAATTTTGGCTTTTAGAGCCTTATGCTGTTCAGCGTTTATTGCTTCTTTAGCAAGGGCCTCATCCATCACTTGAGCCATATAATCTCTATTTTTTTTTGCTGCCTTCTGACCTTCCTTATACAATTCAGTGATCTGATCGTTATAGCCTTTAGCATTTTTAAAAGATAACTTATTTTGGCTCTCGGAAACTCTCTGCTGGATAGCCAAAGCGTCCTTTTGATTTGCAGCAAATTTACTTGTAGACTGTTGGAAGAATGTTATAATCTCGTTAAATGTTCTGCGTTGTACTTCGTTCATATTAGACGTGATTAGGCCCGTCTCTTCCTTTAACTTCTCAAACTGCTTCATTTTCTTACGAACTGTTTGTACATCTTGATCAATTTTTCCGACAAGCTGATCAGACCATTCCTCGCCCTTTTCTTTCATTTTCCCTTCTTGATCTTCAAAAAGACCATTAAGTACAGCCAATGCGTCTGTCTTAAATCCTTCTAATTCTTTAACTAAAGAAGATGACATTTTCTGATAAGTTTTAAGTAACCTATTTGCCATCTTATCTGCTTCTTCACCTGAAACCTGAGTTAATTGAAATAGCTGTGAAGTGGCTTTTTCACGTAGATTGACATATGATTCGGCCGCTTTTTGTGTCGCTTTAGAAACACCCTCACCATATAGAAGAGCCGATTCTTTTACTTCTTCTTGGCGTTTCTTTTGGTTTTTCAGCTGTTCATTATAAGCATATGTCGCTACGGCAATACCGCCTAGTAAAGCCGTTCCACCAACTATAGCAAGCCCCACTGGACCCGTAAATGCTAAGAGTGCACCGATACCCATTGTGAGCGTTGCGACTGCTGTTGTGGCACCCAGGACACCCGTAGCAAACAGCGCCGTTTTAGCAACCGTTTGGGCTGTGGCAGAATCCATTTTGTTAAACATGGAAACGATATCTGCACCTTTATCAGCTAGGTTCCCAAGTGCAGGAAGTAGACTTTCAGTGAGTTTAATCTTCGCGCCTTCCACAGCTGATTGAAAAGCAATGATACCGCCTCGCGCATTATCAAGCATTGTATCAGCCATTTTTTTAGCCGCACCGTCCGATTCTTTTAGCGCCTTCGTGTTATCTTTTAATGCCTTACTGCCCTTTTGTAAAAGAATAGCCCAATGTTTATATGATTCAGCTCCGACAATGGTTTTTAAGGTTGCGGCTTGCTGTTCCTTCGTCATGCCCTTCATGCCCTTTTCCATTTCGGCCACAACTTCCGGCATACTCTTCATATCTCCCGCCGCATCAAAGAACGCAAAGCCTAATCTATCAATTTCTTTTTGAGCTTTTTTAGCTGGTGTCGCTAACCTAATTAGAGACGTACCAAAGGCTTGTCCTGCAATAGAACCTTGTAAACCTGCGTCACCAAACGCCATGACTGCGGCCGCTGATTCTTCAAGACCCCAACCCAATGAATTAGCATTAGGCGCAAGGAACTTCATGGCCTCCCCCATTTGCTCCACATTCGTGTTTGCGTTAGCTGCACCGTATGCAATTACGTCTGATGCGTGCCCAGCTTCCGATGCTTTCATGGCAAAAGCTTGCATCATATTAGATGAAATGTCGGCGGCGGCGGCTAAATCTAGTTGACCTGCTGCTGCTAAATTCAGCATACCTGGCATCGCTGCGTAAATGTCGTTTGCTTTAAATCCGGCCATTGCCAGGAAGCTTTGTGCGTCTGCTGCTTGGCTGGCGGTGAAAACAGTTGTTGCCCCCAACTCTTTAGCCTGGTTTTTCAGCTTTTCGACTTCCGCAGCTGTTCCCCCTGAAATAGCTTTTACTTTGCTCATTTGTGTTTCAAATGACATACCAACTTCTACAGCATCTTTTAGTGGGAGGACCAAGCCAGCAAAAGCAACACCTGTAGTCATCGCTACTGAAGCACCCTTGCTTCTCATTGTGTTGCCAACTGTATTCATTCTTTGGCCCATCTTATACATAGAAGATGAAGTACGTTTTATTTCAGCTTCCATTTTCTTGATTTTATTCGTTGTCTCAGTCAACGCATTTTGCGTCTTATTCATTTCGGCTGTTGCATAGTTCAAACGACGGGCAAGGTTTTGTGTCTCTTGTGCGTCCTTTCCCTTCTTGATAGCTGAATCTGCATAAGCTCTTTCAAGTGCTTTAACCTTCATTTTATGCTGATCTAATTGTTGTGAAAGGGTTTTGACTTTCGTCTGTGATGTTTTCAACTCATTGCCCCACACACCAACGGCAGTCCGATTCTTTTCAAATTCAGACTTTATGTTCTTCATTTGAACGGCAATTGCTTTCATTTCCCCGTTAAATTGGGACGAATTAGAATACAGCTTTACTTTAATGTCTTTGCTCAATCCCTCACCACCTTTTTACAGTCCAGGTATCTGATCAATATATAAAGGTTTATCCGATGCTGTAGCGTTCTTACTTGGCTTTTCCTTGCTCGCTTCTTTCCTACGTGCAAGGCGTTTTAGGTGATAGACAATGTCCATTTCGTCTATCTGATTTTGAGTAAAGCCAATGTCCTCTAATGCGTTATACATATCAAGGACAGCATCGGACAAACTTACTCCCCCGGCTCTGCTTCCTTTGCGGCTTCGGGATTTAATATATTGCTTGCCTCAGCAATATTCCCAATGACATATTGTGCGGTCGCAAAGATGGTTTTGGTCAAAAGACGTGCGTCAATACCTGTATCGAATTCCTCTGCAGTAAACTTGTTTCCGAACACGTTACAAATGAACTCGGTTTGAGCACTCGTATGAAATCTTTCAGGATCGTTTGATTCAAAGTCTTCCACGATTTCTACAGCCGTTCTAAACAAGGCACCTGTGATAAAGTTAGGTGTCGAGAACTTCTTTTTCTTGCCGTTTAAATGTAGATCTATTGTCAGTGCTTCCATGTTATTGCCTCCCGATTACAAAATAAAAAAGAGCGTTATTAAACGCCCTTCCCAATGTCTACAGAACTTGTGGAATCCTCTGTATCTTTTCCCGTGGCAAAGGATGTCCCGTCATATACAACTTGTTTAAACCATTCATCCGGGTCAAATCCTTCATCGAATTCAGCTTGAGCCTTCCAACGATTTTTTCCTTTTTTGTTTTGCAGTGTCATAAAGCCCGCCTTGAATTTTGCTGTTTCAGGGTCTGCTTTACCCTCTGTGGTTTTATTTTCATTGGCCAGCAATTCAGGTAATCCCTTTAAGAACCAATAAAACCTATGCCCGCCCGTAGATGTTTTCGCTCTAAACCCGAAAGCCAAGAAAATAGCCTTATCATCAGAACTGGCAAAAGAAATTCCATTCTCGACCTTGTGACCGAAAATCTTGTTTTGCACCTCAATAGGCAAATCTGCTAGTTCTGCCTCAAGGTCAATGTCACCCATGTTGTTAAATGAATCATAGACGCCATTATCAGCCCAAAATTTAGATTGCTCGGATTTAGGATCGACTTTGACGTTTACGGCACCGGGCAACCTTTCAGGCTTTGCGTATTCAAGTCCTTTGTCATCATCCTGAATAAGTTCAGCATAATGAAACATGTCTAATCCGTAGATTGTTTTCCCCATCTATTTTCCTCCTAGAAAAATGTTTTGACGTACCTCATACCCTTGTGAAAGATTTTTGTATCTGTTTCGTAAAGATCGACTGAATCGTACCTTCCGTAACCTAAACCTTTCATCAGTTTGTCTATCTGTTTTGCTATTTCTGTTTCATGCGTTCGCGTGTCTGCTTTTGAAAATACACTTAGCTGAAAACGAACTTCACTAGCAGCTGCTTGGTTGTCTCTGTATTCCTGGTCCCTATCTGTAATCTCTGAAAACACAACTCTAGGGAATGCGGCCACATCATCAGCCACAAGATTATGAAAACCACCCGTGACAAGCTGCTTTAATTCATCGTTTTTTATTAACGCTGCACTCAATTCTTTCTTTGCATCAAAGCTCATTTAATAGGCGCCGTGATAATTCTTTCCATGATCTTCACAGCTTGTCCCTCCCCTTCGATTCCGCCTTTCTCTATAAATGGATGCGGCGGCATTTTAGACGTGCCCCACTCTAAAAATCGCCCTCTGTAAGCGACTTTTCTATTTGGCCCAACCGATACAAACATCTCACCGTCTTTTGATTCTCTTGCAGCTGAAACAGTGATGTTATCGACCATGTGAGGCTGATTTTTTGAACTCTTATTCACGTTACTTTTTTGGTGCGCGGCTATCACCTCGCCGCCAGCTTTAAGTGCTATCTTTTCAGCTTTTTCGACGTCGTCACCGATTTTATTAAAATATCTCGTTAAATCTTCAAATCCTTCAATATCCATATCAGCCATTAATACCGACCTCATTACATGTGACTTCAAGCTGTTTCTTTTTGTTTTCTATGTCGTTATAATCCATTACATCGAAAGTGCGATAGATTGGCTCTCCTGCCTCGTCTGTTCCAGTTTGAAGAAGGATTCTCATGTCTTGCTTAACGTCTTCCCGGTATCTTATTGTGATTTTCTTTGGTGACTTAACGCCTAACGCACCTGCAACAAGCGTGTCTGATTTTGAGCCGGAAAATCCTTCAATTGAACCCCATGTCTCAAAAGCATTTTCGTAGGATTCATTCCAATTCAGCTCATCATCCTGTACCCTTTTCTTTACTTGAAAAGTTAATCGGCGATTCAACTCGCTTATTTTCTTCATCCTCTTCTGCCTCCACATAGCGAAGTTGAGTTAGTTGGTCCCGAATAGTAAAAGGGATGGATGAGCCGGAAACGCCTGACTCATACACCCCTCGATTTTCGTACCAATGTGCAACAAGCATGCCTGTTACAAGCGCATACTGTGCATTTCCTTCCACATAACGTCCTATACCATTTTTGATATATCCCTTTGCTGCAGTAATTAAGGTTTTAAGCAAGGCGTCATCTTGGTCGGTATCAATCTTTAAATATTCATCTTTCAGCATTTTTAAATCCATAGAAGACCGCCTACTTATTCAGTATTTTCTTTACCCTCAAGCTCATTGACTCGCGTCTGTAAATCGGTGATCATTTCTTTTACTGCAGAATTGAGATTCTCCCACATAACACTGCCAGTGCCTAAAGTACGAGAGTTAACAGATTTATCTGCTAGGTGTTTATTTGTAACTGCGCCTTCCTCAATAACAGCAGCATCACCCTTATCACCTTTCGGGCCCTGCTCTCCTGGATCGCCTTTTGGACCTTGAGGACCGGTATCACCTTTTGGTCCTTTTTCACCCTGCATCCCATGAATGTAAAGAGGATTTTCTTCGCTGTTTCCTTTTACGTATACAGCAGTGATGGGTTTTCCATCAGCGTCTGCCTCTGCAGATGTTAATACTCCGTTACTTTCATTCAAAAAATCTTTTGCCATGTTAGATCAATTCCTTTCCTTTGTTTATTCTTTGCTTATTCTTTGCTCAGTTTACTTTGCAGCTCTTTTATCTCGTCTTCCATTCCCTTGAGTCTAGTTTCAATAGACGAATTAAGATGCTCCGGCATGACGCTTCCCGTCCCGATGTTTACCGAACGAACCGCTTTTTCGGCCAGCATTTCATGTGTCACGGTTCCTGGTGCAGCTGATCCGCCACCACCTAAACTTACTTCCTCGCCGTCTTTAACGATTTTTCCGCCCGCAAATTCTAAAACACCACCGATAACAGTTCGATCTCCGCCGTCAGTGGTGTAATTTTTTGTCACTCGCATGACTTATTCACCTCTTTTTTATTTACTCGCTTATTGACAACTGGCCGTATACTACCGCTTCTTTGTCCCAAGCCACAACGTCTTCACGTTCAATCGCTCGTACTTTCGTTGTGTTTGTCTCAAACGATCCTGCCGCAAGATTCGTATAGTCGATAGATTGTTGCTGACGATCGAATAAGACAACTGCCTCTTTTAAATCACCAACAATTACAGGTGCTTTCCCTGCTTTTGTTTCTAAGACTTTGTTTGAGATCACCACCACACGACGACCAAACAGCATTTTGTTTGTTGGTTCAGAAGGAATATCTTTGAGTAGATATTTGCCGTCCGCATCTTTCAATTGATCAAGATAGTTAAATCCGTCTTGGTTTGTCATAATGATCGCACCGGCTGAAATGGCGGTATCTAACGTAACGTTTAAAGTCTTTTTAATGTCATCCAAACCTTTAAATTCAACCTTTTTTAAGTCATCAATGATTTTCAGAATAAGCGCATTTCTTGTCGCAACTGATTTTTTGACAAACCATTTCGCCACATACGTCATGATGGCCTGATCAGTATCTTGTAGCAATGTATTTGAAAGTGGTAAAAGCCCTGCATAATCGGTGATGCTATATGTTAATTTTTTAAACTTAGGCTGATCTGTTTTTGGAATTTCCGCCATTTCCTCGATGTCTTGGAACGGTGTCATGTCTGCATTTTTTTCAAGCATACGACTACCTGACCGGGTTGCAACCGGCTCGACCGTGACATATTGCTCAAGTTGATGTAATTGCTCCCGCTTTAATTCTTTAATGGTTCTTGAAATATCTTCAGGGATCAGGATTCCGCCATCTTCTTCGTTTTTTCCTGACATCGCTCTAAACTCAGGATTTTCTAGGAATTCACGTTCTTCATGTGTTAAGGATTTACCTCGAAGAGACTTCATGAACAACTTGGTGAATTTCTTTTGACGTTCTTCCTTATCCCCTTCGGCTCCTTTTCGTCCCTCAGGGTTACGTTCTAGCTCCGGCACAAAAGGACCAACGTTAGATATGTCAGGAACGTCAAGTGATCGTCCTTCTACCATCAATTCAATTTGATTCTTAAGCTCTTTCACTTCATCGAGAAGCTGGCGCGCTTCCTCTGTTTTTCCTTCCGCTAGTGCTTTATTAGCATCTTCTTTCTTTTGCGTAAACTGCTGACGTAATTCAATTTCTTTTTTAGACATTTTTATTTTTCCTCCTCATAGAACGCAAAAAAGCCTTACTCTGGAAGATCAAGGCTTAATAGTTCCAATTCAATTTTTAAAGTTTCATCTGTTGGTGTGCTTCGTTGTTCTTTCATTTCTTCTACTTTCTCTAAGCTGCGGGCACCTACCACAGCTTCGGTATCGCTATACGCTGGTGTCGTTACAAGAGATATGTCATAAATGCGGTGAATGTTGTTTATTCTTCGTTCGTATATGTCCTCGTTTTCGTTAATTCTCCATTCGTCGGGTTCGTCTCCGTTGTAATCCAACGAAAAGGCAAAAGAACATTGATTAATAACGCCGCTGCGTATATTCTCCATGAGATCGCGCGCATATGACGTGTCTGACGGTTTAAATCTGAATTTAAGACCTATGCCATCTATTTCGAGTTCAAGCCGTCCTGATTCCCCTGGAACGGTGTTTCTTGCTAGAGGAAAATCCTCACGATGGTTAAAAAGTGCAATGACGTTTGATAGATCGGTAGATTCTAAAGCGCTCCTGCTGATAATTTCTTTGAACCACCCCAAACGCTCGGACCATTTTTCAAACTTCAAAGCATAGCCTTCCACATATTCAGCTTGTCCCTCACCGTCGGAACGTATCTCAATTGGCGTCGTGAGCAGCCGCACTTCTTTTTCTTTACTCATTCTTGCTGTCACCTCCCTTCACGGTTGAACCAGCTTTAAGCCGCTGGTATTCTTCCATAAAGTCGAGAAACACATAATTCAAACTAGATAGATATTTTTCGCCATGTTCAATAGGGTTTCTCTCAATCAAGTCGCGAATCTCATTTTTATTTAAAAGACCCGCTTCACTCATGGTCTTAAAATACTCTGCTTGAGTTTTACTATCGCCGCGCAGCTCACTATCAACATTGAATTTTACATAATGACCCGCTTTTTGATCATTGTCAGTAAACAGCTTAATATTTAATTCTTGTTCAAAATTCACGATCCATGGTTGCAATGTGTTTTTTACGTATTCCAAGGATTGATGCTCAATGTTTGAAAATGTGGCTTTATCAAGCTCATTGAGTTTATGCAACGGAACTTTATATATCATTGCAATTTGAGCTTTGTTGAACTTCATCGACTCGACGAATTGGGCTTCTTGCAACGGCATGGCAATAGATTGATATTCTAGTCCATTATCAATAATGGCTATGTTTTCACCTTGGTTGACCCGCAGCCATTCTTTACGGACGTTCTCTTTTGGTTTTTCATCCAAGAAAGAAGGTACTTTTAGAATGCCTCGCGGCGTGGCTTCGTTTTTATATAGTTTTGCGTTATATTTTGTGGCAGCTGCTTGAGCGCCTATATGCTCTCTCACTACCCCAATAGGCGACTTACCGTGAATGCCATCCGTTGATAAACCTTTAAAATGCAGCACTTGGTGTTCATATAGTTCCATCGTTCTTCCGTTAACAGTGGTTTGGTACCAAAGCCTCCCTGAGTCGGGATGGATGTATGCTATTGTTGAATCCGGCCGCAACGGGTAAAGGTTTTCAGGGAAACCATGTGCCCCAAATTCAATCATCGAATAAGCATTTCCCCATGTGAGGACATGCGTCATCATCAGTTTTTTCCACACATAAGCAGTCATGTATGGATTCGGCCTTGCGTAGATTGCATAGGCAGATGGGTGATTAGGGTTTCTGTTGACTCCTTGACTCTCTTTTTTAAAAGTGTGTATCGGTAGCTTTGCGATGTCATCAGAAAGTACGTTAACACATGCGAAAATGTCCGGCTGCACAAGTGAATTGCTTTCACTCACTCTTTCACCGCTTGCCGTTTCTCGACCTCCGAATAGATTGATCAGCTGACTGAAACCGTCTATTGTTGTTGAGCTGGATCGTTTTTCAAAAAACTTATCTATAAACATTTATTTCACCTCTCTTTCTGCCGCGCATGATTTGACAGCAAGTAGGCATAAAACATAAAAAATACACCCGTCAGAAATAGACCGATGTTTGTATTTACCCGATACGCTGCCAGCAGAATAAAGATGCACCCTCCGATAAACAGCAAGTCGTTTAATATTGATTTCAGAAGTACAATGAATTTTTTCACTCTCTCACATCCTAAAAACTGAAATTTCCTGAAAAGTGTTCGTTTAAGTCAACGTTTGCACCCATATCGTGATACATTGCTCTTGCAAAAGCATTCATAACTGCTGCAGCTGGATCTATTCTTTGCGGTGATTTCGCTTTGTCTAACATGATGTTTTCTTGAGCATCTTGTTTAATGATCGCATTATTATACGCAAAAGTTAGAAGAGGATCGTTCCCATGAATGACCTTTCCCTCGTATACCTTTTGTCTGTAATCCTTTGTGGGTAAAGATAGATGCTGAATCCTTTGCGGCAGCTCAACCATATTAAATCCCTTACTCTCAAGCCGTTGTGCAAGGTGTAGCGCATTCCATTTGTCGTAAGCAGCTTCAATGACCCTTAATTTGTTGACGTGTGCAAATTCAATGATCCACCTTTCGACAAATTGATAGTCAACTGCCTCCCCTGGTGTGAATGTCATCCAACCTTGATCACGCCATAAATCATAAGGCACTTTATCAGTAGCCATTTTCTCTTTTGCCTTTTCCTCTGGAATGAAGGAATGCTGGCCGACATAATAAAAACCATCAAGAACGCCAACCCACCCGACAGAAGTCAAGTCCGTTGTCATAGATAAATCTAAACCAAGATAGATCGCCATTTCTTTTAGATCGGGTATTTCACCATGACAGGCCCGCCATTTAGACATTTTCATATATCCGTTGTCTTTTTGATCAACCCATCCATTCATGTTTTTTGTAAGGAAACTTCTCATCTTTTCAGGCACATCTAATGCAACTTTTAACGCTGCCCTTAGTGATTCCATCCCCTCCGGGTAAGTTGCGACTATCGGATTTGCCTTGATCCAGTTCGATTCATCCTTTATATCGTCTTGGGGATCAAGCTCACAGATCATAACAAAATAATCATCGTTTTCAATTTCAATGTCGGGATCAAGAATCTTAGAAACATACTGATACTCTTTAAAACACGGCCCGTTTAAGTTGAAACCTGCAGTAGTAATGATAATCATCAAAGGGCTACGACGGGCGACCATACCACTATCAATAACATCATATATTTCACTTGTTTCATGAGACATATATTCGTCAACTATCCCTAGTGATGGGTTTTTTCCGTCGCCAACTTTTCGGGCTTCACGGGATAACGGTTTGATAATTGAATTTGTCGCATATTTCGTGACCTGTCCGTTGGCGTCTGTGTATTTCCCCTCTAAAATAGGTGCGTGCTGTAGTTGCTCAAGGATTGCTTGATAGACTTCATCTGACTGCTCCCTTGACCAACCAGCAATAAACACACGATGTTTTTCCTTAGTGGGAAATATTTCATATGAAGCCATGATAGCCAGCAATTGTGATTTCGCATTTTTTCTCGCTAACTGAATATAAGCCTTTCTAAAACGCCTGGCACCATTGATCTTTTTGTAAAACCCATAGATATTAGCAGCCATGAATAGTTGAAAGTCTGTAAGCTCAATAGGTTTACCGGCCAATACGCCTTCAACATGGTTAAACTGTTTGGCCCATTCGTAAAAATCTAGGACTGCTTCCGCGTCAAAATAATAAGGGCAATCTTCATCTGCTAACCGCTCTACGTCTTCAATAAATCTTTGGACAGCCCACTTGTGTTTCTTGCCTGCTTTTATTTCCCCCGATTCGATCTTTTCGCAATATGACCATACACGCTCAATTAAAAGCTCTGCGGTCATTTCCTGCGTTAGCATTACATGCGACCTCCAAAGCGTTCTTCTTCTTTTGACTTCGGTTTCCCATCATCTTTTTTCGGAATGACAAGTTTGCAGCGAGAGGAAATGGTTAATCCTAAATCACTTGATGCTTGTCTGCATTGCTTAAACAGCTTGTCTTGATTTATAAGAAGATCACTGTAGGCAGCATTCGCAATTTCAAACTTTTCTCCCTCTGAATTTTCAGCAAGGGTTGTGATCGGCGTATCTAATATGATTTCTGTTATTTGTAGGTATTGTTTTCTTGCAAACAAAAAACGGGCAAGCGCATCAACATCTAAATTTGTCATAATTCCGATGTTTTTTAGCTCGTCCGCTATCTTTTTGAATTCTCTTTTTAAGTCTTTTGGTAAGTAAGAAGGAGCTTTCACTTTGTCATCTGGTGCCTTTATTTCTTGCTCTCTTCTTTCTGCAATCTCTTTCTTGGTAAGGTTTTTCTTCCCTTTCACTAGCAACAAGTCAACTGGTTGTCTCGGCCTTGCCATCCCCTCACCTCCTTCCGAATTTTCATTTAGGGAATTTCTCGCGATGTTGAGGGAGACGCGGTCTACGCCAAATCGTTTCTAGGGATTTAACCCCGGGGGGTGCCTTCAACTTCAATGCGAAGCTGATTCATTTCTCTTTCTAAATCTGCTCGTATTGAATCTATTTTCTTTTGGTGTTGATCAAGTAGGCTTTTGTTCCTCGTCATCCGAACAGCATTATATAGCTTACTGATCCTGCTTTGCTGCTTTCTGATTTCAGTGTTTGTATAGTAGGATGTGTACTCAGCTTTACACCCTGGACATACAAGAAAGTGACGTTTGATTCCACGGCCGATCTTCATAATCCTAGAACAGTATTTAACTATGAAGATTGTTCCGCAGTGATCACATGTGCATTTTTTATAATCCATTTCCAAACCCTCCATCTTCTTTAGCGGTCTTTCTGTTATGGCAGGACTCACACAGCGGCTGCCAGTTAGAAGAATCCCAAAACAGTTTCTTATCTCCCTTATGCGGTTTGATATGGTCCACTACTGTAGCGGCAATACGTTTGCCTTGTAGCATACAAGACTGACACAAAGGATGCTTTCTTAAATAGCCTTCACGCGCTTTACGCCATCGGCTGTTATACCCACGGCGAGACGATGATTCACGGTGCAGATCATATAACGGCTTCGATGTCTTATGCTGCTGGCAATATCCTTCGCGCGTTAGTTGAGGGCATCCAGGTTCATTGCATGGTTTCAATGATTTTTTCACAATTATGCCTCCCCAAAATAAAAAGCACCCCGAAGGATGCTTGAAAATTATTCTTCTCTTTTAATTACCAATAACTGCATCATTTCACTAAATGTATTTGTGTAAATGGCAAATACCTCAAATGAATTCAACTCTCTACCTTGTTTGATTTCTTCTTTTATTCTTTTCCATTCGGATTTCAAGATTGTTTGCTGATTGACATCTACAGATCTGAGTATGTCTGTTAATACTTCAATATCTATATTTTCACCTTCAAATAAAAGCATAACTAACTCTTGAGAAAGTTCGTTCAATGTATTGGCACTAACTTCTTGTGGATTTAACAATAACCTAATATGTGTTTTAGTTTTCTCTAGTAAGTGATATTTATCTAATAAGTTATCTGACCCTGTTCCTGTGATCTTACGACGATTTACATCTAAATAAATCTCATTAGTTAAAGTATTAAATTCAACAAACTTTTCTCTTAAGTTATTTAACCATTCTATTCTTTGTTTGACTAAAGCATCAACTATAGCATTTCGAGATGCATTCTTATATGTAATCCAGGCAGTTAAACCAACACCTAACAAAGCTATCAATGCACTTACAATAGCAATTATCATCGTGAGTTGTGTATTTCTTGAAGCCGTTTCTGCTGCTATTCTCGCTGCTTCAATATATTGATTTTCATTAGACATATTATCCCTCCCTTATATTTATCGGAAAGGATGTAAACCTTTTGATAAAAAGCGACCTCCGCAAAGGAAGTCGCTCTCAATTTATCACCTAATACCATCATAACTACTCTCAGACAAAATGCTTTGCCAAGATCGTGCCAAAAGTGTGCCATTTTATAAATATTGTGGCGGGACATTCTTGATATATTTTACGTCAACAACTTTGCTATTATCGTATGTATAAATAACTCCACTTTCCCTCAAATAGGGTAATATAAATTTTATATCAGCAATATTAAAAGAATTATACACTTCATCAAGAAAAGCACTATAATCTTCTGTATCGCTTTCTGGAAAAGTGGCTTTAACCCATTTCCTAAACTTCAAAATACTTTTCTTTTTTTGAATGCTATTACTATCTTTTGTTGATCCCATATCAATTTTTTTGAACCGTTGATTGATTTCGTTGTATTTATTATTTAATTTTAAATGGATTTCTTTTAATTGTTCATTTGAAATTGTCCCTTGTACTTCAAATTCTTCTTTTAATACGTTCTCTGTAAAGTTCTTTAATTCAGACGTATTATTTTTCATAGTATTCTTTAAATCATCAACCTTTTCCAATGCTAATAATAGTTCTGTTATTTTTTCTTGTGCTAATTCTTGAAAATCCGTTAATTTCTTAGCAGTTTCTTTGATTTCAGTGATTGATTGTCTTTGACCAGCAACATCAGCTAATGTCATAAAAATAGCTATAACTCCTAGAACAATAGAAATTCCTGTGGCCATTACATTTACTTGATTCCCTGCATCCTCATTACCTCCAAATACATATACTAATATTGAAACAATTATTAAAAGTGCAATAATACAAATGTATACAAAATGCAAAACATTTACTTTTTCTTTCACCATTAATCTCCAATCTTTTTTAAGAACATTATATAACTGGATATATCATTTATCCACACAATTCACCAATTCACCATATCTAATATTGTGTCTAACTCAGGGAAACGCTGAATCTTTTGCCCCTCTTGCTTTTCAGCCATTTCCTTAAAATCAGTTGGACATTTTCTCATTTTGGCGAGCTGATCTAAAAAGCAAAATTAAGACTCACCTTTTACTAAACAGGTGAGTCCATAAATTTATCTTTACTAAAGCAAATATGATATTTTATTCCATAGTGAGCAAATATATAATATTTCTAGAATCGATATGGTATACTTGATTTTTTAATCTCATCAGATGAAATATCAATATCCACTAATTTGAGAAATTTGCGAAGCCCTTCCAAATTAATATCCATATTGTTTTTTGGTCCAATACTTACACCTAAAACAGCTTTTTTATCAAATTTCGATTCTATATAAGGAATAAAAGTCCCATTCGATATTCTACATTGATAGGTTTCTATATTTCTGATAGCTAACCTAAACTCTTCTTCCTGTGCAAAGCAAACATCTTTAAAAAATATAGAGATATAATTTACTAACTCTAAACTGCCAAGCAAAATTGTCGCATAAGTTCTTTCTGAGAGCTCTTTATAAATTTCAGCAAAGTCAGTTGCTGAAACCTTTTCTTTTGAGATCTTTTCGGCAGTTTTTTTTAAAACTTCTTCTAAATCAACTGCTGAAGCGTCATTTTGTAATATCTCTGCTATTGCCTCGTCCAAAATCACTTCTAAATCAGCTGCTGGAGCTTCTGTTTTATTATCTGATGGCGATTTAGCTAAAACTTCATTGAAATCAACTGATTTTCCATTAAGAGTTCTTATGGTATAAAACATACTAATTAATACGGGTTCTAATAGCTTTTTTTGCTGAGTAATATCATAATTTACTTGTGAAACAATCACATTCAATCCAGCCTTTTTAAAGCTGGCAGTTAGCTTATTTAAATCAAGCTTAATACAATATCCATCATTTTTTGAATAATTTGACCATAGTAAATTTGAATCTGGGTTGGTGCTAAAGGAAAGTGAATAACAATTCTTTTTTTCCTGTTCAAAATACAAAGTAATTAACATGTCATAATCCCTCATGATAGATTCTGTTTCACTTTCACTTAATCCATATTTTTCACAAAAGGAAAACATTATTTCTCTGCTTAACCCTAAAGTATATTTTATTTCATTCATATCATTTAAGAAGTCAATATGAGAAATCCAAAAAGCCTTATTTTCAAGAATCCCCTTAAAACCATGAATATCTGTATAATGATATATTTCTCTTGGTTTCTTTTTACTAGATATAAATGGTCCAAAAATTTGTTCAAGAAATTCATACTCAACCGTCAAAATTATTCACCACTCCTAATATTATTAATTACTATTAATATAAACTTTTGGAAATTTTAATCAAGGATAAATATTGGGTGAATATTAAGTTCTTACCTTTAGATTCAAATTATTTTGAGTCCTTAATTTCATATCCCAAAATTGTCCATCGTTTTGTCCATTGTATCCTGGGTGATTCCGATATATCTCAATGTAATATCCGGACTTGAGTGATTGAACATTTCTTGCAATAAAGCAACATCCTTGAATTTCTTATAATGCCAGTAACCGAATGTCTTCCTTAGTGTATGTGTGCCTATATTTTCAAGGCCAACATACTCAGCTGCCTCTCTCAAAATGATATATGCACTACTACGACTAATTGGCTTGTTTAGTCCCTCTCTGCTTCTAAATACATACTCTTGATCATCACGATCTTTAATATATTGATCTAGTGCTTTCCGAAGCGTCTTGTTTATCTTGATTCTTTTTTCTTTGCCTGTCTTCTTCTCCCTTAAAGACACATATTGTTTCTTAACGTCTTTGACACGTAATTGAAGAAGATCAGATATTCTCAAGCCTAAATTGATCCCGGCCACAAAAAGCAGCAGGTTTCGTTTATTCCGCTCTCCAAGATATTTTTTTATATAATGGATCTGATCAAGATCCCTGATCGGCTGAACAAAATTCATGATTTATCCCCCTGCTTGTACACTTCTTCTCTCAAAGCAAAGGCCAGTCTATAATATGCTTTATTTTTAACACGATAATAATTCCTTTGGCTGAGCCCCATTTCAGCGTAAATCTCGTAATCATACATTTCTTCATCCTGCATATAGAGCATAACTAAAATGCGGCGCTCTTTTTGCGTAAGACGATTGATTGCACGCTGAATCCGTTTCATGAATTGTTCACGTTCTATTTCCCAATCCATTTTTTTTAGAGCTGCTTCTTCTGTGGTTGAGTGGAACTGATTTGAAAAACTCGGTGGCGTAATGGTGTATGTTGTTGTGATCTTCGGAAGAAAGTCTTCAGGTGTTTGAAGCCTTAACATTTTATACTTTTCTAACATTCTTTCCATCTTTGCTCTAGTTTTTTCCTCGTCGATTTGCGGAATGTCTAAACTTGTTTGATTCATGATAATTCCCCCTTTATTTTCTGCGCATGGCCCCGCCTTTGGCTCTTCTCAGTCTTTGCATGTTTTGCCCCATGAGTTCACGTATCTCTCTTTCTGTAAGCTCCTGCGGCTGTTTTTTCGGTTTATCCTTCTTCATGTTCATCCTCCGTTCAGACAAAAAGAAAACGGACACCAACCAGCACCCTTAAAAGGTGTTGATCAGTGTCCGCAGGCTCTCCGTCTTGGACTTATTCAATGTCATGTACAATTTTTTCAAGTAAAAAAGTGCCTTGCATTAAATTTATTGCTTCTTCAACTTTATTTAATTGCTGAACATCATCGTCAAATAGGTCCCTATGCTTTTTATAGATAAAAAACTCTTCCGAACAACAAGTTGTTGGATCACGCAAAGGGTCTTTTTCCCCAAATCCCAAACATACAGTCCCCACATGTGGTTCTCTTTCACACTTTTGCCACTCTTCCAAAGCCGGAAAAGTGTGCCGACTAGATTGATTAGTTTTCAGCCATAAACAACAAGTACTTACATATTTCAGTTGCTCTAAGATATGGTCATCTCGATTATCATTATGTTTATATTTAAGTTCCGATGAAACAAGTGCTCTTAGAGATACTACTAGTACCATCAACTTTACAATTTTTCTGACACGCTCGACATCATTTTCATTATTATATAAATTAATTAATGGTCCAACAATTTGCGAATTAGTATCAAAGGCGATTCGATCCAAGATCTGTTTGTCACTATTAACAGAATCATACTCCTTAAAGTTTTCAATTTGACCAAAATAGAGCCCCGTCAGTCGATTTACTTCATAATCTTTTAGTGCTTCTTCAATGGCATGTCTGTTTTCAATAATAGTTCCATTAATCGCTTTGATTATCGCTTGAACTCTTTGATCATCTTGTTTAACCTTTTCTCTTTCTAGGTATGCATTAACAACAGCAACAATTAATTCGGTAATTCCCACTATTTTTTCCTCCTTTAGTCATTTAGAAATATTATTAGACTAAATGAGAGAAATATTAGTTTTTCAAATGTAATCTCTCCTTTTTAAGACAATCAAGTAACCAATTGCTCTCAATCGGTAATAATAATCGTCAGGATGTCCGTGCCATTTTACTCCTTATCCAAATGTTGCTTCCGGCTCTTCATCCGGCGTCACTTGATCTTCTTCCCACTCAATATCAAGGTCGAGCTTCACACCATTTTGATTTAATCTCATTAGCAAAATTTCAAATTCGTTCAGATATTTAAGAGATTTCAATTCGTTACTTGTTCGATAGTTAATACCCCATTCCTTATCTCTTTTATACAGAGAAATTGATATCTCGAAATTCATATCTTCGTCATGCTCACATTCAAAAAATATTGTGGCGTGTTCAAAAACACTCCAAGATCTGTCCTCGTTACGCTCAACTTGAACACTAACTTCAACCGCTTCATACTCTGGTCCATCATCAAATTCAACTTCAAGGCCGTCAGTTTCTACTTTCTTCGCTACATACTCTTTCCAATTTTCATAAAGATCGGACAGCTTAATTGTTTTTTCTTTTTCTTCAATCATTAAATTCTTGAAGTTCTCAAGCAGTGTTCGGTTATCAAATGACGCTTCTTTTATCGTTTCGACTAGCACATGATCCAGTTTGGTGATGTATTCTGAGTAATCGTAAGTTTCAAGGTAAGGAACAATTACACTTTTCAACTTGTTTTCAATGACTTTCCTTGCTTCTCCACCGTATGAAGAAAACAGGTCTTCAAGCGCTTTTGAAACGCCTTGTTTCAATTGCTCTGCGATAAGATTTTCAACGATTCCATTTTCTAATTGTTGTGCAATAACATCTTTAATATTTTTTTCAAGGTTCATTATTTTTTCCTCCTAAGTCGTTCCTCAAATTTATTTTCAAAATACGAACACAAGTTCTATTTTATAGTGTATAATACTTTTATTCTTGTAAAAAGGTGGTGAATTCAATGGCTAAAAATAAATCTGAAAATCTTTTAATTACTTTTCTAGCCTCAGTTTGTATCACGATGATTGTATTAAAATTAGTTCCAACACTAGCAGGGAAATAAATCCCTGCTTCTTTATTGTCCAAGTCCCCCCATCAACCCAGCGACAGCAATGATCCCCATGAAAGCCAGCAGCGTGAAGATAACAGGCCCGTTTGACCCACGCTTTGTCATGACTACATTTCCTTCGATGATCAAATCAGGACAGTAATCAGCAAGCACCGGCACGAAAAATTTCGGCACGCCTATATATGCAGCTGCATCATCTATTGTCATTGCTTGGTTTTTGCAGGCTTTGACAGCCTGTGAAAGCTCGACATGTTTAGGTAAGTTCATGGTATTTCCTCCCCCGCAGGGGATGAACCCCTGCTATCGTTTAGTTTTATAACTGAAATCAAATCTAACTCTGTCAAAACTTCCTTTAATCGTTTCAATGATTGTGTGACCGTGTTCGGGAGCCTCTATGTAATGCGCTGTGTTGTTGATCCCGTCCAGCACGATCACTTGTACCTTGCCTTGTTCAACTAATGTTGTGAAAGGCTCGTTTTTTGTTAATGAGATAGTCTGCGGTCTATTCACAATCTTCACTCCAATGTGATATAATTAAGGTTCCTAAGCTTAATTACTCACATTGAACTGATGTGAATTCTTACCGCTGAGACTCGACGGATTGATCTGTGCGCTGCCAACGCCAGTCTTTACGTCTGAGTCTCTTTTTATATGGTTTTGGTGGGTGTTGCTGCCTATATGCTGCCAGTTCATCCGCTGACATAACCCACGCTTTCACTGGACCTGCTTTGTATGGGTTCGCTGCTTTTTCCAATGTGTTCACCTCCATTTATTCATCCCTTTGAGGAACGTTGAGATTATAGATTCTTTCTAGCTCGTCGTCAGTCAGTTTCTCGCAATATTCCCGCCCATAAGCCCCGTTTGTAAGACTCAACCACTCGATCAAAAATTCTCTCTCTGCAACTGTCATCACTTAATGCCTCCCCTCTTTTTGAGGTGGCGCACGGCTGCTGTCTTTAGCTGTTTAGGACAATCTTCATATCTAGCAATGACTTCCAGTTGGCGTGCTGTCGCTTTTTCAAATGGCAACAGGATGCTTTTTCTTTTCATGCTTGTCTTCCTTTCCAAAAACTCCACCTTTACGTGGTTCGATCTTTCCCAACTCTGCTTGATCAAGTATCAGCAACAGGATGTCATCGACATTGCGGACCAAACGATTTGCGATGTGTCTGATCGGTTCATGGTCCTGCCACATTTGTCTAAATAAAATGATGTCTTTTTCATCCCATATGAAATCGCTGTGCGGGCAAGCGTAGTAAACCGGTTGTTGTTCAAACAGCTTGCGTAAATCTCTTTTTTTGTAGCTCATTGTGCATTTTTTGATATACATAGGCTCGTTTGCGCCGACACCGTTCGGACGCTCCTTGACCTTTCCTCTTTTTGAAAAATCAATCATCAGCAACAATACTTCTTCTGCCGGACGGTTAAATAACTCCGCCATTTCAACGACCGATCTTCCTTCGTACCAATAATCAAGAAAACGTTTAAGACCTACGATCGTCCATTCAAAATTGACATGATCCAAAATGATTCTAGTGACACTCACTTTGCAATTTCCTTTCTGCGACCGACCTCTTTATGTACAACGTGCACAGATGTCGTCAAATTCTTTTCTACGAGCCAATAAAGTGGGTTTAACCCATTTACCACTAAAATCTTCCTTTCGGCTCTCGTGGGCTTTCTACCGCCTTTTTTCATGTTCGTTCCTCCTTGTGTTTTTCATACTCATTCAGACTTGCTTGCAGCCGATCTATTAAACTATCAACCTTCTCGGAAGTGATGATACTGTTCATGCTTACACTCCTTTAGAACGGCAATGCTTCTTTACGCTTGTCCGATGTGTCTTTAAAAATGATGTACTGCTGTTTTTGGGTGATGCGTGATACTAGCTTGCTGTCATACATTTGATACAGCTTTTCGCTAGTGAGGTTTGTTGTATAGATGGTCACTTTATCCTGCCGAGCAGATGTAACTTTGTAGATGAGACGATGAATGAAATCGCTGGCTTTACTATCCGAATGTTCTGACCCTGTTTCTGCACCGATGTCATCTATCACGAGAAAATCGGCTTCTCCCATCAACTGTGTCACATATGCTTCTGTGTACTTACTCTCTTTGTTACTGAATGAATCTTTAATTGCCGTAGCAGCATCTTCCATATTGATGAACAAACAGGATCGACCGTTGTCTTTAGGGTTGTCGGGATCAGGAGGAACATTAAGTTCTCTAAGTGCTGCATATGCAAGATGACTCTTCCCCACTCCTGGATGTCCCTGCAAAAAGATGTTGAACACCTCACCTTGTTGCAAGTGTTTAACAAGATCCATCATGCGGTTTTTATTCTTTGTCTCTTCTGTTTCAGATACATCGTAATTATCAAACGTTGCTCGTGAGACAGTTCGATCCCTGAACATACTGCGCTTTTCCAACGTGTTAAATTTCTTCTGACGCTGGCTATATTCAATTTGACTTTCTAAGTCTTTTTGCAATTTCTTTGACTCTTTTTCCAGTTCACATCGAGGGCAAATAACTTTCCCATTCATCACCATCATTCGGACAGGTTTTACAACATCTTCACTGCCACGAGTGTATTTATGCTTATTACAGTAATCAGAATGGAAGGTCATTTTGTCGGTTATGACTTCGGCTGCCGCCTTTATGCTGCGCACGCTTTATCACCTCATCACTGTTGTTTAAGTAACCTTCGAATTTTGTCCCAAAAAGTGTTTCGGGACGAAGGAATTTATTCATATCAGGGTTATCACGCCATTCAAAGCATTTTGCTAAGATGACCTTTTTAAAATCATCGAATCTGAATCCCTCGTTCCATCTTGCTTTTATTAGTTGCTGCGTCTTTGGTGTGGTGTGACGATAATTTTTCTTTGACATTTGATTGAGAAGGTCAGTTATGAGTTTGAATGGGATTTCAGGTTCATCCGCTGTCGGGTTTCCCGACAATATATCTTTATTCTTCTTTCTTACTTCTTCTTTCTTACTTCTTCTTTCTTGTTCGTTACTTTGCGTTACTGTAACGTCACATGTAACGTTACTGTTAGTGTCTAGAACAAGAGCCTTCTGCTTTTCTCTATGTTTGGCCACTCGTTTCCTAGTGTCTTCCCTGATCTTTTCGAGGGCATCTAAATTTTGATGCTTCTCCCAATTACATATACTGATATAATTCTGTTCATTAATTTCTATCATGCCAAATTTCCTGAATGTATCTAAAGCCATACGAACAATTCCTAATGGTCTTCCAAAGATATGCGCTAACATTTCGTCTGTGTAAGGCACGTTTTCGCTTAGATAAATAAAACCAGATGCGTTAGTTTTTCCTGCTTGAGCAAGTAATTTAACCCATATAATCAACAGAGTGTCAGATTCAGGCATTTGTTCAATGAGTTTAATTTTTTCATCATCGAACATCTGGGTGCTTAGTTTCACCCATTTGACTTCCCCCATCTTCAAAAGCCTCCTAATGTTTTTTATGAATAGTTTTTCTCATTAAAGCTTGTCCTTTTAAAAAAGGTGAAACAAAAGTTTCAAGCCTCTTTATTTTTTTTGTTCTTCTCTTTTTTTACTGGTGTGTAATAAGGCGCCACAGCCTCAGTAAAAAGTTTTTCTCTGTCTTCTGTTCCAAAGAAAACTTCTCCGAGAAAAAGGTTGCTTTTCCTCTTTTGCTTTTTCTTGGCCATAAAGATCACCTCGAAACATAATATGCAATGTGGACAATAGGACTGCCCTTTGAATTATGATTACTATAGGAAGCACTCATTTTAAAAAAAATAAGCCGGTGGCAAATTTAATTTTTCACTTAGTTGAACTAAAGAAGAGTGCGACGGGTTAGCTTTCCCTTTTTCCAATTTACAAATATAAGAGCTAGAAAACCCTGTAACCAAGCCAAATTGACGTTGAGTTTCATTTCTCTCTGACCTTAGTTTTTGAATCTTTTCTGCAAAAGTTGAAGTTTCATGGTCCATCGTTTTCACCCCCTAAATGCTTCTTATAGGAAGCACAAGTAAAATATACCATCCTTCTGCTTTTAGTGCAACCATAAATTTCACAAATGTTTCTTATAGGAATCTTAAACATGGTATAATTAATACTGGTGTTACTAATCAGTGGCGTTAAATCGAGGTGACTTTATTTTATGGATAACAAGAAAAATGAGTTAATCGGAATAAACTTAAAAAGACTAAGACAAGAGCATAAACCAAAACTGTCTATTAGAAAGCTTGCTCAAGAAGTTGGCTTAAGTAACGGCTATTTATCAAAACTTGAAACGGGCAAAATCAAGAGCCCCTCTTTGGAATCTTTGACAAAACTTGCAGATTTTTTCAATGTTGATCCCACTTACTTTGTAACTGATCCGAGGGACATTGAAAAAATGGGTAAAGAAGCTGAGAAAGTAGTTTTCGCGAAAGAACTAACTCTTGAGAATATCCAAAATGCAAACATTATAGATGCAGATGGCAAACAAATAACAGATGATGAGCGTAATTTCATGCTAGATGCCCTTAAAAATTACAGAGCTTCTAAGGCTAAATTTTTAGAAGATGATTCACCTGAAGAGGATTGATTTTGATCTTCTTTTTTTGTTGCTTCTATGATATCCATTAATTCTTCATATTTTATAACCATTTCTTTTCCCTCCAAAGAACAATCATTCTATATATGTTTTAATCCGCATTGGATATATTTATGAAAATTTCCTGTTTTCGTATTTTTTGAAAACAGGAAACTTCCCCAGAAAACACGAAAGACGATACCAGATTACAGGTAGCGTCTTTTTCATATCTTATATTTACATTCCAGGTCTTACATCTTTTGTTTCATATACTGTTTCTGGGTTGTTAGTGATAAGTGAGTGAATTTCCGAAACAACTATTGTTGCTCCTAGTGTAACTGTTAAAACAATTACATTGAAACGTTTAGTCATGTATAGCACCCCCTAACTCTTAGAGTGTATACCTAAATCCAATTCTATTCAATTCATTTTTTGGGAAACTTGCCCTGAAATAATCTTTGCTTTTTGAAAAATAATGATGGGATAATAGCAACTTTTCTGAAGACAATTCTGTTATTCCATCAAAAAGAAGCGCATATTTATTATACCTTTCATCCTGATAAAACTTGCTTAAATCCCCATCATTTTTTAATAACGTGGCGAATTCACTCACTGCGAATTCATCACTAATTCTTTTGTTCCAGTATTTTTGAAGAAAAACTATTTCTTCTTTATTCTCATTTATTTCGGCCAGTCTATCAGGGAATTTTGAATAAAGGTCAATACATTTAAGATAATAAGAAATTGATTGTTCATAGGATTCTAGAAAATATGAAAGACCTAAAATATGATAAGCAGTAATGTTGTGAGCTGTGCTGAAATTTCTATCCAAAATTCTGTTAGCTATTTTTCTTGATTGGATTAATTCTGTTTTTTGCTTTAAGTAAATATTAACTTGAATTTCATCTAACCTAGCACCGTATGCAATTTTTAGAAACGGATCATTAAGCTGAAACAATAAGTCATTTATTTGATCAATAGTATAAATAGTTAAATCATAAAGACCATTCAAATAATAATAATAAACTTGTAAGACCTTCCCCATGATTTCAGTTTCCAAAAATGTGGTCTTAAAAAATCTTAGGTTATCTATAAAAGCGTTCCTTTCAAATGTAAACCTCGACTCAATCATTAGTGAATATAAAGCACACAACTCCTGAGACTTGGGATTCCTTTTGCTTTTGTATTCTCGTGCAATCACACTTGTGTAGTCGTACAATTGTTTAGAATAGCAATATTCTAAAGCAGCAGGAACATTTTTAGAACTAATGCCTTCTTTAAAATAATTTAAAATGAGTTCAATTTCGTTCTCTTTGTCAATGTAATTAATGATCTTATGAACTATCCAGAACGAGACATCCTTACCATATAAAAATTTGCTTAAATAACTACTGCTTATGCCCAGCTTTGTTGCAACTTGTTTTTGACTTTCTTTAGACATTTCTATTGAGTTTCTTAAATGTGTCCGTAAGTCTTTCGCGATTGTACTTGTCATATATGATCACCTTACCATTGTTAAATTTATCATGAAGTACAAAAAAATGTTGTCGTAAATTGTCGCAGAAGTATGAATTTTTGCTCTATAAATAAGTTAATTCAATTATAATCCTATTGTGTAACTTATTAACATACGACTTTCGGAGTTATTTAGATTAAAGGTTTAATTTGCAAAAGGTTTGCTTAGCATTCGAAATATGATTTCGAACAGTCTTTTCGCTAATAAAAAGCTCGCTTGCAATTTCTTTTGTTGTTTTATCTTGGACGAGCAATTCGAATACTTCTCTTTCTCTTTTGGTTAATAGCGGCTTGGATTGAAACTCTTTCTCCTTCAAGTATTGTAACCCTCCTTGCTAAGGTGAGAGCTCTAGTCTCTATAGAATGGGATTCTGTATAGTCGAGATATCATATGCCGGGTACTTGAGGTAGGTGACGTTAAAATCGAGAATTCCCGCAGATCGGCGTCCAATTTCCTCCCTTCAAACCGCACAAAAAAGGACGAGTCCCCTATAGAGACATCATCCTTTATCAAACAAGCTTTTAAAATATCGAAATGGCTCCTGTTAAAAGAGCAATAAGTGTTGTAAACAGGGCTGTGAGTACGGTCCATAGCAGTGCGTACTTTTGCAAATCACCAATATCTTTATTCAGCATACTCACAAGCAGTAATGTGGAAGCGACAAGCGGACTCAGTAAATGGACAGGCTGTCCGATAATAGAGGCGCGCGCAATTTCCACTGGATCAATTCCGTAAGCTGCGCCGGCTTCAGCTAAGATTGGCAGCACCCCGAAATAATAAGCATCATTTGAAAGAACAAATGTAAATGGCATACTCGTCAAAGCGACAATGAGTGGAAAAAATGAGCTGTATGAATCTGGAATCATGTAAATGACCAAGTTAGCAATGGACTCCACCATTTTTGTTCCCGAAAAAATGCCTGTGAAAATTCCTGCGGCAAACACAAGGGTAATGACCGTTAAGGCATTTCCTGCATGCGATAAAATCCGCTCACGCTGATCTTCAACTTTTGGATAGTTGATCATAAGCGCAATGACAAAGCCAATGAGAAAGAGTACAGGAATCGGTACGATATCCAATACAAGTGTGACCATGACAGCAATCGTCAGGAAGAAGTTGACCCAAATCAAGTTTGGTCTCTTCATATCAGCTACGCCATCTTCAATTGATGCCGCCAATTCAGGAGAGATCGAGACCTCTTCTTTATACTGAATCTCGGCTACCCCAATGCGCTTCCGTTCTTTTTTTCCAAGAACATACGCTGTAAAAAGGATAAAAAGACCGCCCCCTATCATCGTCGGGAGTAATGGAATGAAGAATTCCGCTGCATCTAAACCAAGTGCAGCAATCGCACGAGTAGCTGGACCGCCCCAAGGCGTCATTCCACTCATAATGCCTAGTGATAATAATGAAATCGTCCCTAAAATCAGTGGGTTCATCCCAATTCTTAAGAAAAGTGGAAGCATAGCTGATACGGTAATCATGTACGTTGTGGTCCCATCACCATCTAATGCAACAAGCATAGACAAAATCGCTACCCCAAAAGCAATTTTGACCGGATCGCCTTTCACAAAACGTAAAATCAGTTTGATCAATGGGTCAAACAATCCAGCATCCAGCATGACACCGAAAAATAAGATGGCAAATAACAATAAAGCAGCAGATGGTGCAACGGTCTTGAGTCCATCAAGCATCATGTCCCCTAATCCGCTGTAAAATCCACCGATTAATGCAAAGATGATTGGCACAACGGTGAGAGCCACCACCGGATGCATACGTTTTGTCATAATAAGAAATGTAAAAGTCACGACCATCAAGATCCCTAAAATAGCTAGCACTTCATATCCCTCCATCCTCTTCTTTACACGATCCACAAGCGCCCCTTTTGCACTTGCGGCCCGAAATGTTAGCGCTTTCTATTTCAAGGATATAATAGCTTTTTTTATAATGAAAATATCGATTTTTTCGTCTATTCAATAAATTTTTTTTATAATTAGCCTTGCTGACTTCTTAAAAACTCAATGAATGCTTTCACAACAGACAAATGAAGGGAATCTGGCTGGTACATGAGCCATGTATCTCTTAAAACAGGCTGTCCATCTTTATACGAAAGACCTTTTACAAATAGCTCATCACTTGGTCTGAGGCAAATTTCCGGGACAATGGCATAACCTAAACCATGCTTCACCATCTCTTTTGATGTATCTTGCCTGTCTGTCTCCATTGTCACAAGCGGAGGCATCGTGAACGTCTCCTGCCACCATCTGTTAATCAATCGTTTTAATGAACTATCCGTGTGATAGTCAATGAGCGGCAGCTTAGGAAGATCCTTTAGCTGTATTTCTGATTTTGAAATGATACAAAGCCGTTCTTTATCAAGCAAAAATCGCTCTCCATTCCAGTCGTAATCTCCTCTTAAAATCCCTAAATGTACACTTGATGTACCTAATAAATCCATGACTTTTGTGCTCCATCCTGTGTTCACCATAAATTGAACATGTGGATACTGCTTAGAAAACTCTCTTAAAATTTCCGGCAGTTTATATTGAGCAAAGTTACTCGACACCCCTAGTCGGATCGTTCCTTTGACCTTTTTTTGCATATTGAGCATGCCATCTTTCGTTTGCTGGAGCTGCTTGAGCATGTCATTTGCGTATTTAGCCAAATATTCGCCCTCTGATGTAAATTCAATTCCTCGTTTTCTTTTAAAGAAAAGCTTCATGTCAAATTCCTCTTCAAGCTGTTTCAATCGATAACTTAAGGCAGGCTGCGAGACAAATAATTTTTCTGCCGCTTTTGTGATGTTCTTCTCTTCATATAGCACCCTTAAAAACCGCCAATCTTTCTCATCCATTGTGTGCCCTCCTTTTGACCTTGTTATAAAAATAATTTATCGGTTTCTCTTAAAATAATGTATTTAACTTATTTCTTATTATACTTTACCATTTTGATTAGATAAATAGTAACTAAACAATTGAGGGTGAGAGCAATGAGAAAAGTTCCAATCACAATCATGCGAGGCGGTACAAGCAAAGGGGTCTTCATTCAAGCCAATGATGCACCTTACGAACACGATGAGCTCGAAGCATTTCTATTAGACATTATGGGCAGCCCTGACCGGCTACAAGTTGATGGAATCGGGGGCGGTAATTCTTTAACAAGTAAGGTGGCCATTATCGATAAAGCCACTCGTCCAGATGTGGATGTGAACTATACGTTTGCACAAGTCAGCATCAATGAAAGATTTGTCGACTTTAAAGGAAACTGTGGGAATATCTCATCAGCAGTTGGACCGTATGCCATCATTAAAGGACTTGTCCAAGCAGTTGAGCCTGTCACAACAGTACGTATTCTGAATACCAACACGAATAAAATCATTGTGGCAGAGGTAGAAGTCGAGAACGGAGAAGTAAAATTTGAAGGACAGGCAGAAATTCCAGGAGTGAAAGGAACAGGTTCTCCCATTTATTTATCCTTTGAGAAACCTGAAGGCGCTGTCACAGGTAAAACCTTTCCGACTGGAAACAAAATGGATATGATCCAGACAAAGTTTGGAGAGATTCCGATCTCAATCGTTGACATTGCAAATCCAATCGCCTTTGTCCGTGCCAAAGATATTCAATTAAAAGGAACTGAATTGCCTGAGGAGTTTACAGACGAATTGCTGGATGATTTAGAAGAGATTCGTTCCATCGCTACTGAAATGTGCCACTTTGCACCAAAAGAACTGGCCACATTACAGTCTCCAGCTGTTCCAAAGCTTGCAATTATCAGCGAGCCTGCTGATTATGTAGATACAAATGGAATATTGAGAAGAGCAGCAGATATGGACATCATCGTTCGGATGCTATCGATGCAAAGACCGCACCAAGCACTTGCCATTACCGGATCTGTCTGTGTGTCAGCCAGCTGTTTCATGGATCAAACACTTCCGGCACAGCTGTTTCAAGGTCAAGATGATACACTTCGAATTGGTCATCCTGCTGGTATTATGCAAACTGAAATTGATATCTCACAAAACAGAGTGAAAGTCATTCGAACCGCAAGAGAAATTCTAGATGGAGTGGTCTTTACAAAAAAAGACTACATGGTTCAACCTCAAATAAAAAGAGAAGCATAAATGAGACGTCATCATGTCGACAAAGAGCTAAAATGAACTGATTTTAGCTCTTTGTCTTTTTTTCAGTTTGAAGATCTTAAAGCAACTCCGTTCTAACATCGAATGCAACGGTTTGTCTACACACTCATCGAACGAGAAATTGTCTACTTGGGCGGTGCATCAATATCTCCTGCTGAATGGGCTTTTATATGTCCTTGATCATCTTTTAACTGAATATGACCATAACGGTTCACACCACAGCAAATCCCTTCCTGCCATGTTTGCTTTTCACGATCTAATGAAATACGAAGCGGTTGATTCAGCCGATATAATCGTTTGTTATAGAGGGCTGTGAGGGCTTCAAATCCTTCCATTTGCCAGCGTGCATGGTATTTTTCAAAGGCCGCTGCCAAATCTTTCACTAGCTGGTCCGCTTTCACCTCAGTCAGTTCTGATAGGCAAACGGTTTTATACGGAACGTGCTCCGGCTTTGTCTCTACATTGATGCCCACACCGATGTAAATGGCGCTGCGGTCTGCTTCAATTAATGTGCCAGATACTTTCGCTTCATTAATCAATAGATCATTTGGCCATTTGATTGCCAGCTGATCCTCTACTCTCATGAGTGGTTTGAGTACATCATAAATGGCGAGTGCCGTCAGCGGGGCAATCGTTGATTGGGTGGAGATATCTACTGGCGGTTTTACTGTCATCGTGACAGCCACATTGCCTGTAGGCGTTTCCCACGGTCTGCCAAGCCTGCCTCTTCCCGCTGTCTGCTGCCGGGCATATACAGCAAATGAAGGGGTTTCTCCTTGCTGAATAAGCCTTTTCGCTTCATTATTTGTACTATCAATGGTGTCGTATTGAAAAATCTTCATGCGCTCTCCTTTTGTTTCTTCTTCATTATGATTCTTTTATTATAACAAAATGAAACATGTGACCGTGATCCTTTAATGTCGCTGAGCCTGAAAAGTCTCTTTTTCTTCTTCTGTAAACGGCACAGGTGCCCCTGTATCTTTACTTATTTGCACCATGGTGACTGAGCCTGTAAAACACGGTTCTTGCTGTTCATTTTCTCCTAAATAATGAAGGATGAGAGAGCTTGATCCAACCTTTTCTGGCTTTACATACACTCGCAGTCTCTCACCGATCTCCACTTGCTTAATGTAATCACATTGAAGGTTTGCCACGACCGTAATCGTCTCTCGCGCACGCTTCATTCGTTTATCTACAATTCCCGTTTTTTGAAAGAAGGCAATCCGCGCCTCTTCAAAATACACAAACGGGGTGACATTGTTCATGTGACCAAACATATCCGTTTCTGAAAAACGGACGGTTGTTTCCACATAAAATCGAAACGATGCCCTCCACTCATCAAACGGTTCTTCAATATATGACGGCAGCCTCATTTGATCCACTCCTTATTCGCAAACAAAACGCCTCTCCCTTATTGGAAGAGGCGTTTGTTATGTTTTGCATCCAGCCTCTTGTAAACACTCATCATGATTGGCAAGGAGGACTGAATGTGATGTTATTCTGCGTGATCGCTTCCGAAGAAGTTACGGAAAGCTTGTAATGTTGTATCTCGGTTAAGTGCTGCAATTGATGTTGTGAGCGGGATTCCTTTCGGACAAGCCTGCACACAGTTTTGAGAGTTCCCGCAGTTTGCAAGACCGCCATCACCCATAATTTCTTCTAAACGGTCAGACTTATTCATTGCACCTGTCGGATGTGCGTTAAATAGACGAACTTGTGAAAGCGGTGCAGGGCCCATAAAGGAAGACTTATCATTCACGTTTGGACAAGCTTCAAGGCAGACACCACATGTCATACACTTTGAAAGCTCATACGCCCATTGACGCTTTTTCTCAGGCATTCTTGGTCCAGGTCCAAGATCATATGTGCCATCGATCGGCACCCATGCTTTGACTTTTTTCAATGAATTGAACATACGGCTTCGATCAACCTGCAAGTCTCTCACAACCGGGAAAGTTTTCATCGGCTGAAGACGAATCGGCTGCTCTAGCTTGTCAATTAGTGCTGTACATGACTGGCGAGGCGTTCCATTAATGACCATGGAACAAGCGCCGCATACTTCTTCAAGACAGTTCATGTCCCAGTTAATAGCCGTTGTTTTTTCACCTTTTTTATTGACCGGGTTACGTCTGATTTCCATGAGTGCGGAAATGACGTTCATATTCGGACGGTAAGGGATTTCGAATTCCTCATCATAAGGCTTGCCATCTGCTGTATCTTGACGTGTGATAATAAATTGAATCGTATTTTTTTCACTCATCTTATTTCTCCACCTTTTTCTTCGAGTAATCTCGTTTACGAGGTGCAATTAACGATACATCGACGTCCTCATAGTGGAATGCAGGTTTTTGGTTTTTCCCTTTGAACGTAGCCATCGTTGTTTTTAGGAATTCTTCATCGTTTCTTTCTGGGAATTCCGGTTTATAGTGTGCGCCTCGGCTTTCATTCCGGTTGTAAGCCCCAATCGTAATGACGCGTGCCAGCTGAAGCATGTTGTCAAGCTGACGCGTGAAGGCAGCGCCTTGGTTGCTCCATGAAGCTGTATCGTTGATGTTAATATGCTTATAGCGTTCCATTAGTTCTTCGATCTTCTGGTCTGTTTTTAAGAGCTTCTCGTTGTAACGAACCACTGTAACGTTATCCGTCATCCATTCTCCAAGCTCTTTATGAAGCACATATGCATTTTCTGTGCCATCCATGCTAAGGATGTTGTCCCATTTCTCCTGCTCTTTCTTCACGGCACTGTCGAATGTTGCAGATGATAAATCTTCTGCAGACTTTTCAAGACCGCTAATGTATTTCACAGCATTTGGTCCAGCAACCATTCCGCCGTAAATCGCAGAAAGCAATGAGTTTGCACCAAGTCTGTTTCCGCCGTGCATAGAGTAATCACATTCTCCGGCAGCAAACAAGCCTTTGATATTCGTCATTTGATCATAATCAACCCATAATCCGCCCATTGAATAATGAACAGCCGGGAAAATTTTCATCGGAAGCTTACGCGGGTCATCACCCATGAATTTTTCATAGATTTCAATGATTCCACCAAGCTTAATATCAAGCTCTTTTGGATCTTTGTGAGAAAGATCTAGGTACACCATGTTCTCTCCGTTGATGCCAAGCTTTTGCTCCACACATACGTCGAAAATTTCACGCGTTGCAATGTCACGCGGTACAAGGTTCCCGTATGCTGGGTACTTTTCTTCAAGGAAGTACCAAGGTTTTCCGTCTTTATATGTCCAAACACGTCCACCTTCACCACGAGCTGATTCACTCATGAGACGCAGCTTGTCATCTCCTGGGATCGCTGTTGGGTGAATTTGAATAAATTCTCCATTAGCATAATGAGCACCTTGCTGATAAACGATCGATGCAGCTGATCCGGTATTAATCATGGAGTTCGTTGATTTACCGAATACGATACCAGGGCCGCCTGTTGCCATGATGACAGCATCTGAACGGAAGGATTCGATTTCCATTGTCGTCAAGTTCTGTGCGACAATGCCTCGGCATACTTCCTCGTCATCTAAGACAGCGCCAAGGAATTCCCAGCCTTCATATTTCGTCACAAGACCCGCTACTTCATAACGGCGAACCTGCTCATCTAGTGCGTATAATAACTGCTGACCTGTTGTCGCACCAGCAAATGCTGTACGGTGGTGCTGTGTTCCCCCGAAACGGCGGAAGTCCAGTAATCCTTCTGGTGTTCTGTTAAACATTACACCCATACGATCAAGTAAGTGGATAATGGACGGCGCTGCTTCACACATTGCCTTTACTGGCGGCTGGTTAGCTAAAAAGTCTCCGCCATATACCGTGTCATCAAAATGCTCATAAGGTGAATCTCCTTCACCTTTTGTATTGACCGCTCCGTTAATTCCGCCCTGTGCACAAACAGAATGCGAACGTTTCACAGGTACGATTGAAAATAGTTTAACAGCTGTTCCCGCTTCTGCTGCTTTGATAGTTGCCATGAGACCAGCTAAGCCGCCTCCGACAACGATGATGCTAGAATTACTCATTGTAGCCCCTCTCCCTCTTCTACTAATCTATTTCCTCTTAAACAAAAGCGAAAATTGCTCTTAGCCCTACATATGAAAGCGCTATAAATATACCTAATGTCACATATGTGGAGATTCTTTGTGAGCGTGGTGAAACTGTAATTCCCCAGCTGACAGCAAATGACCACAAGCCATTAGCAAAGTGGAAAATAGTAGATAAAACGCCGACAATATAGAAACCTAGCATAAATGGAGAGCTTAAAATATTCGCCATCATGTCATAGTTTACTTCAGCTCCAAGCTGCGCTTGAATGCGTGTTTCCCATACGTGCCAAGTGACAAAAATCAATGTGATGATACCTGTAATCCGTTGCAGTCTGAACAACCAGTTTCTTAAGTAACTGAAGCGAGACGTGTTGTTTTGTGCCGTAAAGGCTATGTACACCCCATAAACAGCATGATAGATCAGTGGTAAGAAAATCACGAACAGCTCAAGTGCATATCTGAATGGAAGCTGTTCCATAAAGTGTGCAGCTTTGTTAAACGCCTCTGGTCCATTCGTCGCAAAGTGGTTAATCACTAAGTGCTGTACTAAAAATAGACCGACCGGAATGACGCCAAGCAAAGAATGCAATCTCCGATAAAAAAATTCTTTGTTCCCCGACATTACTTTACCCCCTAGTAAAAAAAGTGCAATTGCTTGAAAATTGTCTTACCCCCGCTTCTTTCAATTGTAAGCACTTTATTCAAATTTATTGACAATTTCATTTTACTCCTATGTCAAAAAAGCGTCAAGAAACCGCGTACATAAATTAAAATTTTCCGAAATTTAAAAGTTTTAAATCAAAATTCGTTTTACTACAATAAGAATTTCTTAGACTTCAGGGAAAACTCTGTCATCATATGCCCACATAAGCTATAATAAATTGTTGAAAGAGGGGAGCCATACAATGAATAAATTCGAATCTAACTTAGAACAGCTAAAAGAAATTGAAGTCAATGGATTTGCCTACGAGCTGATACGCGAAGTTCTGCTGCCTGACATTCTTGGTCAGGATCATTCATCTATGATGTATTTTGCGGGTAAACTGCTTGCTCGTAAATTTCCTCAAGAGTCATGGGAAAAGATCCCCGAATTTTTCCATGATGCCGGATGGGGAACTCTCACGATGGTCCATTCTAAAAAACAGGAAATTGAGTTTGAGCTCGAAGGTCCACTTGTATCGAATCGACTCAGCTACCAAAAGGAGCCATGCTTTCAAATGGAAGCAGGTTTTATCGCTGAACAGATTCAGCTTCTCAATGAGCACGTGGCTGAATCCTATGAACAAGTAAAAAAGCGTGCTGATAAAGTCATTTTAACCGTTAAATGGGATTTAAGAGACCCTAGCTAACACTGTTTATGAAAGGCGATGACTTCGTGTCACGCCTTTTTTATATACCCTTCTATCATAGCACAGTTGGCGTAACGGTTTACGCACGTTTTTCTTTCTTCATATGCTGATGATTTCCAATATAAAAAAGAGGTGTATCTTTTTACGGAATACACCTCTTTTGAAGATTTAAGAATGAGCAGCGGCGCTCACCTTTGATAATTCAAACGCATCATGAAGGGCTTCTACCGCTTTCACCATATCTTCACGATCAACGACTGTGGAGACTTTGATCTCAGACGTACTGACCATTTTCACTTGAATGTCTTTTTGAGCTAATACAGCGAACATTTCAGCCGCAACGCCTGGGTTTGAAACCATACCAGAACCCACGATGGATACTTTGGCTAATTTGCTTTCTGTCTCAATCTGCTCATAACCAAGCGCACCTTTGTATTCTTCTAATACTTCAACTGTTTTAGACAAATCATCCGTTTTCACAGAGAAAGAGATGGAGGTCTGATTGGTGCTTGTGACAGACTGAATGATGATATCGACATTGATATTTTGCTTTGCAAGTGTCGTAAAAATAGTCGATAGCGTTGTTAAACCGCTTGAAAGGCCGCATACCGTCACGCGTGTCATCTGATCTTCAAATGCAATGCCTCTTACAACTAAATTTTGTTCCATGGATGATTCCTCCTCAATTAACGTACCCGATTCATTTTCAATACTAGAACGGACTTCTAGTGGGATTTGATAATTTTTCGCAAATTCGACCGCTCTCGGATGCAGCACACCTGCTCCTAAATTGGCTAACTCAAGCATTTCATCGTATGAAATTCCTGCAAGTTTTCGCGCAGACGGTACATAACGAGGATCTGTTGTAAACACACCTGGTACGTCCGTATAAATATCACATTTGTCCGCTTTGAGTGCCGCAGCTAGTGCCACTGCTGTCGTATCTGATCCACCACGCCCAAGTGTTGTAATATGTAGATCATCCGCAATTCCTTGGAAACCTGCTACAACGACGACTTTTCCCGTACTCAGTTCTTCTTGGATTCTTGCTTCATCGATGTCCACGATTCTTGCATTTCCGTGCACCTTCTCTGTTTTCACCCCAGCTTGCCAGCCTGTAAAGGAAATGGCATCATAACCTTTTGCTTGGAGCGCCATCGCTAATAATGAAATGGTCACCTGCTCACCAGTTGTCAGTAGCATATCCATTTCTCTTTTGCTTGGATCATCTGTGAGTTCTTTCGCTAGGTCTACTAGAACATCCGTTGATTTGCCCATCGCAGACACAACCACGACCACATCATTTCCTGCCTCGCGTTCAGCGATGACTCTCTCTGCGACATTGCGAATTTTTTCTGTCGATCCAACAGATGTTCCACCAAATTTTTGTACAATTAGTCCCATGTCTACCACCCTTTTTCAAAAGATCACGTGTGAGAGAAGAGGCTGCGGAGACTGCTCTGTTCACTGCAAATAAAAAAGCAATGAGAGAACAAATCTCCCATTGCTTTAAAATCATCATCAACGATGCAAACAATGAGATAGCCCTCCAAGAAATGAATTCTTGACAGCCCTACATTTCTTCAATGTACAGCCAGCGAATAAAATGAGTGGATTTTATTCACTTCGGCGACGCTCCCCTTTCAGCCCTCTTCCTAGATCCCCTCGATCTCTGAAGGCTTACTCTTGAAGTTCGCACCTCTATCTTCAACAAACAACACGTTCATTTATTAAATTAGTCACATCTTAACAGACTTTTGGAAAAAGTACAATCTATTTTTTTAATGCCTCCATTAAAAGTTCAGCCGTTTGTTTCGGAATACCAGCGTCCTGAAAATCCTGGATAGAGGCTTCTTTCATCTTTTTCACAGAGCCAAAATGTTTAAGTAACTGCTTTTTGCGCTTTTCCCCGATACCTGGGACATCGTCTAGAATAGACTGGAATGCATTCTTCCCGCGCAGCTGCCGGTGAAAACTAATCGCAAATCGGTGCACTTCATCTTGAATACGCTGCAATAAATAAAAGGCCTGACTATTCCGTTCGAGCGCAACAATTTCAAGCGTATCACCCATCATAAGATTCGATGTCCTGTGTTTTTCATCTTTCACTAGACCTGCCACAGGAACAGACAGATTTAATTCATTTTCGAGCACATCTATGGCTGCGTTGATTTGTCCTTTTCCTCCGTCGATTAAAATCAAGTCAGGAAGCGGCAGTTCATCCTTTAACACCCGGGTATACCGCCTTCTAATGACTTCACGCATGGAAGCATAATCATCGGGCCCCTCAACGGTTTTAATTTTGTATTTTCGGTACTCTTTTTTATACGGCTTCCCGTCTTGGAAGACAACCATAGCGGATACGGGGTCTGCTCCTTGGATATTGGAGTTATCAAACGCCTCAATCCGGTATGGCATATAAATATTGAGTGCATCGCCAAGCTGCTCCACTGCACCAATTGTCCGTTCTTCATCACGCTCTATAAGCGAGAACTTTTCTTTGAGAGCGATTTTGGCGTTTTGGTGGGCGAGTAAAAGCAAATCCTTCTTCTTTCCTTTTTTCGGCTGATGAACATTCGTTTCAAGCAATTGCTCAATCATCTCTTGATCGACGCTGTCCGGCACCAAAATTTCTTTCGGCAGAAAGTGGTTGTTTTTTTCATAAAACTGCCCCATAAACGTGAGAAATTCTTCCTCAGGGTCTTGATACATCGGAAATAGGCTGACATCACGTTCGATTAATTTCCCCTGTCTGATGAAGAAGACTTGGACACACATCCAGCCCTTATCATAAGCATAGGCAAACACATCACGATCAGATAAGTCACTCATCGTCATCTTTTGCTTTTCCATCGTTGAGTCAATATATGCGATTTGATCTCTCAGTTCTTTTGCCCGCTCAAACTCTAATTGTTCGGCCGCTTCTTGCATCTTTTCTGTTAATTCTTTCTTGATTTGCTGATGTCCTCCGTTTAGAAATCTTGTGATTTCGTCGACGAGCTGTTTATTCGTTTCTTCAGAAATGTCATACACACACGGAGCAAGACATTGTCCAAGATGATAATAAAGACAGACTCGGTCAGGGAGTGTCGCACATTTTCTAAGTGGATATAAACGGTCGAGCAGCTTTTTCGTTTCTCTTGCTGCTTGTACATTTGGATATGGACCGAAGTATTTCCCTTTATCCTTTTTCACATTGCGGGTGACAATCAGCTTAGGATGACGTTCATTCGTAATTTTAATAAAAGGATACGTTTTGTCATCCTTGAGCATGACATTGTATTTCGGGTCATATTTTTTGATTAAATTCAGCTCTAAAATAAGTGCCTCAATATTTGAAGAGGTGACAATGTATTCAAAGTCTTCGATTTCACTGACAAGCCGCTGCGTTTTGGCATCATGAGATCCTGTAAAATAAGAGCGGACCCTATTTTTTAATACCTTTGCCTTTCCCACATAAATGATCGTATTTTGTCTATCTTTCATTAAGTAACAGCCTGGTTGATCAGGTAAGACTGACAGCTTTTCTTTGATCAATTTGTTCATATTTTCATCCGTCCTTGTTTTCCTCTTTCACTCCTTCTAGTGTATCACGAACATTTGTTTTATACCACGATGAAAGAAAAGCGGCTCTCGACTATACGAGAACCGCTTTTGAGATCATGCCACGCGGGCATCGATCGGTTTATAGATGTTTGTTTACAAGCTCAGCTAATGCTTCTTTTGGTTTGAAACCAACAGACGTTTCGACGACTTCACCGTCTTTTAAAACAAGAAGTGTTGGGATACTCATAACGCCGTATTTACCAGCAGTTTCTTGGTTATCATCCACATCAATTTTTACAATTTTCATTTTATCGCCCATTTCTTGATCAAGTTCTTCAAGAACTGGAGCAATCATTTTACAAGGTCCGCACCAAGGTGCCCAAAAGTCTGCAAGAACAACACCTTCTGCAGTTTCTTGTGAAAATGTTGCGTCAGTAGCTTTTACGATTGCCATTATTCATTCCTCCAATGTAAATTATGCTTTTTAGTATAGCATCTACCAATGTGACTTGCGAATGAAATGCTTACGAATCATTTTTTATGAAATGAATTAAAAAACAAACCGTATGATCGCACCAATAACAACAATCGCACCGATGATCATCAGAATGGTTCTAAGCATATGACATGACTCCCTTTCCGCTTCATTTACAATGTATGATGCCCCAACATTCTTCTCATCAAACATTGAAATATGCGATCAAGCCAGATCGACGGTCAACATTACAACCGACATAGGCGGCAGATCAATAGTCAGCTCGCCGTGCTTAACAGCAAATTGCCGAAAGTCCGCAGGCTGAACGGAATGAGGATCATCGAACGTGTTGTGCGCATTCATCCGATCAGCAGTCAGCACACGGCCAGTGACCTTCGTTTTTGCATCGATTCCCTCTATCGCTAGAGATACGTCTGCTTTTTCATGGGGATTCACATGACATAAACTAATATGCATCTTATCAGATGACCGCGAGGCTGACACACTGACTTGAGGGATTTTTTCACCCCGGCGTTCATATGAAGGGACATTCAATTCTACTTCAAGCGCTTCTTCTTCTTGATGCACTTGAAACATATGAAATACGTGATAGGTAGGTGTCAGGAGCATCTTTTCGTCCTGCGTTAACACCATCGCTTGCAGCACATTGACGGTCTGGGCAATATTCGCCATATGAATCCGCTGGCAATGGCGATGAAAAATATGAAAATGCAAGGCACAGACTAGAGCATCTCTTAATGTGTTTTGCTGATACAAAAACCCTGGATTTGTCCCCGGTTCTGGATCATACCATGTCCCCCATTCATCAATAATCATCCCGATTCGCTTGTCTGGGTCATAACGATCCATGATCTCTCCGTGATCTACAACAAGCCGCTCCATTTCAGACGCCTTTTTCAGCGTTGTAAACCACTCATCCTCATCAAAATCAGTCGCTGACCCTTTCTTCTCCCATGTTCCTGGGACCGTATAGTAATGCAAACTGAGCCCATCCATCCATGGCGCTGCAAGCTCCATTAACACTTTTGTCCAATTCACATCATTTGAATTCGCACCACATGCGATTTTGTAAATGCGCTGACCAGCAAACTCTCTCACATACGTTTGGTAGCGTTTATATAAGTCTGCATAATACTCTGGCGTCATATTTCCACCACATCCCCAGCTTTCATTGCCTACACCAACATACGTCAGCTCCCACGGTTCTTGTTTTCCATTTTGAATCCGCCAATCCGACATAGGTGTCCCTTTAGGAAATGTGATATATTCAATCCATTCTGCTAATTCTTGAACAGAGCCGCTTCCAACGTTTCCACAAATATAAGGCTCACATTCAAGTAATTCACACAGTCTCATAAATTCATGTGTACCAAACGCATTTGATTCAACGGTGCCACCCCAATGAGTATTCACCATCGGCTTTCGTTCACTCAGATCACCGACGCCGTTTGCCCAATGATACTCGTCTGCAAAACAGCCGCCCGGCCACCTCAGCACCGGGATATGTAAGGCTTGAAGTGCCTTTAGTACATCGGTACGAATCCCCTCAATATGGTCAATCGATGAGTCTTTCCCTACCCAAATGCCGTCATAAATTCCTCTTCCTAAATGCTCTTGAAAGTGTCCATAGATGTGTTTAGAAATGCGTCCAATCACTTCATTCACTTTTACTGTCCCATTCACTTGTAAACCGCTCCTTTGTTTCGTGATGACATACAAAAAAACCCAGAATACCTAGGCATTCTGAGTGTATGAGCGTTAAGAATGGATATTCATCTTTTTTAACTCTTCATTTAAAAGCGGAACGACTTCGAATAAGTCACCGACAATTCCGTAATCGGCAATTTTGAAGATTTCAGCTTCTGGGTCTTTGTTGATCGCAACAATGACTTTACTGTTGGACATACCGGCTAAATGCTGAATAGCTCCTGAAATCCCGCAGGCAATGTAAAGGTCAGGTGTGACCACTTTACCGGTTTGACCAATTTGCAGGGCATAATCGCAGTAGTCAGCGTCACATGCACCACGCGAGGCACCGACTGCTGCGCCAAGCGTTTGGGCAAGTTCTTTCAGCGGTTCAAAGCCTTCTTTGCTCTTGACCCCCCTGCCTCCTGCGACAATGACCTTCGCTTCAGATAAATCTACACCTTCTGATGTTTTTTTAATGACTTCCTTCACGATCGTTCTTAGGTTTTGAATATCGACAGAAACTGGCGTCACTTCTCCGCTGCGTGACGCATCACGCTCCAGCGGTGCCACGTTGTTTGGACGGATAGTAGCCAAAAGCAGACGATCTGTTGAAATGACTTTTTCAAAAGCTTTTCCTGAATAAATCGGTCTAGTGAAAACAAGATGTTCACCGGTAACGCTTACATCTATTGCATCTGAAATTAATCCTGTTTGCAGGCGTGCAGCTATTTTTGGTGACAAGTCTTTTCCGATCGATGTATGACCGAACAGCACTGCATCAGGATTGACTTGATCTAATATTGCTTGAAGCGCCTGCGCAAAACCATCAGACGTATAATAAGAAAGATGCGGGTGCTCAACGATCATCACATGATCCGCTCCATAATAAAGCAGTTCATCCGCTTGGTCTTTGACGTGATCCCCTATTAAAACGCCAATCACTTCACCGCCATCAGCCACCTCGTGAGCGGCAGCAATCGCTTCAAAAGTCACATTTCTTAATTTACCGTCACGACTTTCTCCAAGTACAACAACTTTTTTACTCATCCTTTAAGCTCCCCCTTGTTCTCGTGATATCGTAAAGTGGATGTTTAGATGACTTTTGCTTCATTTCTTAGCAGGTCTGTCAGTTCCTTGACCTGATCCTGAAGCTCGCCGCTCAGCACCTTGCCACCCTCTTTTTTCTCCGGTAAAAAACGTTCAATGGTTTTGATTTTATATGGCACATCGTCTTCATCTAGATCTAGATCGTCTAATTCTAATTCTTCTAAAGGCTTTTTCTTTGCCTTCATGATGCCTGGTAACGATGGATAACGAGGCTCATTGAGACCTTGCTGCGCGGTGACCACTAGCGGGAGCTCGGCAGAAATCACTTCCACATCCCCCTCTGCATCTCGCTCAATTGAAGCTGAGCCGCCGTCAATTTGAATACTTGTAATGGTTGTGACATATGGAAAGCCGAGTAATTCAGCAAGACGCGGGGCCACCTGTCCAGACCCGCCGTCAATCGCTACATTCCCTGCTAAAATTAAGGAAGCTTCTTTATCTTTGAAATAGTGATATAGAATCGTAGAAGCGGAAAACTGATCCCACTCCTCCAAATCATCTTCAACATTTAATAAAACGGCTTGATCGCAGCCCATTGCAAGTGCTGTTCTAAGCTGCTTCTCCGCATCTTCATTGCCAACTGTCACGACCGTTACTTCTCCCCCGTGCTCATCCCGAAGCTGAATCGCTTCTTCAATTGCGTACTCATCATAAGGATTAATAATGAACTCTGCCCCATCTTCTTGAATAGCACCAGACTGAATAGAGATTTTCTCTTCCGTGTCAAACGTACGCTTCATTAAAACAAAAATATTCATTCATTTCTCCCCCTTGTGTCGTACTAATCCCTTATTCCCCTTTAAAATTCGGTTTGCGCTTTTCGATAAAAGCCTGGATGCCTTCTTTGGCATCATTCGACTGGAACACCTCAGCAAACTTTTTGGCTTCCAGCTTCATTCCGCCATCATATGAGTACACTTTTGTCGCATTCAATAACTCAAGCACATACTCAAGCGTTTTAGGGCTTTTCGCTGCAAATTTCGCCGCCAATGTTTTGGCTGTTTCCAGCGCTTCTTCCTCTGTTTCCGCAAGTTTTGAAACAAGTCCGCAGGCAAATGCTTCTTCTCCTGTAATCGGCTCAGCTGTTCCCATCATTTCAAGTGCTTTAGCTGATCCAACATAGCGAGGCAGGCGCTGCGTTCCGCCGAATCCTGGGATAATACCGAGATTTAATTCCGGCAGTCCCAGCTTTGCATCTTTTGTTGCGATTCGAATATCACACGACATCGCCAACTCAAGCCCGCCGCCTAATGCTGCCCCGTGAATGGAAGCAATCACCGGTTTTGGACATTGTTCAATTCGTTCAAACACTTGCTGTCCTCTGTCTGCAAGGCTGGCATAATCAGATTCTTCCTGCAAGGTCGTAAATTCTTTAATATCAGCACCTGCTGAGAAAAATCTACCTTCTCCATGAATGACAATAGCTCTCACTTCACTGTTTTGTTCAAGCTGATCAAACATGTCGTTGAGTTCAGTGAGAAGCTGAGAGGATAAGGCATTTGCAGGTGGGTGTTGAATCGTGATGAGTGCTGTCTGTTCGTCTTGGTGTAAGCTAAGTATTTTTTCCATGTCAATCATCCTTTTTCAATTGTCTTTAAGATTGATGTATTCCGTTTAAGAGAAGATCATGTACACTTTCTGCGAGTGCAGGCAGGTCATACTTTTGATCATTCATGACCCATGTTGTAGCGGTTTCGTCAATCGTCCCAAATACCATTTGTCTCGCTAAGCGGACATCTAGATTTTGTCTAAATTCTCCTGTCTTCTTTCCTTCGGCTAAAATGGAGTCTAGCATATTTAAATACCCTTTCAGCACCTCATTGATTTTTTGGCGCAGTTCAAGGTTTGACTGCCTGAGTTCAAGCTGTGTCACTAGGGCCAAATGATGGTCTTGAGATAGCAGGCGAAAGTGTTCTCGAATGAGGAGAAGAAGCTTTTCTTTGGCAGACGGTTTCTTTTGAATATCTGTTTCCATCCGTTCGATGAATTGTCCCATTTTTTCTTTGAACAACGAGATCAAAATGTCCTCTTTGTTTTTGAAATAGAGATAAATGGTTCCGTCTGCTACCCCTGCTTGTTTGGCAATCTTTGAAACTTGTGATTGATGGTAGCCGTTCTCTGCAATCACCACAACGGCTGCATCAATAATTTGCATGTACTTCGGTCTTTTCTGCTTCAATGTGCTTCGTCCCTTTCTAAATTGAATGAGCATTCATTCATAACTTTATGTTAAAAAGAAACGAGTGATTTGTCAAGTAATGTTCTTCTTTCTTTTCAACCATTAGCATACCAGAGCAGACACGTACAATTCAAATCATCCGGCCGCTTGACCGGATGATGCTGGTTCATTCTCTCATCGATCGACTGGTTCTTCTGTTGAAGATGATTGCTTTCTTTTTTCTTCTTCAATTAACACTCTGCGCAAGATTTTCCCTACAGCCGTTTTAGGCAGTGATTCCTTAAATTCGTAGACACGCGGCACTTTAAATGAGGCAATTCTTGTTCTTACAAAACGATCCAGTTCATCCTCTGTTACATAGGCATCCTTTTTCGGGACAACAAAGGCTTTTACTGTTTCCCCTCTATACGGATCTGGAATACCCGCCACAACCACTTCTTGTACAAGCTCATGCTCATAAAGGGCTTCTTCAACCTCTCTTGGGTAAATATTATAGCCGCTCGCGATGATGACATCTTTTTTCCGGTCTACGATATAGAAAAAACCATCCTCATCCATATACCCAATATCTCCTGTGAAAAACCAGCCGTCTCTTAACACTGCCGCTGTCTCCTCCGGCTGATTCCAGTATCCTTTCATGATTTGAGGACCTTTGACGATAATCTCTCCGTGCTCATATGGCGCTTTGAGTCCACCCGTTTCTTCACAATAAATACCGGCATCTGTATTCGGCCAAGGGCACCCGATACTTCCTATTTTGTTCGCTCCCCATAAGAAATTGGCATGAGTGACAGGAGAAGTTTCTGAAAGTCCATACCCTTCCACCAGCCTTCCTCCTGTTAGTTTTTCAAAACTCTGTTTGACTTCAACAGGAAGAGCGGCCGATCCGCTTAAGCATGCGGTGATGGATGATAGGTCATACTTTTCAATATTCGGATGATGAAGCAGGGCAATATACATCGTTGGTGCTCCTGGGAACAGCGTCGGTTTCTGTTTTTCAATGGTCTTCAAGGCATCCGCTGCATCAAAACGCGGAAGAAGAATCATTTGATGACCTTCTTTGACTGCAAGGTTTAGCACGGTCGTCATGCCGTATACATGAAAGAACGGAATGATCCCAAGAATCCGTTCTTTTCCACGGTTCGTTTTATACATCCAGGATGCACACATTTCTGTATTGGCTACTATATTTTCGTGTGTGAGCATGACCCCTTTTGGTAAACCGGTCGTTCCGCCTGTATATTGCAAAACTGCGACATCCTCTTTCGGTTGAAAGGATATTTGCGGAATCCGTTCTCCTGACGATTCTTTCATGATCTGTGAGAAATGATGAATGGTCTCACTCTTCTCCACTTGGATGACCATGTTGTTTTTTCTTCGCTGGACAATCGGAAACAATATGTTTTTCGGAAATGGCAAGTAATCTTGTAATTTCGTGACGATCAAATGTTCCATACTTGTCAGCGCTTTCATTTTATAGGCCTTTGGATACAGTAGATCGAGAGTGATCAGCACCTTAGAGCCACTGTCCTCCATTTGATATTCCAGTTCTTTCTCCGTATAAAGCGGATTGGTTTGAACGACAATGCCGCCTGCTATTAAAACCGCATAATAAGAAATCACCGATTGCGGGCAGTTTGGCAGCATAATCGCTACTCTGTCGCCTTTTTTGACACCGATGTCAATCAAGTGACTGGCTAATTTCAGTGCATCTTCTTGTAACTGCTGGTAGGTGATGTTTTTTCCTAAAAAATGAATGGCTGTATGCTCAGGTGCTGCCTCTGCGGAGCTGAATAAGTAAGATTGCAACGTTTCATTTGGGATGGTGAGTTCGTGGGGAATTTGATTCGGGTAATGCAGAAGCCAACGTTTATCTGACTGCATAAAAACCCTCCTTCCTGAACTTTCGTACTATTTTATTATAGCAAACTTTTCCTTATGGCTGTTTGCTTTTTTCAAATCGAGCTCGTTCCATGACACATCTTCATTTTTTCGCCGGTGTTTCTATAGAGGCTCTTTTCCCTTCATGATGCCACTTTTCGTATAATCCACCGATCGCACGAAATGACTCATGGACTCTCTCCACAATCTGTTTATGGATACTAGGGTCATTAGGTAAATGTGTGTGGATGTTGTCCACTTGATATTGTCTCATCATGTCTAGATACACAGTTAGAAAGATGGTGTCTTCTAAAATCCAATAAACGACTTCATCCGCCTCTTTTGTTCTTTTATGAAGCACTTTAATCCCTCGTTCATATTGAATAAGAATATAGCCGGCTGGATCAATTTCAATATAGGGGCTCAAATCATCAAAAAAACCAGTCGTTTGAAAAGGACGTGCAATATACGGTTCATATATGTCTTGGGGAAGAGATGTCTTTTTGAGACAACTGTCAATGCGCTTTATGAGTTCGTCTTTTTGCAAGATTTGATTCATTCTGATTCGCCGCCTTTGATGAGTGAAAAGCTGTCAAGGTTTTTCCTGACAGCTTTCTAGAATGTATTCTTCATTTTACAGGAACATGTAAACGGCACCAATAACCGCAAAAGTGCAGGCAACTACAATTAATACTTTGGCTAGTTTTTCCATGTCGTCTCCTTAAATGCCGGCTGCTACTACATAAGACAGCCCAACAGAAATAATGAGTGAAATAAACCCGACCGCTCTATTATCATTCTCAATCTCTTTGTCTACTTTAAATCGTGGTGTTAAAAATTCAAAAATGAAATAGCTGACGAGCAGCATCACAAAGCCGTATACGCCCCATCCGACCATTTGAAGAAGCGAGTTGTGCTGGGCGATGGAATGCTGAAAGACATTGGCAATCCCAAAAATCTTCCCGCCGGTTGCCATAGCAACAGCTAAGTTCCCCCGCTGAATCTCTTCCCAGTTTTTATAGGAGGTCACGAGTTCAAATATGGTAAGAAATAAGACAAGACATAGGACAGCCACGCTGTAATAGGCGGCAATTTCCACAAGTTCATTTTCCCAAAAGGCTTTCATGCGTTTTCTCCTTTTTACTTTAATTCGACGATGGTGACGCCTGATCCTCCCTCGCCTTGTTCTCCAAAACGAGCATTTTTTACACTACGGTGCTGTTTTAATAATTCCTGGACCCCTTTTCTCAAGGCGCCAGTGCCTTTACCGTGAATGATCGACACACGCGGATAGCCAGCTAAGACGGCATCATCTAAGTATTTCTCGACTCTGCTTAAGGCATTCTCATAACGCTCTCCTCTTAAATCAAGCTCAAGTGATACATGGTAGTCTTTTCCTTTGACCGCCGTGATGGCTTTCTCCTGCTTAAATTCCGGTGCTGATTTGATAAATTCCATATCTTTTTCTTTTACTTTCATTTTTAGAATGCCCATTTGGACACTCCATTCTTTGTTACCCGTTTGTTCGATGAGCGTTCCTTTTTGGCCAAACGTCAGCACTTTGACTTCATCACCTGGCTTTAGCTGTCTTGCTGCTTTTTTCACCGGCTCTGGTTTTTTCTTACGGTCAAACTCAGGGACAGCTTCTTCAAGACGCTTTCTCGCGTCAATGAGTTCATGTTCTTTGAATGAACGATGCTCACTTTTAATGGACCGAAGCTCTTGAATAATCTCTTCTGCTTCTTTTGTTGCTTGTTCAATTTTTTCTGCCGCTTTTTGTTCGGCTTCTTCAAGCAGTTTGTCCTTTTGTTCATTCCATTCAAGGATTTGTTTTTGCAATTCTTTATGGAGCTTCTCTGCTTCTTTTCTATAGAATTCCGTCTCATGCAGTTCTTCTTCTGCTTGTTTTTTGCTGTCTTCTAATGAAGCAATCATCTGATCGACTTCATTATGTTCCGCGTGCATATCTGCTTTTGCACGGTCAATTAAATGATGAGGCAGTCCTAGACGCTTGGAAATTTCAAATGCATTACTTCGTCCCGGCACCCCGATGAGCAAGCGATATGTAGGGGATAAGGTTTCAATATCAAACTCTACACTCGCATTTGTGACGCCTTCTCGGTTATATCCGTATGCCTTCAGCTCAGGATAGTGAGTCGTTGCGATGACGCGCGCATTTGTTTGATGAACTTCATCTAAGATGCTCATCGCAAGTGCTGCACCTTCAGCAGGATCTGTCCCCGCACCTAATTCATCAAATAACACGAGTGAATTAGACGTCAAATGCTTTAAGATATCCACAATATTGACCATATGAGATGAGAATGTACTCAAGCTCTGTTCAATAGACTGCTCGTCCCCAATATCAGCAAAGACTTGATCGAATACAGCCACTTCTGATCCTTCTTCGACTGGAATATGAAGACCTGCCTGCGTCATCAGCGTAAGAAGTCCGAGTGTTTTTAAAGTGACGGTCTTACCGCCTGTATTTGGACCTGTGATGACGATCGTAGAAAAATCTTTGCCTAGCTCAATATCATTTGCCACAACCTGATCTCGGGGCAATAGGGGATGTCTTGCCCGTTTTAAATAAATCTCCCCCTGGTTATTCACAGTAGGTTTTGTGGCTTTTTCTGCTTTTGCATATTTGGCTTTGGCGAAAATAAAATCTAATGTCTGAAGTTCATTCACATTATGAAGCAATTCATCAATGTGCTCTGACACACTCGCTGTCAGCATTTGCAAAATCTTTTCAATCTCTTGCTTTTCTTTTAGGCGAGTTTGCTGCAAGGTGTTATTTAAATCCACGACCACCTGCGGCTCAATAAAAAGAGTTGCGCCTGAAGAAGATTGATCGTGAACAATCCCTCCATAATTCGAGCGGTACTCTTGTTTTACGGGAATGACAAACCGATCATTACGAATGGTCACAATGGTGTCTGACAGCATTTTCGAGGCAGATTGTGAACGAATCATTGATTCTAATTTATCTCGCACTTTTGATTCTAGTGATCGTAACTGTGTTCGTATGGTGCGGAGGGCTGGCGTTGCGTGATCAAGCACTTCTCCATTATCACCAATACAGCTTTCGATTTCTTTTCTCACGTCTGGCAGTAAAATCAGCGATTCTGCATATGTATGAAGACGGGGTATCTCTACTCCGTCCTCATACATAGAGGCGAGAAAGTGCTTCATGTTTTTTGTGGTATATAACAGCGCCGCAATTTCCATCAGCTCAGAAGGGCTTAATATACTGCCTATTTCTGCTCGTTTGACTCCTCGTCTAATATCCGTTAACCCGCCAAACGGCGCAGATCCTTTTAAACGAATCACATCTTGCGCTTCTGCTACCTCTTCTAGCAGATGCTGAATGCTCTCGATATCTGTGAGTGGTATTAAGTCCTGCGCTTTTTCTTTCCCTAAAGTCGAAGCAGTATAGGACATGACTTTTTCTTTTACTTTATGAAATTCTAATGATGCTAACACTTTTTGTTGCAGCATGGTCCAGCCTCCTAACGACTACCTGTCACGCGTTAAAAACTTTTTCATCTCATTGAGTGAAAATGTATTCACGACATTTGCTTTTGGTGTCCATCCTTTTCTTGCAGCTGTGACACCGACGTCCATATGATCGAGCATAGCGATGTTGTGCGCATCTGTATTGATCATGATGTTCACACCCGCTTCGTTTGCTTTCATTAAATGCTCTGTTTTTAAATCAAGTCTTGACGGGTTGCTGTTGAGTTCCAGTGCAGTGCCCGTTTTTTTCGCAAGCTCTATGAGCTGATCAATATTTAAGGCATAGCCGTCTCGTCTACCGATCAAACGGCCAGTTGGATGAGCAATTAAATCCACATGCTGATTATTCAAGGCATTTTCTAGGCGCTCCATAATGACTTCCTCCGGCTGAGAGAAGCTAGAATGAATAGACGCAATGACAAAATCCATGTCTGCTAGAAAGTCATCATCATAATCTAACGATCCATCCGGCAGAATATCCATTTCGACCCCTTTGAAAATGTGAAAATGCTCGAATTCTTGATTCAGCTTATCAATTTCTTTTGCTTGCAAACGCAAACGTTCTTTTGTTAAACCGTTTGCTACTTTTAAATATTGTGAGTGGTCTGTAATGGCCATGTATTCATAGCCTTTTGCGATACATGCCTCTGCCATTTCGCGAATAGAAAAAGCGCCATCACTCCATGTCGAGTGCATATGAAGATCGCCTTTGATATCTTTTCGTTCTACAAATTGCATACTTTCTTTATACGTATCAATCTCTGCTCCGGTTTCACGAATTTCTGGCGGAATGAGCGGAAGTTGGAAATGTGCATAAAAAGCGCTTTCGTCTTCAAATGTTTTCACATCCCCAGTTTCGATCGTTTCAACCCCATATTCACTAATACGCTCACCGCGTTCCTTCGCAAGCTGGCGCATACGAATGTTATGATCTTTTGAGCCAGTGAAATGGTGCAGCGTTGTTGCAAATTGGTCTGTTGTCACAAGCCGGAAATCTACACTGATTTCAAAATCAAGTGCAAGCATGACAGATACCTTCGTATCACCGCTCGCAATGACATCTTTGACATCATCAAGAGCAACAAGTTGTTCTCTCACTTGTTCAGGATTATCAGTCGCAATGATGTAATCTAAATCTTTGACCGTTTCACGCGCACGTCTTAAACTGCCCGCTCTTGAAAAACGGATGATTCCCTCCATCTGTTCCAGCGCATGATCAATTCGTTCTGCCACATCTAATGCAAAACCAATTGGCAGTCGTTCTGGCTGCTTTCCCGCCTCCTCAAGAGCGGCAAGAATCTTTTCTTCTGTTTTTTTGCCAAACCCAGCAAGCGTTTGTACTTTTTCCGCTTCACATGCTTCTTTTAAAGACTGTGCATCGTGAACACCAAGCTCTTGGTAGAGCTTAGCAATCTTCTTCCCGCCGAGTCCTTGCAATTTTAAGAGCGGGACAAGTCCTTCAGGCACTTCTTTTTTTAATTGTTCGAGTGTTTCAGACTGTCCTTTTTCGATATACTCTGTGATCACAGCAAAGGTTCCTTTTCCAATGCCGGGTAATGCTAATAGGTCATCTATTTGAGAAAGACTGCGGTCATCTTGTTCCAGTGCCGCAGCTGCTTTACGAAAGGCAGAAATTTTAAAAGGATTATCTCCTTTTAGCTCCATATAGACTGCAATTGTTTCAAGAAGTTTGATAATATCTTTTTTATTCATCTCTCATCCTCCAGCCACTTTGGCATCTTCCTATATAAATATACAAACTTTCCCTTCATCCTACAACTTTCTGTCATGGAATGAGAAAAAACTTCTCCAAGAAAGGAGAAGTTCTTAAACTCCATACGTCGACCAGAGGTCTTTGACAAGACCGGACAGGTAAGGGGTGCTATTTACGATCACATCTGCTAACATTGATTTGCTCATCATGGTTTGAAGCGCATCGACTGGAAGTAATGCAGCCACAAACAATAGAATAAACACAAATAGATAGGTTTCAAGAAATCCTAAAACAGCGCCAAACAGTTTGTTGACCTGTTTAATCACAGGGATACTTGCAATGGTTGTGAGCAATCCGCCGATGATAGCGAGCAGGATTTTGGTCAAGATAAACAGAATGATAAACGCAATGGTATTATAATAAGCTGTTTCTAGATTCCCACTAAAGAAAGCGAGCTGCGCTTGACCGCCGCTAAAATTAGGTGCTGGAATCCACGTAAGCTGTGGTGCAAGTGACTGATAAAACATAGAAGCCACTAAAATAGAAACAACAAAGCTAATCAATTTAATAAATTGAAGAATAAACCCGCGTTTTAGACCGACAAGCGTTCCCATAAGAAGCAAAAACAAAATGATGATATCGATCACGGTAATTTCATTCCTTTTCTTTTAGATGAAGCTCTAGTTTTTCGTATTGCTCTTTTAATTTCAAGTAGTCGTGGACGACATTGACTGCTGTCAGTACAGCTAATTTGTTTATATCAAGGTATGGATTTTTTTCATTGATTTCTCTCATTTTATCATCAACAATTGAAGCAACATGTCGCATATGCATCTTCGTTTCTTGGCCGATGATCGTATAGGACTGTCCGTAAATCTCAACTGTTGTTTTCGTTTTACCGCCGTCAGACAACGTTTCTCCTCCATTCCACGAGAATCCTAGTCTCTATCATAACATGTTTAGACATTGAATGGAAAGACGAGCCCTTCCCTGTTATGGTACACTTTAGAAATCAATGATATCAAGGTAAAAAGGAGTTATCCACTGTGCCCCAATCCGTCTTAAAAGCAACATCAGAAGACATGAAAAAAATGAAGAGCGTGTACGCTCAGCATTTAACTGACACTTTGCCGCCAGGCGCTCTTTTTCAAGCAAAGGTTCCCGGCTGTACGATTACAGCCTACAAATCTGGAAAAGTACTGTTCCAAGGACAAAAGGCAGAAGCTGAAGCGAGTCAGTTCAACCATTTACAAACAGCTGAAACAAAAAGCAAAAAAACACCATCCATCACACAGTACAGCCCACCACCCGGCATTGCTTCCATGTCGGTTATTGGCTCAGATGAGGTCGGTACTGGCGATTATTTTGGACCCATTACGGTCTGTGCGGCTTATGTTGATTCCAGTCAGCTTGCTCTCATGAAAGAGCTCGGGGTGAAAGACTCAAAAGGACTAAAAGATCCGCAGATTATCAACATTGCCAAAGACTTGATCAAAACCATCCCGTTCAGCCTTCTCGTGCTTCGGAATGAAAAATACAATGCGATGCAGGAAAAGGGCATGAGCCAAGGGAAAATGAAGGCACTGCTTCATAACCAAGTCATCACCTCCGTGCTAGAAAAACTGGATGGCAAGAAACCAGAAGCCATTCTCATTGACCAATTTGCCGAACCAGGCATTTATTTCAGGCACCTTGCAGGGAAAAAGATCATTCGGGAGCGTACATATTTTAGTACGAAAGCAGAAGGCATCCACTTATCGGTTGCTGCAGCTTCTATTATTGCAAGGTATGCTTTTTTAATTGAAATGGATAAATTATCAAAAGCAGCGGGCTTTGACATTCCAAAAGGGGCCGGTCCGCATGTTGACAAAGCGGCAGCAAAGCTGATGAAACAGCACGGCGAAGAGGCTTTACGCCAATTTACAAAACTTCATTTTGCCAACACCCAAAAAGCGAAAAAATGGTTATAATCAAAAAAGAGCTATCGCCCATAAAGCGATAGCTCTTTTTATTATCCGCGCAAGACGGCTTGATACGTATCTTCTAATGCTTTCAATACGTTTGTATGAACAGCCGTGACTTCTTCCTCGGTCAACGTTTGTTCTGGGTTTAAATATTGCAGAGAGAATGCAACAGATTTCTTGCCTTCTTCCATATGCTCACCCTCATACACATCAAAGACGGAAAGGTCTGTGAGCAATTGGCCGCCAGCTTCATAAATGACTTGCTCAAGCTGTCCGCTTGAAATATGCTGATCGACGACAAGTGCGATGTCTCTTGTCACTGCTGGGAATCTCGGAATAGCCGTATATTTCATATCCTCTGTTTCAGACGTCATTACATCTGTTAAATCAAATTCAAATACATACGTTTCTTTTAAATCTAATTCCTTTTCCACTACTGGATGAAGTGCAGCTACAAAGCCAATCACTTTTCCATTTAAATGAACATCGGCTGTACGTCCTGGGTGAAGGCCCTCACGCTCTGCTTGAACATACGTGATCTCTTCTGATACACCAAGCTTTTCAAACAGCCCTTCTGCAATACCCTTCGCTACATAAAAATCGACAGCTTTTTTCTCGCCCTGCCAAAGATTTTTATGCCAAAGACCTGTTAACGCACCTGCCACATGCTCTTTCTCTACTGGTTTTGCGCCTTCCGTTTCCGCTAAGAAAACAGAACCTGTTTCGTAAAAGGCAAAAGAATCAGCTTGTCTTGCTAAGTTATATGCGACAGAATCAAGTAAGTTTGGCAGAAGGCTTTGTCTCAGCACACTGCGTTCCTCACTCATTGGCAGGGAAAGTCTTGTTTGATAAGCTGAATTTAAAGCAAAGGCTGTGGACTTATGCTGATTCGTTAATGAATACGTAATCGCTTGAGAAAGCCCTGCGCCCTCTAAGAAACGTCTCACCTTTCTGCGCTTCACTTGGTATGGCGTGAGACCGCCAACGGTACCAGCTGTCGCAGGCAGTGTAGATGGAATATTGTCGTATCCGTATAATCTCGCGACTTCTTCAATGAGGTCCTCTTCAATCGTAATATCCATTCTGCGGGAAGGAACCGTTACGACAAGCACATCATTTGATTCACCCACAGTAAAGCCTAGTTTGTTGAAAATCTGAATCATATCTTCTTTTGAAATGCTCATGCCAAGCACCTTGTTCACACGCTCAGTTGATACGTGGATGACATTCATACTTGTTTCAAGGTGGTTTTCCTCAACTGTACCACTTAGCACTTCGCCACCTGCATACATACTGATCAATTGCGCTGCTCTTTCGGCTGCTGATTTCGTCCGCTGCGGATCGAGCCCTTTTTCAAATCGTGTGCTTGATTCACTGCGAAGCCCTAAGTCTCTAGATGCTTGACGGACGGTTTGTCCGTTGAAATATGCCGCTTCTAAAAGAATCGTTGTCGTCTCATCACGCACCTCTGATTCAAAACCGCCCATGACGCCTGCAACAGCATGCGCTTTTGTGCCATTTGTAATGACAAGATGCTTCGAAGACAATGTACGTTCTTGTTCATCCAGAGTTTGAATCATTTCATTTTCAGCCGCTTTACGTACGACCACCTGCTTTGAACCAAACCTGTCATAATCAAAGGCATGTAGAGGTTGACCGTATTCAAGTAAGACAAAATTCGTAATATCCACGACGTTGTTAATTGGGCGGATACCTGCATTCATCAATCTTGTTTGCATCCAAAGCGGTGCTGGTCCAATCTTTACATTTTTAATGATCTTCGCTGCATAAAGTGGATTCGCTTCTTGATCCTCAATTTTAACAGAAATATAGTCTGCTGCTTTTTCAGAAGAAGTGTCATGCGCTGTATCAGGAAGCTTGATGTCTCTCCCTAAAATGGCGGCAACCTCATAAGCCACTCCTAGCATATTAAGGGCATCGGCACGGTTTGGTGTTAAGCCAAGTTCAAGTACCGCGTCATCTAATTGAAGCGCTTGAAGGGCATCATCTCCTGGTTTCACGTCATTCGGGAAAACAAAGATACCTTCTGCATATTCTTTTGGTACGAGCTTGCTCTCTACGCCTAATTCTTGCAGAGAACAAATCATGCCATGAGACTCTTCACCGCGCAGTTTTGCTTTTTTAATTTTAAAGTTTCCAGGAAGGACTGCACCAACCGTTGCGACGGCCACATGCTGTCCTTTATCCACATTTGGAGCCCCACATATAATTTGCACCGGTGCGTCTTCGCCGATATCAACAAGACATTTGTTTAATTTATCCGCATTCGGATGCTGTTCACGTTCAATGACGTGTCCAACGACAACACCTTTGATGCCTTCGCCTTTATACTCAACGGCTTCCACTTCAATTCCGCTTCTTGTGATTTTCTCTGCTAATTCATCCGGCTGAATGCCTTCTAAATCGACATAGTCCTCTAACCATTTATATGAAACAAACATGTTGATTTCCTCCTCTTAGTCCTGCTTAAATTGCTTCGTGAATCTAATATCATTTGTGTAGAAATGACGAATGTCATCTATGCCGTATTTCAGCATGGCAATACGTTCAACACCCATTCCAAAAGCAAAGCCTTGGTAAGTATCTGGATCAAATCCGCTCATTTTCAATACATTCGGGTGAACCATTCCTGCACCTAAAATTTCAATCCAGCCTGTTCCTTTACATACAGAACAGCCTTTCCCGCCGCATTTAAAGCATGACACATCAACTTCAACGGAAGGTTCTGTGAATGGGAAAAAGCTTGGGCGCAGTCTAATTTCACGATCTTCACCAAACATTTTTCTTGCGACTGTCTCAAGCGTCCCTTTGAGGTCACTCATGCTAATATTGTGATCGACCACAAGTCCTTCAATTTGCATGAATTGATGGGAGTGAGTGGCATCATCGCTGTCACGTCTATATACCTTACCAGGGCAGATGATTTTCACAGGGCCTTGGCCTTTATATTTCTCAAGTGTACGTGCTTGAACGGGTGATGTTTGCGTTCTCATGAGTGTGTCTTCAGTAATATAGAAGCTGTCCTGCATATCACGTGCCGGATGTTCTTTTGGAAGATTGAGCGCTTCAAAGTTATAGTAATCTGTTTCTACCTCTGGGCCCTCTTCAACGGTATAGCCCATGCCGATAAATAAATCTTCAATATCTTCTACGACAATCGTTAATGGATGTCTTGCCCCGATTTTGATCGGACTTGCTGGTAATGTGACATCAATGGTTTGAGAAGCCAGTTTCTTTTTCACTTCTTCTGCTTCTAGCTGCTCATTTTTTTCAGCAATGGCACCAGCAATCTGCTCTCTCACTTCATTTGCAAGTGCGCCCATTTTTGGTCTTTCTTCAGCGGAAAGCTTGCCCATTCCGCGCAGCACTTCTGTAATCGGACCTTTTTTCCCTAAATATTGAACACGAATATCATTGACTTCTTTGAGCGAGCTGGCTGCTTCTACCTTCGCTATCGCTTCTGTTTCAAGCTGTTTTAACGTTTCTTGCATGAGTGTTATCCTCCTTTTAATATACAAAACCGTCTGAATAAACGGGTGTTTGATTGTTTGAAGACAATAAAAAAACCCGCCCCTCCAAAAAAGAAGGGACGAGTTGTGGTCGCGGTACCACCCTTGTTAAGCACAAATATATGTGCGAATAAGCTTCATTGACATAACGGAATCAAACGAATCCGGTTCACCTTTACGCAAAACCTGCGGTCCCGGTGACAACTCCAGAGGTGAATTCCTGTTTCAGCATTCCTTAAATGCACTTTCAGTCTACGATGCATTCTCCCTATTAGGACGCTCCGTGAAACAATCTTCCTCTATCATGGTTTTTAAAATATTAGTTTCATTATAGTGAAAAATAGGACGTGATGCAACACTATCCGCGCAAATGATAGACAAGAACCGCTGCTGCCACAGCCACATTTAATGATTCCGCTTGTCCGTACATTGGAACATATAAATTTTGATCTGTCATTTGAAGAATCTCTGGATCAATACCTGCTCCCTCGTTGCCTACAATTAACGCAAATGGACCTTCTGATGCTATGTGTCTATACTCTTTCGCATCTTTCAAAGCACTGCCATATACAGGTATGCCTTGCGCCTTTAATGCTGGAATTGTCTGTTGTAGCGTTTGTTTTAAGATAGGCAGGTGAAAATGAGACCCTTGTGCTGAACGGAGCGTTTTTCCGTTAAACGCATCAACGGTTCCATCCCCTAGAATCACAGCATCAAGCCCCGCTGCATCTGCTGTCCGAATGAGTGTGCCTAAATTCCCCGGATCCTGCACTGCATCTAACAGAAGCATTCGTTCATACTTTTTCTCCTCAAATACAGGAATTGTACAAACCGCTGCGATTTGCTGAGGTGTTTCCGTTTCCGTCATCGCAGTAAAAGCCTCTTCACTTAATTCATACAGCTCAATGTCAGGCTCGATGTCAGCAGGGAGCATGTCAGGCGTTGCGACCATTAACTCTTTTACAACCCCGCTTTTCAATGCTTCTTCTACTAAGTGTTTTCCTTCAACAAGGAACAGCCCTGTTTTCGTTCGTTCTTTTTTTGTATGGAGCTTTTTCCATTGTTTAATGTGTGCGTTTTTAGCTGATTCTATATATTTCAAGCGACTTTAACTCCTTTAAATATCATGAATTTATTATATCTCAAGCACACTACATAATAAACCTGTCTTTGAGACAGAATAGGGCTATCACCATCAAAAAAGGAGTGTGGGCAATGGATTTTAATTTAAGAGGCGCAGTGATTCAAAACATTACTGGCCATAATCAAGAGCAGCTTGAGCATACGATTTTAGATGCGATTCAAAGTGGCGAGGAAAAAATGCTGCCAGGGCTTGGCGTTTTGTTTGAGGTGTTATGGCAAGAGGCATCAGAAGATGAAAAAAATGAAATTCTTGAAACATTAGAGCAGGGCTTAAAGCCTGAGCATCAGCAATAACAAGAAGCCGGTTTGCTTATCTCTGAGCAAGCCGGCTTTGTTCATTTAGCCAGTGATTGGCGTCTCCATTCGAAGAGCAGGATCGCGCCAAATCTCGATCCACTTTTTAATAGCGAACACGATAATGACAAAACCTAAAATCAGCATAATCATCGAAAGCACGGCATTCAGTACACTGTAGCCAGATGCTTCAGGATTGAGATAGACATTCGCAACCATCCAATAACCCGCATAATTCACCGTCACATATAAGTAAGCAAGTGGAATTAAACAAGTCAACATATACCGTCTTTTATCCGCAATTTTTAATACAACCGTCGCCCCAATGATTAATCCGACCGAGGCCATTAATTGGTTTGACACGCCAAAGAGTGCCCAAATGGACCCAATGTCTCCAGAGTAAAGCAAGTATCCCCACATAAAACAAGCAAGTGCACTTGCAAAGACTGACCCTGGTACCCAGTCATTTCGTTTCAGCGGTTTATATGCTTCTCCAAAGAAGTCTTGGATCAAATATCGCGCGACACGGGTTCCTGCGTCAATCGCCGTTAAAATAAAGACGGCTTCAAACATAATCACGAATTGGAAGAAATAAGAGGCCAAATGACTAAAGAACGGAATACCCGTAAAGATGTACGCCATCCCTACAGCTAATGTAACAGCTCCACCTGTTCTTCCTTCTAAGTCAAGACCGATTTCTTTGCTTAGTTGAGGAAGATTCTCGACACTCATACCAAGCGTACGGAACACTTCAGGTGTACTATTAATTGCAAAATAATCTCCCGGATGAAGCGCAGTAGCGGCAATTAACGCCATGATTCCCACTAAACATTCTACGAGCATCGCGCCAAACGCAACCGGCTTCATATCACTCCAACGATCTAGCATTTTTGGCGTTGTGCCAGAGCCAACAAATGCATGAAAACCAGAAATCGCACCACAAGCAATGGTAATCGAAATAAAAGGCCATACAGGTCCAGCTAAGACAGGCCCTCCTCCATTTACAAACTCCGTAAACGCCGGAAATTGGATGGTTGGATTAACCACAAAGATTCCCGCAATCAGCGCAATGAAAACACCAATTTTCATAAAACTGCTTAAATAGTCTCTTGGTGCCAAAAGCAACCAAACCGGCAGGGCCGCAGCAAAAAAAGCATAGATTGGCAGGGCAAGAGCAAGCGTTTTTGTATCAAGTGTTAACAAATCTCCAAGTGCTGTTCCTTGAATATTCGGTCCAAGGAATACCCCCAACATCAGTAATATGAATCCCGCAGATGTCGCCAGCTTTAAATTGCCAGTCTTTTTATAATAAAGGCCGACTCCCATCGCTATTGGAATGGTAATACCAACTGCAAAGGTTCCCCAAGGATTTCTTTCTAAAGCATGAAGCACAACCATGGACAGTCCTGCCATTGTAATTGTAATAATAAATAACATGGCGAGCCCTGTGCAAAATCCCGCCACAGGACCAAGCTCCTCTTTCGCTACCTCGGATAGTGATTTCCCCTTTTTTCGCATGGAAGCAAACAAGACCACAAGATCATGAACAGCTCCGCCAATCACCGCTCCAATTAAGAGCCAAAGGAGACCAGGTAAATACCCAAATTGTGCGGCTAAAATCGGACCAACTAATGGACCAGCAGCGGCAATTGCAGCAAAGTGATGCCCAAATGTGACCCATTTGTTTGTTGGCACATAATCTTTCCCATCCTCGAGTGCATGAGCCGGTGTAGGATGATCATCTGTGACCTTTAATACCTTCACCATCATAAACGTGCCATAGAGGCGATAGGCAATCGCTAAAATACACATCGATCCTATCACAATTGAAACCGCATTCATTTAACCATCCCCTTTGTATAAACAATTTGTTACAAATATAACATAAATTGATTGATTTTTCTTTCTTTTAAAACCGAGTTGACAAATAGGAATAATTGATTTAATCTAAAATAAGCTTCACCTACTTCCATAAACTCTCTTTTGACAGAGCCTCAATTGGCTCTGTCCTTTTTATTGATTTCATCTTACATAAATACAAGATAGATCACATGTGCCTTCCTCACTAGAAAAATATCACTTCATTTACTGAAAACAGTTCTTTTGACACAACTTACATTCCAAAGTTCATTTCCTGGGAAATTCAACGCAATTAAAAAACCTTTCCCCATACTGAGGAAAGGTTTCATCATTAAGAACCGTACGTAATTTGTTCGACCGTTTTTTGATCAAGTCTTTTGATGACTTCTGTTAAAAGCTTCACCGCATTTTCATAATCATCTCGATGAATCATGGCTGCATGGGTATGAATATATCTGCTTGGAATCCCGATGGATAGTGATGGAACGCCATGACCTGTTAAGTGAATACCTCCAGCATCTGTTCCTCCACCTGGCATGGAATCATATTGATAAGGAATGTTTAATTCATCTGCAGTTTGGACAACAAAATCGCGAAGCCCTTTATGAGAAACCATGGAAGCGTCGAATACAACAATCGTTGGTCCTTTGCCAAGTTTGCTTGTTGCTTCTTTTTCAGTAATACCTGGTGTATCACCTGCTACTCCAACATCAATAGCAAATCCAATATCAGGCTGGATTGTAGCTGCAGCTGTTTTAGCTCCGCGTAAGCCAACTTCCTCTTGGACAGTTGCTACACTGTATGCAATATTTTCATGCTGAGTATCCTTTAAATTCTTCATGACATCAATCGCTACTGCACAGCCGATACGGTTGTCCCAGGCTTTTGCAAGAAGCATTTTTGCGTCATTCATTACCGTAAACTCAAAGTAAGGTACGATTTGATCTCCAGGGAGGACGCCCCATTCCATTGCCTGTTCTTTGCTCGAAGCCCCAATATCAATGAACATATCTGTGATTTCGATTGATTTCTTTCGTGCTTCTGGTGATAAGACATGTGGCGGTTTAGAACCAATCACACCTGTAATGTCTCCTTTTTTCGTCACAATGGTGACACGCTGCGCCAACATAACTTGTGACCACCAGCCACCGACCGTTTGAAAACGAATATAGCCTTTGTCATCGATTTTTGTCACCATGAATCCTACTTCATCTAAGTGACCAGCAAGCATCACTTTAGGCCCATTTGCATTTCCTTCCTTCTTAGCAATTAAGCTGCCAAGGCGGTCTGTAGAGACTTCATCCGCATATGTTTCTATGTATGACTGCATGACTTTTTTTACATCACGTTCATTTCCTGGAATCCCTTTTGCATCCGTTAGGTCTTTCAGCATAGTTAATGTTTGATCTAGTTTTGTCATTCTGTGTATCCTCCTTTTTCTTCATGGTGCATTCTTATTATACAAAACCTCTTTCGTTCAATACGATCTTTTTATGAATATTTTTTCGTTAATCGAAATATTTTTTTAAAAAAAGTTGAAACCTTTTGTCTTTCTCATTCGTAGTACATCAGATAACGGTATTGGAGGTGCATCCTGTCATGTTTGTCATCCTCATTAGACTTGCTCTTGTTGCATTGCTTGTCTATATTTTCTACATGGCGGTAAAATTCTTCTCAAACCCGAGAAGAAAGCTGAAACAAGCACAATTAAAAGAAGGCTTTTATTTTATGGACGAACAGCAAAATGCCCGTAAAAATTTTAATTTCGTCTATAAAGGTGTCTTGTTTGAAGGGGAGAAGCATGTTCCTTCTAAGGATCATCCTCTGTTTGTCCACTCCATTTACGTTTGGACGGAGTCACCTGAGAAGCTAAATGAATTCACATTAGAAGACTTTGAAAAACTTGAGGAAAACATCATTGAACGGTATCCTCAAACAAAAATTGATTGGGATCAGCCCATCAAAAAAATCAAACAAAAAAAGGGAGCAGACACGCCGACTTAACGGCGTCTGCTCCCTTTTCAGATGAGATTGAGATAGACCAATATCACCAATTGGACAACAATTAAAGCAGGCATACCCATTTGAAAGGCAGGATGCTTCGTTTTATGACGGAAATACTGCATGCCAAGAAATGACCCAGCAGCACCAAAAAGTACTGCGGTACTCCATAAGTGCGCTTCTGATATTCTCCATTTGTGTGCTTTCGCCCGGCGTTTATCCTCTCCCATGAGACAAAACCCATAGACATTGACCAAGATGAGCAGCACGATCAGAGCGATATTCATTGATTTCACCTCACATGATGAGAAAAAAAGATCACTCCTTGGCGGAATGATCTTTTATATGACTTACTTGTCTAGTTGTGCTTTTGCAGCATCAGCAAGCTGGTTGAATGCGTTTAGGTCATTCACAGCAAGATCAGCAAGCATTTTGCGGTTTACTTCGATACCAGAAAGCTTTAAGCCATGCATTAAACGGCTGTAAGAAAGACCGTTCATACGAGCTGCAGCATTGATACGAGTGATCCATAGTTTACGGAAGTCACGTTTTTTCTGACGACGGTCACGGAAAGCGTAGTTTCCAGATTTCATCACCTGTTGGTTTGCTACTTTATATAATCTATGTTTTGAACCGAAATAACCTTTTGCTAATTTAAGAACCTTTTTACGACGCTGACGCGACACAGTTCCGCCTTTTACTCTTGGCATTGTAATTCCCTCCTATGTTTCCTATTCCAGATTACTTGATGTTTGCAAGTTGTTGTTTGATACGTTTGAAATCTCCAGCACTTACGATTGCGCTCTTACGCAATTTACGTTTTTGCTTTGTAGATTTGTTAGCGAACAAGTGACTTGTGTACGCATGAGAACGTTTAAGTTTACCAGAACCTGTTTTTTTGAAACGTTTAGCAGATCCGCGGTGAGTTTTCATTTTTGGCATTGGATGTTTCCTCCCTCTGTTACTTTTACTTTTCGACTTTTGGTGCAAGCATGAGGAACATGCTGCGTCCGTCCATCTTAGGTTTTGTTTCTACTGTTGCTACTTCAGCGCAAGCTTCAGAGAAACGGTCTAACACGCGCTGTCCGATTTCTTTATGCGTAATCGCACGGCCTTTAAAACGGATAGAAGCTTTCACTTTATCTCCCTTTTCAAGGAATTTGATTGCATTACGGAGCTTCGTGTTAAAATCATGTTCATCGATTGTCGGGCTCAACCGAACTTCTTTTAAGCTAATGATTTTTTGATTCTTACGTGCCTCTTTTTCCTTCTTCTGTTGTTCGAATCGGAACTTACCGTAGTCCATGATTCGGCAAACAGGTGGTTTTGCATTTGCAGCAACTAACACAAGGTCAAGATTGGCTTTCGTAGCAATTTCCAGAGCTTCCTGGCGGGTTTTAATCCCCAGCTGATCGCCATTTTGTCCGATCAAACGAACTTCACGCGCACGAATACCTTCATTAACTAATTGATCTTTGCTAATAGTGAGCCACCTCCATGAGATTTTGAATTGAGTTCACAATTCATTTTGACCATTTCGTTGTATGTTTTACAGGCAAACAAAAAGTGTGGGCATATAAAACACCCACACTGCGAACATTTGCATGAAAAAATAAATGTACGGTCAACCTGTCAACTACAAACATGTGTCAATCAGGTGAGAAGCGGGTGCTTCTGCTTGTGATATCTATTCAATTCGTTAACTATTCTACACAATTTTCATTTGTCCGTCAAGTAACCGAACTCTTGAAACAACTTTTTCATTTTAGCATGACGAAACGATTTGGGCAAGCTTTTTTCAAACAATGCTGCGATTAAAGTATCAATTGCAAGAAGATTGGGATGACAATTACGGTGACAACCCCTACTACCACCACAGCGATACTCGCCATTGCCGCTTCCACTTCCCCCATCTCAATCCCAACAGAAACGCCAAGCGCATGTCCAGAAGTACCAAGTGCAAGGCCTTTGGCCACTGGGTTTTTAATCCGAAACAATTTTAAGAAGAAGGCACCTAGCGCATAGACAATCACCGCATTAAAAATGACTGCAAAGGCTGTAATATCTGCAATTCCGCCAATATCTTTTGCAATTGGCAAAGCAATCGCTGTCGTCGCTGCTTGTGGGAGCATGCTTTTCATAACAGCAGCATCAAGATGAATCCCTTTTGCTACTACATAAACAATCGTAATAGAACAAAGTGAGCCGACAAAAATAGCGGATAGAATTTGCCACCAGTATTTCTTCAGCAGTGCTCGCTGTTTATAAAGAGGAATCGCAAACGCGATGGTCGCAGGCTCTAAGAAAAACTTGATAATCTTACCGCCTTCATTATAATCTGCATAGGAAAAACCGCCAATTTTCAAAAACAAAATGCCTAACACCATGGCAACAAATAGCGGGGTAAATAAGAAGAAACCTTTAGACTTTTTAAATAAAAATGTGCCAATCCCAAAGGCCACTAATGAGACGACAATGCCAAAATAAGGACTCATAGTACTTGTACCCATCTTACACCTCTCCTTTAATGCGTAGTTGAAGCTGGTTTATTTGAATGAGAAGGAGTGGATTTGCTCTCCTTTGTCTTTTGTCGCTGCTGTGGTCTTTCTGATAACTGCATCAGAAGCTGAGAGAACAGCCCAGTGGCGGCAAGTAACATAATGGTTGCAATGATAATCACACCCACTACCTGTACCCCTACTTCTTGCATGACACCTAATGATTGAATGACTGAGATACCAGAAGGAACAAATAGAAAACTAATAAGACCTGTCAATGAACTGCCTAATTGCTCTACTTGCTCTAGTTTCACAATCTTTGTTGTTAATAAAATAAATAATAGAACCAAACCAATAACAGATGCTGGCATCGGAATCGGTAAATACATTGAAATGAGATTAGAAACGAACATTACCGTTGCAAAGATAAATGCTTGAGATAGAAATCCATATACTTTTGTGGCACTCATGCCCTTTCACCTCTTTCTTCGACTGCCCTTAGTATATGGCATGAAACAAACAAATGAAGCGTTTACAATAAAACTCACCTAATATCCTGACTGAAATGCAAAAAATGAGGATTGAAATGCAAATGAAAAAAGCCGCCCTATTCTAATAGGAGCGACTTCTTTAGTTCTTTCGCATATGTTCGGCTGACAGGGATGATAGACCCATCTGTCATATGAAGATTATACGTTGAATTAAACCAAGGCTGCACTTCTTTCATATGAGACGTGTTGACGATATAGCTTCGGTGAACTCTCATAAAATAAGCCTCAGGTAATTTCTTTTCAATGACCACAAGCGGTTCTGTCACCTCATACATTTGATCTCTTGTTTTCACAACCTTTTTTCCTTCACTAAGCCCTACATACATAATCTCGTCAACCTGCAAGATCACAATAGACTCATCGACAGAGATCGCTAATTTTTGGTTGTGAGAAAATTTGTCTTCTGAAAGAGACGGTTCCTGCGTCTCAATAGCTTTCCACTTCTTAAACTTTTGCATCGTTTGCAACAGCCGCTCTTCATCAAAAGGTTTTGTTAAGTAATCTAGTGCACTCACCTCAAACGCCTTCAGCGCATATTGATCAAATGCTGTAGCAAATACAATCGCCGGCGGATCAGACATTCGGTTGAGTCTTTTGGCAATATCAAATCCATTCTCACCTGATAAATCGATATCTAAAAAGAGCAAATCGGGCTTATGATCGACCATCCGGTCAAAAGCAGATTCTATATTTTCCGCTTCCTCTATTTGAACATTCTCTTTTGTTCTTTGTAACAAATATTTTAATTCGTCTCTTGCTAAAACTTCATCATCTACAATCAATACCTTTATCAACGAGAATCATCCTTTTTTACATAATCCATTGGAATGCGAAATGAGATGTCAGTGCCTTTGCCGCTATGAATGGATAAAGCAGCTTGCCGGCCAAAAATTCCTCTTAGCCGCTGGTCTAAATTATAAAGTGCTGTACCTGTTCCTTCTTTTGATTCAACTGGCGATTTTAATAATTGAGCCATCTTGTCGTCTTCAATCCCCTGGCCATTATCTGTGACTTTCATATAGACATGCCCATCTTTTATCAAAGCGGATACGATGACTTCACAAGTTGTTTGATGTTTAGGAAAAGCATGTCTCACTGCATTTTCAACAAGCACTTGAAGCACAAAGGGAGGGATCATGACCTGTTCCAGCTCTTTTTCAATTTGAAAGGTCACTAGATATTTATTTGGAAATCTCGCTTGCTCCAGTGATAAATAAGCCTCCACATGCTGAATTTCTTTATGCATTGGAATAAGCAGCTGGCGAGCACCTTGTAAATTCGATCGAAAATAAATACTCAGCTGTAGTAGCAACTTCCTTGCCATCTCTACATTCGTTCTACACAAAACGGAGATGGTGTTAATGGCGTTAAATAAAAAGTGCGGATTCACCTGGGCCTGAAGCGCCTTGATCTCTGCATCTTTCAGCAGACGGCTTTGGGTCTCAGCCTCCCCAAGCTCAAGCTGTGTGGAAAAGAGCATCGCCAAACCTTCTGCAAGCTCTTCTTCTACTCTGCTTAATCCGACTGGAGAATTGAAATACATTTTTAATGTTCCAATTGTTTGACCATTAGACGTGAGTGGAAGCACTATGGCTGCTTCAAGCGGGCAGTGGGCGACTGAACAATTGATTTCATCTTTTGAGTGCGCCTTCATAATCTTCCCACTTATCAACACTTGCTTAGACAGTCCTGTAATCAGGCTTTTCGATGGAATATGATGATCTGTTCCATCACCGACATGCGCTAAAATCTTTTCCGTATCTGTTAAGGAGACAGCATCTGTTTCTGTTAAACGATGAATGATTTCTGCCACACTTTTACATGATTGTTCGTTTAGCCCTTGCCGGAAATAAGGAAGTGTTTGATCTGCGATAGAAAATACTCGATGCGTCTGCATTGCTTTCGCCTGCTCTTCTTGGCGAATTACTGACTGTAAAATAGATAAAAAGATAAAACTCCCGATTCCATTCACAAAGATCATCGGCAGCGCAATAATACTCACAAGGCCCCAAGCATCAGCAAATGGCTTCGCAAACAGAAGGATAATGACCATTTGTAAAGATTCCATCGCTACACCAAAAATCGCTGCTTGTCGCGGTGTGACCATTCGATTCTTCCGCTTAAATCGCCTGCCGACATAGCCTGCAATCACACCGGCTAAAATGGAAGAAATTGCACAGCTAAGCGCGGTGCTCCCTCCTAGTGAATAGCGATGAATGCCAGCTAAAAGCCCAGCACCAATCCCTACAAACGGCCCTCCTATTAAGCCGCCCATTTCGATCCCCATAATTCTCGTATTGGCGATAGAACTTGATGAGCCTAAGTGATATGAAAATTCGTGGTTCATCACAATCTGCTGCTGGATTTCAATTCCAGTGTAATTGCTGATGATACTAAAAGAAGCAAAGATAAAGACAAGGATTGCCTTTTTTCGAAACCCTTGATTATGTAGTAAGAGATTGCGAAAGCCCTTGACATGGGCAAGCACAAATCCCAAAATAACGATGATTCCTACACGCTCAATCATCATAATAATTAAATGAAGCAAACCGGCCACCTCAATTGATGTATGTGATATCTACTGTCTATCTATTCTATCATGCACGGTCAATGCTCAAAAATCTCTCAAATCTTTTCTTTATTGCCCTCTGCTTCTATTGTAAAATGAACATGAGCCTGTCACATGCAATTGAGGGTAACTACATACATAACAAGGGAGAAGATCATGAAAGCCGTATTTTTCGATTTAGATGATACTTTGCTTTGGGATGAAAAAAGCATTCATACCACTTTTCAGGAAACATGCAGGGAAGCGGAAAAGAAATATGGACTTGATCCAGAATCGTTTGAACAGATTGTGCGTGAAGAAGCAAGAAAGCTGTACTCTTCTTATGAAACATATGATTATACTGTTATGATTGGCATTAATCCTTTTGAAGGACTGTGGTCTAATTTTAGTGAGCCGATTAGCGAAGGCTTTCAAAAGCTGAACGCCCTTGCACCAGAGTATCGCAAAAATGCCTGGACGAACGGCTTAAAAGAGGCAGGCATTGATGATGAAGCATTTGGTCAATACTTAGCAGATTTCTTTGCAGCAGAGCGCAGAAAACGCCCGTATGTCTATGAAGAAACGTATCCTGTTTTAGAGCGCCTGAAGGGCACCTATGAATTACTCCTTTTAACAAATGGAGATCCTAGTCTGCAAAAAGAAAAACTTGCAGGTGTTCCGGAACTTGCCCCTTACTTTAATGAAATTGTGATTTCAGGAGATTACGGAAAAGGAAAGCCTGACCCTGGCATCTTTGAGCACTGCCTTCAGCTGTTAAATCTCACAAAAGATGACGTCATCATGGTAGGAGATAATCCAAAAACAGATATTCTCGGCGCTTCTCGCGCTGGCATCCAAACCGTTTGGATCAATCGTCATGGCAAGAAAAATGAAACAGATGTGACTCCAGATTATGAAATTAAAGACTTACACGAATTGTTTGATATTTTAAAATAAACCATAGGAAAAACACCCTTCTCCTGATCGAGATTGGGTGTTTTTTCGTTTTGGGCTATACAATTGCTGCTAAACTTTGTGCTTGACGATCTAAGCCGCGTGCTGCTTCTCCTACATTCATGAATTCCTCGCTTGCCTGCTTGACAAGATCCCGGTTTGTAAACACGCTTGTCTTTGCACGGCTTGTTCCGTTGCTGACCTTTTCAACTTCTAAATGGATCGCCTTCACATAACGATCCACCTTTACGATCGCTTCCTTTGAATCTGTCGCAAGCTTACGGATTTCTGCCGCGACGACACTAAAGCCATTTCCATAGGAACCCGCATGCGCAGCTTCTATGGCCGCGTTCAATGCGAGCAGCTGCGTTTGGGAAGCGATACTGTTAATCGTTGTAGCAATTGAGCTGATCGACTCCACCTGCTCTGTTAACCCTTCTAGCAAACTCATGTTTTGATCAGTTTCATTCGCAATATGTTCAAAAGAAGCATTTACACTTTGACTATGCTGGATGCCGATTTCCGCTCGCTCCATTAATTTTGCAGACATATCCTTTAGGTCTTCTACTACCTGCTTCATTGTGTTTTCTCTCTCCGTAATATCTGTTGCCACTTTCACGACAGCCACTACATTCCCCTCTTCATTGAGCACTGGTGTATACGTCGCTTCAAGCCATAAGGTGTCACCGTACTTCGTGATCCGCTGCACCTTTTCCTGAAACACTTGACCATTCTTCAAACGCTTCCAAAACATTTGATAACTTGCGTCTTCTGCAATATGCGGAGGACAAAACTGTCTATGCTTTAAACCAATCATTTCTTCCTTTGAATATTTCATGGCTTTTGCAAAAATATCATTGACCCATAGGACCTTACCTGTGACATCAAATTCAATCATCGCCAGTGAGTGCTCTAGCGCACGAAGCACAGCTGATTGCTCCAATACTTGTGTTGATACAGTATTTGTTGTTTGAATCATTGCTTTCATTCCCCCCATTTGCCTCTCTCTAATAGTACATACTTACCCATACTTTCGTACTATCTAAACGTATCATTTGCGTACTTGGATCACTAGTGGAGAATTTTTTTCCATAAGAAAAAAGCCAGTAACCTCAATAGATGAGATCACTGACTGTTTCGTGCGCCTTCATTATTTTTTTGCTTCTGCGACTGCATGTTTCACAAAAGCTTCGAGGTCCATTGTTTCTGAATCTTGTTCCCCATATTTTCTTACATTGACCGCGCCATTTTCTGCTTCTTGATCACCGACAACCAGCATGTACGGAATCTTTTGCATTTGCGCTTCTCTAATTTTGTATCCTATTTTTTCATCACGACTGTCTAGTTCTACACGCAGTCCTTCAAGCTGCAAACGTTCTTGCACTTTTTTCGCGTAATCTAGATGGACAGATGGTGAAACCGGGATGACTTGGAATTGTACAGGTGCTAGCCATGTTGGAAGAGCTCCTTTGTATTCTTCAATTAAGAAGGCAACGAAGCGTTCCATTGTGGACACAACTCCTCTATGAATGACAACTGGACGATGGTGTTTTCCATCTTCTCCGATATATGTGAGATCGAAACGCTCTGGAAGTAAGAAGTCTAGCTGTACAGTAGACAAAGTCTCTTCTTTTCCAAGAGCTGTCTTTACTTGGACGTCAAGCTTAGGACCATAAAATGCCGCTTCGCCTTCTGCTTCATAGTAGTCATGTCCAAGCTCGTCCATTGCATCTTTCAGCATAGACTGTGCTTTATTCCACATTGCATCATCGTCAAAATACTTCTCAGTATCTTCTGGATCACGGTAAGATAAGCGGAACGTATAATCATTTAAGCCGAAGTCTTGATACACTTCTTCAATTAGGCGAACTGTACGAATGAATTCGTCTTTGATTTGATCTGGACGAACAAAGATATGGGCATCGTTTAATGTCATCCCACGAACACGCTGAAGGCCGGATAAAGCACCTGACATTTCATAACGGTGCATTGTGCCAAGCTCTGCAATCCGAATTGGCAATTCGCGATAGCTATGCGGCTCGTTTTTGTAAATCATCATATGGTGCGGGCAGTTCATTGGACGGAGAACAAGATCTTCATTGTCCATTTCCATCACAGGGAACATGTCTTCTTGATAATGCGCCCAGTGGCCTGATGTTTTATACAATTCTACACTCGCAAGAACGGGTGTATACACATGCTCATAACCAAGGCGTACTTCTTTATCAACAATATAACGCTCAATGACGCGGCGAATTGTGGCCCCTTTTGGCAGCCAGAGCGGAAGACCTTGGCCCACCTTTTGAGAGTTCGCAAACAGTTTCAATTCTTTGCCTAGTTTACGGTGATCACGCTCTTTTGCTTCTTCAAGCAGACGTAAATGCTCGTTTAATTCTTCTTTACTGAAGAAAGCTGTTCCGTAAATACGCTGAAGCATTTGGTTGTTACTGTCGCCTCTCCAGTAAGCACCTGCAAGGCTTAACAACTTGAATTCTTTGATTTTCCCTGTAGACGGCAAGTGAATACCGCGGCATAGATCGAAGAATTCACCTTGCTCATAAATTGTGACGGCTTCGCCTTCTGGAATTGCTTCTAACAGCTCTAGCTTCAATTCATCACCAATTGCTTCAAAGCGGGCTTTCGCTTCTTCTCTTGAAACTTCAATGCGCTCAATCGGCAAATTGCTGTTAATGATTTTTTTCATTTCTTTTTCAATCTTTGGTAAATCTTCAGGTGTAATCGCTACATCGATATCGACATCATAGTAAAAGCCATTTTCGATGACAGGGCCTACACCAAACTGGACGTGATGCTCTTTTCCATAAATGCGTTTGATTGCCTGTGCAAGCAAATGCGCTGTGCTGTGTCGCATAATATCGAGCGCTTCTTCACTCTTATCTGTGATGATCTCGATTGTTCCACTTTCTAACAGCGGCGTACGCAGATCTATTTCTTTGCCGTTCAATTTACCGGCAAGCGCTTTTTTCTTTAGGCCTGGGCTAATTGATGCCGCGATGTCTTCTGTTGTAGCTGTTTTATCAAACTCCTTGACTGCTCCATCTGGAAATGTAAGTTGAATTTGTTCTGACATCTCTAGTCACTCCTTTTTTTGGCAATATAAAAACCCCGCCCCCTGGAAAGGGACGAGGTTGAATAAACGGAATCGTGGTTCCACCCTTTTTCCCGTATTTGCAGCTTGCTTTGTCAAAAGCAAATACGGCTTGTGGTTCAATAACGGGAATTCCCGTCAGCTATTACTAAACAGTTCACAGCTGATGTTCAAAGGTGGTAAAGCAAATGGTCCTCTGCCAGGAAGCTTTCAGCCACGGCTTCCCTCTCTTTAAGCGGGTGTTCATTTGTTCATGTCCTTATCAATACGGTCTCTGTATGAAGTTACACCGTATTATAAAACGTTTTTTCGTGAAAATCAAGAAAGCTTTTCACTTTTCTTTTCCAAATGACTAGGAACAAATTGAACATGCTGTTCCTGAAACGAATGAGAAGGGAATACCTCAACTCTTTCTTGAAAAATATTTTGAATGGTTTGCACCATCGAGTGACCTGTATCATCTGTAAATAGGTCAATCTTTTGTGGCGCAATGGATACAAGCGGTGCAATCAACTGCGAATCAATATACATTGGATGCTCTCTTACAAACTGTCTGTCTATGTATTGTTTTTGATCACGCTCAGAAGCGTACCGAAATTCCCAAATCATCAGGCGGTCCTGATGCACAACATGTACTTTTTCAAGCTTAGGTTCTCTTGACATCACATAGTCTCGAAGGGATTGAATAAAGTTTTGATATTCTTGTTCCATTTTATATTCTTCGATGGATACTTCAACATAGTTCTTCAGCCTTCTGTCATACGCTGAGAGCCTAAATGTCATAAATGAACCAATGGAAAAAACACCTTTCTGTAAAGAAATCGTCTCAAGCTCTTTTTTTAACAGATCCTCCCTCGGTGGGTCTTGATGAATTCCAGGGATATCATCTAGATCCCCTTTCATGATGCTATGGGCGATTGAAAGAATTTGGTGTTGCTCTTCTGGATCTTTAAATAAGTATGTGTTTTCAAGGATGCTACGCATGCGTTCATTTTCTTTGCATTCCAAAAAAAAGTGAATCAGCAATGTCCGCACAATGTGCTCTATGGCTTCTCCTGATTTCTTCGCTTCTATGAGAAGCCGGTCTTTCCCTTGTTGAATCGAAATGTGATGCCGACTGTCCAAGTGTTCAGCAAGATGTAAAAAAGCGGCGGTATCATATTCATCTTCAAAGATTATTTCAAGCATGTTTGTCCCCCCTAACGACATCTGTTACATATATATGGGGAGAACATAAAAAATAGACGCCTAAAATAAATCAGGCATCTTTCTTTTTAAAATCAGTGGCACTGAGATAAAGATCAAATAAATCAAACAAACAATCGCTAAGGCGGCATAATTTCCGCTTACAAAGCTTGATCCAAGGACATTTAACGCCACAGTACCAGGTATTAACCCTAAAAAAGTCGCTGCCGCAAATGCACGATAATTCGCACGTGAAGCTGCTGCAGCATAACTGACAAAATCAAAGTGAATGGGCGCAATGCGTAATAAGAGGATATAAAGAAATCCATGCTCTTGAATACGGGACGTCACCGCTTTTAGCTTCCGATTGCTTGATTCGGTTTCCTGCTTGTTTGAACGGAAGGTTGAGGCAAGCAGGAAAGATCCTGTTGCACCTGCTGTCGCACCAGCTAAGGCATAAATGGTCCCAAGGACACTGCCGAATGCCAAACCTGCTGCTAGCGAAAAGACGGTGAGAGGGACAAGCACAAATGGACGAAAAAGTGATAAGAAAAGAAAGACAAAGGGAGCTAGCATCCCAAATTGAAGAATCCAATTCTTCACATCTTTCGGCGACAGTTGAAGATGCTGTTTGTTGAGCCACCATAGCACAGTAGCTAGAACGCCAATCACGAGGAAAAGCAGCCATTTTCTTTTATTCATTTCATCCGCTCCCCTTCACGTGACCTATCTTTTTATAAATGACGGCGATTTTCTCCTTCAAGCAGAACTGGTTCAGCTAGGTAGAGAATACGTTCCATTAATCGAGCTGCCTTCACCTCTTCTTTTTCCCCGCGCTGTGAGTACGTAAAGTGATGCTTTAACTCATTCGGTGAGAAATTAGAAGAGAAAAAAGTCGGCAGCTGCTCTGCCATGCGGTATTGCAAGATTGTTCCTAAAAGTTCATCTCGTACCCAGCTTGTCATCGACTCTGCTCCAATATCATCAAGCATTAAAATTGGTGTTGATTTGACCATATTCAGCTTCTCTTCGAGTGTATGATCGGCTAACGAATTTTTTAACTCTCTCACAAATTCAGGCACGTATACAAGGAGAGATGGATACTCTTTTACCGCTAGCTGCTGCGCAATCGCTGCCAGAATAAATGTTTTTCCGACTCCAAACTTTCCATGTAAATAGAGGCCTTTTCCCTTACCTGTTTCATCATAACTTTGCAAGAATTGACCTACTTTTTGAATGACTTCTTGTCTTCCAACCACATTTAAATCAGCAAACGTCGCTTGAAGAACATTCTGCGGAATGTACATACTTTTCATGAGTTCTTGCTGTTTTTTCTGTCTATCAAGCCGCAGTTTGACAGGACAAGGGGAATATTCAATATCAATGCTCTGACCTTTGATCACAAGCTTCGGGTGATACCCGTCTAAAATGACATTTACATTCTCTTCCTCTAAGCAGTAAGAACAGCCCTTTGATTGTTGTACATATTCAAAGAGCCTGTTCAAGCTGCGATTGATCATGTCTTCTTGGATGTCCTCTTGATGCTCCTTTAAAAAAGCTTTTACATCTTCATCAGCTAGGACACTTTCTTTAATCTGATTGTATCTCACGCGAAAATCTACCCGCCCTTTTAGCTGATCAAATGAACGACCGATCGGTTTCATCTCCATCTCACCTCACATTAATGTGCATTGTACTTTTTCATATTATTAAACTGATCTAACAATTTTTCTTTTTCTCGTTCGAGGTCCTCTGTAGACAAGTTATCTGTCTGTTCTTTTGGCTGTTCTTTCGTTTCAGCTTCCTTCATCCAGTCAGGCAGTTTCTCCTCGCGGATCACTTTTCCTGATCCATATGATTGACGCTTATTTTTTTGCTGCGCCCATTCTGTCATTTGCCTATTCTCTTCTTTGGCAATTTTCATAGCAGCTGCCACTGTTTTGATTTTCTTTCGCACCCAGTGGGCGGCGATTTTCTGCATATATGTTTTGGACAGTTTCATATCGGTTTTTAGCAGTGTATAGTAGATCAGGACATTCATGACCCCAGGCTCTAGCTGCTGCTCAAGCATAATATCTTCAACAATTCTTAAGTCTGCATACGTCGGCTCAATGCCATCTGCCATATCTTTTAGAAGCTCTCTAGGCGAAATATGATCAAGCTTTTCAATCAATTTCGCATCAGGCGCATCTGCACCTGAATTCTGCGTGACATTGTGACGTAAATGCCTTGGCTGTTTTTGATCAATCAGCTTCGGCTGTTCACCTCTGTATTCAATTTGATACCAGTCTCTCGCTGCTTTTCGCAGATCCTCAGTTGATATCATCTGATCTGAACCACAGGCACCTGCGACAATATTTTGCATTTGCAGCGGGGTGATGCCATAGACGACCGCTAACTTCTTAATTGTCTCTTTCACTTGCTTTGTCAAAGCTTTTCTCGGAATCATCATGTCCGACATACCTGCTAACAATAAATCAAAATCAAAAGATTCATCTGAAAGCGGTGCAGGCTGACTTGAGCCAACTGTCACATATTCGTAGCCCTCGTCAAGCGATGACGCCTGATTGATTTCCTCTGTCATCTTGCGCTCTCCTGGCTGCAAGACGTGAAACACTTCTTCAAACGATCGGGAGATGTTCTTTGCATCAGCAGGAACTCCTGGATAAGAAAAATAATCACGAAGCTGCATATATTTAGCTTTCTCTACCCGATGATACAAAAGGACATTCAGCATACCGTCTTGGAAAAATTCATCCGGTCTCAGCGGCGGCACGAGCTCATATGTAAACAGTCTGCCTTCTTCCGTTTCCTGTTCATATGTGCGGAGTAATCCGATCGCTTCAAGCTTTAAGCGCTCCTCAAAAATATCATTTAAATTCGTTTGCAGCATCACCATCAGCTGACGGTGAGGTGCGGGTTTCCCCCACATTCGATTTTGTTCCAGCTCTCCCCACAGCGTCATGTATAAACTGAAAGCGGACATGCCAATAAGCGGCTGATATAAAAGAGTAATAAGCTGTCTATCGATGTCACCGAGCAATGAAGCGCTTTTGACGACATACGGATCGACGGCTAGCACTTCCTTCCAATGCTCTGTCATATGCTGATCCTCCCTTAATACGGTTGTCTTCATTGTACACTCTTTTTGCGTTTTACGCTTTACGCAGGAAAAAGAGCATGAAGAATCTTCAGCTCTTTTTTAGCGTTCTTTCTTTAATAAATCTTTTAATTCATCAATAAATACATTGATATCTTTAAACTGACGGTAAACCGAGGCAAACCTGACGTAAGACACTTCATCAATTTTCGCCAGCTCGTCCATCACCATTTCCCCTACAAGCTCGCTTTTCACCTCTGACATGCCTTGGTTACGCAATTCCTTCTCGATGTTAAAGCAGACATCCTCGAGCTGTTTTAAAGCGACAGGACGTTTTTCACATGCTTTGATGAGGCCTCTCAGCATCTTTTCCCGGCTGAATTCTTCTCGAATTCCTTCTTTTTTCACCACAATCAATGGCAATTCTTCTAATTTTTCAAACGTCGTGAAGCGATATTGACAGCTTTCACACTCTCTTCTCCGACGGATGGACTTCCCTTCATCTACTGGTCTTGAATCAAGCACCCTTGTGCCAAGGTGCTGACATGTGGGACATTTCATTTCATCAGCTCCGATCTCTTCTTGGAAGTTGTTTGTCTAGTTCTTTATAAAGGGACAAAACAGCCTTTTGACTGTAGCCAAAGTCTGTTGGCAGTGCTGTTTCTGTTGTCACATTAAAATCGACAGCTGTTTCAAAAGGACGAATTGAAATGACAGTCGCCACGAGAAAAGCTTTTTTCGGCGTTCGTATGTTTGCGCTGATTTCACCTCGTTCTGCTGAAACAGATGTCACTTGATAGGAATCGTTTCTTGAAAGAACGGCTTCTACCGCTTGGAAAACTTGAGTTTGTGTCGATTTGTAGTAATGGCTTTTCAGCTCTGACACTGGATGATGGTCAGATGTTTCTGTATGATTTGAAATGAATCGTTTGAGCTTTTGTCCTAAAGTCATACACGTATCCCCTTTGTCATAAACCCTCTTCTTTATTTTATAAAAAAAACCTTTGTTTTCCTAGAACAAAAGTATAGACAGGTTGGATCATGCTGGATGTCGTGTATGGAACAAATATAAAAAGGAGCATAACACAAAGGCATTTAATGCTTTTGGCCAGCTCCCATTGCAATCTTTTTTATGTTTACAGTGCTTTGGCTTGCGCCTGTTTCACTTGTACAGGTCCCATGCCTCGAGGAATTTCGATGTTTTCTCTTGTTTCAGCACCTAGTTCATCTCCGATATGATCTGCTGCAATATTCGGATCTAGATCGCCGCAAGTATAAACATCTATGCTCGCATAACCATGTTCAGGAAAGCTGTGAATTGTCAGATGAGATTCAGAAATAATGACAACTCCACTTACTCCTTGAGGTGCAAATTTGTGAAAAGCAACCTCTCTTACTTCAGCTCCTGATTTCAAAGCTGCATTTACAAACGTTTTTTCAATAAAATCCATGTCGTTCAGTTTATCACAGTCGCATCCCCATAACTCGGAGATAACGTGACGTCCGATTGTTTCCATCATGGACCCCCCTTAAACAAGAATGAAAGAGTGAAGTTCTAAGCAGCCGGACCGGACATATACCACGGGGGAAAGTTAGTCCAAAGAGGTCCTAACCCTTTAAGTATACCCGAATGAGTCTGCGAACAAGAAGTTCACGAAAAATAGTATACTTTGTTTAGACCCATTTTGCAAGCTGTGTTTTTAGTGGGATTTTCTCTCATTTCTTGAAAAGGGACGTTCAGTCTTCTTCATTTCAAACAGCTGAAAGCTCTTTCATCTGGGAACCAACAAACTTTACAAGATCAACCACTCTGCAAGAATAGCCCCATTCATTGTCATACCATGCAAGAACTTTTACTTTTCTGCCTTCCATCACCATCGTTGTAAGTCCATCAACGACAGCAGAATAAGGGTTTGTGTTAAAGTCTGTGGAGACAAGTGGTTCTTCGGTGTAATCTAATATGCCAGCAAGAGATGTTTTTGAAGCCGTTGCAAAGGCAGCATTGACCTCTTCTGCTGTCACATCTTTTTTCAAGTCGACCACAAGATCAACCATCGATACATTAGAAACTGGCACGCGAAGTGCAAGTCCATGTAATTTCCCTTTCATGTGCGGCAGCACTAAAGAAAGCGCTTTAGCGGCACCCGTCGTCGTTGGAATGATGGACTGGGCACATGCTCTTGCCCGGCGCAAATCCTTGTGGGGGTTGTCGATATTTTTTTGATCATTTGTATAAGCATGAACCGTTGTCATTAAGCCGTTGTCGATGCCAAATTCATCATCTAACAATTTGACAACTGGCGCTAAACAGTTTGTTGTACAAGATGCGTTTGAAATAACGACGTGCTTTTCAGGATCAAGATCATCCTCATTGACACCCATTACAATTGTAACGTCTTCATTTTTACCTGGAGCTGTAAGTACGACCTTTTTCGCTCCGGCATCTATATGGCCCATCGCTTGATCTTTTGAATTAAATTTCCCTGTTGCTTCGATCACGATATCAATCCCAAGCTCTCCCCATGGGAGCTGCTTTGGGTCTCTATTATTGAGCAAAAGCACTCTTTTGCCATTGACAATCAACGCGTCATCTTCTGCTGTCACATCGCATTCGTAACGTCCATGATTTGTGTCATATTTAATTAAATGTGCTAGCGTTTCGGCAGGATAGCTTGCGTTCACCGCTACAATTTGAATTTGATCATCAAGCATTGCTTTTCTGAAGACCATGCGTCCAATTCTGCCAAACCCATTGATCGCTGCTTTTACCTTCATGAACAGGTCACTCCTCTATTATGTGTTATACTCAATAAATTTATTTATGAAATTAGTATATCACATTAGAATGTAATTGCCAGTATATAAACGTATATTTTCAAAAAAGGGCTGTTCTTTGCAATGAAATTGACGAAAAAAGCATAAAAAAAGAAGAGTACTGTATGTACTCTTACTTATCTGTATGTTCCCATTCGTTTAATATGTTCTCTAATTGCTTTCTAATAAAAGCAAGATCTTTTGTGTTTTCTATCACGCGGTCTGCTTTTTGGCATTTTTCCTCAAGAGGCTGCTGGGAGTGAATGCGATTCAGTGCTTCTTCCTCGCTCAGGTCGTTTCGATTCATGAGCCGCGACAGCTGCAATTCAGGCGTCGTGTACACAACGATGATGCGGTCGACTAGCCCTTCCAGCTTGCTCTCGAATAGGAGCGGGATATCAAGCACAACAAATGTTTCATTGTTGCTCACCCCTTCATCACGCTGCTCGAGCATTTCCTTTCTGACTTCAGGATGAACGATGGCATTGAGCTTTTTTCTTTTCTCTTCATCAGAAAAAATGATCGCTCCAAGCTGCTGCCGGTTCAGTTCACCATTTGGCAGAAGAACCTCTTCACCAAAAGTTTGAACGATTTGATGAAGGGCAGCCGATCCTTTAGAAACCGCTTCTTTTGCAATGATATCAGCATCCACCACCCGAATGCCTTTCTCTTTTATCATCTGCGAGACTGTGCTTTTTCCGCTAGCAATCCCGCCTGTTAATCCAATGACGAGCGTCAATTCGTTTCCTCCTTTACAGCTTCCACACCCCAATTAAAATGAGCAACAGCCCTGGTAAGCATGCGAGTTTATCGATCCAGCGCCAATTGGCCAAATAATGACCTGCACGCAGTCCGATGCATACAAAAAGAGAACTCATCACAGCGACCGTGATGCTCATGACAATTGGAGAAAAACCAAGAATCGCGGCACCAATCCCTGCACCAAATGCATCGATGGATAAAGCAATTCCAAGAAGCACCGCTTCCATTCCATTAATGGTGCCAGAGCGGTCAATATCTGCACTTGTAGGCTTTCGTAAAATATGAATGACAAGCCCAAGAGACTGCACTTCTACATTGAGAAGTGTTTTTTCATGAAGGAGCAAATCACGCTCTTTCGCTGGTTTATAAAATTGATACAGAACCCAAAGTCCGATGGCAATTAAAATGCCTCCACCCAGTTTATCTGTCACTGAGACAGGGAGGAATGTCGTGAGCAGGCTGCCAATCAGCATGGAAATGAGCAACACAATTCCTGAACAGCAAGCAATAATAACGATGGCTTTAAATGGAATCCTCATCTTGCGAAGACCATACGTAAAACCTACAGAAAAGCTGTCAATGCTGACGGCAATAGCTAAAAACAGAAGCGAAAACGAAATCATACCTGTACTCTTCCTTTCTGTTCATGCAACGATGATCAAGAGTCTCTAGGCGTCCTTAGACTCTTCTTCACTATATGAAGAGTAGGTGGGCTGTGTGTCAGTCTACACCTTGCTGAAAAAAGAATGTTTTTTATCGTATGCATGGCAAAAAGGAAGCATGCTGACGGCTTACCTTTATGAAGGGCGTTTTTGGCAGATCACACAAAAATGAGTGCCGCGCCCTCCCACCACTGTTTTCTCTATAATACTGCCGCACGTCTGGCAAGGTTCTCCCCGCCGGTCATATACAAGAAGCTGTAATTGAAAAGTCCCAATATCACCTTGTGAATTGATGTAGGAGCGAATGGTGCTACCTCCTGCATCAACAGCCACTTGAAGCGTGTCAATAATATGTTTGTGGAGCACCTTGCAAGATGCAAGACTTAGCTGATTCGCTTTTGTTTCTGGATGAATACCTGATTTAAACAGCACTTCATCTACATAAATATTACCAAGGCCAACCACGATTTTTTGATCAAGTAAAGCCGTTTTGACTACGCGGGAGGTTTTCTTTAATTGCTCCCATAAATAGTCTGGTGTAAATGAATCTGAAAAAGGTTCATACCCCAGCTGTGATAGTGGAAGTTCTTTTTCTTCTTCGCCTGGCTGAAATAGGTGCATCGTCCCAAATTTACGGACATCATGATACCGAAGTTCGGTGCCATCTGTGAACGTAAAGACGACGTGTACATGTTTATCATAAGGCTCACCAGTTTCATGTACACGGTATTTCCCTTCCATTCTTAAATGGGAGACCATCACATAGTGGTCTAAATGAAAGAGTAGAAACTTCCCTCTTCTTTCAATGGTTTGAATGGTTTCTCCTACCATCCTTCTAGCGAACTCTTCCGGTTCCCCAGGACGTTTGATGATATTTGGCCATTTGATATCGACCGTTTCAATCGTTTTTCCTTTGACTAACCGCTGAAGAGTGCGCCGGACGGTCTCAACCTCTGGTAATTCCGGCATGCTCCTCGCTCCTTTTTCTCTCTTTATTCTTTATTTTGCGTCGTACCAAGATGGGCCTGAAGCAAAATCGACTTTTAGCGGCACATCGAGCTGAAGTGCGCTTTCCATGACTTCAGGGACGATTTTTTCTAATATGGCGATTTCTTCTTTTGGCGCTTCAAAGATCAGTTCATCGTGCACTTGCAATAACAGATTTGCCTGCAGATTCTCTTCTTTTAACTTTCGCGCCATATCAATCATCGCTTTTTTGATGATATCGGCAGCACTGCCTTGGATCGGTGTGTTCATTGCCGTTCTTTCCGCAAAGCTTTTCACATTAAAATTACGGCTTGTGATATCTGGGATATATCGTCTGCGTTTAAGAAGCGTGGTCACATACCCTTTTTGTTTTGCTTCCTGCACGATGTCCTCCATATAGGTTTTCACGCCTTTAAAGCTTGTTAAATAACGTTCAATGAAGGCCGCTGCTTCTTTTCTTGTAATCCCAAGGTTTTGAGACAGTCCATAATCACTAATTCCATATACGATTCCGAAGTTGACAGCTTTTGCCTGTCTTCTCATAGAGGAAGTCACTTCTTCTTCTGAGACATGGAACACATCCATGGCTGTTTTCGTGTGAATATCCATATCTTGCGTAAAGGCTTCAATCAAGTTCTCATCTTGAGAAATGTGCGCGAGTACACGCAGCTCAATTTGAGAATAGTCAGCTGCAAACATGAGCCAGCCTTCTTTTGACGGAACGAACGCTTGACGAATTTTCCGGCCTTCTTCTAAACGAATCGGGATGTTTTGAAGGTTTGGGTCTGTTGAGCTTAGTCTTCCTGTTTGTGTAAGTGCCTGATTAAATCTTGTGTGCACTTTATGCGTATCTTTGCGTGTCACTTTCATTAAGCCTTCCACATAAGTGGATTGCAGCTTTCCTATTTGACGGTAATGCAGAATGGACCGAATAATTTCGTGCTTGTCTTCAAGCTTTTCAAGGACATCCGCAGACGTAGAGTAGCCTGTTTTGGTCTTTTTGATAACCGGCAATCCTAATTTTTCAAATAAAATCACACCAAGTTGCTTCGGTGAATTAATGTTAAATGTTTCTCCTGCTAACCGATGAATGGTTTCTTCATATTCCTTCAGCTTCTTCGTGAGTTCTTCACCCATTTTCTGAAGACGTTCAACATCCACTTTTACCCCAAGAGATTCCATTTCACCTAAGATGAGGGCAAGTGGCAACTCTAAATCTTCATACAGCTCATGCTGATCATTCTTTTCTAACGCTTCAAGGGTCAAATCATGCAGCGCAGAGATCGCTGCTGCTTTTCTTCCAAGATGGTCTTTTAGCTCTTCTTCAGGTGGAATCGCCTGTTTCGCTCCTTTTCCGTAAACTTTTTCATCGGAAAGGGCAATATTCAGGCCATATTCCTTCGCCACACTTGCAACGTCCTCATAGGATTTCTGCGGATTGACCACATAGGAAGCGAGCAGGACATCGTTATCGACACCTTTTAGATCAACATCATGCCATCTGAGCGCAACAACCGCTCTTTTGGAATCAAAGACCCATTTCTTCTTCGTTTCATCCTGTACCCATTGTTTAAACACTTCAGATTGCAGAGCATCTTCTTTTGTCATAAAAAATGCACCGTTCTCATTATGGATCGCAAACCCTATCAAATCGGCTTCGTGATAATTGTCTCCTAGCTGTTCTACCACAAGTGCAGCGTGATCTGTCAGCATGTCCTCCGTGACATCTGTCATTTTCTTTACGTCTAGTTCGTCTATTTCTACTGGTTCATCTGATTCTGGCGCTTCTCCTAAACGCTCTAGCAGCGTTTGAAAGCCCAGTTCTTTATAAAGCGAGATGACCTGCTCCATGTGAGGACCTTCATAGGCGAGCTCTTTGCTTGACACATCTATTGGTGCTTCTACGAGAATCGTCGCCAGCTTTTTACTCATCACCGCTTGTTCTTTATATTCTTCAAGCTTTTCTTTTAGCTTTTTCCCGCTGACTTCGTCAATATGATCAAGCAGATTTTCAACCGTTTCAAACTGCTTTAGTAATTTAATCGCTGTTTTTTCACCGACACCAGGCACGCCAGGGATATTGTCTGATGAGTCTCCCATCAGCCCTTTCATGTCGATGATTTGATCTGGTCTGAGGCCGTATTTCTCTTCAATATGGGCCGGTGTGTAATATTCTACTTCTGTGATGCCTTTTTTCGTAATGGCTACTGTTGTATGGTCTGTTGATAGCTGCGTTAAGTCTTTATCTCCTGAGAAGATTTTGACCTCAAAGCCGTCCTTTTCTGCCTCTACAGCCAGTGTGCCGATAATGTCATCCGCCTCGTATTGCGGAAGCTCGTACCTTTTCACTTGATAAGCATCTAATAGCTCACGGATGAACGGCATTTGTTCTGATAGTTCTGGCGGAGTTTTTTGTCTTCCGCCTTTATATTCCTTAAAGGTCTCGTGACGGAAGGTGGTTTTACCCGCATCAAATGCTACGAGCATATGAGTCGGCTTCTCGTCTTCAAGCATCTTCATTAAGATCATCGCAAAGCCATAAATGGCATTTGTATGTACGCCTTTATCATTGGATAATAGCGGCAAAGCAAAAAAGGCTCGATAAGCGAGACTGTTTCCATCCACAAGTACTAATTTCTTTTGATCTGTCATCTTTTAATCCTCCATCGACTGAGCCGGCTCAGCCGTCTCTTTCGCACATTGTATGTTCATTTTATCAAAGTTTATTTTGAAAAGAAAATAGACGAGCCTGCATAAAAAAGGGACGAAAACAACAAGTGTTTTCGTCCTTCCAAAATTGGCTCCTTGGATGAAGGGGTTCCTATTCATCCTACCAATGATTGATTAACAAAACATGAATTCATTGTAAAGATCATGTAAATTTTAACGCCACTTTCCATTCTTCTCTATTTTGACTTTAAACTCACGGTAAACGTCGTCCCTTTGCCTTGTTTGCTATGAACAGAAATCGTTCCTTCATGTGCTTCGACAAGGTGTTTGACAATGGCAAGACCAAGCCCTGTACCGCCTGAGTTTCTACTTCTATCTTTATCAATTCGATAAAACCTCTCGAATATTCTTGGAATCTCACTCTTTTTCATACCGATCCCTGTATCTGCTACATCAAATTCATAGCTGTCTTTCCTCTGTCTTGCTGTGATCGTGACACTTCCTCCCTCTGGTGTATAGGTGAGGGCATTATTGATCAGGTTGAGGAAAATTTGTTTTAATCTCAGCGGATCTGCCATGACATAGACCGGCTCTTTCGGGACACGCACTTGTAGGTCAATGCCTTTTTCAGCAGCCTTTTGTTTTAGCAGTACTTCAATCTCTTGAATGATTTCTGTCGCATTGGCTTCTTGAATATTCAGCTTAAAATGCTGCTGTTCAATTTTCGAGAGATCAAGTAAGTCTTGGATGAGCGTTTCTAAACGAATACTCTCTTTTAGGATGATGGACAAAAATTGTGTCAGCGCTTCTTTATCGTCAATGGCACCATCCAGAAGTGTTTCAGAAAAGCCTTTAATTGACGTGATCGGTGTCTTTAATTCATGTGACACGTTAGCGACAAAGTCTTTTCGCATCTGTTCTAGCTGCTTTGTTTCTGTCACATCATGAAAGACAAGAACAATCCCTTTCCATTCATCGTCTGTACTTAAGATCGGGACACCATCGACTTGGAAATAACGGCGCTCGATGTCAACAGCGAGACGTAAAAACTTTCGGACCTTGGTTTCTGTCATGAAAATTTCGTCTATTAACTCAATAATCTCTTCATGGGTAAAGGCTTCATGATACAGCTTGTGCATGTAAATATGTTTTTGCACTTTGAATTGCTTGCGGAATGTTCGATTGACTAAGTGAATATAGCCCATTTTATCAATCAAAATAATCCCCGCTCCAATGTTTTCAATGACCGTTTGCAGACGATCTCGCTGCATTTCGCCAGCGCTTGTCATGTCTTGAAGACTTTCTGCCAGACGCTTCATTGATGTATTGAGTTCACTTGTTTCAATGATCAGCTCTTCATAGTTATTTGTATCATAGTTCCCTCGTTCAAGCTGTTTGGCCACCTTTGTGGCATAATCAATCGGCTTTACATACTTCATCGACATGCGATAGCCAAAAAAGACGATGATAATGATGGCCGAACCAAGACAAAAGGCTAATGCAAGCCAGAGCTGACCATCAATCTCATTCAAAGGCTGGAATGAAGCATGAAGAAATAAATATCCCGCCGGTTCGTTTTGTTTCATCATTGGGACTGCATAATGAAACAGCGCATCCTTCTCATCCTCAATGAACGTTCCTTTTGTTTGAAGCTGCTCACTTTTCAGTGTGTTTAAAATGACAGCCCTTTGTTCTGCTTGACCCGTTGTATGTATGATATTCCCCTTCACGTCCACAATCGACGCATTCATATCGAGATGCTGCTTTGCTTGATTGAGAATCTTCTTGTTTTGCTCCGCATTCAAATCTTCAACATTCATAGAAGAAAGGAGAAAACTCGATTCCTTTTCCATTCGTTCGGTTAATTTTGTTTCATAGAAAATATGAAACATATGATCCAAGAAAAGACCAAGCGCAACAAACACAATAAACAGGAGAAAAATGAGCCCAGAAAAAAGGCGGGTTCTCACTTTACTCATTTGGCTTTGGCTCCTCCAATTTGTAGCCTAAGCCTCGAATGGTTTTAATATATGTTGGTTTTTTCGTGTTCTTTTCAATTTTGTCCCGCAAGTGGCTGATATGCACATCCACAATACGAGTATCACCTGCAAAGTCATAATTCCAAACCGCACTTAACAATAGATCACGCGTCAGGACACGGCCTTTATGCTTAGCCAAATAAAGAAGCAGTTCAAATTCCTTTGGCGTGAGCTCTAGACGTTCTTCTTGGAAATAGACTTCGTAATGTTCAGGTAAAATGCGCAGGTCTCCAATTTTGATTTGGTCTGCAATGATCTCTTCCTTCTCTTCTTGCACGGGAGCCGGCTGAGATTGCTGTGCTCTTCTCAAAATGGCTTTTACCCGAGCACCCACTTCTCTAGGACTGAAAGGTTTTGTCATGTAATCATCGGCTCCAAGTTCAAGACCGAGCACCTTATCAAATTCATCGTCCTTTGCTGTCAGCATTAAAATAGGGAACATCATTTTTTGAATTCTCAGTTGTTTGCACACTTCAATGCCGTCCATTTTCGGAAGCATTAAATCAAGCACAATCAGATCAGGCTGTTCACTTGCTGCTTTTTCAAGCGCTTCTTCTCCGTCTCTTGCTGTGACGACATCGTAGCCCGCCCTTTCAAGGTTATAGCTTAGAAGTGTTACAATTGATTCTTCATCATCCACAACTAATATTTTTTTATTCATGTTGTGCCTCCAATTAGTGATTTCCCCTGCATCCGGTTTTTTGTATCTTATGTGAAAAGCGAGAAGTCATGCTTTCTCTTTCATTTTAACGAAAGCTTAACAAGAGAACAATTTAAAATTTCGACAAGATTGGCTTTGTAAACAAAAAGAAGACTCCTCATACGAGAAGCCTTCTTTTTTATTCATATTAAGACAATACTTTCATGACGTTCTTTACAGATTCAACAGAACGGTCAAGCTGACTTCTTTCTTCTTCTGTCAGCTCAAGCTCGATGATCTGCTCAAGGCCGTTTCCACCTACGATTGTTGGAACTCCAAGGTAAATGCCTTCGTAGCCATATTCACCTTCAAGGTATGCAATCGTCGGCATGACACGGCGTTGATCTTTTAAGATCGCCTCAACCATTTCAACGAGTGAAGCAGCAGGTGCATAATACGCACTACCGTTACCTAATAGGTTGACGATTTCACCGCCGCCTTTTCTTGTTCTTTCAACAATTGCATCAATTCGCTCTTTAGGAATTAATGTTTCCAGCGGGATACCGCCTGCATAAGAGTAACGTACAAGAGGAACCATGTCGTCCCCATGTCCGCCAAGAACAAAGCCCGTCACATCTTTCACAGATAGGTTTAATTCTTGAGCAACGAACGTACGGAAACGTGCTGTATCAAGAATTCCTGATTGTCCGATGACTTTTTCTTTTGGTAATCCTGATTCTTTATAAACTGCATATGTCATTGCATCAACAGGGTTTGTTAACACAACAATGATCGCTTCTGGAGAATATTTAACGATTTCACGTGTCACACTGCGCATGATTTTTTCATTTGTTGACACGAGGTCGTCACGGCTCATTCCCGGCTTTCTTGCAATTCCTGCCGTAATGACCACGACATCAGAACCGGCTGTATCTTCGTAGTTAGAAGTTCCTGTAATATTCGCATCGAAGCCTTGAACAGGGCTTGCTTCCAGCATGTCAAGTGCTTTCCCTTTTGTCGGGTTCTCAAGCTGAGGGATATCCACTAATACGACATCCGCTAATTCTTTTTGAGCTGTTAGAAATGCTGTAGTTGCTCCAGTAAAGCCTGCTCCGATGACAGATACTTTTTTACGCTTGTTTGCCATTTCCTTTTTCCCCTTTAACTTTAAAGTTTAAGAATCAAGACAAGTTTTTGATGAGCTCGTCAGCAAACTCAGAACATTTCACTTCTGTTGCACCATCCATTAATCTAGCAAAATCGTACGTGACGACTTTAGATGCAATTGTTTTTTCAACAGATTGAATCACTAGATCAGCAGCTTCTTGCCATCCAAGGTGCTCAAGTAAAAGCACGCCTGATAGAAGAACAGAAGATGGATTCACTTTATCAAGACCAGCATATTTCGGTGCTGTTCCGTGAGTCGCTTCAAAAATAGCGTGTCCTGTTTCGTAGTTGATATTTGCACCAGGTGCGATACCAATTCCACCAACTTGTGCTGCAAGTGCATCAGAGATGTAGTCTCCGTTTAAGTTCATTGTTGCGACAACATCGAACTCAGCTGGACGAGTTAAAATTTGTTGAAGGAAAATATCTGCAATGCTGTCTTTGACAATGATTTTGCCAGCAGCTTCTGCTTCACTTTGCGCTTTGTTTGCCGCATCTTTTCCATCTTGTTCTACAATACGATCATATTGTGCCCATGTAAAGACTTTGTCGCCAAACTCTTTTTCAGCCACTTCGTAGCCCCAGTTTTTGAAGGCTCCTTCTGTAAATTTCATGATGTTTCCTTTGTGAACAAGTGTCACAGATTTACGGCCTTGGTCAATCGCATATTGGATCGCTGCTCTGACAAGACGAGATGTTCCTTCTTCAGAAACTGGTTTGATTCCGATACCTGATGTTTCTGGGAAACGGATTTTATTCACACCTAATTCGTTTTTCAAGAAGTCGATTAACTTCTTCACTTCGTCTGATCCTTTTGCATACTCGATTCCTGCATAGATATCTTCAGTGTTTTCACGGAAGATGACCATGTCTGTGTCTTCTGGACGTTTCACAGGAGATGGTACACCTTTGAACCAGCGAACTGGACGTAAGCATGTGAATAAATCAAGCTCTTGTCTTAGTGCCACGTTCAATGAACGGATTCCTCCGCCAATTGGTGTTGTCAGTGGTCCTTTGATCGCGATTAAATATTCACGAATGTCTTCAAGTGTTTGCTCTGGAAGCCACTCGCCAGTTTTATTGTAAGCTTTTTCACCTGCATATACTTCTTTCCAAGTGATTTGCTTTTCACCTTTATATGCTTTTTCTACAGCTGCTTCAAGAACTCTTGATGCTGCTTTCCAAATGTCAGGACCGATTCCGTCCCCTTCGATAAACGGGATAATTGGATTATTTGGTACATTCAATACGCCGCCAGTAACTGTAATTTTTTCGCCTTGTGACAATGATATTACCTCCCAGGTTATGTAGTGAATATTTGAAACTTCCAAGCTTGATGTCTGCAAGCCAAGAAGTTTTTCACGTGATTCGTTTTTTGTTGATATGGAGGCTGATTGGTTTAGATGGATCAGCCTCCGCTATTCTATAAACATTAGTCTCTTTCACTGATCGGAACAAACGTTTGAAGATCAGGTCCAATATAGTCAGCTCTTGGACGGATCAGACGGTTGTTGTCATATTGCTCTAAAATGTGAGCAATCCATCCAGAGAATCGGCTGATCACGAAAATTGGTGTAAACAAGTCATGATCAATTCCAAGACTGTGATAGACAGAAGCAGAATAAAAATCAACATTTGGTGGAAGATTTTTCTCTGATGTCACGATTTCCTCTGCGCGTACAGACATTTCATACCATTTTGGCTCGCCTGTGAGATTTGTTAAGCGCTGGCTCATTTCTTTTAAATGTTTTGCACGCGGGTCACCCTGGCGGTAAACGCGGTGGCCAAAGCCCATAATTTTCTCTTTCTTCTCTAGCTTACCATGAATATAGGAATCTACGTTTTCAACTTCGCCAATTTCTGAGAGCATCTTCATTACGCCTTCATTCGCGCCGCCATGAAGTGGTCCTTTCAATGCGCCGATAGCGGCTGTTACACCAGAGTAGATATCTGATAGTGTAGCAACACATACACGTGCTGTAAATGTCGATGCGTTTAATTCGTGATCCGCATGTAGAATGAGCGCTTTATCAATCGCTTCAATTTCTACTGGTGAAGGCTCTTCGCCGTTTAGCATATATAAGAAGTTTGCAGCATAGCTGTATTCTTCTTTTGGCTGTACAGGCTCAAGTCCCTTTCGAATACGTGAGAATGCAGCGACAAGTCCAGAAATTTTCGCTTGTAAGCGAATGGCTTTTCTGTAATTTGCTTCTTTGTCCATAATCTCTGATTCGTCATCAAGTAAACCTAATAAGGATACCGCTGTACGAATCGCAGACATTGGATGAACCCCATCCAGCGAATAAGATTTAAAGTGCTCAATGATCTCTTGCGGAATATGAGCATTTTCATTGAGCTGCTGCTTTAACTCGCTTAGCTCATGCTCATTCGGCAGCTTTAAGTGCCATAACAGGTAGACAATTTCTTCGAAAGTCGCTTTTTCAGTTAAATCATCGATATTGTACCCTACATAAGTAAGAGTATCATCAATAATTGAGCTTACGGATGAAGTTGTTGCCACGATACCTTCAAGACCTCTTGTTGCTGTCATGTTCAATCTCCCCTTTTTAAAAAGATTCCCCTTCGTTGCAAAATTCTCGCTTTTTGAAAGCGCTATCCAACCAAAATAGGCTGGCAGGTTTAGAAAAGAAAATGCTTACATTTACCTATACGGTTAGAGCGCTTTTAGCCTCATATCTCGTGTTTGATCAATGAGTTCAAAATTAAGCCTATTCCCATTATAAACAATAATCAGACATTTGTTAAATGTTTAACTATAATTTTTTTTGATATTTTTTTTTCCAGCCTTCCGGTTCGGGCATGGAATAAAGGGATTTTGCTTCTTTTAATATATTTAATTATGTTTTTTTGCAAAAGCTCACGCCAGAAAAAAATCAAAAGAAAGTGGCATGAGCCACTCTCTTTTTAACCGCTGAAAAATTTCACTGCTTGCATCGCTAAATAGGCAATTCCAGCACCAATCAGCGGGCCAACAGCCACACCTTTGAATAAACTAACTGCCAAAATCGTACCGAATACAAGTGCTGCTGTGATATGCGGATCGTTTTCGAGTAGCACAATGCCGTTTTTTGCAATTAATGCTACTAATATACCCGCTCCAAGAGCTATCCAAGCATAGGAAGATTTCATCGCTTCTCCAAGCTGTTTAAATCCAATGTCCCCTGTTGCGATCGGTACAAGCACAGCGATCGTGATGACCGTCACACCCCAATTGATACCTTTTGATTGCAGAACCGGGAATATTTTTTGATCCAGGCCAATCAGCTTAATGGCAATCAGCACAGAGACCGCTAAAATTAAGGAATTGTTTTTTGCAATAAGTGCAATAACGAGTAAAAGAACCAAAAACAAATTTGCTTGAGTAAACATACGCCGCTCCTTTCTTTCTTTTTATTGCGACCTTTTCATATTACTAATCTTTTTGAATAAAATGAAGTATCGGACATGCTTGTTTTTTGGAGGGGATTGTGTGAATCACACTTATGTGGGCATTTTTTTGCGAAGTTTGATGATTTTCAGCATCGCCGTTTGTGCGGTTGTTTTTTTATATCAGTCTTTTCCGTTTTTATATCCATTTTGGATTGCATTTGCCGTGTCGTGTTTGATTCATCCAGCCGTATGCAAAATCGAAAACATGACCGGGATGCCAAGAGGTTTTGTTGTCATCATTGTGTTATTACTCTTTTTAGTGGCAGCAGCTGGATTCATGACACTTTTAGTGGCGGAAATCATTTCAGGAAGTGCTTATTTAGCAAAGGTCCTGCCAGGTCATCTTGATCAACTGATTGGGATCGTGGAACGTTTTTTCACAGATCAGATTTTGCCTTTATATCATGATTTGACTGCTCAATTTAATACACTTCAAGCAGGTCAAAAGGAATCGATTTTAGGACAAATCCAAGCACTTGGTGACGAAGCAGCGGCAAAAATCGGGACTTTCCTTTCAAAAACTCTTGAATTCATTCCAGCTTTTTTAGGTCTTTTGCCTGACGCAGCAGCGACGCTTTTATTTTCCGCACTAGCGACTTTTTTTATCACAAAAGATTGGTTTACGTTAAAAAAATATGGTTCTCGTATCTTTCCCGCCAAATGGATGCTTCATACACGTGCCATTTTATCTGAAATCAAAAAAGCCATTTCTGGCTTTATGAAGGCCCAGCTTCTCCTTGTTGCCATGACCATTGGGATCGTGCTGATTGGACTTTTCATCTTAAAGGTCGAGCATGCGATTGTGATTGCTCTATGTATTGGTCTAGTTGATTTACTTCCTTACATCGGGAGTGGCACCGTTTTTCTTCCGTGGATCATTTACTCCGCCATGACAGGAAATCTTTCACTCGCCATTGGACTAGGCATTTTGTATATTGTGGTACTCATTCAAAGACAAATATCAGAGCCAAAAGTCTTAAGTAAATCAATCGGTCTTAATCCTTTAGCAACACTTGTGGCGCTGTTTGTCGGGTTAAAATGCTTTGGTTTTCTTGGACTTGCACTCGGTCCCGCTTCTCTTGTCGTTTGGCAGGCGTTTCGTAATGCAGGGGTTTTCAGAGACCTTTATCAGTACATTCGGTATGGTGCGCAAAAATAAAAGAGACCTGATGCGAAGGTCTCTTTATCGTATAATCGTATAGCGTTTGCGATTGGACATGTTTCTAAGCCAGCGCTCAAAGAGCGGTTTGATCCGTTTTCTTGTCATGGGAATGAGCAGCACAGCCCCAATCAGATCAGAAAGGAATCCAGGTATGAGCAGCAGCAAACCACCGATCAGAATGCAGAAGCCATCGACAATGGTGGCCCCTGGCATTTTGCCATACTGTAAATCTCGCTGCACTTTCTGAAATGCTTCTATTCCTTGTTTTCTTGCAAAGTAAGCACCTAATGCGCTTGTTAGCACAATGAATAGCATCGTTGGTAAAATACCAATGATGTTACTTGAGATTAAAAATAAACTAATTTCCACTGCTGGGAACAGAATCAATAATAGTAGAAAATATTTTTTCAACCATATCACCTCATGGGGTCTCTTTCATCGAAAGCTGTTTACTTTTTTTAGTGTAACATAAAAAAAGAGAGGAGTCAGATAACTCCCCTCGTGTGTGATTTAAAGGACGCTTGCACGGCCTTTGTAGATCGCTCCGCGTGCTGGATCTACTGTAATCTCTTCGCCTTCTTTTAGAAGTGTTGTGGCACTGTCAAGACCGACAATGACTGGAATTCCAAGACTAAGTCCAACGACTGCTGCATGGCTTGTTAGACCGCCTTCTTCCGTGATAAGGGCAGACGCTTTTTCTAAAGCACCCATCATATCACGATCTGTGCAGTTTGCGACAAGAATCGCACCATCGTACATTTTTTCCTCTGCTTCTTTTCCGCTTTGTGCAATAACAACCGGTCCAAATGCAGATTTGCGGCCAATTCCTTGACCCTTCGCAATGATGTCACCGACAACATACACTTTCATTAAGTTCGTTGTACCAGCTTCTCCAACCGGCACACCAGCTGTAATGACAATCAAGTCGCCATGTCTTACATAGCCAGATTCAATAGATTTTTCTACTGCATTCTCTAGCATTTCATCAGTAGATGACGTATTTGATCCACTCTTCGCAAATACACCGAATACGAGAGATAGCTTTCTTGCTACTGATTCGTTTGCTGTGACTGCAACGATTGGTGCTTTAGGTCTATATTTTGAAATCATTCTTGCTGTATGACCACTCTCAGTAGGTGTCACAATCGCTGCCACATCAAGCTTCATAGCTGTGTGCGCAACAGATTGACCGATCGCATCTGTAATGCTGACCTCTACTTCTTCGCTTCTGCGAGAAAGGATTGCTTTATAGTTAAGTGCTTCCTCTGAACGTGAGGCAATGTTGTGCATCGTTTGCACAGCTTCAACTGGATATGTTCCTGCTGCTGTTTCACCAGATAGCATGATCGCATCTGTACCGTCAAAAATAGCATTTGCCACGTCACTTGCTTCCGCACGAGTTGGACGCGGGTTACGCTGCATGCTATCCAGCATTTGAGTTGCTGTGATGACAGGCTTGCCTAAACGGTTGCATTTTTTGATCAGCATTTTTTGAACAAGTGGTACTTCTTCTGCCGGAATCTCTACACCAAGATCTCCACGCGCGACCATCAGTCCATCTGATACCTCAAGGATTTCATCGATGTTATCAACGCCCTCTTGGTTTTCAATCTTCGGAATGATTTGAATGTCAGCTGCGTTGTTCTTTTCAAGTAGCTCACGAATTTCAAGAACATCAGAAGCTCGTCTCACAAAAGAAGCTGCGATGAAATCGACACCTTGTTCAATTCCAAACAGAATATCATTGGCATCCTTTTCTGTAATACCCGGCAAGTTCACACTCACACCTGGTACGTTGACACCTTTTTTGTTTTTCAGTGTGCCTGTATTCATTACTTTTGTGACGATTTCTTTTCGGTCCTTATTTAACTCTTTTACTTCTAGACCAATCAGACCATCATCTAATAAGATGGTTGAGCCCACTTCTACATCATGAATTAAATCTTCGTACGTCACACTGATTTTTTCAGTGTTTCCCACAATGTCTTCCATACTCACGATAAGATCAGCACCAGCAACTAACTCAATTGAGCCGTTTTCAACTGTGCGTGTACGAATCTCTGGACCTTTTGTATCAAGAAGGATCGCAATGTCCTTGCCTAAAGTTTTACCTGCTTTGCGAATGTTTTCAATACGTGCACCATGCTCTTCAAAATCTCCATGAGAGAAGTTTAGTCTGGCTACATTCATTCCTGCTTCAATCAATTCAGTCAGCTTTTCAATGCTTTCACTTGCTGGACCGATTGTACAAACGATTTTTGTCTTTCTCATTACTGTTCCTCCTAAGGTCTTCTCGTTTTATATAGAGAGCTCTTGTGAAAGTCGGTACATATTTTGATCGACTGTATGCTTTTTATCTAAGATGTCTAAAATATCGTGATGAACGAGTTCGTTGCTTTGAATACCTACACAGCGTCCGCCTCTTCCTTCAAGAAGAAGTTCTACTGCATACGCTCCTAGGCGACTTGCGAGCACTCGGTCAAACGCACTTGGAGAACCTCCACGTTGAATATGTCCTAAGACAGATACACGCGTTTCAAGGCTTGTCTCCTCTTCAATTCTCTTACCAAATTCGACACCGCTGCCTACGCCTTCTGCGACGATGATGATACTGTGCTTCTTGCCGCGCTCATGTCCTCTTCTCAATCTGGCAATAATTTCGTCCATGTCATAGTCTGCTTCAGGAATCAAAATCGATTCAGCTCCGCCTGCAAGACCTGACCAAAGGGCAATATCACCTGCATGTCTTCCCATTACTTCCACTACGTATGTACGTTCATGAGATGTGGCTGTATCACGAATTTTATCAATGGCATCAATGACTGTATTTAGTGCTGTATCAAAGCCAATAGTGAAATCAGTACCAGGAATGTCATTGTCAATCGTGCCAGGGACACCTACACATGGAAAACCGAGCTCTGTTAATTTCTTCGCTCCCATGAATGAGCCATCTCCACCGATGACAACAAGTCCTTCAATACCGAATTTTTTTAAGTTCTCAATCCCTTTTTCACGACCTTCAACTGTCTTGAATTCAGGACATCTTGCCGTGTAAAGTTTTGTTCCTCCACGATGAATGATATCGCCTACTGAACCTATTTCGAGTTTCTCAATTTTACCGTTAATTAGACCTGAATATCCATTATAAATACCGTAAACTTCTACATTATGGTAAATTGCTTTCCTTACAACTGCGCGCACAGCTGCATTCATTCCTGGGGAATCCCCACCGCTCGTTAAAACTCCTATACGCTTCATCTTTTTCACCTCAGAGACCATATATGAATTAAACATACCATTTCCACTGCTTGAAAACAATCATGAGCAAAACCGGATGTTTTCAATACGAATTTCTAAAACCGTACTTATTATACAATTAAATAAAATGTTTTTAAACAAAAGTTAAGAAAGTCATGAAAGCACTTTGTTCAAAAAACAGTTGATTCAATTGCTCTAAACCTTGTCAAATCAACGTTTTCAGACGTTTCAAATTTTATGAAAACAAAAGAAAATTATTTTCAAATAGCGCTTACATCAGATCGTTTTGATGAAAAAAGACGAAAAAAATAAACGCCAGCCAAAAGGCTGTACGTTTATTTAGTTTACCCCAATATATTGATTTTCAATCGATACTTTGCCGATTGCTTTGTATTTTTGATATCTTTGTTCGACTAATTCTTCAGGCGATTGTTTGAGCAAAGATGTAAGTGACTGTTTTAATGTTTTTTCAATGTAGGCTGCTTGTTGTTTCACGTCTCGGTGTGCTCCACCTTGCACTTCTTTAATAACATCATCTATAATATCTAATTCTTTTAGGTCTGGAGCAGTAATTTTCATTGATTCTGCAGCTTTTTTCGCAAGTGATGAGTCCTTCCAGAGCAGTGCTGCTGCACCTTCAGGTGAAATCACTGAATATGTTGAGTTCTCTAGCATAAATAGGTGGTTTCCTACGCCTAAGCCTAGTGCTCCGCCACTTCCGCCTTCTCCAATGACAATACAGACAACCGGTACACGAAGTCCTGCCATTTCGAAAAGGTTTTTCGCAATTGCTTCACTTTGCCCGCGTTCTTCAGCTGCTTTACCAGGATAAGCTCCTTTTGTATCAATAAAGCAAATGATTGGACGATTAAATTTATCTGCTTGTTTCATCAAGCGCAATGCTTTACGGTAACCTTCTGGATGCGGCATCCCGAAATTACGGCGCAAGTTTTCTTTTGTGTCTTTTCCTCGCTGATGACCAATGACTGTGACAGGAAGTCCTTTAAACGTAGCAATTCCTCCAACGATGGCTTCATCGTCGCCATAAAAACGGTCACCGTGACATTCGAAAAAGTTATCAAACAGCTCTTGAATGTAATCGAGAGTTGTTGGGCGCATCGCATGACGAGCAATTTGTACTCTGTCCCACGGCTTTAAATTTGTATAAATGTCTGTTTCAAGCTTACTCAGACGCGTTTCAAGGCGCTCAATTTCCGCACTTAAATCCATCTCTGAGTTTTGTGTGAACTTTTTCAATTCATCAATTTTCGCTCGAAGTTCAATGACAGGTTTTTCAAATTCTAGTTCTCCAGCCACTCTCGTTCACCTCCTGTGCTGTGTAATGCTAAGATTTGGCCTAATGTTTCTTTCATTTCTGCACGGTGAATCACAGCATCTAACTGACCATGCTTCATTAAAAATTCAGCCGTTTGGAAGTCCTCTGGTAGGTCTTCACGAATGGTTTGTTCAATGATTCTGCGACCAGCAAAACCAATTAATGCACCAGGCTCTGCAAAGTTGTAATCACCGAGAGACGCGAAACTAGCTGATACACCGCCAGTTGTCGGATTGGTCATCACAGAGATAATCAGACCTTGATCCTCGCTGAACAGCTTTAATGCTGAACTTGTTTTTGCCATCTGCATCAGACTAAGAATCCCCTCTTGCATTCTTGCTCCTCCAGATGCAGTGAAGATGATAAATGGCACCTTGTCCGCTTTTGCTTTCTCAATAGCTAATGTAATCTTTTCACCAACGACTGAGCCCATGCTGCCCATACGGAACGTGGCATCCATGACAGCAATGACAGCACTTTGACCTTTAATTTCACCTTTTCCTGTTACGATGGCTTCATTCAAAGATGTTTTTTCTCTGTCTTTCTGAAGCTTTTCTTCGTAGCCTGGGAAACCGAGCGGGTTCTCAGAAATGAGGTGACCGTTAAATTCTTCAAATGTGCCTTCGTCTACAAGGCTTTCAATACGTTGTTTTGCATTCATTTGCAAATGTCTGCCGCAATTCATGCAAACACGTAAATTTTTATCTAGTTCTTTGGTGAGCATTATTTTTTTACATTGCGGACATTTGGTCATGATGCCTTCAGGCACATCTTGACTTGCCTGTTCAGAGGGTACAGATGCATATTTTTTCTTTTTACTGAAAATATTCTTGATTGACAAATGACTACCTCCCTTTTTGAAGGGTTTTTTCTTTACACGCACATCCACTATTATAGGACATGTCATAACTGTACCGAAACTATTGTACTTTTTTTGTCAAACGCTGTCATCCTTCATTCAATTTTTTCAGTGGGGAATTGATGAGAAATGAGTATAGGTTTGGGGCGCTGAGTAGTTGGTATATGTGAATTGTGAACGTCTACAAAAAAATCTCATTTAGGATGAAAAAAATTTCGTGTAAGAGAGGAAATGGTGCACGTTTTTCCTCCAAATTTAGAAAGAACGTGCACACTTTTCCATTTCGATTACTCGCCGATAATCGTTAATTTTCTTGTTTTTTCTGCAACAGCTTCTGGGTCTACTTTAATTCTTGAAACGCCCGTTTCCATTGCTGCTTTTGCCACTGCTTTGGCTACTGCTGGCGCTACTCGTGCATCAAATGGTGCAGGGATAACGTATTCCGCTGACAATTCTTCATCTGATACAAGGGAAGCAATTGCTTCAACAGCTGCAATTTTCATTTCTTCGTTAATGTGTGTCGCACGTACATCAAGCGCTCCACGGAAAATACCAGGGAATGCAAGGACGTTGTTCACTTGGTTCGGGAAGTCAGAACGGCCAGTTCCTACAACACTTGCACCTGCTGCATGTGCATCTTCTGGCATGATCTCTGGGTTTGGATTCGCCATTGCGAAGATGACAGGATCTTTTGCCATTTTTCCAACCATTTCTTTAGTTAAAGCACCTGCTACTGAAACGCCGATAAAGACATCTGCGCCTTCAATCACTTCTTCTAAAGAACCTTCTTTACGATCTTGGTTCGTGAATTTAGCTACTTCATTTTTCACTGCATTCATACCATTCGGACGGCCTTCATAAATAGCGCCTTTTGTATCACACATGATGATATCACGTACACCGAAATGATAAAGAAGTTTGATAATCGCAATTCCTGCTGCTCCAGCGCCGTTTGCAACCACTTTAATTGAAGACATTGATTTTCCAGACAGCTTCAGTGCATTCACAAGTCCTGCCACTGTTACAATCGCTGTCCCGTGCTGATCATCGTGGAAAACAGGAATGTTTGTCTCTTTTTTCAAACGCTCTTCAATGATAAAGCAGTTTGGTGCTGCAATATCTTCAAGGTTCACGCCGCCAAACGTCGGCTCAAGAAGCTTCACTGTTTCAACGATTTTGTCTACATCGTTTGTTGCAAGTGCGATTGGGAATGCATCAACACCTGCAAAGCTTTTGAATAAGACAGCTTTTCCTTCCATTACTGGAAGAGATGCTTCTGCCCCAATGTTTCCAAGCCCTAACACAGCACTTCCGTCTGTGACAACAGCGACCATATTGCCTTTCATTGTATAATCATACACTTTGCTTGTGTCGTCATAAATATCTTTACATGGCTCTGCCACACCTGGTGAGTAAGCCAAGCTCAAGTCTTTCGCATTTTTCACTTGTACCTTTGATTTTGATTCGAGTTTGCCTTGATTCTCTTTGTGCATATGTAATGCTTCTTCTCTTAATGACATGTGATGAACACTCCTTCAAGTGGAAAATGATTTAATGAATTGCTAAGTTGATAAGCACATACTTGGCAGTTTAAATACACAGAATCTTTAAAATGATAACACAATAGGTGAAATTGTAAAACATATTCAGACGATTTGTCATCATTTAATCACAACGTTTTGTTCACCTAGCAGCTCTTTTAACTGGAAAATGACCGCATGATCTGCATGAACTTTGTATGCATCTGGAAGTCTCATCGTCTTTTTTTGCTTTTCATAATACAAATAGACATCTGCTTCTCCCCTGTGCATGGAGATTACTCGCTTCACTTGTTCTAGCAGCTCCTGCGTATGGTTCTCTTCTTTGACTCGAATGTAGACAGATTCTTTTCTTTTAGAGCCCATCTCTTCCAGTAGAACAGCTTCTTGTACGATGATTTGACTGCTCTCATTTCTGACATCTATTCTGCCTTCAACATAAAGCATTGCGCCCTCCTCAAGTAAGGGGGACAGCTTTCTAAATTGCTCTGGAAAGACGACACCTTCCATTTCTCCCGTTTCATCCCCGAATGTGACAAATGCCATCGATTGTCCATTTTTTGTCCGAATCGATTTCACCTTTGTCAAAAGACCACCCATTGAGATCTTTCGCTTTATATAGGAAGAAAGTCTGATGATTTCCACCGCACCATTCTCTCTTAAGCGATCTCGATACGCTTGCACAGGGTGATTTGATAAATATAACCCGAGTGCCTCTTTTTCAAATTGCAGGAGATCAACAAGCGGCAGTTCGTCTATCTCCGCATATTTTGGCTTAATGGAGAACGTTGTATCCCCAAGAAAGTCCAGTTGATCCTCAGGTGTTAAAAATGACACATGGTCTAACGCAATATCTATCGATGCTAATAACGAAGCACGATTTGGATGAAGCTCATCCATTGCCCCTGAGAAAATGAGGGCTTCAATCGTTTTTCGGTTGACACTCTTTGTTGATACCCTTGCGCAAAAATCAAATAAATCTTCAAATGGCCTTTCCTGTCTTGCTCTGTATATATCCTTTACAGCTGACACTCCGACATTTTTGATGGCTCTTAAGCTGTAGCGGATCTCCCCTTTTTCAACCGTGAATGGAAATTCGCTCTTATTAATAGAAGGCTTCAACACAGATATCCCTTTTTCCTTTGCCTCATAGAAATATTGAGCCACTTTGTCTTCATTTCCAATCACACTCGTTAAAAGACCGCACATAAAATATAACGGATAATGCGCTTTTAAATAAGCAAGCTGAAAGCCGATCATGCTATATGCAACAGCATGGCTTCTATTAAAACCATAGTTTGCAAATTTGACGATTAGGTCATAAACGTCATTTGCAATGTTAACAGGATACTCCTTTTTTAGGCATCCTTCAACAAAATGGCTTCGCTCTTCATCAAGCACCTTTTTATCTTTCTTTGAAACGGCTCTTCTTAGTAGATCGGCCTCGCCCAGCTTAAAGCCTGCCATCTTTGCTGCAATCAGCATGATTTGCTCCTGATAGACGATGACCCCATATGTATCCTTTAAGATGTCATACAAATCTGGATGCGGGTAGGAGACTTTCACTCTGCCATGCTTTCGGTCGATAAAGAGCGGGATATTCTCCATCGGACCCGGGCGGTATAAGGCATTGACAGCCACGATATCTTCTAGACTAGAAGGTTTCAGTCGTCTCAGCACCTGACGCATACCTTGTGATTCGAGCTGGAAAATCCCCGTTGTATCTCCCGCTGATAACAAATCAAACGTTTTCTGATCTTCATATGAAATGTCACTAAAGTTAATGTGGACGTTTTCCTGTCTTTCAATCTGGTTTTTAATGGATTCAATTAATGTTAAGTTTCTCAAACCTAAAAAATCCATTTTTAAAAGACCGAGATCTTCTAAATAATTCATCGCATATTGCGTCAAATACACTCCATCATGCCCTTCTTGAATAGGCACGACTTGTGTGAGCGGCTCCTCACTTAGGACAACGCCGGCTGCATGTGTTGACGTATGTCTTGGTAATCCTTCTACCTTTAAAGCGGTTTGAAACACTCTTTGCAGCTCTTCAGATTGCTGGAGCAGTGTTTTTAATTCTGAGGAGACTGTCACCGCTTCTTTCAGTGTCGTCCCTGGCTTTGATGGGATGAGCTTTGCAAGGCGGTCTGCTGCTTTTGAATCAATTCCCATCACACGTCCGACATCTCTTAAAGCTGCCTTTGCGGCAAGTGTTCCAAACGTGACAATTTGCGCCACATGCATATCCCCATATTTGTCTTTTACATATGAAATGATTTCATCTCTTCTCGTGTCAGGAAAATCGATATCTATATCTGGCATGCTGATGCGTTCAGGATTTAAAAAACGCTCAAATAAAAGCCCGTGACGGATCGGATCGACATCTGTAATAAACAGAACATACGCAACTAAAGAGCCTGCTGCTGATCCCCGGCCAGGACCTGTGACAATGCCATGATCATGAGCATACTTCATAAAATCCCACACAATGAGGAAATAATCACTGAAATTCATTTTTTGAATGATGCTCAGCTCATACTCAAGCCTTTTGATGTATGTGTCATTTGAAGCAATCTGTCTTCGTTTCATGCCTTCTTGGCACACTCTTCGTAAAAATTGATCAGCTGTTGATTGATCAGGCGTCGGATAGGTTGGCAGTTTCGTCTGGCCAAGATTTAAATCGACCTCGCAGCGGTTTGCAATCTCAACCGTTCTTGCCAGCAATTCTGGATCATCACCATACCACTTCATCATTTCTTCGATCGATCTGAAATGCTTGTCTCCTTGGTCTTCCTCAATTTCTGATAACTGCTGGCCTGCTTTAATGGCTTTTAAACATGTATATGCGGTTTTGTCCTCTTGATGGATATAGTGGACGTCACCTGTTGCCACAAGCGGGATGTTCGCCCTTTTTGAGAGTTCCCTGAGCTTATGAGACAGCTCTTCGTCCTGCTGAAACGGCTGAACGGCTAAATACACATGTTCCTCACCAAAAAGATCTTTTAAATGGCTGGCTGCATCCCTTGCTTCATCTAGCTGATCATGTTGCAGCAGCGTTTCAATATAGCCGGATACGCCTGGTGTGATGGCAATAAGGCCATGATGATAGGCTTTCAGCCATTTCTCTTTCAGGCCGGTTTTTGACTTTGATTTCAAGACACTGCTAATTTTGATCAAGTTTTGATAGCCTTCATTGTTTTTGGCAAGGAGGATCAAAGGATAAGCCTCTGTCTCTTGTTCATCTATGAAGACAGAAGCTGTTAAACCGATAATCGGTTTGATGCCATGTGTTTTACATTCCTTATAAAATTCAACCGTTCCATACATCACATGGTCATCGGTAAGAGCGAGCGCTTGATAGCCAAGTTCTTTCGCCTTTAATACGAGCTCCTTGACCTTCGCTGCACTGCTCAACAAGCTGTATCCACTGTGAACCTGAAGATGAACATAGGACATGCTTAATCCACTCCTTTCGTCTAAATTCATTCTTTCATTATAAATCGCGATGCGGTGAGAAACAAATGTTCTTTCTTTTCCGCTCGTTCATACTTGTCCAGCATTCGCCATATATTGAATAGAGTGAGGTGGGAAAAATGGATGTGAAGGAAGCCTTTATTCCAAACTTTATTAGCTGTTATTTTATCGCACTAGGGGTTATTTTGGGCGGTGCCATTATAGGCGGGGTAGGTGCATATTTATCTGGTCAGCCACCGCTATCAATTATTTCAAGTCTTGCCAACCGCTTAAAAATTTGGGCACTTGTTGCGGCAATCGGTGGAACTTTTGATGCGGTCTATAGTTTTGAAAGAGGGATTTTCGAAGGGAACACACGTGATATTTTCAAGCAGATCTTGCTCATTATCTCTGCTATGGGCGGTGCGCAAACGGGGTATCTCCTGATTACGTGGCTCACTCAGGAGCATGTGTCATCATGAGGGTGCCTGAGCTGTATAAACGTCCAGGCTGGCAGCGTTTTTTTGCTGGGATGATGTTCGGCGCAATTATCAGCTGGCTGATTTTTCTCTTTACGTATGGCACCTTTCAGGAGAAGCAAGTGACACTGCTCAGAAGCCAGCAGCACCATATGGACAGTCTGAAAGAACAAATCACACTCTATCGGGAAGATTTGCATAAATTAAATGAAGACAATAAGCAGCGTCTGCTTATTCAGAGCGTAGACGTTCACCTCGTCAACCGAGAGCAGTACAAAATCCCGGAGCCAGATACCTTGAAATTTGAAGATCAGGTGAAAGAGGATATCTCAGAGGTGATCACAAAGGATATTGAAAGTGTCTATAAAACAAAAGAGCTCTTAAAACGGACCGTGGAAAATAAAGAATATACGATTAGAGAAAAGGCATACCGGGCCAAAGTCACCGAACTGACCATCTATACAAAGCTTTCGCTTGAAGTACGTATTTCCTTTGCTGAATAATAGATGATGTGGAATTTTTATGAATTTCTGCACTCAATGATCGCTTTTCACTTGTTATTTTTATACACTAAAAGAAGAACGAGATGATCATAAGAAAGAGGTGAGAACAATGGAGGTTTACAGCTATCGTCAAATGGCACGAGACAAAGCAAGCCGGATTAAAGACGGCATGTGTGCTTATGCTGAGACAGAAATGATGGCCCATTTAATTAAAAAAGAATTAAAGCATCAAAATCTCCAAGCCTATGAAGATTCAACTGACATCGGCTGCTGGTTTATCCCTGTATCCAAGTAACCCTTTTCTCAAAGCTCAAAAAAAGAGAGGGGGACTTGAAGCCCCTCTCTCACGATGATGATTTACATACTTCTTCTAAATCACGCAAAATCTCATCTGCAACTGCCCAATCATATATGGACGCACCGGCTGCAAGCGGGTGACCTCCGCCATGATATTTTTTAGCAATGGTGTTAATGACGACGCCTTTTGAGCGGAATCTCACACGAATCTGATCGTTCTCTTCCACAAAAAAGACCCATGCCTTAATCCCTGCAATATTTCCAAGTGTCCCAACAAGCTGTGAGGCTTGCTGCGCTGTTGTTTGGAACGACTCCAAAATGTCACGTTTAATAAAAACAGAAGCTACGCCATTCTCTGATAAAGAGATATGTTGAAAAATATAGCCATTTAATTTCACGACATTCAAATCCGTCTCATACAATTGATTGAAAAGGTCTGATGATGAAAACGGATATTCGATGAGTTCACCCGCATATTTGAGTGTCTTTTTCGTTGTGTTTGGGAAAAGGAAACGGCCTGTGTCTCCTACAATGCCGGCATAAATGAGTTCTGCCGCCTTTGTATTCAGCTGATATCCTTCTTCTTTCCCCTCTAAATACAGCTCATAAATCATTTCACTGACAGAGCTTGCTTCTGTATCAACCCAAAGCAAATCACCATACGGATCTTCATTCGGATGATGATCAATTTTCATCAGCTTATCGCCCATTGAATAGCGCTGATCATCAATTCTTGCTTGATTCGCAGTGTCACAGACAATGACAAGGGCACCTTTGTACACTTCATCCGGCACGTCATCTAATTCATATAAAAATGAAAGGGATGGCTCAGGGGTTCCTGTTGCATAAATATTTTTTTCTGGATAGGTGGCACGCAAGATTTCCGTAAGGCCGCACTGCGATCCATATGCGTCTGGATCAGGTCTTACATGTCTATGAATGATGATGGTGTCATATAATGATATGGTTCTAATCAGTTCTTTTTTCATAAATACTCCTTCTTATGCGATACTCTTTTTATTATTAAATCATAATCTACCCAGACAGAAAAGTGAGGAATAGACAATTTATTCTAGTAAGCAAGCCTATTTACGTTTAAAATAGGGTTGTAACCACTTACAATGGAGGCTTGGCACATGCTTGTTTTGATTGTGTTTATTATTTGTTCTGCCATGTTTTATTTATACTACAAAGCAAAGAATGTCCGTACGAACCGGCCGGTCGAAAAGAAATTCTGGTCTGCCAAATCAAGTATGGCACTTGGCTGCTTTGTCCTGCTCTTCGGTGTGAATCAATTATTTTTAAACCGCTCGTCACTCGCATTTGTCATTGGGTTTATTTTTGTTGCAGTTGGTATCGGCAGTACATGGGCCGGATATAAAGCCTATAAGCACTATCTTCCGCTCTTTTTAAAGGAAGGCGAAAAAGACCACGCATAATAGAGAAAGGGCTAAAATGAACTTGATTTTAGCCCTTTCTCTTCTTTTCAGCGTGTTAGAAAACCTTTGCAGTCTAGGAAGGACAGCTACTTTTACGGAGCGAATTTGTCATTCGTGAGCACCAGCACGCAGGACTGATAAAGAATACGAGGGTTTGTTTACACGCTGAAAGGGCGCATTCATGCCGCCCTTTTTTGCCATTTATCCTCTCTCCATCAGCTGCACCATCAACATCGCTTTGCCTACAATATTTGACTGATGGTAAACTTCCACTTCCAGCTTTCCAAACTTGCGCCCAACTTCTAAAATATTCGGTTTGATCTGTATCGTGGATTCCATTTGAACCGGTTTTAAGAAATAGACAGAAAGACTTTCTACAATTAGTTCGCCTTTTTTATGAGACTTTAAGAAGCGGTTGGCTGATTCGATTAAAATTTGTGTAAACACACCATACGAAATATTACCGAGTTGATTTGTCATTTGTGGTGAGACTTCATATTGGTACACCGCATCTGTTTTTGGTTTTTCTGTCTCAGTCTCCTTAAATCCTCGTGACACGACATCATCCAACTTTTCACCGACCTGCGGCTGCTTTTGAATCATTTGCAGCGCCTTCAGCACGTCCTGACGGCTAATCATCCCAATCAGCTTCGCATGATCATTTACCACTGGCAGTACCTCAATACCTTCCCACACCATCATTTGTGCAGCTGAAGCGACAGATGTTTTACCAATAACGGTCAGCGGATTTTTTGTCATCACCTTTTCAATCGGTGTAGAACGGTCATGGCCGGCAATATCCTTTGAGGTCAAAATGCCGTGAATTTTCATTTGATCGTCTGCTACCGGGAACCGGCCGTGCCCGGTTTCATAATTCTTTTCATACCATTTCTCAAGTTTGTCTTCTGGCGATAAATAGACGGTCCGTTCTATCGGCGTTAAAATATCCTCCACAAGCACAATTTCTTTTTTAATCAACTGGTCATAAATGGCCCGGTTAATGAGAGCCGCTACGGTAAATGTATCGTAGCTTGTTGATAAAATGGGCAGCTCAAGCTCATCGGCGAGCTGAATAATTTCATCATCTGTTGAGAATCCGCCCGTGACCAGCACAGCCGCTCCCGCCTCTAATGCTTGCCGGTGAGCATTGATTCGGTTTCCAACGATCAACAGGTTGCCTGCTGCTGTGTATCGCATCATCGCATCCAGTTCCATTGCACCGATGACAAATTTATTTAACGTTTTATGTAAGCCGGCTCGTCCGCCAAGTACCTGACCATCAATGACATTGACGACTTCCGCATATGTCAGCTTTTCAATATTTTCTTTTTTCTTCTGTTCAATTCGAATGGTACCGACTCGTTCAATGGTGCTCACGAACCCTTTATTTTCAGCATCCTTAATAGCCCGGTAAGCCGTGCCTTCACTGACTTTCATTTCTTTCGCTATACGCCGGACAGAAATTTTCTCTCCGACATCCAATGAATCAATATACGATAAAATTTGCTCATGCTTTGTCGCCAATCCCGTTCACCCTTTTTGTTTTCAGCGTTTTCATCTATATTTCATTATAAAGGCAGGAGGCTTTTAATAGCAATTTGTCTTTTACTCAAGCACAATAAAGGCAAACAAAAAAACCGGCTTTTTTGTGCCGGTTTTAGATGGGGGAAATCCGAGATAAGTCCAAAAAGCGCCATACAAATGTAAAAAAATGAAAAAAGAACACAAAGGCCCTCCATTAAGCTGTTTTAAACCCTAACCCCAGCCTTTCATCTAAACTAAAGGTTCAGGCAGTTCTTCTAAATCAATGATGTAATCGTTCCTTAAGATAAGGACTAAATACACTTAGGTCATCCGGGTCTATGTTAGTTCCAAAACTTATTCCCCAAAACAAAGTTCCATCTAAACAAATCAAAACCTTTTTGAAAAGTCATTAAAATTTACATGTTCCATCTGAACAATAATCATCGAGCGACGGCTCTAATTTATGCTCTTCAGCCTTAGCCTTCGCGTAATCTTCTTGCCAAACATTTTGTAATGTTTCTAAAAATACTTGGCTAGGTTGCGCTCCTGAGATGGCATATTTGTCATTCACTACGAAAAAGGGCACACCTTGAATCCCAATATTTGATCCCTCGGCTTTATCAGCTGCAATATTCTCGTTATATTTATCATTTACTAAAACATCCAAAGCTTCGTTGACATCAAGACCTATCTCACTTGCAAGTTGAACAAGTGTTGCATGGTCACCGATGTCTAGTGAATCCGTGAAGTGAGCTTTCATAATACGCTCTATGAACTCCTTCATTTTACCTTTCTCTTTTGCATAATAAGAAAGACGATGTGCATCATATGAATTTGTAGGAATCATTTTATCCATTTGATAATCTAATCCAACTGCTTTCGCTTGTTGCACCATGTGATCATTTAACGCTTTTGCTTTTTCATATGGGATACCATGCTTTGAAGATAATACTTGATGGATATCCATCCCTGTATTTTTTTTCGCATATGGATCTAATTGAAAACTACGAAATACGACTTCTACCTCTTCTTTATGTTCAAACTGTTCTAACCCTATTTCAAATTTACGTTTGCCAATATAACAAAAAGGACAAACATAATCCGACCATATCTCAATTTTCATTTTGAATGCTCCCTTTTAAGCTGATTTAATTATTATAGACAATGGGCATTTTTCTGTTCAATTGGCTTTGCTGAGTAGCGGCATATATGAATTTCACCACATTTTCCCTAGTGACGGATAGTTTAGCCTACCAATCGCCGAATGAATAATCATCAGATTGCCCTTTGTGTTTGACATTAGGATTATTCATTCGTACAACCGTCATATCTAGGTTAGATTGTTCAATTATTCCTTCCATCTTCTTCATTTTTGGTGATTGATGCCGGATTATACCCCAATGGAGACATCTTGTTCACTACACCCTTTCTCTTGTTATAAACAAAAGTACAGTTTCAAATTACAGGAGGCAAGCCGGGGTCGATCCCTGTCATATCAACGGATACATCCCACAGTCGCTTGGCAAGCTTCGGATCTTTCGCCTCCTCTGAGCGGGAACATTCACGGGAAGGTCCCCGCAACTCGCCTAACCCTGACGGCCCGTAATAGCCGCCTGGCTTTATCTTCCCTGTGGCTGCGTGCAACGCGCCCCAGGCACCCATGGCCGGTTTGGCAAAGAACAGGCCGATCAACGGCATCATTACTTTGCCAGCCATGTTATCGCGTCCAAGGTCCGTTCCCACTAGGCCCGGGTGACAAGCCACGACTGTTACTGGTGATCCCGCCGCCCGCAACCGCCGGTCCAGCTCGAAGACGAAGAGCATATTCGCGAGCTTACTGGCGCCATAGCGCGGGAGCCATTTGTAGCTTTTTTCTGCATTAAGGTCTTCCCACTCGATTTTCGCGTCTTTGTGTTGACCGCTACTCGTGACGACGATGCGCGACCCAGGCGTTTCCATGAGCTTGGGCAGCAACAGCGTGGTGAACGCGAAACAGCCAAGGTGATTGACGCCGAACGTCAGCTCAAAACCTTGCACAGTGTGCCTCAGTTTCGAACCTTGCACGCCGGCATTGTTGATCAATACATCGATGCGTGGTTCCTTGGCGGCCAATTCAGCTGCACTCCGCACACTCTCCATATCCGCCAAGTCGAGCGGCAGGAAAGCTAGGTCCGCTCCCGGGGTCTTCCTCCGAATCCGATCCATGGCTTCTTTCGCCTTCGCATGGTTGCGGCAGGCCAGCAGCACACGTGCACCTCGTGCTGCCAGCACTTGCGATACTTCGAAGCCAATTCCGGTATTGGCCCCGGTGACGATGATGCATTTGCCCGATTGGTCAGGTACATTTTCATCCGTAAATCCTGTGTGACCGCTTGCCCCAAAAATAGTGATGTTCATGGTCTTCTGCCTCCTTGTGTTATGATAGGTACTATTTTATTTATTAACAACCAATTGTCTTTTCAATTTTTGGGTATGATTCTGAATGATCACAATAATTAGCTTGATAAAACCCTCCCAAAAAAAACATGTGTTATTTAAGCAACATACGTTGTATAATTGATGATAAGATGAAAAAGAACTATCAACAACCACCAAAATGGCTAACATGTTGTTTACCCAACACTTCTAATGTATTGTCGTTTTTAGACAAGATGATGAACCCTAAAAGGAGAAGAAAAAATGATTATGCAAAAAAAAGATCCGAGAATACTTCGTACAAGACAATTGATTGTAGACTCTTTTCTTTCGTTAGCTAGTGAAAAAGATTTCAACCATATAACGGTACGTGATATCACAGAAAAGGCTACTATTAACCGGGCTACATTTTATGCGCACTTTGACGATAAATTTGATTTGTTACATTCTACAATCACCAATACATTTACAGACAAATTGAAAAAAAGACTCAATGATCACGATGGATTCAATGAAAAAGTCATTGCAAATATTTTTCTAGCCATGTGTGATCACCATAAAGAGATAAGCGACCTATGTCCTAAAGGTTATCAATCTTTAGGAACTATTATCGAAAGTAAAATTAAAGAGGAGTTACAGAAACTAATAGCTGATCTTATGCTAAAAGGAACTAACAACATCATCGAATTAGAGGATAAACAAATGGTAACAACCCTATCTACTATGCTAAGTTGGGGGATTTACGGAGCTGCATACACATGGAATAAGGATGGAAGACTTATTTCATCAGAAGAGCTAGTGACTAAGACCCTGCCTATCTTTAAAAATGGCATGAGTAAATATTTCTTTTAAAGAAACTTATGTTAATTATCAAAAGTAGCGATAAACTTTTGGTATTAACTGTTTTATGATAATAAGTTAAAAACTCCAGTCATCGTAATTTAACAATCGGGTACTATTGTTGAATAAAACTTAGATTTTCAAACGACTTTATTGTTAAATTTTTAGTGTAGTGAAGTATCTTACATCAAAAATTAAATAACTACAGTTTTAACCCCGTCCTAAATTTAGAACGGGGCTATGCATGTTTGAGACTTTAAAATTAAATAACTTTATTGCCATATTACAGGAGGGCTTATACGGAAAGCTAAAAGCATAATAAGGGCTTATGTACTTTTATTTACATTTTCTTGCATCTGCATGGCGCTTTTTGGACCTTATCTCGGACTTACCCCTAGATTATTGGCAAAGGGCTAAAATGTACTCTATTTTAGCCCTTTGCCTTCTTTTTAGCGTGATAGAAAACCTTTGCAGTCTAGGAAGGTCTAGCTCAATTTGACATTCGTGAGCACCGGCGCGCAGACCTGACAACGAATGCGTGGGTTTATCTACACACTGAAGCCAATATTTGTGTGCCGGTTTTTCTGCATCTTGATTAAATATCGATGGATTCTCCGCTGTTTAATACGTGACCCACGCCGCCATGCAAGCTGTCTGCAAACGCATGAGGATCTTGCTCAATCGGCGGGAATGTACTGTAATGAATCGGTACGACTTGTTTCGCACGAAGCCACTCTGCTGCGATTCTTGCATCGTCTGGTCCCATTGTGAAGTTATCACCTATTGGCAGGAAGGCGAGCTCAATATGATTCAGCTCCCCAATGAGTTTCATATCCGAGAAGAGAGCCGTGTCTCCAGCATGATAAATTGTTTTGCCTTCAGCAGTAAATAAAATACCGGATGGCATCCCTGTATACGTAATCGTTTTGGATTCTTCATCAATGACCGCTGAGCCATGGAACGCTTGCGTCAGCTTGACTTTACCAAATTCAAATTCACGTCCGCCGCCAATAGAAAGCGGGTGTGTTTTCACCCCTTGCCAGCCTAAATAAGTGGCAAGTTCGAATGGCGCAATCACGAGTGCGTCATTGTTTTTAGCGATTTCAATCGTGTCTCCGACGTGATCTCCATGCCCGTGCGTGAGCAAAATCACATCTGCTTTCACATCTTGCGGTTTGATATCCGTGTGCTTATTTCCATTTAAAAATGGATCAATCCAAATATGGTATCCGTTTGTTTCAATGTGTACGACTGAATGTCCATGATATGTAGCTTTCATGTAAATATATCCACCTTTCGAATTTGATCTCATTTTGTCTATTCCCTCTATAAAAAGCTGAAAAACTTAGTGCCTGTGAATTACATTAAGACCACCTGTTGCTTCAATGACGGTTCCTGTAATGAGGTCTGAACGGTCATCACATAGAAATGAAATGATACGACCGATATCCTCACCTGTCCCAGACCGACCAATCGGTGTTTCATCGTCTTTTATCTGACGTGCTTCCTCTATCGTTGATTCTTTCATGTCTCCAACGATTTTGCCTGGACACACCATATTAGCGGTGATGCCGTTTTCGGCTTCTTCAATCGCAATGGTTTTCGTCAATGACGCAAGGCCCACTTTTGCCGCTCCGAAAGCTGATCTGTGCATCCAGCCTGGCGCATGGTCTGCTCCTTGAAAGCCATATGTGATAATCCGGCCAAAGCCTTGTTTTCTCATCATAGGGATCACCATTCGGAACAAATGGAACACTGCGGATAGGTTGCCTTCCATCATTTGATACCATTCGTCTTCAGAGTAATCCGCGAGTTTTTTTCGTTCAAAAATATAAGGTCCAGCATTATTGATCAAGGCATCAATCCGCCCAAATCGCTCTGCTGCAAGCTCGACCATGTTTTTTAAATCTTCTTTGTTTGTTACATCGCCTTGGACAAATTGAAGCTTTTCTTCGTATTCTTGCAGTTCTTCTTTCATCTGCCGGACAGCTTCATCATCACTTCGATAATTCACTGTCACAGAATACCCCATATTCAGTAAAGACTCGGTGACTTTCCTACCAAGTCCTTTAGAACCCGCTGTTATTAATGCGTGTCGCACACAATCTCCTCCTAAAGCAAAGGTTGCAAGTTCATGTGTTTCTTTTGTTATCTTTACTTTACTATAAACCGGCTTCCTTCGCACTTTTGAACCCTTTAACAGTGAGGGGAAAACCGTATAGGGTGATTCATCCACTTTTTCATATCCCATGAACCATGGATATCGAGAAGTAGCGAAACAAACCGATAGCATTCTCTCACCTCATGAAGCTGGCGAGGAAGCGGGCAAATCTCTTCATAGCCCAATTGAACAGCTTGTGTAGCTTCTTTTGTCAAAAGATATTCTAGTGCAATCAAATCAAACGCAGCTGGTCCAAATACAACATATTCCGTATCAACTAGACTCGTCACTTGATCATCGTCTTCAATATATTGCGATGGGTCTAAATCAATTAAAATGAGACTGGCTGCATCAGGAGGACTTAGCTTTTCAAGCTTTTGCTGCACCTTTTCTGCATAATTCTGATATTCAGGCTGATCAGCGTAATAGTGGCTGATGAGTTTGGAAACTGCCTTTTTTAACAGCGCATGGAATTCTCTCAAATGTCTCTTTTCTCCCCCGTATACTGCACCGAAAAAATTTGTTTGATATGAATGAAGATGCGCTAGTTTCCTCCCGTAATCCCTATAGAATTGTGCTGAACGGCCCTCAAAAGATGTTAAAGGGATTCCTTCTACTTTTTCCATGACATAAAAGTGTTTCCCCGCCTTCTTCACTTTACGAACAACTTTCGGAATATGAAAGGAATTCGCATGAGCCAGCTTTTTATTGATTTCATCAAGATGCTCCTGTACAGTACGGGCATCTACTCCATATATCATGTTGATCCCATACACAAATTCACTTTCTTCTCTTGCAGTTTTTGGAGATTTCACTACATATTCCGTCTGATCTTGCAAGGAAATCAGCCACACATCATTAGCCCGGCCGTCGTATGGTTCTCCTAACGTTTTCACTGATACGATAGGCTGATCAAACAAAGCCTGAAGCGTTTTCTTCATGAACTGTTGTCACTCCTTATTCAGCTTGACACTGGTATGCTTTCATTTTCTCCAGTGAAGATCAATCTCCTTTTTCCCATGAAAAAAACCATCCGTATAAACGAATGGTTTTGGCGAATTACGCTAGGCAGGCTTTTGCTTTTTCTAAAGCGAGCTGAATTTGTTTGAATCCAGTTCCACCTGCACTTGTTCTTTTTTCAACAGCAACATACGGATCAAGAACAGTGTAAATGTCTTGTTCAAAGAGGCCGCTTGCTTCTGTAAATGTTTCAAATGGAAGGTCACTTAAATAGATGCCTTTTTGAATGCATGTATACACAAGCTTCCCAACGATTTCGTGTGCTTCACGGAATGGCATACCTTTTTTCGCAAGGTAGTCAGCCACTTCGGTCGCATTTGAGAAATCTTCTTTTGTTGCTTTTTTCATGACATCTTCGTTCACTGTCATCGTTTGAATCATGCCTGTGAAGATTTGCAGGCTGCCAGCGATCGTTTTCACCGTATCAAACATGCCTTCTTTATCTTCTTGCAAGTCTTTGTTATACGTAAGCGGTAAGCCTTTCATAATCGTGAGCAGCCCCATCAGGTTGCCATATACCCTGCCTGTTTTTCCGCGGATCAATTCAGCCATATCCGGGTTTTTCTTTTGCGGCATCATGCTGCTGCCTGTTGCGTACGTGTCATCAAGCTCAATGAATTTGAATTCTTGAGAGCACCATAAAATGATTTCTTCACAAAGACGTGAGAGGTGCATCATCACAAGACTGCTATTAGACAAGAACTCTAAAATGAAATCACGATCACTCACACCATCAAGGCTGTTCTCGTAAATATGGTCAAAGCCCAGAAGCTCTGCTGTATATTCACGATCAATCGGGAATGTCGTTCCTGCTAACGCCCCGCATCCAAGTGGTGACACATTAATCCGCTTCAATGAATCTTGAAAACGCGCTTTGTCCCGCTCAAGCATCCAAAAGTAGGCGAGCATATGATGAGCAAAGGAGATAGGCTGTGCACGCTGTAAGTGCGTATATCCTGGAAAAATCGTTTCAACGTGCTGTTCAGCTTTTTCTACAAGCACTGTTTGAAAAGAAGAGATCAGCTCAATGATATGCTCTACTTGGTTATTCAAATATAAATGCATATCGGTTGCGACCTGATCATTCCGGCTTCTCGCTGTGTGCAATTTGCCGCCAAGCGGACCAATCTCATCAATGAGCATTTTTTCAAGGTTTAAATGAATGTCCTCATAATCTACTGAGAAATCGAGTTCATCCGCCTCTGCCTTTTTCATGAGCGTATTCAGTCCGTCTTTGATTGCAGCGGCCTCCTCATCACCGATGATACCGCATTTATTCAGCATACTTGCATGGGCAAGGGAGCCGGTCAGATCTTCTTTGACTAATTGTTTGTCGAAATGAATGGATGCACCAAACTCATCGACCCATTTTTCTGGTGTTTTTTGAAATCGGCCTCCCCAAAGCTTTTTCATGCTTTAACCTGCTCCTTTTTGTTCACGATGCTGTTTACTTTTGTTGGTAAACCCCAAAGGTTAATAAATCCTACAGCTGCATCATGATCGAATTCATCTGCTTTTGTGTAAGTTGCTAGATTTTCATCATAAAGTGAATATGGTGATTTACGTCCTTCTACAATGGCATGGCCTTTAAATAGTTTCACACGTACAACACCTGTTACGTTCTTTTGCGTTTCTTGTAAGAATGCATCTAGTGCTGATTTAAGTGGTGAGAACCATAAGCCATTGTATATTAATTCAGCCATTTTTTGTTCAACGATTGGCTTAAAGTGTGCTACTTCTTTAACAAGCGTTAAGTCTTCAAGTTCTTTGTGTGCTTTTAATAGGGTAACTGCACCTGGGCACTCATACACTTCACGAGATTTGATTCCAACAAGACGGTTTTCAACATGATCGATTCTGCCTACACCATGCTGGCCAGCAACTTCATTTAAATGAAGGATGAGATCAGATAATGAATACTGGATTCCGTCAATGGCTGTTGGTTTTCCTTTTTCAAACGTGATTTCAATGATTTCAGGTGTGTCTGGTGTTTTTTCAAGTGGATTTGTCAGATCATAAGCACCTTCTGGCGGCGCTGCCCAAGGATCTTCTAAAATACCACATTCGTTACTTCTGCCCCAAAGGTTTTGGTCAATTGAATATGGGCTGTCTAAGTTAATCGGAATTGGAATCCCGTGCTTTTGTGCATAGTCGATTTCTTCATCACGAGACCATTTCCATTCACGCACTGGTGCAAGAACTTCTAGGTCTGGATTCAATGCTTTGATTGATACTTCAAAACGAACTTGGTCGTTTCCTTTACCTGTACATCCGTGTGCAACGGCTACGGCATTTTCTTTCTCTGCGACTTCCACTAACTTTTTGGCAATGAGCGGACGAGATAGTGCAGACACGAGTGGGTATTTTCCTTCATACATCGTGTGGGCTTGCAGTGCAGCAAGTGCAAATTCTTCAGCAAACTCTTCTTTTGCGTCGATCATGTAAGATTGAACAGCTCCGACTTGAAGTGCTTTTTGTTGAACGAATGCTAAATCTTTTCCTTCACCTACGTCCAGGCAGCAAGCAACAACTTCGTAACCTTGCTCCTGTAACCATTTAACTGCAACAGAGGTATCAAGACCTCCGGAATATGCTAATACGACTTTTTTATTTTGTGACATGTTTGAAAAGCTCCTCTCGCTTGTTTTGATTCTGTGAATGTTTTTTGCATAAAAATAAGTTTTAATTTATAAACATGCATTTAGTATGTATACACTGTAACAAGGAAAAATTGTTTTTTCAACCCCTTTATGAAAAAAACTCTGCCAAATTTTCTTGGCAGAGTCATTTTGGGCTATTTTTGATCTTTTTCAAGCTCTCGCAAGACATGAGGAAGCTCTGGAATAATGAGTTTGGTCATGGCTAACCGAACTGCTCCGGTAGAGCCTGGTGTGGCAAAAACGGCTTTTTGGTTAATCACCCCTGCCGTCGCTCTAGATAAGATAGCGGCTGATCCAATATCTTCTGTATAGCTCAGCATGCGAAAAATTTCTCCAAAGCCCGGCAGCTCTTTTGAGAAAAGAGGTGTAATGGATTCAATCGTGACGTCCCTTGCTGCAATACCAGTTCCCCCGTTTAACAAGACGGCATCAATCTTCGCTTCACTTGTTCCTTCTAAAACGGCATCTTGAATCGCTCCAATGTGATCTTTCACAATATCGTATGCAAGAATAAGGTGCCCTTGTTCTTTGAGCAAATCAATCATCAGACGGCCGCTTTTATCTGTTTCTTTTGTCCTTGTATCACTGACGGTAATGACTTTTACATGAAGCCTCGTTTTCGCTTCGCGTTTATGTTCTTCGACGCTCATATCTTCACACCGCTCCTTTCATATTGCCTCACATTATAGCATGCTGATTTCAATAGAAAAAAGCCCTTTTCCGCTGAGGAAAAGGGCTTCAAAAGGATATTACGCTAAACGCATAACGTCTCTTGCAATCATAACTTCTTCGTTCGTTGGAATCACGATGACTTTTACAGGAGAGTGAGGGTAGCTGATGAATGCTTCTTCGCCTCTCATGTTGTTAAGAGATGGATCCCAATATACGCCCATGAATTCTAGACCACGAAGTACACGTGCTCTCACTTCTGAGCTGTTTTCACCGATTCCAGCTGTGAAGATGATGGCATCTACACCATTCATTCTCGCTGCATAAGAACCGATGTATTTATGAATACGGCTTGCAAAAATATCTAGTGCTACTTCAGCACGGTCGTTTCCTTCTTCTGTCGCTTCTTCGATATCACGAAGATCACTTGAAAGACCAGACACACCTAAAAGACCACTCTTCTTATTCAAAGTAGAAAGTACTTCTTCAGCTGTATGTCCTGTTTTCTCCATAATAAATGGAATAAGGGCAGGGTCAATGTTACCTGAACGTGTTCCCATTGCAACACCCGCAAGTGGTGTGAAACCCATTGACGTATCGATTGATTTTCCGCCTTCAACTGCTGCGATACTTGCACCATTTCCAAGGTGGCAAGAAATCAAACGAAGCTCTTCAAGAGGACGGCCTAATAGCTCTGCTGCACGCTCTGTTACGAACTTATGGCTTGTCCCGTGGAATCCGTATTTACGAATACCAAAGTTTTTGTAGTAGTCATACGGAAGGCTGTATAGGTAAGACTGCTCTGGCATTGTTTGGTGGAACGCTGTATCGAACACAGCAATCGCTGGTACGTCAGGCAGAATTTGTTTGAATGCTTTGATTCCTACAACGTTTGCAGGGTTGTGAAGTGGTGCAAGCTCTGAAAGCTGATCAATGTCTTTGATGACTTCATCTGTTAAAACAACAGAATCGCTGAATTTTTCTCCGCCGTGAACGACGCGGTGTCCTACGCCATCAATTTCATTAAAGTCTTTGATGATGTTAAATTCAATTAGTTTTTCAAGCAGCATTTTAACCGCTACTGCATGATCTGGAATATCTGTGACTTCTGTTTTCTTTTCTCCATCTACAGAAATCGTGAAGATACTGTTGTCCATTCCGATTCTTTCAACAAGACCTTTTGTTAAAACGGTTTCTTCTGGCATGTCGAACAATTGGAATTTAAGAGATGAGCTTCCTGCGTTGATTGCAATAATTTTGGACATTACTGTCGCTCCTTTTACTCAGTTGTTATATAAGGTTTCACGTTTTTTCGGTGCTATATTCAACCTGTTTGAACGGGTCTTTTATAGTTTAACGATAAGTCCGAAAAATATCTGACTTTTTCATTTAAACATTGAAAACTTTGCATTTCAAGTACACCTTCGAACTGTTACCGCTTACATCAATAAGTCGTTATTTTCTGAATAGTAAAATAGCCAGACATCACTCTGGCTATTCTTTCGTTTCTTTTTCTTCTATAAACCATTGGTCTAATTTTCTCATGACGCCAACCATTGCTTCCTTCTGTGAGAAAGAAGGCAGATTGGCAAATAGCATACGTTTCGGTGCTTCGAGCCCCTCTTTTTTCTTTTGCATCACAAATAAGCTTTTGGCATGCTTTTTGTCTTTGAACATAGAGACTGGCAGCTGAATTAACGCATTCATATATGCATGTTCTTTGATGAAATCCTTTAATTGTACGCTTTCTTTTCCTTCAAACAAATCATTTGGAATGATGAAGAATAAGAAGCCGCCTTCTTTCGTATAACGAAGACTTTGCTCAATGAATAAATAATGCGCAAAGGAATGACCTTCTTTTGCCTTTAATTCATAGTCTTTAGCGCGCTCATCGTTTGGATAAAACCCGACAGGAAGACTACATACAGCAACATCTGCTGGTGAGATAAGAAGCGGCTCTAAGCTGTCCTGGTGGAAAAGCTCTACTTCTTTTTCTTCTAAGTTCGCTTGTGCCCACGCAATTTTAATGAGCACGTCATCAATTTCAGAGGCAAAACCGCGTGTTGTTTCTGCTGTTACATTGTTGAGGACCGCAAGCAGTAAATTCCCTGTTCCCGCTGCTGGATCAAAGACAACCAGCTCTTTTTGTCCTTCTAAAAATTTATTGACCAAATAGCTGACAAACAGACCAATTGTATCAGGTGTCATCTGCCGGTTTGGATGTGAAATATCCTTTTGTCCTTTTAATACGGCGAGCTGAAACGCTTTACGAATCTGCTCATGATCATAAGAGGCGAAATCTGCTTTCTCTATTAAATCTTTTAGTAAACCGTTTCGATCATTTGCCTGGAAAAAGGCTTCTCCTGCTTCTGCCAATGCTTCAATATAGGAAATGTTCTGTTCCTTTTTTAAACGAATTGAAGCTGTATCGAGCAGCTCAAAAATCGTACTCACTTGATCTTTCTGCAATGCTTTTCTCTCCTCGCTTTGTTAAAAGCTATATGTTCTCATTGAAAAGAGCCCCAGTATGAAGCCGGAGCTCTTGTCGATGCTGCTTTTATAACAGTGATTTCGCAGCCTCAATGGCTTTTTCATAATTTGGATGATTGGTTGCTTCGCTTACGTACTCAGTGTAAACCACTTTTCCGCTTGGGTCTAATACGAAGACCGCACGCGCCAATAAACGCAATTCTTTCATATATAAACCAAACGCTTCACCAAATGACATATCTCTATGATCAGATAATGTTTCAACATTTTCAATTCCGTTTGCTCCGCACCAGCGTGCTTGTGCAAATGGTAGGTCTGCACTAATGGTATAGATATTGACCGGACCTAAACCGGCTGCCTCTTCATTGAAACGTCTTGTTTGTGCGTCACACACACCTGTATCAATAGAAGGAATCACTGAGATAATCGTCACTTTTCCTGTTAAATCAGAAAGTGAAACTTCCCCTAGTGAGTTCGTTAATACCGTGAAATCTGGAGCCTGCTCGCCTACTTTCACTTCATTTCCTACAAGCGTTACTGGGCTCCCTTTAAATGTGATCGATGCCAAAACAATTCCTCCCTTATCAAATGTATGGTTCTATCATAGTAGAGAAAGCAAAAAACTGCAAAGCCTAATCGTCCATTTTGAAAAAAAAGTTAACTGCGGGGCAGCTAACTTTTTAAAGGTCTATGTCATCTAGTTTTCGTTCTTTGTGACGATGCTCCCGTTCATCCTTCTTAAACATGTGCTGAAGACGTTCAATTGCTTGAGGAGCAGAATCCAATATTTTATCGAGCAGATGTGTGTGTTCATCCAAATGAAGCATTCGTACGCCATTTGTTCCCACAATTAAAAAGGCGATTGGTGTAATCGATACTCCCCCACCGCTTCCGCCTCCAAATGGGAGTCTCGGTTCTTTTCGTTCTTGTTCATCAGACCGTTTTTCTTTCTTTTGGTTACCGTTGAATTCACTGCCGCCGGCTGCAAATCCAAAACCAACCTTTGACACAGTGAGAATGACACTGCCGTCAGGGGTTTCGACTGGATCGCCGATGATCGTGTTCACATCAATCATTTCTTTTAAGTTTTCCATCGCTGTCTTCATCAGACCTTGGATTGGATGATCTGCCATTTTCGGGTTCCTCCTTAAACAGATGATTCATTCTTCGTTGCTTGAAGAGAGGCATTCTTTCTCGCCTTTCTCCCTTTTAACCAATGGACAAGTAATCGAATGGCTGCAAGCATAGCATGTCCAATCCGAAAATAAGCTATACATGCAAAGTGTGTCTGTGATACTTTGTGCTGAAAAGCGGGAATCACTTCATAGACGGGTTTGTGCTTAAAGGTGAGGTGCTCCTGCATAAAGGCAAGAAGTGCTCCTTTGACTGACCACACACCACCGGCTGCTACACCTGTTAAAGCTGCGTCATGAAAACCAATCCATGTGGACCAGTGAAATGAGACGATTTTTATATGAATGAAAAACGTTCGCATGATCCGGTTTAGATCGACAATTTCTTTTGTAATACGCTCCATTTGATGAAGGATTTCCTTTACATCACGTTTTCCCACTTTTTTATGCATGGTTTCTTTTTCTTGATTAGGCGTTTTGGTGCTGGCCATTTTCTTTTCACGAATATCAATCGTTTGATCTTCCGTATTCACTTTCACCATCGGAATGTCTTTCTTCAGTCTGACGATTCCATATAAGGTGATGATCTTCACCGCAATATGGTCATTGTCATTTGCATGTGAATAGTCCAGTGAAATGGTCACTTTCATAAAGATCAATAAGATCACAAGGAACAAAAAAGCTGCGATCCAAACGTACAGCACTGTGCTCACTTCCTCCATAACAAATGATGCTTCCTCTACGATTATGGCTCTCCTTCTGGATTTTATACCCAATCACCAAAAAAAAGAGTTTGACCGGTACCCGGCCAAACTCTCTTTGATTATGCGTTTGCTTCTGTTTTTTCATATAAATGTTCATGAACAACCACCGTATCTGCAAAGTAGTCATGAACCCCTTGCTTTTTCGGCGTGAACCCAACCACAGCATAGAGAACAAAAAGCGTATTAATATATCGCCCCACAATTTCTCTAAAGAAAATGACATCCCATGGCAGCTTCTTCTCCGGCTGAAGTGAGACGACTTTGATTCCAAACACCATCTTTCCAAGTGTTTGTTGGAAAATCTTCGTCATGATCGCAAAATAAAGCAGAAAGACAATTGTGGTTGTGACGGAAAATGGGGAAAACCAGCCTCCACCTTTTGACCAGCCAAAGAGACTAAAGATTGGAGAAACCGTCAAATGGTTAACACCCCATACGACGAGCCAATCTAGGATAAATGCCCAAAATCTAATCCAGAAACCTGCAAAAGCCTGCGCTTCAATTGAAGTGCGCTTCGCAAGAGTCGGCCTTGATTCTCCCTCTTGGCTGCGACTTTCCGTTACTTCATCGAATGTAGAATCCATCTATGATCCCTCCTTTATTTTGAATAGAGATACATCGGTTTAGACCCATTTGAGCCAGCCAGTGTTTCTTTTAAGTTCAGAAAATCAATTTCGCTTTTAAAGAGCTTGCTTGCACTCATATTGAAGAGAGAGTTCCAGCCGAAGCTTTGAGAATAGCTGATCACTGTCGCTCCTTTTAACCCTTTTTCATTTTTCTTCATTGCTTTTAGAGCATCTTCATAGTACCCAAGCTCATCCACTAATCCGTTCGATTTCGCCTGTGTTCCGTCATAGATTCGGCCGTCAGCAATTTTCTTGACGTCCTGCTTAGACATGCCACGTCCTTCTGAGATGACTTTCACAAAGCCTTCATAAGAGTTGTCAACCATGCTTTGCATGATATCTCGCTCATCTTTTGTCATATCACGATTTGGGGACATGATGTCTTTGAATTTTCCACTTTTAATGGTTTCATATTTGATACCTAAATTATCTGCCAGCTTTGCATAATTCAAACTTTGCATGATGACCCCGAGTGACCCTGTTAACGTTTCAGGTGAAGCAAAGATTTTTTTCGCTGGAGTGGATACATAATAACCGCCAGAAGCCGCCATTGAACCCATAGAAACATAAATTGGCTTCTTCGCTTTCTTTACTTCTTCTAATTTTTTATGTATTTCAGCACTTTCATAGACACCGCCGCCAGGAGAGTTGACGCGCAGCAAGACACCTTTCACAGACGCATCGTCTTTTGCTTTATCTAATTCTTTTAAGAACGCACGATGATCATATGCTTCCCCGCCTAGAAGGCTGGATGCACCGCCGTTATCTTGAATCGTGCCATTAATCTCAAGTACAGCAATTTTACTCGCACCGCTGCCATCTTCTAGTACCTTTTCTTCGATTTCGTCCCCGAATTGATAGCTCATCTTATTATCATTGAAGCTTTCATACAAGGCCGTCGTGATACTAATCACAATCGAAAAGCCGAAAACACCAAGTGCAATGATTAAGGCTACCCATCTTTTCGCATTCATTTCTTTCTCCTCCTTTTTGTCTCACTTCGTTCATACGAATACACACATGAAATGTTTCACAGGAACTGTGGTTTTTTTACATTTCATTTCAACATATGATAGCATCGATGTGAAATGACGATCAACTTTACATCTTCTATCATTTGCTCTTCATGACGAAAAATTGGTTATTTTATCCTCTTCCTACATCTAAAAGATCAGATCATCTCCACAACGAAACGCCCAGACCTCTCTATCCTCCAAAATGAGCTATTAAATTATGCTCAAAGTCAGCATTGTCTAATCACTTACAATGACTCATTTCTCAAATGGAAGCCTCTATCATGATGAAGCGTCTTTCTAATATTTTTACTTTCATATGAAAAAAGTGTAAAATGTGAACAAGGGTTTTCTATGTAAGCCCTTTACTACTCGAAATCTATTTTTGACAACAAAGGGGAGAACGTCAATGACAGACAATCGTCGCAATGTATTTTTCTTTTACAAAAAAGATCATGAATTGGATGGACACATTTCTTCTCTGGAGAAGCTCGCTACCGATCAAGGCTTTCACGTCGTAAAGCGTGCAGAAGATGCCCATATCATTGCCTCAATTGGTGGAGATGGTACATTTCTTCAAGCGGTTCGCAAAACGAACTTCCGGGATGACTGCTTGTATGTAGGGGTATCAAAAACAGAGAATTCGCACCTATACTGCGATTTTTCGTTAGAACATTTTGATAAAATGATTGATGCCATGAACACTGAACAGATTGAAGTGAGAAAATATCCGATCATCGATGTAAGCGTTGACAGTACAAACCAGTTCCATTGCTTAAACGAACTGTCGATCCGCTCAAGCATCATTAAAACATTTGTCATCGATGTGTATATAGATGATTTCCATTTTGAAACATTTAGAGGCGACGGGATGATTATTTCCACTCCAACCGGTTCAACGGCCTACAATAAATCTGTCAACGGCGCCGTGGTGGATCCGATGCTTCCGTGTATGCAAGTAACCGAGCTGGCATCGCTGAATAACAACTCATACCGTACACTTGGAGCTCCTTTCATTTTAAGCAGTGACCGCAAGCTGACACTAAAGGTTGTTCAGGACGGTAACGACCATCCGATTATCGGTCTTGATAACGAAGCGCTAGGTACAAAACATGTCAAACAAATTGATATTGGCCTTTCTGGTAAAGTGATCAAAACGGTCAAATTAAAAGATAACTCCTATTGGGAAAAAGTAAAACGCAGATTCCTTTAATCAAAAAGCTCCTTTAAGGGGCTTTTATTTTCTTTTCAGCGTGATAGAAAACCTTTGAAGTCTAGGAAGAGTGAGCACCGGAACGGAGCGAATTTGACATTCGTGAGTACCGGAGCGCAAATCTGACACCGAATGCGAGGGTTTGTCTACACGCTGAAAGCTCCTTTACGGGGCTTTTTTTCATGCCTTTTCATTCAAGGTCATGGTGTCTTTGAAAAGATATGGTATGATGTCACAAGTATACATGTACGAAAAGGAGAACACGATGCCATTACAACATTTTGATCAATATCCATTAAGCGATGAATTGAAACAAGCGCTAGAAGCGCTTCATTTCCATACACCTACACCCGTCCAGCACGAGACATTATCCGTTGCTTTTTCAAAGCAGGACCTCATTGTCAAATCTCAGACAGGCAGTGGCAAAACAGCAGCCTACGGTCTGCCAATTTGTGAAATGGTAGATTGGGCTGAGAATAAACCTCAAGCCCTCATCCTCGTCCCAACAAGAGAACTTGCCATGCAGGTCAAACAGGATCTGACCAGCCTCGGACGATTTAAACGAATTAAAGCGGCCGCCATTTATGGAAAAGCTCCATTTCAAGCACAAAAAATAGAGCTTGCACAAAAGAACCACATTGTGTGCGGAACGCCAGGACGAATATTGGATCACCTTGAAAAAGGGACACTTTCTTTAGACAATCTGTCATTTTTCGTGTTAGATGAAGCAGACGAAATGCTGAACATGGGATTTATTGATCAAGTCTCTTCTATTATTCAGCATCTGCCGCCAAAGCGGATGTCGATGTTATTTTCAGCGACGATGTCTGATGAAATGAAGGATTTGAGTGAGCAGTTTTTACAATCGCCAAAAGTGATAGAGATTGCTCGGGAGGAAACGACGAAGCAGCAAATCACCCACACGTTGATTGAAACCGAGGAAGAAGGCAAGTTTTCATTACTTCAACGAACGATTGTCATTGAAAATCCAGATAGCTGTATCATTTTTTGCAATACGCAGGAGCGAGTGAATGAGCTGACGATGAAGCTAGATGAGTGGGATGTTCCTTGTGATAAGATTCATGGCGGGATGAGGCAGGAAGACCGCTTTGCTGTAATGGATGAATTCAAAAACGGAGAATTCCGTTATTTGATCGCAACAGATATTGCAGCCCGAGGAATTGATGTCAGTGATATGACACATGTCATTCATTACGACTTGCCCTATGAAAAAGAACGCTATATTCATCGGACCGGAAGAACTGGCAGAGCGGGTAAAAGCGGGAAAACGATTGCGTTTATGACAAGGCACGGGCAGCAGCTCATTGAAGAATTAAAAGAGGAAGCTGGCATTCATTTTCAGACTCAGCCTTATCCTACAAAAGAAGACGCAGAACAGCATGTAGAAAGCTTTGAAGAAAAGATTGAAACGCCGATTCAAAAGGAAAATAAACAAGCTGGCGTTGAAAAGGATATTATGAAGCTTTATTTTAACGGCGGGAAGAAAAAGAAACTCCGGGCAGTTGATTTCGTTGGAACGATCGCCAAAATAGACGGTGTTGCGTTTGATGACATTGGGATTATTACCATTCAGGAAACGAAAACATATGTAGATATTTTAAATGGCAAAGGCCCTCTTGTGCTAAAAGCCATGCGCCACACAACCATTAAAGGCAAGCAGTTAAAAGTACATGAAGCACGTGCATAAAAAGTGAAGGCATAGCGCCTTTACTTTTTTTATTTAAAATAAAATAAGCTTACAACCCTTGAACCATCAGCCTTTCCTGCGTCCAACATGACAAATGTCATATTGAATACATGATGGGTGCTACTATGAGCATGACACCTTTCCTTCTATACTTTGAAGTAGAAAGAAACGGAAAGGACTTGAACGTTCATGACGACTTCAACAAACACACAGCAGCAAGCCACTTTAAGAAAACAAGTTGGCCAATTCTCTGGTGCTAATTCGAAAAAAAGTATCATTCAACTCTTTAATACATTCATTCCATTTTTGGGGCTTTGGTTTCTTGCCTATTATAGCCTGAACATCTCCTACCTTTTAACCCTCTTCTTTGCGGTGATTGCAGCTGGTTTTTTAGTACGTGTCTTTATTATTTTTCACGACTGCTGCCATCAATCCTTTTTTAAACAGAAGCCGCTGAATCACCTGTTCGGTTTTGTAACGGGCGTACTCACCCTTTTCCCTTATCTTCAATGGCAAAGAGATCATTCAATTCACCATGCCACAAGCAGTAATCTAGACAAACGAGGTACTGGCGACATTTGGCTCCTGACAGTCAAAGAATATCAAGAAGCATCAGCTTGGACGAAGTTTCGCTACAGATTTTACCGTAATCCTTTTGTGATGTTTATTTTAGGACCGATCTTTGTTTTTCTCTTAAAAAACCGTTTCAACGTCAAAAATGCTCGTAAAAAAGAGCGCTGGAACACGTATTTCACAAACGTGAGCATCATTGCACTAGCAGCTGCAACGTGTCTTCTTTTTGGCTGGCAGGAGTTCCTGCTTGTCCAAGGTCCAATCTTCCTGATCTCAGGATCAATCGGCGTATGGCTGTTTTATGTGCAGCATACATTTGAAGATTCTTACTTTGAAGCAGATGAACATTGGAATTATGTGCAGGCGGCAGTAGAAGGCAGTTCTTTTTACAAATTACCAAAGCTTCTTCAATGGTTAACAGGCAATATCGGCTATCACCATGTTCATCATTTAAGTCCGAGGGTACCGAATTATCACTTGGAGCATGCACATGATCATAGTGAGCCGCTTCAAAATGTTCCAACCATCACTTTAAAAACAAGTATCGAATCAATGAAATTTAGACTTTGGGATGAAGAAACGAAAGCATTCGTTACCTTTAAAGAAGCACGGCAATCTAAGAAGATGCCCGCACCTGTCATTAAAGGAGACATTCTGAAGAAAAATGCATAATTGGTGCAAGCTCTTTCTTACTCTAGAAGGAGCTTGTTGCCATTTACAGGATGCAACCGTAAGTTGAATTTGATAAAGTAAGGAAAAGAACGAAAACGGAAAAGGTGGCACACGGATGAAAAAACAGTTTAAAATTCAAAAATTGCATGGGATTTCCCCCTATATATGGGCCATTTTTTTCATCCTGCCCTTCTATTTTATCTTAAAGACGCCTACGACTTTAGGTATTGTCATTGGCATTATTTTGAACGTGGTTTTTTTCGGAGTGTATCGTTTTGCCTTTGTCGCAAAAGGCTGGTCTTTATATGTCTTCGGTCTTTTATTGATTGCGATTTCTACAGGCTATGTGATGCTCTACAGCTATATTTATTTCGCTTTTTGCATCGCCTATTTCAATGGGCACATTAAAAGAAAAGTCCCTTTTTATATCTTATACTATATTCATCTAGGGAGCGCCGCCGTAGCAGTGAACTTTAGCTTGATTTTAAAAAAGGGATGGTTTCTCACACAAATTCCTTTTGTTGTGATCACACTTATTAGCGCCATTCTCCTCCCTCTCAGCATTCGAAGCCGAAAAGAACGTGAACGCCTTGAAGAGAAATTAGAAAATGCCAATGAACGGATCGCCGATCTTGTCAAACTTGAAGAAAGGCAGCGCATTGCTCGTGACCTGCATGATACACTTGGACAAAAACTCTCTCTTATTGGTTTAAAGAGTGACCTTGCCCGTAAGCTCGTGTATAAAGATCCTGAACAGGCTCGTGCCGAACTAAAGAGTGTTCAGCAGACAGCTAGAACGTCTCTTAATGAAGTGCGAAAAATTGTTTCTTCCATGAAAGGTATTCGGATCAAAGATGAAATATTGAACATCAAGCAAATCCTTGAAGCCGCCGATATTGACATGATTTATGATGAAAAGGAAGCGCCGAAACACATCTCTCTTCTGAACGAAAACATTGTGAGCATGTGCATCAAAGAAGCCGTAACGAATGTTGTCAAACATAGCGACGCCACTGTCTGTCAAATCACCATTCATCAAAAGTCAAAGGAAGTTGTCATTACAGTTGAGGATAACGGCACATTTAAAGGCGGTGATCCATCCTCTCAAACAAAGGGACATGGCCTTTTAGGGATTAGAGAAAGATTGGAATTTGCAAATGGACGCCTGCACATTGAAACAAAAGACGGGACGAAGCTGATCATGAGTATTCCAAATGATTCAGCAGCGAAAGATAAGGAGGAAATAAAATGATTAACATCTTTATCGCAGAGGATCAGCAAATGCTGCTTGGTGCTCTTGGGTCGCTTCTTGATTTAGAAGACGATATGACGGTTGTTGGAAAAGGCACAAACGGCCAGGACGCCATTGATTTTGCTCAAAAACATCCGGTCGACATTTGTTTAATGGATATCGAAATGCCAGGAAAATCTGGGCTAGATGCCGCTGAAGAACTCAAAAAGTCTGATGTGAAGATCATCATTTTAACAACCTTTGCCCGTTCTGGCTATTTTCAAAGAGCGCTGAAAGCTGGCGTTAGCGGCTACATGCTGAAAGACAGCCCAAGCGAGGATTTGGCAAGTGCCATCCGCAGTGTGATGAAAGGGAAAAAGGTGTACGCCCCTGAATTAATGGAAGACTTGTATAGCGACGAAAATCCTTTAACTGAACGAGAAAAGTCGGTTCTAGAACTCGTCGCAGACGGAAAAAACACAAAAGAAATCGCCAAGGAACTCAGCATAAAAAGCGGCACTGTCCGAAACTACATATCCGTTATTTTAGATAAACTAGAAGTCAAAAACCGAATTGAAGCCATCACTCGTTCCAAAGAAAAAGGCTGGTTTAAATAAGAAAAAAGATCAGGTCATACACTGCCTTGATCTTTTTTTCTTTTTATCAGAATTCCTCTATCCACTGCTAAAATATCATTGACAACAAACCTCACTTCTATGGTATGATATCTGAGTGATAATAATTATCATTATCACTCATACAACCAAATACACGGCTGATGTGCCGATTTCAAAGGAGTTTACATTCATGAAGAAAATATTGTTCCCTCTGATGCTCATCTTCGTACTTGCGTTGAGCGCATGTGGCAATAGCAGCAACTCTTCCTCAAATAAAGGAAAGCAATCAACATCATCGGACACGATTACATATCAATCTGAAAATGGACCTGTGAAGCTGCCAGCAAATCCAAAACGTGTTGTTGTTCTCGCCTCTTATACAGGAAATGTCTTGTCACTTGGTGTGAACCTTGTGGGCGTTGACTCTTGGTCAAAAAAGAATCCACGTTTCAAAAAGAAATTAAAAAATGTGGAAGAAGTATCCGATGAAAATGTAGAAAAAATCATGAAGCTAAAGCCTGATGTCATCATCGGTTTAAGCGGTGCAAAAAATGTAGAAAAACTGAAAAAAATCGCCCCTACCGTTTTATTCACGTATAACAAAGTCGATTACCTTCAGCAGCATATTGAAATTGGAAAAGTCTTAAACAAAGAAAAAGAAGCAAAAGCATGGGTCAAGGATTTCAAACAGCGTGCAGCTGAAGCTGGCAAAGAAATCAAAGCAAAAATTGGTGAAGATGCAACCGTATCTGTCTTTGAAAGCGGCACAAAAGATCTTTACGTCTTTGGAGATGCGTGGGGTCGCGGAACAGAAATCCTCTACCAAGCAATGAAACTAAAAATGCCGGAAAAAGTAAAAGAAAAAGCATTAAAAGCTGGCTATTATGCGGTATCACAAGAGGTCATCCCTGAATTTGCCGGAGACTATATGATCATTAGCAAAAACAGCGAGATGGACAATTCCTATCAAAACAGTGAAATCTATAAGTCCATTCCTGCTGTGAAAAAACATCGTGTGTATGAAGCAAATGCGGAAGAGTTTTACTTTAATGACCCACTCACACTTGAATATCAATTATCATTCTTTAAAAAGCACTTTTTAGGTAAATAAACCGAAGCAAGGGATCTCTTCCCTTGCTTTTTTGCTGTCTGCTTCTAGCGGGAGTGCCTGTTTTCCGCTACAATGATGTACAAGTAATTCAAAAAGTGTGGTGCTCGTTTTGTTTAAAATTTTGCTGATTGAGGATGATACAACCCTCTTCCAAGAAATCAAAGAACGTTTAGTCAACTGGTCTTATGATGTGTATGGGATCAACAATTTTCAACAGGTCATGCAGGAGTTCACTTCCATCCAGCCTGATTTAGTCATTATTGATATTCAACTGCCAAAGTACGACGGATTTCATTGGTGCCGGATGATTCGGCATCATTCTAATGTGCCCATCATCTTTCTTTCCTCTCGTGATCATCCTGCTGATATGGTCATGTCGATGCAGCTTGGAGCTGATGATTTTGTACAAAAGCCCTTTCACTTTGACGTTCTCATCGCCAAAGTAAGTGCTGTTCTTCGCCGTGTTCATGATTATAATGCCGAACCTGCCAACTTAAAAGTTTGGTGCGGCGCTACCCTTGACCTCGAAAATAATACAGTGACAAATGAAAAAGGTGAGATTGAATTAACAAAAAATGAGTTTTTTATTCTCAAAGAATTAATTCAGCATAAAAACCATATCGTCAAAAGGGAATCTCTCATCCAAGCTTTATGGGACGATGAACGATTCGTGAGTGACAATACACTCACTGTAAACGTCAACCGCCTTAGAAAAAAACTAGACGAAATCTCCCTTGGCGCCTTCATTGAAACAAAGGTGGGTCAAGGTTATCTTGCAAAAGAAAAGGATGATCAATGATGCTGCAAGCATTTCTAAAAGAACGACGAAGCTGGATCTTGTTCTTTCTTAGTTTGCAGCTTCTCATTCTCTTTGTTGCATATTTGGATACAACGATTCCGCTCGCTTCTCTTTTTTATATCGTGCTTTTGTCTACATTACTCTTCATTGTTTTTCTTTTTTTTCGTTATCGGAAAGAAACTGCTTATTACATGCAACTGAAAGAATGGGATGAAAACATAGACCATCAAATACGTCTCAAACCCTCTTCCCCCTTTGAACAAATTGTACAGGAGGCAACGTCAGAGCAAATCGACCGATACCGCCAGATGACGGCTAAGCAAAAGACTGCGCTGGAAGAAGAAAAAGATGAACTGCTCTCATGGATACACGAGGTGAAAACGCCGCTCACGGCGATGCACTTAATGATTGACCGCATAACAGAACAGCCGCTCAAATCAAATATGACATATGAATGGCTTAGAATACATTTACTCCTTGATGCACAGCTGCATCAAAGCAGGATCCAACATATTGAAAATGATTTATTTATTGAAAAACTGGATCTCCAAAACATGCTAACGAAAGAAATCAAAGCGCTCCAATCGTGGTGTATGCAAAAAGGAATTGGCTTTGACCTTTTATTAGAAGAGCGAGACGTATTAAGTGATACAAAATGGTTATCCTTTATGATCAGACAAGTGCTGACAAACGCCGTCAAGTACAGCCAATCATCTGACATTATCATCGAAAGCAAACAAATGAACGAACAAGTGGTGCTCACCATCACAGATCAAGGCAGAGGAATTGACCCAAGAGACGTGTCCCGTATTTTTGAAAAAGGCTTTACCTCCACAAGACATCACAATGACACGGCCTCCACAGGCATGGGGCTCTATTTAACAAAAAAGGGAGCTGACGCTCTTCATATCACAATCGAGGTCAACTCCACATTAGATCAAGGGACAACTTTCACCTTTATCTTTCCGAAAAAGAATGATTTTGTGCATATTGCGAGCATGTGACAACAATGTCACATGCTCGTCTGTTTTGTTCGCCAAATCGCAGGAAGTCTGATCGGCTTCTTTTTATACTAGAGATATCAATTAAATAAAAAAGGGGTTCGACAGATGAACATTTTAGAAGCTCGCAAGTTATATAAAAGCTATGGAAATAAATTCAATAAACAAGAGGTGCTGAAAGGCATTGATTTGACGATAGAAGCTGGAGAATTTGTCAGCATCATGGGGCCATCAGGCTCGGGGAAAACGACCCTTTTGAACGTATTGTCATCGATTGATCATGTGTCCAGCGGATCGATTCGGATCGCAGATGCAGAAATGACGCAAATGAAAGATCAGCAGCTCGCTGAATTTAGAAAGAAACAGCTTGGCTTTGTTTTTCAGGATTATAACTTACTTGATACACTCACAGTTAAAGAGAACATCCTCTTGCCATTATCCATCTCCAAAACGCCTAAAAAAGAAGCTTTTGAACGCTTTCAACAGCTTGCAGAGGATATGGGGATTTATGAACTAAGAGACAAATATCCAAATGAACTGTCTGGGGGACAAAAGCAACGGACATCTGCGGTACGTGCCTTTATTCACGAACCAAGCCTCATTTTTGCTGATGAACCAACTGGAGCACTTGATTCCAAATCTGCGTCTGACTTACTGAACAAGCTGCAAGAATTCAATCACAAGCGCAAAGCAACCATTGTCATGGTGACGCATGACCCTGTTGCAGCCAGTTATTCAAGACGAGTGATTTTTATCAAAGATGGACAGATCTATACACAATTGAATAAAGGCACATTAGAGAGAAAGATGTTTTTCGAGGATATTATGAAAACGCAAGGTGTTTTAGGCGGTGTGAAGCATGAACATTAATCAGCTCGTCTTCCGCAATCTGAAGAAAAACTTAAAAAATTACTATTTATACGTGTTTGCACTTGTATTTAGTGTGGCGCTCTATTTTTCCTTTGTCACCTTGCAGTATTCACCAGCACTTGATGATGTGAAAGGGTCTATTAAAGGCGGTGCGTCCATTAAAGCCGCTTCTATTCTGCTGATCGCCATCGTCGGCATCTTCCTTTTATATGCAAATAGCATTTTCATCAAACGTAGAGGAAAAGAAATCGGTCTCTTGCAGCTCATTGGAATGACGAAACAAAAAATTGCCAAGCTGCTCAATGCAGAAAATTTTATCCTCTATATGATTTCGATGGCTATTGGAATATTGGCCGGATTTATCGGTTCAAAGCTGATGCTGATGGTTCTATTTAAAGTGACAGGTGTTCATGCAATTGCCAATCTTCATTTTTCTGGCACGGCTCTTTTGCAAACAATCATCGTGTTTCTCTTGATTTATGTTGTCATCATGCTAAGAAATAGACATTTTATTCAGAAGCAAACGATCTTAGCTTTGTTTAGAACAACCTCTTCTACAGAGCAGCGTATTAAAAAAATCTCTGTCTTTGAAATCATCATCGGGGTTCTAGGCATTGCCTTTATCAGCTCAGGCTATTACATTTCTTCTCAGCTTTTTAGTGGCTCATACACATCGATGTTTTCGTTATCTTTAGCCATGATCTATATTTTAGGTTCTGTCATTATTGGTACTTTCCTTTTCTATAAAGGCTCTGTTTCATTCATTGCCAATATCGTACGAAAAAGAAAAAATGGCTACCTTGCCATTCATGAAGTCTTGTCTTTATCGTCGATCATGTTCCGTTTAAAATCAAATGCATTGCTGTTAACGATTATTACTACCGTATCTGCACTTGCCATCGGTTTGTTATCACTCAGCTATATTTCCTACTACTCAGCAGAAAAAACAGCTGAACAGCAAATTCCAGCACATTTTGTCATGGGATCAGAGAAAGATGCTGGCACATTCACTCGCGCACTTTCTGATCAGCATATTGCCTATGAGAAAAAGCAGTTCGAGGTCATTCAAGCCGATTTTGATGCAAATCAAATCATCGATACGAAGTTAAGCAGTGTGAATAAAGCTCCAGGAGTCTTAACACTACCTGTGATCAGCGAGAAAAACGTACCAAATATTCATGTAGAGAACAACGAAGTCATGTTAAGTGGCTACAATGATTTATTGAAAAAATTCATGCCGATTAAAAGCTCTGGTGATGTGAAACTTTTAATAAAAAAACCAATTGATTTAAAAGTAATTGATATGAAAAAGGATCATTTAATCTCTTACCAGTTTACTTTTGGCGGCCTACCTGTTGCTGTCGTCAGTCAAAACGTCTTTGAGCAGCTTGATCAAAACAAAGACCCTAAGCTGCAGCGTGAGAATAACCAATATATTGCGATCAATATAAAAGATGAAGGAAAAGTTGAACAAGCCAATGACGTCTTTATGTCTGTGAAATTGAGTGATGAAAGCATGTCTAGATTTGCTACCACTCAGCAGCAAAAACAAACCATCGGACTGATGATGTTTGTAGTCGGATTTTTAGGCCTCAGCTTCCTTGTGACATCAGGCTGTATTTTATACTTCAAACAGATGAATGAGAGCGAAGAGGAACAAAGCTCATACACGATTCTGCGTAAGCTTGGTTTTACGGAGACAGATCTCTTAAAAGGCATTCGGCTCAAACAGCTTTTCAACTTTGGCATTCCGCTTCTCGTCGGGCTCTTGCACAGCTACTTTGCTGTACAATCTGGCTGGTTTTTATTTGGCAGCGAACTGTGGACACCTATGCTGATTGTCATGGCGATTTATACCGTTTTATACTCCGTCTTCGGATTCCTATCTGTCCAATATTATAAAAAAGTCATTAAAGAATCGTTGTAAAGTATTCCCCATAGGCAGTGGCCTATGGGGATATTGCACGTCATTTTGTTGATTCAAACTGATGCGATAAAATATGATCTCTTGCCGCATAAGCTTTTTGTTTGATCTCTTCTAAGTTCACTCCAACTAGCTTCCCATTTTTTTTCACTGCTTTTCCAGCCACATAGACAGAGTCAACATTTGAAGGGTGTGCCGTTTGCACAACTGCCCCAGCTGGATCTGTCATCGGAAGAAGATTCATGCTTGTCCGATCGATCAAGATAAAATCAGCTTCTTTTCCAGGTGTGAGTGAGCCGATTTTGTCATCAAGCTTCAAGGCACGAGCCCCGTTTATAGTGGCTGCTTCAAGCATTTGCTGTGCAGACAATCCAAGTTCAGGCCCTGGCATCGTCCCTTCCATCAATAAAGATTGATTTTGAATCGCCCGCTCCGCCTGTAGTCCGAATTTCATTTGAGTAAATAAATCTCCGCCTGTCGCTGTCACCACATCTACACCAAGCGTTGGCAGAACGCCATTTTCAATGGCGAGCCCTGTGACAGGATATCCGTGTCCCATCATCATTTCAATCTCAGGTGTAATAGAGATGGAGCTTCCGCTGTCAGCTAACATCTTCATTTGATCTGCATCAATTGCATTGATATGCACCATATTCAAATCAGGCCCGAGCAGCCCTGCTTGATGAAGCCGCTCAATCGATCGATCCGCCGCTCCCCAATTTCCAAAGCCAATGTGCATACTGCATAATGCATCTAGTGATCTCGCTGTTTCAATTTCAAAGACGGTCGTCTCCCATGAAGAAAATTCAGGTCCACGAATGGCAAGTCCCATCGTCAACAGCTGATCCGATGATTGAAAATGTTTTTGTTTCACGCGGGCTGCGTCTTCCATATTCGTGAGCGTACTCTCTCTGTCCCAATACGCTGCATCTCCAGAGGTACCAAAACCAAAGACCGCTCGAATACCCGCATCTTTTAAACCTCCAATGAGTTCTTCTGTATGATCCATAGAATTGATCATCGTCCAGTCGAAAAACGTGGTTACTCCTGCATCTAATGCCTCTAATGCGCCTAAATAATTAGCAATTCGATCATCTGATGGACGTCTCATCGCCCCATAGTTGCCATAATAAATTTTGCTCAAATACGTTTGCAAAGACCAATCTGTTCCGATTCCCCGTATAACAGACTGCCACACATGACGATGGGTATCCACAAGCCCTGGCATGATGACCATGTCAGACGCATCCACAACATCAGCACCGCTTACTTCAATCGAAGGTCCGACTTCTAAAATATGTGCCCCTTCAATTAATAGATCTCCCTTCTCCAGAAAACCTAAAGATGGATCAAGTGTGATAAGAGCCGCATCTTTAAACAATGTTTTCTTCATCCATATCCCCCTTTTCAAATAAAGAGAATGAGTCACTCACTCTCTCTGTCATTTTAAGACATAACAGGTTCAAATTAGAAGAAAAGTGACTCAAGGAATGTGGTTTTATGAGCTGATATTCCGAAAATAGTTGTATATCCGTTTTAATTTCACGTCATGCTTCCCTTTCGGACTTTCCATCATGCCAAATTCAAAGAACTTCACCGGTTTAATCCCGACATATTGTAAAAGAGCTCGTTTCATTAACACCTTGTGGGCATTTTGCAAAAAGAAGAAAGGGTAGTGGGTCGGTCCTTGCATTGTCGATACACATACAGCCCTCTTTCCTTTTAACAAGCCTTCTGGAAGCAGCCCGCCTGTTTGACGGTAAGCAAAATTCGCTGCAAACATGCGATCAATAAAACCAAGCAGCATGGCTGGCGGCCGCCCCCACCAAATCGGATAAACAAACACGATGTTGTCTGCCCATTTGATTTTCTCTTGATATTCTTGAATCTCAGGGTCCTTATGCATATCACGTCTTTTTTTCTCTTCATTAAAAATAAGTACAGGATCAAATTTGTCTTGGTATAAATCTATGATTCTCACTTCTTGAACGTTTGGATTTTCTTCACTGCCCTTTAGGATTTCTTTAAAAAAAGCACCATTTAAACTATTGTGATGGGGGTGAGTATAAATAATGAGTACATTCATGGCTTGTCTCCTTTAGTTATCATTTGATAATAAAAAGCATACACCCCTCTTTTTTAGTTGTCAAATGATAATTGTTTTTTGATAACAAATTTGGTATGGTACGTAGGAGGTGAAAAATGATGAAAAACCCACATTTTTTCAAAGAGTTTGTCACATTTGCTTCTACTTTTTCTGAGCTGAAACATGCTATGATGAGCAAGATCAAACCATCTGATCTAACCACTCTACAATATTTGATTCTAGAGCAGTTAGCCGTCAGTGATCCGCTAACACCTAGTGAAATCGCCGATTGTCAGCACATGTCTCTTCCGAATGTCAGCAGAGAATTGAAAAAGCTTCACGAAAAACAATTCATTGATAGACAAGCAGATAAAGATGACAAGCGAAAACATGTCATTATGCTGTCTAAAAAAGGCCGTGCGTGTATGGACAAAGCATTTCAACAAATTGAATCCATGCTCATGGACAGCCTTTCTTCCTCTGACCAAAATCAAATGGATGATATCGTACAAGCTCTTCGTCTATTAAATCAAACCATCTTCAAAAAATGATCGAATGAAAAAAGCATGAGCGTATCGCTCATGCAAATGATTTTTGAACACATTAGTAAAGAGATGCTAAAAGATACGTGATGAAACCTACTATTGGAATAATCGGGATCATCAGCTTCAATGTTTTATTCGTATTCTTATATAAATTCCACAACAAGACTGGTACACCAAACGTCAATGTATCAAAGACAGCAAGCACTGCCCCTTTACGCTGTTCTTTATGAGCCATTTGAAAACCTCCAATTCACCAAACTTTTTTCACACAATAACCTGCTATCCCAGCCGATATTCCTGCATTAATGACTGTACATGCTATACAACCAACAGGTCCTGTTAAACAAACATAATAACAAGCCCCAAGAACCATTGAACGAAGCGGAAGAGATTCATTCGGGCCACTTTTCTTTTTTAAACAACTCCAAAATTTGTTCCAATTAAAGCTCGTTTGAATTTCCGAATCTTCAGCATTCATAATTTTTCTATTTAATTCCATCATATCTTTTTTCGCATCGTTTTCACCATAGGTAAAAGATCCTTTTAAAAACTCCCCATTTGGATTGATATGAAACTCATTCTTCAACTTTCCATTTTGAATGAAATATGAGTGTAAATTACCTTGCTCATCGTATTCCGCAAGTTGAATATAATGGGACTTTATCTGACTTAGTGAAATTGAAATAAATGATGCTGTGCTTACTAGCTGATTATCTGCTTTCTTCTTTGTTAGATAAAAATAAACAACATTCGCTTTAGCATCATTCAAATGAACTGCTACACTTTCTCCATTTAATTGATACCCTTTTTTGTAGGCTATTTCTTTTGCCTGTAAAAATTGAAAGCTCTTTTTTGTTTTTTTTATGAGCCTTTCAGCCACTTTATTGTTTTGTATCTTTTCAAAAGGCATATCCTCTTCTATGCTAACAGCTTTCCCCACAGGATATTGTCCGCATAGAAGTGAAATGAATAATAAAACAACAAGCATCTTCCTTACTTTCATTATGTAGCCTCCTTTAATAAATCCCATAAAAATTATACCTTTTTATGGAAAATGGCATAAGAGGCTTATTTACCAAAAAAAACCACTATAAATAATGTAGCATATCTCCTACTTGATATCATTTCCTTCAGGTAATTGAATCGTCAGTATGTCTGAGATAAATGAACGGGGTGTAACTGATGCTTGCCCCGAGACAGTAGACAACAAAAAAGCGCCGGATGTTTTCCATCCAACGCTTCTTCAAATGACATGTTCAACATCACGTCTCTTTTGCTCTATGTATCCTTTATCCAATAAGCTGATAGGCGATATATAATGCAACCAGCCAGATCATGACCGCAGAGGCTTTATTGATCCGGTTCATCCACTTGCCGTTTGTATCTAGCTTTCCTAACATTTTCCCGAGAAGGGCAAGACCCATAAACCATAACCACGAGACAATGATACAGGCTGCGGTAAATGCCACCTTTTCCGCCCCATGATATTGAAGAGAGTTCGTTCCTATCACTCCTATTGTATCGAGAATCGCGTGAGGATTTAAAAGTGAAACGGAACAGGCAAATATGATTTGTTTTTTCACAGGCATCAGGTCCATCTTTTCTTGATTACCTGTTGCGGAGCTCGTGTTCCAAACTGACCACCCCATATAAAGTAAAAAGAAAAATCCAATGATAAAAAGACCCATTTGCAAGATAGGAATGGTGAGTACAACAACCGAAACCCCAATGACAGCTAAAGTAATTAAAAGTGTGTCGCAGAGAGCAGCTGTAATGACCACAGGCAGTACGCGATATAATCGCGGCTGAAGGGCTCCTTGCTGAAATACAAATACATTTTGTGCGCCCAAAGGTAAAATAAGGCCAAAGGCAAGCACAATCCCATGAATTATCGCAATCGACATTTTCAGAACATTCTCCTTTTTCAAGTCATCCTTACACATTTTAACATAAAACATCATCAACGAATTTTACATATTTGATTTGTCCAATAAAAAAGCGCTGGATGATTTTCCATCCGACGCTTATTGTTTCTCCTGTTATGATGATTTTCGTGCAAGCTCTCTTTCTCTCAGCTCGACACGTCGAATTTTCGCTGACGGAGTTTTTGGTAGCTCGTCAATGAATTCGATTTCTCTTGGATATTTGTACGGTGCTGTTGTATTTTTCACGTGTGTTTGCAGTTCTTTAATCAGCTCATCGCTTTGTGCAGATGCATCACGCAAGACGACGTATGCTTTCACGATTGATCCTCTGATTTCATCTGGACTTGCCACAACCGCACATTCTTTCACTGCTGGGTGTTTAATCAGTGCATCTTCGACTTCAAATGGACCAATTGTATAACCTGAGCTGACAATGATGTCATCCCTGCGGCTTTCAAACCAAAAATACCCGTCTTCATCTTTTTTCGCACGGTCACCGGTAATAAAATAATCCCCACGGCGCTGCGCCTTTGTACGCTCTGCATCTTTGTAGTATTCCTTGAATAAAGCCGGCGTTTCAAGATGAACGGCAATGTCACCTATTTCTCCTGGAGCACAGATCTGGCCATTCTCATCAATGATCTCTACTTCATTGCCAGGTGTTGGTTTGCCCATGCTGCCTGGCTTGATGTCCATTCCTTTCAGCACCCCGACTAGCAGCGTGCTTTCTGTTTGCCCGTAACCATCTCGTACTTCGATATCGAAATGTTTTTTGAACGTATCGATGACTTCACGGTTGAGCGGCTCTCCCGCAGAAACAGCACTATGCAATGTTGGTAGCTCGTACTGACTGAGGTCATCCACTTTTGCCATAAATCGATATTCTGTTGGTGTACAGCATAGAACATTGATTTCATTTTTTTGAAGCAGCTCTAAGTACGTATTCGGATTAAATTTCCCTCCATAAACAAAACCTTCTGCTCCGCTTCCTAAAACAGATAAGAGAGGACTCCACACCCATTTTTGCCAGCCTGGTCCTGCTGTTGCCCATACTTTATCCCCTTCATTAATGGAGAGCCATGCTTTGGCCGCAGTACGTAAATGTGCATACGCCCAGCCATGTGTATGAACAACCCCTTTTGGGTTACCTGTTGTGCCTGATGTATAAGAGAGAAACGCCATGTCCGTACTTGTTGTGTCTGCCAATTTCAACTCGCTTGACTGCTCTTCCTTTTGCGCAACAATGTTTGTCCAGCCATGATCATTCTCACCAATCGAGAATGTTTTGAAATCTTTTGGCTGGTTGGTTCCTTCAAACGATTGAATAAATGATGCGTAAACAATCGCTCCTTTTGCTTCTGCATGTTCAATTCGGTAATCTATATCTTTAGCGCGAAGCATTTCTGAACAAGGAATCACAACCATTCCTGTTTTTAAAATGGCTAAATAAATGCTGTATGCCTCTAGCATACGAGGCACCATCACAATGATTTTATCGCCTTTTTTAAAGCCTGCATTTAATAGAACATGACCAATTTTATTCGCCTCTTCCACTAATGCTGCATATGTCACATGTGCTTCATGGCCATTTCCGTCCTGCCAGTGCAGGGCGATTTTCTCCTGGTCATGACTGAACGCTTCAATCTCACTGACTAAGTTATATTGTTCTGGTGCAATTAAGTCTTCTCTTTTCATGGTACAGCTCCTTTTAGCCTCTTTCTATGAAACGAATCATGTTTCAATTTACCTATTCTAACACTCATAACTGAAAAATGCTTGAATTAGGACCTACTCCTAGTATTATGCCATAATTTTTTCATTTCGTCTTCTTTTTTAAAAATATTCTAACAATTTATGTACAAAAAAAAGAGCGGGAATGAACCCGCTCATAAGCCATAGCTTTTTAATTGTGTGTCTTAGAAAGATCCGCCACCCATATGTTGTTGAGCGTAAGATACAAGACGCTTAGTGATTTCTCCACCAACTGATCCGTTAGCGCGAGCTGTTGTTTCTGGTCCAAGGTTTACGCCAAATTCTGAAGCGATTTCGTACTTCATTTGGTCGATCGCTTGTGCAGCGCCTGGAACGACTAATTGATTAGAACTGCTTTGTCTGTTTTGTTGAGCCATGTGTTCTCACCTCCTTGTGAATATAGAATGTGTAGAAACACATGACTTCATGCGATTGATTTTATGGTAATTATTATGAAATTTTTTATTTAGAATAAATCAGCGAATTTGTCAGCTGCTTTCTTTTCATTTGTGACAACGATTGTTTCGATCTGCTCCACTGCCTCATCAAGCATTGGCTCGAATTCAGCAAAGCTTTCGTAGCGTTCTACTTTTTCAAGCTTTGGTTTTGTTTTTGGAGATGGCGGCGTAAAGATCGTGCAGCAATCCTCAAATGGCTGAATGCTTGTCTCATATGTGCCAATTCGTCTCGCTTCTTCGATAATGTCATTCTTATCCACGGCAATCAGCGGGCGAATGATCGGTGTGTTTGTGACATGATTAATGGCATACATGCTTTCAAGTGTCTGACTTGCCACTTGACCAAGGCTTTCACCTGTAATAATGGCAAGCGCATCACGCTTGGCTCTTATTTTATCTGCAATTTTGAGCATCATTCTTCTCGTTGAAGTCATCGTATAGTTTTCTGGTACTTGTTTTTGAATGAGCTCTTGGATTTTCGTAAAAGGAACGATGTGAAGCTTGACTTCGCCTCCATAGGCAGCTAAGCATTCTGCTAGATCAATGACCTTTTGCTTGGCACGTTCACTTGTATAAGGTGGGCTAAAGAAATGAACAGCTTCAATTTGAATGCCTCGTTTCATTGCCTGATAGCCGGCCACTGGGCTGTCAAAACCGCCAGAGAGCATCAGCATCGCTCTTCCACTTGAACCAACTGGCAGTCCGCCTGCACCTTTTACATCTTTAAATGTAATGTACGTCGCGTGTTCTCTTATTTCAATTCGCAAGTGAACATCTGGCTGTTTCACATTAACGGTTAAGTTGTCTGTATTCCTTAAAACATGTCCACCAATTTCTCGGTTCATTTCATTTGAATCAAGCTCAAATTGTTTATAAGAGCGTTTCGTTGAGACCTTAAATGTATTTCCTTGTTCATACACTTCCTGAACCGCTGAGAGTGCCGCTTCTTTGATGGCATCAAGATTTGTCTCACATTTTACAGCCAGGCTAAAGCTTTGAATGCCAAATACACCTTTAAGCTGTTCTGAAATCGGTTCAGGGTCTTCTCCGTTTAGCATGATCGTAATGCGGTCTCTGTCAGATGCATACTTTAATGCTTCAAAGTCTTTCAATACAAACCGGATATGCTGTCTTAGTTTTTCGATAAATTTCTTTCTATTTTTCCCTTTTGTTGAAATCTCACCAAAACGGACTAAAATATGGTCATACTTCATGTTGTTATCTCATTCCTTTTAATTTTTTCACACTTTGTGCGATCGATGTGATGATTTGTGGCGCTAGCTCTGGTCCTTGTCCATATGTCAAACTGATTCTCATGCTGCTTTTGGCTGCTTCTTCTGATTTTCCCATCGCCAGCAGGACACGGCTTGGTTCCTTTTTCTTAGCAGAACAAGCAGACGTTGTCGAAACGTAAATGCCTTCTTTTTCGAGCATATGCAGAAGGACTTCGATTTGAATACCTGGCACTGAAAAATTCACAATGTGCGGTGCGCTATGCGTCAGCGGTGTGTTTATGTCGACGCCTTCTATCTTTCCAAGCTGCTGCTCTAGCTCCGTTTTTAAGGCGATCATCTCATCATGATGCTTGTTTAAATATTCAAATGATTGCTTTATGGCTTTTGCTAAACTGACAGCTCCAGCAGGGTTCTCAGTCCCTGAGCGAAGGCCTAGTTCCTGCTCTCCTCCTGTGATAAAAGGGGCAAGCACTACACCTTTCTTTAAAAAGAGCGCTCCTGTGCCTTTTAAGCCATGAATTTTGTGACCAGACATCGTTAAAAGATCAATATCCATCTCTTTAGGCAGCGGAACCTTGCCAATTCCTTGTACGCCGTCGACATGAAAAATCGCCTCTTTGGCATACTTCCGAATGATGCTGGCCGCTTCCTCTATCGGCTGAATCGCGCCTGTTTCATTGTTTACATGCATGAGACTGACAAGCACTGTATCAGGGCGAAGCACTTCTTTTAAATGCGTCATATCTGCACGGCCATGCTCATTTACTTGAATATAGGAAATATCAAAGCCAAATAATGTTTTCAGCTGTTCAAACGATTCGATGACAGATGGATGCTCAATCGCTGTTGTGACAATATGTCTGCCTCGATTCATCTTGGCAAGAGCAGCCCCTTTGATGGCAATGTTATTTGCTTCTGTTGCACCTGAAGTAAAAATAATCTCATATTGTGTAAAACCTGTATAGTGAAGGATTTGTTTTCGCGTTTCACTTAATAGACGACTCGCATCAATTCCAAGTTGATGCAGCGAAGACGGATTCCCAAAAAAACGCTCACTCACTTGCTGATGTACTTGTAAAACCTCTGGATAAGGCTTTGTTGTAGCACTATTATCAAGATAAATCATATCTTAAACTCCTTACAAAAAAACTTAAAAAATAAATGCATTTATATGTTACCATAATGAAGTCAGACAGAGAATTTTCTGAAAATGGCAGTTGACAACTTTTTATTTTCACTATATCATCCATAGTGCAATTGTCATATAAACACCTAAATTGTCAGAATATTTAAATTTGACACAATACACTGATTGAGGAGGGACTATTTTGAATAATAGTTTAAGTATAAAAGAGACATTGGCTATTGGACTAATGCTTTTTGCATTATTCTTTGGTGCAGGAAATATGATTTTCCCGCCTGTTCTTGGACAATATGCTGGTGAAAACGTATGGCTTGCCATCGGCGGATTCCTACTTACAGGCGTAGGTCTTCCACTATTAGGGGTTATTGCTGTCGCCCTTACAGGTACCGGCGCCAAAGGTCTTGCCGATAAAGCACACCCTAAATTCGGGACTATCTTTACCGTTATTCTGTATTTATCCATTGGACCATTTTTCGCCATTCCGCGAACTGGTACGGTTTCGTATGAGATTGGATTAGCTCCATTTCTCTCAGGTGCCCAAGCCACTTCATGGGTACCACTATTCATCTTTACCGTAGTGTTTTTCACTATTTCATACTTGCTTGCGTTAAATCCTTCAAAGCTGGTTGATCGTATTGGTAAAATTTTGACACCGATCTTATTAACTGTTATTGCTATTATTGTCATTAAAGCCATTGCTACGCCAATGGGAATGATCGGTGCTCCAGATAAAACATATGAGGCAAACCCGCTTTTCACTGGATTTTTAGAAGGCTATAAAACAATGGATGCACTGGCTTCTATCGTATTTGGAATCGTCGTGGTGACAGCTGTTAAGGACAGAGGCATCACAGAGCGAAAATCTCTTGCAGCAGCTTGTATTAAGGCAGGACTCGTAGCAGCTGTTGGACTGGCACTCGTGTACATTTCACTTGCTTATGTGGGTGCTTCAAGTCCCGATGCCACGGGAATGGTTGGAGCAAATGATGGCGGCAAACTGCTTTCACTTTCTGCCAACTTTTTATTCGGTTCTGCTGGTAACATTGTTCTTGGCGCAGCCATTTTATTCGCTTGTTTAACGACTAGTGTTGGACTTATTTCATCTTGTGGAGAATACTTTTCAAAGCTCTTCCCAGCACTTTCTTATCGTACTGTCGTTCTAATTGTTTCTTTATTTAGCACATTCGTTGCAAACCTCGGACTGGCACAAATCATTTCTCTGTCGGTGCCTGTACTCGTAGCAATCTATCCATTGGCCATTGTCATTATTTTATTATCGTTCCTTGACCGCTGGATTAACGGCAGAAGAATCATTTATATCACTTCTCTCATCTTTACTGGTTTCTTTGCCATCATTGATGGATTATTAGCTGCCGAAGTGAATCTAGGCGGATTGCCTGGCATCTTGAAATCAATTGTTCCGTTTTACGATTTAGGCATTGGCTGGATCATACCAGCTATTATCGGTGCTTTGATTGGTGTACTTATTTCCATGTTTACCAGCCCACCAAAGCAACTTGCCTCATAATCATCACAAGCCAAAACATCCCCTTCCAAAGAAGAAGGGGATGTTTTTTTATTGTTCTTCATATACTAAAATAGAAAAATTCATGACTTTTGTACGAAAACACATGTTGACATCAGGCGTACATCCTTTATAATTAGTGATTGTTAATGATGAACGGTTACCTAGCAACTAATTAACAGAATATTTCAACATAATAATGGAGGCTTTAAATGCAATGAAGGCAACTTTGTCGACGAAAGATACGGTTATCATAGGTTTTATGCTGTTTGCTCTATTCTTCGGCGCCGGTAATATGATTTATCCACCAGAGCTTGGGCAATATGCAGGGCAAAATGTGTGGAAAGCAATGGGCGGATTTTTATTAACAGGTGTCGGTTTACCTCTTCTAGGGATTATTGCAATCGCTTTGACAGGTCGAGATGCGAAAGGATTAGCTGATAAAGCTCACCCAGCTTTTGGAACAGCGTTTACCGTCATTTTATATTTATCTATTGGGCCACTTTTCGCTATTCCTCGTACAGGAACGGTTTCATATGAAATTGGTGCACTACCCTTTTTAGCTGGTGTACCAGCTTGGCTCTCACTTCTTTTATTTACACTGGCCTTTTTTGGTATTACGTATTATCTTGCACTAAATCCAACGAAAATTGTGGATCGTGTAGGGAAAGTGTTAACACCGATTAAATTTACGATCATTTTGATTATTATCGTCAAAGCCATTTTGACACCGATGGGCGTCATTGGCACACCTGATGTGTCCTATAGCAATGGATCATTTTTCAAAGGGTTTTTAGAAGGCTATAAAACCATGGACGCTCTTGCATCTATTGTGTTTGGGGTTGTTGTCATCAACGCCATTAAAGGACGTGGTGTAACAAGTAAAAAAGCACTCACATCTGCTTGTATCAAAGCTGGCCTAATTGCAGCTTGCGGATTAACATTTGTTTATCTATCACTTGCTTATTTAGGCGCTTCAAGCACACACGCCATTGGTTTTGTTGGAGATGGCAGTAAGATCTTGGCTCAGTCTTCGCAATTTCTTTTTGGCAGTTTAGGTAATATTGTGTTAGGCGCGGCGATTACGGTTGCCTGTTTAACGACAAGTATCGGTCTCGTAACATCGTGCGGAGAGTATTTCTCAAATTTATTACCTAAACTTTCTTATAAAATGGTCGTTACACTCGTCACATTATTCAGTTTTATCATTTCAAATTTTGGACTTGCTCATATTATCGCTTTTTCAGTACCTGTGTTAACTGCGATTTACCCGTTAGCGATTGTGATTATCGTCTTATCACTTGCTGACAAATGGCTTGGTCATAGAAGACCTGTGTATGTCCTTACTTTGATTTTAACTGGCTGCGTCAGTCTGTTTGACGGCTTAGCAGCGGCGAAACTGCCGATTGGTCCTGTGAAAGATCTCTTTCAAACGATCTTGCCGCTATATGACCTTGGCATTGGCTGGATTGTACCTGCCATACTCGGAATCGTAATTGGATTTGTTATCTCTCTATTCACTTCTTCTGCTTCAGAAGAACGCCAAAAGCAAGCTTCATAACATGGAAAAAGCTGAAGTCCTAAAATGGACTTCAGCTTTTTTATTGATGCTGATATTCTTTTTCTTGCTGAGTTAAAAGCTTCTGAACGGCTCCAGGTGATGCTTTTTCGACAGCAGCTGCTGCCACATCAAACGAATCGTTATAATCATAGGCATAAAATCTTCGTTCTGCCTCTTTTAATTGCTCTGAAAGAATATGGTTTTGACTTCTAAACCGGTTGCCGTATTGTATAATCCGTTCAATTTGATCCACTTTACGAAGCATGTCATGTGTTTCATCAACGACATGTCTAACTGTTTCAGAGGCTTCTTTTAATTGCTGGTTCACTGCTAGCATATTCAGCGGCAAATTCTCTAGCTGCTCCTGCACTTGCTGAATCATCTCCTGCGCTTTTTCAGCACGGTCTTTGATGTCAGCAGGCACACCTGGAATGTTGCTTTTGTGCAGCTGGCGCACTGTATCTGTCAGCATGGTTTTAAGTTCAGCCAATGTTTCTCTTGCCTGTAATTCTTCTTTTCGTAACGATTGAAGGTGATCTTTAAACGCTTCATGAAGCGTTTTGGCTTCCTCAATAAATTTCTCAAGCTGATTGATTTCATCCATTAATAATGTGTATGCGACATGGTCACGATCAAGCTTCTCTCGTATTTGCTTCATGAGCTTTTCAATTTCTTCTAATCGTTTTTCGAAGGCTTTCTGCTGATCCAGTTCTCCTGCTGTCAGCTTGTAGCTTTCTTTCACAAGAGCCGTTTCTGCCTTAGTCTTCGTGTGGTCTTGTTCAAGTTTTTCAAATGCCTCGGTCAGCTCAGGCATTTTGCTCTTGATTTCCTGACCTGCTTCTACTTCTGCTTCTAGCTGATCATACAGCGTCTGAATCGCATCATCAATCATTTGCAGAATGCTTGATGCTTCATCTAAATTGAGTTCATCAATCAGCAGTTTCTCCGCCCGGGTCAGCTGTTTATTCAAGTTCTCCAGCTCTTTTGTGATCTGGATGTGCTCTAGCTTGTAGCCTTTGTCTGTCATTTCTTTATAACCGTCTTTCAGCTTCGTTAGCTGACCTGGCACCGTTTGTTTGCAGTCTGCGATGAGCTTCGGTACATCATTGATATATAATTGTAGCTGATCGAGTCTGCGGTCTTGCTCAAGCAAAATTTTCCTTGCTGTCATGTAGTTTCCGTTTTCTGTCTCTTCCTCGTACTGCTTAATCCCTTCCCAGGCCTCGTCCAAGTCCTGCTCCATTTTGTCATAAAGGGTGCCGTATAAATGGCTGTAAGCAAGTAGATTTTTTCGTACCGTTTGATATTGCTCTTTGACCTTCTCGATGTCTTTTCGGTTTTGCTCTTCACTTGTGACAAGGTCTGCAATCTCTTTTAAAATGTCTTCGATGTTTGAATCAGCAGCGGTGAGCAGATCTCCTATATGTGCAAGAACTTGCTTCGCTTTGGAGAATCGATATTTATCAGAATACTCCTCTGCATCATATAATAGCTCCTCTACCTTTGGAAGATGGGCTGTGACGATATCGTCCCACTCTGCACGCCATCTTTCAAAAAACTGCTCTGTTTCTCCGGTCATTTTTAAATGTTTGATTTTTGAAATTTCTTCTACAATTGATCTGTTTAAAATTTCAATTTTCCATGCTTCCAATCGGTCAATCTCTTTATATATATTTTTTCTGAGGAAATAACCGACTGAAAACAAAGCAAGCAAAATGACAATTAAACCGATGATAAACTCCATAATGAGCCCCCTTGTTGTGATCTAAGTGATGTCAGGGTAGTGTCCCGAGTAGACCTGAGAACCCTTTCGTGTCCGCTTTGCATTTGTTTTTTATAAGCAGGATTGTATTTTTCCCAATACGATCCATTCACGGTTTTATGTATGTTTTTTCAAGAAAGTCATTCAGGCTTTCTATCATTTGATCACATGTATTGATGTGACCTGTTTTTATGTATGCGGAAGCTGTCGTTTTCATTGTTATTATGATACCATGTAACCAGCATTTTTGGTCATGATTTTTCATTATTTTCGCTGATAAACATGACGTTTTTCAAAATATCGACAAGAGGTGACGACATGTTGAAACAAGATGCACATTTACATACGCCATTTTGCCCGCACGGTACGCTTGATCCTTTTCATTCTTATATTGAAAAAGCAATGAAAAAGGGATTTGATTCCATCACCTTTACCGAGCATGCCCCGCTGCCTCCTTCGTTTCGAGATCCAACGCCTGAGCAGGATAGCGCCATGAAGCTTCGAGACCTTGAAGCCTATTTGACGAAGCTGGATCAGCTGAAACAGGAATACAAAGGACAGTTAATAGTAAAAACTGGGCTTGAGGTCGACTATATCAAAGAGTATGAAGAGGAAACAAGTGCCTTTTTAGACTGCTACGGCCCTGAACTAGACGATAGCATTTTATCTGTTCACTTTCTTCCTGCTGGCAATGATTATATTTGTCTTGATTTTGATGAGCACGCCTTCAAGCAGCTGATCAGCATCTATGGCAGCACCGAACACGTCTATCAAAGCTACTATGACCAAATTCATTCTTCTATTCTATCACCTTTAGGTCCATATAAGCCAAAGAGAATCGGTCATATCACCCTTGTCCAGAAATTCAAACAACTTTTTCCATACGAAATGTCGCCAGAACTATGTCAAAGGGTCACCCTTTGTCTTGAAGAAACGGCAAAAAAAGGCATGTCCTTAGATTTTAATACATCAGGTCTTCGTAAAACATATGCCAGAAGTATCTATTTAGATCCATGGATGATTGATCTTGCAAAACAGAAAAAAATTCCGCTCATATTCGGGTCTGATGCCCATCAAGCGGAAGATCTCGGGTATGCGTATGATCAATTTGAAGACATCATGAGTTTCAGGTGAGGATCAAGTGCGGGTTCGTTTGGTTCTAACAGATGATGAAGCGACCGGCTCAGTTCCTTATAGTACGTTTGATAAAAGTAAGGCTCATTTGGGTTGATATAAAGCACCTCTGTTAAATATTGCGGCTGTAAATATGGCATCATCAGAAGTGATTTTAGCTGGATCATAAATGATGAGAGTGACAGCTGCTTACAAATCACATGGGTGCTTTTTCCTTTTTCAATGATGAGCTGAAACAAGTATTTTTCCTTTGTTAAATAGGTGGACATGATTTCCCTGATCAGCGTTGAATCAATGGTCACCTCTCGATAAACGAAACGGGTTAATTGACGATTTTCATGCTGATAAGATAAAATATCAAAAACCACATGAAGTAAACATTCTTTTGCATGACGGGTTTCCATGTGCTGGATGTGCGATTCAATCATCTGAATATAGCCTTCATAAAAATCGGATACGAGTTGCTCGAGCAGCCCTCCTTTTCCTTGAAAGTAATAAGATATATGGGCAACGTTGACGTTTGCTTCCTTCGCAATCTCACGGACAGAGGTTCCAGAAAATCCTTTTTGGTTAAAAAGTCTGATGGCAGCTTCAATAATACGGTCTTTTGTTTGCACGGTTGTTGATGTTTTCATCCGCTCACCCCTCTTCATGTGTACATACTTCAAGGTGAAGGCGGAAGTTCCTTTAATCATTGCTCGACAAATCCCACATGCGAAGCGCAAGTTATGTATTTTTGAGATAGAAAGTAGGAGATTTTCATGTTTCATGTCGAAAAACAGTCTGGTGATCCATCGAAAGACTATCAATTACTCATCAAGCAAGTAGAAGCGATTACGGATGGTGAACCTGATCTCATTGCCAACCTAGCCAATGCTGCGGCGCTGCTTTATCACTCGCTTCCTGAAGTCAATTGGGCAGGATTTTATTTAGCAAAAGGCGGAGAGCTTGTGCTTGGTCCATTCAACGGACTGCCCGCATGTGTACGCATTCCTTCTGGAAAAGGGGTTTGCGGTACAGCTTTTGCGACAGGTGATGTACAGCGTATCGCTGATGTCCATGCATTCCCTGGTCATATTGCATGTGATGCAGCATCGCAATCTGAAATTGTGATCCCACTTAAAGTAAATGGACAAATCATTGGGGTACTCGATATTGACAGTCCAGTGAAAGATCGTTTCAATGAAGTGGATGAAACGTACTTAGTTCAATTTACAGAGGTTCTCCAAAATGCGTTATCAGCCTCTACTGATGCGTCATGATGCGTGAAAAGCAGACAATGTGTCTGCTTTTTTATTTTGTTTTCTTTCTCGGTAAAAGCCGGCCGTGTTTGACATTCTCCTCTTTAAATAGATTGACTTCTCCTATCTGGCGTCATATAATAGAGTTTGTGTGAAATATGGCAGCCTTTTTGTTCGGCTTTTTTGTATCATTTTGTTCCTTCTATATGGAGGTGCATCTTGTAACTCCCTGCTGCTGGAGCGAGGATGCATGAAAACATAATGACGGAAAAGACAAAGAACAGACGGTTTTTATTTTTCACAAATAAAAACAATAAGGAGGAGTCACATTATGGCTCGCTATACAGGTCCAAGTTGGAAGATTTCCCGCCGTTTAGGCATTTCATTAAGCGGAACAGGTAAGGAACTTGAAAAACGCCCTTACGCTCCAGGCCCACATGGTCCAGGACAACGCAAAAAACTATCTGAATACGGTTTACAATTACAAGAGAAGCAAAAGCTTCGTCACATGTACGGTGTCAACGAACGTCAATTCCGTACACTATTTGACAGAGCTGCTAAACTTCCTGGTAAACAAGGTGAAAACTTCATGATCCTTCTTGAAACTCGCCTTGACAACCTAGTATACCGTCTTGGCCTTGCTCGTACGCGCCGCCAAGCTCGTCAGCTAGTAAACCATGGTCACATCCTTGTTGATGGAAGCCGTGTAGACATCCCATCTTTCTCTGTGAAACCAGGTCAAACGATTGCTCTTCGTGAGAAATCTCAAAACCTTGCAGTTGTGAAAGAATCAGTTGAAGTGAACAACTTCGTACCTGAATACCTTACTTTCGATGCTGAAAAGCTTGAAGGAACTTTCACTCGTCTTCCAGAGCGTTCTGAATTAGCGCCTGAAATCAGCGAACAACTAATCGTTGAGTTCTACTCTCGTTAATTTCATGACTCTCTCAGAGAGTGATCAAACAAACCCTAGAGACCTTGATTGTTCAAGGATTTCTAGGGTTTTTTGTTTGTATTCTATCATGTTCTAACACCTAACTAGATGAGAGTGGATGTATGACAGTGTTTAACAAAATCCTTTTTATGTTATAATACAAATAGATGTAGCGTAAATTAAAAGAAGCCAGGATGCTGTCACATCCCGGCAATGCACAAATGCTTGGCTCAAAGTGAGCTGGCTAGAAGGTACACAATAAATGGACCTACCCTACAAGTTGTCTAGGCTCAAAGGGTGGTCTATTTCTTTTTGTCTATATACGTCAACAAAGCAAGAATAAACATCCCAAATAAAAACATAAGGGACAACGCTTGAAAAGTTGACATAGGCTGCACCCCCTTTCAAGGGGATTTAGCCAAGACCACCTTTGAGTACGCCGTACATTTGTACGCTCTCTATTATACATGAAAACATTGGAAGTTACCTTCCATATTTAAAAACCTTTCTTTGCAGCATAACCACCTTCACGCTTCATTACGTGATTGTCATTCCCACATGCAACTATAGGAAAAAAATATCATTTAGCTGCCGTTTGTCTATTGGTACAATGATGATAGAGATTTTTTTCTAACGCACTAAGCTGGAGGAATTCCATGTTTTTTACCATAGTCATGATTTTCGTTCTCTTTTTCTTGTCTATTTTCGCCTATTCTCTTTTAAGAAAAAAGCAGGTCATAGATGCACCACCAAACCTACTGGCTACGATATCGTTCATATTACTGCTTTATTTTTCTCTCTGCCTCGTGATCGCTGTTCCAAGTGTCATGCTGTGCATCGTCGCTTTAGGGATAAACTATCTTTTTGGAGATTACATCACATATGATTCATTTTTTTCTTTCATCTCTTTCTCTTTATTGGTGAGTGGAATCGTGGTTTTTTGGTCACCTTTTCTTCTTTTCATAGGCAAAGGGCTGGCTTATTTACTCAAATTCCCTTCATGGCTGACTTTTGCTTTGGAGTGGATCAGTTCTTGGATCGTTTTACACCTCTCGATTAAGTATGTCCTTTACATAAAACTAGTAAATATCTCAATTTGGGAGCACGGCACACTCATTTTATCTTTCTTTGTCAGCTTCTTATTTATTGGAATTGATCTCATCTACTCAAGTATTGAACAACGAAAACAGCCGCTGGATGAACAAGCAAAAAGCTCCTAGAGATGATTCTAGGAGCTTTTGCTTGCCCAATTTGTGATCAGCTGCTCTGTTGTCAAGACAGTCGCAAATTCGTCATGCAGTGTTGCAAGTGAAAGGCGATGGATCGTTTCTGGGTCATAGTATGTACCGGTTTGATCTGTTAAACCAAAGGCGGCTGTTGCATCTGACATGAGGTATGTATCAAAGCCTAGGTTTCCACTCATTCTTGTTGTTGTAGATACGCAGTGCGGTGTTGTGAGTCCAGCAATCACAACAGTGTCGATCTCGTTTAATCTTAGTTGTTCCTCTAAGTTTGTGCCTATAAAGCTGCTGTTGACTTTCTTTTGTATGACCGTTTCTTCATCTAGCGGTTTAGCGATCTCTTTGAAGGAGTGCCCTTCATTTGCTGGATGAAATAAGGAGTGCGGCTGATCCGATGTATGCTGAATATGAATGACTGTCCATCCTTTTTCTCTCCAAAACGTCAATAGACGACTGATGTTCTTCTCTGCATCTAGGTTATTCCGTTCTCCCCATTTTTCGTGCTCGAATGCTTTCTGTACATCGACCATAATCAAAGCCTTTTGATGATGTTGCACAAATACCCACCTCCGAAGATTCTCGTTCATTATATGTAGTGTAAGGAATGGCGGTTGATTTGTACATGTTTTTATTTGGCTATGTACGATGTTTTGTCTGTTTTTGCAGTAAAAAGACAAACCACACACTGGCTATTAAGTAATAGATACCAATGATGGATGTACAATTAGATATGACTTCTGCCCATTGCACTGATTTGACGATTGCCATCCAGATCATATAGATGATCAGAAATGAACATGGGAAATAGAGAAAGTAGCCCAAGAAAGCATATTTGAGTTTTTGCGTCATCTTTTATCCTCCTAAAAATCTTCTTCAACACCTAGCAGCACCCATATAACCATGACATCAAAAAAGACAGCACAAATCGCTGTCTTTTTGATTTTTTAATTCGTATTCTGTCCTCCGCCATTCAATCCTTCTTTCACATAGCCTTTGACTTGGCTTGAGGTTAATAGACCGATATGTCCAACGCCGTGGATGAGGACGTTTCTTGCGCCAATTAAGCGAGAGAGGCTGTTGACGACGATGAGATCGGCTGAGCTATAGACGGATGTGTAAAGAATTTTTTGATTTGGATCGGTGCCTGGTAATGCTCTGAGTGAAACGAGTCCGTTCGCTCCACCAAGTGTGACGACGTTTTCAATTTTATCTCCGCCGTCTAGGTTTTTAATATAGTATAACGTGTTCGCACCGCCCATACTATGAGCCACAATATCTACTTTTTTGGCACCCGTTTTGGCTAGTACATCTTTGACGAATCTAGAGAGCCTCGGGCCATTGTTCAGGTTATTGCCTGTTTTGTCTATGAAATCGATTGCAAAAAGTTGGTTTTGATCCCATCCCTGTGACACTAAGTATCGTTTGATCGAAGCAAAGTTATAAGACGCACCACCCATGCCGTGTACCATTACAACCGGATTATGCTCGGCCGCTTTGGCTTCTTTCGGCTGGATGATGGCTATTGAACCTAGCACTAAGGCAAGGGCAACAAGAATTTGCAAACTCTTTTTCTTAAATCGAATCACTTTCATTCCCCCTTATTCATCTTATTCGACTCTATTTTATACAAGAAAAATATGTCAGAAAAGTGAACAAGGTAATGTTTATAAGATGATTTTACAGAAATATAAATAATCATAAAGCACCTTGGACTTTTTTAAATTAAAACAAAAAGACTACGAGCCCCTCTATCTTTCATATATAATGTGAATAGACAAAAGGAGGTTCTGCTAGATGCTGTTTACTCAAACACCTGCACTACCCTATTATGCGGTGATTTTCACATCAAAACGAACAAATGTCGAGCAGAAAGAATACGCCGTGGCTGCTCAAAAAATGGAAGAATTAGCGAAAGAACTAGACGGGTTTCTTGGAATAGAAAGTGTACGAGATGAACATGGTGTTGGAATCACTGTCTCTTACTGGGATTCATTAGCAGCCATCAAAGAATGGAAAGCACATACAGCACATCAGCGTGTTCAAAAAAAAGGAAAAAAAGATTGGTATGAATCCTATACAACCCGAATTTGTAAGGTAGAACATGCTTATACAAACGAAGATTCACTCCTTGAATAAGAAACAGACAAATGAGAGAAAACCGCTCTGTAAAAGCTTAATTCCTACTTCTGAATAAAAAAAGCACCTCAATGTATATGAACATTTGAGGTGCTTTTCATGATACTTACTGTTTCATAAGGATTTATTTATACGTCACAAGGAAATATTTCTTTTTCCCTCTTCTTAAGACGGTAAATTGTTTTTCAATTCTATCTTCAGCTGAAAGGACGTAGTCTTTGTCGGTTTGTCTCTCTCCGTTGATGGAAACTGCGCCATTCGTGATATCTTCACGTGCTTGGCGTTTTGATGGAGATAGTTTTGATTCGACAAGAACATCAACAAGTGTTAATTCTTCTGCACTGTCTTTCTCCATTGATGGCACATCTTTAAAGCCTACTTTCACTTCTTCTGCTGTAAGAGATTTAATCTCACCTTTAAATAGCGCATTTGAGATGTTGACAGCCTGTTCTAGTGATTCACGGCCATGCACAAGTGTTGTGACTTCTTCTGCCAAACGGCGCTGTGCTTCACGTTTTTCAGGGGCTGTTTGCACTTTTTCTTCATACGATGCGATCTCTTCTTTTGATAGGAACGTAAAGTATTTTAAGTATTTCACGACATCACGGTCATCTGTGTTGATCCAGAATTGGTAGAATTCATATGGTGATGTTTTTTCTTTATCTAACCAGATGGCGCCGCCTTCTGTTTTCCCAAACTTCGTGCCGTCTGCTTTTGTCACAAGCGGCATTGTGAGACCGAATGCTTTTGCACCTTCTGCTTCAGACTTACGGATCAACTCAAGGCCAGATGTGATATTTCCCCACTGGTCGCTTCCGCCAATTTGCAGTTTACAGTTTTCATTTCTGTAAAGGTTTAAAAAGTCTAAAGATTGCAGGATAACGTAGCTGAATTCTGTGTACGAAATCCCTGTTTCAATACGGGAGCTGACGATATCTTTTGCGAGCATGAAGTTCACACCGAAGTTCTTTCCAATATCACGAAGGAACGTGATCACATTCATTTGGCTGATCCAGTCGTAGTTATTCACGATAACGGCTGGATTCTCGCCTGCTTCAAAATCAAGGAATTGAGAGAGCTGGCCTTTGATTTTCTCTGACCACTGTTCGACGATTTCTGCTGGGTTTAGTGAACGTTCTGCTTTTTTGAAACTTGGGTCACCAATCAGTCCAGTTGCGCCGCCAACAAGTGCAATCGGATGATGGCCTGCTTCTTGGAATCTGCGCAATGTTAAAATTGGCAGTAAGTGACCAATGTGCAAGCTGTCAGCTGTTGGATCAAAGCCGGAGTATAGCTTGATTTTTTCTTCTGCTAATAATTTTGTTAAACCTTCTTCATCTGTTTGCTGCTGAATTAATCCTCTGAACGATAATTCTTCCATCAATTGACTCATATCCAAATCTCCTTTTTTTACAATTCAACATAAAAAACGCCCCTTCGAATGAACGAAGGGACGATATATATCGCGGTACCACCCTGCTTAAAAGACAAAACAACACGTCTTTTCACTTACACTGATAACGGACAGATCCGTTCTTTCACTAATCAGGCAACATGCATGCTCCTTTTCGTAAAAGCGGTTCGTGAGGGTAATTCGAATATCTCTTTGTACTGACTCGCACCAGCCGTCAGCTCTCTTGGACAGGGAAAGATGATTCTACTGAATCTCAGTCAAAACCTTTTCATATTCAACTAAAGTCATTTTTAACATACTTTTGATATCAAGTCAACTGACGGAAGCGATTAATCTTCCATTGTCGAGAGATCGCCAGCAGGTAAATTCAGTTCCCACGCTTTTAGCACACGTCTCATAATTTTACCGCTGCGTGTTTTTGGCAGTTTGTCTTTAAACTCAATTTCTCTCGGTGCTGCATGTGCAGCGAGTCCTTTTTTCACAAACGTGCGAATCTCTTCTTTCAGCTCATCTGTCGGTTCGTATCCGCTTCTAAGCGCTATAAATGCTTTAATAATTTCACCGCGCACAGGATCTGGTTTTCCGATGACACCAGCCTCTGCAATGGCCGGATGTTCCACCAGTTTACTTTCTACCTCAAATGGACCGACCCGCTCTCCTGACGTCATGATGACATCGTCGACACGTCCCTGGAACCAGAAGTATCCATCTTCATCCATATAAGCTGAATCTCCTGAAACATACCAATCTCCCGGCATAAAGTAAGATTCATATTTTTCAGGATTGTTCCAGATCGTATGCATCATAGATGGCCAGCCCTTTTTGATGGCAAGGTTCCCCATCCGGTATGGCGGAAGTTCATTTCCGGCATTATCTACAATCGCAGCTTCAACGCCTGGAATTGGTTTCCCCATCGAACCTGGTTTGATATCCATGCATGGATAGTTACAAATCAGTTGTGCACCGGTTTCCGTCATCCACCAAGTGTCATGAATTCGTTTGCCAAATACAGCGTCTCCCCAGCGAATGACTTCTGGATTAAGAGGCTCACCTACACTTAACACATGACGAAGCGAGCTGAGATCATATTTTTGAATGAGATCGTCTCCTGCTCCCATCAGCATTCTAAAGGCTGTCGGTGCACTGTACCAAACGGTCACACCAAGCGATTCGATGGTTTCGTACCACGTATCAGGATTGAACCTGCCGCCTAAAATGACATTCGTCGCTCCATTCAACCACGGAGAAAAAATACCGTACACCGTCCCTGTTACCCAGCCTGGATCAGCTGTGCACCAGTAGACATCTTCTTCTTTCAAATCGAGTACCCATTTACCCGTCTGGCCTTGCTGCACCATTGCCCCATGAACATGGAGCACACCTTTTGGCGTACCAGTGGACCCTGACGTGTAATGAAGCAGGTATCCATCTTTTTCATCCATCCACTCGATTTCAAGCTCCTTTGCTGCCTGTTCAAATGCTTCTTCAAAGTGAATCGTCCGCACACCAACTGCATCCTCTTTTTCACCACCGACAATGATGACGGATTCAAGCTTTGGAAGTTCTGCAAATGGAATACGCTCAAGCAGATCAGGCGTTGTCACAATCACTTTTGCCTCACTATTTTCTAAACGATCTTTGACGGCACCTTCCATAAATGCCTCAAATAACGGACCGACGATCGCACCAATTTTGACAGCACCAAGCAGTAGAAAATAGAGCTCAGGTGATCTTGGCATAAAGATAAACACGCGATCCCCTTTTTGCACATGTGCCTGTTCTCTTAATAGATTTCCTGCTTTGTTTGTCTTGATTTTCATATCCCTGAACGTATACTTTTCATCCCGCTCTGAATCTTTGTAGTGAAGCGCCACCTTGTTTTTACGAAACGAGTCCGCATGTCTGTCAATCGCTTCATAAGCTGCATTTACTTTTCCTGTTTCATACCAAGAGAAATTTTTTCTCGCTTCCTCCCATGAAAATTCTTTGTATGCTTGCTCATAATCATTTAAATGATAGTCCCCTTTTACTGATGGTAGCGTTTCCACTTTCATCAAACAGTCCCCCTTTGCATACGTTTACAATGACCATTATAGTATAGATGACTTTTTTTCTCAATTTTTAAAAAACTTCTGATGAAACCGTTTTAATTATTGTCAGATTTAAGATAAAATAGAGACGACTCACTAGAATTTGAGGCGGTGGATACGTGGAGCATCCTAAAACTTATTATTCAAAAACCATTGAGCGAGAAACAGGTTCCATCCTGATTGAAGGACCGGTACCTGCATCAGAGCTTGCGAACTATATGTTTCATGAAGGACTAACGGCATTTCGCACGCCTGAGGAACAGAAACAAGCACTTGTTGAAATAGCAGATCTTCCTGAAGGACGTATTATCATTGCTAGGGTGGATGAGCTTGTCGTAGGCTATGTCACGTATTTGTACCCTGATCCGCTTGAACGCTGGTCAGAAGGCAACATGGACAATTTAATTGAGCTCGGTGCCATTGAAGTCGCTCCTCCATTCAGAGGCTGCTCACTTGGCAAGCATTTACTGGATGTGAGCATGATGGATGAGCAAATGGAGAATTACATTATCATTACAACTGAATATTACTGGCATTGGGATTTAAAGGGGACAAAGAAAAACGTGTGGGAGTACCGCAAAATGATGGAGAAAATGATGAACGCCGGCGGTCTTGTCTGGTTTGCAACAGACGAGCCAGAGATTAGCTCACATCCAGCCAATTGTTTAATGGCCAGAATTGGAAAACATGTGAGTCCTGATTCGATCGAGCGTTTCGATCGTCTTCGCTTCCATCAGCGCTTTATGTATTAACGTTCAATTCGTTTTTTTGGCAAAGGGGATTGGTAAACATGATGATTGAACAAATTATGGAGCGTGATGTGATCACGCTGCGAAAAACCGATACGATTGAAGAGGCCATTCAAAAAATGAGTGCACATCACATTCGGCATATTCCCATCGTATCTGAGCAGGGATCTGTCATTGGGATGGTGACAGATCGGGATATTAAAAATGCCAGTCCAAGTATTTTTGAAACAGAGAAAAGGCAGCTTTTTATTCAGCGGCCGGTTGAAGACATCATGGTGCTAGAGACGATTACCGCTCATCCGCTTGATTTCGTTGAGGAGATTTCAAGTGTCTTTTTTGAACACGGAATTGGCTGTCTTCCCGTTGTGAGACGCGGCAAGCTTGTAGGGATCATCACAAAAACAGATTTACTTCGTACGTTTGTAAGACTAACAGGTGCAGATCAGCCTGGATCACATTTAGAGGTTGAAGTAGCGCAAGTGACAGAGGGTCTTGCAGACATTACGGCCATTTTAAAAGAACAGCATATTCAAATGCTGAGTGTACTCGTGTACCCACATGCCAATGAAGCCTCTAAAGTGCTCGTCTTCCGCCTTCAAACGATGCATGCAGATCATGTGATGAAGCTGATTCGTGCAAAAGGCTATAAAGTGCTCTGGCCTATGGAGCAGACGATCAAATGAAGGAAGCGACCTTTGTTTTTTCACCATCTTTTCAAACGTACCAGTTTCACCAAGATCATCCCTTCAATCAGCTTCGCGTCTACTTAACTTATGATCTTCTTCAAAAAATGAAGGCATTAACGGATGATGAGATTGTCGCACCTCGTATGGCGACGCTGGAGGAATTAAAGCTTGTCCATACAACAGACTACATTCAAGCAGTACAGCGGGCAAGTGAAGGAAAACTGTCCACCGCAGAGGGGGAACGTTATGGTCTTGGCACTGAGGATACCCCGATGTTTGCAGGGATGCATGAGGCAGCTTCTCTCCTAGTTGGCGGGACATTAACAGCGGTTGATCAAGTGATGCTTGGACATTCGCAGCATGCGCTCAATCTTGGCGGCGGGCTTCACCATGGATTTAAAGGGCGTGCTTCTGGCTTTTGTATTTATAATGACAGCTCTGTGGCCATTCAGTATATTCAAAAGACATATGGCGCTAGAATTTTATATATTGATACAGATGCTCATCATGGCGATGGTGTACAGTTTAGCTTCTATGATGATCCAGAGGTATGTACTGTTTCCATTCATGAAACAGGGCGCTATTTGTTCCCTGGAACTGGACAAGTACAGGAAAGGGGTCATGATAAAGGCTATGGCTATGCATATAATATCCCGCTTGACGCATTTACAGAAGACGAATCATTTTTAGAAGCCTATCGAACAGCAGTGACAGAGATTGCTGCTTTTTTTAAACCAGATGTCATTTTGACGCAAAATGGAGCAGATGCCCACTATTATGACCCTTTGACGCATTTATCTGCTACCATGAAAATATATGAGGAAATTCCCAGAATTGCCCATGAGCTGGCGCATCAATATTGTGATGGAAAATGGATCGCTGTGGGCGGAGGCGGCTATGATATTTGGCGTGTCGTCCCAAGAGCATGGAGCCGCATTTGGCTTGAGATGAAAGGCATTACACCACCAGATGCACTTCCTCAGGAATGGATTCGGGCATGGGAAAAACAATCGCCTGTTCCGCTTCCATCCACATGGCTAGATCCTGACGATTTATATCCACCGATTCCAAGAAGAGCAGAAATTACAGAAAAAAATGCACAAACGGTAGAAAAAGCACTCATGCCTGTTCGACGAGAAAAGAAAAAGGCATAAAAAAAAGCAGGCGTCCACTGATCAAGTGAGCCTGCTTTCTTTTTTATTTCGTCGATTGTCTTTCTTCGATTCTATGTGGCAATTCAACAATTTGATCTTCTACTTGTTCTTTGTTCATGAGCTTTGTCAAAAGTCTCATCGCAACAGCGCCAATATCGTAAGTCGGCTGAACAACTGTTGTCAATTGAGGGCGAACCATGAGGGATAGTCTTGTGTTATCAAAACCAATCACTTCTAAATCTTCAGGAATTGATACGCCTCTGTCCTGCGCTCCATGAATGACACCTAGCGCCATTTCGTCAGTAGCTGCAATCACAGCCGTCGGCTTGTCAGATTGATCAAGCAGATTAGCGAGCGCTTCAATACCAGAGTCATATGAGTAGTCTCCTTCAGCAACAAGCGCTTCGTCAAACACGATACCAGCTTCTTCAAGCGCACGCTTATAACCAGCAAGCTTTCTCATAGAGTTAATTGGTTCTGACATTGGTCCAGATACAAACGCAATTCGTTTATGTCCTTTTTCAACCAATAGTTGAACTGAATCATAAATGGCTTGTTCATAGTTAATGTTGACTGATGGTGTTTGTGCCTGCTCTTCAACAGATGCTGCAAGTACAATGGGTACAGGAGAGCGCTTAAATTCTTCCACATGCACATCTGTAATGTTTCCGCCCATAAAAACGATTCCATCTACTTGTTTGCCAAGCATTGTGTTTAACAAATGCAGTTCTTTATCAGTATTTTGGTCTGAGTTGCTCAAAATAATGTTGTACTTGTACATCGTCGCAATATCTTCAATTCCTCGTGCAAGCTCTGAATAGAAGATACTTGAAATATCAGGGATGATGACCCCAACTGTTGTGGTCTTTTTACTTGCAAGGCCTCGTGCGACTGCGTTTGGACGGTAGCCGAGACGATCAATTGCTTCAAGCACCTTTTTTCTTGTTGTTGGTTTTACGTTTGGATTACCATTAACAACGCGTGATACCGTTGCCATACTTACGTTTGCTTCTCTTGCTACATCATATATTGTAACATTATTCACATAAATCACTCCTTCAAATACACTTCATATCTATAGCATTCACCAATTGGATAGAGACATGTCAGATACGAGGAAAATAATATCCTATTTGTCATTAAAACGATGAAAAGAGACACATAATTTTTCAATCTACATCAAAATGACATTCTTTTATGAAATTATACACGTTTTTTCTTCATATGAAAACGTTCCCTTTCTTTTTATAACTAAATTAAACAAACTTTAATGAGCTTGTTACCTGTAAATTGAATCATATTTCACCAAAAATCGTCGTGAACGTCAGCTATGACAATGATCTTAGCAGATTCTATCGAATTTTAAAAATGAAAACATTGTGAACAAGCGTATTTTTAGCTTGCAATGTGCTCTCTTCCTTTCATTGCCAATCTTGATCGTATTTTTTCATGAAAAAACCGCCGGGCTGTCATCCGGCGGCTTTTCTATTTATGATTACGCATGAATGTTGACAAGTGGTCTTAATGCATCTAACCATTTTTCGAATTGTGGAATGTCCATTTGCTGCGCTGAATCAGATAGGGCAACAGATGGATCTGGATGCACTTCTGCCATCACACCGTCTGCTCCAATCGCAAGAGCTGCTTTAGCTGTTGGAAGAAGTAGATCTCTGCGTCCTGTTGAGTGTGTCACGTCAACAAAGACTGGTAAATGTGTCTCTTGTTTCAAGATTGGCACAGCCGAGATATCTAGTGTATTTCTTGTGGCTGTTTCGTATGTGCGGATGCCTCGCTCGCAAAGGATGATTTGGTCATTTCCTTGTGCGATGATGTATTCAGCTGCATTGATGAATTCTGAAATTGTTGCTGCTAGACCGCGTTTTAAAAGAACTGGTTTGTTCACTGATCCAGCTTCTTTTAAAAGCTCGAAGTTTTGCATGTTACGTGCTCCAATTTGGATGACATCGATATGCTCAATCGCTTCTTCAATATGAGCAGGATTCACGATTTCACTAATAACTGCAAGACCGTATTCATCTGCTACACGTTTTAGAATTTTTAGACCGTCTACGCCAAGTCCTTGGAAGTCGTATGGACTTGTGCGAGGCTTAAATGCACCGCCACGAAGAAGTTTTAGTCCCTGCTGTTTCGCTGCTGCCGCTACTTCTGCAACTTGCTCGTAGCTTTCAACGGCACATGGCCCAACGATGAAACGTTGTTTTCCGTCACCGATCGCTTCTCCATTGATATTTACAATTGTATTTTCAGGTTTTTTCTTACGAGAAACAAGAAGTGCTTTGCTGTGGTCATCTTCTTGAAGCTCTAAACCTGCTTTGAAAATTTCTTTGAAAATATGTTGAATCGTTGAATTTTCAAATGGGCCATCATTTTCTTCAAGAATTTGATTAAGCATTGTGCGCTCTCTGACAGGGTCATAACGGTTGACACCTTGCGCTTCTTTTGCCTTTCCAATTTCTTTTACAATGTTTCCTCTTTCATTGATCAGTTTTAAGATTTGAAGATTTAGTTCATCTGCTTGCTGTCTCAATTGTTCCAATTCATTGTTGCTCATTTTTGTCATCCTTTCCTCTGCCCGCTCTCGCTTTTTATTTTTGATCTCTTATAATAGGGTTTATTATAAACAAAGATTTCGGAATTGTCACGAAAAAATTCTTTATTACCCAAACGCTTTTAAGCGATAAAGTATTATGTGTAAGATTATAGCATACTTTTGATGCAAGTAAACCTTTTTTATAAAAAAAACGTCAGCAATCGCTGACGTTTCAGCGGGTAGACAAACCCTCGCACTCTTTGTCAGTCCTGCGCGCTGGTACTCACGAATGACAAATTCGCTCCGTGCCAGTGCTCGTCCTTCCTAGACTGCAAAGGTTTTCTATCACGCTGAAAAGAAGACAAAGGGCTAAAATAAAGTTCATTTTAGCCCTTTGTCAACAATCTTGAACGTCAGCAATCGCTGACGTTTTTCTACATGTTATGTTCAAGCGCTTCTTTTGTAATGCTTGAGTGAGAAGCATGCCACTTTACTTTGCCATCGCTAAAGATGAGTGCCTGCGGGCTTTCGTGCTTGATCCCTGACTTTTCAGTCACATAGGATGAAAGCTCTCTTGTGTTTTGAATTTGCAAGAAATAAGCAGGAACATCCTCATGTTCTGACGCAAACGCTTCAAACTCTTGAAAAGCAGCTTGGCTGATTGGACATGTCAAACTGTGCTTAAAAAAGACAAAGGTTCCGTCTTGATTCGTTAATTGATCAAACTGTTCTTCTGTTTCTATGAGTTGTTTAGACATGATGTGCTCCTTCCTAACTTAAGCAGCGAGTTAGCCTTTCGTAGATTGTTCTACTTTTTCTTTGACATCTTTGATGCCGTCTTCAATGTCTGCTTTTGCTTCTTGTGCTCTTACTTTTGCTTCATCTGCTACATCTGAAGCTTCATTTGCAATATTTGCTGCAGCATCTTCTGCTTCGCTTTTTACTTGTTTAGCTTTTCCAGCTGTACGATCTTTTATGTCTTTTACTTTGTCTAAAATCTGGTTTGACTGCTCTGCTACGAGCTGAGACAATTCAGATGTTTTGTCTTTCGCAATCGTCACATATTCAGTGCCTTTTTCCTTTGCATCTGTTGTAAGACGATCTGTTTTTTCTTTTAGGGCATTCGCTTGGGTGTTCAAATCATCGCGAAGCTCTTTCCCTGACTTTGGTGCTAAAAATAATGCCGTTGTTGCACCGATAATGCCACCGATAAGTGTTCCGATCAAAAAGTCTTTGCTATTGATTCCGTCTTTGCTCATGATTATTCCTCCTATGCGAAAATGGTTGTTTATTGTTGTTTACGCTGTTTCCATTTTTTATAGATTTCAAGTGCTGCGTTACTCCAGCTTACCACATCCGTGACTTTCTCTTGATTTCGTTCAACGGATGAAGAAACCGCACCAGCTGCCTGCTTTATGCTTGTATTAAATTGGTTGATCGAGCCACCAATTCCCTGCACCGCATCCACAACTGTGTTAAGTTTTGCCGATTTGTCTTGAATATCTTCAGCAAGCTGATTGGTCTTATGTAGCAACTGTGCTGTCTCTGTGGTGATGCCTTGCATCTGTCCTTCAAGACCTTCTAAAGTTGATGCGACATTCTTTAATGTCAGCTGTAAGGATTTCAATGTTTTGGACAAGTAGATGACAAGAATGAGGAAAGCGATTGCGATGAGTGCAACGCTTAAATAGAGAATAATAATCATCTGATACCTCCTTTGCTGCGGGCATATTCAATTCAATACCCTCTCGTTGTATCATTCAAACATCGCCTAGAATGACCGATTGAATAATAATTCTACACTTATTCGCCAATTCCTGTCCACAGCGAACGAAAAAAAGCGGCACATCTTGTCACATTTAGCCCCTTTGTCACATTTTATTCAAAATAAAAAAGCGCCGATTGAATCGGCACTTTTTGACAGACAATTATACTGCGACTTTCTCATAAGCACGAAGATACTTTTGAATATCTCCTGCTCCCATAAAGACCAAGATCGCATTTTCATGTGCTTTCAGCACAGATGTTTCTTCTTCTTCAATCAATTGGGCTTGCGGAATTTTTTCCCGCAAATCTTCAATGCTTAGTTTCCCAATGTTTTCACGAGCTGAGCCGAAAATATCACAGAGGTATACATAGTCTGCTTTTTTCAGACTGTCCGCAAATTCACTTAAAAATTGCTGTGTACGAGTGAAAGTGTGCGGCTGGAAGACTGCCACAATATCACGGTCTGGATACTTTTGGCGAGCTGCTTCGATCGTGACTTCAATTTCAGTCGGATGGTGCGCATAGTCGTCAATTAAGACTTGTTCACCGACTACTTTTTCATTAAAGCGTCGTTTCACACCGCCAAATGTCGTTAAAGCACCTTTGATGAGCTCTACATCAATGGCTTCATAGTGGCATAATGCAATGACCGCTAATGAGTTAAGGACATTGTGGTTTCCGTAAGCAGGAATGTAGAAGGTATCATAAAACGTATTACGTACAAATACATCAAATGTGGTGCCTTCTGTGTTTTTCACAACATTTCGTGCTTGGAAATCATTTTCTTCATTGAATCCGTAGTACACAACAGGTACTTTTGCTTGGATCTTGAGCAGATGCTCGTCATCACCGCAGGCGATAATGGCTTTTTTCACTTGAAGTGCCATGTTTTGAAACGCATCGAACACGTCATCAATATCCGTGAAATAATCAGGGTGATCAAAATCAATATTGGTCATGATCGCATAGTCTGGATGGTAGCTGAGGAAATGTCTGCGGTATTCGCACGCTTCAAATACAAAATACTCGCTGTTTTCTTTCCCCATTCCAGATCCATCACCGATTAAGTAGGAAGTTGGTTTTGCCGCTTGCATCACATGTGCAAGCAGACCTGTTGTCGATGTTTTACCATGAGCACCCGTAATTGCAACGTTTGTGAATGAATCCATGTATTCTCCAAGAAATTTATGATAACGAATGACAGGAATCCCTTCAGAAAGAGCACGCTCAATCTCAGGGTGTGTATCTGGGAATGCATTTCCTGCAATCACCGTCATCCCTGGCTGAATATTATCTGGGTCAAATGGAAGAATTTTAATATTTCGTTCTTCTAATGCTTTCTGTGTAAAGATATGTTTTTCGATATCCGATCCTTGGACAGTATACCCAGTATCATGAAGAATTTGGGCCAGTGGACTCATACCTGTCCCTTTTATTCCAACAAAATGATAAACAGTCATAATTGTACCTCCAACAAACGTCTATCTGACTTACAGTATATGACGCTCATTTCAATTTGCAACTTGTGATTTTTGTCTCTAGCTGATCACAAATCGCAGCTCCAAATAAAGATTTTTTTCCGATCTTCCTATTCTAATCAATATTAACTATGATTAGTATCCGACAACTTTCCCATTTCTAACACCTGCTTTCGCTCATTTTCGTTAAAAAGCGTTCAAACAGGCATGCGAAAAGCGTCCAATTCAAAAATTGCACCTATGTGCTATCATACCATGTTTATCAAAAAAATGAAGTGGTTTATTTAGATCAATTGTTCTAAGTCACTCAGTGTCATGAGGACCTCTCTTGGCTTACTGCCTTTTGCCCCAGAGATCATCCCTTCACGTTCCATCATATCAATCAATCTCGCTGCTCGATTGTAGCCAATTCTAAATCTTCTTTGCAAACTGGATGTACTTGCACTATTTTGCTCGATGGCGAATCGGCATGCGTCCATAAACAATTCATCTTCGTCTGTAATGGCAGACCCTTGGAGCATCAATTCTTCCTGTTCAAAAAGGAACACAGGTTTGCGCTGTTTTCTCACATGCGCTACCACTTCATCAATCTCTCGATCTGATACAAAGTTCCCTTGCAGCCTTGTCGGTTTGCCAGAGCCATTTTCTAAGAACAGCATGTCTCCTTTTCCGAGAAGCTTTTCAGCACCTGCCATATCAATAATGGTTCTTGAATCCACTTGGCTTGAAACAGAGAAAGCAATTCTTGTTGGGATGTTTGCTTTAATGAGGCCTGTAATGACATCAACAGAAGGTCTTTGCGTCGCAATGAGTAAGTGAATCCCGCATGCTCTTGCTTTTTGGGCAATTCGGCAAATGCTTTCTTCGACTTCATTTGGTGCGACCATCATTAAATCAGCCAGCTCATCAATGACAACGACGAGATATGGTAGTTTTTCACCCATTTGTTTTTCTTTCACCAGTTCGTTAAATCGTTTGATTTCTCTCACACCAGAGTGTGCAAACAGTTCATAGCGTCTTTCCATTTCATCTACTACCCATTTCAGGGCAGCTGTTGCTGTCTTGGCATCAGTAATAACTGGGCTCACAAGATGCGGAATGTGATTATACGGCGCCAGTTCGACCATTTTAGGGTCGATTAACAGCATTTTCACTTCATCAGGTGAGGCTTTAAACATTAGGCTCACGAGAATGGTATTAATACAGACACTTTTCCCTGAACCTGTTGCTCCGGCAATTAAGCCGTGCGGCATTTTTTGCAAATCAACCACAACGGGCTGACCGGAAATATCCAATCCGAGCGCTGCCGTTAATGGAGATGGGTTGTCTCTAAAGGCACTGCTTCTGATCATTTCTCTCAAGAAAACCATTTTACTGTGAAGGTTCGGCACTTCGATTCCAATCGTGTTCTTCCCAGGAATCGGCGCTTCGATTCGAATATCTTTTGCAGACAAACTGAGTTTGATATCATCTGACAGGTTTGTAATTTTGTTCACTTTCACGCCTGGTTCAGGATGCACTTCAAATCTTGTAACAGAAGGACCTTGCGTCACATGAACAACACTTGCTCTGACATTGAAATTTTTCAGTGTGGCATTGAGCAGTTCTGCCCGTTCTTTCACCCATGTTCCGTCCTCTTCTTTTTGTGCTGGCGGAACGTCTAGAAGGGCTAAACTCGGAAATGCATATCCTTGTGCATCTGCCGTTTTCTTCTGTCCTTGCACGCGCTGATCACTTTTTAACATCATGACGTTAAAAGGAACGGTGGAGGTTTGACCGCTTGAGCGCTTTGGCTGTGGAGAAGACGGTTTTGGTTCTTCACGTTTTATTTCAGGCGTTTCTTCAGGTGTTTCCTCAAGCTCTTCTGCCATATCCCCGGCGATCTCTACTTGTCCAGAGTCAGCAAATTCATCTGATGCTTCTTCAACTGGCATGACTTCATCATCTGTTAATTTTTCTTCCGGCAGAGAATCATCATCTTGCGAATCTTGTATGATCACCGGTTCTTCTTGTTCAAATGCTGCCACTGACACGTCTGCTTGACTTTCTTCTATCCATGCAGCCTCTGTTATTTCCTCCGCAGCCTCTACTTCATTCTCTTCCAGCATCGCAGTTTCTTCTACCGGGCTTTCTATCTCCATGTCGAGTGCTGGTGATGCGCTTAAAGCTGTTTCAAATGTAAAGCTCTCTTTTTTCTCAGTATCATCTTCAAGCGGAATCATCGGCTCTTCTTGTTCAACGGTGACTGCCTGTTCTTGCTCCATCTCTAGAGGCTCGTTAGATGCTTCAGCTTGCTCCATATGTAAGGATGCTTCTCGATCGTCTTTGGTCTGTGACAAAGCTTGATCTTGATCCTCTGTCTCACTGAAAGGCTCGTCATATAAACGTTCCATCGTTGATTGAACGTGATCTTGATAAGCGAGTTCCTCTTGCAAAGTAAGCGGCGTCGTGACAGGTTGCTTCTCTGCTTGTTCTTCTGTTTGGGCTGACATCATGTCTTCCATACGTTGTTCTTTTCGTATAGACGGGATGTTCATTTGCTGTCTTACATTCCGTTCACGCTCTGCTTCTTCTGATAACAGTGTGACACGCTGTGACGTTTCTTCTGACGATTTCATTTTGACAGAAGATGTGTCTTCTTTGGCTGCTGCATGTTTAGGACGCATATCCTGGTGGTAGCCATAGATGGGTGAAGGAATTTGCTCTGGTTTAAAAGGCTTTTTATTGAGATCAGGCTGCACTGTTTGTTTTGGCTGATAGGTCGTCTGCTTTGCCTTTGGCTGACTTGGCCGCGTGCGCCTTCTTTCTTGTTGCTTTGCTGCCTCACGTGCAGGTTCATCTGGAACGAGAGGAAAGCGGAAATTGCCTTTTGGATATTCATAATACACTTTCGTATCTTCAACTTTTTTATATTCTTTATGTTGTTCAACAGCTGGCTGCTTTGGTGCAATCGGACCTGTTTCAGGCCTCTCAGCTTTTTCTTCTTTTTTTTCTTCTCCTAAAAATACACTAAAAAATTTATCTAACCAACTCATCATTTATCACTCACTTTAACTCCCCTTACGTTTTCTTGGGCGATTTTTAGTATACCATTGCTTTTTCATGCAGAAAAGCGAGAAAAGTGCTACGCTTTGCTGTTCATGCTGTCTGTAGATGAAAAAAAGTCACTAAGTACGTACTTAGTGACTTTTGGTATAACACATTCTTCGCTCATTTGTACCCGTTTATGGGAGGTTACGCTTCAAATGGTTCGCCAGCTTGGCGGCTTCCTTCTAGAACAAGGATTCCTTTTTCAGCAGGCGCATTCGGAAGATCTAATTCTTTTGCAGAACAAATCATTCCGCTTGAAGGAACACCTCTTAGTTCAGCATCTTTGATCACCAAACCGCTCGGCATCACAGCACCGACCTTTGCAACCACAACATATTGACCTTGATCAACGTTTGGTGCACCGCACACGATTTGTAAGGTTTCATCGCCAACATCTACTTGGCAAATGTTCAGTTTATCTGCATTCGGATGTTTTTCTTTTTCCTTCACATAACCGACCACAAACTTAGGTGATAGATCCACTGTTAATGTTTCACTGACACCGTTGCGGTTTAAAATTTCATTGATATCTTGAACAAGCGTTTCAGAAAGCGGTACAGATCCGTTTTCTTCAATTTTCATGTAAGTAGATGCATTGAAAATATTAAAACCTGTTGTTTCTTTTGTGTCTTGATTGAAGATTCTTACGACATCTCCAAACGTTTCATGACCTACTTCTTCTCTTGTTACATCTTTCAATGAAATAAGGAGTGTGTCGCCGACACCTTCTGCATTATAAAAAACGTTCATTCTTCAAAATTCCCTTCTACTGCTGTTTTGGTCTGCTTTTTGCAAGAATAAAGATCGGTTCAAGCTTGCCTTCGTCATATAAAAATGACAAGGCCGTAATCGGAACCGTGCCGCTAGCGAAGAAGCTCATCGACATTTGCCCTAAAATATCATAGCCTGATTCATTGCGTACATCTGCAATGATGAACACATCTTGATGGGGAACGGAAATGGCCATTTGCCCCTCTACTTTTTGCGCGTATTCTTGTAAAATCGATTCATTTAAAATTCTGCTTGCATCGTACCCGTCGTTTGCACGGAAGAAATAAAAACGGTTGCCCGCCACTTCATCCATTTTCACGACAGTCTTTAGTGAACGGACGTTAAAACTTGCGGTTTCTCTGATTCGTTCTTTTGTCCAGTTTTCCTTTTGCAGCATCTTCTCGTCAATTAATCTGTAGGTGCTTCCAAGGTCAAGTGCATAGTAGATTCTTGTCTCTGCTGTATGCTCATCAAAAACGAGCGGAATCTCATCACTTGATGTTTCTGGAAAGGACGTTGAACGAATGACCGGATAAATGTGCTTTTCTTTACCTGAGATGTGCTGCGCTTCACCTTTCATAGCGCTGAGCGCCTCTTTCACATAATAAACAATCTCATCCAGTGTTTCATCAGGCTTTACTTCCCACTTTGCAATAATCGGCGGGAGCTCAAGCGTGATGCCCTTTCCTGTATGTTTATCTTCCACACGAAGCGTATCTTTTTCCCTGTCGAACTGGTGTATCCAGTTGTCGTTCGTCAGACGGCTTTTCAATTGATTGGCAAGCTGTCTTGATGTCATTTTCGCCATGATAAGACTCTCCTTTCGTTATTTAGAAAGAGAATCTGTTAAAAATGCTTCAATCTCTTCCTTTGTCTTACGATCTTTGCTGACAAAACGGTTGATCTCTTGTCCGTTTTTAAAGACTAAAAAGCTTGGAATTCCGTAAATTTCCCACTCTGCACAAGTGTCGATGAACTGATCTCTATCCACATAGAAGTATTCAAATTCTGGATAGTTTGCTTCAAGCTCTGGCAAAAACGGCTCAATAAATGTGCAGTCCGGGCACCAGTCAGCTGAAAATAGTAATACGGTTAAGTCTTCTTGAATCACTTTTTGTAATTCTTCGTTTGATTCAATTTTTTTCATGTTTGATTCCTCCAGTTTGTATACTTAAATCTCCGAATTGTATATAGCCTTTCTTTCTCATCCATTCTGATACTACCAAACTAATCACTGCCGGGCCAACGATATGCAAGAGAGCAATAGCGAGGAAAACGGAAGGATGAAATCCCATGACTGTGAGTGTCATGAGCTGGCCGACAAGTCCGCTCGTTCCCATACCCGCTCCTGCCGCATTATTGACCATCCCAAAGCCAATGATACCAATTGGTGCAAGAATCAGTCCTGCTATCGTCGGCGGAATGAGAATGAGCGGATTTTTCACAATGTTCGGCAGCTGTAGTTTTGATGTTCCAATGCCTACCGCAGCAAGACCGCCAAAACGATTTTCCCTAAATCCTGCAGCAGCAAAGCCGACCATCTGCGCGCAGCAGCCAATCGTCGCCGCACCAGCAGCAAGACCGCTTAAATCAAGCATCAGCGCAAGCGCAGCACTTGAAATCGGTGAGCTAAGAGCAAGTCCAACAATGGTTGCAACCAGCATGCCCATGATGAGTGGACTTTGGTCAGTCCCCCATACGATCAGCCTGCCGAGCCCTGTCATCACCGCCTGAATCCCAGGGCCGATGAAAGCAGCGGTGAGAAAACCTGTGATAATGGTCACAAGCGGCGTTAAAATAATATCAATTCTTGTCTCACCACTGATGAGTTTGCCTAATTCCACACCAATAAGAGCAGCCACGAAGCTTCCAGCAGGTCCCCCAAGCTCTGCTCCGGCGGCACCTGAAACAACACTTGCGAAAATAATTAAAGGAGAAGCGTTTAAGCGATAAGCAACCGCTACGCCAATTGCTGGTCCCATCAGCCCCATTGCGAGCGTTCCCATTTCCACGATGAGAGGAAATGATAACAGGCCGCCTGCTGTTTTTAAAATCAGCCCTACCACTAATGTAGCAAATAGACCTAAAGCCATATAAGAGAGTGCATCAATAAAATAGACCTTTGGCGAAAGGGAAATACCCTTTCTTTTTAAATAAGTCATCAACGTCGTCTTCCTGCTTTCTCATAGGAAAGACGAAGAGGCCTGTCCTTCCCATTATATGTAGTCTTCTTACGATGAAAAATAGTCTCTACCATGAATATCATAATCATATTTTTTTTGCTTTATCAAGCACTTCTTGTGTAACATGAAAAGAAACAGGGCAAACCTTTACTAAGTTTGTGCACAAGGAGGAGATTGTTATGCAATTAACGGTTTATTTAGCTGGAGAAATTCATAGCCAGTGGCGCGATGAAATTAAGGAAAAAAGCCAGTCTTTGAAACTACCAGTGACGTTTGTTGGCCCAATGGAGAATCATGACCGATCAGATAACATCGGAGAAGATATTTTAGGCGGGCAGCCAAATGCCATCTTGAAAGACGATGCGGCTTCTGATTTGAACAATTTCCGCACCGAACTATTATTAAATAAGGCAGACGTTGTCATCGCCCGCTTTGGTGAGAAATATAAACAGTGGAACACGGCAATGGATGCTTCTTCTGCCATCGCCAAAGGAAAACCCCTTATTTTGATTCGTCCTAAAGAATTACATCATCCACTAAAGGAACTATCAAACAAAGCAAATATCACTGTCGAAACAGTGAATCAAGCAATTAAGGCGTTGTCATACGTGTTTGAACAAGAATAAGAAAAAGGGCTAAAATGAACTTGATTTTAGCCCTTTTTCTTCTTTTCAGCGTGATAGAAAACCTTTGCAGCCCTAGGAAGGACGAGTACTGGCGCGGAGCGAATTTCACATTCGTGAGCACCAGCACGCAGGACTGACAACGAATGCGAGGGTTTGGCTACACGCTGAAGGCTGTGCTCTTAAAAGAGGCAGCCTTTTTCTTATCGTTTACACTTGTTGATAAATCGAATCCACCGTGCTTTGATCACAATTTTTCACAAGACGAACAATTAATTCTTTTGCCGCTGCATAATCATCCACATGCAAGACAGAGTGACTTGTATGAATGTAACGCGCACATACACCAATAACAGCAGACGGTACACCTTGATTTGAGATATGGACACGTCCAGCATCCGTACCGCCTGGCGATACGAAATATTGATATGGAATATTGTTTGTTTCGGCTGTATCGAGGACAAATTCTCTCATGCCTCGGTGCGTAATCATCGTGCGATCATAAATACGAAGAAGTGCACCTTTTCCAAGCTGGCCAAATTGTGATTTGTCTCCCGTCACATCATTTGCGGGACTCGCATCTAGAGCAAAGAACAGATCAGGCTGAATCATATTTGCAGCTACCTCAGCCCCTCTGAGCCCTACTTCCTCTTGGACGGTTGCGCCTGAATATAGCTGACATGAAAGAGCTTCGTCTTTTAATTCTTTCAATAATTCAATGGCAAGTCCGCACCCATAGCGGTTATCCCAAGCTTTGGCTAAAATCTTTTTTGGATTGGCCATTGGGGTAAAGACCGTTGCAGGAACGATTTGCTGCCCTGGGCGAACGCCAAGCTCTTTCGCTTCTTCTTCACTGTCTGCACCAATATCAATCAGCATATCTGACGGTTTTACTGGTTTGCTTTTTTGTTCTGGTGTCAGAAGGTGAGGAGGTGTGCTAGATACAACGCCCGGAATTGGCCCGTGATCCGTATGAACATCCACACGCTGCGCAAGCATCACTTGACTCCACCAGCCGCCAAGTGTTTGAAAACGAATCATTCCGTTTTTCGTAATGGATGACACCATAAAGCCGACTTCATCCATATGACCAGCCACCATAATCTTCGGTGCGTTCTCTGGGCCTTTGCGGACACCAAACACTCCGCCAAGACGATCCTGTATGAGTTCATCGGAATATTTCTCAAGTTCCTTTTTCATAAAAGCACGCACATGGTGCTCATTACCTGGAGTCCCTTGTAGTTCTGTTAAATTTCGGAAAAGCGACATTGTTTCTTCGTTCATTTGACAGTTACCCTCATTTCTATGTAATGACCATATAAATTCCTATAAAAATAACACTCACTTTATACTATAAGAATTCTTTCGGTTTTCCAAGTATCTCTCCAGAAATTTTGAATATGCTTTCAAGTATTCGGATTTCTTAACATCGCTGGACAAGTTTTGTATAATGGAAAAAACAGCAATACGGAGGTGCAGCACGTTGAAGTTAAAACATGTTCTGATTGGTGCGAGTATTGGCGTAGCCGCTGCAATTGTTGCAAAGAAAGTCTTTTTCCCGACGTATATCTCGTCTGAAAAAGCGTTAAAAATTGTGAAATCCGCTTTTAAACAGCGCGGCCCGATTGATGGCTCTTGGATTTATACTGTACCAGAACCGTATACCGTAAATGGTGAAACGATTGATGTGTACAAATCTGGCATTACACGCTCCGCCTTTGGCGAGCTGGAACAGTATGAAGTCATGATTGATGCAAAAACAGGCATGATCGTTGATGTCATTGATTCTGTTGCTTAATAAGAAAGCTTCGCAAAGACAAGTCCTTGCGAAGCTTTTTTTAGATGGCTTTGATTTTTTTGTATACAGGGTGCCACATGGCGTCTTGCACAGCCTGAATGAGGTCATCAGGGGTTTCTTCCGCAATTCCTTCGTCAATCGCTGCTTGTGCCACACGGACAGCCACTGTCGCTGAAACCGTTCTGAGCTGATCAACACTTGGAAGCATCGCAGCACCCGGTTTTCCGACATTGACCATGCTCGCAATCGCTTCAGCACTCGCAACAAACATGCTGTCTGTCATGAGACGGGCTTTACACACAATCGTTCCAAGACCAAGCCCTGGAAACACAAGGGCATTATTTGCCTGCCCAATTTCATATGTCACACCGCCATATTCAACTGGATCAAACGGGCTTCCCGTTGTGACAAGCGCACGTCCTTCTGTCCACTCAATGAGATCTTCCGGCTTTGCCTCTGAAAGAGGTGTCGGGTTTGACATCGGTAAAATCGCTGGCCGCTCTACATGTGACGCCATTTCTTTCACTATTTCCTCTGTAAATGCCCCACCTACAGTTGAGGTACCAATTAAGATCGTAGGTTTCGCCTGCTTCACGACCTCTAACAAATCAATTGAATGCTTTGGACCATTACGTGCATAATCCTTCACTTCATCAGAACGTCTTGCATACGGCTTTTGGAATGGCTGAATGTCGGGTGAATCATCTGTGAGCAATCCCGTTTTATCAATACACCAGAAATGATCATATGATTCCTCTTCTTTGACACCATCTCTCACGATGGCATCACGAATTTGCTCGGCTATACCAATCCCTGCTGTACCTGCTCCAAAGATCACGATTCGGTGATCTTTCAGCGGAACCTTCGATGCTTTTGCACAAGCCAGAACCGCAGCAAGTGAAACGGCTCCAGTTCCTTGAATATCATCATTAAACGTACAAATACGGTCCTTATATTTTTCCAAAATGGCGCGCGCATTTTTTGTACCGAAGTCTTCCCAGTGAAGAAGTGCATTTGGAAAAGTCGCACGGGCAAGCTCAACATATTGATCAATAAACTGATCATAGCGCTCTCCTCGAACGCGGGAGTGCTGATTTCCCACATAAAGCGGATCATTTAAAAGGCTTTCTTGGTTGGTTCCAGCATCAAGCACCACTGCCAGTACACGGCTAGGATCAATACCTGCTGCGGCTGTATAAACAGCCAGTTTTCCGACTGAAATCGCGATTCCACCAACACCCCAGTCACCGATGCCTAAAATTCCTTCTGCATCTGTTGCGACAATGAGATCAATTGATTCATCCACTCCGTAAGATGCAAAAATTTCTTCCATTCCTTCTAGGTCATCAATGGATAAATAAATTCCTCTTGGCTTTCTATACTCGTGGCTGTAACGCTGAATCGCTGTTCCTACGGTCGGTGTGTAAACAATCGGCAGCATTTCTGCCAAATGCTCATTTAATAATTTATAAAAGAGCACTTCATTTCTGTCATGAAGCGCAGTTAAATAGACATTTTTCCCAAGTGCGTCCGGCTGTGCTTTGAACTGTTCATATGCACGCTTTGCTTGATCTTCTAGTGTTAACACCTTCGGCGGCAGAAATCCCTTTAACCCAAGCTCTTCCCGCTCTTCCTTTGTAAATGCGACCCCTTTGTTTAAATACGGGACAGACATGACTTCCATCCCTCTTAACGGTGTCTCGATGACATCACCATGTACACGATAAAATTGATTCACCTGCACTCTTCCTTTCACAAGTTCATTTTGTCGTTATTTTGTGTGAAAGGCGAAAAAACATACAGATGATCTTTTATCTTCCGGTTTCTCTTTTGACCTCATGGGTCATTGCCCCGTCTTCATCCCACTTTACAGCACGGTAGATGGCATCATGATAAAACAAGTACCATGCATTGTTTTCTTCGGCAAATGCCTGCCATTTTTGCTTCGCCGGGATCGAGGTCATTGGATAATCATCGTATGCCAAGACCCAAAGCGGGTTTTTATGAGCGTGTGTCGGCATGATATCCGCTAAATGAATAGCTGTTTCTCCCTGACTTGTGAGCGTTAAGATGCTATGCCCATTGCTATGTCCACCTGTATGATGCAGGCGAATGCCTTCTGTTACTTCGATGCTATCTTCAAATGTCATGACTTGATCGGCAACAGGCTCCCAGTTTTCTTTCCAATATGTATTTCTTGAGCGGATGTTCGGTGCTCTCATTTCGTCCCATTCAATTTTGGACGTGATGATTTTTGCTTGCTGAAAAACAGACACAAGCTTATCGCCTTCACGTTTTGTCAGCCCGCTTGCATGATCAAAATGCAAATGAGTCATTAAGACGTAATCTATATCAGATGGGCGCAAACCGAGAGCCGCAAGTGATTCTTCTATTTTCGTTTCCTCTGTGACGCCATAATTGCGTTTTTGTTTCTCTGTCAGCTTCCCTGACCCGATGCCGGAATCTACTAACAGATGAAGACCGTTCCACCGTATGAGCATTGGATCACACCGTAATTCAATTTGATTTCGATCATTCACAGGGTATTTTTTTGACCATAATGGCTTTGGCACCACGCCAAACATGGCACCGCCATCCATGTGTGTATCTCCCCCATTTAACCAGAACAGTTCCATTTCACCTATTTTCATTGTCTCCATTGCTGTCATCCCTCCTTTTTCTATCGTAGCAAATACAAAGAAAAATCGCATGTACTAATCTTTTCATCAAAAAAGCTGACCGCAATCGTTCGTTGCAGCCAGCTTTGTTCGCTTGTTATTCAGGGAATTTTACTTCTGATCGATAGATCGGTTGTCCCATGGAAGAGAATTTCTCTTCATATTCTGTCATGACATTTCCTTCGAGACCATCCTCATGTAAATCAAGGCTCACATATGTTAAAAGGAGTCCGTAAGACGAAAAACTTTTCAAGGAATATTCAAATAGTCCGCGGTTATCGGTTTTGAAATGTAATTCACCGCCTGGACGGAGGATCTGTTCATATCGCTTTAAAAAGGCTTTAAACGTCAACCTACGTTTTTCATGCCTTGATTTTGGCCACGGATCAGAGAAGTTCAAATACACCCGATCAATCTCATTTTCCGCAAAGACATCTGTCAGTGTCTCTGCGTTGATGTTTAGAAGCTTTACGTTTTCTACATCTGTTTCTTTGATTTTATCGACTGCCGTCACAATGACACTTTTAAATAATTCAATGCCGATATAGTTTATCTCAGGATGAAGCTTGCCCATTCCGGCAATAAAGCTCCCTTTTCCTGTACCGACTTCTATATGGATTGGATGATCATTTCCAAACAGCTCATGCCATTTCCCTTTGTATTGTTCAGGGTTGGCTAAAGCAATATGAGCATTTTCAGCTAAGTAATCATCCGCCCATGGTTTATGTCGCATTCTCAATTTGATACACCTCTATTTTCTTTACATTTTATCAAGATACCATGAAACATAAAGAGCCGCAAGACAGCATCTTATCCGCACATATGAAAAAGACCAGCTGCTAATTGGGCTGGTCTGCTTCATGTATAAAATCAAAGCTGAATGCACAGTTTAACCACATAAATGACACGCTTGAAAGGAGCATACGTATGGGATTAAACCGCCAACATCAGCTTCAATTAATCAAAGATATTTTAACTGATCACCAGCTGGATTGCTGCGGGACTGTTGCAGAATATGAACAGGTGGGACGCGTGATTCAATTAATGCTGGCAAAAGAAGATTTGGATGCTGACGTTCGTCAGCTGCTAACAGATATTTATGATTACAGCCAAAAAGGTACCTCTGTCAGTTCAATTGATGCACATATCGAAGCGCATCAATCGCATCTATCTGACTGGGTCGAGAACATTCCACTGTCTTAATGGATGTTTAACCGTTTTAAGAGTGCATGTAGCTCGGCTTGCACTTCTTTTTGCGCCTTTTCATTTCCTTTTCTTTTATGCCAAACGACAAACGAGACGGTTTCAGCCAGCACATACCATGCCATGCGTTTTCGCAAGTTGTCGGTCAGCGGAGCACCATACATAGAGAGCCAGCTTTCCCAGTTCTCTTCTTCAACATAATGGTATAAGAGCGGTCCAAGATCAATCGCTGGATCCGCAATCATTGCCCCGTCCCAATCAATTAAATAGAGCTGGTTTTCATCTGTCAGCAGCCAATTATTATGGTTGAGGTCACAATGGCATACGACCTTATCCTCGAAATGAACTGCCTCCACATGTTTCTCTAAATACTGGATGGCGCGCGTGATATCATGTGAGTCAATCTGCTCTTTTAAGATCGATGCCTTGAGATGCATCAAGATCGATGCCGGGTCAAGCGAGTGCTTTTCTAATCGTTTCAGCATATCGAGCAGCTCTTTTGATGTATGAATTTTTCTTAGCTGCTCCGCTACAGGACGGTCATTCATGTCCTTTGGCTTCAGCTCTCTGCCGCTCAGCCAGTGCTGCGCAGTAATGACATCCCCATTTTCCATCCGTTTTGTCCAGACAAGCTTCGGCACAATGCCTTCAGCTGACAAAACCGCAAGAAACGGTGACGTATTGCGTTTTAAAAATAGCTTTTGGTCATTGTGTGTTGCGAAGTACGCATCTCCCGTAGCGCCTCCAGCAGGAGAGATGTGCCATTCGCTACCTAATATTTGTCCCAACCAGTTCATATCAATTTTCAACCCATCATTTCTTAAAATATTTTAAATCATGCTTTTTTAGTCGACAAAATTCAGCCGATTGAGATCAATTGGCTGTTTATTTTTTATTTATATGATCATAAAAACAAAAAGGACAGCTATTGAGAATGAGATGCTAAACAATAGCCGTCCTATAGATTTTATCGCTACCTTCTTATACTCGTCAAGCAAAACTAGAAAAACAGGACAAGAACCTTATGAAAAGGGAAGTCTTTTTTCATGTTTCTTTTGCTCGTGCGCACACTGGCTGCTTCTTAGCCACGTAATTTTAACGATCGCTCACTAGCCTTAACAAACACTGGAGTGGCGCCAATCACTTCTCCATCAGCGTGAAATAGGATTTTTTCATCTGCCTCCAAGTAGGCTTCTTCATGCTGAAAAAGGGTGACTCCCTCCATTACAAGGTGCTTTTTAAAAACCATTGCACTTAAAAATAAGAGGACTTTCAATGGATTCAAATCCGTGACAACGATTGTTTGAAATCCTGATTGCCTCGCACTTGCTTCCGGCGCTGCTTCCAGCCCGCCTCCATAATATGGGTGATTACATACGATCACAAACCACACTTGGCGAAAAACTTTTCTCTCATTTTCAATAAAAAGAGCAAGGTCAAACGGTTTGAAAGACCATAACGAATGTAGAAAGGACAGCGGGTAGATGATAAACCCGAGTTTGAGTCGGTTGAGCCACTTTTTCCCTCTAAAATGGACCGTTCTCTTCAAGACATGCGCATCAAAACCAACACCAATATGATTGAGAAAAAGAACAGATTGCGGACTTTCTGCATGATCTTGAAAGGAACCGAGAGAAAATGTTTTCGTCAGCATCCTCTTTTGTTTTCTCACTTCTTTGATCACATCATGACGCTGGATGCCCAGCCCCTTCGCAGCATCATTCCAATGACCTGCTGGGACAAAGCTTAGCTGCACATGATCAATTTCTTTTAAACCATTCAGTACTTCATGAAATGTGCCGTCACCGCCAATGACGATCAGCCGTTTCAATCTGTCGTCTTGCATAGCGCTAATTTGTCTCGCCAAAACTTCGGCATGTCCTTCATGCTGGGTAAGAAACGATCTGTATGAGATCTCTACCTTTTGTAATTCTTTCTCTATGCTTCTCCAAGTGCGGAGTCCTTTTCCTTGTCCTGCTGCTGGATTGACGATAAAGTACCATTCATTCATATATTAGCTCCACTCAGGTCTCATTTTTTGGTGACCTTGATATGCCTTTAATCGAGCCATTCCTGCCTTCTTTTGCTGTCTGATTCACCATAAGCAAGCAATGCCTTTGTCGCTTTGAATTGCTGGTGCTTTGTCGGCGCCGTGTTTTTCCGCTGCTTGTCAAACCAATCCTCCGCTTTCTTCTTATCGACAACCTCCATCCCGAATGGAACTTCGGGCAAATCAATATACGAGGTGCGGCTGATGAGGATTTTTTTCACAGGAAGCTCTACACCACTTTGCTGTAAAATTTTTGACACAACAGTTCCAGAGCGCAGAAGGCTTGCACAAGGGTTTAAAACGGATTGAACAGCTTTTCCCGTCGCCCGCTTTTCCCAAAAACGTTCCTTCGATCCAATATATACGCTGTCTGGCTCTGCTTCTAAGAAAGATAAACAGATGACTTCAAGCGGTGTAATGAGCACTGGACACAATTCCATCTCAGCTTTTTGAATGAGCAGCACCGGCTTGTACATCACAAAATAAGAATCTGGCAGCTGCCTTGCAAGCATCCGCAGCTTTTCATCATAGCGAATGTGATGGGAGACAGTTGAAATATGAGAGATCGTCGAGCTGGCCCATTTTAACTGAACATCGTAAAGATGATCTTTAAAAAAGTGAATCAGCTTCGTTTCATCGGTAGGAACGTTTGTAAAGACACCTTGTTCTATATCTGTTGGCTCGTTAAAAAGACTCAGGTCCCGTTCCTTTTTCATATCGGCTTCTTTTTGCTTTCTTTTTAAGGAGAATTTCTTTCTCTTTTCTTCCTCTTGTTCAGGTGCTTGCTCGATGGCTTGGTCAGCCTGCTTTTGCACCTGCTCTTTGGAAGCCTTTTTTAACTCGTCCCATCTTTGTTTTTTCAATCGAATAAACTGATTGATGTAATGATGCGGGTCTTGTTCATATCGTGATATATAATCTTGGATTTTAATAATTTGCGCCATCTGCTGCTCACTCCAACCTCTAGAATCATTTATGTAGTGTAAATTGTTTGATCGCGTGATAACGCGGGGTTTCTTTTAGACGGATTTCAAATAAAGCGATACTAGAAACCTCCATCGAATATGGTACTTTCCGTAAGGGTGCTTGTTCTATATAGGACTGTTCCCTATTCCATTTGCGCGCAATCGTCATATGTGGATGAAAGGGTCTCTTTTCGACAGGATGACCTGCTGTCAAAACGGCTGCTTTCACTTTTTCTCTAAGATCCATCAAAGGCTTACTTTCACTAGGCTTTGCAAAAAAGACTCTCGGCCGCTCCTTTTGGCCAAATATCCCTACTTCATTCAGCTTCAGCGGGAAAGCAGACACCTCAGGAGACAGCTGTGCAAGTAGCTCAGAAATCTTATTTAAACGGTCCTCTGGAATCGCACCTAAAAACACAAGGGTAACATGATAATCAATGGGTGCTGTCCATTTTTGAAAGGAAAGTCCGCTCCTCTTGTCTATATCCGCTTTCATTTGATACGCGAGTTGTTCAGGGATTGGAATCCCGATAAAATAATGACGGCTTTCGGCCATATTTTCACCTGTCCTTTTTAACAAACTTTACGAATCCCCATTGATGATAGTATAACTAAAGTAATGCGGAATGAGAAGAAAGGGTGTCACATGATGAAGGTTGCACAAAATATAGCTGAATTAATAGGTCATACACCACTTGTAAAATTACAGCGCCTTCAGCCAGAACATGGCGCTGCTATTTATTTAAAACTGGAATCATTTAATCCTAGCGGAAGTGTAAAAGATCGGGCTGCTTACAATATGATCCTTGAGGCAGAAAAACAAGGAAAGCTCACAAAAGGGGCAACGATTATTGAACCAACAAGCGGGAATACAGGAATTGGCTTAGCGATGAACGCTGCTGCAAGAGGCTACAAAGCCATTCTGATCATGCCTGATACGATGACCCAAGAAAGAATCAATATTTTAAAGGCATACGGCGCACAGGTCGTCTTAACCCCGGGGGAGGAAAAAATGCCAGGCTGTATTCGCAAGGCAGAAGAATTAGCTGCTCAAATTCCTAACAGCTTTATTCCCATGCAATTTGACAATGATGCGAACCCCGATGCTCATAGAGGGACAACGGCTGTAGAAATTATTGATGCAGTGCAACAGATTGGACAGCCGCTTGCCGCTTTTGTCGCAACTGCTGGAACGGGCGGAACCATTACAGGCACTGGAGAGGAACTCAAAAAAGCATTCCCGGAATTGACGATACATGTGGCAGAGCCAAAGGGGTCTCCTGTTTTATCAGGCGGGAAACCTGGCAAACATAAGCTTGTTGGCACAAGTCCAGGATTTATCCCACAAATTTTAAACGAACAGGTGTATGATGAGATTGTACAAGTGAGTGATGAAGATGCTTACGACATCACACGAAAGCTCGCCCGTCTTGAAGGTATTTTAGTCGGTCCATCATCTGGCGCGGCATGCTATGCAGCCATTGAAGCAGCCAAGCAAATGCCAAAGGATCACATTGTCATTTGTATGACAGCAGACACGGGTGAACGTTATTTATCAAGTGATGTGTTTCAAGATTAAAAAAGGAACAGGGCGTATGCTCCTGTTCCTTTCAGATTGTTGACAAAGGGCTAAAATGAACTTTATTTTAGCCCTTTGTCTTCTTTTCAAAAACCTTTGCAGCCCTAGGAAGGACGAGTACTGGCGCGGAGCGAATTTGACATTCGTGAGCACCAGAGCGCAGGACTGACACCGAATGCGAGGGTTTGTCTACACGCTGAAAGGAACAACTCAGACCGTCTTGACCTCAGTCTGTTCGCCTGTCACAAGTAAAACTTGTTCATCATTGAGCGGGCATAAAGAGAGCGTATTTTGATCTTTCTCTATGATATGCTGCGCGGCTTCACCTAAATAAGGATTGTTTATATGCGGTACCGGATAGCTGTTGATCTCATTAAATCCTTCAAAGGAAGATAATTCTAGCGCTTTCTCCTGATCATCCATCAGTGAGATGTATTCAATGCTTGGCGCCATGATAATACTCCCCGCGGATTCTCCGATATACAGCTTGCCTTTGCCGATCTCTTCTTTCAATACACGATCGAGCCCGTGCTTTCTTAATTCTTGCAGCAAATAAAAGGTATTGCCGCCAGATACATACATGACATCATTCTTCCCAATGATCTGTGTGATCTCCTGAACCGTTTGCCCGGTCAGCTGAACAGTCTCTACACGCATTTCTAATTGATGAAAGGCTTCTTTTGCTGCATCGACATAGTGCGTGACTTCTTCCACTTCACTGGCTACCGGAATGAATGTCACACTTTTTCCTTTTAAGGTGCCGCCTGCAAAGTCAGACAAGAGAGAATAGCTGTCTTTGAATGAAGAGCATAAGAACATTTTTTTCACGGTGAAACCCCTCTTCTCTTTCCTTTTTTATTTCGCCAATTCATACATGGCTTGTGCATAAAGCGCAGTTGCTCGTAGTAAATCATCGATTTCGATATATTCATCCTTTTGATGTGCACAATCAGGTCTTCCTGGGAATAGAGGGCCAAAGGCAACGCCTGCTTCTAATGACCTTGCATACGTTCCTCCCCCAATTGCAATCAGATGGGCAGGATCTCCTGTTTGTTCTTCGTAGACACGCTGTAATGTTTTCACAAGTGGATGGTCTTTTGAGACGTGATGAGGAGGACTGTCATCAAATTTCTCAATCGCTGCCCCTTTTATTCGTTCAATCCCTTTTTTGACTTCCTCACCGTCCGCTGTTACGGGATAGCGGACATTCAGCCCAAGCTTCGCTTCTTCGTTTTGCGAATAGCGGATTGTGCCAACATTCAAGGTCAAGTCACCACTAATATCATCTTTACAAGCGATGCCGAGTTTTTGTCCTCTTGTGTCTTGATCAAATAAAGCATTTATTTGTGATGTAAAAGCGAGCCCTCTTTCATCTAATTCATGCGCACATAAGAATTTCGCCATATGAATGCCCGCATTTGTGCCATTCGCCGGCTCCATTGCATGAACTGATACACCTTTTAATGTGAATGTCAGTCCATCTGCTGTATGGTTTGTCTCACCGGTTAACTGATTTTCCGCAAGATAGGCTGCAAAAGCCGTTTTTAATGCTTCAGCATCGTGATCATTTGCTGCTGCCACAATCGCGCGAGCCTCATCTGGGACCATATTGAGACGCATGCCTGATGTGAATTGCTTAAGGATGTAACGCTTGTTTTCTTCTGATTGTTCGTATGTAAAGGATACGATGGCATCTATGATCCCTTTTTCAGCATGAATAATTGGAAAATCAGCATCTGGCGCAAAGCCAATTTGCGGCATCGCCTCATGCTTAAAATAGTGATCGACGCATCTCCAATCGCTTTCTTCATCTGTGCCAATGATGATTCGAATCTTTTTCGACAGCGGTAGACCGGCATCTTTTAACATTTTCAATGCGTAAAACGCCGCCATGGTCGGCCCTTTATCATCAATGGCTCCTCTTGCAAAGATTTTATTTTCTCTTATGTCCGCTGAAAATGGCGGGGTTGTCCAGTCGTCTCCCGCAGGCACGACATCCACATGGCATAGCACACCGACGATATCTTCGCCTTCTCCATATTCAATATGACCAGCATAACCATCAACATTTTTCACTTTGAAGCCCTCGTCCTGCCCTTTTTTGAGCATATACTGAAGAGCCTCATCCACTTTTTCACCGAACGGTTTTCCTACTGTGCCGCCTTCTTCATCCAAGACACTTTCAATTTGTAAAAAAGATTGTGTATCCTGAATCAAACTGTCTTTTTTTCGTATGACTTCTGCTTCCCAATTCATTTTTCCATTCCTCCTTGAAAAAAGGTTGCAATCCACCCTTAAAACGAATATTATATTAAGTGTTTTGTAATAATGTTCGTAAATGGAGGATTTTATGTTTCAGTTAAAAGAGAACCAAACCAACATAAAGAAAGAATTACTCGCTGGTATGACGACATTCTTTACGATGGTATATATTGTAGCCGTCAATCCAGGAATCCTTTCAGATGCAGGCATTCCTTTTGACCAAGTCTTTACTGCAACCATTATCGCTGCTGTTGTCGGTACCCTCTGGATGGCACTCTTTGCAAACTATCCGATTGCCATTGCACCAGGTATGGGGCTGAATGTCTATTTCACCGTCACTGTTGTCGGTGGTGGAGGTCTCAGCTATCAAACAGCATTTAGTGCGGTATTTGTTGCTGGAATACTCTTTATTATTTTATCGTTAACATCCCTTAGAAAACAACTCATTGAGGCGATTCCAGATAATTTAAAGTACGGAATTACAGCAGGTATCGGACTATTTATTGCATTCATTGGGCTAAGACAGTCTGGAATCATCACTGCTGATCCACAAAATCTTGTGAAACTTGGCAATTTAAGCTCACCTGTTGTCATTTTGACACTCGTTGGTTTAATGATTTCTGTCATATTAATGGTTCTTCAAGTGAATGGAGCGCTGTTTATCGGCATGTTAGCAACCACGTTAATTGCACTTGCAACAGGTCAGCTTCATTTTCCTAAAGTGCTAGTGGATACCCCAGCACTGCCTGAAGGAATGCTGATTACAAATCCATTCGCTGCGTTTGGCGATGTATTTTCCCATCACTTGTATGCTGTTGTCTTCTCCTTTTTACTTGTGACGATTTTTGATACAACAGGAACAATGATCGGGGTTGCGGAACAAGCAGGTTTAATGAAAAATGGTCAGCTCCCAAAAGTACGCAGAGCCTTACTTGCTGACTCTGCTGCAACGACAATTGGCTCAATGTTTGGAACAAGCCCAACCACAGCTTACATTGAATCCTCATCAGGAGTGGCTGCTGGCGGAAGAACTGGACTGACCTCTTTAACCGTTGCTGCATTGTTTATTGTGGCTTTGTTTTTTGGTCCACTCGTTCAAGCCATTTCGTCTTTGCCGTCCATCACTTCACCTGTCTTAATCATTGTCGGCTGTTTGATGATGAATTCAGTGTCACGTATTCGCTGGAATGAGCTTGACGAAGCATTTCCTGCTTTTCTTGTGATTCTTTCCATGCCGCTGACATCTAGCATCTCTACAGGAATTTCACTAGGATTTATTTCATATCCACTTGTGAAGCTGGCAAAAGGAAAATGGAAAGAAGTGCATATTCTTGTACTCATTTTCGCCGTCTTATTTTTCGTGCAGCTCTTTTTCTTAGAAGGATAACCAAAATAAAAAGACACATTTCTCATTTGAATGTGTCTTTTTTGTATGAATGATTTTTTATTTTGTAAATTTTCTGTGTTTATTTTTTGCTCTTTCTTAAGTGGCAATTTTCTTTATACACCTTGTGTTTATTGGGTTGTAACCGGATTCAAATCATGATATATACCATAATTTCATTCATGAAGACAAGTTTAAAAACACGTAAAGTTGACTTTTTGGTGGAACTAGATGCATAATAACGTGTATAATAGAATAAAACATTAAGAAACACGAACATTTACCATTGTTGCATGTCCTTATGTCGCAGTTTTAGTGTAGTAAGTTGTGGTTAGTCAAGTCCATCCGATCTTATTGATAGGGAGTGGTTTTTTGAAACCTTCAACAAACCGTATGATGACTCGAATAAAATCAGTTTATATGTTCATTCAAGAGAAAGGTCTTGTGACGACACAAGAGCTGGTTGATGAATTCGGGATCACACCTAGAACCATCCAAAGAGACTTAAACGTGCTTGCCTATAACGATCTTGTTCATAGTCCAAGCAGAGGCAAATGGGAAACAACGAGAAAAAAAGTAAAAATATCATCATAAGCGAATAATGAACTTCCATATAACAAAAAGAACCGGCGATATGCCGGTTCTTTTCATTTGCTCTATATTAATCACGATTGATTAAGCTGTCTAACTCTTCTTCCGTCAATTCACGGTATTCTCCTGGCGCCAAATCTTCGTCTAATGAAACAGCCCCCATCGAGAGCCGTTTTAAAAAGATCACTTCATTGCCCACGACTTGTGCCATCAGCTTCACTTGATGGTACTTCCCTTCAGTAATCGTTAAACGGATTCGTGTATCTGCCTCTTGGTTGGCATCTACTTCAACCTTCGCTGGCTTCGTTCGGTAGTCGTCTAAAATCACAACTCCCTCTTCAAGACGAGTGATGTCTTGATCTCCAAGCGGGTATTTTAGATGAACTTCATACGTTTTCGGGACATGCTTTTTCGGAGATAACAATTGATGAGCAAGCTGGCCGTCATTTGTAAGGAGGAGGAGACCGACTGTATCCTTATCCAGTCTCCCCACAGGGAATGGCTCCCTTGCCATATCCTCTGGCTCTAGTAAATCAACAACCGTCTCATCTCGCAGATCCTCCGTTGCTGAAATGACACCGTCTGGCTTGTTCATCATGAGATAAATGAATTCTTTATACTCTACACGCTCTCCATGCACGAGCACTTCATCATTTGTTGGATCGACATGATCTTTCACCTGCTTCGCCACTTCTCCATTCACTGTGACAGCCCGGGCCTTGACCAGCTTCTTTACATCTTTCCTTGAACCAAAGCCGGTATTGGCCAGCAATTTATCAAGCCTCATGCTTCTCCACCTCTTCTTAACTCTTTTTTCTTAAAAATGATGGCATCCGGCTGCCAAGTACACGCTCTAACAATCCAACTTTATAAGATAAGAACATATACACACCGCCGCCAGTAATCATTGAAATCAAAATAACAATACCAGCTTGTATGATTCCGCCTTCATATGAAATGACTTGACTCACAAGCTGACATGTCACATAAGCCACTACAGCCATGATTGCCGTTAAAATACCAATTAAAATAAACCGTTTGAAAATCCTGCGGAACGAATAGCCTGCATGACGCTTGATCATGATGAACATATACAAAATCGAGGCACTGTAGCCTAATGCCGTTGCAAGCACAGAACCGTTTCCTTGCAGCCAGCTAATCAGCGGGATATTGAGAACCGTTTTAATGATAATCCCTAACAAAAGACTGACGATCGCAAATTTTTGTTTGTTAATCCCTTGTAAAATCGCTGCGTTAATGGTGAATAAAGAAAACAGTAACGCAACAGGTGCATACCAAAACAAAATAGAAGTCCCAATCTCAGGATGCACAGACGGATAGAAAAACCAATAAACTGGTCCAGCCAATGCCGAAATGCCAAACGAAGCAGGCAGAACGAAGAATAAAATGACCTGCATCGTTTGATCAATTTGCCGATTCAGCAGCTTGTAATTTCGCGCTGTAAAGGATTCCGTTATGGTAGGAATCAATGTTAAACCAAATGCAGTTGCAAGTGACACAGGAATCATGACAAGCTTCGGTAAATATAACGTCACAATAGACAGAACCGCTGTACTAATATCCTGATGTCCTGATGCAATCATCGCTCTGTTAATTGTATTTGTATCAATATAAGAATAAATCGGAATGGCAAGCCCAACAAACACATAGGGTGCTGCATAACTGAACAGCTCTGTAAACATTTGCTTATAAGATAATCCAGAATAGTCCCCTGTATTCGGCTGCATTGCCAAAAGCCGATCTTTCCGCTTCAGCCAATATAAATAAAGCGTAAATAGACCGCCAAACGCACCAATGAGTGCGGCAAATGTGGCATAACCAACCGCAATAACAAGACCGCCGTCAAGCACTTTTAAAATGATAAACGTCGCTGTTAATAGGAAGATGATTCTGACAAGTTGTTCGATGACTTGGGAAACAGCTGTCGGGCCCATCATCGAGTGCCCTTGGAAAAACCCTCGCACAAGACTCATAATGGGTACAACCAATAGACCCAAACTGACCATCCGAATCACATAAACCACTTGATCGACCGTCAAACCGCCCGTTTCATTCGATCCTCCAAGCTGAATCTTGGCAAAGATCGGTGCGGTCAAATATAAAATAGAAAAGGCGATAATACCGGTGACAAGCATGACCGACATACCCGCCCTGAACATTTTTCTTGTTGTCTCATAATCGCCGATTGCATTATATTTAGAGACGAATTTCGATACCGCTGTTGGAAAACCGAGCGTAGCAATACTTAAAAAGATCGTATACTGATTGTATCCATATTGGAATAGCGCACCACCAGTCGCTCCGACCATTGCGCTAAATGGAATTAAGTAAATCATACCAAGAATACGAGAGAGATAAGTCCCTATCGTTAAAACCAACGTACCACGAAGCAGTTTATTAGACATGCGCTTAACCACCATTTTTCTAATGAATATTCAACTTAACTATTTTAACACATCATTTCATCGCACAGGTAACAAATCCAATACAGAAGTCACAAAACCAATCAATTCATATTTCAGCCTTCCCCAATCTTCGTTATAATAGAGAAATGACTGAAAGTAGAAAGAGGAATGTAACATGAAACATTATGATGTCATTGTCATTGGCGGTGGACCTTCTGGACTGATGGCCGCGATTGCATCGGCAGAACACGGTGCATCGGTTCTGTTAATTGACAAAGGAAACAAACTTGGCAGAAAGCTCGCCATTTCTGGCGGTGGACGCTGCAATGTGACCAATCGCCTTCCAGTAGAAGAAATCATCAAGCATATTCCCGGAAACGGCCGTTTTCTATATAGTGCATTTTCTGAGTTCAATAACGAGGATATTATTTCGTTCTTTGAAAATCTAGGTATTGAACTAAAAGAAGAAGACCATGGACGTATGTTCCCTGTCTCAAACAAAGCACAATCTGTTGTGGATGCCCTATTGGATAGGCTCCGCGTGCTCAATGTGACCATTCGAACGAATGAAAAGATTAAAACCGTTCTGTATCAAGACGGACAAGCAGCTGGAATTGTTACAAATAATGATGAAAAAATTTCAAGTCATGCCGTTGTCATTGCTGTTGGCGGGAAAAGTGTGCCGCATACAGGCTCTACTGGCGATGGCTATGCATGGGCAGAAGCCGCTGGCCATACCATTACAGAGCTCTTCCCAACCGAAGTACCCGTCACGTCAGACGAGCGTTTTATTAAGGACAAAGTGCTTCAAGGTCTTTCATTAAGAAGTGTGGCCGTGAGTGTTTTAAATAAAAAAGGAAAACCCGTCGTCACTCATGTCATGGATATGATCTTTACACACTTTGGCTTATCAGGTCCTGCCGTTCTGAGATGCAGCGGATTTGTTGTGAAGGAACTGAAAAAGCAACAGGCCGTCCGTCTTCAAATTGACTTATACCCAAAGCTCAATGACGAGGAGCTATTCCAAAAGCTTCATCGCGATCTAAAAGATGAACCAAAAAAAGCCATTAAAAATGTCCTGAAATCTTGGATGCAAGAGCGCTATTTATTGTTCCTTTTAGAACGAAATGGCATTGATCCGCAGGAGACATTTTCTGGTCTGGCTAAAGATAAACTGCGCGCTTTTGCTCATGATTGTAAACATTTCATCGTCCATGCAAATGGGACGCTTTCTTTAGATAAAGCCTTTGTTACAGGTGGCGGCGTTTCTGTCAAAGAAATTGAACCGAAGAAAATGGCATCCAAAAAAATGGCCGGTCTTTATTTCTGCGGAGAAATTTTAGATATTCACGGTTACACAGGCGGTTACAATATTACGTCAGCACTTGTGACAGGCAGGTTAGCTGGCATGAATGCCGCACTAGAAGTAAAGGAGAGATTTCAATGATTAGACGCGCACTTCCGATTGTCCTTGCAGTTGTCATTAGTTTGACAGCCGCTTTCTTTATGAAGCTGTCCATTACCCCGTTAAAAATCGCCATTATTTTAGCGTTTACGATTTTCGCAGTTTGTTTAAAAGAATATGTCTACCGTCTGCGCAAACGAATTGAAGAAAAGTCATCTTCACATATCGATGGTTGATAAATGGAAGCAAAACATGTTACGGTAAAATAGAGGTCGAGTGAGAAACTCGCCTCTTTTTGTTTGAAAATAGTTGAGACAGGGGATATTAAACAAAATCCTCTGCTTAAACGTGTAGAACAACAGGAGAGTGAGATGGTGTGAAAAACGTATCAAGTGTATTTTGGATTGTGATTGCTATCACATTTATTGCCGTTCTATGGGGAGCCTTTTCTCCAGAATCACTGCAAAATGTGACAGATCAAATTCAAACATACATTACAAATGACTTCGGCTGGTATTATTTATTAGTCGTATCACTGCTTGTCGGCTTTTGTCTATTCTTTATCTTTAGCCCTATCGGAAAAATTACATTAGGTAAGCCAGGTGAAGAGCCTGAATTTGGTCTTTTTTCTTGGTTTGCGATGCTATTTAGTGCTGGAATGGGCATTGGACTTGTTTTTTACGGAGCAGCTGAACCGATCAGTCATTATGCGATTCAATCACCAACGGGTGACACTGAAACTGCACAAGCCTTCCGTGATTCCCTTCGTTATACTTTTTTCCACTGGGGACTTCATGCATGGGCGATCTATGCCATTGTTGCGCTTTGCATTGCATACTTTAAATTTAGAAAAGATGCGCCTGGCTTAATCAGTGCAACACTGCAGCCAGTTTTAGGAGATAAAACGCACGGATGGATCGGAAAAACCATCGATTGTATTGCTGTGTTTGCGACAGTTGTTGGTGTTGCAACGAGCTTAGGATTAGGCGCAGCACAAATCAATGGCGGATTGGATTATCTATTTAACATTCCAAATGCCTTTAGCACACAATTGATTATTATCATCATTGTGACGGTGCTCTTCCTTGCATCTGCTCTTAGCGGTATTGGTAAAGGGATTAAATATTTAAGTAATATCAACATGGTATTAGCAGCTGTTCTGATGTTTTTCTTACTTTTGGTAGGTCCAACAGTTTATATTTTAAATTCATTTACTGACTCTATTGGACAATACTTATCCAACATCGTTCAAATGAGCTTTCGCTTATCTCCAAATGACCCTGAAAAGAGAGAATGGATTAACGGATGGACGATCTTTTATTGGGCATGGTGGATCTCTTGGGCACCATTTGTCGGGATCTTTATTGCACGTGTATCACGTGGACGAACCATTCGAGAGTTTTTAGTTGGTGTGTTAGTTGCTCCATCTATCCTTGTATTTCTTTGGTTCTCTATTTTCGGTGTTTCTGCGATGGACTTACAGCAAAAGAATATTGTCGATGTTGCAGGCCTTTCTACGGAAACCATGCTTTTTGGTGTACTAAATGAATATCCGCTGGCAATGATCACATCGATTCTAGCTCTTATTTTAATTGCGGTATTCTTTATCACATCAGCAGACTCAGCCACTTTTGTGCTTGGCATGCAGACAACCTATGGATCATTAAATCCATCCAATAGTGTAAAGATCAGCTGGGGTATTATCCAGTCAGCAGTTGCGGCAGTGCTCTTATTTTCAGGCGGTCTTGAAGCCTTGCAAAACACAGCCAAACTTGCTGCTTTGCCGTTCTCTGTTGTCATCATTTTAATGATTGTATCCCTGTACAAGTCACTAAATGAAGAACGAAGAGCGATTAAACAAGCAAATAAGTACAATAAACCAAGAAGTCCAAGAGTAAAAAAAGCATAATCATCACAAGAGAAAAGTCGTTCCTCATCCGAACGGCTTTTTTTCTCGTTGAAATAATTGAAGATTGTCATGACATTGTGTATTCCGATAAAATAGTGTTGAATCATCACTTTTCTACATAATGGAGGTTTATATGACGTTACCTACGTTCAAGTACAACCCAGACCCAGTTTCATTACATGTGATTAAAAAAGAGCAGACGATATGCCCCGTTTGTGAGAAAGAACGAGATTATGTATATCATGGTCCTTTTTATTCTGTTGAAGACGTTTCTGGCATTTGTCCTTGGTGCATTAAAGATGGATCAGCTGCTCAAACATATAATGGAATGTTTCAAGACGATGTGAGTTGTGATGACGTCGATCATGAAGAATATATAGATGAACTGATCTACAGAACGCCGGGTTACCGCGGATGGCAGCAGGAATATTGGTTAAGCCATTGCGGGGATTTTTGCGCGATTGTGCAGTATGTTGGATGGAAAGAGATTGAGCATTTAGAGGAAGAACTCTCAGAGGATATTGAAGAGATTTGCAGTGGTGGACATTTCACAAAAGAGAACCTGAAACAATGGCTCGTGAACGGAGGAGACTTACAAGGCTACCTCTTTCAATGCGTTCACTGCAAAAAGCATCGTTTACATATTGATGCTAGTTGATCATGTCAAAAGGACCTTTATTTTAGCCCTTTTTCTTCTTTTCAGCGTGATAGAAAACCTTTGCAGACTAGGAAGGACGAGTACTGGCGCGGAGCGAATTTGACATTCGTGAGCACCAGCACGCAGGACTGACAACGAATGCGAGGGTTTGTCTACACGCTGAAAGGACCCTTCAGCAGGTCCTTTTATTTTTTATATAAAATGAGCGCTGAAAAACAGTAGAGCTGCTCTCCTCCTAGCTCACAGATCACCGCCACATTGTATTTGATGTCAATAATTTGGTCGTCGTCCATTCCTTTTAAAAAAAGATTGATTTCGCTTTGCAGATCTTTCTCGTGTTCTTCATCAAATACAGCTACCTTCAGCACATATGCCACTCTCCCTTCTCTTGCTACTCTATTTTTATGCAAATAGAGACGGACATATGAACAAAAAAAGCCTTCCATCTTGTCGATGAAAGGACTTCTTTTTACAGCTTCGGTTTTGTTTCTCCTGTCCATGCAAGCATGCCGCCAACGACATTGGTTGCTTGATAGCCTTGGTCTTCTAAGAAATAGCAGACATTCTCACTGCGTTTACCAGAACGGCAAATAATATAATACTCTTGCGTCTTATCAAACGCATCTAGCTTCTCAGGAATATCGCCCATTCGAATATGGACTGCCTCTGGAATCATGCCTTCTGCTACCTCTTCATCCTCACGCACATCGACGAGTTGAATGGCTTCTTCTTGCTCTAGCTTTTGCTTTAATTCTTCTATTGAAATTTCTTTTACTGACACGACTCTCATCTCTCCTTTTATTCACGGTGACACCATTATAGCAAATCATACACATCACTGCGTATTCACCCGCTTGGATTGAAGGAAAGACGGGAATCGTTTCTTCACATCAACTGCCGGCTGCTCGCTTTCAAACTCTATCTTTTTAAACACTTGATAGGCCAGCCACATGTGGCCATATGCGAGAATGCTGATGCTAAAAAACGGCACGATCCCTGGCAAATAAGCAAATAAGATAAAGAGAACAGCCGAGAAAACGAGCATAGAGAGCGTATATTGCAAATACGAGATGCCAAGCAGAAGGGAAAATTTCAAATAAAGACGCTTTTTCCAATCATAATGAGCCAGCAGCGGAAAGATATAAAACAAGCTGACAATAAACAGAAAACCAAAGATATAGATCGCAAAGCGAAGCACGTGTAAAAACCAACTCGTTGGATAAATATAAGCAAGGTCTACATAAATAATTGTCCCGATGATGACCAGCACCACTCCAATGACATTAGAGCGTACAAATTCTTCGCGGTATACTTTCCAAAAGGTTTGAAAGACGCTGACTTGCTCATGCCCTTGTATCCACTTTCTCATCACAGAAAATAACGCTGTTGTTGCAGGCATGAAGCCAAAGATTCCAAGCCCAAGTAAAGTGAACAAAAGCCATAACAAATTCGTATAGGCAAGTCTCATCACCCACTCACACATGCGCAACATTCTGCTCATTGATCCATCATGATCCATCTCTCTTCCCTCCTCTCTTTCTCGTTACACCGTCTCTTTTTGAAACAATTCTTCTATTTCAATCGGACGTTTTTCTGCAACTGAGCGCCACATGCCTTCGCCAAGTGCAATGGAATAAGCTCCCGCCTCTGCTCCTGCCGAAATGTCATAAGGAATGAGCGGATCTTTTCCTAAAAATAAATCTGCTAATAATAGCGGATCTCCGCCTCCATGACCACCTGATTGTTTCACAACTTCAATCGTTTCTTTTCCACCAAACATCGGGTAGTATGCAATTGTCTGTTCAGGGAATTGAAAAGGGATTCTCGATGGCACATGAAACTCATTTGTTTCAATCCGTCCCTTCGTCCCGTTAATCGCAAGCCGGTAGCCCTCATATGGCGCTGAAAATTGAATCGAGTAACTTAACAAAGCCCCCTGATCATAAGCCACTGACGCCACATACGTATCCTCAATATCAATTTCTTGATCAAAAATACAGGCATCCGGGCGATAATTTGAGTATTGCTTTGACTGCTGCTCACCCGATTCAATATGGTCATCCTCCACCTTTGTGCGCTCTACCCGCGGATTCCACCTTGCTTCATAATGACAGATATCTCTTACATGACAGGTTCCACAATATCGATTCTCTTCACCCTGCAAAGGATTCCAAGGACTTTCATCCCCATAATAATTCAGTGCGCCATAGGCAAATACTTGCTTCGGCTTTTGATCAATCCACCAGTTGACCAAGTCAAAGTGATGGGTCGATTTATGAATAGACAGACCGCCTGAATATTGACGCGAGCGGTTCCACCTTTTAAAATAACTGGCTCCGTGATACGTATCAATGAGCCAGCTTAACTCAACAGACGTGACCCTTCCAATCTTTCCATCTAAAATGAGCTCTTTTATCTTTCGATGGAATGGATTGTAGCGATAATTAAAGGTGACGGTGACCTTCCCTTTGCTTTCTGCCTCTTTTTCCATCACCTGTTTGGCGTCTTTTGCTGTTGTGACCATCGGCTTTTCCGTTATGACATCCAGATCATGATCCAGTGCCTGCAGGATATATGTGACATGTGTATCATCTCGCCCCGCCACAATGACGATATCTGGTCTTGCTTCCTTCACCATCTGACCAAATGCATCCTCATGAAAAAATGAGACGCCCCTTAGTGATGGAAAACGCTCCTGACAAAGTGTATATCGCTTCTCATCTACATCTAAGAGCCCTGTAATCCTGTAATGCTCGTTGAAATCCTCGGTGAGCGGTTTGATAAACATATTGAAAGCACGGTGACTGAGCCCGCAAACAGCGACCCTTTTCACATTCCCCCACCCCTTTTTCTATTGGTTTTCACGAAGCTGTTTCATGAGAGACAGTGCCTCTTTAGATTTCTCCGCATACACAGGAATAAAGGCGACCATATCTCGGTGTAATCGAAAGGTATAGCCATTTAGCTGCTTTGTTCCTTTCTTGATTTGGACCGCATAATCGACTGTATTTCCCGTCTTTGCATCTTCCACCGTATATGGTCCTGCCCCTTCGCCATCTACCCGCATCTCTTCAAGCAGCTGAAAGCTTTCAGGATCATCATACGTTCTAAACATTTCTTCTGGGACAAACATTACGTCCCCCTCTTTTGCAGTAATTTCAACAAGAAGTTTTTCAGGAATTGCAGGGAAGATGTGAACGTCGTATGTCTCTTGATTTGGTTGAAAAGCTTTCTCCACTAATTGGTCTTTCATTGCTTTTGACATGTCAGAAAAAATAAGGACATCAATCCCCTCTGTTTTCCCCTGACAGGCGGACAAATAAAAGGCAGCGATGAAGCTGAGGAGCCATGCCGCAGCCCTTTGATGCCGCCTCATACCTTTTGAAACACAGACAGCTTTTCTAGTTCAGTTAACGCCATAATAAAAGCGCCTGCTCCATGCAAATCATTCGTGCTCCGCTCTCTACCAACGTAATAATCATAAAATCCCGCAGATGTTCCAATACAAATATCGTTCACCGTAAAATCGCCGTTGTCTTTTTCCTCCGTTTTATACTGAATCAACCCTTGATACGCTTTGACCACGTGATCAACATATCGAAGACTGACATATCCTTCATTCATGGCTTTTGCCATCGCATATATGAATAGACATGACCCTGAGCTTTCAAGCCAATTGTCGCTATGACTTCCTTTATCAATGATTTGATGCCATAGACCCGTTTCGTCGTCCTGATATTTTGCCACACTTTCCAGCATATCTGTCAGTGTGTCCTTCCACACTTTTCGTCCTTCATGTCCTTCTGGTAAATCTTCGATCATATCGGCTAACGCAAGGACATACCAGCCAAAGGATCTTGCCCAAAATTCTGGGGAACAGCCCGTCTGTTGATCAGCCCATGGCATCACTTTCCGTTCATCCCATGCGTGATAGTAAAGGCCCGTTTTTTCATCTTTGGTATGCTTTCTCATGAGATGCTCTTGATGGATGACCATGTCCACCAGCTCCGATTCTCCTGTCAACTGGGCATACTTTAAAGCAAAAGGCCCACCCATATAAAGACCATCTAGCCACATTTGATAGGCATAATTGTCTTTATGCCAAAAACCGCCCTCAGACGTGCGATTCAGCGTCCGGTAAAGCCCCCGAAGCTTTTCTGCTGCCTTCACATACCGCTTCTCTCCCGTTCTTTCAATCAGCGGGAATAAAATGAGCCCTGCTTGAATGGCATCAAGCTCGTCTCTGCGGAATAATAGATTCCCATGGTCATCAATGAGTGAGTCAGCATAATTTTTCACATAATCAAAGTACGCCTCGTTTTCTGTTGCTTCGTAAAGCTTCATCACTCCGCAAAGGAAAACTCCTTGATGATAGTGCCACCTTCCAGCTGGCGGAAGTTCAATCGGTGTATACGCTTTCATTATTGTTTGTGCTAATTTCTCTGCATGCTCAAGCGGTGATCCCTTTTCAATCGATAATGTCATTGGTCTTCATCTCCCCTTTTAATAAATCCCTTCTTCTCCAAACTTCTTCGCTAAACGGTTCGCCATCATAACCAAAATAAGTCCAACGGCTGCTTTAAATAAACCAACAGCGGTACTATAGCTGAATTGTCCTTGCTTCAGACCAGCTGTATACACATACGTATCAAAAATCTCTGCGACTTCCCTGTTGGTCGCATTGAGTAATAAATAGACATGTTCAAATCCAAGCTCTAATGTATCACCGATTTTTAAAATGAGTAGTACAACAATGACACTTTTAATCGCAGGAAGGGTGATGTGCCACATTTGTCTGAGTCTGCCGGCTCCATCCATTTTTGCTGCTTCATATAGCTGCGGATCTACTGCTGTAATCGCCGCAAGATAAATAATGGTTGACCAACCCGCTTCTCTCCAGATTACCTGCAAAATGTACATGGGTCTAAACCATTCTTGACTAAGAAGGAAGTTAATCTTTTCTCCTCCGAAGAAAGCAATCAATTCATTGATTAACCCGCCATCTACCGTTAACAAAACAAAAGATAAGGACACGACAATCACCCATGACATGAAGTGAGGAATATAAATCATTGTCTGAACAAATTTCTTAAACAGTGCCAATCTGACCTCGTTTAAAAGAAGGGCTAATAAGATTGGAATCGGAAAGAAAATCACGACATTCATGGCAAATAAAATGAGCGTATTTTTTAATAAAATGAAAAATGTTGGTTCTGTAAATAAGCGAATAAAGTGTTTGAAGCCAACCCACTCACTGCCAAGAATTCCGAGAAACGGCTGGTAATCTTGAAAGGCAATGATCAGCCCCCACATAGGGACATATTTAAAGACAAGAAAATAAAGGAGCCCTGGCAAAATCATTAAATACAGAAATTTTTGACTAAGTAATTGGTTAAGTAAGCGCTTTCTCTTTTCTTTTTTCAAAGCTGCCGCAGGCACACCCTTGGCAGTGACATCCTGTGTTTTCACAGATAAAGCCTCCCCTCATGCTGATGCATGTGTTAACTGTATCTTAAGGATGAAAAATCCGTCTACAATCATATCATCAGATCATATTTACTCAGGGGAAGCTACTCAAAACGTTACATAAAACATAAGAAAATGATCCTAATCTCAGAAAATGATTATTGACAAACCTACCAGATTTTTGGATTAATAAACTAAGGGGAAAAGATTGTTTCGTTTGAAATGGGGGGTTTTATGAAAAGAAAGCAGTATAAATTTTATTACAAGCTGGTGACGTTTTTTTTCGTGCTTAGTACAATTCCTGTTATTATTGTCGGTATTTTTTCTTATCAGCATTCGCAAAAAACTGCACTCGAAAATATTTCAAATGAAAAGCTGGACAGCGTCAAACAAACGCAATCCAATATTGAGCATATTCTAAAGACAGTAGATCATTCTCTCACTCACTATGTCAGTTCGCCGCCTCTCCTTCAAACACTGGCAGAACCTTTAAATCCAGACCAATTCCAACTTTATAATCAAGTCCAGCAAGAACTGAATTACCTGCAAACCTTCGACACCGATCTCTCCAATATTACACTTGTTAGTAAAATGGAAGATTGGTATATGAACAATTCTGGTCTTTATCATGTCTCAAACGGAGATCAAGAGAAAGCGTTAACCTCTTACCTCAATATTCCGAGTCATTCCAGCTGGGCACTTGAAGAAAATAATCCACTTGTCTCAACAAAAGAAGGAAAGACATCCTTTTGCAAATACAATGTGAATTTAATCAAGCAGCTTCCGATGAACAGTGTCCAAAAGAAGGGGATCGCCGTCGCCAGCATTCCAAGCTGCGTGATTGCTGACAACATGCCTGACTTCTCTCAATCTGATAGTATGTTTGTCATTGATACAAACGGAAAAGTACTGCTACATAATCGAAAAGAACAAATTGGTGACTCGTTAAAAAATCAAGATTTCGTCAAACATGTCCTGTCACTTGAAGAACGATCCGGACAATTTGATATGAAAATCGATGAACTAAACTATCAAATTACGTTTCAAAAATCAGATTATAACGAATGGACATACTTATCCTTTGTCTCCATTCCAGAACTAAAGCAGCAAACGAAATCAATCGGGTGGATCACCTTTATTATTTGCTTTATTTTGTTAGCGCTTTCATTATTATTTTCATGGTTTGGCTCTAGACACTTTTATAAACCGATTCGCTTATTATACGAATCCTTTGCACGTAATGAGTCGTTTTTGCATAAACAGCCTTTCCAAAATGAATTTGAGCTCATCGAATCGAGCATTAAACAAATGAAAGATCAAAACAATGATCTAGAGGAACGGATTGAACAGCAAGTGACCCACTTACAGCAATACTTTATGGTGCGGCTGCTGCTTGGCAAACTGACGGAAGAAGAGATTCACAACCGATTTCAAAGTCTAGGCTTTCCTCGTGACTGGTCCCATTTGTCCATGCTTGTAACCCAAATCGATACACTAAAAGGAACGCCGTATGAAAAAAAGGATGCAGACTTGCTTTTATTTGCGATAAACGGACTGATTGAGCAGATTATTCCGCTAGAGGAGCACCTTCAGCCGACCGTTGTCAATCAGCATCAAACGACGATTGTTCTCAATCAATCGAAGTCAGAAGAGGAATTTACTGAATATTTAAATCAATTAGCCGAAACAATTCAGCAGCGGATTGAGGAAGAGCTGGGCTTATCGATCAGCATTGGGATCAGTCGCTCATTTAAAGAGCTCTCTATGGCCAAACATGCTTATATTGAGGGAAAAGAAGCCTTAAAATATAGGCTCAAGGCAGAGAAAAAATCCATTCTTTTATACGAGCATATTCAGCAAGGAAAGACGTTTAAGACTCACTTCCCAAAACAGCTGCAGCATGATTTATTTGATGCCATTAAAGCAGGCGATCAAGGCAAGGCAGATCACTATTTACATGTGCTTCTGCAATCCATTTTTTCTAAAAATGCTGGACCACATGAGTACCAGATTGCTCTCGCTCGTTTTTTAAACAATCTCATCGAGCTGATGCATTTGCTAGGCATTGAATTGTTTGAAGTCGAAGATAATAAAATGCTCTATGATACGATCTTTGAGTTTAAAACGTTTGAAGATACAGAAGCGTGGCTGAAACATGAGATCATTCGACCCATCATTGATCAGCTCGGCGCACGTGAAGACTCTCAATATAAAAATATCTCAGAGAAAATCATTCATATCATTCATCAAGAATTTGACTCAGATCTGACATTGGACGAAATCGCTACACGCCTGCACTATAACCCAAATTATTTAAGCAGTATTTTTAGAAAAGAAATGGATATCTCCTTTAGTGAATATCTCTCGTCTTACAGACATCATGTCGCCAAAAACTGGTTGGTGGAAACGGATATGTCGGTGAAAGAAATTTCGGAAAAGCTAAAATATAAAAATCCGCAAAATTTCATCCGCTCCTTTAAAAAGCTGGAAGGCACGACACCTGGGAAATACCGTGATCAGAAAAAAGGCACATAAAGCAAAGTCCCGCTCTCACAAAAAGCGGGACTTTTTTATTTAAACTGTTCATTTAGAATGCTGTCTTCTAGCACTGAAAGCGGCTCTCCATACACTCGTTCAATATGGGCTGCCCCCCAATCACATAACGCATTCAAAATTCGCTCAAGTGACTGTCCGTATTCACTTAATTCATACTCCACTTTAGGCGGCACTTGTTCATATACAATGCGGTTAATCACACCGTCATTTTCAAGCTCTCTCAGCTGCTGTGTGAGCATTTTTTGCGTGATATTTGGCATGAGGCGCTTCAGTTCACTCGTCCGCTTTTTCCCATGTGTTAAATGACATAAGATGACACACTTCCATTTCCCGCCGATCACTTCAAGCGTTGCCTCCACAGAGATATTATATTTCTTCTTTTCCAACGTCGCTTCACTCCTTTTGATGCTGAACAGGCACTTTTTAGTACCTATATTACAAAAAAGTACGTACTTTTTTTTCTGTCATCTATGTTAGATAATAACTCTTGCCGATCGGCTTCGTCTATTAAAATGTCATGAAAGAAGGATGTGAATCACTATGCAAAACAAACAAAATCACTTTGCCCTTCTCGCACTAGCGATTAGTGCATTTGCTATAGGTACAACTGAATTTATCTCTGTAGGTCTCCTACCGATGATCTCAGAGGACTTTGGCGTGAGTGTCAGTCAGGCCGGCTGGACCGTTTCTTTATATGCGCTCGGTGTTACCTTTGGCGCACCAATTCTAACCTCCCTGACTTCCGCTATGAACAAAAAGACATTGCTTTTGCTCATTATGCTCGTCTTTTTGATCGGAAATACACTCGCCACGATTGCCCCGACCTTTTCTGTACTGTTAATCGGACGAGTGATTTCAGCCCTATCACATGGCGTATTTATGTCGATTGGCTCGACAATTGCCGCAAGCCTTGTAATGAAAGAAAAGCGGGCAAGCGCTATTGCCTTTATGTTCACTGGTTTAACAGTCGCTACTGTGACCGGTGTGCCATTCGGTACGTTTCTTGGTCATGAGCTCGGCTGGCGGACGTCATTTGGTGTGATTGTCATGATTGGCCTAATCGCACTGATTTCTAACTATTTCCTTGTTCCGTCTCAATTGAAACAGGGCGTGAAAACAACGTTTAAGGATCAAGCAGCCTTATTAAAGACGAAAAGAATTTTGCTTTTATTTGTCATTACTGCTACAGGGTATGGAGGAACTTTTGTCGTCTTCACCTATTTATCCCCTCTCTTGCAGCATGTGACAGGTCTTGCGCCTGAAACAGTTGCCTTGATCCTGCTGTTATACGGGATGACCATCGCCGCTGGGAATGTCATTGGCGGAAAAGCAGCGAATAAACAGCCAATGAAGGCACTGATTTATATGTTTATCATTCAAAGTCTCATCTTGTTTATCCTTAGCTTTACTGCTGGATTTATGACACTCGGGATTGGAACTGTGATGCTGATGGGACTGTTTGCTTTCATGAATGTACCCGGCCTTCAAGTTGCCGTCGTTGATTTTGCAGAAAGGTATACACCTGGAGCTGTCGATGTTGCTTCCGCTCTGAATATCGCTGCCTTTAATGCAGGTATCGCCATTGGTTCATTTTTAGGCGGTATCGTGACAGATACCCTTGGGCTTGTGCATACCGGCTGGGTTGGCGGCATCATGGTGCTCATGGCGGCCATACTCACGATGGTGAGTCATCAAATCGAACAAAAAGAATACAAACAAACCATTTAAAGGAGTCTTTCATATGAACGATTTACAAAGTACAAAAACATTAAACAACGGCGTCCGCATGCCAGGATTTGGTCTTGGGGTCTTTCAGGTTGAAGAGGGAACGGAATTAATTGAAGCTGTTAAAACAGCCATTCAATTAGGATATCGCAGTATTGATACAGCTTCTATTTACGGCAATGAAGAAGGTGTTGGACGAGGCATACAACTTGGTCTAGCAGAAACAGGCCTTCGCCGCGAAGACATCTTTGTGACATCCAAAGTGTGGAATGCCGATTTAGGATATGAAGCGACACTAAAAGCATACGAAGACAGCCTGAAAAAACTTCAGCTTGATTACCTTGATCTGTATTTAATTCACTGGCCAGTTGAAGGGAAATACAAGGAAGCATGGCGCGCGCTTGAAACGCTGTACCGTGAAGGAAAAGTTAGAGCCATCGGTGTAAGTAACTTCCAGCCGCATCATCTAGATGAATTATTGAAAGATGCGGACATCATTCCAGCGATTAATCAAGTCGAGTTTCATCCAAAACTCACGCAGGAAACGCTGTTTACGTATTTGAAAACACATGGCATCCAAATGGAAGCCTGGTCACCACTTATGCAGGGAGAGCTGCTGCATCACCCGCTGATCACGGAGCTTGCGGGCACATACAGCAAAACACCTGCTCAAATTATTTTGCGCTGGGATGTGCAAAAAGGCGTCATTACGATTCCTAAATCAACGAAAGCCCATCGTTTAAAAGAAAATGCCGATATTTTCGATTTTGTCCTATCTGATGAGGATATGAAACGCCTGTCTGCCTTAAATGAAAATAAACGAATTGGTCCTGTTCCAGACAACTTCGACTTTTAATGAAAACACCCCCGCTTTTTACTAAGCGGGGGTCTTCATGTTCATTATTTTGATTTTTTAAAGGAAGCTTCATATTCTTCTATGATTTTATTTCCACCATTTGATTTCCACTTCTCTACATCTTTCTTAAATTGTTCTTCGTTGATATCACCAAGAATGAACTTATAGGTTGCATCATCGATGATTTTCTTCAATTCATTTCCTCGCTCTGATGCCGTTTCTGAATACAGGCTTTCAGCAGGGTTAGCGACAATGATGTTTTTATTGTCTTCTTCTAGCTCTTCATATTTTGTACGAACTGCATCGCCTTTATTTTTCAAGTAACGTTTATCAATCCCTACGAGGCTGACAAGCGGCTGTACATCTGTCTGCCAGCTTTTCACTTGGCTTTCTTCCCTCACAAATGTATTTCCATCTTGTTTGTTATAGTGCTTTCCATCAATCCCATACGTCATGAGACCATACACGTCTTCTTCTGCAATGCGGTCAAAGAAAGCCAAAATTCTCTTTAACTCTGCTTCTGATTTGACGCTTGTTTTAGGGAAGGCGAAGATGCCATTATGGCCGCCTGATGCCCATACACGTTCTTTGCCATCTGGGCCTTTGATTCGGTTGATAATATCCACTTCCATGTTCTTATCTGTTGCATCATCTCTTAAGTTCACTGCATCTACCATATTTCCAACATAGATACCCGCTTTTCCTTGTGAGAACAATTCTTGCTGCTGCGTTTTGCTTGTGACTGGGAAGTCTTTGTTTATATAGCCATTGTCACGCAGCTTTTTCATATATTTCATTGTATTCATATATTCATCTGTCATAAAGTCTGGCGTAAATTTGCCATTTTCTTCTTTCCAATCTGTTGGCATTCCTTCATAAGAACCGAGCGTTTTAAATGCACCGTAAATCAAATCGTTACGGTCTGTAAAACCAATTGTATCGTCCTTACCATTTTTGTTCGGATCTTTTTCAGTAAATGCCTTGGCTACTTCATAAAGGTCATCCAGCGTTTTAGGTGTATCCAAATTTAAATTTTCAAGCCAATCCTTTCGAATGACAATCCCTTGTCTTGAAAGTGGTCTCTCTCTATAAATGCCATAAAGCTTCCCATCGATAGAGGCATTTTTATTAATCAGTTCGTTCATCTTACTTAAATTTGGATAATCCTTTAAGTATGGACCGATTTCCCAGAACATGCCTGATCTGAACGCATTGATAGCAGATGAATTCTTAATGTCTTGAATCGTCACAATTTGCGGGAGGTTCCCTGCGGCAAGTGCTGAATTTAAACGATCTTCTTTCACCGCATCAGGCACCCACGTTATATCAAGCTCTGTATTTGTGAGCTTCTCAATCTCTTCTAACACTGAATCTTTCGGCGGCTGCTGATGATACAAAATCGCCATCCATGTCAGTTTCACCTTTTTGTCTAAATCAACCTTTTCATCTGATGAGCTTGCCCCTTTACTTGAACAAGCTGACAGAATACCGCTTGCGGCAAATAACAAAACAAAGGCAATCAGCCATAATTTCTTTCTCCCCATAAGATCCCTCCGTTATTCCATCTTTTTAACCCTTTACAGAACCTAGTAATGCCCCTTTGTTGAAATGCTTTTGAATAAATGGATAGACAAGCAGAACGGGAATGGTCGCCACGACGATGACCGCCATTTTAATGGTTTGGTCTGGCGGCGGTGTTGATGAGCCCATATCTGACATATCTCCCTGCATACCGCTTGATACAATGACGATTTGTCTTAACAGGACCTGAATTGGCCATTTCACCGAATCGTTTAAATATAAAATGGCTGTCATGTACGTATTCCAATACGTCACGGCATAAAAAAGTGAAATCGTCGCAATAGCTGGCAAAGAAAGTGGCAGTACGATTTTAAAGAAGATCCCTAAATCGTTACAGCCGTCCATCTTCGCTGATTCTTCAAGGCTTGCTGGTATGTTTTGAAAGAAGTTTTTCAAAATGATCAAATTGAATGCATTGATGGCCACTGGCAGAATGAGTGACCAGTAAGTATCAAGCAGCCCAAGTGTTTTCACGACGATAAACGTCGGAATCATCCCTCCGCTAAACAGCATCGTGAAGACAACGAGAAACATGAGGGTTCTTCGGCCCTTTAGCTCCTGACGAGACAGCCCATACGCCATAAGTGAGGATAAAAACATGCTGACCGCTGTTCCAACGAGTGTCACAAGAATGGATACAATCAGGCTGCGATACACAATATCTGTAGAAAAGATATAGCGATAGGCCTCTAGAGAAAACGTCGTTGGAAACAAAATAAACTTCTTTGAGATGACCTCTTCTACTGTCGCAAAAGAGGCGGCAATGACATGGATGAACGGGAGCACACATATTAATGCGAACATGAGTAGAAAAGAGTAATTAAATACATTGAACAATCGGCCTTTAATAGAACGATCTATGTTCATCACGCCCTTCCTTTGTAAGCGTTATCATTTTGTCTGAACATAAGCTGCAGCCTTTGACGATATCGTGATTAAAATGTAACAAACGGGGGAAGAAAGCGTCTATAATCATCATGACAGACCACAGAGATGATCATGCCATTCGTGCTTTTAGCCTCATCAATGAAAAGAAAAAGATCATGAGCTAATGTCATGATTATGCCCTATGCCTGATCGTTTTCTTTCAGAATTTCTGCCGTATTGACATCTGGCCTGTAGCCTAACTCCTGCTTCGTTGACTGAGTAGACCAAGGTTTTCCTTCGTTTTCTGATACGGCATAATAAGTCCCGAATGGAACGTCCGTTTCGATGGCAGCCTTGATCATGCCGAAAAGGTCTTCATGTGAAAGAAGCGTTCGTTTCGTTCTTTTTTTAGTGTGCAATCCTTCCATCTCATCTGTCACGACGGTTCCAATTCTCAAATTGATGACAGACATACCTGTTTGATCGTGAAACAAACGCCCTAGCTGTTCGGAAGCAAATTTTAAAATGCCATACACATTTTTCGTTGCTGGTACATCATCAGTCGTAATTTCTCGCCCTAGTAAGGAGTGACCATCTTTTTCATAGCGATCTGTCACATGGTTACTGCTTGCAAAAATAACTTTTGGAATGCTTAACCTGGCCGCTGAACGAAACATATTATACGTGCTTATCCAAAACACCTCATTCATTTTTACAAACTCCTTTTCATTCATCACATCATGCGTCATGTCTATGTTTAAAAGATGAATGATCACATCTGTATCTCTTGGAATGGCTTGAAGCAACTCCTCTTCAATTGCCGCATTTGCAAAAATGACTTCTTCTACACATCTTGTTTGATCAATGATGGTCAGGTCATACTCCGAAGAGAGCTCTTTAGTTAATAAACGTCCGATGACACCACATCCGCCAATCATGGTGATTTTTTTCATCTGTTTCCTCCTTCATCTTCTATCGGAGTAGTATGTCCATGCCGTCTATTGATTACAGCCACTTTTTCAAAAAACGTGTAGCCTCGTGGCGCATAGCAGCCGTTTCAAAATGACCTGCATGTAAACCTACAAGCTGATAACGTTCCTTTAAGGAAGCAGCTTGATAGGCTTGACTTAATGTCTGTTGAATTCGTCCAACACCTTCAGCAGGTGTAAGCTGATCATGTTTTCCAACTAAGCTTAAATGCGGTCTTGGGAAAATCATTTCTTGGATGTCAGCTGCTGTAAAGTGCTTAGCTAAGCTCGGTACATAATAGTAAAAACCGTGTCTATCTAAATGATTTGTTTCAATCAATGTGTGATGATCAACCTGTGCGCAAAGATCCACACACACACTGACCCTCTCATCAAGTGCTGCCGTCCACCATGAAAGAAGGCCGCCCATTGACATCCCAAAAACAGCTAAACGCTCTGGAAGCACATCAGAGCGGGACAGCAAATAATCAATTGCACACATGCTCTCATACAGCATCATGCCCCACATCACTTTTCCTGTTAACAGCATTTCTTTGAAAATTTCACTTTCTGTTCTTCCCCTTCTTTCACCAAATCCCGCGTGATCAATCGCCAACACACTATAGCCCTTTGAAGTGAATTCTTTTGCGTATGAAGGCGCTTGCAAATAATGAGCCCCCTTCAATAACTCTTCTTTCCCATCCACATAATTCCCACCATGAGAATGCTGAAACAAGACAACAGGCCTTTTTTTCACTGTATCTTTCGGCTTCACAAAATAAGCCGGAACTTCCTCCACCCCATGAATAGAGAGAATGAGTGTTTCTACTAAGTACGATTCACGTTCCTCAATCTTTAACGTATACGCCTCCACACGATGGCGCTCCGGCATTTCCCCTAATAAACTGAGCAGTTGTTCACGTTTGCTTTCCTTTTCCATTGACGTCACTCCTCATTTTCTTGATCAACTTGTTAAATACGAGATTGATGGAGGAATTACCTTGTTTTCGACAAAATTATGTCCCGGGAAATAAACAACACCCATCGGCTGGATACCGATGGGTGCGTTCATTAGTTCGCGACAATATTGACAAGTTTTCCAGGAACTGCAATCACTTTACGGATTGTTTTCCCTTCAAGCTGTTCTTTTATCCGTGCATCATTTTTCGCAAGCTCTTCTAGCTGCTCTTTTGTTGCATCAGCAGGAACCGTTAATTTTGCTTTCACTTTTCCATTTAACTGTACGACAATTTCCACTTCATCATCGACAAGTTTTGACTCATCATATTGCGGCCATGCTTCATAAGAAATAGACCCTTCATGACCAAGTTTATTCCAAAGCTCTTCCGCTACATGCGGTGCAATCGGAGAAAGAAGTTTCACAAATCCTTCTGCATATTCTTTCGGCAGTGTGTCAGCCTTGTATGCATCGTTGATGAACACCATTAATTGTGAAATCCCAGTATTGAAACGTAAGCCTTCATAATGATCCGTTACCTTCATGACGGTTTCATGGTAGCTGCGCTCTAATGCGCCGCCAGATTGCTCTGTCACTTTATCACTGATGGAGCCATCTTCATTTGTAAACAGACGCCATACACGATCTAGGAAACGACGAGCACCATCAAGACCTGTTTCAGACCAAGCAATCGACGCATCTAAAGGTCCCATGAACATTTCGTACAGTCTTAATGTATCTGCACCATGAGATTCTACGATATCATCTGGGTTGACAACATTCCCTTTTGATTTACTCATTTTTTCATTATTTTCACCAAGAATCATTCCTTGGTTGAACAATTTCATGAACGGTTCTTTTGTTGGAACAACACCAATATCATACAAGAATTTATGCCAGAATCGTGCATATAGCAGATGAAGCACAGCATGTTCTGCTCCACCAATATACACATCAACCGGAAGCCATTTCTTCAGCTTTTCAGGCGATGCAAGTTCTTCTGTGTTATGTGGATCAATATAACGTAAGAAGTACCAGCAGCTACCTGCCCATTGTGGCATCGTATTGGTTTCACGGCGTCCTTTTTTACCTGTCACTGGATCGACGACCTCTACCCAATCTTTAATATTCGCTAAAGGTGATTCACCTGTTCCGCTTGGCTTAATCTCAGTCGTCTTAGGCAAAATCAGTGGAAGCTCTTCTTCTGAAACAGCTGAAGATGTTCCGTCCTCCCAATGAATAATTGGAATTGGCTCTCCCCAGTAACGCTGACGGCTGAACAGCCAGTCTCTTAAACGATAAGTGACTTTCTTTTCACCTTTTTGATGTTCTTCCAGCCATGCAATCGCTTTTTCAATTGCTTCTTCTTTCCCTAAGCCGTTTAAGAAATCAGAGTTGATGTGCTTTCCATCACCTGTGTAGGCTTCTTTGTCAATGTCTCCACCTTCGACAACCTCTTTGATTGGAAGATCGAATGTTTTGGCGAATTCATAATCACGTTCATCATGAGCAGGAACTGCCATGATCGCTCCAGTGCCATATGTGGCTAACACATAATCTGCAATCCAGATCGGCATCTTTTCCCCATTCAATGGATTGATGGCATAAGCACCTGTGAAAATGCCCGTTTTCGTTTTAGCAAGATCTGTTCGCTCTAAGTCACTCTTAGACTGAATTTCTTTGATATATGCTTCAACTGCTTCTTTTTGAGCAGCTGTTGTAATTTTTTCAACTAGTGCATGCTCTGGTGCAAGAACGGCATATGTTGCACCAAATAGTGTATCAGGACGTGTTGTAAACACCGTAAACTGTTCGTCATGTCCTTCTACTTCGAAGTGAACATGTGCACCTTCAGAACGTCCAATCCAGTTGCGCTGCATGTCTTTGATGCTTTCAGGCCAATCAATGTCTTCTAAATCTTCTAACAGCCTGTCCGCATATGCTGTAATTTTTAGCATCCATTGCTTCATTGGACGTCGTTCAACAGGATGCCCTCCGCGCTCACTTTTCCCATCAATGACTTCTTCATTTGCAAGGACTGTACCGAGTGCTGGGCACCAGTTTACAGGTACTTCATCAATATACGCCAATCCTTTTTCGTACAATTTCAAGAAAATCCACTGGGTCCATTTATAATAATTCGGATCTGTCGTGTTAATTTCTCGATCCCAATCATACGAGAAGCCCAATGATTGAATTTGACGGCGGAAATTATTAATGTTCTCTTCTGTAAATGCAGCTGGATCATTTCCTGTATCCAGCGCATATTGTTCCGCTGGAAGACCAAATGCGTCCCATCCCATTGGATGAAGAACATCGTATCCCTGCATACGTTTCATACGTGATAAAATATCCGTTGCTGTGTATCCTTCAGGATGCCCTACATGAAGCCCTGCTCCTGATGGATAAGGAAACATATCTAGCGCATAAAACTTTGGTTTATCTTCCGAGTCAGATGTGGCGAATGTTTTATGTGTCAGCCAATAATCCTGCCACTTTTTTTCAATTTCCCGATGCTGAAAACTCAATGTGAAAACCTCCTTTAATATGTACGGCTTTATCTGCTCAGATGACCACTGCAAGAATTCAGATTTTTCTAAAATCAACAAAAAACCCTCATCCCTGGAAAGGGACGAGAGATTTTTTGGTTCCCGCGGTACCACCCTTGTTAGCGTCATGAACTGTTCATACGCTCACTTAATATCTTTAACGCAGACATGCGACAGAAGCTTTAACGCAACTGCAACTCTGAGGCGAGTTCAGAAGCAGATTTGATTGACTTTCACCAGCCGTCAATTCTCTAAAGACAAATACTGCTTTCCTACTACTCCTCTTCACTGTTCTTATCGTAACCGTCATCTAAGTAGTATTTTATAGAATTATGATCATAAGTGCAAGCAGGTTTGTATACAATGGGAATGTACCCTAGACTAGGGTAAAGTGAGGATATTATTCGTGTGGAGATCGGTTATGACGGTTGGAGCCTGCATCCTGTGAACGTTCTTCTCTCACAAAATCGAAGCTTCGCAGAACTGCTTCTCCTCCGTAACCTGAAATAATGGATAAGATGATCAAGTGCAGACTAGATTCGGGATTTGAGGATAAGACAAGCAGTGTAGCAGCAATCATCCCAACGAGCCAATCTTCAATAAACCCTAGATAAATAAACTTCTTTGTCATTCTGGGCTTCTCTAGCCTGCCTTTTTTCTTTACGTGACCGAGAATGCCCATGACCCCTCCAATGGCGCAAGCAATAATGACTTGTTGCAGCATTTTCATCACCTTCCTAAAGCCCTTAGAATAGTAAAGCGACTTCAGGCTGTCCAGCCCCCTGTAATGCCATTCTGCTGTTCCGTCATAATCCATGTAAAAGGTCTATTCTCTCTAACGAAGAAAAAAAGCTTGTTTCTTCCATTATATGTGAATGACCCAAAAACAATCTTGATGCATTGGAATCATTTTCACCTAATCCATATTAACTATTTTTGTCATTTTATGAATTATCCTCAAATGATTCCTTCTTTTTCTAATGAAAAGTCTCCTTACTTACTCTATTCTAATGGAGGACAAACTATGATGACAAATTTAACAAAGCGATTGCAATCATTGAAACAGAACATATGTTATGTTACGTTTAAAAAGAATTCATTTGGTTTTAAAAAAACCATCTTAAATGTCTGATAGCAGCAGCAAAGGAGGGTAATATGGTCAGCTCGAACATCTTCGGCTTGCAAAAACAGCTTGAACTCATAAAAAAAGCGCTGGATCATGCGCGGATTGGTGTTGTCATTACAGACCCTTCTTTAGAGGATAACCCTATCGTTTATGTGAATCATGGCTTTACACAAATGACTGGATATAAACCAGATGAGATTCTTGGACGTAATTGTCGATTCCTCCAAGGAAAAGACACAAATCAAGAGCAACTTGCCTTAATACGTCACGGAATTCAAAACAAAACACCTATTACCACACAGCTCAAAAATTATAAAAAAGACGGTACTTTTTTTTGGAATGAACTCAATATAGACCCTCTATACATTGAACAAGATGACAAAACATTTTTTATTGGCTTTCAAAAGGACATTACAAAGCAGAAAGAATATGAACAACTCCTAGAAGATTCCTTACAGGAAGTCACCTCTCTGTCGACGCCAATTGTCCCAATCAAAAATGGTGTTTCCGCTCTTCCACTCATCGGAAAATTATCAGAAGAACGCTTTGATGCTATCGTCGCGAAGTTAACTTGTATATTAGAAGATTCAAAGGATGATTATTTAATTGTCGATCTTTCTGGTTTAATTGATGTCGATGATTCCGTTGCAGCGCGAATTTTCAAACTGCATCACCTGCTGAACTTAACTGGAACTGAACTCATCATCACTGGGATCAAACCACAGCTTGCGATGAAAATGAAAGACTTAGATACAGACTTCCAGAATACGATCACTTATTTAACGGTAAAAGAAGCAATCAAAGGATTGCCATTAGCTGAAAACCCTGTTTAAACAGGGTTTTTTTAATTGAACCGCTCCCCAAAATGGAAAAATGAGGTATGATAGGTATAAATAGCGATATAGGGGGGCTGCCAGATGATGATGTTACTCATCATAGGTCTTTTATGTATTTGTTTCGCCATAGGATATGCCGTCAATTATTTATTACTTAAACACCAAAATCAACAAATCTTTTCAAAAAAACTCTTCTATCCTTTTTTGACCATTGGTCTTGTTTTTTCTATTATGTCATTACCGTTTGCCGGCACAGGTGCTCCGAAAGCACAAGCAGATCCATCTTCTGAACAGCTGCTGAAAGTGCAAAAACAATTAGCATCTGACATTTCTCGTCTAAAGGAAGACAAAGAAACGCTGACGGCCTCTTTAGAAGACGTGACCAAAGAAAAAGAAAAGCTATCCAAGAAATTAGAAACCATCACCTCCGAAAAGAAGACAGTCAAACAGCAAGAAAAAACCATCCATGAGCTTGAAGAGAAAATAGACAAGCTCACCTCTACAAACGAAACACTCAAAAAAGAACACCAGAAAGTAAACAAAGACACCACGTCATCGGCCCAGCGATCTGCTCCTAAAGATGATGGGTCGAATACTGGCGGTCATGAGTCACAAAAAGAAACAAAAAAAGAATCTGCCGCCTGTAATATTAAAGGAAGTGTCAACGGCATATATCACACACCGAGCAGCAGATACTACTCACGGACAAAAAACGTGACCAAAATGTTCTGCTCCGTAGAAGAAGCTGAGCGTGCAGGGTACCGGGCACCAAAGCAATAGACATCTTTTGACGATAAAAAAACCTCCTGTCAGCCCAATATAGGTACAGGAGGTTCTTCTTTAAATTTCTCTTCTTAATGCTGTTAATACATTCGTTTTTGTCGCCTTACGTGCTGGATTGAGTCCAGAAATAATGGCGACTCCTGCACTAATCACTGTTGCTGTGACCACAAGGCTTAGCGGAATATAGGAGAAGGTGATCGAGAATTGATCACTTGATCCCCCTTCAGACATGGAAGACAAAATTGCTGGAATGATTAAATTCACTGCAAAACTAACGATGTACGAGATGATAATCCCGATGATCGATCCAATCACCCCAATATAAGCACTTTCCATGAGGAACATTCGCTTAATAATGGAAGGATTCGCACCGATGGCTTTCATGATCCCAATCTCTTGTGTCCGCTCTGTTACGGCCATTGTCATCGTATTGAAAATGCCGATCGCCGAAATAATGACCGCAATACATCCAACAAAGATGAGTCCAATTTTAAAGACTGTAAAGAACATATCCATTCCTTCAAGCTGATTCGTCACAGAGATGACTTGATAGCCGTCATCTGTCAGCTTATCTGTGAGCGCACCGACATTGTCGAACTTATCAGCATAGACAGACGTCATTTTTTCGACATTTCCTGCATCAGGAGACAGATCGAGCACTTGACTAAATTCTTTTTCATAAGCATTCGGAATAAGAATTTTATGATCCTGCTGCCACTCCAAATTCGGTTTCTTCAATACACCGACGACACGGAAATCGAACGTCTTTTCTTTCACCACTTCATTTTCTTCATTCAGTTTCGGCACCTTGATTTGAATGACTTTGTTTAAAATTTCCTTCGTATAGCCTTTTGGCTCTTCCGGTGTATCTTCACCATTTGATGTCTGATTCATTTCTTTTTCATAGTCTTTTCGTTCTTTTTCCGTCCAAAGTTGTTCTGCCATTTGATACCCAACTACAATTTCATTCGCCGATGTTGGGACTTTTCCACGGTCTAGTTCAAGGCCTGCCTCTTTTTCTTCTTTCATATCTGTCAGTACAGCCTGCGTATCACTTGAGCGATTATCGAGCTCGACGTGAACCGATGGAATGATTGACGTTCTTGCAACGACAGATTTCGCATGATCATATTTCTTTAAATCGTCAACCTTGACGTCACCTTTTTCTTTGCCTAACACTTTAATTTCTGTGATAATTTGTTGTTTCATGATTTCATCTTGAGCCGATTTTTGCAGACCAAAACCAACTGACGCTAGAACGATTAAGAAAGAGCATGCCATTGTCGTTGCAAGTATGGTCATAAACACACGCAATCTATTTTTCTTCATATTTCTTCTGATGAATTTGACCTGATCTCTAAATTTCAATGGACTGATCCCCTTTCTTTAATACACCATCATGAAGCTGGAACGTTGTGTCTGCGATTGAAGCGACTTCATCGTCATGTGTAATGATGACAAATGTAATTCCTTTTTCACGATTAAGCTGCTGGATAAAGGCTAGAATTTCTCCTTCAGTTTCTGAATCCAGACTGCCTGTTGGCTCATCCGCTAAAATAATAGACGGATTAAGGATCAAGGCTCTTGCAATACTCACACGCTGCTGCTGTCCACCTGACAGTTCATTAGGATAATGTCCTGCGTGATGTTCCAGTCCAACTCGTTTCAGCATTTCCTTTACTTTCACTTTTCGCTCAGACGGCTTCACACCTTTTAAAGTGAGCGGAAGTTCAACGTTCTCATATGTTGTTAAACTCCCGATCAATTGAAAGCTTTGAAAGATAAAGCCAAAATGATCTAACCGAAAGTCTGCCCATTCCTTCTCATTAAAGCCGGTCACATTGGTGCCATCAACCATAATTTGTCCGCTTGTTGGCGTAATATATCCCGATATTAAATTCAGTAAAGTTGATTTCCCCGAACCGCTTCGTCCGACGATACATGCAATTTCGCCTCTTTTAATAGACAAGTCAATGTCTTTGAGCACAGGAATCTCGTTCTCCCTGCCCTTTTTCCCAATTTTAAACACATGATCTAACGATTGAATTTGAATCATCTCTACTCCCCTGCTCTCTGTTTATCTTTTTCGATAGATTAAGAAATAACTCGTCAGTGCGCCTACAGCTCCACCGATGCACATGCCAACAAAATATCCAATTAATGAATCTGAAGAGAAACCAACCCAGCCAAACCCTAAGACGCCAAACACGATCACCATAATTTGAATTGGGCGATCCATTATTGAATAAAGGAAGAATCGGCCATTTCGTTCAATTGGATGTTTAATAAAGCTAAACAAGCCTATAAGGTAAAATAGCAACATCATGACAATTGGAACGATGTATTCTTCACCATTGAACCAAAGCGGATATTCCTGATAAAAACTGTTAGCTGTAATATAAGTAATGGGGGAAATGGGCGTGATCAAAAAATTAAAGATTTTATCCAGCCACATCCCGCTTGTTTTAAAGATAAAATCTAAATGAAGGATTGGTAAACCAATCACTAAGTAAGGTAAAATAGCTGTACTAAATCCAACGATTGCTTGAGAAATAGCACTCCCTGTTAAAGCACCTGCTGCAAAAAACAAACTATAGATCATCAAGGCTGACAACAACGCAGAGAAATAATGACTGTTGAATCCAGGTGTCTCTATTGGCCCAAGACCTAATTTTAATAAATAAATGAGAAGGTATGAAACAGCATGAACACTTGCAATAATTCCAGCACCTAAGAAAAACTTTGTGTGAAAGATGGAACTTCTACTAAACGGCAAGGATACGGTAAAGTCCATCTGCCCTTTATTTCTTTCAAATCCTAGCTGAATCACAGCAAAAAATATTCCCATGACCCATGAAAGTGAGAGAAATGCGTCCGTCTTAAAAATATAAGTGAATGTTGTTGTATCCATTAGACATTCTCGGTTTTCTAAACAATCTTGAAAGGATGAGTATTCCATTAAAAAGGATAATGGCGTCGCAAATACCGCAACAAGCATCACTAAAATGAATGTCAGCTCAGACTGCTTCCATTCCTTATATAACAATTGCCGCTTTACCATCTGCGTTTCCCTCCAAACTTCGCAATGAATACTTCTTCTAAATTTACAGGCAGTTCATGCCAGACTTTTGGTTCAAGCGATTTCAAATACTCTTTTGCTTCTTCATCTGTTTTGAGTACAAGTGCTGTATAGAACACACCCGCTTGATCTAAAATGGCAACGCCTTTTTTTCTAATACTTAAGTTCATATCCTCTTCAAATGCCATCTGGATTTTAACGTAGTCATTCTTTAATTCGTCTAAATCCATAACACTTGTGAGCTGATTTCCTTCCAAAAACCCGATTCGGTTACACATACGCTCAATATCCTCTAAACGGTGAGATGTAATTAAAATCGTTGTTTGTCGTTCTGCTACCTCGTCAATCATCAGCTGAAGAACGTCATTTCTTGTGACTGCATCAATCCCGTCTGTCGGCTCATCTAACAAAATGACTGCTGGTTTGATGGCAAAACTTAAAATGAGGGACAGCTGTTTCTTTAAACCTGTCGACAATTCACGGTATTTCACTTTTTCCGGAATCTCATACCGGTTCACAAGCTCATTGGCATATGTCACGTCAAACTTTGGATACAGTTGTTTTAACAGCTTCACAAGCTGTCCATAATTGTACCGGTCAAAGTAGGGATTTACGACTGGCATATACACAATATTTTGCTTCACTAACGGGTGGTCTTTTACGAGTACATCTTTAAAATAAATCTCTCCTTCATCTGGAAGAAGGATTTGCTGAATCAAGCGAAGAAGTGTTGTTTTACCAGAGCCATTCCGGCCAAGCAGACCAAAGATCTCTCCTTCGCCTATCTTGAAGGAAACGTTGCTGAGTACTTCACGTCCATTTAATTTCTTTGATACATTTCTGACCTCAATCAACTTGTTTTCCTCCTTTTAGACTTGAGCTGATCTCCTCCAGCCACTCTTTGAGTTGATGAATATCAATACCGGCATAATGAGCTTCAATAATGAGTTGCTTTAATTGCTCCTTCATCTCTAACACCTTCCCTTCATTCAGCTTTAACTGTGCACCTTCTGTCACATACGTTCCACGGCCTCTTAATGTTTCAATAATTCCTTCCCGTTCAAGCTCTTTATACGCTTTGCTGACGGTGTTTGGATTCGCAATAATAATGGTGGCAAGCTCTCTCACAGAGGGCAGTTTGTCACCTGGTTTCATCACGCCTTTTAAGCACAAAATTTTTAACTGCTCAATGATTTGTTCATATATTGGTGCAGCGCTTCTTGGATCTATTTGAATCATGATGGCTCCCTCTTTTCTCATTCATGCTTTTGCAGTCCTATCGCTTGATCATGTCCTTGCATTAAAGGGACCGAGTTTGGAATAAAATCTTTTTGAACTTCAAAACCAATGAAAACGAGAACGAAAAAAAATGTACATGCTAACGCAACAGCCAGCACCATCCACTTTAAATTGATTGGTTTTTTTTCTTTTTTCATGGTTAAACACCTTTCTTCACGTTTAAGTGTCTATAGTGTATTAGTTGATGTAGTACACTTAATACAATATAGACACTTAATTGAAAAGTCAAGAGACTCTAGAAAAAAATAGGCAGACGAACCAGATAAAATTACGAAGAAGCTACTTAAAAGCTTTCGGAAGCCAGGTTTGCTTCTGGTTTAGGGTGTTCAACACGTTAATAACTTTCATAATCGCCTGAAAAAGTGCATAATAAAAGACCCCGAATATTGAGGTCTCTACAATGTTTTAATTAGATACTATTACTTTGTTTTTGGACTTGCTTTTGAACAGGATTAGCACCCACCATACTAATAAAAATATATAGCCTATAACTGTAAAGATAGACCAAACTGCACCCTGTCGCAATTGACTAAATAAGTGTTCAAATTCATTCATTCCTTCTACTCTACCAATGCTATTTATCAGGCTAATAATCGGAATTGTAACAGTAAATACAATGGTTAGAATGGACAATCCCCTATGTTTATTTTTCACAACACTGAATATTGCGGTTCCTAATGTTGCTAAGAAAAACAAGTAATATAATGCCCAAAACCAATCAGGAAGAGTCTCCAACATTTCTTCTACCCCCTTGAAGATATTTGCAATTTCTATATATAACATACTTTAACAGAATAAAAACCTATTTATCCAAAAACAACTTTGCGAAAACAGCCAAAAAATAAAAACAGACCCTTAAAAGAAGGATCTGTTCATCATTCGTTCTCGTATGAAATACCTAAAATCATTTGGTTTTGCAGACTTTGAATTTGTACACGCGTTCTGTCTAAACGTTCTCTTTGCTGATCATTGGCGACATCTTTTAACTTTTCTAATTCATTCACCGCATCCTCAAGCATGAGCTGCGCTTTTGAAAATTCTTCTACGTTATAATGTTCTTGGCGAGAGCTCAAATCAAACTGTTCGCTTGCAAACTCAAGAGTCTCAGTGCTTTTTTGGACAAATTCATCGATTGATTTTCTAGTTGCCATCTAGCCATCCCTCCATTTCATCATTGCTCTCGCCTATTTTGCCCACGTAAAGCTTTTTCACTAAAGAAAATGTTGGACAGATTCAATTGTCCTCTTTCGTGATTTTTGTTAAACTTTAAGGATGCCTATTATTATGCAAGGAGGTTACTGACTTGGATCAGCATAACCCTTTTTTATATTCAAACAGCGAGAAACGGTATCACACATGGAATTATCATTTGCGTGAGCACTTTGGTCATAAAGTATTTAAAGTCGCATTAGACGGCGGCTTTGATTGTCCAAACCGTGATGGTACTGTCGCACATGGAGGCTGCACATTTTGCAGCGCAGCAGGATCTGGTGATTTTGCAGGGAACCGGGCGGATGATCTCATCACTCAATTTAATGAAATCAAGGATCGGATGCATACAAAATGGAAAGACGGAAAATACATGGCGTATTTCCAAGCTTACACAAACACACATGCGCCGCTTCCTGTTTTAAAAGAAAAATACGAAACCGTCATGAATCTGGATGGAGTGGTTGGTTTATCGATTGCCACAAGACCTGATTGCCTGCCAGATGACGTGGTGGAATATTTAGCTGAGTTAAACGAACGGACGTATTTATGGGTTGAACTTGGTCTACAAACTGTGCATGAGCGGACAGCGATGCTCATCAACCGTGCCCATGATTATGAATGCTACGTAGAAGGTGTAGAAAAACTGCGAAAACATGGCATTCGAGTCTGTTCACATATCATCAACGGTCTTCCTCTTGAAAACCGAGATATGATGATGGAAACAGCAAAAGCTGTCGCTGATTTAGATGTGCAAGGAATTAAAATTCATCTACTTCACCTGTTAAAAGGAACACCGATGGTAAAGCAATATGAGAAAGGCAAACTAGAGTTTCTCAGCCAAGAGGAATATGTCCAGCTTGTCTGTGATCAGCTGGAGATCCTGCCCCCAGAAATGATTATTCATCGTATTACAGGCGATGGTCCCATTGAATTAATGGTAGGTCCAATGTGGAGTGTGAATAAATGGGAAGTGCTCAATGCCATTAATGCTGAGCTTGAAAGACGTAACAGCTACCAAGGTAAACGCTTCGTCAGATTGGAAGAAGCGGCAAAATGATTTTAAAACGGATGCTCCCTTTTAGTAAAGAACTGTTAGAACGTGCTTGTCAAAAAGGCGATATTGTCATTGATGCAACGATGGGGAATGGGCATGATACACGCTATTTAGCTGACCTTGTCGGGAGAGATGGACAAGTTTTCGCATTCGATGTACAGAAGGAAGCTATTGAGCAAACAAGCAAAAGACTTGGTGAGCACTATCCAAACGTTCACCTGATCCATGACGGACATGAACAACTTGCTGAGCATCTGCCAGCGGATGCTTATGGCCACATATCTGGTGCAGTGTTCAATCTTGGGTACTTACCAGGAGGCGATAAAACCGTCACGACTCAGGCCCATACGACCATTGAAGCGATCAAACAGCTCATGGATTGGCTTAAGCCTGGAGGTCTGATCGTTCTTGTGATTTACCACGGTCATCCCGAAGGAAAAAAAGAGAAGGACATCCTTCTTGATTATTGCAAAACACTCCATCACGAAGAAGTACAGGTGATATCTTATCAATACATGAATATTCAAAACGACCCGCCCTTTGTGGTAGCCATCGAAAAAAAACTCAAATCCTCTTAATGGATTTGAGTTTTATTATTTAATAAGCGTATTGGTCAATGATTTCTTCAAGCACTACTTCTAGCTCTTCTGCATCTGCAAGCTCTGATTGAGTAAAGCGGACACGTACAAGCTGTTCTCCGTCATTATACATTTCTTCCAGCCAGCCACGCAGCCCTCTTGCTCTGCGGTCAACTTCAAAAATGAGATCTAGCCCCTCTTCATCAATGAAGAAAATCACCTCTAACTCATCAAGCATTTGACGATAATAGTCGGAAGTCGGTATGAACTCAAATTCTTGAACAAAGGGAAGGCGGCGCCTAAAATAAGGTGCTTCTTCGCAGTCTGCTTCATGAAGGTGAAAGCCTAAGTTTCCAACAGCTTCAAGCACACGATTCACCCAAGGGTGTGCGTTTACAAAAATGCGGTCATGATCAAATTTATCAATACCACCTTGAATATCAAGGTCTGTCACAACAGCCACCTCTACTTTACCTACAGTCATTGGTGTATCAAGAGGAAGGTGAAACGAGAATATAAACTGCTGAGCTTCCGCAGGCTGAATCGTGAATGATTCAGTCACTCGGACAGAATGGATGGTTGTGTGTTTTCGTTGCTCTTCATCATCTTTTACAATGGTGTACCATGTTTTCAACTTTAAATCAATATAGCGAATATCTTGAGGCACTTTTCCGCCCTTCACATGGACTGTTCCCTTTACTTCTTCTCCCGGTTCATACGCATCTTTCTCCAAAATTGTATCCACTTTTGCTGCACCGATTCCTACACTTGCTGCAAACTTTTTAAAAAATGACATATTCGACCTTCCCCTTTTTTAAGTTTTTCAACAAATATACGTCATAAGGAGTAGATACGATTCATTCTATCCGTACTTTTCTCCTATTTTTCGTACACTAAGAATAATATCGGCAGCAAATAAGAGGATTGCAATCATAAAAGAACTGTACATGGTCCAAAGCGAAACAGTTCAAAACAAAAAAGCTTGTAGAAAACCATTTTCTACAAGCTGATGAGCTTACTGTATCCTTTATGAAGATTTCTTCCAAGGCATTTTCTGATAGGTTCGATAGGCTCTGCCATTGATATAGAAAAAGAACGATGTTTTCCCGCTTGATTTGATCAACCGCTTTGCCAGCTTGTTCATCTCTTTTTGAGCTGTCACTTTTTCATCAGACAAATAGACCGCAAGTAACCCTCTATTGATTAGTTTGTGAAAATTCTCGTGTGGAATGCCTTTCAGCTGTTCATCCGCTTTTTCAATAAAATGCTGTAGTCTATCCATCATCTCATGATGAGAGTTGTAGTACGAGCAAAAATTCAAATCGCCTTCCAGCCTGTCCTCTTCTTGGTCGATTAAATAGTCCAGTAAGATGTGCAGACCTTGGATATAAGGGAAATAACTTTCGTAAATTTGCTTCGCCTGCTTCTCTGTAAAATCAGGCTGCAGTGCATAAGCCACAAGACAGAAAATACCCAGCGTTGATCCTGCACATGCGGAAAACTCATACCACTCCATCTTCGGTAAATCCTTTTCATACTGGCGGAACCATGACTCTAATCGAGGTTCACGCTCATGTGGAACCACATGCTTATGTACTTGTAAATCACTATAATAATCACACAGCGTATGTAAATAGGGCTGAATGATCGGATAATGCGCTAGACGTGACAGCACATCTTGGCACGTCCTGACTAGCGCATGCAAGTACCCATGATCCTCTTGATCATCACGGAATTGATAATACGGCTTAAGCTCCGCATGAATATCGAGTGCATCTCTCATCGCTTGATGCAGCATATGAAAATCCTTTGGATCAAGTGATGTACTGCGGTCACACAAGTTATCTAAGTAATCGCTAATCGTTTGGTACGCCACAATGAATTCAATACACGTTTCCTTCGCTTCACCTGCAAGAAGAGATAAAATTCCCCCGCCTTCACAGTGAAAGGTTTTACTGGATATGCTCGCTAGTGCCTGCGTTCTCAGTTCTTCATTTTCAATCATTTCTGCATGAGCCCGCCACTTTTTTAGCTCCTGATGAACTAGCGGAAAAATATCTTTATACACCTTCGTCATCAGTGCAAAAGGACGTTCTGGTACTGACAAATCAATCCACCCCCAACTTAAGCTCACAATCAAATATATTGATCAGTAAAGGCTCTTGCCGCCTTAAACACATCTTCTCGCTCGGGCTCATTAAAAATTTCATGATAAAGCCCTTCCCATTCACGGTATGATTTATTGGTTGATTCAATGCCATTGAACCATTTCATCACTCTTGTTTTATCTACTATCTTGTCATCGCCTGCCTGCATGAGCAGAAGCGGAATCGACCGAAAGACATTCGTTGGCTGCATCGCCGCATCGATATTTTTCACCAGTTCTCGATACCAGCGAACTGACACCTTCGTCACATAAAGCGAATCATTTGAATCTGCCTCTATCACATCTTGATTCCGTGTGGCAAGTTCGATCGACAGCCCGGATTCGACTTTAAAAGACGGCGCCAGCACATTTAGCCCTTTTGACGCAAAATCCATCAGCTTCTTCGGTTTAAATTGCAGACCTAAACAAGGTGATGATAAAATAAGGCCATCAATCTTCGTATGGGTATACTGCTTGAACCATTCAATCGAAATCAGTCCCCCCATACTATGTCCAAGTAAAAATGTCGGAAGTCTGAACGACTTCGCATGTTCAATCCATTCATCCACTGTATCAATGTATTCTTGAAAAGAACGAATGTGGCCTCTCGCACGTGTCGATGTCCCTTGCCCAGGCAGGTCACCCATGACGACGTGATAGCCTGCATTTCGCCACATTTCGATCAGCCATTTATATCGGCCATGATATTCACTAGCACCATGTACAATGACAATTGTACCAACCGGTCTTTCAGCATGCCAAGTCCACAAAGTAAACACCTCACAAATGTTGTATTAAGAAAGGAAGTCGAAAAAGTGATTTATCCATATCATCAGTTTACACCTGAGATTCATGAATCGGTCTTTGTTGCAGAAAACGCCACCATTACAGGTGATGTCACAATTGGAGAATATTCAAGCGTTTGGTTCCAAACGGTCATTAGAGGCGATGTAGCTCCTGTCAGAATTGGAAAAAACGTCAACATTCAAGACTTATCCTGTCTGCATCAAAGTCCTGGAAAAACACTTCTTATTGAAGATGGTGCTACCATTGGACACCAAGTCACATTACATAGCTCTATCATTCGAAAAAATGCCCTCATTGGAATGGGATCCATCATTCTCGATGGTGCGGAAATTGGCGAAGGAGCCTTTATTGGTGCAGGTAGCCTTGTCCCGCAAGGAAAAGTCATCCCAAAAGGTTCACTCGCTTTTGGCCGTCCAGCCAAAGTCGTTCGCCAGTTAACAGATGAAGATATCCAAGACATGGATCGTATCCGCAGAGAATATGTAGAAAAAGGACAATACTATCGTTCCCTTTTATCGCGTTAACATCATACATGTATCTTCACTTTATCATGTTTTTTTCAGGATATTAAGCAATAACTGTGTACCGCTTGTTATTTTACCCTTTTCCACCACTTTCTATCATGACAAAAAAGGTTTTCAGCACAAAGCTGAAAACCTTTTTCATTAGCTAAAAATAACTTCTTTCGGCTGGTGATTCAACTGCTCTGGATCAATGCTGCGCTCTACATAGATGCTATGCCAGATCATAAAGATCAGGACAGTCCAAATCTTACGACTATGATCTGCTTTTCCAGCACAATGATCATTTAATAAATCAAGAACATATGCCTTGTTAATGTATTCATCTGTCTGACTGTTTTTAATGATATCTTTCGCCCAAGCGTTCATCTCATTTTTCAGCCAATGACGAATTGGCACAGGGAAACCTAGTTTTTTACGGTTTAACACATGGTCTGGTACAATGCCTTCTGCTGCTTTACGCAATAAATATTTCGTTGTACCGTCTTTCGTTTTCAGCTCTTCTGGAATTTTAGAAGCTGCTTCAAATACGACCTTATCAAGGAATGGAACACGAAGCTCAAGAGAATTCGCCATTGTCATCTTATCTGCTTTCAGCAGGATATCCCCGCGCATCCACGTATGGATATCAACATATTGCATTTTGTTAATATCACTGTAGCCTGCACTTTCTTCGAAGTATGTTTTCGTCACGTCACGATACGTGATGTTCGGATCATACTGCTTTAAGAGGTTTTTCTTCACTGGCTCTTCAAAGATTTTCGCATTGCCGATATAACGTTCCTCTAATGGCGTACAGCCGCGAACGATAAAGCTTTTCCCTTTCATTCCTTCTGGCATTAAACGAGCCAGACGAAGAAGAAGCTTTTTCAGCATGGATGGTACAGATTCAAAAGGCTTTAGAGATAGCGGCTCACGGTAAATATTATATCCACCGAACAGCTCGTCTGCTCCCTCACCTGAAAGAACAACTGTGACTTGTTTTTTCGCTTCTTTTGCCACGAAATACAATGGAATCGCCGCTGGATCAGCCAAAGGATCATCTAAATGCCAGACGATCTTCGGAAGCTCATTCATATATTCCTCAGGAGAAATCACAGCACTAAAGTTTTGCAATCCCAGCTTATCAGCTGTTTCTTTTGCTACATCTACCTCACTGAATCCATCCTGCTGGAAACCAACAGAGAATGTCTTCAGTTCAGGGTGAAATTCCTTTGCGACCGACACGATGAAAGAAGAATCGATACCACCTGATAGGAATGAACCAACAGGCACATCACTTCTCATGTGGACTTTTACAGAATCATAGATAGCATCACGTACTTCTTCTACTAATTTCTGCTCTTGTGTTTGTTCAGGTTTGAATTGAACTTTCCAGTAAGTCTTAAATGCAATGTCTTGGCCTGGACGCAGTGTAAACTGATGACCTGGCTCGACTTTGTGCACTTTTTGATCAAGTGTATTTGGCTCAGGAACGAACTGAAAAGACATGTACTGCTGCAAAGCAGTCTCATCAAATAAAATGTTCTCATTCACAGCCATTAAGCTTTTGCGTTCAGAAGCAAAGTACACTTGGTCATCCATTTGTGTAAAATAAAGCGGTTTAATGCCGAAAGGATCTCTTGCGCCATATAATAACTGCGCTTCTTTATCCCAAATTAAAAATGCAAACATCCCGCGAAGCTTCGATGCCGCTTCTTCTTTATAGTGGCGATATGTGGCAAGAAGGACTTCCGTATCAGAATCTGTGCTGAACGTATAGCCTTTTTTCACAAGCTCTTCTTTCAGCTCCACATAGTTATAAATTTCTCCGTTGAAAATAATCCAATATTTTTCATCTTCATAAGAAAGCGGCTGCTTTCCGTGTTCAACATCTATAATACTTAAACGTCTAAATCCAAATCCTACATGCTCATCATGAAAGTACCCCTCATCATCCGGACCTCGATGAACGATGAGACGATTCATTTGCTTAATTAACTCTTCCTGCTCAGTAGTTTCGGACAATGGACGGTGATTAAATACACCAACAAACCCACACATATTATTGCCTCCACGTTATGTTATTTCTTAAAAGTAGACCTATAATTAGACAGTATTTTGTCCAATTTTGTTTCACATTTTTACGCTTTTTGTAGAATTTTTTTTAATCAAAAGGAAAACCGCTTAAAATAAGCGGTTTTGTATGTTGTTATTCTCCTAATGCTTCCTTGCGAAGCGTGTCGGCTTTATCCGTTTTTTCCCATGGAAGATCCAAGTCATGACGGCCAAAGTGTCCGTATGCAGCGGTTTGTTTATAGATCGGACGACGTAAGTCAAGCATTTTAATAATGCCAGCTGGACGAAGATCAAAGTTTGCACGTACCACTTCAATTAATTTCTCTTCAGAGGCTTTTCCTGTTCCAAATGTATCAATTGAAATGGAGACAGGCTGTGCAACACCAATTGCATAAGCAAGCTGCACTTCACATGAATCTGCAAGACCAGCTGCTACGATGTTTTTCGCTACATAGCGAGCCGCATATGCTGCCGAACGGTCAACCTTCGTTGCATCCTTACCAGAGAAAGCACCGCCACCGTGACGAGCATACCCGCCATAAGTATCAACGATGATTTTACGTCCAGTTAAACCAGCATCCCCTTGAGGTCCACCGATAACAAAGCGGCCTGTTGGGTTGATGAAGTATTTTGTTTCTTCATCGATCAGTTCACTTGGAACGACAGGGCGGATGACATGCTCTTTTAAGTCGCTTTGAATTTGTTCAAGCGTCACTTCTGGTGCATGCTGTGTAGAAATAACCACCGTATCAATACGAACTGGTTTGTTTTGTTCATCATATTCAACTGTTACTTGAGTTTTTCCGTCTGGACGAAGGTATGCAAGTGTTTCATTCTTGCGTACTTCTGTTAAACGGCGAGATAATTTATGTGCAAGAGAAATCGGCAGTGGCATAAGCTCTTCAGTTTCGTTGTTTGCAAAACCAAACATCAAACCTTGGTCACCTGCACCGATCGCATCAATTTCTTCTTCAGTCATTGTTCCTTCACGTGCTTCAAGCGCTTTGTCTACACCTTGCGCAATATCAGCAGACTGTTCATCAATTGATGTAAGAACCGCACATGTTTCCGCATCAAAACCATATTTCGCACGTGTGTAGCCAATTTCCTTAATCGTGTCACGCACCGTCTTTGGAATGTCGACATAAGTAGACGTTGTAATCTCACCGCTTACTAATACGAGACCGGTTGTTACAGAAGTTTCACAGGCAACACGTGCATTTGGATCTTTCTTTAAAATTTCATCCAAAATGCTGTCTGAAATTTGATCACAGATTTTATCTGGATGTCCTTCGGTCACTGATTCTGAAGTAAATAAACGACGATTTTGACTCATAATGGCTATTTCCTCCTGTACAAGACCACATCATCCCAAGATGAGGCCTCCAATATGATACGGAACTCGTTCCCTCTTATATTTCAACATGTTTATATTAGAGATGTTATTGGCAATTTGTTCATATGATATCCCAAAAATAAAAAAACCATTTCCTTCATTGCGAGGAAAGGGTCTGAGATCGCATGCCTTTCACTCTTATCGCTCAAGGTGTTCTTGTACCTTGCATCAGGTTAGCACCTTGGTTTCTCAGCATGTTCATGCCTTTTTCATAAGAAACCGGTTGCTGGGCTTCATCGGGCCTGTCCCTCCACCAACTCGGGATAAGAGTATCCGTTCAATAAGATATCTTATCTTAAACCCTTGCGTCATGTCAATGGTTCATAGGAATTATCTCCCCTTTTTTTCACCTCATCATTAGCATCACCAAAAAGCATATTTTCATAGCAGAAATGAAAAAACACACACAAAAATGTTTAAATAGTATAGACTATTATTATCAATGTGTTATACTAATCAAAACAAACAAATTCAACGGTAAAGGAAGGGTTTTTTTATGAACTCAGTGGATTTAAAAGAAGATTTGCAGTCATTGCTCTCATTAGAAAATACGCACCAAAATTTATCTGTTCCGAAACTTGTTGAAAAGATTTTGGCACGTAATGAAGGCGTTTTAACTTCAACTGGTGCTGTGCGCGCCACAACGGGTGCCTACACTGGACGTTCGCCTAAAGATAAATTCATCGTAAAAGAAGAAAACTCTGAACATAAAATTGATTGGGGTCAAGTGAATCAACCGATCTCGAAAGAGGCATTTGATCGTTTATATACAAAGGTTGTGTCATACTTAAAAGAACGTGATGAACTATTTGTCTTTGATGGCTTTGCAGGTGCTGACGAAAAATACCGTATGCCAATTACAGTTGTAAATGAATTCGCTTGGCACAATCTCTTTGCAAAGCAGCTATTCATCAGACCTGATGGATCAACACCATCATCAAACGAAAAACCTTTCACCATCTTATCTGCACCTCACTTTAAAGCAGATCCTGAAACAGATGGCACAAACTCTGAAACGTTTATTATCGTTTCTTTTGAAAAACGGACGATTCTGATCGGTGGAACAGAATATGCAGGAGAGATGAAAAAATCCATTTTCTCTGTTATGAACTACCTGCTTCCTGAACAAGATATTTTATCAATGCACTGCTCTGCTAACGTCGGTCAAGAAGGCGATGTTGCTTTATTTTTCGGCCTTTCAGGTACTGGAAAAACGACGCTTTCTGCAAGTGCAAGCCGCAAGCTGATTGGAGACGATGAGCACGGTTGGTCTAACACAGGTGTCTTCAATATTGAAGGCGGATGCTATGCAAAATGTGTGAACTTAAGTGAAGAAAAAGAACCACAAATTTACAAAGCCATCAGCTTCGGATCAGTGCTTGAAAATGTAGTACTTGATGAAGAAACACGTGAAGCAGATTATGATGACACATTCTTTACTGAAAATACACGTGCGGCTTACCCAATCGAAATGATTGATAACATCGTGAAACCAAGTATTGCAGGTCACCCATCTGCCATCGTCTTTTTAACAGCTGATGCATTCGGCGTTTTACCTCCAATCAGCCGTTTAACGAAAGAACAGGCGATGTACCACTTCTTGAGCGGTTACACAAGTAAATTAGCGGGAACTGAGCGTGGTGTGACGTCACCAGAAACAACGTTCTCTACTTGCTTTGGTTCACCATTCTTGCCACTTCCTGCTCATGTCTATGCTGAAATGCTTGGTAAAAAAATCGATGAGCACGGCGCAAAAGTATTCCTTGTGAATACAGGCTGGACTGGCGGCGGCTACGGTACGGGCAAACGAATGAATCTTGCTCATACAAGAGCAATGGTGCAGGCAGCGATCGAAGGCGATCTTGACAACGCTGAAATGATCACTGACGACATCTTCGGATTACACATCCCGCTTCATATTCCAGGAGTGCCAGATGAAGTGCTTCAGCCTGCTAAAACATGGGACGATCAAGAGGCTTACAAAGAAAAAGCAAACTTCCTTGCAAATGAATTTAAAAAGAACTTCAAAAAATTCAGCCATGCAGCAAGTGATATTGAAGCAAAAGGCGGACCACTCGTCTAATCAAAAGGAAAAAGCTGAGGGAATGAATCCCTCAGCTTTTTTAGTTCGTTGAATGTAATGACACAAGACGGTACGTCACCTTCGTGATATTGTCTGTGAGCTCCAGCTTTTCAACATGTGCTGTTCCCGTTTTTTCTCCGTCTTTCGTTTTACGCACCTCAAGCGGAATATTTAATGGATAAATGCGGTACCCTTCCTTCATGAGCTCAAACACATTTTCTTCAATTCTTGTCTCTTTTCCTTTTGTGACAATCATTGTATTAAATTCAACAGGCATTCCCATAATGAAAATCCCCCTACTTTCTATATTTCTTTCTACCGTTTATTTTACCACATTTCCGCCTTTTCGGCTGTGCATCCATGTCGTCAGCCGTCTGACAATCTCCCGGTTATGCTGTGGCGGGAAATAATGATGATATCCGTGAAAATACCATGTTTCCACAGACTTGCCATGCTGACGCAGTGCATCTTCTAATAAATACGCATGCTCAATGGATACATTCTCATCCAGCTCCCCATGAATGATTAGGACAGGTGCTTCAATTTGGTGCACATGATTCAAAGGCGTTCTAGCCTCATATGCTTCTGGTACCTTATGCGGAGGACCTCCTATCACACGCTTCATCATTCTTCTCATATCCACACGTTCTTCATAGGTGAGCTTCATATCACTTACGCCTCCCCATGTCACAAAGGAAGCGGCCTCATGCTTCATTTCAACAGCGGTCCATATGCCCATAATTCCGCCGCGGGAAAAACCAAAGATATGAATGCGCTCCTGCTTCACCTTTTGATGATGTTTTAACAGCTGAAATGCAGCAAATGCATCTTTCCGATCTTCTCCGGCAAAATCCTCGTTCCCTTCGCCTCCTTGATTCCCTCGGTAGAAGGGCGCAAAGACGACAAACCCTTGCGCAGCAAATTGCACAATTCGGCCAGGTCTAACCATTCCCACATTTTTAATGCCGCCCCGTAAATATAAAAAACCGTCATAGAGACCTTCTCCTGCCGGTTCAGCGAGCAGCCCCTTCATCCGAAGTCCATCGGCCTCATATGTCACTGTATATAAGTGAATATGCGGATGTGGCGACGGGAACCTTCTCTTTTCCACAATCACTTGAATTCTCTCCTTTTCATTCGGTGTTACGTCAAATGCTTGATAATGGCCTCTGCGACGAGCTGTCCTGATTTTGTCACCATCGGAGTGCCGCCGCCTGGATGACTTGTGCCGCCAACAAACCAAAGTCCTTCAATATCCTTTGATTGATTATTGATGCGAAAAAATGCCTGCTTGAATGAGTTTGACGACATACCATAAATGGACCCATGATACGCTCCCGTTTTTTGCTGCAAATCAAGCGGGGTTTGTACCGCTTCAAATTCTACAAGCTGGTCAAGATCAAAGAGACCCTTTTCCTTTAGTTTTGTTTTCATATGCTGGCCATATGTCTCCTTTAGCATGTCCCAATTTTGCTCTTTTGTCACATATGGCGCATTGGCTAATACAAACAAGTTACTTCTTCCTGGCCCTCCGCTTAAAGCTGGCTCTGAATGACCTGAATAACAGATGTAAAGCGTCGGATCATGAGGAAGCTGTTTTTTCTGAAAAATATCCTTGAATTCTTGTTCATAATTCGCTGGAAAAAACACGTTGTGATGAGACAATTGTTCATAGACTTTAGGGACGCCCAACAAAAGAACAAAACCTGATAACGATGGCTCAATGTTTGCTAGTTTTTGATTTCCAAAGCTCGGGCGGTCTTCTTCATCAATTAATTGGCGATAAACAGTCAGTGCATCTGCCCCCGCAATGACTTGATCTGCTTCATATATCTGCTGATCCGTTTCAACTCCTTGGATCCGCTTATTCTTTACATGAATCTTTTTGACTGGTTCATTGAGAAGAATTTGGACACCCAATTCCTTTGCCAATGTCTCAAATGCCTCAACTAAACGATATGTACCGCCCTTGATACCATAAATGCCTTTTTCTCCTTCTAAATAAGCCATCATATTAAAAATAGCAGGTGCCTCGTATGGAGAAGAGCCAATGTAAGTCGCATACCGGCCAAACATCGCCAATGTATGAGGATGACGAAAATATTGACGCAGCAAGCGCTGAACAGATGTAAAAGGTTTGACAGCAAGAAGGGCTTTCATTAGCTTGACATCCGCTTTATCCTTCCAGGTCAATAATAAACGATTTAAAAACTGATCCTCTGCCATTTGAAAAAGCTTCTTCGATTCCTGTAAAAATGCCCGGTATTGCTGTGCATCCTCTGGACTAAAAACTGCAATTTGTGATTCCATTTGCTCAATATCTGGCGTAAACTCGACCGTATGTCCATCTGAAAAAACATTTTTAGTAAGGGGAAAAATCGGATAAAACGTCACATAATCCTCCATTCGTCTATGACAGGAGGTAAATACTTCCTCAAAATACGCCTTCATTGTAATGGTACTCGGTCCTAAATCAAAAGAGTAGCCAGACGCTTGATGGCGTTGTAATTTTCCGCCTAAAGAAGCTTCTTTTTCTAAAATGGTGACCTGGAAACCGCGTGACTGTAAGCGAATCGCAGCCGATAATCCGCCAAGTCCGCCGCCAATAATGATCACTTTTTTCATTCGTACCTTCTTCCTTTCCATTCATAGCCTTCTTTTTTCAGCCCAATTTTCATAGAAGCAAAACCAATGGCAATCAGGCTCATGATACTGACAGGCAATAAAAAGGCCATCGTAGACGTTCTTCCATTTTCGATATCAATGACCGCTTTAATGGATACACCCAGCCCGTAGCAAAGAAGGGCTAAACAGAGATTGACCACATCAAAATGAATCAGTGCGATCATAAAGCAAATAACAGGAACTACATAAAGGACGGAGTATAAACAAAAGACACTGCTTAACAAAGCAATGTTTCGATTCACTCCCGGGAACAAATTTTTCCGATATCCTTCCCATACTTCCTGTCCACTCTCATACATTCTCATGTAGACAAAAGAATGAATACTTGCCAGTGTGAACGGAAAGCCCTTCTCTTTCACTCGTTTAGCCAAAGCCATATCATCCACAAGAGAATCCTTGATCGCTTCATGACCACCTATTTCGTAATAACAGTTCTTTTCAATGGCAATAAAGCCGCCATGTGCTGCGGCAAAAGCAGGATGTTGAGATGTTCTGACCCACTTCACTGGCAGATGACAGCCAATCGTAAACATCATCATAGGAACGACAAGATGCTCAAAAGGTGTTCCCGTTTTTTGCTCTGGGAAACCTGAAAGCATGCCCGTTTTTTGTATGCATAACTGCTTGTACACCGCTTCAATAGCTCCTTGTTTTAAGCGGACATCTGCATCTAAAAATAACAGCCAATCAGAAGATGCTGCCTCAGCAAGCTGGGAACAAGCATATGATTTTCCAAGCCAGCCGCGCTTCAATACTTGACCTGACTGCACGCGAATCCATGGATATGTCTCTGCGAAGCCCTCTGCAATCATTCTCGTTTGATCTGTCGAGTGATCATCCAGCACGATCAACTCTTTCGGATGGAGACGCTGATCAACAATCGACTGAAGGCAGGCTTCCAGCCGTTTTTCTTCATTTCTCGCTGGAATGAGGATCGATAATGAAATGGGTTCATCAGGTGAAAGAGATGCTGGCTTGAGTACAGGAAATTGCTTCATATTCCAAATCGTAAACATCAATTGGCAGAGCAGCAAAACACTGATGACAATTAAGAAGACCGCCATGTTTTCACCCACTTTTTAAAGGAATCAAACGCATCACTAGTTGACCGGCTTGTCCTTGTCACCTGCCTAAAATGTTCGTTTGTTGAAAAATCTGGATCAGCAATAACCTGTGCTTGATGTGCGTTTAACTGTGTTTCAAGCAGGTCTCCGAGTAAACTTGTTACTTCCTTACTCCGAAGTGATCCGGCAGCTACTAGGACACCTTCTCCAAACTCAACCGATACCGTTGGTTTTTGAAATTGATTAAATGTATAATGCAGCGTCACAGGTTTGATGACGACCTGCTCAAATTGCCTGACTAAAAAAGAAGCTCCGCCTTCCAGTTCAAGCGGCCTTATGTCTTGGTGCATAATTTTCCCCTGCGGGAAGAGCCACACAGCCCCGCCAGCCTCCATCTTCTCCTTTGCGGTCATTAATGCCTGCTTGACACTTTTCAGCTTCTCTTTATGAACTGGAAATGCACCAAGTTTTTGAAAAAAAGCATATTGCTTCAACTGCTTCTCTTCCATCATCATGGCATGATCCAGCTCAGACATTTGTTCTATTAAAAGAAAAATGATCAGTCCATCCCACCATGAACTGTGATTAGCAAGATAAAGAACAGGATGCTTCTCCTTTGGGTCAACCGTACCTTTCATCATGACACAGCGAAAATGTTTGTTCAGTAAATATCGTTCAAGATAAAAATAAAAGAGTCGTCTAAACGATCGGTTTTTGTCGCTTTCTTTCAAATCGAACCCTTCCTTCACACAAGATGACAATGATCAGTGCTAAATAAAAAATGACATCCAGCCCGCCCTTTAATGCTAAAAGACCAAAGAAGAACACCATGGCCTGATAAATACGCCCATTCCAGCGCAATGCCTGCTGATCAATTGATACGAGCGGGAACAGAAATGAAAGTCCTGCTCCAATGATACCCCAGCTGACAAAATTCTCAAAAGGGATACCAAAGAAACCTCCGCCGTCATACCACACCCAAAACTTTCGTTCAGCCGCTACCGGATCTAATATGAGATCAAGCAGTACAATCCATATACCCGTTTCGACGGCTCGTTTCCACTTCGATTGTTGTCTTGATAAAAAAAGACTATTTAAAAACACACCAACCCATGCAAAAGCGATCGTCAAAGGCACTCCCGCCACAAGAAATCCAAGTGTCGGATAATAATCATAGGCCCCAAATGGAAAATCAGTTGTGATCCCCACCCATTCAACTGTAAACGTCAACACACCCACAATGGCTGCTCTGACGATCACAAAGCTCCATGCCCCGTAAATATTTCGGCCAATCTCAATGACGCAGCAGGCGTAAAGCACAAGAAAGATACCATTCGCAAACTGAAGCCATGCCGGCACTTCAAAAAAGACCATTAAAATAAGACCTACTACATACCAACCAACAAATACCCAACTCAATCTATACACGAAACCGCTCCTTTATTTCTGCCAAATTCAAGAAAGCATTCATGCTTCTAGTATAGAAAAAAAGACACGTTCTATAAATAAACAATGCGCTTCTTATTTCATCTAGGCACTCACCAAAAATCCCTTTTGACATACTTTAATTAGTGATCTAGAACAAAGGAGGCGAATTACTCTTGAATCGTTCCATTAAAGTCAGACTGGCATTCATATTCGTTGTCCTGCTCTTTATTCCATTTGTCGCCTGTAAAAAAGACCAAGAGCAGACCGTACAAGTAGCCGAGGTGACTCATTCGGTCTTTTATGCACCGCTTTATGTCGCCCTATCCGAAGGATTTTTCAAAGATGAAGGCTTAGAGGTTGAATTAAAAACCACTTGGGGCGGCGATAAAACAATGACAGCTCTCTTATCTGGCGGCGCTGATATCGCTCTGACCGGATCTGAATCTTCTATTTATGTGGAAGCACAAGACACGAAAGACTCTGTCATGAACTTTGCACAGCTGACACAAACAGACGGTACATTTCTTGTTTCAAGGGAAAAAATCAATCAATTTTCTTGGGATCAATTGAAAGGAAAAGACTTTCTCGGACAACGGAAAGGCGGCATGCCGCAAATGGTCGGTGAATATGTCCTGAAAAAAGAAGGCATTAATTTGAAACAAGATCTTCGCATGATTCAAAATATTGATTTTGCCAACATTTCAGGTGCTTTTTCCTCTGGAACTGGCGATTTTGTGCAGTTATTCGAACCGACAGCTTCCTTAATTGAAAAAGAAGGCAAAGGGTACATTACCGCCTCCTTTGGTGAGGCTTCCGGCAAGGTGCCTTATACCACCTTTATGGCAAAGAAGAGTTACTTAGAAGAAAACAAAGAGACAGCTGAAGCCTTTACTCGTGCCATTTACAAAGCGCAAAAATGGGTCAAAGTAAAGAGCCCTGAGGAGATTGCCAAGACAATCCAATCTCAATTTCCTGATACAGACCTTGATGTCTTATCAACAGCTATCAAACGTTACAAACAGCAGAACTCCTATGCAACAGATCCTCTTCTAAATGAAGAGGAATGGAACAAATTACAGGAAATCATGAAGGCAAGTGGTGAACTGCCGAAATTTATCCCGTACAAACAACTTGTCGATTCATCCATTGCCAAGAAGGTCACAGATCACAAATAGAACAGGAGGTAGCACATGTCTTTCCTTCAAATTGACCATGTGACCCACACGTACTTCTCTTTAAAAGAAAAAACAACGGCCATACAGCACATCAATATGGAGATCACTCAAGGTGAATTCATCTCATTTATTGGTCCTAGCGGCTGCGGGAAAACAACCTTGCTTTCCATCATCGCAGGCATTACGCCACCCTCTGAAGGTCGAATTTTAATCGAAGGAAAAGAACCGAATCAACAGGAGCATCAAATCGGTTATATGCTCCAGCAAGATTATTTGTTCCCATGGAAAACGATCAAGGAAAATGTCATTCTCGGGTTAAAAATTGCAAAACAAGATTCACATGAAGCCACCTCAGCTGCCCTTAGCTTACTGCCAAAGCTTGGACTCAATGATGTCGAAGAAAAATACCCGAAGGAGCTGTCAGGCGGGATGAGGCAGCGTGCGGCTCTCGCCCGAACGCTTGCAGTTGATCCCGGCCTGCTTCTGCTAGATGAGCCATTTTCAGCACTAGATTACCAGACGAAACTGACATTAGAAGACCTCGTCTTTCACACATTAAAAAACTACCAAAAAACGGCTGTTCTTGTCACGCATGACATCGGCGAAGCCATTGCGATGAGTGATCGTATTTTCTTATTCTCAAAGCATCCCGGCTCTATCCAGCGAATGTTTACCGTTCCCGATGATCTGAGGACGCTCTCTCCTTTTGAAGCGAGACAGACAGCAAGTTTCCAAGAGCTCTTTCAAACGATTTGGAAGGAGCTGAAGACAGTTGAAACACAGTGATCTTTTACATGAAGCCTATCGAAAAAAAGTTCGAATGGAAAAACGCATGACGCAAGTCTACCAGTTGATCATTTTCGCCAGTTTCTTTTCGCTTTGGGAGCTTGCGAGCCATTTCAGACTGATTGACCCGCTCATTTTCAGTTCACCATCTGCCGTCTGCCAATTGTTTGTACAAAAATTATCAGATGGTTCATTAATTAATCATATGAGCATTACGCTATTTGAAACAGTGCTCGGCTTTCTACTTGGTACTTTTTGCGGTATTTTATTAGCCGCCGCCTTATGGTGGTCCACCCGTCTTGCAAATGTACTTGATCCTTATTTGGTTATTTTAAATGCGATGCCGAAAGTCGCTCTCGCCCCCATTTTAATTGTTGCCCTTGGACCAGGCATGATCAGCATTGTCGCGATGGGTGCCATTATCAGTGTGATCATTACCACCATCGTCATTTATACAGCCTTTCAAGAAGTCGATGAGAATTATTTAAAAGTCATGAAAACCTTTGGCGCGAAAAAAAGAACGGTCTTCCGTGAGGTCATTTTGCCAGCAAGTATTCCAACGATGATCTCTGCCATTAAGGTCAATGTTGGTCTTTCTTGGGTTGGGGTCATTGTGGGAGAATTCCTTGTTTCCTCAAAAGGACTCGGCTATATGATCATCTATGGCTTTCAAGTCTTCAACTTTACACTCGTGTTCTTAAGTCTTTTCATTATCGCCGTCTTCGCCACCATCATGTATCAGCTTGTTGAATGGCTGGAACGCCGTTTTCTGCAAAAATAAAAAGCGCAGGGTCATTTCCCTGCGCTTTTTTAACGAATCAAACCGTTCTTTTCTAAATAAGCCATACTTTGCCTTAAGACATCATCTTTCATAATAAAACTGAAATTTTTATTTTTTGCGATGGATCTTGGTAAGTCTGCGAAAAGAACGGGTCCTTTCGTTTCAAAATACGTGTCCTGCTTGACGAGCCTTTCAATATCGGCGAAATAAATATTTTTGACAATGACTTTCTCTCTGCCAAGCACCTGATATTGACCAATATACGTTAATTCACGAACAACAGCACCCGTCTCTTCGTGAATCTCTCGTATAGCGGCTTGATCTGCTTCTTCATTTGGCTCTACTTTCCCTCCTGGAAACTCGTAGCCTCGATCCTCATGTTCAGTAAGTAGCCATTTTCCTTGATAGCGGCAAATAGCCCAAACATGCTTAGGATGACTTGAAAAAGGCTGCTCTTCAAAAGAGAGCTTGACCGTATTATGATAATAGTCTTTAAATACATGCATGTGAAATCCCTCATATCCTGTCCTTGCTTCTTGTAAAACATCATACCACAGATCACATTTCTCTGAAGAATTTTTATGAAAAGTGAAACAAACGAGTGCTTCTATCTCGTCTGTATGTAAAATAAGTATTCTTGCTAAAACCTTTTTATCATCTCCATCCTCACCCCATTTTAATCATGAAACCTTTTGCCCATGATGACGTAAATCAATAAGTGTTTGTCCTACACAGACGAGGAGGAAACCAGCATGAGCATCACAAATGGATCAAAACAAGAAAATAACAAAGCATGGCCAATGAGGCAACATGAGAAAGAAGACGCTTCTCTTGAGGCAGTGAAGAAACACCTCATGAAAGGACAAAAGTTAGATTTAACAAAAGACAATCCAAATGTAGATCAAATTCATATCGGACTTGGCTGGGACTTATCTGGTCAGCCAATTGATTTAGATACGCAAGTGTTTCTCTTAAATGAAGAGGACAAGCTTCTGTCTCCAAAACACCTGATCTATTATCATCAGCAGCAAAGCTTAGATGGAGCTGTTCGCCATCTAGGTGATCATCAGGTCGGCGGAGGCCATCGGGACAATGAGATCATCATTATGCAACTGAGCAGAGTCTCACCCGATATTCAGAAAATCGTCGTAACAGCCACGATACATGATGCACACGAGCGGGCACATCATTTTGGACAGGTGACCAATGCCTACTTGCGCCTTTCAGATCAAATCACACAACAGGAGATTTGTACCTTTCAGTTAACAGAGGATTATTCATTTTGTACATCCATCATTTGTGCTGAACTAACGAGAGTTGAGAACGAATGGAAAATCACCGCAACCGGACAAGGTACGACCCTTGATTTAAACGACCTATGCCGCATCTACGGATTCACATCTTGACAAAGGAAAGGAGCTGGCACAAATGGGATTTCATTTCAACACGATCGAAGAACTGACCTTACAAGCAGAAGGCAACGGGATCTTTTTTGCCAAAAAAGGCGCGATGATTGCCGATCAAGGCACATTTCAATACCGTAAACGATTACTTGGGACGAATAAAGGAAATATGGTCAGCCAAGTATTTAATCATATCAGCAGAAAATTAACAGGTGAAAACCTTGAGATGATGGAAGTGAGTGGACAAGGCACTTGCTACTTGGCTGATTCTAGCGAGCATGTGACCGTCATCAATCTTGAGCCGAACGGTCCTTGGCAACATGTTAGCGTGGAAAGTGAAGATTTACTTGCCTTTACTGAAGAATGTCACTATGGCGTGACACCAGTAGGCGTTGGGATTATATCACAGAAAGGGCTATTTACTTCAAAGCTCTCGTATCAAGGTCACGGGGCGCAGGTTGCCATCAAAACAAATGGAAACCCGCTGATTTTAAAAGCACCTTGCCGTGTAGATCCTGACGCCATTGTCGCTTGGACGGGCAAAGCACCGAAAGTCAAATTAGATGTGAACTGGAAAACGTTCATTGGACAAACATCAGGCGAATCCTACTTGTTTGAATTTCATGAACAGGACCAAATTGTGATTATCCAGCCATCTGAACGAACATCTGGAATGCGGATCGGGATAGATGATAACCGGTACAAACCCCAGAGTCAGAGTACCTCACACGAAATCACCAACTCACAGCAGGAAAATAGAGGCGGAATCAGTGATCTAATCGGCGGTATCTTACAGCCTCGAAAATAAAAGCATGTAGAATGTCTCTACATACTTTCAGATCGTTGACAAAAGGCTAAAATGAACTTTCTTTTAGCCTTTTGTCTTCTTTTCAGCGTGATAGAAAACCTTTGCAGTCTGGGAAAAACGAGTACTGGCGCGGAGCGAATTTGACATTCATGAGCACCTGACAAAGAATGCGAGGGTTTGTCTACATGCTTTTTCAATTCATCAGTCCATTGGTCTCAATAAAGTTCTTTGTCTCTTCGTTACCGAGATCATGAATCATCGAGTAAATCTCTTTTCTTTTCCTGTCCATTTCGTCGTTTGGACTATCATAATGATATTCAAGAAATGGAACATGCGCCCGAAAGAAACCTTTCCAATCTGTCATATACTGTTCATCAAAATACTCTCTTAACTGCAAGATTTGGTCATCATCTGCCTCTATCTGAAATTGCCAAGCAGCCGCGTCTCTGTGCTGTGAGATTGATCCGTCTTGAACAGATACATAGTATGTGTGTGTCGCCATCTGATTCATCCTTTTTCCTTTAGTATGACCAGATATGAAGAAATTACGGCTTTTTGCGCAATTTATTTTTAATCATGTCTAACACATCAATAAACAACTGTGGAATGGGAATTCCGAGAGCTCTGGCTGTTGAGACAATCTGGTACGATTCATAAATAATATAAAAGATGAGCGCTAAATCCTTAATTGTCCCCCCAGTCTTCAGCATGACATCGAAGAAATGTGCCATGGATATTAAAGAGATCGTCACAACCTTTCGAACAAGCCTGGTCAAAAAACGCTTCATCGTAAGTTGTCCAGTCACAGATTCTCTTAGGCTTGAACAAATTAATTCTATAGCCATGAGTGTCACTAATATCATGAGTAAATATCCTGCTCCACCAAACAGAAAGCCCATTGCCGACAAACTGACTGTAAACAACGAAAAGATGCCTAAATCCTTGCTCACTTGGCATCAACATCCTTTCATAGTGGAACTTCTTACCTCAATAGTATATGCCGCATTTGATGAATAGCTTGGACGACAAAAAATAAAGGCATGGTTAGCTGTTCAAAAAATTCGTGAAGCGCATAAAAAGAGCCGCCTGTGACGGCGGCTTTCTTGGTTAAACTCTGACATCAATAAACGTAGCATCTGAATCTTTGGGCTGAACAGCTTGAGGCTGCTGCTGCACTTGATCGAGCATCACCATGGCTTGGGCTGTGTTCGTGGCAAGCTGTGAATTCAATAAACTGATATTAAGTGTTTTTTGAATACTCGCCACTTGCTGGCTCATCATTCCTGCAATTGAGGACATCTTCTCCCCTCCCTTCCCTTTTCTCTTCGGCTGAAAGCCCCATCAATTCAATGGGCTGTCTGTCACAAATCCACAAAAAAAGAATGCCGATCTGTTTGATGATCGACATTCCTTTCACATTCGCTTATCCTAAGTATGCTTTTAGCATCCAGTTGTGTTTTTCAATGGATTGATGAATCGCAAGCAGCATATCGCCTGTTGTTTCATCGCCAACTTCTGCAGCCAGCTCCATGCCTCGCTTAAGTTCTTCTGCAATATTAGAGAAATCATCATACAGATTTTTCACCATTTGCTCGGCTGATTCATTGCCTTCCGCTTCTTGAATGCTAGAAATTTCTAAGCACTCTTTCATTGTCGCAACAGGTTGTCCATTTAAAGCAAGCATACGCTCAGCCAAATCATCAATGTATGTCGCTGTTTCTGTATAAAGTTCCTCGAATTTTTCATGGAGTGTAAAGAAGTCTTTTCCCTTTACATACCAGTGATAGTTATGTAATTTTACGTAAAGCACAGTCCAATCTGCTACTTGTTTATTGACGACGTTTAATAATTTTTCAGACATGTTGATTCCTCCTTATGTAGTTGCGTTTAGTATGGGATTACCCTTTTTTTATTATACTGAAACCTGCCATCATTTTCTTCTATTTTGACCGCATGAAATATATGTTAATATGGAAATAAGGAGGGAGTTAGATGCTGTTACTTGGGATTATCAGCTTTATCATTATCTCAATCGTTGTCTTTTTATCACTGTGGACGACATCAAAGGCTTATGATTACAAGCATAAAGTCGATTCACCACAGGATGCTGAACCAAACCAACGTCCTAACCCAAAATAAAACCGCTTTCAATGATGTGAGGTATCTTCTTCTTCAGTAGATGAACTCTCTTTTTTCACATCACCTACATGGATGTTTGTCTTCGGCATATTATGCTGCTGTTTAGCTGTCACATGGACTTGTATGATATAAAGGCCATCTTGTTTGAAAGCTGTATGCAATTCATATACACCTTTGTTCTCTTTCTTTGGCTGAATCATCTTGCTGTTATCCTTGTCGCCATCTTTCCACACTTCAAATTCAACATCATCTGCATCATCAACAGGCGTATCACCATATGTGACAGCTGCTTTTACGATAACGTTTTCATTTTTCTCCACTTGCTCCGGCCCTGTTAGTTTGACTTCTAATAGCTCAGGCACTTCTCCCTTGTCATTGCTCGCTGCCGAGTTTCCACATGCACTAAGTAATGCGAGCATCAAAATGATTCCTACCATTTTCCGCATTCGTGTATCCCCCTTTTTTTACTGACATGTCCATTTTAACAAATATCCCCTATTTTAACAGCTCTCGTTTCATTTCATATAAAAAACCGGACATTCAATATGTCCGGTTCATCATCTTACTGATTATCCAAATACTTTTAATAGCTCTTCTTGATCCTGAGACAGCCAGAAACGCATTAAACGTTTTGCTCCTTCAAGATCATGAAGCTTCGCTTGACCGCACTGCTCTTCATTTGCAGCAGGAATTTCTGTTACTTCCACTGCATCTTTGAATGTTGCATCAAGCAGTTCAACGATCTCTCTTGGTGTTGGTGCACCGCTGACAACTAAATAGTAGCCAGTCTGGCAGCCCATTGGAGAAATATCAATGATATCAAAATGATCGTATTTCTCTGAGTGTGTTCTAATATTAAACGCAAGTAAATGCTCTAATGTATGAATCGTATCAGGTTTCATTGCCTGCTTGTTTGGCTGACAAAAACGGATATCAAATTTGTTCACTTCCCCATCTGATCCCACTTTATGAACGCCGCAATGACGAACGTAAGGTGCTTTTACAGCATTATGGTCAAGTTCAAAGCTTTCGACTGAAGGCATTAATCACCACTCCTATAATTGCAATTTCCTATATTATAACATATTGTTCCGACCAGTTTAGTTTATAAAACTTCCCTTCCTTGTCCTTTTTTCTTATACTGTGAAAAGACAGACAAGGAGGAACCTCTATGAAACAAATTTTTATCGGCATCATTCGCTTTTATCAAAAATGCATTTCCCCTCTGACACCGCCGAGCTGCAGGTTTTACCCCACTTGCTCAAACTACGGGCTAGAGGCGATCAAAACGCATGGCGCTTTAAAAGGCGGCTGGCTCACGATTAAGCGAATTTTAAAATGTCACCCGCTGCATCCTGGAGGCATGGATCCGGTCCCGCCTAAAAAGGAAAAATAACTTACTTTTCTTCATAACCATTGACAACTAAGTCAAGCTTACCTGTTCCAGGATCAATGACAAGACCATGTACAGGCACATCAGATGGAAGAAGCGGATGATTTTTAACGACAGATACACTGTCTTTCACACTTTCTTCAACTGAGCTAAAGCTTTTGAGCCACTGTTGAAAATCGATTCCTGAGTATTCCAGTACTTCAATCCGTTTTTCTGGAATACCACGCTCAATGGCTTTATTTAAGAGTGTTTCGCTGTCTATTTTACTCATACCACAATCGTGATGCCCAATGACGTACACCTCGTCAGCATTCAATTCATAAACAGCCACTAAAATGCTTCGCATAATACTTCCAAATGGGTGAGAAACAAGAGCGCCAGCACTTTTGACAATTTTAATATCGCCATTTTTCATGTTCATGGCACGCGGAAGCAGTTCAACAAGTCTTGTATCCATACATGATAGAATGACAGCTTTTTTCTGTGGAAACTTCGTTGTTGTAAACTCTTCATATCGCTTCTCTTCAATAAATTGTTGGTTATATTCGATGATTTCGTCTAAAAGTTTCATAAGTTTGTCCATTCCTTTTTCTTTTTTTAAAAATAAATATAGCACAATGTTTTAAATTTCGTCACGTTTTGACGTCTATTTTTTTAGAGGAAACATCTTCTGATGAAAATTTTTTATTTTCCTCTTTTCAAATCGTAATTATTACGATACAATAACTCAGGACATTAAATCGTAATCATTTCTATCTAATAGGTTGAGAGGAGACATTCTTAGATGAAAAAAATCTTTTTTATTTTAACAGCTGCTTTATTAGCGGTCGGTCTTGCCGCTTGCTCAAGCAGTGCGGGGACAAATGCTTCAAAAGGAAAAGCAGATGGGAAATTAACCATTTACACGACGATCTTCCCTATTCAAGATTTCACTGAAAAAATTGGCGGCTCTCACGTGAACGCTCAAAGTGTGTACCCTGCCAATGCAGATGCACACAGCTTTGAACCAAGTTCAAAAACGATGGTTGAAATGGCTGAAGGAGATGCCTTTATTTACAGCGGAACAGGTGCTGAAGCATTTGCTGATAAAACGGCTTCTACGTTAAAAGACCAAGGCGTGAAAACAGTGAAAGCAGCCGAAGGCATCAAGCTATTATCAACACAAGAAGAACATGCTCATGAAGAAGGGGAGGACCATGATCACGATCATGAAGGTGAAGATCATGATGGACACGACCACGGAGATAAAGATCCCCATGCATGGCTAGACCCTGTTTATGCACAGCAAATGGCAAAAAACATTAAAGACACACTCGTTTCACTAGATCCAGATCATAAAGACGAATACACAAAAAACTATGAATCACTAAAAAAAGAATTACAATCGTTAGATCAGGAATTCAAAACAACGTTATCTAAAGCAGAACATAAAGAAATTCTTGTTTCTCACGCTGCATACGGCTACTGGGAAAAACGCTATGGCATTGAGCAAATCAGTGTACTAGGACTCTCTGCTTCTGAAGAGCCTTCCCAAAAACAGCTTGAAAATATCGTACAACAGGCAGAAAAGCATCACATCAAGTATGTCATTTTTGAAAATAACGTCAGCAGTAAAGTATCAGATACGATTCGCAGTGAAATTGGGGCAAAAAGCCTTACACTGAAAAATCTAGAATCCATTACAGAAGATGATGCTAAAAATGGCGAAAGCTATGTCAGCTTAATGAAACAAAATTTAAACACATTAAAAACAGCTTTAAATGTTGAATGAATTCATGAACCCCGTGCGATCAGCCGGGGTTTTTTACTGCACAAAAAAACACACCATGATCAGGTGTGTTTCTTTGTTTACATTTGATATTTTTTCTTAAACTGCTCCGCTCTGCCGCCTTTTTCTCCGAATTTCTGGCGTCCTGTATAAAATGGATGCGTATCAGAGCTTGTCTCTACTTTAATGACAGGATAAGTCTTCCCATCTTCCCACTCTACGGTCTCATGTGATGTCTTTGTTGATCTACTTAAGAAGCGGTAACCGCTGTTTACGTCCATAAATACAACTTCATGTGAGGTTGGATGAATATCTCTTTTCAATGTCAAAACTCCCTTCATCATCAAAACGTAATGATTACGTTTTATACTTATATTCTACTCCCCCTTTTACAACTTGTCAAAAAACAAGCTTTCTTAGTCAGGAAGAATAATCTAAAAATGGTGGAGAATAATAAACACCATCAAAAGAGATGCGATAAGAAAGGCGGAGAAAAAATTGACTGATCTCGTTTTAGCTAGAAGTCTGTTCGGCACAACAATGGGCTTCCATATTATTTATGCCTCGCTTGGCGTAGGCATCCCGCTAATGATTTTGTTAGCTGAACTCATCTTTCAAAAAACGAAGGACCCGCATTATGCCATCATGGCCAAACGATGGACAAAAGCGCAGGCTGTTCTGTTAGGGGTTGCCATTCCAACCGGTACCATTGCTGGTACGCAGCTTGCCCTTCTATGGCCTGGTTTTATGGAGGTCATCGGAAAAGTCATGTCACTGCCATTTCAAATAGAAATTTATGCTTTCTTTATTGAAGCATTATTTATGTCTATTTATGTGTACGCAGCAGATCGTTTATCACCAGCCATGCGCATCATTACCGTTATTTTTGTTGTCATTGGTGCAGCAGCTTCAGCGATTCTCATTACAAACGTACATGCTTTTGAAGGAACACCCGCTGGCTTTCAAATGGTCAATGGAGAAATAACGAATATCGAACCTTGGAAGGCATTTTTCAATCCTAGCTTTGTTGTAACTGCTACTCACGTAGTACTGTCTGCTTTTACAACAGGCGCTTTTGTCATTGCTTCTGTCGCTGCATTTAAAATGTTGAAAACAAGAAAAAACGAAAAGCTCTATACCTTTCATCGAAAAGCCCTTTTTCTTGGACTGATTGTAGGCGGACTTTTCTCTTTTCTCACAGCCTTAAACGGTCACGAATCAGCTCAGCTTCTGTATGAATATCAGCCTGAAAAATTAGCGGGTGCTGAAGGGTTATTTGAAACGCAATCACATGCGCCTCTGGCCATTGGCGGTTTTACTGATGCCAATACGCAAGAAATCAAAGGAGCGATCGAAATCCCTTGGGCACTTAGTTTTCTTGCAGGAAATAGCTTTGATACTGTGGTTAAAGGGTTAAATGATTTTCCTAGGGACGAGTGGCCGCCTTTATTTATTCACACATTATTTAACGGAATGGTCATTATCGGCTCATTGCTCATTTTCTTTGCTGTGTTAGCACTGTTTTACCGCAAAATTTTAAAACGCGAACATTATCCAAAATGGCTGCTTGTCCTTTATTTATTTGGCGGGCCCCTTAGTCTCTTGGCGATTGAATTTGGATGGATCTTTGCCTGTACAGGCCGTCAGCCATGGGTGATTTATCGAATGCTCAAAACCTCTGAAGTCGTCACATCATCAGGGTCTATCGGTACACTTTTCATCCTTTTTGCCATTGTCTATCTCATTTTAGGCATCGCAACTGTGATTGTACTGACGTACTACTTTAGAAAACATTCAATTGAAGAAGACTTACGGTTAACAGAATCTTAAAAAGGGAGCGATCTTGATGCAAATGGATGTAACAACTGATGCACTCATTGCAATCACCATCTTATGGGGATTCGTGTTTATCTATGCAGTGATGGCATCAATGGATTTCGGTGCAGGATTTTGGTCAATGATTTACATGAACAAAGAGCAGACAAAGGCCGCAAATATCGCAAATAAGTATCTTTCTCCAACTTGGGAAGTAACAAACGTCTTCATTGTGGCCATCGTCGTTGCCTTGTTTAGCCTGTTTCCAGGTGCAACATTTGTGCTAGGCACTGTTCTATTAATACCTGGCAGCATTATTTTGTTGCTTCTTGCACTGCGAAGCGGATTTCTCGTCTTCTCTCATTCACTGCCTAAAAAATATAGAAAAGCCGTGACATATATTTCAGGAATTAGCGGCTTTATTATTCCGTCCATCCTCATCATGGTTCTCCCCATTACACATGGTGGATTCATCTTTCAGGAGAATAATGTCTACTCATTAGATTTAGGATTGGTCTTTACAAGCGCAAATGTCTATTCTTTCGTAGGTTTTGCGATTTTCAGTACCCTTTTCCTCTCATCTTTGCTTTTAGCTGATTTTTCTAATGTTGCAAACGAAGATGAGGCTTATAACATTTATAGAAAAGGAGCACTGATTACAGGTCCACTTTCTCTCATGATGGCTTTCTTTATCATGCTCACACTGAGAAGTGAGGCCAATTGGCTGTTCACAAAAATGATGCAGAACATCCCGATCCTGCTTGTTTCTCTACTCATGTTTTTGCTTGCAGGTTTGGCTCTATTTTTACCAAACAGCCGCTTTAAACATCGGAAAGGGAGACCACGTTTAGCGGTTATCGCCATTACAATTCAATATTTCTTAGCAAGCTATGTGTATGGACATGCGCATTTGCCCTATATGGCCTATCCTGATATTACCATCATGTCTGGGTTTACAGATCCCGTCACATTTAGGGCATTATTTATTACGTATATTGTAGGGTTTATCATCCTATTCCCTGGGTTCTACTTCTTCTGGAAATTGTTTATGAAAGATAAGCGTTATATTCGTCAGGAAGATTAACATGAATGAACGCCCCTTACTTCGGTTACATTATAGATGAAAGACATACTCAAAAGGAGGTCATCTGTATGAGTCAAAAAATCCTTTGTGAAGTAAACAACTGTTCCTACTGGAATGCTGGAAATCGTTGTGGTGCAGATGCAATTTATGTCGTCAGCCATACAGGAAATACGGCTGAGAAAAGTGAAGAAACTGACTGTAAAACGTTTAAACCTCAAGACCTTTAAGTCTCATTAAAGGAGGCGCTTCGCTTTGAAAAACGATCGGCTTACTCAAACGTTTCTTGAAGAAATTCAGGACGCGGACGAGGCTGCATTTTATCAAGCAGCTCACTCCTTTTTAAATCTTTGGGATTATGAATACGGACATGTTTCCGACATGCCCAATGACATGCATCAGTATATTGGCCAGCTTGCTTACGACAGCGGGCTTGTAGAAGAGTAAGAAAGAGCGGATGACCGCTCTTTCTTTTTGTTCAGACAGGAAGGAAAAACTTTCCTCAACTATACAGTGGTTCTATTGATGGTGCAAATGGCGATTCATTCGTTTTCATTTCACAAAATCATGTTTTGTAAACACATCAATTTTATCTGAGAAAGAACGAAGCGCTTGATAATCAACTTCTACACCCATACCTGGAGAACGCGGTACTTCAATAAACCCATTTTCAACTTTAATTTCAGGAAAAATGATATCCTGCTCCCAATATTTCGACGATGCTGAAATATCCCCAGGAATCGTAAATTGCGGAAGTGATGCAAGTGCCACGTTTTGCGCGCGAGAAATGCCTGTTTCAATCATTCCACCGCACCATAACGGAATCTGCTGCTCCTTGCAGAACGCATGAATTTTAAGTGCTTCAGTCAGCCCTCCAACTCGTGAAGGCTTCACATTAATAATCTGACAGCTTCCAAGTTCTACAGCTTTTCTCGCATCATCTAAAGAACAAATACTTTCATCCAAACAGATTGGTGTTTTTAAATGCTTTTGCAAATGCCGATGATCGACAATGTCATCTGCGGCTAAAGGCTGTTCGATCATTAATAAACGAATATCGTCGAGCTGCTTCAGTTTGCTAATATCTTTTAATTCATAAGCAGAGTTTGCGTCCGCCATTAACGGAAGGTGAGGGAAAGACTCCCTTATCTTTTGTAGAAGTCCAATATCTTGTCCCGGCTTAATTTTCACTTTCACACGCTGATAGCCTTGATCAACAAATTGCTCGATTTGCTGAATCATATCATCTATTGGTCCTAACCCCGCAACGACACCAGATGGAATTCTATCTCTAGTACCGCCTAAGACGTCACGTAAGGACTTATTTTCTCGCTTCGCATAAATATCCCACACAGCTGCCTCAATTCCCGCTTTGGCCATTCTATTGCCTTTAAAATGGTACAAGCTGTCTGGTATGTCCGAAGGATGTGTAAAAGATCGGGTCAGCACGTTCGGGATAAAGAAAGCCCTGAGCATGTGATAGCAGGTCTCGATGGTTTCTTCTGTATACCACGGAGAAGAGAAGGCAGATACCTCTCCCCATCCAGTTAATCCTGTTTGATCTTTGACCTCGACAATAATAAACTCACGCTCTGAAATGGTCCCAAGGCTTGTTGTAAATGGCTGTTTGAGTTTCATCGTGACATGATATAAGATCACACGTTCAATTTGAATCATCTAAAAACCCCTTTGATTTGAGTCTGTGCCTCTGCAATTTATTCGACGCATTCCTTGGCAGCTCATCCACAAAGTGAAAAGCGGCGGGCCATTTATACTTGGCTAATTGCGACTGACACAAAGCATAGAGCTCATTCTCCGGAATCTGCTCATCTGTCACAAGGAAGGCAGCAGGTACCTCTCCCCATTTTTTATCATATATACCCGTCACTCCGGCTTCCTTTACATTTGGATGTGTTAAAAGAACTGCTTCAATTTCTGCTGGATAAATATTTTCTCCGCCAGAAATAATTAAGTCTGACCGCCGATCAAGCACAAATAAGAATCCGTCCTCATCTACATAGCCAATATCACCCGTTTTCAGCCAGCCCTGATCAAATGCAGCAGCTGTTGCCTCTTGACGATAAAGGTAGCCTTTCATGACATTTGCACCTTTTACCATGATTTCACCATGCTCAAAAGGACGACACGGACGGTCCTCATCTTGAATCTTTAATTCACACCCAAAAAGGGGTTTTCCCGCTGATCCAAGCTTTTCCACACTAAATTCTGGCGCAAGTGTCACAATTTGCGAGCAGGTCTCCGTCATACCGTACGATTGAAACACAGGAAATCCTTTCTCCTTACTCTCTTGAAGCATCGCATAAGGCGCAGGGCCTCCGCCTAACAGCAGGCAGCGCAAAGAAGACGGACATTCTTCAAGTCCACTTAATAAACGGGACAGCATGGTTTGAACAACTGACAACATCGTCACTCGATGCTGTTCAATAGCATTCTTGACTTCATCGACATCAAACTTTTGATGAAGCACGACAGTCATACCGTATATGACAGATTTAAATATAGCGGATAAACCGCTTATATGAAAAAGAGGCAAGGCAATGAGCCAGCGGTCGTCCTCCCTGATTCCTAAATTCAATGCCGAGGAAACAGCACTATGAAAATGATTACCAAACGTTTGCTCCACCCCTTTAGGGCGTCCTGTCGTTCCAGATGTATACATAATCGTCGCCGTCTCATTTAAATCAATATCATGTACGACCTTCTTTTCCATATCATGATCTGCATCAGGTAAAGTCTCTATTGTATAAACAGGTAAATCACCATGATGCTCATTTGCATATGCAGACTCTGTTAATAAAGCCATGACTTTCGCATCTTCCAGCTGAAAACGTCTCTCTGCTTTTGTTAACTTATTGTTCAATAACACAATCTTGAAGCCTAATAAAAAACAAGCGTGAACAAGCATGACCATATGAGGATGGTTGTTCATTAAAATCGCAACCGTATCCCCTTTTTTAAAAGAGACACGTGTCAGTCGATTCGCAAGTTGGTCTACATCATTCGCTAAATCACGAAATGTCCACTCTTTGTCTTGATAAATGAGTGCGACCCGGTCTGGCGTTAAATACGCACGGTGCAGCAGCCAATTGGGTTGCTTCATCATGACACCTCCTTTTCATAAAAGAAAACAGCTCAGTCTGATGCACTAAGCTGTTTTCATCCATATCATTGAATCAAGGGAAACGAGGGAACTGACCGAAGTCTGGCTTCCGTTTTTCCTTAAAGGAATCGCGTCCTTCTTTTGCTTCATCTGTTGTGTAATAAAGAAGGGTCGCATCTCCTGCAAATTGCTGAATACCAGCTAATCCATCTGTGTCAGCATTAAATGCAGCTTTCAAGAATCGTAAAGCGGTCGGGCTCTTTTCTAGCATGTCCTCACACCACTTCACTGTTTCTTCTTCCAGCTGCTCTAATGGTACAACTGTGTTGACAAGTCCCATATCAAGCGCTTCTTGTGCATTGTATTGACGACATAAGTACCAGATCTCTCTTGCTTTCTTATGGCCCACAATACGTGCAAGATAGCCAGATCCATAACCAGCATCAAAGCTGCCCACTTTTGGTCCTGTTTGTCCAAAAATCGCATTGTCTGCTGCAATGGTCAGGTCACACACGACATGAAGCACGTGCCCGCCGCCAATCGCATAGCCCGCAACCATCGCAATAACTGGTTTTGGAATGACACGAATTAAACGCTGTAAGTCTAGGACGTTTAGACGCGGAATTTGATCGTCTCCTACATAGCCACCATGACCGCGTACTTTTTGGTCTCCACCAGAACAGAATGCTTTACCTCCAGCACCTGCAAGGACAATGACACCAACTTCTGAATTGTCACGAGCACGTGAGAATGCATCAATTAATTCACTTACGGTCTTTGGTGTAAAGGCATTATGTACGTGCGGACGGTTAATGGTGATTTTTGCAATCCCATTATATGTTTCATATAAAATTTCGTCATACTGACGCTCAGTTTGCCATTCAATAGCCATCAATATTTCCTCCTCTAATCTTGCGATAAAATAAACTCACTTACTATTTTACCAAAAAAATGTGGTTGTTCCACATGAACTGTATGCCCGGCATGCTCTGCTACTGTGAATTGACTGTATTCAAGCGCCTGCTGCATACGTTTGGCGATGTGACAAAACTTTTTATCAAGTGTTCCGCAAATGAGTAAAACAGGCTGTTTTATCTGCTTTAATGCTTGCCACATAGACGGCTGTGAACCTGTTCCTATACCTTCTAAGCTGCGAGCCAGCCCGTTAGGATCGGCTGTTAGCCTTCCCTCTCTCAGTTGCATTAGCCTGTCCGCTGGCAAGGATTTCTGCGAAGCAAACAGCGGAATGTTCTCCCAAAAATCCACAAACTGCGCTAACCCTTCATGTCTGATCTTTTGAGCTAACTGATGATCATGATTCAGCCTCGCCATCCGCTCTTTAAAAGAGTTCAGCCCTGGAGATGTACTCTCAAGAATCAGCTTGTTTACACGTTCTGGATAACGGGAGGCAAATGATAAAGCAATACGCCCTCCCATAGAATATCCGAGAATGTTCACTTTGTGAAGCTTTAATTGATCTAAAATCTCAGCAAGATCTGCCAGCTGTTGGGACATTGCATATCTTCTTATACTCTTTGGTGAGTCTGTGCGGCCATGTCCAAGCAAGCTGACCTGAATCAATCTCGTATGTTTTTCTGTATAAGTATTCAAAAAAGCCCAAGAAGCTGCACTCCCTGTAAAGCCATGTAAACATAACGTGGCATTTTCAGCAGATGGGTTATGGTCTATCACCTCATACGCCACACCATCGTGCATTCGTATTATGAGTGAAGGCATTCTTTTTTCACTTCCCTCAATATCTCGTCCATCATTTGGCGATGTTTGCCAACGCGAGAATGCCGGTCAGTTTCAATTTCAATTAAATGAAGCCCTGGTTCTTGGATATGCGCCAAGTACACATCTTTTAACTCTTCTTTCGTTGTCGGCTTCGAATAGGTTCCCCCATATAGCTTTGATGCATACTCAAAATTCAACCCAGTCGGCGTACCAAAGAGCTTTTCATAATACGGTTCATCGGATGCCTGCGGAAGGAAAGAAAAGATTCCTCCACCATCATTGTTTAACAACACGATCGTGAGTGGAATGTCCATTAGCTTAGCTGCAAGAAGACCGTTCATATCATGGTAAAAAGATAAATCGCCGATGACTAAAGTGATGGGTTGTTTCAAGGCTGCATATGTTCCAAGAGCTGTGGACACAACACCATCAATGCCATTTGCTCCGCGATTCGCCATCATCCGAAACGGTTTTGACTGCGTTTCAAAAAAAGTATCGACATCTCGAATAGGCATACTATTTCCGATAAAGAGCACACTCTCTTTTGGCAAAAGGTGCTGCAGCTGACGATAGACATTTCCCTCAAATGTCAGGTCCTCATCATTGAATTGATTTACATGCATTCTAAATGAAGAATTGACACTCTGCCAGCGTCGTAAATAAGATGTATCCTGACGCTTTTCCGCTCTCATCAAGACTTCTTCTACAAAAGAGGCTGTATGACTTTCAATCATGTATGATGCGCTTAAACCAGGATCTCGATAACCACCCGCAGCATCGACGACAATCTGCTTCACTTCCGCATGCTTTTCTAGCCATTTAAATAAAGGCTTAGACACAGGCATCGGTCCAAAACGAATGACCATTTCAGGCAAGAGATACTGTTGCAATGCCTCATCTTTTAACAAAGAATCGTATGCATCTATGATGTATTCTTCACTTTCATGTCCATTTCGCAAAAGAGAAAGCGGGTCAGCTAAAATGGGCAGATGCAAAGCTTTTGCAAGACGTAACACTGACGCCTGCTCTTCCGGCGAGTGAAGTTCACCAGCAACAATAATTCCTTTTGCCGCTTTGTTCATGATAGACACTAATTCTGACATAACTCGATCATCCGGACGAGCTTGACCTGCTGCTAAAACTTTGTTCGCAACTCCTTCTTCTCTATCAAAAGGATCAATAGACAAGTCAGGTAACAATGGTTCTCTCAGCGGCACATTCACTTGAACTGGTCCCTTTGGCTCCTGCATAGACACATGACTTGCCCTGGCAGCAGCAGTTTGGACATACCGCAGCATCGTTTGGCTTTCTTCTGGCAAGGCTAAGTCTGTGAACCATTTAACAAACTTACCGAATAAGAATTGCTGATCAATCGCTTGAGGTGCCCCAACCTCCCTCAATTCGTGCGGCCGATCAGCAGTTAAAACAATCAGTGGTACCCGAGAATAATGTGCCTCGACAACAGCTGGGTAAAAGTTAGCTGCTGCCGTACCTGATGTACAAATGAGTAGCACTGGTATTTGGCTCGCTTTCGCAAGACCCAGTGCATAAAAAGCAGCAGACCGTTCATCCACTAACACATGGACATTGATTTCTTGATGAGCAAGAGCGAGCATCGCAAGCGGTGTTGAACGGGAGCCAGGACAAACAACTGCCTCATTCACACCACTTTGCACAAATTCATCCATTAATCTGCCAATATATCTTGTCATGATTTGATTATTCAATAGGATGACCTCCAAGAGCAGATAGCATTGGTCTTAATTTCACTTGCGTTTCTTCATACTCCTGTTTTGCAAGGGAATCCTCTACAATTCCACATCCAGCAAACAAACGAACTTGGTCTTCCTCAATAAGACCTGATCGAATGGCGACAGCAAATTCTCCATTGTCCTTAGAATCAATCCATCCCACTGGCGCCGCATACCAACCACGTTTCAACGGTTCGATTTCACGAATCACCTCTACCGCTTTTTCCTTAGGATATCCTCCAAGCGCTGGTGTTGGATGAAGCTGTTCAATTAATGAAAAGAGTGAACAGCTGCTTTTAATTTCTCCCACAATGGGTGTAAATAAATGCTGAATGTTTTTCGTTTTATAAAGACTTGGTTGATTTGGCTTATGCACATGATGGCAGTTTGCTTCAAATGCCTGCTCAATCATATTCACGACAATTTGATGTTCAATCAAATTTTTCTCATCATGAAGCAGTTCCTCACCTAGTGCCTGATCTTCTACTTCATCTTGACCACGTACAATGGAACCTGCCAAACACGATGAAAACACTTCACCACCGCTTTTTTTCACTAAACGTTCAGGCGTCGCCCCGACAAATGCTTGTCTTCCCTGCTCTATAGCAAATACATAACTCGTTGTTTGATGTTTTAGTAATTCTGCTAATAGTGGAGCGAGTTCTATTTGATTTTTATAGTGAAGCAAGACTTCTCTTGCTAAAACAACCTTTTCATATTCGTTCACACGAATGTGTTCTGTCGCTTCATGGATTGCTTTCATCCATTCCTGGACATCTAACTCTTCCATATGAACAAGCTCAGCTTGTCCATGATTTCTGACAGGCAATGCATCAAAATTAGAAGCTTTCTGTTCTAACTCTTGAATGAGCTGATGAACATTCCCGTCCACCTCGTTCCATTCATTGATCGTTAGAAACGTGCCTTCTTTTGAAACAGTCAGCATCATCGATGGCACAAAAAAATGAGCCTCGCCAAATGCTTCCCAGTGACGCGCCTTTTCTTCGTATGGATCAAATGAAAATCCTCCAAATAAAAGCGGACCAACAGCCGCTTGCTTTAACTCCTTCTCATCATGAAAATGGAACATATGCTGTTTCAGCTGCTCCCATTCTTGATGGACGATATTGAATCGTTCTTTGCCTTGCTCTGATGATTTAATCACGGCCGCTCTGCCAAGTCCAGAAAATATCATTTGGCTTTCTGGATCAGACCAAAAAAACCGCTCGCCTAAAAAATCCGCTTCGCCGCTTTGGAAAAAGGCAAGAGGATCCAGATCGTCAACTCTTCTGGAGTAGCTTATCAAAACAGCATGGTTGACGTTATTCGCTTCTTCTAATGTCGCAAGCGCTTCCTGCCGGAAAGTACTTTGCACTGTTGTCACCATGATACATTCCTCCAAAATCCATGAAATAACATATAAAAATAAAACCATCATGTAAAAAAATACATGAACATTCGAGTATGTCGAATGACCTGCTTTTCTATTATAAACCTTAACAGATGAACTTAGTAAAGAAAACAGCTTTTAAAACCTCGAATCCTTATTATATCACGCTTTCAAGATTTTTTCGCTCCCGCTTATTGAAATGAGAACATCCCTTAAAAAATGGTAAGACCTGTTCGAAGATCAAGCTTTCTCTCTAGATGGGAACGATTAGCAAACATCTTTTTCTTGTTTCATCGCATCAATATATTGACACCTTTTTGAACTTTGCTAAACTGGAATTTGGACGTGTACGTATTTTTTTATTTAAAGGAGTATATTTTATGCAGCATCAATCGATATCAGATCAGCTTTCACCAATTAAGCCTGATAAAAACTGGCGGATTTGGTGGAATTTACTACGACCGCATACATTAACAGCGGCATTTATTCCCGTTACTTTAGGAACTGTCCTAGCACTTCCGAGTGATCAAATACATGTTGGGCTATTTTTAGCTATGCTATTTGCATCGATGTTTATCCAAATTGCAACGAACATGTTTAATGAGTACTTTGATTATGTTCGCGGATTGGACAATGAGAAATCTGTCGGTATCGGCGGAGCGATCGTGAGAAACGGTGTAAAACCAAAAACAGTTTTAGGCCTCGCTTATGCCTTATTCGCGCTTTCTTTATTACTTGGGATCTATATTTGCATGATGTCTAGCTGGTGGATTGCACTCATAGGACTAATTTGTATGGCAGCAGGCTATTTTTATACCGGTGGCCCTGTACCAATTGCTTATACACCATTTGGAGAACTTGTATCAGGTGCTTTTATGGGACTAGGCATCATTTTAATTAGTTTCTATATCCAAACAGGAACATTGACATCAAAAGCTGTGCTCATTTCATTACCTATCTCTATTTTAGTTGGTGCCATCTTACTGTCGAACAATATCCGTGATTTAGACGGTGATAAAGAGAATGGACGAAAGACACTTGCTATCCTAGCTGGACGTAAAGCGGCAGTCAACATCCTACTTTCCATGTTTGTGATCTCATATGTACTCATTTTTGTTTATATCTTTATGGATATCGTGGGTCTTTGGAGTCTTCTTGTCTTACTCAGTGTGCCAAAAGCTTATACAGCCATTAAAGAATTTAAGCAAAAAGAAAAACCAATTGAATTAATGAATGCCATGAAGTCGACAGCACAAACCAATACGTTTTTTGGTTTCCTGTTAACGATCGCATTGATCTTACAATATTATCTCGCATAACACGAAACGCCTGCAGCCGCAGGCGTTTTTTATTGAAGAATTGCTTCAAATTGGCACAAGTCTTACATAAAAATTTGCTCATACTAACAATATGTTTGATATGAAAGGGTGATCGCTTTGTTGTCTAAAAACGAATTACATCAGTTGAAGCAGCGACTTCTCGATGAAAAACAAGAAATTGAAGCCAAAAGCCATGATGATGAACAGAAAGTATCATTTCCTTATGATTCAGTGGGCGAACTGTCAGCCTATGATAACCACCCTGGCGACCAAGGGACAGAACTATTCGAACGCGGAAAAGACATTGCCTTAAACAGTTTGGAACATGAGCATCTTTCCGATATCAATGAAGCACTCCAAGCAATGGCAGACGGCTCTTATGGTTTGTGTAAAGTGTGTAAAGCCCCTATTCCTAAAGAACGCTTAGAAGCCCTTCCCACCGCCGTCACATGCACAGAGCATTCAAAAGAACAGACCGTTTCACAAAACCGTCCCATTGAAGAGGACTTATTAAGTCCGCCCTCAGGGCAATTTGAAAATGAAGAAAGTGCTGCATATGACGGAGAAGATGCCTACCAAGACGTAGAACGCTATGGGAACTCTGATACCCCATCCGATATGGAATTTCCTCCATTGACATACGATGATGTGTATACACAATCAGAAGATGAAGATGATGTGGAAGACTATGAAGGGTTTGCAGCTGCTGATATTGAAGGAAAAGCAAGCAAGGTCTATCCAAATAAAGCACACGAAGCTTATGAAGAAGCATTAGATGAAGAAGGCGTCATGACAGTGTTTGGTGACTTGAAGCCTTACGAAGAAGATCCTTATACTAAAAAAAATCATTAGTCCCCACATATTGGGGGCTTGATGTTTATATCATGTAATAATTGGGAAATAAGTTGAAGAGTGAATTGATTGGGAGGAGATTTCTGGATGACTAAAAAAAGTATCATTTGGGCGGTTATCGTCTTCTTTATTACATACGCATTATTTTCTATTGCAGGGTTCCTGTTCCCTATCGACAGAGAATGGTATGACGCACTAAATAAACCTGAATGGACACCTAGTGGTGGTGTCATCGGTGCGGTCTGGGCTGTCTTATTCGCCCTCATTTCGTTATCTGCCGCCATCATTTATGCAAAGTATGGTTTTCAAAAAATCACATTACCATTTTGGATTCTGTTTCTTTTAAATTATGTATTCAATCAAGCCTTTAGCTTTTTTCAATTTACACAAAAAGATCTATTTGCAGCTACGATCGACTGCCTGCTTGTAGCACTGACAGCACTCGCACTTGTCATCGTCTCGCGTAAACTAAGCAAAGTTGTCCCAATTTTATTAATTCCTTATGTTTTATGGGGATTCTTTGCGACATACTTGTCTTATACGATCTATTCCATGAATATGTAAAAAAGACCGCTGTGATGGCGGTCTTTCGTTTTGTGGAAAATAAAAAAGAGGTCTTTATTAGACCTCTTTAAAAAATGACCCGTACGGGATTCGAACCCGTGTTACCGCCGTGAAAGGGCGGTGTCTTAACCGCTTGACCAACGGGCCAGAAAAATGGCGGAGAAGGAGGGATTTGAACCCTCGCGCCGCTTGCGCGACCTACACCCTTAGCAGGGGCGCCTCTTCAGCCACTTGAGTACTTCTCCATTTGGCTCCGCAGGTAGGATTCGAACCTACGACCGATCGGTTAACAGCCGATAGCTCTACCACTGAGCTACTGCGGAAAGTCATGGTGGGCCTGAGTGGACTCGAACCACCGACCTCACGCTTATCAGGCGTGCGCTCTAACCAGCTGAGCTACAGGCCCATGAACGATATGCAAATGGAGCGGGTGATGGGAATCGAACCCACGACATCAGCTTGGAAGGCTGAGGTTTTACCACTAAACTACACCCGCAAAAATATGTATGGGGCGATTGATGGGAATCGAACCCACGAGTGCCAGAGCCACAATCTGGTGCGTTAACCACTTCGCCACAACCGCCATACTGATATTTATTTGTAAAAGTGGCTCGGGACGGAATCGAACCGCCGACACACGGATTTTCAGTCCGTTGCTCTACCAACTGAGCTACCGAGCCATGTATTCATTTGAAAATGGCGGTCCGGACGGGACTCGAACCCGCGACCTCCTGCGTGACAGGCAGGCATTCTAACCAACTGAACTACCGGACCATTAGAGAAAAAATTTGGTTGCGGGGGCAGGATTTGAACCTGCGACCTTCGGGTTATGAGCCCGACGAGCTACCGAACTGCTCCACCCCGCGATGATATCATTTTTTAAAAATATGGCGGAGGAAGAGGGATTCGAACCCCCGCGGGCTTTGACACCCCTGTCGGTTTTCAAGACCGATCCCTTCAGCCGGACTTGGGTATTCCTCCGTATATATGGTGGACCTTGTAGGACTCGAACCTACGACCGGACGGTTATGAGCCGTCTGCTCTAACCAACTGAGCTAAAGGTCCTTTATAGCGGCGGAGGGGATCGAACCCCCGACCTCACGGGTATGAACCGTACGCTCTAGCCAGCTGAGCTACACCGCCATGATATAAAATAATCTTTTGAAAAGTGGAGCCTAGCGGGATCGAACCGCTGACCTCCTGCGTGCAAGGCAGGCGCTCTCCCAGCTGAGCTAAGGCCCCATAAAAGATGGTCGGGAAGACAGGATTCGAACCTGCGACCCCTTGGTCCCAAACCAAGTGCTCTACCAAGCTGAGCTACTTCCCGATCTTAATGGCGCGCCCGAGAGGAGTCGAACCCCTAACCTTTTGATCCGTAGTCAAACGCTCTATCCAATTGAGCTACGGGCGCTTATTTTATAATGCCGAGGGCCGGACTTGAACCGGCACGGTAGTCACCTACCGCAGGATTTTAAGTCCTGTGTGTCTGCCAATTCCACCACCCCGGCGTGGATGGTATAAGCGGAAGACGGGATTCGAACCCGCGACCCCCACCTTGGCAAGGTGGTGTTCTACCACTGAACTACTTCCGCATTACAGGATTTCTTTATGTTGTTTGGCAATGCGGGTGAAGGGACTTGAACCCCCACGTCATAAAGACACTAGATCCTAAGTCTAGCGCGTCTGCCAATTCCGCCACACCCGCATGAAAATGGTGAGCCATGAAGGACTCGAACCTTCGACCCTCTGATTAAAAGTCAGATGCTCTACCAACTGAGCTAATGGCTCGCTTTTAAAGCGACTTGTCTATCTTACCATATGAAAGTGGTGCCGGCAAGAGGACTTGAACCCCCAACCTACTGATTACAAGTCAGTTGCTCTACCAGTTGAGCTACACCGGCTTTATCTATCCTAACATTATGTAAGAATAAATATGGTGGAGGATGACGGGCTCGAACCGCCGACCCTCTGCTTGTAAGGCAGATGCTCTCCCAGCTGAGCTAATCCTCCACTATGTAGGAATCTCTCGATCCGACAAAGATTATTATATACAGGTTTCACTCATTTGTAAAGGCTATATTAAAAAAATTTTATTTCATTTTTCATGACGTATTTCTTTTAACAGATGATGTTGATGTTACCAGTCAAAACAGCTTCAATTCAACGATTAACAGCTGTATTTCTCTTCTCTATATTCTCTTTAAAAACGAGTAAATCCTTTAAAAATATCAGCAGCCTTTCAATTTTTATACTTTAATGATATAGATATTTCTTTATTTCAACTGTTAAACGCAATGAATGTTTTGATTTCAATAAAATAGCCTGATACAACTCCATTTATATGAATGAATTTGTATCAGGCATCTATACACCTGCTATTCTTTCTCTCTATTACTTTTCTCCATACTTAAAAGTGAACATGCTTCACAGACTTTCACGTTGATTTAGAGCATCTCCACGCTTATAGTGAATTAAAACAACCTGATTTATACCACATATGTATCAAGGTGATCTTCTTTCAAACAGCACAAAAAAGACCAGTTCCGATTGGAACTGATCCTTTGATAAGCTTGGCGGCGTCCTACTCTCACAGGGGGAAACCCCCAACTACCATCGGCGCTGAAGAGCTTAACTTCCGTGTTCGGTATGGGAACGGGTGTGACCTCTTCGCTATCGCCACCAAACCTGATGGAGAGAATGTTCTCTCAAAACTAGATAACAATGTTCATTTTTCACATTAGAATATAGGTTAAGTCCTCGATCTATTAGTATCTGTCAGCTCCACGTGTCACCACGCTTCCACCTCAGACCTATCAACCTGATCATCTTTCAGGGATCTTACTTCCTTGCGGAATGGGAAATCTCATCTTGAGGGGGGCTTCATGCTTAGATGCTTTCAGCACTTATCCCGTCCGCACATAGCTACCCAGCGATGCCCTTGGCAGAACAACTGGTACACCAGCGGTGCGTCCATCCCGGTCCTCTCGTACTAAGGACAGCTCCTCTCAAATTTCCTGCGCCCGCGACGGATAGGGACCGAACTGTCTCACGACGTTCTGAACCCAGCTCGCGTACCGCTTTAATGGGCGAACAGCCCAACCCTTGGGACCGACTACAGCCCCAGGATGCGATGAGCCGACATCGAGGTGCCAAACCTCCCCGTCGATGTGGACTCTTGGGGGAGATAAGCCTGTTATCCCCGGGGTAGCTTTTATCCGTTGAGCGATGGCCCTTCCATGCGGAACCACCGGATCACTAAGCCCGACTTTCGTCCCTGCTCGACTTGTAGGTCTCGCAGTCAAGCTCCCTTGTGCCTTTACACTCTGCGAATGATTTCCAACCATTCTGAGGGAACCTTTGGGCGCCTCCGTTACATTTTAGGAGGCGACCGCCCCAGTCAAACTGCCCACCTGACACTGTCTCCCTGCCCGATAAGGGCAGCGGGTTAGAAGGTCAATACAGCCAGGGTAGTATCCCACCGATGCCTCCACCGAAGCTAGCGCTCCGGTTTCCAAGGCTCCTACCTATCCTGTACAAGCTGTACCAACATTCAATATCAGGCTGCAGTAAAGCTCCACGGGGTCTTTCCGTCCTGTCGCGGGTAACCTGCATCTTCACAGGTACTATAATTTCACCGAGTCTCTCGTTGAGACAGTGCCCAGATCGTTGCGCCTTTCGTGCGGGTCGGAACTTACCCGACAAGGAATTTCGCTACCTTAGGACCGTTATAGTTACGGCCGCCGTTTACTGGGGCTTCAATTCGCACCTTCGCTTACGCTAAGCGCTCCTCTTAACCTTCCAGCACCGGGCAGGCGTCAGCCCCTATACTTCGCCTTACGGCTTCGCAGAGACCTGTGTTTTTGCTAAACAGTCGCCTGGGCCTATTCACTGCGGCTTCTCGGGGCTTTAACACCCTAAGAAGCACCCCTTCTCCCGAAGTTACGGGGTCATTTTGCCGAGTTCCTTAACGAGAGTTCTCTCGATCACCTTAGGATTCTCTCCTCGCCTACCTGTGTCGGTTTGCGGTACGGGCACCTCTCACCTCGCTAGAGGCTTTTCTTGGCAGTGTGGAATCAGGAACTTCGCTACTAAATTTCGCTCGCCATCACAGCTCAGCCTTCACGGGAAACGGATTTGCCTATTTCCCAGCCTAACTGCTTGGACGCGGATATCCAATACCGCGCTTACCCTATCCTCCTGCGTCCCCCCATTGCTCAAATGGTGAGGAGGTGGTACAGGAATATCAACCTGTTGTCCATCGCCTACGCCTTTCGGCCTCGGCTTAGGTCCCGACTAACCCTGAGCGGACGAGCCTTCCTCAGGAAACCTTAGGCATTCGGTGGACGGGATTCTCACCCGTCTTTCGCTACTCATACCGGCATTCTCACTTCTAAGCGCTCCACCAGTCCTTCCGGTCTGACTTCACTGCACTTAGAACGCTCTCCTACCACTGTTCGTAAGAACAGTCCGCAGCTTCGGTGATACGTTTAGCCCCGGTACATTTTCGGCGCAGAGTCACTCGACCAGTGAGCTATTACGCACTCTTTAAATGGTGGCTGCTTCTAAGCCAACATCCTGGTTGTCTAAGCAACTCCACATCCTTTTCCACTTAACGTATACTTTGGGACCTTAGCTGGCGGTCTGGGCTGTTTCCCTTTCGACTACGGATCTTATCACTCGCAGTCTGACTCCCAAGGATAAGTCATCGGCATTCGGAGTTTGACTGAATTCGGTAACCCGGTAGGGGCCCCTAGTCCAATCAGTGCTCTACCTCCGAGACTCTTACCTTGAGGCTAGCCCTAAAGCTATTTCGGAGAGAACCAGCTATCTCCAGGTTCGATTGGCATTTCACCCCTACCCACACCTCATCCCCGCACTTTTCAACGTGCGTGGGTTCGGGCCTCCATTCAGTGTTACCTGAACTTCACCCTGGACATGGGTAGATCACCTGGTTTCGGGTCTACGACCACGTACTCATGCGCCCTATTCAGACTCGCTTTCGCTGCGGCTCCGCATCTTCTGCTTAACCTTGCACGGGATCGTAACTCGCCGGTTCATTCTACAAAAGGCACGCCATCACCCGTTAACGGGCTCTGACTACTTGTAGGCACACGGTTTCAGGATCTATTTCACTCCCCTTCCGGGGTGCTTTTCACCTTTCCCTCACGGTACTGGTTCACTATCGGTCACTAGGGAGTATTTAGCCTTGGGAGATGGTCCTCCCGGATTCCGACGGAATTTCACGTGTTCCGCCGTACTCAGGATCCACTCTGGAGAGAACAACATTTCAGTTACAGGGCTGTTACCTTCTTTGGCGGGCCTTTCCAGACCTCTTCGCTTATATCGTTCCTTTGTAACTCCGTATAGAGTGTCCTACAACCCCAAGAGGCAAGCCTCTTGGTTTGGGCTGTTCCCGTTTCGCTCGCCGCTACTCAGGGAATCGCATTTGCTTTCTCTTCCTCCGGGTACTTAGATGTTTCAGTTCCCCGGGTATGCCTTCTCATACTCTATGTATTCAAGTATGGATACTACTCCATTACGAGCAGTGGGTTTCCCCATTCGGAAATCTCCGGATCAAAGCTTGCTTACAGCTCCCCGAAGCATATCGGTGTTCGTCCCGTCCTTCATCGGCTCCTAGTGCCAAGGCATCCACCGTGCGCCCTTTCTAACTTAACCATTTCTTACTTTAGAAAGAATCACTATGTGTGATGAACTTTGCATTGCATTCAATGTGAATGTATTACTTATTGTTATCTAGTTTTCAAAGAACAATCCTGTCTCGCTAGAGACATGTTTGAAGGAATGATCCTTCAAAACTAAACAAGACGAAAAACGTACGCTGCTCCATATATCCTTAGAAAGGAGGTGATCCAGCCGCACCTTCCGATACGGCTACCTTGTTACGACTTCACCCCAATCATCTGCCCCACCTTCGGCGGCTGGCTCCATAAAGGTTACCTCACCGACTTCGGGTGTTGCAAACTCTCGTGGTGTGACGGGCGGTGTGTACAAGGCCCGGGAACGTATTCACCGCGGCATGCTGATCCGCGATTACTAGCGATTCCAGCTTCACGCAGTCGAGTTGCAGACTGCGATCCGAACTGAGAACAGATTTGTGGGATTGGCTAAACCTTGCGGTCTCGCAGCCCTTTGTTCTGTCCATTGTAGCACGTGTGTAGCCCAGGTCATAAGGGGCATGATGATTTGACGTCATCCCCACCTTCCTCCGGTTTGTCACCGGCAGTCACCTTAGAGTGCCCAACTGAATGCTGGCAACTAAGATCAAGGGTTGCGCTCGTTGCGGGACTTAACCCAACATCTCACGACACGAGCTGACGACAACCATGCACCACCTGTCACTCTGTCCCCGAAGGGAAAGCCCTATCTCTAGGGTTGTCAGAGGATGTCAAGACCTGGTAAGGTTCTTCGCGTTGCTTCGAATTAAACCACATGCTCCACCGCTTGTGCGGGCCCCCGTCAATTCCTTTGAGTTTCAGTCTTGCGACCGTACTCCCCAGGCGGAGTGCTTAATGCGTTAGCTGCAGCACTAAGGGGCGGAAACCCCCTAACACTTAGCACTCATCGTTTACGGCGTGGACTACCAGGGTATCTAATCCTGTTCGCTCCCCACGCTTTCGCTCCTCAGCGTCAGTTACAGACCAGAGAGTCGCCTTCGCCACTGGTGTTCCTCCACATCTCTACGCATTTCACCGCTACACGTGGAATTCCACTCTCCTCTTCTGCACTCAAGTTTCCCAGTTTCCAATGACCCTCCCCGGTTGAGCCGGGGGCTTTCACATCAGACTTAAGAAACCGCCTGCGAGCCCTTTACGCCCAATAATTCCGGACAACGCTTGCCACCTACGTATTACCGCGGCTGCTGGCACGTAGTTAGCCGTGGCTTTCTGGTTAGGTACCGTCAAGGTGCAAGCAGTTACTCTTGCACTTGTTCTTCCCTAACAACAGAGCTTTACGATCCGAAAACCTTCATCACTCACGCGGCGTTGCTCCGTCAGACTTTCGTCCATTGCGGAAGATTCCCTACTGCTGCCTCCCGTAGGAGTCTGGGCCGTGTCTCAGTCCCAGTGTGGCCGATCACCCTCTCAGGTCGGCTACGCATCGTCGCCTTGGTGAGCCGTTACCTCACCAACTAGCTAATGCGCCGCGGGTCCATCTGTAAGTGACAGCCGAAACCGTCTTTCATCCTTGAACCATGCGGTTCAAGGAACTATCCGGTATTAGCTCCGGTTTCCCGGAGTTATCCCAGTCTTACAGGCAGGTTACCCACGTGTTACTCACCCGTCCGCCGCTAACATCCGGGAGCAAGCTCCCTTCTGTCCGCTCGACTTGCATGTATTAGGCACGCCGCCAGCGTTCGTCCTGAGCCAGGATCAAACTCTCCGAGGTATGCAGGATGCATATCACACATGCGTTGCTACACGATATAGCGAACTTAGCATGTGATCATTTCCTACCTCGCCAGTTTGACTGACTACCTATGATGTATCATAGGATTTTTTTATAAAAACTCGAATTAACAGGTACGTTTTGTCTTGTTTAGTTTTCAAAGATCATCTTCGTTATCGCTCAGAGGCGACTTTATTAATATAACATTCTATCAAGATGAAGTCAACAACTTTTTTCTTGAATGTTATTTCTCAACCGCGCTGTTTCAGCGGCGAATACAAATATAACACCTTTTAAAAGAAGAAACAAGTATTTTTTCTAAATAATTTATTTTTCCTGATCTCTTCCTATATATTCGTACAAAAAGGGCTTAACTCCGTAATTCACTATTGTTGATCCTGTAGGTCTTTAGTATATTTATAATAGATTGAAATTTAATAACCGCAGGGGGAGCCTCGTGCTGAGAGTGAACAATTCGTTGTTCTGACCCTTTGAACCTGTCAGTTAATACTGAAGTAGGAATGTGGAATCACTTGCATACATGCATGTATGCAAGCCGATATGTTTTTCTATGAATCACATACTCATCCTGACATGGTCTCTCCTTGCACAATTCGTGAAAAGGGGATTTTTTTATGCAACAATCAAATCAATTAGTACGACTGATGGAGATCGCCATCATGACTTCTCTTGCACTTGTTTTAGATTATTTATCAGGTCTCTTTTTAAGAATGCCAAACGGCGGGTCAATTGCACTGATCATGATTCCTGTCATTCTCATGTCCATTAGATGGGGCGTGTCTGCTGGATTTATCATCGGTGTGTTAATCGCAGGACTACAGCTGATGAACAATCCTATTATTGCTACACCTGTACAAGGATTTCTCGATTACTTTGTCGCATCTGTTGTGATTTGTTTAAGCGGGCTATTCTCAGGATCAATTAAAAAAGCCATTCAGGATAAAAAGCGAAAGAAACAATTCTTCTATATTATCCTAGCTGTATTTGTCGCCAGTTTCTTCAGACTGCTGACGTTCTTTATTTCAGGTGTAGTTTTCTTTTCTCATTATGCACCAAAAGGAACACCAGGATGGGTGTATTCATTAGTTTATAACAGCACATATATGATTCCTTCATTTATCATTTGTAGTATTGTTCTTTGTTTACTCATTCCTAGTGCGTCTCGTTTGGTTTTTCCTCGACAAAAATAACCCAGCTGTTTCAGCGGGTTATTTTTTTATGCATAATTTGCTGCTCTATTGAATCTATTAATAGTAGAAGATTTCATGCTGGAGGTACGACAATGAATCCTTACTCCATTATGCTGTGCTGTTACATCCTCAGTCTCGCCTACTTTTTGGCCAGTTTCTATGAGGCATTAAAAATAGCAGGTGTGAAAGGAAAAGTAGAGGCTTCTCCTTTTATATCTTATATTTTACTCGCCACCCTTTTTACTTTTTTCTCTCATTATTACTGGAAGCTGACGATATAATCTGTTGAACATGAGCACTTAGTACAGATAGTTCCCATCCATACCCTATTTCTTCATGGTTCTCACCAGCCAGCTCGAACTGGCTGGTGACGGCAAAACTAGGTTGAAGTTTTTGATAAAATTGCTTTGCTGAATTTTGCTCAAATACCCAGAGCAGCATATTCTGATAGCCTTTCTCTATTAAATAATCCACACCTTTTGCAATCAAAGCCATACCCGCTCCTGATTTCTGTTTTCTCTGCAACAAATAGATGGCATAAAGCTCGCCATCATATATTGAATATCTCTCATCACGCTGTTTTCCGAAGGAAGCAAAACCAAATACTCCGTCAGCATCCTCTGCGACAAACGTGCCTTCAAGCGACCTGCTTCTCCAGCTATCTTCCCGCTCCTCTACATTTAAAGCATCTAAATACTCTTGTGAAATAATGCCATGATAAGTCGTTTGCCAGCTCTTCACATGAATTTCGGCAATTTTAGGAATATCATTATGTACTGCATGTCTAACCTTCATCTGCACACCCCTTTTAGCCATTTCTTACTCTATGTTTCATATGATAAGTTGCTATTTTATAAAATTCAATCCTTAATGGATATTCGTTGACATTTTGTCAACACCCCTATATATTGGGTACGACTTCTTCTATTGAAGAGTTGAACTTTATGAAAAGGGTGAAGAAAGAGATGGAATTTAAAACAACTGAGCTTCGGCAGTTTTTAAAAGAACAACTGCAAATACGTTCTCTTTCATTAAGAGAACTCAGTACACAAACAGAAATTGATAAAGCCACACTGTCTAGAATCATGAACGGAAAAAGAACACCGACTTTGAACCATTTACAGCGGCTTTCAGATGCTCTACACATTTCTTTAGATCATCTATTGGCCACGGCTGGATTTTCAATTAAAAACGAAAGAGTTCACGGTAATACGTTCATTCAAGCAGTAGAAGAGATTGAGCGAACGCTGAAAGATCATGATGTCTATGACGGGACGTTCAGCGAGAATGAATTGAAACAGAAGTTAAATGAATATGAGACCTATAGTCAATCAGATGAGGGAAAAGAAACAATCTCAGCAAATTTTGAAAAAAAGATAGATATGATAAGCGGTGTTGGGCCATTTCTTGATCAATTGAAAAGCATGTACAGCTCGTTCATGAGCGGACGGGGGACTTCTCGAGAATTGATGTTGATGGGAGGCGCATTACTTTACTTCATTATGCCCGTTGATTTAATACCAGATTATATTTTTCCGATCGGCTATATTGATGACGCTGCAGCGGTGCAGGTCGTATTAAACCAGCTGACAAATAGGTCATAGCAGGTGACGGAGACATGAAAAAACAGAACAGCATTGACTTCGCACTATTATTCACTGTCATTTGCTTCTTTGTGATCAGCCTGCTGGCTGTGTATAGCGGATCGGGACAGTATGAAACGCAAGATATGTTTTATTTCGTCAAAAGACAAGTTTTCTGGTATATCGTCGGCTTTGGCCTTATGGCGGCAGTTGCTTACTTTGATTATGAACTGCTTGAGCGGTTATCTTTTCGATTATTTGCAGGTGGTCTCTTCCTCATCATTCTCGTTCATTTTTTTGGCACGAATCAAAATGGCTCCCAAAGATGGATCAGCTTGGGGCCCATGAAAGTGCAACCATCAGAATTTATGAAAATTTTTGTCATTCTTCTGTTAGCGGCTATTTTAAATCGATACAAACATCAGCGCTTTTCGTTTAAAGAAAGCATGATTCCTACAATGAACATCATATGCTGGACCGCTGTTCCTTTTTTCCTGATTTTAATTCAGCCAGATTTGGGGACGGCACTTGTGATCTTGTCTATTGCTTTTACACTGATGCTTGTGTCAGGCATTTCAAGTAAGATGATCGCTGCATTAATCGCTTCTTTTCTCGCGCTTCTTGCATTTTTGACCTACTTGCACAATGAACATTTTGAGCACTTTACAAAAGTGATTAAACCTCATCAGCTTGATCGCATTTATGGGTGGCTCTCCCCAGATGAATTTGATTCGACATATGGGTATCAACTGAAACAAGCAATGCTTGGCATTGGGTCAGGACAATTATCAGGAAGCGGGTATACAAAAGGAAATCAAGTACAAGGGGGAAATATCCCTGAAGCCCATACAGATTTTATATTTGCAGTCATTGGCGAGGAGTTTGGTTTTATCGGCGCCTCCCTATTGATCTGTTTATATCTTATGATGGTCTATCGAATGATTCATGTGGCTATGCATGCGAATACCCTTTATGGGCTTTATATATGTGCTGGAGTGGTTGGGCTGATCGTTTTTCAAGTCTTCCAAAACGTTGGGATGACAGTAGGGCTAATGCCTGTGACTGGTCTTGCCCTTCCTTTTATCAGCTATGGAGGCAGTGCGCTTTTAACCAATATGATTGCCATTGGCCTTGTGTTTAGTGTCAATTTGAGGTCCTCATCCTACATGTTTGGACGTAACTGGGTTTGAAGGTGATGTCATTGATTCTTTCTCACCTAAAAAAAATCGACCACATTCTTGCTGGGACGATTGTTTGTCTTTGTTTCTTTGGATTACTAATGGTGTACAGTGCGAGTTATCCTTTAGGCGAAATAAAATATGGAAAGGGCAGCTACTTCTTCATGAAACAGTGGCAATGGCTTTTGATTGGATTCTTCTTTTTCATCGCTGCGGCCCTTGTTCCATATCAAGCTTACCGTAAATGGATTCGGTGGCTTGTGATGCTGTCATTGTTATGTCTTCTCCTTGTCCTGCTTCCTGGAATCGGTGTTGTCAAAAACAATTCACAACGATGGATTCAATTGGGCTCTTTGATCATCCAGCCTTCTGAGGCTGTGAAATTAGTGATGATCATCTATTTCGCCTATGTATATGCAAGGAAACAAGCGTACATTACATCCTTTAAAAAAGGAGTACTACCTCCACTTCTTCTTTTAAGTCTAGCCTTTTTATTGATTTTAAAACAGCCAGATTTAGGTACAGCAGTTTCTATTTTATTGAGCTGCGGTATCGTCTTATTATGTGCTGGACTTAAAACACGCCACCTCATTCTACTAGGTTCGACGGCTGCGGCAGGGATCACTTTTTTTGCTGTGACCGCTCCTTATCGTTTGAAACGGATCACTTCTTTTCGTGATCCTTTCATGTATGAAGATGGAGATGGTTATCAGCTGATCCATTCCTATCTCGCCATGGATTCAGGAGGACTGACCGGGAATGGTTTAGGCAGAAGCATTCAAAAACTAGGATTTCTTCCTGAAGCCCATACAGATTTTATTATGGCCATCATTAGTGAAGAGCTGGGAATCATGGGGCTGTTGTTTGTGATGGGTGCCTACCTACTCATCATGTATCGCGCCGTTCGAATCGTTCAAGGTTTACAAGATCCATTTGGAAAGCTATTAACGATCGGGCTTACTTTTCAAATTATGATTCAAGCAGCCTTTAATCTAGGAGCTGTCTTTGGGCTTCTCCCCATTACAGGCATTCCTCTTCCCTTTATTAGCTACGGCGGATCTTCATTGGTGTTCATGATGATATCTGCAGGCATTCTTGTGAATCTCTCTTCATCTATCAAAAGACACCGGCATGTGCCCCAAGTAAAATAGACACCCTCTATCAGAAGGTGTCTTTTGATTTTTATTCTTCTATTTGACGATCAGCGATTTCTTTTTTTCTTGGCTGTTTGATTTCATTCGTCAGTTCTTGGATGCTTTGTTTCACATTGCCTTTGCCAGAGAAATTCTCAATAATTTCTTTAACATCAATTCCAGAGGAAGCTTTCAGACTTTCTTGAAGACTGGACATAAGGTTTGTCGCATAGCCGGTCACTTTGTTGGCGCCGCTGCCTTCCCCGTTACCACCTGTATCAACAACTGTAATTTTATCAATGTTAGAAAGTGGAGCAGATACTTGTTTCGCATATTCAGGTAGCATTTTCACAATCATATCAAGAATCGCCGCTTGACCATACTGTTCGAATGCTTCTGCAATTTTCTCTTTCGCTTCTGCTTCCGCAAGTCCTTTCAACCTAATGACTTCTGCTTCTGTTTCCCCTTTTGCACGATCGGCTTCTGCTTTGGCAAGCCCGTCAATCCGAACTTTCTCTGCTTCTGCTTTTGCCATTGCTTCAATGCTGTATTTCTTCGCATCTGCTTCTGCAAGACGCTTCGCTTTTTCCGCCGCAGCCGACTGCTCAACAGCATAACGGTCCGCATCTGCTTTCTTTTTCACTTCAGAATCGTATTGACGCTCACGACGCTGGATCTCTTTTTCTTCTAATTCAATTTGCTTCTGACGTTCAATGATTTTGACTTGCATTTCTTGTTCAGTTACGTGCTGACGATTACGAGCTGTTTCAAGATCGTACGCTTGGTCAGCGCTTGCTTTTGCTGTATCTTGTTCACGTCTGAATTCTGCTCTTTTCAGCTCATTGATTTTTTCTGCTTCAGCGATTTCAGTGGCACGCTCAAGCTCAGATTTCTTCGCATCTTTATCTGCTTCTGCACGTTTGATACGTGTTTCTTTATCTGCTTCTGCTGTCGCAATATCTGCATCGCGTTTCACTTGAGCAATTCTAGGTTTACCTAGTGATTCTAAATAGCCATTTTTATCACGGACATCTTTGATTGTAAACGATACAATGACAAGACCCATTTTCGCTAGATCTTGAGAAGCGACACGCTGTACTTCTTGAGAAAATTTCTCTCTGTTTTTATAAATCTCTTCAACTGTCATTGACCCTAAAATGGAGCGAAGGTGTCCTTCTAGTACTTCTCTTGCTTCATTTTCACGATCTTCTTTTGTTTTCCCTAAAAACTGCTCTGCCGCAGTGGCGATTTCTTCAATTGATCCGCCGATTTTAATGATGGCCGTTCCATCCGCCATGACCGGTACACCCTGTTCAGTATAGACTTCAGGCGTTGAAACATCTAGCTTGCTAGATAGTAAGCTGAGCGGCTCTGCTTGTTGAAAAACAGGGAGTACAAAGGTACCTCCACCTCTTACAATCTTAATCTTGTTTCCACCTTCATCCACGTGGACATTTTTACTTCCGAGGTAACTTCCTGTGACGATTAATGCTTCATCTGGACCAGCTGTCCGGTATTTCGAAACAAATACACCAATAAGTGCAATGAGAATCACAAGCACAATTCCAATAATAATTAATATGGTTGTTCCTGGCATAGCATTCCCTCCTAGATTTCTTCATTTGGTATAACAGATAACACGCCTTTGTTCACTTCGACGACCAGCACCCGGGTTCCATATGGAATCTCCTCTTCGTCGAAACTGACGGCAGGCTTTGAGATTTTCCCGCTGTTACTAATTAACAGCACTTCTCCAAACCCATCTTTTGGTACAGATACAATGATCTCTCCAGTTCTTCCTTTTAGGTCGGCCTCCGTATATGAAAGAGATTCTTCAGCAGAGGAAAGCGGGACTAAGACAAATACATGTAAACAAGTAACGAGAACCACTGCGAGGATGGCAGATAATACGGCACCAAGTCCACTTCCTACAATTGCTGTTTTTTCAGAGATAAATCCTCCAGCCGAGAAAAAGGTAAGAAATGCGAGGATCAATGTTGGTTGAAGGAACGGGACAGGAATCGCTTCAAACAATCCATCAAATACATCGCCAAAAAAGACGAAAACAAGCGTCAGGATTCCTGATACCATCAATATGTATAAGTACAGCGTCTGAAGAGGCAGCCCAAACACATCCATCTTCCTCACCCTTTCTTTATGAAATGAGCAGCTTTTCATTCATTTAGACCATGCTCACATCCAAGTGTATTCCTTCTAACAGGTAATACGAACCACTTTTGTAAAGGTTTCATTTTTCATCACAATTCATTAAAGGATTTCTCGGATAGCTAAAGAATGATTGTCTTGTACCAGTATGATAAAATTTGATCTTGAGGTGAGAGAAATGAGTTTATTACATGAAGCAAGACAAGAATTGTGGCAAGAGCTGCAAGGATTGAGCGAAGAACAATTAAATCAAAAATTATCTGATGATACTTGGAGTATTCAAGAAGTTGCAGATCATTTAAAGAAGATGGACCTAGTTGCAGCAAAACATCTAGCTGCCGAGGGGAAAAAAGCACCGATTAAAGAATATGAGCCAAAGCCGGTGGAAATGGCAGAGGATCGTTCAAAAAAAGCCATCGCGCCTAGTATTGTTGAGCCAGAGCGCAAGCATGTGACACCTACACATTTAAAAGATGAACTTGATACAGCTCGTGAAAAATTAAATCAAATTTTATCAACGTTTACAGAGGAAGATTTCAAACGCGTGATTGCACATCCTGTATTTGAAGAACTTTCATTAAAGCAATACCTTGATTTTATCGGCGCACATGAAAAGCGCCATATTCATCAAATTAAAGAAATTAAAGAACAGCTATAAGATGTAAAAAAGACTCCCTTTTGGGAGCCTTTTTTCATTGTTACACTGTTTTAGGTGTTAAATCAAAGCAGCGAGCGTAAATCCAGTTGTATGCTTTTTCGTTGAGGTCTCTTGGGTTTCCAACTGTTTGCGGATCTTTCATTGCTTCTTTAGATAAACGGTCGATCATATCTTTTGGTACACCTTGTTCTTCTAATGAAGGAACTTCTAGGTCTTCCACTAAATCATACATCCAATTCACTGCTGCTTTTGCAGCTTCCTCTGTTGTCATTCTGCTTGTATCAATACCGAATGCTTGCGCAATTCGAGCGAATTTCTCTGGGTACCCTTTCCAGTTATATTCCATGACAGGTCCCATCATTGCCGCTACACATTGACCATGTGCGACTGGAATAATGCCTCCAAGCGTTTGGCTCATCGCATGGGCTGCGCCAGCTGATTCACTGCCATAGGAAAGTCCGGCAAGCATCGCAGCTTGTGCCATGCCATATCTTGCTTCCAAATCCTCTCCATCGGCAAAGGCACGGCGAATATAATGAGCAGCATATTCAATGGCCATGAGCGCTACCGCATCTGTAATTGGCTGAGCAAACTTCATCGTATAGCATTCGATCGCGTGCGCAAGCGCATCGATACCCGTCATTGCCGTCACATGCGGCGGCATAGATACATGAAGCTCAGGATCAATCACTGTTAGGTGAGCTGCAATGAGCGGTCCACCTGTGTTGAATTTGAATTCCCTTTCTTCATCAGTGATCACTGCCCACTGCGTGACCTCTGAACCTGTACCAGCCGTTGTCGGAATTGTGGTTAACGGAGGGATTCTATTTTCAAGCGGTTTTTTCCCCTCAGCCGCTTCGTAATCAAGAACTGATCCTTCATGAGTCGCTTCCACACCGATAGCCTTCGCTGTATCCATTGAGCTTCCGCCGCCTACTGCGACTAAACCATTACAGCCTTCTTTTTCATATAACGCAGATCCTTCACTCACTAAACGGACTGGCGGGTTTGGTTCTACTTTATTAAATAGAACCACATCAACTTGCGCTTCTTTTAATGAAGCAATCACTGGATCTACAACACCTGCTTGATAAATACCAGGATCTGTGACAAGCAATACCTTTGAAACGCCGTATGCTTTCACTTCTTCCCCAACATGTTTCACTGCCCCAATGCCATGCTTGATGACAGTCGGAATTTCAAACGTATGGAATTTTTGCATGCTTTCAATTTTCATATTTAAAGTCATATAGAATCTCCTCCAGATAAGTGATATTTATTTAAACCAATGAACCGCTTCTGGTTTTGAATTTCGATATAAATGTTTTAGTTCCGTATATTCTTCAAGGCCCGTACGTCCTAATTCACGCCCAAGACCTGATTGTTTATACCCACCCCACGGTGCTTGGGCAAAATAAGGGTGGAAGTCGTTGATCCATACCGTGCCTAATCTTAATTGACGAGCCACTCGTTCGGCTTTGCCGATATCAGAAGACCACACCGCTCCTGCTAAACCATAAATCGTGTCATTTGCCAGCTCGATGACTTCTTCCTCTGATCGGAAGGATTCGACAGTGAGGACTGGTCCAAACACTTCTTCCTGTACAATTCGCATCTCTGATGTACAGCCTGAGAAAATCGTCGGCAAGTAGAAGAATCCTTTTTGAAGCTCCTCTGCATCAGGTCGTTTCCCACCTGTTTCTAATGTTGCACCTTCGTCTAAACCGATGCTGACGTATTTTTCTACTTTTTCTCGATGCTCAGCTGAGATGAGCGGTCCGCTCTGGGTTCCTTCATCAAAGCCGTTGCCTAGCTTGATTTTTTTCGTACGCTTCACCAGTTCTTCTAAAAATTCATCGTGAATGGATTCTTCCACTAACAAGCGTGAACCTGCTGAACACACTTGCCCTGCATGGAAAAACACAGCATTCATTGCCTGGTCAACCGCTACGTCTAAATCAGCATCTTGAAAGACGATATTCGGGTTTTTCCCGCCGAGCTCAAGGGCGATTTTCTTCACATTCCCGCTGGCTCCCTGCATGATTTTCTTACCTGTTTCAATACCGCCTGTGAATGAAATTAAATCGACTTGGTCATTGACAGCCAGCTCATCTCCAACAGTTGCTCCAGGTCCAAGCACTAAGTTGGCAACGCCTGCTGGAACACCCGCTTCTTCCATAAGTTTGAAAACTTTGATCGTGGTTAATGGTGTAATTTCACTTGGCTTTAGTACGATTGTATTTCCAGCTGCAAGGGCAGGAGCGATTTTCCAGCTCGCTTGAAGCAATGGATAGTTCCAAGGAGTGATTTGACCGCATACACCGACAGGTTCTCGGACTAATTCGCTTTTTGAGTTTGGAATAGGCGATGCAATGATTTCCCCGCCATCCTTATCAGCAAGACCTGCATAATATTGAAATACATTCGCAATATCGTCCATATCTGCTTTGCTTTCCTCTAATGTTTTGCCCGTATCAAGTGATTCTAATTTGGCTAATTCATCTAGGTCTCGCCTAATCAATTCCGCAATTTTGAACACAATATTTCCTCTTTCAAGTCCAGGCATGTTTGCCCAATCACCTTGATCGAAGGTTTTTCTTGCTGCCTTAATGGCTAACTGCGCGTCATTTCTTGATCCTTCACTGACTGTCGCGATCACTTCTTGATTAAATGGATTGATGATATCTCTTGTGTCGCCACTCTTAGCGCCAACCCATTGTCCATCGATAAATAGTGTTTGACTCATAGAAGGAACCTCCTCTGATTCTTTTTGGTAAGTTTGTTAAATAAAAATTTAACGTTTTGAACATAATTAACTTAACATGTTCAAATTTTTCTGTCAAAGGGTGGATATGCTTCTTTTATTTTGACATTTTGCATTCTTTCGTTAACATATAGTCCATAAAGATTTTTTTGAACGTATTGAATTCACTTAATAGAAAGCAGGGACAAGATGAAAAAGCAGGAACAGCCACAAGCAGAAGAACGCATTTTAGCTGCTAAAGACCTCGTCATTGATTCCATCGCTGAAACAATGGATCTCTATGGCATTACTAGAAGTGCGGGTATTCTATATGGGACGATGTATTTAAATGAGGAAATGACGCTGGATGAAATGCGTGAAGAGCTGCAAATGAGTAAGCCTAGTATGAGTACGGGTGTGAAAAAACTGCAAGACATGAATATTGTCAAAAAGACCTTTCACCGTGGCCGAAGAAAACACAGCTTTGTTGCTGAGAAAGACTTTTTTAAGTTTTTCATGAACTTCTTCCCGCAAAAATGGGAACGAGAGGTTGAGGTCAATCTAGCAGCGATTGAAGAAGCGCAAGAACGCCTTCAAGATGTAGCTCGTGATGATCAGGCGGAGGAACATGAAAAAGAGGAAGCGAAACAGCTCATTGAACAGCTTGAAAGCTCAAAAGCCTATTATGACTGGCTTAGACGATTAGCCCACTCGGTTCATTCGGGAGACATCTTTGACTATATTCCGATTGATCAGAAAGAAAAATAGCCGGGGTGTTTGTGTTTTACAGCTTGAATTTTACAGGAGGATTGATTATAATAAGTTATGTCGTAATACTTCGGGGCATTAGCTCAGCTGGGAGAGCGCTACGCTGGCAGCGTAGAGGTCAGCGGTTCGATCCCGCTATGCTCCATACTCCGGTAAAATGGCGGTATACCAACGTTTACTTAACGGTGACTTAGACGTTGACTTAACGTGGTGTACCGCTCCTATGTCGCGCAGTGTAGCGCACCGGTAAATTAGTCGTCTTCTATACGAATAGGAGGCGATTTTTTAATGCATTCAGAACGACGGAAAGGTAAGCGTGTCTAGGCGGAAAGGACGATCACTAAACCCACGCGCGGAAAAACGTATTCAATCTCGGTCATCTGCGAGAAAATATGCGCGGCCAAGCTCGCGGAAAATAGGGCCCCGGAAACTATCGATCGGTACCGGAGGGCGTGTCGTTACTTATTAGAATACGCGCGTATGATCGGACTAGACGATGACATACGTGATATAGACGTCGACTTTGCTCGCGGCTTTGTTGCACGAACGAGTTAAATTCGACGGCCATAAGTTCAAAAAAGACGAACACAAAACGCCCGGCATGTCGCCGAAGTCCGTAAACGATTATATAAAGACGCTCCGGACACTCTTCCGATTTGCTCAACGCGAAGGGTCGGTTTTATTGAATCCGTTTGATGATACGCATATCCGGCTGTGGAGATTATAAAGCTTAAAGAAAAATAGGAAAAATACTCTTAAGAGTGAGCTTTGATGTTAGAAAACAAAATAAATCTACGAACTGTTTGAAATATTTTAACCGTGACTATCCTTTCCGTATGTATTTAAGTACAGCGCCCTCGGCTCCGCCTCGTCCGCAAAAAAAGAGACGCTCGCCCTGAACGTCCCTACTCACCGCCTTCTTCGTCCTCTATTTCGAACAGGTCTTCGTACTTCCATCCGCCAGCTCTCATGATCGCAACAACCTGCCAATCCTCGTGCCGGCCATTCGAATCGAACCGCGAGATAGAACCCTGCGGAACGCCCGACGCCTCGGACAGTCTTGTTTGCGTCCAGCCATCCGCCTTCATTAGTTCCTTCAGACGCGGCCTTACGTTTATGCTCTCTAAACTGCCGCCGCACTCTACCTTTAAGCCGATGCTTGGTGTAATTAATTATCGGAAGCAGTTTACAGGAAACAAAAAAAGCACCCCTCGGATGCTAACTTTATTAGTTTAAATCTTCCATTACTCTGAACCCTCTTACTTCGGCTCTTCTCGCATAAATTTCTCTATAAATAGCATGTACAGCAGCTATTGGATCAGAATCTTTATTTATTCCCCTAACCCTAAACTTTTTTAAATCAGTTCTCGCCATAGTATCTGAAGAACCTTCTTCATCCCAATAGTTTAACTCTAATATTTCTTTTCTAGCTAGGTTTAATAAGCTCCTGGCAATAGGAGAATCTCTTAAGTCTCCTTCTCCTGTTTTTCCTGGTGCTTTTAGGATCACCTCGTAAGTATCACTGGCGTCTGATTCGAAACCTTGAATCCAGTAATTATTTAAATCATTATCATCAAAAATTTGGGTTCCATTAATTATTCTACGTCCATTTTGAAACAACTTCACTCTTAAAAGAGTTACTCTATTATTCTCAAAAACCCTCACAAAATCTTCATCATCTACAGCCCTTTGAGTATTTTGAATATTAAATACCGATCCATAAATATTTTGAAATGCTTCTTCTAAAATCATTCCAACTCTCGACATCGTTTGATCTTTATTGAGGTTTGTCGGAGGATAGTTTCTGTGTTGGACAAGCATTCTTTTTTCTTGTAAATCGAGAGCAAAGAAAGTATTAAGGTAAGGAGCGACATCAGGCGCAAAGCTGTTTTTATCTTCATCAACAGAATTGACATTAGGCGCATGTTCCTCACTGAAGCAGAATGTAATGATATTCTCAGTAACATCAATCTCATTAGTTATACAGTATTCAAAACCATACTCACCGGGAAGTTTCGCTACACCCCTTAAGTATTCAAACAATTCATTTGTTCTTAATGTTAGATCATTTGCACTAATTAGTTGGTATACCCTGAAATCCATATGCATAAGAAGACCTACCTTTTCGTTTAATAAAAGATAGGTTTATAATATCGCATTTTTTGAATAATTTTCAAATTATATGTTGTAAATTTCCACATCATCAATATCTATCCATGTTTCAAAACCCATATCGTCTGATAGCCTTATTTCAGTACCGTGTTTACCTTCTTTAATTTCTTTAACAAAACCAATTAATCCAAATATTTCTTCATCGCTATTAGATACAACCTCAACTTTATCATTTAAAGTCAAAATATATCCTCCTTTTAAAGCTGTTTTTTTTATCATATTCATCTTACAACCACATCCTTATCTATTCAACAGTTCATTTTGTATTATTATGTAATATAAACAAAATTATTCTAAATTTATCTGTAGAAACTTCCCGAATAATTTTCAAGGGGCTAAGATATATTATTTACCTAATCCCTAGATCGCTAGATCGCTAGAGCAAGTTAAATATTGTGGTGAATAAGGAAAATTAACCCTCCTTGTCCCCCCCTTCCATTTTGCACTGCAGGATTTTAAGTGATTTTCAAATACGTTTCTCGTTTAAAACTACGAATAATGCGTTTCCATCTTCGTCAGGAAATAACGAAATCTCTTTCGGATAGATGTCCTGGAAGCGCGGATGACTTAACGGAGATAACTAACGTAGAAATAACGTCGTGAAAGCTGGCAGCGTAGAGGTCAGCGGTTCGATCCCGCTATGCTCCATTATCAAAAGCCTATCCAATGATGGATAGGCTTTTTCATTTGATTTTACTCATAAAAGATTATTTGTCTGGTTCTTGAATTTGATAACCAAAGACTCCTTTTATCTCAACATCCCCACAGCCTTCTTTTTTGGTCAGTTTAATACCATGGGGTCTATAAATGTAGCGCCCACTTGATAAAATTCGGTCTGTTGCACTTAGATCATATTGGTTACCTGTATACTCTTTGACTGATGACGGAAAATCCGTTCCTGATAAGGATGTTCTGAAGAGTGTCACCTCTAAAGTACAACCCTCTGCATTTAGTATAGAAAATTGGTAGCCGTGAGTAGATGGATATTGTTCAGGATTATTTTGACCTCCTGGTACCCACAGATATTTTTCCTGTTCCGTCATGATGAAATCAACTTCTACTTCTCGATAAATGGTCTTAGCTGCAACCTTTTCCATATTAAAATGGAACATGACAATGAAACAAAGAGACATCATTACACTTATCCGCTTCATACAACCCCTCCATTCATTTTTACTATTATACAACAAATAAAACCAAAAATGGTTTTATTTTACTTTTTTATAATAAATAAGGGTTGATTCATTCCATATGTGTTAACTTTCTATGACCTTTCTTAATGTTTCTTTGGTCTTTGGACCATATATGCCATCTGGGGTTAACCCATGCATCATTTGAAATCGAGACACTGCATTCGCAGTCTTGGGTCCGTAGTACCCATCGATTCCATTATTGATCGCTCCCTTATCAGGATAAAAATAAATCGATGCTAAGGCTTGTTGTACGGCCTTTACAGCTGACCCTTTTGTAAGAGGCTTCGTCACTTTTAAAATACCTGCAGGCAAACTGTATATTTTTTTGACCTTGTTGGTTTTAGATGTTGATCTCGTTGATATGGTTTTGATAGATGTTTCTTTCACCGGTTTAGCTGCTGTCATTTGACTTGATGCTGATGCAATACCAGCCTTGAAGCCATCCCAACGATTTAACAGCTTACGCGGACACTCTTTCCCGCTCCAATGTTTATGCGGCACCACGTTTGATAAAGGAATTCCTAAATCCCCCATCAGTTTTCGAATGAGCCATTGGGCGCTTTTAACGGCTTGTTCAAAGTCACCGCCTGCATTTTCACAAATTTCAATTCCAATTGATTTCATATTGCCGGTTCCCCTGCCATCTCCTGCATGCCAGCCATTTTCGTTTAAAGGTAAATGCTGATAAATGACCTGATCATCGACCGTGTAGTGCCAGCTAACCCCGGTACTTGCCCGAGCAACAAATGCTGCATGATTTGCCGCATCAGCCCCCCGTCCAGTGTTCGATGTATTATGCACCGTAATATAGAGCGGCTTCATCCTGTTTCCTGGTCTGTTGCGATTTTGTTTTGGGATGAGTGCTTGAATGATCTTCACCATATTGTTTCTCCTTCAAAAATTATTTTGTTAACCCTCTTTGTTTCAGGGCATCTTTTTGCAATTGACCTTTATAGGTCACATAATTATTTTTAAACCAAGCGATCACGGCAGTGACCATAGTGAAAATTGTGGAACCCGCCACATATAGTGCCTCTCCTGCGGTTTGCACTTGCTCTTCGCTAATCGGCAGCACTGTTTGTCCAAACATGACAAGCGTTTGGTTGATAAGCGCAATAAAAAGAAGCACTGTGCGAATCACAGTGCCTTTGTCGAATGTTTTCATGATGTTTTCCTCCTATTTTAAATTCCGTTCAATTTTATCGAGCTTGTCGATCACGACGTCATACTTCTCACTAAACTTTGCTAACACATCATTTTGCGCCTCGATTTGCTCATTGAGTTTGTTTTCTCTTTCCTTTGTCGTGTTTAATACGTAAAACAGCACCCAACAGAACAACACCGCAAACGGTCCTTGTGTCATTAAATATTGAGTCAAATCCATTTCCACTACACTCACCTACTCCCTCACTTTGCACATTCTAAAAGAAGGCAAAATAAAAATGCCTATTCAGCGTTAGTTGCATATTCTTCGTTTGTTATTTCTTTGTATTGTTTCGGCGTAATCTTCTCGAAACGAACAAATTTTGCTACATCTTCATTTTCATAACACTTCCATTGATAGAACAATGAAATACTATGGAACCAATTCAATTAAATTACCCCCTTTTCAGTCAGTAACATGACAAGTTCTGCTGTTGTTTTTGATTGTTCCTCTGCTCTCTTTTCTGACTCTGCAAGTTGCTGAAGCAGATTAGCATTTTGCTTCTTTAAAAGTTCTATATCACTTGGTGGAAAAGAGGCTGGCTTTAAGCTATCGATATACTCTTTGGATGCTGATTCAAACCACTCTCTCGTTTCCTCATCATATTCAGGAACATATAAATTCTCTTTCGGTCTTACATCCGTCGCTTTTTTCGGCATCTCATCATAATCACTTATTACATCTTCGCCTTGATATTTAAACTTCTCGTCATAGTAATAAATGTGCATTTATCTTCCCTCCTTTACCATAGTGGAATAGATTCATTTAATTCAAATCTGCTTACATACGAGTTGTCATTGGCGGACATTCCATCAAAACGTAATGAACCATCTGTATCGAGTATAAATCTAGCAGCTCCATAGGACCCTACCGTTGCGCCGACAAACACAGTTTTAGCTGAAGGTTTTTGAGTAAAACGTGCTATGACTGTTTCATTTGCTGGAACTCCTTCAAACGATCCCCGAATGTGTAAAGTATTTAGACGTATGGAGAATTTGAGAGGGTTTCCCGCAAAATGTTTTATTGTTGTGCCAGCGACTAACGTTACTTGATTCCATGTACTGCTTATATCATCATCTGTAAGGACACGTGTCCACTTAGTCCAAGTAGAATCTGTTTTTTTAACTCTGTAGTATGATTTACGTCCTTCTTTCTCATATACAGTTTGTAATAGGGTAGTCCCATAACTGATTACAATCATAAAGGCTCCACCAATTAATTCAGGCGCGTTTAGACCTTTGTTATAGATAAGATAAAGCCCTGTATCAGTTATCTCGTTGTAATCTGTGATTTCACTTACACCTCTATAAATTGGCTTACCATTATTTTCGGTCAATCTATATAATTGACCATTATTCCATCTGTCTTTATCAGCTATTGTCGGCAGCTGCGTCCAAGTAATAGATATATGGCCCAAATTATAGTAGAAGTAATATGCATTGCCTGCTGTGTCTATTGCGAAACCTGTTCCAATATTATTTTGCCCCACTGTCTGTATCCCTCTAATGGCATATTGTGAAGGGCTATCCTCTATTCCGCTGGGAGCATAAAAAGTGCATGTTCCTTTTTCCTTAATTGAGTCAAAAATTTTTGAGCCGACAGGAACATTTAAAAGTTGTACTCCACTATCTCCTGTAATTTTATACAGCTGCGATTCATTCCATTTCTTTTTTTCTACTTCTGAAGAGTGTTGGCTCGGATCATTGATATGAAGAGTTATTTGTTCTGATATACCAGTATCGTTATGGAGCAATGTTTTCAACATATCGTTGAATAAATCAGCATGAGCCTTGTCACTCGTCTCAAAAGAACGTGGAGTTTTTATATCCATTGTGTTTTCTCCTTTCTACAATTTCGTATGTTGTTTCGAGTTTTATCGATTAATAATTTTTTAACTTTTACCAAAAGTAATACATTCATTCTAATTATGACACGCAGCTTTTTCATCAGTAAATACAGATAGACGCTCTATGAAATTGTGGAGTGTTATCTTTTCCCATAATTGAGCCAATTATTTCAATAATAATGTGAGCCCCTGTTCTCGTTCCTTTTTGTATTGAGCACATTAAACAGTAAGAAAGGTAATTGGGTCTTATGAAATTAAATTTTAACGACATCTACTTCCATTTGAATCACCTTCTTTCCGGCAAAAAAATAAAGCCATTAGGCTTTGTATATTTCTCCAGTTATATTTTGATAGTCTTCTGCCGAGATCCAGCCAATGCTTACATAAAATGCAATGTCCTCTGGGCCGTAACACTGCCAGTCCCAGAATTGTTTGATATCCGCTACAGTTGGAAACATCATTCTGAAGCACCTACTTTTTGCATAGCTAATAGCTGCGTTAATTGTTTTGATAACAAAGCATTTTGTTTCTTTAAAAGTTCGATATCACTTGGCGGGAGTGGGGCCGGTTTTAAGCTGTCTATATACTCTTGGGTCGCTGATTCATACCATTGTTGTTTTTTTACATCAAATGCTGCTTTATAGAAGGATGGATTATTAGGTGGAGCAATTGTTGTACATTGATCTGGCACTACATAATTTCCTTCGTCATCCACCTGAGACACTTCTATAGGTCTGACCAATTCGTATCGATGATTGTATTCATAGACTTGTATCATACTATCACTTCCTTAATTTAATGGGATGACCGTGTCTAAATAGTAGCCAGTTACCGCACTATCATTTGCTGATAATAAACCAGTTAGCTTTAGCTCTCCTGTTTTGTATATAAGTAATTTACTATGACCCGTTGTACCTGATACGGGAACTGATACTACTAGTCCTTTATCTGGTAAGCCTGTAATTGGAATACTTCCACAGATAACTTCTCTATTTGCTTTTAGGTGACCTCTCAACAATAATAAATTTCCCCATCTAGTATATTCAACTGGTCTTTCTCCAATAGAAGAACCATTACCTAAGGTTACATTTAGCCACTTAACATTTTCAAAATCAGCATCAGTCACTAGTTTTTTCCACCCTTTAAAAACACCATCAGTATGGACTGTTCCGAACCAATGAGTGTTGTCGTAACTTCTGCAGACATGAATGGTCTTTCTACCATTTACAGTTTCTAAGATATCGATATTAAACCAAGAAGAATCATTATCGACAGGCATATTTACAATATTAGATCCTACAGCAAAGTAAAAGCCGGATGGCAGCGTTAAAATATCAGTTCCTATTGACATTGAAAGTCTTAATCCCTTTGAATTTAATAGGTTATGGTCATTGAGACGTTTCCAACCGCTCCACTCTTGTTGTGTCCCCGTTACATCAGTTGTTGAACGATTAATATAGACATCTCCTGTATTGTTTGCACCGATGACCCATCCATAGGTATTTTCACTAAAAACAGACAAAGCCCTCATTGAACTTCTTGTCGGAAGATCTGGATGTGCTTCATGAATGTACCATGAATGAACTCCCGGCAATTTTATCAGCTTATCTAAAATACTAGGATCATCCGCATTAATTCTTTCAAAAGCTTTTCCATCGTCAGCAGTAATTTTAGATAGTTGTCCTGCGTCCCATTTGTTTTTTTCGTTTTGAGTAGGCATTTGCAGCCAATTGATCGCAATGTCATTCACATGATAGTAAAAACAAAATGCATTACCTGAAGTGTCGATTGCGATTCCTACACCGATATTATTTTGACCTATTAGCTGAAAGCCTCTTAATGCAGCATTTCCTATAGCTGGAGAATCGACTACTCCAGAACCACCTGGCGCATAAAATGAGCAAGCCCCTAGCGCTTTAATTCCCTCGTAGATACTGCCACCAGCAGGGATATTAATCAATTGGGACCCGTTATCATTTGTCAGTTTATATAGCTGTGATTCATTCCATTTTTTCTTTTCTGAACCAGATACGTGAGGAATTGGATCTCCCTTATGAAGGTTGAATTGTTCTAGTAGTTCCTGATCATTTTCAATCAAAATTTTCACTAAATCGTTAAAGAGATCTGCATGAGCTTTATCACTCGTCTTAAAAGGTTGAGGTGTTTTTATAACGGTTTCTCCTTCCAAAAAAAACTTTATTACTAAGCGATATTATGATAAAAGCAACTAGTTCACTTCGTTCTAAATCGGAAACCAAACGTGATAAATTCATTAGGATTCAGATCATTAGAACAATATTGGACACAAACTTTTCCATCTGTCCCGATTGCTGTCCTATGAATTTGTGGTGTACTACTCTTCCCTATGCTTGACGCTACTCCAATAAAGTGAGTCGATTGCATTGGTCTAAATCCTTCTTTTAAGGTAAAAGCAACAGAGTCAAAACCAACCTTACCACCGGTAATTGACCCAATAATTTCAACCACACCTAATGCATCTTTACTATATTGCACGGTGTGGGGAATACCATCGACAGAATTATATATTTTCCAACCATTTTCGAGCTGCGGAAGTTCTACCTTGTTCCACTTCACCTCTTCATCCGCAGCAGACAGTAACCTACGCCAGCCCTGCCAGCCTAAATTTAAATCAAGATAATTCGTAAAGACGTTATTGCGATAATCTACAGCAATCACCCACCCAAACGTCCCCATGTTATTACTGTCCGCAGATGTAAAGTGATAAAAACCGCGTGCAGATAAAGCTGAAGGATTGTCCTGTACACCTGCTGGAGAATAAAATGTGCCAAATGTTTTTCCCGCCTGTGTAATTTTATCGAGTAAACTCTCTGTAGTTCCTACAGATACACGTACACCACCCGTGTCATTTGTAATTTTAATTAATTGGCTGCCATTCCATTTATCTTTATCAACTGTTCTCGGCAGCTGCGTCCAAGTGATAGATACATGGGTAGAATTATAGAAGAAGTAATATGCATAACCCGACGTGTCTACCGCAAATCCAGTACCAATGTTATTTTGTCCAACAGTCTGTATTCCTCTTAAATAAGCATTGCTGGGTGCAGGGGAATCTTCTACCCCTGGGGATGCAATGAAAGTACAGGTCCCCTTATCTTTTATCTCATCATAAATATTTTTGTCAGCTGAAACAGAGATCAAGTGTTTGCCGTCATCACCTGTGATCTTATATAACTGCGATTCATTCCATTTCTTCTTCTCTTCTTCAGATGCATGTGGCTTGGTGTCATCAATATGGCCAATGTGTTGTTCTAACAGTCCCTGATCATTCTCAAGTAAAACCTTTACCATGTCATTGAATAAATCAGCATGGGCTTTGTCGCTAACTTCAAATGACTTTGGTTTTTTTATCTCCATTTCCATCTACTCCTTCTTTTAGAAAGTTTGGGTCAATTTCTTTTAATTGCTCTAAAGTCAGTATGTGCTGGTGATATCCCTCTTTCATCTCTTCCATTGAACAATCCCCTAATTCAATGGCTTGTTTGACCAACTCAGGTGTCACCCATTGAAAATATAATGCCATGACCCAATAATTCATGTTTCACTCCCTCCTTTAATGAAAAGAATCTCACTTTTTAGCGCCTTTAGTTCTTTTGTTAGATGATCACATTGGTGTTCAAGTTGTTTTCTCATCAGCTTTTCTTTGGCTACTTCTTGTGCTAGATAATCTAGTGGAAGAGGTGGTTGATACATCTGGTTGGCTTTGGATTCTTCCCACCATTTCTTCAACTCTTCTACCGTTGGCTTTGGCACATCTAGATACCACTCGTTTATATAAGAACCGTCGCCGTCATTTCTTAGTTCAAAATCTTTTTGTGGGTCCGCAGCGGGGTATTTATACTTAATGGCTTCATATAAAATCATCTGACTCCTCCTACACTCTCGGAAAATTACGGCCGCCTAATTCCGTAATATCGAAATAGTTGTACCAGCCTGAATTATCAGATATATAACGATCGGAATTTCCCGCATATCCTATATACATGTAAATTTCAATGTAATCTCCTTTATTCGCTGGCACATTCGCAGCCCCATATAAACCTATATCAAGTTTTGCCGTTTCAGAGGGTGTGGCAGGGAGATGTCTATAATGAGATATATTTTTATAATTTTTACCATTTAAAAAAATAGACAGCTCAAAATTTGCATACATTTGAACTGTCTCAATATAGACTCCAGCGTTTACTAGATACATACCGTTTTCCGGACAAATAAAACGACTATTTTTTATATCAAAATGATTGTGACTATCTTTTATTTTTCGATTAAAAAGGATTTTTTGTCGCTCTGCATTATTAAGCAGCTGCTTACCAGTTGTGCCAATATTCGTATGAAGAAAACCAGAGAGTTTATGCCAGTCGGTCCACCCCGATCCCGTCCACCAATGCCTGCACCAAATTCCAGTACTATCAAAATAATTACCAGCTTCGTTTCCAGTGCCATAATAGTATTGTACAAATCGAAAATTACTGATCTTCTCATTCTTCACAAAGCCATATCTCGTCGGATATCCCTTATCATTGGCTTGGCCAATATCCATAAACGTAATGCCAATTGGATATTCCTCACCGCTGACTGATGCATCTTGAATGGCTTGGTCGCCTGTTAAAATAAACAAGCTTTCATTCGTGATCCCTGCTATTTGTTGACTGAGCGCATTGTCATTCTCCACAAGTGTGTTGACCATCCTGTTAAATAAGTTGGCATGGGCTTTGTCAGAGGATTCAAACGGTAAAGGTGATTTTATGTCCACTTCTTTTCCCCTCCATTAATAAATATCATCAATCTCAAAAACAAATTCGATGTCGCCGTCTTTTTGTTTGTCTGTCATGGTGCGGATGGCGGTGAATTTGCCGGCCTCGTCGACAAGGGCTAGTTCATTGATGACTTCGCCTGCGAGTTCTCCTTCAGCGATGGTGCAGGTGTAGCGGATTTTTGCCGGTTCCATGAAGGTAAATGAATCAATATTTTTTTGAATCAGTTCTTTTTTGAGTGCTTGTTCGGTTCCGTCAAGAGAGATCGGTTTTCCATCCTTTGTTCCTCCATTTCCGAATGCCATTTTGACGACTTTTGTGAGTTTTGTTCCTTCTGCTCGTGCCTTTGCCATTTGTTGACGTGCATATAGTGTGGTTACGGTTAATTGATCAGCCATTGTGATCCTCCTTATAGGTCTATTTTTTTAGAAGTTGCTGCTAGCATTTTTGATCCATCAAGCGGAATGGATCCATCGAGAATCCAATAATGCTCCTTGATCAGTAAACTGCCGTCTTGTTCATTTTGAACATGTACCGGTAAGCGGAACGTCATCCTCTTTTGCGTTTGATGTGAAAGCTGGTTCTTTGCGCGCAAAGTCAGCGTAGCTGCTTGATTCGTTTCATGCGATGCTCCAGTCATGACATAATTCAGACGATATGCTGTTTCTTTCTCTTGTTGAAGCGGCATTCTCATCTTTAATGAATGCCGAAAGCGAGCAGGGACCTCCGTAGTACCTCGTATCCCGCTGAGATAGAACGTTCCATTTAATACGAATTCACCATTGAGTAAAATTGGAATATGATCGAAAAAGCCCACTCTGCTTCGCAGTGTGAGCCGCTGGTGATGATCATTTGTTTCATGAACATCGGTATGATGAATGGCGGTGAACGTATACGCCAAATGTGCTGGCTTTAACGTTTCGAGTATTTCGACGATATATCTTGTGTTTTGCAGGTCATCCAGGTTCACACGCAATGCAAAATGATAACGGTTGACTGTAAGACGGATGATTGCACTCGGATTTTTAAGAAATCGATTCACAGATTTCTCTAATGACAGATACGTAATTGGTGGAATGTTCGACATCATATTGATTAATCGTGCCCTGCGCAGCTCAATCGAATCATCTGACTCTCGCTGCACCTTGAGCATTCTTTCCCAACGATTCAATCCCCACGTCGCTGTTAAAGGGAAAAATTGATCCGTTACATCAAAAATGGATTCGTCCAATTGTTCAAACTCTGGCGCCTCTGTTTTTAGTAAATGATCCACATCATAAATCTCTGTGAAATAAGGCGGCAAGTAGTTTTTCATTTCATCAAGTTTGCTCAATAACCTTCACCTGCCTCAGACGTGGTATCTCAATGTCCTGTAATACTAAGTTTTTTGACTCCCCATTCAATAAGACGTTTGCATAATCGGACACACTCTCTGAATGGTACAAAATATCATTTAAGGCGGACATTCGAATCGTACTTTTTTCAAATGCGATTGATTTTAACAGTGCTTTGACCTTTTCTTCTATTTCTTTTTGCGCACCCTCAAGTGTCCAGTCCATCTGAAGTTCGACGGACACTTCTATGTCAATATCCAGCCACTTGGCGCTTTCCACAGTTGTTTTTGAGCCAATAGGAGCTTGCCCTTCTCCTTCTCCCGGTACAGGATCGATATACTCCTGGACCCTTTTGACAAGAAGCTCAGAGGCTACATCTAGATTGCCGTCTGTGATGACAATTTTGACCGTTCCCTCTCCATTCCATAGTGGGAACACTTTCGCTCTGCCGACACCAACCACTTCCTCGGCCCACTTTTTGTAATGTGCTCTGTTGGCACTGACAGCCTCTCGCCTTGCGCGTATTAAATACCGATCGTATAATGACGCATCATCTTCTTCCTCTTGCCCTGGTATCACCAATTCCTTCATGATCATCGACTCTAGACCCGGAATGGTATCAAGCGATAGCAACGGCTGACCTGTTAATTGCCCATTGCCGGCTGTACCTGTTGTCTCGCATTCTAGTGTACCGTCCTTTGAAAATTGAAAATAAACATCTTCAATAAAGAATCTTGATCCTGCTGGAATGTTTACGTTCTCTGGTTGAATGGTTACGGACCAGACCGCTTTGGTGGCTGGCTTTCGTTCAATCCCCACTTCTGCTGCTCGTCGATCTAAAAATTCCCCCTGTGCTGTATCAGCAAAGACAAGCTCAAATACTTGATCAAGCCAAATATACGACTGAGCCAGTTCAGCAGCAGCAGGTGCCAAGGCATTCCAAATGACGCTGTTTTCTCTTTTATCTATGTCATCTGGCAGCCTGTCCAGCATTCTTTCCATCAACGCCTCATACGTTTGCTCCTCAAACATCTCCCTCCATCACCTCCTCTATTTCTAATGTGCCTTCATCTGTGACAATGGCTAGTTTGACTTGAAAGGCATCATTTTGCTTCGTGACCTCTATCTCTTCAATATGATCAATCCGCTCATCAACGACCAATGCTTCTTCTAGCAATCTTGGAATCTCCATTTCTTTGTATTCATCTGTTGCTTCTGTATCGGTCAATAACTCCTGAATTTCAGTGCCAATGTCGTGACTGTAAATGGGATGTGCATAGCGCTCTGTTCGCAATGTCATATAAATAAATTGACGGATCGCTTCAATGCCTGTAATGGCTTCATTTGTCAGCCTACCATTTTCAAAATCTATGCGATACGTCGTCGAGGTTTCTACCTCTTCGTCTTCTTCTGTTTCCTCGATTTCTTCCTCTGGTGAAAGTGCCACATTCATCACCTCCCTTACAATTTGTCGATGATGTAAAAGGACTGCCCTCCTGCCATTGCAAGTACCATAATGCTGTCTCCCCTTTTCAACTCATCATCCTCACCCTTATTTAAGCGTTTAGGCCAAATAAGCAGTTCTTCTGGAATGATCAGCTTACTGTTCTCATTTAATCGGATGTGAAGAGGCGAAGCCATTGTGACCTCTCCAATCACCAGATCAATTGGAGAAGCTGCATCTACTGCATTGACAGCGAGTCGTTTAATTGCTTCACTTAATCTCATGCTTGATCACCCTTTGGCATGGAATTTTTCTCAACGACGTCAATTGTCATGGTGTGCTTCACTCCATTGAATTCATGCTTGTCTTGATCGATCCAGTAGGTTTTTTTGATGTTGATTTCAGGGATTTTCAAATAGATTGGCAGACCGCTTTGCAGTTCAGGGATTCCAAGTGCTTGTATGCTTTTCACTTCTTGTTTGACGCCTTTTTTTTCAGCTAGGCGTACTTTCGCTCTTTTTTGAAGCTGCGGCTGGTTGATTTGACCTGTGACCGTCTCCACATGCTGTAAAATGCCGTACTGACTCTGACCCGCTTTATCCTGTTCGATCACCACAATATCTGATTTGCTACCTTTTTTCTTATTCTTCCCCTGTTCGTCTACAGACGTGCGCATCTTCACACGTGTTGCTGTCTCTTCAATGGAGGTGCTGTACTGATAACCGATGAGGTTGACGCCTGATTCAATGACCCACACGTCCTCTGGATCGGGCCAAGCTCTCAGCCCCATCTTGCCTTTAGCAGAATAAATTTGATAATTTCTACCGGTTTGCCGCTTCGTTTCTTTCAATGCTTTTAAAATGATGTCATATAAACTCGTGTCATTTTTAAAAACGAGAGACTTCATGACATGTCCTGTATTTGCGATGGATGTCATAGGAATTTGAAAGTCTGCCCCGATCCGCCTCAAAATTTGATCTGCCCGTTGATTTGAAAAAACATATACATCTTGGTTTTTCACTAAATATTGGAGCATATCGTATGCGGTAAAGGTCAGCTTTCCTTCAACAGGCGTCCTAGAAAACACGATGCCTCTGAACAGCTCTTTTCCTTTCCATTTAAAAAGAACCGTGTCTCCTTCTGAGACACGGTAATATGTTTGACTGCCTTGCTTTGTGATAATATTCGCCTGAATAGAGCGAGGGGCCTGATACCTTTGCCCCTGAAGTGTCACACTCTCTGTGACAAGCTCATACATCGTGCCGCTTCTGATGGCAAAAAGCTCAATCAATGTCAGCCCCCCTATTGTGGTATTTTCAATTTTTGCCCTGGAAAAATCCAATGTCCCGGCTGTTTAATATTGCGTTTACTTCGTTTGATCATCGCTGCTTTATTGGCATTCCAAATACGCCGCCATTTTGTACTATCGCCATAAAAACGGCCTGAAATGGCCCACAGAGTATCTCCCTTTTTGACAGTGTACAATTTGGGTGGTGTTTTTGAGGGTCTTTTCTTTTTGGTTTGTTTCGCTTTTTTCTTTCGTTTGATTTTCCTAGGCGATGCGGTTTTATATTCCTTTAACTCGATCGTAAATTCACGATCACCTATGTCATAAGACCCTTCCTTGTGAGTGAAGCTCTCAATGCTGCACGTCATATTGATTTTAGTCCCTGTCACAATCAGTCGCACAGACTTCTTTGAACGCATCATTCGTTCAATTTTCGCTATTGCATTCTCTGGTGATGGAATGCTTTTATATTCAGCAATTGGCGAATATTTCTTAGGAAATAATGAGGTGAATGATACTTGTTTAGCCGATGGTACATCAATAAAAGTCAGTTCTCCAAAGGAGGAGACCTTCACTGTTTCATTTTGTACATTATTTGTGATCTCAAGTTCGGATGGAAGCACAGGGAATCGCAACTTCTCCTTGCCTTGGGAAATCCACAATTGATACACTGATTTACCCATCGATCACGACCCCTTTCGTTCCTGTCTGAAGCTCTACTTCCAGTTCGTCTACAAGCATTTGTCTAATTTTTTCGACAAGCGATTGCTGATCCTGTCCATTATGGAAATGCTGATCACCATTGAACTGGATGGTGATTTGTTTATTACCAGACGTTGTTGCAGTCCCAGCTGACTGTGCTGAGGTGACTTGCTGCATCTGTGATTCTGGTAAAGGAGCAGATGCATTTGATGGATCATAGACTTGCATCCCAAGTGCCTTTGCTGCCTGCGTCAATAAATATCTCCCGCGAATGCCTCTTTCTTCTGGAATAATCCATTCGCGTTTGTTTCCTTCACCGACTCTAGCTACCTGCTCCTGAGTAATCAGACCGCCATTGGCGTAGCCTTTATAAGGACCGCCTCTTCTCATACTCCGTAATCCCGGTGTATTGAAGACTGTTCCATATCTGCCCTTAATGTAGTTAATGGCTGCTACGGCATTATGAATTGGGTTCCAAATATCATTCATGCCCTTGCCTTTATTGGAATGGAAGGTCGGTCCAATGGTTTGCATTAACCCTTTAGAAGGCGTTCCCTTCTTGGCGTTGGAATCCCACAAGTTGATGGCTTTCGGGTTACCATTTGATTCGTGCTGAGCGATTGTCATAAGACCTGGAAGCCAACTCATCGATGTGCCAGTCGCCATCAGAGCTGCCATGAGCCATTGCTGAACACTGAGACCTGAAGCACCCATACCGCTGAACGCTCCGATTAATGAACCCGCTTGATTTTCAGCAAACTTTTTCACATCAACTGAATCGAGCCCTTTGACGACACCGATCGATGCGAATTTCCCTAGACTCATCATGACACGCGAAGGAGAATGAATGTCTAGTTCTTCTCTAAACGCCTGTTCCACTTTCTTCGCCATTTCTTTGGCAGCTTGTGTGACTTCACTTGCTTTTGAACGCATGCCGCTATTGAAGGCGTCGATCATTCCTGAACCCCATCCTGGTGATTCTTGTTTGGCTTGCAGGAATGGTTGTTTGACGTGTTGGTCTACGTATTGGCTTGTGCCAGTAGATGTCATGTTTTGACCTGAAGCAAAGCCAGCAACAGTTTGTGAACCATAAACCGAAGAAGCTGCTTGAATTTGATTAAATGGTTGGTCAATATTGGCTTGTTTCCACTGATTAAGAGAAATTTTATTACTATTCATCCCCTTCTCAAAATCAGAAGTAAATTCTTTTCCATAACTAACGCCACTTTCGGAGTTGTTCATTGATATTGAACCTCTTCCAGATAAAGAAACAGATGAGGTTACGTCTGTCCTCTGCTTAGCTGAGACATTCGATGAAGCCAGATTACTAGCGCTTTTTGGAACAACATTCATCCCAAGGTGAGTTGCTGCTTGAGCAAGTAACATCTTCCCTCGACCTCTATTGTTTTCCGTTGGAATAACAAACTCCTTGCCCGCTTCCCCTATCCAAGAAAGCATAGGTTTAGTAATATACCCCCCAGTAGCTTTATGACCAACCTGATTTAAACCGGTTTTCTCTTCGCCTTTACCTATGAAAAATTCTATTACTCCGCCGCCTATTTCTTTTGCTTTATCTACTATTCTACCAATAAAACCAAACATTTTTTCCCACGTTTCTGTTAGTTCCTCAGCATGTTTCTTTAATGGCTCAAAGACATTTTTATTGAACCAATCACTCACTGTTTCCCAAACACCTTTGATCGTTTCCCAAACTGATTTAAACGTTTCCCAAACAAATTTTATTGCTGGTTCTGCATATTTTTGATACGGTTGCCATACGTTTTCATCAAACCAAGTAGAGAGTTTTTCCCATGTAGTTTTAATCCAGTTCCATGTATTTTGAAACAAATTCCACACAAAAGTAATGGCTGGCAATGCATATGTTTTAAACGGTGTCCAAACATATTCATTAAACCATTCAGAAAATACACTCCATGTTTCTTGAATCCAGTTCCACGTTTCAACAAGTTTGTTCCATACCCAGCCAATTGCTTCTATCGCATATTGACCGAATGGGTCCCAAACATTTGTTAAAAACCATTCAGAGAAAACAACCCATGTTTCTTGAATCCAGTTCCACGTTTCAACAAGCTTGTTCCATACCCAGCCAATTGCTTCTATCGCATATTGACCGAATGGGTCCCAAACATTTGTTAAAAACCATTCAGAAAATATCCCCCATGTTTCCTGAATCCAGTTCCATGTGTCAACAAGTTTATTCCACACCCAACCAATTGCTTCTATCGCATATTGGCCAAATGGTTCCCAAACATAATCCATGAACCATTTTGATGCTACTGCCCAAATATTTTTGATAATTGTCCATGCAACATCAAATACGCCAACTACAAAATTGATAATCGGAACTGAAAAATTATAAATAGGCAGCCAAACTTTTTCCATGAACCAAGAAGAAAGTTGTCCCCATTTTTCAGTGATCCAATTCCATGTCTCACCGAAGAATGTTGTAATAGGAGTTAATACATTATTATTGATCCATCCTGAAACTTTGTTCCAAGTATCTTTAATCCAATTAACTGCATTTTCAGCACCTTTGACAATGTCATCCCATTTTTTCTTCAAGGTTCCGTCATCAAACATCTTTCCGACCCATTTTCCTAAACCTTCACCTAAAATGCTTCCTAAAATTCCGCCGATTGCTGTTCCAATACCTGGTGCAATCATTGTTCCTATCGCGGCACCACCCATACCACCAGCAATGCCCCCGCCGAATCCTCCTACTTTTTCACCTACATTTTCTTTTGTTGTGCCAATTAATTCTGTTGCACTAAGTAAAGGCCCAAGTATGGGTACTTTTTTTAATAACTTGCCTGCACCTTTACCTAAATTTTTAAATGTATCTCCTAAGCCTTTTAGCTTATCAGTATCTTTGAATATCCCAGCGAGACCAGCTATAGCCATAATACCTGGAATTTTTTTGGTTAAACTGCCTAATTTAGTTGGAGATTTTTTATTCTTTTCAACCCTCGTAGTTCCAGTTGGATTATTCGGTTTGTTTTTCGGACCATTTCTATTATCTGTTTGGGTAGTTCCAGTTGGATTTAAACCTTTTGCACAACAAGAACAGCAGCTTATTTTAAATAAACCTTTTCCGTTTTGCGTTTGGTCTGAGTTCTGGTTACCCAACTGACCTGGTGAAGTATTATTATTAGACCCATCCGAGTTATTTGAAGGGTTTTTCGGACCAAGGATCAAATCTAATCCTTTGTTAAACCATTTATCTAGATACTCTTCAGGATTGATTTTAATTTTCTCACGAATTCGTCCGATTACTTCTTGCTTGTATTCGTCTATTTTCGTTTCAATCCAAGGTAGCGCCTTCTCATCCCAAAATTTCCTAGGGCTTAATTTTTCCTTCAATTTATCTGAGACGTCACCTGCATATTTTTCAATTTCTTTTAACGCCTTGTTCCCCAAATTCCCCAGCCAGCTTTGTTTGTTTTCCTGCGTTTTAGTAGCAGCTGTCGCATTAGGTTTCTTTTTGATTTTCTTTTCTTTCACAACTGACTCTGCCTGATCTCGTTTTTTCAACTTACTCTTTGCATTGTCTTGAACAGACACTCTGATCTCATGTTTAGCCATTGTCAAGCTTTTGAGTGTCTTTTTGATTCGTTGAATGGCAGCGGTGGCTTGGTCAATCATGTTTAATCTCATATAGTACGTTCTGTTCATGAGCTGAAGGATTGATTTTTTGATTGATGACATTTTTCCTGACAACTGATCATTCAGTTTGAACGTCAGCAGGATTGGACTTGTTTGTGATTGTTTCAAGCGATCTATACTGGATTTAATGACATCTAGTCCTTTTGCTTGAATGGATATGACCATCTGTTTCGGTATCATGTTCAGCTGGTTTGTTAATGATTTGAGATCACGATAGATTCCTTGATCTAGCTTCATGGATAATACAGATAACCTTCTAATCGATAAATTGAGGTTCCTTAGCTTCTTTTCATCCATTTCCAGGCTTATTTTCACCGGTTTTCTAAATGGTTTGAGCTGCTTCTCAAACGTTTGAAATCGTTTTTGAATGCGCAACAGCTTCTTTGATACTTTGTCTTCTAATTCAAATCGTGCAGTGAGCTTCGCCAGTTTATTTCCCTCCTTTCTTTGCTTCTTTTTCTAGCATGTCGAGTTTGTAGCTGATGAGTCCGAATAAGAATGCCTTAAATTGTCTTGGTGCTTCGTATAAATCGAGGAGTTCTGATGGAGAATAGTGAAGCTCATGCATGGCGTAATATAAAAACACCGCTTCCTTATCCCCATCTTTTATTAGTTTTTTGCTGCTTCTTCTAAATCTTCAATTTCGTCTTCAAATCCATTGATTTCAATCGCTTTGTTTAACCAGTTTGCATATTCACCGCCGACAGATAAAACACGTTTTGCAACTTCAACTGGATCTTGTGTGCTGTAGGCTTCTCTTAATTCCTTTGAACGGAAATCTGGATAAATCGTCGATTCAATGGCAATTCGTGCATAGAAGCGCTGGCTGTCTAAGTCTTTTACGCGGCCTCTGCCTTTGACATTTTTGAACGTGGTGTTTTCTTTTTCCAGTTCATCAATACGTTCCGTAGTAATCGCTTTGAAGACAAAAGGAATGACATTCCCTTTTTTATCAACAAAACGCTTAGAAATTGGTACTTTGACCTCTTCCGCTTCTACTGTTTGTCCTGGCATAAAAAATGAAAGATCAAATGTTTGTTTTTCGCTCATGTTTAAAAACTCCCTTTTGTTTGTTTTTTTGAATACAAAAAAGCACATCCATTTTTGAATGTGCTTTCCAATCTTTTCATGTATAATTGAGAACGTACAATTGAACGGCTTGCTCAAGGGCGTCTGGCTCATCCCCGATAGGAAGGGGGTGATGCTCATGTCAACATTCCAAGCACTGATGTTAATGCTTGCTTTCGGGTCATTTATCATTGCACTGTTGACATATATAGACAAAAAATAGACTCCCCTTGAGCTTTGGTAGGTGAAAGGGAAAGTCTATCCTTAAAACTATCTAATTGATAAGCCAGCCCCTTGAAGGGCCTCATTGTACATTGCCGGGATGTTAGCGCATCCTGGCTTCTTTTTATTGTATGCAAATCGCTTTGCATGTAAACATAATTTTGTGTGTTATTGAATGCAATGTGCATTACAAATGCATTCATTTTTCATTACATTTGCATTATAGCATATTTGGTTTTTATTTAGCTAATTTCCTCCACATTTCTTAGAAAGAATTCTTCAGCTTTTCAGGCAGATCAAAGTCTTCAAATGTAAATGGAACTTCTTCTTCAAGTGCCTCTGAATCGACATCTAGTCCAGCAATTTTAGCTGAATCAAAGTTGACATCGAATAATGTCACACGCTCTGTGCCTCGGCCTGATGATTTATCATCAATTACCGCTTGAAGAGTGAAATAAGGATCTTCCCCTTTTTTCACATAGTTGAGCATGAGTTGAACGAAACGTGACGTAACTTTATAGAATGTTGCCGTTCCTGTTCCGTTTGCCCCAGTTGTTTTATGGCCAGTCATTCGGCGGCCCATTACGTTCACTTCTGATTTATTTTTCTCCACGTTTGCTTCAAACGTTTTGATAAAGGCAAGTTCCTCACCTTCTAAGAAAAGACGACCTTCTTTACCTGAGATTGTATTTTGCGCTTTAAAAGCCATCTTACTTCACCTCCACATTGAAATAGAATTTTTCTGCTGCGTCTACTGGCTGTACTGCTAAATCGATGATAAATCCATCACGATCTTCATTGAGGCCAATGACGATATCTGTTTCTGAGTTAAAGCCTGTAATACCGCTGCCATCTTGAAGTTGTGTGAGATACTGTGTAATCAGTGTTTTCACAAGCTGCACTCCATCATCAGATGCTGGAATGTCATTGCCATTGGCTTTGCGTAATTTAATCAAATTTTTCAGTTCAAATGTTAAATCATTGTTGATTGCATCTAGCACACGGATGATTTTGTTTTTCGCCATTTGCTGGTTCTTTTCAACCGTGAAGCTTGTCAAAGAGTTAATATCTTTTTCAACGCTCACCGTGCGGTCTCTTGCATCGAAAGTGAAAAGAAACTCTCCTTGTGATAAACGGTATTCTACTTGATCATTATCAAGACGCTCTAATGTATCGACTGCGCCTTCGTATTCAACAAAGGTCAGTGACTGATTAAAAGTCGCTCCTGCACTTGCTCCTGCGACCCAAGCTGTTGTTTGAGCAGGCGCGAGTTCTGTTCCGTCTTCTAAAACAACACCGCTTGTGACATTGATGATACCTTCTTGATCAGCTGCATAGTTAGCCACAACGCCTTGCACCTTACGTCCTTGCTTATTACGTAAACGCTCAATAAATGACGCGAATGTTGCTTTTAATTGCTCACTATTATCGACTGGGAGTGCAATAACATCAAAGTATTCCGTTTCAGCTGCTTCTAGGAAAGCTGTATAATCTGCGACACTTGCCACACCGTTTTTCCCGCCGCTTAAAGCCGCTCCAGCAGTAATGACCGCTTCGCCTTCACCAGAAAATTGAACGTATTTGTTTTTCACAAGATCTTTGACATCTGTGACCACCTGTTTATCGACAATATCTGTTCCAAGATAGGTGATAACGTCACGTTTTGTGCTGTCGAGTACATTTTCTGTCACTTGAATGGTAATCTCATTTCCTTTTTGACCACCATAATTGGCTGTGACCACAAAGTTTTCTGCGATTTCCGCTTTGGCTGGCTCTCCTTCGTTTAGGCGGTAAAGCAAGACCGTTTGCGCTTTTTTCTTCGCTTCACGGAAAAGAAGAAGTGACTTATCATCAATGTTGAGCCCGACCTTTTTATTTAAGTCTTCCATATCGGAAACGGAAATAAAGGTTTTTGGTTCTCCCCAGCTCATGACAAGAGGAAGTGCAACTGTTCCTCGCTCGCCTAAAGTAATTCGCTGCTCTGCTGTTGTTTTAAAATTAAAGTAAATGCCAGGACGCTTTTTCTCTGTACCTGGTGTAAAAGTGCCTCCGTTCATCCTTTAAACCTCCTTGGACAAAAAAGCATCGATGTGCTTCTTTGCTTCTGTTTTTGTAATTGGTTGATGTTTGATATAAAAAAGAGCACCTTCAAGGATTTCTGGTTTTACCCCAAAAAGATCCTTGCTGTGCTCTTTTAAGGCTTCAAATGAAAAGCCAAATTCTTTTTCTTCGCCCGCTGTTTGATCGAGCTGTGTTTTTTTAGTCTTGCTCACGTTTGATCACCCCATCTGAAAAATTGATATCTTCTAGGCTTGGCTGTTTATCTCGGTTGTACCAATAGCTGCTATCCCACGTCAGGACAATCGCTGCTACACCTTGATCTATGATTCTAGTTTCCACTCTTTTTATGCGGACATAATCATCAAGCACCTCTCCATCTTCACTGATCATCTGAATGATTTGACGATCAGCAAGCAATGCATCGACGACTGTTTCCGCCGCATCATGCGCTTTTTCTGTATCCATATGAAACACTTTCACTTGCAGCGAATAAGATTTCATAAAAGTAGACACTGTATCTGGACCACTAATGACAGTCACTGGCGGCACATAAACAGATGGCACTTGGAAACGCTCTGGCAGAAGACGATCATACATTTTCACAGGAAAGTGTGTGTATATATAATGCATGATTGCCCCGACTTCTTGATTCATTCCATCACCTCCCAAAATGTCGATCGATCCAGCTTTGAAGCTTTCGATCCAACGAGTGTTCAAACATTTGTTCATAGAGCATGACGGCATGATCCCAGTACCCATTTCCTTCAATCCATTGAGATGAAAGCATCATGCCAGTACTGGCATTCGGATCATATTCAAAGCGGTTGCCGTTCCATCTGCCAGGCACCCATCTTCGTTCTCCATTTGAAGAAATGGCATGTCCATCATTCACGTAAGAGGCATAATCGAGCTGTGTCCCTACTTCTAGCGTGAGCCCGCCTCGGGAAGTGAGAAAGTGATTCTCCTTGTCACCTTTTTGAAAGGAATTGAGGAGACGGCCTGTATCAACAGCCTTTTCTTTGATGATTTCATCTTGAATGATGTCTAAAAACTGTAAGCCCATTTCCTGTAACCACTCTTGATATTGCGCCGTTAAGCCGCCACTATTTGCCTGTTGGAGCTGGGATAGCAGCCGGTCAAGTCCATCAATTTTCATAGGTTTTCCTTTCTGACGGCCATCACTTCCATGTGATGATTTTTCACTCTTTTTGGCTGCTGTAACTTGAGTAAGATGCCGTTCCACACCATTTTGTCATGCAAGCGAATGTCGCTTGCTAAAGGGAAATGGACGAGATAGGACTGATAGATGACTGTATTCGGTTCTTCTTGCACGAGTGACTGGCTTTTTTCTACAACATAGCAAGCAACATCTCTCATACTTGGTGTATCAGGATAAGAGAGGTCCGTTTGCAGATCCCCTGCTGGTATACCAAATTTGCCGCGGACTGCCTCCTCATTCTCTAAGTGAAAAAGATCACAGCGATCCGTTAATAGAGAATCATAACTCATAATGATCTCACCTTTAAATTGGCGCTGCCGCCAGTTAGTGAAGGTTCAATATAATCAACAAGAAGGGCATACACATAAGGTCTGCCTTTCACTTTGTCCGCTGCCTTTGCATATGAATAATCACCCATTTTTTCTGAAGTCAAGCCTTTCATCATGGATTCATCATCATTCAGCATGGCAAAATACTGGGCCATTTTTAATAAGGCGATCCTTGCTTTTTCAGGAATGGGCTGATATTTTTCATGTGTAAAATCGTGCCCGACAATTTGAAATACCGCTGCTTCTGCTTCAATAATATCTGCCGCTAGTCTCTCTACAGAACGATTTTTCACGCGATCAAATACAGAATAGGCTTGTAGTTCCTCAGCAGAAATGATCATAGCCTGCTGTCACCTACTCTTTCACTTTCATTACTTTGGCTACAGCATCCTCTTCCTCAAATTTGCTGTCGAGCTTCGCTGTCAGAACAATGATAAACTTACGGCTGCGAATATCTTTTTCTACTTCAATACGAATATTGCGAGAAAACCCTACGATAATGTTTTTCGGATGTGTCAGTAAAATATCTGATACGTCTGTTCCTTCTTCATCATATGGCTGCATATTGGCAAGACCTTTGACCGGAACACCGAATGCAGAAGAAAGTCCGCCTTGAATCGCCGCGTCTCCGAGACCTGTCTGACGGTTTGCTACTTGGTCTTTCCACTCGACCTCTAAACTTGGGGATGTATAAAAACGGAAATCCTGAGGTACACGTAAATATTTTGACGGCATCGCTTTATAGGCTTGTTTGAACATTTGACGGCTAATTTCCGCTCCATTCGCATCGACAATATGAGAAACTGCCTGTTTTCGTACGCCATCCATTTGAGCTAAAAATGGATCTTGTGATGTTGTATCACCGTTGACGATCAGTTCTTCAATATCGACTGCCGCTCGTTCCGCCAGCATTTGCATAATGGTCTGCTGAATCCCGTCTTTTTCAATGTTGTTTTCAATGCTGTCGTACGTCATATGGATCTCAGCAATGACTTCTTTTGCATTGAGCTGGACAGTGCTTGTCGCTGGGACAACACGGTCTTTTGCATCAAGCGCTTTGCCTTCTTCTGCTGGGCGTAAAATGCGCTGACCGAAGCCGATTTTTTCGATTTTTTGTGAATCACTTTCCATTGGAATGATACGTGCATCATTTAAAACGGTTGGTGTATTTTGCATCATTCTAATGAATGTGTTGGATTGGGTTGCGTTCATGAGACCGCCTGTTTTTAAGCTGGCAAGTGTCATTTCAGCCTTGCGAATCAACTCTTGATTTCTCACACTTTTTCCTCCTTATTTAGGCTTATAGTAAGCCATCCCATATGGGCTTTGTCATATCATTTTGTGTATCGTGATTTGTTTGTTTAGAAATGCCCCGCGCTTTTTCAAGCATGTGTATCCGCTCTGAAATAGGCAGTAGCTGTTGCTGAAGCACTTCCTGAATCGCTGCTTTTTCTCTGCCTGCTGATTTCTCTAAGGAAGAGAGCTGATGACGAATTGGCGCAACCACTTGCTCCAGCACTTTTTGTACAGGTTCTTCTTCACCTGTTTGATCTGTCCCTTGTTTATCCGCTTGTTGTAAAACGTTGTCGATGGCCATTTTTGCTTTTTCTAGTTCGCGTACTTGATCAGTCGTTAATCCGGCATCTTGCTTTTGAACGGATGCTGGTCTTTCGCCAATCGTTTGGAGGACATTATTTGTTTTCAACACATCCTGCACAATTGGAATCAATTGTTCAAGTGCCGCTCTTACGCTAGACTCATCACCATCACTTGACTGCAACGTTTCCAGCAGATGATCTAAAACGCTCCAAAATTGTTGTGGCATATTTGCACCTTCCTCTTTCAAAAAGAAATTTTTCAGCAAAGAAAAAAGCCCTCTCTCGTTCGTTTCTTGATATAGGAGCTGATCTTGTTCCTCTATTGCGATGATGTCTGCTGTTCCAGCCATTGAGTAGCCTGTAATATGGCCTTGCTGAATTTGGTCCCAAATATCTTGTGATGCCTTTGTCACAAGTACCCAAGATCCTTTTTGAATCAGCTCCCCGCCTACTTCAAAATCCGCTGGGGCAATGTATGATTCGACGACTTCGCCAACACCATCTTGAAAATCATGCTGTTTATCAATGTGACGGGCATCTTTCATAAAACCGTGTGCTGCTCTTTCAATTTCTTTGGCCGACATAAAGTCTTGATGTGCATCAGGTGTATTCGGTTCATACACGACGCCATATACGAGGCGATGCGCATCCTCTGCCTTCGTCAGGACACTGACTTCTTTTTGAAAGTCAGGCTGCTTTTTCTTTGCTTTCATCAAGAAAAATTTCTTTTGGTTGGCGGCCTTGTCCACATAGGAAACATGTGTAATTTTTGCGTTTTTTAATTCCCTTGGCATATGTTCACCCCCTTTCAAAAAAGCTCACGTCCTTTTATTTCTCCAGCTGGTTTGACTCGGATGGAGACAGCCCATCAGCTGTTTTTATGCGGCTTTCTAAAGGTCGGTGGTAGAATTCTTCCGGCCATTCCTCTAACGTCTTACCAAGAATACGCCCCGCAAGATCTCGCAAATCATTTGGCGATACTGCCCCAGCCTGAATAAATGGTGTCAGAACCTTCGCTATCTCTAATGGATCTCTAAAGTCAGGACCATTTAATAGAAAGCGGACATGCCATATATCTAAATCTGGGAGAAAAAGAGTATTGAGTTTCCCTGTAATAAGATGCCGCTCTGGCTGAAACACTTGCTCCTCCGTTGTTTTTCGCGCGGTATCTGCTGTAGCCTTGTTATAATCTTGTGACTCTCCTGTGTAAATAGGCGGCAGACGAAAAGCGGAGCGGATTTTGTTTCTCGTCTTTTCATCGTATTCTAAAAAGAGCGCATCCTCTTGCAGGATTTCCGCCAAGGATTTAAAGTTCACTTTGACATTTGATACATCTTCTTCACCTGTTAATCCTTTTTCTGTCGGAAGCCCTTCTACTTCGAGCAATAAAAACTTATGCGCATGATCAGACCCTTCAATATCATCCATATAATCTTGTAGCTGCTGATAAGAAGTCTCTGACAGCATGCCGTTTTCAACAATGATGGCACCAGGTACATGCCTTCCTTGCTTAAAATAAAGATAATTCAGCTCTTCTGCTTTTCGTGCGCCATACATATTGACGATGTTGCCAATCCAGCGGGGAATCCCATACGTCCCACTGCCAATTTTAAAATGAATGACTTCTGTTGCTTGAAGTGGTTCTGGTGTAGCATCATCGTACTTGCCTGTTTCATAATTTAATATGCGCGGATCACCATACTCCTTGAAAAAGACTTTCTTCTCATTGATGACCTGCACATATTTTCGGAATCGTTTCTTGCGATTCATCGTCTTTAATTCGCCGTTTTCTGTGTAGCGGAATTCGACGTCGACTGGCTCACTCAGCTTGCAAATGCGAATATGGAGTGCATCCAAATACTCGATTCCTGCCGGCTTTCCTTGTCCATCGCGCAGCACCTCTAAATAGCCATTTCCTGTTTTCTCCCGGTCTTCTAGGACATAACCAAGAATCACGTCAGCAGACTCATCATAGTTCATGTATTTCGTAAACTCTTCGAGTCTTGTCCATTCCTTCTCGGCTGTCTTCTTTTTGACCGGTTTCACATCTTCCGCATTAAAATCAAAGGCGTATTCCACCCCAAAGCCAAAGCCTAAAATATTTGTTCGATACGCATCTATACATTGCTGAAGAATCGTTGAGTATTCTGCCATGCTTTTTAATTCATTGATATGGTAGGGCGGCGGGACAATGTCATCTTTTTCGTATGAAAATTCATCCTCATACATTTGTTTTGTATGATCAGACATGTTGGCCTTCATAATCGTTGCTTTTAATTGTTTCATTTTATGGACCTCCTCTCTCGGTTTGGACGGACACGCTCTGAAGCAGTCTGTTTCAAATCGGTCACCTCATAATCATCTAGCGCATACCAAATGGCGGATAATGTGTGTGGGTCGATTTGAAATTCATCTTCCTCTAAGCGGCCGTTCTTATCTGCCTTATAGGTTAGTGATTGAAGTTCATAGATGGTATAAGGGCAAGCATCAGAACAAATGATTTTCTTAAATCGTTTGATTTTCTTTGTATATTGCAAACGCGACCCTTGGAACTTATGCGCAGCGACCATTTGAAATCCGCGCTGCCGAAAATAGTGAATCGTTTTAGGTTCTGCTGCGTCTGCCTTAATCAGTTCCTTTGATTCAACAAATTCTTTCAAATCAACAGCTGTTTCATCATCCGTTTTCCCGCGGTCGTAATATTCCCAATAAATATATAAGTACTTTTTTTCATGATCGACAGCTAACCGAATGAGCGCATTGTAGGATTCGACAAATCCAAAATCCATCCCCGCTCGTTTCAGCGGTCTTTCAATCTGCCCGATCGCTTCTAATACGTCAGCATGCTGTCTGACCTCAAATTGCGGAAACACTTTTGTGCCATTGATACCGAAGTATCCTTTCCTTGCAATTCGATAAAGGTCTGGATCGTATTCTTTCAGCTCATCCAGCTGCTTGACATAGCTTTTAGGAAGAAATAGATTGTCTTCTGCTGTTGAGTGGTGATAGTACGTATCTTTTATCACGATGGTTCGCTGTTTGTATAAGGTTTCGTCATCAAGGACAAAACGTTTCAGCTGCTCGTCTCGAAAGAAATGTCTGTACGTCCAATTATCCTGACCAACGGGATTCGTCGATAACATCATATAAAGAGGTAAAACCGGATGTCTCAGCCTTCCAAGCAGTTCTTTAAACCCTTCATATGAAACCTCGGAACACTCCTCAATCCAAATCATTGAGATGTTGTTGATCGACTTCAATTTCTCAGGCTTGTCCAGTCCTTTAAATAAAATGCTGCTCCCATTGCGAAAAGTGAGAGCAAGCGGTGAACTGCGGCACTTTACTAGATGATCAATGCCAAGATCGCTGACGATTTCTTGTAAAAGAGAGTAGGTCGACTCCCGGTGCGTATCATACACTTCTCGAATGACAAGTGCTGTTCGTTTTTCCTCAAGCAGTTTTAAAATCAGCTTTAAAGCAATGTGATAGCTTTTGGAGGAGCCATAACCGCCTACTAAAAACTGAAACTTTTGATTCCAATCGAACAAAAAGTGTTCAAAATGAGGATTGACTTCTTTTTCAATCAACGGCGTCATGAATCGTCCTCTTTTCTTTTGATCATGATATGAAGATCTTCTTCTTTTTCCTCACGAACTGCTTTTTTTGTTTTTTCGATTGTCAGCTCAATTTGCTTCAGCCTTAATCTTCGTTCATCTTTTGCGTGAGCGAGCTCTTCAAACTGTTTAATCAGCCGTCTTAGTTCTCCCATTGCACGAGATTGGGCATTTAAAAAAGTAGCATGCCGATCCCATGAAAATTGAAACGAAAATTCCTCTGCCGTGATCTCTGGCTCTGGATGAATGCCTTCGCCTGTTTCTTCCTCTAATGAAGAAGGCAAGTACGTCGCCTTTTTCAGTTCTTTGATCATGTCATCTTGATCTGCTACATGCATGATGCGCTGCGCTCGAATAATGGCTGCGTATTGAATTTGAATTTGATCCCAGATGATATCAAGAGATGTGCGCCCATCCATTTTTTCCATGATTTCAATCGTTTCATCTGAAAGAAATTGATGAAAGATCGAGTGCGCCTGCTTTGACGGTGTTTTTTGTCTTTGCCAGCCGTATCGTCTTTTCCATGATTTAACGGTATGGATGGAGACGTTGTAATGATCGGCTAGTTGCTGGTACGTCATCCCTTTCATATAATCCTGCTTAGCCTCTATCCGTTTATCTTTCATTTACATTCACCTGCCGCCTCCTTTTAGTTCGAATGATTCCCTGAAGAGAAATCATTTGTGCCGGGCTAGCAAACATTCGTTTGGTCTTTCTAACTATAGGTGGCAACTGTAAGACAAGCTTTTGAAGATTGATGTGATGAAAGAAAAAACGCCTATTCAGCAGCTCTGAATAGGCGTTCTTGTACTTTTTTGGACATTTTGGTCCGAGCTCTTTCCATATGTTTTTGGACTGTTCCTTTTTTTACATCAAGCATGATCGCAATCTCGCTAAATGACAGACCCTGCGTTGTGTGCATAAAAAATACGTCCTTCTCTCGATCTGTCAAAACGGATAAGGCTTCGTCAATTCGCCTTTTGTCCCGCTCACTTACCTCTCTTTCTTTCTCTTGAATGAGGGTGTATTCATGTGATAAAGCCTCTAATACCTCTTGATTAGCAAGAATGGTGCGCTGATACACAGACCGTCTATCTAATCCTCTGCGTGCGCCTGGCTCTCTACCGATTTGAAGCCATTCCACCACGTATTCTAAATCACTGACCATACTGGCGATCATTTTTTGATCATGTTTGTCCTGATCTGACATCTGTTTCTCTTCTTTGTCTTTCAATTGTTCATATCGTTTTCTGGCATCTTTTAAACTTCTTTTATATTCAATCAGTAAATCTTGCATCTGTGCTCTCTCCCTTTTTAAGAAAATAAAAAACGGACACCAATCAGCCCCTTTTTTATAGGGTCTTGATCAGTGTCCGCAGGCTTTCCGTCTTGGACTTATTCAGTTGTTCTTTTTCATCAGGCTAGCTGATTTTAAAACCAATCTCATGATCGACTCTTGCAAAATGTCCTTTTGCTGTTTGAATAATCGTTTTTCCATGCTCAGGTACATCCATCATATAAGCCGTTCCTACGTTTCCATCTAACACAATGACTTGAATCTTTCCTTTTTCCATTTCACCGACAAATGTCTGGTTTTCTTGAATCATGAGTTGTTTTGGCTCGTTCATATGCTTGTCTCCTTATTTGGTGGTGAGGATCTCATATCATCACCCATCGTATTTAAAATGATTTCCATTCGAGGACGCATGCTATAAAACTGTGAAACTCTTAATTCTACAATCTGTAAAGAGGCGTCATCGGTAAAGGCATGAAGTGCTTCTTGTATATACTGCAAATTTGGTTGAAGAATGCTGATGTGTACCGGGCGTATCAAGCCTTTTTCTGCAGATGTACGCGTGTCTTGGCTGTTCGCTAGATCTATGGGCATATTGTAAAATGAGCGAATGTCGAGTGATAATGCGCCTTTTATTTTGCTTGTGCATTGCGCTTTAGCGGCTGTTTGAATTCTGTTTATCAATGTCTCTTTTGTGCATAAATGTTCTTTTTCAATGATAAAATGAAGGACCATGCTACGATCTCCCGTCATCCTTCGCCCACTGCCGAATGTCTTGTTCGTTTTGACCCGCATTGAGCAAACATTTCAGGAATGTCATGATTTGCTTCAATCGATTCATGTCGCATTCATCCTTTCCTTCTTCTTGTCATCAACGGCTTTTTCTGCCATGAGGGTCATGTATGTGCGTTTTTCTTCTGCCGTGGGGAAAGCAAAAATCGGCTCTTTTTGATGAAAAGTGATCCAGCCGCCAGCTTGTACTAGGCAATGCTGGGCTTCTTTTCGGGCATCAAATGTCATCTGATGTCTCATCATCATCAAATCCTTTCTCACGGTCCTCGTCCTCTAATCGATAACCATTTCGGGACATTTCATATGGCCAGTAACGTTTTGGATAGCCGAAATCATTCATTTGTGTCACCATCGGATGTTCGATACTCATTCTGTTTGTCTCCCCTTTTTAAGAACGGTCTTCCTCAAGACTATTACTCTTTTTGTGTAACTTTTGACCAAAAAAAAGCTCTTGAACACCGATATTTAGCAAATCTGCAATATGCTTGGCTATTTCTAAGCTGGGCTTTGTTCGGCCCATTTCTATATTTGCATAGCCACTCGTGTACTTATATCCAAGTTTTTTCGCCATATACGTTTGTGTTTTTCCTTGTAATATTCGTTCTTCTCGTAAATTTTCAAGTTTCATGTTTCCACCTCTTACTCATTATGTGTAAGTTATATTCATTATGATAATATACACAAAACGGGTAAGTCAATCATATTTTTATTCTTTTTGTGTATTTATTTATCTTTTCCGTGTAATTCATGATAAAATTTACACATAATATGAAAAAAGGTGTTTCCGATGGATAATTTGACTGGAAAGATTCTAACTGAATTAAGAGAGAAACATGGATGGAGTAAGTCTACCGTTGCCAAAAAACTCGGGTTAAAGGCGATGTCGACCTATGCTAACTGGGAGTATGGACTGAGAAAGCCAGATGGTGAAATGATTGTGAAAATCGCCGAGTTATACGGGGTCTCAACAGATTATCTTCTCACAGGTAAAGACAAAAACGCCTCTGATGACGATCTTGCAAATGATCCTGATTTGCAAATTGCGTTTAAAGCTGCCTCCGATTTTTCTGAAGAAGCACGAAGACAAACCATCGACTTTATTAACTACATTAGAGAGAAAGAGAAACAAAAAGGCCGTCAGCCAAAACAGACAGACGACAAATAAAAGATCTCTTTTCATAAAGCATCACATAGCTGGGTAGATACCCAGCTTTTTTTATGTCTCTTTTCCCCCCTAAAAAAGAATGACATATGAATAAAAAATCATGTGTTTTTTGGGTAAAATCGTCTTCCCCTACATAATATGTGACAATTTTCACCAAAAATACTCATTTTTCCACTTATTTTGATTGACATATAATTCTATTATTATTAATATATGTATATACCAAAAAAAGGAGTGTTACCGATGAAAAAATTAATGAAAGCTTGTACATTGTCTTTAGCTGCTTTAGGTGCTCTTACGTTCTTCCAAACAGAAGGTGCTCATGCAGCTGCACAGCCTAAAGAACCAGTTATAGCAAAAGCTCCTATTATGAATAAAGTGATTACGGTGAACCGCACACTTACTGTAGGTTCTTCAATCGCTGTTTCACTTCCAGCAAGTCAAATTTCTGTCTCAGGCGCAACGTATGCCATTCAATTAGACCAAACTGCTCCAAACTTCACATGGATCCGTGCTGTACAACGCGGTTCTGTTACAGTGTCTTACTATAATTCACTAGGTGAGCTTGTTATTAACTATATTACTGTTCGTTAAGCGATTTTTTTCATATGAAAAGGCGATGACTATATGTTCATCGCCTTTTTGTGTTTTTACTTAAGCTGCTTACCAGGTGCTTGCCAATCTCTATCTATTATGTTAACTTTTAATAAAAATAAGTTTACATATTGAGAGGGGCTTATGATGGGAAAAATAACGTCTTTGTCTTGGGAAACGATCGTGAAGAAAGCCATCAATCATGAACCGATTACTATGGAAGAAGGTCTAAAAATTCTTGGAGCAGACGACGCAGAGTTGCTGCCTATTATGCATGCAGCTTATCAGGTGAGATTTCATTTTTTTCAAAAAAAGGTGAAGTTAAATATGATCTTTAACGCCAAAAGCGGATATTGTCCTGAAAACTGCGGGTATTGTTCACAATCGATGATTTCAACAGCTCCTGTTGAGAGGTATACAATGCTTGACCAAAAAACCATTGTGGCCGGTGCGCGTGAGGCGTTAAAAAGAAAAGCAGGGACTTATTGTATTGTAGCAAGCGGGAGAGCACCTTCGCACCGTGAATTAGATGAAGTCACCGCAGCAGTAAAGGAAATTACTGAGACGATGCCTTTGAAGGTGTGTGCATGCCTTGGGTTATTAAATGAAGAAAAAGCGAAGCGGCTGAAGGAAGCGGGTGTTCATCGGTATAATCATAATCTCAATACACATCAAGATCATCATGCTCAAATTACAACGACCCATACGTATGATGACCGCGTATCGACCATTGATAAGGTCAAACAGTCAGGGATGTCACCATGTTCAGGGGTTATTATTGGAATGGGTGAAACCAATCAACAAATTGTCGAAATGGCTTTTGCGCTGAGAGCCCTTGATGCGGATTCGATTCCCATCAACTTTCTCCATGCAATTGAAGGAACGCCTCTTGAACATCAAGAACGCACACATCCGATCAAAGCGTTGAAGGTTTTGGCACTGATGCGATTTATCAACCCGGCTAAGGAAATTCGAGTATCTGGGGGAAGAGAGTTTAATTTGCGAACGCTTCAGCCTCTCGCATTATATGCAGCGAACTCTATTTTCGTAGGCGATTATTTAACGACAAAAGGACAGCAAGTTCAAACCGATCATCACATCATTGAAGATTTAGGTTTTGAAATAGAAGAATGTGCGCTTTAAAAAAGTCTGCCGATGGTTCGGCAGACTTTTGACGTTGAGATTAGAATCTTTTATGGAAATCGACAGTACCGCTTCCTTCTTCGCGGTCAAAGCTGCCAACAAAAGTCCAGTTAATATAGCCGCCGTCACCATTGTTGACAAACGTACCATCTTCAAATACCCAAATACCAAACGTAATGCCGTCATATTCAACACTATCATAATAAACAACATTGTTCAGTCCGCTAAAGTCATGATCTTGGCTTAAGTTTTGAACAACTACGTTGTAATTTTGACCAGCTTCATAGAATGCACTGTATGCCGCATTTTTTACAAATCCATCACGATTTTGAGATGATTTGACTGCTTGTTCAATTTTATCGGCAATGGCTACTGGATCAACCGAGACACTTCCATCGACACCTGTTGTCGTAGCAGCTTCAGCCTTTTGACCAAAAGTCGTAAGAGATAAAGGGACAGCAACCATTGACGTAGCAATCATAGAGCTAACAAAAAATTTACTTGTTTTCCTCATTATTTCTAACTCCTCCTTTAATTGGTATGTTTATGTACTACCCTTTTCTTTGTCACTTAAACACTAATTTAAGAAAAAACTTCTTTTTCTACCAATTTAGAAGCCGTTTATACTGTTTAAAAGGGCAAAACAACAAAAAAACTACTCTTTTAAAAGAGTAGTTTTCCATCATTACATAAACAGGATAAATAAAATCAGACCTAGGATGATTCGGTAGATCGCAAAAGGCACAAGTTTGATTTTATTAATCAGTTTTAGGAAGAATCGAACAACAAAGAGAGCCACAATAAACGCACTCACAAAGCCCACAATAAAGAATGGAAGCATGTCTGTTGTTAAATATTCGGCATTTTTAACAAGTGTTAAAAGGCTTGCTCCCGCCATAATCGGCATGGCCATAATAAACGTAAAGTCAGCCGCCGCTCGGTGATTCAGTCCAAGAATAACACCACCTGCTATTGTAGAACCTGAACGCGAGAAGCCTGGCCATAGTGCTAAACATTGAAATAACCCGATATACAGCGCTTGTCTGTACGTCATATTATCCACAGAGCTTGTTTCTGTTTTACGTTTATTGATCCAATCAGCGACAAGCATCAGCACAGCCCCTAAAATCAAACCGACAGCGACCGTTCTCACATCAAACAAATATTTATCAATATAATCTTCAAATAAGAATCCTAAAATGACGGCTGGGACGAGTCCAACAGCAATTTGAGCAATGGTCAGCTTATGTCCGCTGCGTTTTTGTTCTTCTGTGATATTTTTCTTTAAGCCTAACAAGTTCAAAATACGATCTTTAAACACGATCATGACAGCTAAAATAGAACCTAACTGAATCACGACTTTAAATGTGTTTGCAGCCTCTGGCGTAATGATGTCTTTTGATTTTAGCCAAAGATCATCAACAATGATCATATGCCCTGTAGACGAGACAGGTGCATACTCTGTTAATCCTTCGACAATTCCTAAAACCAGTGCCACGAATAAATCCCATAGATTCATGATTTTCTTTCCTTTCAATTCTGATCTTTTGAAGGCAAACATCTATGTCCACATAAAGACAAGCTTTCTTTTTCGAAAGCTCGTCTTTATGATACTATATTTTTTTCTAAAAAAGATTATGACATCAAACCTTTTCTTCTTTATACAAATTGGAGCGCATTTTGAACCAATCAAACAGGTGGGTCGTGATCACTTTCAGAACGGCATACGTCGGAATCGCGACAATGATGCCGACTACGCTGAACAATTTACCTGCTGTTAATAAAACAAAGATAATCGTGATCGGATGGATATGAAGGTTTTTCCCCATGACCTGAGGAGAAATGAATTTCCCTTCGATAAGTTGAACCACTGTCCAGACAATGATCAGTTTCAGTAGCATAATAGGTGATGTGACAAGTGCAATCACAATCGCTGGTGTAATGGCAATTGTTGGCCCAAGGTAAGGCACTACACTTGTACATGCCGCAATAATCGCCAGAAGCAGCGCATAGTCAAGTCCAATAATCAGATAACCGATTAAAAGAAGAACACCGATACAGAAGCTGACAATGATCTGTCCAAGAATATAAGAGCTTAAGCGATGGTTCATTTCGTGAAGCACGATATGTGTATGCTCTCTAAACTTATTCGGAATAAATTTCAAGAAATAGTCAGGCAGTTTTTTGCCGTCTTTTAATAGATAAAACAGAATGAATGGAACCGTCACGATCGAGATGATAATTTCAGTAAGCGCCCCTAAGAAAGTGCCGACTCCGGTAAAAGTACTTTCCAAAATCTTCGTCGCTTGACTTGACGCTTTACTCACCAATTCAGAGACGTTAAAATTCATCGTTTTCTGCGCCTGATTAATGAAGTTGCTTCCTGTTAGTTGTCGAATCTGTTCTTCTACTGTATCAACGTATTTTGGCAGATTATGAAACAGACTCATCGTTTGTGCTTGTAAAAAAGGAATAATAGATACAATGGTCACTGTAATGATCCCAATAATGACGATATATAAAAGCAAAATCGAAAAGATCCGTTTGACCTTAAATCTCTCTAATAAATTCACAATTGGATTTAATAAATAATACACAACCCCCGTTAAAATAATCGGTAAGGCAATGGTTTTGATGAGTACAATGAGCGGCGTGAAAATAAAAGATGCTTTCATGAAAACAAGGATATTCAACCCTATTAATAGCAGGATGAGTAAAAAGAGAACAAACTTGTTATCAAGAAAAAATTTTCTAAATCGACTGCTCCACATTTGCATAGAATTCATATCTTTCCTCCAAACACGGGCTATTTTATTAGTAAATTGTACACTACTTGATCATCATTTTGTGATCATTGTTTCAGCTTTTCTTCCAGTTTCGCAATGGACAGGGCCCATCCAATCAAAATCGGTTGTCCGATTAATCTCATCCATAACAAGGCTTGTTCTGTGCTCTCTTGCCCTGGAAATGGAATCCCTTCTCTCGCAGCAAATAGGTTCGCAGGGAAAATGAGCACCAGATAGACAGCGATCATTTTTGCTGCCACAATCCTTACGTTTGGAAGAAGCAGTAAAAAGGCCAGCAGCCATTCCAAGCATGCGGTGGCATAAATGATGCCATAGGGAAATGGCCATCCAGACATCATGCGGGCAAAGCCGCTTGGCTCTATCACATGAAAAACACCGGCTGCTATAAATAAAAGCGCGAATGCGTATGTACTTCCTATATGTAGGATGCGCTTCATGTTCGTTTCCTCCTCCCTCCTTCTCAAGTATTACCCGAATGAAGGAGGAAACTATCCACTTTTCGTACATTTATATTCTTTATGTAAGACGCATCAGCTAAGGTAAAGGTTTCATCCGCTTTTCAATAAAAAAGAAGATTCTTTCATACAAACGCTTTCAAAGCATGTATAATCAGAGAAAAGCAGAAGGAGGGAATGTGATGATTCGATTTGCTGTCATCGGAACGAATTGGATTACAGATCGATTCTTACAGGCTGGTGAAGGAGTGGCGGATTTTACATGTACGGCCGTCTATTCTCGGTCTGCTGAAAAAGGACAGGCATTTGCAGACAAGTATGGCATTGATACTGTCTTTACTAATTTACAACAAATGGCGGCAAGTGATGCGTTTGATGCTGTGTATATCGCAAGTCCAAACGCCCTTCATAAAGAGCAAGCGATGCTGATGATGGCGCATCAAAAACATGTATTATGTGAAAAACCATTGGCCTCTCACCGGAAAGAGGCTGAAGAAATGATTGCTGCTGCGAAAAAATATCAGGTGTGCTTAATGGAAGCGATGAAGACCACATTTCTGCCGAATTTTCTTCAAATCAAACAGCATCTTGATCAACTAGGCCCCATTCGGCAAGTGATCGCTCATTACTGTAAATATTCCTCAAGATACGATGCCTACCGAAACGGTGAGATTCCAAACGCTTTTAAGCCGGAATTATCCAATGGCTCCTTAATGGACATCGGCGTGTATCTTGTCTTTCCCATCATTTATTTATTCGGGCTGCCACATCAAATCACCGCGAGAGGCTATACACTTTCTTCTGGAGTTGATGGGAGCGGTTCATTACTTTTACAATATGAAGGGCATCAAGCACTGCTTTTTCATTCAAAAATCTCAACATCTCATGTATCTGCTGAAATTCAAGGGGAGGATGCCACGATGGTGATTGATCAATTCCATCGCCCTTCTCGTATCATCATCCATGATCGGAATGGACAGCAAACCGATATTTCTCTCAAAGATGATCAACCGGCTATGTATTATGAAATCGATCACTTCATTCAATGCATCAAGCAAAAAAAGGGACAGTCGCCAGTCAATACATTTGCCTTATCCGTTCAAACCATGTCCGTCATGGACGAGGCGAGAAGACAAATGGGCATTATCTATCCAGCAGACAGACAAATGTAATGAGGCATTGAATGAACAAAGGGCGTTTTACAGCCCTTTGTTTGTTCGTGTGAATCTAGTTTGCCGCTAATACATCGGCAAATGCTTTCACATATGGCGGAAGGTCCGGCGGGCGTCTGCTAGATACAATATGACCATCTGTCACAACGGCTTCATCAAACCATTCCGCTCCAGCATTCGTCATATCATCTTTAATACCAGGTGTACTCGTTACTTTTTTACCTTTCAGGATACCAGCTGAAATGAGCACCCATCCGGCATGACAGATTTGTCCGATCGGTTTGCCCTTTGCATCAAACGTACGAACGATGTCTAATACTTCTGGATATCGGCGCAGTTTATCCGGTGCCCATCCCCCAGGAACGAGAACCGCATCATAATCATCTGCTTGAATGGAATAGAAGTCTGCATCTGATACAGCTGGCACTCCGTACTTCCCGATATATTCATGATCTGCTTTTTCGCCTACGAGATGGACAGTTGCCCCCTCTTCTCTTAATCGCAAAACGGGATACCATAGCTCTAAATCTTCAAAATCATCACTGACTAACGCAATGACCTTCTTATTTGATAAACGCATAACATCTCTCCTTTTCTTCGGATTTCCTCTATTGTACGAGATCATCTCTTAAAAAGAAAAGCGGTTCCCCTTGAGGAGAACCACTTTCCATTATTCACTGATCTTGAATTTTTTAATTAAGTCACGCAATTCTTCCGCCATTTGGGAAAGCGTCGTCGAAGAAGAACTAATCTCTTCCATTGATGCCAGCTGTTCTTCTGCTGATGCCGCGATATCTTGAATACTTGCTGAACTCTCTCTCGATACATTTGCAATTTCATTCACTGCTTTAGAAATTTGCTCAGATCCTTTTGAAAGCTCACGAACTGTCGTATTCATTTCATTGATTCTTGTCGCAATTTCTGCCGTTTGCTGATTGATTTGTGAGAAGCTTTCTTTTGTTTGGTCTGTAATTGATAGGCCATTTTTTACTTCTTCATTCACAGATTTGAACATATTTTGAGACGTTTCTATTTCAGAGACAATTTCTTTGACGAGTTTTTCAATCTCTTTTGCAGAATCTGATGATTGAACCGCCAGCTTACGGACTTCTTCTGCTACAACCGAGAAGCCTCTGCCTGACTCACCCGCACGTGCTGCTTCAATGGCTGCATTCAGTGCCAGTAAATTCGTTTGATCTGCTATACCGTTAATCACACCTAAAATGTTGGTGATATCTTTTGATTTATGCTCCAATCCGTTGATCACACTTTCAGCTTCTTTCACTGAATGATCAATCGTTTTCATTTGGCCAACTGTCTGTTCAACAAGCTGTCCACCTGTTTCTGCGACTGTTTTTGATTGAACCGATGATTCTGTAATGACATCAGATGTTTGTGCAACTTCATTTAGCCCTTCGTTCATTTGTTTCAAGTGGGCTGCACTTTGTTCCACCATTTCACTTTGATTTTCGTTTCCGTTCGAGAATGTTTCAATGGATGATGTAATGTGTTCGGTTGCTTTTGTCGTTTGACCTGCACTTGCCGTCAGTTCTTCAGACGATGACGCCACGTTTTCAACAGATGTCTGTACAGCTTGAATGACATCTCTGAGTGACTCACTCATTTCATTAAAACTTGTACCGAGCTGACCAATTTCATCCTTTGATTTAACATCAATTTTTTCTGTTAAATCTCCTTCGCTAATCTTCTTAGAAGATGAGACAAGCATGGAAAGTGGTTTTGTAATAGAACGGATGATAAAGAAGATGAGAATCCCGCCAATGATGAGCGCACCAGCTAATATAATGGCCGCCATGTTGAAAACTGGCTGCGCCGCTTCTTCTACTTCATTGACAAACATTGTACCGGCAATTTTCCAACCAGTCGCTTTGTTTGTTGTGAACTCCATTTGCTTTTCTTTTCCTTCAAACATATAACTCATTGAACCTTTGTCTTGTGTATAAAGCTTGTCTACCCAATCACCTGTTAATTTTGTTCCTGCTTTTTTTGTTGGGTGTGCCACGTATGTTCGATCTGGGCTGCCGATAAAAGCATGACCTTCTTTACCAATATTGATACTATTAGACTCTTTTACTAGATTCGCAATGTCCAGGTTCATGGCAATAACACCAGAACCATCCTCTAGTTTTTTAGAAATCGTCACAACAAGCGTACCAGTTGATGCGGTTGGATATGGAGCGGAAACAGACAGCTCACCGTTTTTCGCCCAGCCATCTTTGTACCAATCCCGCTCAGTTGCGACATAATCAGCAGGCATTTTTTGATTAGGATATCTTGAGAACACTTTTCCATCACTTGAAGCAACAAAGATGCCTTCTGTGTCATCATTCATGCTCATGAACTGCTCAAAGCGTCCTTGAATATCAGTCGTTCCTTTTTGCCCCAGCTTTTTCTCCGTAATCCATTTGCTAAAGAAATCGGCTGCGTCTGTTTTTACTTTTACAACCTTCGTAATGTTTTTGTCCAGCTGTTCTACATTTTCCTTTGCACTTTGCATGATTTGATCATTTAAAGAGGTGCTCGCCGTATGATATGAAGAGAATGCCAATACGATAATTGGGCATAAAAGAATAAATAAGAAAGAGAAAACGAGCTTTTTTGATATCGATGGTTTTTTGAAATACTGTATGAAATTCATAAAAAAGAAAACTCCTTTTAGTAAGATAGTATATATATCGGAAGTACTACTAGGTTCTTTACTTTTTTAACTTATTAAAGTCTAGATAAGTCCAAAATACCCAAATTATGTGCAAATAACGGAAAAACACCTGACGTCAAAACGTCAGGTGTTCCAGATTATTGACAAAGGGCTAAAATGAACTTTATTTTAGCCCTTTGTCTTCTTTTCAGCGTGATAGAAAACCTTTGCAGTCTAGGAAGGACGAGTACTGGCGCGGAGCGAATTTGAATTCGTGAGCACCAGCACGCAGGACTGACACCGAATGCGAGGGTTTGTCTATACGCTGAAACCCCTGACGTCAAAACGTCAGGGGTTCTACTATGACTCTTATATTTTAAATTGTTTGATGAGCTCTCTCAGTTCTTCTGCCATTTGAGATAAAGTGGCGGAAGATGAGCTGATCTCTTCCATTGATGCCAGCTGTTCTTCTGCTGAAGCCGCAATATCTTGGAAACCTGCGGAACTTTCACGTGAAAGCTCTTTGATTTGATTGACTGCTTGTGAAATATCGTTTGAGCCATGAGAAAGTTCTTGGGCTGATCCGTTCATTTGTTTCATTTGTTCTGTCATTTCTGATGTCTTATGGGTGATTTTCTCAAAACTCACTTTCGTTTCATCTGTAATGTTTAATCCAGATTGAACTTCACCTGCTACTTGTCTAAACATCTTCTGCGACTTTTCAATTTCATCTACAATTTCGTTCGTTAGGCTTTCAATTTCTTTTGAAGAGCTGCCTGATTGCTCTGCCAGCTTGCGGACTTCTTCTGCGACCACAGAGAAGCCTCTTCCTGCCTCACCTGCACGTGCGGCTTCTATCGCTGCATTTAAAGCGAGGAGGTTCGTCTGATCTGCAATGCCGTTGATGACTCCAAGAATGCTTGTAATGTCCTTAGATTTCTGTTCTAGCCCTGCAATTACAAGCTCTGCTTCTTTCACTGCTTGTTCAATCGTTTGCATTTGACCTGCTGTTTTTTGAACGAGCTCTCCACCAGCCTGAGCGGTTTTGCTAGACTCGATAGATGATTCCATCATGTGAGAAGTCGTGTTGACCATATGTGATAAGCTGCGATCCATGTCGTTTAGCTGGACAGAGCTTTTTTCAATCATCTCATTTTGATGTTCATTGCTGTTTGAGAACTGTTCAATAGATGAGGTAATATGCTCAGTTGCTTGGGCTGTCTGTCCTGCGCTAGCCGTTAATTCTTCAGATGAGGCAGCAACATTTTCAATTGAATTCTGGACGGCTTGAATGACTTGTTTCAGCTTTGCCGACATATCGTTAAAGCTCTGTGCAAGTTTGCCGATTTCATCATGTGTGCGCACCTCAATATGCTGGGTAAGATCCCCCTGACTGATTTTCTCAGCCGATTCAGAGAGCTCTATGAGTGGTTTTCGGATTGATTTAATAATAAAATAAATCGCGATTCCACCGATGACAATCGCAGCAGCTAGGATGATCATGGTTAAGTCAAGCACTGGCTGCGCGGCTTCTTTCACTTCGTTGACATACATTGTTCCCGCGAGCTTCCAGCCTGTCGCTTCATTTGTGTCATAAAACATTTGCTTCGGCTGTCCGTTGAATTCATATTCGAAACTGCCTTTTTTATTGTTATACATTTTTTCGATGAAATCGCCTGTCAGTTTCGTCCCGGCCTTTTCCGTTTTATGAGCAATGTAACGTTGGTCTGAGGTAGCAACAAACGCATAACCTTCTTGACCAATTTTGATGCTGTTTGTGTCTTTCACAATTGTGTTCAATCGTACATTTATGCCGATAACACCAGAACCATCCGCTAACTGTTCTGATATTGTGATGAGCAGGTCATCTGATGACTTGTCTGTAAAAGGATCTGAAATGATGAGTTTGTCATCTCCCATTGATTGTTGAAACCATGGTTCATTTTTTGCGCTTTTGGCACTGCCTTTATGAATCTCGGAATATTCAGTTAGTTTACCATTCTGATCTGCAACAAATACTTCTACGACATCGTCGTCTGTTTCCGATAGTTGCTCTAATTTCACCTTAAGTAAATCCTTATTTTTAGAGGCCAGTTCCTTTTTTTTCACCGATTTAGATAAATATGAAACAATATCAATTTTAGGCTGTACATCTTTATTGATCAGTTCATTTAATTGATTCACACCATTTGCAGCGCTAGACATAATCTCATCATTGAGAGACTTAGACGCCACTTCATAGGAAAATGCGGCCAACACAAGAATGGGCACTAGGAGAATCGCTAAGAATGCAGTAATTAATTTCTTTGACATCGTAAAGTGCTTAAAAAAGTTGATTTTTTTCATGACTCTACTCCTTTTGGTTTATGATTTGGGATCATCCCCCTCTATTCTTAGGTAATACGGATTATTTTTCAAGGTGTAATGTTCAAAAAACCACCAAAATAAGCATATTTACCTATTCCTTTCGATTTACTCACTTCAAAAAAAGAACCCCCTAGCTAGCTGGAGGTTCTTTTCATTTGGTTTATTCGACTTTAAATTTGCTAATCAAATCACGTAATTCTTCTGCCATTGAAGAAAGGGTGGCAGAGGATGAGCTGATCTCTTCCATTGATGCCAGCTGTTCTTCTGCTGAAGCCGCAATGTCTTGAATATTGGCGGAGCTTTCACGGGATACGTCTGCAATCTCACGGACAGCCTCAGAAACATGTGCAGATCCTTTTGACAACTGGACAACTGTTCGATTCATTGTTTGGAGCTGATCTGAGATTTCTTTGGTCATGTCGAAAATATTGTGGAAGCTGACTTTCGTTTGTTCAGTAAAGCTTAATCCTGATTGAACTTCTTGATTTACTGCTGTGAATACTTCTTGTGATACATCAATATCTTGAACGATTTCTTTGATTAAGTTTTCAATTTCTTTCGCTGAGTTGGCAGATTGAACAGCAAGTTTTCTTACTTCTTCTGCTACAACGGAGAAACCTCGACCAGATTCACCAGCTCTTGCTGCCTCAATTGCTGCATTCAGCGCAAGTAAATTCGTTTGATCTGCGATGCCATTAATGACACCAAGAATCTGGGTAATATCTTTTGATTTGCTTTCTAGCGCACTGATGACATTCTCTGCTTTTTTCACTGATTGATCAATCACGTTCATTTGAGAGGCTGTTTTTTCTACTAGCTGTCCGCCTTCTCCTGCAATCTCTGTTGATTTGATGGATGAAGCGGTAATTGATTCAGCCGACTCATTCATGTGCTGAAGGCCTCTGTTCATTTCTTCTAACTCTTCTGAGCTTGATTCCACTTTATCATTCTGGCTTTCGTTACCAGTAGAGAATTGTTCAATGGCCAATGTAATATGCTCTGTTGCTTTACTTGTTTGTCCTGCGCTTGCGGTCAGTTCTTCTGATGAAGAAGCGACATTTTCAACGGAGGTTTGGACGGCACCAATGAGGGATCTTAATGAGTCAATCATCGTATTAAAGCCTTTACCAACTTGTCCTATTTCATCATCTGATTGAATCTGAAGTTTATCACGTAAATCACCATCGCTGACCTTTTTCGAGAAACGGGCCAGATTGGATAATCTATTTGAAATAGAGCGGACAATAAAGAAGATGAGGGTTCCTGCTACGATCAGTGTCACACTGAACACAATAATGGCTGTATTGAAAACGGGTTTAGCTGCATCCTCTACTTCTGATACGAGCATCGTACCGCCGATTTTCCAGCCGGTTAGTTCATTGGTGACATAAGCTACCTTTTTATCTGTTCCATTGAGTGTATAGCTACCGTTTCCTTGTTTGTTTTTAAAAATAATGTTCGCCAAATTCTCATTGACTTTGCTTCCTGGCTTTTGGGTTGGATCTGCTAACACAGTTTTATCCTTCTCCATGATGAAAGCATATCCTTTTTGACCTATTTTGATTTCTTTTAGCTTTTGAATGAGGCTGTCAATTTCCATATCAAGACCAATCACCCCTGAGCCATCTTTCGTTTTTTGGGCAATGGTGATGACCATTTTACCTGTAGATGCTGCGACATATGGCTTCGTGATGACTTGTTTACCATCAGCACTCATGGCCTCTTGATACCATGGACGCTCTCGCGGGTCATAGCCTTCAGGCATTTTTTGAACTGGGTATTGCATGAACAAACCCTTTTCTGAACCTGCATAAATGGCTGAGACATCTTTTTCATTAATTTTTCCATATTGCTGCAATTCTTTAATGGTAGCTTTTCTATTTTTTTCTTGAAGATTAACCGCTTTGAGATCATCTGTAAACAGAGTCACAGCCTCTGCCTTGTTCCCAATATTCTCATCGATTAAGGTATCAAATGCATTGACCTGACTCATTGCACTGCCCATAATCTGCTTGTCTAACTCTGTTTTTGATGTGAAAAATGCACTGATTGTGAGTGCGACGGTTGGCAGTATGAGGACTACCAAAAAGGCAATAACTAATTTTTTAGAAATGGATGGTTTTTTGAACCATTGGATCATTTTTCCCATTTTCTCTTTCCCCCTTTACTTCTCTAAAGTTATTATCGGATGAAAGGTTTATTTTTAGAGGGCTGGAAATGACGTTTAAAAATAAAAAAAATACCCAGACAATTCTGGATATTTTTTCATCGTTTTTTAATCAATTTTAAATTGACTTGTCAGCTCTTTTAGTTCCTCAGCCATATTGGCAAGTGTGACAGAAGAGGACGAAATTTCTTCCATAGATGCCAATTGTTCTTCAGCAGATGCCGCAATATCTTGAATGTTCGCCGCACTTTCTCTTGAAACTTGACGCATCTCTTGCATGGCTTGTGACACAAGTTTTGATCCGCTTGATAGGTCAACCGCTGTATCATTTAATTGAGTGAGTTTTTTCGACATACCTTCTGCCGCCTCATAGATGTTTTGGAAGCTTTCTTTTGCTTCTTCTGTCATCCCAAGTCCTGCATTTACTTCTCGGTTGACAGCTTTGAACATCTCTTGAGATTTGGAAATTTCCAACACAATTTCTTGGATCAGCTTTTCAATTTCTTTCGCTGAATCTGCAGATTGGACTGCTAGTTTTCTGACTTCCTCTGCTACGACAGAGAAACCGCGCCCTGATTCACCTGCTCTTGCTGCTTCTATGGCTGCATTGAGTGCAAGTAAATTCGTTTGATCTGCGATGCCATTAATGACATTTAAAATACTCGTAATATCTTTAGATTTGTATTCTAATTCTTTCATGACTTGTTCGGCTTCTTGTACAGATGTATCAATATGTTTCATTTGATTCGCTGTGCTTTCAACGATACGTCCGCCTTGTCCAGCCGCTTCTGTCGATTGAATGGAGACAGCAGTCACTTCTGATGAAGTTTGTGACATACCTTGTAATCCTTCATTCATTGCGACAAGCTGATTCGTGCTAGATTCGACTTTCTCATTTTGTGCTTCATTCCCATTTGAGAATTGTTCAATCGACATGGTGATATGCTCTGTCGCCTGACTTGTTTGGCTGGCACTAGCAGTCAGCTCTTCTGAAGCTGAAGCTACATTGTCGACAGATTGCTGGACCGCTCGGATAACTTCACGCAAAGATTCACTCATCTTACTAAAGCTTCTTGTGAGGTCTCCTATTTCATCCTTCGATTTGGTTTCGAGGGTTTCCGTTAGATCCCCTTCACTCACCTTTTCTGAGAAATCAACAAGCCTTCTAAGTCCAATTGTGATGGAGCGAACGATAAAGAAGATCGCAATACCGCCAAGGATAAAAGAAGAAATTAAAAGAATAATGGCAGAATTCCAAACTGGCTGTGCTGCTTCTTCTGTTTCTGATACAAACATCGTTCCAGCAATTTTCCAACCTGTTAAATCATTTGTCACAAAAACGAGACGTTTTTGCTCTCCTTTATTCTCATAAGTTGATGTTCCTTCTTTGCTGCTGTAAAGGATTGATGAAATATTTCCAGTCACTGCAGATCCTGATTTTTCTTCTGGATGAGCGACAATCTGTTTATTTTTATTTGCAATAATTGGATATCCTTCTCGTCCAATTTTAATATCTTTGATTTTATCGACGATATCCTGAACATCAATATCAATCCCAATGGCTCCCGACCCGTCCTTCAGACGCTGAGCGATTGTGACAACCATGCCGTTTGTTGTGGCAGAGATGTATGGATTGGTGACCACAGGTTCACCTTTTTCGTCCTGCATCGCCGCTTTATACCAATCACGAGTTGTTGGATCATAGCCTTTTGGCATGTCCACTTTAGGGAACTGAATAAAGTCACGATTTTTACTTGCTGCATAAAACCCAACCACATCGTCTTCATTGATTTTACTGTATATCTCAAAATGCTCATACAGTTCGTCCTGGTTTTTCTTTTTAAAGTCTGCAGCACTGGATGTTTCGGTAAACAGTTTGACTGCGTTCTCCTTATTCAAAAGCTTTTGCTCGATCATGTCATTCAGCTCATTGACTCTTGCGTTTGCTCCGTACATGATTTCATGATCTAATTCTTCTTTGGCAATCTGATATGAAATCGTACTGAGTGTAATGATAGGCAAGACGAGAACAAGTGTGAATGAAATAATCAGCCTTTTAGAAATCGATGGTTTTTTCAACCATTTTATGATACTTTTCATGTTTTTCCTCCTTTTAAACGTTATGTTTTATATCGGACAGCTTCATATTATTTTCATGTTTTTCAAATAAAAAGGATGACTTTTTGTTTATTTTCACAAATTGATTCCTTGCCCAAGCATCCCGCATACGCTAATACAAAAGGGGGCGCTTTTCATATGATTATCCTTTCAGGACAGCCAGTGACAAATGAGCAGCTGGCATCGTTTCAGCTAGAAGGACAAAAGCGGGTCATTTTGATGCAGTTACAGGCCTCAAATGATACGTTCCGTTATAGGCAGGCATCTGATTTGTTATTTGAGGTGACTTTAAGATCGAATATCATGAATGCAGCAAGAGATTTGAACAAGAGCGGTGCCTCATTTGCTATCTTTCAAAGGTCCCGTGCGAATGACGCCTATTGGCGTGTATCAGAGGCCGGAGCGTTAGAACTGCGCTATCAAGTCGAGCCATCTACGGGGATTAAAGACATCTTTGAAAATGGCTCAAAATATGCCTTTGAATGTGCCACAGCGATTGTCATTGTGTTTTATATGGGAGTCTTGCAAACGGTAGGAGACGAGAAGTTCAATCGAAGACTTAGAAGTTTAACCCTGTATGACTGGCACTATGATACATTGTCCATTTATACAGAGCGCGGAAATGATTTTATTTATGGGGATTGCCTATATTTCGAGAATCCAGAGTTTAGCTATCAACAGTCTCAATGGCGCGGAGAAAATGTGATTTACTTAGGGGAAGATCAATATTATGGGCATGGGCTTGGGATCTTAACAGCTGCAGAGATTATCGATAAATTAAATGCCAGAAGACGGCCAGGGGCGGTTCAGTCCGCTTATTTACTGCCGCAGACTACTAGGATGGATGTTATTTATCTCAGGCAAATGTTTGGCAGCTAAAAAAGGCCTCTTGTCTATAGGTTATGACAAGGGGCCTTTGTATGCCTTGCGTTTGCGGTAATCATGGAGCGTGCCAAGCATTGTGTTTGCTAGGATTTCCATTTCTTCTAGATCGTTTCTTGTGACTGGAGGGTCGTGCTGATTCCATTTCACATAACGAACAAAATAGTAATGACGAATGGGGGTAAGAACGGCAGGGGAGTGCGGAAAATCATCAAATAGAAATTCAATTTGTCCTTTTTTCCGATATGAATGTTTTAAGATTTCCATCCTGTCACACCACCCATCATCAAATTATATCTGCGTGAGTTCATGCATGATCTCTTCAACGGTTAAAATGGAATGAATACGGCCAACCCCCTGACCTGCCCAAAGAGCCATTTGTTCTGGGTTTCCTGTAGCAGCTGCCGCTTTTCGCATCGGTGTTGTCCATACATGCTGTATAGGATAGGGAAGAACCCGGTCTTCATTTCGTCTTTCTTCCTCCATCCACTGATTGACAATACCTCTGGCTTTTTTTCCAGAGAAAAGCCGTGTCATCGCTGTTTCACTGCCTTCTGCCTGTAACAGCGCCTTTTTGTACACATCTGCCGCAGCACTTTCTTGACTCGCTAAAAATCGTGTCCCTATTTGAACCGCATCTGCTCCAAGTGCTAGTGCAGCTTTCATAGTGGTCCTGTCTGTGATACCTCCAGCGGCAATTAATGGGATATGACAGACAGACCTGACATCACTGATCAGGCAGAAAAGTCCCTGCAGAGCATCTCCCTTTGAAGGTAAAAAGGTGCCTCGATGCCCTCCTGCTTCGCTTCCTTGCAGAACAATGGCATCCATTCCTTTTTCTTCTAAAAGCAGTGCTTCTTTTTTTGTTGTAGCTGTTCCGATGAGAAAGATCCCCTTTTGTTTCAGGTGATGAATGGTTTGTTCGTTTGGACCGGCAAATGTAAACGACACAGCTGGGACTTCTTCTTCTTGAAGAATGTTGATTTTTTGTTCATAGTCCTTCCATAATTCTTCTTCGCTAGGGATTATCTGTGCTTCTGGTATGACAGGCAGCCGATCTGTCCAAAATGATACATCTTCTGTTTTCGTTTCTGAAATGGGTTCAGGGACAAACACATTCACTTGAAATGGACGAGATGTCAGCTGTTTGACCTGTCTGATTTGCTGCCTCATCTTTTCGGGCTGTACATAACCACTTGCTAAGCTGCCGAGACCCCCATATTGTGAAACAGCGGCGACAAGCTGCGGCGTCACCGCTCCTCCTGCCATTGGTGCTTGAATGATGCCATGTTCAATTTGAAGTAACGCTGTGAATTCTCCCATCTTCTCCCCCGCCCTTACTCGTTAGATGACACCTGTACATAAAAGTGACGATGTCTCGGTCCGTCAAACTCACAAAAATAGATTCCCTGCCACGTTCCAAGCACAAGATCACCATGATGGACAAGAACGTGCTGAGATGCTCCCATATAACTAGCTTTCATATGCGCTGCTGTATTGCCTTCCATATGACGATCTTTTGAATGTTCCCACGGAAAGACTTCGTCAAGCCGGCGCAGCATATCTCGTTTGACGTCTGGGTCGGCATTTTCATTAATGGTGATTCCAGCCGTCGTATGTGGACAATAGACCATAACCGTTCCGTTTTGAATCCCAGTTTCCCGGACATATTGCTGAACTTCATGGGTAATGTCTATCATGTCATCGTGTTTGTCTGTTTGTACGTTGATTTTTTTCATTTCACTGGCTCCTTTTGATCATGTCTATAAAACCATACCCTTTTTATGTGAAACCAATCACTGCCGGTTGGCAGAAACAAATCTTCTTACCTAAAGTTTACCAAGCAAAAAAACCTCGTCAATAGCTCCGAGGTTTTTAGGAAAAGTGAACCTTTTTTACTTCTATGGTTCGAATATGATGATCTTCTGCATCGACAATTTTAAATTCACAGCCTTCTGCTTCAATGATATCTCCAATGTCAAAATCAATTTTATGCGTCATCATCCAGCCTGCAATTGTATCAACATCATCATTTTCAATCGCTAAATCCAATAAATCATTTACTTCATCGATCAAAGCTTTCCCATCCATGACATAGTGGAAGTCACCTTTTTTCACAATATGCGGGGTTTCATCTTGATCATATTCATCTCGAATCTCGCCCACAATTTCTTCTAATATGTCTTCAACTGTGACGAGACCTGCTGTTCCGCCGTATTCATCTACAAGCACCGACATATGAATCCGTTCCTTTTGCATCAAAATCAACAGTTCTTGAATCGGTGTACTTTCAATGACACGAATGACAGGGCGCATTAAGTCTTCAATGGACACCTCTTGGTTGAGAAAACTTGCTTTAAATACGTCTTTGCTATTGATCACACCAATGACATGATCTTTGTCTTCTTTAATGACAGGATAACGTGTATACCTTTCGTTCAGCATATAATGCGTCACGTCTTCCAGGCTCTGTTCAATTTCAATGGCAGAGATTTCTGTGCGCGGGATCATGATCTCTCTCGCCACTCGGTTATCAAATTCAAATATTTTATTGACATATTTGTATTCAGATTGGTTGATCTCGCCCTTTTCGTAGCTTTCAGACAGGATGAGACGCAATTCTTCCTCACTGATCGCCACTTCATGTTCTTTGACAGAATGAAAACCAAATAATTTCACAATGCCTCGTGCAGCCCCATTTAATGCTTTAATAAACGGGTACATGACTTTATAGAAAAAAATAAGAGGTTTTGCCGTCACAAGACTGACGGCTTCTGCCTTTTGAATGGCAATCGTTTTGGGAGCAAGTTCCCCAACGACAACATGCAAAAACGTAATGATCACAAAGGCAATGATAAACGATATGATGTCTGTCAAAGCGGAATGAAGCCCTGCCTTTTCAAAAAGCGGATGCAGGAAATGTTCCACTGTCGGCTCCCCTAACCACCCTAAGCCTAATGCCGTGATGGTAATGCCAAGCTGACAGGCAGATAAATATTCATCAAGGTTGGTTGTCAGTTTTTGAACATGAATGGCTCTCTTATCACCGCTTTCAATCAGCTGATTGATTTTTGAGCCTCTAATTTTCACAATCGCAAATTCAGTGACAACAAAAAATGCTGTCGCAGCAATGAGTAATAGGACTAAAAATACGTTTAAAATATACAAAAAAACCCTTACCTAACACGGGTAAGGGCTCACCTCCTCTGGCGTCAATTAATCATTACGGCCATTTAGGAAGATCATTACAAAACGGAGCAATTCAAACAGGGAGACAAGGGCCGCTGCTACGTACGTAAGAGCTGCGGCATTTAACACCTTGTTCACGCCTCTTTCTTCACTGCTTCTAATGATTCCTTCTGAAACAATGATATTCTTTGCACGAGAACTTGCGTTAAACTCAACAGGCAATGTCACTAGCTGAAAGAACACAGCAGCTGAGAACAGAACGATCCCAAGCCCGATTAAGTTAAGGCTGCCGAGCAATAATCCACCTAGGAAAAGAAGCGGGGCAACACCAGATGCAAAGTTCACGACAGGGAAGATCTTATGTCTCAAGACAAGCGCACCATAGGATTCCTGATGCTGCAAGGCATGTCCAACCTCGTGTGATGCGACTGAAATGGCCGAAATGGAATGGCCATAATACACTGGTTCAGATAAACGAACCACACGCTGCGTCGGGTCGTAATGATCAGTCAAAGTTCCTCTTACCGGTTCAACGGGTACATCGTATAACCCGTTGCGATCTAAAATATATCGAGCGGTTTCAGCACCTGTTTTCATACTGGCAGCTTCAACCTTTGAATACTTTTCAAAATTATTCTTTACTTTAAATTGTGCCCAAAAAGACAATCCCAATGCGGCAAATGTTAAAAAATAAAAAAACAGCATGCTCATCAGCTTCCTTTTTATTTTATATATTTATTTACAATTTTAATGACTTTTATGTAACGTGTACAGCAAAAAGCACTAGGTCTTTTTAAGGGGAATCACTACACCAATGAAAAAGAAGAACATTCCGATGCATGCTGTATAAAATGTCACCGTTCCATATAGGTCTTGAAAAAAACGAAGCCACGAAAAATCATTCATAAAATGGTTCACCGCATTTAAATCAAACACGAGTAAAATCACCGCAGATGATAAAAAGTGTGCGCCAATAAAAAGAAGTACGGTCTTTTGAACAAACGACATTCGCATTCCCTCCTTCTTCTCTCTTATTTTAAGATATGGGTTCTGTTTCAATACATGACGATGATGAAAAATTGTTTCCTAATCGGGCATACTGACATTAGCAGTCTCCCTGAAAGGACGAGTTCGATGAAATCAAACCGTATCTTCATTGCCTGGCTAAGATGGCCTCTTTATGTTCGCATTGCGATCATCATCTGTTTCTTGCTTCTCTTTTTTGGACAATTAATCGTCATACTTGAACCAAAGCAGTATCATACGATCTTTGATGGGATCTGGTGGGCTCTCATTACAGTCGCGACGGTCGGCTATGGTGATTTTGTGCCGCAAACCATGCCTGGGCAAGTAGCAGGGATGGCGCTTATTTTGATCGGCGCCAGCTTTGTCACTGCATATTTTGCCACGCTTGCTGCCGCTGTATTTAGCAAACAGCACCATTATGTAGAGGGGAAGGTGGCTTTTAAGGGGAAAGGACATGTCATTATCGTTGGCTGGAATGAGAAAACGAACAAACTGCTTCAATCGTTTCAAACCATTGATCCCGCCATGCCGATTGTACTCATTGATGATTCCTTAAAGGAAGGACCTCTTTTAGAGAATGTCCATTTTATTAAAGGCCATGGTACAGAGGATGCCACACTTCGCAGAGCAAATATTATGAGTGCTGATACATTGATGATTACTGCCGACCAGCATGAAAATGAAGTGACGGCTGATATGCAGAGTGTCTTAACCTTGCTTGCGGCAAAAGGATTAAATCCTTCGTTATATTGTTTAATTGAAATTTTAACCGATCGCTATGTGAAAAATGCTGAGCGGGCTGGCGCCAATCAAGTCATCCATACTTCTGATGCCGTGAATCATTTAATGGTGGAGCATTTTCTTTTAAAAGAACAGCTCATGGCGTTAAAAATAAAAAGAAACATGACCCTCCATAAACAGATCACTATCATTCCAGTACCAGCTTCATTAGCTGGAGAGACATTCTTAACGGCACTTCATCACTTTTTAGAGCATCATGTGATCATTGTAGGCGTACAAAAAAAAGAAGGACCCATGATGAATCCTCCTTTTGGATATGAGCTTCATCCAGAGGATGAGCTGATCAGCTTTTAAAGCAGTACATCTTCTAATTCTTTGACGAGTGAAAAGCCAATTTCGGCATAAGCCTTTGACACATCTCCGTCTTTCTCTTTCGGTTCTTGGAATTGGTTAAAAGATGCCCCTACATTTCCAACCATCGCATGGTCATCTAATTTATCTTGATAGACATGCTTTAAGAGAAATGGATGTCCCATTTTCACCACAACGCCTGGCTGATCCAGCTGTCCTTTCTCGGCTGTAAACGGAACTCTGAGAAAGGTATAGCCGTCACGGTTGTCAATTTTATAATCAAAATATCCATGATCATAATCCCAATTCCCATTAATGACATATCCGAGCGGCTTCATGTTTTCTTCTAAATGGTACAGTGAAAAGCTTTCACCAGTCAGCCTAGATGGTACATGAATCATACAGAACCCTCCTTTTTGTATAGGGTTCGTTAAAGAGAGGAATTCATACATTTGCCTTTCGTGATTTGCACATTGTTTGTAAAAGCAGCATCAAATAAGCTTTGGCTGGATGATGATGCATTTGTCTCGTTCGCACTGCCCGCTCCTGATGTTTCTTTCGTAGCACTCATTGGACAAATCCGTCCAACATTCCCAAAGTTAACGATGGCCTGCCCGGAAATGTCATGGATATAAATATGATTTGTTCTCATTGCTTCATCAACCTCCTCCATTGATTATTCTATGTACAGAGCTTAGGGAGGCTTGCACTGACACCATGAGAACATAAAAAAAGGCACACCTTATGCAAAGATGTGCCTTAGCGTGTAGACAAACCCTCGCATTCGTTGTCAGTCCTGCGCACTGGTGCTCACGAATGTCAAATTCGCTCCGCTCCAGTGCTCGTCCTTCCTAGACTTCAAAGGTTTTCTATCACGCTAAAAAGAAAACAAAGGGCTAAAATACAGTTCATTTTAGCCCTTTGTCAACAATCTGAGGCACATCTTATGAAAAGATGTGCCTTTTATTCTTATGATTGTTTGAGACGGCTCTCAAGTTCTGCCTTTTTCTCTTCGAAGCCCGGTTTTCCTAATAAAGCAAACATGTTCACTTTATACGCTTCTACTCCAGGCTGGTCGAATGGATTGACGCCTAGTAAATACCCAGACATCGCACATGCTTTTTCAAAGAAGTACACGAGATATCCGAATGTATAAGCATCCATTTCAGGAATTGTCACAATCAGGTTCGGTACTTTTCCATCCGTATGAGCAAGCATTGTGCCTTCAAATGCTTTTTTATTGACGAAATCAACCGTTTTTCCTGCAAGATAGTTTAACCCATCAAGGTCTTGTTCTTCTGCTTCGATGACAAGTTCATGTCGTGGCTTGTCTACATTCACGATGGTTTCAAACAAGTCTCTTCTTCCTTCTTGTACATATTGACCAAGTGAATGAAGATCTGTTGAGAAGTTCGCAGATGAAGGATAGATTCCTTTTTCATCTTTCCCTTCACTTTCGCCGAATAACTGCTTCCACCACTCCGCAAAGTACTGTAAGCCTGGCTCATAGTTAATCAGCATTTCAATTGTCCGTCCTTTATTGTAAAGAACATTACGGACAACCGCATATTGGTAAGCCGCATTTTCTGAGAGCTCAGATGAAGCGAAGTCTTCACTTGCTTTCGCAGCACCTTCCATCATTTGATCAATGTCTGCACCGCTTACAGCGATTGGCAATAGACCAACTGCTGTTAAGACGGAATAGCGTCCACCGACGTCATCAGGGATGATAAATGATTCATAGCCTTCTTCAGTTGCTAATGTTTTGAGTGCGCCGCGTGCCTTGTCAGTTGTTGCATAGATGCGTTTTTTCGCTTCTTCAGCACCATATTTTTCGATAAGGAGCTTTTTAAAGATACGGAACGCAATGGCTGGCTCTGTAGTTGTACCAGATTTTGAAATCACGTTAATGGAGAAATCGGCATCTTCTAGCAGATCCATTACATCTGTTAAATAAGAAGAACTGATGTTGTTTCCAATAAAGATGATTTGCGGTGTTTTGCGTTTGCCTTTTGGCAAACTATTATAGAAAGAATGGTTTAAAAACTCAATGGCCGCACGTGCGCCAAGATAAGAACCACCAATTCCAACAACGAGTAATACATCAGAATCAGATTTAATCTTTTCTGCACTTTTTTTAATGCGGGCAAATTCTTCGCGATCATATTGCTTCGGTAAGTCAACCCAGCCTAAATAATCACTGCCAGTACCCGTTTGTTCATGAATATTATGATGGGCCACCTTCACAAAATCTTTTAGATATGTAAGCTCATGTTCTTGAAAGAAAGGTAACGCTTTCGAGTAGTCAAATTGAATATGTGTCATCGCTTGTAAGCCCTCCATTACGTTAGTTCTATCCCTTTCACTTTAGCGGAACTAGCTATTGAAATCAAGTGATCGTCATTGATGCAGCAAAAAGCCGCTCCTCATGAAGAGAAGCGGCCATCCAAATTATAGAGAAGCTTTCAAAATCGCTAAAATGTCATCACGGCCAAGTTTCATAAAGTTACCAAAACCACCATATTCCATTTCTTTTGCTGCGATGTCAGCAATTTTGTCCAGTTGATCTTCACCAATATCATAATCCGCTAAACGGCTCGGTGCACCGAGGCTTGTCCAGAAGGCTGATAGCTTGTCAATTCCTTCTAATGCGATGTCACGATCCGATTTTCCTTCTGTCTCAATGTCAAACATGTTCAACATGAGGTTTTTAAAACGTTCGACATTGTGATCAAGTGTATGACGCATCCAGTTTGGGAAGAGGATCGCAAGTCCACCTGCATGCGGAATGTCATAGACTGCTGATACTGCATGCTCAATCGTATGTGATGCCCAGTCGCCAAAATAGCCCATTTGCAGCGTGCCATTTAAAGCAATTGTTCCTGCATAAAGGATGGTTTCACGGTGCTCATAGTTTTGTAAGTCTTCAAGTAGCTTTGGTGCTGTCTCGATGACTGTTTGAAGAACAGCAAAACACATCCGATCTTGTAGAGGCGTGTTTTTGACATTATGGAAGTATTGTTCAAATACATGGCTCATCATATCAACCATGCCATACACCGTTTGATTCTCTGGCACAGAATATGTGTGCTCAGGATCTAAAATTGAAAAAGCAGGGTGCGTGACTGAACTGCCCCACACGTACTTTTCATTTGTTTCCCAGTTTGTGATAACAGAGTCTGGATTCATTTCTGAACCAGTTGCCGCAAGTGTCAGCACTGTGCCAAACGGCAATGCTTTTTGAGCGGTTGTTTTCTTTGAGATAATGTCCCAAACATCCCCGTCATATTCTGCTCCAGCTGCAATGGCTTTTGTACAGTCGATGACACTTCCCCCACCAACTGCTAATAAGAAATCAATGTTCTCATTTTGGCAAATGTCGATCCCTTTTTGCACTGTAGTGAGACGAGGGTTCGGTTCGACTCCTGACAGTTCAAATACGTCAGCCTCTGCTTCATTTAAAGCGCTGATAACCTTATCATAAAGACCATTTTTCTTAATACTGCCTCCACCATATACAAGAAGCACTCGCTTTCCATAACGAGCGAGTTCGCTTTTTAGTCCGTCTAGTTGTCCTTTTCCAAACATCAATTTCGTTGGATTATAGTAAATAAAGTTTTCCATCTGTTCTACATCTCCTTAAAACATTTATATCCAAAAACATGAAAGACTACTGTAACATATGTGCATGCAGAACTCAAAAAAAGATAACTGCTTAAAAGCAGCTATCTTTTCCATGTTCGATTATAAAGAAGCGTTTAAAATAGCTAGAACATCTTCTTTGTTCAGCTTTTTAAATTGGCCAAATTCACCACGTGCCATTGCACGGTCTGCAATCAGATCAATTTTCTCATCGTTGATGTCATAGTCAGCTAAACGGTTTGGTGCGCCTAGACTTGTCCAGAAAGCAGAAAGTTTTTCGATTCCTTCTAAGCCAACTTCTTCGTCTGTTTTGCCCGCAGGATCTACATCGAATACACGCACTGCTAATTGCTTGAAGCGACCTGGGTTTTCTTGAATGACATGCTTCATCCAGTTCGGGAACAAGATCGCAAGTCCGCCTGCATGCGGGATGTCATACACCGCGGATACCGCATGCTCAATATTGTGAGATGCCCAGTCTCCGCGTGCGCCCATTGAAAGCATTCCATTCAGTGCAATGGTGCCTGTGAATAAAATCGTTTCACGAAGCTCATAGTTTTCCAAATCATTGATCAGCTTCGGTGCTGTTTCGATGACCGTACGAAGAAGTCCTTCACACATACGATCTTGGTAAGGTGTATTCTCCGTGTGATGGAAATATTGTTCAAACACGTGAGACATCATGTCGACCATGCCATAAATCGTATGGTTTTTTGGCACAGTAAATGTATTGACTGGGTCAAGAATAGAGAATTTAGGGAAGACAGCCGGACTGCCCCATCCATATTTCTCATTTGTTTCCCAGTTTGTGATGACGGAGCCAGAGTTCATTTCAGAACCTGTCGCGGCAAGTGTTAATACTGTACCAAATGGGATGGCTTCCATTGGGACATGCTTACGAGTGACGATATCCCAAGCATCTCCATCGTATTTCGCACCAGCTGCGATCGCTTTTGTTGCGTCAATCACGCTACCGCCGCCGACTGCCAAAATAAAATCAATTTGGTTCTCTTTGCAAAGCTCAACCCCTTTTCTAACCGTTGTTAAGCGCGGGTTTGGCTCAACACCAGCAAGCTCAGTGATTGCAGCTCCTGATTCTTTTAAGATGCTGACAACTTGGTCATAAAGGCCATTTCGTTTAATGCTGCCTCCACCATATACAAGCAATACGTTTTTTCCGTAGTGTTTTAGTTCATCTGAAAGGGCTGATACTTCTCCCTTTCCAAAAATTAATTTCGTTGGGTTCCAATAAGTAAATCGATCCATGTGATCTCCTCCTCGCGCTACATTATGCGCTTCTTTCATTCCAAAAGTAAAGTAATTTGCTTTCATCCATTTTCTTACGCATAGTTTGGCTAAAAATCTGCAAAATATAAATGTATTGATACTGTAGCGAAAGGAGGAATCACGATGAGTGCTATTCAGCGTATTGCCCTCGTGCTCACGATTATCGGTGCTATTAACTGGGGACTAATCGGCTTTTTTCAATTTGACTTAGTAGCAGCGATCTTTGGCGGTCAAGGTGCTGCATTATCACGTATTATTTATGGTCTTGTTGGAATTGCAGGTCTTGTCAATCTTGGTCTGTTGTTCAAACCTAGTGAAGAAGCTGTCCGCCGTGACGAGCCAAATCCAGAGGTCCGCTAATGAAAAAGACATAAAAAAAGACTACCTATGAGGCAGCCTAAGGCACCGTTTGAAGCGGTGCTTTTTTTATTTCTTGATAAGGTCTTTACGGTTAGATTGCTCAATCCACTCTTCAAGTTTATCTTTAAGTGTATTGAAACCTTGTGGTGCAGCAGCTTCTTCTTTCGCTTGCTGTGGTCTTTGTTTCTTTGGTTTGCTTTCTTTTCTTTCAGGTGCATCTTGTGTCGCACGGATTGAAAGGCTGATTTTACCTGCATTTTCATCAACAGAAAGAACTTTTACTTGTACTTCGTCACCAATTGAAAGGTGCTCGTTGATGTCTTTTACAAAGCCATGTGTTACTTCAGAAATATGCACAAGTCCTTGAGTTTCTTCATCTAATGCAACAAACGCACCATACGCTTGTAATCCTGTTACTTTACCAGTGTAAACACTGCCTACTTCAAACTTTGTCGCCATGATAACAACTCCTAAATAAATGTTTTAATATTCGTTTATACGCAATTAAAAACTATATCACAGAACGCTCTTTTACGCAAAATATTTTTTAATTTGGTTTAGATCAGTTCAAAAGGGGGAATACCTGAAAACAAGAATGCTTTCTAGTATTCCCCCCTAATTTGAGAGGCATGAGTCCAGATGGATTGATGCCTTTTTTTTATTTTAAGATAGCAGGTGCTTCTTCTTTCACTTGTCTATTCTGTAAAAAACGCTGGATTCTTGAAAGTGATTCTTGCAAGTGATCGAGTGACGACGCATATGAACAACGAATATGTCCTTCACCACTTGGACCGAATACATTTCCAGGGACAACCGCTACTTTCTCGCTAAGCAGCAGCTCCTCAGCAAATTGTTCTGAAGTCATGCCTGTGCTTTTAATGGACGGGAAAGCGTAAAACGCTCCGTTTGGCTGGTGGCAAGTGAGTCCAAGTTCATTGAGAGAGCCGACAAACAAATTACGGCGCCTTCTGTAGCTTTTCTTCATTTTCTCCACATCTTCAAGTCCATTTTTTAATGCTTCTTCTGCGGCATATTGTGCCATAGCTGGTGCACACATCATAGAATATTGATGTATTTTCAGCATGGCATCACGGAGGACTGGCGGTGCTGCCACATATCCTAAGCGCCACCCCGTCATAGCGAACCCTTTGGAAAAGCCTGAAATCAAAATCGTTCTTTCCTTCATATCTTGAATCGCCGCCACACTCGTAAAAGCTTCATCGTACGTCAGCTCTGCATAAATCTCATCCGTAATAATTAAAAGATCATGCTCCTTTGCAAACTGAGCAATATCTTCAAGCTCTTCTTTCGAGTAAACAGACCCTGTTGGGTTTGATGGAGAGCATAGCAAGATGGCTTTTGTTTTCGGCGTCAGCTTCGTACGAAGATCAGCAGAATCGGCTTTAAAATCTTTTTCAGCCGATGTACTTAAATAAACCGGTACACCGCCCGCAAGTGTCGTCAGAGCCCCATATGCGACGAAACAAGGCTCTGGGATGATTACTTCGTCCCCGTTGTTTAAAATGGCGCGAAAGGCCAAATCAAGCGCCTGGCTGCCGCCAACGGTAACAATGAGTTCTTCTTCTGGACTGTACTCAATGTGAAACCGCTTATATAAATAATGACTCAATTCTTTTCGCAAAGAGAGCAGCCCAGCATTTGCTGTATAAGAGGTCAGTCCTTGCTCTAAAGACATAATACTGGCTTCTCTCACATTCCAAGCTGTCACGAAATCCGGTTCGCCGACCCCGAGGGAGATAACCCCTTCCATTGTGGCTGCCAAATCAAAGAATTTCCGAATACCTGACGGCTGAATGCTTTGTACCGTTTCAGATAAATAAGACTTTTTCATTTAAGGAGACACCACGATTCTTTTGTCATCGTCCCCTGTTTCAAAGACTTTCCCATCATGCTTATATCTTTTCAAAATAAAGTGGGTAGTGGTTGAAACAACAGAATCAAGTGTCGATAATTTTTCAGATACAAAGCGGGCGATATCAGACATGGATCTTCCTCTGATCACAACAGATAAATCATACACGCCTGACATTAAATACACGGACTCCACTTCTTGGAACCTGTAAATGCGTTCAGCAATTTCATCAAAACCGACGCCTCTTTTTGGGGTCACTTTCACATCAATCATCGCTGTAACGCCTTCGTGTCCGTCTACTTTTCGCCAGTCAATCATGGTCGAATAATCAATAATGACTTTTTGATCTTCGAGCTTTTGAATAATGGCTTCTGCTTCTTCTGATGTCACACCTGCCATTTTTGCAATTGTATTTAAATCGGCGCGGCTGTTTTCATCTAAAATCTCTAATATTTCAGTTTCTTTTTCGGTTAGTTTCATTGATTTCACACCTCTGATTGTAAAAAGCTAGTTTTAAAAAATCTTCTGAACATTATAGCACGTTTTTCCCATTATGCTAAGCAGGGAAAAGATTCTAATCGTAGCTTAAAATCCACTTTTTAGGGTACAATACAGTCACCTAACAGAGAGTGAGTATCAAATATCGGAGTTGATGAGTGTGGACATTGTACAGCCATCCTATATGAAAAGTAAATTCGGTTTAGATATCTATTACGAACACTATCCAAATGAAGGTAAGAAGACATTGATTTTGATTCACGGCCTTTTCTCATCTACCTTCAGCTATCGAAAGCTCATCCCGCTTCTGAAACAAGACTTCAATTTAATTGCGATTGATCTGCCTCCATTCGGGCAGTCCGAAAAATCAAATACGTTCATTTACAGCTATCGCAACATGGCAAAAATCATCATTGAACTAGCTGGTTATTTGCAGATTCAGCATGCGATCCTCGTGGGGCATTCCATGGGGGGACAAATTGCTTTATATGCTGCCTCTGAGCGTCCCGACCTATTTGAAAAAGCCGTTCTTTTATGCAGTTCAGGGTATATGAATAAGTCCAAAAAGTCGCTTGTTTACAGCACTTATATTCCTTATTTTTATCTCTATTTAAAAAGAAAGTTGTTCAAGCAAGGTATTATGAAAAATTTAACCGCTGTTGTGCATGATCATTCGATTATTGATCAAGAGATGGTCGACGGATATTTAAAGCCTTTTTCAGATGACCAAATTTTCAGAGGTATTTTTCGTTTGATTCGGCACAGGGAAGGCGATTTAGCGTCGGATGTCTTAAAGAAAATGGAGACACCTGTCCTGCTGATTTGGGGGGAGGAAGACCGGATCGTTCCTATTCAAATTGGCGAAAGACTGCACAAGGATCTACCGCATTCAACCTTTCACGCATTAAAAAAAACCGGGCACCTCATCCCTGAGGAAAACCCGGTCTTTGTGTCTGATCAAATTGGTCATTTCAGCCTGTCTTAAAACGAGCAGGAGCTACCTTCTCTTATGACAAAAAGCTGATTTGCGATATGCTGACAGCTTTCCATCGGAAGAAGCTGATCAAATGAGTGATGGTAAATGGCTTGAATGTCTTTCGCGAAAGATAACGGGTCTTCTGCGTCGTATAAGGCACTGATGACGTCAGCAGGCTCCGTTTCGTAAAAGTCCTCTCCATACTGAAAAGGGTCCCATGCCTTAATGATTTGAATCATCTCTTCTACAGCTTGACTATCTTTCATGGGGATCACCGCTTATAATAAATTTTGTGATGTTTATTTTAGCACAACCAAGAGTGGTTGAAAAACGGCTAGAGGTGGGTTTCATGAATTTCGACGAACAGATCATACGTAAAGGTTCAAAATCAGTCAAATGGGATCAAGCAGAGTCTTTGTTCCTGACAACAGATGCGCTGCCAATGTGGGTAGCAGATATGGATTTTAAAGCGCCCCAAGTCGTGCTTGATGCTTTAAAAGAACGATTAGATCACGGCGTATTTGGCTATGCATTTCAGGATCAGGAAACGCAGCAAGCAGTAGCTGACTGGCTCAAAAGAAGACACGGTTGGACGATACAAACAGATGCCGTCACTTTCACACCAGGTATCGTGACAGCACTTAGTTTTGCGGTACAAGCCTTTACAGCTCCGAATGATGAAGTGGTCATTCAGTCACCGGTGTATACGCCCTTCTATCAAATGATTGAAAGAAACGGACGTATCGTCTCAACCAATCCTTTAAAAATAGAAAACAACCGTTACATGATGGATTTTGATGATCTAGAGAAAAAATTAAGCAGACCAGAAGCAAAGCTGATGTTTCTTTGTCATCCGCATAATCCTTCAGGGAGAGCTTGGTCAAAAGAGGAATTAAAGCGTGTAGGAGACCTATGTGTACAGTACGGTGTCACCGTCGTGTCAGATGAAATTCATTCGGATCTGATGCTTTACGGACAGCCGCATGTGCCTTTTGCCAGCCTTTCTGATGAGATAGCTAACATCACGGTAACGTGTATTGCACCGAGTAAAACATTTAATTTAGCTGGTCTTCAGGCATCTGCCATTATCATTTATGATGAAGAAAAAAGAACCCTTTTCACCAATGAATTGCAAAGAAATGGATTGTCCAAACTGAATGCCTTTGCGATTCCTGCCATGGAGGCGGCCTACCGCCACGGAGATGAGTGGCTTGATTCACTTGTTCTTTACCTCGAAAATAATATGAAGATCGCAATGGATTATATTGATGAATATCTGCCGAGCATGCGTTATATGAAACCAGATGCTTCTTATCTATTGTGGCTGGATATTCGTGATTATGAACTCACTCAAGCAGAATTGAAACGTAATCTGCTGAAAAAGGGCAAGGTCATACTAGAGCTCGGAAACGTATATGGGCACGAAGGAGACGGCTTTATTCGAATGAATCTAGGCTGTCCTGCCGGAACAGTAAAAGAAGGTCTGAAGCGCCTTCATCAAGCATTCACTCTATCATCCGAATAAAACCATTTCTATCAAAAGAACATCCTAACGGGTGTTCTTTTTAAAGAAAAAAACCCTCCTATTATCATATCTACTTTGTACATGAAATGATATAATGAGAGGAATTACAATTATTTACGAGGAGAGCATTTAAATGGAAATGTTCAAGGATTTTCTGCTCCATGTATCTTTTATTCTATTTCCAATCTTTTTATATCATGCACTATGGCTAAGCCGGACCCCTGCTCATTTCCCTAAAACGAATAAACTGCTCATCACCATATTTGCATCCATTTCATCAGCACTATGTATTATGTATCCAGTTGGTTCGATTTTAGATTTGCAGACTGGGCTTCAATCGATTCCCCTTGTACTGGCTATTTTATACGGGGGATATACCGCCGGAATCGTTGCTATCTTAGTTAGTTCAACCGTAAAGTTCGTGATGTATGGCTCTTTTTTATGGGTTGGATTGATTGTTGTACCGATTTACTTTTTCATTCCTTTCCTGCTTTACCGGAAATGGCGCCAATATTCTAAGCAGAGAAAGCTGTTATACGGAGTCCTAATTGCGTTATCAAAAGGGATGTTTATTTACATTGGACTGCTTGTGGTCAGCTTAATTGAGTACAGCCCTGCATTCATTATGCAACAAAAGCTGCTCGAATTATTTTTCTCAACTCTTTACTACATATTCTTTCTTGTGCTGAGTATTTATTCCATTGAGTTTGTGAAAGAGAATGCGCAAATGAGAACACAGCTTGTCCAATCAGAGAAACTGACGATTGTGAGTGAACTTGCAGCAAGTGTCGCCCATGAAGTCCGCAATCCACTGACGGTGGTGAGAGGATTTATCCAACTGCTCTTTTCAAGTGACAATACGAAAGAGCCGTCAACCAATAAAGATTATAAAAATCTCGTTTTATCTGAACTTGACCGTGCGCAGGATATTATTACGAGCTATCTTGATATTGCGAAACAAAATTATTATCAAATTGAGTCTCTCAATTTATCTAAATTACTTGAAGAGTGTGCATCGCTGATGACATCCTATGCGAATTTTAAGTCGGTCACGATTCATCAATCGATTGAACCAGACTTATACATCCAAGGTGATGAAACGAAAATCAAACAAGTCATGATTAATTTAATCAAAAATGCAATCGAAGCAGCGCCCGAACACGAAGGTAAAATCGAACTGTTTGCTTCAAAAGAAAATCATCGAATCTGCCTTTATTTCGTTGATAACGGTGTAGGCATGTCAGAAAGTCAAATGAAAAAGCTTGGTGAACCCTATTACACATTGAAAAATAAAGGAACAGGGCTTGGATTGACAGTGACATTTTCCATCATTGAAAATCATCATGGAACCATTCGTTTCAAAAGCTCATTGCAGTCTGGTACAACAGTCACCGTGAAGTTTCCTGAAGATACAAGAAGAAAATGATCAATCCATTTTTTTTGTCCTTTTTTCATCGATCTGCTCCTGCTTCTTAGAAGCACGAACGATCAGACGAAAGCAAATAAATGCAGCAGCAAAGAAAAGCACCGTCGTGATTGCCGCAGGGATATACTCCCTTTTATCTTCAGGAAAATACAGTAGAAAGAATATGATGAACGACATGTTCCGCTCTTCCCCCCCTTTTGCTCGTTTACTTCACTATATTGGCTAAAAGAAAGGAAATACCTTCTTATGCGAAGGAAATGGAGGAATTTCATATGACAGACATTCAGATTGGACAAATCGTGAAAGGTTTTTACAAAACAGGTGTTTACATTGGGGAAGTGACAGCCGTTAAACCATCTACTTATCTCGTTCAAGTAAAAGCGGTTTTAACACACCCCACTCAAGGTGACCTGCATCATCCAAAAGAAGCGGACGTACCTTTTTTTCAGGAAAGACGGGCTTTGGCCTTTAGGGAACAGACGAACATCCCTCATCATATGGTCAAGCCTTATGATGGCGACATCCCTGATTATCAAGTATCACTGAAAGACGCCGTAGACAAATTGAAAAAAGGGCTCAGTGCGGATGATTCCAAGTGGGCTGAAAAATCAAGAGCGTGCCTCTCTTCTCTTGAAAAAGATTATTTTCCAGAAGACGCCCGCTAATCTGCCGAATCAAAAAAGTGAGAGAAGTCAATGAGTTCACCAATTTTGGTTGTTTGCGGATTTTCCACATAGGATCGATCTTTTTCAAAAAGGGTGAACAGCTGATAAGTGGTCATGGCATCATCGAGTGCTTTATGATGCTTACCAGCTCCTTCACTGCCGTACTCCTTAGCTGCTTTCCGAAGTCCTGTGAGTGTTCTATCACCAAAAAAGGTTTTATATTCAAAAGCCAGATCCCTTTGATTCCCCTTAAAAGGAAAGCCAATATGATTGAGCATACAGTTTTGCTTCAGTACCTTCATGTCCATATTTCCCCATGTGATAATCTCACAGTCTTCTCCCCCATCGAGTGACACGAGCTTCTCGATAAACGCCTCAAAAGAAATCCCGCTTTCTACATCCTGCTGCGTAATGCCAAGGAACGATTTACAGCGCTTTGTCAGCTTCGGGAACTTTTTCGGTTTGACATAGCTTGAGAATGTGTCTATGATCGTTTCATTTGATGCTTTAACGACACCGGCCTCAATGATTTCCGGGAAAAAATTTTGGGGATGATATTTCCCATCAGGCATCGTAAATTCAAAATCGACCACAAGCAGCGTCTTCTGTTCCATCAGTCTCACCCCACTTTCTCGTCTGTTTTCCATCCTGCTACTATTATATTAAGACGGACTTTGAAATCACTTCATTTTCGTGAAAATAATGCAGATTCACTATGCCCAACCTATTCATCAGATGAAAGATCGTTTATTTTCCTTTATAATTATTAAGGAACACGAAATAAATAAAGAAGGTGGTCTTTATCACAAACAGGAAGAAAAACTTGTACATCATGTGGTTTGTGAACTTTTTTGTATCTGCCAGCATTACAATGATCGTCCCTTTTTTATCACTTTACATAGAGTCTCTTGATAGCAGTTATTCGAATGAATTTGTTCAAAGATGGAGCGGCTATGTCTTTGGGGTTACGTTTTTAACAGCCTTTCTCATTTCTCCAATTTGGGGACGGATTGGTGACCGGCATGGCTATAAAAAGATTTTGCTCATTAACGGCATTGGGATTGCAACAAGCATTTTATTAATGGGGCTTGTTCAAACCGTTTATCAACTATTTGCGTTAAGGCTTTTCATGGGGCTTGTGACAGGCTTTATTTCGACTTCGATGGCACTGATTTCTGCACAGACCGAAAAGGCAACAGCCGGTAAGACCCTTGGTACGATGCAGATGAGTAATGTCGCCGGAGGGTTATTCGGTCCATTAATGGGCGGATTTATGGCAGACAGTGTCGGATTCATTTATACATTTTTCTTAACAGCTGCTGTCATATATGTGTCAGCGATTGTCATTATCTTCGGTGTGAAAGAACAGCCGATCCGTTCAAAAGAAGCAAAACGGGTTTCTTACTCACGGAAGGACGTCCTTGTCCATATTTTCAAACAGCCTTTACTTGTCGTCACCATGCTTCTCACATTTATTACGCAAGTCGGGAACTTTAGTATTCAGCCGCTTTTAGCCTTGTACATTCATGATTTACACGGCCCAGTCAATCTTGCCTTTTATGCAGGTCTGGCGTTTTCTGCAACCGGGCTTGGCAATTTGCTGTTTACACGGAAATGGGGAGATCTTGGAGATCGTATTGGTCACGATAAGGTGCTGCTTGCCCTTCTCATCCTCTCCTCCATTTTATTTATCCCGCAAGCGATGGCAGATTCCTACGGGATGTTAGTGATCTTCCGTTTCTTATACGGGATGGCACTAGGCGGCATCATTCCTTGTACGACGGCCTATATTCGCATCAAAGCGCCGGCCTCTATGCAAGGGGAAGTGCTTGGTTACAATGTCAGCTTCCGCTTTCTTGGAAATGTCGTCGGACCCGTCATAGGTGGCATTGTGGCGAGTCATTACGGAATTCCAGCTGTCTTTTATGTTACCGCAGGCATTTTCCTTTTCGGGGCATTATTTTTATGGGCGGTCCGCTCACAATCAAAGACAAAAGAGAGGAGTGTCTGATCCATCATCAGATACTCTTTTCTTCTGTCTAAATGCCTTGTTTACTAGACTTCACGTCTATTCTTTTCTAAAAATAACCTTCTCGTAATCGCAAAAGAATGGTACGATATGGCTAGAAATCCGAAGAAAGTGAGTGACCTCATGTTTCGTGCAATCATTGGTTGGTTATTACTTGCTGCCCTCATCCCATTATTTGTTCTGACTTTTTATCTATCAAAGGAAGAAGCCGCAAGTGTAAAACCTGTTAACGAAGTGCTTGATCAAAAAATCAAGCTGGAAAAGGTAGACTTTTCCCAAAACAGTTATATGTATGATCGAGATGGTTCTCTTATCTCTGAGATCGTATCAAACGATGAGAACCGTGTTTTCGTGAAGTACGATAAAATTCCTGATTCCGTCAAGGAGCTGTTCCTCCGATCAGAGGATCGCAACTTTTATGACCATAAAGGCATTGACTTTATGGGCGTGATTCGTGCCCTTGCCGCAAATGTGAAAAACCATGGCATTAGCCAAGGCGCTAGCACCATCACACAACAGTTATCCCGTAATTTATATTTAAGTCATGAACGTTCATTCAGCCGAAAGTTTACAGAACTGCTCTATTCCTATGAGCTCGAGCGAAAATTTACAAAAGAGGAAATTCTCGAAAGCTATTTAAATACGATTTATTTCAGTAACGGGGTTTACGGTGTCGGTTCTGCGGCTAATTACTATTTTGATAAGCCGCTTAGTTCTTTGACGCTTGCACAGATGGCATTTATTTCTGCGATTCCTAACAACCCTACGCTGTATGACCCATTGAAACAATTCAAACATACAAAGAAACGCCAGGAACGGCTGCTTGGTATTTTAGAAAAAGATGGTGTCATTACTAAGAAGCAATACAAAAAAGCAGTGAAAGAAAAAATCAGCTTGTCCTTAAGTGAAAAGAAAAATCTTTACCCTGACTATGTGACCTACGCCAATGAAGAATTTACCGATCTGGTGTCTGATCAGGAAGGCTTTACAAAACGATTGAAAAAAGCCAAAACAGCTGGCGCAAAAAAGGCAATTCAAAAAGAATTATCAGAAAAGGTCAGTGCATTGCTTCAAGATGGTGTGAAGATTTATACAGCACTAGACCCTTCCTTACAACAAAGAGCGGTCTATCAGCTCAATGCACAATTGCCTTATCAAGGTGTGGAAGGCGGTTCAGCAGTCATTAACCACCAAACCCATCAAATCGTCGCACTTGCTGGCGGGAAGAATTATAAAAAGTTTGATTTCAACTACGCCTATCAAGCGCAAAGACAACCAGGTTCCGCCATTAAGCCGCTGTTAGATTATGGCCCTTATATTGATCAAACCGGTGCCACGGCATCAAGCAAAATCAGTGCCGGCAAGTTTTGCAGCAGTGGATATTGCCCGCAAAACTATAATCATAAAACGTATGGAACTGTAACACTTGAAACAGCCTTTAAGAACTCTTACAATACACCAGCGATTCGTATGCTTGATACAGTCGGTGTCAAAAAAGGCTTCAGCTATTTAGAAAAGTTTTCATTCGAACATATTGTCGCAGATGATTACCGCCTCCCTTCTGCACTTGGAGGATTTACAAAAGGCTTCTCGCCGCTAGAAATAACCGATGCATATACCGTGTTTGGCAATCAAGGTGCCTATACGCGAAACCACTCCATTACAAAGGTCACAGACTTAAACGGCAAAACCCTTTACAAGTGGAAAGAGTCGCCGAAGCAAATCTATTCTCAGCGTACAAATGAAACAATGCGCAAGCTACTTGCCTCTGTTGTGAAAAGTGGAACAGGGAAAAAGGCGAATTTCAATTCTCCTTACATTGGGGGAAAAACAGGGACATCCAATGACTACAAAGACATTTGGTTTGTTGGCCTGACAGATCAATACACAATGGGTGTATGGGTAGGAAGAGATAGAGGAACCGTTGAATCTATTTATAGTTCAAGTCCGCACTTACGTATTTGGAAACAAACTATGCAATACGCTAGATAAACAGGAGGTTTGATTGCGATGCATTCAACACAACCCTCTCACTTCATTTTATTTGACGGTGTCTGCAACGTGTGCAGTGGTGCTGTTCAGTTTATCATCAAGCGCGACCCGAATGAGCGGATGATGTTTGCTTCTTTACAATCAGATACAGGGCAGCGTATTTTAAAAGAAAACGGCTTGCCTTTAGATGAGTTCAATTCATTCATTTATATTGAAAATGGGACCCTTTATATGAAGTCAACAGGCATCTTAAAAGCCGCGCGGCATTTAAAAGGGATATACAGATGGAGCTATTTACTCCTCGCGATCCCTCGACCAATCCGTGACTGGTTTTATCAACTCATTGCAAAGAATCGCTACAAATGGTTTGGTCAAAAAACATCCTGTATGATGCCTACACCTGATATTCAGAAGCGGTTTCTTCCATAAAAAAAGCATCCTCCATCATCGGAGGATGCTTTCTTTCGTCTGATTAAGCTGGCAGACTCGCCATCACACTGTTATAAAGCTTAATAAATAAGTACAAAATGCCGATCAAAAACGTGGCCCAAAACAGCAGATTAAACATCATAAACCCAATTAAATTCAGCATGGAAAGTGATTGATAAATGCGTACCACAACCCAGATAAAATAGACGAGACTTGCTAAAACAAAAAGTCCAACAAGCAAAATGAGCTGCTGCGTCAATAGAAATGCAAGTAAGCTGGCAAACAAATAGACAACCGATGCAATCCGAATTTTCTTTAAGTTCTCCCCTTCAGGGTCCTTTGCAAAAAAGAGCAGCGCCAACTCTAACACCGTATCTGCAATGAGTTTTAAAGCAGATAAAATCATAAAATAAACAAGTGCAAATGCGGCAAATAAAGCAAGACGAATGCCCTGTTCAGAGAAAAATTCCAGCATTCCTTTTAAAATCCCTGCTTGGGTCAAGAAGTCAGTCGTGATACCTACTGTAAAAATAGAAAAGGCAGAGCTGAATAGCAAAATTGAAATCAGCGGAAAATATCCAGTCAAATATGTATTTTTCATAAATAGATCCTTTCTCATAAGCTCATTTTTATTATGGCTCACTTAAAACGGATTGACAAGATGCTTTCCAAGTAAACTGGAATCTAAATCAAATTTGTGATTTTGCACGTACATTCCTTCACAAACTTACATTTTCCCGTTAAAGTATTACTATTACGAAAAAATTGCGCGTTAGGGGTATACTCGTGAAAAAAACTTTAAGACTGCAAACACGGCTGACGATCTTTGTCTGTATTGTTGTCCTGATCTCCCTCTGTATCACATTCTTTACGATCTGGTCAGAAACAGCCAAAAATATTCATCAGCAGGAACGTGATATCGCCCTCTCCACTGCCAAAATGGTCGCAGAGGCTCCGATCACAGCAAAATCATTGGAAAAAGATCAATCATATACAGCACTGCGAAAATATACAACAAGTGTTCAGCGTATTACCAAAACCGAATTCGTTGTCGTCATGGATATGAACGGTATCCGCAAAACACATCCGAATCCGCAAAAGATTGGGAAGCGATTTGCTGGCGGTGATGAAAAACCGGCATTACAGGGTAAAGAACATATTAGTACCGCATCTGGAACACTTGGCAAGTCCATGCGTGCCTTTGTTCCTGTTTATAACCAAGATGGCAAGCAGCTCGGGGCTGTGGCAGTTGGGATTACATTAAAGGAAATTGATTTAATTATTCATCAAAGCCTGCTCCCGCTCTACTTTGTCACATCGCTAAGCCTTTTATCTGGCATTATCGGTGCACTCATTGTGGCACGTAAAGTAAAGAAGATTATGTTTGGACTAGAGCCAGATGAAATTGCCACATTATTAAAAGAACGAAGCGCTATGCTAGAATCAACAAAAGAAGGCATTCTTGCCGTCGATCAGCACGGTAAAATCAAGCTGGCAAATGCAGAAGCTAAACGTCTTTTTCATAATATGGGCATTATGGTTGACCCTAGAGAACAAGATGTACAGGCCCTTCTTCCTTCAAGCGGCTTAAAGCAAGTAATCGAAACACGGAAACCGCTGCTTGATCGCGATGTCAGAATGAACGGACTGGAGCTGGTCTTTAATGAGGTGCCGATTACGGTAAAAGGAGAAATTGTCGGAGCAATCGCAACCTTCCGTGACAAAACAGAAGTCAAACACCTGGCTGAGCAGCTGAGCGGGGTGAAGATGTATGCCAATGCACTTCGTGCCCAGTCACACGAATTTATGAACAAGCTTCATGTCATTTTAGGATTGGTCCAGCTAAAGAACTATGATGACCTTGGCACCTATATTAAAGATATTGCAATTTATCAGCAGACAGAAACAAATGAAATCATCAACCATGTGAAAAACTCAGTCTTAGCCGGGTTTTTACTAGGAAAACAAAGCTACATCAGAGAACAAGGCGCATCTTTAGAAGTCAATTGCAGTACACAGGTACCAAACTCGGAGGACCCAGCAGTCACACATGACCTTATTACGGTCATCGGTAATCTGTTAAATAACGCACTCGATGCCGTTTCCCATACAGAGAACAAAAATATCTCCATCTCATTCAGATATGTCCAAGAGCAGCTTCATATTGAAATTACAGACACAGGGGTCGGTCTGACAAAAGAAGAACAGGACATTATGTTTGATCAAGGCTTTTCAACAAAAGGAGAAGACAGAGGATTTGGCCTTTATTTTGTTGACCAAAGCATCAAAAAACTGAACGGACATATGATCGTCACAAGCGAAAAAGGAGAAGGAACGACCTTTAGTCTCCGTATTCCATATAAACAAAAGGAGGATTCACATGATTAATGTGTTGATCGTAGAAGATGACCCAATGGTCGGGGAGCTGAATAAACGCTACTTGACCCAAATAGAAGGATTTGAATTAAAAGGGATTGCCACCTCATTTCAGAAGGCACTAGACATCTTAAAATCAGAAATCATTCACCTTGTATTGCTTGATATTTATATGCCTGGACAAAATGGGCTCGCCCTATTATCAGAAATTCGTGAGAAAAATCATTCCGTTGACGTCATCGTCATTTCAGCTGCAAATGAAGTGGATGTCGTACAGCAAACGATGCGAAACGGAGCTGTCGACTATTTAATCAAACCTTTTGAGTTTGAACGCTTCCAATCAGCACTGGCAGAATATAAAAGAAAACATGCCCTATACCAAACGATGAACAGCATCTCTCAAAATGATTTAGACGCGAAGCTTTTTCATAAAAAAGCAGAGGCGGAAAAAGTCCTGCTGCCAAAAGGCTTAACGAAGAGCACACTCAAACTCATCTGGACAAGCATTCAATCATTCGGTCAGCAGGCTTTCACGACCGAAGACCTAGCCAATCATACTGAAATCTCCCAAGTTTCAATTAGAAAATACTTGAAATTTCTTGAGGATATCGAAGTGGTTGATGTGGAGATGGCATACGGGACAATCGGCCGCCCTGTTTTCCAATATAAACTGAATACAAGCAACATGAATTTGATTCAGCAATATCTTTAATTTGACACATCTGACCTTTCACAAAGGCCAGATGTTTTTTTATGGCATACGATGTCACAAACCCCTTGATATCAGTGGTTCCACTGTAGTAGAGCACATCATAAAAGCGGCATTATATCATATTTCAGCACATAAAAAGACATCGAATTTAGCCTTTTAACATTTTTTTAAAAATAAAACAAATTTCTATTTATTTATTCGATGGGAAATGATAAATTATGATTGATTAGTTCAACGAGATATAAGTCTGATGTCTTACATCTTCTCTCCTGTTTCCATCAATTTTAAAAGAATGCAGGATAAAATACCCTTTTCACAAGGATAGGAGGAGGCAAGAGTCGGTCTTTTTTCGCGAGACTTTTCTGAAACTTTTAAATTTTATAGGGGGTTATGTTTTGAAGAAGCGCAAAATTGGACTTGCATTGTCCTTAGTCGTAGCAGCAGGAACCATCCTTGGAGCATGCGGCAACTCTGGCTCAAACAGCGGTGAAAACAAAAAAGATAAAGATCAATTCACTGTTGCAATGGTAACTGATGTCGGTGGTGTCGATGACAAATCGTTTAACCAATCTGCTTGGGAAGGTTTACAAGCATTTGGGAAAGACAACAATTTAACAAAAGGTAAAAACGGCTTTGATTACTTACAATCAAAAACGGATGCAGATTATCCAACAAATTTAAATACACTTGTTAGACAAAAATTTAACCTGATTTATGGTATCGGCTATAAAATGGAGAGTGCCATTTCTAAAATAGCTGATCAGCGAAAAGATTCCAAATTTGCAATTGTGGATGCAGTTGTTGATAAGAAGAACGTAGCTAGTATTACATTTAACGAAAACGAAGGGTCATTCCTTGTAGGTGTTGCAGCGGCTCTTTCTACAAAATCAAACAAAATTGGTTTTGTTGGCGGCGTTGATTCTGAATTAATCAGAAAATTCGAAGTTGGTTTCCGTGCAGGCGTTGAAGCAGCTAATCCAAAAGCAAAAGTTGAAGTGAAATATGCTGGTGCATTTGATAAAGCAGACATCGGTAAAGCAACAGCTGAAAGTATGTACAAATCTGGCGTTGACATTATTTATCATGCAGCTGGAGGTACTGGAACGGGTGTCTTTACAGAAGCAACCAATTTAAAAAAGGCAGATCCAAATCGAAATGTTTGGGTCATTGGTGTTGATAAAGACCAGTATGACGAAGGTAAAGTACCTGGAACAAAACAAAGTGTCACTCTTACTTCTATGATTAAGAAAGTAGACACAGCGGTACAAGACTTAACAACAAAAGCAAAAGAAGGTAAATTCCCTGGTGGCGAAGTCATCACGTACGGACTGAAAGAAGGCGGCGTTGACATCTCTCCATCTCAAGAGAATCTTGATAAAGATGTATTGAAGAAAATCGAAGAATGGAAACAAAAAATCATCAAGGGTGAAGTGAAAATCCCTGCAACACGTGATGAACTAAAAGATTTTAAAGCTTAATTTGTGCATCGGGATAAGCGCGCCTTATCCCCTTGCCTCTCCTTTACCTCCTCTTTATTCGTAAAAGGTGGTAAAAGAAAAGCTGCAGCCTTGTTTTGCAGCTTTTCTTTTGCTAGTTTTTATCTTCATCAGCACCCTAAAAAAGGAGCGGTTAAACCTGTGGATTATGTCATTGAAATGTTGAATATACGCAAAGAATTCCCTGGCATTGTAGCAAATGATAACATTACGCTACAGCTAAAAAAGGGCGAAATTCATGCGCTGCTTGGTGAAAACGGCGCTGGAAAATCAACGCTTATGAACGTGCTTTTCGGACTGTATCAGCCTGAAAAAGGTGAAATCAAGGTACACGGAAAACCGGTTACAATCTCAAGTCCAAATGATGCAAGTGATTTAGGCATTGGAATGGTCCATCAGCATTTTATGCTAGTTGATACATTTACTGTGGCTGAAAACATCATTTTAGGAAAAGAGCCAAAGAAATTTGGAAAGATTGACAAAGAACAAGCCATTCAGCAAGTGCAGGAACTTTCTGACCGTTATGGACTGAAAATAGACCCTGCCGCTAAAGTATCTGACATCTCAGTCGGTATGCAGCAGCGAGCAGAAATCTTAAAAACACTATACCGCGGCGCTGACATCTTGATCTTCGACGAACCAACAGCCGTCTTAACACCTCAAGAAATAAAAGAACTCATACAAATTATGAAAAACTTAATCAATGAAGGCAAATCCATTATTTTAATTACCCACAAACTAAAAGAAATTATGGATGCCTGTCATCGCGTGACCATTATCCGAAAAGGGCAAGGTATTCGTACACTTGATGTGGAACACACAAACAAAGACGAGCTTGCCAGCTTAATGGTCGGCCGCGAAGTCTCATTTAAAACAGACAAAAAAGCAGCCTCCCCTGCTGAAGAAGTCTTGCAAATTCAAGATCTCACTGTCAAAGATGCGCGAGGAATTGAAGCTGTGAAACAACTCAATTTATCAGTGAAAGCTGGTGAGATTGTCGGAATTGCGGGTGTAGACGGAAATGGTCAATCTGAATTAATTGAAGCCATTACAGGTCTGAAAAAATCCGAATCTGGCACGATCATGCTAAACGGGAAAGCCATTCAAAATCTCCCGCCTCGTAAGGTCACAGAATCTGGTATCGGACACATTCCTCAAGACCGTCATAAGCACGGACTTGTCCTTGATTTTTCAATTGGAGAAAATATTTCCTTACAAACGTATTATCAGCGTCCATATTCGAAGTTTGGCTTGATGAATATGAAAAATATTTATCAAAAAGCAAAACAAATCATTGCTGAATACGACGTACGGACGCCTAGTGAATATACAGAAGCACGTGCGCTATCAGGGGGTAACCAGCAAAAAGCCATTATTGGCCGTGAAGTGGACCGAAATCCTGATTTATTAATTGCCGCACAGCCGACACGCGGACTTGACGTCGGAGCCATTGAGTTTGTTCATAAGCGTCTGATTGAACAAAGGGATGCAGGCAAAGCCGTTCTGCTCATTTCCTTTGAGCTTGATGAAATTATCAATGTCAGTGATAAGATTGCCGTTATTTTCGAAGGCAGCATTATTGCCATTGTTGATCCAAAAGAAACAACAGAGCAAGAACTTGGTCTGTTAATGGCTGGAAGTACGCAACAGGAAGTGGGGAAAGAAGCAAATGTCTAATCGCTTAACAAATCTGCTGATTCCGCTTATAGCCATTGTACTTGGTCTTTTCGTTGGGGCCATCATTATGCTGGCAAGCGGTTATAGTGTCATCGAAGGTTATAGCGCCCTTTGGAATGGCGTATTCGGTGAAACGTATTATATGGGAGAAACCATCCGACAAGTCACGCCCTATATTTTATCAGGACTTGCTGTTGCCTTTGCATTTCGGACAGGCCTCTTTAATATCGGGGTAGAAGGTCAACTTCTCATTGGCTGGATTGCATCTGTATGGATAGGAACAACCGTCCATGCACCTGCGTATATCCACCTGCCTCTTGCACTGATCACTGCAGCTGCTGCTGGTGCATTATGGGGCTTTATTCCTGGGTTTTTAAAAGCACGTTTTTATGTTCATGAAGTGATTGTCACTATTATGATGAACTACATTGCACTTCATGTGACTAATTTTATTATTACAAATGTTCTTACAGATCATAAAGATAAAACAGATAATATTAATTCGACTGCCTCATTACACTCTGATTTTTTTGAAAAAATCACTGATTTTTCAAGCATGCATAACGGAATCATTGTAGCTGTCCTATCTGCCGTTATTATGTGGATCATTATCCAAAAAACCTCTAAAGGGTTTGAATTGCGTGCTGTTGGTATGAATCAACACGCATCCCAATATGCTGGAATGAATGTGAGAAAAAACATTATATATTCCATGCTCATTTCTGGTGCCTTTGCAGGTCTTGCAGGTGCGATGGAAGGGCTCGGAACCTTTGAATATGCATCAATAAAAGATGCCTTCACTGGCGTTGGTTTTGATGGAATCGCTGTTGCCTTATTAGGCGGAAATACAGCTATTGGTGTCGTCTTAGCGGCATTATTGCTTGGTGGATTGAAAGTCGGTGCTTTAAACATGCCGCTTGAATCTGGCGTACCGACTGAGGTCGTTGATATTGTGATTGCGATCATTATTCTTTTCGTTGCCTCAAGCTATATCATCCGTCTTGTCATTCAACAATTGAAGAAAAAGGGGGGAAAATAAGTGGGATTTCTGCAAATTCTTGAAATCATCGTCCCGGCTACACTTGTATATGCTGCACCACTTATTTTAACCGCTCTTGGAGGCGTCTTTTCAGAAAGATCAGGTGTCGTCAATATTGGTCTTGAAGGTTTGATGGTCGTCGGAGCATTTTCTAGTATTATCTTTAACTTAATGTTTGCTGATACGTTTGGTGCCTTGACCCCGTGGCTCGGTCTTCTTGTTGGTATGGCCATTGGCGGCGTGTTCTCACTCATTCACGCTGTTGCCACTATTACGTTCAGAGCAGATCAAACGGTCAGTGGTGTTGCGATTAACATGCTTGCCCTTGGTGCTACGCTGTTTGTTGTCAAACTGATTTATGGAAAAGCACAAACGGATAAAATTACAGAACCTTTCTATAAAGGAGATATTCCCCTTTTAAGTGACATTCCGATCATTGGTGATATTTTCTTTAAAGATGTGTATTATACGTCCATTCTCGCATTAGTTCTTGCGGTTGTCGCTTGGTTTGTTTTATTTAAAATGCCGTTTGGCTTACGACTTCGTGCAGTCGGAGAGCATCCAATGGCAGCTGATACAATGGGAATCAAGGTATACCGGATGCGCTATATCGGCGTCTTCATTAGTGGTCTATTTGGCGGTCTTGGCGGAGCTGTGTATGCATCGACCATCGCTCTTGATTTCTCACACGCCACCATTACAGGACAAGGCTTCATTGCGTTAGCCGCCCTTGTTTTCGGGAAATGGCACCCATTTGGCGCTATGGGCGCTGCTTTATTCTTTGGATTTGCACAAAGCTTAAGCATCATTGGCTCTCTGCTTCCGCTGTTTCAAGATATCCCGAACGTGTACATGCTCATTGCACCATATGTGCTGACGATCCTAGCTCTTACTGGCTTCATTGGACGAGCAGACGCACCAAAAGCACTTGGTACCCCTTATTTAAAAGGAAAACGATAAATAAATACCATGTATGATCAATCCCCTGAAGGACAAACTATCTTCAGGGGATTTTTGTATGATAAAAACGACAAAACCCCCGTTTATTTTACTTTTATTACACTTAATTTAGTTTAATAAATAGATGAGTGTCACAGAATCTTCTACAATTGAGACAAATAGCATTTGGGGGTGTTTATGTGGCTAATACACAACAATTGAAATCGATTACAAACGATTCTGACAATAATAAAAGCGTTTTCCGAAAAATTCTTTCTTGGAAAATTGGTGTTATTGATCTACCTGTGTATATAGTACTTGCAGCGATTATTTTAACTGCCGCTTATTTTAATAAAATTCCAGCAAATATGCTTGGTGGTTTCGCTGTTATTATGATTTTGGGGATTTTCCTAGGAGATGTAGGACAACGTATTCCAATCTTAAAAGATATTGGTGGACCGGCGATTCTTTCTTTATTCGTACCATCGTTCCTGGTCTTTTTTCATGTTCTGAATCCAAACTCGTTGGAAGCGGTTACGTCTCTGATGAAAACGTCGAACTTCCTATACTTCTATATATCTGCTCTTGTAGTAGGTAGTATTCTTGGGATGCAACGAACTGTTTTAGTACAAGGCCTTATTCGTATGTTTGTTCCTCTTGTTGCAGGTACAATTACAGCTGTAGCTGCTGGAATTCTAGTGGGTCTTCTAGTTGGTTACACACCGCATCATTCGTTCTTCTTTATCATTGTACCGATTATTGCCGGTGGTGTCGGTGAAGGAATATTGCCATTATCAATTGCTTATTCACAAATTCTTGGTGTATCAGCAGAGTCATTAATTTCTCAATTAATTCCGGCTGCTGTCATTGGGAACGTCATTGCCATCATTTGTGCTGGCGCAATGAAAAAGCTTGGTGAAAAACGTCCTGAACTAAACGGGAATGGACGACTTGTTAAATCAAAAGAAGCAAATGAAATCTTTGAACAGCCTGACATGGATACTAAAGTTGACTTCAGCTTAATGGGTGCAGGTGTACTTGTTGCTTGTACAACCTTTATCTTTGGCGGCTTATTAGAAAGTTTTGTTCATATTCCAGGTCCAATCTTAATGATTGTTCTTGCTGCATTAATCAAATACTTAAACGTGATGCCTCAGCATTTGCAAAACGGCTCACAGCAGTTCTACAAGTTTGTATCGAAAAGCTTTACATGGCCTCTAATGGTTGGTTTAGGAATTCTATACATTCCACTTGATGATGTGGCTACTGTCATTTCGATTCCTTTCGTATGTGTATGTATTGCTGTTGTTCTAGGCATGGTTGGTTCTGGTTACTTTGTTGGTAAATTCATGAACATGTATCCAGTTGAATCTGCCATTGTGACTGGCTGTCACAGTGGATTAGGCGGTACTGGTGATGTTGCGATTCTTTCAGCTTCTGGAAGAATGGGCCTTATGCCTTTCGCTCAAGTCTCTACACGTCTTGGCGGAGCAGCAACCGTTATTTGCGCAACAATCTTACTCAGAATGTTTACTTAAAAAAGAAACAAAAAGCATGTCCCTTACGAAAAGGACATGCTTTTTTTTATATTTCTTTTCTCCCATACATCCTCATTCATCAGCTAATACAATTCGTATATACTCCCGAGGCTGAAAAGGATACTGTTTCGCCTGCGGATAGGTCATATGGAGGAGTTGTTCAGAAAATAGCGGCCATTCACTCCCGGCCTGCCACCTTTTTTGATCATTTCGTTCAATCAAGAATGCTCCTCCTAAAATCGTGCAGAATATGCTTAAGCTGATGGCGATCTTTCGTTTCATTTGATCAGCTCCTTTAAGAAAAGCATGTACGAAATACAAAACAATATACAACGAGTTTCATTTTTGATAAAATATTTTTTGTGGTCAAAAGAACTCAAAACAAATTCAATTTGTCGTAAATCAGTTCAAACCAATGCACTATGTCTGTATTTACGCTATAATTTTAATTACCAGTTCTTTAGAACGTGAATTTATATTGATCAAAGGAGGTTCATTTTCTTGCAGCTTATTCACTTCGCCATCCTATCACCTTTTTTACTTGCCTTTGTCGTCCCTTTTCTTTTTAAATACGTAAGGCGTATACATACAGGATGGTTTGTTCTCATCTTGCCTATTCTTTTATTTACCTATTTCATCCAATTGCTCCAGATCACCTCGAATGGACGAACGTTGTTCTCACAAGCTGAATGGATTCCCTCTCTAGGGATGAATTTCACTGTGTATGTAGATGGTCTCAGCCTGTTATTTGCTTTACTCATCACAGGTATTGGTGCACTTGTGGTACTGTACAGTATTTTCTACTTATCAAAGGAAAAAGAACAGCTTGGCTCTTTCTATACGTATTTATTAATGTTTATGACCGCTATGCTCGGTGTTGTCCTCTCTGATAACATGGTCGTACTTTATTTGTTCTGGGAGCTAACAAGTATCTCTTCCTTCCTCTTAATTGGGTATTGGTATAAGCGTGAGCGTTCTCGTTACGGAGCAACCAAATCACTGCTTATTACTGTGTTTGGCGGATTAGCTATGCTTGGCGGCTTCATCCTCATTTACCTGATCACTGATTCATTCAGTATTCGCGAAGCAGTCAATCAGCTTCAGCTCATTATGGCATCACCTTATTTCATCCCTGCGATGGTTCTCATTTTACTAGGGGCCTTCACGAAATCAGCGCAGTTCCCATTTTATATTTGGCTGCCTGATGCTATGGAAGCACCAACCCCTGTAAGCAGTTATCTGCATTCTGCTACTATGGTCAAAGCCGGTATTTATCTGGTTGCCCGCTTTAGTCCGATTTTTGCTATATCAGAGGTGTGGTTTTGGACCATTTCGATTGTCGGACTTATCACACTATTCTGGGGATCTTTCCACGCCGTTCGGCAAAATGATTTGAAAGCCATTCTGGCCTTCTCGACAGTGAGTCAACTCGGTATGATTATGCTCATGCTAGGAGTAGGCGCAGCTGCCATTCATGAAAACAACCCTGCCTTTTTTGGTGCAGCCGTTCTTGCTGCTATTTTTCATCTCATTAACCACGCAACCTTTAAAGGTAGTCTCTTTATGGCAGCAGGGATTATCGATCACGAAACAGGTACACGTGATATTCGCAAATTAGGTGGATTAATGACCATTATGCCAATTACCTTTACAATTACGTTAATTGGTACATTCTCGATGGCTGGACTCCCGCCTTTTAATGGATTTTTAAGTAAAGAGCTATTTTTCACAAGTATGATTCGGATTTCTGACATCAGCTTTACGGATGTTTCAACATGGGGGGCTGTCTTCCCTGCTATCGCTTGGCTCGCTAGTGTGTTTACGTTCATCTACAGTATGATGATCGTCTTCAAAACATTTAGAGGCCGTCTGAATGTCGATCAATTGGAGAAAAAACCGCATGAAGCACCGATTGGTATGCTGATCCCGCCAATTATTTTAGCTGCACTTGTGGTCACGTTTTTCTTTTTCCCTAATATTCTTGCCTATTCTGTCATTGAACCTGCCATTCAAGCGATCATTCCAGAAGCCATTCAAACAGGAAGCCGCTTTGCCGTAAAAATTGAAGCGTGGCATGGATTCCAGCCAGAGCTTTACATGACAATTGGTGTAGTTGCGCTCGGTACCATTGGCTATTTAACGCTGTCAAAATGGCGCCCAATGTACAACATATTTAAAGAAAAATGGTCATTTAACGCTTTGTATGATCGTTCACTTATAGGTGTAGAAAAAGGGTCATACCGCCTAACAAACAGCTATATGACAGGATTCCTTCGTGACTATCTTGTCTATGTATTTGGTTTTATGATTATCGTGCTGGGCAGCGTGATGTTCTACAAGCAAGCCTTCTCATTTCAAACTGAGCACGCTGCATCAATCGGCACGTACGAAGCCATCCTTTCACTTGTGATGGTCGCAGCGACAGTCACGACTGTATTTGCTCGTTCACGCTTTACAGCTATTATTGCGCTAGGTGTTATGGGCTACACGCTGTCACTATTCTTCGTGATTTTCAGAGCACCTGACCTTGCGCTGACACAGCTCATTATTGAAACCATTTCTGTCGCGCTGTTTTTACTTTGCTTCTATCATTTGCCAAAGCTGAGTCTGAAGCAAAAAACACGAAGATTTAAATTAACAAATTTGATCATCTCATTAGGTGTTGGAGTCGTTGTCACCTGTCTTGCTTTCGCTTCAACAAGCCAGCAGTCTCTTGACACGATTTCAACGTACTTCATTGAAAACAGCTACAAACTGGCTGGCGGAGACAATATTGTCAATGTCATTCTTGTCGATTTCAGGGGCTTTGATACACTCTTTGAAATTACAGTGCTGGCCATTGCGGCACTTGGTATTTATGGATTATTAAAGGTAAAAGCACAAGGAAAACGGAAGAGAGGCGTACGGCGATGAGAAAGATTGATACGAATGATATGCTCTTACAAGTCACTACTAAAATTACAGCATTCATCATCTTGCTTTTCTCACTTCACCTATTTCTTGCAGGACATAACAATCCTGGCGGAGGATTCATTGGTGGTTTGATGAGTGCTGGTGCTGTCGTCCTTCTGCTTTTAGCCTATGACCTTAAAACAGTCAGACGCATTTTACCATTTGACTTTATTTATGTGGCTGGTGTCGGTTTGCTCGTTGCCATCCTAACAGGTATGGGATCTTTTCTGTTCGGAGCACCTTTCCTATCCCATGCATTTGATTATTTCCAACTGCCGTTTCTAGGGAAAACAGAACTGGCGACAGCAGTCCTGTTTGATATCGGTGTGTATTTAGTTGTTGTTGGTGTCACCATGACCATTATTCAAACGATTGGAGAGAAGGAATAATGGAATTTCTAATGTCTATTATCGTCGGAATCATTTTTATGGCAGCGACCTATTTAATGCTTTCAAAAAGCCTTCTGCGGGTCATCGTCGGTACTGCCGTTTTAAGTCACGGCGTCCATTTGCTTCTATTAACAATGGGCGGCTTAAAAAAGGGAGCACCTCCTATTTTGAAAGAGGGGCTCACATCCTATGTAGATCCATTGCCACAAGCATTAATTTTAACAGCAATTGTCATTGCTTTTGGTGTAACATCCTTTTTGCTCGTGATGGCCTTCCGTGCCTTCCAAGAGCTGAGAACAGATGACATGGATCAAATGAGAGGAAATGATCAGCATGAATAATCTCGTGATCCTGCCTATATTAATACCATTACTAGCTGCTACATTATTGATTTTTATGAATAAAAACACCATGCTGTCGAGAGGCTTTAGTGTATTTGCATCTCTTTTAGCCATTATCTGTAATGTCTATTTGGTCCAAACGATTTTCACAAACGGCATACAAACCCTTTACCTAGGCGGCTGGAAAGCACCGTTTGGCATTGCCCTTGTGGCCGATCAGTTTGCTGCACTTCTTGTTTTGACCGCTTCCATTGTTGGACTTGTCACAGTTCTTTTTTCCTTTCAAACGATTGGGAAAGAAAGAGAGCGGCTGTTCTATTATTCTGGTGTCCAATTCTTGTTAGCTGGCGTGAGTGGTGCCTTTTTAACGGGAGATATTTTCAACCTGTTTGTCTTCTTTGAATTGTTGCTGATGGCATCTTATATGCTCATTGTTCTGGGTGGTTCAAAGCCTCAGCTTCGTGAATCACTGAAATACATTGTGTTTAATATTATCTCATCGGCATTATTTATTGTTGGCGTAGCGTGTTTATATGCAGTCACAGGCACACTGAACATGGCTGATTTAAGTGTGAAAATAGCTGAATCTGGGCAAACAGGGTTAATCACCGTGATTGCCATTCTGTTCCTGATTGTATTTGGCTTAAAAGCTGGGGTCTTCCCGCTTTATTTCTGGTTGCCAGGGTCTTATCATGCACCGCCAGCAGCGATTTCAGCTTTGTTTGGCGCACTGCTGACAAAGGTCGGGCTATATGCGATTGCCAGGGTCTTTACGCTCATCTTTATACATGATACAGGTTTTACACATACACTTATGGCTTGGCTAGCCGCTCTAACGGTTATATTCGGTGTCATTGGCTCTATCGCCTATTCTGATGTGCAAAAAATTGTGATTTATAACATTGTCACAGCTGTTGGTGTCATTTTGTTTGGGATTGCGGCCAATACACCGGCATCACTTCAAGGCGCCATTTATTACCTCATTCACGATATGGTGATCAAAGGAGCTCTATTTATGCTCGCAGGGGCACTGTTTGTGTATGCTGGAACCAATCATCTGAAAAAAATGGGTGGGCTGATTCAATCCCAGCCTCTACTCGGCTGGATGTTCTTCATATCGGCTTTATCACTTGCGGGTATTCCTCCGCTAAGTGGATTTGTTGGCAAGCTGAAAATTGTTGAAGGTGGGTTTTCTGCTGGGTACATGACGTTCTCTATCCTTGTTTTACTGTCCAGTCTTCTTGTCCTTTATTCTGTTATGAGGATTTTCATGCTCGCGTTTTGGGGAGAGGATCAGGATATGCGAAGAAGAAAGCCATCCATTAGAGGAATGGTGTATCCTGGGGTACTGCTTGTTATCTTATCGCTTGCGATTGGATTAGGCACAGAATTCATTGCACCTTATATCAATCAAGCTGCGGAAATGCTTTCAACACCAGAAAAATATATTCAAGCTGTGCTGAAGGAGTAGATGAACATGGCCTTTCAAATATTATTAAACGCTCTCCTCGCCTTTACATGGATGTTTATGAATGATACATACAGAGCTGCAGACTTTGTATCAGGCTTTGCACTAGGGATGATCGCCATTTTTATGCTACGGCGATTCTTCCCGCAACGTTTTTACGGCTATGCCCTTTATGCGATTTTCAAGCTCGTCATCATTTTTATCAGAGAGCTGCTTCTTGCCAATTTGAGTGTACTCAAGACGGTGTTATCTCCAAAGCTTAAGATCAAGCCTGGTATTTTCGCCTTTCGTACAGATTTAAAAACAGATTGGGAAATCACCATACTGGCCAATATGATTACATTAACACCTGGTACACTGGTCATCGATATTTCCGATGATCGTTCGATTTTATACATTCATGCGATGGATATTGAAGATGCTGAAAAAGCCATCCACGATATTCGGGTATCATTTGAAAAAGCGATTCAGGAGGTGAGCGGTAAGTAATGGAACTGATCTTGCAAATGTCACTTGGAATTCTTGCGCTGTCTACTTTGCTTTTTGTGATACGGGTCATCAAAGGACCTTCTATCCCAGATCGCGTTAGTGCGCTTGATGCGATAGGAATCAATTTAATTGGGATGACAGCCATCGTGTCTATCTTACTGAAAACCACTACGTTCTTTGAAATTATTTTACTGCTCGGTATTCTTGCCTTTATCGGCACTGTCGCTTTTTCCAAATTCCTTGAGAAAGGGGAAGTGATTGAAAATGATCGTCATCGCTAAAGCGATCGTGATTTTCTTTATTCTGCTTGGCGCCATCCTCTGCTTGATTTCAGCCATTGGTGTCCTTCGCCTGCCGGATGTTTACACACGTATGCATGCTGCATCAAAAGCATCGACACTTGGTGTTGTTCTCATTTTAGTTGGTGTGTTCTTTCATGAATGGTTTCTTGCAGGGATCATCTCTGCGAAAATCCTGCTTGGGATTGTCTTTATCTTTCTGACCGCACCAGTCGGCGCTCATTTGATCGGAAGAGCCGCTTACAACACTGGTGTGAAAATGGACAAACGAAGTGTCCAAGATGATTATGGCGGTTTCCGTAACTTTGTCATTAAACGAAAAGAAGACTCTTATTTATAAATGAAGAATATGACATTCAGGTATTGTTCACTTTACCTGCATGTTCATAAAAGGGTATTAAAAAAAGCTTCCGCTGCACCGGGAGCTTTTTTATATGCGATCAATGACAGCGAGTGTACATCTTGACGTACAGATATGACGGTCTCGATCATCTTTTATATCGATTTGGAATACCATTGTACGCCGTCCAACATGTACAGGAACAGCTGTAGCTGTCACCACTCCATCACGTACAGATTTTAAATGATTGGCATTGATTTCAATACCTGAGCAAATCTGCTTCGTTAAATCCAAATGAGCAGCAGCACCCATGCTTGCCACTGTTTCTGCTAGAGCAGCTGATGCTCCTCCGTGCAGTAATCCAAATGGCTGTTTTGTTCGGTGATCGACTGGCATTGTCGCCACGCATCGTGACGTATTGCATTCCACAATCTCAATCCCCAGTGCCTCAAGCAGTGTATTTGAACCACTCACATCCATCAAGGCCCTCTCCCTTCACACGTTTACAGGACACTTTCCGATTTTGCAATTAACACCGCTTCCGTTCGAGATCCAACATTCAGTTTATTAAAGATGGAGGTCAAACTGTATTCAATCGAGCGTTTGCTCAAATGAAGCACATCGGCGATCTCTTGGTTTGTGTACCCTTTTTCCACTTCTCTTAAGATTAAACATTCACGCTCTGTTAACAGCTCATGATCCGTCTGCTGCGCCTGTTCTGGCTTCTCTTGCTGCTGTGAAATTAATTTCTTTAAATAGGATAGCTGAATGACAACTTCTCCTTGCAATGTGCGGTGTATGTATTCAATGATTTTGTCTTTTGTCTCTGTTTTACTTATTGCACCATGCAATCCAGCTCGAATGGCCTCTTCGAAATAATCATCTACTTCATATCCTGTATAAATGATAATTTTCACTTGTTGATTCGTTTCTAGAATTTGTTTGGCAATGTCCATTCCATTGATATCCCCGAGATTTAAATCCATCAAGATCACATCATAGATGGAAAAGTCATGCGTCTTTAAAAAGGCGCCTTCTGCATCAGGACTTAAACAATCGACTGATAGCTGCTGATCTGATTCTAATATGCTTTTTGTCCCTTCCATGACAGCCGGATGATCATCAATGACCAATATCTTCTTCATGTCTTCCTCCCTTTAAATCACTCACTTCCATTTTATATAAAAGACTTGGCAGATGCCAAGTCTTATTCCTTAAGAAATCGTTACAATTCCATTTCAATTTTCACCTTGAGCCCTTTTTCAGGTGCTGTGTGAATTTGAAGCTTTCCATTTAGAGCTTTGACTCGTTCCCTTATGCCAGAAAGACCCATGCTCATCGTGTGCTGATCAAGCTGGCTTGCATCAAATCCGACTCCATCGTCCTCATAATGGAGAACAACTTGATCTTTAATACAAATGAGCATCACTAAGACTTGGCTGGCCTTAGAATGCTTCAACGCATTGGATAGCAGCTCCTGCACTATCCGGTAAATATTCAGCTGTGAGTCAATATCAATGTCCAATTCTTTATCAAAGCGGGTTGTATTCAGCCTAATATGAAATGGCGCTTCCTCTTGAATTTGCGAAGTCAGCTTCGAAATTGCCTTCACTAACCCCAAATCATAGAGGAGCTGCGGCCGAAGTTCATGACATGTTTCTCTCGTGGTTTGAATCACCTTAGACATTTGTTCATTCCATGAGATCAATGAATTTTCAATAGATGTTGGGCATTGGTTGTTTTGGAAATTGGTTAAGAACATCTCGGACTGTCTCTTCAGTGAAATCAAATCCTGCAGCACAGAATCATGAAGATCCCTCGCTAAATCTGAGCGCTGCTTCTCTTCCATGGCGAACATGACTTTCTTCAGCCAGGCGGGATTGGCTTCCCGCTGTTTCAAATCCTCAAGATGCTCCATCAATTCTTCAATCTTGACGACATTTTCTAAACTGACACTTGTGTAAAATGCCAATGTTTTCAGCCATGAGATTTCATCGCGGGTTAGCTTAGGTGTCCGTAAATTAGATAAACAGCAAATCACAAACGAGTGACCGCCCCGCTCACCAATTTTCATCATGAATCCTTTATCCAACCCGATGATTTTACCAACTTCACCTAAAATATCTTGAAATTGATCTACATACTCTTTCCATAGCTGGCTTTCTTCTATTGATTCATCAATTTCAACAATTTGTCCATCTGCCTTCACTTCAAGCACAAAGGCTTTGTTCACAACAAGTACTTCTAAGATGGTGTATTTTAAATGATACAATACTTGATGAAGTGATGACGCCTCACGAATAAGCTGTGTAAATTTAAAAACGCTGTCCTGATAATTATGCTTTTCCGAAAAACGCTTCAGGCGAAAACGGAAATCGATGATTTCTTTGAAGTAGAAGACGGTGAGCATAAGAATGTACGTGATAATCGTAAATTTCACTGTATAGAAATTTGCATTTGGCTTTTGAATAAAATCAAAAATAACAACCACTAGTATTGTTGGTGTAATCGCTAAAAAACCGTAGTATTTAATCCTCCCCATAAAGAAATCAACATTATACAGTTTATTTGACATAAATTGGTATACTAAGAAAAAAGGAATTAAAAGAACAAACGATGCAACAACATAAGGTGAAATAAAATATATACCAAAAAAATAAGGAATGATAAAAAATAGCATGAATGGACTGAATGCTGAGATTAAAATGAGTGCAAATGCTCGAAGTACATTGCTGACTTCATTGTCTTTCAATTTTTTAGCAGCCCTTATAGTGATAATAATCGAAAGGAAAGCCAGAACAAAAAATGAAAGTAAATTGACATATGCTAATAGATCTACTGGTCCTGCTTTATTTTTATAGAATAAAACTAATAAAACGTTAGTAACTGGAACTAGATACAAATAAAAAAGAACTCGACGACGAATAATCTCTGTTCCTAATTCTTTTAAATATTGATACATAAAGTGCATATATAGTGGAGGTACAATATTCATTGTAACGATTACAAGAATACGACTGATAGCCTCTCCTTTTCCAGAACCACCAGAACTTACATAACCTATAGACACCGCCAAAAGAAATAAAGCTAAAATATAAGCTGACTCTTTTTGGTTTGCTTTATTCATTTTTAAAATCATAAATATACAAAATAGACAGATGGAATAAAGAATGACTGGTATTAGATAAATAAACAGATTCGCTTGACTCAATAACCTTACATTCTCTAAATCAATTTTATCACCATGTCTATCAACGACTAAACTTTTAACATTAGCTAAAAAACCTCTTTTAACTTCTTCAACTGGTTTTTTATTCCCATTCACTTCAAGTATGATATCGCCTTTCCTGACTCCAGCTAGATAGCTATCTGTAAAATTATCGACATCCACTACCTCAAGTTGACCGTGACTATTTTCCTTAACAGCTGCTCCAACAAAAATATTAAATACGTTGATATAAGAGATGTAAATCACATAGATGAAGCTAAGGATAACTAATATAACTGTTAACTTAGAGTAAAACTTTCTCATAATATTTATCTACTCAAGCAGTTGCCCATATGATTGCTTTAATAACGTCTTCTTTCTGGAATCCGTCAACAATAATACTTGCAGTTTCTTGATCAACGTGAAGCAATGATGCGTTCCCATTAGCGATTTGATTTAATGTTGAAGGATTCTCCACTAAATAACTAACCAATTCCTGAATTTTCATCTTCTCCATCTCCATTTAAAAAAAGTATCAGTTTTTTCTTTTTTGAAGCCTCTAAATGTAGTTTCTTGAATGCTTCTTTAAACTTATTTCTGAGAAGGTTTCTCATAATAAATACATATTGTTGAGCACCAGATTTTTTTAATTTATCCTTTAATTCTTCAGAGCCGGCACTCTTATCCTTTGATTGAAAATAACTGAGCAAGTCTGAACTAGATGGATTAAACTCATTTTTCAAGTAAACTAGCGGTAATGTTTGCATTCTTTTAAAGTCAATATTATCTTTATTAAAAAGACCTAGATAGTCATTTTCAAGCTGTTCCGCCATTCCTAGGTAATAAGCATATTCTTCTACCTTCTTTTCAAAAGAACCTGTTGCCAAAACAACACCTAACACACAAGGTAATACAAACAGTGACCCTGCTTTTAACTTCATGATATTTAAACAATCCTGCTCATTCTCTGGCTCCAGTGTCATATCTATATGCTGCCCTTGCATTGACTGAATGGAATAAGAATATACATTGTTTAAAAGCTTCGCTCCATGATCAAGCTTTGAAAACACATCAAAACTCAATGCAAAGAGAACATTCGCCGCATTAATCGCAATTCCGCTCTGACATTTCATCCAAGGATACGAATCATTATCCTGATCTTCAATATCATCTAATATATCGGCAGATAAGATGAGAAGTTCAATCCCTGCTGCCAGTTTTGTAATCGCTTGCTTGTCTTGTCCGCCAAATGCCTCATAATGTTGGTAAGCCAATTGCCCAAAAGGAAATTCATTCTTTATATCTGTAAATTCGAGAAGCAGCTTTTGTAAATCATTTTGCCTGACTGCATGTTGAATAAAATCAGACATTTTCTGCTTGATTTTTGTATTCTCTAGATAGTTTAGCATACTCGATCTTGATCCTCACCCTCTCGCCTCTTATTTTACTAAAAAGAAAGAAGCAAATGTCCACTGACATCACTATTTAACAATTATATAATAATATATCCTTTTTTTGTATGTATTTGGATAAAAAAAAGACTTGATGGTTATCAAGTCTTTAAGAAATTTTCACATATTCATATTTGTCGTATTGATCAATGCTTTTGTTAATGTTATGAAGAGAAGCCGTTGTTTCTCTAATTTCGTTTTCAAGTTTCCATAATAGTTGTTTAAGTTCTTCGATTTCATACTTTTCCATCGATTCCACTCTCCTTTTTTGGAAGATCAATGTATTTGTGTATGTTGATTGGGTCATAAGTATTTGATCTGTTACTAACAGTGTAAATGCTATTGAGTATTTTTTCACCGAAAAGTATGCACAAAATGTGTGCGTGATACCGCAAAATTCAATAGGTCTTTTTTCATCATTTTCAGACTTTTCAAATGATACTTTTATCTCAATTTCAAAGGAAATACGTCATTTTTGCGACATGAACAGGCATCATTCGTCACAATTCTCATGATACAGAACGTACGATCCCCTCTGTTTCCTCGGTTTTTCATGTTATAGGTCAGACGACAGGCTCTACTGTAGACACCGCAATTTTTTGGCGACATTCACCGAAATTGACCGCAAAAGTACCTATTTTTATGATGATTATGCAAAGGTAGAAAGATCATTTTGATTCTTTATTCGGATTTTCTTCATACATTTAGAACAGATATCCGTCCAAATTCACTTCAATGAGAGAAGAGGTGACCATGTGTTTTACTATGTTCCTTATCCGCCTTTGCAGGTTCCCGCAATAGGGAACGCATACCCGCGAACACCTATGACTTTTCCTCCAGTAGATGCTCATGCGTTTCAAAAGGCTGCAAAAGAATCAACCCGTCTCGTGGCTGATGCATCCCTCATTACACAGCAGATTTCCGGTTCGCTTTCGTTTGGACAGCGAATCATGGAAGCTGCTGAACGTGCTGACACCGCAAGTGTGATTCGAATGCTGAAGCAGATTGGGGTGAAAAGCAATATCGATATCCGCTTTAGTCCAGAAGGCATCCGCATCTACTTATCCCTCTCTTCCAGCAGGCTTTTTCTACTTTTACAGTGGGGATAACAAAGAAAGAAGCCGCTCTAGTGTGAGCGGCTTTTCTTAAGATTCAAACATTTTATGACACCATTCAATGGCTTCTATATAACAGCCGTAGGCTTCCTGCTTAGGGAGACTTCCACCTAACATTTCATCATCCCATTCATTTCGTTCAATACGTTTGGCGACGTCTAACACAAGGAAATAGTCATTTTCATAGCCAAGCAGTGCCTCACCTACTTCATCCGAAAGAGGCAGTTCTTTCACAAGTTCAGTAATGTCCGCCCTGACAAGCGTATCAATGAGTGAAAACATACCTGTCAGCATATAAGAAGCGGGATGCTCTCGTTCAGTCCGACTAGCAATGAGTTCACACGTTTTGGCACGAATGAACGACATTTTGATGATTTCCTTTTGGCTTGAGTTGGCTTGGACATTCAGTTCTTTAAATGAAAGGATAAAGATCCATCGCCGTATTTCATTAAACCCAAGCAGGATAATCGCCTGACGAATGCTCTTGATTTGATAAAGACGTCTCATGCCGCCAGAATTCAGCATTTTTAATAATTGATATGAAAGGGAAAGATCACTTTCTATAAAGTGCGTCACGGTCTGAATATTCGGCTGCTCCTTGCTCAGCTCATTCAATAGCTGATGGTATGCGTGGAAGCTAGTCGGTAAGGCTCGTCCCGAAATGACGTGCGGCTCACTAAAGAAATATCCTTGAAACAAATGGAAGCCAGCTTCTAACGCTTCTTCATATTCTTTTCGCGTTTCTACCTTTTCAGCAAGGAATCGAAGTCGATACTTTTTATATGTATGTAAAATGTCTCTTCGTTCTTCACATGTTGTTTTCAGAAAATCAATTTTTAAAATATCAATGCAATAGAGGAGTTCATCGAGTAACTTGTCATGAAAATGTGTTCCGCTCAGAAAGAAATCATCGAGCGCAATCGTGTATCCCCACTTTTTTAATTGCTTACATCTCATAATAAGTGCCGGGGTAATCGGTACATTTTCTAATATTTCGATCACAAGCTGATGTGGATCAAAATAAGTGAGCAGATCAGACGAAAGCAAGCTTTCGGTGAAATTGATGTAGCATCGTTTTCCTTCTGTCAGTGTTTCGATGCCAATGTTTAAAAAACTATTGATAATGAGGTCCGTTGTCGCTTGATCACCATCTTCAGCGCTATATGTATTGGTTTCACTATCTCTATAAAGCAGCTCGTATGATACGACTTGTTCTTTTCTGTTAAAAATAGGCTGCCTTGCAACAAACACCCTCAACTGCTCCATTCCTCCTTTATGCAATGACAAACAAGATGTGCTTTCAGTATACCAAATGATTGCCCATAAGGTTCATTTTGAATCGTCCAACATGAAAAAAAGAGACCATCTGGCTTGATGATCTCCTTTCCCGGGGTAATCAGCTTTCATAAAGCTCTTTTTTGATTTTATTTTTCACATCATGGATAAACTGCATCTTATTATCCCAGCATTTTTGACTCAAATCGACTGGGTATTCTTCTGGTTTGCTGATTCGTTTGTATTCCTCCCAGAAGAGTCCGAGACTGTCCTGCACATATGCTTGAATCGTTTGGATATCTGGATTATCATACACCAGCTTCCCTTGTTCAAAAATTGGGACATGAAGGTCCTTTGCCACAAAATTTGTCACAAATTTGCTGATAAATGTATGAACTGGATGGAACATTTTCAGCTTATCTTCACTTTGAACATCTTCTTCTTCAAGGGCAATGTAGTCTCCCTCAGAGTGATGATTCAATTGATTGATAATGCGATACACTCGTTTACGGCCTGGTGTTGTCACTTTCTCTGGATTAGAAGAAATTTTGATCGTGTCATTCATCTGACCGTTTTCTTCAATCGATACAAGCTTATATACAGCACCAAGAGCTGGCTGATCGAATGCGGTAATCAGTTTCGTTCCAACACCCCATACATCAATTTTTGCACCTTGTGCTTTTAAGTTCATAATGGTGTGTTCATCAAGATCGCTTGATGCAATGACTTTGGCGTCATGGAATCCAGCTTCATCCAGCATCGTTCTCGCCTTTTTAGACAAGTAGGCAAGGTCTCCGCTATCAAGTCTGACCCCAATAAAGTTGATTTTATCACCGAATTCTTTCGCTACCTTAATCGCATTTGGAATGCCTGATCTGACCGTATCATATGTATCCACTAAAAAGACACAGTCTGTATGTGTTTCGGCATATTTTCTAAATGCAGTATATTCGTCGCGATATGCTTGTACAAGCGCATGGGCATGTGTGCCTGATACGGGAATATTGAAGCGTTTACCTGCACGGACATTACTTGTTGCCTGAAATCCGCCGATCAGTGCTGCTCTTGCTCCCCACATGGCTGCATCCATTTCATGCGCACGTCTTGTTCCGAATTCTAATGCTGTCTCATCTTCAATGATTCCTTTAATACGAGCCGCCTTTGTTGCAATTAGCGTCTGGAAGTTCACGATGTTGAGCAGTGCCGTTTCAATTAGCTGCGCTTCAACAAGTGTTGCCTCGATGCGCATAATAGGTTCATTCGCAAAGACAATTTCTCCTTCTCGCATTGAATGAAGTGTCCCTGTAAAAGACAATCCGCTTAAGTATTCAATGAAATCGCTTTTATAACCGAGTTCATCTTTTAAATATGCAAGGTCGCTCTCGGTGAAGGAGAAGTCCGATAAATATTCAATCGCTTTCTCTAAACCAGCAAATACAGCGAAGCCGTTGTCAAATGGAAGCTTTCTAAAGAAGAGTTCGAAGACTGCCTTCTTCTCATGAATGCCGTCTCTCCAATACGTTTCTGCCATGTTAATTTGATAAAGATCTGTATGTAGTGATAAACTGTCGTCAATAAACCGATGCTCCAACTTCCATTCTCCTTCCCTTACTTAACCACTTTCGCACCAAGCGTATGCTCAAAGTGAGAAAGTGCCCACTCGTGCCCCGCTTCATTAAAACTCGCTACTGCATTCTCATGAATCACAAGTTCAAAGCCTTTATTGTACGCATCAACAGCTGTATGAAGTACACAAATATCGGTACACACTCCGGCTAGGTGAAGTTCAGTGATGCCACGCTCGCGCAGTTTCATTTCTAATTGAGTGCCTGCAAAAGCAGAGTATCTTGTTTTTTCCATATAATAGACATGATTTAAATGTGTTGACGTGTGAAATAGTGAACTTAGTTTTCCGTAAAGTTCAATTCCTTCTGTCCCGCGAATATTATGGGGCGGAAATAACTTTGTCTCTGGGTGATATGGATCTTGCTCTTCATGATGATCGACGGCAAAAACAACAAAGTGTCCTTCATCAATAAATGAAGAAGTGATCTCTGTGATCTTCGACTCAATCGCCTGTCCAGGCTTTCCGCACGTCAGTTTTCCATCGTCTGCAACAAAATCAACTGTATAATCAATACAAATCAATGCTTTGCCCATCCGCATCTCTCCCATATGCTCTTTTGAATCATTATAGCTTATTCATTTCACTAGGGAAACCTATTCAACAGATTCACGAGAAAAAGCTTTTTGAAAAAGCTCATCTTCTATATAGATATGCTCTTGATTGACCGCATGCGGCACCTCTATCACAAGCCCAAAAGGTGAATGTGACTCGTGATGGTTGACCACTTTAAAAGAACAACCAGCGGCATTTGCCATTTTGACATATGGAGAATAAGAAGCATATGACAATTCACCATTTAAAAGAACAGTGGCCTCTCGGTTTGCCTTCAATACTTGCTCTACCTCTTGATACGATTTATGTCTCGATACTTGCCCTTTTGTCAGAGCGAGAAGAGCACGTTCTCTTAATGAGCCGAGAAACATTCTTCGTTCATCTGGTTTTGTTTCAGCATGTCCAAATATCCCTTGCTGCAAATAAAAGTCTACGGATTCTTCTTTCATTGCTGTGTTCACTCCTGGTTTCTGAATTTACATTTCTGTGACCCAGTGCACAATTTTTTGTGCAAGTTCACGGGCTTCGTCTATTTCTACTCTTTTGTTTAAAGATTGTTCTAGTGCTTGCTCAAGCTGCGTTTTTTCGTCTTCATACGCAATAGAAATACTCCATTCTATGTCAGGTACAGCGACAAGCGTTTTATATTCTTTTTTATTTTCATGTAAATATACATTGTAGGTTGTTGGTTGCCCGCTTGTCAGATGCGCTTTTCTTATTTTCATTTGATGTGTTTTACCCCCCTTTTTCTTCTTCCTTCTTCTATCCATTGTACCATAAAAAAAGACAGCTTCTGAAAAGGAGACCCTTTCAAAGCTGGCTATGCGTTAAAGCTCTTTTGCTGGCTGATCAGGTTTGAATCCCAAACAAATGTGACGTTCGGATTGTTGAAAAATTGAACAAAGTCTCCTGCATTATAGGTACCTGAACCACCAGCGGAATGATCCACACTTTTTGGCGAAATGGCAAACACATCGCCGAAATGTGCAGAACCGTTTCCTATCACACGGTCAATATGAATGGGTCCAACAATTGCTGGCATCTTTCCACCACCTTTACTACCCTCATCATATGCCTAGCGGAACAATACGTGTCTATCCAACATAAAAAAGACAGCTGATATGTCATATGATCAGCTGTCTTTTATGCATTAAATGATTGAGGCTGGCCAATCAGTGTAAAGTCCCAAAGCATGGTGGCATTCGGATCGCTTGTCAGGGACATATAATCACCTGAATTAAAAGCTCCCGCTCCACCGGTCGAGTGATCTACAGCCAAAGGGGCAATGGCGAGAACGTCACCAAAAGTAGCCGAGCCGTTTCCGCCTAAAGACTCAATATGAATGGGTCCAACAATCGCAGGCATCTTCCTTCTCCTCCCTATTCGCTTATGTGAGTTATGTTATGCAAAAAGGGAAAAGTTGTGCATCTGCCCTAAACGTTTAAATGCTGTTCTTTTCGAGAGCGCTGACGCAGCTGAACCAATCTGACAATATTGAGTGTGATGGCTTTCAGCAGCGCATAGACAGGGACGGCAAAAATCATGCCAAGGATTCCGCCAAAACTCCCTGCCCCAATTAATAGCAAGATAATTGTTAACGGATGTGTGTTGAGACGTTTTCCAATGATCAATGGAGAAATGACGTTTCCATCGATCTGCTGAACAACAAGAATGACAATAACAGTCACAACCGCTTTTCCAGGCGAATCAAGAAAAGCAATGAGCACAGCTGGTGCCGCACCAAGATATGGCCCAAGATATGGAATGACGTTTGTCACCGCAATAATGATGCCGAGAATGAGCGCATATTTCACACCAATTAATAAGTATCCGATAAAACAAGCAACTCCGACAAATAAACAAACAACGATTTGCCCTTGTATGTAAGCAGCTAGCGTATCGTTTAATTCTTTAAAAATCTTCAATCCTTCCTTACGGTAAGGCATTGGCAAAAATTGAACGAGCTTGTCCGGAAACTTATGCCCGTCTTTTAGCATGTAAAATAAAATGAATGGAACGGTAATGACAGCGAGGGCAATATTCGCAATCACGCCAAACACCGCCGACATACTTGAAGCAATATTTTCCGGTAAATCTTTTAATGTCGAAACGATCGACTGTTCAAACTTTGAAACAGACACATAATCTTGGTTCATCATCCACGTAAATGTTTTAGAATGCGAGAAATCGTTGATAAATTTCTGCATGTCCGTGACATACCCTGGGAAACTTTTGACAAGTCCACCCACCTGCGTGACAATGACAGGTCCAGCAGCATTGACAATAAACGTGATAAGCCCGATGAATAGGAGATAAATAATCAGAATGGCGAGCGTCCTAGGTATCTTCTTCGACAAAAATCGAACAATCGGATTAAAGATGAAAAAGAGAATACCAGCCAGTAAAATAGGAACAAACAACGTTGAAGCAAATAAAATGATCGGCTGAAATAAAAACGAAACTTTTGTTGATACGTACACAATCAGTAAAACCAGTAATATTTGGAATGTCCAAAAATGAACTTTAGATTTTAACAAAGATGCTCCTCCTGTTACGTATTGACCTTATTAAAAAACTACTATTCAACCCACCTTCTGTCAACTGCTTCTTGTTTTAGAACCATATTTTTTGAAAAAAAAAGAACAATTGGTATATCATGCACTTTTTCCAGATATACATTCTGTAAGCATTGAAAAAAGCAGACACCTGTGCGTCTGCTTGTTACACTCTTTCACTGTGATCAGGCATCACCGACACGATTTGCTGGATCCGCACATAAAACACTGATTTTGCCCCCGCCTCAATCACAATATGATCCGGCATCACTTCCTTCAACTTTCCACGTACTGTATCTTTCACTGTTTGAACAATCAATCTCATACCGACTACTTTCTGCAATGTTTGATAAACATATGGATCAACTAATGAAACAAGCTGTGGACTTCCTTGTTGTGCCATGCTACCTGCCCCTTTACTTGTGTATTTACCCACAGCGTATGCAATGACCCATGTGAGTGTCACTCAGCAAACCTACAACATTATTACCGTATTTTTACATTACGTATTTTTTTACAATTTTTAGAAGTATAATAGATTGGTGCTGCCAACATCTTAAATTATTTGAAGAGGTGAATGATCTTGAAAAAATTAATCTGTATCGTTGCTGTCATGCTCTTACTATCCTCTGCAAGTTATGCGCACGCAGGCACAATTGGAGATGCACCTGGTACACCAGGGAAGTGGTTTAAAGGAGAAGAACCGGTACAAAAAGACCTGTCAAAACCCCCACTTGTTTTTGTTCATGGCATAAACAGTTCTTCCTCCACATGGTCTGATCGAAACGATATGGCAAAACAAGCTGTTCTGAACGGATACGAAAGCGCGTTCATAGATTTATATCCAGATCAGGACATGAAAAAGAATGGGAAACTATTAGCAGAAAAGTTAAAAGAAATCTATGAATTTTTCGGCAGAAAACTGATCATAATCGGTCATAGTAAAGGCGGAGTGGATACGCAGGCTGCACTCGTGTATTACAACGCTCATCCATATGTAGAGAAAGTCATCACACTTGGCTCTCCACATTATGGGACGCCGCTTGCGGATTTAGCCTATAGCAAAGGCGGAAGCTGGCTTGCGCAAATCCTTGGACAAAAGAGCGACGCGCTCTATTCTCTGCAAACCGGGATGATGGCAGCTTTTCGAAGTGAAACCGACCGGTTGGAGACGTTTCCTCATAAATATGTGACCTATTCTGGTTCAGAATGGGGAACCTTTGGCGGAGTGCTTTATTTAGGCGGCATGTATTTAAAAAGCTTTGGTGCAAACGATGGCGCTGTGACAGTCAGCAGCACAAAGCTAGCATATGCAAACAATATTTTAACAGGAAAGTGGGATCACTTTTCGATCAAAAACGGCACAAGCATGTTCCCCGTATTTCAGGCACAGCTGCGTGCAAGTACCGCAAGCGCTGAAAGCGAAGACGAACAAGAGCAAGAACCAGTCTCTTCGGAGCTAAATACAAACGTTTATGTGAAAGGTGGAGAAAGTGAAAAGGATAAAACAGAAGCGTTCTATGTAGAGGAAGGAACGAATGGCCTATCGATTCAGTGGTTAAATGAAAGACAGGAAGCCAATCCGGAAATCGTTGCGCCAAATGGCGATGTCTTAACCAATTTGACGACATCGGAAGCATCATTCCCATATGAAGGCGCCTATTCACACCATGTGCAAATCAATAAACCCGTTCCAGGAAAATGGACGATTCGATCAAATTCAGGAAAAAAGGATCCTTATTTGCTACTTGTATCCTTTGATTCACCATTGAATGAAGAAATCAAAATCGCTGCAGCGAAATCAGGAGATGCATCGACACATTCAAGCAAGCTGATTAAACGATTAAGCAAAACTGTAGAGACCATTTATTTTAAAGATGCCGAGAAGGATCATCCACTGAAAACGAGCTCTTCATCAGCCGTTCAATTGAAAAAAGAAGGTGCTTATTCCGTCACGGTTCATTACACAGGTCTCACTGCGTCAGGGACATCGGCATTTAACCGTACTGTAATTCGCACATTGTATGTGGATCAGCACGGAACGATTCATGGAGATATTCCATATTAAACAGAGCGTTTCATGGGCTGAAGCGCCTGCTGCACCTTCTCATCCAAATCAGCAATTTTTTTGAGCGCAAGTGATTCATCTATTTGTCTGTAATGATGGTGTCCACCAGGCTCTTCGTCCATTTCATCTGCTTTCTTCACAATTTGCTGGAGTGTGTCCTTATGCAGGTCGCCCTCTGGCAAATATGAATCTGTGTGAAGCAAAATCGCAAGGGCAATCTCTTTGGCTGCTTTTGGTTCCTCGCCGAGCCGTATGAGCAGTTTATGTGCCCGCTCTGCCCCTTTAATGGCATGAATATCATTTCGTCTATATGTCTCGTAATCCCATTCTCCGCCTGCTGTATACCATTCATAGTGGCCGATGTCATGCAAGAGTGCTGCTTTCACAGCAAGATCCGGGTTAATCCCTGCCTGCATCGCCAGTTTGAATGCGTGATAAGCACAAGCAATGGCGTGGGCTTTTCCTGAACGATTTAAATATTTTTGAGCGACTGGATGGGTGTAAACATCCATTAATGTAACCTTTCTCATGGAAACCCCTCCTTATCTATATTTTTAGCATCCTAACATATTCTGAAAAGAAACTCAAATGTTCTGTCATATTTCCGATGAGTCTCAAGATTAGCTTATGCTCAATAAGCTGTCTTTGCTTGTACAATACGAAAAAAGCAGCCGTTATGACTGCTTTTTTCCATACTCACGGGCATCGTATACACAACCGCCAGCTGGGTCATCTGCTAGAAGGTCGAGTAAAATACCGGCCACTTCATCTGGGCTCTTTAGCGTACCTGTTTCATGTAATTGCTGAAACCGCTCAATTTGTTCAAAGTCCTGTTTGGAGGATTTCCGAATCTCTCCCTGCATATCCGTATCAATCGTACCGGGTGAAAAGGAAAACGTGGTGACAGGATATGCTTCGTCCTGTTGTTCCTCATGTAAAGTCCTCATAAACATATCAAGCCCTGCTTTTGAGCTACAATAGGCACTCCATCCTTTGTACGGATTTTTAGCTGCTCCAGAAGAAAGATGCACGATGGTTTTCTTCCCTTCAAGAGATTGTGTCTCCCTCACAAACACATGACTGAGCAAAACAGGGATGACAAGGTTCAGCGTATAATGCTGATGAAGCGTATCTTCTCCGCCTTGCCCTGCACGCTTGATAGGAGTGACCATTCCTGCATTATTGACAAGCAAGACGTCATCAGCGTCTGCGAGAGTTTGCGAGGATAAGATGCCCTGAAGCCACTTTGCAGCCGATTCCTCATCAGTGAGATCGACCTGTGAATGCGTGAGGTGTGGATGGGATAGTGGCGACTCACTTCTTGCAGCGGTATACACGTTATCCCCGCGTGTAAGTAGCTGTTTGACAAGTGCTAAACCAAATCCTTTTGATCCGCCTGTGACGATTGAAATTCGAATGACAATCTCCTCCCTTGATAACACTATTTTAAATAGTGAATCGGTATCACATCAAGCAATCTGCATAAAGAAAAGCCTGCCCTTTTCAAAAGGCAGGCTATTTCTTGTCCGTCTTCACATTCACCTTTGGAATCAGAATGATCATGACAATGATGCCAAAGGTGATCAAGATGCCAAAAATGATTGGTAGAAGCGCCGATCTCTGCTTTTCATGATCATCGCCAGAAGGCGTTGATACAGCCGAATCGCTGAAAGAGATATTCATCTCTTTCATCATACGAGCTGGCGTTTTAGGCGGATTGTCTTTCAGATCACTAAAAAGCTGCGGCGCAAGTTGACCACCAGAGGTCTTAGGCGGGTCAGCAAAGTGAATGTCCGTTTTGACTTTAGATGTTGTTTTGCTTTGTTCGTATTTCGTTTGATCCCTCAATATACTCGAATTAATATTGAGGTTCTTTTCTTGATATTCATTCGGCTTGACATTCGTATCCGTATCTTCACCTGTAGCAGCAAAAGCAGCAGGACTGAGGAGAAAAAGGGATATGACACCAAGTGCCATCCCTTTGACGAATAGATTAAGCCTCATGAGTGACATCACGTTCCTCTGTTTTGTCTTTCCATAGCTTCTTCACTAGTGGAATGACCATGAACAATATCGTTAAAATCAGTAGCCCTGTGATGCCCATACCGAAGTTGTCTCCATTTCCATATTGGATGGACAGATACACGTCTGTCACTGGATTTGTAAAATGGAAGTTTGGCATGACCAAATCAATTAACGGTGCAACAAAGAAGAAAATAAGCACCGTTGCTGCCATCCATCCGGCAATTGAACCGAAAAGGAAAGCTGTGCGAATAAAGGCAGAGCATGCCACTAGCAACAAAATCGTAAAGATCGACCATTGAATGGCTTGGTCATCAGCTAGTTTGTAAATGTTGAGTCCAAACAGGCTGATCATGAGCCCGACTAGCAGATTTAAAATACCAAAGAGTGCACCTTTGACCAGCATTGGCGCTGACGCATAGTACGAGCTAAAAAAGCCAATCAACAAACTGCTGATCATCACAATAACCAAAATGACTACTGGCGGTACAGTCTGCGTTTTTTCTTCTGGCACATCGCCGCTAATTTTTAGCGGATTAGCTAAATGGTTATACACATAGTTGCTGTTGCCTTGATCGTCTAAAGTGTTGCCTAAAATACCCTTTAAATCTTGTTGAACAAGCTTCGTAGAATTGACATTCTTACTCCAGTTTTCGTTCAACGTGTCTGCTTTTTCTTGGACGGTTGTGACACTTTCTTCAATATTATTCGTATAATCGGCCACCCCTTTTTGGCGGTCGGTTAACGAGCTCATATTTTCAGAAAGACGAAGAACTTCCTGACCAATTGAATCCTGTGCACTCACAACAATCGAACTGCCCGCAAGGTCTGCTGTATACACCGCATCTCCTTGATCAGCCATTTGTTCAGCTACTGTGTCCGCACTTTCAGAAATGGCATTTAACTCCTGTTCCATACTTGCCTGCTGAGTCGAAATGTATTCTGCGTAGCCATCTGAGAATTTTTGCATCTCATCAATAAAGATAGACACATCATCATTTGACGTCAGCATCTGATTTTTGAGTGTATCCCAGTTTTCCGTTTCTTCTTTTTTGATGGAAAGGATAGACTGGATTTCATCTCCTTTTGTGTCTAATAGAGATGAGTTGTTTGTTGGTTGATATAGATTCCCAAGCATCATCTCTAGCTGAGACAGTTGATTGGAGTATTCCATTAACTTTTTGGTGCTTGTTGAATTTGTTTTAAACTCTTGATCAAATATTTTCGTATTCACAGTGTTGCCAATCGGCGAGTTTACGCGTTTCAGCTCTTGCACTTTGTCTAAAATAGAGGATTCCTGATTTTTGATTTCATTCGGAATAACGTTATATCGATCTTGTAACCTCAGAATCATCTTTTCAAGCTTCTCTACTTTTTTCGTGAGGCTTTCAAGCTCCTTACTCATTTGACTTACTTTGTCTTTCAATTGGTCGTTATGAGCGGTCGCTTTTTCTTGAATCTTCTTTTTCACTTCTTCTAAACGATTAGACAGTGCTTTTAGGTCATCTTTTGATTGATTCGTGCCGCTGTTATCTGGCTGAACAGCATCCTGACCATTTTCACTCTCTTTATCATCTTCATTAGTAGGAGGTGCAGTCTGATCTTCTAATTGATCAGCTAGATCGTTCATTTCTGATGAAATTTGCGAGAGTTCATTTGTTTCATCATCTAAGTTAATGCCAATCTCTTCTGGGTTCTCATTATCTTGATCTGATTGCCCGTCATCATCAGGATCAGCTGGCTGCTCGGGTGCGTTGATTAGCTCTTGCCTTTTTGTCTCTAGCTTATTCTGCAAGGCGATGATCTTACTTTTATAGGCCTCTAAGTATTGACCTTCATAATCCTTCAACAGTTCTTCTTGAGACGTCTTCACAAGGTCCTTTAATCCCGTCGATTGCTTAGGGATTGCGTCTTCTCTTGCCTTTTGAACAGATTGAATTGCACTGTCCGTTGTTTTAAGCTGACTTTGGACCCCATTGATATCGGTTTTGAGTCCACCCATTTGATCGCTAAAGCTGCGGGCATTTTGGTTTTGAATCTCCGCAAGCTGTTTGAGTCCTTGCTGGATTTGTTTTTTGCTTGTCGATTGCGCTTTGATCAAGAGATCTTTTTGTTTGTCTTGATACTGCTGATATTGATCGACTACTTTTACGAAATCCTTCAGCTGGCTTTTCGCTTCTTCTGTTGTACTTAAACCGTCTTTATACTGTTTTTGTGAATCGGCCATCGCATTTCTTAGTTCTTCTATTTGTTTCTTCTGCTGCTGGACGGCATCAGATAGTTTGTTTGAATTTGGCTTATAGAAGTTGTACATCGTGTTTTGGAATTCGACCTCTTTGCCAACAATATGCTCAAACTCTTCTCTGACATTGCCGATTTCCTGTGATACAAAACTCCAATATAAAGTCGACATTTGTTCATTCATTTTCTTTTGAGCATTTTCTAGCTCTCTTTGTACTTTTTCTTTATTCACTGCATTGAGCTGATCTTGGATTGAGAATTGGATAGATGCCTTCTCAGGATGATCCTTATCATAGCTCAGCACATTTTTAGAGAAGTCAGATGGAATATAGAGAACTGCATCGTACTTTCTATTTTTCAGGCCATTTTCTGCCGCACTTCGATTGACGACTGTCCATGTGTAATCTGGACGCTCTGATAATGCCGCCACCACATCCTGTCCGAAACGAGCGGTATTTTCACTTTCGCTCGCCCCCATATCCTCATTGACCACGGCAATGTTACGTGTGGCATTCTTTTTCTGTTTTGCCGGATCATCCCCAATGAGATGGAAAAATAGAACCGGCAAGACGAGAATCAGTATCATGGTCGACACGATTTTGATGGAGCTTTTTTGCTGCTCTGTCATTGAACACTCTTCCTTTCTACCGCACATAAAGGAACCTGGATTTTCTTCTCTTTCCCGTTTTCAACCAAATATCCGAAGCCTGGCTGAATCTCTGGTTCTTGTCTTGCATACGGAAGCGGTATGATGTTTTGCTCTGATTTTTTCATCAGTAACATGGCATGACGAACCTGTTTGATTTCGTTTGTGAGTGCATCATAGCCTTTACTGAATTCGGTATGATTTCCTGATACGATCAGGCTGAAGCCTAAGTGTGCATATGACTTCATGAAATCAGCCAATTGATCTTGAAGACGCGGGTCGATTGTCTGCTGAAAACGCGTAATGCCATCAATCACAAGCACAATTTGAGAGAACGACAACTGATCAGTCTCTCCTCGGCGCACAGCTTCGACGTACATCTCTTCACGCACCTTGAATAAACGATCTATTTCCTCTGCCCATTCTGTGATATCATCCTTTGTTTCAAGGTAATCAATGTTCTCGTCTTTTGCATAATGAGAGAGCCCCCGATCAATCGAATCAAAGACGGCCAGCTTCTCAGGTTTTGCTACTAATAGCTGATCAAGCATTAGTTTGGTCACATTTGTTTTCCCTCGCTGCGTTTGACCGATGATGAGGCAGTGTTTATTCTTCTTCAAGTCAAAGTAAACAGGTGCAACAGATTCCTCATCTAGTCCGACTGGAATGTCATACGGCTGTTTTTGTTCTTCTAAGCGACTCTCTAGCTCCCAAATGGTCAGTTTATCAGGAAGCATCGGCACAGGTTTTGGTTTTTTAGCTGATTCAAAGCGAGCATCTAGAAGCTGAATCTCTTGTTTTAAATGCTCAAACAATTCGAGATCATTCTCTCCTTCAACTGGCAGGAACATTTGGGCAAAGTAAAGCTCTTCTTTGTTGATAATGACTCTGCCTGGAACTGGCTCTAAGCTGAATTTCGGTCTGCCAATAATGGAGTATGCCTCTCCTTGATCCATTAAGTAATGGACAATCTTTGTTTTCAAGTTGTTCATAAGAGATTGACGGACTGCGTTGACACGAGTCGCTGTGATTAAGAAATAAATGCCTAACGATTGTCCATCACGGCTTAACTGAATAAATTCAGATTCGAGTTCATGCATTTCGTCTTTCACAATGTCAAAGTTGTCAATCACGATAAATATGAATGGAAGCTTTTTCTCATTCAGCGCATTGTACATTTTGATATGACTCATTTCCTGCTGTCTAAATAAACGCTTGCGATATTCAACCTCTTCACGAAGACGCTTCATCGACTTTTGAATCTTTCTCATTTGATCCATTAAGAAATAATCAGCCGTATGCGGAAGTTTGGCAAGCGGTAGCAAGGTGCCGTTACCGAAGTCATAAATATATGCATGCCATTCTTCAGGTGAATATCTTTCTGCGAAGCTCATAAGCAGTGTGGTTGCAGCAAGTGATTTGCCGTAGCCGGATGAACCGAAGATGCCAATATTTCCATCCTCCATCATTTGATAAGAAAGTGGATGCTGGCTTTGCTGATCTGGCTCATCGACAAGAGCGAAATGGAAGACGTGCTCTTCACTTGATGCATAACGTGTTTTTGGAATCCGTTCTTCAAGCGGTGGAAGCCATGGACTTGGAAGCTTTTCAATTCCAAGCTCCTGCTGCATACGTTCAATTTCATCCACAACAGCGGAAATTTCCGTCACTGTCTCTTTTTTCACAGCCGGCTCTGTACTTACCCCTGATAATGGGATCAGTCCAGTGTCCGTTACAATGGCGATGTCATCTTCTGATCCGTAGCCATCTTCCATATACGGTGCACCGCTCCAAGCCGACTGGAATAATTCATAGATTTCATTGTTCCCCACTTGTAAATATCCACGACCTGTCACGGTAATCGACGCTGCATCACTATTTTTCAAAATTTCCTTACTGTCTGATGCATCTTGTACCTTTAATGCGACTTTAAAGCGGGAGTTACTCCAAATTTGATCATCAATGACCCCGCCAGGCTTTTGTGTCGCTAAAATGAGATGGACACCGAGACTTCGTCCAATCCGCGCGGCACTGACAAGCTCTCTAATAAAATCTGGCTCTTCACTTTTTAATTCAGCAAACTCATCAGAGATTAAGAACAAATGAGGCATCGCCTGTTCCGCCTTTTTCTCTTTATAGAGTTTCGTATAGTCATTGATATGATTCACATGATACTGATCAAACAAGCGCTGTCTTTTCTTCAGTTCACTTTTAATAGAGGCAAGCGCTCTTTCACTAAAGTTTTTGCTGCCTTCAATGTTTGTGATCGTACCAAGCAAGTGTGGAATATTTCGGAACGGCTGCGCCATTCCGCCTCCTTTGTAATCAATGAGCAGGAACGCCACTTCATGCGGGTGAAAGTGTACAGCCAAGGATAAAATATACGTCTGTAAAAACTCACTTTTTCCTGATCCCGTTGTTCCCGCTAACAGACCATGTGGGCCATGTGCTTTTTCATGCAGATTCAGATCGACAATATCGTTTTTTCCTTTATAACCGATAGGCACAGATAATGACTTTGCTGTTTCAGATGTCAGCCATTTTTCACGAATGCCAATGTCATCTACCTGTTTGGCATGAAACAGGTCAAGGAAGGAGACCGTTTCTGGAATTGAGTTGGTCATCCCGACTTGATGATCTAATGTTCTTAAGGTTCTGGCAAACAGCTCATTGTCCGCTCGCTCATGTGCATCCAGCTGAAATGGAATTCGTACGGCCTTCTTATGTTGAATGAGAATATCTCCTTCTTCTTCGTTAATGTAACGAACAAGCGTTGAAATATTTTCAGCCAAGCTTTCTTTTGTTTCTGCCGCAAAGATAATTGAGATGCCTAAATCCGTCCGGCTGCCTTCTAGGTATTCTAAAATCACGTGTTCCGCAATGAGTTCATGGTTTGTCACGATAAACACAAAGTGAGGCGTAAAGATTTTTTTCTCTTTTTCCTCTTCCAGATCACGCTCTCGCAAAATTTCATAAATAGAAGACAAGAGCTGATCACGTGTTTGTTCGTTATATATAAACCCTTTCCCGTATGTATGAGGAAGTTGGAAGTGCGGCAGCCATTTCATCCATTCCCAGTTCTCATACTCCTGTTCATTAAAGATAAAAACAAATCTCAAATCATGATAGCTGTGCGAGAAAGCAAGCTGGCCGACAAGCTGGTGAAGCTCATTTTTGACAATTGCCGGTTTTCCTATTAATCCGGTTGGACCGTCCGCAAGACCGAACGTAATCGGTACATCTTTTACCTCGCGATAGACGTTTTGCATATGCTGTGTTTGTTCCATTAAGTCATCGATGTCACGATTGGCCATATCGCCGCCGCTCGTCGATAATTCATAACTTGAAGGAACTGCACCTGTCCCTAGACGCAGCTGTAAAAAATCATCACTGACAAGCGTCTTTTCCCAAATACGCCCGCTGATTTCTGACGTCAAATATTTCATTTGTTCAAAAGATGGATAATGATACGTTAAAATAAATTGTTGACGGTCATACAGCTCTTGCAGCTCTTTCCGCTTATTTTCTAAGTAAAGCGAGTAAACGCGTTGCCGCTTCTCTTCTCGTCTTTTGCGCTGTGATTTCTCTTTAAAATATTGAACGGACGAAGTAATTAACGTCATAATAAACATCGCCATTGACACGACAATAAAGATGCCTCGCGGCTGTACAAGGGCCACGATCCCCATGACAATCAGCATGACAAGCGGCGGAAGAACTACGAGCCAAAGTCCTCTGCCGTTATTTTCACTCTCCTGTGAAGGAAAGCTGAAAGACACCCGGTCATCTGGCAGATCGTAAATCAAACGTGGTGTTCGTCTATATAAAGGATATTTTTGTTTCGTTTCGGTACTCGGCGGCCTTGTTTTTTCTAAACGTGTTTGAAATGGTTCAAATGCTGTTACTTGCAATAAATCATCATCTTTCAATGACAGCGTCAAAAAGTTCCAAAACAGCTCATCCCCAGCAAGAAGCTGCTGTGGACCGTGCAGCTGTTTCCCGTTCACATAGATCGTTTCATCTTTGGGAATGACATACCAAGTGCCTTCTATTTTTTCCAACGTGAAGGATTTGGCATCTTGAAACATTGAATGAGCTTGTTCCTTCCACACATCCGCTTCATCTATTTCTTCACTTGAAATAGTCACTTCGACTCTATTTCCTAGGTAATAAATGGATTGATCATGATGTGAATCCATCAACATGAGTGTGAGTGAACCAACCTGATATGGTTCATGTGGAAGTAAGTGACCTTTCTTTTTTTCGCCCTGATAAAGAGAAAAGCCGTCATTCGTTTCATCTGGAGATAAACGAATCAACCCTTCATCAAACGAAAGGGAAGGAATCGTTACCGTATGCTCTATTTCAGGTCCAATCACAGCTTCTCGGTTGAACTGCTCATCTAAACGGACGGTTTGATAATCTTCCTCATAAAAAACCCATAGAAGACTCAAACGCTCCACCTCCTCATCGGACAGCACCAACTGTCAGTTGTATCGAAAGAATTATTTTTTCTCATCTTTTTTCGTCTGAGAGGTTTTCTTTTTTGCATCAGATTCTTTCTCTTTTTTCTCCTGATCGGCTTTTGACTGCTCTTTTTGTTCAGCTGTTTCATCTGTTTGGCTTGCATCTGAGGAGTCATTGGTGCTCGTCTCCGTTGTTTCTTTTTCTTCATACTTCGCCATTTCCTTAATGATTGGATCTAGCTGTTTTTGTTTTTCTTCAGCAGATAGGCTGTCGTCATTTTGAATTTCATTGCGGTAGGCGACGAGTGCTGTGAATATGTATCGGTCGTCCCCTAGCACCCTTGCAATATCCAGAGCTTCCTTGCTATTGCCTTGTCCAATATGAATCCAGAACAGGAAGTATTGCGGGTCTGTCTGCAATGTGTACGTATCCGTGATTTCTTTTTTGTGCTGGTCAAGCAATAGATTCCCTTGATTCGTTTGCACATACGAAATGGCCAGTTCATATTGAAGAGAGACTGGCATTTGATCGGCTTTGTATTTTTCGAGCGTATCCACCACTTGGCTGTACTGCTTGTTGAGATAATATTTGTTCGCTTCCACATACGCTTCTTGTTTCGGCATGGCGAAAAAGAACGTGTAAATGGTATACACCAATGCAGGAATCAAAAGAACAAGGAGACCAAGTCCAATGTATCGTTCGATCTTCCATTTCTTTTTTGGAATGGTTAAGAGCGTCTTTTCTTTTGCTTCGATGGCTTCTATTTTTTGTTGAATCAAAGCAGACAATTCTTCCAGTGACTGTGTATCACTTATTTCCTTTGCCAGCTCAGATAATTTCAACGTATCATGATAAGCCAAATATTCTTGAAACTGATATTCATGGTCCACCACTCGAAGAATGACAGCTTTGACCTCTTTTAACAGACGATGTTGGTCGGTTTCATATGGCGGGATGCTTTCTTTGACCCCGTAATGCAAAAATGCAGGCGCTAAGCCTTGATGAAAAACAATGTTTTCAGGAGAAACAATAGGATGCAGCCGCTTCACGTCGTGTTTGCACACTGCATCGACAAGCTGGTATGAAAAAATCCATTTGCTTTTTTCATCCTTTGCATGGATGAAACGAAATTCCTGATAGGCAGGAGGCGGTTGAATCGAAATGATGACCTCACCTTCGGTTAATTGGATCTCTTTTTTAAATGAAGGATTGATGTCTTTAATCGGTGCCGCTTCTAAACCGTCTAAGAGTTTAATTGTCTCTCTTTGAAAAATGAAGGTGTAAGTGCCTTCCTCTTTTTTCATGACTGCTTCTAATTGTTCTTCTAAATAGGAACTCTTTTTATCTGCCATTTACAAAAGTCCTTTCATAGTATTTCCAGCCTGTCTCCTGTGGTGATTCCACAGTCTGACAGCTTATATTCGCCTGAAAACACAGCTTTCTTATTGACTACACGCACCCATCCGCCATCTCGTTTAGGTAGTGAGATTTGTTTTGCCTGCCAGGCGATATGGATGACTTGTTTAATATGTAAATAATTTGATAGTCTCAAATCAAACACACTGCCATCATAGTTTTTTAAGTCGATGGTAATATCGATATACACAAATTTCCACCTCACAAAATAGAAAGAGCGCCGGCATCAACTGACAGACTCGGCGCTTTTTCTGCTTTTCACACTTAGAAAGGAAATCCCTTTGATTAGCCGCGGATTTGGCTAGCGATGTCTTGGTCAGTGCTTTCAAGTGTATTTGCAGTTTGATCAAGCTGATTGCTGACATCTGTTAATAGATCAGACATTTTGATGAATGAAGGTTTAAGCTGTTCGTATTGATCAGCGAATGCTTCACTAGAAGCACCTTCCCACATTCCTTTTAGGTCAGAGATCATTCTATTTAGACGATCAACTTGGTTTAACACTTCTTGACTTTCAACACCATATTGCTTAGCGGTCGCTCTTAGTTCTTCTGGGGTTACGCGAATAATTCCTGACATATTCCTCATTACCTCCCGTGCATAGCCGCCATATAATGGGCTAATCCACTTATTTTTTGACGTTATTATTATAAAAACAGAAATGATACACAGTCAAACAAATCTGTTTTTATTTTACAAAATGAGTCTATGGAATTACTGTTTTTTCGCTCTTTATCTAGTATTTAACAGTTTTTTGGTCATATATTCTTAATAAAAGGGCGTGCACTTCCATGAATCTTTCCGCCTATTGATTTTTTACTACATTATTATTGTACTATTTCTTTTTGTGATCAACGCATGACCAATGTGCTCATTTTTCAAGCTTTTTGTTTTTTTAATGATTATGGCATTTTTTTGTTGATTTACGTACCTGATTCTCTTCATAATGTAAGTACGTGAAATATTCGAAAAAGCAGGGGTTTTTTATGACAAAAAAGACAGATCCATTTAAGTATAGCCTTGATCGTTTAGAGGATGTGGCAGACCAAATTAGTGATGTGCTCAATTGCCCTATTACTATAGAAGATACTCATCATCGATTATTAGCCTATAGCACACATAATGATTTCACTGATCCCGCCAGAACTTCAACCATTATCTCCCGCCGTGTACCGGAAAAAGTCATTAATCGGCTTTGGAAAGACGGTATCATTCCTACACTCCTTAAAACAGATGAACCGCTTCGCGTACCTCAAATTGCAGAAGTCGGTCTATCCAGCAGGGTTGCCATTTCCATATGGAAAGACAAAGAGGTGCTCGGCTTTATCTGGGCAATTGAATCCACGCAGCCTTTTTCAGATGAAGAAATGGACCTTCTCAAGATGGCAGCACATGCCGTGAAAAACAAATTACTCAATTTACAAATTCGAAAAACGAAAACAGAAGAACGCAATCAGGAGCTATTTTGGAAGATGCTCACAGGACATATTCATGAAAAGGATGAGATGCTTGATCTCTTCTTGAGACTTGGGATGAGGTGTCCAGACACGTATGCGATTATTATTTTTCGCCTTCGTGATGAACTCACAGAAGATACGGAAAAGAAGCTCTCCTATCTGCTTGAAACAACGCAGCAAGTGCAGGTGCTTTTAACGACTGTTGATTTTAACGAATTCATTATTCTTGTCTCGCCAAAAACAGAACATCCGCTTCAAGATATTAAACAATTCACAAGCGGCATGCTAAAGCAGTTGTCTGATCGGTATCAGCTCCATGACGTTCAAGCGGCCATTGGTGGAATTTACGATCACATTACTCATATTCAGCCATCCTATAAAGAAGCACTGGCCGTCTTAAAAACAAAAGAACGCTTTCCTGTGGAAACAGAACAATTAAACAGCTTTTCTGAACTGGGTATTTATCAATACTTAGATGTGCTTGCTGAAAAACGAAAGGGATCGTCTTATTCCAGTTACTCTTTATCAAAGCTTGAGGATTACGATCTCAGGCATCATTCCAACCTCGTCGAGACCCTTGAACGATTTATTGATTGTGACAGCAACGCCAATATCGCCGCAAAGCAGTTAAATATTCATATCAACACACTGAATTACAGGCTGAAGCGGATTACGGACATTGCAGAAATTGATTTAAAAAACATGAATGAGAAAATGACCATTTATCTTGATATGAAGCTAAAAAACGTCCCTTTGTGAAATTTCACAAAGAGGCGTTTTTTAATTTTTTCATTCAACCGAAGAATTTTCTAAACTTTCAGGATACACTAGACATACAATATCAATAGATAAGCATAGGAGGAATTGATATGATCATCGGCATTCCGAAAGAGATTAAGAACAATGAAAACCGGGTCGCATTAACACCAGGAGCAGCATCTCAATTGCTTTCAGCTGGACACCAGATTTCAATTGAAACGAACGCTGGTTTTGGAAGCGGTTTCACTGATGACGATTATGTATCTGTTGGTGCAGAGATTCTTGATCAAGCGAAAGATGTGTGGGCATCTTCTGATATGATTATGAAGGTAAAAGAACCATTACCTGAAGAATATGCTTATTTCAGAGAAGGTCTGATCTTATTTACGTACTTGCACCTTGCAGCAGAGCCCTCCTTGGCTGAAGCATTAAAACAAAAAGGTGTAACAGCCATTGCTTATGAAACGGTAACGGACGGAAAATCACTCCCTCTATTAACGCCAATGTCTGAAGTAGCAGGTAGAATGGCTGCTCAAATTGGTGCTCAATTTTTAGAAAAGCCAAAAGGCGGAAAAGGCATTTTGCTCGCCGGCGTGCCAGGAGTATCGAGAGGGAAAGTCACCATTATTGGCGGCGGTGTCGTTGGAACAAATGCAGCGAAAATGGCGATCGGACTTGGCGCAGATGTCACCCTTATTGATGTAAATGCGGAACGATTACGTCAGCTGGACGATCAGTTTGGTCATCAAATGAAAACGTTAATGTCTAATCCTGTTAACATTGCAGATTCAGTGAGCGAGGCAGACCTGCTCATTTGTGCAGTTCTCATCCCTGGTGCTAAAGCTCCAACCCTTGTCACAGAAGAAATGGTGAAACAAATGAAGCCTGGTTCTGTCATTGTCGATGTAGCCATTGACCAAGGCGGGATTGTGGAAACAATCGATCATATCACAACACATGATCAGCCTACTTATGAAAAGCATGGCATTTTACATTATGCTGTTGCCAATATGCCCGGAGCGGTTCCGAGAACATCGACAGTTGCTTTAACAAATGTCACAGTCCCATACGCACTGCAGATTGCAAATAAAGGCGCTGCAAAAGCGATCAAAGAAAACAAGGCGATTGCTGAAGGCGTCAATGTGATGAACGGACATATCACCTATGAAGCTGTCGCTCGTGATCTCGGCTATGATTATGTGCCTGTTAGTAAAGCCCTTGAAACCTCTTCCATGACCGAAGCTTAATATGTAGCCCGCCCTTTTCAGGGGCGGGTTTTATTGTTAACCTAAAATAAAAATGAGTTGACAAAAGAACCTCTTCCCCTTAATCTATTTGTACAGATAAGACAGGGGGAAATATCATGCAAAAGAAGACAAGAACAGCTGACTTTGTGCTCGTCGGGATGTTTGCTGCACTCATGGCTATCGGAGCCAATATCACATCCATTGTGCCATTTTTACAGGTCGGCGGAATCCCACTTACGATGCAGCCGTTTTTTTGTGTGCTTGCTGGTCTTTTGCTGGGCAGACGACTTGGCGCATTGGCCATGATTGTCTATGCTCTTGTTGGGATCGCTGGTGCACCTGTATTCGCACAGTTCTCGGCGGGTCTCGGCGTTATTTTAGGAAAAAGCGGTGGCTTTGTGTTATCATACATTCCTGCTGCATGGCTTGCCGGATTCATTCTTGAAAAAAGACAAAACCCTGGTTTTGGCCGCTTTTTATTTGCAGCCATTGCAGGAACGACCGTGATGTATGTGATCGGGACAACTTATACGTACATCGCATTAAATGTATGGCTGAACGCACCAATCTCTTATCAAACCACATGGTTCTTCATGATGTGGTTTATGGTAAAAGACTACGCGCTGACCATCCTCCTTGCGATGCTGGCACCTAAAATTTATCGATCTGTTTCAAAAGCCACATCCTTTCGAAAAGAACAAACAGCTTCCTAATATCAGAAAAGGTTCCTTTACTCTATGAGTAAGGAACCTTTTTTCATTTATAGCATAATTGCCGCAAGCCAGCCGAACAAGACGAGCGGGATATTATAAAAGGCGAATGTTGGGACACATGTACCCCAAATGTGGTGATGCTGTCCATCCATATTCAGTCCAGATGTTGGTCCGAGTGTACTGTCGCTTGCAGGTGAACCTGCATCTCCTACCGCCGCAGCTGAACCAATAATCGCAATAGTCGCCATCGGGCTGAATCCTAAGTGTAAACAAAGCGGGACAAAGATCGTCGTAATAATCGGAATCGTTGCAAATGATGAGCCAATGCCCATTGTCACTAGCAGACCCACCAATAGCATTAAAATAGCCGCTAAGCTTTGGCTGTTTCCGATAAATTGAGAAGACGCCTTGACGAGAGATTCAATATCTCCTGTTTTCGTTAAAACATTGGCAAATCCAGCTGCAACAAGCATGACAAATCCGATAAATGCCATCATGTTCATGCCAGATGTAATCAGCGCATCCGCTTCATCACGTTTCATCATTCCAGTTACAAACAAGACAAGCAAGCCTGCAAGCGCACCGAAGATCATCCCTTCGACTCCAAGGCTTTGAGAGAGATATAACTGAACAATAAGTGATACAAGGATCGCAAGTCCAGCAAAGAATAAGCTCTTTTTTGTATATGCTGATTTTTCTACATCCGTAATGTCACGATTCTCATATGTTTTTGGCTTACGATAGACAAAGAGTGAAACGATCAAGCCAACAACCATGCCGCCTACAGGAATCAGCATCGCATACGGAATGTCTGCTAAATTCACTGTTAAACCTGCATCTTTCATGTTGTCACGAAGCATTCCGTGAAAAATCTGTCCAAAACCGACCGGAAGTAAAATATATGGTGCAGTAAGTCCGAAAGTCATCACACATGCTAGCAGTCTGCGGTCAATTTGAAGCTCGTTAAACACCTTTAATAATGGCGGGATTAAGACCGGAATAAAGGCAATATGAACAGGAACAACGTTTTGAGAAAAACAAGATACAATCAAAATGACCAGAATAATGAGCACTTTTGATAATGTTTTTCTTCTTGAATCGCCTTCTTTTCCAAGAAGCTTCACAGCTCCTTCGACCATGGCATCAGGAAGACCCGTTTTCGTCAGTGCGGCTGCGAATGCACCTAATAGTGCGTAACTAATCGCCACTGTCGCATTTCCGCCAAGACCGTCAGTGAACGCTTGAACTGTTCCCCCTAGACCTAATCCACCTGCAAGTCCGCCCGCTAAAGCGCCAAGTGCCAACGCAATCACGACATTGACCCGCAGCAAGCTTAATATCAACATTAAAACAACCGCTAAAACAACTGCATTCATGGTGAAACCTCCGAAATCCTTTAGTTTACTAATGTAGTAGATAATTAAAGTACCAACGTATGTTACCATAGAAAATTTACTTCGTCAAATGGCGTATGTCCTACATAAAAAGCTCTGCCAACTGGCAGAGCTTCTGTCTTTATTTCTTCGGTTCAAATCGTTCCACAAATGTTGCTAATGATCTGACCATCACACCTGTTGCTCCTGTTGGCCCAAAGCATGAAGGCTTTTCTGTCGTGGCTGTTCCTGCAATATCTAAGTGCACCCAAGGGGTGTCTTCAGCGAATTCTCCGATAAATGCACCTGCCATGATCGCATGACCATCACGGCCTGGTGAGTTATTCAGATCAGCCATTTTGCTGTTTCTTACTCGTTTTTTATCTTTTTCGGTGATTGGCAGCTGCCAAATCATTTCCCCGCATTCTTCTGATGCTTCTTTAAACTGGGCATACAGTTCATCGTTATTTGTCATCACGCCTGTTGTCTCATTCCCAAGTGCCACAATGACACCGCCTGTTAATGTCGCAACATCCACAAGCACAGAGGCACCATGCTGCTTCGCATAGGTCACACCATCTGCTAAAACAAGACGACCTTCTGCATCCGTGTTAAGCACTTCGATTGTTTTACCGCTTAGCGAAACAATGACGTCATCTGGCTTCATCGCATCTGCTGAGACCATATTATCTGTTGAGGCGATGACTGCAATGACATTCTGCTCTGGACGAAGTTCACCAATGATTTCCATTGCACCTAAAACAGAGGCTGAGCCACCCATATCAGTTTTCATCCCCACCATACTTGCTCTTGGCTTTAAGGAATACCCACCTGTATCATACGTAATGCCTTTACCGACAAGGCCGATGACGTCTGTCCATTCTTCCTTGCCTTGATATTTCAATACAATCAGCTTCGGTGGTTCTGTTGAGCCTCTATTAACGGCTAGAATACCGCCCATTCCGAGCTCTTCCATTTGTTCTTTATCTAAAATTTCAATCTCGAATTCATATTTATAAGCAAGCTCTGCCGCATAGGATGCAAGATCAGAGGACGTGAGCATGTTCGGCGGCATATTCACAAGTGTACGAGCCGAATTGACCGATTGTCCGTAGACTTCGCCCACTTTCAAACTTGCCTGAATTTCGGCAGCATCATGATCCGTTGTTGCATAAACAAATTCGATAAAGCGATCCGGTTCATTCGTTTTATGTTTAAAATCTTGTAATTCATATGTAGCTAAAAGGCAGCTTTCAGAAAGGGCATGGGCTGCATCTTGAACAGGCAGATCCTTTCCTGTGAATGTATCAAGCAAAACCGAAACTGCTTGCTTTTTATCTTGATGAAGCTTTTTAAATAAATGCGCAAACACTTCCTTTGCCTCTTCAAACGTGTAATCTGACTCCTTCCCAAGCCCGACAAAATAAATACGTTTAATGCCGGTTTCAGGGGATGGGAAAAATTTCGAAAGCTGATTTCGCTTGGACGAAATATCGCCTTCTTTTAATAATTCAGTGATTCTTCCTCCATGTAACTCATCGATTTCTTTTGCTTTTCCTGATAATTGGCTCTTTTGAAAAAGTCCGATGGCCAGTGTATCTTTATGTTGCAACTCATTTGTCGAGAAAAACATATTTATCACACGCTCCTTCAATGAACTCCATATTTCACATTGGAACTTCTATTATATCAAAATTTATGTGCTGATACGATCATTGCCAGCCTGTCTTCCCTTGAAGAACATTTATATTTTGGCACGCGGAAGGGCATCATGAAAAAGCGGCAGCGATCAATAGCAGCCTGTCCATGGTCTCCTCGTTCCACATCTACTTTCTTTAATGTTATAATGAACATGGACTTGGCAACAGTTCTTACTGCCATCATTTTTTTATCTTACTAGGGTAAATACTTTATCATTTTGCACGTTATTTTTTCTTAAAGAGAGGATGTTTCTTGTTCATGAGCGTACTGACGAATTTTCCGCTGCTTGCCAGCCTTGCAGCCATCTTTTTTGCACAATTTGTAAAAGTACCGATTCAATTTATCATTTCTAGACGACTAGATTGGTCGCTCATTACAAGCACAGGCGGAATGCCAAGTTCACACTCCGCAGCAGTAACAGCACTCTCAACAGCAGTTGCTTTAGAGCACGGGCTAGGAACATCTATTTTTGCCATTTCCGCCATCTTTGCCATTATTACGATGTTTGATGCGACAGGTGTTCGCAGACAGGCAGGAGAACAGGCAACTGTCCTGAACAAACTGGTCACAGATTTTAACCGGTTTGTTGCCGAGGCAAAGAACTTCCCAAGTGCGGAAGAAAAAGAGAAGCAAAAGAAATTGAAAGAGCTTCTTGGGCATAAGCCGATTGAAGTCTTCTTCGGCGGCTTAACAGGAATCTTGCTCACACTCATCTTAGATTATTACTTCATGTAGAAACGAAAAAGCTTTGGACCTTTTGAGATCCAAAGCTTTTTTATTCTTTATTGGCTTGAAACTGCTGCCGGAACACTTGCATCGATTCTGCTTCATTCAACTGATTTAAGTCTTTTTCTGTCAGCGTTCCTTCACCCTTTTTAATCACATAAACGTCCAGCACTTTTTTACCCCATTCTCTATACACATCATCAACCGTTTCATAATATAAATCAAGCTTATGACCTTTAATCGCTTTCCCAGTATCTGCGACTACACCATAGCCATAATTGGGGATAAACAGGACAGTTCCAATCGGAAAGACAGATGGGTCCGCTGCCACGGTTGAATATAAATCACGTTTTACTTTGACGCCTGAATATGTAATGCCATATGCATGATGTTCTTTCGTCTTACCTGTTGATTCTACACCTGCTGTATAACCTGTGGCGACAACCTTTTGCTTCGGATAATCGTTCCAATTAAATGCTTCTTCGAGAGAAACAGCACGCAAATCGTCACTTTTCACCGCCATCGTCTGCCTTTTTGGATGCTTTAAAAAAGAAGATACGTGCTTACCGGCATCGGTCTCTTTCACCCATGCAGCTAAATCACTTGGTTCTACGCCAGATATGCCCGTAAAGCTTGTCATCAAGGCAAGCATAAACAGAACTGTCATGAACAATCGTTTCATCCATGTTTTCATTTCTATTTGTCACTCCTCTACCCATCTATTTGTTTCCAAACAAAATGGAAACTATGCAAAGGAGAAACAAAAAAACCCACTTGCGTGTAGACAAGTGAGTTAAAACATTTGATAGCCTCTTTTACGAAGAGCATTGATGACAAAACCTGAGGCAATGGCACCAATTAAACCACTTAATAAAATAATGATATCTGCCGCAGCAAGAGAAACGATGCGGTCTCCTATCCCGGAAAAAGCAATGCCTGGTTCTCTTACATAAGCGATCATCTTTTGATTATTGATAATGAAAAGGCATACAATTGGATATAAAATTGCCATAATCCATGACATTCTCAGCAGCATATTCAGCAAAAAGCCAATGCCGAAGAATAACACGAAAAATAAAATAACTGAAATGATAACGACTGGTAAACTGATCACTTCATCTCCACCCCCAAATATCCCATCATTAGTTTAACTTGGAAATAGAGATGAAGTCAATCAATGGAAAAAGCCGTAAAATTAATGCTTCTTTCCTGTCCCTTTACATTCCTCACACGTTTCTGATCCGCCGAGCAATAACTGAAAGTATCCTTTTCCTGAACAATACTGACAAGTTGACTTTTTTTCTTTCGTTTGTGCATTCATATTGCTCACTCCTTAATCTAAATTTTCTGATAATTCATCATAACATATTTTTCTGTCCAGTACCAAGTGAGAAAATATTCCGTAAAACATTAAAAAACGTGTACCACAGGGATACACGTTTTTGTCTATATCGGTTTAGAAGAACTTGAATTTTCCTTTTTTCAGAACAAGTCCTGGTCCGCCAACCATGAATAATGAACGGTTGTCGATGATTTTTTTCATTGCAGAAGCTTTTGTTCCTTGAAGTTTTTTACCAAACGCAACACCTACAGCGTCGTGTTCACCAAGAGAAGCAACTGTTCCTTTGATGTCTGGCTTAAAGCTTTCAAGCGTGCCACCTTTTACTAGTGCTGCAAGGTTTTTCGCTACTGTTTCACCTTGCTGCATCGCAATTTGTGCAGTAGGTGGGTATGGACGATTAATTTCTTCATTGATGATTAATGAGCAGTCACCGATGATGAATACATCTTCATTTTCTGGTACACGAAGATCTGGAGACACTTTTACGCGGCCGCGCATGTTTTCAAATCCAGCTTCTTCAACGATTGGGTTACCACGTACACCAGCAGCCCATACAACTGTTTCTGCTTTGATTTCTTCTGTATCATCGTCTTTTCCAACAATGATGCCTTCAGGCGTACATTCTTTGATCGCTGTACCGATTTTGAACTCAACACCCTTACCTTGAAGGTAGTTCATCGCATAGTCGATCAATTCAGGATCAAATCCTGGAAGAGCTGTTGGTGCAGCTTCTACACAGATAATACGCACGTCTTTTTGATCAATATCATACTCTTTGCAAAGCTCAGGTACACGGTTTCCAAGCTCACCAAGGAACTCAATACCTGTGAAGCCTGCACCGCCGACAACGATTGTCAGACGCTCTGGACGCTTTTCAGCTTCCGTATTATATGTCGCAAATTGAAGTTCAATGTGCTCACGAAGCTGACGAGCAGAGTTGATGTTAGAGATTGAGAATGCATATTCTTTCAGTCCTGCAATACCAAATGTTTCAGGAACAGCACCAAGCGCAACAACAAGGTAGTCATAAGAAAGTTCGCCATCTGATGTCACAACTTTCTTCTCTTCCTTATTAATGCTTTCAACTGTTGCTTGTACAAAGTTGACACGGGAACTGTTAATCACATCTTTGATTTGATAACGACAACGGTCATGATGAAGAGTACCTGCACTTGCTTCATGTAACCATGTTGTTTCGTAATGATAATTATGCTTGTTCACAAGAGTAATGTCCGCATCATTTGTGCCAAGCTGTTTTGTTAATCTTGTTACAGTCATTAATCCGCCATAACCTGCACCTAATACAACGATTTTCGGTTTATTCACTGGAATCACATCCACCTTTTTTAAATTTGCTGTAAAACGGATAAAGAATTACATATCGTTATTCTCAACCGCTTTGCGGCATTTTATGAAATTTAAACAAAAAAATAAGTATGTGAAAATCTGAACTTTCACCTACAAAAAACGAAAGCATTTGACCGTATCCGACAAAAATTCATAAAAAATTAATATTTAGTTCCCTTAACAATAATAGCGAGTTCTGCTCCTTTTTTCAAGGCTTTAAACTGAAAATCCTTAGGATAAACGGTCTTTCTCTCTTTTTTCCCCTTTTCACAGCATCAGCATCAAAAAACGACAAGTTTTTCAAAACAAGTCAAACGACGATATGTGGTATGATATGATATAGTGATAACAATTTTCATTTGGGAGGATTAAGGAATGCAAGAAGATTCTAAGGTATATGACATTACCGTTATCGGGGGCGGCCCAGTCGGATTGTTTACTGCGTTTTACGGAGGCATGAGACAGGCAAGTGTGAAAATCATTGAAAGCCTTCCTCAGCTCGGCGGTCAACTATCCGCTCTTTACCCTGAAAAATACATTTATGATGTGGCTGGTTTCCCAAAAATCCGCGCACAAGAATTAATTGATAATTTAAAGGAACAAATGGATAAATTTGATCAAACCATTTGCTTAGAGCAAGCTGTGGAAACGGTTGAAAAACAAGCAGATGGTATTTTTAAACTCGTTACGAATCAAGAGGTTCATTATTCGAAAACGATCATCATTACAGCTGGTAACGGTGCATTCCAACCGAGAAAGCTTGAGCTAGATACAGCAGAATCATTTGAAGGAAGCAACCTGCATTACTTCATCAATGACTTGAACCAATTCGCTGGCAGACGTGTTGCTGTTCTTGGCGGCGGAGACTCTGCGGTTGACTGGGCACTGATGCTTGAGCCAATCGCAAAAGAAGTATCGATTATTCACCGTCGTGATAAATTCCGTGCACATGAGCACAGTGTAGAAAACTTGCACAACTCGAAAGTCAATGTGCTGACACCATTTGTGCCAACTGAGCTCATTGGGGAAGACCGCATTGAACAAATTGTGCTTGAAGAAGTGAAAGGCGATAAAAAGCAAGTACTAGATGTGGATGACGTGATCGTCAACTTCGGTTTTGTTTCCTCCCTTGGACCAATCAAACAATGGGGCCTTGAAATCGAAAAGAACTCTATCGTGGTCAAATCCACGATGGAAACAAACATCGAAGGCTTCTATGCGGCAGGAGACATCTGTACGTATGAAGGAAAAGTCAAATTAATTGCAAGCGGATTTGGTGAAGCACCAACTGCTGTGAACAACGCGAAAGCTTACATGGACCCGAAAGCTCGTGTACAGCCGCTTCATTCCACAAGCTTATTTGAAAATAAATAAGAACGGATCAAAAAAAGGAGTTCCATCTGCGGAACTCCTTTTTTGTTTATTTAAAAATCCCAATATAGGCATTCGCCATTCCAAGTACCATTGCAGCAAGTAACACCACAACAATTCCTGCCACAACCAAAATCACCCGATCCTTCACACGTTCCTTTTTCGGAAGCGGCTTGTCTATCCCGCAAGATGGACATGTTTTCGAACGATACGGAATCAGTTCATGACAGTTCCTGCAATTGATTTGTTCACTCAAACCTCAGCAACCTCTTTTCTGATGACAGTTTATGTTTGGTTCTCATGATACTCTTTTCGAGTGGAAATAGCCAGTTGTGAGGACAAGCTGTAACAAAATTGAGCGATTTACAAATTGTTTAAGAAGGAATGGAATCAATGAAGGTTTGATTGGTTCAGCCGATATAGGAAGTAGAAGATCTTCATGAAGGATAGGTGGAAAGATGATAAAGCGTTTCATGATTAGTTTAAGCTTGTTACTGATGATTGGCGGTTCAGTTGAAGTGTTTGCAAAAGACTATAACAAACACTATGCTCAATTCGCTGCCGGATTGAATATGGATGTTGATCAGCTAGAACCTTTTTTAAAGCGTGTATCCACTTCGGTTTTAGATGCTGGTTTGAGTGATCAAGAAATCAAACAGATACTCACCAACGTTCAAAAGATGAATAAAAACAATGAAACGAAAAAAATGGGCATCTTTGAAGTGGTGTACCATGAAAAACCAGCAAAGATTAAAATTGAAATTGAAGTCCACGTGGAAGATGGCAATAAAGAAGTCGTTATCTATATGTTTAGCACCCAAGAGTTGGTGGATGTCTTGGATAAAGAACTTTTGAAAATAGAAGAAGCTATATAAAAAGAGATGCGGAATGAGTGTCTTTTTTGGTCACCTTTCCTCTTCAAACAAAAAGCCTCCTCAATCGTGTTGTTACAAGAACAAACGAACAAGGAGGCTTATTATTATCCATGATCAGTTGTTAACACTCTTCCGGCGTACCGGTATTCGTGGCTGTTCTGAACGAAGAACCGCATCCGCATGACGCAATCGCGTTCGGATTGTCAATCGTGAAACCGCCGCCCATTAGTGATTGTTTGAAATCAATGATGGTGCCGTTCATGATGTCAAGGCTTTCGGAGTCGACAAGGACCTTGATGCCCTGCTGTTCGAACTGCGTGTCTTTCTCTGAGACTTCATGGTCAAAGCCCATCCCGTATGAAAGACCGCTGCAGCCGCCGCCTTTTACGCCCACTCGCAGGAACGCATTTTCTTCTTCATGTTCTTTCATCATATCTTTAATCTGCAATGCAGCAGCTTCTGTAATCGTTACTGGTGTACTCACGATCATCCCTCCTTTTGACTGGATGTTTCTTTTCAATTATAAACGTGATGTTGCCTTTTCTCAAATAAATGGTTTAGAGATAGAATGTGCCGTCACAAATTGTTTCAGCAGGTCCTGTCATCAGCACATGGTCATTGTCTTTCCAGCGAATGATGAGGTCTCCACCAGCTAGATGAACGGTCATATTCGTTTCTTTTTTCGCATGTCCATTCACAATCGTTGATACAGCCGCAGCACATGCTCCTGTTCCGCACGCTTGCGTAATCCCTGATCCTCTTTCCCACACGCGAAAATGCAGTTCCGTTTCACTGACACGTTCCACAAATTCTACATTGACGCCTTCTGGAAACATGTCATGCTTTTCAATAATTGGCCCAAGCGAATCGAGCGGCGCCTGTTCAATGTCTTCTAAATAGAAAACGATATGGGGATTCCCCATTGAAACAGCTGTTCCATTTAAGGTCGTCGTGCCAAAATCAAGCGGTTCATTAATCGTTGTACTGGCCGGTTCACCAAGCATCGGCATCGCTTCTTTTTCAAAACGAGGTTTACCCATATCTACTGTCACTAACTGAACATGACCACCCTGCACATGAACGGTCGCTTCAACGAGTCCTGACAATGTCTCAATCTTAAACGTTGTGTCTGTTACGATTTGATGCTCATACACATATTTTGCAACGCAACGCAGACCGTTACCGCAGTTTTTCCCCTCTGATCCATCATTGTTGAAAATGCGCATCTTCACAGGTGCAACATCTGATGGACAAATGAGGATCATTCCGTCTGAACCGATTCCTGTGTAAACAGAAGAAACCTGAATTGCTATCTCTGATAACTGCTCTTCTGGAAGCTGTTCCTTCATCTGATTGACGTATATATAATTGTTTCCTAGTCCGTGCATTTTCGTGAATTGAAATGATGTCATGAGCGTCCTCCAAAAATGTTGTTTCTTTATAGTATAAAAGGAGTCGATTCAGGAGACAATCTTATCATCCCCCGTTTTTCATACATAGAAGCTCTTTGCTGCCATGGCAAAGGGCTTTTATTATGCATATGCCTCTTTTTCTCTCGTGTGATGCTTCATTTTGATGATATTTTATTAGCATAACATATTGGATGCGCTTTCTACATTTTCCCCTAAAAAACGGAAACTGAATATATGAAAAAAATGCACCTCATGACCCATGCGATGCATTTAAAACATGTCGTTTTCCTCTATAAAAGCATAAATACGCTCAACTAGCTGCTCTGCATTTTCTCCAGAAACAAATTCTCCATTCACAAGGGCAAATGGGGAGTCCATACATTTGCCGCAGTAGCTTAAACAACCGTATTCCATTACATCTAAGTTTGGGTCTTTTTCAAGTTTCTCTTTTGCTTCTTGAGACCCTTGTGCAAGATTACTTACACAAAATTCGATCAGTGGAAACACTGTGCTTCACCTCACATTTGCCTTACTATCCTACCGAAATTCCTTCTATTAGTCAAAACATGAGCTTCAATAAATCGTTACGCCTATTCCCCGTAAAATGTTTTACTATTTAGGACTAAGTAATGAATATGTAGGTTATTTTGAAACAATTATTGTGGTTTCACAGTAAATTCGATATAATTTTATTTGGTATTTTAACTTAAAGTTTTTTAGTATAAGTGTTTTTCAATGTCTAGGGGGAAAAGGAGAATCGTCATGAAAAATTTAGTCTTGATCGGCGGAGGTTACGGGAATATGCGGGTTCTCCACCGCTTATTGCCAAATCAATTACCTGATGATGTTACTATCACATTAATTGATCGAAATCCTTACCACTGTTTAAAAACAGAATATTATGCACTTGCTGCTGGAACGATCTCTGATCATCACATTCGAGTATCTTTTCCAGAGCATCCAAAGCTGGATATTCAATACGGGGAAGTAGAAAAAATTGATATTGAAAACAAACAGATCTTATTTAGCGACCGTGAACCGATTCCATATGATGATACGGTAATCGGACTCGGCTGTGAGGACAAGTATCACAATGTCCCTGGTGCGAAAGAACATACATACAGCATTCAAACCATTGATCAGTCAAGACATACGTATAACAAATTAAACAATTTGAGTGCAGGTGCAACGGTTGGTATCGTCGGTGCTGGACTTAGCGGGGTAGAGCTGGCCAGTGAACTGCGTGAAAGCCGTTCTGATTTAAACATCATTCTTTTTGACCGCGGAGAACTGATTCTTTCCAGTTTCCCAAAAAGATTAAGTTTATATGTACAAAAATGGTTTGAAGAAAATGATGTAAAGATCATTAATTGCGCCAATATTACGAAGGTTGAAGAAGGAGTTGTGTACAACCATGACGATGCCATTGAAGCAGATGTCATCGTGTGGACAGCAGGAATTCAGCCAAGTAAAGTCGTGCGAGATATGGATGTTGAAAAAGACGCCCAAGGCCGTGTCGTCTTAACTCCTCATCACAATCTCCCTGGAGATGAGCATGTCTATGTCGTAGGTGACTGCGCAAGCTTGCCGCACGCACCAAGTGCACAGCTTGCCGAGGCACAGGCAGAGCAAATTGTGCAATCTCTACAGAAACGCTGGAAGAACGAGCCGCTTCCTGAGGCTTACCCGCAGTTTAAGTTAAAAGGCGTACTCGGCTCTTTAGGGAAAAAAGCCGGCTTTGGCTTAGTAGCGGATCGCCCGCTTGTTGGTCGTGTTCCAAGACTCTTAAAATCTGGACTTCTTTGGATGTATAAGCATCACAATGGATAAAATGATGTGAATTTTTTCTCAAAGCTCCTTCTAATGAAGGAGCTTTTATTATGAAACGGCATGTGCCGATGGATGGTTCACTTTGATAGGAGCAAGCGCAAGGATGCAGTCTTTACGAAACGTTCTGATCGTCTTCTTCGATAAACAATACGCTTGTATGAACTGTTCAGTTTGACGATGTACAATGATTTTTCGTTTCGAGCACTCTCCATTTTTCTTCATATAAATCATATCAATCGGTATTTGTTGATGAAGAGATTGTTTTAGTAAATAATTCATGATGCTCACGCTCCTTTCCTCTCATTATATAAGAACAAACGTTCTAAATCAACCTAAAAAAAGGAACGTATGTTCGATTTATTTTTCTAAAAAAAGAACAGCTCATTCACTGCTCTCTTCGTACCCGTATTTCTCCATTTCTTGATAAATATCTTTTAATTTCGGATTGCCCTCTCCTACAATTTGATCCTCAACAAGGACAAGCGGATAAAAGAATTCATCATCAAGAATTCTTTCAGATAATTCTTTTTGGCGTTCGTTTTCAGGCGGGTGCTCAATATCGATATATGTGATGCGAAACGGCTGATTTGGATATTTTCGTTTTAATGCTGCATCTAACCACTCAAATGTATCTTTTGAAGAAGGCAGATTCACGCAGCTAGCGCACAGGACATCTCTTCCATATACATAAAGATCAACGGTTTTGTTCATTTGACAAGCCCCCTATTCTTTCTTTATTTTAGCTGAATTTTCTGTATGAAAAAAGTCAAAATCACTTTTTGTTTCAAGATGAGATTGTGCTATAATGAGAAGGAAACTTTGAAACCAATCAATAGATTTTTATCGTCCAGATGAATATAATGGTGATATGTTGTGAAAGGAGCGATTATATCTAATGACTGAAGTCGAAATGAAAGACCAAGTACAGGAAGTACTGGACAAACTTCGTCCATTTCTATTACGTGATGGTGGAGACTGTGAGCTTGTAGACATTGAAGATGGCATTGTGAAATTACGCCTTCTTGGTGCATGCGGCAGCTGCCCAAGTTCAACCATTACATTGAAAGCCGGTATTGAGCGCGCATTATTAGAAGAAGTACCTGGCGTTGTAGAAGTTGAACAGGTTTTCTAATTCATATATGACATGAAAACGGCCCTTACTGGGCCGTTTTTTAATTGTTGACAAAGGGCTAATTTTAGCCCTTTGTCTTGTTTTCAGTGTGATAGAAAACCTTTGCAGTCTAGGAAGGACGAGTACTGGCGCGGAGCGAATTTGACATTCGTGAGCACCGGAACGCAGGACTGACACCGAATGCGAGGGTTTGTCTACACGCTGAAACGACCCAATCAGGGCCGTTTTTTAATTAGGATAACTTCTCTCTAAACCATTCTTGAATAAAGGTCAGTCTTTGAATACGCTGCCCAGGGTGGCCGCTTCTCGATAAATCATGAGAAGCCTTCGGGAATTTGACTAATCTCGTGTCTTTTCCAAGCTCCTTTAATGCCACAAAAAGCTGTTCTCCTTGATCGACTGGACAGCGGTAGTCTTCATCACTGTGCAGGATGAGAAGCGGTGTCTTCACCTGTTTTACATACTTTAGCGGCGAACGATCCCATAGCTTATCAACAGAGTCATAAATATCCCCATCAATCTGCCATTTTGTAAAGAAATAACCGATATCACTGATGCCATAAAAGCTAATCCAGTTCGAAATGGAACGCTGTGTAACAGCTGCACGGAAACGGTCTGTCTGTCCGACAATCCAGTTGGTCATAAAACCGCCATAGCTGCCGCCTGTTACGCCAAGCCTTGTTTCATCAAGGAAGTCATAAGCTTCGAGCACATGATCAACAGCCAGCATGACATCCTCATAATCAACGTCACCATAGCTGCCTCTTACACGGTCCGTAAACATCTGTCCGTACCCATGACTGCCATGAGGATTGATGTACACAATCGCATACCCTTCAGCGGCGAGCATTTGAAATTCATGAAAATACGTATGACCGTACATCGCATGCGGCCCGCCATGAATTTCTAAGATTAGTGGATATGTCTTCCCCTCTTCCATCTGAGCAGGCTTCATCAACCAGCCATGTACAACGTCTCCTTCTTTTGACTGGAAAGAAATTGGTTCAGGTTCGGATATGACATGTTCCTTTAGAAAGTCATCATGCTCAAACGTGATTTGCTTGAGCGAGGATTCCCCTAAAGTCAGCTCATACAGCTCACTAGGCGAGACAGGTGAAAGACGGCTGATCAGCATTTTTGATTCGTCTGGATGAAGACTGAAATTCGTCACATGTTCTGCCTCTAAACGAACGGGATAGGCTAAGCCTTCAATAGAGAAATAATAAATTCCGGTACTCCCTTGATCAGAAACAAGCGCATAAAACCCCTGACTATCCTTTGTCCATTGTGGAAGCTGATTGGCCTCACCCATAGCACTATCCCCTGCCATACAGTTTCCTACATACATATCGAGCATTTCTGACAATTGAACGGTCTTTTTCTCCTTCAGGTCATGCAGCCACAATGACAGGAAGGTCGCATTTTCAAATTCACGTTCGTGTCCAATGTACAAAAGGCTTTCTCCATTTGGAGAAAATGATACAGTCGTGTAAGCGCCTGTTGATTGGGTGATTTTCTTGGATGTACCGTCCTCTAAGGAAAGGAGACAGATATCACTTATGTAAAACGTCTGAGGATTTGACTGAATATACGCAAGCCACTTCCCGCAAGGAGAGATGACATGATTCACATGATGATGCGGCTCACTCGTAAGCATCTCTACCTCGCCGGAACGGACATCGATTTTTACAATTTGCGTCAGACGCCCGTCTAAAAAGCCTCTGCCATCTGCTTTATAAGTCAAATCATCATATACGGCCGGAGCAAAGTCATCACGCTCTTCTTTTTTTTCATCATGAACAGATTCTTCTTGTTTTAATGAGACCGCTGCATAAATGAACGCTCCATCCGGTGAAAATACAGGTTGAGAGACGCCGTAAGGAATATTCGTTAAGGTACGAATTCCGCCGCCATCGCTCTGAATGAGTGCGAGCTGAGGGACTTCCTTTGGCTTCTGCAAAATAAACGCAAGCTGCTTTCCGTCTTTTGACCATGCTGGTTGATGATGCTTTCCATCATCAAATGTCCATTGAGACAGCTCCCCTGTCTCTTCATCTCGAACCCATAAATGAATATTGTAATCATCCTTTTTTTCATTCACCGATACTTTTGTAAAAACAGCCTTTTTTCCATCTGGTGAATAAACTGGATGAGAAACAGACACGATTTGTGTTAAATCCTCTGCTGCTATCAATTTCTTCATCAATTGATCTCCTCCTTTTATGTATCAAAAATAGTTCGCTTCTCTAAATAATAATCCCTGCTTTTGTTATGAAAAACAAGGATAAAAAAAGAACGTGCGTCTTCACAGCACGTTCTTCATTTGATTCACAGAATGATGCTCGACGACGACACCTTCTACCGGCACCGTCAGTACATCCACTTCACAATGCGGGAAATTTTGGGCAAGCTGCTTTTTCAGCGCTTCTCCCTTCCCTTTTTCCACTAAGGTCAAAATAGTCGGCCCAGCACCGCTTAATGCCGTTCCATACGCGCCTTTTAATGAAGCAACGTGCTCCACCTTGGACAGCTCTGGGACAAGCATCGTGCGGTATGGCTGATGAAATAAATCTTTATTCATCATTTCCCCTACAAGCGGCCAGTTCTGCGTCATTAAGGCGGCGACAAGGACGTTACTCACTGCACTCGCGTTCACGGCCTGTTTATAGGAAAAATCCTCTGGCAGGACATCACGGGCATCCTTTGTGAGCACTTCATAAAAAGGAATTACGACGACGACATCTACATCCACATGCTGTACTTTAACGGCATGTGTCTTGTCTTCTTCATGAAGACCGATGAGTAAACCACCGAATAAAGAGGCACCCGCATTATCTGGATGACCTTCTACCTCACTTGCAAAAAAGAGCTTCTGATCATCGGTCATCTTTAATTCAAGCAACTGATTGGCGAGCTCAATAGCGGCGACAATAGCAGCAGCGCTGCTGCCCAGCCCCCTTGCTAATGGAATATCACTCCACACTTTGACATGAACAGGCGGGAGTGTTTTTCCAAAGTCATCTGCGACCTTTTTAGCTGTTTGGTAGATCAGGTTATCGGTGCCTGATGGAATACCAGACACGACATCTGTTTCTGCTTCAAACAGCCAGCTATCATGGTCATAGACCGATAGCTTTAAATAGCGGCTGAGCGCCATTCCGACTGAGTCAAAGCCTGGTCCTAAGTTGGCAGTGCTTCCCGGTACTGTGATTGAAAAAAGCATGGAGGCGTTACTCATACGCGTGCGGCCTTTTCTAAATGTTCCAGAATTTGATCTTCATCTGCATCCAGTGTGACCGGTTTGATATGTGAAATATCAATCGCCGTATTCGGATCTTTTAATCCGTTTCCTGTTAGTACAGCGACGACTTTACTGCCTGGCTTAATTTCTCCAGATTTCACTTGTTTGAGTACACCTGCAATTGATGCACAAGAGCCTGGCTCTGCAAACACACCTTCTTCACGTGCGATCAATTGATAGGCATGAAGAATTTCTTCATCTGTCACTTCATCAATTTTCCCGTTTGATTCATCTGCCGCTGCTACAGCTTGCTTCCAGCTTGCAGGGTTTCCGATGCGAATGGCTGTTGCGACTGTTTCTGGCTGCTCAATGACTTCATTTCTAACGATGGCTGCAGCTCCTTCTGCTTCAAAACCACGCATGACTGGCAGTCCCGTGCCTTTTTTCTCATGATATTCTTTGAAGCCTTTCCAGTACGCTGTAATATTCCCCGCATTTCCAACAGGAATCGCCAGTACGTCCGGTGCGGAGCCTAGCTGCTCACAGATTTCAAATGCCGCTGTTTTTTGTCCTTCAATTCGGTATGGATTGACGGAGTTAACAAGTGCAATCGGAGCTTTTTCACAGATGCTGCGGACAATTTTCAGCGCATCATCAAAGTTGCCGTCAATGGCAATAATCTCTGCTCCGTACATGACAGCCTGCGCCAGCTTACCGAAGGCGATTTTTCCATCTGGAATGATGACAATACATTTCATATCAGCGCGCGCCGCATAAGCTGCTGCTGCCGCAGACGTATTCCCTGTCGATGCACACATGATCGTATCATTGCCTTCTTCTTTTGCCTTTGCGACGGCCATGACCATCCCGCGATCCTTAAAAGAACCTGTAGGGTTGACGCCTTCTGTTTTCACATGAAGTTCAATCCCAAGCTTTTCAGATAGCTTTGCGAGATGAATCAGCGGTGTGTTTCCTTCATTTAATGTTAGTTTAGGTGTGTGTTCGTTTACTGGTAAGAATTCTTGAAATTCTTCAATGAGTCCATTCCACTTCATCAGCTTAAACCGTTCCCTTCTACTCGGTACGTGCTCTTCACTTGAACCACCACGTCGAGATCGTTTAATGTTTGCAGGATATTTGAGAAATCTTCTTCTGATGTTTGATGTGTAATAATCACAATTTCAGCAAGCTCATCATGCCCTTTGACAGGAAGCTGAAGGATCTTTTCAAAGCTGATGCCTCTTTCAGAAAAAATCGATGTAATGCGGGAGAAAGCTCCGACTTGATCTCTCACATGTATTCTTAAAAATTGCTGAGCAAATACTTCGGATGATGATTTGATTTTCTTCTCAAATTGCGGTGCAATAAATCCACTGCCATTCACACCAAGACGCATGTTTTTCATAACAGCGACTAAATCAGAGACTACAGCTGTTGCTGTTGGCAGGCTGCCTGCTCCAGGTCCGTAAAACATCGTTTCTCCGACAGCACTTCCGTAAACATAGACAGCATTAAATTCATTGTTGACGGAAGATAACGGGTGATGATCAGGAAGTAAAGTTGGCTGTACGCTGACCTCCACTTTCTCTCCATCCCTTTGAGCAATTCCGATCAGCTTCATTGTGTAGCCAAAACGTTTACTGAAATTAATGTCCTCATCCGAGATGTCCGAGATGCCTTTCACTTTCACATCCTCTAAGTCTACATTCATGGAAAAGCCGAGTCTTGCCAGGATGGCCATCTTTCTTGCCGCATCTAGCCCTTCTACGTCCGCCGTCGGATCTGCTTCTGCAAAGCCAAGATTCTGTGCTTCTTTTAATACATCTTCATACGCACTTTTATCGACATTCATTTTTGTTAAAATAAAGTTCGTTGTCCCGTTCACGATTCCCATCATTTTTGTGATGCGGTCAGAGGCTAAACCTTCCTCTAGTGTACGCAAAATCGGAATCCCACCTGCGACACTCGCTTCATAGTAAAGGTCACAGCCGTTTTCTTTTGCTACATGTAAAAGCTCTGTGCCATATAGCGCCATTAAATCCTTATTGGCTGTAATGACATGCTTCTTCTCATTTAGTGCATCTATTAAATATTGTTTTGTCTCTTCAATGCCGCCCATCACTTCAATAATGACGTCGATCTCTGGATCTCGAATCACATCGTATACTTCAGTTGTGAAGACCTCTCTTGCCACATCCACATCTCTTTTTTTATCGGGATTGCTCACAAGCACTTTTTGTATTATTACCGGACAGCCGATCTGGTGCATTAATTTATCCTGATGATCTTGAATAATCTTAACGACACCGCTCCCCACTGTTCCTAATCCTAGTAGTCCAACTCGAATTGCCTTCACCTGAAATTCCACCTTTCTCCGTAAATGTCCTCTCTAAAAAGACATTTGTTAACCTAACACAGACATTCAATGTACACACATTATAAAGGGGTATCCTCATTTTGACAAGGTAATAAAATAAGAGAATATGAGAATGAAACCGCTTAACAGCTATTTATATCAAGATTCTATATTTTCAAAATATTTTTGTGAGAAAAGCTCCCGAAGCCGGGAAGCTTGAGATTACGCCTGAACTGGCGTTTTGGCTTGCTGATCTTGCAGGACAAGCGCAATATTTTCAGCACATAAATGCATCATGTTTTTTCTCGTTTCAACACTTGCACTTCCGATATGAGGAAGCACTGTCACATTTGGTAATGTCGTTAACGGGTGATCTGGGCTGACTGGCTCCTTGCTAAATACATCCAGACCTGCTCCTGCAATTTTTCCTGTCGTGACAGCATCATATAAAGCATCTTCGTCTACCGTCTGCCCTCTGGAAACGTTGATGAAGTAAGCCGTGTTCTTCATCTGCTCAAATGCTTTCTTATTAAACATTTCTTTCGTTTCAGGCGTTAAAGGCGTCAAACAAACGATGAAATCAGACTGCGTAAGCAGCTCATCAAATGCGGCATAGGTCACACCTAGTTGCGCTTCTGCTTCTGGCTTTCTTGAACGATTATGATAAAGAACATTCATATCAAAACCTTTTGCCCGCTTGGCCAGTGCGGTTCCAATACTGCCCATTCCGACAATCCCTAACGTTTTATGATGAACATCAGCACCAGCTAGAAGAAGCGGCCCCCAGCCTGTCCAGTTCCCATCCTTAATCCAATCACTCGCTTCGACAATTCGTCTTGCTGACGCCATCAAAAGCGCAAAGGCTAAATCAGCCGTCGATTCTGTTAAGACGTCCGGTGTATGACATACCGTGATCCCGTGCTTTTTAGCTGCCTTTAGATCAATATTGTCATAGCCGACCGCGAGATTCGCGACCACTTTTAGATTTGGAGCATTTGATAAAAGTGCCTCATCTACTTGATCTGACAGCATCGTGAGCAGCCCATCTGCTTGAGCCGCTTGTTTTTCTAACTCTTCTCTTGGACACGGCTCATCCTCGCTCGTCCACATATCAATATGAGCGACTTCTTTTAATGGTGTAAGTGTTGTTTCATCAAGCTTTCTTGTGATATAAACATAAGGTTTCGTCAAGAAGAACACTCCTTTGGTTGATTTCTTTAAGCATAACGAAAAACGCCTCAAGAGAAAAGAGACGTTTCGTCTGTTCACTGAAACTTCAAATCAGCGGATTGATGAATCCATCCAACAGGAGGAATGAGATGCCCACCGCTGCGCATGGCACTCAATTCTTGAAACACCTTGAGAAAATATTCGTAGCGGTTCGCATCATTTAAAACGTAATCTAATCGTTCTTCATAATAAGATTTTTCATTTTCTCCTGACATATAATAACCTTCGACAATTTCAAAATAATGAAGCGGAAACAGAAGACGGCTGTACAGCAGTCGCTTTGAAAATGATGAAAGAGGCGTAACCTGCTCATATTGCTGCAAAAAGGAAAATCCCTCTTCAATTAAATCCTCCTTATGCTGGACAAAGGTTTCTCTTAAATATTCCGCGATATCTCTTGTTGGATGGTCAAATACCCAGTCAACAGGTAAACGAAGCGGCTGCTCATGTGGCCAGGTCATACGTGAAAAGCGCTGATGACAAACAGTTCCTGAATCACATTCTTTTGGTTCATCATCAAGCTCTGTATCCACTAAATATTGAATGGCATTTTCCGTTAATCCGAGATAATACGGAAAGGATTCAATGAATTTCTTTTCAAATCGTTCAAGTGGTTTTTGATGCATTTGCTGCATCCAAAAGCCTTCCAGCTGGTCTAACCGTTTTGCCCATAATTCCTTCCAAGCTCCGACACGTTTTGTTTCAGACACCTCATAAGGAAATCCTCTCCCCCTGACATGAAAGGCCGCCAGCTCTGATGCGTGCTGAAATGAGCGGCTTGTAACACGCGGTGCTGCCTTTAATAGAGCGTACAGTTCTTTTCCATGGGTAAAAGTCGGTTTCTCTTCGTTTGTTAATTCAAACACGGCAACGTATGGGTCACCGTCATTCAGTAAATACTGACTGATATGATAAAGCTCTGTGAGTTCTTCTTCTCGCAAATGAGACACGGGAACAATGATGAAGAGAGCTTTCGCCGTTTGAAAGCTCTGATAACTGCCATATGGCATAAATTGACGCACATCAATACCAAATGTGTGATAAATGGTTTCTTTCATGATTTCACCTGCGTTCATAAAATCAGTCTCTTATCATATCGTAGTCGCAGGTTGAGGGATTTATGAATACTATTTACTATCCGAAGCTATTTCACACGTTGTGGACAAATTACGAGGATTGGGTGAGGAACATGCCGCATCATCATGAGATGAACGAAGTAGAAAAAACAGCAAGACGCCGTTTACAAGAACGAGGCGTAACCATTCAAGATATAGCAGACCTTGTCTTCTTTTTACAGGAAAAATATCATCCTGGCTTAGACATGACAGAGTGCATCCACAATGTGGAACGTGTCATCGCAAAACGTGAAGTCCAAAATGCCATCTTAACAGGCGTTGAACTAGATGTTCTCGCTGAGCAAAAAAAGCTGACAGAACCGCTGCAATCCATTCTTGAAACAGATGAAAGTTTATATGGTGTGGATGAAATTTTATCCTTTGCCATCGTTAATATTTATGGCTCCATCGGCTTTACGAATTACGGATATATCGACAAAGAAAAACCAGGGATTCTTGGAAAACTCAACGATAAATCCTCAGGCGAATGCCACACCTTTTTAGATGACATTGTCGGTGCTATTGCTGCGGCAGCATCAAGCAGACTTGCACATAGTGCGAGAAATGCAGAATAAAACACAAAAGAGGACGTGCGTCTGACGCTTGTCCTCTTTTCATTAAGATAATCGTTCAATCCACTCAGATAATGAATCAATGACATAGGTTGGCTGTTTGTCATATTTCTGAAGCAGCTCTTTTGTCGTGACGCCTGTATGGACAAGCAGTGTATCCATCCCTGCATTCATCCCTGCCATAATATCGGTATCATAGTTATCGCCCACCATGAGCGTCTCTGACACATCTGTCCCGAGCACCCGCATGGCCTGTTCCATAATGATAGACTCTGGCTTCCCGATAAATGTTGGCTCCACTGTTGTCGTAACCGTCAGCACAGATGTTAACGATCCATTTCCAGGTAACAGCCCTCTTTCTGTCGGAATGGCAATATCTCCATTTGTTGAAACAAATTGTGCACCTTGACGGATCGCAATGGCTCCTACCGCTAGTTTTTCATATGTAATACTGCGGTCTATTCCAACGACAACGAAATCAGCGTCTTCTTGACCAAACGACAGTCCTTTTTCTTCGATGGCCTGCTGAATGCCTTCTTCTCCGATCACATACACCGAGGCATCTTTCTTTTGTTCTGCGATATAGTTTGCCGTCGCCATACTGGTTGTAAAGACTTGTTCTTCCGTTGCTGGAATATCGAATGAAACCAGTTTTTCTGCTACTTGCTTCGGCGTGCGTGAAGAGTTATTCGTGACAAACAAATAAGGGATGTTCAACTCATTTAACTTGTGAACAAATTGCCCCGCCTCTTCGATCTTTTCTGTTCCTTTATACATCGTCCCGTCTAAATCAATTAAATAGCCTTTGTATTTCATGCTGCATACAACTCCAATGGTTTATTTAAACGCTGATACTGGTCCAAGCTCCTGCTCCAAGTAAGTGCGAATTCGATTCGGGAAGACTTGCAGCGCCTGTTCTACCTCACTGATGACCTGCAACAAATCGTGATGAACCACTTCTTGGTATTGCTGAACAAGTGTTTTACGGCACGAGACCAGTTTTTTCAGGTGAGTGCCTTCTTCTGTTGGTACAACTTTTTCGTCCACAAGAATATCCATGATGTCGTCATAGCTTCCTGGGTCCCGCATGATAAAGCCGTCAATCATATCATTTCCTGTATCAAGAATACATTCGACGAGCAAATGAACAATTCGTTCCAGCGCTTTTTTTTCTAAAGGGCTTGACCATGTTTGATGACTGCGCATCAAATTATATTGCTCCTCAAAAAAACGTAATGTCTCTTCAATCTTCTTTCTGTCTACGAAATACATCATGACGCTCCCCTTTGCGTTATTTTCTAATCCGCTTTAAGACAAAATAGGCACAGCCAAAATTACAGTATTCATAAATGTATTCATCGAGTGTACTGATTTTTGTATCGAATGTGGCCTTTTGGTTTTGGTCATCAAAGAACCCCTTCAGCCTAAGCTGGTTATAGCCCCAATCCCCCACAATATAATCATACTTATTTAAAATATCTGAGTACCTTGCTTTAAACGCTTCCTCATCAAAGCCGTCTTTGATTTCTCTGACAAGATCAAAGGTAGCATTCTGAATGACGATCATCTTCTCACCTCTTTTTAAACGATCCACCTTTAATGATAATTCATTGGAACAACTCCATCAATTGCTAAAGCATGTTTTTTCCGATTTAGCCGAAGCTAAAGAAAAAAGGAGGTCACATTTATGATGAAACAACTGACAGCCACTATTCTCCTATGCATGCTTTTAGGCGGGTGCGGCTTTCAATCCGGCATGAACCGGCAAGTGGATGAAGATTCTTCCAGTAAGACAATTCGCCTGTCTGATCGTCATGAAGGAAATAATTCCAACATGCCAGAAGCAGATACGAATCGAGCAGGCTATGTTCGTTATCAGCGCCAGCAAGTAACCGATCAGAAGGAAAGAACCCCTGCTTTAAATCGTGAGCATCTTGCCCACGTGATTACAAGTTTAGCCATTCAGCTGCCAAATATAAAGGATGCAGCAACACTTGTCACAGACGAGGATGCCCTCATTGTGTATCGAACAGGCAACAAAAACCGAGATGAATCAGCCGATCAAGTGAAAAAAACAGCGGTTTCTGTTCTCCCTCGTTATTATCATGTGTACGTCTCTGATAACCCAGAGCACTTTCAATCCATTGCCAATTTTTCACGTCTTCAAACCAACTCACGTGATTTTGATCAAATTTTAACGAAAACGATTCAACAAATGAAATACTCTCCTCAAGGCGGAGATATTTCAACGAAAGAAGATGCCAATGGCATGACGAATTCCGATCGGACCATGAGACGAAACGCACCTTACGGCCAAAATTAATACGAGAAAAAACGCCAGAGAGCTCTGGCGTTTTCTTTGTTATGCTTGCGCTTGACGCTTCTTAGACGCTTCGTTTACTTGTTCGTCTGCATGATAAGAAGAACGGACAAGCGGTCCAGCTTCACAGTGGCTAAAGCCTTTTGACATGGCAATTTCCTTCAGCTCTGCAAACTCATCTGGATGGTAGTATTTTTGCACTTTCAAATGCTTTTTCGAAGGTTGTAAATACTGACCAATTGCCATGATGTCGACGTTATTAGCAAGAAGATCATCCATAACTTCAATGATTTCTTCCTTCGTTTCACCGAGCCCAATCATAATGCTTGATTTCGTTGGAATGTCAGGCTGCATTTCTTTTGCACGACGCAAGAATTCCAATGAACGATCGTATGTAGCCCGTGCACGAACTCTTGGTGTTAACCTGCGTACTGTTTCAATATTGTGATTTAAAATATCAGGGCGTGTATCCATTAACGTTTTCAAATTATCATAATTGCCACCCATGTCTGAAGGGAGAACTTCAATTGTTGTGAATGGACTTTTTCTTCTAATGGCACGAACAGTTTCAGCAAATACGCCTGCTCCGCCATCTTTTTGGTCATCCCTTGCAACCGCTGTTATAACAGCGTGCTTTAAATTCATCAAAGCCACTGAATCTGCCACGCGTTCTGGCTCTTGCAAGTCTAACTCAGTAGGAAGTCCGGTTTTCACCGCACAGAAACGGCATGCGCGCGTACAAACAGATCCGAGGATCATAAATGTAGCAGTTCTTCTCACTGCCCAGCATTCGTGAATATTCGGACATTTCGCTTCCTCACAAACGGTATGCAGGTTGTTTTCCCGCATCATTTTTTTCAAACCGGTATAGTTTTCATTCGTATTCAGCTTAATTTTAAGCCAGTCCGGTTTTCTTACGTGCTCTTCCTTCTTTGCCAATTCCATCATCTCCATATGAATTCGTTAAAGGTGCATATACAATCATCTTCCTGCTATATACGATGGATGCAGCTGTTGCCGCAAAAAATTGAATCTTCGGCCTAAGGCCTTTTCTTTAGACACTTTAACATAGTACAGATTGAACAACAAGGGAATGAGCTGCAAAAATACCCAAAAGACTCCTAAAATAACAGAAGAAAATTACTAACATTTTCTTCTTATGAAATAACGTGATCAAACCACACTAAACGGTAGAAGGTATGTTCGAAGAAAGGAGATGGACGTTTGTGAAAGTGGTTTTAGCGATCATCATCGCTCTTTCAATGATTCCCGCATCAGTCCATGCACAAGGGGCAAACAAACAGCCCGATGAATTAAAACAGCGAATGGCACTGTATGAAAAGATCGCCATCACCACACAGGTCCCGTGGTATGTACTTGCTGCGGTTGATCAGTATGAACACAATATACGCAAAAGCAGAAGAGATTTACCAAAACAAACAGGTGTGATTGGCATCTACATTCCCCGGGAAATGTGGATGGGACCAGAAAATCCCAATAAGCAGGATACCTCTCCATTAAGCATTAAAGTGTTTGACGGTATTGGACTTGATGGTAATGGGGATGGAAAAGCGGAAATCGATAACGATGAAGATGTCCTGTTCACGTTTGCTCAATACTTGCTCCATTACGGCAGCAGCATCGATCAATTAAAAATTGCGCTGTGGGATTATTACGGACGTGATCAAACCGTTGGAATCATTTCATCTTTTATGAAGCTCTATAAGCATTACGGCCATCTTGACCTTGGAAAGCATGCGTTTCCTCTTCCGGTTGGCGCTGACTACAGCTACAGGAGTACATGGGGTGATGCGAGAGGCTTTGGAGGCAGAAGAATTCATGAGGGCACTGATCTGTTTGCTCATTACGGTCTTCCTGTTCGTGCGACATCGTACGGCGTAATTGAAATGAAAGGCTGGAACCGCTTTGGCGGTTGGCGGATCGGCATTCGAGATATTCATAATCATTATCATTATTTTGCCCACTTAAATGGCTTTGCAAAAGGACTCAAAGCTGGGCAGATTGTAGAACCTGGTCAAGTCATCGGATCAGTCGGAAGCTCCGGTTACGGTCCACCTGGCACAGCAGGAAAATTCCCGCCACACCTTCATTACGGCATGTATAAAGACAATGGACGAACTGAATGGTCGTTTGATCCTTACCCTCATTTAAGGGCATGGGAAAGAGCCGAGCGGAAACGTCGATAAATAAAAGGAGAAGTTTAGCGATACCGCTTGCTTCTCCTTTTGATATGTATCAACATTTCCCCGGTCATCACTTGTCTACAGTTACTGCTTATGCTTCTCTTTCAATCCTAAAACTAAAAAAAGAATACCCATGATGAAAAAAAGGAGATACACAACTGTTACTTCGAGTGGAATCATGTCAAACATCCCTCTAAATAAGTCGACACTCAAACTGTCACTCCCAGCTAATAATATCGATGCTGACATATACTTAGCACTAAATACAATGGCAAATACTAAAAAACAAAACCCGCTTACATGAATTTTCTTCATATCAATCAAATCCTCCTCTCACCTTCATAACAGACGATCGTGAAAAACAGCCTTCAGGATAGCTACACTATTCAGAAAAGGAAAACAATGAACATTTATCATGGCACGTGATCCGTATGGAATCAAGTGGTTAATTAGGATAAGATGAACAGATCACATAAAAAAAAGTCTAAGCATCACAGCCAATGAAAGATTACTTCACAAAGAGTTAGGAGGTTGTTTTTTGAAAAGAGGAATGACTTTTACCATTCCAAATGAATACGGAGTCTTCCTTGGAGAAGTGCTAAAACCGATCGACATCACCAAATTCAGCTGGCGAATCGATACCGAAGACTCGAATATACTAGTTGATGGCCAAAAAGATGAAGAACTTTTTCCTGAAGGTAAAACAGAAATGGACGGTATAGAACTCAAACACCTCATTGAAAACAAGACGCATTATATGATTTTCGCCGATTTACAAGCATATCCAAAAGGGACATTGTCTCATATTAAGACCTATGAAGAATTTATTGAAAGCCAATGCGAGCTTGTTCTTTTAGTGGCCGATTGCTCCTATGTCACGATCTATTGCAAAAATAAGGGAACACTCGAATGGCTATACAAGAATGCAGTTGAATGTGGATTTGAAGACGTGACCTATATCACCGATGAAAATGATGCAAGGACAAGACTGTCTGTTTCGTAACAACAAAACGTTCATCACAAAAACACTATATGCAATCACAGTGTATGAAAAAACAGCCCAATCCGTCCATTGGGCTGTTATTCTTTCTTCTCCTTTTTTTCTGGCAGAACAATCGATGGAGCGCCTGAATTTGTTCCGCTGCCATTATAATAATCTGGGACATCTCCTTGAACGGCTTGAATGGAGACAGGCACGGAGTTTTTGACGACGATGGTTTCTGAGGCGAATGGGATGATGACTCTCACCTTCACCTCAATGAGTACACTAATATCAATCAAGGCATTGTTGATGCCATAAGGCTTAATGTTTTTTTCAACGTCCGTATGCGGGTCACCAATGACACTGAATCGTACAGGCACTTTTGGTCCTAGGTTGGCGATAAGTGCATTTCCGGACGCTTGCCCAAGCGGAATGTTATATATAATGCCGTCATGTCCATCTGTTTGATCCTTTAATGCTTCTTTTGCCTCTTTTTGAAAATTCCCCTTTTCAATGTCCTCTAGATTTTTTTGAAGGTGACGTGACAGGTCAGCCATTGCTTTCGATGTTGCTTGCGCATTGAAGTCGATAGTTGTCACTTTTCCGTTCTCACTTGTATTCATCACAACCATATCCTTCATATTCTCCTGATCATCTGCAAAATCCTGAACAGAATATTGGATGAGATGATTGGCGATTCGTTCTGTTTCTAGTTCAGCAATGTGAATCAACGTTGGTTTAATGGAACGATTGATGAAGAATAGGCTAATGACAGTTGAGAGCACAAAAAATAATATGGCAAGCAGCATGACATAACGAAATGGCAGAGGGCCCTTTTTATAGGGGCGATAACGGCGGTTCAATCTCAATAAAAAATCCCCCCTTCTCCATTACAAGTGTATGCAGACAGGCGGGGGGATAGGAATCATCTGTTCATTTTATTTCACCATTTTTAATAATGCATCTCTTCCAATTGTGCCAGCATGAATGCCGAGCGACTCAGCGGCATATGTCACAGATTCTAAAGGTGCATCCAGCAATTGCTCGATGGTTCTTACACCGACTGCTCTTCCTGCGATGATTCCTCTATCTGCAAGCTTTTCATTTAGGAGCCCGACATCAAGTGCACCGCACATAATATAACCATGCTCATTTGTCACTGCCATGAAATTGGTCTTTGGCAGTTTGACGGTGACGGCTGTAAAGGAATGGCCATCAATTGTAATAGGTGTTAAATTCACCATATCCCTTCACTCCCTTCAACACAATCTATGTGAAGGGAGGGCAAGTGTTGTTAGGCTGGAGCGGATTTCACTTTGCGTCCTTCAATCGCCAGCTCAGGACATCACGTAAAAATTCCGGCATGAAATATTCAATGTGTTCATGGTCACGTATATGGGGAAAAAGAGAACCAAGTGTATACATATCTACTGTGCCAACTGTATAGGACACGTCCTCTTGGATCAGCTCGCCGTTTACATAGACCTCTTTTACTCGTTTGGCTTCGCCCTCTTCTAATGAATAAGTCAAACCGCTGTATAGCATTTTCCCCATCAGTTCGCCTCTAAAGCCAAAGCCTTTGATGCGTAGCTGTTCCATTTTTTCTTCACAGCCACGAGACACTGTTTCGACCAATTGCTTCCCAGTAAGTGTCACCCTGATTGGATTAATGGGATGCGGGCATATCCGGTGAATGTCTTCTCTTGTGACGATGCCAGCCTCTAATGAATCAAGCACCATCCCAGCATTCATCATGCCGATATCTGCCTCGCACCATTCTTTAATGGCATCTGTTAAAAGTTGCGGAAGCTGAGAGTCATCAAACCACTTTGTTTCGAGCTTTGATTTAATGGATGTCACTTTTTCCTGCATGAGTGACTTCGCTCGTCTTTCTGCTTTCTGTAAAGTCGTGATCGCTTCATCGGATTCACTGATCAGCTGGTCCACTGATTGCACCGTCGCTTTTTTCTCGATGAGCTCGCTACTCGCTGTGTCAATGGTCAGCTCGACACAGCCAATATAATGCCCATACTTTTCAGCACATGCAAGAAGAACGCCATTATCCATCTCGCCCTGTTCTAAAAGATGATGCGTATGTGAGCCTAAGATGATGTCGATTTCCGGGAAGTCATGGGCTACCTCTCGATCATGGATGATGCCTAGATGGGAAAGAAGAACAATGACATCGGCTTGTCCTTTCACTTCTTGTAGCATCTCCCGTATGCTCTCAAATGGGTCTGTAATGTCCCAGCCCAGCTTTTCATAGACAGGTGTATACGCAATGGTCACCCCTAAGACGGCGATCTTCAGTCCATTTTTCAACGTGATCACTTCATAAGGCTTTGCCCACGATGGTCTTTTGCCTTTTTCAAATAAATTAGATAAAATCACCGGGAATTGCGCGTCTTTGTACAATTGGTCGAGCTGCTCATGAGGCAACGTAATGCCTTCATTATTACCAATTGTGACTCCATCATAGCCAAGCTGATTGAGAAGTTTGACATTCACTTTTCCATAATCCGCTTCTGATACAAGGTTTACTCGATCCATATGATCGCCAATATCAAATAAGAGCATCTGATCGTGAACTTGACGCTTTTCTTCAATATAAGCTGCGATTTTTGGCCAGTTTTCAAAGTGGCTGTGCAAGTCGTTTGTATGATATAACCATAGCTTCTGCAGCATGTTGATCTCTCCCTCAAGTTGTCACTGAACCGTCTCGTTCAAATTGAAAGCCACAGCTCTCGTTTAACTAAATAAATCTAACTGCTTCGGGGATAAGCTTGAATACGTCAAATCCAGCAAATCAATCATTTGCTGGCCATTCGCTGCCGCATCTCCGCCTGAGTTATTATTAAATACGACATATACATCTTTCGATTGTTGATGCAGGATGTCGAGGTTCTTTTTCCATTCCTTTAGTTCAGCTTCATTATATAAATATAAGTAACGAACTTCACGCCAGTTCTCATGATCTGCCGGGTGAAGCCAGCCTTGTTTATTTCTTCCGTGGAAACGGACCAATGTTTTGTCACGGTGTGTGGCTTTTATGACTGGCGGTATAGACCCTTCTCCGACTTGCGGTTCATCACAGACGGAATGAATCCACCCTTCTTTCTCCATAAAAGATAAGGTTTGTTCATAAAACTCGTCTGAAAACCAAGTTCGGTTTCGGAATTCGAGTGCACAAGGAATCTCCCCCATCTTCTCCTTACACCATCTTAAATAGTGGACGTGCTCCTTTTTGCAATCAAACCATGGTGGAAATTGAAACAGAACCATCGCCAGTTTCCCTGCTCGAATGAGAGGAGTCAGTGAAAGAATAAAGGCGTCAAACATTTCTTCCTTTGAAGCAAACGGGATCTCGCCTCTTTGATGCCCGGTCATTCCTTGATATGCTTTCACAACAAATTGAAAGGCGTCTGGCGTATCTTTTATCCATTTTTCATGGTTCCGCTCAGGCTGAACAGCATAAAAGCTTGCATCCAGTTCCACAATGGGAAACGTTGATGCGTAGTGAAACAGCTTTTGAGAGCTGCCAATTCTCGGCGGGTACAGACTGTCATGATCTCCCCAGCCAGTTAATCCGATATAAATCATCTATCTCACCTCTTGCCACTTGCTTGTCTAAACGGATTTTCCCATTGAAAGTCTTTGTTTCTTGGGATACCCATCTTTCTGAAAGAAATTCTTCTGTCTACAACATATCATATTTACCCATTTTTCTGAATGAAGATGACTGATGTGAGGTGATTTTGCCCTGCCATCTTTTTTGTGATATTACATCACAACTTTCTATCTAAATTGAATGGAGCTGATAACATAAAATTGATATCAGAGACTTTGACAGCGATTGTCCATTTTTTTATTCATCTTCACCAAAGGCTTCAGCTCTAAAAAAAGGAGAATGAGTGGATATGAACATTGTCGATCATCATGTTGAAGCATTGCAAAAAGTGGCCCAAAGAATTCATCAGCCTGTCTATTTGATCAATCAGTATGGACGTATTCTTTTCACCTCACCCCAAGGTATGACAAATCCAGATTGGATACAAATGCTCCGCTTGTTTCACAGTACGCAGCAGCATTATTTTTCTATGGTTCATTCAAAAGAAAGCGTTTCTGTTTTTCCTATCTATATAAACGAACAAGCTTATGATTATTTAGTCGTTCCAGCCTTCATTCATCCTCAAGACGACATGGGGCTGCATTTGATAATTGAACAAGCTGTACATGCCATGTCCATTTCACGCATCAAACAACATGCCAGCAAGCAATCGACAGAGCGAGCCAAAAATGAATGGTTTCGCAAATGGATGGAGGGGACGATTTCCTCAGAGCAAGATGTTGCCTGTCTGGCACGCATGTTTGGATTAAACACAACGATTCCCTATTTATGTATCGTCTCTCAACTTGATCAGAACAGTCATTTCAGTTGTTTCCTTAAGCAGCAAACCCTTGTAGATGATGTGTTTGCTTTACTTGAAAGCACCCTTTCGCACTGTCCATATCCCGCCTTTCTTTTTGTCAAAGGTGATATCGGCATCTTCCTTATAGAAGAGACTGGCGGCTGGCTGGCAATGAACAAATCGATCTGCTCTTTTTTAAAACAAATGCAGATCCTTATTAAACAGCATGTGAATACCACCATTTCCTTTGGTGTAAGCTTAAGCGGTTATCTTATCACCGATCTGCCAAAAGGATTCAGTGAAGCTGCCCATGCTCTGCAATCAGGCCAGCTCTCATTACGAGCTGAATATATTCAGTTCTATCAAGCAAAAGATGTGTCAGATTTACTGAAGCTCATCCCACCAAAAGATTTAACAACATTCTATGAGCGGTATCTCCACCCATTATATGAACAATCACAAGTCGATCCAAACCTTCTCCACACCTTATCTGTTTATGTCGAAACACATTGCCATATTTCAGAAACAGCCAAACGTTTATCTGTTCATCGCAACACCGTGATATATCGACTGGAGAAATGTGAAGAACTGCTCCAGATCAGCCTAAAAGATCCTGATGCAACATTGCGCTTGCGATTAGCTTTGCGGATTCAAAAGCACCTTTCATCCGGTTCCAATTGAATCTTTTTTTCTTACGCCTCATATATTTTGGAGGAGAAATGTGAATGACAAGGAGTGGTGTCAAATGGATGAGAAGATTCGTCACATCCCGCAACCGATTCGAGACGATGGGGCCGGCGCAACCGATTTAGGCCCGCGAGACGTTCTGCGCGATATGGAGAACCCAGATATGTTCGTTCCCCCTAAAACGGATGCGGGGACGATTCCTAATTTAAAATTTTCATATTCTGATACACATATGCACTTGAATCATGGCGGCTGGTCGAGGGAAATTACCGAGCGAGAGCTGCCTGTTTCAACAACGATTGCTGGTGTAAACATGCGGCTTACGCGCGGAGGTGTTCGTGAGCTTCATTGGCATAAGCAGGCGGAATGGGCATATATGATTTTAGGCAAAGCCCGGATCACATCTGTAGATGCAGAAGGACGGAATATGATCGCTGATGTAGAAGAAGGAGACTTGTGGTATTTCCCGCCCGGTATTCCGCACTCCATTCAAGGTCTTGAGGATGGCTGTGAGTTTCTCCTTGTGTTTGATGACGGTGCTTTTTCTGAATTTGATACGTTTACCATCACAGACTGGTTTGCTCATACACCAAAAGACATTCTTTCTGCTAATTTCGGCGTGCCAATCAAGCTGTTTGACCGCATTCCACATAAACAACGCTATATGTTTCAAGGCTCTTCACCGGCATCCATTGAAAGCCAAACAGTCTCTGATCCATACGGCGGCATCAAACCGCCATTTACCCACCAGCTCCTTCGTCAAAAACCAATCGTGACCTCTGGGGGAACCGTGCGAATCGTCGACTCACGCAATTTTCCAGTATCTAAAACCATTGCTGCTGCACTTGTGGAGGTAAAACCTGGCGGGATGAGAGAAATGCACTGGCACCCGAATAATGATGAGTGGCAATACTATTTAACCGGTACAGCCAAAATGACGGTTTTTGGAGCAGGCGGGACAGCTCGCACCTTTAATTACAGAGCAGGTGATGTTGGTTATGTTCCTTTCGGGATGGGGCATTACATACAAAATATTGGGCAAACGAGCCTTTGGTTTCTAGAAATGTTTAAAAGCGATCGATTTGCTGATATTTCATTGAACCAATGGATGGCCTTAACCCCTCCTCAATTAGTGAAGGAGCATTTGCATGTGGACGATGCATTGATTCATGCGCTGCATAAAGAAAAATCACCAGTCGTGAAGTATGAGCAATGACGAAAAAAACCGATCCATTTGTGCTGATCGGTTTTTTCTATGCTGTCTTTACGATACGGCATGGGAATGTTGCTGCGCTTTTTTCGCCCATAAAATAGAAGCAATGAAACTCATACAAAGCACCAGCGTTCCAAACATAAATGGCAGCTCAATATTCACATCAAATAAAATACCCGCAAGACTTGGCCCGACGATATTCGCAAGGCTCATAAAGGAGGTATTGAGGCCGCCTGCTACCCCCTGCTGATTCCCTGCCATTTTAGATAGTAATGTATTGAGGGCTGGACGAACAAACGAGGTGGCCGATAAAAACAAAATGGAACCCGTAAAAATTAGCCAAAAGGAAGGGGCAAAGCGGCAGGCGATCAGCATAAACGCCGCAGCTAAAAGGGCATACCGGACGACACGCATTTCGCCAAATCGTTTCACAAAGGTATTTACTAAAGCACCTTGAACGATGACACCCGCAAGTCCAGCTACCGTAATGACAAATGCAATATCCTTCGGTGTAAAGCCATGTTTTTGGTCCACATATAAGCCAAAAATCGATTCAAAATGAATGATTCCGAAATTCAAAACAAAGGCCAAGATAAACAAAAAACCATATGGTGTTTTTAAAGCCTGAATCATCTGCGTAAAAGGATTGAAATGAAGCTCTTTATTCAATCGTGCTTCTTCCTGCTTTTCCTTTGTTAAAGTTTCAGGTAAGAACAAGAAAGACAACAGCGTCGACAGAGCTGCAAAGGAACCAGCGATGAGGAAAGGAAAAGCAATCCCAAACTCAACCAAATAGCCGCCTACGCCTGGTCCAATGACAAAGCCTAACGTCATTGCTGCACTAAATAGCCCCATTCCTTTCCCTCGATCCTTCTCACTTGTGATATCAGCGATGTATGCAAACATGGCGGGCATGAGTAAAGCTCCGGCAGCACCACCAAAAAACCGAGACACAAACAGCATCCAAAGCTGATCCGCAAATGCAAAAATAAACTGGGCAATCGTAAAGCCGGCAATCCCGGCAATAATCAATTTTCTGCGTCCAAATCGATCAGTCAGCGCTCCAGCGACGGGTGATAAAGCAAATTGTGTGAGGCCAGTTGCAGCAACGAGGAAACCAAGTGTTTTCCCAGTTGCGCCAAAGGCTTCAATATAACTTGGCATGACAGGAACGATCAGACCAAATCCAAGCATGGCAATAAAAATATTGAGCATTAAAATGTACAATCTGCCCATTTTTTTCATATTAAAACCTCTTTCTTCAAAATAAATGAAAATGATGACAAAAATGATAAGAACTTCTTCAGTATAGCGATATCGCTCTCTATAAGTCTAGTTTTTCAAAAAACAGCGTTTTTTCCCAAATAAAAAATACCCGCTGGTGGCGAGTATTTTGAGAATCCCTTTTTTATTCAGCTTGTTCATAGATGGAAAGAGCCGCCTGTAACCCGGCACCACAATTGATGGCTGCGCCGTATTTCATCAAGATGGCTTCAAGGCCTGCTAAAACAAATAGAATATTTTCCTTTCGGCAGCTATAGCCCATTGAGCCAATTCTCCATATCCGTCCTGCAAGAGGCCCAAATGAACTCGCAATTTCAATTCCAAAATGATGAAGAAGATCAGCCCGGACCGCTTCTCCGTCGATATCACTTGGAATGACGATACACGTCACGACCGGCATTTTGCAGTCTTGATCACCAAATAATTCAAGCCCCATCGCTTCAAGTCCTGCCATTAAAGCCTTTTCATGAAACAAGTGGCGCTGAAAACGTTCCTCCAGACCTTCCTCTAGCACAAGTCGAACCCCTTCTCTCAGTGCATAAAGCATCGTTGTCGCTTCTGTATGATGATTTAACCGCCTCGGGCTCCAATAATCTTGCAGCTGGCTTAGATCAAAGTAATTGCTTTTGATTGGAGAAATGTCTACCTGTTTTTGCAGTTCGTCCTGTGTTGCAATCCCTTTTTCTACTTTCTTTCTCGATTGTACGACGTCTGCCACTCGTTCATTATATGTGATCGGTGACATCCCTGATGGAACAGACAAGCATTTCTGCGAGCCCCCAATTGCCGCATCGATTTTCCATTCGTCTACCTTGACCTCGACACCACCAATTGTCGCCACAGCGTCTACAATAAAAAGCGCATCAAGCGCTCGGCATGCTTCACCAATTTTCTCAAGCGGCTGTATTCTTCCGGTAGATGTTTCACCATGAACCATCGCAACAATTTTCGGCTTGACTTGATGCATCTCTGCGATGATGTCGTCTTGCTTAAAAACCGTTCCCCATTCACATTCCATTGTATGTACCTCAGCACCATAGCGCTGTCCAATTTCAATCAGCAAATGACCGAAGCGTCCAAAGACCGGAACAAGCATCACATCTCCGGGCTCGATCACACTGGCAAGCACAGCTTCAAGTCCTGAGCGGGACGTCCCATCAATTGGATAAGCCCATTCATTTTCTGTTTGAAAAAGTGATCGTAATAAGGTCATCGTTTCATTCATGATCTCTGTAAATGCAGGATCAAATTGACCAAGAATTGGTGTACTCATCACTCGAAGGACTCTCGGATCTACTTCGACAGGTCCTGGTGTCATAATGGTTCTAGTAGGTGTGTGTAGTTCTTTCACGTTATCCATCCTCTCCCTTGCTGTGTCCATCCTTATATGCCCACTTATACAGCAATGCTGATAAAATAGCAATCTCTTTTCTTACGAATTGGTTACATAAAATTTACGATAAATCCATTTATTTCTTTATGGCAATATGATAGAACTAAAGAGTATACATTCCCTATGAAGGAGGAAATAGAATGAAAAGATCTTTATTTGGAACTGTGGCCGCCGGAATCATGATTTTCGGTACATTTGCCGCTCCGCTGCCTCCCGCTGCAAATGCTCAAGGCTTTACTCTGAATGAACCGAGTCAAACCATCACCTTTTCCCCGTTACAGCTACAAACCGAAACATCTGCTCAACATGCGAAAACAACCGCTTCAAGTCAAATTGATTCCTATTACCAATCTGCTGCTGGCAAATCTGGGCCTGCTCTTAAGAAAGCATTACACGATATTATTGATGATCATACGCAGCTATCCTACAGCCAGGTTTGGGATGCATTAAAGAAAACGGATGAAGATCCAAAAAATCCAAGCAATGTGCTTTTGCTCTATAGCGGTATCTCCAGGTCAAAGCAAGCAAATGGAGGAAACGTGGGACAGTGGAACCGGGAGCATGTGTGGGCTAAATCTCACGGCAATTTTGGGACGAGCCAGGGACCTGGTACAGATCTCCATCACCTTCGGGCAACAGACGTACAAACGAATAGCACACGAGGAAATTTAGATTTTGATATAGGCGGAAATGAATACAAGGGAGCGCCGGGCAACTTCTACGACAGCGACTCATTTGAACCTCATAGCCGGGTGAAAGGAGATGTAGCAAGAATGCTCTTTTATATGGCTGTCCGATATGAAGGTGATGACCGTTTCCCAGATTTAGAATTGAACAACAAAGTGAATAATGGAAGCGCCCCTCTTCACGGCAAAATGTCTGTCCTATTGAAATGGCACAAGCAAGATCCAGTCGATCAAATCGAACGGAATCGTAACGAAATCATCTATCAAACGTACCAGCACAATCGCAATCCTTTTATTGATCACCCTGAATGGGTAAGCGATATTTGGGAATAAAAAAGAGAGGCACTGCTATGAACAAGCAGTGCCTCTTTCCATTACTATCTCTATAAAAGATGATCATACAACATCAAACACACTTCTTATCTTATAAAGATTCTGATCATTATGTTATGTTTATTCCCCCAATTTACTAATAATAATTCTTTCTACATTGCGATCTAAACAGAAAAATTCTATTTTGATATCATGCTTTGAATCCTTATAGCCTAAAATTTCATATCCCTGATCGTCATTTCTACGATAATAGTTTTCACCTAGATAATTATAGATATCTTTTTTAGTTGAATGAATATTTATTGTGTTGTTTATATTACTTTGATTATTTTCTAAAGAGATTGCCACTATTTCTTTTCTATTATTCACTTTGAAATAATTTGAATTTGAAGTTTTAATCCACTCGTTTTCACTATAGTTTCTCTTTATTAATCCCAACTTCAATTCTCCCACCTTTAATTCAGTAAGATTTGTACTTTTTACTTTAAGAAAAGAGATGTGGTTTTTAAGTGGTTGAATGAAGAACAAGCCAATGATGATGATGAAAATAAAGATGATATATATGATAATTTTTTTCATATCAGTTCCTTCCATAAATGATTATATAATGAAACAATATAACATAAATATCATATTTAAATTTACTGTATAAATATTTAAGAAAAATCTAATCTAATAAAAAAACACCTTGCATAAGGTGTTTTTTTACTTTAGCGGACAGACGAGACAATAATCAAGGCTCTCTGATTTTTTCTCAAGCTTATAATACATACAGCAAGTCTTTCGATTTGATGTGTCTAGCAAACTTTCATCTAAATTTAAGCTGTGCTGAAAAGGATTTTGCTTCGCTCCGAAAAGATCACCCGATGCCTTCTTCAGAAACAAATAATCCTCCCGTACGCGCTCTTTCATTTTAGGCTCTTCCGTTTCTCGCATCATGCTACGGTAAAGAGAATTGATACGTACCGCTACATTTTCCCATAAAATCGAATACGGAAGTCTTGAAGTACGTTTCAATACATCTAAAAGAGGTGTGACACACTGCGTAAATAGCATGCGGACGACCTGTTCTCTCCACTCATGACGATCTCCTTCTAACTGAACAAATGAACAGAGCGTTTCATCTAGCTCAATTTTACGATCTTCTCTAAAGACACACGCCTCTGGTGAAAACCGGTAGACAGCATCATACATTGTCATCAAGTACAAAGTAGAACTAACAGCTAAATAGGCATAGCGTTTTGAAAACATGGACGCCGCCACTGCTATATTCGGTGCATGCATCGCTTCCTTTTCAGCTTCTAATAAACGTCTGATAGATGCTTCTGAAAAAAGCGCAGCCAGTGTGCGATCAGATGTCATTGGTCCATTTGTGATGTGTACCCCGAAATCAAGTAATTCTCTCTCAACCCACTCTGGCTTCATATCAAAACCCCCATCTTTCGTTTAACGATTTCGCTGTTGATATAACAAATAAATAAAGAACGGTGCACCAATTGCCGCCGTAAAAACACCTGCCGGGACATCTAACGGGAGAAAAGCCGTTCTCGCAACTAAGTCTGCCAGCATCACGAGAATACTTCCAACAAGCGCAGATGCTGGAACAAGCGCAATAAAGGAACGACCGATGATCATCCGTGCCACATGTGGCGCCATCAGTCCGACAAATTCAATACCACCTGCGAATGCAACGGCAATACCGGCTAATGTCACACTCATCAGTAGAAAGAATAACCGCTTCGCCTGAACCTTGACCCCGAGACCTGTTGCAAGATCATCTCCAAGCTCCTTCACATTCATCGTTCTTGCCAGCACCATGACAATCGGTAAAATAATCAATACCCAAGGAAGCATTGCGATGACGTCCTTCATTGTAGAACCATATAAACTGCCCGTCAGCCAGATGTATGACTTGGTCGTGGTCATCGTATCGCTGAGCACAAGAGTAAACGTCACACACGCCTTCATAATGGCGGAAATCCCAATCCCCATCAAGACGAGCGTGATCGGCTTGACGCCTTTTTTCCATGAAAGCAAATAAATGAGGCATGATACCGCAAAAGCGCCTGCAATGGCCCACAACGACTGATAAGCAATAGGCACAGTGCCCATCCAAAAGACGATGAACATAATGGCGCCAAACGACGCACCGCTCGTAATTCCTATGATGTCAGGCGATGCAAGCGGATTTCGAATGAGACCTTGTAAAATAAGCCCCGATACCGCAAGTGCCGCTCCCACTAAAACCGCAAGCAGGGTCCTTGGAATCCTCAACGTATTTAATACAAACGTATTTCCCTCGCCTTGTCCGAAGATATGCAGCAGCACATCAGTAGGCGGAATAAAGCGGCTACCCATACAAAGGCTCAGAATAAATAAACCAAAGGCAACGCCTGTCAATAATAGTAAAATCAAAAACGTCCGCTTTGAAAATTGAAATGAAATGCGCCCGCCCTTTGAACGCACTGTATATGTTTTAGCCACCTGTCTTCAACCCCTTGCGCACGAGATAAACAAATAGAGGCGCTCCTGCAATTGCCGTCATGACACCAATCGGTACTTCCTGCGGCATGATCAGAAAACGAGCGGCAAGATCTGCGACAAGTAAAAGCGACGCCCCTACAACGGCACAATACGGCAGTACCCAGCGGTGGTCAGGTCCAACAAGCTTTTTCACAATATGCGGCACAAGAAAACCAACAAATCCAATGGATCCTGCGACAGCGACGGAACCTCCTGCTAAAAAGACGACAAGTACCCCCATCGTGATTTTCAGCAGCAGTGTACGCTGGCCAAGCCCTTTTGCAATATCATCACCCGATAAAAGGACATTGATCGAGCGGCCAAGAAGCAGCGCCACAATAGTCGCACCTAGAATATAAGGCAAAACAGGAATTAACATATCAATGCTTCTTCCAGACACTGAACCAGCCATCCAAAACAGGATACTTTGAATCGACTGTTCATTCACGATTAAAAGACCTTGTGTAAAGGACGCAAATAGGGCAGATATCGCCGCACCTGCGAGGACAATTTTGACCGGCGTTAATCCATCTCTTCCAATAGAGCCCAATAGAAAAACTAGCATCCCTGCAATCGCTGCCCCTAGAAAAGCTGTCCACATATAACCTGTTAACGACTCGGTAGAAAAGAAAACAATCGAAATCACAATAAAAAAGAGTCCACCTGCATTAATACCTAAAAGATCTGGTGCAGCCAGCGGATTTCTCGTCAATGCCTGCATGAGTGCACCTGAAATCGCTAGACTTGATCCAACAACTGTCGCAATTAAAGCTCTTGATAATCTGGATGTCATGACAATCACACTGTTTGGATCTGACTCATCAAACTGAAGAAACGCATGGATGGTGGCTTTGAGGGAAATTGAGGTTTGCCCAAGAGAAATACTGAGCATAAAAAAGACCAACATCAACACGATGAATCCAGCAAATAGCAGTGCCTTGCTCGAATCCTTTTTTAATAAACTTCTCATCTGATTCCCGCTTTCAATCTGTTATGGAAAAAGGAGAAAATGGTTTTTCACATTTTCTCCTCTGCTACACTTATTTATCAAGCCCTAGACGATCATAAATATCATCAAGCATCATGTTTGCAGCGGTGATACCGCCAGCCATGTTCCAAGTGATTTCATCGACTTTATGCACTTGTTTCGCTTTCACTGCGTCAAGCTGCTTCCATAAAGGATGACTTGTCCACTCTTTATATGCTTTTTCAACTGCTTTATCCTGATCATCCATGAAGTAATAGATCACATCTGCATCCATTTGTGGAATGCTCTCTTTGTCTGTAAGTGTAATGATATCTTGCTTTTTATCTTTGACATTTTTAGGACCTTCAAAGCCTAGCTCTGTTAAAATTGAACCTGCAAACCCAGTTTGATAGATTCTTGCATGATCTGCACGGAAGTTCACCACAGACACACTCATTGGCCAGTTTTTAATGTCTTTCTTTGCTTTTTCTTTGAAGTCAGCGACACGGTCATCCCACTTCGTCAGCAATTCTTTTGATTTGTCTTGCTTGTTTAACGCTTCACCCATTAAATTCACTGTGTCTTTAAAAGTGAACACTGTTTCTGTTGCAACAGTTGGAGCGATTTCTTTCAGCTGATCAAAAATTTGCTCGTGACGGATTTTCGATGCAATGATCAAATCTGGCTTCAGCTTTTCAATTTCTTCTAAGTTTGGTTGTGTTTCCTGCCCAACAATTTTGACACCCTTTAAATCATCTCTTAAATATTTATACGTAGGTGCTTCAAGCCAAGATTCTACAACACCCACTGGTTTAATGCCCATAGCGACGGCTGCATCTGTTGCTCCTTGATACAACGTCACCACACGTTTAGGCGATCCTTTAATTTCAGTTGAACCGATAGCGCTTTCAACGGTTCTTGTTTTCTCATTACTATCTGACTTGCCTTCGCTGCTATTACTGCCACAAGCCGCAAGTAATACGATGGAGAGCACAACTAATAGCGACCAAAAAGATTTTTTGAACATGTACCTCACCTATCCATTCTATATGTAGTCATATCGTTTGATAACGATTCTCATTATCACACTATGATTTTATCATAGAAAAGGATGGTGTCAATGTAAATTTTTAAGAAAAAGGTAGAGTGTTGACTAGTTGTTCAGGTTAAATGGAACTTTTCCACATTTGGATGGTACGCCCAATCTTTTTTCCCGATTCTAGTAAAATGGACAAATGAGTATGGTTTTCTATCACTTGGTAAACAGATTGATTTTTCACCTGCTGATTTGGAAGCGCCAGATATGGATGAAATTTGTCTACGTCGTATAACTCATCCTCGCTTCCAACAAACATGCCATAAGGCTGGTCCAGCCTTGCAAATTGTTTTTGAGGTGCAGATGGCGTTAAGGCAAGAGACATATTGATGGTGATGCCTGTTAAAAGAAGTGGATCTTGTGCAATTACCCATGCTGGGTAGTGAAATCGTACAGCTTCTGAATGCCCCATCAGCCTTCCTTTTGTCATCGCAGATAGCACGAATTTCCAAACTTGAACTGTGGCAAAAGGGACTTGATTAGACTTCGCTGTGTCAGATTTGTAGCCAAATTCAGGAGCAATAAAAAAGTAACCGTCTACTTTTCTTTTTTCATCCCAAGATAGATATTGAAGCAGCAATCCAGCTCCAGAGGAATGACCACAAAGATAAATTGCTCCTTCGTGCTGCTGTTTGATGACATCCACAACTTGCGAAATATCTTGCCACACGTCAGTGACTTTGGGTGTATCCCCCTTCTTTCCTTCAGAATATCCGTGGCCTCTCAAATCCAGCAAAAACACATTCACGTGAAAATCATGTTGCAATGTATAGGCGATATGCTCATAACCAGCCAAGCTGTGAGCGCCTCCGCCATGAATGATGATCACATTGGTCTGCGTGTTTGTTTCTGATAAAAACGGATAATAAGCAAGTCGGATGCCGTCATGTGATTGAATGAACTGTCTTTCTGGAATAGCTACAGGAGCTGCTTCCTGCATACTTGTAAATGAGAACGGTTCTGTTTCGTTCATAATTAACTTTTGACCCCCAACTAGACACGAGAATGGCTAGAGCATTGCTGGCCATCCTCATGTTCGCATCCTATTTTGTCATATCCCTCAAAGGGAACGTCTTACTCTCAATAATGGCGACAATTTGTTTTAACGCTTGGTTCGCTTCGGGAATAGGGAAGACAGGAAAGACGTGATTCATTTTTGGGTATTCGATATAGTTGATGGGAACACCCTGCTTGTCTGCCATCTCTTTGAATTTCCGGGCATCTGGGAGAAAGAATTCATGAGTGCCAATAAAAACAGAAATTCGCCCTAACGATTTGATTTCTCCATAGATTGGGCTGATCAAATGATGTGTTTCATCTGTATCACCTGCATAGGCTTTGCCCGATTCGATTAGTAAATCTAGGTTGAGCATTGGCTCTTTTGGAACCATTTTAGCGATATCAGGATTACTTAATGTCACATCAAGCCATGGTGATAATAGAATCATGTTTCCAGGCTGCGGAAGACCTTTTTTTGCTAAGTATTGAGCAAAGGCGAGCGATAAACCGCCGCCAGCAGAATCACCCATGATGACGATTTTTTCTGGTGTTCCTTTTTCTAAAAGAGCTTGGTAAACTGGGAGAACACTCTCGATTGCATCCATATATTGATGATTCGGTGCTTTTGGATAAACTGGCACATACACCGTACTATTTAATTGCTTCGTCAATCGATCCAAGAAACGCCAATGCCATACGAGCGGCTGCTCAATATAGCCTCCTCCATGTAAAAATAGCACCTGATGATCATCTGGCTGCACATCTGATTTCAACATGTACGTATCGACTGAAAACGCGCTGCTTTTGGTGATGTGATATTTCTTTTTCAACTTCTCAGGCAGCACATAAGGTAATTGATTCGCCATTCTTCGTTCTTCTAAATACCCCTCAACATTCAGTTTCTTCTTTGTAAGTACAAGTAACCATTCAACAAACAAACTTTGAATACTTCGCATACGATCGACCCCTATAGATAGAATGATGACAATCAATGTCTAGGAAAAGAATGGTTTCTCTTTTTCTAAAGCATAACATAAGAACTTGTGAATCCGTTAACTGCTTTGGACAGAATACTTTTTCTATACACCTATTCATTTATGAACAACTGTCTATTTATATTATATTTTCTAGATCCATCATCATCAATTGTCAATCTTTCAATCAATGTTCATTAATAAACACATATTCAAAAACTGTTCATTTAAACACAAAAAAGACGGGTGTTGACCACTCGTCCTTCTTCTTCCTCACTTCACTTCCTCATGCTCCTGAGCAGTATCTCTTTTGCTCGCGATAAAGAGTGCACAGGTCATCGCAAGAATGGCCAGTGCCCACCAGAATGTCGATACGGCCTGTTCATGATCAATGATAATCAAACGGATGACAGCTGTGATGCCAATATAAATAAAATAGCGCAGCGGAAAATGAAAGTTGGATTTAAAGTATTTAATAATTAAGGCGATAAACTCAAAATACATAAAGAAGATCAGCAGCTCGCCAAGCATTCCATAATAGCTTTCTCCTTTGTTAAACACTGTTTTATAGACGAATTGTACGATGTACCATGTTTCACTAATTAAGAGTACGCTTAGCGCAATCGCTAGAAAGAACAGGCAGATATTCAGAAGGGCTTGCAGAAGATCAGGTACCTTTTGGAAATTGTTGAATCGTTTCATCAGATTGTTCCCCATTCCATGATGTTGTTTTTGCTCTCTACATTTTGGTATTCCAAAATCGCAGCACGATGTAGTAGGTATCGTTCTTTTCTCCACTTTCAAACTGTCCATGCATTCGGGACATCATCCGCTTGATGCTTCGTTCTCCGAGTCCATTGCTTTCCGGGATGATGTCTGTCTTTTTTATCGCATTGCTCACATGGATTTCAAAGACATCTAGGTCGGATAAAAAAGTGATCTGAATGTCCTTTTCAGGATCTGCGTATTTACGTAAATTTGACATCACATTATCAAACACTCTGCCAAGTTCCTCGACGTTTACGTTAATATAGCTATCCGGCATTTCGCCTACAATATGGACCGTGAAATTCTCCTGATGCAGCAGGGCGACCTGATCTGATAGAAGATCATAAATCACTTCTTTCACTGCAACGGTTTCAAGCTCTGACTCGTGCTCTTTATCTAGCAGGAAATAGGCAAATAGATTGTCAGACAGATTCTTTAATTGCAGGGCTTTTCCATACGCACTCGTTATATATTGCTCCTTGCGGGTATCCGCTAGAGCCTCCTCTTTTTTCGCAAATTCCAGATTCATGATGAGTGATGTCAGCGGGGTCCTCATATCATGCGACATTTCGGTCACTAAACTGCGGCTCTCTTCCTGCAGATCATCAATGGCCTGAAGCTTGTCCAAAAAGGCTGTTCTTAAATCCTCAATGCTCTTTGCAATCATGGCCAATTCATCATGCCCCTTCACTGTCATCTCATAATCGAGCTCACCGCCTTCAAGAATATGAATCTCTTCACGGATCGTTTGCAAGTAACGCAGGCTTCGGCGAATGCCAACAAGCACAATCAGGAGAAAAATGAGTGTTGCACCAAGCAGTTCTAGTGTAAAGGCGAGATCGTGATATCGAGAGGAGTAAAACCCGTCTACCATAACCCTACCTTCTCCGTCGCTAAATTGAACCGGGTAAGAATGACGCTTTGCGTAGTCGGTCACCTTTTCTTTCCCATAGGCCGATTCGTCAGCGGCAGAATAAATCGAGTCATATTGAAGTACTTCATCCTTGTAAACAGTGAGATTAATATAATCTTCTTTTTTCACCCACTCACCGAATGCTTTTCGATCCGTTGAAGTCAGCTCATGTTCTGAAACGTAGCGGCTGAATGTTTGAATGTATCTGGCGGATTCTTCCTTATAGTACTCATCCGAACCTAAATATCCTTCAATCAGGTGATCGGTGATCTTTTGCAGTGTCAAAAAGACAACACCACTTACGATAGCAGCGACCAAAATGAGCAGTGACAGCTTTTTGGTCAGCGTATATTTACGATGTGCCAAACCGGTATCCTCTCCCCCATTCTGTTTTGATATACACGGGACGAGCCGGGTCATCTTCAATTTTGGCACGCAGCTTTCGGATATGCACCATGACCGTATTGTTTGAACAATAAAAATAAGGCTGGCCCCACACGCTTTCATAAATATTTTGAGCAGAAAATATTTTGTTTCGTTTGTTCATGAGCAGTTTTAATATCCGATATTCTAAATCAGATAACTTGATTTGCTGCCCATTTTTCCACACTTCATTAAATTCTTCACTCACCTTCAGGCTACCGCCAACTAAATAGGTTTCTTCCTGTTCCTTTTTTTCCTGATAGATGGTATATCTGCGCAATTGCGCCATGACCCTAGCGTGAAGCTCCTCTTCTGAAAAAGGTTTTGTCATATAATCATCTCCGCCAGCGAGTAGTCCTTCGGTTTTATCCCATGTACTAGATCTGGCGGTCAAAAATAAAATTGGCACATTTGAGGTGGCTCTTATTTGCTGGCACGTTTCGATCCCAGAGATACCTGGCATCATAACATCCAAAATCACCAAATCAAGCGAATCATCTACAACATACAATGCCTGCTTGCCATTCATGGCTCTCAGCACCTCATACCCTGCACGTGTCAGAGATTCCTGCAAAAGATCACCGATCTCCTGATCATCCTCTACAACTAATATTCGATGGGTCATGTCTCAATCACCTCATCCTTCATGATGTTCATTCTTATATGTTATTACTATATATCATCTAGCTATGTGAAAAGATACACCATAAATCTTAAGTGTTTATGAATATGATCAATTGCCATCAAGTTGTCACATTTATTTTCAAAAAATTGGATCTTCATAAATGATTAAGAATTGACCTGTATATTGATTCATTGAAGGATTTATCTTTAGATCCAATACAAGAAAAGGAGCATAGATATGAATGTAAACAAGGTAGAACACGGACAACCAATGAGTCTCAAAGAACGGGTGCATTTCTTGGACATCGTACGAGGATTCGCCTTAATGGGGATTATTTTGGTCAACTATTTTTTGATTGTGGATTCGGTCAAGGGATTTGAGATGGAGTCTAATGATGTATTTCACCACATTGTGAATTGGTTTGCCTCGGGGAAATTCATTACGTTATTTTCTTTTCTATTCGGGGTTGGTTTTATGATATTTATGGATCGAGCCGCTCAAAAGGTGGACAGCCCGAACAAGTTGTTTGCTCGCAGATTAACCATTCTCTTAGGGATTGGTCTTCTGCATGTCACGTTTGTATGGATTGGAGATATTTTAACCTATTATGCTATCGCGGGCTTTTTACTGCTTTTCTTTTACAAACGCACAGCCAAAACCATCCAGTACTGGCTCATCACACTCTTTGTGATTCAATTGCTCACGCCTCTTTTCACCATGCTGCTCAATACCATCAGTACAGGATCATCAGGCAAGCCGGATTTTGCCGATTTTGAATTGACCAGTCACAACAGTCTGACTTATTTAGCATCGATAGGTGACCGGTGGACGGATATGTTCACGATGGCTTCGAGCTCATTTTCCACCGTCTATTCCATGTTCTTCATGTTTTTACTTGGTGTGTATTTTGTGAAAATGTCGTTTTTCAAAAACATGGAGACGAAAAAAGCGCTTTGGAATCGTATTTGGATGATTTGTACAATTGCTTTTCTTATCACACTAGCCAGTTCGATTATGACAGCGGTCACCCCTTTTGAACATACGCCATGGATGAACATTGTCTCTGCACTTGAGCAAAATGGGGGATTGACTGGCAGTATGTTTTATATGAGTTCACTTGCGATGCTGTTTCTGCACATTCCTCAGCTGCGAGGTGCTTTAATGGTGTTCACCAAAGTCGGACGAATGTCCCTGACCTGTTATTTGCTTCACTCCATTATTGGAACAATGCTATTTCTCAAGTACGGAGCTGGACTTGCCGATCATCTTTCACCGGCTGGCATGTTCTTCATGGCTATTGGCGTGTATGCCTTCCTTGTCCTTTTCAGTACGTTATGGTTAAAGCGATTTAAGTCTGGACCGATGGAATTTATCTGGCGTCAGCTGACGTATGGGAAGGTCAATGACCAATCGAAAACAAATACATTTCAGGCGGCGAAGTAGAAGTAATAGAAAAAGGGCGAATTACGACAGTTCGCCTTTTTTCATGTGTTGAGTTTTTGTGATTCAGATACAATCCGTTCATTTTATATATTGATCCATCATTTCTTGCAATTGAGTCAAATAACTCTCTTTTAATTCATCGGGGTATTCAATTTTCACATGTTTCCCAAATGAGATCAAATAGTGAGTCATATACGATAATTCTTCTTGGTTGTATCCCCCTACAATATAAGGCGTATCATCAATGGTCTCCAATCTCATATTCGGATAATGATTCTTCAAAAACTTCTCTTTCCCTTGTTCCGTTAATCGACATTTAAAAGAGATATCATGATAGGTTTTTTCGTACTCGAGCTGCAGTGCTTTTAATTCTTCCTTCGTAAAAGTGTCTTTCGTTTCTTCTTCGATCATCATGTCCGTCATACAATCACATCTGTAGATGCCCCACTTTTTATTCTGAACATCATATGCTTCGGTGAACCAAATCCCATTTCGATAAAACAACTCAAGAAATTGTAGCCTGATCCTTTTATGTTCATATTGAGTGTATGTCATCTTCACGATTTGATCTTCCATCATTGCCTGCAATATCAAATCCAAATGATTTTGTTCACTCACTGGCGCGACATGATAGTAATGAATCACATCCAAAATCTCCGTGATCCGATGTTTTCTCTCATCAGACATTGTAGCAAACAGTTTTTGGCGAATTTGTGAGTAAGACTTTTTAAACGGTGTTGCTGACAACAGATCTAAGGCTTTAAGAGCGAAAAAAATGGCTTGAACTTCATCTATTTGAAAATAGATCGGAACCAATGGAGATTGATTCACGAGCCGATATCCTCCATGTCTGCCATTTTCAACATAAAAAGCTAAGCCCATGGACTCTAGCTCTTCCATATCTCTTAAAGCCGTACGTTTAGAAATGCCGAATTCCGATTCTAAATCCTTTAACTGAAATGAATATTTATCACTTAAAAATATAAGCTCTTGGTTTAAGCGTTCTGATTTTTTCATTTGATTTTCCTTCTGAAAAAGGTGACATGTTTTGTCATCTTTATATTTTATACTCAGTTTATCAAAAGAAAAGGAGCATGCATATGAAAACATTCATTATTAACGCGCACCCTGATTTCACTCATCAAGAAAGTTATTCAAGCAAACTGCAAACACTATTTTTAGAACAGTTTAAAAAAAGATTCCCTCATGAGGAGCCAACAATTTTACATTTATATGGAACTGAAATTCCCCGTATCGAAAAAGAACAGCTACTAGGTATTTGGGATAAGCAAGCATCCGAACAAGCATTAACGGCTACCGAAGAAAAAATCGCCGCTTCTTCTGCTGCTTTATTGGCTCAATTCAAAGCACATCATCGAATCGTGATTGTATCACCTGTTCATAATTTCAATGTGACGTCACGTATGAAAGATTATATAGATAATATCTTCATTGCTAGAGAAACGTTCAAGTATACAGAAAATGGTTCAGTTGGTCTGATGACTGACGATTTTCGTGTACTTTTGCTTCAAGCAAGCGGCTCAATTTTCACAAATAACGATCGGTACACACCACTGGAATTTTCATATTATTATCTAAAGGAAATATTCCAAAACTTGATGGGCTTTCATCAATTTCATATTGTCCGGGCACAAGGAACAGCGATTTTAGATCAAAAAACTATCTTACAATCTGCATCTGATGATATGACGAAAACCTTTGATGCGTTTTATGCACCTCGTTAACCTCTATTTTTTCAAGACCCAGAACGAAAAATTTTGCTCACTTGTCATCAATCTTATTTTTTTGTTTTGGGGTGATTCCTATCTGCTAGTACAAATATTATTGATGACTAATGCTGCCGTTTCACTCGGATGGCTAAGAGGGAAATGGTGGCCATACGGAACAAAATCAACCTTCCCAAGATGCGATGGCGCAGAATAGCCTCTGTCATACTCCCCCCAAATCATGTGAAGATGATCCTTTGTGACTTCTTTAAAGTCACCTCGATCGGTTTTCAGTAATAAATGGTTAAGCTGAACCGTCGTATTTAAAATTCTAGGAGAAGTAAAGCTGTTTCTGATTTTTTCAATATAATGTTTAGGGATGCTCTCCGTGCTTTCAAACAAACCATTTCTTAATACATAACGCTCTATCAAATGAGTCGTTGCCAATCTTAATGTCCATTTGTTCAGAAATTGAGGAACATGTAGTGTTTTTGCCTTTTGTTTAGCAACAGGCGGCTGAAGTAAAGTGATGGAATACTTCTTATCGATGTATTCTTGTCCCAATGCTTCCAAAAGAATATACGCACCGAATGAATGACCGATTAGATGTGCACCATTCGTCGCTTTTTCTATTACTTTTTTCACTACATTTAAATAGATATCTAGAAGATGTTTCTCTCGTTTAAAGGGAGAACGCCCCAAACCAGGAAGGTCCAAAATCCATACAGGTTGACCTGTTTCCTCATGAAGCTCCTGTGCTAAAGGAAATAAATCTTCTCCATCACTCAATAAACCATGTAATAAAATAAACGGCTTCCCTTCTCCTTGTAATTGGTAAAGGGTGTTATTATCGCATAATGTTCGTTTAAATAAATGTTGGTGCTCACCATTTTGAGCCATCATTCGATAATCTAGATCAGCTACTACAGCAGGGAAAAATGTCATGACACTCGTCTTCTTAAACCAATCTTCTCCCATTATTTTTTTCACTGAAACATTTGAGAACATTCGTTTTGTCATAAAATTCAATCCGTCAGAAGGAATGTTTGTGAGTTTACTTACACCACTCTTCATGATAGCTTTCATCAGTGGCATAGGAACAGAGATGCTAGGTGCCTTCATATTCATACTTTCTGACATAATACTTAATAGTCCAGCAACGTTCTGATCGTGCTCTTTGTCTTCAACAAGTGTATATGTTTGAATAGCCGGCTGCTCCAACTTGAAAACCTGTACAATAAACTTCGCAAACTCATCGTTTGAAATAAGTGGTAACCGATAGTCCTTACCTCCAGGAATCACCGGCATGAGCCCTCTTCGCATACTCTTTACAAGCAAACCCAATCCTGCAATTTGCTCTGTACTCCCTGTTTGACTACTACCAACAACAGTTGGCGGATTAATGACAGAAAGCGGATAACCTACTGCTGATGCCTGTTGACGAATATAAAGATCTGCTAAAAACTTTGTTCTCTCATAAGGATTTTTTATTTTCAAGTAATCGTTTCCTTCTTCAAACACGTCGATGGCAATCTTGCTATTTTGATCATCAAAGGGGCTCATATAACCGACAACATGAATAAATTGCTGCAAGCCCTTCAATTGATGAATACTTTTAGCTAACTCACTAATGTGTTTGGCGCCATTCAAAAAGACAGAAGCTGCCTCTTTACTTGTCGCTTGAATATCCATAGGGCCTCCTGCGTGAATCATCACATCCGTCTTCAATACCCTCTCTTTATCTTCAGGACTTAGACCTAAATCTATTTTCGTCAAATCACCTTCAACAAAGTGCATCACTGACTCTTTTAAAATACCTCTTTCTTGAAAAATGCGTGTTGCTTTACTTTTTGACCTTACTAAAAGAAGAATGTTCACATCCTCTTTCGCTAATTCCTCGACTAATTGCTTCCCAATAAAGCCCGTTCCACCAATTAAAAATACTGTTTTCATCTGAGGTCTCCTTTTTAGTACTAATTAGTACTAATTTGATGTAAAAAAAAATGCTTCTTTTATCGAAGCAAGTTAAATAAATGATCTGCTGTTTTTGTGATGACAGTGGCATCTTTCAATGTTTCTGAAATAAATAACGCTCCTTCAAGATTTGTCATAAAAAGTGATGCCACCTCATCAATCTGAATCGAATCTCTGAATTCCCCATTCTCTACCCCTTGTTTCAGTAATAGAGAAACTTTCTCTTGTAATCCTGTGAAAAAAAGTCCTATTTTTTCTTTTATTTGTGTGGCCTTTGCAGGACTTTGAATATAAAGAGTAATAAATGGACAGCCACCCTTATACTCTCTCGACTGAACGCCTTGTGATAATTGCTTTAAAAACAGTTGAATACGATCTTCAACTGAAAATTGGGTCTGAGACAGTACGTCATCCATTGCGGATTGATACATGTCAATCCAATAATCAACGACCCCTTCTAATAATTCTTCCTTATTAGAAAAGTGATAATACACATTAGACTTTGATACTTTGCTTACACGTACCAATTCATCCATACTTGTATAAGCAAACCCTTTTTCCAAAAATAATGTTGCAGCTACTTCAAGTACACGTTTTTGATTCATTAATTTTGCCTTTGTCATAATTAGAACTATACAGTACTAAATTATATGTTGCAAGTATTTATGATCATTTAGAAAAGAGTTTGATGAAAAAGTTTTCTCGATACAGTCAAACGCAAATGAGGAAACAAACCCTATATCCCATTCCATGGCTTTAATGATAATCATGATGTGGTTTATTTAAATAATGGCTCTGTTAAACTTTAGTGTTGGTAATGAATGAAATTAAGAGGGAACCTTTATTGTCAAGGTTCCCTCTACTTTTGAATCAGCACATATTTAGTAAAACTCGGATACATTTTTACAATGTTCCTCCAATTCAACTATTGTAAGCAACTGTGTTTTTGGATATGGGTTTGAGTTTTCTACGGAATACGTTAGATGAACCAATGCGAATTTTTTTAGTTCACTTATCCAATAAACGACATCATCGGTATCTTCCCTTTTCGCAACTGCGATAGCCTTTTTTCCGTAGAGAATGTGATGTGGATGAACTTCTTTCTTTAATTCATCATTTAAAAACTCCGACATACTTTCATTGATTATCCACCAAGGTTCATCCATAAATGTTTCAAGAACACTTATCATATCATTAATCACTTCCCTAAATTAAGAGACTATCTATGAGCCTCCGAAAATTAAACATTAAATTTCGAAAGACGTAAGCTATCATAAGAGTTGTTTTCGTCAGCAAAATATCTAACAAGATGAATTATTAATAGTGAGAGGAAACTAATAATAAGAGAGTTTCTTTTAATTATAATCTTCTCCTACCATTAAAGTACTATACTTTGTTTTAAATTTTTCATACTTTCTCTCATCCTTAAATAATAAAAATGCCCCTCTGTCATCATAAATATGATAAATAAAATCTTTATTTATAAAGAATATTTCAGGATAACTACAATATTTGTCATTGAACCTCGGAGCCATACTTTTAAAATCTTGATTACATATAGCCTTGATTATTTTCTTGTACTCTATATGCTGTTTTTTTGTTTCTAAAGAATACTGAATGACTTTTCCATTCTCATCTTTAGAATTTTTTACATTGAGTCTATATTTATTAATTTTTTTTGAATATTTACTATATACTCCTATCGGCCTCTGTAATGAATGCTCGCTTCGAACAATTGTGACGACGAACAATAAATCGTTCTCCCCAAAAAGTTCATCAAATATACTTATTGCAACATTATAAACCTTATTAAAATATTGAGGATTTAAATGGCCTTGATCATTAAACTGATACATGTCTTTTTCGAGTTGAATATGAAGGCTTAGAGGTAACTCGTTAAAGGAATCATTAATTAAATCAATATTGAATTCACTTTGTAAATAATCTAGGTGAACCATATCTCATTCTCCATTCATTCTTTTATGTACAATTCTTATTTTATTCATACTCGACCACTTTTATTTAGTGTAGCTATACGCTCTCCGGATTTATTCATTAATTTGTAGTAACTTCCTCCATGAGAATTCCCTTTCCCAAAATCTCTTGAAATGGACCAACCAGATGTAGGATCTTTCCACTTTTGTCTACCTTTAACCTTCTTAGTGAAAAGAGAAATCTTAATCCAGTATCATTCAATAAAGATTTTTACATTTTTTAGTCAACTTAGATGTAACCAATGAAATAGAAAAAGACGAACTTAAAAAGTTCGTCTCCTACACTAAAAGGTCATCTTGATGGGCACAAATTCGGCACGCTTCATCAACCTCTTATATCAATCATTTTCAATCCTCTGTATTAACCAATCGAACCTTCCATCTCAAACTTAATCAAACGGTTCATTTCAACGGCGTATTCCATTGGCAGTTCTTTTGTGAATGGCTCGATGAAGCCCATGACGATCATTTCTGTTGCTTCTTCTTCAGAAATTCCGCGGCTCATCAAGTAGAATAGCTGTTCTTCTGATACTTTTGATACCTTCGCTTCGTGCTCTAATGAAATGTTGTCGTTTAAGATTTCATTATAAGGGATCGTATCAGATGTTGATTTGTTATCCATGATGAGTGTATCACACTCGATGTTTGAGCGTGCACCCTCTGCTTTGCGTCCGAAGTGAACGATTCCGCGGTATGTGACTTTACCGCCTTGTTTGGAAATCGATTTCGATACGATCGTTGAAGATGTGTTTGGTGCAAGGTGAATCATTTTTGCACCTGCATCTTGGTGCTGACCTTTACCTGCTAGGGCAATACTTAATGTCATACCACGAGCGCCTTCACCTTTTAGGATAACCGCTGGGTATTTCATTGTCAGCTTAGAACCGATGTTTCCATCAATCCATTCCATTGTTGCATTTTCTTCACATACTGTACGTTTTGTCACAAGGTTGAAGACGTTGTTTGCCCAGTTTTGAATCGTTGTATAACGGCAGTAGCCGCCTTTTTTCACGATGATTTCAACAACCGCACTATGAAGTGAGTTTGTTGTGTAAACTGGAGCTGTACAACCTTCTACGTAATGCACATGTGCGCCTTCATCAACGATGATCAGTGTACGTTCGAACTGACCCATGTTCTCAGAGTTGATTCGGAAGTATGCTTGAAGTGGTGTATCTACTTTTACGCCTTTTGGTACGTAGATGAATGAACCACCAGACCATACAGCCGAGTTAAGCGCAGCAAATTTGTTGTCAGTCGGAGGAATGACTTTTGCCCAGTGCTCACGGAAGATGTCTTCGTTCTCTTTTAATGCACTGTCTGTATCTTTAAACACAATGCCTAGATCTTCAAGATCTTGCTTCATGTTGTGATACACAACTTCAGATTCATACTGAGCAGATACACCTGCTAAGTACTTTTGCTCTGCTTCAGGGATTCCAAGCTTATCAAAGGTTTGTTTGATTTCTTCTGGCACTTCATCCCAAGAACGCTCAGAGCGTTCTGATGGTTTTACGTAGTACGTAATTTCATCAAAGTTTAATGCATTTAAATCTCCGCCCCATTGTGGCATCGGCATGTTGTAAAAGTGCTCAAGAGATTTCAAACGGAAGTCGAGCATCCACTGAGGCTCTTCTTTCATACGAGAAATTTCTTCAACGATCTCTTTTGTCAGTCCGCGCTCTGAACGGAAAATGGAAACGTCTTTATCAGAAAAGCCGTATTTATATTCACCAACATCTGGCATTTTTTTAGCCATCCATTTTCACTCCAATCTTATGATTTGCCGTTATCTTCGGCAGATGCGCCTTTTTCAAGCGCCTTCCAGGATAATGTTGCACATTTGATGCGCGCTGGGAATTTTGCCACTCCCTGCAGCGCCTCAATGTCACCAAGATCAATGGAATCGTCGTATTCTTTTCCTAGCATCATATCGGAGAAAATCTGAGACATTTTCAAAGCTGTTTCAATATCTTTCCCTTTAATCGCCTGCGTCATCATAGAGGCAGATGCCATCGAAATCGAGCATCCTTCTCCTTCAAATTTCGCATCGATGACTTTTTCGTCTTCGATTTTCATCGTGAGACGAATGCGGTCACCACACGTAGGGTTGTTCATATCGACGACAATGCTGTCGTTTAACACACCTTTGTTTCTCGGATTTTTATAATGATCCATAATCACTTGTCTGTACAGTGTGTCTAAGTTTACATTAAAAGACATTCGTAAAATACTCCTTTGTCTTACGGAGCGCTGCCATGAGCTCGTCAATCTCCTCTTCTGTATTGTACAGATAGAAGCTTGCTCTTGCAGTCGCTGATACACCAAGCCATTTCATGAGCGGCTGTGCACAGTGATGTCCAGCACGAATGGCGACACCTTCCGTATCTAGAACAGTTGAGGCATCATGAGGATGGACGTCGTCTAAGTTAAACGTCACAAGTCCAGCTCGGTGCTGCGGTCCGTAAACCGTGGCACCTTCAAGCTCCTTAAAGCGCTCAAGTGCATAAGTCGCAAGCTGATGCTCGTAACGGCTGACTTCCTCCATTCCGATGTCATTTAAGAAATCAATCGCTTTTCCGAGCCCAATTGCTCCTGCAATAATCGGTGTTCCCGCTTCAAATTTCCACGGCAGCTCTTTCCATGTAGAATCATATAGATCCACAAAGTCGATCATTTCACCGCCAAACTCAGCAGGCTCCATATTATTCAAAAGGTCCTTCTTCCCGTAAAGAACACCAATGCCAGTCGGTCCACACATTTTATGCCCAGAGAAGGCGAAAAAGTCGCAATCCAAGTCCTGAACATCAATTTGCATGTGAGGGGTGCTCTGGGCACCATCGACGACGATAATTGCACCGTGATCGTGAGCAATCTTTGCGATGTCTTTAATTGGGTTGATGGTTCCTAATACGTTTGAGACATGTGTGACAGCAACGATTTTCGTTTGATGTGTGATGGTTTGCTTCACATCTTCAAGCGACAGCGTGCCGTCTTCCTGTAACGGAATATATTTCAATGTGGCGCCAGTTGCTTTTGCTGCCTGCTGCCAAGGGATGATATTCGCATGATGTTCCATATGCGTAATGACGATCTCATCGCCTTCTTTAAGGTTTGCTCTAGCATAGCTGATTGCCACTGTGTTCAGTGCTGTTGTTGTACCTCTAGTAAAAATAATCTCCTGGACAGAAGAAGCGCCAATGAATGCTCGAACTTTCTCTCTTGCACCCTCGTATGCGTCCGTTGCTTTTGTGCCAAGGGTATGAACACCCCGGTGGACGTTCGAGTTGTAAGACCGGTAATACTCATTCATTGCATCAATGACAACTCGTGGTTTTTGAGATGTCGCTGCACTGTCCAAATACACCAAATCATGTCCGTTCACTTGCTGATGAAGGATTGGAAACTGCTCACGAACGTCTTTGATATTCATTATTTTACTTTCCTTTCAATCACAGAAACGAGCTGCTTTTTAACTCCTTCAATCGGCAGTTCTTTGACGACTGGATTTAAGAAGCCATAAATGACAAGTCTTTCTGCATCTTCTTTGGAAATCCCACGGCTCATGAGGTAATAAAGTTGAATTGGATCAACACGCCCAACAGAAGCAGCGTGCCCTGCTGTTACATCATCTTCATCGATTAAAAGAATTGGGTTAGCGTCACCGCGTGCTTTCTCACTCAGCATGAGAACACGAGATTCTTGCTCTGCATTTGACTTCGTTGCGCCATGCTCGATTTTACCAATCCCGTTAAAGATAGAAGATGCTTGATCCTTCATGACACCATGCTTCAAGATATACCCTTCAGAGTTTTTACCAAAGTGGATGATGCTTGTTGTGAAGTTTTCCGTTTGATTCCCGCGGCCAACAACAACTGATTTTGTATCACCGAATGTACCGTCGCCCATAAGCTTCGTGATGTTTTCAGACACGACATCTCCATCATTCATCAGACCAAGCGCCCATTCGATTTTACTGTCACGGCCATTTGCCATACCACGTCTATTCACATAGACTGTCACACCTTCTGCAAGGTTATCCACTGCACCGTAAGTGACGCGGGCATTTGCACCCGTGAAGACTTCTGACACGATATTGAAGATCGCTTCTTCTGGTGTTGCCGTACTGATGTAGTTTTCGACATATGTCACAGCACTATGATCGTCTGCTACAACGATGACATGATTGAACAACGTTGTTTCGTCATTTTCATGAAGATAAACGGATTGAATGGGTGCTTCAAGCTCTACGTTTTTCGGTACATAGAGGAAAGCTCCGCCATTCACTAAAGCAGCATGTAGAGCTGTTAGTTTGTGCTCATCCACTTTCACTGCATCTGTCATGAAATATTTCTTCACTAGGTCTCCATGTTCGCGAATCGCTGTATGGATATCAGTGAAGATCACGCCTTTGTCTTTTGCTTCCGTAGAAAGAGACAAGTATGCTGGCGTTTGATCACGCTGAATGTAGACTGTCTTATCTGTGTCCTCTAAATCAATAAGAGACTTCACTTCTTCAGGAAGCTCTTCTAAAGATCCAAATGGCGCACTTTCGACTGTATGCTGTTTGAAATTGGTTAAATTCCATTTAGAAATATTCGTTTTGTCAGGCTTTGGCATTGGAAGGTCTTCTGCTTTTTCAAGAGCCTGTAAGCGAAGGGAACTCATCCATGCCGGTTCCTGATGCTTCTCGGAGAAGCTTTTGACATAATCTTGATCTACTGATAATTTCGTTTCTAATGTCATCAATAATCCTCCTAACGCTTACGCTTCTTGACCAACAGTTTCGTCTTCAATTCCTAACTCTTTTTTAATCCAGTCATAACCTTCTGCTTCTAGACGCTGCGCGAGTTCTGGTCCGCCAGATTTCACAATACGTCCTTGCATCATGACATGAACGTGATCTGGTGTGATGTAGTTCAATAAACGCTGATAGTGAGTGATCATTAAGCAGCCGAAGCTTTCGCCGCGCATTTTATTAATTCCTTTAGAAACAACTTTCAGCGCATCGATATCAAGACCAGAATCGATTTCGTCAAGAATGGCGATTTTTGGTTCAATCATCATTAATTGAAGAATTTCGTTGCGTTTTTTCTCCCCGCCTGAGAAACCTTCGTTTAGGTAGCGCTGTGCCATATCTGGGTCCATTTCAAGGAATTCCATGTTTTCGTCCATTTTGCGGATGAATTTCATGAGAGAGATTTCATCGCCTTCTTCTCTGCGTGCGTTAATAGCCGAACGAAGGAAGTCTGCATTTGTCACACCACTAATTTCAGATGGATATTGCATTGCAAGGAAAAGACCCGCTTGAGCGCGCTCATCTACTTCCATTTCAAGAACATCTTCGCCATCAAGCAAGATGCTGCCTTTTGTCACTTCATACTTAGGGTGGCCCATGATAGCAGCAGATAAAGTAGATTTACCTGTTCCGTTTGGTCCCATTACTGCGTGGAATTCTCCACCTTTTATTTCTAGGTTTACACCTTTTAAGATTTCTTTCCCTTCAATCTCAACGTGCAAGTCCTTAATTGTTAATGTCGAAGCAGTCATATATCGATACCTCCAAAATAATCATTATTCTCAATTTATTCTCATTCTAATTTTATAACAAATTAAAAGTGAATACAACACATTCACGACAAGCGTGAGAGGATGCTCTCAAAATTCTAACAAAAAATACAGGTAGATAAAAGGATTTATGTCGAAAAGACAGTTTTCATAAAGAAAGGACGGGAAACTATTCTCCCCGTCCCTTAGCTATTTAATAGCCTTGTATATTCATTTTTGCGAGCTGCCTTTTCTCATCTCGATAGGACTGCTCTCGTTTATATTCCACTTTCATCCTTAAGTCATGGTCTCTTTCGTACTCTGCATAGCTCATGCCATGAGCTTTATGCATGGCCTTTTCCATCTCGGCGGTATAATCCAATCCCAGTGTACTATGGTCCGAACAAATAATAAACCATTCCCTTCTTTGAGTGTAGCTTCATTGTATCAAAGGCACGCTGCTTCACTCAAAAGGGATATAACACGCTATGCTGGCATATTTTCTCACACAACCGGCTGAGAACGACTCAACTCCCTGAGATGGAAAAATACCATCTTATCCTTCCCTTAATGCGTCTGTCCTCCAAATTCATCGATACATTGCTGAACAACTGTGATGCCTTGACTTAGCGCAGCACCGCCACCAAACGCTGTCGCCACACTGACGACCTCCAGCAAATTCTCTTCTGTTGCGCCTTGATCGAGTGCTCCCTTTGTATGATAGATCATGCAATATTCATCCTGTGCATGAATGCTGATGCCGAGGGCAATCATTTGTTTTTCTTTTTGTGTTAAGGAATCACTCTGAAAGCACTGCTCCGTAAATTCATTGAATTTCTTGCCAAACACCGGCATTTTCTTCTGAAATTCACCCATTGCCGTTTTATAATCCGTCAGTGATTGCTGCATCGATCCGCTCATATGTTGTTCATTCATCTTCATTCCATCCCTTCAGGTCATTTGTTCGTTTTTATTATGAGCGAGATTTGAAAAAATACACAAAAAAACCTCGCTTTCATGAAAGCGAGGTTGCAGATGATTGACAAAGGGCTAAAATGATCTTTATTTTAGCCCTTTGTCTTCTTTTTTCAGCGTGATAGAAAACCTTTGCAGTCTAGGAAGGGCGAGTACCGGAGCAGAGCGAATTTGACATTCGTGAGCACCGGAGCGCAGACCTGACAACGAATGCGAGGGTTTGTCTACACGTTGAAACCTCGCTTTGATGAAAGCGAGGTTTACAAGTTGTTATTCAGATACAGGCAATACTGCACCATCATACTTTTTGTCGATGAATTCTTTGATTTTTTCAGAGTGAAGAACTTCCATTAATACCTTGATCTTCTCTGATTTTTCGTCACCTTTGCGAACAGCGACGATGTTTGCATACGGGTTGTTTTTCGTTTGCTCAAGTTCAATTGAATCTTTTTTCGGATTCAATTTATTTTGGATCGCATAGTTAACGTTAATAAATACTGCATCGCCTTCACTGTTTTCATAAGCTTTCGCTGTTAGTTCAGGAGCGATTTTTTTGAATTTTAGGTTCTTCGGGTTTTCTTTGATGTTTTTGACTGTTGCGTTGATTGTATCTACTTTTGGATCAAGCTTGATCACACCAGCATTTTGTAATAGGGCAAGCATACGTCCTTGCTCAGCTACGTTGTTTGTCATGATGATCGTGCCGCCGTTTGGAATATCTTTTACTGATTTGTATTTCTTAGAGTAGATACCGAAAGGCTCAAGGTGAACGGCACCAGCACTCACTAAGTTGTAATCTTTGTTTGATTTATTTTCTTCGTTTAAGTAAGGGATATGTTGGAAAAAGTTTGCATCCACTTCTTTTTCAGCTAATGCTTTGTTGTACATTTTATAATCGCTCAGTACTTTCACTTTTAGATCGTAGCCTTTTTCTTTTAGAAGTGGTTTTGCTTCTTCAAGAATCTCGGCATGTGGTGTTTTTGAAGCGGCAACCGTGATGGTTTTGTTATCGCTTGCGTTATTTGATGAACCGCACGCAGCTAAAATGCCTGCAAATGCTAGAAATAGTGCACTTAAAATCAATTTCTTCATGAATAATTCCTCCCTTAACGTTTATCAATTTTATTTGTAATCAAATCACCGATTATTTGAATGATAAAGACGATGATCAGAATAAACACTGTGGCTACAAGTGTGACATCTGTATTACCAGATTGGTATCCTTCCACATAAGCAAGGTCACCCAGTCCGCCTGCTCCAATTGCACCTGCAATCGCAGTAGAGCCAATCAGAGCAATCGCTGTTACAGTAATTCCTGAAATAAGGGCTGGCAGTGATTCTGGCAGCAATACTTTGAAAATAATGGTCGACGTTTTTGCTCCCATAGATCGTGCTGCTTCAATGACTCCTTTGTCTACTTCACGCAGTGCAATTTCAACAAGACGTGCGTAGAAAGGAGCTGAGCCAATGACAAGGGCTGGTAATGCTGCATTTGGGCCTAAAATTGTATGCATTAAAAATTTCGTAAACCCTAGTAAAAGAATAATTAAAATGATAAAAGGAATCGATCTGAAAATGTTGACGACTGCGCCGATGACAGCATTGATCGGTTTATTTTCCCAAAGACCGCCTTTTCCTGTAAGGAAGAGCAGTAGGCCAAGAATAATACCGATCACAAAGGCAAATGCCAATGAAATGAGTGTCATATACACTGTTTCACCCGTCGCGTCCCAAATGACATCTAGATCAACGTTCGGAAACCATTTCTCAAACATGTGTCATCACCTCGATTTCAACCTGTTTGCTTTGGATATAGGCGATGGCTTTTTCAACTTCGTTCTCGTCTCCATTAATATGGATAAAGAGTGTTCCAAACGCGCCTTCCTGCGTTTGAGAAATCTTTCCTTGCAGGATGTTCACATCGACCTTGAAGGATCGAATGATTTCCGTGATCAGCGGCTGTTCGGCAGAATCTCCGATAAAGGACAACCGGACGACCTGACCTTCTTTTACTCTCTCTAGGACGTGCTCGATCGTTTCTTTTGCTTCTTCTGGTTCAGCAAGCTGTTTCACGAATCGTTTCGTCATTTCTTCTTTCGGCTGTCTGAAGACACGTAATACTTCGCCTTCTTCGACAATACGGCCATTCTCCATCACCGCCACACGGTGACAAATTTTGCGAATGACATGCATTTCATGTGTGATCAATACAATGGTGAGTCCTAGTCGTTTATTAATATCGGCTAAAAGCTCAAGGATGGAATCTGTTGTTTGTGGATCAAGAGCAGATGTCGCTTCGTCACATAGCAGAACTTTTGGGTCATTCGCTAATGCTCTCGCAATCCCTACACGCTGCTTTTGCCCGCCGCTGAGCTGAGAAGGATAGGCATTTTCTTTTCCTTCTAAACCGACCAATTTAATCAGTTCGTTTGCACGAGCTCTCCGTTTTGATGTTGGTACACCTGCGATCTCGAGCGGGAACATAATATTTTGTCTCACTGTTCTTGACCAGAGCAAGTTAAAGTGCTGGAAAATCATGCTGATTTCTTGTCTTGCTTTCCGAAGTTTCGCATTCGATACTTCATTGATTCGGTTGCCTGCCACTTCAACGATTCCTTCTGTTGGCAGCTCCAGACCGTTTAATAGGCGAATCAGGGAGCTTTTCCCTGCGCCGCTATACCCGATAATTCCGAATATTTCACCTTTATCGATATCCAAGTTGACGTCTTTCACGGCATCAACATTTCCGCTTTTTGAATGATACGTTTTTGATACATTCTGTAAATGGATCACAGTCTGTTCACCTGCTTTCTTGCTGAATCTATAGGTTGCCATCACATACGTTCAATTATTCTTCCGACTGTTATGACGCTAGCCTGACGCCAGGTCAGTAAAAAAGACCTAACTGCAACGCAAGCAGAAAGGCCTTTTATATCAAATACGCCTTTCTCTCATCTTTCAAAGCATTGCGGCTTTGAGTGAATTGGCACCAATTTCAGCTATGCTGACGGTTGCCGGGTTTCATAGGGCACGTCCCTCCACCTCTCTTAATAAGAGAAAATATGTTGTTTTATGTGATGTTCATGTTTTTACTAACGTAGAATATCATGCTATCTGAGATATGTCAACGCTGTAAATCGCTAATTTCCAAGTAAACGACTACGTTATCATTTTTCGAAAAAAACCGTTCGTCAGCCAAAGTACTGCTTCTAGTCGAAGAAGTGCTCGAAATGAGCCTTTCACTTTCACTTGTCCTCTGCTGATCAGCTGCTGTAAGGACATGTCTCCATCTAATAATTGCAAAATCTCTTTTCGCTCACCATAAAAGATGAGATCCGATAACTCAATTGCAGGTAGTTTCTTCACTTCACCACGTTCATCCACAATCAATGTACAAGAGTCCGTTTCCGCCTCAAATGTAATCTTCAAGGATGATGATGAGAGCAACGGCTTTAACAATAATCGCTGCCCTGCACTTCCATGGGCTTTCACATTTTCCACATGTATAACCTCCCTGTCATTTGGTTATACATAACATTTCTCTACAAACATCGGCTTGTCCTTTATAAATAGCTCGACAAATTTTCAAATGAATTGCTTGAAATATGACAAAAAACCGCTTTATTTAGCGGTTTCAATCATTTCGTGAAGATATGGAACGGAGTGAAAGGCATAGCCTTTTTGCACGATTTCACCCTTTTTAAACAGGAGAAAGCAAGGGACACTTTCGATCTCAAATGCTTTCGCAAAACTTGGCGAGTAATTTAAGTTATTCTCATAAAAAGGAACTTCCGGCTGCATGGCATCAACCACTGCCAGCATCTTCTTTGCCAGCTGGCATGTTCCGCAAAATGGTGTATATAAGTACAAAAGAAATAAATCGTCCTCTATCTCCTTGAATTCATGCTCTTCAATCTCTTTCATATACGTCACCCTTATAAATATTTCGAATGAACATCAATGTTTGCAGCTAATAGAATAGATGCAATATGGGCTGACGGTGAAGCGGCCACTTCGCGGTACGTTCTGTCGACAAAAAGATGCAGTGCTTCAGGGAATTCTTTTCGAAATTGCTTCCGCAGTTTGTCGCCAGCATCGTCACTGTCTGCTAATATGTAAACGTCTTTCCCGAATAAATCGTCCACAAGCTGATCCAGCTTCGATGTACTGATCGTGCCATTGGTGCAAATGATGGTAACAGGTTCACTTATGACTTCTTTTAGCTTCTGTTTATCTGATTTACCTTCTACAATGATGACCTTTTCTATCTCGACATTCATCACGATCACCCGGCCCTTTTGACGTTGATTCACTTCTTCCTTAGATTACAATCTTTCATTCAGGTTGTAAAGAATGGGCAATTGATCAACAAAAAGACTGCAGCACTTACTGCAGCCTTATCTGTGATCAGCACCAGCCATTTTCATCGTCACAGTCTACATATTTTTCAGTCCCATGGGTCAATGTATCTGACAGACGATAAAAACGGTTTTGATCATAGGAATAACCTGATTTTAATTCATATTGATTTTCACTAATCATTGTACCAATCTCTTCGTTTTGATGGTAAAGCACCATGCCACTCTCTTTGAATCGTCCAGTGACATGCTCTGTTATATCCACCTGTTCTTTTTGAAAAGACAAATTGGACACCCCCCATAAAGGTAGAGTGTCCAATTTCACATGAATTAGTCTTCTTTTGTCATTTCTTCATATTGCTCAGCAGTCATTAAGTTCTCGATTTCAGATGCATCCGCTGGCTCTACTACAATCATCCAAGCTTTTTCGTATGGAGAGTCGTTGACGAACTCTGGGCTGTCATCAAGCTCATCGTTTACTTCAACGATTGTGCCGTTAATCGGTGCGTATAGTTCAGAAACTGTTTTGACTGATTCTACACTTCCGAAAGGCTCGTCCGCTGTAATTTTGTCTCCTACTTCAGGAAGCTCAACGAACACGATATCGCCTAGCTCAGATTGAGCAAAATGCGTAATACCGATACGCACCTTATCTCCTTCTACTTTGACCCATTCGTGTTCTTCTGAATAACGTAAATCTTTTGGTGTGCTCATTTCATACCCCTCCAGTCTTTTCTTACAATCTATATTGAAGATACCACAATCTGAATGAAAGTTACATCATTTCCAGACGCTTTTAAATGTATCTTCATTAAATCCAACTGTCACTCGTTTGCCGTCTGTTGTAATTGGACGCTTGATCAGCATTCCGTTAGACGCAAGTAATTCAAGCTGCTCGTCCTCTGACATTGCAGGAAGTTTATCTTTCAGTTGCAGCTCTCTGTATTTCTGACCGCTCGTATTAAAAAATTTCTTCAGCTCTAAACCGCTTTTTTCGTAAAGGGCTTTTAATGTTTCTTTATCAGGCGTCTCTTCGACGATATGTATGCTGTTGATGTCTTTATTGTGTTCTTCCAGCCATTTCTTTGCTTTTCGGCATGTACCGCAAGATGGATATTCGTAAAAATCTAAAGCCACCATTTTCACCTCCTGCAAATAGTGACAACATTTTATCACAAAACATATGAAAAACCTAAATGTATGCTTACAAAAAGGTGCGACATGATATCCGCACCTTTTCAGCCGTCTTATACGATATATTTCTCTGCTTCAAAGATTCGTTTCGCCACCTCACGCTTTTTCGCGATGACATTCATTGGCGTGAATCTTGTCAGCTTGCGAAGGGCTGACAGACTCATACGGAGTGAATCTCCTTCTTCCATGGCAATCAATGATTCTTTCGCATGAGCTTCAATCTTTAAAAAGGCTTCCTGCGTGAAAATTTGTGTATACGCCAGCTTTTGTGCATTTTTTTCTGTGCCTGATGCTGCGATTGCTTTTTCCGTACGCAAGACCGCCGACTCAGCAGCAAAGAGTTCATTGACGATATCTGCTATATTCACAAGGATTTCTTGCTCTTTGTCTAATGCTTTCCCATATTTCATCGCCGCCATACCTGCCACCATCAAGGCGATCTTTTTCGCATGGGCAAGTAAGTATTTCTCTTGATCAAGCGGCTGATCACCCGGCTCTTCCGGCATCATCATCATTAGCTCTTCCTGTAGGGTTTGCGCTTTTTGAAGAAGCGGAAGCTCTCCTTTCATCGCTTTCTTCAAGAAGGTGCCTGGCACAAGCAATCGGTTAATTTCATTCGTTCCTTCAAAAATACGGTTAATTCGTGAGTCGCGATAGGCTCTTTCGACTTCGTATTCTTGCATGAAACCATATCCGCCGTGAATCTGCACACCTTCATCCACAATATAATCGAGCGTTTCAGAGCCAAGCACTTTACAAAGAGAGCATTCAATCGCATATTCTGCAATGGATTGCGCAATTTGTTTCCCATCCTTTTGCTCCTCGTCACTTAACAGACCCATTCTTTGTTCAAATAACCCGACTGTGCGGTATACAGCACTTTCCATGGCATAAAGCTTTGCCGACATGTTGGCTGCTTTTTCGCCAATTAAGCTAAATTGAGAAATTGGTGTTTTAAACTGCTTGCGCTGATTGGCATACTCTGCCGATAATTGAATGACTCGTTTTGATGCACCGATTGTCCCTACAGCCAGTTTATAGCGTCCAATGTTCAAAATGTTAAAGGCAATGACATGACCTCTGCCTGCTTCACCAAGCAAATTCTCCTTTGGCACTTCGGCATCTTCAAGGATTAACGTTCTCGTCGAGGACCCTTTAATGCCCATCTTTTTCTCTTCAGGTCCTGTTTTGACTCCAGGAAAATCCTTTTCTACGATGAAAGCAGAGAAGTGTTCACCATCAATCTTCGCATACACGACAAACACATCGGCAAATGCGGAGTTTGTGATCCATTGTTTTTCCCCATTGAGGACATAATGTGTTCCAGCTTCATTCAGGACTGCCGTTGTTTTCGCACCTAGCGCATCAGAACCTGACCCTGGCTCTGTTAGGGCATAGGCCGCAATTGTTTCTCCAGAGGCGAGTCCTGGCAGGTACTTTTCCTTTTGCGCTTGATTGCCGAACAGCACGATCGGCAAAGAACCGATCCCGACATGGGCGCCGTAAGAAAGAGAGAAGCTGCCTGCTCTTGCAAATTTTTCAGTAATGATGGCTGAGCTGATTTTATCTAGCCCAAGCCCGCCAAATTCCTCAGGAACATCCGCACCAAGCAGGCCAAGCTCTCCAGCCTTTTTCAAGAGACGAACAGAATGCTCGAATTCATGATTTTCAATTTGATCGATGTGCGGAACGACATCTTGTAAAATGTAATCTTCTGTTGTTTTCCCGATCATTTGATGTTCATCTGAGAAATCCTCTGGTGTAAAGATATGCTCATAATTCGTCTCATCAATTAAGAAACTGCCACCCTTTTTTACATCTTCCATTGCTTTCATCCTGTTTTCCCCCTTTAGATCAATTCAAAAATGCCTGCTGCTCCCATGCCCCCGCCGATACACATCGTCACAATACCAAATTGTTCATTTCGCCGTTTCATTTCATGAATGAGGGACAGCGTGAGTTTCGTTCCTGTACAGCCTAGCGGATGTCCTAATGCAATGGCGCCGCCGTTGACATTTACCTTCTCTTCATCGATCCCTAAATGACGAATGACTTGAATCGCCTGAGAAGCAAATGCTTCATTTAATTCAAACAGCCCGATGTCCTTCAGCTCTAGACCAGCGATTTTCAGCGCACGCGGAATGGCTTCAACCGGCCCAATTCCCATGACTTCAGGTGGTACACCGCCAACAGCAAACGCCCTGAACTTGGCGAGTGGCTGAAGAGAAAGAGAAGATGCTTTTTCGCGATCCATCATCATGACACATGCCGCTCCATCACTCGTCTGCGAAGAATTTCCCGCAGTCACTGTGCCTTTTGTTGAGAAGGCAGGTCGTAACGTTGAGAGAACCTCCTCTGTTGTGCCGGCTCTTACACCTTCATCTTGTGAGAACGTAAATTGGCGTTCTTCTAGTTGATGCTGCTCTCCTACCCGTCTTTCTGTCACATCAACGGGAACAATTTCATCTGAAAATTTCCCTTCTTGAAGTGCCTTTGCTGCCTTTTGATGGCTCCTCACCGCAAAAGCATCTTGATCTTGCCTTGTGACCTGATACTTTTGCGCCACTTGCTCCGCTGTGTGGCCCATGCTCATATAGTATTCAGGCGCTTGCTCTGCCAAAAGAGCGTTTGGACGAATGGAGTGACCCATCATTGGGACTTGCGACATCGATTCGACGCCTCCGGCCAAAATGGTTTCTGCCTGCCCAAGCATAATTCGTTCACCTGCATAAGCAATTGACTGCAGACCAGAAGAGCAATAGCGGTTAATGGTAATAGCAGGTACTGTATATGGCAAACCTGCTAATGCCCCAATATTCCGGGCCACATTCAGCCCTTGCTCTGCTTCTGGTGTCGCACATCCGATGATTAAATCATCGATTGTTCCATCATAATCACCGGCACGCTTTAGCGTTTCTTTTACACACAATGCGCCCATATCATCAGGTCTGACATGTTTTAATGATCCCTTTTTGGCTTTCCCTACTGGTGTTCTTGCGCCAGCTACAATCACTGCTTCTCTCATTTTGACTCCCCCCTAGTTACGTAAAGGTTTTCCTTTAACGAGCATGTGCTGCATGCGTGCCTGAGATTTGACTTCCCCTACAAGACTTAAAAAGGCTTCTCTTTCAAGCTCTAATAAGTATTGTTCATCCACCTCTGTACCAAATGGCAATTTGCCGCCAGAAATGACATGCGCTAGTTTTTTCGCAATGGTCATGTCATGGTCTGAAATGTATCCAGACAATCTCATGTTTTCAGCAGCCAGCACCATTGCTGCGTAGCCTGTTTCCCCCATCACGGGCACCTTTCGCTTCAGCGGTGCACGATAACCCGCTTCATCAAGAGAAAGAACGAGTTGTTTCGCATCATGGATTAAATGATCACCATTCATGCTGATCCGGTCATTCACTCGGAGCATCTTCATATCACGCGCTTCCTCTGCTGATGTAGATACCTTTGCCATCGCAATGGCTTCAAAGGTTTGTAGCGTAGCATCTTGGATCGCAGTTGCTGATGGCTTTTCCGCACCTTGCAGATGGCGAATATAGAGTTCCTTGTTTCCGCCCCCGCCCGGTATGAGTCCGACCCCCGCTTCGACAAGCCCCATATACGTTTCACTGGACGCTTGGATAGCGGCTGCTGGTAGACAAAGCTCCGTCCCTCCGCCAAGTGTCATACCAAATGGTGCAGCCACAACTGGACGGTCACTATACTTCACCTTCATCATCGCCTGCTGGAACCTGCGAATGACAAAATCAATTTCAAAGAAGTTGTCGTCCTGTGCTTCCATTAAAATTAAGGCGAGATTCGCACCAACACAGAAGTTCTTTCCTTGGTTACCGATGACCAGCCCTTTATAATTCTTTTCCGTTTCATCTACAGCACGATTGATCATATCAATGACATCAAGCCCAATGGCATTACTTTTCGAATGAAATTCAAGCAAGACAACATCATCCCCGATATCGATCAAGCTTGCACCTGTATTTTTAAAAATGACATCGTGTTTCTTTTTCAATCTAGCTAACGACATATTCTTGTCGTTTCCCTTTTCCTGTTCATAAGCACCATTCTGATAAAATGCACGGTCTCCTTCGGCATTTTCTTGATAGAATGTGTCATGTCCTTGTGAAAGCATATCTCGCACCCAGGTCGGGATGCTGTGCCCTTCCGCTTCCATTCGACTGACGGCTTTTTTCACGCCAATCGCATCCCACAGCTCGAACGGACCATGCTGCCAGCCAAATCCCCATTTCATGGCGTTATCGATGGACTGAATATCATCCGCAATGTCGCCTTTTAAATGAGCTGAATAAAGAAGAACAGGTGCGGTCATATTCCAAAGCAATTGCCCAGCACGGCCATCTTGATAAATAAGCGCTTTCAATTTCGCTTTTGTCCCCTTTTGCTGCTTGGCAATGTCAATGCCCGGATCCTTTAGCTTTGTCCGTTCTCCGTATGTGAGTGTGACAGGATCAAGCTCTAAAATGGTCTTTCCGTTTTTTTGATAAAATCCTTGCCCTGCTTTGCTGCCGATCCACCCTTTTTCGAGCATTCTTTCCATAAACTCAGGCAGCTGAAAAATATCTTTTTCCTTTCCTTCTACCTGTTCATACACATTGCGGGCTACATGAGAAAATGTGTCGAGCCCCACCACATCAAGTGTGCGGAAGGTCGCACTTTTCGGTCTGCCAATAAGAGGACCTGTAACAGAATCGACCTCTCCGATCGTGTATTTGTTCTCAAGCATTTCACGCACTGTGACAAGAAGCCCATAAGTGCCAATTCGGTTGGCAATAAAGTTCGGTGTATCTTTTGCTTCGACCACACCCTTGCCAAGTACATCTTCACCAAATGTTTTCATATATGAGAGTACTTCTGGATCTGTTTCTTGAATAGGAATTACTTCTAACAGCTTTAAATAACGAGCTGGGTTAAAAAAGTGAGTGCCTAAAAAGTGGCGTTTAAAATCAGCTGATCGGCCTTCTGCCATTTTTTCAACAGAAATACCGGATGTATTGCTGGATACGATGCTGCCTTCTTTGCGGTGTTCGTCGATGAGAGAGAATACGTGTTGTTTAATGCTGAGCTTTTCAGTGACGACTTCAATGATCCAGTCAGCATCGTGTAATAAGGAAAGGTGATCTGTGAGATTTCCGGGTGTGATGTATGATAGGTTTTTGGCTGAAGTAAGAGGTGCTGGCTTTTGCTTTAACAATTTTTTCATTGCGTCTTGGCTTAATCTATTCCGAACACTAGGGTGATCAAGCGTTAGCTTTTTTGCCGTTTCTTCCTTTGTCAGTTCATGTGGCACAATATCTAGCAATGTTACTGGTATCCCGATATTGGCTAGATGTGCAGCAATGCCTGAGCCCATGACACCTGAACCAATGACAGCCGCCTTGCGAATATGTTTGCCCATAAATATCCCCCTAAACATTTTGAATGAACAGTCATTCATTTTTTGTCCAAAAAAAAGCAATGCCTCTTTCTTTATCTTAAAAGATTTTCCGAAACAGTTCAATAGCAGATTTCAAAAATTTACACATTCTCATGCGTCTTTCTTTACAGCGTATGAATTAAAGACGAGGGGGAATTGTAAGAATGGAGGTGATGTCCACATGTCTCGTTTGCAAAAGAACCCATCAAAAGCAGGCGTAAGTGCTGCAAGTGTGAAAGGAAACGCAGGTCCATCACAAGAAGCAGACCTAGGTGGTAAAAAGACCAGTCAAAATCAGCAATATAAAAAGAAATCGTAAGGAGGAACACATCTTGAACAACCAGCAAATGAATATGCCCCCACAGGTGATTTCAGTAAAGGATTCCTTGTACCTAGAGGATATGCTCAACTGGAATTTGATCGCGATGAAAAAGGCCCACTTTATGGCCGAGCATTGTCAGGATCAAACATTGAAACAAGAACTCAATCAAGTTGGTCAAATGCACCATCAGCATTACACACAAATACTTCAACATTTAGGCAGCTCAGGGCAAGGCCAGTCTTCTGGCTTTATGCAATAGGAGGTAACAGACATGGAACAGCAAAACCAACAAAAAATCGGGAATCCACAAACGCCGGTTCCAACAACGACAAACATGAACGATCGCGACTTTGTCACAGACCTTTTGTCGACTGAAAAATATATGACAAGCGGATATAACACAGCGCTCAATGAATTCAGCCATGAATCTCTTTACCAAGATATTCAGCGAATTGCGCTAGAAACACAAAAAACGCAAAGACATTTATATGATGTCATGTTCAAATATGGCTGGTACTCTGTCGAAGCCGCTGACCAGCAGAAGCTCCAGCAGGCACATCAGAAGTTCCAGCAAACACTGACAGATCAATCACCGTACGGATCATCACCCATGTCATAAAGAAAAATTGCCAGCTCATACTGGCAGTTTCAGCGTGTAGACAAACCCTCGCATTCGGTGTCAGTCCTGCGCGCTGGTGCTCACGAATGTCGAATTCGCTCCGCTCCGGTGCTCGTCCTTCCTAGACTGCAAAGGTTTTCTATCACGCTGAAAAGAAGACAAAGGGCTAAAATAAAGTTCATTTTAGCCCTTTGTCAACAATCTGAAACTGCCAGCTCGTACTGGCAGTTTTTTAACGGTCTTTATTGGCACGATGAGCTTCATTTAATTGCTTGATCCGCTGAATCGTTTCTTTGATGTCTTCTTTTGCCTCTGGATACGTGTCATTAAAATGCTTGGCTAAAGGCGGCATGCTTTTGGCAATATGAGAATAGATGATCCACTGCGAGACATCTCTTTTCAGTTCCTCATTCGTTTCACCAAGCAGCAGCTCTGTATATTTATCAAGCAGGCCTTCGAGCTTTTCATCTAATTCATTTCCCATTTGTATTCCGCTCCTTTTTTCAGAAAAAAGCCTGACTCTGCGTGTAACAGATGTCAGGCTTTTCACATACGATTATCTTGCAGCAAGAAATGTCTCAGCTTGTGCCTGTTGGACAATACAGCGTCCTCTGCCGTGCGGAATACATAACGGTGTTCCGAATAAAGGATCTGTTGTTACTTGGCAGTTCATATCAAAGACATTTTTCACAAGATCACAGTTAATGACAGTTTCCGGTCTTCCTTCTGCATAAATTGACTTGTCTTTAATGGCCACAAGGTGATGCGCATATCTGCAAGCGAGATTGAGGTCATGCAGAACCATGACAATCGTGCGCTGCTCTTTTTCATTTAAATCAAAAAGAAGATCCAGGATTTCAATTTGGTGCGTCATGTCTAAATACGTTGTTGGCTCATCTAATAGAATAATATCCGTCTCCTGTGCCAATGTCATCGCAATCCATGCACGCTGCCTTTGTCCACCTGATAATGAATCAACCGTTCGATCAGCAAGGTCTTCCATCTTCGTTGACTTCAGTGCACGATTTACCGCTTCTTCATCTTGCTTTGACCATTGCTTCAGCCAATTTTGATAAGGATATCGCCCTTGCTTGACGAGTTGATGTACCGTTAATCCTTCTGGCGCTTCTGGCCCTTGCGGAAGAATGGCGAGCTGTTTCGCCACTTCCTTTGTTGGTAATTTGGCAATGGAATGACCTTCAAGCAGGACAGAACCACCCATTGGCTTCATGAGACGGGCCAAAGAGCGAAGTAGCGTGGATTTACCGCATCCATTGCTGCCAATAAATACTGTGATTTCACCCTTAGGGATTGACACATTTAGTTCGTCTATGATCATTGTTTCTCCGTAGCCTAAGCTTAAACCTTCAGTAGAAATGGCACTCATTCCGCTCAAACGCTCCTTTTCTCATCCAAATTTTTTATATTGAATATCGTCTATGTAGACGTCAAAGATCACTTATCTCAATTTAGTGTATCAGATTTAAGTGATCTTGAAAATCATTTTCAATTAAAAAATGAGAAAGTCTCGTTTACTTTTTCTTTTCGAATGCACGTTTTGTCCCATCTTCGAGCTTGATATCGACTCGTATCCGCTGATAATCATCATCTAAATTAAAAGCAGATAATAATTCATTGACATATGTTTCGTTCAGCTTTGCACTAGGAATCGACATATCATTGAGCTTCATCTTCATTTCACGTAAAGCTTCTTCCCCTTCATAGCGTACACCATTCATATGATCTCGAATTAGTGCTTCTTCTCTTCCACCAGCTTGACGATAGGTAGCTTCATATAATTCGCTTTTTTGTCCATATTGTACATGCAATTGCAAATGCTGAAATGGCAGTTCCTTCATTTGAATAGCTGACAGACTTTCAGCTTCTGCTTCATGCGGATGTTGTATTGGTTCGATTGAACGACAGCCAGACAGCATAAAGAACAGCACTCCTAGCAGTCCCGCCTTCTTCCAGCACATCATGTATTTCCTCCTATTTCATAGCATCGTTTTTTATTCTTCTCCAAGCCCCTTTTCGTTATTCAATAAAACAGCAGACTATGGTAGATTAAAACAAAAAGGAGAACCGGATGATGAATAAAACAGCCATTGTGACTGGTGCCAACAGCGGATTTGGAAAGCTCATCACATTGCGTCTTGCTCAGCAAGGGTACACTGTGATTGCTGGCGTAAGACAGGAAACCAATGCGAAAAAGCTTGCCGAAGAAGTAAAGAACGCCGCTTTATCCGAATCGATACATATTGAAGCATTAGATGTGACAGATACACAGTCCATTCAAGCATTTCAGAAAAGGCTTAATGCCTATGCTCCCATTCACCTGCTTGTGAACAATGCGGGAACGGCCTATGCTGGTTTTGCTGAAGAGGTGCCTGTTGATCAGTACCGTGAGCAATTTGAAGTGAATGTCTTTGGTGTGATGGAAATGACACAAGCAGTCCTTCCGTTGATGACGAGCGGTGCAAAAATATTGAATATGAGCAGTATCAGCGGACTCATGGGAATGCCCGCACTCTCTCCATATGTATCGTCAAAGTTTGCGCTAGAGGGCTATACAGAGAGTTTGCGAATTGAGCTGGCTGCGTTTGGCATTCAGGCCGCTTTGATTGAGCCGGGTTCTTTCCAAACGAACATTTGGAACACCTCCATGAATGAGCAAATGACACCACCCGCAGCAGGTTCTAAATACACAACTATTTATGAAAACATGATGTCCTATATAGAGGCGCAAAAAAACAACTATGGAGATCCCGGCGAAGTTGCAGAGCTTGTGGTTTCGCTTGCAGAGAAGAAGCGGCTAAAGAAGCTAAGGTATCTTGTCGGGAAAGGTGTTCGGCTTTCATTCATAGCAAAGCAGCTCCTGCCTTGGAATGTATGGGAAAACATTATTTTACGGACACTATCTTCAAAAAAATAGACACAAAAAAACAGGTGGATCGATTATCCACCTGTCAGCGTGTAGACAAACCCTCGCATTCTTTGTCAGTCCTGCGTGCTGGTGCTCACGAATGTCAAATTCGCTCCGCGCCAGTACTCGTCCTTCCTAGACTGCAAAGGCTTTCTATCACGCTGAAAAAAAGAAGACAAAGGGCTAAAATAAAGTTCATTTTAGCCCTTTGTCAACAATCTAACAGGTGGATCGATTATCCACCTGTTTTCTTTTATTCGTTATCAGACTGCCCAAGAGTAATATCAAGATTTTTGTTCTTTCCATCACGAATGACAGTCATTGTCGTTTTATCGCCAATTTTTGTTTCTTTATAAAGGATTTCTTTCAGTTGTGAGCTGTTCGCTACATCTTTTCCTTTGAACTTGATGATGACATCTCCAGACTTCAGGCCTGCTTTTTGTGCAGGAGATCCTTTTGAAACATCTTTTACATAAATGCCTTTACCGATTTGTTTATCAAATAGGCCAAGTGTATTTTCCTGATACGTTTCAGGCACTTGCTCAAGGTCAATCATTTGTACGCCAAGATAAGGACGTTCGACTTTTCCATTTTTCAACAGCTGATCTACGATCGGTTTTACATCGTTACTTGGGATCGCAAATCCGAGTGATTCTACTCCGCTTTCGCTAATTTTCAAACTGTTGATGCCGATGACTTGACCGTCTGTATTGATCAGCGGACCGCCACTGTTTCCAGGGTTAATGGCTGCATCTGTTTGAAGCACATTCATCTCAACGGTTCCAGATGATGTATTGGCTTCAACGGTACGATCGAGACCACTAATAATCCCTTCTGTTACTGTACCAGAGAACTGCGCACCGAGCGGGTTCCCGATTGCGATGACTTTGTCTCCAGCACGAAGCTTAGAAGAATCTCCAAAGCTTGCAACTTTATCAATGCCGTCAGCATTTATTTCCACGACAGCTAAATCTGTCATTACGTCACTGCCGACAAGCTTCGCATCTTTTGTTTTTCCATCGTATAGTGTGACCTTTAATTTATTGGCACCCTCGACTACATGGTTATTTGTGATAATGTATGCTTTTTTGCCATCTTTTTTGAAGATGACACCAGAACCCGTTCCAGCTTCTGCTTCAGTTGAATCACCGCTAAGACCGAACGAGTTTTGTGTAGATTGATAGTTTGAGACCCCTACAATCGTCGGCTCTAAATCTTCTACCATATCAGCAACATTCGTCGCATTGGTGATTTGTTTTGTTGAGAAATTTTCAGATGAAGCCGGTTCGCTTGATGCTGTTTGGGTTTGAGTGTTTGCCGCTGTATTTTGTGACTGCGGTAAAAGCGGTGTAATGCCAAGCACAAGACCGCCTCCAATAATCCCTCCAAGAATAGGACTCAGCCATGCAGCCTTCCGTTTTTTCTCCTTTTTAGACGAACGGTCATCAATCACTTGAGGAGATTCGTTTGTCACCCTCTCCTGAGAGGCAGATGCTTCGTTTTCATGATGGTGAAAAACGAGTTCTTTCTCTTTTTCTGGTTCTTCTATTTGTTTCTCATTCTCTTGATGTGCGTGTTCTTGATCATTCATCTTTTTCTCTTCATCTTCTCTTCGGAAATCCATCGCTTGCACTCCTTTGCATCATTTTCATGAAATGCTTCATTCATATGTCTAGACAGGACTCATGTCCTCTTAATGGCAATATCATTGAAAAATTCTTTATGACAATATGTCAAATTATATAATACTTATTCATAGAAAAAAAGCAAGGTGTGCACATTGGTGAAAAGCACCTATTCATTAGCCTTTTGTCTATGCCCTTTTTTCCCTTGAGCTTATCATAAACAAACATTATGGGATAATGATGAGAAGAATATGTGAAATTGTGAAAAAAGCGTGTGATTGTTGACATGCCGCCTTTGTATCCCGTTATAATGACGTTGAGAGGATGTGGAAGACTTTGTCGTACACCATTTATTTAGTTGAAGATGAGCAGAATTTAAATGAACTGTTAACCAAATATTTAGAGAGTGAAAATTGGAATGTGTCCTCTTTTTTAACCGGAGAAGCGGCACGCGAAGCAATGAACAAGCCCCCGCATCTATGGATTTTAGATATTATGCTGCCTGATACAGACGGCTACACACTCATTAAAGAAATCAAAGCAGACTCGCCTGACGTACCGGTCATTTTTATTTCGGCACGTGATGCCGATATTGATCGTGTGCTTGGCTTAGAACTCGGGAGCAGTGATTATATTGCGAAACCCTTTCTTCCGCGCGAGCTGATCATCCGCGTGCAAAAGCTGCTGGAGCTTGTATATAAAAACAGTGACACACCGCAGCAAAGCGTCACACCCGTTTCTTCCTATATCATTCATGAGGACGTAAGAGAGGTGTATGAAGGAGATCAGCTGATTAACTTAACGTCTAAGGAATTTGATTTGCTGCTCTTATTTACCCATCATCAAGGACATGCCTTTTCCCGGGAAGATATCCTCGTCAAGATCTGGGGGCACGATTACTTCGGGACAGATCGTGTGGTCGATGATCTTGTCAGACGGCTGCGCAAAAAAATGCCTGTCTTAAAAGTCGAGACCATTTATGGATTTGGCTATAGGATGCTAAAAGGATGAAGAATAAACCACTCGCTTTTCAAATTTGGGTTGTCATCTCTGGCATTTTACTCACCATCTCGATTGTCCTGATCATTTTATTTTCAAATACATTACGCAGCTTCTTTACGAATGAAATTTATAAAAACATCGAAAACGAGCAGCAAGTGTTAACAGAATACCCTCTGAATCGAGACGGCTCACCAAAGTCGACACCAGAAAACCGCTCGGTTCAGCACATTCTGATTCCGTCAGATGAATTAAATCAAATGGCTCAGTTTTTCCCGCATGCCTTTATTGAAAAAGTGCAGTCCTTTGTTAAAAAACAAAAAAGCGCAACAAAACGCTATTCTGAAGAAGTGAATGGTCAGCATATCTTTTTTGTGATCAAAAAAGTCTCAACAGGCAATACACAATATATTCTCTTGTCATATGCACCCGATTCTTATCGAGATGACTTGTCCTTTACACTGTTTAAACAGCTGATTTTCATCTTAGGAACGGTTATTTTACTAAGCTGGATTCCATCGATTTGGCTCGCCCGCTACTTATCACGTCCAATCGTCGCGTTTGAAAAGCACGTTAAGCGCATTGCACAAGAAGACTGGGACGATCCTGTGATTGTTGACCGGCAAGATGAAATTGGCAAACTGGGGCATACGATTGAAGAAATGAGACAAAAGCTCATTCAAAAGGATGAAACAGAACGAACGCTTTTGCAAAATATATCACACGACTTAAAAACACCTGTGATGGTCATCCGCGGTTATACGCAGTCTATTAAAGATGGAATTTTCCCTAAAGGAGATCTTGAACAAACGGTGGAAGTGATTGAAGGCGAAGCGGAAAAGCTTGAGAAGAAAATCAAAGATTTGCTGTATTTAACAAAGCTTGATTATTTATCAAAACAACATCCGGCGCATTCTCCCTTCCTTGTGAGTAATACAATGCTGGAAGTGGTTGACCGTTTACGCTGGTCGAAAAATGAATTGCAGTGGAACGTGGACTTAGATGATGAGGCTGCACTTGAAGGCGATCCAGAACAATGGAGCAAACTATTTGAAAATGTATTAGAAAATCAACTTCGCTACGCAAAAAGTAAAATTGATATTCATATGAAGCAGGAAGAGGATCAAATTCGCATCGTCATTCGTAATGATGGCCCTCCAATTGAAGAACACATGCTATCCAGCCTATACGAACCTTTTAGTAAGGGAAAAAAGGGCGAATTCGGCATTGGATTAAGCATTGTCAAACGAATTCTTTCAATGCATCAAGCGTCCATATCAATTGAAAATGATGAACTAGGTGTACGCTATACGATCACTGTTCCAAAGAAGAGGCTGTAGGTTTTACACCGCAGTCTTTTTTAGATGAATGAATACCCATTGAAATCACGGTATGTGGCTTTGATTTTCTTGCCAGCTTGATACATCCATTTCTTTTCAATGGTTGTCTCTTTCGGCATTTTGACTTTTTCTACTTGAATTCCTTTTGTTTTCAAGCGTCTAATCATATCATCAATTTCTCTCATGGAACATCATCCTTTCACATTTTTTGACCGGTTGGTCACCTTACTTTATAATATAAAGAATTACACTGTAAAAAACAAGTTACAATCTGATTAATTTTTGAAAAGTTTTGTCGTTTATGACCGATAAGTCACATCTCTTTGCGCACGTTTCCTAAGACATTTGTCTCTCGGTAAGAAAGGATGACATTCATATTGAAAAAGAAAGAAAAAATGATTATTGAGGCTGGTATGAAGTTATTTGCCAGCAAAGGCTATAATACAACGTCTGTTCAGGAAATTGCAGATGAATGCCACATGTCAAAGGGTGCGTTTTACCTTTATTTCAAATCGAAAGAAGCACTGCTTATTTCGATCTTGCATTACTATTACGATAAGGTATTTACCCGGATTCACGAGGTTCAAACAGAGGGCGGCACACCTAAAGAGGCCTACCGGAAACAGCTCACTGTCTATTACGATAATATTTTGCAGCAAAAAGATTTTATTAAAATGCAGCTAAGCGACAGGGCGCTCCCATTGAACGAAGAAACACAGCAGCTCGCAAAGCAAATTCGACTTGCGACGATTCAGTTGCACATTGATAACATTAAGCAAGTGTATGGAGATGCAGCCATTCCTTATATGGCTGATCTATGTTTAACGATTGAGGGTATGAGTCACGTTTACTTTGAGCTTGCCATTTTATATGATTTTCAGCTCGAAGCAGAGGAGCTTGCCGCAACAATGATTCACCGTATCGATGATCTAATGGGCGGTATGATGAAGCGAAATGACCATCCGCTCATTTCTGTGGACCAAGCAAGCGACTGGTTCGGCCCGATTTATGAACGATCATTTGACCCGCTCACAGAATCACTATTAAAAGAATTAAGAGAACTGGCAGAAGCACATTATGAAGTGAAAGACGAGCCAGATTTATTTGAAGCGCTTGGCATTTTAGAAAATGAGTTAAACAAACAAAAACCAAGACAAGTCATCGTCAAAGGCATGCTTTACCAATTGAAATTATACACACCACTTCAGCCGGTCTCAGGCTCCTTATTACGCATTCTAAAAGAAGATCATTTATAAAACCCAGGGCTTGGTTGCCCTGGGTTTATGATTGTGACAAACAGTCAAACTTCTTTTCTGTGATTTCAGGAAGTTTCCATAAAAAACCAGAGGCACAGAGGCCTCTGGTGTCTTATTTTGCTTTCGGTGTCACCATTTCTTCTGGTTTCACAAACTCTTCAAACTGCTCTTCTGTTAATAGCTCTAATTGAAGGGCAGCTTCTTTTAGTGTTAATCCTTCTTTGTGCGCAAGCTTCGCAATTTTCGCTGCATTTTCATATCCGATGTGCGGGTTGAGTGCCGTCACAAGCATCAATGAATTGTTTAGGTTTTTCTCGATCGTTTCTAGGTTTGGTTCAATTCCAATAGCACACTTGTCATGGAATGAGTTCATACCGTCAGCAAGCAATTCAACTGACTGCAAGAAGTTATAGATGATGACCGGCTTAAATACGTTCAGCTCGAAGTTTCCTTGGCTTGCGGCAAAACCGATTGTTGCATCATTCCCCATGATTTGTGCTGCAATCATTGTTAAAGCTTCACTTTGAGTTGGGTTGACTTTTCCTGGCATAATGGAGCTGCCTGGCTCATTTTCAGGAATGATCAATTCACCAATTCCGCAGCGAGGACCACTTGCAAGCCATCTCACATCATTGGCAATTTTCATTAAGTCAGCTGCAAGTGCTTTAAGCGCACCGTGTGCATATGTGATTTCATCATGGCTTGTCAGCGCATGGAATTTGTTTGGTGAAGAATTGAACGTTTGACCTGTTAACTGGCTGATTTCTTCTGCCACGTATTTACCAAACTCAGGATGTGCGTTAATTCCCGTACCAACAGCTGTTCCGCCAATGGCAAGTTCTCTCATTTTTTCAGTAGATTCTAAAATCATTTCTTTTGAACGATCAAGCATGTACACCCAGCCGCTAATCTCTTGGCCCACTGTAAGAGGTGTTGCATCTTGCAAATGCGTACGGCCAATTTTCACGATCTCTTGGTATGCTTTTGCTTTCTCATCAAGCGTCGCTCTTAACTGGTCAATCGCAGGCAATAGCTTTTTGTACACAGCTAATACAGCTGCCACGTGCATAGCCGTTGGGAATGTATCATTTGAGCTTTGGCTGCGGTTGACATCGTCATTCGGGTGAATGCTGAATTCACTATTTTTATCTTTCAAGTAAGCAGTTGCTCTATTTGCAACGACTTCGTTCATGTTCATGTTACTTTGTGTTCCACTTCCTGTTTGCCATACAACAAGCGGGAAATGCTCGTCATACTTTCCACTGATGATGTCATCACATACAGCAGCAATCGCTTCTGCTTTTTCACTTTCTAAGTTGCCTAGACGTTCGTTCGCAATCGCTGTGCTACGTTTCAAAATTGCAAACGCATTCACAACTTCCTTTGGCATTTTCTCAGAACCGATTTTGAAATTTTCTTTGCTTCGTTGTGTTTGTGCACCCCAGAACTTGTCCTGTGGCACCTTGATTTCGCCCATTGTATCTTTTTCGATTCTAAATTCTGTCATTATGTATCCCTCCATAGCTTCATCACTCAACTCTATTCTATACAAAAAACGAAAATCCTTTAAGCGTTTTCAATTAAAATTTTATCTTTATTTTAATTTTAGTTCAATATAAACACGAACATCTTTGGAATATTTGTATTTTGGATTTGTTTTTCCGTAATCTTTTGACGTATAAGTCACCTCATAATGCTTGTCAAACGACTGTAGAATAAGGTCGATCTCCTCTTTTGTTCCTGCTAAACGAATTTGCGCCATCTTCTTTCCTCCAACACCGTGATTCTTTCATAAACCACAAAATAATGTAACACAGAATATTGTTTTTTCAAGCAGGTAATGCTAAGAAAAAGAAATTGAGGCGGGTGATCCATTTGAATCAAACTCCATTGAAAGAGCACTTATACGATAATCTCTCTGTCATTCTCCCTCAGTTAAAGGACATGGATGATTTGATCCATGAGAAAAAAACATTGCCTCATGGACAGGTTGTCTACTATTTATACATTAAAGAAATGAACGAAGCGATGCAGATTCAAACCTTCTTAAAGCTGCTATTGCAAGATCATGCCTCTCTAACAAAAGAGAAGCTAGAATCCAATTTATCGATGATGACTACCCGTACGGTAAAAACCTCTGAAGAACTAGTAGATGCTATTTTTCAAGGACATTGTATCGTACTGATTAATGGATTTCAGCACGCTTATATTTTAGAAACGCACGGAACGAAGAAACGCAGTTTAGGAGATGCTACGTCTGAAACCGTCGCAAGGGGGCCAAAAATTGGCTTCATTGAAGATTTAAACACGAACTTAGCTCTCGTCAGACAACGTTTGAAAAACCCTGATCTCAAAACAGTTGACATGAAGATCGGCGAAAAGAAATACACCCAAGTATCGATCATGTACATTGACGGTATCGTTGAGCCCTCTGTTTTAAAAGAGGTAAAAAAGCGTCTCAAACAAGTCACCATTGATGATATTCAAGACTCAGGCGTTCTTGAGGAGCTCATTGAAGACAATGTGTATTCTCCTTTTCCGCAAATTCAAAACACAGAACGGCCTGATAAAGTCGCATCTGCTTTAAACAATGGGCGCGTCGCCATCTTTGTCGATCATTCGCCTTTTATCTTAATTGTGCCTGCTTCCCTCGCGACGATTATGCAGTCACCTGATGATTATTATGAAAGATGGATCGCCGCCTCTCTTATTCGTTTGCTACGTTTTACGTCCATCTTTCTCACATTGTTTTTATCAGCCATTTATATTGCCCTTGTGTCCTTCCATCAAGGTCTTTTGCCCACAACTTTAGCTATTTCCATCTCAAGCACACGAGAGAATGTCCCATTTCCTCCTATTGTGGAAGCACTCATCATGGAAATGACCATTGAGCTGCTGCGAGAGGCTGGGTTAAGGCTGCCTAATCCACTTGGACAAACAATCGGACTTGTGGGCGGAGTTGTCATTGGACAGGCAGCCGTACAAGCACATATTGTCAGCTCCATTATGGTCATTATTGTCAGCGTCATTGCACTTGCATCCTTTACCTTTCCTCAATATGGGATGGGGATGTCATTTCGTGTCCTTCGCTTTGTGTCCATGTTTACTGCAGCTACATTCGGTTTATATGGACTTGTCCTGTTTATGCTCGTCTTACTCACTCATTTGACAAGACAAAAAAGCTTTGGCACCCCATATTTTTCACCAGATTTTGTGTTCAGTTATAAAAATGAGGACAATTCCATCATCAGATTGCCTTTGAAAAATCAAAAGAAAGGGGAACGACATGGTCAATCATAAAGAGTCGATCACAAGCTATCAGGCAAGTGCCATTATCGCCAATACCACGCTAGGCGCAAGTATGATGATTCTGCCAAGATCAATGGCTCAAGCTGCGCCTACACCTGACGGCTGGATTGCACTCTTACTCATGAGTGTGATATACATTGTGTTCATTTTTGTCAATGTGCTCATGATGAAAAAGGTCTCCTTTTCTTCCTACTATGACTATACAAAAGAAGGACTTGGGAAATGGATTGGCTCACTTGCCAACCTGTTGATTATTATTTACTTTCTCGGCGTTGCCAGCTATGAAGTACGAGCCATGTCTGAGATGGTGAAATTCTTTCTACTTCAAAACACACCTGTAGCCGTGACGATGATCAGCTTTATTTTGGTTGGTTTTTATCTTGTGATTGGGGGGATTGGTGATTTTGCCCGGCTATGTCCTTTTTTTCTGATTGTCACACTCATCATCTTATTTGTGGCCTTCGGACTTAGTGTACAAGAGTTTGAGCTGGATAACCTCCGACCAGTTTTAGGAGAGGGCTTCTCCCCTGTCTTCAATTCCTTTAATGCTTCGGCCATTTCGTTTGTCGGTATTGAAATGATGCTCTTTATGCCTGCCTATATGAAGACGCAAAAACACACCTTTGCATACGGAACCATCGGCTTTTTGATTCCTGCGATCATCTATATTTTCACCTATATTCTTGTAGTTGGTGCGCTCACGGTGAAAGAAACGGCGACTCTGACGTGGCCGACCATTGCCTTATTTCAATCATTTGATATTCAGGGGATTTTTATTGAACGGATTGAATCCTTTTTGCTGATTGTTTGGCTTGTCCAGCTTTATACGAGCTTTGTAGGATATACGTTTTTTGCTACGATAGGAGTCATCAAATTGACTAAATTCCCTAAAAAAATCGCGCTCGCCTTGATGGGCATTGTGATCTTCTTTGCCGCTCTTTTCCCAAAAGATGTTGATACGGTCCGAGACTATTTAACCTACGTAAACAACTTGTTCTTTCTTCTATTTGGTATACTCCCGTTTCTTTTATTTATCATCGTATTTTTCAAAAGGAGGCGTAAAACAGCATGAAAAAGAAAGCAGTTCTTGCGCTCTTCTCACTGATTCTATTATGCGGGTGTTGGGATAGTACAAATATCGAGGAGCTCAACATGGCAATTGGATTTGCTGTAGATAAAGGAGATGACGGACATAAATTGAAGCTGTCTATGCAGGTGCTCGTTCCGCAAAAAATTGAGCAAGAATCAAGCGTGAAAGATCCGACGAAGATTATTGAAACAAGCGGTGATTCTATACACCAAATTTTTCGTACGACGGCCCTAAAAACACACCGCATTTTTGCTCAGCAGCTGAGGGTTTATTTGTTTTCTCAAGACCTTATCAATGAAAATAATTTCGATTTGGTCATCAATCAATTCATTCGGGACAATGAAACACGAAGAGGAAGCCTTGTCTTTATGGCTTCTGAGAAGCCTGGAGATATGTTGAAAATCAATGACGACGGCCAGCCTGCCGCTTCCACCTTATACGATATTTCTTCGAATACAAAAACGACCATTCGTATGTTCAAGCCCGTTTCCTTAGGAGATATTTCTTCTGCTATGCAAAACAACGTATCCTTTGCCATTCCGAAAGTCACTGTCAGTCAGGGAAAATTAATGCTGGACGGCGCCTCGATTATTCAGAACAAACGATTTCTCACCAACATTTCTCCTTTAGCAGTGCAGTCTTACAACCTGTTGACTGGAGACGCTAAAGGCGGAGTGATTGAATTCCAATATGAACATAGCATTTATTCTTTTGAGATCTTTAAAATCAAACACAACATCGACACCCATAAAGCAGCCAGTGGCAAATATGAATTTGATGTGTCAGTTGAACTCGATGGAAGATTGTCTGAGGATTGGAATGAACGAGAAAACGCATTTAATGAAAAATATCTCCAAGAAATTGAGAAAGTCGTGGCACATCGACTTGAGGAAAATGTAAAAGATTTTATCGGGGAATTACAGCATGAGATCAAAGCAGATATTTGTGGATTTTATCAAAAAGCGAGTATTGCCTATCCGAAGGAATTCCGAAAAGAAGCAAAACATTGGGATGACATTTTTAGTGAATCCGATATTCGTTACAAGGTAAATGTGAAAATCCGTGACTTCGGGACTAAGGGCGCAACACAATCCTTATAGAGTATGTTAAAATGGTAAGAAAAAAAGGGTGTCAATCATGAAACGAGCTTTACTTTCGGCCGGCATTCTATTTTTGATTCTAGGAATACTTCTGTTAGTCGTGGTATTCATGCAATCAAAAGAAGATTTCTTCATTGAAGCCGACAGCTTTTCAAGCACATTTTTGATCGTGATTTATTATGGACAAACCCCTGCGCTCCTTCTGATTGGAGGCGGTTTATTTGTTGGACTTTCACAGATCATTGATTTGCAAGAGAAAAAAGCGGCAGTGGCAAAGGAAAGCGTCAAACTGCTTTCCGAGATGAAGAAAACCCTGGAAGACAAATCGGCCGAGGAGCAGGAGGCTTTTCCAGTTCCTGAGCTCCATCAACTATCCGAACGTCCAATCACAGGACAGAAGGACTAATTTTGCGCATGTTCCAGCAGCTTTCATTTGAAAGCTGTTTTTTTATTGAATCAGCTTATGGCGATGTGCATACACGGCTGCTTGTGTGCGGTCTTCTACATCAAGCTTGGAAAGAATGTTGGTAATATGCGTCTTGACTGTTTTGATGGTAATAAACAATTCCTCAGCAATGACCTTATTCGATTTCCCATCGGCAATCAGCTTTAATATTTCCATCTCTCTTGCGGTTAACGAATCGTGCAGAATGGACCCATTTGATGAATGGCGGAGTTTGTTCATGACCTTTCCAGCTACTTTTGATTCAAGTCTTGGTTCGCCGATACTCGCAGACCTGATGGCATCAGCAATTTCTCCTGCTTTCGATGTTTTTAAAAGATAGCTTAATGCACCAGCCTCAATAACTGGATACACTTTATCATCATCAATAAAGCTCGTCAGTACAATAATCCGAGCATCCTCTATTTCTTGACAAATTCTTTTCGTTGCTTCGATGCCATCCATGCCTTCCATAACAAGGTCCATTAAAATCACGTCTGGCTTTAATTCAACCGCTAGTTCTACACCTTTTTGTCCATCTGACGCTTCACCGATGACTTCAATATCCGCCTGTGCCTCTAAAAAAGCAGCAAGACCCATTCTCACCATTTCGTGATCGTCAATTAAAAGCACTCGAATCATCGAACGTTCTCTCCTTTTCCTTCATCAAAAATGGGAACCTTCACATCAATTTGTGTGCCTTTTCCCTCAAATGACATAATCTCTGCGACACCGCCTACTTCACTTGTTCTTTCTCGTATCGATTCAAGTCCGTAGGAAGCAGTCTTCACATGATCTGTTTGAAAACCAATCCCGTTGTCGATAATTTTCAACTGAACTTGACGGTTCCGAATAAGCAGACGTACTGTCACCTTTGTCGCCTTTGCATGCCTAAACACATTGGAAAGGGCTTCTTGCACAATTCGGAACAGATGGTCCTCCAGCCCTTTAGACAGCGGAGCATCATCTTCTATTTCCCAATCAATATCAATTGGCTGCTTTGCCTGAAATTCATTGAGTAGCTCAATCAAGCCTTTTTTCAAGTCTTTTCCTTCAAGGGTGATCGGTCTTAAATGCAGGAGGAGTGCACGCATCTCATTTTGTGCATCGCCAGCCATTCGTTCCACAAGACGCATTTGCTTTAAAATCTTTTCATCCTTTTCCTTCATCCCTTCAAGAATCGCAGACGTCATCATCGAAATGGCGAATAGCTGCTGGCTGACTGCATCATGCAGCTCACGCGCTAGACGCTGACGCTCTTCTGAGACAACCGATTTTTTCATTTGAACCTGCCATTCAGCTCGCTCATTTGAAAGCTTTTGTAAGGAGGCTACTTGCCCTTCCACTCGTTTCGCCATTTCATTTAATTGATCTGCCGCCAAACCAATTTCATCATCACCTAGAGAAGGCAGTCTATAGGCAAAATTCCCATTTTCAAACTTCAAAATCGACTCTACAAGCTGATCCAGCCGCTTCTTATGCTGATAGCCAAACACATGCCCCGCTGATACACCAATGGCGAGACTAATAATGAGTAAAATACAAAAAAACGGGATGCCGAACCACCGCGTAGACAGCAAAATCATAGGATCAAGCTGGTAATAAAAAAACATCGGGAGTGTCGTCATGATGACAACACCAAGCGAGATACCGACTGCAAGACGAACAGATTGCCACTGGATGCCTAAATGCAGTTTCCTCATAAGTACCTCACATCCACATCCCCAATCAGGAGAGAAATGGAGATTTTCACTTTTCGCTTGCTCTCATCATAATCATTTGTCATGACATACACTTTACTGCCGAACCCGCTTCTTTTTTCATCAATGATTTTCATATCACCAATTGCAGCCGAAGCACTCACACACACTTCAATATCCTGCGGTACATAAATATCGACATCTCCGATGAGCCCACTAATGACGATCGTGCTCTCTTCCTCAGCAATAATCGCCTTGGATAAGTCGATTTTGACATCGCCAATAAAACCTGAAATGGTCAAATCACTTAATTGAAATGGTTTTTTCATCAGCCTGACTTCACCGATGAAGAAATCATGTTCTTTGCGCGGCTTTGCCTGGCTTTTTGTTTTCTTCTGATCGCCCTCTTTTTCAAGATTGACTTTCAGTGAAGGCTTTCCATCGTCTGATGATTCCTTTTTATCGACATCAAAAACAGGTTTGTTTTTCAATAAACGATAGCCCGCATAGATCAAAAAGGCAGCAAATAAATACCCAGTCAAACTAAACGTGATATTTAGTAGAAACTTCAAGAAGAGAAAGCCTGCAAAAATATAGGAAACCGAACCGAGCCAACGTTTAGATCGAGAGTGCAGCCAATAACCAGCTAGAGCAAAAAACACTGGCCAAAATAAGTCTGCCCCAATCCCAATAATTTTGAGAAAAAGATTTATACCGAAAATCACCACAATGATGCCTAAAATTTGATTTCTAGAAAAACGCAGTTGACTCGCCTCCTTCCTTTTTACGTTTGTTTACCGCAATTTTAAGTTTCCGCTTGTCATCTCAATATCGACTAAGTGTGTCCCTTTCCCATGCGTACCTGTAAAACCTCGGCCTTCACTATCCGCTTGGTCAAAATCATACGAATGATCAATACGTCCACTCGTTTTTTTCACTTGGACTTTGAAATCTCCCTCATCTGGCAAGTTAAATTTCGCACTGCCTGATGTCATGTGAAAGTCGACTGGTGAATCAATTGTATCAAAGCTTGCTGTCAGCCTGCCGCTTGTCATGCCTAATTGCAGCTTTCCTTTTACATCTTGAATATCAGCACGACCAGAAGTGGCACCAATATCACTTTCCTTCGCATCAATATGAGACACTGAAAGTCTGCCAGAAGTCGCTTTGATTTCCACACGATTTGCTGAGAAGTTCTCAGCTGTGAGGTTTCCGCTCGTTGATTTGAGCGTCACATCTTGAAGAGACAGCTTTCCTTCGCCATTTACTTCGCTCACGCCGATTCCACCTGTTATTTTCACATCTTTATGATAATCTGTTGGAATTTTGACTAAGAGTTCTCCTTTTTCAAATGCAGAGAAAAACAAAAATCCTTTATTTTCAGCACGGACTTTGAATGTTCCGCCTGTTTGTTCCGCATACATTTTCCCTTTTCCATTCACAACCATCACAGAAATATCCGAACGATCTTCCGGCTCCACCTTGATGCGAAATCCAGAAAGAGAGATATCTAATTGTTCAACCTCATCCTTTTTCGCTGAAGCTGTTGTGACCGCTTTATCACGAGAAAAGCTCAAATGAAAGAGATCTCCATTTTTGAAAAGCATCCCAATCATCAAAAAAACACCAACAAGTATACAAATTAGACCAATGAACCGTTTCATTTATATCATCCCTTTATCCTTTGACCTTTTTATTATAAGGAAAAGCGAAACAGAAAGAAATCAAATAACGGAAGAAAAATCCTGTTTTTCTTCCGTTTTGACACATTTCCATTAGTTTGCCGGCTGTTTCTCAAGCTGCTTTGATCGCTTAAGCTTTTGCCATTCCTTTTCAACCTCATCAGCGTAATCAAGATGAGCATAAGCACCCTGATCGGCAAATTGTGCATAACTACCCGCTTTTGTCTCCATTTCCTCTATACGGTTCTCCATGCGTAGAAATTCTTTATAAGCACTTTCACTATCAACCTTATTCATAGATTCATTCATATGCTGCTTTGCCTGTGCGGCATTGGCTCTTGCAATCAGCGCTTGCTTCTTGTCTTTAACATCACGCAGCTTTGTTTCTAGATGCTGCAACTGTTCTTTCAGCTCTTTCAGCTGTTTAACAGATTGCTGATAGGCTTCTTGATATTCGTTGTGCTTTTCTTCAAAATACTTCATTTCAGTCAGTGCTTTCCGTGCAAGTTCTTCTTCTCCTGCATGAAACGCCAGCTCCGCCTGTTTCTTTCGCTTATCAGCAAATTCTTCTGTTTCTTCTGCTTTTCTCAAGAAACCTTGCTGAATGGTTTGCTGTTTAATGATCGCATGCTTCGCTTTGGCAATATCGTCCTCCATATCACGAACATATTGATTCAGCATGACACGCGGATTCTCCAATTTATCTAAGCCTTCATTGACTGTTGCAACAAACATATCACGTACTCTTCTTAATACCATTTCATATTCCTCCCTTTATTTTTTCTTTAAAAAGTCTTCCCATTCTTGATCAAATGACGTGTGCATAGATTCTTCCATGTTCGGTGCCGTGTTTGGCTCCATATATGTTGTTCTGCCGGATGATTCCTTTGCAGATTCACCATTGATCATCTTCCAACCAAAGTAGAGAAGTACTCCAGCAAATGCGATTCCGAGTAAAAATGGCAGTGACTGTGCGACGAGCAATACACCGATAATAGAGAGTATGACCCCTGTTGTTTTACTGCCTTTATCATATTTTTTGACACCTACATAAATGAGCCACGCCCCAATCAAAGTCGGGATCAGCCCGCCCAATGAACCACCAAAGAAGATGGATAAACCGATAAACATCAGGATTGAACCGATGATGGTTTTACTTGTGATTTTCATCTTCATGCCTCCTTTCTTGCTCCTTGCTTTAACTATAGTCAAAAAAGGAAGCCGACAAAACGTGTCGTAGATTGATCTTTGATTGCGACCAGAGTCGTAACATGGCTCAGACTGAACGGTTGAATCTATAGAAAAAGCACTCTTCGACTAGAAGAGTGCTCAGATTATTGACAAAGGGCTAAAATGAACTTGATTTTAGCCCTTTGTCTTCTTTTCAGCGTGATAGAAAACCGTCTAGGAAGAACGAGTACTGGCGCGGAGCGAATTGGACATTCGTGAGCACCGGCACGCAGGACTGACAAAGAATGCGAGGGTTTGCCTACACGCTGAACACTCTTCGACTAGAAGAGTGCTTTTCCTCATTAAGAACGAAACACGTCTGCACTTCGTTCATATTCAACATCTGCTTCACCGAGCCGATGATTCACAATACGGGCGGCAGCAAATAAATAGTCGGATAGACGGTTCACATATGTGAGCGTAACTGCTGAAATTTCCTCCTGCTTTGCGAGTGTCACAATATGCCGCTCGGCTCTCCTGACGACTGTTCGCGCTACATGTAAGAGGGCAGCACCTTCCTGGCCCCCAGGTAAAATAAATTTAGTCAGCGGTGCGGCTTCTTCTACATACACGTCCATTCGCTCTTCAAGGACTGTGACAGATTCTTCTTTTAACTTGCCTTCTTTCGGTGGTTTCACCGCTGCTAAATCACCGCCGCAGTCAAACAGTTCATGCTGAATGACCATCAGCTCAGATAGAATATCTTGAAACAATTCGCCATGCTGCCTTAAGTTTGCATGGGCTAGTCCAATCAAACTATTCGCCTCATCTAATGTACCGTACGCTTCTACCCTTGCGTCATCTTTATCAGCCCGCCCGCCAATCAAGCCTGTTTGACCTTGATCTCCGGTTTTTGTATAAAGTTTCATTGAGGTTCCCCCTTATCCATTGCTTGTTCCTTTTAGTATACCCTGAAGTGGAAAAGATGTATTTGTTTTATTATGAAACACTTTTATTCAAAACCTCTTCATTTCCACTTTATATGTTGAATGATGAAACATCACATTTTATAATAAATGAAAGCGCTTTTTAATTATGACAGATGGGTGGGATGATAGATGACTTTACAAAACAAAGTAGCAATCATTACAGGTGCAAGCAGAGGGATTGGCCGCGCCATTGCGGAGGCATTTGTCTCTGAAGGAGCTAAAGTGGTGCTGAACGGAACGAATGAAGTGCTATTGCAAGACGTTTGCTCCTCTCTGAATAAGGAAGAGACACGCGCTGTTTCTGTCGCTGGTGATGCTAGTTTACCAGCGACAGCTGCCTCCCTCGTTGAGAAGGCAAAAAACCATTTCGGACAGATTGATATATTGGTCAACAATGCTGGGATCAATTTGCGGAAATCAACAGTCGATACATCTGTTGATGAATGGAAAAGACTAATTGATATTAATTTGACGGGTACGTTTCTCATGTGTCAAGCAGTCATTCCTGACATGATCAAACAGCAAGGCGGGAAGATTGTCAACATGAGTTCAACTACTGGCAAAACCCCTCATCACAATGCATCACCCGCTTACGGCGTTTCAAAGGCAGGGATCAATTACTTAACGATGCATCTTGCCAAAGAATTAGCAGCACATCACATTCATGTAAATGCTGTCTGTCCTGGGCCAATTGAGACAGACATGAGCAAACAATGGAGTGATGAATACCGTAGATCTGTTTTAGAAAGAATTCCTCTGAAAACAATTGGAACACCGCAGCAAGTCGCAAACGCCGTTACCTTTTTAGCCTCTGATCAGTCAGATTTCATCACAGGGGAAACCATCAATATGAATGGCGGAACGTATATGAACTAAAGAAAGAGCCCCATTGGAAGGCTCTCAGATTGTTGACAAAGGGTTAAAATGAACTTTATTTTAACCCTTTGTCTTCTTTTCAGCGTGATAGAAAACCTTTGCAGCCCTAGGAAGGACGAGCATCGGCGCGGAGCGAATTTGACATTCGTGAGCACCGAAGCGCAGGACTGACACCGAATGCGAGGGTTTGTCTACACGCTGAGAGCCTCCATTTGAAGGCTCTTTCTCTTTTACTATCGGTTCTCTCTCGTACCAGAAAGCATGATTGCCTGCCGAATGGCTTCTTCCATACTCGCAGAATCAGCCTTTCCTGTTCCTGCAATATCAAATGCCGTCCCATGATCGACACTTGTACGGATTATAGGCAATCCAACTGTAATGTTCACGCCTGATTCTAAGCCAAGCACCTTGATTGGCCCATGCCCTTGATCATGATACATCGCCACAACGATATCAAAGTCGCCTCTTGTCGCCCTAAAGAACAGTGTATCAGCTGGTAGCGGGCCAAATACTTGAACCCCTTCATCCTGTGCTCGTTCTACCGCTGGAATGATCTTCTCCTCTTCTTCTCCGTTTCCAAACAGACCATTCTCCCCGGCATGCGGATTAATCCCGCACACAGCAATTCTAGGTGCAGGGATACCAGATCGAACGAGGGTATCATGAGCCAGTTTAATCGTTGTGTATACACGCTCAGGATTGATTTTTAAGATGGCATCCATTAATCCGATATGTGTCGTCACATGCACCACTTTTAAATTAGGAGCTGCCAGCATCATGGCATAATCGTCCGTACCTGTCAGGTCAGCTAAAATTTCTGTATGCCCTGGATACATATGACCAGCCTTATGAAGTGCTTCCTTGTTTAACGGTGCTGTACAAATGCCGTCAATTCTACGGTCATTCGCAAGTGTAATGGCTTTTTCAAGATATCGAAAAGCGGCATTCCCTGCTTCTTTTGAAATCTCTCCTACTGGAATATCGCTTGTTAATAGATGAAGATCAAGACAAGGAACGGCACCAGCTTTTACTTGTTCCGCTTCTTCCGGTTCTTTAATACTGACAATCTCCACATCTGTATTCACAAAATCTTTCGCCCTATTTAATATATGGGTGTCTCCAATGACAAATAGAACGGCTTCTTCATGTAAACGGCTTTGCTGGAAGGCTTTTAAAATAATTTCAGGACCAACCCCAGAAGCATCTCCCATTGTTACAGCAATGATTGGTTTTGCCATTCGTCTACCCCCTCTATGTTTTTCAACACTTCAACCGCATGGAGCACAGAATCTTTTTGACCATATGCCCCTGCTTTTGTGACCGCATATACACTCGTATCAACGAGCCGCCCAAGCGGGATGCCGGGTTCAATTTCTTTCAACAGCTGAATCCCGCCTGCTCCAAGCTCATGGCATATCGCACGCGCCGTATCTCCACCAGTTAAAAAAAGGCGTTTTACCCCTGTTAATTCAACAATGTCTTTTGTGATTTTACCAAGACAGACAGATAAGGTACTTCCTACTTCTTGTCTTGTCATACCATTCGCTTCACCGTATGCCAACATCTGTTCAACCATTTCTGGCCTTGCGTCTGTATAAAGGAGAATATCTTCATCCTGACGCATGAGCAGCTGATCCATGACTGATTTCCTTTCCCATGCTTCACGGCCGTTTAATACATTCAACGGGTTCACTTTCACCTCGAGACAATCGTGTTTTTCTCTTAAAAAAGCAAACTGCTCATTTGTTTTTTGAGAAGCACTTCCTGAAACGATGAGAACAGATTCATGCTTTTTTGCATGAGAAAGATTGCGGTATTTCGCGATATAGGATGATAATGCGCCAGCGAGTCCGGCTGACCCGACCCAAAGCACTCTTTGATTGATCTTCATAAACAAATCAACGATCTGTGTTAAATCATGGTTCGTTTCTGCATCACACACAAACCATTGATGACCATGTTTTAATAAAGATGAAACGTCATGACTCGTTTCGTTTAGCTCTGAATAGACCGCTTGCTGCGAAAGTTGTTTTGGCTTGATGTTTGTCTGCTCGTCAATTAAGTCTGAAATACTGGATGTCAGGACAGGCGTTTTTGGGTCCTTCGCTGCTTCTGATAGATGAACAGGCACACCCTCCACATAATGAATGCCATAGGCCGTAGATCTATTCGCATCGGGGTAAGCGGGGGCAATGACTGCCGCATCAAACCGGCCAAGATCCATTAGTGCCTGAAGCTCTACTCCTATATTTCCTCTTAACGTTGAATCTATTTTTTTAAAGAAAAGGTGCGAATCCCCTTGTAGAAACGGCTGAACCACTTGACTGACCTCATTATACGCTCTTTCAGAAGACATACTTCGTGAATCTGTATCAACAATCAGTACATCTTCCTCCTTGTACCGGCTCATATCCTCAAATGTCGGCTGGAACAGCACAGAGGCTTTTAAACCGGCCTTCACAAACTGAACACCTGTATCACTTGCGCCTGTTAAATCATCAGCCACAATGATCACCTTTTGCTCTAAGTTCGCTCCTTTTTTTAATAGATCGTTTGTCATTTAGACACCTCGGTCTCATTGCATATTATTCCTTTAGCTTTCTCCACAGCGTCGTGCGGTTAATATTTAGCCGCTTTGCTGCTTTTGATTGATTCATATTTTCTTCTTCCAGCACCGTCCGAATGATTCGTCTTTCAATCTCGTCAAGCGTGCCATGTAAATAGCTGGACAGCTGTTTTTCTTCATTCTCAGAAGCAAGTTGCTCAATTGCCGGCTTTGCTTTACTCAACGTGATATATCCACTTTTTGTTGTCAGCACCAGTTCTTCCATAATCCGCTTGAACTGCCGGACATTTTCTCTAAATCGCTCGTTTTGAAAGGCGGCAATCACATCTGCTGACAGCCCAACAACCTGCGTCCCATAAAGAGAATTTAATTCAGCTATAAATAACCGGCTCATATCCTCAATATCTTCTGCCCGTTCAGATAACGGCGGGACATGAATGACGAGCTCCTGCAAACACGTATATAGGTCTTCATGAAACGCCCCAGATTGCATCAATTTGAACAAATCAACTGTAGATGCAGCCATCCAGCGAATGTTCTGCTGATGATGAATAAGCTGCTCGGCCATGAGGGGCTGCATAGCCATTGGGACACGATCAATATCCTTCAGAAAGATCGTCCCTTTTTGATGCACCGGAATTATGTTTACATCATCTAATTCAGCCAAACGGCTGCAATGCACCGTCATAAAGCTCTCATTTTTCCTCTCGCTCATTTGGTGAATAGCAAAAGCAAGGCTTGATTTACCAGTTCCTTGTTCACCATAGAGACAAATCGATCGATCTGTTTGGCTGAACGCCTTTGCCCTTTTAATCACATCTTTCATATTTGAACTCTGCTCAGTAAAAAGAGCAAATGGATGTGCTGAATGAACAGGTGCAGCCAGCGTCCATATACGCTGCCCCTCCCTATTAATCACAGCAGAAGGTTTCTCAATCGTCAAAAGCAGCTCACCTTTAGATAATAAGCTTCCTTTGACATGCCACACTTGCTGCTGAAAGGAGATTTGAGAATATCCATTTTGTTTTCCTTCTCGAACCGCTTTTACTGCTGGTTCAAGCGCCGGGCACCAAGCCATCACATCAATATGAGACGTAAACGGTGCAAATAACCCTTTTTCTGTCCATTCTTTCATTTGTTGATTGATAAAATAAAGCTGATTGTGCTGATCAATGATCAGCATCCCTTTTGACTCTTGGTCAATCATTTCACGAAAGAGGCGCTGCTCAGCTGTCGCCTCTTTATATAAACGGCACATTTGTTTTGCTTGATGAAACGCTTCTTTGACAGATTCACGTCCTGAGGTAATGAGCATGCTTTGCATCCCCAGCTCCTTGGCCGCTTTATCTGTAATCACATCACCCAGTACAACCTGTGTCCCTTGCTCCTGTAACTGCTGTAAAAGATCCCACACTTCTTCCTCTTGCTGTATCGTATAAATATCAATTTTGATCCCGTATAACTCTCCGATGGTGCGTACACCTTGTGTAATATTTTCAAATCCAACTACTGCTTTTTTCCCTTGGTAATCTTTAATCAGCGTGAGGGCACGAAGCAAGTCGTAGCCTGACACAGGGATATCCACCACTGGAATGTTGACGTGTTTTTGAATAAGCGCAGCTGTCCCCCCGCGGCTCATAATAATATCCATTCCTTGAGCCTCGGCCTGTTCTGCCAGTGCAACACCAGACCTAAGATCTCCGACTTCAAGCTGGAATGTGATGCTTTTTTCGTCTTTGGCAAGGTCGATTAATACATCGCCTAATCCTTTATACGGCGCAATACCTAATACTTTTATATTCATGAAAAGGACCCCCCATTTTTTATCTCTTCATCGTGAGACATGCGTTGAGGGAGTCCAAATGTTAGCAAATTGAGACAACCCTCCAAACATCAATTATAAATGAAGAAAATGAGGGTTACAATTCACGGAAACACTGATCCCTTGCGGTTAAGACGTGTGATGAGTCCATTCTTCTTTCACACACACATACTTGATGGCCTGCCGGTAAAAAGTAAACGCAATGTGCAGACTACCATCTTTTCCTTCTGTGATGGATGGATAGGAATACTCTCGATTCAATTTGTCCTTTGAGTTGTTTGTCATGGCATATCCATCGCCAATTTCAAGGTTACGTCTGACGGGCCATGTCGCACCGTCATCCGTCGAGATGGCAAGTGTCATTGGCGCACGCGGTGTTCCCCAAAAGGCTGGACGCGCCTCTGTATCAACAGCCGTTCGTGTATCGCCTTCATCCTCAATCTCATCATACAAGGACGCTCTTCTTTCTGTTTGATCATCCGCATTGATATGGTTATAAACGAGGGCAAGATGACCATTATGGAGCACCGTAAATTGAATGGATGAGTTATTGTTTGGCAGCTCTGTTGCTCTTGGCTCAGACCATGTCCGTCCATGATCCACTGAACGGCTCATATAAATCGAATCAGCAAACCGGCTTCTAAAGAGGGCAAGCAGGGAACCATCCGCACATTTTCCGATATTCATATGAACACAGCCAGTACTGTTTGGCACAGTGACCTCTTCCCAGGTCTTCCCTTGATCTGAGGAAATCTTCACAGCACTGACATCACGGTTTCCTGTCCATTTTACGCCAGGAATCGTTTTACAATAGAACACCGGAAGGAGCCAATCATCATTATCCAATACAACAATAGGCTGTCGTATAAACGTCCCCGGCTGATCAAATAAAGTACCAATCTCTCCCCAAGTCTCTCCTCTATCCTCCGATAAACGATATCTCACAAGAGCTGTATCTTGATTGCCAGAAAGTTGTGCTGTATAAAGCAGCCACAGCCTGCCATCTTTCTCTTGAAAAAGAACTGGATTTTGTTCAGATCGTGTAGAATCATCAGACAGCTTCACAGCCTTCGTCCATTGATTACTTCCTTGCTTGAGCCTTGACATATAGATAGAGATATCAGGAATTCCTTCTTGCGTACCGCCAAACCATACACACAGCACATCTCCATTATCCAGCTCGATGAGATTAGCCGCATGGTTTTGCACGCAATCTGTTGGTAGAAAGGCTTCTTTTCTTGCTGCGTCTTGTTCATTTTGTCGCAATTTTCCATCTACTTTGATCATGATGTCTTCATTTGTCATCATAATTCTCCTTTCAGTGATTGATCCTTTTTAGCTGGCGGGCTGATCCATCGATCCATCACCAGAACTAGGAAAGGAATGATAATGGCCACATACATATTATCGATTCCAAATGGATTATCGAGTAAATACCACACCGTCGTGGCGATGCCTGAAGCGGCAAGACCAATGGTTGCTCCTCTATTTGAATTAAAGTATGGCAAGTAAAAGCCCATTGCTGCTACAACTGCAATCGATGTTCGAAGTGCTCGTGTAAAAAAGGAAAGTGACAGCAACTCTGGTGCAAGTGCGACCCCCACAAGCGGCACAATCCCAACCATGACAGCTACATACCGAGTCACCTTCATACGCTGCTCTGGTGATGGTTTCTTTTTCGGTACATAAAAGTCATCAATAATTAACGTGGTTGTAGCAAGTGCAACCGTCGAGACACCAACAAAAATGGATGCGACAAGCGACGTTGCCACAATAGCGCTCAAAATCGGATTCATATGCTGTAAAAAGACAGGGAAAGCATAAATAGGGTCAATGTCTGGATACAAATAACGGGCTGAGATACCGATGATCCCGATCGCAATGGCAAGCGGCAAACAAAGGAGTGCTGCATACAGGGTCGATTTTTTCGCTTCTCGCTCACTTTTCGACGAGGTGATCGCTTGAATGATAAACTGCGTCGCAAAAATGGCCCCCATATTTCCTATAAACCAAGCTCCAATCGTTCCCCAACCGATGGTCCCATCCCATGTAAAGAAATGGTCGGGTAATGTTTGTTTCATTGGCTCAAAGCCTTTTGTTAAATAAAGGGCTACCCCTAGTGTAATTAAAATCCCCGCATACTTCACAATTGAATGAAGGATCGTGACCCATGCAACCCCCTTCATTCCTCCGAAAGTAAAATAAAATGTACTCACAACCGCCGTGATGATGGCACAGGTCATTAAAGGAAGGCCAAGAATAGATGCAATGGCAGCTGAACCACTTAAATAGTTTCCTAGATTCACTAAGAGCAGGGCTGCAATCATAATGACAGAGACAACAAGCTTTGTTGATTTTCCAAATTTTTGATCAATAATACCTGAAATCGTGTATTGTCCTGTTCGATAAAACTTTCCCACTAAGAAAAAGGAAAAAATAAAAAAGGCAATAGCAACTGTGATAACAGACCATGAAGCGGAAAGCCCGTGTGTAAAAGCAGATTCAGCTGTTCCGACAGTTGACTTCGTTCCAATGAATTCACTCATTAACAAAATACCGACCACAATAGCTGGAAGTGACTTAGCGGCATTGTTAAATTCTGAGTTAGACTTACTGCGGAAACGCATCGTCAGCCAGGTCGTAAACAGAATATAGAGAATAATGACGATTAAAATAAATGTGATGACAGAACTGCTTAAGACATTCACTTAAAATCCCCCTTTGTGTGCAAGCCGTATGAAGCAACTTCTCATGTCCCATCCCAGTGACGTATGAAGTGTTAAACGTGGAGCAGTTTCATGTAGACCTGTTCAATATCAGAGACAGACATCGGCTTCGGGTTGTTATCCATTAATCTCTTCACCTCCGAAGCAGCTTCAGCAAGTGCCGGCACATCTTCTTTTGACACACCGAAGGATTTGAGTTGTTGAGGAATGTGTAAATCCGCTGTCCACTCTTCAATTTGACGAATCACTTGCTCTGCAAGCGTATGCTTTGAGCCTTTCTCTTCGATCCCTATCACTCTAGCAATATCTTCAAGACGATCTTTGATATGGTCTGCATTAAACGCCGTAACATGAGGAAGCAGCATGGAATTGGCGACACCGTGTGAAATCTTGTATTTCCCCCCTAACGGATAAGCCATTGCATGAACAGCAGCGGTTCCAGCACTTGTGAGCGCCATCCCGCCATACATGGCACCAACCAGCATATCTTCCCTTGCTGTCATGTTATCCCCGTGATGATAGGCCTCCTGAATACTTCCTGAAATGAGCCTCATCGATTCGAGTGCAAACATATCACTAAATGGATTGGCTTTATTTGAAATATACGATTCAAGCGCATGCGTAAACGCATCCATCCCTGTAGCTGCGGTAATGGCTTTTGGCAATTTGAGTGTCAGTGCGGGATCTAAGATCACAAGATCAGGCAAAAGGTATGGGCTGACCATGCCAATTTTTAATTCTTTTTCCGGAAAGGTAACAATCGCGTTTGGTGTCACTTCTGATCCCGTACCTGAGGTTGTTGGAATGAGAATGGTTGGAACTCCTCTTTTTTTAACAAGGTTCGTGCCAACGAGATCAGAAATTGGCTGATCATTCGTCTTTAGAACAGCTAATATTTTGGCCGCATCCAGCACACTCCCGCCACCAATCCCAATAATGGCTTCATGCTCCCCTTTTAAAAATGTCTGGAATACGTCCTCGATATTTTCTTCCGTTGGTTCAGGCTTAATCTCTGTGCTGATCTCACTCGCAATCCCTTTTTTCGCAAGTTCTGTTTTGATTTGATCTGCGTAACCAAGAGACACGATGGATGGCTGCGTTAAAATAAAAATCGATCTCAACTTACTAAGTCCTAATAGCTCTAGTTTCTCCCCAAGGAGCTCTAGAGAGTGGGCGCCAGAAACAATGTGTGATGCCGTTTGAAAGTGATAATGTGATATTGTCATCTCTTCACGACTCCTTTGCTGCTTTTGCTTGTATCCGATAATTCTCCATCATGTTCATCACAGCTTCTAAAGCCTCGCCGGATAATGCTTTGACCGGGCTTTTTGGCGGACCTACAGGAATCCCTGAAAGTTCAGCTGCTTTTTTCAAAGGTGCTGGTAACGTTCCTAATGTGAATGTCGCTCTTAACGGCTGCAGCTGCTGCTGACATTGCTCACTTTGGTCAAGATTTCCTTGCTGAAACGATTCATAAATGCCAACGACGGTTTTGGGAAGCACATTTGCCGTTGCCGCCACTGCACCTGTTCCGCCTAACTTCAATGTCTCTAAAATGAGGGAATCCGTTCCTGCAAGCACGACAAACTCTTCATCCTTTGTGACATCGAGATACGCTTTGATATTGGCAATATCTCCACTACTGTCTTTAATACCTAACACATTCGGTAGGACGCTGAGCCTTGCAACCGTCTCTGGCGCAAGTGACACACCTGTTCTTGATGGAATGTTATAAAGTAAGATGGGGATGGTCACATTTTCTGAAATATGACGAAAATGCTCATACAGCTCCTCTTGTGATGGCGCAACAAAATAAGGGGTGATAACCGACAAGACATCTACGCCTAATTCTGCGAACTTGTTTGACAGCTTAATGGTTGCATCAGTGCTATTCTCACCTGCTCCCATGTATACAGGCACCCTGCCGCCCGCAGCCTTTACAACAGTTTCAGCAATTTGAAGCTTTTCTTCCTCTGAAAACAAATGAAATTCGCCGTTTGTCCCTAAAGCAAAGATTCCGTGCACACCTGAGTCGATTAAATGATCAATGAGTTGCTTTGTCACTTCTGGATGAAAATGCTCTTCTTCTGTAAGCGGTGTCAAAATGGCTGGAATGATTCCCTGAATGTTCAAATGATCCTCCCCTTCCGATTGTTGCATTTTTAAACAACTAATTATTAAAACGCTTTCATGATTCTTATTATAAAAGCAATATGATTTATTTAGCAACATATTTTTCGTTTTTTTCAAATATTCAGTGGGTGACATAAGTAGATGTTGATGTTTTCAACAAAAAAAGTGAACCAACCGGTTCACTTTTTCATGGCATTCAATGTATGAAGAAGATGCTTCACTTTCAGTCTGACTCTTTCATGTAAATGAGCAGTATGCTCCTTTTCTTCTGCATTGGCAGCAGCGATACAAAGATGATGTACCTGGATACTTGTCTCTTGTTTAATGAAGTGCATCAGCTCGCCCATTAGCTGGACAGACGCACCATCTGATATCGTTCCTTTCAGCACAAGCCAAACGGACAGCTCTCCTTCTTGATGCATCCCGTAAAGAAGGACATCTTCATCATCATCTTCAGCGGCGTATTGCTTTGGCCCATCAGATTGACCAAGAAATAAGTACCCTTCCTCATCATCCAGCATGTCATGGAGTGCTTCAGTTCCCGTTCCAAGGGACCGCGTCCAAAAGAAACCCCCGCTTTTCTCATGTGATGAAAGGATGCGCAATGGCTGATGAGTAGAAAATGTCATTCCGTTTGCGCCATATGTTTTCCACCCATCCGCTAAGTTCAGCCTTGAATGTTCAGAGATGGACGCAGGTTCAATTACCAGCTGAGGGTTTGCCCGCAGTGGATGTTGGAGAGGTGTTACATCTGTTTCATACACCCGGTTCACCCGTTCGGTGGTCAACACATGATGCGGTTCTCCCAGCATGTCCAACTTTCCTTCATTCAGCAAAAGCAGACGGTCACAATACAAACTGGCAATGTTCACATCATGAAACACACCGATCACCGTTAAGTTAGAGGAAACCGTCTCTTGTTTAATCAAATCGAGTAACTCTTTTTGATAGGCTAAATCAAGAAAACTGGTTGGTTCATCCAGCAATAAATAGTCAGGGCACTGAGCCAGCGCTTGGGCTAAGTAAACCCGCTGCTGTTCTCCACCGCTTAACTCGTGGATGGATTGATCCTTAAATTGAGCAATATCTGTTTGGTCCATCACCTTGCTGACAATCTCGATATCTTCTTTTGTAACAGATTGTAGCCACCCTTTCTGATAAGGATGACGCCCAAACTGGACCGTTTCTTCCACTGTAAATGAAAAGGCTTGATCGGTCTTCTGGGGGAGAACCGCCAATTTTTGCGCAAGTGCCTTTGGCCGGTAGGATTGAACTGGATGACCACTTAGTGTTACTTGGCCGCTCTCAGGTGCTAAAATACCTGCGATCATTTTAAGTAGCGTCGTCTTACCGCTCCCATTCGGACCAAGGATGCCGAGGAACTCCCCTCGCTCCACTTCAAAACTCACGCCGTGAATGACCTCTTTTTCACCATATCCTCCTCTAACTTCCTTCACTTGAATCATAGATGCGTCCCTCCTCTATATCTGCGGATGAGGATGATGCCAAAGACAGGAGCACCAATTAACGCCGTAATGATGCCAATAGGCAATTCAGTCGGTTCAATGATCGTACGGGAGAGCACATCTGCTAAAACGAGAAAGGAAGCACCATTCAGCATCGACAAAGGCAGCAAATGACGATGATCCGTAATGGATAAAAGACGGATAAAATGCGGAATCACCAGTCCTACAAATCCGATCGTTCCTGACACAGCCACCGCACTTCCAGTCAGAATCGAACCAGCAAGCAGCACCACATATTTGCTCCGTTTCACATGCACCCCTAACAGTTTTGCCTTTTCTTCGCCATATGTCATCACATTTAAATCTCTTCCCATCAAGATCAGTGCAAATGTACCAATGAGGAAAAAAGGAAGGAAAAGAGCAATATATCGCCAGCCTCTCATAGACACACTGCCTAGAAGCCAATGAATAATCTCTTTTAAATCATCACCTGTTAACGCAATCATTAATGAAATGAGGGCTCCTAAAAAAGAGCTAAAGATGACCCCCGTCAAAATTAAAGAAGAAATGCTCATTCCTCGGTGAACCATACGGGCAAAAAAGAGGACGAGACATAGTGTGACAAGCGCTGTTGTCATACTCAAAAAAGGCAGTGTAAAACTGCCAAGCAAAGGAAACTGCAAACTGAAAAACAGTGTGGCTACAGCCCCCACAGATGCCCCTTGAGATACCCCAAGTGTATAAGGGTCAGCGAGAGGATTTTTTAATAAACCTTGAAAGGCTGCACCAGATAACGCCAGAGCTGCTCCGACTAACGCCGCTAATATCACTCTCGGCAGCCGGATATTCATCATAATATTGCGGTCAATTGTATCAATGGTTCCTGCCTCGATTCCAAATACTTCATGAACAAAGATCCGAAGTATAGAAGGAATGGGAATCCCTAAACTGCCAAATGAGATTCCCATTCCAATGCTCACGACAAGAAGTAAAGCACTTGCTGTGTATGCGATGATGATTTTATTTGAACGTGTCAGGATAGATGCTTTTCGCAAGAGCCTCCACTCCTTCAACCAATCGCGGTCCCGGTCGTGATGCCAGATCCGTATTCAATTGAAAGACTTGTTTTTCTTTGACTGCTTTGATCGCCTTCCAGCCGTCTCTTTTTTTCAGATCAGCTAAACTTGCGCCATCAATCGTAACGATAGCATCAGGATTTCGTTTAATAATTGATTCTTCCGTCATTTGCACCCAGCCTGTTTGGTCGCCAGCAGCATTTTTTGCATGAATGACAGACAACATTTCGTCCATAAACGTTTGTTTACCTGTTGTATAAATTTCAGGCGCACCCGATACTTCGACAAAAACTGTTTTTTGTTTGTCTTTGGAGATGGATTCTGCTTGCTTTTTGATGTCATTCAGTTTTGATTTCATCTCATCTACAAGATTCGTTGATGCCTCTTTTACGCCAGCTGCTTCACCAATCATATTAATAGACTTATACACATCTTTGAAGGAAGCTGCATCATTAACAGTCAGCACTTGAATACCTGCATCTTCAAGCTGTTTAAATCCGTCTTTTGAACTCATTTGTGATGCATGTGCTAAGACAAGATCAGGCTTTAAGGAAATAACCTTCTCTACATTGAAATCAAGACCGCCAATCTTCTCCACCTTTTCTACTTCCTTTGGATAGTTGTCAAAGTCTGATCTACCAACGATTTTATTTCCAAGGCCAAGGGCATAGGCAACCTCTGTATTACTTGGAATTAACGAAACAATTCGTTTAGGCTGTTCTTTGATTTCAACGGTTTTACCAGCTGCATCTTTGATGGATACAGGAAATGCCGCAGCCTCTGTCTCTTTAGGCTTTGAACTGTTTGTTTTTTGGTCCGTTTCCGCATCTGCACACCCTGCTAAAACACCGATCACAAGTAACAATGATAGCCAAATACCAGTTAACTTCTTCATCAATAAACCCCCTGCTTTATGTACTGCTTGACGTCATCTCTTTCGTCAATTCTTTTCTAATTTCGGGAATATTATACTACAGTGCAGATAGGTTGTATATGTGATTCCGAATACGTCTTGTCTGTCCTTATAAAAGAAAAACAGCCTTTGACGTGGCTGTTTTCACTTCCGCTATTGGTTGATATGTTCACCATTAATGACAACTTTCTGAAATGAAGGAGATACTGCATGTTCCAATGAAAGAGGGTACGTGACATCGTCAATGACACAGTCTTTCATTTTAAAGTGTGTGACCGGGGAATGTGAGTATGCGGCGATCTTCACGCCATATCGTCCCCCGCTGCTTTTTAACCCTTCTACTTCAATATGACGGACTACAGGCCTATGCGGACCGGCATCCCCTTCCTCATACATCATGTCGATACAGACCACCTCATGCTTTAAGCTTTTCACTAGATTGTTTTTAAAATAGATGTGTTCAATGGTACCGCCCCTGACAGAGTTGGTCTTAATGCGCAATGCCCTGTCGAGGTTCGGACTGTCCATGACATTATCCTCTGCATATACATACTTGACGCCTCCAGAGATTTCACTCCCGATCGTTACTCCGCCATGACCATCACGCATCGTATTTCTACGAATGACGATGTTTTCAGATGGAACACCGATTCTCCGGCCGTCCTCATTTCTGCCCGATTTAATGGCAATACAATCATCGCCATTATCAAAATAACAATCCTCAATGAGCACATTTCGGCACGACTCTGGATTCACACCATCTGTATTTGGGCCATGACCGATGATATTCACCCCACGGACGATGACGTTTTCACTTAACACCGGATGGACTTGCCACATCGGTGAATCCTTTACTGTTACTCCTTCAATGAGAATGTTTTGGCAATTGTATGGCTGGATAAAGCTTGATCTTAAATAATGGCCTTCGCCAAACACTCTTTCTTCCACTGGTATTCTTTTTTCAGCCATTTCAAAAAGAAGCTGACGATCCCGATCTTGAGAGGGTTGACCATTTGTTCCATACTTCCAAGGCCACCAGTGGTGTTCATCCCCCCTCCCGTCCAGCGTGCCTGCTCCTGTAATCGCGATGTTTTCTGCATGATGGGCATAAATAAGTGGTGAATAATTATAAAGCTCAATTCCTTCATATCTTGTTAGAACAAGCGGGAGATAATCACGTGTATCTTGGCTGAAGGTCACATAGGCGTTTTCATGAAGATGAAGCTCTACATTGCTTTTCAATTCTAGAGCGCCTGTCAAAAATGTCCCTTCAGGAATCAGCACACGCCCTCCTTTCAAACGATGTGCATCATCGATGGCAGACTGAATAGCATTTGTCGAAAGCTCTATCCCTTTGTTATCTGCACCATAATGAATGACATTGAATTCACGATCTGGGAACTTTGGTGCTTTTATCTGCTTTAACACCTGATCTATGCCATTTGTTTCTTTGTCTTTTTTCCCTTGCTTTGCTAAACGTGCGAGTCCAATTCCTGTTAGTACTGTTCCTGCTGTCACATACATCAAATTCCGTTTTTTAGACATTTCCTCATCCCCCAGACGTCTTAAAGTGTAACACCTGTTTTAAAAATGGCCAGCTCTCTAAAATTGTTTTTTTCATGATTTAACAGCTTTCCACTCGCCACATCAATCACCGTGGCAATGAATTTCTCTAGCACCACATCTTCTGGTACATCTTCAAGCAATTCCCCCGCATTAAAGTCGATCCAATGTTTTTTTGTTTCATATAAAGCGGTATTGGTCGATACCTTCATCGTTGGAACAAATGTGCCAAACGGTGTGCCTCTGCCTGTTGTAAAGAGGACGAGCTGACAGCCAGACGCTGCGAGAGCAGATGAAGCAACCAAATCATTCCCGGGCGCACTTAATAAATTCAATCCTTTTCGTTTTAGCAGCTCCCCGTATGTTAAAACATCCTTTATAACGGAAGTACCCGCTTTTTGTGTGCAGCCGAGAGATTTATCTTCTAATGTCGAAATTCCTCCTGCTTTATTTCCCGGGGAAGGATTTTCATATACTGGCTGTCGATGATCCATAAAGTATTGTTTAAAATCATTGATCATCTGCACAATATTGTCGAATGTCGCTTTTGATTCCGCTCTCTCCATTAAGATCGTTTCAGCCCCGAACATTTCCGGTACTTCTGTTAAGACGGTGGTCCCTCCTTGAGCCACAATGAAATCGGACAGTCTACCTAAAAGTGGATTTGCGGTAATGCCTGAAAACCCATCTGATCCTCCGCATTTCAAGCCAATTTTCAGCTCAGATAACGGAATGTCTTCACGCTGATCTTCTTTCGCTGCGTCATAAATTTCCTTGAGCAAAGCGACACCCGTCTCAATCTCATCCCCTACTTCTTGGCTTCTTAAAAATTTCACCCTCGTCTGGTCATACTCCCCTAATGTAGCTTTAAAATCCTCAATATCATTGTTTTCACAGCCAAGCCCTAGAACGAGAACCCCTCCAGCATTTGGGTGTTTTACGGCATTTTGAAGTATTGTTTTTGTGTTTTCATGATCATCCCCAAGTTGTGAGCATCCATAATTGTGTTTTAATACTAACGCCGTTTCAAAAGGATGAATGCTTCCCCCCATTTCAGCGGTAAATATTTGAATGATTTGATCGGCAATGCCATTGACACACCCAACTGTTGGGACAATCCAAAGCTCATTTCGTATACCACTTGCGCCATTTTTTCTTTTATACCCTTTGAATGTCAGATTCGTTTTTTCATAGGGGTTTTCTGTTAAAGAAGGGCGGTATTCGTAATCGAGCTTACCTGATAGATTCGTTTTGATATTGTGCGTATGCACCCATTCTCCAGTCGAAATCGCAGTGGATGCATGACCGATGGGGTAGCCATATTTGATGATATTCTCTTTTTCTTTGATCTCAGCCAATGCAAATTTATGACCTTTAGCAACGGTTTCTTTTAAAATGATTGTATGACCTTGGTGCTGAAGCTCTTCGCCTTGCTCAAGCACTTTTAAAGCGATGCCAACATTATCTGAAGGATGAATCACAACAAAGTCTCTCATGCCTTCTCCCCCTGACTTTCATATTGAAGTATTTGGTGAACAGCAGCTCTCATGCCATTTTCATGTATGCAGGTGAGCTGCTCGGCTACTGCATCCTTCAGCCCTGCGATCCTCGTCAAATCCATCCCCCATAAAACTTCGTTTGAAAGAAGTTGATCGACCATTAATTCATAGGAATGGTCCACTTCCTCCCATGCTTCCTTCATGAATGTCATCACAGACTCATCATCCTTTATTTGATCTGCATGGACTTGATAAAAATAAATCAAACTGCTCAGTGAGAACATAAGCTTCGTAGGCAACTGTTTTTTTAGCTCTATATAATCTAGAAGAGACGGGAGAATACGTGCCCGAAATTTAGATACACCATTTAAGGCAATATCGAGTAATTGATGTTTGACAAAAGGGTTGCAGAATCGATCCCAAACGGATTGTGTATAAAGAAGCAGCTCTTCTTCAGGAAGTGGCAAACTTGGCAACACTTCCTCCTCAAGCATGCGGCGAATGAACACACCAACATGCTCATCATCCACCGCTTTTTTGACAGTGTCCAAGCCACACGAATATGCAATCGGCACCATCGCTGTATGTGCACCGTTTAAAATGCGAACCTTGCTCATACGATAGGGAGCGATATCTTCCACAAAAAGTACGTTTAACCCTGCTTCTTGAAAAGGAAGCTCTTTTTGAACAAACGAAGGTGCTTCAATGACAAACAGGTGATAATATTCTGCCGTGACAAGCAATTCATCGATATACCCCTCTTCTCTTTGAACAGTCTCCGCTGCTTTCCGAGAAAATCCTGGGACAATCCGATCAACTAACGTATTACAGAACGTGTTGGCTTCCTTGACCCAAGCCACAAAATCAGGCGGAAGATTCCACTCAGCTGCCATAGTGATCACATATTCTCTTAATCGATCACCGTTTTGTTCAATCAATTCACAAGGTAAAATGATCAAGCCCTTTTTCTCATCCCCAGAAAAAGCTTTAAAGCGGTGATACAAGAAGGCTGTCAGCTTTCCTGGAAAACTTGCTTGCGGCCGATCTTCTAATCGGTCCTCTTTTCTTAACACAAGTCCTGCCTCTGTTGTATTAGAAAAGACAAAGCGCACATCAGGACTTTCCGCTACATGTAAAAAGGCTTCATAATCTGTATATGTGCTGATTCCCCTGCTGATGGATTGAATGACGATCCGTTCGTTCATTTCTTTTTGGTCATGAAATCCTTGAATACATAAAGTGTACAAACCATCTTGTTCATTTAGAGCGGTCACTGATCCTTTTCGAGGAGGAACAACCACTGCTCTTCCTTTAAAATCTGTACAGTCGTTTAGCTTCTGAATCTGCCAATTCATAAATCCCCGCATAAAGTTCCCTTCGCCAATTTGTAGAATGGTTTCAGGATATTCAGCCACTGGGTACACATCTTTGGATAATCGTCTCAAACGCTTTTCCTCCCCGCATTTTTTGCACACGTGAACATTTTTATTTAAAAGATGCTGATTACTGCACCTTTTTTACTGAATCTCTAATCATCAGCTCTGTGTGGACATACACTTTTTCCAGATGATCGTCTTCTTGCTTTTCACCGTTGATGACTGAAAGGATGGCTTCTGCTCCAAGCGCACACATTTTTTCAATTGGCTTTTTGACTGTTGTGAGGGCAGGCGTTGTATAAGATGAAAATGAAATATCATCAAAACCGATAATAGAGAGATCATCAGGACACCTTTTACCTTTTGCAAACAATGCATTCATCGCACCAATCGCCATGTCATCGTTTGAGCAAAAAAGGGCAGTTGGTGGATCATCAAGAGTGAGTAAGGCTTCCATTGATTCATAGCCGCTCTTCATATGATAGTCGCCTGTGATCATGTATTCTTTCTTCATGGGTACATGATGGTCAATGAGTGCTTGCAGAAAACCAGCTTTTCTTTCCTGTGTGGATTTAAACCCTTCTTTCCCTTCAATAATGGCAATTTGTTTATGCCCTTGCTGAATGAAATAGTGTGCAGCTTGGTATGCCCCTTCACCATCATCTGCTAATATATTCATCACTTGATTACTTTCTACACGGCGATTCAGTACAATAATGGGAATGCCCTGCTTTTTCACATGATGGATAAACGCTTCATCATGCTCGCTTTGGCTCATGAGCAAAATACCATCATACCGCTGTTTATGAATGGTTGTGTAATCGTGAAAATCGTCAATTCCTCTTACAACCAAATGATAGTTTTCTGTTATCACACTGTTGACGCCTTTTAACGCATCAACAAAAAAACTTGAGGATGTGCCTTCTGTTAAACTCGTAAAAAACAGACCAATTGTAAATGATTTTTGCGAGACAAGGCCTCTGGCATGGACATTCGGTGAGTAATTCAGCTGTTTTGCAATCGACAAGATGTTTTGTTTTGTTTTCTCTTTAATAAAAGGACTATTATTCAAAGCCCTTGATACTGTGGTATGAGAAACGTTTGCCAATTTTGCTATATCTTTGATTGTGACTGTCATGCTATTCCGCCTTTTATGATTTTTTATCATCTTATCATAAAAACGCTTTCATAATCTTGCTTTTTATTCATATCATCTTGCTTTTATGCGGAAGCTCATTTGCCCGTTCAAATTGAAAATACTGCTTTGCATTTTCATAGCTGATTCCTTTTACCATTCCCCCTAGCAAATTGAAATCATTAGGCGCTTCACCTTTTTCCACCCAATCTCCAATGATGTCACATAACAGTCTACGGAAATATTCATGTCTTGTGTAAGACAGGAAGCTTCGTGAATCTGTCAGCATCCCAATAAATCGGCTGATCAGTCCGATACTGGAAAGTGCCATCATCTGCTCTGTCATTCCTTGCTTTGTATCATTAAACCACCAAGCTGTTCCATGCTGCATTTTCCCAGGGGTCTTTCCATCTTGAAAACTTCCAGCTATCGTTGAAATCACCACATTGTCCCTTGGATTCAAGGAATAGAGGATGGTTTTTGGCAATGCATGTGCTTGTTCTAACCGATCTAATACGCGGCAAAGAGGTTTTGCAATGTCTTCATCATTCATTGCATCATATCCGGTATCTGGTCCAAGTCGCTTAAACATTTTCGAGTTGTTGTTTCTGAGCGCATTGATATGAAGCTGCATCGCCCATCCCCGCTGAGCATATGCCTGACCGAGTTCAATGAATGTGTGCGTTTTAAATTGAACCTTCTCCTTTTCCGTCAATGGATGTCCAGACATTCTTTTATGAAAAATGATCGTAGCTTCTTCTTCCGTCGTGTCTTCGTACGTCATTTCGTTGATGGCATGATCTGAAATCAAACAGCCCTGTTCATGAAAGAAATCGATTCGCATATGAAGTGCTTTTATGAAGTCTTGATAGGATTCGATCTTGATAGATGAAACCTCCGCCAGCTGCTGAACATACTCGATAAACAAGTCATTTGTGATATCTAATGCCTTATCTGGCCGAAACCCTGGCAGTACTTGCACAGAAAAGCCTTCTTCCCGCAGTTGTTGGTGATAAATCAGCGAATCAACCGGATCGTCTGTCGTCACAACCGTTTCAACATTTGATTTCACAATGAAATCTCTCGCACCAAATCCGTCTCCTTGCAACTTTTCATTTACTTTTTTCCAGATGATGTCTGCGCTTTCTTCATTCAACAGTTCTTCGACATCAAAATATCGTCTTAGCTCTAGATGGGTCCAGTGATAGAGAGGATTTCCAATCGTCATCGGAACGGTTTTCGCCCATGCTAAAAATTTCTCATAATCTGAGGCATCTCCTGTGATATGTGTTTCAGGTATCCCATTTGCTCTCATGGCGCGCCATTTGTAATGATCTCCGTAAAGCCATGCTTCGGTTATATTTTGGAACGTTTTATTTTCATAGATTTCTTTTGGACTTAAATGACAATGGTAATCAATAATCGGAAGGTTCTTTGCAAACTCATGGTATAGCTTTTCCGCCGTTTGACTGTTTAATAAAAACTGCTCATCTAAAAAGGCTTTCATCAAACTCCCCCATCTCTTATAATGATAAAAATGATTTTGTTCACGTTAACAATTTTATTGTAATCGTTTACAAAATCGATTTCAATCCTAAAACAAGAAAAAACGATCTCCTTTAGAAAAGAAAATCGTTTTTTGGCTATTTTACAGATGGTGTTTTCTTTAGGATAATCGCAATAGTTGTTCCTTGACCTAATTCACTTTCTACTTGAATATCGCCATCGTGTAGCAAGACAAGCTCTTTTGCAATCGCCAGTCCTAATCCTGTTCCATTTGTTGGATCATTCGTATTTGTCCCTCTATAGTAACGATTAAATAAATGATCCACCGTTTCTTGCGCCATTCCGCGTCCGTTATCTTTCATTTCGATCCGAACTTCATCATTTGTTTCAGATAGAACAGCTTGAATAAGAGTACCTTTCTGGTTATGCTTCACTGCGTTTGCCAGCAGGTTCTCAATGACTCGTCTAAACCAGGCTTTATCGATCTCAAACATGACACCCTCTGTTTGATCTTCAAAGGATGACATATAATCTTCAGAAAGCGTGCTTCTTGAAAACTCGTCCATAATGGAGGCTAAAAATTCCCCAAGCTCAACAGGTTTTCGATTAATAGGCAATGCACCATTTTTCAATCGATACGTGAGGTTTAAATCCTCAATCAAGGTCGACATGTATTCTGATTTCTCACGAATGACTTGTCCCATTTCCATGACTTCTTCTTTGGACCATTGGTATTGATCTGATTCTAGCATTAATCCATAGCCGTAAATCGTGCTAAGAGGCGTTTTTAGATCATGAGACAGCCCTGCGATCCATTCTTCCCTTGTGGTTTGAATTTTTCTTCGGTTTGCTTCATTCTCTTTTAACGTATTGGTGAGCTGATCCATTGTTTTGAGGATATCCTCAAACAGCCGGTACTCCCGCTTAATACGACCCTTTTTATTTTTACTTACTGGAATACCTTTTCTATTTGTTGGCTCCTGCAATTTATTTCTTGATAAGAAAATCAGCCAGCGGATAATGTGATAGATCGGTAGCCCATAGCGATACGAGTACCATAATGTCATAACGATAATAATCGTGAGCGCAAGACCTGCAATCAAAAGCGTTGTATATTGGTTTAAAGCCTCTGTCTCTTTATCATAAAGCTCGTCTGGGCTGTATACTTTGTTTGGCACCGAAACAATCATATACAGATCTTTATTCACTCTGATATAAGACAGGTCACTTCTAAACTCCCAAGGCTTTGATTGATACTTGAGCAGTTCAACATCCGTTACGTTATTTTTCAAATTATTTTTGGCTCGGATACCTTTTAAGTATTTTCCTTCTTCATTAAACAGATGCACCGATCCATTCATTCTTTTCAAAAATTCTTTTGTTTCAACTGAATATTGAGACAATGCAGCCAAGTTTTTTTCATGCTGCTTGAGATAATTGGCTACCTTTGTGCTGTTCGTTTTAAATCCATATAAGACGATAAAGCTTTCTTGATCAATCTCAATTGGCCAGAAGTACATCTTGTAATCTTTAAATTGTCTTTTTTCAAAGATCTTGATCATTTCATCCTTTTGATAGGATGTTGGAATGTTTTTAGGGAGTTGATAGCTATAGACGTTGCGTTTTTTGGAATCAATCACTTGTAGCCAGCCATCACGTTTTTCCACTGCTTGTTTGAGCTGATCATCGGCTTCCATTTTTCCATCCTCGTTAAAATAAAGCCAGCTCATGAGTGTATCTCCATCTGCCTTCGTTAAACCAGTTTCAGTCATATTCTCATAGCGCTTTTGAAAATAAAGATTTTCAGAGAATGTTTGCCCGATCGTTAGAATGACGATGACAATAAACATTTGTCCGACAAAGTGAAAGAAAAGTTTTGTTCGTAAATTCATAAACTATTGAAGAACCTTCACAGGTTGCGGAATGAACTTATAGCCCATACCACGGATCGTCACAATATATTCAGGCTGGCTTGGATCTAACTCTATTTTTTCTCTCAGCTTTCGGATATGAACCATGACGGTGTTGTTGTCACCATATGACGGAACACCCCATACTTTCTCATAGATTTGATCTTTTGAAAGTACCACATTCGGATGGTCACAAAAATACTTCAGCAAGGACAAAAGCTGAGCTGAGCAAGCCGTCACCTTTCCCCTTACTTTCAACTCGGCTGCATGAGGATGGTACGAGAAATGAGCATATTCATATTGACTGTGCGCTTCTTCCTGCTCCTCCTGTAAGGAGATATAAGTTCGGTTTAAGTGCGCCTTAATTCTAGCTACTAGCTCTAACGGATTAAATGGCTTTGTGATGTAATCGTCTGCACCTTGTGCAAATCCAGTCAATTTGTCTACATCAGACGTTCTTGCTGTTAAATAGAAAATCGGTGCCTTCGTCATTTTCCTGATGTCAGGTAGAACATCAAAGCCAGACTTACCGGGCATCATCACATCTAGAAGTAAGAGGTGGATGTCCTCGTTTTTGACAATATCTAATGCTTCATCTGCATGATAGGCTTTATAAATATGTTGAAACCCTTCTTTTTTTAATACGCGTTCAACCATTTTTACAATTGCTTCTTCGTCATCTGCAATCAATATTTTTGCTGTTTCCACGCATCTCTTTCCTTTCTAGCTATGATCTCTAACCGTATATTACCATTGTCCAAAGTAAAAAAGTACCTCTTTTCTGCATAAAAGCGAAAAAAGATCAACTGGAGAAAATGGCATAACAAGGTAATATCAAAAAATGCAAAAAAAACCCGGTCATACATACCGAGTTTTTTGTCCATCTATTATCCGTTCACAGCTTCAAGCTTTCTTTCATGATTCATTAAGTCATATGTTAAACAGATCGGCTTATTCGTTCTCGGATCAAGAACAATTTCTGCATCGATGTGGAACACCTGACTGAGCACCTCTTTTGTCATGACCTCATGAGGCGTACCATCTTTAATGACTTTCCCTTGATTGAGGGCAATCATGTAATGTGAAAAGCGTGCAGCATGATTCAGGTCATGAATCACCATCAGCACCGTTCTGCCCTGCTCTCTGTTTAAGCGTTCTAATAGCTGAAGGATCTCCAGCTGATGAGCAAGATCTAAATACGTCGTTGGTTCGTCTAATAAAAGCAGCTCTGTTTCCTGAGCGAGTGCCATCGCAATCCATACCCGCTGACGCTGTCCACCGGAGAGTGCTTCAATTGGCCGGTCATGAAATGCAATCATTCCCGTCTCCTCAAGTGCCCATCTGATGATTCGTTTGTCCTCATTTGATAAACGGCCAAATCCATTTTGATGCGGGAAACGTCCGTATGACACAAGCTCATAAACGGTCAGACCACTTGGTGCTTCAGGCGTCTGCGGTAAGATGGCCATTTGTTTTGAAATTTCTTTTGTTGGTGTTTGATGGATAGCCTGGCCATTTAAATAAACAGCACCTTGATGGGATTTCATAATACGAGACATTGTTTTTAAAATCGTTGACTTCCCGCACCCATTCGGCCCAATTAATGTCGTCACCTTGCCTTTTGGGATGCTGATATTTAAATCGTCTACAATCAAACGGTCATGATAGCCAATACAAAGCTTTTCTGTTTCAAGTGATTTCATCTGTTGTACTCTCCTTCCTCATTAGTTCGTTTTCATCAATAAGTAAATGAAGTAAGGTGCGCCTAAGGCAGAAACGACAAGTCCAACGGGCACCTCTGATGGAGCAAGTATGACACGCCCAAGTGTATCTGCAAGTAATAACAGCAGTGCACCAATCATAGCGGACGCCGGTATCATTCCTTGATGTTTCGGTCCAACTAGCTTTCTTGCGAGGTGTGGTGCCGCTAACCCTAGAAACGATATACTCCCTGCAACAGCGACACTCGCACCGGCTAATGCAACTGCAATCAGCATGAGAAAACTTCTTTCTTTATGAACTGAAATCCCTAAGCCATAAGATATCTGATCACCCAAATTCATGATATTTAAGTAGCGTGCCCTCACCATCGCTAATACAAGAAAAATCAGCATCCACGGCACGACTGATAAGACATATGTCCAGCTTGAGCCCCAAATACTTCCTGACAGCCACACAATGGCTTGGTTAAAATCATTTGGGCTCATCTTTAATTGAATGACCACAATTGCTGCCGAAAATGCAGCATTGATCCCAATACCAGTTAAAATCAATCGAACAGGCGTAATGCCCTTTTTCCACGCTAGCACATAGATGAGGAATGCAGCAAAGGCGGCACCTACGAAAGCGAAAAGCGGCAGTACAAATATCGTAAAATCACCTAAGTTCGACATCGAACCCTGAAAGGCAAAGATAAACAAAACAACCGCAAAACCTGCACCCGCATTTACACCTAGAATGCCGGGATCAGCTAAACCATTTTGAGAAACACCTTGCCAAATGGCTCCTGATACAGCGATAGAAGCGCCAACAAGTAAAGCGATGACCATCCTCGGAAGTCTGAACTCGAATAATACAAGCTCATCCATTTCACTTCCGAGTCCAAAAAATGTTTTGAATGTATCCATCGGAGAAATCCGTATCTCTCCGGTATTTAAACTTATTAGGAACACAGCCACGATCGCTAAAAAGATCATGACCATCGTTCGTTTGTATTTCTTTTTCTTTGCCTGCTGCACCATTTCCATTTAAATTCCGCTCCTTTCACGTCTCGCTAAATATAAGAAGAAAGGAACGCCTATAATGGCTGTAATGGCACCCACTGGCGTTTCAAACGGCGCATTGACAAGCCTTGCCGCAATGTCTGCATAAATGAGCAAAATAGCCCCTAAAATAGCTGAGCAAGGGATAATCCAGCGATAGTCAACGCCGACCAAGAAACGCGTAACATGAGGAATCACAAGCCCGATAAAGCCAATAGAACCTGCAACTGACACGGCTGCACCTGTTAAAAGGATCACGACCAATATGCCAAGTACCTTGACTGTTCGTGTATATTGTCCAAGCCCTTTTGCTAATTCATCACCTAAGCTTAAAACCGTGATGGAGCGGGCAAGAATCATTGCGATGATCAGTCCTACAGCCGCAACTGGAATGATGATCTTAATATTGCTCCAATTTACACCAGCCACACCGCCTGCGTACCAAAAACTCATATCTTGCGCGACGTCAAATCGAATGGCAATCGCTGAGGAAATTGAGCTTAAAAGTGCGCCAACAGCCGTACCGGCTAATGCGAGCTTCACAGGAGTAAGTCCCCCTTTTGAAAGGGTTCCAACCCCAAATACAATAGAGGCACCAAGTGCTGCACCCAAAAATGACCAAAGAATTAATGTAAAAGAAGATTGGCCTGGGAAAAAAGCAAACGCAATGGCAATCGCAAATGCAGAGCCATTTGTCACACCCATGATTTCAGGAGACGCAAGCGCATTTCTTGTCATGCCTTGCATGATGGCACCCGATACTGCTAAAAAGGCACCGACAAGTGCGGCACCAACTGTACGCGGCAGCCTTAGTTCCCTAATGATTTGATGTGAGGTTTGTTGTGAGTCAAAATGAAAGACGGCTTCCCATACCGTGTGTAAATGAATGTTTGCCGCTCCTAGCGATACTGATAAAAAAAGACCAAATGCTAAAGCAATGATTCCTATGATGACAACAGCTGCTGTACCAAAAGGCTTTGTCACAATATCTATCGCATCATCTTTAGCTGACAGCTGTTTATTCGATTGTGAGCCCAAAACCAGTCTCTTCCTTTCCGTTCATATCTATTCGTTATTAGTGATAATGATTATCAATCTCGGAGTCTAGTATATCACTTTCTTCACGTTTTGAAATCCTTGTTCTGATAAATTTCTTTATTTTCATCAAAAAACCGGGAGAATTTCACCATTTTCATTTTGGTCATAAAATAGCCGATGCATTTTTTCTTCTATCATGTTAAGATATAATCGCGAATGAGAATCATTATCATAAACAATTGAATAGGAGCGAACTTTTGTGAAAAAACGAACTGGACTTCTTTTGATTTCCTTCATGACCCTTATGATTTTTACTGCTGCTTGCGGCAGCACTTCCAATAAAGAATCGGGAGCCAAAAAAAATGACACGATCACCTATCAAGATGTAAAGGGTGAAGTGAAACTGCCTCAAAACCCAAAACGTATTGTGCTTCTGGCGGAAAGCTATTACGGGGATCTCGTCACACTCGGCAAAACCCCAATTGCTGCCACTGCGCCCATCTTTAAAAACCCTTTCTATAAAGGAAAAACAGATGGAGTGAAAAATATTGGAAAATCTCCCTCTGTTGAGAAAGTAGCCTCTTTGAAGCCGGATATGATCATTGCTTGGGGAGAAGATGAGAAATTTGATCAATACAAAAAAATTGCACCTACAGTTGCCATTCAATACAATCAATATTCGTTTAAAGACCAGCTAAAAGAATTCGGTAAAATGACAGGCACATCAAAAAAAGCAACGGATTGGATCACAAAATGGGATGCCAAAATTGCTGAAGTGAAACCAAAAGTAACAAAAGCTGTAGGAAACAAAACCGTTTCGATCGTATCACCATTCGATAAGGGCATTTACATTTTCGGTAACACTTTTGCACGCGGTGGTGAAATCATTTATGACGAGCTGAAATTAAAAGCTCCGAAGGCCGTCCAAAAAGAAGCCATCGACAGTGGTGTCGGTTATGCAAACATTTCTCTTGAAAAGCTTCCAGAATTTGCAGGTGATTATATTTTCACAAGCCCATGGAGTGGTTCAAAAAGTAATGGCGATCAAGTGTATAAAAGCAGCATCTGGGCATCACTTCCTGCTGTCCAAAACAAACGTGTATTTGAAACAGATACAGTCGGTTACTTCTTTAATGACCCTGTGTCACTAGAAGGTCAGCTCGAATTTATTGTGGATCGATTAACATCTGCCTCATAAAAAAATACGTTTCTCCAATGCTGGAGAAACGTATTTTTTAAACTGTACCTTTGGCAAATTTTTTGGACATGAATGGGTAGAGTAAAATGCCAACTAAGAACAATCCAATACCAAGACCAAATGTTTTTAAATCAGCTGTGCCTGAAATAATGACCCAAGCGGAATACCCCATGGCCACAAGCGCAATGATCCCGTCTCTTGTCCGGTTTCCTTTTTGGAGCTCATATGTGTCACCTTGCATGATGACCTTAAAGCTGTAGATCGACGACACGATATACGGAATGAGATACGCAAGTGTCGCTGATGTTGTTAAGAAAGTAAAGGCTTCATTAATCGTACGTGACATGACTGAGAAAATAAACAGCTGTGACATGATATTTGTGACAGTCAAAGCAAAAACAGGACTCCCTTTTTTGTTTGTTTTTGCAAACACTGCTGGGAAATCGCCAGCTTTTGCTGCTTGATAAGGGACTTCAGAACCAAGCAAAATCCAGCCAAGCATCGAACCAAATAAACAAATGATCGCAAGAAGTGCCATGACAATGCCGCCAGCCGGTCCGATAATGAGCTGAAGCACGTCTACGAATGGTTTATCAGAACCTTGCAATTGATCATGCGGCAGAACGCCCATTGTAATCAAGGTAATAATCATATAAATAGACAGTGCAATTAAAAGTCCTGTAATCGTCGCACGTTTGACATCACGCTGCGAGGAAGCTCTTCCTGATAAAATGACAGCAGATTCGATGCCGATAAATGCCCATAGTGTGGAAATGGCCGCATGATGAATTTGGCCTCCAAGTCCGAGCACTCCTTCACCACTTGTTGCTTCAACAGGGAAGTAATAATGTTCAAATAATGCGGTTTGGAATGCAAATAAGCCTGCGACAATAAAAAGGACGAATCCAAGCACCTTTGAAAAGGTCGTAATAAAGTTCAACTTACTTGCTGCGCTTAAGCTTGTAATTAAAATCGTATGAGTCCCCCATAGAAGGATTGTACATATGATAAACGTTGTGAGCTGACCAAGTGTGATCGCTTCTTTTCCAAAAGTAAAGATCTCCGTTTTCACGGTTAAAATTGGGAAAAAGGTTGTTAAATAACCAGCTAGGCTTGTGATAATGGCGACATTACTAATCCAGCTTGCCACCCAATATCCCCAAACCATTGTAAAACCGGCTGCTTTTCCTTTTTTCGGATCTTTAAAAAGCGCTCTTGCATAGCTTTGTGGTCCAGCTGTTAGCTGCGGTTTATGAATGGACAAATGTCCAAACACAAAGGCAATCATCAGTACGCCGCCACCTGTGACAAGCCATGCCATCGTCACACCTAAAGGACTTGCATGCTGGGCAAGTGTACTAGGCAGCATAAAGATGCCTGAACCTACCATATTTCCGACGACAAAAGCCGTCAATAACCAAAAACCCCATTTTTTTGTCTGTTCCATTTTCGTACCTCCGTTATATTCACTTTGGACCAGACCCGGCAGTATCTTCATTGATATATTTGTGAAGCAATGACTTGCATTCTTTATGTTCATGTTGGGTCACTTTCTTACCAGCATACCCTTTTCTTAGGCAATCAGAACATAAAAAAAAGCCTGAACAAAAGTCCATGCTTTTCAAAACATACACCTTGATCTCCGGATAGCCCTCCACGCTTCAAAGACGTGGCAGTCCTGCATTTGTTCAATGCAGACCCAGCATAAAGAAAGTTGGAGCTCTCTCTACACTTCGGCGCTGATGCCTTTTTTCTCATGATCAACGATTCCATCTCTCCCATGAGTGACTCATCATCCGCGCAACCTCTACCTCACTGAGACATAGCGTGAGGATTTCTATTCATTTTTACTACACGAAGGTTATCAAACATTCTCATATCTGTCAAAGGGAAAAACATAGAAAAAAGGCAGAGAAATGATTCTCCGCCTTTTTGTCAGCTTATTGATGGTTGTTTTTCTTCTTTTGGACAGCTTCTTGAAGCGGATCGCCTGCTAGTTCTTTACTTGCTTCTTCTAACAGCTGATCAACCTGCTGATGGTCTTTCTCGCTTTTCGCCTTTTTATCCTTTTGGAAAAATGACATCGCTATTTCCCCCCTTTTCATAAAATGCCTTTGCCTGTTTAATTTGTGCTACAGCGCTCAGCATTATACAAAGAGGAGCGGTTCATTCATCGTGAAAGGTCTGTCTCATTTTTTGCAAATACGTTAGAAAGGTCTTTAAGTCTTCCTCTGTGAAGTCTGACATCATATGCTGAATCACCTTTCCAAAAAGACGTGTATGTTTTTCGTAAATAGCCAGCCCTTTTTCCGTGGCTTCTAGCCGGACAAGGGAATGATCGTCCTTGTCCCGTTCTCTCTGAATGTAGCCTTGCTCACATAATTTATTGAGGGCTATGGAAGCGGCACCTGGGTTGAGAGAGAGTCTTTGTTTGAGCTCTTCAGCATGTGATACTTTTCCTTGTATCAATATAGAAAGAGCATATATCTGTGGAGGCGTGATGTCTTTTTCTAACTCAAGTAACTTGCGGTTTAATTTACGGCTGACTTCATAATGTACAAGAACAATTTCTTTTAAAATGTCTGCATTACTCATCCGAATCGCATCCTTATCGTTAGTGTCAACATGACTTCCTTCTTATTATAGAATGTTTTTCCAAACAGCCAACTATTTTATCCCATTTTCTTTAGAAATAAGCCTTGCTGAATGGATTCACCCTTGATATAGTGAGTACTTGAACAAAAAACAGAACAGGAGTACGCATCATGACAGGAAAAACACATATTATGGGCGGAATTGCCGCCTCCACAGCCGTCGCCTATTATTACGGATTCGAACCAGTGACGATGGCTGCTGCTGGATCAGTAGGTGCCCTCATCCCAGATCTATGTCATACGAAAAGCAAAATCGGCAGGAAATTCCCGCTCCTTTCCACACTGATCAGTAGTGTGTTCGGTCACCGCACCTTTACACATAGTTTATTATTTCTGCTGATCATTTATTTTATTGCGACAACATACATTCCAAATGACAGCCTCAGTACCGGGTTACTAGTTGGGATGGCAAGCCACCTCATCCTTGATGCAGGCACAGTGAACGGTATTAAATTTTTGTTCCCTGCATCCATGAAAGTACGTCTCCCCTTTTATGTCAAAACAGGCAGCACAGGAGAACAAGTCGTACTAGCTGCTCTGACCATTGTCACCTGCTATTACATGGCTGTCATTTGCGGAATATCCATCCCATTGCCGTTTTAGAAAAAGAAAAAAGAGTTTTGCAAAAAAGCAGGATATGAATTGATCATTCCTCATTTTTTTAGTAGTTTTAAGATAAGTGTTTTTGCCTTGCAGCTGAATACAGAATGGTGAGGAGTTACATAAATGAAAGCGTTTTTCAAAAATCACTGGTTTTTAGTGTACTCCATCCTCTTTATGTGGATGAAAACATACATCATTTATCAATTCGGATTTCATATACGAACGGCCAATCTGTTTCACGAATGGCTGCTTTTGATCAATCCACTTAGCTTTTTGCTCCCTTTGTTTGGGATTGCTCTTTTCTTAAATGAAACGAAACAAAAGGTCTTTTTATTGACCACAAATTTTATTTTGACAGCCATTTTGATATCGAATACGATCTTTTACGGTTTTTATATTGATTTCATTACCATTCCTGTCTTATTTCAAGCAAAGAACATGGGAGATATGGGCAGCAGTATGACTGAATTGTTTCATCCGCTATTTATACTCATGCTGATTGATTTTGTGGTGCTGGCATGGCTTTTAAAACGGAAACCGTTATCACCTAAAGCGTCTTTTAAGACAATCAAAACATACTATGTGGTTTGCTGCAGCTTGCTATTGTTCCATGTCAGCTCAGCTTTGATGGACCACCCTCGATTTTTGACAAGCTCATATGATCGAGAAGTCATTGTACGAAACCTTGGGCTGTTTCAATTCCATTTGTATGACGGTGCCGCTCAAACAGCACGAATTGGACAAAAAGCCTTTGCTGACGAAGATACACTTTCAACAGTGGCAAACTACACAAAAGCTGATTACAGTGCACCGAATGAAGACTACTTTGGACTTGCTAAAGGCAAAAATGTCGTGTTCATTTCACTTGAATCAACGCAGCAATTTGTCATGAATCAAAAGGTGAATGGACAATACATCACACCATTTTTAAATGAACTTGCCAAAAAAAGCTTCTATTTTGATGAATTTTATCAGCAGACAGAACAAGGCAAAACGTCGGACTCAGAGTTTATCGTCGCAAACTCCCTCTATCCATCTAGCAGTGGCGCTGTCTTTTTCACAGCGAGTGACAACGAATATGACACACTGTACAAGCAATTGAAAAAAGAGAATTATCAATCCGTCCAATTTCATGCGAATAATAAAACGTTCTGGAATCGTGATGTGATGTATGAATCTCTTGGGATTGACCGCTTTTATGATGTCGATTCATTTGATGTCAATGAACAGAATTCGACTGGCTGGGGCTTAAAGGATATCGACTTTTTTGATCAATCCATCGATTATTTAAAAAAGCTGAAGACGCCTTATTACAGCACATTTATTACCTTAACCAATCACTTCCCATTTGAAATTGATCCAAAGGATCAGTTCATTGATGAATACGATTCAACTAGCACCATTTTAAACCGCTATGTGACCACCGTCCGCTATCAAGATGAAGCCATCAAAAGGTTCTTTGAACGAATGAAAGAAGAAGGACTATATGAAAATACAATGTTTGTCCTGATGGGAGACCACTATGGCATTTCAGAAGCACATCATGAGGCAATGGCAGAGCTGCTGAAGCAGGATGAAATCACACCGTTTGATGCGGTTAAACTGCAGAGGGTCCCTTTTTTGATTTACATTCCTGGGGTGACAGACGAGGCCCCTCAAACCATTTCTGAAACAGCCGGTCAAATGGATGTCAAACCGACACTTCTTCATTTACTCGGCATTGAATCAAAAGATTCTATTCAATTTGGGAATGATCTTTTCTCCAATGAACGGACACCGTTCGCTGTGCTGAGAAATGGAAACTTTATTACGGATGATTATCTTTATACAAAGAACACGTGCTATGATCAAAAAACAAAACAACCTGTTGAAGAAGATGAAGTATGCCAGCCTTATATAGAAAAAGCCAATAAAGAGCTGTCTCTATCAGATAAAGTGATCAACGGGAACTTACTACGTTTTTATCAGCATTAAAAGCTGCCCTCTGGCGGCTTTTTCTTTTCTCTTTTCCTGAAAGCCTATGAATGGTCAAATAAGTTTGATTATAATAAAGGATACACATGATGTTGAATGATAAAGAGGTGTGATCATGAAATATTTATTCTTAACCTACGTCACCATCTGTTTGCTCCTGACTGGGTGTCAAACGGAGTCGACGTCATCAGATCAAAGCAAAAAAACAGAACTTGTAATTTCAGCGGCGGCAAGCCTGCAGGATGCTTTGAAAGAGATTGAATCTGCCTATGAAGATGATCATCCAAACGTGACACTCACGAATAATTTCGGGTCATCCGGCGCATTGAAACAGCAAATCGCTCAAGGAGCAAAAGCGGATCTCTTCTTCTCAGCAGCTGAAGAGCCTTTTGATGACCTTGTTCAATCTGGCGACATCGATCAGGATCATACAAAGGATGTCATACAAAATGAGCTAGTCCTCATCGTGCCAAAAGAAGGTTCCTCTTCTATCAAAACCTTTCGCGATGTTGAGCACATAAAAGGAAAGATAGCGCTTGGCTCACCTGAATCTGTTCCTGCTGGTACATATGCAAAAGAGATTTTCACAAAACTGAATATATGGGACCAAGTGAAACAGAACGCTGTCTATGGCAAGGATGTTCGTCAAGTATTAAACTATGTCGAAACAGGAAATGTGGAAGCTGGTGTCGTGTATAAGACGGACGCGCTCGTTTCTCGCAAAGTAAAGATAGTAGATGAGGCAAATCAAGACATGCATTCCCCCATCATTTATCCTGTTGGCATTGTTAAACAGACCGATCACATGAAAGAGGCGAAAGCATTTTTTCAATATCTCCAATCAGATCCAGCCGCAGCGATTTTTAAAAAGTACGGCTTTCAAGTGAAATAATGCCGATGCTGACCGAAGATTTTCTTTCACCTATCTGGCTGTCCGTACAAGTGGCTGCTTTCAGCGGGTTATTGGCTGTCGTTTTAGGAACGTCCATTGGTTTTTGGATGGCGCGTACATCTTTCAAAGGAAAAATGATCGTGGAAACGCTCCTCATGATGCCGCTTGTCCTTCCGCCAACGGTCGTAGGATTTCTGCTGCTCGTTGCGTTCGGGAAGAACAGCGTGATTGGACAAGCGATTGAATGGATCTTCCATCAGCCTGTCATCTTCACTTATTGGGCAGCGGTCATTGCATCGACAGTTGTCGCATTCCCGCTCATGTATCAATCAGCGAAAGCTGGATTTTCTACGATTGAGTCAGACATTGAAGGTGCTGCAAAAGTTGATGGTGCGCATTCTTTTCAGGTCTTTGCCTATATTACCGTCCCACTCGCACTGCCATCTCTTCTCTCTGGTGCGGTTTTAAGTTTCGCAAGGGCGTTAGGAGAATTTGGAGCGACTTTAATGTTCGCTGGCAACATTCCTGGGAAAACGCAAACCCTCCCAACAGCCATCTATGTGGCGATTGATTCTGGACGAATGGAACTTGCGTGGGCTTGGACGATTTGTATTGTGATCCTGTCTTTCCTCATGCTGTTGGCTGTGCGCCGAAGCAGGAATTAAAAAATCCCCTTCTCAAAAAGAGAAAGGGATTCAGATTGTTGACAAAGGGCTCAAATGAACTTAATTTGAGCCCTTTGTCTTCTTTTCAGCGTGATAGAAAACCTTTGCTGTACTAGTGCGTAGCGAATTTGACATTCGTGAGCACCAGCACGCCCTGACAAAATATGCGAGGGTTTGTCTACACGCTAAGGGGATAATTTTATTTATTCAAACCCAACCGTCATCGTTTCTGGATTAGACCCGACACGTTCGTTATTATTAAGTGCATTGATTTTTTCCATGTCTTCTTGTGAAAGCTCGAAGTCAAAAATGTCGGCATTTTGTTTAATGCGTTCTTCATTGATTGATTTTGGAATGGTGACAACGCCGCTTTGCAGATCCCAACGCAAGATCACTTGAGCCACAGATTTGTTGTATTGTGCTGCAATTTCCTTTAATACGTCATGATCCAAAAGCTTTCCTTGCATCAGCGGAGACCATGCTTCAATTTGAATGCCTTTTTCTTTCGCATATTGTCGTAATTCTACAAGTGTCAGTTTTGGATGAAACTCCACTTGGTTCACCGCTGGAACAACCTCCGCATCTTTTAACAGCTCTTCTAAATGCTGCACGTAGAAGTTGCTGACACCAATCGCTCTTACTTTTCCATCTTTATAAAGCTTCTCAAGCGCACGCCATGTCTCTTTAAATGTATCTGCATTTGGTCCAGGCCAATGAATCAAATAGAGGTCTAAGTAATCAAGACCGAGCCGGTTTAAGCTTGCGTCGCATGCAGCGAGTGCTTTGTCATATCCTTGATCTGTGTTCCATACTTTTGACGTAATGAACAATTCTTCTCTTTTTACGCCAGATTCTTTAATGGCTTTCCCTACGCCTGTCTCGTTTTTATAAACGGCAGCCGTATCAATGCTGCGATAACCGTTTCGTATGGCTGCTTTGACGGCATCAACCACTTGGTTGCCGTCCTCCACTTTGAATACACCTAAACCAAACCATGGCATTTCTACTCCGTTATTTAGTGTTACGGTATCATTCAAGCTTTTGACCATGTTAACAACCACCTTTTCATAGATTCCATCTTTTTCATTATCTCATGTTGCGTTTGAAAACTCTATTATCAGGCGTTTCTCTTCGCTTCAATCGCTAGCAGCAAAGCACCTGTCATACCTGCCTTGTCCTCAAGTCCAGGAGAGACAATGTATGTATCAAGCGGCGGCATGTCGACATAATCATTGACATACGCAGCCAGCTTCTCTCGAATGAGCGGAAATAGCTGTTTTTGCTTCATGACGCCTCCACCCATGATGATGCGTTCTGGGCTTAATATCAGCGTGTATTGCATTAATGCCTGTGCTAAATAATCTGCTTCAAGAGACCAAACTTCATCTTCTTCGGTAAGCTCTTTAGCCGGCTTTCCCCACCTTGCCTCAATAGATGGTCCTGCCGCCAGTCCTTCTAAGCAAGTACCATGCGCCGGGCAGACACCTGCAAACTGATCTGATTCATGCTGCCTGACCAGGATGTGTCCCATTTCTGGATGTGAGTGACCGTGGAGAAGCTCATTTTTCACAACAGCCCCGGCACCAATCCCCGTACCGACCGTGATATACAGACAGCTGCTTAGCCCTTTTGCGGCCCCTTTTGTCAGTTCACCTAATGCTGCGGCGTTGACATCTGTCGTAAAGGACACTGGTACACCTAATTGTTTCTCCAGCTCAGGTATCAACGGGTAATGCTTCCATTCCACTTTCGGCGTATTCATGATGTAACCGTAAGAAGGATCGTCTTTCTGGACACAAATCGGTCCAAAGGAACCGACCCCTAATGCTGCAATTTCATGTTGCTGAAAAAATGGAATAAGTGATTGGATGGTTTTTTCCGGGTGCTCTGTTGGAATGGTTAATTCCTCTATGATATCCCCATGCTCATTGCCAATGGCACAGCAGAACTTTGTCCCCCCAGCTTCAATCGCTCCGTAATATGTCATCCTGCCTCTCCCCCTGCTCGTCTCTTTTTTTCATCATAAAACAAAGGGGAGAAGATGACAACATCATGTATTGGTCAGTAAGACTGCTTCCATGTCATTGATATATTCCCTTAAATGATGGGCAATATCACGATTGATTTCGCCATTTTCATATAAAGTTTGGATTTCATTACGAATCGTCTGTACGGCTTGGAAGTTAAGCTCTTTCTTCTTCCGGTCAAACGTACGATCCTTTTGCTGGAAGAAAGAAGGACCATGTTCACAGCGGAAAATCACTTGATTGTAAAACCCAATGACTTGATGACACGTTTGTTGATTGTCTTCAGTCATATGGTGCTTAATAGAATTCACCGCAGCTTCAGCCGTTTTCTTGCGGATTTGTTTATACGATTCCTCGTTTTCTAATATGCCGCTCGAAATACGCTGATGTGGACGCCACAATTGAAGCCATTGTAGTAAGCGCAGAAACTTCACTTTTGAGAAACGAATTTTAAAGGAGTTGGAATAGAGCATTTCCAGCTCATGAAATCTCTCTTGCAGCTCATATGCTTCTTCTTTGTCGATTTTCTCTTCCTCAATCAACTGCTGAAGTTTCATCTGTTCTGCTTTAATACCATGCAGTCTGATTTTTCTCTCTTGTTTTCTCATACCAAACTGGTACGGTTCCCGCTGAATATTTCGTAGCTTCATTCGGAAATCATTGATGAGTGCAAGGGATACTTCTCGATTGTCCTCATTCATTCCTTCTTTTAACGTTTTAATGGCACTTCTCAGCAGCTTCCGTTTTGCGTGCTGAATCTTTGTATCTAAGTCCACATCCACTTGCTTATCTTTTTTCTCCGATAAAATAGGCAGTAGCACACTCGCTAAAATGAGTGTACATAAAATGACGCCTGCTGCGAGGAAAATAATTAAATGACGCTCAGGGAATGGTGAGCCGTCTGCAAGCGTAAACGGGATGGAGAAAGCACCCGCTAATGTAACAGCACCACGAACACCAGAGAATGTCATCAGCATGGAAGCACGCAGTTTCGGTTTTTTCGTGTTCTTCTTTTTCGATACACTCCAGTTTCCTGCCCAGAACAGCCAAACCCATAGGAATCTGAGAATCATTAGACAGAATGTAATGATTAAAATGTAACTGATGACTTGCATATTATTAAAGGCTTCATCTTGGAAAATGACGGTTGATACATCAGGAATTTGTAATCCAAGTAAAACGAAAACAAGGCCATTTAAAATAAATAAAATAATATTCCACGTGTTTGAAGAAGCAATTTGCAGTTTTGCTAAATTCGCTTCCATTCGGTCTTGCTCGATGGCATGTGTCACACCACCGGCAACAACGGCTAAAATGCCAGATACGCCAATTTCTTCCGCTGCTAAATAAATCACAAACGGCGTGAGGATTTGCAGGATGATGTGCATTGTGACATCGTCCATGCCTAAACGGCGGAGAAAATAGCGGAAACGAATGATAAAAAACGACAGAATAAATCCGGTCAATAATCCGCCAGCAGCAATCAGAACAAAGCTAAAGGATGCCTCTGCAATGGAAAATGCCCCTGTAACCGTTGCTGCAATAGCAAATTTAAAAGCAACAAGTCCTGACGCATCGTTCATCAGCCCTTCGCCTTCCAGCAGTCTCATGATCCCCTTCGGCATATTCACACGGCTGGAAAGTGCACTTACAGCCACTACATCTGTCGGTGATAAAATCGCTGCAAGCGCAAATGCAGCTGGAAGTGGTATGCTTGGAATCATCCAATGGATGGTATATCCTGCGACAATGACTGTCGCAAATACGAGCCCTAAAGCTAATAGAAGAATGGGCGCTCTTAATTTCCACAGCTCGTCCCTTGGGGTACGCTTCCCATCATTAAATAACAGCGGTGCAATGAATAAAACGAAGAATAGCTCAGGATTTAAAGAAATATGTAAACCTGAAGGAAAAGCTGCGACCAATATCCCTAAACCCACTTGGATTAATGGTACTGGAATAAAGGGCAGAAAACGATTGATAATATTAGATGATGCAATGAGTGCTAGTAGTACGAGCACTGCCAAAAAAATCTCCACTAGTACATGTCCCTCCCATTTCATTTTTTCCGTCATGTTTTGCTTACATGCAAAGATGTGTTCATTTCTTTCTGATCCATCCGTTCGGTCATGAGCGTTTCTTTAGTATCCCGCAAAAAGCGAAACCAACACATAACAATCCATCTAGGCAAAAAAAGACTGAATCTACATATTCAGTCAAATGACAACATTTTCATCTCATGTATTGTTCCAATGATGAATAAAGAACCTACTTTTATTTTACACGAAAACAGCTTGACCTGCTGACATCAAGCTCGAATAACACATAAAAAAAAAGAGCGACATCGCCCTTTTCTTTACCCTTTATTTAAAAAATAAGACCTAGCGGGAAGCCGCCATTTGAATAAGTAGGAACAAACCCTGCATATGACGAGGATGACAAACAGCAGATATAAAGCAAGCTCTCCTTGCGCTAAGCCGAGTCCGACGAGTAAGCCGCCAAGGGCTGCCCATACTGCGTAAATCTCTGCTTTTAGCACAAGTGGCTTTCTTCCTGCTAATAAATCACGCACAATGCCGCCGCCGCTTCCAGTCAAAATGGCTGCCACAATGACCGCACTGAGCGGGAGCTCTCTTTGTACAGCAAATAATGCACCTTGAATCGCAAACGCTGCTAAACCGATCGCATCCGAGAAATTCCCCCATGTGCTCCAGTGCTTGAGCAAAAGCTTTGGAAATAGAAACACGATCGTAATGGATACAAGGGCAATGGTAAACATTTTGCCCTGTGACCATAAAGCAGACACCGGAAGACCAATTAATAGATTCCGAATCGCTCCACCGCCAAATGCTGTGACAATCCCTAAAATGTACACACCAAGAATATCGTACTCTTCTTCCATTGCGACAATCGCACCACTAATGGCGAATGCCACAATGCCAATAATACTTAACACTTCCCATGCCATTTTCCGCTTATCTCCTTACCATTGTCTGATCATCTAACACTCTCCCCTTAATGTATATCTGACACAAATGAAAAGCAATACAAATTTTCTTTAAATTTTATCTTTTTGCAAAAATAAAAAATAGCCTGCTTTTAAGCAGGCTCAGATTGTTGACAAAGGGATAAAATGATCTTGATTTTAGCCCTTTGTCTACTTTCAGCGTGATAGAAAACCTTTGCAGTCTAGGAAGAACAGCTACTTTCGCGGAGCGAATTTGACATTCGTGAGCACCAGCGCACAGGAATGACACCGAATGCGAGGGTTTGTCTACACGCTGATAGCCTGCTTTTAAGCAGGCTATCTCCTCAATCTTCTTTTGCATTTAAAAGCAGCATACTAATGATGATCAGAATAAATGCAATGAGAGCTAAGAGTGGAATGGTGATAAAACCAAACCAGTTCAGATAATCAACGGAACAAGGAATACCGCTTAGACAAGGACGAATCGATGCAAAGCCTGGAATCTTTTGTTCCATATAATGATAGATGGAAAAGCAAGCACCAATCCCAGCCAAAGGGAGAACGTAGTACTTCACTTTGACATCACCACGGAATGTAGCAATTCCAAGTAAAAGCACAAGCGGATACATGAAAATGCGCTGAAACCAGCACATATCACATGGAATAAACTTCTTTACTTCGCTTAAATACAGGCTGCTCATCGTCGCCACAATTGAGACGATCCAAGCGCTGTATAAGTAAATCAGTTTATTTTTCATGATTTTTTCCCTTTCAGCTCTTGATCAATTAATTCTTTGATTTCATCATAGTCATAAAAGTTTTGGACTTGTTTATTGTTAATGAAAATAGTTGGTGTTGCATTTACTTTGTATTGATTCACCAGTTGATCATCTGTGTTCAGCTGTGGCTGATATGTTTTCTTTGATAGGTTATCTTTCAGCTTGTCCGTATCAATTTTCGTTGTCTTCTTCGCCAATTCGGTGAGCTTTGCTGGCGTTACCCATTCTGCTTCACTATCTGGTTGTGCGTTGTAGACCGCTTCATGAAATGCCCAGAAGTTTTTCGGATCTTCTTTCCACACTTCTTCAGAAGCCAGTGCTGCTAATACCGCACCGTCCCCATGAACAGGCAGTGGTAAGTTAATAAATGAGAAGGATACATCGCCATTATCTATGTAGTCTGCTTTCAATTTTGGGAAAATGTCTGTCTCAAATGATTTACATGATGGACATTTGTAGTCCCCAAACTCGACAACTTGCACTTTTGCCTTTTGATCTCCCATGACAGGCTGTCCTTTAATAGACGGCTTACTGTCGACTGTTTGTGCTTCTTGGCTGTTGTTGTTACCGATCACAACGAAAATACCGATGAGAAGAGCTGCAATGATGGTTAATATAACTGCAAACTTGATGGATGAAGATTGATTATTTTTTTTACTCACAAAAGCACCTACCTTATCTTTTTCATTCATTCCTTCACAAAGAAAAAGGATAACAGCTCAGGAAAATGCCATTATCCAACTTCTTCTATTTTAACAAGAGGGGGTCTATTATGAAAGACGCTATTCATGAATTTTTCCTTACAATTTTATTTCATGACCCTCATCGCATTTAAAACAGCCAGTACAGTGACACCAACATCCGAGAAGACGGCTTCCCACATCGTTGCAATACCGAATGCACCAAGTATGAGAAAGACGGCTTTCACCCCAAGAGCAAACGCAATATTCTGCCATACGATGGCTCTCGTTCTTTTAGCGACAGCAATAGCTTCCGCTACCTTCGATGGCTGATCTGTCATAATCACAATATCAGCCGCTTCAACTGCTGCATCTGAACCAAGTCCACCCATGGCAATACCTATATCCGCTCTTGCCAAAACCGGCGTATCGTTTATGCCATCACCAACAAACAATAATTTGTCTTGAGATGCTTTTTTCTCATACATGTCTTCGATTTTGGCGACTTTATCCTGTGGCAATAATTCAGTGTGAACTTCGTCAATGCCGATCTGCTGTGCGACTGCATTTCCTACTTGCGAAGCATCCCCTGTAAGCATCACGGTTTGAATGCCCGCAGCTTTTAGAGAAGATATCGCTTCAACTGCATCGTCCTTTACTTCATCTGCAATCAAGATCGATCCCGCAAACTCACCGTCTATTGCTAAATACACAACCGTTCCGCTTCGTTTTTCTTTTTCAAAAGCAATGCCCTCTCGTTCCATAAGGCGATGATTACCTGCCAATACATGAGCTCCGCGAATTGTCGCTTTGATCCCATGACCGGCAATATCCTCGTAAGATTCGATCTGGCTCTCATCAAGAGACGCTCCGTAAGCCGCCTTAATCGATTCTGCAATCGGATGCGAAGAATGCGCTTCTGCCAGCGCTGCAAAAGAAAGCAATTCCTCTTCTGACCATTTCTCATTCGCTGCTTCGATATGAGTGACTGTAAAGTTCCCTTTTGTCAAAGTACCTGTTTTATCAAACACCGCATAGCGGACAGAGTTCAAGGCTTCTAAGTAGTTACTGCCTTTCACTAAAATGCCTCGTTTTGATGCGGCACCAATCCCGCCAAAGAAACCTAATGGAATGGATACAACGAGAGCACATGGACACGAAATGACAAGAAAGACAAGTGCCCGGTACACCCAATCAGACAATTGAGCTGATGGGATGAGAAGCGGTGGTACAAAGGCAAGCAATAAAGCTAGCACGACCACAGCAGGTGTATAATATTTAGCGAACTTTGTGATAAAGTTTTCTGTCTGCGCTTTACGGCTGCTTGCATTTTCGACTAAATCCAAAATCTTCGTAACCGCTGACTCACTGAGCTCTTTTTGCACTTCAATTTCAAGAATGCCGTTTTGGTTCACAAATCCAGCAAGCACTTCTTTTCCTGCTTCCACATCTCTTGGAACAGACTCCCCAGTTAGTGCAGAGGTATCCACAAGAGAATAACCGTCTATCACGCGTCCATCCAAAGGAATTTTTTCACCTGGTTTAACGACAATACGGTCACCAGCTTTGACTTCTTCCGGCTTTACCTTTTTTGTTTCTTGCCCCACTTTGAGGTTTGCGTATTCTGGACGGATATTCATTAATTCGCTAATTGATTTTCTAGAGCGGTTCACAGCTGCCCCTTGGAACAGTTCACCAATTTGGTAAAACAGCATGACTGCCAGTGCCTCAGGATACTGCTGAATCACAAAAGCACCAACTGTAGCTATGGTCATTAAGAAGTTCTCATCAAATACTTGACCACGCACAATATTTTTCAGTGCTTTCAAGACAACATCTCCGCCAACTAGTAAATACGCGGCGAAAAACATGATGAACTTCAGTAAGCCATTGTCAGGTATAAAATAAGCCGCCGTTCCAATGACTGCACCACCAATTAATTTCAGTACAATCGTTTTTAAATTCTTTGTTCCATGATCGTGATCGTGGTGATGTCCTTCTTCTTTTGGTGATACACTCACATGAGGTTCAATGGACTGAACGGTTTTTTCAATACGCTTTGACATCGTTTCTTGTGCATCAGCATGTGTCACAGTTAATGTACCCGTCGCAAAATTAATTGAGCAGGCTTCCACTCCTTCGAGTTTGCTGACACCTGTTTCAATTTTACGTGCACAGTTTCCACAATCGAGACCGCTTAATACGTATTCATCCTTCATCTTTTTCATGTTCTCACCTTTTTCTATATAAGTAGCCTTCCCTGATTCAATCAAACCTATCAGCTGCTGTAGATATTATATATGAGCACATATTCATATATTGAATTACCCTTATTATATGAGGAGTTCTTACAAACTGTCAATCATTTATAAGCAAATGTTTGAGATTTTTCGTATTCAAGGATGTCACGTGAATTTTTCAATAATCCATGCTCATGTCCCCTCTTCGTTGCATAACATAAAAACGATCGCTTGATGGGAATATTCAGCATTTCTCTTTACAAAAGAAGGACATACGATTAGAATAAGATAAAAGTTTCCTTAAGGAAACAAATTAGCGTTAGAGAATCATTTCATCCTTTAGTCAAAATTATTAAATGTATGCATATATTTTTAGGAAACGCAATTGATGATCGAAAGGGGCCTTAAGAGATGTCATATGCTTTAACAATCGACCGCCTGTATGTCTCATACCACGGACAGGATGCACTAGAAAACGTCTCTCTTTCCATACAGGAAGGAACGATGACTGGAATCATTGGTCCAAATGGTGCTGGTAAATCGACTTTATTGAAAGCATGTTTGGATTTAATTGAAAAGGATCAAGGCGACATTCGTTTTTTTGAACAACCCTTTAAACAAGTGAGAAAACAGATCGCCTATGTACCGCAAAGAAATGATCTAGACTGGACGTTTCCTATCCATGTGCTGGATACCGTACTGCTTGGCACATACCCAAAGCTCGGACTAATCAAACGACCAAAAAAAGAAGACCGTGCCTATGCGTACCATTGCTTAGAAAAGGTCGGGATGCAGGACTTTGCCAAAAGACAGATTGGGGAATTATCCGGCGGTCAGCAGCAGCGTGTCTTCCTTGCGCGAGCACTCGCTCAAAACGCACAGCTCTTTTGTTTAGATGAACCATTTGTCGGAATTGATATGGCAAGTGAAGAAACGATGATCCGCATTTTGAAGGAATTACGAGATGAAGGAAAAACCATTCTGGTCGTCCACCATGACTTAAGTAAAGCCGATGATTACTTCAGCCATCTCGTTCTTCTAAATAAGAAGCTGGTCAAAGCAGGGCCTGTCCATGATATTCTTCGTCCTGAGGTCATGCTCCAAGCATACGAAACACAGCTGCCATTTTTAAAATCAGCAGGAGGATACGCGTAATGGAATTCTTAACCGGACTTTTTGAATATGCGTTTTTACAAAAAGCGTTATTTACATCCGTTATGGTAGGGATCATCTGCGGCGTCATTGGCTGCTTTATCATTTTACGGGGAATGGCTTTGATGGGAGATGCGATTTCACACGCTGTACTTCCAGGTGTCGCCATCTCTTATATGCTCGGCATTAACTTTTTCTTTGGTGCGGTTCTAACTGGTGTACTGACAGCCATCGGCATCGGATATGTCAGTCAAAACAGCCGTATTAAAAATGATTCTGCCATCGGGATCGTATTCACTGCTTTTTTTTCCATTGGGATCATTTTGATTACATTTTTAAAAAGTTCCAGCGATTTATATCATATCTTGTTTGGAAACGTACTAGCCGTTCGTTCATCTGATATGTGGATAACGCTTGGCATCGGCATTTTCATTTTACTGGCTGTCATTGTTTTCTACAAAGAACTGCTCATTAGTTCATTTGATCCAGTGATTTCTTCCGTTTACGGTTTACCAAATCGCATGATCCATTATTTCCTCATGACCTTATTAACCTTAGTGACCGTGGCATCCCTGCAAACTGTAGGTATTATTCTTGTTGTTGCAATGCTTATTACACCAGCTGCCACCGCTTATTTATTGACAGACCGGCTATGGATCATGATTTATTTATCTGCTTTTTTTGGAGCAGTTTCAGCCGTCGTAGGACTTGGGCTCAGCTTTACGTATAACTTGTCGTCTGGTGCTTCCATTGTGCTGGTCGCGACCATATTATTCGGCAGTGCCTTTATCTTTTCACCGAAACAAGGGATATTGTGGAGATCCTTAAAATCGAAGCGAAAACGAACACAGTTAAAAAAGGAAGCGTCTATGTAAAAGGAGGACATATATGAAGAAGGTATTAGCAATCCGTTTGACCGCAGTATGTATTGCCCTTTTGGTCATCGCAGGCTGTTCTACTCAGCAAAAAAGTTCCGGAAAAGATGACGGTAAATTAAAAGTTGTCACGACCTACTCCATTCTTTATGACATTGTGAAGGAAGTAGGAGGACAGCATGTCTCTATTCACAGCATTGTTCCCATTGGTACAGACCCACATGAATTTGACCCACTGCCAAAGGATGTTCAGTATACGACGGATGCAGACCTTGTTCTATCTAATGGCTTGAACCTTGAAACAGGGAATGGCTGGTTTCAAAAACTGCTTGAATCGAGCGGCAAGGACGGGGATGATGCACCAGTAGCCGAACTGAGTAAAGGTGTCAAAGTGAAGCATTTGTCTTCAAAAGGGCTTGAAAGCCAGCAGGACCCACACGCATGGCTGAATGTCGAGAATGGGATTCTTTATGCGCAAAATGCCAGAGATGCGCTCATTCAAGCAGATCCTGAGCATAAAGAGGATTACGAGAAAAATGCTGAAACCTATATCAAAAAGCTTCAAACGCTTCACGATGAAGCAAAAGACAAGTTTGATCAACTCCCAAAAGACAAAAAACTCCTTGTCACAAGCGAAGGGGCATTCAAATATTTTGCGGATGCGTATGGACTGAAAGCCGGCTACATTTGGGAGATCAACACAGAAAGTGAAGGAACACCTGGACAAATGAAGCGCATCATTCATTTTGTCAAAGACCATCAAGTTCCTGCCCTTTTTCTTGAAACAAGTGTAGATAAGCGCAGCCTTGAAAGCCTATCTGAGGAAACCGGAGTTCCGATTAAGGGGAAAGTATTTACGGATTCTATTGGCAAAGAAGGTGAAGATGGGGACAGCTACTATAAGATGATGAAATGGAATATTGACACCATTTATAAAGGACTGTCATCATAAGAAAAGACAGGTGGAGTAAATCCGCCTGTCTTTTTTGTCATCCTGCTATATTCTCCGGGTGTTTTTTCGGCCAAATGACGTAGCTGATGCTAATGATGAAATCAATGGTTAAGACCATCCCCCACACACTGACAAGCTGCATCAGAGATTCCGTTCGTTCTGGTGCTTGGATGAGATAGGTTAATCCATATAACAGCCCCGCTCCGATAACATAAGAGATGAAATGACGCGTCCAGCCCACCATTTCATACAAAGACCGCTCCTTCCCGTACTTTGGTTTCCCCTTTGGCTTAGGGCCTCCTGCAAAACGATAAGCAAACCGGGCATCCGCCCATTTCACCATTTGATGTCCAAAGGCCAGACTCACACCAATATAAACAGCCGCAAGCCCGTGAATGACGCTCGCCACAGCCCCTTGCTTTAAATCTATATAAGTAGCCGCAAGAAGGATGAGATCTAAAACCGGCGTACAGACAAGAAAGAAAGCACCCCATTTTTTCTGTTTAAACACATAACGCAGTGTTAAGCCCATAAGAATAAACAGCCAAAAACCAATTTCACATGCCACAATCAATAAACCGACCAATTTCCCCCACATCCTTTTTAACACGATTGTATTAAATAAAAAATAACACAACTGTGTTAAAAAAACAATAGCTGTGCTAAAATCAAGGTATGCCAAAAATCGTCGATCACCATAAACAAAAACAAAAGGTCGCTCAAGCTGCTATGAGAGTGATTAAACAAGAGGGATTGGAAAGCGCTTCTGTACGAAAAATAGCCGTTGAAGCTGGCATTTCAGCCGGCTCTATGCGTCATTATTTTTCCACACAGCAAGAATTATTTCTATTCTCCATGAACTTAATTCAGGAAAGAGTGAAGGAGCGAATTGCTAAGCTTCCATTAAACGGTTCAACAGAGGAAAATGTATTCACTTTATTGGAGCAGGTTCTTCCACTAGACGAAGAACGAATATTTGAAATGGAGGTGTGGCAGGCTTTTACAGTCAAAGCACTGACTGAACCAGATTTACAGCCGCTCAATGCAAAGATGTATGACGAGCTTTTTCAAACCGTTCAATTTTGCTTAATGAAATTGAAAGAGGATGAGCTACTGCTAGATCATATCGATCTTTTATTAGAAACTGAGCGGCTTTATGCGGTCATCAATGGGCTTGCATTGAATGGAATCGTACAGCCCCATCGTTTACCGCCTCAGCTCATGCGCTCCGTGCTGCAGATGCATCTTCAATCCATCACAAAAAAAGACATGCCCTCCTTATAGAGAGCATGTCTTTTTAATCTTCCATAAAAATTCGTTTCGCCTCGTAATAGAGCACCTGTACAAATTTCTTCACATTGATACGTGTGTGCTCTTCTCTTCCACTTGTCTCTTTTGTGAGTTCACTCATTTTCTTACGCACAATGGTAAAATCGAAAAATTTTGATGCATAGTTTTCAAAGGTTGGGTGTGAAAAATCGGTTAACCCGAGCGAGGCGATGTGTTTCAATGATTGGTTGATCGCACGTCTTACCCGCTGTTCCGCTGCTTTTGCTTCTCTTGCGATGTCGGCTGATGTAAAAGATTCGTTTAATTTATCCTCTGTGATGCCAGTGAAAATCACTTTTAATGAAGGAAAAGAGTCGTGCTGATCGGCATGTAACGCTAAATACTGATCTGTGAAAAGAATCATATCTAGTAAATCCTTAGACCCCTTTTCACCGACAATCCCAAGCTCCGCGAGCAAAAACTGACCTGCCTCTGCAAGACTTTTCCCGCGCTGCTTCGTTTTTGTCTGTCCGCGCTGCTGGAACTGCATGACCGATTTGAGCGAATGCTGAATATTTTCAATCGAGTGCTCTAAATGCAGCCGCTCAATCATGAGATGAAGCACACTTAAGACCTCTACTCGATTGATCGGCTTTGTCACATAATACTCGACACCGAGTGTATATGCCTGGCCGATGAGTTCCTTTGTTTCTACCTGTGACAGCATTAAATATTTCCCATGAAATTCATCCTTGATCGCTCGAATCGTCTCAAGACCGTCCCTTTCCGGCATCAGAAGATCAATACACAAGATATCAATATGCAAATCATTTAAGTAGCTCGCTGTTACTTCAGCACCATCCTCTGCTTCCCCTGCCACAATGCCAAGCTCTTCATCTTCAATGAGCTGTGCCAGTGAAGAACGAACAGCTTCATCATCATCAACAATAAAAAATCTCATCTCCCATTCCCCTCTTTTCTGCTGACTTGATCAATTGGTATCGTTAAAGTGAACATCGTTTGTTGATTTGGGATACTCTTCATTTCAACACTTCCGCCAAGCTTCTCGGCTGTGTCTTTCACATAGGAAAGACCGATGCCGCTTGATGGGTTCCCGGCTTGGTCGTATTTTAAAGTGAAGCCTGGTTTAAAGATCACATGATGGTTACGCTCTTTAATGCCTGGCCCGTTGTCACTGATTTGAAAAATCACATCATTTTCTTTCCGCAAAATGGATAGTGATACCTCTCCATTCACCGGAATGGCTTCAACGGCATTGGATACAATGTTATTTAATAAAGATAGAATGGTATACACATGATAAGCAGGGTGCTGTCCTTCTTCATCATAATGAAAAACGATGTGTTTTTTAAGAGATTCCGCGTAATTTTCATGGATACGAATTACAAGTCCAGCGATATGAGCAGGACTTGCATACTCCTGAAAGTTTTCCTCATGAATCAGTTTTGATAAGGCAGAAAAAATCCGCTGATTATCCTTTTTGATTTCGTGTACCTCACCTGCAATTTGCAGGGCTGTTTTTCCGAGTTTTTTCAAATCTAATGATTCCGTATCCTTTGCATGATGCAGAGACTGATACAATTGATATGAAGTAGCTGTAATGTGCTCAGCATGTGCAAGGGTTTTATAAAAATATGTAGATTCCGTATAAAGATTCGACAGCAGCATCAACAGGTGTTCCTTTTCCTTCTTCATTTGGCGCTCTCTCGCCTGTTCTTCGTATAATCGAATCATCGTATAACAAGCCAATACGAAAAAGCTTCTGAAAATCGCCAATACAAATAGTTGAAACAGCGTTCTCACTGTTAAAATTTCATCAATGGCTCCCCTGAGTGCAATCATTTCGACTACACTTGCACATAGTTCCATGATGATCCCTGTCGCCCCAATGAGCCAAGGCTTATCACGGAAACGTCTGACCTGTAATACATAAAAAAGCGTGCCATAGACGACGTAATACAGCAGGGAAGGAAATCTTAAAGAAACGGCCTCTTCCAGCGCTAAGTGGCCTGACACAGCGGTATCAAGAAGCACCCGGAATGCAAACACTGATCCCCCCGCAATGATGCCGCTTGCCCATGCCGGGAATTTTTTCATTTGAAGCAGGATAAAGAAAAAGACAACGGTTCCAAAGCTGACCCGAAAGCTATCCTCAAATGGATAAAATTTCAGCTCTCCCCCAATCGGAGTCAGAACAATGAGCATGATAATTAAATAAGGCTCTGTATTCAACCATTTTTTCAGTAGATTCAAACGCAGTCACATCCCTAATAATTGACGATAGTATACTATGTGAGCTTCAGAAAAACAAACAGTCCATGAAAAAACGCACACCGGACATTTGTCGGTGTGCGCTTCTCATGATGCCGCTTAATCTTCTAAACGATCCTTTTCTAAAAGTGATGCACCAGCAATACCTGGTTTCGTCATTTCAAAAGGATTTAAGATGACATCAAGCTCTTCCTCTGATAACACATCATTTTGTAGACAAAGCTCACGTACAGATACGCCTGTAAGAATCGCTTCTCTCGCAATTCGTGCAGCAGCTTCATAACCAATATGCGGATTGACCGCCGTCATGACACCAGCACTCTTTTCTACATATTCTTTTAATCTAGATTCATCTGCTTTTAGGTCGCGCAAGCAGTTATCGACAAAGGATTCAAATACATTTTTCATCATGCTAAGAGACTGTAGTAAGTTGAATATTAAAACTGGCTCCATGACGTTCAGTTCAAGCTGACCAGCCTCTGATGCAAGGCAGATCGTGTGGTCATTTCCAATGACTTGGAATGCCACTTGGTTCATGACCTCAGGCATCACTGGGTTGACTTTCCCTGGCATGATAGATGAACCTGGCTGTCTCGGCGGCAAGTGCAGCTCACCAAAGCCTGCTCTAGGACCTGAAGCCATCAAACGAATATCGTTTGCCATTTTGGACATATTCATCATACATACTTTCAGTGCAGCTGATACTTCTGTATAAGCATCTGTATTTTGCGTAGCATCGACCAAATCTTCTGCTCCAACTAACGGCAATCCGCTAATGTCAGCTAGATAACCAACTACCTGGCGAATATATTTTGGATCAGCATTCAGTCCTGTTCCAACTGCTGTTGCGCCCATATTGACTTCATATAAATGCTGTCTAGACTGCTTGATTCGTTTAATATCACGAGCAAGAACCTTTGCATATGCACTAAACTCTTGACCAAGTCTGATTGGAACAGCGTCCTGAAGATGCGTACGTCCCATTTTGATGACATGATCGAATTCTTGCGCTTTTTCTGTCATGACTTGATGCATGTTTTCCATCGTATAAAGTAGTTTTTCAATCATATTCAATGTTGAAATATGAATCGCTGTTGGGAAAACGTCGTTTGTTGACTGCGACATGTTCACATGCGTGTTTGGACTTAGCTCAGTATAAGCGCCTTTTTCCTTTCCTAGTAGTTCAAGCGCTCTGTTTGCAATGACTTCATTGGCATTCATATTCATTGAAGTGCCAGCCCCGCCTTGAATTGGATCGACAATAAATTGATTGTTCCATTTTCCTTCAATAACCTCATCTGCGGCTTGAACAATTTTTTCTCCAAGACCAGCATATAGTCGCTTTGTATCCATATTTGCAAGTGCGGCTGCCTTTTTGACAATCCCTAATGCTTTGATGAGTTCCTCATGAACATGGTAGCCAGTAATTGGAAAGTTCTCTACTGCACGTAATGTTTGAATTCCATAATACGCTTGAGTGTCTACTTCCTTTTCACCTAGAAAGTCTCGTTCGATACGAACTTGCTTGTCCTGTAGCTTCGTCATTTGAAAAGATCTCCTTTTACGCTGCTTTTGTTTGTTGTTTTAATTCCTCAATATACTTCTTCGATTTCTCTTGATCAAACACTTTTTCCCACTTAGACATGACAATGGCTGCAAGTGAGTTACCAAATACGTTAACAGTTGTACGAACCATGTCAAGGATACGGTCGATCCCAACGATGAAGGCAAGTCCTTCAAGTGGAAGTCCCATTGCTCCAAGTGTTGTGATCACAACAACGATCGATGCACCTGGTACACCAGCCATTCCTTTTGATGTGAGCATTAAGATTAATAGTAACGTAATTTGCTCATAGATGGAAAGAGGCATGCCGTACATTTGTGCAACAAATATGGCGGCAATGGATTGATAGATGGCACTTCCATCTAAGTTAAAGGTATAGCCTGTTGGGATAACGAACGACGTGATCGCTTTCGGGCAGCCGAACTTCTCCATTTTATCCATTAGTCTAGGCAATACAGCTTCTGAACTTGCTGTTGAGAATGCAAGAATGATTTCTTCTTTTAACACTCTAAATAGTGTAAAGACGCTTGTTCCAGCTAATTTTGCGATAATGCCAAGTACGACAATAACGAAGAATGCCATTGTGCCGTAAACGACAAGTACCAGTTTACCTAGCGGGAGAAGCGCTCCGACCCCGAATTTGATCACCGTCACACTGATGAGCGCGAATACACCAAATGGTGCAAACTTCATCACTTTATTGGTCACCCAGAACATCGCTTCGAGGATGCCCTCAAAAAATCCTAACACTGGTTTTCCTTTGTCTCCAACTGCTGCAATTCCTAATCCGAATAACACTGTAAAGAAGATTGTTGGTAATAGATCACCTTCTGCAATGGATTGGAACACGTTTGTTGGCACAAGATGCACAATCGTTTCTGAGAAACTTGCTTTTTCGGAAGAAGCTTTTGATGTCTCTTCATATTTAGAGATATCGCCTTTCTCCATGTTACTCATATCAATTCCTGTACCAGGATGGAAAACGTTTGCTGCAAGCAGTCCAACTGCTAATGCAATCGTTGTCACAATTTCGAAGTAAAGAATCGTTTTCCCACCGAGTCTTCCGATGGTTTTCATATCGCCTACACCAGCAACGGCTACAATCAATGCAGCAATAACAATTGGAAGAACGATCATTTTAATTAAGTGGATGAATATATCGCCAATCGGCGTTAACACATTAATAACGGTTTCATTTTGATAAAATAGTGCTCCTACGACAACACCCAAAACAAGTGCGATGAGTATTTGAGAAGCTAACCCTAACTTTTTCATACGTGGACCCCCTTTTTTTTGATAACGCTTTCTTTGTTGCCTAATCGCATCTTAACGATGAACCTACAAAAAACGACAAAAAGGAACAAAAAGAAGTGAATTTTTTATGAAAAATCTTTTAAAAGGTGGCTTTTTCCACAAAATTGTTAAAAAAAGACTTCGCTTTTGGCGAAGTCTCAGGTTGTTGAGAAAGAGCTAAAATGAACTTTATTTTAGCTCTTTGTGATAGAAATCCATTGAATTCTAGAAAGGACGAGCACCGAAGCGCAGGACTTACACCGAATGCGAGGACTTCGCTTCTGATGAAGTCTCATGTTGCATATGATCAGCTGGCGGCTCTTGAAGAGGAGAAAGTTCGACATAAATCGCATAGCCTATCAGTACAAAAGCTACATAAATCACAGCACTCAACGTCCACACCCATTTGACATTCAGCTTCATTTTGCCACACCCTCTCTGACAGGTTTCAATCGCTGTAATCTTAGTGCGTTCAGCACAACCGATACAGAACTAAAGGCCATTGCCGCTCCTGCAAGCCATGGTGCCAGGAACCCAAATGCGGCGACTGGTATGCCAATACAATTGTAAGCAAGTGCCCAAAATAGATTCTGTTTAATGTTTCTCATCGTTTTTCTGCTAAATTCAAGTGCATCTGCAATGGCATGGAGATCTCCAGTCATGAGCGTAATATCTGCCGCTTCCATGGCAACATCTGTACCTGTTCCGACAGCCATCCCGATATTTGCTGTTGCAAGGGCAGGGGCATCATTGATGCCGTCTCCAACCATCGCCACTTTTTTTCCTTGTTTCTGAAGCGCTGCAATATGAGCCGCTTTTTCCTCTGGAAGAACTTCAGCAATGACATGATCTATGCCTGCCTCACTCGCAATCGCTTCTGCTGTGCGTTTGTTATCTCCTGTCATCATCACGACGTGAATCCCTTGCTCTTTGAGACGAGCGACCGCTTGAGAAGAAGACGATTTGATTGTATCAGCAACGGCGACAATACCTGCTGGCTCGCCGTCAATGGCAATGAGCATCGCCGTTTTTCCTTGTTCTTCAAGCTCAGTCACAACTGCTTCTAGTGCTTCGCAGCTGATATGATGTTTCTTTAGGAGTTTCCGTGTGCCAATCAAAAGCTCATGTCCTGCAGCTCTTGCTTCAATTCCATGACCAGGATCTGCTTGAAAGGCTTCTACCTCGACCGCTTGGAGACCCCGGTTCTTCATGCCTTCTGTGATTGCTCTGGCAAGTGGATGCTCTGACTGCTGTTCTGCCGATCCTGCTAACTGAAGCAGCGTATCTTCTGTCCAATTGGCAGACGCAATCACATCTGTAAGACTCGGCTCCCCTTTTGTCACAGTCCCTGTTTTATCTAGCACTACTGTATCTAGTGATTGCGTTATCTCTAAATGCTCTCCGCCTTTAAACAGAATCCCTGATTCAGCTGCCCGGCCGCTGCCTGCCATAATAGAGGTCGGTGTAGCAAGGCCAAGCGCACAAGGACATGCGATGACGATGACTGCTATAAAGGTTTCAAGGGCTGCTGTCACATTTCCTGGATCAACAAAGATATACCAAATCAAAAAAGTGAGCACAGCCAATCCTACAACAATGGGGACAAATATCCCTGAAATTTGATCTGCCATTCTTTGAATTGGTGCTTTTGAGCCTTGCGCTTGTTCGACGACTCGAATGATTTGTGAAAGAGCCGTTTCTTTTCCTACTTTTGTTGCTTTCACTTTCACAAATCCATTTTTATTGATGGTTGCCCCGATGACTGTATCTCCTGTGGTTTTATCAACTGGCAGACTTTCTCCTGTAATCATCGATTCGTCGATCGCTGTTGTTCCTTCGATGATTTCTCCGTCTACCGGGACTTTTTCACCTGGCTTGACGAACACAAGATCATTCACTTTCACCTCAGAAATAGGAACGGTCATTTCTTTCCCATCTCGCTCTATCACAGCTTCTTTCGCTTGTAAGCCCATCAGTTTTTGAATCGCTTCTGATGATCTCCCTTTCGCTCTTGCTTCCATTAACTTTCCGAGCACAATCAACGTAATCAGCACAGCGCTCGTTTCATAATAGAGGGCCGCTTCATGTGTGCCTTGAACCGCTGATTGAATACTTTCATATAAACTATAGAAAAAAGCAGCCGATGTCCCTAGTGCCACAAGGACATCCATATTGGCACTTTTATTTTTCAACGCTTTATAAGCACCTACATAAAAAGGCCAGCCGACAATGAACTGGACGGGCGCTGCTAATGCGAGCTGAACCCATGGATTCATAAACGCTTCTGGCAACCAAATAAACGATGTGAAAGAAAAATGACTGACCATTGCCCAAAGAAGAGGCAATGACAAAATCATCGAGAACAAAAAGCGTGCCGTTTGTTTCTCAATCGCTACTTGGCGATGGTCTTTTTTCCCTTCCTCTGCATGCTCTTCGGCTGGTTCGGTTAATGAATACCCAATGGATTTCACAGCCTCTTTTATGTCACTTGGAGATATTTTCCCTGGATGATATGTCACCTGAAGTGACTCAAGCGCAAAGTTCACTGATCCTTGATCAATACCATCCATCCGGTTGACTTTTTTCTCAATTCGGTTTGCACAAGCCGCACATGTCATCCCCTCTATATCAAATTCGGCTTGCTCCATCACCACATCATAGCCAAGAGATTGAATTTTTTGTTTTAGATCCTCTGCTGTGAGTTGTTCTGTTTCATACACAATGTGGGATGTTTCAAGCGCAAAGTTCACACTGGCGTCGTCCACACCTTCCAACCTGTTCAAGCCCTTTTCAATGCGGCCTGCACAGGCGGCGCAAGTCATTCCCGTAATTTGAAAATCAATTTCTTTTTTCATTTATCTCACCTCTCCACATACTCCATGGGGGTATTGTTATTTTTAAAAAAATACGTGCTGTCTTATGCAGCACGTATGCTCATTTTATACGACATCATATCCCTGTTCTTCAATGACATCAGAGATCTGGTGTAACGTGATTTGATCTGGGTGAAAGGAAACCTCCACCTGACCCTTATCTAAATGGACTTTCACAGATTCAACACCTGCTAATTCTCCTACATTTCCTTCGACTGCTTTCACACAATGTCCACAAGACATGCCTTGCACTTGTAGTGTTGCTTGTTCCACTTCTCATCGCCTCCATCAATCATTTTCTATTTTTACTATACCCTAGTAGGGTATCATTGTAAACATAAATGATCCGCTTTTTGCTACGATTTTGTCAGCTTCGTGAAGACATTCATTAACTCCTCAATGGCTTCATCCCCATTACCGCTCTTAATGGCATCCGCTACGCAGTGATGTGTATGCTTTTCCATTAATTGAAGACTCACTTTTTTTAAAGCTGCATTGACAGCAGAAATTTGATTCACGACATCTATGCAGTAACGATCGTTTTCAATCATTTGCTGAATCCCTCGCACTTGACCTTCCACTCGTTTTAAGCGATTGATTAATTGCTCTTTTTCCTTCTCAGCTCTAGGCGAAGCGATATGTCTTTCCTCTTGTTCTGTCATCTGATCACCTTTTTTCTATCATACTTGTGTTACATTCAATTAAAGCATATCTTCACCTGAAAAGGCAAAGATATGCTGTGATCACCGTTTGCTTATCCTAGTTTGTTAGTTGTTCAATATCTTGTAAAAGGCTGACCGATTGCTGAAGCTGCTTCATGAGGCCTTGCTGATCCTCTAAAATAGCTGCAGCATCGAAGTTGTCCATTTTCAATTGCTGTAAATAGGTTTGAATCTCCTCTGACAGCACTTTATTTTTCTCTATGATTTGTGCATGCAGGTCTTCTGCTATTGATGGGGCTGTGAGTTCATTAAATTCTTGAATGTCTGCTTTCAATGATTCCAGTTGCTGCGTCAAATCTGCTCTTTTGGCAGCATCTTGTACAGCTTCTTCCGCAAGCTGTGGAAAATCCTCTGTGAATTGCTGAATATCCGTCACATACTCATTTGCTTCTGTGACATATGTCGTTGTATCGTTTACTTGGTCTAGCAGTCCTGAACATCCACTTAACAAAAACGTACCGGTTAATAGAAACGCCATCACATATTGTTTCAAGATCCATCATCCTTTCATCTGTATGTTGAAACCCCTCATTTGTCCAGCTCCCAACCACACAGATGCAAAAAGACCTTAAAAAAAGCCAGACCTTTGCCTCATGTGTGATAGGCAAAGGTCTGGCTAACATGTTCATGCCGAAATGGCCGAGAAACAACGGATGTTTCTGTAATGACGACCAAACCGTAAAAGCTACTCCCCTTTAGGAAACCGTTCAAATGTTATGTTTATCATATCTAAATGAAGGACAACAGTCAATGAGAAGCAGGCGGAAGACCCTGCTTTTGGTATAGCATATAGTCCGAACCAGTTGATGCATAAATCCGATTACGTCCTTGGCGTTTTGACATATACAAGGCTTGATCTGCCTCAAATAGAAGCTTTTCTAATATAGAGGGATCATTCGCTGTATGGGCGACGCCAAAGCTTGCTGTCACTCTTACTTTTTTCTCATCTGTCTGAAAGAAACTCACTTCAAATGAATGTCTCATCTGTTCCGCAATATGACATGCCTCTTCAAATGAATGATGCGGCAGACAAATGGCGAACTCTTCTCCACCATATCGGCCAAATAAATCATCCATCTTCAAATGCTGCTGACAAATGGACACAACATGACGCAACGCCTCGTCTCCAATATGATGTCCATGCGTATCATTGATTTGTTTAAAGAAATCAATATCAAATAGCAATATCGCAGTATCCTGTGCATCCTCTTCCAATAACATCTGCGTTCGTTCAATAAAGGAAGACCGATTGAAGATATTCGTCAAACCATCAATATATGCTCGGCGCTCCAGCTCTTCCTGCAATAGTCGCTGCTCCGTAACATCGCTGATCACAATTTGCCTGCCCTCGACTTCGCCTCTTCTATTAAAAAGAGAAGAAGCAGTGAGATGATAATAGAAGGGCTGCTCTTTTTCCCACATTAAATCATACTGTGAATGATCCTGCGGAGAACCCAGCCACTGTATAAACGCTGGCTCTTTGATGATCCCTGAGAATATATCATCGATTTTATAGCCGATTCCCTTTTTAGCGAGCACAGGAATGATCAATGCAGCCGCAGGGTTATAATCAATCAGTGTTCGGTATCGATCCAATAGAAGAACACCTTCTGACATATGTTCAAACACACGCTCCATCGCAATGGGAGAGAGCTTAAAGAGATGAAAAGACATAATCGCCCATAAGTAGAGTGCGTTGGTTAAAAACATCACCACTGGTACTGGGTCAATGTGAAAAGGCGTGACACCTAATAAATAGATAAAAGAGGTCGTGATCGGTAATAATATTCCAACGAGCAAGATCAGCACCTGTTTCAAATATTCTTTCTTCACACGTAAAAACCAAAGCAGCATAAAAATAGCGAGCATAGAACAGCCAAATGTATAGACCCCATGAATGATATACCAATAACCAATGGTAAAATCAGCTAATAAAAACCCGTCTACTGTATTCATCGTGATGCTTCGGTAAAAGAGTGAATGAAAAGAGTTGGTGAACACCAGAATGGTGGTTAAAATTGGAATCAACAAGAAGAGAAGCACGCGGCGCTTTGTTACATATTGATGGAAACCAGTAAACTGCAGCACAATCATCAGGCTGAACGGTGCAATAAACGGAAGACCTATGTATTGAAAACTAACCCAGAATGTAATTTCTTGAGGGGTGCGCGCCAATAATTCAAATGTATGTCCAAAAATATAAATCGCAGTTGCTCCAGACATATACATAAACAATTGACAGCCAATATACCGATGGCGATTTGCATGAGCAATGATTGATAATATTACGGACAGAATGCCAGAAACACTCATGATCACAATAAAATGTAAAACAATCGAATCCATGTAAACGCCCCAATTTCAGTTATTTAGAACTAGTCTAATCTTACTATATATGAGGACGTCTCAAATGGGAAGATGTGATTTTGAATCGGTTGGCGGTTTTTTGGAAAGCGTTCGTCATTTTACTAGTCGTGGCGCCCCATCTATTCATTACTTCTTACTTAATTTAAGGATAAAGCATATTGTTGCAAGTGAAATATCTGTACAATGTGGAGATGAATGAAAAGGAGGCTTGATAGAAGATGACTTTTTTGATCATCATGGCAGGTTTGTTTATGCTGATTCTTTTAGAGAAGCCATTTCAGAAGAAACGATCTAAGCTGTTATTTTTAATGAGTTATTTGCTGCTGCTTGCGGTTTATGTGATTCAGACAACATTTGTGGAGATCATGTCGGATGGGCTTTTGATGATGATGGCGTTGATTGTGGTTTGTCCTTTGTTTGTTCGAATGATCCAGTCTTTTCAGAGGAACGCTTGACTTAGTAATAGAAAAAACCTCTACTTGTCCCATCGCAAGTAGAGGTTTAACTTTAATGATTACGAGTAAATACTTCCTTCACCACTCGTTCACTTGCTTTTCCATCTTCTAGTGAACAGAATCTTTCATGGAATACATCGTATTTTTCCTTGTAAGCATCTTTTACGCTTTCAATGTTCTGAATGCTATGAAGCACTTCTTCAGACGTATACAATAACGGACCTGGCAGATCTTTTTCGACATCAATATAAAAACCTCTCAGCACATCTTTGTATTTATCAATATCATACGTAAAGAAAAGAATCGGCTGCCTTAGGTTTGCAAAATCAAAGAATACAGACGAGTAATCCGTGATAAGGATATCACTTGAAATATATAAATCATTGATATCATTATATTTAGAATAGTCAAAGGCAAACCCTTCAAACCCTGTTAAATCAATATTATCCGAAATGAAATAATGCATTCGTAAAATGATGACATATTCTTCGCCTAACTTTTCTTTTAACAAATTTAAATCTAAAGTGAGATTAAATTTGTATTGCCCCGCTTTATGAAATTCATCATCTCTCCATGTTGGAGCATATAAAATGACTTTTTTATCAGCAGGTATACCAAGCTTCGATTTAATCTTCACTTTATCTGCTTCTGTAAAGTTTTTCAGAATATCATTTCTTGGATAGCCATATGTTAATATTTTTTCTTTCGGATACATAAATGCACTTTCGAAGATTTTTTCAGAATATGGGTTTGCTGCAATTAGATAATCCCATTTTCGAGATTGTAAATAAAATTCTTTTTTATAATCGGGATTTGCAGATACTACATTATCCATATCAAATACTAATTTCTTAAGTGGTGTTCCATGCCATGTAGATAAGATAATTTGTTCATCTTTTTTATAAAGCGACTTTGGCTGTCTCATGTTTAAAACAAAATATTTTGCCACTGTGACATAGTAAAAATAGCTCCAGCTAAATCGCTGAATTACTTTAACGTTCTTGTGCTGAAATTCTTCTTCATTTGCCACCATTTCTTTATCATTCAGAATCCAAACATGCTTCCATTGATTTGGCTCATGCTCAAGAAGATATTTAAATATCGCCTTAGGGCTATCCGAATAGTTTCTTCCTAAAAAGCTTTCATAGACAATGGTGTTAGGTTTAATAGGCAATCTTGAGAAGAACAATTGTTGAACGATTCTTTGTCTCGCTCTCTTCTTTTTCGGTTTTATGCCCTGATACAGATTATAATAGAGAACTCTCTTTTTACTCAGACGATATGCCTTATGATAATTCCCGACCTTAATTGCATTAATTTCTTTTGAATGTCTTCTCTTCAGTTTGATTGGATTTGACTCTGCATTCAAAATGGTCTGACAGGACTGATAAATAGGCGTTAAACGTTGAATGCCCTCTTTAAACACTGGGCTTTTTACAACCTTATATAAATATTGGCTGATCGCTTCAAGCTTCACTTGTTTCACTAAAGCAAAATCGTCACATTGTTCGATTGATTTGCTTAATGTTCGGAACATTTCTTCAAATCGATGATCCTGTTCTTCCTGGGAAAGTGAAGGGAAATTGATAGGATCGTTATGGATCAGCTTATAGTATAGACAAATTGATGTTTCCAAAATAGAGAATGCATCTTGATAAATTTTCATTAAGAACGGAATATCACTATACAATGGTGCGCTTTCATCAAACTGTATTTGATTGTTCAACAAATATTTCTTTTGAACAACGAACCCATGTGATTTTAATTGATAAGAAATCTTCTTAAAGAACTTTTCTTTTGCAATTTCATGATAATGAGCTGATACAACATTCTCCTCAAAAAGCATCTGCATGACTTCGTTTTCATTTGCATCAACATTTAATTTTTTCAAAACATGACTTAAGTTATCCAACGTATCATGCTGATACAAAGCCTGCTTCTTTTCCTTTAATGTTGTGTTTCTGTCTACAATTGTCTTTTTCACTTTCAGCTTAAAAACATTCAATTGTTCTTGATCAATGATTTGCTTTGCATATATCAGCGCATTGGGATGTAAGAAATCATCAGCATCTAAAAATAAGATGTACTCTCCTTGAGCTTCTTCTATGCCTTTATTTCTACTAATGCCTGCATTTGTATGAGGTCCCATATTGATTGTTCTATAATTAAAAGTATAAGGCGCTAAAATTTCTTCTAGGTGTTGACTATCTTGATGGACCAAAAGTACTTCGAAATCTTTAAAAATTTGATCATCTAAACTTTTCATGCAGTTATCAGTATACTTTTTATTGGTATCCTTATAAGGAATAACAATAGTAAATAACATAAGATCCCTCTTCCAAATTTTATATAAACAACAATGTTTGATCTTTTCATCACTTAATATGATTTAAAAAACAATAAATATTATAACAAAAACGTGTTTTTATTCAAAAAAAAGATTCGTCTAAAAAGACGACTCACTAGAAATTCGTTTATCCAAAATGTTTTCATCTATACTTCTATGATACAACAATTTATCATACTTAACATAAAAAAACCACTGTTCTAGCCGACTTGAAATAAAAATAATAAGAACGTATTTTGTCTGTATGATAACATCCAGTTTTGTTTAAAATTCAGATTGTTTAAGTTTCTAATAGCAAAGAAAAATGACGCTGTGATAGCGTCATTTCATATAACCATTCATTTTTTAAAGATGCCAGACCCGCACCAAGGGCTCTCAAACCCTTGATACGACTGCATTCTAAAAGTTTTGATGGAGACGGTGGGAGTCGAACCCACGTCCAGAGACATCGATTACTTAAGCGTCTACGAGCGTAGTCAACATATTTACGTGTTCACTCATCCTCATGCCTGCTGACGGGCGCTTGGAGAGCTAGTCTGATGGATCTCTTCTTACGTCCTCAGACGAAAACGTAAGCGTAGCCTACTTCATTGGGCTCCTCACAGACACATAGGCAATGTCAGGAAGAGCTCGCTGCGCTTATTAGGCAGCTAGTGCTAAGTTTTGGTTAAAACTTTTAGTTTTGCCAGTTACATTTAGGTGCGTGTTAACGAGATCGCCTCTCGGCTCGCAGCCTAAGCTCGAACCATCCCTGTCGAATCCGTAACGTCCCCTTGTAAAAGGGATATACGGGATGGAAACGTTCTTTCGCTTAACTGCTTCCGTATATGACTATTATAACAATCTCATCGCTCGAAACAACTGGTGGTTTCTGTAAAAAGACGACAATGATTGTTTACTGCATAACATATTGTAGCATAATGCTTCCGCTCTCAGCAAGCCATCTGCATGCGTCTAGAATTGCTTTTGCCGGTCACGGAAAGCACGCTCGATTTCACGTTTCGCATCTTTTTTCTTCAGATCTTCACGTTTATCATATTTTTTCTTCCCTTTACCGACTCCAATTAGCACTTTGGCAAAGCCATTTTTCAAATAGAGTTTAATGGGAACAAGTGAGTAGCCCTCTTCCTTTGTCGCACCAATCAACTTACTGATTTGCTTGCGATGAAGAAGCAGCTTTCTCGTTCTGAGCGGATCATGGTTATAACGGTTCCCCTGCTCATATGGGCTCACGTGCATATTGTGAAGAAACACTTCTCCTCGTTCGATTTTGGCAAATGAATCTTTTAAATTCACTTTTCCTGCTCGAATGGATTTGATTTCCGTTCCTTGTAATACAAGGCCGGCTTCGTATGTTTCTTCTATAAAATAATCATGGTTGGCTTTTTTGTTTTGGGAAACAACCTTTCCCTCTCCCTTTGGCATTGGCGTACACCCTCCTTTTGACACAGACACGGTCCAAATCGTACGGATTATTTTATCAAACAATCCAGCTTTGGACAATGCTTCTGCCACGTGGTCAAAAAGCAAATAGAGCATGGTGCCCTATTTGCTTTTTGTCACGTTACTTTTTCTTTTTGCGCTTTTGTTTCGGTGCGTTATCAAAAACGCGTTTTTTCTTTTTCTTCTTTTTACGACCTGTGAACCAGTCGCCGCCTTTATCCTCTTTGCCTTTTTCCCCAGAGGCCTTTTGACCTCCGCGTCCTTTTTTGGCTGGTGGATCTGTCCGTTTTTTGAACTTGAAGTCTTTTGGTGATTTACGGCGAGTGCCTTTCATACCGACGATTTCAAAATCAATGGAATGCTCATCTTTATTCACACTCACCACTTTGACAGTAATTTCGTCACCGATGCGATATACATTCCCTGTCCGCTCACCGATCATCGCAAAGTGCTGTTCATCAAAACGATAGTAGTCGTCAGTCATGTAGCTCACATGGACAAGACCTTCTATCGTATTCGGCAGTTCAACGAATAGTCCGAAATTCGTGACGGAACTAATCATACCATCAAACTCTTCACCGATTTTATCAAGCATATACTCTGCCTTTTTCAGGTCATCTGTTTCGCGCTCAGCATCAACAGAGCGGCGCTCCATTGTAGATGCATGATCTGCGATTTCTGGCAGCAATTGACCCCATTTTTCAAGGGTCGCTTCGTCTGTCTTTTTCTCTATTAAATAGGTTCTGATCAGCCTATGCACGATTAAATCCGGGTAACGGCGGATCGGTGATGTGAAGTGTGTATAGAATTCCGTTGATAATCCAAAATGGCCAATGCTTTCTGGATCATACTTCGCCTGTTTCATTGAGCGAAGCATCACAGTTTGAATCACGACTTCTTCCGGCTGATCACGGACGGCATCAAGTACACTTTGAAGAGCACGCGGGTGAATATTCGTTGACGTCCCTTTCACAATGTAACCAAACGTCGTCACGAACTCTAAAAAGCGCTGAAGCTTCTCAGGATTTGGTTCTTCGTGAATTCGGTAAATGAACGGAACATTCATCCAGTGGAAATGCTCGGCAACTGTTTCGTTTGCCACCAGCATGAATTCTTCAATTAATTTCTCTGCAACGGAACGCTCACGAATGACTACGTCTTTCGCTGCGCCTTCATCATCTACAAGCACCTTTGCTTCCTTGAAATCAAAGTCGACTGCTCCGCGCTCCATTCGCTTGTCACGCAGAATTTCTGCAAGCTTCTCCATCTCTTGGAACATTGGTACTAACGGCTCGTATTTGTCTAAAAGCTCTTCATCTTGGTCAACTAAAATCTTATTCACATCGGAATAGGTCATTCTTTCCGTCGTTTTGATCACACTTTGGAAAATTTCGTGTTTGACGACTTTCCCACTTCGATCAATGATCATTTCACAAGAGAGTGTGAGACGATCAACCTTCGGATTCAATGAGCAAATGCCATTTGACAGGCGATGAGGAATCATTGGAATAACGCGGTCTACAAGATACACACTCGTTCCGCGCTCATAGGCTTCCTGATCAATTGGAGAGTTTTCCGTTACATAATGAGAGACATCCGCAATATGCACACCTAGTTTGTATTTACCATCATCCAGCTTTTGCACAGTAACCGCATCGTCCAAGTCCTTTGCATCTGCACCATCAATGGTCACAATCGTTTCGTTGCGCAGATCACGCCTGCCCTCTAAGTCTTTTTCATCGATCGTTTCAGGTGTGTCTACTGCCTGCTGGAGTGCTTCTTCCGGAAACTCACCTGGCAGCCCGTGTTTATGAATAATCGACAAAATATCGATGCCAGGGTCATTTTTGTGACCAAGGATTTCAGTCACTTCACCTTCTGCGCTCATTCTACCTTCTGGATAGCTTGTCAGCGTGACAACGACTTTATGACCTTCAACCGCTCCGTTTTTAGCGGATTTCGGAATGAAGATATCGTTTGTGATTTTTTTATCATCAGGAATGACAAAACCAAAGCTTTTCGTTTCTGTATAGGTACCGACAACCGTCTGAGTATTACGCTCTAGTATACGGATGACCGTTCCTTCTTTTTTGGTGCCATTTGATTTGTGGCTGACACGAACCATGACGGTGTCGCCATTCATTGCTGTGCCTAGCTCATTTGGCGGAATGAAAATATCATCCTGTCCAAACTCTTCTGGTGTCACAAATGCAAATCCTTTTGCATGCGCAGACAGCTTCCCTTTGACCAAGTTCATTTTTTCCGGTACACCATAGCGGTCGCTGCGGGTACGGACGATCAGTCCCTGATCCTCTAATATCACAAGTGCTTTGACGAGCTCTTTATAATCATCTGGATTGGTAATTTCCATCATGACTTCTAATTCCTGTACCGTTAATGGTTTGTACGCCTCTTCTTGCATAAACGCAAGTAATTCATCCATAAATTCTTCTTTTTGCACACTCTAACCCCCTATATATTTAAATTGACCAATCGAGTGATTCTAAGAATGCATATACATCCTGATGAACCTTCTCCCGCTCTTTATCAAGCGTGATAACATGGCCCGATTCTTCATACCACTTTAAATGTTTTTCATCAGTCTCTACTTCGTTATAAATAATGTTTGCACTGTCTGTATTAATCATATGATCATGACGTGCCTGAACAACAAAAGTAGGTGAATAAATCATGTCAACATTGTTTCTGACATCTGCAATGAGTTCTTGAAGAGCCTTGAGTGTACCCATTGGTGTTTTCTTGAACTCTTCCATCTCTTGCTCAATTTGATCCTCTGACTTACCCTCGAATTTTTTATAGTTACGGGCATAATCTAGTACACCCTGGTACATGACTTCTTCACTTTTTATGTACATAGGTGCACACATAGGTACAATTCCCTTTACAGGTACAGTGTAACCTAATTTCAATGAAAAAACTCCTCCGAGGGATAGTCCGCAGACCGCAATTTCCTCATAACCTTCATCTTTTAAAAATTGATAGCCTTCTTCTACATCTTTCCACCAATCTGTAGGACCTGTATGAACAAGCTCCTCTGGAGGTACACCGTGTCCTTTGTATTGAGGTGCATGGCATGTATAGCCTCTTTCATTTAAATAGCGTCCAAGCATACGAACATCGGCTGTATTCCCAGTAAAACCGTGAAGAAGAAGCACCGCCTTTTCTCCACCTTTAAACGTAAATGGTTTTGGTGTAACAACTTTCATGATGTGACTTCCTTTCCTTCTGATATGGTTTATATTTTCCACTTGTATGTATGAAACAAACACAAAAGAGTGCTGATAATAAAAAAAGGTCTGAAAAAAGATCAGACCTTCTGTTACTCGCGCCTACACGCCTAAATATGCCAATGCAAGTGTTAAGATGAAGAAAAGCACTGACAAAATGACAGTTAATCGGTGAAGAATCAAGTCAAGACCTCTCGCTTTTTGCTTACCGAAAAGCTGCTCGGCTCCACCTGAAATAGCGCCTGACAGTCCTGCACTTTTACTTGATTGTAATAATACAACGATGATAAGTGCGATACTGACAATTACGAGTAATGTGATAACAAATGCGTGCATGAAAACACCTCCAGACAAACTGGTACACATAACTTTATTTTACATGAAAACAAGGTGCATGTCACGAAACATCAAAATAAAGATTTCCTATATATTGTCGACTTTATTTGTCATTTTGATTCAATTTCGCTCCAATGGATTGTATGCAGCATTTTTATATGCAATTTTTGAGGTTAAAAAGCGTTTTTAGCGAGTTGCTTCTTCTTTTAAGAGCTGTTTTAATTCTACTAACAACCGTTCAGCTCCTTCAGGACTCAGCACGACGTTACCATTTCCATAGCTTTTGTTGTATTTCGTTATTTGGCCAGTTAATAAGCAGCTCTTATCTGCATCATATTTTTTCAGCATAATGGTTTGATCTTCGATGAAAATTTCTAACAGCTGCTCTTCTTTTATATTGAGTACCTTTCGCATTTCTGAAGGCAGAACAATTCTGCCAAGCGAATCGATGTGTCTTACCATTCCAGTTCTTTTCAATGAAGCCGCCTCCTTAATGATCATACAATGATTTCATTCATTGACTTTTGTCAACATTTTCATAGTAAAATAAATCTTCAAATTTTTTATCAAAGTAATGAATCATTTTGCCAATGACAAGCTGTCCTGGCTTCCGGTGACCATTCAATACCCTGCTGAGTGTGGCAGGAGAGATGCCAATTTCATCTGCGAGCTGATTTAAAGACATATCGTTTTCGATCATATACTGCATCACAAAAGCCCGCCTGATCTGAATCTTTTCGACCATCATTACAACCTCCTATAGGATCAATATGTACAACATGTAGGACTCTCACATCTCCCGGATTCATTAACTTATGTCAACACTTTTATGCCCTTTCTATTTCCTTTGGTCAATGATCATACTAAAATAAGTCATATACTGAAATGTGAGGTTCGATGACATGAATCACTTTGGTGAACAATTACGCATTTTAAGAGAGAATAGAAAGATGTCTGTCAATCAACTCGCCATGTATTCAGGCGTAAGCGCTGCCGGTATTTCTCGGATTGAGAATGGAAAGCGTGGTGTGCCAAAGCCTTTAACCATAAAAAAATTAGCACGCGCTTTGAAGGTGCCTTATGAGGATTTAATGCTGCTTGCCGGTTATATTGAACAGGAAAAAGTGCATGAAATGAAACCGAAATATGAATCCATATTAAAAATCTATCAAACGGCGCTTCAAAAGGATGTAGAACATCTCCCTATTTTCGATGGAGACCAATGGGAAACACTCACCGCACAAGACATCAGCCAGCTGAATCAATACTTTCTCACGCTCATTAACCAAAAAAAGGCGAACAAATAGCGGGGCATAAACATAAGATACATCCACCATTAACTAATGTCAATATTTTCATGGTATACTTATTGCCAATAGTCAACAAATCGAGTACACTAGAGATAACTAATCTTTAACCATGTGAGGTTTTGAGTTGATGAACTTCGGTGCATATTTAAGAGCATTACGTGAGAAAAGGAAACTATCGGTGAACCAATTAGCGATGTATTCAGAGGTCAGCGCTGCTGGTATTTCTCGGATTGAAAACGGGAAACGCGGCATTCCGAAACCTCCTACAATTAAAAAACTAGCAGGTGCATTAAAAGTACCTTATGAGGACATGATGCAGGCTGCAGGGTATATTGAAGAAGCATCTTCTGCCTATGTCATAAAGGAAGAAGAAACGGCTTTTACCCAAATAAAAGAAGCAGCAGAGCAATATGAACTTGATGATCTTGAAATATTTAATGGGGACATATGGTCCACCCTTTCTAAACATGAAATAGAGGATTTAAACCGCTATTTGTTATTTCTACTAAACAGCCGTTCGTCATCGTAAAATGTTTTGATCATTGACAAGCTTTTTGCGCCGATTTTTGACAGAATTACGGTATAATGGGTTCAGATTGGAGTGAAGAAAGATGAATCAATCTGATATGTGCCCGCGGTTTGAAAAAGCAGTTGAGTTATTAAGTAAACGCTGGGTGGCACTGATTGTTTTTCAGCTTCTCTCAGGTTCACAGCGCTTTAGTGAAATCGAAGCAGCTCTGACCAATTTAAGCGGAAGGGTTTTATCTGAGAGATTAAAAGAGCTGGAAGCAGCAGGCATTGTAAAACGGGAGGTTTTTGCTGAAACACCCGTGCGTATTGAGTATTCATTAACTGATATGGGGCGCTCACTTGCACCCGTTTTTGAGGAAATTGCGAAGTGGTCCTCTGAATGGATCACACTTGAATCATAAATGTCTCCTGATGTGAGCCGCCTAATCATGATAAAAAAACCTCCCCTACAGATGTAGAGGAGGTTTTGTCTTTTCAAGCATTTATGCGGACGTCATGTTTTTTTCAGCTAACGCCTTGCTTTCTTTTTTCTTGTTGGTTGGGCTTAAATAGCGTTCAAGCCAGCCCATGACAAGGTCAGCAATAATGGCCATGAGCGCAGTTGGAATAGCACCTGCTAAAATAATGGCTGTTCCGTTTGTCGCGTTTGATCCTCTGATGATAATATCACCAAGTCCTCCAGCACCAACAAATGTCCCAATCGCTGTAATACCGATTGCGATCACAAGTGCGGTTCTTAAACCAGCCATAATGACAGATAAAGCAAGCGGTAATTCAACCATTCTCAGCACTTGCCATTTCGTCATGCCCATCGCTTTCCCCGATTCTAAATAGGCATGCTCAATGCTGACAATACCTGTGTACGTGTTACGGATAATCGGCAGAAGCGAATATAAAAAGAGTGATAAGATGACTGTATTTGCACCAAGTCCTAATACAAGCATCAACACAGAAAGCATCGCTAACGCTGGAATGGTTTGAATGACATTGGTTATCGCGAACACCCAATTGCTCAGTTTGCGGTAATGCGCCACAAAGATGCCGACTGGTATTCCGACAATTGCCGCAAACAATACCCCATACGCTGACATGAGGAAATGCCGGTAAAATTCTTCTAACACATATGAACCGTTCTGTTGATAATACGCCCATAATTGCTGTAGTGTGTCCATCAGCTCTGACACCTCCCAATCTTACTCAAAGTAATTGTGTTTCTTTAGAAAATCTCTCGCAACAGTCGCTGGTTCTTTTAGTTCTCCATCGACTTGATAATTGAGCTCTTGCATTTGTTCGGTATCGATTTTTCCAATCAACCTGTTGATCACCTTGTCCAGTCCTGGATTTTCTTTTAATACTTTCTCAGGGACAACTGGTGATGCATCGTATGGTGGGAAGAATCGTTTATCATCTTTTAAGATTTTGAGATTATACGCTTTGATCCGGCCATCTGTTGAATAGGCAAGCACAATATCCATTTTTTCATTTTTCAATGCGTCATAGACTAGCCCGATCTGCATCGGAAAAGTGCTTCCAAATTCAATTCCGTATGTTTTCACAAACCCTTCGTAACCGTCACCTTTCTTTTTCAGCCAAATATTATCCACACCGAAGCGATAATTTTTGGCATTCTTTTTTAAATCAGAGACTGTTTCTAGGTTGTTTTCCTTCGCCATCTTCTGCGTCACAGCAAAGGCATACGTATTATCAAACCCATAGGAATCAAACCATTTGTAATCATAGCGTTTTTTGAATTCTTTCTGGACGATTTCCATTGCACGCTTTGGATCTTTTTCTGCATCCATTCCTAGCGTACTTGTTAAATCCGTGCCTGTATATCGTGTTGCTGAAATGTCGACATCACCGTTTTCCATTGCTTTTTGCTGGACCGTATTTGAGCCTAAATTCTTCACAATGGTTGTCTTTTTATCTGTGTAATGCTCAATGATGTCTCCCACCATATAGGCCATAATTTCTGATTCTGTAAAGTTTTGTGCACCGATTCGCAGCGTGCTCCCTGAAGAGCCGGCTAGTCCAGGAAGTGAACAGCCACTTATGAATAGCAAGCATCCGGCAAGCAGTGCACTGGTCCATTTTGTTTTTCGATTCTTCACATGAGCCAACTCCTTATGAAACTTCCTTCAATCCTTTTAAGCCTTCTGGTGTTACTTTTTTCTCAAGCTTCATCAATGTAAGGTCAATGATGACCGCTAAAATAGTGACAGGGATTGCACCCGCAATAATGTATTCCGGCTGGTAAAGCTGAAGCCCAATTAAAATGTAGTCACCAAGACCGCCTCCACCGATAAAAGCAGCAAGTGTTGTCCACCCAATTAAATAAATCGTTGAGGTTCTGACACCTGCCATAATGACCGGAACAGCAAGCGGCAGTTCCACAAGACGAATTTGTTCCCATGTCGTCATGCCAATTCCTTTTCCAGATTCAAGCAAGTTTTTGTTCACACCTTGAACACCGGCATACGTATTTCTTAAAATAGGCAAAACGGAATAGAAAAATAGCGCAACGATCGCAGGTATTTTTCCAACTCCCAAAATAGGAATAAAAAATGCAAGAATCGCTAAACTAGGGAGTGTTTGAAAGATATTCACGACGCCGATGACAAAACCGGCGCCTCTTTTCATCCGTGTAAGAATGACGCCTAAAGGAACGGCCACGATAATGCCTAACACAACGGCAATTAAAGAAATGTATAAATGCTCCCACATTTTTGTGAGGAGTTCCCCACCATTTTTCTCAAGAAAATCGATGATTTGATCCATGTGTACACCTCCCTTAGTTCATTTCAGTGACAGCCTCCGGGGTATCTTCTCCCCAAATAGAGTCATATACGACATCTACAAGACTTGCACGTGTGACGATGCCTTTTAAGTGCCCTTTTGCATCGACAACCGGTACATATTTAATGCCGCGTATTAAGATCTTTCGGACAGTATCTCTAAGAAGTGCACCTTCTTGTACTGTATAAAATTCTGTATTTAAAATATCACCAACGAAGGCTGCTTTTCTGCGGTTTGCATCGATGGTTTCAATGTCGATATAGCCTTTCAGCACATGATTTTCATCAACGACAAGCAGGGAATCAACCCGCTTTTCTCTCATAATAAAGATGGCATCTGTCAATGTTTTTTCGACGGTAATTGTGACTGGGGACGTGTTCATCATTTGTTCCACACGTTCCATATTCGGGTTTGACTGAAGTAGACGTTCTTTCCCGATGAATTCTTCTACGAATTCGTTCACAGGGTTACGTAAAATATCATCTGGCGTGCCCACTTGGACAATCTCTCCATCTTTTAAAATGACAATGCGGTCTGCAAGTTTAATCGCTTCATCCATGTCATGTGTGACGAAAACGATTGTTTTATTTAACGTTTTTTGCAGTTTCTTAAATTCTTCCTGCAATGAATCTCTTGTAATTGGGTCAAGTGCTCCAAATGGTTCATCCATCAGGATTAAAGGGGGTTCTGCTGCGAGTGCGCGAAGAACGCCGATACGCTGCTGCTGTCCTCCACTGAGTTCATGAGGGTAACGCTCTAAGTATTCCGGCCCCATGTCGACGAGTTTGAGCAATTCACGCGCTCGTTCTTTTCGTTTTTCTTCCGGCCACTTCAGCAGCTTCGGCACAAGGGAAATGTTTTGTGCGATGGTCATATGAGGGAAAAGTCCAATTTGCTGAATCACATAACCAATTTCTCTTCTTAATTGGACTGGATCTTTTTTCATAATGTTTTCTCCCTCGATGAATATGTTTCCTGAGGAAGGTTCAATCAGTCGGTTAATCATCTTCATGGTTGTCGTTTTACCACAGCCACTCGGTCCAATAAAACAAATAAATTCTCCTTTTGCTATTTCTAAATCAATATTTTTGACAGCTTTTTTTCCGCCTTTATACGTCTTAGATACATTCTCTAGTTTCAGCAAATGAGACACCTCCAATTAGTCGGATATATATTTTCAGAAAATTTACACCTTATTTATTATAGTGCAAACTTTATAAAATAAAAAGTTTACGATGTGTTTGTATTGCATAAGATTTATTTAAAATTTTCAGTTAACGGCCTGATATGTACCGATCCCTCCTTTTTCCTCCAACTTACGAGCAAATACTCAATATTTATTGTTTTCATCAACAAACAGGTATATGATATATTGTGTTACAAATTGTCAGTCGTGAAGGGATGAAGCGGGGAATGGACAAGCAAGCGTTAGGCGCCATTCAAAAAGCACAGGATCATTATATTGAAAAAGCTGCCGAGAACATGAATGCCTTTGGTCTTTCTGCCACAGTGGGTAGAGTGCTTGGTATCATTCATATGAACCGTAAACCAATGACGCTCGGTGAGCTCTCAGAGGCGACCGGCATGAGCAAAACAAGAATGAGTCAAGTCGTTCGAGAAATGCTTGATTTGAATATTGCTGAAAAGGTTTATGAAAAAGGAATACGCAAAGATTTATATGACGTTGAGCAAGATCAATATCAAACCTTTATTTCACTGTTTGCAGCCAATTGGTCACGTGTTGTCAGCAAAAATCGCAAGGCACATAAGAAGACATGCAAGGAATTGCTGGAGCTGCTTGAACAAGATGACCTGCCAGAAGAAACAGTAGATAAAATCAATCTTCTTCTTTCAGAAATCAAGGAAAGTCTCGATTATTATGACTGGATTAGCCGTTTAATTGAGTTCTTTGAAAGTGAAGAAGTATTTCAACATGTGCCAAAACCTTAAAAAAAGCTGTTTTATTTTACAATTTTGTAGAAAAAAACAGCTTTTTTATATACACTTATGACATCAGCATTGGGAACATCCCTTTGATGCCTGCGCCTATCATCTCAACTGCCACAACAGCTAAAATCAATCCCATTAATCGTGTCACGACATTCATTTCTGTTTTCCCCATTTTTCGCATAATGAAACTTGAATAATGAAATGCATAATAGGTCATGGCAAGTACAACCACAATGCCAATAAGAATCGCAAGCAGATGAAGCGTTACTTGGTGGCTTCCTGGGGTTAAGCTCATGACGGTCGCAATTGTACCAGGTCCGGCAATGATCGGAATGGCGAGTGGGGTCACCGAAACATCAGCCTTCTCTTTGCTCTCTGCCTTTTCATCCGAATGAGGGTTTTGAACATGTGATTCTTTTGCATTTAGCAAATTGTAAGCGATACCAAAAATAAAAATACCTCCGGCGATACGGAGTGCATGGATATCAATGCCAAACAATTTGAAAATGAGCCTGCCTGCCAAAAGAAAGGCAATCAAAATCATAAAAGACACAACAATCGCTTTTTTGGCCGTCTGGGATCGTTCTTTTTCTGAGTAGCCTTCTGTTAAAGTGATGAAAAGAGGCACGTTTCCAATGGGGTTTGAAACAGCAAATAGTGACACAATGACATGAATCATAAAGGAAATCAACAGACACCCTCCTTTTTTCATAGTGTCTGCTAATCTGATGCGAATATTCCCTTGTTCTGTTAAAACCTGGTTTGTTTTAACCGATGATAATAGAGGTTTAAAGAAAGGGGAATAGAACATGAAAAAAAACATCACGATCATTGTCTTGTCTGTGATCATCCTAGGTGCAACTGGCTGGATTGTGTGGCAGCAGCAGTCGCTCACCGCATCAGAGAATAAACACCAGCAAGAAATGAGAAAGAATAATGAGCAGCTGACACAATTAAAGTCAGAAGGAACGGATATGAAAGATGAAATGGATGGTCAAAAAAAGGAATTGTCCACCGTCACAAACAAGCTGAAGAAAGAAAAGAAGGCGCATCAAAAAGAAATCAAACAGCGTAAAGCACTTGAATTGAAAATAGACCAGCTTCAAAAAGAACTGGCAGCAGCGAAAGCAACGGCTCAAGCGAATAAGCAGGCAGCACAAACGACTAGGAAAGCCACTGTCAAAAAAGACCCAAATGTCACCCATCATCCTCCTTCTCAATGGGTGCAGGATCAATATGATTGGGGTGTTAAACAAGGGTATATCAAAGAATAGAGAGGATGAAATGATTTGATACAGATTCGGCCATTGTCTCATGATCAATCTGTTCCTATGGATCTTTTACTATTAGCTGACCCTTCAACTGAAAAAGTCCTTGCCTATGTACAATCTGGTTCTTGTTATGTTGCTTTTCATAAACAGGACATGATTGGTGTGTATGTTCTGACGCCTCTGTCTCAGCAGACAGTGGAAATCATGAATGTCGCCGTGAAGGAGTCATGGCAAGGTAGAGGAATTGGGAAGCAGCTGATCCGCCATGCTATTTCAGAAGCCAAGGCAGCTGGCTTTCATACAATTGAAATTGGCACAGGCAACTCTAGTATTCAGCAGCTCGCCCTTTATCAAAAATGCGGTTTTCGCATGGCGTCTATCGATCACGATTTCTTTCTGAAACACTATGATGAACCGATTTATGAGAACGGTATTCAATGTATGGATATGGTGCGGTTGTCACTCGTTCTTCAAGCAGACTGACTTCATTCAGCCTGCTTTTTTTATATTCTGCTCTTTTTCACTGCATGAATCACATATTGAATCAAGAAGTAGAGAGCGGCACCCGCTAAAAAACAGACCACGCACCCAAAGAGCGTTGCCTCTGAGCTGAATTGATACTGTTCAATTTTCATGATATAAAATGGCATACCAAAGAGAGTTGGACTTGATTCAACATGATGAACCTCTAGCAACATTAAAAATACTGGCGTCATAAACACAGCAAACACATAAAGCATCGCAAGCGTTAAACCGCTAGAAAACGAATGAAATACTTTAACCATTTAGTTCTCTCCTTTCATCTCTTTTAAACTGGCGATGACATTTTTCCCGTCTGGGCAAGCTGGATGCAGCATCACTGTATTTAATAAAGAAAAAAGCAGCAATGGATGCGTCAATGGATGCCCCCACATGAAGAAAAGCACACCCGAGCAGATCACTGGAAACAGAGGACCTGCAAGTGCCACCATCACATTAAAACCCGGCCGTGAAAATTTCTCATGGACAATCGACACGTGCTTCCAATCGATCATCACCACAAAATCAAAGATGGGTTTTTTTTCGATTTTGTTGCACACCATCACCATCAAGATATGACCGAGTTCATGAATGAGCACAACTGCTATTAAGCAAAATAAAAGCGTCATCATCGCACAATCGGCCTCTTTAGCATGGCAGCATATATGAAGATGAAGAATGCGGCTGAACAAGCCATATAGGCAGTTGAGAGCAGCTGGATATTTGCTGAAAGCCACTGGACTAAAAGCATATCCAACATACTGAACACAGCAATCATCATCACGATCACAAACAGTTTATTAAATTCACTAATCTTCACGACAAACCCTACACATGCCGCCATGACAGTGATCAATAAAATGGACAAACTCGCCAAACCGTGCCCTTCACTTTCGACCCCTATCATGAAATAAGCAAGCCCGATATAGACAAAATAAATCAATACATTCATTGTGTAATAAAATAAAATTCTTGATAATAAATAGGCACCCTTTGATGTATTTAACATAAAAATGGCTCGCTGATGGAGATGATATTCCCTGCCAATCATCAGAGGAAGCATAATAAGGATCTCCTTTAAGGCAAACTGCACAATAAAAGCAAACAGCCAGCCAGTCTCTGCCGGAGTAAAGATCAATGGGAGACCTATCGTGAAACAGACAAGAAACAGGAACAAAATACCTTGTTCTTTAAACACAGCTGATCGGCTAAAATAAACAAGCTCCTGCCGCAGATGTGTGAAAAATGAAGAATCCGATCTGATTTTTTGGTAAGAAAACGACTTCACCTCTACCTTTAGCTGCAAAAACATCCGATTGACATAACAAGCCGCCAAGCCCTTCAGCCAAAACCACCCTGCACATAGAAAGATCATCAGAAATACAAGATAGATAGACGGCCATACGCGAATCATCTCAACCATTTTTTGAAAAAGGAGAAACACGAAAGCACCAAGCGTCACAAATCCGAGCGTTTGCAGCAGTAAATGCTCTTTTGTTTTTGATATAAAATGGCTCACACCAATGCGTATCAGCATCCAAGAAGCAAGCGTGTAGAGCGCCAATCCACAGCAAGTGATCCCTACCACAATGATCCAATACAAAGATAGTGTAACGCCGCTAATGATCAGTCCTAATAGGATGGGTAAAAAAAGCAGACCAAGCATGATGAAACAAAACAGCACCGGAAAGAAATACACACAAAGGACAAATGAGACACTTTGCATCGCACTATTCAAAAAGAAGAACTGATACTCTTGACGCTTCATTTTATGACGGGAAAAGACAATACCTGCTCCCAAAAGCAGCAGGGTCATTTTTACAAATTGAAGGTATAAAGCAACTGGTTGGCTCTCCCCTACTTGCATAAAAAAACGCAGGCTCATGACAACGTATATGGAGTAAATCAGCAACATAAAAACGGCTGCGGCGAGAAGCTGTAAAGGATATTTTTTGCCGATCTGCTTGATTTTCGTTGTGAGCATGCCCCATTCTATTTTATGAAGAACGTGTCGTGTCCAAGTCATTGAGCAACCTCTCCACCTGCATATAGTAATCTTGATTCACTTCTTTATAAATATCCTCAAGTGCTTGATGAGGGAATGTTTTGTTTGTTTCTTGACGTGACATATCCAGCTTGATATCACCGTTTCTTAAGATCATGAGGTGATCATACAATGTCTCACCAAAGCCCAAATGATGGGTAGAAATGAGAATGCCTGCGCCTTGATCTCTCAGCTTCATGAGCACCTTTTTTAAGATGATCATCATATCTGGATCAAGTCCATTTGTAGGCTCGTCGAATACATAATAATCACAAGGCCTAAGGAGCTGTGAAATGATTTGTGTTTTCTTTTGATTGCCATGAGACAACTGGGCAATTGGCTGATCCATATAAGGTTTCAGCTCAAAAAGATCGACGAAGGCCTCTTCTCGAGGTCCATTTCGTTTGTCTGGAAGCTGGAGTAAATGAAAATATTCTCTCGGCGTTAAATAATCAAACAAAGCATGATCATCAGGAATATAGGAAACATGTTCTTTCAAAAAGGAGATATGTGCTGAGGATTGAAAATTCAGCTGTTTACCATGCAAAGAGACAAAACCCGTAAATGGTGTCAGGCCAAACATAGACTGAATCATCGTGGTCTTTCCTGCACCATTATGCCCCAAAAGCAGAAGCATACGTCCTTTCTCTACATTTAACTGAATATCGCGGAGAGAAAAGGTGCGGCTATACGTTTTTTCTGTTAAGTGTAATGTCAGCATCATGTCCCTCCATTTATTTCAGATAGAACAGATGACCCCGCATCTGTTCTCACCATTTGTTAGAAGCCGCATTTGATTTTAATATACAGGCCTAAAAACTTGAACTCTCCTAAAAATTTCGAGCCTTTTCCAAATGTTTTGCATGCCCAAATCAAAGCGGCAACTGTCACAATGCCTAAGATAGCGGCAAGGACATAAATCCAAAATGCATTTTTCTGTACGTTCTTAGAAGTTAGAATTCGTTGCTTCCTTTCATCATATGCCGCCAGTAGGTGAAGGACATACATGTACACGCCTACTGGAAAACGAAGGCTAAAAGGATTCAGCATCTCATCACCCCCTAATATATGTAAAATGATACCACCCCCATGCAAATAGCATAAGTTCAATTCAGATCATATTTTTAGTAGAGTTTTCATGATTTATTGCTTATAAATCGTCAAGCTCATCGTTTCTCCTCTGACTGAAGGATGATTTTTTACAAAAATAGGATATGACAAAGGAAGCAGAGCTAATTCGCTTGAGCCAGCTTTGCATCTTTATTTCAACATAAAAAAAGCGCTGCGATACGCTCTTTTCAAAAGAGCGCACGCAGCGCGTTGCTTTACATTACTTATTCAAGTTGTAGAATGTAGCAATGCCGTGGTATTGAGCTGTTTCAGCCAATTGATCTTCGATGCGAAGTAATTGGTTGTATTTCGCCACACGGTCCGTACGAGACGGAGCACCTGTTTTGATTTGTCCAGCGTTTGTTGCAACTGCAATGTCTGCAATTGTGCTGTCTTCTGTTTCACCAGAACGGTGAGAGATAACAGCTGTATAGCCTGCACGTTTCGCCATTTCGATTGCATCAAATGTTTCAGTTAATGTACCGATTTGGTTTACTTTGATGAGGATTGAGTTACCAACGCCGTTTTTGATTCCTTCAGAAAGCTTCTTCGTATTTGTTACGAACAAGTCGTCTCCTACTAGCTGAACCTTGCTGCCAAGGCGCTCAGTTAATAGTTTGTGACCTTCCCAGTCGTTTTCGTCAAGGCCGTCTTCGATTGAGATGATTGGGTATTTCGATACCATATCTTCATACCAGTCAACCATTTCAGCAGATGTTTTCACAACACCTTCGCCTGATAAATGATATTTACCGTCTTCTTTGTTATAGAACTCAGAAGATGCAGCATCCATCGCAAGTTTCACTTCTTCACCTGGTTTGAAACCAGCTTTTTCAATCGCTTCTACGATTGTTTGAAGTGCTTCTTCGTTAGAACCAAGGTTTGGAGCGAATCCACCTTCGTCACCTACAGCTGTGTTTAAGCCTTTCGCGCTTAATACAGATTTCAGGCTATGGAAGATTTGAGCGCCCATGCGAAGTGCTTCACGGAAGTTCGGTGCACCTACAGGCATAATCATGAATTCTTGAATGTCTACGTTGTTATCCGCATGCTCTCCGCCGTTGACGATGTTCATCATCGGTACTGGAAGCGTTTTGGAGTTGAATCCACCAAGGTATTGGTAAAGTGGAATTTGTAAGAAATCAGCAGCCGCACGTGCTACAGCGATAGATACGCCAAGGATTGCGTTTGCGCCTAATTTCCCTTTGTTTTCAGTTCCGTCAAGTTCGATTAACATTTTGTCAATCGCTACTTGTTCAGTGACATCAAAGCCTAAAAGCTCTGGTGCAATGATTTCGTTTACGTTGTTTACAGCTGTCAGAACACCTTTTCCAAGGTAACGGTCTTTGTCTCCGTCACGTAGTTCTACTGCTTCATATTCACCAGTAGACGCACCACTTGGTACTAGTGCACGGCCAAAGCCGCCAGATTCTGTGTAAACTTCTACTTCAACTGTTGGGTTACCGCGAGAGTCTAATACTTCGCGTGCATATACGTCAACAATGTATGGCATGTTTAATTTCTCTCCTTTTGAATCAATTTGTTATTTTTGAATCAATGATGTTCCTGTCATCTCTTTTGGTTTTTCAAGACCAAGTAAGTCTAAAAGCGTTGGAGATAGATCGGCTAAAATGCCGCCTTCTCTAAGCGTCGCCCCTTTTTTCGTTACGATGACTGGAACAGGGTTTGTCGTATGTGCAGTATGCGGCTTTCCTTCTTCGGTAATGAGCACGTCTGCGTTACCGTGGTCTGCCGTGATGATAGCATGTCCGCCTTTTGCTAGGATTGCGTCGACTACAGCTCCTAAGCACTCATCTACTGCTTCAATGGCTTTGATTGTTGGCTCAAGCATACCTGAATGACCCACCATATCTGGGTTAGCAAAGTTCAGAATGATCGCGTCATGCTTGTCCGCATTGATGTCTGCAACAAGTGCATCCTTTACCTCATAAGCGCTCATTTCTGGCTTGAGGTCATAGGTTGCGACATCTGGTGAATTGATTAAGATGCGGTCTTCTCCAGGAAATTCTTCTTCACGCCCACCGCTCATAAAGAACGTCACGTGAGGATATTTCTCTGTTTCAGCAATCCGCAGCTGCTTCAATCCATTTTGAGAAAGTACTTCTCCTACTGTGTTATCCAAATTCACTGGTTTGAAAGCCACATAGCCATCTACCGTTTCACTGAAGTGTGTGAAGCAGACGAAGTGTAAATCCTTCGGATGTGCTTCCCCGCGGTCAAACGAGCGGAAATCTTCATTTGTGAATGTGTTTGAAATTTGAATCGCACGGTCTGGACGGAAGTTATAGAAAATCACAGAGTCACCGTCGTTTACTTTTGCAACCGGCTCACCATTTTCTCTCGTAATGACAGATGGAATAACGAACTCATCGTAGATTCCATTTTCATAGGAGTCATCAACGACATCATAGATGTTTTGATAACTTGGGCCTTCACCATACGCCATCGCGCGATATGCTTTCTCCACACGATCCCAGCGTTTGTCACGGTCCATTGAGTAATAGCGTCCAGAAAGTGTTGCGACTTCTCCGACACCGATTTCTTTGATTTGTTCTTCAAGCTGTTTTAAGTACACTTTCGCTGTCTTCTGACCAACATCACGTCCGTCTAAGAAGCCGTGAATGTATACTTTAGTTAAGCCTTCTTTTTTCGCTAGTTTCAGCAAGGCAAAAAGATGCTGGATGTGGCTATGCACACCGCCGTCTGACAAGAGACCGAATAGATGAAGGGCCTTGTCATTTTCTTTTGCATAAGTCATTGCATCTAGGAACGTTTCGTTTTTCTCAAATTCCCCATCACGAATGGCCACATTCACTCTTGTTAAGCTTTGGTACACGATGCGTCCTGCACCGATGTTCAAATGCCCAACTTCAGAGTTCCCCATTTGACCTTCTGGGAGACCCACTGCCTCACCTGAAGCCGTTAAGGTTTGATGCGGGAATTCGTTCCAGTAGCGGTCGAAGTTCGGTTTCTTTGCTTGGGCAACAGCGTTACCGACTGTTTCGCCTCTTAAACCGAATCCATCTAAGATGATTAATGCAGCTGGTTTCTTACTCATATTGACCTTCCTCCAATAATTGAACGAAAGACTGAGGTTCTAAGCTTGCGCCGCCTACCAAAGCACCGTCAATATCGGATTCTGCCATATATTCTTTAATATTCGCAGGTTTCACGCTTCCGCCATATTGAATGCGAAGGCTGTCTGCCGCTTCTTGACCAAATTCGCTTGCAACCGTTTGGCGAATGTGCGCACAAACATCGTTTGCATCTTTTGCTGTAGAAGATTTACCTGTACCGATCGCCCAGATTGGCTCATAAGCAATCACAGATTCAGCGACTTGCTGCTTCGTTAAACCAGCTAGTGCTTTTTTCACTTGATCAGCGACAAGTTCGTTTGTTTTGCCTGCTTCACGCTCTTCAAGCGTTTCACCTACACAGATGATTGGAACGATGCCATGCTTGAATGCAGCATGTGCTTTTTTGTTCACTGTTTCATCTGTTTCAGCGAAAAATTCGCGGCGCTCTGAATGACCGATCACTGAGTAGCCGATGCCAAGATCTTTAAGCGCAGCAGGGCTGATTTCACCAGTGAATGCACCGTTTTCTTCAAAGTGCATGTTTTGCGCACCAATTTTAAGGTCTGTTCCGTTAGAAAGGCTGTTCAGCTTTTCAAGGAAAAGGGCTGGTGCACAGACAATAGATTCCACTTTGTCAGGAGATGGAATAGATGACTTGACTTCTTCAACGAAGCTTACAGCTTCACCAAGTGTTTTGTTCATCTTCCAGTTCCCAGCTATAATTGGTTTTCTCATGATTGACACTTCCTTATAGCAGTTTTGGTCTTATTTATCGTTTAATGCAGTCACACCTGGAAGTTCTTTGCCTTCCATAAATTCAAGTGAAGCGCCGCCGCCTGTAGAAATATGGCTCATCTGATCGGCAAGACCAAATTTCTCAACAGCTGCTGCTGAATCTCCACCGCCAATGACAGAATATGTATCTTTTGCTTCTGCCAGTGCTTCTGCGATTGCTTTTGTTCCTTTAGCGAATGCATCGATTTCAAATACACCCATTGGTCCGTTCCAGACAACAAGTTTGCTGTTTTTAATGACATCAGCATACTTCTCTCTTGTCTCTATTCCAATATCAAGTGCTTCTAGATCACTTGGAATTTCAGAGATTGGCACAATGCTTGTATTCGCATCATTTGAAAAGTCGTCGGCTACCAGAACATCTGTTGGAATCAGGAAGTTCACGCCTTTTTCTTTTGCACGGTCCATAAAGGATTTCGCTAAATCTACTTTGTCTTCTTCTAATAGAGATTTCCCTACTTCGTGGCCAAGTGCTTTGACAAATGTATAAGCAAGTCCGCCGCCGATGATCAGGTTGTCCACTTTATCAAGAAGACTTTCAATTACACCGATTTTATCCTTTACTTTTGCGCCACCGATAATCGCTGTAAATGGGCGATCAGGGTTTGAAATGGCTTTTCCTAGAACCTCAAGCTCTTTTTGCATGAGGAAGCCTGAAACAGCCGGAAGATACGCTGCAATACCAGCTGTGGATGCATGTGCACGGTGTGCAGCACCGAACGCATCATTGACATACACATCGGCTAAATCAGCAAACGCTTTTGATAATTCAGTATCGTTCTTTTCTTCACCAGGATAGAAACGAACGTTTTCAAGCACTAGCACATCTCCTTCTTTTAAGTCAGAGATTTGCTTTTTCACGTTGTCGCCGTAAGCTTCATCTGCTTTTTTCACTTCTTGTCCAAGAAGCTCTTGCAGACGTTTTGCTACAGGTGTCAGACGCAGTTCTTCAGTAACTTGACCTTTCGGACGACCCAAATGACTAGCTAGTAGTACCTTTGCGCCTTGTCCTGTTAAATACTCAATCGTTGGTAATGCTGCGCGAATACGAGTATCATCCGTCACTTTTCCGTCCTTCATTGGAACGTTAAAATCTACGCGGCAGAACACAACTTTACCTTTTACGTCAATGTCTTTTACTGATTTCTTATTCATGCTCGTCAGGAGATCCTCCTTTATTCTGGTTTCCTTACGCATTGGACAAGTCTCTCTTTATCCTTTTCCCATTTTGCCCTCATCAAAACGAGAAATCGTGCAGAACGGATAAATACAGAGAAAAAGGGAAAGGGATGCTTCCCCTTCCCTTGTCCGTCTTCATTATATCGTGTCTCTAGGAAAGAACCAAGTGAGTTCCTTCAGTGTGAGAAATTAAAGACCTTGTTTTGCAATGTAAGCTGCAAGGTCAACAACGCGGTGAGAATATCCACTCTCGTTATCGTACCAAGAAATGACTTTCACCATGCTGCCTTCCATTACCATTGTAGAAAGAGCATCGATTGTTGAAGAGTTTGCATTACCATTGTAGTCACCAGATACTAATGGCTCTTCGCTGTAGCCAAGGATTCCTTTAAGTTCTCCTTCAGCCGCTTCTTTAAGTGCTGCATTTACGTCTTCAGCTGTCACATCTTGATTTAATTCAGCAACAAGATCAACTAAAGAAACGTTAGGTGTTGGAACACGCATAGCGCCACCGTTTAATTTACCTTTAAGTTCAGGCAATACAAGTGAAACAGCTTTCGCAGCACCTGTAGAAGTTGGGATGATGTTTTCCGCAGCTGCACGAGCACGACGGTAGTCTTTGTGCGGAAGATCAAGAATTTGTTGGTCATTTGTGTATGAGTGAACAGTTGTCATCATACCGCGTTTGATACCAAATTTATCGTTAAGTACTTTTGCAAATGGAGCTAAGCAGTTTGTTGTACAAGATGCATTAGAGATGACATCGTGGCTAGCTGCATCGTATTTGTCTTCGTTTACACCCATAACGATTGTGATATCTTCTTCGTTAGCAGGAGCAGAGATGATGACTTTTTTAGCGCCAGCTTCTAAGTGTTTAGCAGCGTCTGCACGTTTTGTGAAGAATCCAGTAGATTCAACAACGATTTCTACGCCTTGTTTACCCCAGCTTAATTTCGCAGGGTCACGCTCAGCTGATACTTCGATTGTTTTACCGTTCACTACTAAGTTCGTACCGTCTACAGAAACCTCTGCATCTAGTTTTCCGTGAACAGAGTCATATTGTAAAAGGTGTGCAAGCATGTTAGCGTCTGTTAGATCGTTAACCGCTACTACCTCAACTTCAGGATTGTTTAATGCTGCACGAAATACGTTACGTCCAATACGTCCAAATCCGTTAATACCGACTTTTACTGCCATGATGTTTCCTCCTTTTATAGGTCACAATGTTTTATATTGAGGGATCTATTGACTCCCTTAATAACTCTTTTGCGGCTCCTTCGTCTGTGACGAGAACCGTTCGGCGGGGTTTTTTGAAATAAGCTTCAATGGCCCCAGCCTTTGATGATCCACCTGCAACAGCAATGATGTGTGGAATGCTTTCTAAATCATCTAGCTGCATGCCGACGGAGTGCACTTTGTGGACGACCTCGCCATCACGATTAAAGTAATAGCCAAAAGCCTCTGTCACTGCGTCATGCTCATCAATCTTTTTTAAATCTTCAGCGGGTGTGTTTCGTCTCATCGCCATTGTTTTTGCTTCACCGATTCCATGAATAAGCATCGTGGATGATTTAATTGTTTGAAGCACTTCTTTGACGGACGGCTCTTCAATAATGGAAGAGTAAGCACCTTCTGACAGCTGTCCTGGAACAAACAGCAGTTTGTAAGTACCGGAAGCTTTTTCAGCCATGTGTGCACAAATGGTGTTTGCCTGATTTTTTACATTCTCCCCAAGACCGCCTCTCGCAGGGACAAACATCATGTCGCGATTTTTGGCATCAGGGGTCATCATTTCGGCAACAGCTTCCATCGTCGTTCCGCCAGTGACGGCGACGATATTATTCCCAGTAAACCTTTTTTTCATACATTGGACAGCAGCTCTTCCCATTTCTTGCTTCACCCACGGGGATTCATCGCTGTCACCAGAAACAATGATGACTTCTTCCAGGCCTAATTTCCTCTTTAATGTATTTTCCAAAAAGGTTAAACCTAAAACGTCCTTCATCATTCCTTCAAGCATTTCAAGCAAAGCATGACCTTCAGTCGTCAGCATCATACCGCTCGTTTTGACATCCAGCAGATTTTGTTCCTTTAAGAACTGAACTTCAGCTCTTAAGATACGTTCACTGAGACCAAGACTTGTCGCAAGACTTCTGCGACCAATTGGTTCAGCTAATCTGATGTACTGCAAAACGTCGTAGCGCTTTTGCATAACTGTGAGAAGATCTGGTAATAATTTTTTTTGAGCTTCCAATAAACGATTCATGGCTAACGACCCTTTCTTTTCACGTTGGACTAAAAACGTCCCACTGTGACAAAAAACGTCCCGCCACAGCCAAAAAAAATCAATCCCTGCTTTCTTTAATTATTTTAACAGGATAATCTTGCATTTTCAACTCTTACAAACACATTTAGACAAAAAATAGACACATTTTGACCGATAACCTGCTTGTCATCTAGCTTTCCGCTATTTTATTTTTTTCAAACTATTTATTTTCTTCTATATTGAATGCATTTGTCTTTGAAAAGGTGCAGGCGGTCAAAAGCCGCCTGCTTATGTTTTCGGTATCGTTTCTTTCTCTTCATTAAACCGTTTCGCATCTTCCTTCGGTTTAATCTTGAGGTAGTAAATGATGTAGCAGGCGGCCATAAATGGAACTCCGCAATAAAGACCAATCCGCTGATCCTCAATAAAGAATAAACTGATAAGAACAATGCCAAATGCGATAAAGCCTGCTAATGGCACAAATGGATAAAAAGGCGTTCGGAAGACAAGATCCTTTACATCTCCGCCCTCTTTAATGAATTGTCTCCTAAAGAAGTATTGGGATAAACAAATAGACATCCAAACCACGACAAGCACCATACCCGAAATGGATATGAGCCAGACATATACCGTTTTTGGTGCTACAACACTCGTGAGCAGTGATAGAGCGGATACACCCATTGTCACCAATAAGGCATTGATCGGGATTTTACGTTTGGATAATTTTTTCGTGAAAACAGGTCCTTTCCCGTCTTTTGAAAGCGCCCAAAGCATACGTGATGATGCATATAGTCCAGAGTTTGCTACAGATAAGACCGCTGTGATGATGATAAAATTCATGATATCTGCAGCGTATGGTATGCCAACCTTGTCCAACACCACAACAAACGGACTATCCACTGCGCCGGCGGTCTGCCATGGCAGAAGCGCTGCAAGAACCGCAATCGATAAAACAAAAAAGACCATCGTCCGCCAAATAATATTCCGAATAGAGCGTGGGAGTGTTTTTTCTGGATTTTCACTCTCCCCTGCTGCAATCCCTACAAGCTCTGTTCCTTGAAAGGAGAAATTGACTGTGACCATGGTTAATAAAATCGCAAAAACACCATTAGGAAAAAGTCCGCCATGATCTGTCAAATGGCGAAATAGGGGGGCAGGTTCCCCACCTTTCAAATGAATCATTCCGAAAATTGCGCCAATTCCAATGATAATAAACAATAAGATCGCAGCAACCTTGATGGCTGAAAACCAAAACTCGGTTTCAGCAAAGCTGCGAGCTGAGATGGCATTGATGGCAAATAAGATGACGCTAAAGGCAAGACACCAAAGCCAAACTGGGATATCAGGAAACCACCTTTGGAGTAGAATCCCTGCTGATGTAAATTCAAGTCCGATCGTACATGCCCAGCTAAACCAATAGAGCCAGCCGATCATAAAGCCCGTGGATGGACCAATATACTTCGTGGCATACTCCTGAAAGGAACCAGCTGTCGGCATCGCCACTGCTAATTCACCAAGACAGAGCATCACCAAATACATGAGCAACCCGCCAATGATAAACGAAAGAATGGCTCCCCCTGGGCCTGCTTGATGAATAATGAGTCCTGACCCAAGGAAAAGGCCTGTTCCGATAACCCCGCCTAAGGCAATCATAAAAAGATGTCTGCTTTTCATGGAACGCTCTAGTTCATTATGCTGTTCTGGCTTCAAATCCGCTTCCCCACTTTCACTCTTCTATTCATCAACCTTTGACAAAATTCGCCGTTCATTGAAAGAGAAAGGGAGAATTTGAAGGCTTCTCCCTTGATCATTTATGCTTGAAATAACGCTTGGATATGAGCAATTGCCCAATCCAAGTCTTCTTTTGAAATGGTAAGCGGCGGTGCAAATCGAATCACTGTCTCATGGGTTTCTTTGCATAACAGCCCTGCTTGCTTGAGCTTCTCACAATAAGGTCTAGCTGCCTCAGTCAGTTCCATCCCAATAAATAGTCCACGCCCGCGTACTTCCTTAATCACAGGACTTTGAATGCGTGATAGTTTGTCTTTGAAATATTGCCCAAGCTCCAATGAGCGCTCGGCAAGCTTCTCGTCGATTAAAACATCTAGTGCAGCAAGTGATACTGCGCACGCAAGAGGATTCCCGCCGAAGGTAGACCCGTGAGACCCTGGATTAAACACACCTAAAATATCACGGTTTGCGACAACACATGAGATCGGGAATACCCCACCGCCAAGTGCTTTACCAAGAATCAGCATATCCGGCTCAATGTCTTCCCAGTCGCATGCAAACATCTTGCCGGTCCGCGCTAATCCCACTTGAATTTCATCTGCGATCAATAACACATGTTCCTTCTCACAGATCGCTTTTGCCTCTTTTATAAAGCCCTCAGGCGGCATGACAATGCCCGCTTCTCCTTGAATCGGTTCAAAGAGAAAAGCCGCTGTTTGCGGAGTGATCGCTTCGCGTAACGCCTCAATATCTCCATAAGGGATGAGCTTTATGCCTGGAAGCATCGGACCGAAACCTCTTTGATATTCTGCTTCCGAAGAAAGTGACACAGCCGTCATTGTGCGACCATGAAAATTCCCGGTACATGCAATAATTTCTGCCCGATTCTCTTCGATCCCCTTGACATCATAGCCCCATCGTCTCGCTGCCTTTACAGCCGTTTCCACAGCCTCAGCACCCGTATTCATCGGCAATGCCATCTCTTTATTCGTTAATTTGCAAATCTTCTCATACCATGGGCCAAGCTGATCATTATGGAAGGCCCTTGATGTGAGTGTCACGCGGTCAGCTTGTGTTTTAAGCGCTTCAATAATGCGGGGATGGCGATGTCCTTGGTTCACTGCAGAATATGCACTGAGCATATCCATGTAGCGGTTGCCCTCAGGATCAGTCACCCACACTCCCTCAGCCTCTGAAATCACAATTGGCAACGGATGATAGTTCGCCGCACCGTATTGTTCTGTTTGATGAATCAATGCTTTTGTCTGTGTCATCGTGTATTCCTCCTTCTATAAGCTTGCCTCTTTTGATTGGGTTCATCTTCACTCTTATGTTATGCAAGGATCATGCCAACTTAGTGATCGCTCTGTGCCTAGGATTGTTCTCATCTTTAACGCAAAATAATTTTGCATATGCAAATTTTTTTAGAGGAAACCGCAAAATTTTTCATGTAAAATAGAGGTAATGTCTGGAGGTGGCGCAAGTGAAAAAAGATCAGCATACCGCAAAGCTTGAAAATGAGATTGATCTATATAAACAAATGCTCGATTTAATTGATGTTGGGGTTCACGCCATTGATGAAAATGGTAATACCATTGTTTATAACAAAAAAATGATGGAGATCGAATCTTTAAAACGTTCTGATGTCCTTTATAAAAATGTCTTAGACCTCTTTGTGTTTCAGGATGAGATGCACAGTACACTTGTCCAAGCGCTGCGAACCGGGAAACAGACGGTTCATGCAAAGCAGACGTATCACAACTACAATGGAAAAGAAATCACAACGATTAACCATACATACCCGCTCGTTCGAGACGGTTTGATTCAAGGGGCGGTTGAAATTTCGAATGATGTCACGAAACTGGAACGGCTCATTCATCACAATATGAAGAAAAAAGGAAACACACGCTTTACATTTGATTCAATCATTGGGGAGAGTCCTGCCTTTTTAGAAGTGATTGAACATGCGAAACGAGCCACACGTACCTCTTCTTATGTGCTGATTGTTGGTGAGACAGGGACGGGGAAAGAGCTATTTGCACAAAGCATTCATAATGGCAGCAGCCGTTCATCTGGACCATTTATTACGCAGAATTGCGCAGCACTGCCTGATAACCTCATTGAAAGTCTGCTTTTTGGAACACAAAAAGGGGCTTTTACAGGGGCAACAGATCAGCCCGGTCTATTCGAACAAGCACAAGGAGGTACACTGCTTTTAGATGAGATCAACTCATTACACCCAGCTCTTCAAGCAAAACTATTGCGCGTCTTGCAAGAGAAACGTGTGAGAAGGTTAGGCAGTACAAAGGAAATCGCCATTGATGTGAGAGTGATTGCTAATATGAATGAGGACCCTGTGGATGCGATCGCAGGTGGACGAATGCGAAAGGATTTATTTTACCGGCTTGGCATTGTCACCTTGTTTATCCCGCCACTCTCTGAGCGAAAAGAAGACATCCCCACATTTGTCATGCATTTTATTCAAAAATATAATGAACTGTTTCAAATGAATGTGAAGGCGGCTGATGAAGAGGTACTTGCCCTGTTCCAAACGTATCATTGGCCGGGCAATGTAAGAGAACTGGAGCATGTGATTGAAGCTGGGATGAATATGATGATGGACGAAACATACTTAAGCATGCATCACCTTCCTTACCATTTCCGTTTCAAGCAAGGAGAAGGACGTCCTAGTGAACACATGCAGATGAGTCCGCTTAATCTATCAGCTGCAACTGATACGTTTGTCTACACGAGCTCAGATCATACAACTGATTTCCAAACCCAAATGGAACGATTTGAAAAACAATACATCGTCCATTACTTAAATAAAATGGACGACAATATTTCACAGACTGCAAAGATATTGGGCATGAGCAGGCAAAGTCTGCAATATCGAATGAAAAAATTGCATATTTCTCTTCAATAATAGAGCTGTGCCGTTTTTCGGCACAGCTTATTGAATATCTGGCTTTCCTTCCTGTTCTTGCAGCACATCACCAAGAAGTTGTTCTACTTTTTCCAAATGTGTAAGCATCGCCCTCTCCGCTTCTTCTGGCTGCTTGTCCATGACAGCTTGATAAATACGTTCATGGTCTTTGTAAAGCTGACGTATGGACGCTTTTCTTGAAAATAACACGATTTTTCTCGTTTCCCGCATCGTTTCAATTAATAAGGATGAGACCTGATTCATTAACGCCGCCAGTAAATGATTCTTTGAGGCTTTAGCGATGGCAAGATGAAATGTAAGGTCTGCCTCTTCACCAATTTCTTTATGCGCTTCTGCACGCTTCATTTGTTCAAGTGCCTCATGCAGTCGATGGAGGTCCTCGTCTGTCCGCAGCAATGCTGCCTTTTTGACAGCACCTGATTCAATGATTGATCTCACTTCTAGAAGCTGCACGATATCCTGCTGCTTCATCAAAAAAGCAGGAGATAAACAAAATGTGAGCTGCTCAGGATCGAACTGCTTCACATATGTGCCTTCTCCTTGCTTCATCTCTATTAATCCGATCGCTTTCAGAGCGGACAGCGCCTCTCTCACAGCGGAACGGCTGACTTGAAAGTTTTCAGAAAGTGCTTGAACCGAGTCTAATTTTTCGCCCGGAAGAAGCTCCCCCGTTCGAATGGATTCGACTAATGCGTCCGCAATTTCTTCATATATTTTTTTCGTTTTGATTTGTTTATATTTCAATTGGTCTCACCTCATCACTGTTGTCTACCCTATCGCCTCATGCCCTATCTTATACTTTACCCCAAAATTCAGATCACACGTCTTCCCTTTTTTCAATTCTCAAGAAATCTTCTATCACTCTTTCACTCATCAAAAAAGAAGCACGTGCCATTGTTTCTGGCATGTGCTTCTTTTTAATCATATCGCTTCCGCAGCGTGGAAGACGGAAGGTTCATTTGTTCACGATATTTGGCAATGGTTCTGCGAGAGACGCGGATACCAAAGGTTTGCTGAAGCTGCGTCATGATTTGCTGATCCGAATACGGTTTTTTCTTATTTTCTGATTGAATCAGCTCTGCAATGTGGGTCTTCACTGTGTAGCTGGATGCTTCTTCGAGCGAATGCCCTTCTAGTTTCGCTTGGAAAAACTGTTTCATTTCCATTAACCCATAAGGGGTCTGCACCATTTTCCCTTTGACTGTTCGACTCACTGTCGACTCATGCACTTGTAATTTATCTGCAACCCGCTTCATCGTAAGCGGTTTCATTTTATGCTTCCCGGTCAGGAAAAAATCAGTCTGTTGTAAGATAATCTCACGAACGACATTTGTCATCGTTTGTTTTCTCTGCTTCAGCGCTTGAACAAGCCAATTGTACTGCTGATGCTTTTCCTTTAAATATGCATATGCTTCATGCCGCTTTTGATCTTGAATCATGGCGAAATACCCTTCATTCATTTCAATGTCCGGAAAAGCACGCTGGTTCAGCTCGAATGTGATGTGACCTCCCGCAGCTGTAATCAACACATCTGGTTCTATATACACATCCTGGTCTTCATAAGAGAAATGAAGGCCTGGTCTTGGTTCGAGAAGCGACACCTCATCTTGTATGGTTTGCAGGGTTTTCAACGGCATACCTGTTTTAGCTGCGATTTCCTTCCAAGCCTTCCTTGCGAAAAGAAAGAAATGCCCTTCGATGATCAGCTCTGCTTCATACCAGCGATCCTTTTTTCGTCTAAGCTGGAGCAGGATGCATTCTTGCAATGATCTAGCGCCAATACCGGCAGGCTCTAATGATTGAAGCTGATGAAGAACGGCCTCTACTTCTTCTGCCGAAGCCTGTAACACAGCGGCCATTTGGTCAACCGGTTCATTTAAATAGCCATTGGAATCAATGGACTCAATCATGAATTGAAATATTCTTTGATTCTTTTCACTTAAATTCAAATCAATGGCCTGTCTCTTTAAATACATTTGCAGGCTTTCTTTTTGATGCGTACGATACGGCTCTGTCATTCGATCTTGCGTTCTTTTATGATAAACTGGTTGATAGCTGTCCGTGTCTTTCCGCTCAATCAGAGGGTTCTCAAGCGCTAACTGATCAAGATACTCACCCAGCTCTGCACAATTCAATTGCAGCAGCGTAATCGCCTGCCTGAGTTCTTGCGTGAGTACCTGCTTTAATACTAGTTCTTGTTGCAGTTTAAGGCTCATTGTCTCCCCTCCCTCTCATCATTTTACATGAAGATTGACGGACCGTATATACGAAATAGGAGTGATTTCCATGTCTGAACTTTTTTCTGTTCCATACTTTATTGATAACTTAAAACAGCACATTGCCATGAATCAACATGAAGACAAGATTCATGCCATGAACGCTTATTATCGTTCGGTGGTTTCTACACTTGTGCAGGACCAATTGACGAAAAATGCTGTTGTCTTGAAGCGAATTCAGCATCTCGATGAAGCGTACCAAAAGGTGAAAAAAGAAAGCGAATAAATGGACGAAAAGCAACACCCTTTCTCATGATTGCAAAGGGTGTTTTTCATGCAGGAAAAGCTTTTGATCAAGCTTCGATTTGTACATCATCAAAAAGCCGGACCGCCCTACAGTATAAATGATAAAGGCAAACCATAGTCCGTGATTGTGCCATATCGGAATGACTGCCGCCTGAACAGCCACAAACAAAATCATCGCAAACAGCATTGAATTCCTAACAGGAGCAATTTCTGTCGCACCTGTGAATACACCATATATCACCAAGCCAAAGCAAGCAGCAAACGGATAAAGAACGAGCCAATCGGCATATTGCAGTGTCACATCAAGAAGCTGAGGCAAATTTGTAAACAGGCTCAAAATCGGTACTTTAAAGAAAAAGTAACCTGCCGCAATGACACATGCCATCACAACTGCCCATTGTCTCGAAAGGGTTAAAGTTTTATCATAAAGCGCTCGGTCGTTCGCACCTACTGATCTACCGACAAGGATGCTGGACGCATTGGCAAATCCATCGAACAAATAGGCCATGATGTAGTGAATTTGAAATAAAATGGCATTCGCCGCCAATTGCTCCGTTCCGAAAGAAGCTCCCTTTGCTGTAAACATGTTGATCACAACAAGCAGACAGATCGTTCGGATAAACAAGTCTTTATTCACATGAAACATTTTCTTTACTGCACGTGTGTCCATCATCTGCTGGATAGACGGCATCCGAAAACCGTTTGACGTATGCTTCAAGATAATCCAGACCCCTAACACAAAAGCAGTGAGTTCAGAGATCAATGTCGCCGCTGCCACACCTTTGACGGCAAAAGAAAACGCATGAACTAAGATCAATGCCAAGATCATATTCATGACATTGATCAAAATTTGTAAAGAAAGGGCTTCTTTCATTTTTGCCATCCCCATCAGCCAGCCGAGTATGACGTAATTCATTAAGGTAAATGGCGCTCCCCAGATCCGAATGTGAAAATAGTCCGCTGCATATTCGCGCACATCAGCAGCAGGAGAGATGATCCATAATGCGGATTGAATAATGGGCCATTGAAGAGCAATAAAACAAAGCCCGACAATAATAGCCAGCAAAAAAGGCCTTAGAAAAGCAAGAACACCCTGCTCCTCGTTCTGCGCTCCGTTTGCTTGGGCGGCAAAAGCAGATGTACTTACCCGTAAAAAGCCAAACAGCCAGTACAATGTACTAAAAATGAGACTGCCGACTGCGACGCCCCCTATATAAGCGGGGTTGGCAAGCTGGCCAACAACTGCTGTATCGACAGCTCCAAGTAATGGCGTGGTCATCGTTGAAATGGTTAAAGGGATCGCCAAAGCTAAATATGCTCGATGGTTCACGATGCCACCTGCCTTTCATGAAAAATAGCCTCTCTTAAAAGAGGCATTGAGGGAATGAAAAAGTTAACGAACCGGCCTGCCAATCGTTCGAGACAAAGGGTGGCTGGCGAGCGTTGCCTCCTTCATTTTCAGCACAGCTGCGTGCTCTGATATAAAGAAATCATCCTTCGATTGAAACTGAGCCACAAGTTCACCCTGATCAAGAATCGCTAATTGATCACTTAAATGATAGGCCGCTGTCAAATCATGTGTGATAAATAAGTATGCAAGCTTCAGCTCTTTCTTTAATTCGACTAACAAATCTAAAATGACTGCCTGCGTAACCATATCTAAGCTACTGACTGATTCATCCAGCACAATGAGCTTTGGCTGAAGCACCAGTGCTCTGGCGATGTTGATCCGCTGTAGCTGGCCGCCGCTAAATTGGTATGGGTACTTGGACAAATCCTGCTCACTGAGCCCTACTCTTTCTAACCAGTGAATGAGTATATGCTGACGTTTTTTACGGGTCATTGGTTCATAGTTTTCAAGCGGCTCAGATAGAATTTGTTCCACTGTCCACCTTGGATTAACCGCTGAATATGAATCTTGAAATACCGCTTGTACATGTCGGCGGAAATGCTGATGTGTCCGCTGATCTGCACGAATGATATCCTGACCTTCAAACAGAACTTGTCCGACCCTCGGCTTCTCTAGTCCAAGGATGATGCGGCCGAGTGTACTTTTCCCTGCGCCACTTTGACCTAATAATCCAAGACAAGTGCCTTCTTCAATGGTCAAATGAACGTTTTTCAGGACAGGGGTTCTCCCTTTTGTCCTCATCAGAAACGATCGGTTGCCATATGAATGACTAACTGCTTTCACTTCTATTAAATGCAACGGTCTTCTCACCTCAAATCGTGCAAACAGCTGGCATGGATGGACGAGCTGCTAAAAGTTTCTTTGTATAATCATGCTTCGGGTGTTCAAAAAGCTCAAGAACTTCAGCCTTTTCAACGATTTTTCCTTGTTTCATCACCACGACCTCGTCTGCCATTTCCGCAATCACACTAAGATCGTGGGTAATGAGCAAAATCGCCGTTCCGTATTCATGACGAATTTGATTCAAGTGCTCAAGCACCAGCTTCTGATTGTGTACATCTAATGCGGTTGTCGGTTCATCTGCGATGATCAGAGGCGGATGCATACAGGCAGCCATAGCAATCATGACACGCTGGAGCATCCCCCCGCTTAATTCAAAAGGGTATTTACTCAATAATTGATCTGGATGGGGCAGGTTCATTTTCTCTAAGGCTTTAATTGCCTGGACCCGTGCCTGCCTTTTACTGACAGCTGTATGCCGGCGGATTGTTTCAATCAATTGATGTCCAATCGTCCATACAGGCGTAAAGCTATTCATTGGATTTTGCATGATATATGAGAGATCTTTGCCACGAATAGACCGCATATGCTGTTCACTCAAACCGATCAATTCTCGACCTTGTAGAGTGATACTGCCTGTCACTTCCGTTGTTTTTCGATCAAGCATGTTTAAGATCGACATACTTGTCACCGTTTTTCCGCATCCGCTCTCACCAATTAATCCAACAATTTGACCGCGCTTTACCTCAAAGGCTATTTCCTGAACGAGAGAAATGGTTCCTTGCGGCGTTTTCGTATGCACATGCAGGTTCTCTATGTTTAAAATAGACTCTTCCAACTGACTCATTCCTTTACACACGACGTTTGATGCCATATTTCTCTGAAAGGGCTTCTCCCAGTAAGTTGAATAGAATGACCACAGCCATAATCACAAGGCCCGGATAAAGCATCAGCTGAGGATTTGTTTGAATATAAGATTTTCCTTCATGGATCATCGCTCCCCATTCAGGCGTAGGCGGCTGAACCCCTAAGCCTAGAAAAGACATGGCGGAAATGTCCATAATCGCCCAGCCCATTTCAAGTGTGCCCACAACTGCGAGTGGCGGCAGTACATTCGGAATCATATGCTTTCTCATGATATTCCAATGGGAAGTACCGCTAATCTTCGCAGCTGCAATAAAGTTTTGTTCTTTTAAACTAAGCACCATCCCTCGAAAGACCCGAGCATAATACACCCACTGCACAAGCATCAAAGCCAGCACCACTTGAGAAAGCCCCGGTCCAAAAATACCGACTAATCCAAGGATCAGTACCAAATTCGGAAATGCCATGACCCCGTCGCACAATCTCATCAAGACGTGATCGATCCAGCCGCCTTTATATCCAGATATCAGCCCTACGATTAAACCGATAGATAGAGAGGAAACAAAGATTAACAACGCACAGCCTAGTGAAATACGAGCACCATATAGAATACGAGATAAATTGCATCTTCCCAATTGATCGGTGCCTAGAGGATACTCCCATGAAGATCCCTTTAGTTTCATTGCAAGATTAACAGCCGCCGGGTCATGCGGAGCGATCCATGGTGCACATACCGTCACAATGAGCAGGAGACCGAGCAGCACCACACAGATCGAGATCATCTTTTGATGATAGAAGAGGTGTTTTACTTTTGTCATCATGGCTGGCGGCCTTCCTTTCTAGAAATACGGGGGTCAATGAGCAGCTGAAGGAGATCAACCATCAAGCTGCTTAAGATAAAGATACACGCCGCCATCAACACATAAAACTGAATGACCGGCAGATCCCGGTTAAAGATCGCTTCAATAAAAAATCGTCCAAATCCAGGCCAAGAAAAAACAGCCTCTACAATAATGGTCCCTGTGAGCAGCTTGCCAAGATTCACGCCAAGTCCTGTCAGCATCGGTGATATCGCCATTCTGAAGACATGTTTGAACATAATCGATTGTTCCTTTAACCCTCTCATTCTCGCATATTGAACAAAAGGCTCGTGAAGCGTCTCACTCACACTCGCTCGTAATAATCTCGTATACATCGCAATTAACGGCACAGCCAGGGTAATGGATGGCAGTACAAGATGTTCCCATGTACCAACACCTTCAACAGGTAAAAGGTCGAGTTTCACTGAAAAAAAGAAGATGAGCAAATATCCCAAAACAAAGGTCGGGATAGATGCTCCTAGGAAGGAAATCATCCGGCTCACATGATCTACAACGCCATTTTTTCTCAACCCGCTGAAAAAGCCCAGTGGAATACTGACACAAATTGCGATCAGCAGACTAGTGAACGCCAATTGAATCGTCGCAGGTATTCGATAGATCACCTCATCAAGCACAGGCTGATTGGTCATATACGACCGCCCAAAATCAAGACGGACGACTTTTCCAATCGTATGAAGGTACTGCATGTAAAAAGGTTCATCTAAACCAAATTCACTTCGTTTTTGGGCTAATACCTCATCAGTAGGCTGAATATGAGCCGCTGCTAAATATGCCTCCGCTGGATCAACTGGTGACAGATGAATCATGCCAGTTGTGAACAGTGTGGCTAGTAGAAATACAGGAATGATGGATAACATTCGTTTGATGATATAGCGGCTCATTTGCTTACCTTCCTTCTGTTACTTCAGCTTGATGCCTGTGAAAGGATGTTCATCTCGATTCGCAGGGAAATCAAAGTCCTTCACATCTTTTTGATAAACAGCTGTCTTTTTAAAATAAGAGATTGGCACAATCGCCCCTTGATCTTGCAAGGATGATAAGACGGACGAATAAAGTGCTTTACGTTTGTTTTCATTAGTTGTTGATGGAATCTCTGTCATTTCTTTGATCAGCTTATCTTTATTCGGATACGCAGAGATCGCCTCTTTGAATCCAAAACCATCTGATGAGACAACGTTCATAAATGTATGCGGATCATACGGCGCTCCATAATTGCTAAAGAAGTTCATATCAAACTTGTTCGCTTTAAACCGCTGAACCTGCGTCGCCAGCTCGACACCTTCAAGTTTGACGCCAACCCCAATGGCTGCCCATTCTGCCTGCAGTGTTTCAGCCATTGTTTTTTGAATCGATTCTGCTGAGTCATACATCATACTAAACTCAAGCGTTTTTCCGTCTTTTTCGCGTATGGTTTTTCCTTTCGGAAGCGTCCAGCCTGCTTCATCCAGTAAAGCCTTCGCTTTGTCCACATCATATTGGAAAGATTTCACCCGGATGCCTGACGTATATGGCATGTTTGTCGGCAAGATGTGATCTGCTACATCCTCTAAGCCAGAGGTCACACCTTCCACCAATGATGTTTTATTGATCGCATACTGAAGGGCGTGACGCACTTTCTCATCTGACAGCTGATCGACTTTTGTGTTCATGACAAGCTGTCTAGTGGCTATGGGCTCTGACATCTTCGTTTCATACTTGCCGCTCGCCTCTAGTTGTTTAAAAGCATCAAGGCTAATCGTTCCTTCTCCATAAAGTAAATCTACATCGCCTTTTTCAAATGCCATCACTCTTGTTTCGGCATCTGGAATGACCTTCACTTTGATTTCTTTGACCTTTGGTTTCTCTCCCCAGTAGTGGTCATTTCGTTCAAAAATCGCATAATCATCTTTTTTGTACGTCTTTAATACCCAAGGACCTGTCCCCACTGGTTTTTCGATTCCTTTTGATGTATCTCCGTTTTTCGGAAAACCTGCTTCGCCTAGGAAACGAACGGGGCGCACAACAGCTAACTCTTGAACAGTTGGATAATAAGGCTCAGTTAATGTGAGTTTAAACGTTTGCTTGTCCACTGCTTCTGTCTTTTTGATTTTCTTTATGACACCTAACCAGCTATGTACTTCTTTGTTTTTTAAAATCGTATCAAAATTCTTTTTCACAATGTTCGCATTAAATTTAGATCCATCTGAGAACGTGACATTGTCTCTAAGATGGAACGTATACACCTTGCCATCCTTGGAAACATCCCATGATTTTGCTAATTCAGGTTTAAGCTTTCCATTTTTTTGATAGCTCACCAATGGTTCGTAAATCATGGATTGGGCAAACAATTGTGATGGATTGTATATGTGCGGATTCATTTCGCCAATATCTCTTGGCCATGCCATGGTGATCATATCGGGATGATCCTTGTCTCCACCTGCTCCATTATTTGCTTGAGAACAGCCTACTAGTAAGAAGATCAGTAGGATAGGTAATATTGTATTTATTTTAATTTTCAGAAATTTATTCCAAATAAACATAAGTTGCTCCCCCTAATTGATGCTGATAATCATTTTCATTTTAAGGAGGAAGGACTCTGTTGTCAATATCATATTTGATACGAAATGACAATATATATTCCTTATTATTCCACAAATTAAGGGATTTGTTAAAAAGAGAGGCAGGCTGCTGATGAACGAGCAGCCTATGTGGAGGATAATGCTTTCTTTTGCAGGGCGCTGTGCAATGTATCAATGACAAGCTCCTGTTCCGCGTCTGTCATGCTTGTACCAGATGGCAGGCAAAGACCTGTCTCAAATAACAACTCAGATGTAGGGACTTCATCGGCTGTTGTATAAAAAGGACAACCATGAAAGAGCGGCTGCTGATGCAGTGGCTTCCATACACGCCTTGCTTCGATCTGCTTTTGTTCTAAAGCATCTATCATCTCTACTGGAGACATCTGTACATGATGATCAATGGTGAATGTGGTCAGCCAGCGGTTTGATGTAGTTTCTTGATATTCTGGCATAAATTGAAGGCCTTCAATATCGGCTAAAGCATCTTGATAACGCTCGAAAATGCGGCGTTTTTGCTGAACACGCTCCTCTAACACTTCCATTTGTGCAATTCCTACACCTGCGAGCAGGTTGCTCATCCGATAGTTATATCCCTCCTCTTGATGTTCATAGTGTAGGGCATGTTCTCTTGCCTGTGACGCGAGAAATCGGCAGCGGTCGATGGCTGCTTCATCATCACTGACAAGCATTCCGCCTCCTGATGTTGTAATGATTTTATTTCCGTTAAAAGAGTACACACCGAACCTGCCCATTGAACCGCTTTTTCTTCCTTTATATATACTGCCTAACGATTCAGCCGCATCTTCAATGATTGGCACATCATATGCCTCACACACCGCTATGATTTCATCCATTTTCGCACTTTGTCCGTATAAATGAACGACAATAACCGCACGAGGTCTTTTCCCAAGTCGTTTTGTTTCAGCGAAGGCTTTCTCTAACGCCAGCGGACACATATTCCATGTCTCTTTTTCTGAATCAATAAAAACAGGCGTCGCTTGTTCATATAAAATAGGATTTGCACTGGCAACAAATGTGAGAGTGGAACAAAAGACCATATCTCCCTTTTGAACGCCAATGAGTTTTAAGGCAAGGTGAATGGCTGCTGTACCTGAAGACAATGCCGCTCCACTCTTCACGCCTGCATAATCCGCGACCACTTGCTCAAATTCATTTACAAGCGGTCCTAATGGTGCAATCCAATTGCTCTTAAATGCCTCCTCTATTTTCTTCTGTTCTTTTCCACTCATATGAGGAGGAGATAAGTAGATTCGTTTCCTGTCTCTCATGATTTCCCACCTTCTCTTCGATCTTTGATCTCAATTGCAGGAGCGCCTACGGCGACTTTCTGATCATGTATATCTCGGGTCACTGCCGCTCCTGCGCCGATCACTGCCCAGCTTCCAATGGTTCTGCCAGGTATGACAGCAGCCCCAGCTCCAATATGAGCACCCTCTCGCACAGAGACACAGCCGGTGAGCACGGCTCCCGGAGAAAGGTGCGTAAAGGATTCGAGAAAGCAGTCATGCTCCACGATAGAACCGGTGTTGATAATGGCATGCTCACCAATTACTGCATCTGCTTGCACAACAGCCCTTGCCATCACAACCGTTCCTCGGCCAACCTTCGTTGACGAGCTCACAACTGCCTCTGGATGAATCAGTGTGGCAAATGCACTCTCTTCAAATGCGAGACGTTCTTTGATCCTCTGTCTGATTTCGTTTTGCCCAATGGCAATCAGCCATTGCATATCAGGTATTTCATCTCTTACCTTTTGACTCATAGAAACCGGACCATACAGAATGCCGGTTCGAGTGTCAGCCTCCTCAAATCGATCGTCTAATACAGCACACAATGAGTAATCAGGATGCAAAAAAATCAACTCCTGAATGACCTTACTGTGTCCACCAGCCCCTATTAAGCCAATGGGCTGCTCTTTACGTATCGGTTCCTTTGAATTTTTCAGCTGTTGCATGATTTGGCTGCTGCACCCCTTCTGTTTTGATGACTTTCAGCAAGGTCATCCATAAGATTTTCATATCGAGCCAAAACGATTGATGCTCTACATACCAGAGGTCATAGGTGAATTTCTCCTCCCAAGAGAGAGTATTCCTCCCATTTACCTGGGCCCATCCAGTGATACCAGGCTTCACAAGATGACGCTTCGCTTGCTCCTCTGTGTACATTTGTAAATACTCCATTAAAAGCGGTCTTGGTCCAACGAGACTGATTTCCCCTTTGAGTACATTGACAAGCTGCGGCAATTCATCAAGACTGAGCTTACGAATAAAGGCGCCGGTTTTTGTTAATCGAAGATGGTCTGGAAGCAGTACGCCATGTTCATCGCGTTCCTCGGTCATCGTCCGAAATTTATAAAGCATAAACGGCTGTCCGTATAGACCAGGCCGTTCTTGTCGAAACACCACAGGCGCTCCGATTTTCCACCGAATGAGTCCATAGATGAGAAGGAAAAGGGGGCTGCCTGCGATGAGCAGGGTCAAAGCCACGACCACATCTATTATTCTTTTCATCATTGCTTCTCCTTTCCACACTAGCGAGAGACAGAGCGTTCAATAGCAGCTTGTTTCACCTTACGCATGAGCTGTATCCGCTCTTGTTTTGTTCCTGCAAATTGATACAAATAGCCTAAGTAGAGAACGAAACATATTCCGCCAATACAAAATAGCTCCCACCATCTCGTCACATCATACACAGCCTGAATGCCGGCACAGATCCCCCATATGAACAGAGCCCCAAACAGCGGAACGACTGTATGTTTGTAAAAGATGGTACTTTTCTGTTTCGTGATCTTGGCTGTATACAATGGGAGAAAAACGATATTTTTCATCAATAAAACAACGGCCCCTGCTGATGCAATGCCATATAACCCAAGCTGAAGTAGGTGAGTCAGTCCATAGGCTAACAGGACATTGGAACCGCCTAATATGAGTGTCACAACCGCCGGCACTTTAAATCGGTTAAAGGCAGTCGGTACATAGGTCAGCGGTAAAAACATCAACGTGAAACACAAATAAGCCGCATGAATCATCAGCAGCCATTTCAGTTCCTCAAAGGCTGGTCCAAGCCATAACAGCATGAGCGGACCGGCAAGACCTCCTAACAGAGCCGCGGGGAATGCCACAAATAAACCGCTCCATTTCATGGCATTGGCGGCGTATTGAATGAGCCCCTGCTCGTCTTGATTTGAATATAATTTTGTGATCGTTGGCGCAAACACAACCGCAAGTGTCCCTGCAAGGGTGCGCAATAATAATGGAAATTGTAAAATGGCGGCATACTGTCCAGTCGCTTCTGCCCCAATCAGTAAGTTGGTCATCAATAAATCGATTTGTAAAAACAACAAAATGCCCATTTGCTCAAATGAATGCCACACCCCTGATCGAACCAGCGTGAGACTTGAAGATAAAGAAACGTACCGCCACTTAAACGAAAACCAAGGAATGAGTTTCTTAAAATAATAGAGACCCATTCCCAAAGCGGCGAAACTCCCCATAACGGCTGCAAGCGGAATATGCCAAATGGCTGGTGTCGTCACAGTAAATAACAGTACAATCACAAGCGCCCTGCCAAACATCTGAATGGCCTGTCCAACACTCGACACATATAATTTGTTCGCATAAAACGGTGCCGCCCCAATACCAGACATGACGAAATTGAGCATAAATAAAAGACCCCCTAACACAAAGGCGATCTGTGTATCTTTTGCAAGATGAGCAGGCACATGGAGCCAGTCAACCAGCTGCTGAGACATGAATAGACAAAGTAAAAAAAGACAGATGGATAAAAAAAGAGAACTGACAAAATAGGAAGCGAGATAGCGCTGCGCTTGTTCCATCTCACCTTTATGAGCCGCAACAGAAAAAAAACGCACCACCACAGCACTTAATGAAGCCGTAATGACCGATAAATAATTGATCATATTTTGCGTCAGATGAATCAGACCAAACGCTTCCACTCCAAGTGTATGAACAATGTAAGGCGTTAAACAAACAGACATCAGCATCATCAAGAAAAACGTCATCACATTTGCACTGACATTGTAAAGAAACGCACGGTTCATGGTGATTTCACGCAGTGTTTAAGGGCCTTCATCCAACTTCCTCTCCCTTTTGTCCGCTTGTTTTCATATGCTGATGAATGGCCTTTTTCACCGCTTCCTCCGTTGGTTCCTTCAAAAGGGTCATAAACGGCAAGTGCGCTACCCATTCATATCCTTCCATGACTTTATGATCAAACGACCTGATGACAACACACGGTGTATGTGTGATCGCACAAAAGATCATGCCATGCAGTCGATCCGTCACGACGACTTGTGCCTGTCTCAACTGCGTCCATAGCGTGGATAATTCCTCTAAACGAGTCGTTCGATTCACTCGCTTACCAATGGTCGTTGTGATAAAACCAACTTGATCATACGTTTCTTTGATATGCTCCTGCAGTTGTTCTCGTTTCTCTTTCGTGAGATACGCCTCCTTATCCTCACGCAGACAAAACAGCACTCCTTTACGGGTTTGACTCTTTGATGTTTCGTCTAATGTCAGGACCATATCAGGCTGTTTCCACACCTCTTTATTAGGAAAATGCTGCTTCATCCATTGATAGGTGGTTTGATCTCTTGCCATCAAGAGAAGCCTCGGGTGTTGCTGATATGCTTGAATAGCGCGGCGTTCTTCTCTTCTCCCTCTCTTTGTTTCTGTAAAATGAGCAGTAGCGGGTAGCTGAATAACAGGATAGGACTTAAAGGCGTTCATGATAAATTGTCTTGTCCATTCTTCATATCGATATAAATCGCCCATGTTGCCCCCGCCGATAATACAGACAATGTCCTCTGGGTGCCGCGCGTGCTTCAGCGGACGTGCTAGACGATACATCTCCTGCATGTCTACTTCTATGATTTGATAGTCTGGAAAGTGCTTTTGTAGAAAACAGCAGCTGGCATAGGCAATCGCGTGATCACCTAAGTTGTCATGTGCCGGTAGCAGCGTGAGAATGATTTTTTTCTGATGACGCAGCTCTGGCAGTCTTTGGCGGCTCAACCTATATTGAAGTGGATACTTGACCTTTAAGAGCAGCCACTCTGCGGCATGTGCTTTTAATTGCTGCAATGTCACACTCATCACCCCGATTTTCTCGTTTGATATTCAATCCATTTTTGATAGCTTGAAGCTGCGGCAGAGAGCGGATACACCCACTGCATCCTAGCAAGGAATAAGATCATTCGCTTTCGCACAGTCAGCTTCGATGATTCCACTTGTTTCACAGCCTTCTGAAAAGCTTCATGTGTCACCATTTCACGCATATGACCAAGCTTTTTTTGAAAGGAAAGGGAATTTTGGCTCTTCCATTCATTGAGCATACAATGCAGCGTATGATTCACGATAAAAAAATAAAAAGCCTTCTCATATGGTGTCAGCTCATCATGCTCTTTTAAAAACAAACGCTGCGCGTCATAAAACGCCAGTCCATGCTGAAAATACTGCTTTTGATATCGCTGGACAATGGATGACAAATGAACCCGGTAATAATAAAGCGGCTCATGAACAAAGGCAATGACACGTGATAAAGAAAAACAGCGCAGCGTGACATATTGATCTTCAATATTCTCAAGCTCACCTCTCAACGGAAAACGGATATGATGCTTTTCGATAAACGCCCGCCGATAGAGCTTATTCCATGAGAATCCCGTGATCTCACCATGTAATAACGATTCTATTAAACTTGTCTTATCGGCTTCCTGTTGAGCTAACAGCGTCGTCGGTATGATCCGTTTTGACTGTTCAAATTGAATCCAATATTCACTGACAACAAGATCAGCACCGGTGTTTTCGGCTTTTTGATATAAAGCCTCACAGTATTGAGGAGCGAGAACATCGTCTGAATCAACAAAGGCAAGATACGTTCCTGTTGCTTCTTCTATGCCCCTGTTCCTCACCGCTCCCAGCCCTTGATTGGTTTGGTGAATCACCCGAAATCGCTCATCACGCGCAGCAAACGCTTCAAGGATGTCTCCACTGTGATCGGTAGATCCATCGTTAATGAGGATGACCTCTATATCTGAAAAGCTTTGGTCTGCAATCGATTGAAGACACTGCTCCACATATTGACTAGTGTTATAGACTGCGACCAATAGACTGATAGCTGGCATGACAGCAAGCTCCACCTTTCTTCAAATCTACTTTGTAAAAATCGTTCGGTATGGTAAAACAGAAGAATCAAACGGCATCAGCATGATGCTGTACAAAATATAGCAAACCGCAATTCCGATATACATAAAGAAATTGGTTCGCTGATCAAAAATCCGTGTGAAATAAGGCAGTAAAATGAGCTGATACAGACCAAAGTAAATATGAAATCTTGCATAAATGACATCCTTCGTTGCAAGGATGCCAAACAAAAATCCAAGCAAGCAAAAATTCACAATATAATCACTCTCTGGCGTCAGCTCACGAAGTCGTTTTCGACAAAAGAACGCAAGCAATAACGGCAAAATCAAGACACCAATTTTCGTCACATTCATTCCATTCGTATTCGTTGTCAGCCACTCCTCGTAATGACCATAAGAACTCCCTTGCAGCATCACCACAAACACGGAGACAAAGCGGTCATACAGAGCGGTTAAGCCTAGAAAAATCATACATAACACAAGCATCATCCAAGACCATGCCTTTGTTCTGACGATGAAATAGACTGGAATCATAATGAGTGCCGAGGAATGAAATAGCGCGCATACAAGCACGAGCGGAAAATACCATTTCCACTGACCTTTGATGACAAACTGGATGGCATAAAAAAGAATCGCTGCCACCATATACTGCCGCATGCCATTAAACGAAGCGTAATAATGAAATGTACCGAGAAATAGCAGCATACTAAGCTCAAATGGCCGTCCATATCGCACAAGTGTTTTGATAATAAAAAAATAGGTGATGATCCCAACTGTGATATACATGATTTGCGGCTCATGTGATAGTTGATTGAGCATCCATAAGATCAATGTAAAGCCCGGATCAGTGGCGGCCTTGTCTACACCGAATCCGAAAATATGCCAAGGCTTGTCATAGTTGACGGAGAACTCATACATTTGTCCATAGGTTACAAAATCAGTTCCTACTTTGTAGCGTATGCCCGCCACAATACAAAGAAATAAAAATGGAAAAAACACCAGAAGCTTGTTCGGCCGCCAGCCGCTTTGTATGGTATCATCACGTCTGCCATAAAATGCAGCAAAGCTCGACCATAAATAGACCATGATCATGTTCACCAAATAAACCGCCATCTGCCAATCCTTCCTTACAATCCATACACATTCATCACACGGGTGATGTTCTGTTTTACATCAAATCCTCTAAGGCCAAGCTGAGAAATAATCGTCTCCTGAAGAGGAGGGTCTGCATGGTAGGCTTCTAGTATGGCTTTCATCCACTCATGTGCTGAATCTTGCAAGGATTTCCGTTTCACAAGCCCACAACCTAAATCGACTTCCTTTGTGATATGATCTGAAATCACACATGGGAGTCCAGATGCCTGCGCTTCCACTAATACGAGAGGAAGACCTTCAAACAAAGACGGCATCACAAACACATCAAATGCTTTCATATACTGCGGAACCTCTGAGACAACGCCCGTAAACACAATGTCTTCCATTAATCCTGCTTTCACTGCATACGATTCAACCACTGGCCGGAGCGGCCCATCTCCTATGAGAACTAGCTGAAAGGAGACCCCTTGTTTTTTCAGTGTCTGCGCTAATTCGATGAAAAAAACATGGTTTTTCTGCTCATGAAATCGGCCAATATGTCCAATGATCAGTTTTCTCTCGTAAAGATGGAGGTCTTTTTTCATCTTCACCTTCGCTTCTGGCTCCAACTGAAAAAAAAGGTCCAAATCAATCCCATTTGGTAAAATGTTCACTCGTCCATCGTGCATTCTTTTTTGTCCAAATAAAAAGACACCGGCATCTTCACCGCATGCAACGAGCTGCGTAGAAAAGGCAAAGATCAGCTGACGAAATCCTTTGAGCATCAAATGATCAACCCGGCTAGGAGTCTGTTTCCAAGCCGTATTATGTGAATGGCAAATGCGTATCTTCACACCTGCCAGTTTCGCAGCAAGGGCAGAAAAGCCCGTTTGAAAATCTGTATGTGCATGCACCGCCTGATAAGGTCCCGTTTGCTTAATCGTCTTCGTCAACGTTTTGACAAACGTCCATGGAGAGGACGCTCCAATACTCGGGACATAAAAAATCCGCCCGCCAAGCTGACGAATTTCCTCATCGTAATCACAGACATCCTCCCGGTGGGTAATGAAATCAAATTGAAGAACATTCCGGTCGATTGCACGATAGATATTCATGATCATCGTTTCTGCACCGCCTCTGTTCATTCCGCCCACAACATGAAGTACACGCTTTGGCTCACTCATCCCGAATCGTCCTCCTTTTCACCATAGATCCTCCAAGTTTCCGCTGATGATAAAACCTCATGATCTTTGGTGACATACAGGCACGGATGACAGGCTTAAGCGCAAAGAGATAATCAAACGGCGACAATTTTAATTGCTTGCATGCTTTTAACACAAGCCAGGCATTGTCCATTGAATATCGGAATTTCCGGCGCTGAAAGGCCGCTTCATCCTCCCTTACAAGGTATAAGGGCTCTTGCAGATTAAAGCCTTTTCTCCCCGTAGCAAAAAAACGAATCCAAAGATCGATATCTTCCATCCGTCTGGTTGTTTTTACAGAACGATAGCCATTTAAAGCCTTGTAGGCAGACGCTCTCATCATAATCGTCCCATGACAAAAAGGCGTTCCTCTTGCTAGCACCCTTCGATCAGGCTCTGAGACAAGTGCTCGAACGCCCTTCGTCCCTGACTCATCAAACACCGTCATCGCCGTCCCAACCACATCATATTCTGGATGTGCTTCGAGGAAATGAACCTGTTTTTCTAATCGTGTAGACACTGATATATCGTCGCCATCCTGTCTTGCAATCAGTTCTCCATTCGCTTCAGTGAGACAACGATTTAAACTGGCGGCAAGTCTTTGATTGTGTTCGTTTTGAATGAGGCGAATTCTATCTGGATCACGCATGGTATAGTGCAGCACTTTTTCATAGGTGCCATCTGTTGATGCATCATCACATATGATGAGCTCCCAGTTTTCATAGGTTTGACGAAGAATCGATTCAATGCTTTCTTCTACTGTCTCTTGGCAATTGTAAACACCCATGATAATCGATACTTTCGGCTGACGCATGCTCACATCACCTTCTCTTTTTGGTCCATATACGTTGTGTAAATTTCCTCCATTGCACTTACCGTCTGCTCCTGTGCAAATGCGTGAGCCATAGAACGTCCCGCTTTCCCCATTAGGTGAAGCTGGTCCTTTTTATGGTAGAGCTGTTGTAAATAAACGGCTAAACCATTCACATCATTCGGTTTGATTAAAAAGCCGTTCACTCCATGTTTGACAAGCTCACAATGTCCTCTATTTTCTGTTGCAATCACCGGCTTTTCAGCAGACATCGCTTCAAGAAGATTCATCCCAAGTCCTTCTCTCAAGCTGGTTGATACACATACATCGCTCATATGCATCCAATCTTCGATGTGTTTGCAAAATCCCGCAAACTGTACATGTTCCTCAAGATTCAGCTGACAGACCAGCTTTTCATAGGACGACCGACTTGTCCCTTCTCCAGCAAATACAATTTTCACATGTGGTATATTCCGATACACCTGCGCGCAAGCTTTGATGAGCATTCCTTGATTTTTATTGTCATTTAATTCACCAGCACACAGCACGATAAAATCTTGCGTGGTAAAACCATATGCTTTACGAAGGCGGTCTTTTTCTTTGTCATCAACTGGTGCAAATCGCTTCATATCGACACCCATACCGGGAACATAATGCACAGCCGCCTTCTCTTTTGACAGACGATCGGCTCTTTCATAGTCTTCTCCATTAATGGTGATGAGTGCATCCGTATATTGAACGAGCCATCTCTCAACTGGATAATAAAGCAGCCAATTTTGAAGCGGTGCCCCCTTCCAAAAGTGAAACCCATGCGCTGTGTAAAGAACTTTCGTCCCTTTTTTGCGCGTCCCTTTGGCCGCTAGCCTGCCAATGACACTCCCCATCGGTGTGTGACAATGGATGAACTGATAATGTTCTTTTTCTAACAGCTTTTTTAGCTCCACATAAGCAAGCCGGTTGTGCAAATGAAAAGGGGAACGCTGAATCGGAATGGAATGCGCTTGATCCACATACGGTAGCTCCAGCTGGCCATTTGCCGCTGTATGCACTTCCCATCCTTGTTCCTGAAACCATCTGAAATACGGGAGATGGAACGCCTTAAAATGATAATCAACCGTTGCGCAAAACAAGACTTTTTTCTTCATTAGCAAGTGGCTCCTCCTCTCGTTGCATCGGTTCAGGCAATACATCATGCGACTCAATGGCGGCAAACAAGGCCTGTCTTAATTGATCGTCACTCATCATATTAAATTCGTGAATAAAGCGGTTCAGCACATACGGATCTCCATCCAAGGCATGCCCAATATGGATTTTCGGGAAAATTTGCTCCTGTGCTTTTTCATGCTGGTTGAGTAGCTCCTCGTACATTTTCTCTCCGGGACGAATCCCCGTAAATGTGATTGGAATCTGGTCTGTGGTGTAGCCTGAGAGGTGAATGAGGTTTTCTGCGAGGTCGACAATTTTGACTGGCTCCCCCATGTCTAAAACAAAAATCTGCCTTCCTTCTGCTAGTGCACCAGCTTGAATAACAAGCCTTGATGCTTCTGGTATCGTCATAAAATATCTTGTCATGGCTGGGTGCGTGACAGTCACTGGCCCGCCTTTTTCAATTTGTTTTTTAAAGATCGGAATGACGCTCCCCCTGCTTCCGAGTACATTCCCAAACCGGACGGCGACAAATTTCGTTTCACTGCTTGCCCCCATTTGCATAATCACCATTTCAGCAAACCGCTTTGTCGCTCCCATCACATTGGCAGGGTTGACCGCTTTGTCAGATGAGATGAGGACAAATGTTTCAACTCCGTGCTCATGTGCAGCTTCTGCCACATTTTTTGTTCCGATAATATTGTTTTTCACCGCTTCTTTCGGGCTGATTTCCATGAGCGGGACATGTTTATGCGCGGCGGCATGATAAATCATATCCGGCTGAAAATGACCAACGATTTCACTCATTTTTTGTTTATCTTGAATATCCGCAATTTGTGGATATAGGCTAATGCTGTCTCCATACAATTCTTTCAGCTCTAGTAAAATAGAATGAATGCTAAATTCTCCATGTCCCACAAGCACAATCGCCCGAGGGGAAAATACACAAATTTGACGACAGATTTCTGACCCGATAGACCCGCCAGCTCCTGTCACCATAATCGTTTTTCCTTTTAGGTGAACGGATAGACGGCTTGTATCTAATTGAATCGGCTCTCTTCCAAGCAAATCCTCTGGCTGTACATCCCGCAATTGATTCAGCGCATGGGTTCCTTTTAAAATCTGTTCCATTTCCGGCATAATCTGTGTTTTGATTCCAGTCGCTACACATTCCTTATATAGTCCTTTTAATGTGTGACTGCTTTTGGATGGAATAGCGATAATGATTTTTTGAATATCCATCATCGCAACAGCCGTTTGAATATGTTCTTTTCCCCCAAGAACAGGCAGCCCCATAATTTCAAGCTTATGCTTTGTTTTGTCATCATCAATGAAAGCGACCGGCTCAATATGTACATCACTCGACTGCTGAAGCTGACGAACGATAATGGTCCCGGCTGACCCAGCGCCAATGATTAGTGCCCGCTCCTTTTCAACTTGAAACCGCTTGGCACCATCATGAAACAGCCTGGATGCCATACGTGATGCACCGATGAATAACACATGGAAAAGCCAGACAATAAATAAAAAGCGAAATGGCCATGTCTGCACAAAAATGTACAGCATCGTCATGGAAAATAAAAATGAACACGCAAAGGTCTTCATTAAAGAAAATAGCTCTCTAACCCCTGTATAGGCCCATACTTGCTTGTACACGTGAAAAACATACGAAAACAAATGGTGCCCGATCAGCAGACTGAGCGAAGAAATGACGAGCATTTCAAATGTATATACGGTTAACGCCGCCTCTTGGACAAATTGAAAGCCAAAAAAGACGGCAACTAAGATGAGATATGAATCTAGTGCCACGATGATTGATAATCTTTGGGCGTAAGTCAACGCTCCTCCCCCTTTTTAAAACATCACTATTCTTACGTAAAATGGGCATCAAACCCGTCCTCACATCCCACTACCGATGACGAGCATCTAAGGCATATGTCATGCCCACAGCAGGATCGAGTGCCTCCGTTGTTAAAGATTAGGAGACATCACCTATCAATCTCTTTAATACATATAGTGCCTTCCCTTTTTCACTTTCTTGCCATTTAGCATCGCCCCAAGCAGTTTCCCTGTCGTACCCTCTAATACTTCTTTTGATTTCTTCACAGCGGCAATCTTCGTTTTACCGCTTAAAACCACAAGAATGCTTCCATCCGTCCGGTTCGCTAATATTTTGGCATCGGCTACAGGCAGAAGCGGTGTGGAATCAACAATCACCATGTCATACTGCTGCTCAATCTCGTAAAATAGCTGCTTCATCACAGAGGAGGAAAGCAGCTCAGCGGGATTCGGCGGAATGGTCCCACTCGGAAGCAGCTCTAAATGCTCAATCGGTGTAGGCAAAATGGCTTCTTCCAAACTGCAATTATTTAATAGCACATTGGTCAATCCGGTGTGCGGACTCAGATCAAAATATTCATGAATGGCTGGTTTACGTAAATCAGCATCCATGAGCAAAACCCGTTTTTTCTGCTGTGCAAAAACAGCTGCCAAGTTTGCAGCCGTAAATGATTTTCCTTCCTTCGGCAAGGAGGATGTGACCAATATCGACTTCAGCCTCGTTTGAATCGACGTGAATTCGATGTTCGTTCGGATCGTTCGGAATTGTTCCGCAATGACAGAGTGAGGATTTAATACAGAAATACAGGATAAATCTCTTTTTTCTCGTTTTTTCCTCTTAAAAATCAATGTTCTGTCCTCCCGTTATGACGGACTGCTTGTCTTTTTTTGCCCTCCTGTCTGCCTGCATCTGATAGACACTGCCGAGCGATGGCAATCCGATCTCTTCTCTTATTTGATGTGTTCGTTTCACCGTATCATCGAGTAAATTCATTAAGAAAATGAGTGTCATTCCCCCTAATACAGAGGCGCCTAGTGCCAGAACGATGTGAACGAATTTACGTGAGTTCATCAGTATCGTGTTGGACAGCTTGGCTTCAGACAAAACATTAATGCGATCCATATTCATGGTTTTTTTGATTTCTTCTTGCAGCACCTCTGTGGCTGTATTCGCAATGGCTACTGCCTTCGCTCGGTCCTCATCTTGTACAGAAATATTTATGACCTCTGACTCATTTTCTGTACTTGTGGCAATTTTGTGTTTTAATCCTTCCGCCGATTCTGTAAGATTGAGTGTTTCTTTTACTTTTTCAATAACGATTGGACTTTTTAATAGGACTTGAAAGGTACGTGTATATTGAAGGTTCATCTGAATATCGTTTAAATTCGCTTGTGCATCACTGCTTCGTTTATGAACAAGAATTTGAGTGGTTGCCTGATATACAGGAGTCGAGACATAGAACTGATAGTAGGCTGAAATGCCCGTTACGATCAGGACAATCAGGATCAGAAGGGCCATTTTCTCTTTTATGACAGAAAACAGCTGCTTAAAACCTATATTCTCATTCATAGATACCTCCCGATTTCATCATAAAAAGGTTATATATGGTTTCTTTTTGTTAATGATTGGATTATAAAAGATAATACCCGCAAAGAAAAATGTCATAATAGGTCTTATAGTTCTTTTTAAAGAACGAAATCGTTCGTTTTCTTTTGTTTACTTCCTGTTTCTTACGTTTTTGAATTTTATAAAGAACAATTTATTTCTTATAATGAACGAAAAGGTCGCAGAACGATTCGCCGGGGAGAAGGGAGATCATATATCGAATGATAGGAAAGGTGATACGCATTTACCGAAAGAGGAAAGGATACTCAATCCAGCAGCTGGCTGAAGATGCCCATGTCTCTAAATCGTATTTGAGTAAAATTGAGCGTGGTGTCCATCGTAATCCATCTGTCCAGTTTTTAAAAAAGGTATCCTCATCACTAGACATTGATTTACAAGAGTTGTTTGATGCAGAAACGATGATGTTTCATTACGCTGAGGGCGGTGAACAGGAGTGGCGGGATCATATCGTTCATGCCGTCCAATCCGGCATGCCTAAAGAAGAACTGTATCAGCTGCTCCAAACCTACAGAAAGGAGCAGGAAGGAAAGACGTTACATGTCCATCATAGAAAGCTGACCGACTCAAATATGTCAGAATGGAAGCGTCTCATGAGTGAAGCAAAGGCCATTGGCTTAACCATCGAGGAAGTGAAAGCGTTTCTTACCAATATGGGAGAACACCGGGCGTAAGCCACTGAGATCAAACCAATTTGCGGGGAGAGGCGCTTGTCGCTTCGATGAAATAGAGCCTTTTTATATGAAAAGGCTCTTTTCAGTTTATGGACAAAGGGCTAAAATGAACTTATTTTAGCCCTTTGTCTTCTTTTCAGCGTGATAGAAAACCTTTGCAGTCTAGTAAGGACGAGCACCAGCGCGCAGGACTGACACCGAATGCGAGGGTTTGTCTACATGCTGAGAGCCTTTTTGCATTAGAAGGCTCTGTTTTCTGTTATTCTTCTTTTTTGGTTCGTGCTTTTTTCGTAATATCATTGTTCTTCCAATAGGCCCATAGTGATGTGATGCCAAGAAAGGCTAACGTAATGAATTGCTGCACACCTTCTTCATCAATTGGAATTGGGCTTTTTCCTGCAGCAGTGAGAGCGCTGTTCACAAGTGCCAATAAAAGCAGCACAAGCCTCGCAATAGTGCCTGCACTAATTTTTTGAACCTTCAACTGTAACCCCTCCCCTTATCCTTTCATACGGGCGATACTGCTCGTTCCCTCTCATATGTATGCAAAAAGCGAATGAATAGAAGAACGAATCAAAAAAAGAGACATCATTCCTAGATGCGGAATGATGCCTTGATTTATGTGCTGTTTATTTAGAGAACATCTTTTTTGCTTCATCCATTGCCATTTTGTTGCCTAGAGCTGAATAATCTAACCATGGCTGATCGGCAATCGGATACACTTGGTTTTTCTTCACGGCTTTTAGGCCTTTCCAAATCGGCGTCTGCTCTAACTGTTTGAATGCCTGTTGCGCCTTATCATCACGGTTCACGACGACAAAAATAGCATCTGCATCAAAGTCAGGAAGCACTTCTTGAGAAATGACTTCAAATGGACGTTTGCTGTCCAGTTTTTTCACACCATCTACAGGTGTCAGTCCTAAATCATCGTATAAAATTGGCCCCATCGGACGTTTCATACTAAATACTCGAAGCTCTTTTGCTGTTACACGAATCGCCATCACTTTTCCATTTCCAATCTTTTTCTGGATGAGTGATTTGACTTCTTTTGCTTCTTGATTGTAGTCCTTAATATATTGATCGGCTTCTTTTTCTTTATTGACGAGCTTGCCGATTTTTTTCAAATGATCACGCCATGTGCCATCATTTAAATTAAACACTTCGGTTTTGGCGATTTTCTTGTATTTTGATAAGTCTTGTCCAGCCAGTTCTTCATCGACGTAAATGACATCTGGTTTTAAAGCAAGCAATGACTCCATATCAGGATCTGCTGCGATGCCCAGCTTTTTCGTTTGGCTAAGCTGCTTTTTCGCATGTGGAAGGAAATCTTTTAAGTCTCCCCCTACAACAGAGCCAGCAGGTTTTATCCCGAGTGCTAATAAGTCATTTGTTAAATGAATCGACAAGGACGCAATCTTAGGTGTTCCGTTTTCATCTTGATTTGTTGTCTTCTTTGTTTCCTGTTGACCACAAGCGGCCAGAATCAAAAAACAGAGCGTTAAACCAAACACAAGTACTTTTTTCATGATGAGTTCCTCTTTCTTATTTTGTTTTTGTTAGTAAATAGAGAAAATAAGGTGCTCCGATAAAAGCCACAACCACACCCGCTGGGATGGCATTTGGGGCAAATATGGAACGTCCGAGTGTATCAGCACTGACCAAAATCAACAATCCAAGCAAAGCGCTCACTGGTAAAAAATATTGGTGCAGTGAGCCGACAAGACGCCTCGCCAAATGAGGTGCAACAAGGCCAATAAAACCAATTCCGCCTGTCATCGATACACTTGCACTTGCTAGACCAACAGCTAAGGTGAGAAGAAAAAGTCGTTTGCGCTCTACACGTACTCCGACACTTGAGGCGACGGCATCACCTAATGTTAACGCATTGAGTGTGCTGGACTGCATGAGCGTAAGCGGGACAAGACATACGATCCAAGGTAGGAGCGCAAGCACATGAATCCAGTCTCTTCCCCATACATTTCCCACAAGCCACCTTGAAGCGAAGGTGTATGTATCTTCATCCAGTTTCAATGACAAATATAACGTCAATGCACTAAACCCCGCAGCTACGGCAATTCCAACAAGGATCAGCCGGATAGGCACAAGCCCTTCATGCCTGTCGTACGCAAGAAGAACGATGACTGCCGCCGCAAGCAGACCTCCACCAAACGTAAAGAGCGGAATGAGTAAAGATGGATTTCCTTCTAGTACGTGAAAATACGTCACAAAGATGATTAAGCCGAATGCGGCTCCTGCATTCAGACCAATAATCCCAGGATCGGCAAGTGGATTGCGGGATAAACTCTGCAAAATGCCACCTGCGATGCCTAGACCTATTCCAGCTAGTATCGTCACGACGATTCGAGGCAGACGATAATCAAACAGCACCGTCTCACTTTGGAAATCTCCAAAGCCAAATAACGTTTTGACGACAACGAGAGGACTGAGTTTCAGCGTGCCGGTATTTAAACTATACAGCACGACAGCCGCACTCAGACAAAGCAAAACGGCTGTCACGACAAGAGCACGCCGTTTCTCTTTCATGACAGGTTCCTCCCTTCTTTTCTGGCAATATATAAGAAGAAAGGAACACCAACAAGTGCCACCATGACGCCAATGGCAAGCTCTCTTGGCGGATTTACTGTCCGGCTGGCAAGATCAGCGAAGACGAGAAGCATTGCGCCTAAAATCGCTGACATCGGAATGACGAAACGATAATTGACCCCAACCAGCTTTCGTGCAATATGCGGAATGACAAGCCCGACAAACCCAATAGACCCAACCGCCGATACAGAAACGCCTGCCAGCAGAACCGCAGCTGCCATACCTAGTATTCGCACTTGCCGGGTTTTCACCCCTAAATTCGCAGCTACATCTTCACCAAGTGATAATAACGAGAGGGATCGTCCTAATAACATCGCCCAAACGATGACAATGAGAATGACTGGAGCAAGGATCATCAGCTGCGGCCATTTGACACCTGCCACACCCCCTGCATACCAAAAAGCCAGATCCTGACTGAGATCAAAGTAAATGGCGATACCTGAGCTTAGCGCATGCAGCAATGCGGCAACAACAGCTCCAGCTACAGTGAGCCGAAGTGGAGTCAGCACGCCGCCAGCCGCCCCAATGGCAAAAATCAGCAGTGTACTGAGAACGGCACCAAAAAAAGAAAATAACATCAATGCCGAATAAGGCATTCCTGGAAAAAAAGCAAAACAGAGAGCGACTACAAACATCGCACCGCCGTTAATGCCTAATATCCCCGCATCTGCCAGCGGATTTCTTGTAATGCCTTGCATCAGCGCACCTGCCACAGCAAACGCCGCTCCAACAAGCGCAGCTCCTAACACACGAGGAAGCCTTAATTCATGAATGATCTGCTGCTCTGTCACATGAGACTGATAGTCAAACACAGCTGTCCAGACCGTTTGCAAAGACAATGACTTTGCACCGTATGAAACAGCCAAAAACATAGCCGCCAATAAACCAATGACAGCGAGAAAAAACAATAAAAAGAACAAAATAGGTGATGATCGTTTTTGTTGAGATGTTCGCTTATCCGGCAAAATCGGTGTCATCCTTTTCTTCATTAAAAGTCAGTTTGAAAATGAGAATCATAATCATCAAAATTATAGCTGTCAGCCTCTGAAAAATCAATGTACGGCTCATTTTTTTAATTATTGAAGGTATTGGTAGACGGCAAATAAGAGAATTCTTTCCTTCTGCTTTTTCTCGTTCTGAAAGACCTATCAATTTTTACAGTATTTTAATAGGAAAATAGTTGACATTCCGCATGAAAATCCCCTAAAATTACAAAAGTAAGTCAATTGTTATAAAAATATTACAAACAGATGTCAAAGGAATAAAGAATGACCCGTCATGAGAGGAGAATTGAAAGTTGTGTCAGTAAAGGGAAAATGGAGTATCATCCTATTTGCGCTTGCCATCGTCATTGGAACAGTTGCATTCTTTCAAAATCAGCAAGCAAGCGGTACAGAGAAGAAAAATGTGAAGCAGGATACGAATTATAAAAATGTTGAAATTGTTACTCTTGTAAATGACGGGAAGTTTATGAGATATGCGGTGAACTATCCACTTTTTCATCAAAAAAAGCTAGATGACAAGATTCAAAGCTATGCGAATTCAGCATTAGAGCATTTCAAAAAGACATTTAGTGAAGCAAAGGACATTGATGAAAACAAACGGTTTGAACTGAATATTGACTATGACATGGTGCACTATGCAAAACAATCTGCGGCCATTTATTTTACGACCTATACATATACAGGTCAGCAAAATGGGACCACTCATCACGTCACAATCAATTTCGATTTTCAGAAAAAAGACTTTCTTGACACAAAAGATTTATTTCAACCAAAAAAGGACTATTTGAAAAAATTATCCTATATTACATACACGGAGCTTAAAAAAGATAAAACCTTGTCTAAGGATCTATCACTCCTTCAAAAAGGAACAGCCCCTACTGATCAAAACTTCAGTCAATTCGCCTTAAAAGAGAAATATATAGAGTTCTATTTCCCAGCTTCTCAAGTAGCCGCAAAGGACTTAGGTCCGCAAACGCTGGCGATCAAAAAGACGTTGCTAAAAGATATCTTGAAGCCTGAATATATGAACAAGACCAAAAATCAGAATGAAATCAAAGAACCGAATCCAAAAAGAAAAGCCGTCAAGCTGCCGCAAAAGCCAAAGCTTGATCCGAATAAAAAAGCCATCGCACTCACATTTGATGATGGTCCAAACCCAGCCACAACGTCAACCATTTTAGCAGCGCTGAAGGAAAATAAAGGACACGCCACCTTTTTCGTATTAGGAAGCAGGGTTCAGTATTATCCTGGAATGCTTGCCGACATTTTAAAGGGCGGAAATGAGATCGGAAACCATTCATATAACCATCCTTTATTAACGAGACTCCCTCTAAAAGAAGCGGTCAAACAAGTAAAAGACACGCAGAAGCTGATTGAAAAGGCCAGCGGTTATACTCCTACGCACTTTAGACCGCCATATGGAGGAACAAATCCAGACATCAATCAAGCGGTGGGCATGAACGTTTCATTGTGGGATGTCGATCCTGAAGACTGGAAAATTCGCAACAGCCAACAGATCACAAGCCATGTTCTCTCACATGCAGCAGATGGCAAAACCGTACTCATGCACGATATTTATGACAGCTCTGCTCGAGCAGCAGTGAAGATCATACATGAACTCACCAAACAAGGCTACCAGCTTGTCACAGTCAGCGAACTTGAACAATTGAAAAAAGAACGAAACGAACAGACCCCTGTGCAGTAAACACAGGGGCTTTTTTTTATGACTCTAACAACTTCTTTCTTTTTAACAATGCTTGAAACGTCTCTTCAAGCTCATGAGAAGGCTCGATGCTTAAACGACTGAGCACTTCAGACAGCTGCATATCAATCAGCAGGAGCTCTTCTTCTTTCTTTGTAGCAGCTGGCTTTTCTTCCTTTTGTTTATATTCTTCATAGGTGCCATCAAAGCGTTCAATGGTACCCTCGTGCACATGAAGAATACGAGTAGCCACCTGCTCAATGAGCCTCCTGTCGTGGGAGACAAACACAACTGTGCCCGGGTAATCTTTTAAAAGTCCTTCAAGCGCTTCTACTGCCGCAAGGTCTAAAAAGTTCGTCGGTTCATCAAGCATCAGAACATTGGCATCACTGACGAGCAACTTTGCAAGCATCGTCTTCACTCGTTCCCCGCCGCTTAATACGTTCGTCAGCTTATACACATCGTCTCCCCGAAACCCAAGTCTCGCTAAAACGGTGCGAACGATCGTCTCATCTTGAATCGCCTGTTCCAGTGCATTTTGTAAGATCGATTCATCTAGATTCAGTCCTGAAAGATCTTGGCTGAAATAGCCAATCTTCACGGCTTCTGAACGAAAAATCCCGGGATGTCCGTTTACAAGCATTCGGAGAAATGTCGTTTTACCGCTCCCATTCTTCCCAATGATCGCGACTTTGTCTCCGCCTCTCACTTCAACATTCGCCTTTTTCCAAAGGACTTTATCTCCTGCCATGCCATCTACATGTTCGACACGAAAAATGGAGCGGCTTGCCACTTCCTTCATGGTGTGCTGCGTCATTTGAAGAGGCTGGACTTCCTTTACCTTCTCCACCTTTTCTAATTTCTCCATTCTTGTTTCAATAGATTTGGCTGTTTTTTGAAGCTTTTTTTGCTTGTTTGCATAATAAGGCTTTGCAATTTTAGGCCCCGAGGATTTCAGCTTTGGAGATGGCTTTGTCGCTTTGTCGGCTTTTTTCATTTTCTTTTGCAGTGCATGTTCTAACTGTTTTTTCTTTTGGGTATACACCTCGTACGCCTCCACGTGCTGGCGATGTTCGAGTTCTTTTTGCCGGGCAAAATCGCTGTAGTTGCCTTTGTATAGTTTGAGCTTCCCATCTTTCAATTCCCAAATGTCTGTACATAACGCATCTAAAAAAGCACGGTCATGCGAGACGACAATCAGAGCACCTTGATGATGACGAAGCTTTTCTTCTAGCCACTCAATATGCTCCGTATCTAAATGAGTCGTGGGTTCATCGGCTAATAAAAGGGCAGAAGGCCGGCTTAAAGCTCTTTCAATATAAGCTTGTGTCATCTCTCCACCACTTTGTCTGCCATCTCCTGTCTTTAGTTGAGGAAGCAGCGTACAAGTTGTAGTGTGTGCAAATGTGCCGCTGTCTGGTTTTTCCCTACCCGCTAGTACATGGAGCAATGTCGTTTTCCCACTGCCATTTGTCCCTACAAGGCCGATTCGGTCCCCTTGATGAATGGCAAGCTCCTCTATATCAAATAACAAACGATCCTTTCGAAATACTTTTAATTGGTGGGCTCTCAGTAACATCCAACCCTCTCCTTTCGTATCAGGAGACATGAAAAAGCCTCCCATTCTCAGAATAGGAGGCAAAATGGTGTACAAAAATAAGCGTATCGATACAGAATGACATGCGGTTCAACAAATGAGCACACATATCCCCCGTATCCATCACTTCAATCTTTGATTCCCAAGCTGTACCATCCTATTCCGAAGCTAAAAAATGAAAACGCAGCAAACATAGCAACACATATCGTTTGCTCACTGCCTTCGTTCTTTCATTTTGCTTACAGGTCATAGGATTAGTACTTCATTGCATTGGGTCACCCTTCCGTCGTTTATTACGTATACGATAAAAGATTGGTTATTTTTTGTCAAGTGGGTTTCCTATTAAGACAGGCTGGCCAACTTGGGTAAACACCTTACCTATTGCATCTGTTTCGCTTGCATAAACTGATCAATGACACGTAATGCTTTTTCTGTTCCACCTGCTGTTTGGAAACTTTCTTCAATCTTTTCAATCCCAGCACGGTATGTGTCACTTCCGAGTACACTCTCTACAGTATCTCTCAACTGCCTTGCTGTCAGCTGGTCTTTATCGAGTGCACGAGCAGCAGAGAGATCCGTCAGTCTTTTTGCCACCATCGGCTGATCTTTGTCAACCGGGATGACAACCATTGGAACATGATAATGAATACCTTCATTGACACTGTTCATCCCGCCGTGGGTCACAAACACATCTGTCAGTTCAAGGACTTCAAGCTGTGGCACATAAGGCTCGATGAGAAAATGAGATGGCGCTTCTTTTAGGAGAGACATGTCGATTTTTTCACCAGTTGCGAGAATCACTTTTCCATCAAAGTCGGCAAAGGCATCAATACACATATTAAAGAATGCTTCAGTATCTCCAAGAACCGTTCCCATTGAAATAAAGACAACCTTCTCCCGCTCAAGCGCTTCTAATGGGAAAACGTGCTGGTCAGCACGTTTTAGAAAACTCGGTCCAATGAAAACAAACGAATCATCCAATGCATCAACAGACGGCTGAAAATATTCACTTGTATACACCATATTCAGTTCGCCGCGGTTTTTCATGAATTGCATCAAATGCTTTGGCTGAACGCCAAAACGTTCATGTATTTCTTCTAACAGATGAGCCGCCTTCTCATCTTTTCTGTATAGAGGTGTATCAAAATGCGCCTCCTGCAGCACAAAAGAAGGATTCGAACCGATGCCTGGAATCTGTAAGTAATCCCGCACAAGCTCACCTGCTCCAAACATATCAAAATAGACCAAATCAAATGAATGCTGTTGAGAAAGAGTTTCCACCACTTCTAAAATGTCTAATGACGTTTGTAGCATGGCATGAAAAAATGGCTGCATGGACTCCAAATCGTCTTCTTCCACGCTTAATGTCCGAATATAATCTGGATGTATATGTATGTGAGCGCCTAAGCGTTTGATCCGTTTTTGATAATGTTCAGTTGTGACCACATGCACTTCATCACCTCGATCAACAAATGCTCTAATCATCCCTAACATTGGGTTCACATGTCCTTCAGCTGGGAACGTAATCATTAAAACCTTCGCCACAAGAATCCTCTCCTTATTGTCAATTCCCTTCCATGTTAATCTTATACAGTGATCAGGCTCAACAAATACGCCTGAAAAGGGGATAAATGAGTCTTAGGGCTAGTATTTTAAGAGGATAGCAGAAAAAAAGACAAAGCCTCCTTTTTAAGTGCTTTGTCTTTTTTCTATTAATTTTTGAGCAGCATTTGTTTAAACGCAGCAGACTGTTTTTCAATTGAGATTGGATCAGCATAGATAAATTCTTTGATTGAATAGGATAAAACATGTCCTTGTTTCACTGCTTTATTCTTCTTCCATACACCGCTACCTGTGATATCAGAATTCGGTGCTTTTCCATCCTTTGTTGGTACAAGTAAATAGTCACCTGTATACTCATTCATCTCTTCTAATGAAATACCGAGATACCCTTCTTTTGGTAGAGCTTTCTCTGCTTTTTCAGGCAAACTGAATCCATACCCTTGATAGATAACCTCTCCTCCACGACCAAAGTCTGTACCAAATAAGTACACCTGCTTAGGCTGCACATCCATAATGGAGAACGTCTTGTCTTCACCAATTTTTGCTTTGACCTCTTTGCCGTCTTTTTTCAGCTGCTCGTCCATTTCTTGTATTTGTTTTTTGGCTAACGATTCTTTTCCAAGAATCTTTCCGATTTCAATATGCATCTCTTTAAAGCTATGCTCACTTGTTGTGAAAGTGATTGTTTTTGCGATCTTTTTATATTTTTCAACTTGATCATTTTGTGAATACGCAATAATGAGATCAGGTTTCAGTTTGGCGATTGCCTCCACATTTTCTATCGGCACCCTCTTCACACCTGTTTCATCTAAAAAGGATGATTTAGGATAAACATCTGTCATGCCAACAGGTGTCACACCTAACTTTTTAAAATTTCCAAGCTGTGCTGTTAACACAACAATTCGTTTCGGTTTGTCTGGAATGGTGATCTTTTCACCCGTTTCAATTGTATATGTACGAGTATTTGATTCTTGTTCTTTATTGTCTTTCTGCCCGCAAGCCACCAACAATACTGCCAGCAGACTCATAAGCCAAATCATTTTTTTCACTTACGAAACCACCTTTAATTGAGAATGATTATTAATTATAACATAAGCAGTGTGGTTTAGATGATAAATAAAAAAACACTTCATATGGAGTGTTTTCATCATGCATTAAGTTAATTAGATCGCAACCAAGTTTTTATTCGACTTTATACAATAATCATAAATAATATCGCATCTATATCAACAACATTTTTGTAGTATCTCAGGATTATTGAATATGACTTTCATCTTACATATAACATTTTCAGAAATATTATGCTCAATATCTTGAAAATTTTGATATATCTCCCCTTATTTACTGTATAATTAGAGCTAGTCTTTAAAGGAAGGTGACTAAAAATGATTTTCAAAAGAAGTAAACCGAACAAAAATACAATCACTAATGCTGATAAAATAGTAGATAATCATCTATATGTCCATTCTGCATGGCCTACTGTTAAAGTCGATGATATTACATGGAAAGAAAACCCCTACAATGATATCACATGGTGTTTCTATCTACATAGTTTGGATATTGTAGCATATTTAATGCATGCTTATGAAATAAATCCTGAATTAAAGTATTTAGAAAAGTCAAAAGAGATCATTAACAGTTGGATATTAACAAACCCCTCAAAAGAAGAACAAGTAAGCAAATTTGCATGGAAAGACCACAGTGTCGCTAATAGAATTGTTAACATCATACATTTTTGGACAAACTATAAAAATTCGTCAATTTTCGACGAATCCTTTGCTGAAATTATTACAAAAACTTTAATTAAGCATGGTGACTACCTTGAAGATGATAAGAACCACACATTTATTAATAATCATGGTATTTTCCAAGATCGTTCTTTAATTGAACTATCTTTAGTTTTCCCTCATTTATCTAACTCGAATAGATGGTATAGTAAAGCAATTAATAGGTTTATGCAACATGCCAAAAAAGATGTTGCTCCTAGTGGTGTCCATCTTGAGCATAGTGCAGCATATCACATCGTTGTAATGAATCTTTTTAAAAGTATCAATGAATTTTTAAAGTACCACAAAAAAGAAGTTTCTGAACTATCTTTTTTGATATACAAAATGGAAGATTATTTAGCTTACGTAGTTAAACCTGATGGAAAAATACCAATGACAGGCGATTCCGGGCCAGATGGCATTACATATTTATCAACAGACAATATAACGAATCCAACCTTACTATACACTCGTACCAAAGGTCGTACTGGAAAACAACCTGATATAGATAAAGTATATATGGATGCTGGAATTTCTATTTTTAGAAATAATTGGGATTATAACAATGATCAGCTTTATTTGAAATTTTTAGCTGGTTTTCATTCCAGAACTCATAAACATGCCGATGATCTATCTTTTCTACTTTCGATTGGAGAGACTGATTTTTTTGTAGATTCTGGGAAATATAATTATCAAGAAAAAGATAGTTATCGCAAGTACTTTAGAAGCTCCAAGGCACATAATACCATCACAGTGAATAGAAAATCATATGAAATTTCAGATGAACAAGTTGGAAATTCTAAAATACAGAATTATGGCCTCCATGAAGACTACAGTTTCGTTACCGGTATTCACTCACTTTATGCAGGAGTAAAAGTAAAAAGAACTCTCATTTATCTAAAAAGGTTGGAATCCATAATTATTTTTGATGAATTAACTAGTAATAAACTTCGAACCTATAGTCAGATATTCAATATTGATAAGAATGTAAAAACTACCGTAGAAACAAAAAAGAAAGTATTGCTTGAAAGCACATTGAATGGGAGAACTATAGAGCTACTTCAACTTAATCATGTTACAGAGTTTAAAAGATATGAAGGTCACACTGATCCCATTGAAGGATGGCAATCATCAGTCTTCAACAAAAAATATCCAATTACTCAAATTCAATTTTCAAATAAAGGGATCGATTTAGAATACAGAACTATCTTGAATACAAATTTAGATATCGGTATTAAATACTTCTCTACAAGAAAATCTGAAGATGATAAAATGGTCTATTTAATAACAGATAAGAATAACGAAAAGATCGTTATTACAATTTAAAGGTCATTAAGTAAGAAGAAGGTACTTCGTTATTCTTCTTCTTATTTAATTCTATACTTTAACATATCGGAGGAATATTGCAGTTATCATCACAACTCCTCGATATTAGGGACTTTACCATCTTATCCACGTTTTTACTTGTGTCCTATTCTTAACTCCTAGCTTGTCCATGATTTTTTTGTAGGGATTCCCGCTAATCTCATTTGAATGACCTCTTCTTTTATACTAATCGGGTAACTAACTCTTTTTCCCATACAAAAACACCTCCAACTTGTTTTCAGGTATGCTATACCCGATTTTCAACTTAAAGGTGTTTTTTATTTGTCTCACTTTATGGAGTCAGATTCATTATTATCGAAAGGTTTTCATAAGATACAAAATCCACTTTAAGAATAAAGTAAGCAACTTCTTCAACATTGTTAAATAACGCGCTCGGAGGGATTCGAACCCCCGGCAGACGTGGTACCGGAAACCACCGCTCTATCCAACTGAGCTACGAGCGCACGATATGTTTTTTGAACGTCAGCATATCAAATTATAAGGGAAATGCTGCAAGAAAGCAATGATTAATCGCTATCCCTGTCGATGCATTTTCTTCATTCCCATACATATACTCATATGATGGTTTGAAGTGGAAGAGTTTTGGGGAAAATGGATAGGGGTATTTGATTTTAGGTCAGCATTTTGTTTGACCTTTATTGACCAAAAATGTATCATTGAATTACATACTTACCTAAAAGGTGAAGGAGGAACATTATGAATTTAATACCTACAGTCATTGAGCAAACAAATCGTGGGGAAAGAGCTTACGACATTTATTCTCGTCTTTTAAAAGACCGTATTATCATGCTTGGTTCTGCGATCGATGACAATGTTGCCAACTCCATCGTATCACAGCTTCTCTTCTTAGAAGCCGAGGATCCAGAAAAAGATATCTCTATCTACATTAACAGCCCTGGCGGTTCGATCACAGCTGGTATGGCCATTTACGATACGATGCAATTTATTAAACCAAAGGTATCAACTATTTGTATTGGTATGGCTGCATCTATGGGTGCGTTCCTGCTTGCTGCTGGTGAAAAAGGTAAGCGTTATGCCCTTCCAAATAGTGAAGTGATGATTCACCAACCACTAGGTGGTGCGCAAGGTCAAGCAACAGAAATTGAAATTGCGGCAAAACGAATCCTTTCTTTACGCGATAAACTGAACCAAGTACTTGCTGAACGTACTGGTCAGCCAATTGAAGTCATTGAGCGCGATACAGATCGTGACAACTTCAAAACAGCGGAAGAAGCACTTCAATACGGACTCATTGACAAAGTCTTGACCCGTAATTCAGAAGAACAAAAATAATCACAAAACAAACCGTCTGCTCTTTGAACAGGCGGTTTTTTGTTATGCATCTGTTTTAAGACAGCTCCGTCCATTTCTGCTGAAGAGACGGTGTTTGATAGGAAGCCATCTGTGAAATCAATTCTTCCGGTTCTCCAGAGGCATGCAGCAATTGAAGGTGTGATTCATTCGAAAAACCTTCCTGTACACTGAACGTCACCATGTCGAGGAGCGGTTTGAAATACTGATTCACTTGATACAATCCGATTGGCTTTTGATGGATGCCAATTTGCGCCCAGCATAGCACCTCAAATAATTCTTCATATGTACCAAAACCACCTGGCATGGCAATAAACCCATCGGCCAGCTCGCTCATTTTCGCTTTTCGTTCATGCATTCCTTTGACTTCAATGAGTTCAGTGAGCTCTTGATGCACAACCTCTCCTCTAAAAAGCCCTTTTGGCATGACTCCGATCACTTGCCCGCCGTTTTTTAACACCTCATCCGCTATAGCGCCCATTAAGCCAATTCGTGAGCCGCCGTATACAAGACGGATTCCTTGCTCTGCCATATAAGCTCCTAGCTCGACAGCTTTTTGTTTGTAGATGTCATTCACACCTGGATTCGAACCAGCAAACACACAAATCGTTTTCATCAAAACAGCTCCATCTCTCTCTATGATTTCTTCACCCACTCATTCTACTATAATTCATTGTAAAGAAACAGCCGCTCCATCTATATATAGTGTAAAATCAGAAGGTGAACACCATATAAGGAGCTGTATAAAGAGAATGCAAACAACTGAAATGGAAAAATGGATCAAAGATTTCTACAAAATGAGAAATTGGACAGAATACGGGCCGTTTATCAGGTTAGGTTTCCTGATGGAAGAAACAGGAGAACTCGCTCGTGCAGTCAGGGCGGTCGAAATTGGACGCGATCGACCTGATGAGAAAACACAGGAGGACGCCGCGTTAAGAAAGGACCTTATTGAAGAAATGGGAGATGTCTTAGGAAATCTACTGGTTCTAGCTGATCTCTATGATGTAACAGTAGAAGAGGTCTTCTCTTCCCATCAACAGAAACTCACACAACGGTTTTCTAGTGAAAAAGAGCAGGTAAAAAGCACGTGACCGACATGTCACGTGCTTTTTTTAGCCTTTTATAGCTGCTGTGGTGAAATATCATCCGTTCGTTCAAAGAAATGCTGCTTTCCAATGTGATGGAAAAGACCGGTACGATGCAAAAGCTCTTTTGGCTGTGATTGAAGCCCTACAATCATCAATTTTCCATTGTGATGCTTTAATCGATTGGAAATGTTCATCAGAACCGCTTCTGCTGAGGTGTCCATATAATTCACTTTGTTCATAAGCAAAATGAGTGTTTTCGGCTTTGTCTGAACATGATCCAAAATCGAATTTTCCAATGAATCGGTTGTACCGAAAAAGAGTGGCCCTTCAATCGAATACATACTAATTCCTTTCTGATCGGTCTCCCTTTCTAAGGCAGCCGCCGTTTCGATTTGAGGAACAGCGACATTTGTGTGGATATTCGTTGTCTGGCTCATTTTTTTGATAAAGGCGATAAACGCTAAAATGAGACCTGCAGTCACGCCAATAATCAAATCACCGATGACCGTCAGCAGGAAGGTCACGACAAGCACAAGGGAATCCGCATTTTTGACTTTGACAATATTGATAAACTCTTTTTTCTCACTCATATTCCACGCCACAAACATCAAAATCGGTGCCATGGCAGCAAGCGGAATCATCGATGCATATGGTGCAAATAACATTAAGATGAGCAAGACGACGACACCATGCACGACTCCTGAAATGGGGCTTGCTCCGCCATTTTTAATGTTTGTTGCCGTACGAGCAATCGCTCCAGTCGCTGGAATCCCTCCGAAAAGCGGTGCCGCCATATTGGCAATTCCTTGCCCGACGAGTTCTTTATTGCTGTCATGTTTAGAACCTTTCATATTATCAGCAACCATCGCGGACAAGATGGACTCCACGCCGCCCAAAAGTGCAATGACAATAGCCGGCGGCAGCAAATAAATCATTTTTTCAATCGTCAATTCAGGAAAAGCGAAAGTTGGCAGCTGACGAGGGATTTCGCCATATGCAGAGCCGATGGTTTCAACTTGTCCTTGAAAAAAGAGAACAGCTATAAATGTTGAAACGAGTAGACCTAATAGAGCACCAGGTATTTTGGGAATGTATTTTTGCGCCGCCAAAATCACGATGAGCCCAACAATCGCTGTGAGAATGGCGAGACTGTTTGCGGTACCGAGATGGACCACGATCTCTCTCATATTGAGGAAAAAGCTTTCATGCTTTTCAACACCCTTTAATCCGAGGAAGTTGGCAATCTGTCCTGAAAAAATAATGACAGCAATGCCAGCAGTAAAGCCGATAATAACCGGACGAGGAATAAATTTCATGAGCTTTCCTAGTTTGAATATTCCGAATAATACAAGCATACAGCCTGCCATAAAACCAGCAATGAGTAAGTTTTCGATACCGTACTGGCTGACGATCCCGAATAAAATTGGAACAAATGCCCCGGTCGGTCCGCCGATCTGATACTTTGAACCACCAAACAATGAAATCAAAATGCCGGCAACGATGACTGTGTATAATCCATATTCTGGTCCGACACCAGATGCAATGGCAAAAGCCATGCCTAAAGGAATTGCCACAACGCCCACGACAAGCCCAGCGATTAAATCGCGTCTAAACTTTGATGAATCATAACCTTCAAATCTTCCATAAAAACGCATGGTATGTGTTGGCCTCCTTCAAGTATGTGTAGATGATTTAGGTATATTGCGGGTCAATCTGTTTATCTTTTATAACGACATCCAGCTTTCCTGTTGCCGGATGAATCACTAGTCCATGAACAGCTACATCACTTGGCATGAGCGGGTGCTCTTTGACTAATTTCACACTTTGAGATACGCTCTCTTCCACTGAATCAAAGCCTGTCAGCCAGCCCTTTAAATCGACACCTGCGCTTTTCACAATGCTCAAACACTTTTCCTCAATTCCCCTTGCTTTTGCCTTTTCAAGTAAAGGGTCTGCCGCAAGGCCTGCCATTCCGCATTCATGATGTCCGACAATGCATACTTCCTCTGCTTTCAGCTCATAAATGGCTAGTAAAATACTCCGCATGACACTACCAAATGGATGTGTGACGATGGCTCCTGCATTTTTAATGATTTTCGCATCACCGTTACGAAGCCCCATGGATTGGGGTAATAATTCCAACAGGCGTGTGTCCATACAAGTTAATATAACCAATTTCTTCTCAGGAAATTTTCCCGCCTTGAAAGGCTCATACTGTCTCTCTTTCACAAAGTCTTCATTGTGCTGAAGAATCTGTTCTAATGTTGATCCCATCCTGTCATCTCCTATCTTTTTTAAGTGATTGTAACGCCTTACCTGGCCTCCTTTTCCCTTGTGTGTTCTCAAGCATAGAGAAGAAAAATGATAGAAAAAAAAGAAAAAAATGAGAAAACGATGAGAGAATATGTAAGCATTTTCTCTATTTTGCTCTTTGTTCCGCTTCAGCACAGGGGATATGCGGCTTTTGCTTACAAACGATGGCTCTCATTTCACCAAAAGACGATGAAAAGGTTTAGTAGAAAATGACCATCCCGTTTAATACACTGCAAATATAATAAATTTTCTATCAAAAAGTCTCGATCTTTTTTCCAATTTGTCAGATTATCTCTCGAAACATCTAGCGTTTTTCTATGACTCATCTACTAATCACTCGTTTTTCTACATCATAAAAAGACATCAGATGGCCATGTCATTTACTCTTTCACTATAAAAATCTCTCCTTTTCCGTTATTTCAGTATATTAAATATTGAGCAGCTCATATTCAAACGTGTACTGCCAAAATGGTTGCTTTATAATAAAAAGAGAAAGATGACCATATGAAAGGAGCGAGTTGATGATGAAACCACATATTTTTGTCGCCAAACCCTTACCTACCGCTTTTGAAGACATGTTAAAAGAACATTGTACATATGAGGTATGGCAGTCAAAGGACCCGATCCCAAGAGATCTATTATTTGAGAAGCTGCAGAAGGCTGATGGCCTTTTAACATCTGGCACGAAAATTGATCAAGATTTATTAGATCATGCACCCCAACTCAAGGTGGTGAGCAATAATTCAGTCGGCTATGACAATTTTGATCTAGAAGCCATGAGACAAAGAGGCGTGATTGGTACGCACACGCCTTATACACTCGATCATACCGTTGCTGATCTTGCCTTTTCGCTCATTCTCTCTTCTGCGAGGAGAATTGCCGAGCTTGATCGTTTTATCCGCAAGGGAAAATGGACAAAATTTGTTCAAGAGGAAGATATATTCGGCATTGATGTCCATCATCAAACGCTTGGGATCATTGGGATGGGACGAATCGGTGAGCAAGTAGCCAAACGAGCCGCTCATGGTTTTGATATGAACGTCCTCTATCACAACCGGAGCCGGAACGAGAAAGCCGAATCGGCATATGGCGCTGTATATTGTGCACTGGATGACTTGCTGAAGCAAGCTGATATCATTGTGTTAATCACACCACTGACGGATGAGACGTACCATATGATAGGAGAGCGGGAATTGAAATTAATGAAGCCGACAGCTTTATTCGTGAACATCTCCCGAGGAAAAACCGTCGATGAGAAAAGCCTCATTCAAGCACTGCAGGAAGGGTGGATTAAAGGAGCTGGTCTGGATGTGTATGAGCAAGAACCGCTTCAGGAAGATCATCCTTTCAAAGAGATGGACAATGTCACGCTTGCCCCGCATATCGGTTCCGCTACTGAAACGACAAGAGATCTTATGCTGAAACGAGCCATTCATAATGTACTTCATGGAATTGATGGCAAAGCCCCTGTTGATATTGTGAAGGAGCTTGCCTCATCTTAATTGAAAAAAGGCGCAGGGAACTGCGTCTTTTTGTTTACGTCATCTAGAGACAGTAGGTCAAAAAGCCTCATTTTTTCCAATCTCCTGATTCTTTACATTCTCTTCATATGCCGGTGCTATAATATGAGGTAGACAAGCATCAAGAGGACGGCATCCCATTTCCTTTTGAGGAGGATCAAGATGAAAAAAATAAGTTCGATTTTTACTCTGTTCGCTCTGATTGCTGCCATTCTGTTTTCTGGATTTATCCCGCAGCAAGTCCATGCAGAAACACCACTTGCACCAACAGCCACAAATGAGACTGCTTCCGTACAGCTTGCACCAGACCTTCGTACCCTTGCCGTCATTAATACCTTTGATGGTGTAGCAGATTACTTAATCCGCTATAAACGACTACCTGATAATTACATCACCAAATCACAAGCGAGCGCCCTCGGATGGGTGGCATCAAAAGGAAATTTAGCTGAAGTCGCGCCGGGCAAAAGCATCGGTGGAGACGTATTCTCTAATCGGGAGGGACGCCTTCCATCCGCTAGTGGCCGTACATGGCGTGAAGCCGACATCAACTACGTCTCCGGTTTCCGTAATGCTGACCGCCTTGTGTATTCAAGTGACTGGCTCATTTATAAAACAACCGATCACTATGCGACATTTACGAGGATTCGTTAATCAATGAAAAAGACAGCCCTAAGTCAAAAGGGCTGTCTTTTTTGATATTGTTTACGGAAGCAGTTTTTGTACGTACTCCTCAAACGGTTGTGAGAGTGGTTTCTTCGATACTTCTTCCTGTTCATGTATCGTGACATGATCCTCTGTCACGATCACACGACCTGTTGGTGTCAGTTTGGATGCAAGCAGCCTTTTGTTAAAAGGAGAGGCTTCATTTTCATAAATCTCATGCCGCAATTGCACAAGTGTATCTTCACCGACTTCTTTTAATGTGAAAGCATAACCTGTTTCAGCACCTGCTCCCCTATCCAATTGGAGTAGATGGGTTCCTTTTTCTGTTTCCTCTGCGTTCACGCGAAAACGAAGGGACGGTGCTTCCACCCATTCACCTGTAAAAGGGACGGGCTGAAGGGGTAAATTCACACCAAATCCTGCATCAATGAGGTAGCGCTCATGGTGATGTTGAAGGACGATGGCTACATGCGTCCCATCCAGTGCCCACTTCTCTGCTTCTTTGTTATATACGGTCCCTTGAACGAGCTTTACGGCGAGACCTGCCTCTTTTAAGACATAATATAAGAGCGGATTGAGGTCATAGCAAAGCCCACCTCTGCTGCCTTCCAGAAGATGATGCTTCAAACCTTCTTGATCCAAAGCATAGGCGTGTTTACCCACCACAGATCTATTTTCAAAAGGAAAGGTATAAGCCATCTTCCTTAGTAAATCCGGTAATTGATCAAACGTAATGGACGCGGCTTCGTATCCAATTTTCTGTAAAAAGGCTGATTGAATCACAACTTTCCCTCCTAAAAAAACTGAGCCCTTGAAAGAGACTCAGTTTTCTTGATTGATAAAATCCGTTAACGCATCGATGGCTTCTTGTTCATCTGCTCCATCAGCTATTAGTTTGACGGTGACCCCAGAGCTGATCGCAAGACTCATCAGTCCCATAATACTCTTCGCATTGACCTTTTTCCCATCTTTCTCTAGAAAAATATCAGCACCAAAACGATTGGCTTCTTGAACGAACAAAGCAGCCGGACGTGCCTGCAAACCCGTTTTCAGCTGAATTGTGACCGTTTTTTCCACCATATGATCTGCCTCCCTTTTTTATTTCCCTATTTGAGTGTAACAGCTTGTCCGTTTCTTAATTGTTCTGCAATTTGATCTAGCTTTCTTAAACGGTGATTAATGCCTGATTTGCTGATCTTGCCGCTTTCCACCATTTCGCCAAGTTCCTTTAATGTGACTTCTTGGTAGTCAATACGCAGTTGCGCAATTTCACGCAGCTTATCTGGCAGGGCGTCTAGTCCAATCTTTTCGTCAATGAATTGAATATTTTCAACCTGGCGCAGTGAGGCACCGATCGTTTTATTCAAGTTTGCTGTTTCACAATTGACGAGCCGGTTCACTGAATTCCTCATATCTCGGACGATGCGCACGTCTTCAAAACGAAGCAATGAGTTATGAGCACCCACAACACTTAAGAATTCCGTAATTTTCTCCGCTTCCTTCATGTATGTGATAAAGCCTTTTTTGCGTTCAAGTGTTTTACTGTTAAGATGGAATTGATTCATGAGCTCACATAGGGCATCATTATGTTCTTTGTATAGTGAAAAAATCTCAAGGTGATACGAAGAGGTTTCTGGATTATTCACAGAACCTCCTGCTAAAAAAGCACCTCTCATATAGGAACGCTTGCAGCATCTTTTCTTCACAAGTTCTTCTGAAATGTTGCGTTCAAATACAAATTGTTCACCTAATATCTTTAGGTCCTCTAAAATGGTTTTCGCTCGTTCTACCAGTCTGACAATATACACATTATTCTTTTTTAATCTCATTTTTTTACGAACGAGCAGCTCGACAGTCACATCGTATTTCTTTTTCAAAAGGGTATAAATACGTCTTGCAATGGCTGCGTTCTCTGTCTGTATATCTAAAATCAATTTTCGATTAGAAAAAGATAATGAACCGTTCATACGGATGAGGGCAGAAAGCTCTGCTTTTGTGCAGCAGTCCTTCACTTCCAGATTAGTCAGCTCTTTTTTTGTTTCGGATGCAAATGACATCCTTGCCACCCCCATTCCTATTTTTTCTGATGCAGCAAATCGACAAGCAGCGCAGCTACTTTCAACGTATCATGACGAATCACATGCTGGTCATATGTAATGATTTCCCCAGGGATGACTTCTAGTCCCATGGCTTTGAGTACATCTGTGTCGAATTGTACAGGCTGCGCCTGTTCTTCTGCATATTTTGCTTTGATTTCTTCTGGAATTTCTTTATTGTTCACAAATATCGTATCGATAAATGGTCGGTCCATATGATCGTTTAGTGCCTGCACATGATCAGCTGCACTGTAGGAAAGCGTTTCCCCTGGCTGTGTCATGACATTGCAAATATAGACTTTTTTCGCCTTAGAACGAATGACTTCTTCGCCAATATGCGGTACAAGCAAGTTTGGCAAGATACTTGTATACAAGCTGCCAGGTCCAAGGACGATCAAGTCGGCTTCACGAATGACTTGAATCGATTCTGGGAGCGGCTCAATCGTATCGGGTGTGAGGAACACTCGTTTAATTCGCTCACCATAGGTTGGGATTTTTGATTCTCCTGTTACCACTTGCCCGTTTTCTAATTCCGCATGAAGAACAACACTTGAATTCGCTGCTGGCAATACTTTTCCTCTCACATTTAAGACCTTGCTCATTTCTGTGACGGCATGAAAAAAATCACCGGTTATATTCGTCATAGCCGCAAGAATGAGATTGCCGAGAGAGTGGCCTGTTAAGTCATTCCCTTTATTAAAACGGTGCTGAAATAAATCTTCTACAAGCGGTTCGACATCAGAGAGTGCCGCAAGTACATTTCGAATATCGCCTGGAGGCGGAATATTCAAATCATGTCGCAGTCTGCCTGAGCTGCCTCCATCATCAGCTACCGTCACAATGGCGGTAATGTCCACTGGCTTTGTCTTTAATCCTCTAAGTAAAACAGATAAGCCAGTGCCTCCGCCAAGAATGACAACCTTTGGTAGTGTCGTCATCTATTTTCTGCTTCTCTTTTCAATGTCCCGGTGAGTGACATGTGTATAGTAGTCATTTTTAAAATACTCCGATAAGTAGTTCGCTAGCGTCACTGATCGATGCTGTCCGCCTGTACAGCCAATGGCAATAACAAGTTGGCTTTTTCCTTCTCGTTTATAGGACGGTAGCATAAAGCTGAGAAGGTCGATTAATTTCTCTGTGAACTTTTGCGTTTCACTCCACTTCATGACATAGGAGCGTACTTCTTCATCGTTTCCAGTCTGTGGACGCATGCTCTCAATATAGTAAGGATTCGGCAGAAATCTCACATCAAATACAAGATCAGCATCAATCGGCAGACCGTATTTAAAACCGAAGGACATCACATTCACTGTAAACACCTGCCCTTGGCTCGTGGCAAAGTGTGCAACAATTTTTTCTCGAAGCTGTTTGGGTTTTAAATCCGATGTATCAAAAATCATTTGAGCCCGGCCTTTTAACTCTTCTAACAGATCGCGTTCCATCTCAATTCCTTCGAGCGGCAAACCTGTTGTCGCAAGGGGATGAGAACGTCTCGTTTCTTTATATCTTGAGACAAGCACCTTATCGTTTGCATCTAAAAATAGAATCCTTGGTGTGATCCAGCCGATATCACTCATCTCATCTAAGGCAGCAATTAAGCTATCAAAGAATTCGCGTCCGCGCAAATCCATCACAAGGGCCACCTTGCTCATCTTTGAATTGGATTCCTTCATGAGCTCTAGAAACTTCGGTAAAAGTGATGGCGGTAAGTTATCCACACAAAAGTAACCTAAGTCTTCAAAGCTTTGGATGGCAACGGTTTTCCCCGCACCTGACATTCCTGTAATAATCACAAGCTGAATATCATCTTGTTTGTGCGTATTCATGCCTGCTCCCTCTCCTTCTTTATGAAAACGGTTCATTTATTAGTCTCCTTGAGGATCTAATCGATAAGCAATCAGCTCAAAATCTGGTGTATACGTAAAAGTGCCGTGGAGAAGTCCTTTGCCTTTCAACATGAAGTCAAGAATATGGGAATCTCCTGGAGCCATCGGCAAGCTGGGCACATCTTTTACATCATGCCATTTTAAAATGCCTTCCTCCGACTCTGATACGTTTTTTCCTGTAAAGGAATCTGCCATAAAGGTGAACATCATCCACTCTTGAACGATTTGATCGCCTTCTTTTATGATAAAGGTAAATACGCCTTTTAGCTGCGGATTTAAAATATAAATGCCTGTTTCTTCTCTAAATTCTCGAACGACTGAATCCTTGACCGATTCTCCGCTCTCCATTTTGCCGCCAGGTGCTACCCACCAGCCTCGTCTTGGCTTTTGCAGCAAGAGAACTTGATCTTCGTGATGCAGCACACAATTGGTTACTCGTTGCATCAGCTGTCACCTACTCTTTTATGTCTTTTTCTTATTATACAGGTTCATCATGACTCCCACAATGAACATGCCCGTTCTTCACTGAAAACAGACAGGTTTTCGTATGAATATGGTGACGGGCACTTTCTCTATTCTTTATTTTACAACATCTAACGGTTCTCCATGCGTCATTTGTGAACATCTCGTGAATTTCTGATTTTAAGCAAAAAAAAGGACACGGATTCACATCCGTGCCAAACATGTATTCCTTATAAAAGGGGGTCAATTACTAGTTTCATCATAACGGATAATTGTTTCACCCGTGTTACATTCCAGTTAAAAGCCCGTGACGCAATATTAAGGATTTACGACAGCTGTTTATTTCATTGCTTTTAGCTTTTCAGCAAGCTCTTCTACATAATGCTGTGCACTCTGTGCTGCAATACTTCCATCACCTGTTGCTGTGACGATTTGACGAAGTGTTTTCTCACGAATGTCTCCAGCTGCGAAGATTCCTTCAACTTTTGTTTCCATTCTTTCGTTCGTCTCAATGTAACCCTCTGCATTTGTAATCCCTAGATTTTCAAATGGTTTAGACAGCGGCAGCATACCGATGTAGATAAAGACGCCATCTGTTTTGAAGTCTTCTTCCTCACCTGTCACGGTATCAATTAATGTCACACTGCCGACTTTCCCGTTCTCTTCATTGATTTCTTTGACGGTTTTGTTCCACATAAAGTCGATTTTTTCATTATCAAATGCACGTGCTTGTAAGATGCTTTGGGCACGCAGTTTGTCGCGTCTATGGACAATAGTGACTTTAGATGCAAAGCGAGTGAGGTAAACACCCTCTTCTACTGCTGAGTCTCCTCCGCCAATCACGACAAGCTCTTTGTTTTTAAAGAAGGCTCCATCACATACCGCGCAGTATGATACGCCGCGGCCGCCAAGTTCTTTTTCGCCTGGTGCACCGATTTTTTTGTATTCAGCACCTGCCGCAATAATGACAGAGCGTCCTTTGTATTCTTTGGAACCAGCTTTGACGATTTTGTACTCTTCACCATCTACAATTTCTTTAATATCGCCATACGCATACTCGGCACCGAATTTCTTTGCATGCTCAAACATTTTATTTGAAAGTTCCGGCCCTAAGATGCTTTCAAAGCCCGGATAGTTCTCGACATCTTCCGTATTCGCCATTTGGCCGCCTGGAATTCCTCTTTCAATCATCAGTGTTGAAAGATTTCCCCGTGATGTATAAACAGCGGCTGTCATTCCGGCAGGACCCGCTCCAATGATGATCGTATCGTAGATTTTTTCTTCTGACACAACTGTCACTCCCTCTTCAATTGCTGCTAGCATTTCTTATTAGAATGCCCTTGGGTGATGCTTCCATTCATGACAGAGAGCATCATTTCCACTCTTAGCTTTTATTCCTTACCCATATCCTATTAAATCTGCGGGTAATAAGCGAATCATTTGCTCATATCTTCGAAAAAAGAAAAAGCTTCCTTAAACTGCTGTTTAAGGAAGCCTGTTTACGGTTATATAGTAAGTAATGATTTATTCAACGACTCTTCTTACAACGCCATTGAATGCTTTTTTCCAGTAAACGTTGCTCATAGAGTCAACTGAAACACCGCGAGAGCTATTATCGTTCAAGAATGTACCGTTTCCTAAGTAAATACCAACGTGTCCATTTACTTTATACGTATCAAAGAACACAAGGTCTCCGCGTTTCATGTCAGATGCACTTACAGCTCTTCCTTTACCTACAAGCGTATCTGTTGTTGTACCGCCAACTGGTCCAAGGTTGATGCCTGCTGATGCAAATGCCCAGCGAACGAATGAAGAACAGTCAAAACGACGTGCGTCAATATCGGCTTGTGATCTGCCGCCGCCCCATTTATATGGAGATTGTCCTACAATCGTAGAACCTGTGCTGATTGCACCTTCGATACCGCCTACGTTATTGCTGACAGGTGATCCACCGCCAGAAGATGGCTTTTTGCTTGGTGAACTGCTGCTATTGTTATTTGAAGATCCACTGTTATTTGAAGAAGAACCGCTGTCGTTATTAGAGCTGTTGTCTTCTGCTTGAACACTAGCTTGACGCTGCTGTTGTTTTTGTGCTTTTTCTTCTTTTGCTTTTTGAGCAGCTTCTCTTGCTTCTTTTTCAGCTTGTTTTTGAGCAGCGATTGTTGCGTCTTTTTCAGATGCAATGCTGTTTGCCTCAGTGTTTAACTCGCTGATTTGAGAAGAAGCACTTCCTTTTTGCTTTTTCACTTGCTTGAATAGCTTGTCTTTCTCATCAAGCTGTTTATTTAAGTCTGTTTGAAGTGTTTCAAGCTTTGCAAGCGTCTTTTGAACATCTTCAAGCTTTGTATTTAATTCGTTTTCAGACTTTTGTAATTCTGCTTTGTCTCTTTCTTGTTCTTTAATGATTTCGCTGTCTGCGTTGATTAATGTAGATACAGCACCTGCACGGCTGATGAAATCGCTAAAGCTTTTTGCTCCTAGTAATACATCTATGTATTTCGTAGAACCACCGCTTTCTTGAAGCGCACGTACACGCTTTTTCAAGAATTCGTTTCTTTCTTCGATACGTTTTTCTGTATCAGCAATTTCTTTTTTCAGTGCTTTGATTTCTTTTTTTGTTTTTTCGTTTTCTTTTTGTTTTTCTTCGATTTGATCACTTGTTTTTAAAGCTTTTTCGTCAATTTCTTTTAGCTTTAGCGCAAGTGCCTCTTGTTTTGCCTCAAGCTTTGAAAGCTCTTCTTTTTTCTTTTGAAGATTCTTGTTTACCTCTGACTGCTTGCTGTCTAGTTCTTGTTTCTTTTGTTCAAAGTTCTGTGCATTTGCTTCATGAGTAAATGGAATAAATAAACCGCTCGCTCCAATCACCGAAGCTAAACCGAAAGTAATAAACTTTTTCACGTATAGTTCCTCCTTTGACAATTTCCCAAGCGACATGAGAAAGCAGCAAATTCTCTGCGACCAATCTGTGCTTCCTGTGTCTTTCTTCCTGATGATTCAGTCAGATGTTGACCAGATTGTTTCTATCACTAGGTGTTGCATTATGTATAGTAAAATATTTAAATATATGTCTTTGTTTTAATCCACGAGTTTCATTATACATGACACATCGACAAAATGAGCTAATATTTTTATTACATTTATGTTTCAAATAGATGTCGAGATTGTCATACTTCGCCAAATCCTAGCAAATCCCACCTTTTTATCCAAGAAAAAAGCATGACCTTTTCGGCCATGCTGCTGTTATCTGAATCTATTTACCTATTCAAACCATGAACGCACAAATAATATTCTCATATTTTGACAGCGTTTGAACGCTGATCTGAAAAGAAGCTGCGATCTCTTTTTTGCTGACAGCTGATTCTTCTTGTTCATTCATCCATAGATAATAAGAAGCTGCTGCCCATGCAATGGCATTTTTCTTCTCTACGCCTGAAGCGCGTGCTTGCTGAATAATATGGAATAACCAAAAATATGGCATGTGGCTATCAGGCTGCACCGCTTCTTCCAAAGCAGATGCCGCCTGTTTTGCGAAGACCGCATCTTCTGAAAACGATCGTTCTTCCATTTCATCTTCATATAAAAGTAACTCAATAAACTGCTGTTCAAAGGCCGTTTTCGCAGCGCGGGAATCAAGAACAGATTGCAAGACGTCACGTTCACCTTTTTGTTTGCTAACATAGTAGGCAGTGAGTCGTTCCTCAATTGAAACCATTGGCTCAGACTCCTCTGGTTTATCTTGCCACGGCTTGATTTCATCTGCATCAATATCTTCTTCCACCATCTTATCCCAGACGGTTTGCGCCAGCGTTTTGTGGCCCGTATAATAGGCTGCACTTGCCAGCCAGTATAAAAACGTACTATCACCTTGGAAACCTGTTTTATACAAAGAATAAAGCCATTTAAATGCCCATTCAAATTCTCCAACAAGGGCAAATGTTGCGCCAAGCTTATAACGCTGTTCACTTAATATTGGATACACGTGCGTTAATTGCTTCGCTAACAGATTGACCTTTTCTTCTTCTTTTTCATAATGATAGAAAACAAGCTGATTACAAAGGGCATGCAGATTACCGGGATTTTCATGAAGGACCCGGTTCAACATTTCTTTTGCCTGATCGATTTGGCCAGAATAAAAATAGGCCAAAGCGAGATTATTATACGCTGACCAAAACTCTGGATACTCAACAATCATCTGTTCCAGCATCTCGATTGCTTCATCCAGCCTGCCGCTTTCTAGCAAATGGTTGGCTTGATCCTGCTTTACAATCAGATCATCCTGATCATAAGGAAAATCTTCATCAACATCGTCACTCATATCAAGAAGATCGAGGAGATCGTCATTTTCATCTGCAAATTCCCCGTCTTCTTCCAGCGCAGCATAAGCAGTGGCGCATCTATATGCCTCTTGAAACAAACCGAGATTCGCATAATTATTGGCTTTAAAGTAGTGACACTCTGACATATTCTCATCCAAGTGTTCAAGGATAAAATCAAGCAGTTCATTTGATTGTTGGTAATGACCCATTTCAGTATAAATAATGGCAAGCTGCGACAGCATTTCTACATTTTCAGGCTCAAGTACGATGGCCCGCTGTATCAGCTTACTTGCCCTAGACAGATTTCTTTCTCTATATGCTTTTAGACCTTTATGAAAAAAGTAATGCCCATCTTGGAATAGCTGGACGACTTGTGTGTGATTATTTTGAGAAGTGTATTTACTCACCTATACCCTCCATTTCGAACAGTGTACCGTGTGTAGTATAACATACTTCATGAGTCGTCACATAGAACAAAAGGAAAGGAAGGATTTGTTTTTCATTTAAAAGCAAAAAGCCGGGGATACCCCCAGCTTTTCATTCCCCTTGATGGCGCTTTTTCAATACCTTTAATACATCATCAAGAGGCAGCTGCTGTTCACGTAATAACACAAGAAGGTGATACAGGAGATCTGCTGTTTCCCATTTCAATTCTTCTTGATCACGGTTCTTCGCCGCAATGATCACTTCAGAAGCTTCTTCCCCTACCTTTTTCAGGATTTTGTCGACTCCTTTTTCAAAAAGATAGGTCGTATAAGCTCCTTCTGGCATTTCCATCTGCCGTTTCGCAATGACCTGTTCCAGTTCATTTAAAATGGCAAAGCGGTCTTGTTCTCCCCTTTGCTGTTTCACGCCATCTTCTGAAAAACAGCTATAGCTGCCTGTATGGCAGGCTGGGCCGCTTGGTGTCACTAGAACAAGCAGGGCATCTTGATCACAGTCATAGCGAATAGATGTAACACGCTGGGTGTGTCCAGATGTGGCTCCTTTGTGCCAAAGCTCATTTCTCGACCGGCTAAAAAACCATGTTTCCCCTGTCTCTAATGTTTTTTCATAGGATTCTTGATTCATATACGCCAAAGTAAGAACTTCCTTGCTTTGAGCATCCTGTACAATGGCAGGAATGAGACCTGCATCATTAAAGGTTAATTCGTTTGCCTGTTTCATCTTACCTTCACCCCGTGTTCTCTCAAATATGTCTTCACTTCTTGAATGGAGGTTTCTTTATAATGGAAAATAGAGGCTGCGAGTGCGGCATCAGCTTCACCTTTTGTAAAAGCCTCCAGCATATGCTGCGCATTGCCAGCACCTCCTGAAGCAATAACTGGCACTGTGACTGCTTCTGATACAAGCCTCGTCAAACGATGCTCAAAGCCCGTTTTCTCACCATCGGCATCCATGCTAGTCAGCAAGATCTCGCCTGCTCCTCTTCGCACGGCTTCTTTCGCCCAGTCACTCACTTCTAAATCCGTTTGACGGCGTCCTCCGTGCGTATAGACCATGTATGCTTGTTTCTCTTCATCGTATTTCGCGTCAATCGCAACAACTATGCACTGTGAACCAAAAAAGTCGGCTCCTTCTGTTATTAGCTCCGGTCTTAAAACAGCCGCTGTGTTCACAGATACCTTGTCTGCCCCCGCTCTTAATATACGCTTCATATCATCAAGGTGGTTAATCCCGCCGCCCACCGTGAATGGGATAGCGAGAGTGGATGCCACTTGTTTGACCACATCCACCATTGTTTTTCGGCCTTCATGAGAGGCAGATATATCAAGAAAGACGAGTTCATCCGCACCTTCCTCGTCATAGATCTGCGCTAATTCGACCGGATCACCAGCATCCTTCAACCCTAGAAATTGGATCCCTTTGACCACACGCCCTTCCTTTACATCAAGACATGGAATGATTCGTTTTGTCATCATATGCTGTCAAGCCCTTCAAACGCTTCAGCTAAAGCAAATTGCTTTGTGTACAGCGCCTTGCCAATGATTGCACCAGACACACCTGTCTGCTTTTGTGCTGACAGCTTTTGCAGATCACTCACTGCACTGACACCACCTGAGGCAATGACTTGTTTGCCAGTTGCTTCTGCTAATCGAACCGTACTTTCCACATTTGGACCAGACAGCATGCCATCCATTTGAATATCAGTGAAAATAAAGACCTCTGCGCCTTCCTTTGCCAGTTCCTTACCGAGTTCCTCCGCCTTCACTTCCGACGTTTCAAGCCACCCTTCAGTCGATACAAAACCGTTTCGTGCATCAATGCCAATGGCAATTTTCTCTCCATATTGCGCCAGCATTTTTTTCACAAAAATCGGGTTTGACACCGCTGAACTGCCAAGAATGACTCTCGATACGCCATTGTTTAAATAGAATGCAACATCTTCTTCTGTCCGAATGCCGCCGCCAATTTGGACATTCACATCTAATGAGGAAGCAATCGCCAGCACATGCTCGTGATTCACGCGTTTTCCTGCTTTTGCGCCATCTAAATCAACGAGATGTATCCATTTCGCTCCTTCATTTGCAAACCGTCTCGCCATGTCTAACGGTGAATCTCCATAAATGGTTTCTTGGTCATAGTCTCCTTGCACAAGTCGTACACATTTGCCATTTCTCATATCAATTGCTGGATATAATGTAAAATCACTCATTTGCTCACCCTCTGTTCGTTTGCTAATTGAATAAACTGTTTCAGCAGTGCCATTCCTGTTGTACTGCTTTTTTCAGGGTGAAACTGCGTTCCAAACACATTCCCCTTTCCAACAATGGCAGGTACTTGAACGCCATAGGGCGCACTTGCCAATAGATCTTCTGGATTCATGCCGCTCACATAATAAGAGTGAACAAAGTATGCAAATCCTTCCGGCACACCGTCAAATAATGGTGACGGCTGATGAAATGTGAGCTCATTCCAGCCCATATGAGGCACCTTCAGCCTTTGTCCATCCTGATCACGATCCTTCAAAAGAACGACACGTCCTTTTAAAAGGCCTAACCCTTTTGTTTTTCCTGCTTCTTCACTTTCTTCAAACAACAACTGCATGCCAAGGCAAATGCCAAATAACAGCTTTCCTTCCTGGACGACTTGGTGGATAAACGCCTCAAGTCCTGTCTGTCTTAACAGCTGCATCGCATCACGAAACGAACCGACGCCTGGCAAAATGTACGCATCTGCCTTTTTCAGCTCCTCTACTTCAGAAGACACGATATAAGACGCTCCTGCTCGTTCCAGTGCTTTTGATACGCTAAACAAATTTCCCATTCCATAGTCAATGACGCCAATCATTAGAGCATCCCCTTTGTCGACGGAATCCCTTTCACACGCGGATCAATGGTTGTTGCTTCATCTAAGGCGCGTGCCATCGCTTTAAAAATGGCTTCAATCATATGGTGGGTATTGGTTCCATAGTGAACGATCACATGAAGATTGATTCGTGCTTCAAGGGCAAATTTCCAAAGAAACTCATGAACCAGCTCCGTATCAAAGGTGCCGACCTTCTGACTCGGGAAATCAGCTCTCATTTCCAAATGAGGACGATTGCTTAAATCCACGACGACTTGGGCGAGTGTTTCATCCATTGGAACAAAACTAGAGCCGTAGCGCTTAATTCCTTTCTTATCACCGAGCGCTTCTTTAAACATCTGCCCAAGCACGATGCCAATATCTTCTGTTGTGTGGTGATCATCGACATCTGTGTCTCCTTTTGCATCTACAGTTAAGTTAAAGTGCCCGTGCTTTGTGAATAAGTCGAGCATATGCGTCATAAAAGGGACATCTGTTTGAATATCTGCTTTTCCTTCACCATCAATCTCTAGCGCTAACGAAATGTTCGTTTCATTTGTCTGTCTCGCTGTTTCCGCCTGTCTCATTCTGATTCCTCCCGCTTTCTCGCTTCAATCGATCTTGCATGTGCTTCAAGCCCTTCTAATCTTGCAAAAGCCGCAATGCTTTCGCTATGTGTTTCAAAAGCTTCTTTGCTATATGAAATGATGCTCGTTTTCTTTTGGAAATCCGTGACGCCAAGCGGACTGGAGAATCTTGCTGTCCCGTTTGTTGGCAGCACATGGTTCGGTCCTGCGAAGTAATCCCCTACCGGCTCTGGGCTGTAACGTCCTAAGAAAATCGCTCCAGCATGCTTGATTTGACCAAGTAGTGATTCTGGATACGCCGTCAGCACTTCTAAATGCTCTGGGGCTAACTGGTTCACGATATCAACTGCACGATCCAAGGATTCTGTTACGTAAATATAACCATGGTCTTGAATAGATTGTGCTGCGATTGATTTTCTTGGCAAAGTGTCCAGCTGCGCTTGCACCTCTGCTTGCACTGCTTCAGCCAATCCTTTAGATGTTGTCACCAAAATACTAGATGCCAATTCATCATGCTCTGCCTGTGAAAGCAAATCCGCTGCCACCTCATGTGCGGTTGCCGTTTCATCTGCTAAGACAGCAATTTCACTTGGGCCCGCAATCATATCAATGTCTACTTGACCAAATACTTCCCGTTTGGCAAGTGCTACATAAATGTTTCCTGGACCGGTGATTTTATCAACAGGCTGGATACTGTCCGTTCCATACGCAAGAGCGGCTATAGCCTGAGCACCACCCATTTTGTACATTTCTGAAATGCCCAGCTCCTTCGCTGCTACTAGTACAGCGTCAGACAGACGACCGTCTTTTCCTGGCGGTGTCACAAGGACAATTCGCTCAACGCCGGCAACAAGTGCCGGGATCACATTCATTAAAACAGATGATGGATAGGCGGCCGTTCCGCCTGGGACATATACACCGACCGCATCGAGCGGTGTTACTTTCTGACCTAGCATTGAGCCGTCCTTTTGGTGATAAAACCAAGAGGAGGTCAGTTGACGCTCGTGGTATGTTCGAATATTCCGGATCGCTTTTTGGATGATTTGGATCATCTCCGGGTCCAAACGTTCGTAAGCTTTTGTCTTTTCATCCTCCGTCACAAGTGGCTGTTCAATAGAGACACCGTCAAATTGCTTCGTGAAAGACCGTACCGCTTCGTCACCATTTTTTCTCACTTCTTCGATTATTCGCTGAACAGCCAATCGCTGCTCTTCCGTTCCTGTATCTAGAGAACGCTTGAGTGAGAGAGTGTCTGTCTCACCTTCTTGTATGTAGGTGATGTTCATGATGTTTCCTCCCCTTCTCCTTCGATGATTCTTGCCAGACGCTGCGCCATTTCATCGATTACCGCATCCTTCATTCGATAGCTCACAGGATTGACAATAAAACGTGACGTAATGTCACAAATATGTTCCGTTTCGACAAGTCCATTTTCCTTAAGTGTTTGACCGGTGGAGACAATGTCAACAATTCGATCGGCAAGTCCGATGAGCGGTGCTAATTCAATGGAACCATTTAGCTTAATGATCTCCACCTGCTCACCTTGTTCTCTAAAATAAGAAGAAGCGACATTTGGGTACTTTGTAGCCACACGCGGTGCGACACCGCCCCAGCTGGCTCCCGGCAACCCCGCTACAGCTAAATGACATTTGCTAATGTTTAAATCGAGCACTTCGTACACATCCCGTGCTTCTTCAAGCATGACGTCTTTCCCTGCAATGCCCACATCTGCTACACCGTGCTCTACATATGTCGTCACATCCATTGGCTTCGCTAAAATAAAGCGGAGATTTTCTTCCGGTACATCAATGATTAATTTTCTTGAATCTTCGAATTCCTCCGGCAGCTGATATCCAGCCTGTCTTAATAGCCCTGCTGCTTCTTCAAATATCCGCCCCTTTGGCATTGCCATTGTCAACACTTTACCCATTTTGCTCTTCCTTTCTAGCGCCGATAAAATAAGTCACTTGCTCAAATGCCTTGGTCATGGCATCGATATTTTCAATACCTGCTAAGTCTTGGAGAACAATCCTTTTGCCCTTTGCCCGCTCTTTTTCTGCAAAATCAAATGCTTCAAGCCGCTGTTCTTTACTAAAAATCACAGCCTCTTGGGGCTCATTTATTTCTTTTGCGTCGAGTGCCTCAAGAAGACGGTCTAATCGAAGTCCGAAGCCTGTAGCAGGTGCGGGTGCATCAAAGTGAGCAAGCAATTGATCATATCTTCCTCCACTTCCGATCACAGACCCAACATGATCTGCAAATACTTCAAACAAAATCCCCGTATAGTAGCTCATATGACTAACCATGCTTAAATCCAAACGGATATATTCTGTACAGCCGTAATCTTCAAGTGTCTCCCACAGCGCCTTTAACTCCGCAAGCACTTCTTTGCCCTCTTGTGACACCACAATTTCTTCAGCCTGCTGGGTCACTTCTTGACCGCCGCGCAGCTCTAAAAGCTGAAGCAGCCTTGTTTTATCGATGGATGAGAGCGGCAATTGTTTGACATGCTGCCTGTATCCCACATAATTCTTTTCATATAAAAATCGGCGCAATACGTTCGCCCGCTCTGTATTTCCTAGTACATCTAAAAACAAGGTCTCAGCCAAAGCCACATGCCCGATCGCAATTTTGAAGGATTGAAGTCCAGCATTTTTTAATGCAAACACGACAAGCGCTATGACTTCAGCATCTGCACTAATCGAACCATCACCGATCAATTCAATACCGACCTGCTCAAATTCAGAAGGTCTTCCCCCTTCTCTTTCCTGTGCCCGAAACACGTTGGCTGCATAACCGACTCGAAGCGGATACGCCTGTTCGTGAAGCTTTGAAGCCGCCACTCTCGCAATTGGTCCCGTCATATCAGGTCTAAGCACAAGGGTTTGACCATTTTGATCAAGAAGCTTAAACAGCTGCGTATCTGTAATCGCCGATTGAACACCGACTGTATCGTAAAATTCAAGCGTTGGCGTTTCCATTAAACGATAACCCCAACCATTCATGACCTCTGTTAAAGAATGCCTAACTCTTTTCTTCGTCTCATACAATCCTGGTAATGAATCTCGCATACCATATGGTTTTTCAAACATGAACATGTTCTTCCGCACCTCCAACACATTAAAACAAAAAATTCCGAATCCTTTAGTTCGCTAATATGATAATATGCTAACAAAATAAAGTGATTAAATCAATCATTTTTATTTTCCCCTTTTTTTCCTTAATCATTTGTTCATATATTACATTAAAATGACACCTAATCCTTTTTGATCTCTTTGCTTTAGGAACATGCTATAATACTTAAAAATATTGAATAACACAGGAGATTACAGTGAAATTCATCCAGACATTAATCTTAACTTTGTTGTGCGCATGTCTTGTTTATTTCGGCTTTATTTTCATTTCACAATTCGATCAAGTCAAGAAAACAACGTCACCGCAAGAAGCCAAAGAAAAAGAAAATGATACCGCACTAGCAGCAGAAGAAACACGTTCTACGAAAAAAACAGAAACGACACACTCTAGTTTAAAAGGAAATAAAAAAGCCATGGACGTCATCCTCTTTAATCAAATGGATGCACCAAAGCTTTATAACGGATGCGAAGTCACGAGCTTAGCCATGCTTCTTCATTACAGCGGCTATGAGCATATAACGAAAAACGCATTGGCAAACGAGATTAAGCGTGTCCCGCTCAATTATGAGAATGGCTTAAAAGGAGACCCTCATGACGGGTTTGTAGGCGATATGGAGAATGGGCCAGGTCTTGGTGTGTACCACGAACCCATTTATCAGCTTGCGAAAAAATATGTAGGTAATCAAGCCGTTGACTTAACCGGCAAGCCAGTCAAAAAGGCTATCTATCAATCACTTGAAAAAGGTTATCCTGTCTGGGTCATTACCACTTCGACCTTTGCCAAAACAGATAACATTGAAACATGGAATACACCAAATGGGAAAATAGATATCAGCTTTAATATGCACAGCGTCGTCATCACTGGCTACGACAAAGATCACGTCTACTTAAATAACCCATACGGAGAGAAGAATCAAAAAGTCGATCGTGAACAGTTTGAGGATTCTTGGAAACAGATGGGCAGCCAGGCGATTATCATTAAAGCATAAACCACTTCTCCCATTGAGAGAATTTACACATGCATCAAAAACATCCTCCATACGAATGGAGGATGTTTTTGAATGATTTATTTTTTTAGTATTTCCTTCAGACGGTCTTCAAGCTTTTCAGCCGTCATCGCACCCCCACCAAGGCTGATGTATTCATCCCCTTTTTTTAGTAAAAGTGTAGGATAGCCATTCACGTTCAATTGCTGAACCTTTGCAAAATCGGCATACGCATCATTGATCGTTTCTGTCTCCTTCATTCGTTCAACTAATACATCAGGGTCAAGTTGGTGTTTCATAGCGATATCTCTATAAGTTTCTTCATCACTTAGGCTTTTTCCGTCTTGATAAAAGGCTTTTTGCATAGATGAAGCCAAGTACAATGCATGCTCTGGTGCGATGGATCTTAATGCAGAAAATCCAATTGCAGCAGCCTCAGAGTCTAAAATGAATGTTCCGTTTTCTAGCAACTCTTCGTAACGGTCTCCAAATTCGACACCTGTCAGCTGACTGATACGCTCATTTGCTTCTGAAATGTGTGGATAATTCTTTATCGGTAGACGACGCTCTCCTACAAATAAACCGCCCGATACAAGTGTCAGTGGTATCTCAGGGTGATTTTCGTGTAAAGTACGGATGCTGTTGGAAAATCCATAACACCAGCCACAATACGCATCCCATACATAGATGAAAGATTTTTCTTGATCATTCATAAGACAGACTCCTCACTCATCGTTTTTTAGCGACAATGAAACGCATGTTATTCTACTTATTCTGCTTCAGAAACCACAGTAAAACGTTCTCCAACATGAGCAGCTTGTTCTATCTCATCGACAAGTGCAACGGCATAGTCAGCATAACTCACATAGCTGTCACCCTTTGAATTGACGATAAGATGGTCTTTGCCTTTCACATAAGCACCTGTCCGTTTGCCTGCTGGATTAAAGAAGGCTGCTGGACTTAAAAATGTCCATTTTAATCCTTCGGTCTTTTGAAGATCTATTAAATTTTCTCCTTGGTGTGAAGCAGTAGCAAGGTATTCCTTTGGAAACTCCGGTGTGTCCATCAGTCTAGTTGTTTTGGCCTCATCTACAAATAAACTTCCAGCACCTCCCACAACGATTAAACGCGTTTCTGGTGTCTCTTTCAAGAGATGAATGAGTTTTTTCCCTGCTTCTACATGAAGGTGCTCTTGTCCTGCTGGTGCACCAAATGCGTTTACGATCACATCAAAACCTTTGACGTCTCCTGCCTCTAAGTGAAAAACATCCTTTTCTAAAACAGCTGCTGATGAATTGGTCACTTTTTGTGCATCTCGAACGATTGCCGTTACTTTGTGCCCTCTCGATTGAGCTTCTTGTAAAATGTGTTGTCCTGCTTTACCTGTTGCGCCAATGATTCCAATGTTCATGTAAATTCCTCCTACAATATATTGTTATTTTGATCACTTAAGATGTAACAACGATAGTTACAACAGAGGTAAAAAAAATTGAATAGATCATCCAATTTTTTTGATTAAAACCTGCGTTAGTTCACTTAATTTGATCTCAGCAAGCACTTGCTCCATCGCACTTTGAGCACGGCACAAAATTAATTCTAGTACAGCTTGAATATTTGCACCGATCGGACAGTCAGGGTTTGGGCTTTCATGAATTTGAAACAACTCTCCCTCATCCACAACTTCAACCGCTTTATACACATCGAGCAGTGTCATGTCATCTTCACTGCGATTCAATTGAGAACCGCCTTTGCCAAGACTCGTTGAGATTAGGCCTGCTTTTTTGAGCTTACTCATGATACGGCGAATCACCACTGGATTTGTATTGACACTTCCTGCGATATCCTCCGATGTCTGTAAAGAACCTTTTTCAAGTGATAGCAAGGCCAGAATATGGACAGCGACAGTAAATCTGCTGCTGATTTTCATGTTTTCTCACCTCTGTTGTAATCATTATAGTTACACCAAGTTAGAATGTCAACAAAAAAGTCTGCCGAGCTACTCAGCAGACGAAGATTGACGTGCTTCCATTTCCTCTTTCGTATAAATCATCCGCATTGGATTTCCTCCAACAAAGGAGCCTGCCGGAACATCTTTGTTCACAAGAGTTCCCGCCGATACAATCGCACCATCACCAATTGTCACTCCAGGTAGAATCGTTGAATTTGCTCCGATTAACACTTCATCACCAATATAGACTTCCCCAAGCCTATACTCTTTAATCAAATACTCATGGGACAGAATGGTTGTGTTATAGCCAATCACACTATTTCGACCGACAGTGATTTTCTCAGGAAACATGAGATCGACCATCACCATTAAAGCAAACGCCGTATCCTCCCCGACTTTCATTCGAAGGAAGGTGCGATAAATCCAATTTTTCATTCCCATAAAAGGCGTATACCTTGCCATTTGAATAAAGATAAAGTTTTTCACAACCTTGAGAAAGGGGACCGTTCGATAGACTTGTCTAAGCGAATTGACCCCTTTGACAGGATAACGATCTGTTTTTCTCAACTTAATCAGCTCCAACAATCGCCAAGAGATCACTCATTTTCTGCAGCATATAATCTGGGCGATGCTTTAACAGGGCTTCTTCTCCCTTAATAGACCAAGCAACACCTGCTGTTTTCGTCCCTGCCGCTTGACCAGATAAAATGTCGTGATAATTATCACCAACCATGATCGCCTCATGCGGATCACTGCCAAGCTTGGATAATGCCAGTTGAACTGGTTCTGGATGCGGCTTTTCATTTTGTACATCATCAAGTGTGACAATGACCTCAAAAAATGGCTCCAATCCAGTCAGCTTTAATCCCATTAAGACCGTATCACGGATTTTTGTTGTCACAATACCAAGCTTAAACCCTCGATCCTGGAGGATTTTCAACGTGTCTAACACCGTCTCGTACTCCGTCACAAGCAGGTCATGCTGTTCATGATTAAACGTTCGATACATCTGGATCATGTCATCTGTCAGATTCGGATCCATTGCAGAGAATGTATCAAATAATGATGGACCAATGAAATGAAGGATATCCTCACGGCCGTATTGACCAGGGTAATAATGATCAAGCGTATGCTGAAATGAAGCAATAATTAATTCATTTGTATTGATTAATGTGCCATCTAAATCAAATAGCACTGTGTTAATAGTTGATTGGTTCATATAGCTTCCTTTCTAACAGCTGCATGTTCCCGCCTCCGCCAAATATAGCTGATGGCAGCTGTCAATAAAATAGCAGAAATAAGGCGAATAAGAAGAAGCGGCCAGACTGGAATACCTAAAGGAATGAAAATCAGTGTATCTTCGACCACCGCATGACACGCCACAAGGAAAATGAAAGCAAGCGTTAAATCCTTTTTGCTGACACCGTCCTCTTCCACTGCCTTCATCATGACGCCTGCCCCGTAGGCAAGACCAATGGTTAAACCAGCCACCATCGTCATAGACGTATTTTCTTTCATTCCAAGCATTCTCGTAAAAGGAGACAGCCACTTAGACAGCGTATGAAGCCACCCTAAGTCTCTCATGAATTGAATGATGATCATGAGAGGAATGACAATACAAGCCAGCTGCAGCACACCAAGAACAGCTTTCTGTAAAGCAAGAAGTACGATCATATACCAGCTAGAAGGCACATCAGCCGACTGAGCAGCTGTCAGCAAACCATATTGCGCCGGCTCCTCGCCCCCCTGCCAAACGAGGTGAATGACAATTGCTGACACGACGGCAAGACTGATTCTCACCAGCAAAATGACAGACACCCGCAGCCCAACCTTCGCCGCCACTGTTGATTCGATGATCAAGTTGTGACAAAAGGAGAGCATGACCGCTAAAATGAACACTTCCTTCACAGGCAGCTCTAATGTCAAGATGGCTGCAATACCCGCATACAAGTTCAGCATATTTCCTAAAACAAGCGGAATGGCCGCTTCCCCTGAAAGACCAAACAGACCCATAAATGGACGGATGAATTGTATAATCCAATCCATCACAGGTGTATGCTGCAAGATACTAACGAGAATGGTAACCGGAAAAATGACTTTTCCAAGTGTCCAAGTTGTCGATAACCCTGCTTTCAAGCCGTTTTTCCATGTCTCCCCCATCTCTTATCCCCCTTGCTTAATTTGATGAGTTGTTCTCTTTATACGGTATAGATGCATATCCCTTGATTCTTCTAAACACAATCAGCAAAACAGCCACTGCAAATATGGCAATTGAAATCATCTGTGCAATTCGAAGATGCTCAGTTAGCATTAAACTGTCTGTTCTCATTCCTTCAATGAAGAAACGGCCGATTGAATACCAGATTAAATACGACAAGAACATTTCGCCTCGACGCAATGATGTTCTACGTAATAAGATTAATATCAAAACGCCTGCGATATTCCATAATGATTCATATAAGAACGTAGGGTGATAGTAGGTCCCGTCAATGTACATCTGATTAATAATAAACTCAGGCAGGTGCAAATTTTCTAAAAAGGCTCTTGAAACAGCCTCACCATGCGCTTCCTGATTAATAAAATTCCCCCAGCGCCCGATGGCTTGCCCTAGTAAAATACTAGGCGCTGCGACATCGGCGATTTTCCAAAAGGACACCTTCCTCACTTTAGTAAAGACAATCGCTGTCAGCACCGCTCCTATCAGTCCGCCATGTATGGCAATTCCGCCATTCCAAATCTTGATGATTTCATTTGGGTGCTGCTGATAATAATCCCATTCAAAGGATACATAATAAATTCGTGCACAAATAATGGCGATAGGAATGGCAAATAAGATGAGATCAATAAACATATCTTTATTGATGCCTCTTTTTTCACACTCCCTTAATGCGAGCCAGAGTCCAAGCAGGGCTCCGACACCAATAATCACACCATACCAATGAACCGAAATAGGTCCGAGCTGAAAAGCAATCGGATCAATTGGTTGAATTGCTTCATTCATATAGACAGCTCCTATTCATCCTGGCCATTGTCTTCAATGACATCGGCAAGTTTACTTGTAAATTGTTCCGCTGCATTATGTCCCATTCGTTTCAATCTGAAGTTCATTGCAGCTACCTCGATGATGACCGCTAAATTTCGTCCCGGACGTACAGGGATGGTCAGCTTTGGTACATCTGTATCGATGATCCGCATTTTTTCTTCCTCAAGTCCTAAACGGTCATACTGTTTGCCTTGTTCCCAAAGCTCAAGGTTCATAACAATCGTAATTCTCTTATAGCTTCTGACAGCGCCCGCTCCAAATAAGGTCATCACATTAATAATGCCTAATCCACGGATTTCTAGAAGGTGCTCAATCAGCTCTGGTGCGCTTCCAACTAACGTATCCTGATCCTCTTGCCTAATTTCCACGCAATCGTCTGCAACCAGCCTGTGTCCTCTCTTCACTAATTCTAAAGCCGTTTCACTTTTACCTACGCCACTTTTTCCAATTAACAGCACACCTACACCATATACATCTACGAGTACGCCATGAATCGCAGTCGTTGGTGCAAGCTTGCTTTCTAAGAAGTTCGTTAATCGACTCGAAAGTCTTGTCGTTTTTAAGCTTGAGCGTAAAACCGGCACTCCATTTTCGTTTGAAGCTTCGATCAATTCCTTTGGTACTTCACGATCTCGTGACAAAATGATGGCAGGGGTAATATCTGTACAAAGAGACATCATTCTCTGCTTTCGTTCGCGTTCTGGGAGCTGTTCAAAAAAAGAAAGCTCTGTCTTTCCTAAAAGTTGAACTCTTTCTTTTGGGTAATATGTAAAATATCCAGCCATTTCAATACCTGGTCTGGAAAGATCACTGATTGTAATGGGACGATTAATCCCTTCTTCCCCACTTACCAGTTCAAGATGAAATTGTTCCATTATGTCCTTCGTACGAACTTTCGGCACGCTTCTTCCTCCTTTTATCGCAGGCGTTTCAGAAATACAGCTCTATTTTATCACTTTCAATGATGAACCCAAAATAGTATTTTATCCTGATCCTGTTTCATCACATTTACTGGTATAGACAACTATACTCAAAAAAGGTAAACTGAATCTAACGACGAGAATAAGGGGGCACAATCATGAGCAGTTCTTTATTGCTCTCCAATATTCATATTGTGACAAAGACAGAAATCATTGAAAACGGTTTTGTCGGTTTACGCGATGGCAAGATCGACTATATTTCAACATCACCGCCGACAGGAAATTATGAAAAAGTATATATTTCCCGGGAAAACTTTTATTTACTCCCCGGAATGATTGATATTCACATCCATGGGGGATATGGTGCAGATATGATGGATGCGACACCAGAAGCCATGAATACACTTGCTGATCACTTACCCGCAGAAGGAACGACAAGCTTTTTAGCAACAACCATTACACAAAATCATCAAGAGATTGAGCAAGCACTTAAAAATGTCGCACAGTGGAGACCCTATAATGAAAAGCAGGCTGGAAGTCAGTCACAATGTTTAGGCATTCATCTAGAAGGTCCTTTTATTTCTAAAGATAAAGCTGGAGCGCAGCCTGCTCAATGGATTACACAGGCTAACCTTCCTCTTTTTGAGAAATGGCTGAGTGCATCAGATCAGCTGATTCGAATTGTCACTTTTGCACCTGAGGAAGATACTGATTTTGCATTTCTTTCCCTGCTAAATGAAAAAAATATCATTCCTTCTATTGGACATACAAATGCTCCTCATGACATGATTGAACTAGCAGCAAAGCACGGCGCGCGTCATGTCACGCATCTTTATAATGCGATGAGTTCATTTCAGCATCGTGAGCCAAATGTTGCAGGGGCTGCGCTTACAAACGAAAAGCTTTTGACTGAGCTGATTACAGATGGCATTCATTCACATCCTCTTTCCGTAAAGCTTGCGTATTTGGCAAAGGGTAGTGAACGTTTGATCATGATTACAGACTCAATGCGTGCAAAAGGACTTGGAGAGGGAACCTACGAATTTGGCGGACAGACTGTGACAGTCAGCGGTGAAAAAGCATTGCTGGCAGATGGAACACTTGCAGGATCGATTTTACAAATGAAAGATGGGGTCAAACGTATGAGACAGATCACACAATGTGGATGGACAGAAATTGCTCAAATGACCTCAACAAATGCAGCCACTCAGCTCGGGATCGATCATCAGCTCGGTTCGATCGAAGTTGGAAAACTGGCAGACTTGGTCATTTGGGATGAAGCTGGCGAACTCATGATGACGATCTGCCATGGACAAATCGTTTATGAAAAAAAGGAGGCCACACACTGATGAACATCATCGAATTTGCAGATAAAGATCAATTAGGAAAAGCAGCTGCTGCTTTCATTGCACGTACCATTAAATCAAAAACAGATGCGGTTCTCGGTCTGGCAACTGGCGGTACACCAATTGACACTTATAAAGAGTTAATTCAGTTGCATCAAACAGAACAATTGTCTTTCAAACAAGCAAGAACAGTGAATCTGGATGAGTACGTGGGAATTGATCCAAATCATGAAAATAGTTATATGACTTACATGAAGCGTCATTTATTTGACCATATTGATCTCCCATCAGATCAATATTTCCTCCCCAATGGTGCTGCTTCTCACTTGGAAGAAGAGTGCTTAAGGTATGATCAGCTCATTGAAGATTTAGGGGGCATTGATCTTCAGCTACTTGGTATCGGACAAAATGGACATATCGGGTTTAATGAACCTGGTACTCCCTTTGACTCAAAGACGCATGTCGTCCAATTAGATGAACACACTCGCCAAGCCAATGCAAGGTACTTTTCTTCTATAGATGAGGTACCTACACATGCCATTACAATGGGAATTGCAAGCATTCTTTCAAGTAAAAAAATTCTCCTTCTCGCATCAGGAAAATCAAAAGCGGACGTGATACAATATTTAGAACGAACAGAGATTCACCCAGACTTCCCTGCATCTGCTCTGAAACTTCATGAAGATGTGACGATTTTTATTGATCGAGAAGCTGGTTCACTACGCTAAACACGAGAGGATTTTCACATGTTTATTGATAAGCAGTCACCTATCCCCATGTACCATCAGATTATGGAGAACTTGAAAAAGCAGATTGAGGATGGAACGTTAGCACCTGATACACTCATTCCTTCTGAAAGAGAATATGCCGAACGCTTTGGTATTAGCCGAATGACTGTCAGACAAGCCTTATCGAACCTTGTGAACGAAGGATATTTATACCGGCAAAAAGGAAAAGGAACATTTGTTAGCCGAAAGAAGTTTGAACAACCGCTTCAAGGCTTAACAAGCTTTACAGAAGATATGCGTCAACGTGGGCTCAAAGCTTCAAGTCAGTTGATTGATTTCAAAAAAGTCGCATGCCCAGAGCACTTGCTGCAATCATTACAGCTGTCGAACAGTGAAGATGTCTATGAATTAAAACGAATCCGCCTTGCAAACGATGAACCAATGGCTATTGAAACGAGTTATATTCCTGAAAAATTTGCTGGCGAGCTCACAAAGGACCATTTAACTGGATCTTTATATGAATATATAGAAGCGAACACAGGTCTAACCATTGCCCATGCCAAGCAGGAGCTTGAAGCCAATGTTGCTTCAAAGGAAGAAGCTAACGTGCTGTCTATTTCATTAGGGGACCCTGTTCTCTCCATTGCAAGAACAACTTATTTTCAAAATGACCTTCCATTCGAGTATGTCATGTCCGTTTATAGAGGGGATCGATACAAGCTCACTCACACAATGGAAAGATAAAACTGTGCTCCTGAAAGCACAGTTTTTTATTTCCTAAGAAATGTTGATTGATCATCATTTTTTGTATTAATTTTCCATATAGGCGAGATCGCTTTCCCTTCGAAACGGTCTTTTGCGACAGTGTACCAATAATATTCTTGATTTGGCTTTAACCCTTTCCATTCAAAGGTTGCTTTTTTACCACTTTTCACACCTTTGACTTCTCCAAGAAGAACGTTTGTGTAGACATTCAATTCAAAATAATTGGTTTTAACGGATTTCATTTTTGGTGTTAAATCGACATCAATTGAAAATTCATCTTGATCTCCATACGTTTTTGGATCATAAAAATGTTCTTGATTCAAGTAGGGTGAGTATGTGGTGAAATGAAGCTTATTTTTTTCTTGATCCGCAGTGATCAGCCGCATAAAACCTTGACCGCCTTCAGGACCTGACTGGTAATCTGCAAGGATTTGATATACTTTTCTGTCCACTTTTCCATCATGATCATCGTCAATCTCATCTACTTTTCGACTGGCTCCGTGGTAGTGGCCACTAAATACTGCGACAATATTCGGGTGACGCTTTACCACTTGATGGAAGATCAAATCTCCAATTGGGCTTCGATTGCCGCTCACTAACAAATACTCATGGAAATTTAAAATGACAATGCGATCTGGATGTTCAGAAATGACTCGATTTAACCAGTCAATCTCATTTTGCTTGATCCCCCAGCCCATATACACCATCATATAATCATTGCCACCAGCAGAGATAAGATCATAATGACCTCGATTGTTTTGATAGGATTCACCGTAATATGGCTTGTCTTCAAAGCGTTTCGCTCCAAAGTATCTCCCATATTCCCTATAATGGCCGTCTTTGTGTCTGACATCATGATTACCAGCTAATACACCGTAAGGAATCTGATGCTGATCTAACACACGCATAAATGTATCGGCACGATTCCATTGCTTATCCTTTGAATCATCCACAATATCACCTGTATGGAACACATATTGAATATTTAATGGGTCCCTTTGATCTCTGATCCACTCGACCATTTTTTTGAAGATATGAGGATAACTTCTGGCATAATATTGAGTATCAGACATCCACACCATCTTATAAGGCTTTAACGTCTGACTGATCTCATCTTGTACAAGCAAATCAAACGTTTGATTTTTCATATACTGTCTGACTGACAGCAGCCCTTTTAGGTAAAATTCCTTTTCATCCTTGGCAAAGTGATGAGTGATTTTATCCCACTTTTCTTGCTGATGATTCCAAGCGTACATCGTTACCTTTCTCCCTGATAATGAGCTTCCTTTCCATACAGCCTCGACAACATCCTTTTCACGTACATCGTGATGAACCTTGATTTGAAAGCGATGATAAGGAAAATGCTGTAGATCTTTCGTTTCCACTGATTTACCATCAGCAAATGCAATGCGATTTCTTTCTCGATCAGAAAAAATCATTTCCCCTGTTTCATTTAAATGTTTTGGCGGCTCTGTTTCCGCTGCATATTTGAAAATCTTCATGGACGGATGCAGCGATGTATATTGATAGGCACGGTAAAAGGAGTAATCTAACTGATCATTAGTAGGATCATTGGTTAGCACTGTTTGCTTAGATGATTCCTTTTTTGTCCTATCTGACACTCTCTCTGGCGTTTCAGGGTGTTCATGTACCGTCTTAAAAACCTTTTTCAAAGTTGATTTGTTTCCAGCGGCATCTTTTGCTTTTATCTTCAATGTGTGCTCCCCAGGTTCTAATTCGCTAGAGGACGTTTGATAAGGCAAAGAGATCGGTTTTCCATCTAAATATGCCTTCATCTCCGCTATGTCACTCCAACGATCCGTTACCTTTGCCTTTAACGTAAAGACGCCTTTATATTGGTCATTTGCCTGTATATTACTCTTGATTTTCGGACCCGTGTTATCGACTTTCACACGTACAGATTGAGATTCGTCTGCGGTTTTAGCCTGAACAACATGTACTCCTTCTTTCAGCCTTCTTGTATCCCACTGAATATAGCTTGATGCATATGCTTGCTTCGGGATTTGAAACTGAAATGCTCTCACCTTCTTAGCGCTGCCACCGTCGCCCATTTTCCATTCCTCATGCTGGCTCGCATTTAGAGGCAGAATTTGAGTTCCATTCGATAAAATCATCTGGACATTTTTCAATTCAAAATCATCGTGATTTTCTCCAGGAAATCGGTCAAACGGCGATGACTTCGTCCCAGCATGGAATGATATCGTTTGTGGACCTGCCTTTTCTAAGTGTTTTTCTGGTATTGGTATCGTATAGGTGCGATACACTTTTGTCGAATCATCAAAAATGGAAAGTAAGTGCTTACCTATAGACACACCATTCTTAAAATATAAATTTGTCCCTTTGACATCAAATGCAAGATATGGATCTGCTTCAAGTGCAGGGAATACTTGTCGAATCGGTTTTCCATCTATCATTAATTTTATGCTTTTTTTCTGATCTGCTGTTGCTTTTAAGTGAAATACGCCAGAAACCGTATCTCCTTCTTCTACATTCAATCGAAGGCCGTGAGCTTTGCTTACTTGTTCCACATCAATTGTTTTTTTCATTGTCATTGCTTGATTTTCGCCGTCAGACGCTTCAATCTGATATTCCAATCGATCTTTACCGATGAGCTCAGGTGAATAAATAATATAGTGAAACAGCCGATCATTATGATCCTTTTGAAGCAGCACCTCTTTAAAATCTTCATGACGATTGGTTCGATATCGCAATTTGACCGTTTTGACGGACTGATCATCCTGCACATCTGCCCTCATTTCAATGCCTTCAGTTGGTTTTATCGGTTGATTGTCTGTCATATCTTCGATCACAGGTTTATGAACATCTTGTGATATTTCTTTTTTTTCAGTTGGAATTTGTGCTTTTAACACTTTTCCGGGTGTTGGCTCTTCCTCCACTTTCGAGATCAGCTTCATTTGTGTCGTACCATCCATTGGATACTTGAACAGTAACGATCTGTGCTCGCTAAACAATGAAGGCCTTAAACGATAGGATGCCGACGATACCTCTTCTCCTATATTTGTTGTGATAGAAACAAGGCGGGATTTAGAATTGGACAATCCTTTACTCTCAATGACCGATAGTTGCTCGCCCTCTTTTAAATGGCTTTTGTACATCGCATTAAAGTCCGCTACCGTTAAATGCTCCTGCCCTTTTTTTCTAAGCCAAAATACGTACGGCTTTCCAGGAGAAATGGTGATAGGACTTGTGTGAAATGAATATATATCATCCATCTCCACGCCTTGCGCTGGATTGCGATAGCGAAGCTGGTAATGTCGAAGTGAAATGGGTGCATGTGTTGTGTTATACACCTCGATGAATTCAAAAGCATCCTTGCCTTTGCGGTTTTTTGAATTCACGACGATTTCTGTCATCAATAGCTCAGGAATTTGTGAGAGATCCTCTTCAAATCCGTTTAAGTGAACTGCTTGTTCGGTTGTTTTGATGACAGACTTCTGCGTCAGGAATTCTGTATAGTAATGAACTGTTGGATTCCACAACTGATCTGTCGGGATTTTCGCTGTGAATTCTGGTTTCATCCCCGGTAATCGTTCCATTGGGATCAATCGATATCCTAGTTCATCACTCTGTTTATAGTACAAGTTTGCAGACAAAATTTGCTCTGACTGACTAATAGATGCCCTAAATTGAAGATCACGTTTTTTTCCTTGAACCGGACGGACATCTACTTGAAATTGATCAAAGATAAAAGGTGAAAAGGGCTTATTTCGTATGTTCACTTGTGTTTGTGTCAAAGATCCTGCTGAAGCAGGCTGACTGAAACAAAAAAGAATGCTCAAAAAAAGCAAAAGAATGATTTGTCTGCTCACATTCACCATCGTGCACCGCCTCCCTTCGGATATTGTGTCTCCTGAAGACGGTTTTTATGACAGATGGAACGGGGAAACGATATAAATTCACACAAAAAAACCGTTAGCTTTTTTTCGCTAACGGTTCCACGATTCCTTTCTGTATGAGCAGATGGAAAATGGATAAAATGACAGCCATCCAAATGGCCGTTCCAAACCCATCAATGTTAAAACTATCTCCCATAAAGCTTGAGGTCATCATCAGTGTGATGGCATTAATGACAAAGAGGAACAATCCTAGTGAAAGTACTGTCACTGGCAGCGTTAAAATGATCAAAAACGGCTTCACTAAAATATTGAGCAAGGACAAAATAATACTTGCTACAATCGCTGCGCCAAAGCCTTCAATATACACACTACCAAGGCCTGGCAGAATGCCTGAATCAAAATATCCAGCAATGACGATTAAAAGTAATGCATTGACGAAAATACTAACGATCCATCTAAGCATTTAGTTAGTGCCTTCTTCCGGAACAACAAAATACCAGATGAAGTAGATCAAGAAGATCGGCATAAATGCTGTCATAAATCCGATGATCACCGTTAAAATACGAAGCAGGGATGCATCGACACTTAAGTATTCAGCAAGTCCACCGACAACTCCCGCTATTTTTTTATCTGTCGCTGAACGATAAAGCTTCTTCATGTAGAATCACTCCTTGTCTGATTGGTGCTTTACTTGGATTGAGCCTGTTTTTGTTTCTGCAAAAATGGATATATTGTGCTCCGCCTGTTGATTGGCTTTGATCATTTTCTCTTTTTGCAACGTTTCATTTTTCTCTTTAATCATATTTGCATCAAGCAGCTCATGAGAGATCGATCCGAGATTGCTTTTCAGCTCTGCAGTCACTGCACAAGCACGCGGAATCTGAACGTCCACACTGCCTGTTGTCGTTTTTGCATAGATCGAACGGCATTTCTCATCTGACAGCTGAACAGCAATGTTCCCATTGAAGCTCTGTGCATCAATTGATTCACTTTTCCCGCGCAGGTCAATGAGCCCATTAATGGTTTCTACTTCAATCATACCACACTCGTGATCAGCCAGTTTGATTTGTCCATTTGCTGTTTCAATTCCGACTTTTTCTGCTTGTAAAGAGGCAAAAGAGACGACGCCATTTGTTGTTTTTGCAGCCAGTTCTTTTGTCTTTAGCTTTTCCCCGCGAATCGGTCCATTAAACAGTTTGACTTTGATCTTATCGTATTGGATACGTGGTACATACAGGGTGACATTGACCTTCATGGTCTTCTTTTCAGTTCGGATAAAAAATTTGTCCCCTTCAAGCCCGCAATCCAGATGTTGAAGAAATTGCTGTCTTGCCTGCTCTCCATCCTCTGCACGGTAAATTTTCGCATGACACTCTGCCCGAACATCCCCATCATCCCAAGGCATCAAATTGAGACTGCCGTTTGCCAATTGAATATCTAAATGAGACAGTGCTGCGTCTTTGAATTGAAAAATGTGTTCAACGTCGACGGACTGTCCAAAATTCAAATCAAGATCTACATCTTTGACCTTTTTCACCGCCGAATCTAACCATCCAAACAGCTTTGCACCGAGGTTTTCAGTACCAGTTCCTTTATTCTCTGTGCCAGCTTTTTCTTCATGAAAGGTATGATCAGCCGGTGATTTTTCTAGTGAAATGGACTGATTTTCTTCTAGTTTTTCAAGCAGCGTAATCGCTTCTTTTGCAGATAATGTCCCGTCTTCTACTAATTTTAAAATGCGTTCTTTTTCATTCATACAAAGCCCTCCTACGATTTGATGGATTGAAGCACTTTAATACCTTGAATGATATTCCAAATGACAGAGATCAAAAAGCCAATGGCGACTAAAAAGGACAAGATAAGTACAGTGAACACTGGAACGAGTGAGTCGCTTGCCTGTGTCGTCAATAAAAAGGGGATAGCTCCAAAAACCAGCAGCACACACGCTGCGACTGGCAAAACATGTGACCACAATGCACGCAGCGAATGCCGTTTCGTTTCCTTTTGATCCACTACAAAATATGCCACGATCGGTACAATAAACGGCATGAAAAATACACTAAAATAACAAATAGATGCAATGATCGACTGATCTCTGTTCATATATATTCGCTCCTTCATGATGAAAATTCCTTTCTAACTCATACGTTTATGGCGTATAAAAAGTTTCAAACTCATTCGATTTACATATGACCTTAGACACAAATTATTTCTTTTTGCACCTAAGTGTAGATTCTTCATGGATTACCCTTTAAAATATGTTGAAAAGATGGTGATTATCATTATAGGGGGTAATTATTTTGACAGATCATCATAATGCTAACCACACGGCGCAAACGCTTTTAGACCTTATACAGAAACAGAAAAGCATGAACAGCGATATGATCAAGGAGCTAGAGGCCATTCATCCGTCTCATCCGAAGTATGGTGATATCCGTTATTTAAAAGTACTGCTCGATAGTAGCAGCACTCATATTTTAAAGGATTTAACGCACCTCAGTAACTTAATGCCAAAGGAAGATGTGCAATAAAAGGAAAACCCCTCTTTCGGAGGGGGTTCAGATTGTTGACAAAGGGCTAAAATGAACTTGATTTTAGCCCTTTGTCTTCTTTTCAGCGTGATAGAAAACCTTTGCAGTCTAGGAAGGACGAGTACTGGCGCGGAGCGAATTTGACATTCGTGGAGCACCGGCACGCAGGACTGACAAAGAATGCGAGGGTTTGTCTACACGCTGAAACCCCTCTTTCGGAGGGGTTTTTCTTTATGAGGATGTCACACTTTCTGTTTCTTTGACTAACTGTTTCATTCGCTCACGATCACGCTCTAAAATCGGTTTTAAGTATCGACCGGTGTAAGAAGCTTCTTCTTTAGCAATTTGTTCAGGTGTTCCTGAGGCAATAATCGTTCCTCCACCAGCACCGCCTTCTGGTCCTAGATCAACAAGGTAATCGGCTGCCTTAATAATATCAAGGTTGTGCTCAATGACCAATACCGTATCCCCGTTTTCGACCAAGCGCTGGAGCACTTTTAACAACCTAGCAATATCATCCACATGAAGACCGGTTGTCGGTTCGTCTAAAATATACAAGGATCTTCCGTTTGAACGGCGGTGAAGCTCAGATGCCAATTTCACACGCTGCGCCTCTCCACCAGACAATGTCGTGGCAGGCTGCCCAAGTGTAATGTATCCTAATCCAACATCAAAGATCGTTTGCAGCTTCCGCTTAATTTTCGGGATATTCTCGAAAAATTGAAGTGCGTCCTCTACCGTCATTTCAAGCACATCGGAAATATTTTTCCCTTTATACGTGACCTCTAACGTCTCGCGGTTATAACGTTTCCCGTGACACACTTCACAAGGCACATATACATCAGGTAAAAAGTGCATTTCAATTTTAATAATGCCATCTCCACGACACGCTTCGCAGCGTCCACCTTTCACGTTAAAGCTGAATCGCCCTTTTTTATAGCCTCGTACCTTCGCTTCATTGGTTTGCGCAAACACATCCCGCACGTCATCAAATACACCTGTATACGTAGCAGGATTGGATCTTGGTGTACGGCCAATTGGAGATTGATCAATATCAATGACTTTGTCTAAGTGATCCATTCCTTTGATTTCTTTGTGCTGTCCTGGCTTCGCTTTTGCTCTGTGCAGTTTTTGAGCAAGGGATTTCAATAAAATTTCATTCACAAGTGTACTTTTCCCTGATCCTGACACACCCGTCACAGCGGTAAAGACACCTAAAGGAAACTTCGCATTCACGTTTTTAAGGTTGTTTTCTTTTGCCCCTTTAATTTCAATGAAGCGGCCGTCAGGCTTTCGTCTCTCAATCGGAAGCGGGATGAATTTCTCACCAGATAAATATTGTCCAGTCAACGATTTTGGGTCCTTCATGACTTCTTCTGGTGTTCCAGCTGAAATCACTTCTCCTCCATGAACCCCTGCACCTGGTCCAATATCAATGAGATAATCAGCGGCAAGCATCGTATCTTCATCATGTTCTACGACAATCAGTGTATTTCCGATATCACGCATGTTTTTCAATGTCCCAATCAACCGGTCATTATCCCGTTGATGCAGACCAATCGATGGTTCATCTAAAATATAAAGAACGCCTGTCAGTCTTGATCCGATTTGTGTTGCCAAACGAATCCGCTGCGCCTCCCCGCCTGATAATGTGCCAGCAGACCGGCTTAATGTCAGATAATCTAATCCGACATTATTTAAGAAGGATAAGCGCTCTTTGATTTCACGTAAAATGAGCTGGGCAATCTGCAAATCTTTCTCAGACAACTCAATTTTCTCATAGAAATCAAGGGCATCAGATACAGACAAATCGGTCATTTCTCCGATATGTTTGCCATTGATGAGAACCGCAAGCGTTTCTTTTTTCAGGCGATATCCTTTACAGGTCGGGCATGGCTGATTGGCCATATATTTTTCCATTTGCTCCCGGATATAATCGGAGCTCGTTTCCTTGTAGCGCCGTTCAATGTTACGAAGCACACCTTCAAACTCGATTTCATTTTCACGGACCTGGCCAAAATCATTTTCATATTTAAAATAAATCAGCTCAGAGCCGCTACCATATAAAATTTTATCAAATAAATGCGCCGGAATATCTTTTACTGGAATATCCATGTCAATTCCATAGTGTGTACATACGGCCTCAAGAAGCTGCGGGTAATATTGTGAGCTTTGAGGCTCCCATGGGGCAATGGCATGCTGACGTAAAGTCAAATCCTTATTCGGAATCACAAGCTCTGGATCTACTTCTAGTTTAGAACCAAGCCCATCACAGCTTGAGCAGGCACCGAAAGGGCTATTAAACGAGAACATTCTCGGCTCAAGTTCCCCAATAGAGAATCCGCAGTGCGGACAAGCATGATGCTCACTAAATAACAGCTCCTCTTGTCCAATCACATCAATCATCACACGACCTTCACCAAGTCGAAGTGCCGTTTCAAGAGAATCAGACAACCGTGCAGCCACGCCTTCTTTCACGACAATTCGATCAATCACCACTTCAATGGAATGCTTTTTATTCTTTTCAAGCTCGATCTCTTCTGACAGGTCTTCCATCTCGCCATCAACTCTAACTCGAACGTAGCCCTGCTTCCGAATTTGATCAAGTACTTTCACGTGTGTTCCCTTACGTCCAGATACGATCGGCGCAAGCACTTGCAGTTTCGTTCGTTCTGGATACTCTAAAATACGGTCTGTCATTTGCTCAATCGTCTGTGATGTAATTTCAATCCCATGAATAGGACAAATCGGTTTTCCGACTCGAGCATATAATAGACGCAAGTAATCATAAATTTCTGTAACAGTCCCAACAGTTGATCGAGGGTTCCTGCTTGTCGTTTTCTGGTCAATACTAATCGCTGGAGAAAGTCCTTCAATCGCATCTACATCTGGTTTGTCCATTTGACCGAGAAATTGACGTGCATAGGCTGACAGTGATTCAACATACCTGCGCTGACCTTCTGCATAAATGGTATCGAAGGCAAGCGACGATTTTCCCGAACCAGATAAACCTGTAATGACCACTAGCTGATCGCGCGGGATATTGACATCAATATTTTTAAGGTTGTGGGCTCTTGCCCCTTTCACCTCTATTCGTTCCATAGCCATCTGGCATTCATCCTTCCGCTTTTAGCTCTAGCAATAGATCTCTTAATTCTGCTGCTTTTTCAAAATCAAGCGCTTTTGCTGCATCTTTCATTTCCATCTCGATGTTTTCGATCACTTTTTCTCGTTCTTTTTTGCTCATTTTTGACAACTTTGGTGCTGCTTTTGTTTCGTATTCTTCTGAATCCTCATGTACTTTTGTTGCCTTGATCACATCTCGAATCTTCTTATGAATCGTTTGCGGAGTGATACCAAATTTCTCATTATACGCTTCTTGCTGCTCACGTCTCCGCTTTGTTTCTTGTATGGCAATGTCCATTGATTTCGTCATATTGTCTGCATACATAATAACCCGACCTTCTGCATTTCTTGCAGCACGGCCAATCGTCTGGATGAGGGATCTTTCTGAACGTAAAAAGCCTTCTTTATCCGCATCTAAAATCGCCACGAGCGACACCTCTGGAATATCCAAGCCTTCTCGAAGAAGGTTGATCCCTACAAGCACATCATATTTTCCTAGACGTAAATCACGAATAATCTCAATCCGCTCTAGTGTCTTAATTTCTGAGTGCAGATAATTGACCTTGATTCCGATTTCTTTCAGATAATCTGTCAGATCCTCAGACATTTTCTTCGTTAAAGTCGTCACAAGCACACGCTCATTTTTCTCAACCCTTGCATGAATTTCCCCAATTAAGTCATCGATTTGTCCTTCAATCGGACGGACTTCAATGATTGGGTCAAGCAAACCGGTTGGACGAATAATTTGTTCCACAACCTCTGGCGTTTTCTCAAGCTCGTATGGGCCAGGTGTTGCGGATACATGCACAATATGGTTAATGTGCTTTTCAAACTCATCAAATGTGAGTGGTCTATTATCAAGTGCTGACGGCAGACGGAATCCGTGATCAACAAGCACTTGTTTTCTTGCCTGGTCCCCATTGTACATGGCGCGAATTTGCGGGATGGTCACGTGTGACTCATCGACAACAATCATAAAATCATCCGGAAAATAATCAAGCAATGTGTAAGGTGTTGAACCGGGCGGACGTAAGGTGAGATGTCTTGAGTAGTTCTCAATCCCTGAACAAAAGCCCATCTCTCTCATCATCTCAAGGTCATACCTTGTCCGCTGCTCAAGACGCTGTGCTTCAAGCAGTTTTCCGTTTTCACGAAGCTTTTCCAACTGTTGCTCAAGCTCTTTTTCAATATTAATAATCGCTTTTTCCATCTTTTCTTCTCTTGTGACGAAGTGAGATGCTGGGAAGATAGCAACGTGGTCACGATCACCGAGAATTTCTCCAGTGAGAGCATCTACTTCACGAATACGTTCAATTTCATCACCGAAAAACTCCACTCTGATACAATGCTCATCTCGTGAAGCAGGAAAAATTTCAACGACGTCTCCTCGAACTCTGAAGGTTCCGCGCTGAAAATCTATATCATTACGAGAATACTGAATATCCACAAGCTTACGCAGCAGTTGATTGCGTTCAATTTCCATTTCAGTTCGTAAAGACAGCACAAGCTCTCTGTATTCTTCAGGAGAACCTAAGCCATAAATACAGGACACACTGGCAATGATGATGACATCTCTTCGCTCAAATAATGAGGATGTGGCGGAGTGCCTTAGCTTATCGATCTCATCATTAATGCTGGCATCCTTTTCAATAAATGTATCAGTTTGAGGCACGTACGCCTCAGGCTGGTAATAATCATAATAACTCACAAAATATTCAACAGCATTATTCGGAAAGAATTCCTTAAACTCGCTGTATAATTGTCCGGCAAGTGTCTTGTTATGCGCAATGACAAGTGTTGGTTTGTTCACTTCTTTGATCAGGTTGGATACAGTAAAGGTCTTTCCCGTACCTGTAGCACCTAACAGCGTTTGATGCTGTTTCCCCTGATGGATGCCCTCCACAAGCTTTTCAATGGCTTTTGGCTGATCCCCTTGGGGCTGATAGTTAGAAACTAATTCAAAGCGGTCACTCACATCAAAGCCTCCGTTTCGTTACGAAATCTATCTAATGAATATATTATCATAAAAGAACACAAAAATACGAACTAAAGTTCGTGTCTGACTTGATTTTTATTTCCAATACAACCATACCCTCTCTGCCGTGGCTCATAACCCTCTAAAGAAACCTTCCTTTCAGTATGGAACATTTTGGAGCGAGATATTCGATCAGCAGAAAAACCACAAAAAAGAAAGCTGCACTCACTAGAATCGTAAGCACAGCTCCTGCAATCAAAAATATTTTCTTTTCATCAAGAGGGATCACATCAATGATGTTTTTCAGCCTTCTCTCTTTTTTCGACTTCTTTTTTGGCCATAAACAATGCCCCGGCCACTAAAGAAATAATATCTAATCCTACGATAAAGTAGGTTTCTGTATAGCCTTTCATATACGAAGCAAATAAAAGCGCTGCTGTTAATGCAATGCCAACGTAATGATTATAAGTAACCTTTGAAAATAAAATAACGAGCAAGAAAGGAAAAACAAGTGCAAATATGGCTTTTGTAATCACAAAAACCCTCCCTCTACATGGTCTACTCCCTTGATTATAGTAAAGATTGGCATAATGAACAATTCACAGTTTTCAATTTCAGCTTTTTTCTTCTCGGTTGAAGACTTTTGATATAGATGAGGAGGAAAATTAGTGAAAACGTCCCCTTTCTAAAGATAGGTCTTTACGTCTTTGACAGTTACATCCAATAAATTCTATGATGAAAATGATAGTGCGCACTATCATTTTAAAAAATAAAAAGAGACAAATGAAACCATTGGCTATTTGGATAAGGGGGCATTCCCATGTATTCAGTATTATTTCATGCGGCTGAAGAATCCGCATCACTCGCAGGGGCAAAAGGCGTGAATTTAATTAAATTAAACAATCACGGACTGCCAGTTCCAGATGGATTTATTATTAAAACGAACAGCTTTGCAAGCTTTCTTTCATATCACAATTTCCATCCAACTGATCAAAATCTTGCCCGAAAAATCACAGAAGCTTCGTTTCCTTCACAAATGGAGACAGAATTACTTTCATCATTTCAATCATTGTTGAAAACATATCCGTCCGTTGCAGTGCGATCCTCTTCTGTTGCGGAAGATCTCGAAGGCGCCTCCTTTGCAGGTCAATACGAGACCTATTTAAATATCAAAACAAATGAAGAATTCTTGCAAGCCGTCAAAGAATGTTGGTCGTCTTACTTCGCAGCAAGAGTCACAGAATATAAGGAAGAAATGATTGAGAACGAGGAAGAGATGCCGCTCATGGCTGTTGTTGTACAAGGATTGATCCATTCTGACATCTCTGGTGTCATCTTTAGTGAGAATCCTGTATCAGGAAAAACAAACGAAGTCATGATGACTGCAAGCTATGGACTAGGAGAAGCCATCGTCTCCGGCCTTGTGACGCCAGATACATTTATTGTAAACAAAGAAACGTACTCTATTGAAAAATCACTAGGAACAAAAGAAGTGCAAATTGTCCCCTGTCAAGAGGGCGTCGTTGAACAACCCGTAGGTGAGGAGATGGCTGGCCAATTTTGTCTTCGAGATGATCAATTGATCCAAATCACGAAAATGACAAAACAAGTAGAAGAACTTTATGGACATGGAGTAGATATCGAATTCGGCATGTCAGATGGTACTTTTTATTTACTTCAAGCAAGACCGATTACTGCTTCTTTTTCCAATACAGCAAATGGCTCCTCAGGTGCAGCCTTTCAAATGAAACCTGAAGAGCTGCAAGACTTCTGGATCTCAATGGACGATCATATGCCTGGACCCACAAGTCCTCTTTTTTCAAGTTTGATCATACCTGCTTTAAAAAACGGGATGAAGAAAAACGGAGAGAAGTATCAAGTACCAGACCTTAATATTAAAGATATCAAGCTTTATAGAGGTCATTTGTATTCTTCACCGTCTATGCCAGAAGCGTCAGAGGAACCAGTTTTTGACGAGAGCCTATTCGAAATGTTTCCTCGTTTAAGCGAAAGAATGTATCGCATTTTAAAGCAAAACTTGTTCCCATTATACGAAAAACTTGATCAGCAAATCACTCAACCGCTAACAATTGAGGAAGCCATTAATGGCTTTCAAGAATTAAAGGAGATTTATCTAAGAGCGTATGACGACCATTTTGATATTGTCATACCTCAAGTCATTCTATCAGCGATCATTGAAGACATGCTTGTCACATATACTGGGGATCAAACACAAGTCGTTCTGCTGCATGAAATGATGATAGGTGTGATGAACAAGTCTCTTGAAACAGATCAAAAGCTATCTCACTTGGCAAAAGACGTTCTTCAAGATTCCGAGCTTCTTCAGGCATTTAAAGATCATTCAACGAATGCTGAACTATTATTTGCCCTCAATCACACAGATAAAGGAAAAAACTTCATTTCCGACGTAGAAGCTTTTCTCCAAGTCTATGGTTGGCGGTCTGTTAAAAGCCATGATTTCACAGAGGAAACATGGGTGGAAAATCCTGAATTTGTCTTGGACATCATTAGAAACAACATTCGGTATCAATCTGATTTTGATGAAGAATTTGCACAAGCCGTGATCAAAAGGCAAGAAACGTATGAACAGTTTATCAGTCAAGTGACAGATGAAGCGTTTAAAACAAAATTTGAGGAACTTTATCATTTTGCACTCCATGCAGCCAATATTCGAGATGATCATCACTTTTACATTGATGCCATGTTAGATGCAAAAGCGAGACTCTATCTCTTAAAAATTGGTGAACTTCTTGTTCAAAAAGGAGCGATCCCTCATCAAGAAGACCTTTGGTATCTTTACGATGATGAAGTACTCAATGCGCTCACAACTTCGACCACATACGATTCGATCATTCAGCAAAGAAAAATTGAAATGAAGGAAAATGAATCCATCCAACCACCAGCTTATACAGGAACGCCTTCTGAAGCTGAATTGCAGCAAGTAGAAAGAATGCTCGGTTCGCTAAGGGAAAATGAAAACAACACAGACGATGCAATCTATGGAATTGGTGCATCTAGCGGCATTACTTCCGGAAGAGTCAGAGTCATTACATCTGCTGATGAATTTTCACAATTTGAGAAAGATGACATTTTAGTTTGTAAAACAACGACACCTTTATGGACCAGCTTATTTAGAGACGCAAAAGCAGTCATCACCGATTCTGGCGGCATTTTGTCCCATTCCGCTATTATCGCTAGAGAATATATGATACCTGCTGTCTTAGGTACACGGATCGCAACTGAAAAACTAAAATCTGGTGACCTCGTGACAGTAGATGGAGCCAATGGGCGTATCCAGTTATTAAATCAGCATTCACGGGCATAGTCGTCACTGTTTGGATCATATTGGCGGTCACAGATTTTATCGGTATACTTACTTTGTTGCAAACACATTCATAACCTGAGGTGAGTATGCTTGTTAAAATCAACAAATCAGCGGATCATTCGCGCAACAATGGAATTATTGTCTGAAAAGGGCTATCAAAAAACAACGACAAAAGAAATTGCGACAAAAGCGAATGTAAGTGAAGCGACAATTTTTCGTAACTTTAAAAACAAACGCGGCGTGATTGCTGCCATTATGAAAATGAAATCAACACCGACCAAAACCCTTGAAGCTGAATTTAAAGACGATTTATACACCGATTTAAAATTTCTCGGTAGCTATTTCCTTGAAGATTTGACTTCAAAAAAAGAATTTATCTATATCAGCATGAGAGAACCCGCTATGTTTAAAGATTTAACAGACCATGAAAAAATTTATCCTCAAGAATTGAGAGACATGCTGATTCATTATTTCAAAAAAATGAGTGCTCAGCATCGTGTATTAGAAGGAAAAGAAGACATCTATGCTGATATATTTATTAGCACGTATTTTGGCTTTTTCATTCAACAGCTAGAGCAAGACATTCAGCTTGTTTTAACACAAAAAGAAGACTTTATTGAGACATGCACACACATTTTCATGAGAGGAATTTCCCCCACTTAATTGGGTGAAATTCTTCTTTTTTACAAAGGTGGTAAACACATTGAATCTTAAAAAAGAGAACTTGATCATTTATTCTTTGCTGCTTGGAGCTATTTTAGTTCCAGTCAATTCAACCATGATCGCAGTCGCTCTATCATCCATATCAACTTATTACGATCAATCCATATCAAACATTACTTGGGTGGTCACGATTTATCTAATTGTCATGGCAGTCACTCAACCTATTGCGGGTAAGCTGGGAGATATATACGGCCACCGCAGCATGTATTTAGCCGGTGTGATACTCTTTTTGATTGGCTCCATTGGATGTGCTTTCGCACCTAATCTTGCTTTTCTTATTAGCTTCCGATCAATTCAAGCGGCAGGCGGAGCTATATTAACACCGAACAGCATTGCTTTAATTCGAGCAACAGTATCACATGAAAAGCTTTCTAAAACTATGGGTTTTTTCGGTTTTGGAGCGGGAATTGGTGCCGCACTTGGACCTTTTATCGGCTCTATTCTCATTCAGAGCTTTGACTGGCATTCCATTTTCCTAGTGAATATACCATTTTTGATTCTCACACTTGTGACAGGCGTTTTTATGATTCCGAAGATGAAACATCCGCGTTTACAAGCCAATGTAGATATCATCGGTTCGTTATACTTAACAATCGGGATCGCCACACTCATTTTGTTTACTAAAAGCCAATTATTAAACGAATACATGATCTATGGCGTTCTAGCGGTCATTTCCATTCCTTTATTTTTCAAACACGTACGGAAAGTTACAAATCCCATCATTGATTTGACATTATTTAAAAACAGTACCTTTACGAACGCTAACCTTTCTATCATGCTTAGTAATTTTGTGATGTACGCGATTCTTCTCATTATGCCGCTGTTTATGGAGCAAAAACTTGCGCTTTCTCATACACAAAGCGGGATTTTCCTTTCGATCTTTTCACTCTGTATGTCTATTAGTGGATTACTCGGGGCAAAGCTCCATCCAATAAAAGGTGCCAAAAAAATGATTCGATTTTCATTTCTCTGTCTTACTTTATCAGGTGTTATGCTGATCACACTAAGCAGCTACCCAAATTTACCACTCCTTATCATCACATTAGTCGCTGGGGGGATCTCATCAGGTATTGGCATGACTAGCATGCAGATGGCTTCTTTAACATCTGTTGATCAGAGTTTATCCGGCTCTGCATCTGGAATTTTTTCTACCTTTAGATATTTCGGAAGTATCATTTCATCTACTTTAATTGGTATATTAAGTGGTTTTCAATCTTTATTTATCATATTAATGGGCGCAGGTATTCTTGGTTTCCTCCTCTCTCATCGTCTAAAAACGAAACCCACTTCTCATTCATCTGAACACTCTGCTTAATGACTCCCTTCGCTCTATTTAGGGCGGGGGAGCTATGATTATTTGTTACTGTAACCGATTATGGATACAATGATCAAACTGTGAAAATGATCTTTTACTCATGAAAAAATGTCATATGAATAAACGAAAAAGAAATTTCAGCTTTCATTTACCTCTACTTCCCCACCTAAAAACTTCTTTTCATTTCTTCCAGCATTCATAACTTCGATTTTTTTTCACAATTTTTGTGTTATGCTTTTTGAAAATAGAGCACCAAAGGAGCAGAAGGATGAAACGAGTGAAATATTTTTTAATATGCTTGTCAGCTCTACTATTTTTCCTAGCAGGCTGCGGAAAAGACCAGCAATTTACGCCCCCTGGCAGCTCTCAATCAATTGCTGTCATTTCTCAACTAAAAAAAGCCTCCTTTTCAATCGTTGATTTACAAAAAAATAAAATTGTCTCTTCCGTTGATTTAAAACATCCTCTCACTGATCTTGTTCACATCAACAAAGACGTGATCATTGCATCAAGTAAGGAAGGACAATCTCTTATAGAAATCAATTTAAAAAAAGGAACAGCAGCGGACTATATGGATGTGAATAAAGGTCTGACTTCACTTGCGTATGATGCGGATACCAACACTTTACTTGTGACCGATTCAGAGAAAAATGTCGTTTATTTTATCGATACAGTGCACAAGAAAATAAAAGCAACTGTGAAGACCGGGACATTACCCTCTTCTATGGCGTTGTCTTCTTCTGGAACGTTGTTTGTTTTAAATGCAAAAAGTCATTCTGTTTCAGTCATTGATATTGAAAAGAAAAAAAAGATACGAACGATTTCCGTTCTAGAACGGCCATCTGGCATTCATTTTGATGGGCATTCCATTTGGGTTGGAGGACACGGTAAACCGGGCACATTAAATAAGAGCATTTTTGCTTACGACCCTAAAACAGGTAAGAAACAGCGAGAAATCAAACTAGGTGTTATGCCAGTCGCATTTTTTTCAGAAAAAAACTCTTCTACTTTATATGTATTATGTCATGGAGACCATACACTATATAAAGTAAATACCGAGAAAAACAAACTACTTTCCTCTGTTGAGACCGGTCAAAATCCGAATTATATCACTGCTGATTCCTCATCTATATATGTCAGTAACTTAGATGACAATTCAGTATCCGTCATCGACAAACATACATTTATGTTGAAGAACCGACTGAACATCCCAGCAGGACCTTATGCTATCATGTTGGAGGAAAAGAAATGAAAGAACAGATGAATATTTTAATAGTAGATGATGAATTAGATATGCTTGAGTTAATCGGATCCTTTTTGCAAAGACAAGGCTTTCACGTGATAACTGCAAATAATGGCACGGGCGCCTTACATCAGCTTGAAAAAGAGGCCATTGACCTTGTTGTATTGGATATTATGATGCCAGATATGGATGGATTCGAAGTCTGCCAGCGCATCAGGCAAACCTCTCAAATCCCCATTTTATTTTTAACAGCTAGAAGTTATGAAGAGGATCGCATTAAGGGGCTGGAAATTGGAGCAGACGACTACATCATGAAGCCTTTTAGTCTACGTGAGCTTGCAGCTAGAATTGAAACGACATTAAGACGAATTAGAGGTCTTTCTTTAAAGCGCAGTCGAATCATGATTGGTGACTTGGAGATCGACCAAGATGGCAGACAAGTCTATCTCAAGCAAGAGCCCATCAATTTAACAAGAAGAGAATTTGATTTACTTATGTTTCTTCTGCTCAATCAAGGCCAAGTCTTTTCCCGTGAACAGCTCTATCAAAAATTGTGGGAATCACACTCACCTAGTGGCTCTTTAAGAACAGTCGATACACATATTAAAACACTAAGACTGAAATTAAAGGAAGCGGAACGGTATATTAAGACCGTTTGGGGTGTCGGCTATAAGTTTGAGGAGGACAAATGAAGCCATTATCTATTAAAAGGAAAGTGCTTTTCTTAATCCTTTCCGTTATAGGCATCGTTGCTGCCTCAGCTCTTGCCCTGACTTATTACTTATACCAGCACTTATATATAGATAAACAGATTGACTCTTTAAGTTTACAAGGAAAGAAACTGGCAGAAATCTATCACAAACACGGGAAAGACACATATTTTACTGACAGAATGAAGTGGGCAAATGACTCAAGTCAGGCAAGTGTTATTTTTACTGATGATCCTATGGAGCTTTCAAGCGGTATTCCTTTCGATACGAATACAAACGATAACCTCATTACGTTTAAAGAACGCCAAAAGCTTCTTCAGGGGAAAACAGTTGTGTTAATTAGAGAACACCCCCAGTTTCATCAAGATATTCTCGGGATTGCCATCCCTGTGTTCTCAAACAAAAATGATTTATCAGGAACCATTTTCCTCTCTATGCCTTTATCTGATGTGTATGAACCGTTTGTTCAAATTCGATTAACGCTTGGCATCTCTATTTTAATTATCCTGCTTTTGATTTTCTTTATTGGATATAAAAGTTCTAATAAAGTCGTAAGGACGATCAATCAAATGAAAGAAATTGCAATGGAAATGGAATCTGGTGATTTTTCAAAACGCATGGCTGTGACCAAAAAAGGGGATGAGTTAAATCAGCTGAGCCGTTCCTTTAATAAACTGTCCTCTACCTTAGAAAAAGTTGAACAGCATCGCAGAGAGTTCCTTGCCAATGTCTCCCACGAACTGAGAACGCCTTTAAGTTATATGAAAGGCTATGCTGAAGGAATTGAAGAAGGCATTATTGATCAAAAGAAAGGCATGCAGATTATTCAAGACGAATCCACACGATTAAGCCGGCTCGTACATGACCTTCTTGATCTCGCACAGTTAGAGGGGGAATCTTACCCACTAACGATGGAGCCGATCGTCTTTGCGCAGCTTATTCATGATGTTCTTGATCAAATGACATTCATTGCTAGTCAAAAGAGAATCTCGTTCAACCGAGAACTTGAAGAGGACTGTATTATTTATGGTGATAGCGATCGACTTGAGCAAGTCGTTCGTAATTTATTGGACAATGCCATCCATTACACGCCTTCAGGAAAATCGATTTCGATTGAATTATTCGTTCACCAACAAATTGCTGAATTGAGAATTACAGATGAAGGCAGCGGAATTCCAAAAGGAGATCTCCCTCATGTTTCTGAGCGTTTTTATCGAGTGAATAAAGCCCGCACAAGAAAAGATGGCGGCTCTGGTCTTGGACTAGCCATTGTTTATCAAATTATAAAAAAACATCGTGGCACGTTCGTTCTTCAATCTGAACAAGGCCTAGGTACGACCGCTATTATACAATTACCAAGTGCAGAGAGCACTGAAACTCCGCCTGTCTCCTCATAAAATAAGATGACATCTTAAACAAAAAACAGCTCTTTTCTAGAGCTGTTTTTATTCAACAGAAAAATAAAGAATTGGCCTTTTTTTATTAACAGTTTATTCATATTTGCTTGTTACACTTTTTTCAAGTTAAGAAAAAGGAGTGACAAGCTTTTGATTAGACGCTTTCAGAAATTTGATCTTTATTTATTTTTCATATTGATTTTATCTGCCATTTTAAACATTTATAACATTTGGAACGACGATACGGTGAACGCTTATTATACAGCGGCGGTCACAAGTATGATGCAAAGCTGGCATAATTTCTTCTTTGCTTCGTTCGATCCCTCAGGTTATGTCACGGTTGATAAACCACCGCTCGCCTTCTGGCTGCAAACGATCAGTGCCAAAATTTTCGGCCTGCATGGCTGGAGTGTGATCTTACCCCAAGCTTTAGCTGGCATTGGATCTGTTTATTTAATCTACCGCCTAGTCAAACCTACATTTGGCCAGGCTGCTGCAAGACTGTCAGCGCTTATTATGGCGTGTACACCAATCGCAGTTGCTGTATCTCGTACAAATAACATTGACAGCTTACTCGTCTTTATTCTTTTACTCGCAACAGCCATGATGTTCAAGGCTGTGAAACAGCAGAAAGTGCTTTGGGCGATTGCTTCTTTTGCAATGATCGGTGTCGGTTTTAATACAAAAATGCTACAAGCGTATATGATTGTACCGGCTCTCGTCCTGTTTTACATCATTGCCTATCGAACGACATGGAAGAAAAAGTTGTTATCGCTGATGATTTCGATGATTGTTCTTTTAGGTGTATCTGCTTCATGGTCTATAGCGGTTGATCTCACTTCCAAAGACAATCGTCCTTATATGGGATCAAGTCAATCGAACTCAGCACTAGAATTAGCCTTTGGTTACAATGGTCTTCAGCGGTTGACTGGTCAACAGTCTGGCGGAGGAGGCGGCACAAATCAGGGTGAGGGACAGCCACCTTCACAGCAGGGTGATCAGCAAAATGACAATAATTCTTCCACCATGCCTCAGCCGCCATCAAATGGGACTCAAAACAACTCAGACAATTCAAACCAATCATCCAGTCAGGAACAGCCTTCCATGCAAGGACCACCAAGCAGTGCAAACGGCACAACACCACCTGATATGCCTTCAGGCGGTAATGGTGATGGACCGCCAAATGGTGGGGGCGGAAAAATGGGAAGTGGTTCTGGCATGTTTGGAACAGGAACAAAAGGGCCATTACGTCTGTTCCAATCTGAACTGTCCGATCAAATCAGCTGGCTGCTTCCATTTGCGCTCTTTGGTGCGATTGGTCTCTTCTTCTCGACAGCCTTTGAAAGAAGACGGCTCAATACAAAACAAAAAGAAACACTATTTTGGTTAGCTTGGCTTATACCTGTTGCTGCATTTTTCAGTGTAGCAGGATTTTTCCATCACTATTATTTAATCATGCTGGCACCGCCAATTGCTGTATTAGCAGGAGCCGGATGGGTGTCTATGACTCAATTGTTTCAAACGGGAACTGGCTTTAAAAAATGGCTACTGCCAATTGCGATATTCGTCACAACCGCATTTGAAATCTTTATCCTATCCACATTTACAAGCACAATCGGTCTTGGATTAAGCATTGCAGTCGGTATCATTGGTATTGGAACGATCCTTTCTCTACTTTTGATAAAAGGGAAAGAAAAACTAAAACAATTCATGTCTCTCATTGCCATCCTTGGGATGCTGATCGCACCCCTATACTGGGCAAGCACACCTCTTCTTTACGGAGGAAACAGTATGCTGCCAGAGGCTGGTCCTCAGCTTGCAACTTCAAGTGGCAGCATGAGTTCACAAGTCAATGAAAAGCTGATCAGCTATCTTGAGAAAAACAATACGGGAGAAGAATTCCTATTCGGGACAACAGATGCAACCACTGCTTCGCCTTACATTATTAAAACAGGAAAAGCTGTTATGGCATTAGGTGGATTTAGTGGATCTGATAACATTCTCACGCTTAATGAATTCAAACAGCTCGTTAAAGACGGCAAAATCAAATACTTCTATCTTTCTGGTATGAGAGGCGGCAGCTCTGACATTCTCACTTGGATTCAAAAAAATGGCAAAGAAGTATCTGCTTCTAAATGGCAGAACAGCTCTACATCCAAAACGAATCAGCAAACAGACAGCTCAGACAGCCAACAATCAAAACAAAATGATCAGTCAAATGGACGAATGGGCGGAATGGAGAGCGGTACTCTTTATGAACTATCCGTTGATTAATTCATCTATTAAAAGGGAGGAACGATGACTGATGGAAAAGAACATACAATACTCTGTTGTAGTCCCAGTGTATAATGAAGAACTTGTGATCCATGAATCGTATCAGCGCCTCAAGACCGTCATGGATTCGACGGGAGAAGCATATGAGCTTCTCTTCGTCAATGACGGCAGTATAGATCGAACAGCTGAACTGATTAAAGGGTACTGCCAGACCGATCCGCATGTGAGACTTATTGATTTTTCTCGTAACTTTGGGCATCAAATTGCCATTACAGCGGGAATGGATTATGCAAAGGGAGAAGCTGTCGTAGTGATTGATGCGGATTTACAAGATCCACCTGAATTGATTTTAGACATGATTGAAAAATGGAAGGAAGGCTATGAGGTCGTATACGCGGTCCGCACGCAACGAAAAGGCGAAACAGCTTTCAAAAAGTACACGGCTTCCCTTTTCTACCGAGTGCTACGTCAAATCACCGAAGTAGATATTCCTATTGACACCGGCGACTTTAGATTGATGGATCGTAAAGTGTGTCATGAAATGAGAAAAATACGCGAGAAAAACCCATTTGTCCGCGGATTAGTGAGCTGGGTTGGCTTCAAACAGATTGCGGTAGAATATGTTCGAGATGAGCGGTTGGCAGGAGAAACAAAGTACCCTCTCAAAAAGATGCTCAAGCTCTCGATGGATGGGATCACATCTTTTTCTTACAAACCTTTAAAGCTAGCCAGCGTGGCAGGTATTTCCCTCTCAGCTATTGGCTTCATTTCGATGTTTCTAGTTTTATATTTAAAGCTATTTACAAACAGCACCATCACCGGCTGGAGTTCATTAATTGTCATTCAGCTATTCTTTAGCGGGATCATCCTCTTTATGTTAGGCATGATTGGGGAGTATATCGGCCGAATCTACGATGAAGCCAAGGACCGGCCGCTTTATATCGTCAGGGATAGCTATGGCCTTCAGGCAAAGCCACATCCCGTTCAATCCCCTGTCCACTTCAAGCAATATAAACAGCATTAAAAAAAGCGTGCGAGACCCTTCAGAAGGTCCTGCACGCTTTTTAATAAATTAGACGGCTGTTTCAAACCGTTTTCTGTTAATAAAGAAAGAAAGTGTAATGATTAAATAAATGCCCATTGTGACCAGCGTTTGAACAATTGGTGTATTGAATACAACGCCGACAAAAATGGCCATGATCGCAATAACGGAAAACCACGTTGTGAAAGGATACAGCTTCACGCGATATCCGCCTGGCTGTGCGACGCTTCGAGATTTCAAATGACCGACGGCAATGATAAACCAGATGAATAGAACTGTGTAACTTAAAGAGCCCATTAAGTAATTAAACGTTTGACTTCCTACAAAAAGAGAAATCAATACAGCTGCATACAAGGTAGATGTACATACAAGGATGGCTCGAACAGGCACCTGCTGTTTTGACAGCTTGGAGAATCCTTTCCATACACGGCCATCCATTGCCTGTGTATAAAGCACCCGTGATGAAGCATACAAGCCAGAGTTCATAGAAGACAAAATCGCTAGTAAGATAATACCATTCATGATGTCACTAGCATACGGTACTCCGATTGTTGCAAACACTGTCACAAATGGACTTACTTGCTCATTGTTGACTTGATTCCAAGGGATTAAGCTGACAATGATAAAGAACGGCAGTACATAAAAACCGATGATGCGTACAAACGTACTTTGAATGGCCTTTGGGATGACTTTTTCAGGGTTTTTTGTTTCTGCTAACGTGACCCCAATCATCTCCGTCCCACCATATGAATACACGACAACCAGCATTGCTGCAATTAATCCGCCAGTACCATTTGGGAAAAATCCACCGTGATCCGTTAAGTTAGACAATCCAGGTGCTGCATGCTGTCCGAATGAGACAAATAGCATGGTAAATCCAATGATAATAAATAAGATGATGACAGCAATTTTAATAGAAGCCAACCAATACTCTGTCTCAGCAAACATTTTGACTGAGCAAACATTAATGATTGTGACTACAAGTGAAATGATTAACACAAGCATCCAGATTGGCACTTGTGGGAACCAGTACTGAATAAAGATGGCCGACACAATCGCTTCTGCTGCAATGTTCAGCACCCACATCTTCCAATAGATCCAGTCTAAGAAATAGGCCGGATACTTTCCTAACACAGGTTCAATCAAGTCACGGAATGTTCTTGCTCCAGGTCGTGCAACGGTCATTTCGGCAAGTCCTTGCATAATAAATAATAAAATAAGACCACCAATCATGTATGCCAAAATGACAGCAGGACCCGCAATATCAATGGCAGAACTGCTTCCTTTAAACAGACCAGCACCGATGGCACCGCCAAGCGCAAGCATCATAATATGCCTTGATGTCATTGTTCGTTTTAACTGCACATGTTCCTTTTCCATTTTCTATAGCTCCTTTAAATTTGAATCTTCAGACAAATATGAGATAAAAGCATATAAAAAGGCCAGCCATCTCCTGGAAGAGACGACTGACCTTGCAACCGCGTTACCACTCTTATTGATTCAGCCATGGCTGAATCCAACTTAAAACCCGATAACGGAGGTCACACGTAAAGACTTACTATTCATTCAGTCTTACCGCTCTTTGAGCGAGTTCAATGATTCGTTTTACTGCGTTGCACCGACCCGCAGCTCTCTTAAAAAACGGATGTTCATTTACTATTCTCAAGTCAAAGCGTTTATAGTCAAATTTGTATATTCGTCAAAGATTTTATTTTTTAAATATACTGACTAACCACGCAATTGTCAACAGCCTTTTTCAGACAAACAGCGATTAACGAATCCAAACAGCTACTTCATCCATCGGGCGACGTGTTTTGCCGCGTTTTGGCTCAGTGACACGATAACCGAAGGCTGCCATGACAGAGATGTCGTATTGACCATCCTCCAGTAACCCTTCTTCTTCTAAGATACGATGGATGTGATCGTAGCTAAATCCTTCAACTGGGCATGAATCAATGCCGATCTGTGCCGCAGCTGTCATCATGTTACCTAAGGCAATATACGTTTGTTTTGAAGCCCAATCAAATAATGTACGGTCATTTTCTAGTAGATGAAGATCGTTCTCTTGGAATTCTCTGTAGCGCCCCTTGACCATTTCAAACGTTTCGTCTGTCATTCCTTTGATTTGCTTGTTGATGTATTCTGCATATGCTGAATCATAGCGGGCATCTGTTCTTGCCAAGATGATCACAAAATGGCTGGCAGTTGGAAGCTGCTTTTGCGCCCCCCATGTATACTCTTTTAATTTTTCTCTGAATGCTTCATTTTGAACAACGAGGAACTTCCAAGGCTCAAACCCTACAGAGCTTGGAGAAAGTCTTCCTGTTTCTAAAATAAATGCAAAATCATCCTCTGGAATCTTTTTCGCTGGGTCAAACTCTTTTGTCGCATGACGGAATTCATACGCCTCAATGATTTCTTTTTTTAATAGCTCTTTGTCTCGCATGTTATTCATCCTTTCTAATGAACAGGTGTGTTCCCACAATCCAATTTCTTTCCATTCCCTAATAGAAATTGTTATGATAGGAAAACAAACAACCCGAATGTGTGATGTCTATCTCTATGGTAAAAGAAAAGCTTCCATTGATTCAAGTACGCACATTTTTGTTCGTTAGGTACAAACATGTTCGTTTATGACCATTTTCGTTTAAGAAAGGAATGTTGAGATGAGTGCACCATCCAATCCAGTCAGTATTGTGAATCATGGCTGTCCCGTGTCTATCACTACAAATGTCATCGGAGGGAAATGGAAAGGCGTCATCCTTTATCATTTGACTTGCGGTCCAAAGCGTTACAACGAAATACGCCGGCTTCTGCCAAGAATTTCGCAGCGTGTCCTGACGTTGCAATTACGAGAACTTGAACAAGATGGGATTGTTCACCGTGAAGTCTATGAGGAAGTTCCTCCTCGTGTCGAGTATTCACTGACTTCTCTTGGAAATACGTTAAAGCCCATTATCTTTGCCATGCGTGAATGGGGCGAATCCTATGGAAGAGAAACGCGCCCAAAAGAAAAAAGCTGCCATCTCTAGCAGCTTTTTTAAGATGAAATCGCCGTTGGCTCTTGCTGAGGATCGTCCTTCACAAACAGGATACCAAGCTGGTGATGCTCCCCTTCGTAAGAGGCGCGTTTCTCAAACCTTGTCTGACCATTGAGACCAATGATCTCAAGCTTTGTCAGAGCACGATTGGTTTGTAGTGCTTCATAAAATTCTGAAACGGTTTTGATCTCGATTCCATTGACCTTTGTAATAATTTCTCCGATCTCAAGCTTTAAATCAGCCGCAGGGGTATTCGGAATGATACCAAGCACCATAAGCCCTTGATTCCGCTTAGAGAAAAAGAATGGTGCAGCGTTGTCATTCGCCCTCTGCTTCCATGATAAAAAGGCTCTTCCTGCAATCGCTAGAACAACAGCTCCCCACGCAATCGGCTCAAACCAAATACTTGCCGCACCTACTACAGCAACAACTAGACCGAGCATCATTATTCGGCGTGACGTAATTTGAATACTCACAATTGGCAGCGATCCTTGAATACGCTGGCCAAAGCCGATGATGTACGGGATCACAATAAATGAAAAGCTTTGATCGTGCACTTGAAGCACAGGCCACCATGGCAGAGAAGAAGTCCATTCACCTGCCGGCATCAGCAAAACAAGTGGTAGAAGCCACAGACGGTTTGCTCGCTGCTGGCCGATCAAAAGTCCTCTCGCACTCATCACCATTGCAGGCGATGTACGTAAATGCGCCGTTCGATAGGCTAAGATGCCTTCGGTCATTAACAGTAGCCCTAACAGGATCACAACGGCTGATGCATTCATCATTGAAAGCTGCGGCAGCCAAGAATGGCTCACTTGAACAGACATCAGTCCAAATGCCGCAATAAAACTGAAACCGAGTGTGTATGCAGACGAAAGCGCACTCGCCTTAAAGAATAAAGAGAAAACGATGGTCATCGCTGCAATCAGCACGATGAATCCAGGCGGAAGGGAAATCCCTAAGCCTACAGATATGATCGATAGACAAATTCCTGGAACCCATCCTTTTGAATATGTAAATTTCAGTTCATCGTAAACATCTTCTATTCTTGTTTGAAACGCTTTTCTCTCCCGCTTTACGCGGATGTAGCCATATAATAGGCTGATTAATATCATAAAATAAAAAAGAGGATGGATTAAAAACAGACCGACCGCTTTTAATCCGGCTCCCATCCACTCCGAGCTCATTATCGTTCACCGCCCAAGTCAAGCATTTTCTCTTATTCTATCAAATAAATCGATGCTTGACATCAGGTTTATTTCTCCTGATTCATCCAAAGTGTGACATTCGACAGTGAAAAATCTTTTAAATAGTGATTTACATCTACATCTAGTATGCCGCCGAGAAGCTGCATGGACCTCTTGATGTCGGTTAAGTTTATACCAAGTCTCTTATGATTATCCATTAAATAATTGAAGTATATCTCAGCACAGTCTTCATCGATCTCGTCGACTGATTCTACCGTTGTGTAATTGACCAAGTACCTGCTTAACAGCATGAGTAGACTTAATGCCTTTGTAGCCGAAAACGTCACATCTTTCGTACGACTCTTAAGCTCCTCTACCAACTCGTAATATTTTTTCTCTCTCACAATACTTGCCCTTTTCAATTGTGTACCCCCATTTACTAGTTCTTTTAAGAAAAGCGCAAACCTCGGTACAGCTCAATGCTTAAGCTGAATATCCGCAAAAAATAAAATATTTAAAATGAGTGCTACTTTTTATTGTAAGAATTATTTATGTAACATACAACTTTCAAAAGTTTCATTTTCATGACATGTTTAAATCAACAGAAAGTCTCTTATATAAATATGTTATCGGGTAAATTCGAAGGAATGTTATGTTTTTTGTAAAATAAATGAATATATTTCTCGATATAATATATTTTTAAGAATAAATTATTACATGTTCGTAACACTTATGAACCAAAAAAAAGAGGCATTTATTCGCCTCTTTATTTTTTGAGATATAGTGCTTTTAGTGCAGTTTGTAGCTGAAGATCATTCTTTTCATAAGATTTCACTTCATCTACCATCTTGTTCATCATTTTCGCTGTCTTTAAATCAATCACACCTGATTTTTCGAGATTGTATGTGCTTTGAAATGCGAGTACAGCCTTTTTCGTTTCTTCGTCAAAATATCCATCTACTCTGCCTGGGTCAAATGATAACCCTTTTAACAATGTCTGTGCTTGTCTGACTTCTTCATTGTTCATATCAAGCTGAAGCGGTTCTTTCAGCTGGAGCGGGCCAACGGTGAAGTAATCTGGTTGATGAATCGCAATGGTCGGCACAACACCTTTTTTGTGAATCCAATTCCCTTTCGGTGTCAGCCACTTATACAGCGTTAATTTAATGTTACTCCCATCTCCCATTGGTACCGCCTGCTGCACAGTCCCTTTACCAAAGGAAACGTCACCTACCACTTCATACTTCCCTGCTTCTTTCATGGCACCAGCCAGAATTTCAGAAGCGGATGCACTTCCTTTATCAATTAAGACATTGACCGGGTATGGTTTTTGTTCTTTTCGTTTTGAAAAATATCGTTTTCGATCGCCATTCCGTTCTGCAATTTGAATATATGGCTGATCCTTTGTGATAAAATGTTTCAAAATGTCTTCCACACTTTGTAGATAGCCGCCAGGATTTCCTCTCACGTCCAGCACAAGGCCTTCCATGCCCTTTTTCTCGAGCTTATTCAAGCTTGCCGTGAAATCCTTCGCCGTATCTTCAGAGAAGCTAGAGATCGCAATATAGCCTGTTTTATGACCATTGACCTCTTTCATTGAAGCCGTTACGGTTTCAAGCGGGATTTCTTCTCGTTTGATATGGAATGTTAACTCTTTTTCAATTCCATTTCGTCTGATTTTCAAGGCGACAGACGTTCCTTTTTTTCCTCTTATTTTCAGTACAGCATCGTTTAGGCTTTTTTCTTTCATCGACTCACCGTCAATGCTGATGATTTCATCTTTCGGTTTCAGACCCGCCTTTGCCGCAGGGGATTTTTTAAAGGCAGAGACAATGATAATCTTTCCTTCATCCATTCCAACTTCTGCCCCAATTCCTTCAAATGAGGAATCAAGTGAATCCGAAAATTGCTTTGCGGTTTGCTTGTCCATGTATACTGAATACGGATCATTTAAGGTTGAAAGCATTCCTTGTATGGCACCTTCAAGCAGCTTTTGACGATCCACTTCCTCTACATATTCATTCGAAATGAGGTCATAGGCTTTCTCAATTTTCTCCATTCCGTTTTCCTTCGCTCGATCACTTGATTGAGCTTGTCCAGCCACTGCAGCAGCCGCTTTCGGTGACTCCGCTTGAGTCGCCTCTTTATGCGTCATAACCCCTGCACTGATGATGAGAATGACACTTGCCATGATGGATGCGATTTGTTTTTTCATATTTGGCCTCCTTCTTCAACTCTTCCTGATGACCTGAGTTATTATATGCCAGAAGAAGGGATTTCATGTAAAGACATTCTCCTAAGGAGGCTTGACTAATCATTTCATTAGGTGTAATTTTTATTTTGTTATGATCGAGAAGGAGTCTTCGCTATGTATATTATATTGACGATGCTTTTATTAGGAATTTTACTAGGGTTTGTAGGAGCTGGCGGGGCTGGTTTTGTCATCGCATTGCTGACGTTAATCTTTGATGTACCAATCCATACTGCACTTGGGACATCTTTAGCTGCTATGGCATTTACGACTTTATCTGGTGCATACAGCCACTACCGGGAAGGAAATATCCAGCTCAAATCAGGTTTGATTGTCGGGGCACTAGCTTGTATTGCTTCATTTGCCGGAGCAAAAGTGGCTCCTTTTATTCCAGAGGATAGCCTGCACTATTTAACAGCTGGTATGCTCTTTTTATCTGCTGTTTTTATGATGATCAAATTGTTTGTCCTAAAAGAAGATGCTGAGCAGCAGCCGCTTTCTTCACGCCAATTGCTGATCAGGGGCATTATATTAGGCCTTGTATCAGGGATGCTTTCAGGGATGTTCGGTATCGGATCAGCACCATTTATTCAAGTGGGGCTTTTGATTTTGCTGAAGCTGTCTATTAGACAAGCTGTTGGCACAACGATGCTAGTGATTATTCCAATCTCTATTGGCGGTGGAATTGGTTATATTTCAGAAGGCTATGTTGACTTTATCCTGCTCGTTCAGATCTTAATCGGTACCGTATTAGGGGCTTTTATTGGGGCAAAATTTACACGCCTTGCGCCGAAACCTCTCTTAAAATCCGCTGTGCTTTTAACACCTATTATTGCCGGATTACTGCTGTTATTTTAACTTCATCTACATGAAAAAAGCCGATAACATGCTGTTATCGGCTTTTTGTCAGCGGATATATTGCGCTGGATTGACTGCATTTGATTTCGCGCCATTCCATAATCCTTTATGAATTTCAAAATGAAGATGCTGGCCATAAGACTGACCTGTGTTGCCCATATATCCAAGGAATTGACCTTGCTCGACTCTTTGACCTGTTGACACACTTCTTGTTGAAAGATGAGCGTATACCGTTTGATACGTTTGGCCATTGATGTTATGTGTAATGAACACCACGTTTCCATAACTCGACGAGTAGCTTGAGTTCGTGACTGTTCCAGATGCGGCTGCAACGACAGATACAGTGCCTTTTGCAGCGATATCTAATCCGTAATGCTGTCCGCCAGAACGTCCGCCAAAGCCTGATGAGAAACGGCCTGCAGCTGGTTTAATGAAACCTGAGCTACTTGCTGGTGTATCTGACACTTGATCAGATCCTCCACTTGGTGCAGGTGCACTTTTTTCAGCAGCTGCTTGTTCTGCTTTCTTCGCTTCTTCTTTTTGACGGCGTGCTTCTTCAGACTTTACCGCCGCTTTTTGATTCGCTAAAATTTCTTGTTCATTTTCAAGCTTTCCTAGTTCATCATGTGCATGTTCTTTTTCTTCCGTTACATGACCAAGGACTTTTCCTTTTTCTTTTTGCTGTTTGGATAGGTCCTTTTTCAACGTTTCAAGCTCTTTCAAAGATGTTTCAAGTCCACTTAGCTGTTTATTTAGCTCTGCTTCTTTTTGCTCTACTAGCTCCAAATCATTTTCGTGTTCTGTAATCATGTCTTTATCTGCTTCGACGATGGTTGTAACAGCTCCCACACGACTGACAAAATCACTAAAGCTACGAGCACCTAGCAGCACATCTAAATAGTTGATTGTACCGCCACTTTTTTGCATAGAACGAATTCGATCTTTGAAAATCGCTTTTCTCTTTTCAATTCGCTCGTTGATGACTTCAATCTCTTTTTTTAGTTTTTTGATCTCTTGTTTCGTCTGTTTGACCTCTTTTTCTTTTTCTGCGACTTTTTCAGTTGCGGCACTTACTTTTTGGTCAATTTTTTCAATTTCTTGCTTTAGCTTTGATTCTTTCTTTTCAAGCTTTGCCAGTTCTGATTTCTTTTTCTTCAAGGTTGATTCAGTCTTCGATGTTTTCTCTTCAATTTGTTGACGTTTTTGATCTAGGTCTTCGTATGCGAATGCACGATTTTCGTTCCCTGGAATGTATAGCCACGTTGTTCCAATAAACGCTGCCATTCCAGCCATTATCAGCTTTCTTTTCAAAACGATATTCCCCTCCCATGACAACTGCCTGCATGAAGAGTCGACCGGATGAATTGGATCAACCGGTCACACCTTCTATAGAATCTTCGAGTGCTGCCATCAATATAAATAGATTTATACTTTCAAGAATTTACGGATGGACGTTAAACTTCCCCACACACCGATAATGGCACCGATCAATAGAAGGATCAGTGATACTTGATAGACAAACGGATTGTATGGAAGCATTGAAATAAATGAACCTTGTACCCTTGGCGCCACCCAGCCGACAGCATAATGATATGTGCCAAGCAATACAGCGATTGGTATAATCGAGCCAAATACACCAAGTAGTAATCCTTCGATGAAGAACGGCCAGCGAATAAACCAGTTCGTTGCACCTACTAGTTTCATAATCTCAATTTCTTTACGTCTAGCAAAAATCGTAATTTTGATCGTATTGGAAATCAAGAACATCGCTGTAAATAAAAGCCCAATAATAAGTGCGATGCCGACATTACGCGCCACTCCGACAACATTAAAGAGTCGGCTGACCTCTTCTTTTCCATAAGTGACTTTATACGTCCCTTTTAGGTTTTCTAATTTCTTCGCTACTTTTGGTGTATCGTGAGGATCTGTTGTTTTCACAATAAACGCATCATTTAATGGGTTTTCTTGATCAACCAGTCCCATAGATTGTCCATTTTCACCAAAGCTTTTAATCAGTGCTTTTAGTTCATCATCCTTGGATGAGTATTTCACATCACTGATTTCAGGAATCTTCTCAATTTCTGCTTTTAATTCATCCTGCTGCTTTTGATTCGCAGTTAAATCGATGAGAACTTTTACTTCTACTTCTTTCTCAGCGTTCGATGCCATGTTATTCAAGTTGAGCATAATGACAAGAAAAACCCCAACTAAAATCAATGTGACAGTGACCGCACTAATTGATGCAAATGTCATCCACGTGTTTCTTCCAAGTGAACGGAAGCTCTCACGTAAATGCCGCGAGAGAGTTTTAATCATAAATTCCGTACTCCCCTCTTGCTTCGTCACGCACAATCATTCCATCTTCGATTGCGATGACGCGTTTCTTCATGCTGTTTACAATCTCTTTGTTGTGTGTCGCCATGACGACTGTTGTTCCGCGGTTATTAATCTCTTCAAGTGTCTTCATGATTTCCCATGAAGTATCTGGATCAAGGTTTCCTGTCGGTTCGTCTGCAATGACAACCTCAGGATGATTGACGATCGAACGAGCGATCGATACACGCTGCTGTTCACCGCCGGAAAGCTGATCTGGAAATTGACGAGCTTTGTGCTTTAATTGCACCAAATCAAGTACTTCAAGCACTTTTTTCTTAATAATACTTGGCTGTTCACCAATGACTTCAAGAGCAAATGCCACGTTCTCAAAGACCGTAAGACTTGGAAGCAGTTTGAAATCTTGGAATACTACGCCAATTTCTCTTCTCACATAAGGAATTTCTTTTTCCTTCATCGAGCCTAAATCTTTGTTATTAATTAAGATTTTCCCTTTTGTTGGCTTCTCTTCACGATACATCATTTTAATGAACGTGGATTTACCAGCGCCACTGGGACCAACAACATACACAAACTCTCCTGGATGGATAGAGACATTGATTCCATTGATCGCCTTTACACCATTAGGATAGATCTTATAGACTTCCTTCATTTCAATCATGTAATCACCTAATCTTTTCTTATTCGCTGTCAAACAGCTTATCATGATGTTCTGACACTTCTCGTCAAAAAACGTTATGTATGGTCACGCACATACCCTTCGATACGCACAAGCAATTTATGTCCTTTTCATCCAAAAAGATGAAAAAATTGACTCGTCTAAATTTCAACAACTCCAATTATACGTCATGAATCGACGCAATGGTATTACATTTATATTTCAAAACTTATAAATAAAAGGTAAATAGAGCAATCAAAACCGAAAAACGTGTCTTTTTACCCTTATTTTTTAAATAAAATTTAATATAATACGTTTTCATACTATCCAAAAGTCTTTTTCTACAAATAGAAAATAAAAAAACCTTGTCGATTAGACAAAGGTTTTATTTTTTCTCTGCAAGCCATTTGGCGACTTCTTTTGCTTGTTTTTCATCTACCATTCCGCTTGGCATAGATCCTTTACCGTTCTGGGCAATATCTGCAATTTGGCTTTCATTATATTTCTTCCCGACTTCTTTCAGGCTTGGGCCGCCTCCGCCAGATAAGTCTTTTCCATGACAGCCAATACAGTTTTGCTGATAAATCTCTTCACCACTGCTCACACTTGAAGCACTTTTACTGCCTTCTTTGTCACTGCTGCTTGAATTTCCTCCACAGGCCGCAAGTACAAAAAGCATAGCGACAAAAAGAAGCGTTAATCCGCTCTTTTTCATGTATTTCCCTCCCTTACAATCATTTGGTCAACGTTATTATATCCTTGTTTACGCCCTTTTAAAACCCTCACCAAGCACCTCTTTTGCATCCATGACGATGACAAACGCTGATGCATCGATCGCTTTTACCACTTGTTTCAACTTTGTGAATTGTGACTGCCCTACCACACACATTAAAATAGGCCGGTCATGGTCGGTGTACCCACCTACTGCTGAAATCTTCGTTACACCACGATCAATTTGATCAAACACCGCCTGTCTGACCTCATCCTCATGGCCCGTAATAATCATGGCCATCTTCGAGTGACTAAAGCCAGCCTGTACCACATCAATCGTCTTACTAGAAATGAACACTCCGATCACAGCGTACAGTCCTTCTTCAATCCCAAAAACAGTCATGGCCGCCAAAACAATCAAACCGTCCATCATCGCTAAACAAGTACCTAACGTCAGCCCTGTATATTTATTGATGATTTTGGCCGCAAGTGCCGTTCCTCCCGTTGAACCATTGCCGAGGAAAACGAGCCCAATCCCGATCCCAATCACTACACCGCCAAATATTGCGGCGAGCAGTGCTTCATGGGTGACAGGAGCAATGTGTCTTGTTAAGAACACCATTAAAGGTAAAAAGACAGAACCAACGAGCGTTTTTACCCCAAATGTTCCACCTAATAAATAAAAGCCTGCGATAAAGAGCGGAATATTGAGACCCCATTGTACATATGCAGCTTCAAAACCGAATGACTGCATAATGGTACTGATTCCACTCACACCGCCAGCAGCAATCTGATTTGGTAATAATAACGTATTAAAGCCAACCGCCACGATGGCTGATCCTATTAAAATGAGTACATAATTTTTCACTTCAATCCAAAGTTGAGAATGTTCCTGCTTCATGTCTTTCTTCCTCCGTTACTTCTGAATGCACACCTATTTTAAGCCCTCTCATTCAGATTGTAAATAACAGCCAAATGCAGTGCTAATGGATTAATACTTTATCACACAGCCGGATCAGCGTACTTGCCGTTTGGCAGAAGAGTAAATGATGGTATATTTAATATGTACATGAGAAAGAAGGGACATACGATGAAGAAAATACTGAAGGTCACCGGTATTACATTACTTGCACTCATCATCTTAGCTTTTGGTGCTTTCTATACATGGAGCCGCTTTACATATGGACCATCGGAAGCGTTAAAAAAGCAGATGAAGATTGAGCAGGTCGATCATAAAAATGGGGTATATTCATTTGAAGCATCAAAAAGCGATACTGGCATCATTCTATATCCTGGGGCAAAAGTTGAACCTCTTGCTTATGCCTATCTAGGGAATGCGCTGATGAAGAAAGGCTATTCGGTCTTTATCCCAGACATGCCATTTTCCTTCGCGATTTTTAATACGAAGAAGGCAGAGGATATCCTCAAAAGTCATCCAGCCATCAAGCATTGGTACATTGGCGGACATTCGCTAGGCGGGACAGCTGCCGCTATGTATGCAGAGAAAAATCAAAGCAAGCTGGACGGCCTCTTTTTCCTTGCCTCCTATCCTGCATCAGATGATTTGAAACAGGCTTCCTTGCAAGTATTATCTATTTCAGGAGAAAAAGATGGGCTAGCGACACAAGAAAAAATCAAAAAATCGAAAAAGCAGCTACCTTCTCAAACGGTGTACCATGAGATAAAAGGCGGTAATCATGCTCAATTTGGCATGTATGGCAAACAAAAAGGGGATCAGCCTGCAGACATTCCAGTCCTCACGCAACAAAAAGACATCGTTCAGACGATGCTGGAATGGTTAAAACCAGCAAAAAAGCTCCCGTAATGGGAGCTGCCAGATTGTTGACAAAGGGCTAAAATGAACTTTATTTTAGCCCTTTGTCTTCTTTTCAGCGTGATAGAAAACCTTTGAAGTCTAGGAAGGACGAGCATCGGCGCGGAGCGAATTTGACATTCGTGAGCACCGAAGCGCAGGACTGACAACGAATGCGAGGGTTTGTCTACACGCTGAAGCTCCCGTAATGGGAGCTTTTCATTTTTTATGCCTTCGTCGCTTCTAAAAACTCTTCAGCATCTGCCACAGCCAGTGAAATGGCCTCTTCCCAAAATGCTTTTTGAGTCAGGTCGACACCTAGGTGCTTATATGCCAAATCTTCTACAGTCATTGACGCTGTATCTTTTAATAGCGCAATATATTTCTCTTCAAATGATGCTCCAGCCTGCAATGCTTTCGCGTAAATACCTAGCGAGAACATGTACCCGAAGGTGTAAGGGAAGTTATAAAACGGGACCCCTGTAATATGGAAATGCAGTTTAGACGCCCAGAAATGCGGATGGTATTCATCTAAAGAGTCGCCAAAGGCTTCCTTCTGTGCTTCTACCATCAACTCATTCAAGCGGTCAGCTGGCACTTCTCCTTGTTTGCGCTCTTCATAAAAACGTTGTTCAAATAAAAAGCGTGATTGAATATTCATAAAGAATGCCACACTGCGCTGCAGCTTATCCTCTAGCAAACTGAGACGCTCTTCTTCATTGGCCGCCTCTTTTAATGAAGCATCTGCCACAATCATTTCTGCAAATGTCGACGCAGTTTCAGCTACATTCATCGCATATTTACGATTCAACATCCGAACATCCTGCATGACTTCCTGATGGAACGAATGACCAAGCTCATGTGCTAGTGTCGCTACATTGGATGGAGTCCCTGAGAAGGTCATAAAAATACGTGATTCTCCGCTATCAGGGAAATTCGTACAGAAACCGCCCACTCGTTTGTTTGGGCGATTCTCAGCTTCTACCCAGCGTTCATTAAAAGCTTTTTCAGTAAAAGCAGCAAGTTCTTTTCCAAACCCTGCGAAATGCTTGATAATAAAAGCGGCTGCATCTTGATAAGAATAGGTTTTTGTCTCACTTCCAATAGGCGCTCCCACATCAAACCAGCTTAGTTTATCAACCCCAAGCATGTCAGCTTTACGTTGTAAATAATCAATGAATGGCTGTTTATGTTCATCAATGACAGACCACATTGTATCGAGCGTCTCTTGTTTCATCCGGCAAATATCAAGGGGCTCTTTTAATATATGATCCCATCCTCTTGCCTCATATACTTGCAGACGAAAACCAGCGAGATGATTGAGTGTGCTTGCAAATAAATGTTCATCCTGTGTCCATGCATGTTCTAAATTATGATACACGGCTTTTCTTACTTCACGATCTGAATCATCCATCGCATTTTCTGCTTGGCCTACAGAGATCATTTGTGTTTCACCATTTTGCTCAAATGGAATGGTAATTTTGTTCACCAAGCTAGAATAAAGTTCATCCCACGCATGATACCCATCTACTGCTAGTTTTTGAATGAGTGTTTCCTGTTCAACAGGCAGCTGATCTTTCACATGTTCTCTTCGTTCATTTAATATGTAACGAACATCTGAAAAAGCGGCTGAATCCATTAATTCTTCCCACTGGCTAGTAGGAATCTCAGCAAGTGATTGATCAAACCCTGCTAGAATGGTTCCTAATTCAGCTTCCAGCTTGGCAATAGATCCTCGGAGGCTGCCCGCCTTCATATCCTTTGTATTTTGAGATTGTAGACAGGATACAAATGAACCTGCTTGCGCTAGTTTTTTATATGTGATTTCATACGTTTCAAGGACAGCTGTTAACTTTTTTTCAATTTGTGTATCTTCTTTTGAAAAGGCATCTACCTTTTGTCGTAACTCATCTAATAGCTGCTGTATGTGCTGTAAGTATGTGATAAATTCTGATGAAGAACTGCCTCCTTTAAAAAAGGCATCTAAATCCCACGTCTCTTGTAATGGTTTTAATCCCAAATTATTTCCCCCTTTAATTGCTAATTTCATCATACAAAGGATATAGAGTCAGTATGGCATATGTATTCCTTTATATTCATTATATTTTCTCACAATTAAAAAAACCCGGCAAGAAGCCGAGTTTTTATGATAATTTTGAACGTAAATACGCATCGATAAAGGAATCTAAATCTCCATCCATCACCGCTTGAACATTTCCCATCTCCGTGTTGGTACGATGGTCTTTCACAAGAGAATATGGGTGGAAAACATATGAGCGAATTTGGCTTCCCCAGCCAATTTCTTTCTGTTCTCCTCTGATTTCATCCAATTCCGCCTGCTGTTCTTCGATCCGTTTTTGATAAAGCTTAGATTTCAGCATTTTCATTGCACGTTCTCTGTTTTTGATTTGGGATCTTTCCGTTTGGCACGTCACGACGACATTTGTTGGGATGTGTGTGATACGAACCGCAGAGTCCGTCGTATTGACGTGCTGACCCCCTGCACCACTTGCACGATACGTATCCACCTTAATATCCTCTGTACGAATATCGATATCAATTTCTTCATTAAATTCTGGCATGACATCACAGGAAACGAAAGAGGTGTGTCTACGGCCAGATGAATCAAATGGAGAAATACGGACTAAACGATGGACACCTTTTTCTGCTTTTAAGTAACCGTAAGCGTTATGTCCTTTAATCAGTAATGTCACAGACTTAATTCCCGCTTCATCACCAGGAAGGTAATCAAGTGTTTCGACCTTAAAGCCTCTGCGCTCTGCCCAGCGAGTGTACATTCTGAGTAGCATAGAACCCCAGTCCTGTGATTCAGTACCACCTGCACCTGGGTGAAGCTCAAGAATGGCACTGTTTTTATCATAAGGTTCGCTTAAAAGAAGCTGTAGCTCAAATTCATTAAACTGCTTCGTTAAGTTCTTCAGCTCTTTTTCAAGCTCTGCATGAAGCTCCTCGTCATAATCTTCCTTTAATAAGTCATGTGTCATTTGTAGTTCTTCATGCGATTCACTGAGTTCATGATAGGAGTTCACAGAATCCTTTAGTGCATTGGCTTCATTGATTACCCCTTGAGCCTTTTGCTGATCGTTCCAAAAATCAGCCTCTGACATCGTCGCTTCAAGCTCTGCGATTTTGACTTCTTTTGTTTCTAGGTCAAAGAGACCCCCTAAAATCAGCTAGCCTGCTAGCCATATTTTCAAGCTCTTGTCTAATTTCTACTAATTCCATATCCTTCACCTCATAGATGTATGGGGGCTGACATGAATAGAAAGAGGTTTTCACCTCTTTCCATTACTTATTCTGTCTTCCCATGACAATTTTTATATTTCTTGCCGCTTCCGCAGTGACACGGTGAGTTTCTTCCGATATCCACCACTTTACGCACCGGCTTTTTCTTCACTGTTTTCTCCTCATCGCCTTCTTGAGGTTGATGAGCAGTTGTTTGTCCTTGAACGACTTCTTCACGTTCTAGGTTGTTTTGGATTTCTGATTTTAGCACATATTTAGCGACGTCATCTTCAATTGAAGCGACCATATGCTCAAACATCGCAAAACCTTCCATTTGATACTCACGAAGCGGATTGGTTTGTGCATATGCACGTAAATGGATTCCTTGACGCAGCTGATCCATTGCATCGATATGATCCATCCACTTAGAATCTACTGCACGAAGAACGATGACTTTTTCAAATTCACGCATTTGTTCATCGCCAAATGTCTCTTCTTTTGCATCGTATTTCTCTTTAATCCGCTCCATGATGAATTCGGTGATCTCATCTGCTTCTTTACCGAAGATATCTTTGACCGAAATGGCACCTTCATCTAAATAGTTCGTGTTAATTAATTCAACAAGACCATCCAGTTTCCATTCTTCTGGAAGTTCTTCTTTCGGCGTGTAAGATCCAACAGCCCGCTCAATAGACGATTGAATCATATTGATCACAATCGATTTCAAGTTATCAGAATCGATGACTTCAAAACGCTGTTTGTAAATAACTTCACGCTGTTGACGAAGAACATCATCATATTGCAGAAGCTGCTTACGGGAATCAAAGTTATTCCCCTCAACACGTTTTTGAGAAGATTCAACAGCTTTTGAGACCATTTTACTTTGAATTGGAGTAGAGTCATCCATACCGAAGCGATCAAGCATCGCCATTGTCCGCTCTGCGCCAAATCGGCGCATCAATTCATCTTCCATTGAGAGATAGAATTGAGTAATCCCTGGGTCTCCTTGACGACCAGAACGACCACGGAGCTGGTTATCAATACGGCGTGATTCATGACGCTCTGTCCCAATAACAGCAAGACCACCTAGTTCTTTCACACCTTCGCCAAGCTTGATGTCTGTTCCACGTCCCGCCATGTTTGTCGCAATTGTGACGGCACCTTTTTGTCCAGCTTCCTCAATAATTTGTGCTTCACGCTCATGGTTTTTCGCATTTAACACTTGATGAGGGATGCCTTTATTTTTAAGCAGTTTTGAAATCAATTCAGATGTCTCAACCGCAACAGTTCCGACAAGGACCGGCTGTCCTGTCATATAACGCTGTGCGACGTCTTCAGCTACTGCTTTAAATTTGCCATCCATTGTACGGTAGATTAAATCAGGTCTGTCATCACGCACAACCGGTTTATTGGTTGGGATTGTGACAACCTGCATATTGTAAATGTTACGGAATTCCTCTTCTTCCGTTTTCGCTGTACCTGTCATACCAGATAGCTTTTCATACATACGGAAGTAGTTCTGGAACGTAATGGTTGCAAGTGTCATGCTTTCATTCTGCACTTCAAGACCTTCTTTTGCTTCAATGGCTTGGTGCAGACCTTCACTATAGCGACGTCCTTTCATTAAACGTCCTGTGAAGGAGTCAACGATGACGACTTGACCATCTTCCACAACATAATCAACGTCTTTTTGCATCGCAACATGCGCCTTAAGAGCCTGCGCGATATGGTGGTTAAGAGCAACATGTTTGACATCAAACAAGTTCTCGATGCCAAATGCTTTTTCCGCCTTCGTCATTCCGCTTTCAGTCAGCTGTACACTTTTTGTTTTAATATCATAAGTGAAATCGTCTTCTATTTTTAACGTACGAACAAAGGCATTTGCTTGTACGTAAAGTTTCGTCGATTTTGCAGCTTGTCCAGAAATAATAAGAGGTGTTCTCGCTTCATCAATTAAGATGGAGTCAACTTCATCGATGACGGCATAATGAAGTGGTCTTTGAACCATTTGCTCTTTATACAGCACCATGTTATCTCGTAAATAATCAAAGCCAAGCTCATTGTTTGTTGAATACGTGATATCAGCAGCGTACGCTTCTCTTTTTTCATCTTTGTCTAAACTGTTTAAGTTCAAGCCAACCGTTAATCCAAGAAATTCAAAAATCTTGCCCATTTCCTCTGCATCACGGCTTGCCAAATATTCGTTGACTGTTACAATGTGGACGCCTTTTCCAGAAAGAGCATTCAAATAAACAGGCATTGTTGAAGTCAACGTTTTACCTTCACCTGTTTTCATCTCAGAGATATTCCCTTCATGTAGGGCAATCCCCCCCATGAGCTGCACCTTAAATGGGAACATTCCTGTCACGCGGCGGGAAGCCTCACGAACCGTTGCAAATGCTTCAACCAAAAGGTCGTCTACAGATTGTCCTTTTTCAAGTTTTTCTTTAAATTCGATCGTTTTATTTCGTAAAGCCTCGTCAGATAATTTCTCAAAATCTTGAGCGAGAGCTTCGATTTCATTTGCCTTTTTTTCATATCGGCTGATCGTACGTTTCGTAGGATCAAACACTTTGTTTAAGATTCCAAGCATATAATAACGCTCCTCTATTTCATGCAATTTTTCGGCATGTCCAAAAGTTTGACAGGTCCATATTTACCTGCATTTATCATACCATACCTTCCTTGATTTCCAAAGAATTTGCAATGATTTAGCACAAAAAACCCGCCCCTAATGAAGGGAGCGGGTTTACTTTTTTTAGGTCATTTTCGGATCAAAAGGAACGAATGATTAAGCGTTTGGCTCAATGAGTCCATATTTACCGTCATTTCGGCGGTATACCACATTGGTCAAATTTGTCTCAGCATTTGTGAAGACAAAGAAACTGTGACCTAACATGTTCATTTGGAGAATGGCCTCTTCGCTATCCATTGGTTTTAAATTGAAGCGTTTTTGTCTGACGATTTCTGTTTCATCAATCTCTTCGTCATCTTGAACTGCTACTTCGGACGCACCGTTTCCTCCAGCAAATAAATGCTTTTTCGCACCTTGCTCACGGAATTTACGGTTCACTTTCGTTTTATGTTTTCTAATTTGACGTTCTAATTTACTGGTTGCTAGGTCTACTGCATTGTACATATCCTCATTATGCACCTCTGCTCGAAGTGCTAGATCAGTCATTGGAATGGTAACCTCAACTTTAGATTCTTGATCGTTGTAAAATTTCAAGTTCACGTTGACTGAAGCATCAACATCTGACTCAAAATAACGCTCCAGCTTTCCAATTTTTTTCTCGACATGATCTCTTAGTGCAGGTGTTACTTCGATGTTTTCTCCTCGGACATTGTAATTCATGTAAAGAACGCCTCCTTTAAAATTAAGGATATGTAAACTTATTTCTACTTTTCCCTCCTTTTCTCCTGCTCAAACGTAAAAAAAATGTGAATTTTTATTGAAATTTGTCGAATCCTGCGGTGCTTCAGCTTTTACTTGATAGGTGATGAATATATATTCGATTAATTCTTGAAAAAGACCATCGCACTGTTAAATCTTGAAAGATGAAATAGATGTTTTCAGTGATTGAGACAAAGATTTTAAATCTTCCGCAGCTGCTTTCATTTCCTCATTCGCCGCTAGTGATTCTTCAACAGCCGCCGACATGTACTCTGTTTCCTCAGAATTTCGCTTGGCTCCTTCTTCTATCACACCAATTGTTTGAGAAATTTCTTCTGTACTAGCTGAGATTTGCTCTGTCGTGGCAGAAAGCTCCTCTGCTTTCATCGAGATATCACGGATGGATTCCAGAATTTCTTGAAAGCTCTGTTCAGACAATTGCGATACTTTCACACCTTCTGCTACATCTCGTTCCACTTTCGTCATAGAGTGAGACGATCTTTCAGTATCTTTGTTCACGTTGGCGAGTAGCTGACTAATTTGATCAGTCAGCTGACTTGATTCTTCCGCCAGCTTTCTGACTTCATCTGCAACAACCGCAAAACCTCTTCCATGTTCCCCAGCTCTTGCTGCTTCAATGGCTGCGTTTAAAGCAAGTAAATTTGTCTGATCTGCAATGGCATGAATATTCCCCAGCAGGTCTTGAATGCCGGTAAACTGTACTTGTACATTGGCCATTGTAGAATGATGTTCATTCACAGATTCCTTAATAGAACTCATTTGTTTCACAAATTGTTGAATGAGGGATGCGCCCTCTTCAGCCTTTTCAGTCACTGAAATTGAGTGACCCGAAACATCAGACGTATGTTCAGCCGCATTATGCATACCAGTCGAGACTTCTTGAATCGCCGAAGCTACTTTTCCTACTGCATCCGATTGTTCACGTGAAGCTTCACTGACCTGTTCAATCGAGCTAGACGTCTGTTCACTCGCCGAAATGGTTTGACTGATGGTTTCTTCAAATTGAGCAGCAGAATCAGCTAATTGCCTTGACCCGTTTTGCACCTGTAAGATGAGCTGACGCAAATGAGCTGTCATTTGGTTAAAAGCCGTACCGAGCTGGCCAATTTCATTTTTAGAGGTTACTTCAATCTCTTCAAGTGTGAGGTCACCATCTGCCATTCTTCTTGCTGCATGTGTGACAGAGACAATCGGTTTTGTCATACGATGAACAAACCTTGTGCCAATGACTAAAAAGCCGACTATAATCGCTGCGCTAACGAGAATGAGCGTCAGCAATAATTGGTTACTTTCTTCATTGAGCTGACTGATTTTTTGATCACGCTGTTTCAATTGTGTTTGAGCAAATTCTTTTGTAAAGGTATGTATTTCTTGTTCGATAGGTTGTAATTCTTGACTGAGGCGGGTGTTGAATTCTTTTTGATTTTGCATATTCAATGAATTAAATAATCGATTTGTTGAGGTGTAGTAAAGATAATTTTTTTCGGAAATTTGATCTAACAGATTTTTTGCTTGTTTAACGGTGCTCATTTTTGATGCTTCAGTTGTTTTCTTATTGATTTCTTCATATGTTTGCTCAATCTTCTGTAAATTTTCAGCATCTTGAACAACTACATACGTTTTAATTTGTGCTTCCTGCTTTTGTAGCAGTGCCTCTAATTCCAGTGAGGTCTGGTACAGCTTTACTTCTTTGGTGAGAAGTGCTTTATACGATTGATCTGTTTTGTAATAAATAAAACTAGAAAACCCCAAAATACTGACAAACAATACACATATGACAATAAGCCCAAATAAAAATTGATTTTTTAGTCTCATAAATTCCTCCGAATGGTCTGAATTGAACAAAAATTAATGAATGACATACGGCCTCATACAGGCATGTATTTCATCCATCCACTTTCTATATTCAGGTATAAAATATGATGTAAGGAATGACTGGAAGTGATTTGAAGGGAATGTATAGAAAGCTAGTATATCGAAACTTAAAAAAATTTGGTCAAACGATCGAATCGTCTTGGCAAAGTGCTCATTTTCAATAATCGAAAGCAGAAGCGGATGTGTTGTCTCTAAATGAAAGAAGGCATGGATCAGATCATTAAAGATCCGATCCCCTTCTGTTTTAGCGAAATCCTTCTCAATTTCATCTAAATATTTTAGACTCTCTTCTATCGTATATAGAAGGTCATAATATGTGGTTAATAAAATATAGTCATCTGAACGATACGCCACAGGTCTCACCTATTTATTTCCGTTTATCGTAGTATACGCCATCACTTGTCATGGGCTGATACGGATTTTGATAATTCAGCTGTTTTGTTTTCTTACGTTGAATGGCTTGAATATCTGCCTTGATCCCATTTTGAATCTCCGTTAATTGCTTGGCCATCAGTTGATCTGTTTGAATGATTTCTTTGATTTTCTCTTTTTCTTGAACGGAAAGCTCATGTTGAATGTCTCTCATTAGTTCGTCTCTCTCAACTAAAAAAGCATCAAAGTCTTCAACGAGTGTCTCACTTTGCGGGTTGGCCTCTATTTCCGCTGCCATTTTTAACGTTTGGTCATGCAGTTGGTCCACAATACTCATAGAGATCCTCCAATAGAGTGGTGACGCCCTTTTCGATCGGTTTGAATGACTTCCTTCCAAGCATCTCGGAAATCAGTCACATATTGCTCTATTTCATTCAAGATCTCTTCGTCATTTTGCAGATTGGCTTCAATCAGTCTTCGATAGATGTAGTCATACATACTTGCCATGCTCTTTGATACATCATACGTACGATTTAAGGTGACATTTAATTCTTGGATGATGTTTTGAGCCTTTTTCAGGTTCAAGTTTCTCATTTCAGCATCTTCTTTTTGAATGCCATGCTTTGCTAGTCTAATAAACTTTAAGCATCCTTCATAAAGCATAAGCGTTAACTCGGCCGGTGTTGCGGTCTCAATAGAATTTTTCTGATAGGCGGCATAAGGGTTCTGAATTGCCATATGTTATAAACCTCCAATTATTGTCCAAGCAGTTGAGAAAGATAGCCAGATTGGTTGTTTAGCTTTTGAATCGCACTATCCATGGCGTTAAACTTTTTGTAGTAACGAGCTTCCACCATTTTTAAACGGTCTTGGAATGTGCTCATTCGTTGAGTCAAAGAATCAAGGTCCTTACCAAGTCCGTATTCCTTTGATGCCATCGTTGTGCTACCAGCCTTTGTCTGAATGCTCTTTGAGAAGGCTGTTAAGGAATTTTTGATACGATGAATGATTCCTTGTTCATTATATTGCTGCTGCGCTTTATCTTTATCTTTTGAATCTACATTTAGCGAACCTGACATAAATATTTGACTAATCTTCTGTGGGTCTTCTTGAATGGCTTTTCTTAGTTTCGGTTCATCAATGACAAGCTTTCCGCCATCTTTATATTTATCTGAAGTGGCAATTCCGATTTGTGTCATGTGAATTTTATTCCCATCACTTGTCGTAATATCAACATAAAAATCACTTCTTAATTTAGATGCACCAGATCGTAAAATTGAATCACTTCTCAGCAAGCCAGACTTCGCAGTCGTTTCCCATAGCTCGACTTCTTTGTCAGACATGGCTTTTTTCTCTTCTGCTGTTAATGGATAGTAGTCTCTATTTCTTTTTTCATTGACTTTACCATTAATCTCTTCAACAAGTTCATTGTATTTATCAACGAATTGTTTGATTTTATCAAAGATGGCATCGACATCTGTTGAAACGTTCAAACTGACAGGCTTATCTGTTGTTCCTTTAAGTTCATATGTGATACCAGCCTGCGTGAAGGTATTATTGTTATTTTCCATTTTGAGACCATTAATTTCGTATTGCGCTTTCTGCCCTTGAGTAGTCGCAACTAATTTATTATCTCCATCCACTTGGAATCCTAATTGCGTTAAAAATGAAGCAGAATTACCATCCGCTTTAATACTGACACCTTCTCCAGTCGTACGGGAAGTCAGAGCGATGGTATCCACGTAGTTGGTCCCATCAAAGATTTGGCCTTTATAAGCCGTGACACCAAGTTGAGAGCTGTTCAATTTTGTCACGATTGTATCAAGGGTATCTGTATCAGTTGTATTAATGGTCACTGTTTTTGGTGTTGTAGAATCTGGTGTCGTCACCTCAAACGTGAACGTACCGTTTGCAGCAGTAAATCCAGATGTGCCAGAAGATTTGAATACGGATGCTGTCGCTAGTTGGGTCACATTAATCGAGCCAGAGGTAGCATTTGTTGATCCAGTTGCTGTGACAGCAGATTCATTGGAGCTTGTGACCTTTTTTGCGCCATATGTAGTTGGACGCGTTAAATTTAAACTATTGATTAAATCATCTAATTCTTTGACCTTTGAATTGACCTCGCGGTAGCTGTCTCTTTGCCATTCAAGTGTTTGTTTCTGGCGTGTCATTTTATCAAGTGGTGCTTGCTCAGTTTTCATTAGCTTTGAGACGATTTCATCAATATCAAATACATTTGAAAATCCAGTAATTCGATTAACCATGATTTATGTTCTCCCTTCAATTACATTCTTTTATCGACAAATAAACCGACAATCTCTGTCATTGCCGCATAGAAATCAAGCCATTCTTTGGAAGGAATCTCTCTAATGACTTCTTCGGTTTGGTTATCTACGACTTTGACATAATATTCATTGAGTTTTTCATGTAATTCAAATTGAAGATGAAATTGAGTAGGTTCAATCAGCTTATTTGCTCCTTGAAGCGTTTTCTCAATTTCTTCTTTTGAAACGACTTTTCCATTTGCTTGTAAATCAGTGTTTGCATTGTCATTTTGATGATTCGTAACACGGGTTTGAAATGCATCAATCAGTGGCTCTAGCGAAGTCAACTTACCAACAGACATAGTTATTCAGCTCCTGTGCTTTAATCTATCTTTTATATCGGCTTTGAATTATTAAATTAAATATAGATGGACCGATTTGTTAAAGTTTCATATAGATGGTGTACTTCTACGGTTTCACACGGAGGAGGATAGACAAATAGGATAAAAAAATCCTCACTTTTTTTGTGAGGATAATTGAGAAAGTAGATCAAAGGACAAGCTAGCAGCACGGCTGTTTTCTTCTTGAATAGACAGGTATACTTCCTTCCTGTGAATATCAATATGCTTAGGAGCCTCAATTCCGACTTTTACTTGGTCGCCTTCAATCGCAATAATTTTAACTTCAATATCGTCGCCTATTTGAATCGATTGATTTAATTTACGAGATAGAACTAACATGAGGAAGCCACCTCTAGCAAATGTTTTGTATGATAGGCTGAATCATGCAAAATGACCTGCTTGGCTTTCATGTTTTTCCGATTCACAATAATAGGCGCTCTTAAATTGGCTGTCGTTTTTTCAATAGAAGATCCCATTGTTAAAATAACCATGACTTCCGCATCATTGGCATCTTCTACCCCAAGAATGTCTACAACCGATTCTTCTAAGTCAAATTCATATTGATTGAAGAACAAAAATGGGCTGCTGACAATAAAGCCTAGTTCTGCATTTTTCAAAGATTGAAGAACTAAAAATGGGGATTCTTCTGATAAAGGTAAAATGACAAATTGTTTTTGATCCAGAAATCCTGGTATCCCATTAGAGAAGTGAATGATTTGCTCCTCTTTAATCGTCACTTCGCCATGGTATTTTGTTTGAATGATCATAATTCACGACCTTTTTCATTTTTCTTAACTATACCTTATCACCATTTTGACCTGTTTCGTCAACTTCTATTTTTAATTCTGGGTATTGTAACATATCAATATGAACTTTACCTGGCTGGTAGTTAACAATTGGTTTATGAGGTGTTGCCTCTATAATAGCTTTTTGCGGCTCCACATCAATTTTAAGTTCAGATGGCTGATAATGAATTTTCACACTAAAAAATGAAGGAATCACACCGATGTTGAATTGTTTTGCTGGAGGACTGCCATTGATTTTCGCAAACTCAGCAATCGCATTCCCACCATTCTCGATCTTGATGAGTTCACTTCCTTCTTCCGCTCTACGTCCCATTCCTTCTCCAATCGCACGTTTCCCCTCAGCCGCCCATTCCTCTGAACGCCTAAAAATCGACTTAATATCCATATCGGCAAATGCCTCGGTTTGATCTATGGTTAATTTCGACGGTGTTCTTGTGATATTCATGACAGCTCTTGGCTGCTGAATCTCAAGCTCAGCTCTTGGCTGCTCTACTTCTTGCTTGGAAGGGGTTGTCGACATTTGCAGCTTTGCATAAGTTTGCTCCATTAACAATCTAGGGATTTGCATAGGTTCACCTCCATGATGCAAAAAAGCACCCAACGGATGCTTTTTCTTATCTTAAGAAATCGACAAGGGATGGCTGAATCACTTTAGCTGTCGTCGCTAAAGCAGCTCTATTCACAGTCTCTTGTTGAAGAAGATCAAGAATGGCTTTTTCACTTTCTACATCTTCGGCATCTGATTTAGCCTTTTTCAGCACTTCAAATTGCGAAGTCAAACGGCTCCCGACTAAGTCAACACGATTCGATCGCGCACCAAGATCTGAACGCTCAGCACTCATCACTTCTTTAAACTGATCGATATCCCCTAATGCATCGTCAGAATTCGCAAACGTTCCATTTTTAAATGAGTTTTCTAAGTCAGTCAGCATTTCAATGACATTTTGACCACTGGCAGATTGTCCACCAAAAGCTGAAAGAGGATTTGAATTCACATTTAATGTGATTCCATCAGAAATGTTCGACTGAACCACGTTTGCATCTGTATAGTTTTCAAAGTTAAATGTAAACGTACCATCTGCATTCTCTACAACTGGTTTAACATTTGTATTCGTCCCATTAAAAACAAACTTACCTAACATCTGCGTGTTCATTGCATCAATGATTTGATTCTTCATCTGACCAATTTCCACTCCGATAGCAGCTAAATCTTCTGGCTGTTTTGTTCCATTGGCCGCATCTAGTACTTTATCTCGTATATTTGACATGATATCAATTATTTCAGTGACACTTGTTTCAGATGTATCAATCCAGTTTCGTGCCTCATTTAAATTAGTTTGGTATTGCTCATTTCGAAACATGGCTGTACTATATTGAAGACTTTTCACTGCTGCAACAGGATCATCAGACGTTTTTGTGAAACGTTTTCCAGACTGTGCCTGCTCATTAATTTTAGAGAGTTTTTCATAACTTTTACTAATATTTCGAAGTGAATTTTGAGAAATCATACTTTGCGTGACTCGCATCAGTTAGCCTACCTTCCTACGACTCCCATGCCGTTTATTATTTTATCTAATACTTCGTCTTGCATCGTCATAATTCTTGCTGCTGCATTATACGCATGCTGAAATTGGATCATGTTCGTCATTTCTTCATCTATAGATACAGCACTAGTTGACATCCTGCGTTCATTGGCTGAATTCACAAGAGCTGCTGAACTGCTTTCAAGGGTCATGTTCTTTTTAGCTTGTATCCCCATTTCGGCAATGACATTCTGATAGTAATCCTGAATTGTTGTGGTATTTCCGCCGATTGGTAGCTTTAAGTTTTGAATATTAGCTAATTTCGTAGCATTCGAACCATCACCTTGCGTTTGATTAAGAGATGCAGCAATGTTATCTGTCGATGCTAAAATCACGTCACTCACTTTGATACGGGCTGCCAAGCCTTTATTCAAATCATTGTTATTCTCAATATCGAAAAAGTCTTGTCCACTTGTGCCATTTAACGTGTACCCTTGCTTATGGACATCGTTAAAAGCATCCATAAATACTTTTGCTACTTCATCCAGCTCAGCAAGCATATCCGGGTACATGCCTTTTTCAGCTCCATTAGACATGTAGCCATACGCCTCAACAAGTGCTTTTACTTTACCATTCACTTGTAATTGATCAGCTGCGATGGTTGTCGTTCCAAATTGGAGTGAGTTAACAAGTCCTGTCGTATTATCATAGGAAAGTTGCAATTCAGATTTTTCATTGGTAATGCCATTTAAAATTGTTCCAGCAGATTGTCCATTAGCACCGATAATATCGATGTTAACGGTTCCTTCAGCAATTTCCAGAGCATTTCCTCCAGAAGGGTTGTAGCTCACTTTAATATCAACAAGTGAGGAAAGCTGATCTATAAGAGCGTCTCGCGTATCATAAAGATCATTGGGAAGATAACCATTTGGCTCAACTGTTGCAATCTGTTTATTCACTTCATCAATTTGAGTTAATAGGGTGTTCACATTTTTTGCCGTTGAATCGAGTTCAGTTTTTAAATTCTTTTGTATCGTTGTTAAAGAAGAATTTAGCAGGCGGAATTGATCTACTAAAGCCTGAGCACTTGTCTTAACAACTGTACGGGCTGAAGCAGTATCAGCATTTTTCGATTCCGATAAGACTTGTAATGATTTCCAGAGGTTATCAAAGGCTCTATTCAAGCCTTCATCTGTCAAATCATTCATCACTCCTTCCATTTGTGAAAGAGCATCAGACTTCGTCGCATAATAAGACAAGTTATTGTTATGATCTCTATACTGAAGATCTAAAAAGCTGTCTCGAATTCTTTCAACAGTTCCAACTTGGACACCTGTCCCCATTTGGCCGTATGTCTTGCCATCATAAACAGAAATCACTGGGTAAGGATTCTCTGCTTTAAAGGTAACTCTCTGTCTTGAGTAGCCATCAGTATTTGCATTGGATACGTTGTTTGATGTGACATAAAGCCCTGCACGCTGGGCTGTGATTCCTCGTTTTGCCGTTTCTAGTCCCATGAATGTAGAACCCATAGATATCCTCCTTGTTTACGCCTTTGAATCAAACAAAGCCCTATGCTGTTTAGGCTTTGAACTCTCAAGACCATTTTGTCCGTAATTCATATTTTCTTTGTTAGGATTCACAAGATCGAATGTCAGTGAAATAAATTGAAGTGACTGCTGAATAAGCTGTTTGTTCAGTTCGTTTATATCTTTCAGTTCCACCATGATGTCATTCAGCTTCTCATATAACGAAATAAGCTCTTCTTGATCCGTTCCTGTAGCTTTTTCGATGCATGCGGTGATTGTCGGCGATTGATCACTTTGTAAAAATTGAACTGCTGCTTCAATCCGCTTTTCTTCTAATTGTGAAATGGCCTGAATATATTTTTGCTCAAGGTTCAGAACCTCTGAAAGAGCATCGATCTCATTATTTTTCAGCATTTCTGTTTTATTCTTAGACAGCTTTAGAAGCTGTTCATGTAATCCGTAGAGACGGTGCAGTTCTTCAATCATTATTTTTACTGACATTCACGCTACTCCCTTTTGTTATTGTTGTTTATAAAAATTCAACATTTTATCTGCAATGCCTTTTGTATCTACTTGATATGTTCCGGCTTCAATGCTTTTTTTAATTTGGTCTATTTTATCTTGACGTTCTTTCATGATATTCGGCACCTTTTGCATTTCGATTGCCTTTTTAGAAATTTCGACTTTGTCAGTTGATTTTGCTTGATTCGATTGCAACGTTTGTTTCTCATATGTTTTCTTGTAAGGATTTACTGGTTGTGTTCCATATCGATTAATTTTCACGGGATTCCTCTCGCTTTCCGTTACAGTCTGTCTTGATTCTATCCATTTTATCGACCAAACTGCAACTTAGTTTAGGGAATCAGTCGTTTTTAGGATTAATGGCATAATAGGTGTCTTTTTTCCTAGATTCAATCTCCCTTTTACGCTCTTCTTCTTGGTCCATTTGGCTGATTTGCGTCTTTATATCCTTTTCACAATGGCTACACAGCTTGTTTTTTCTGATCGGTTGGCCGCATCTTTCACAAGGATAATTGATATTCGGGAATTGACTAATTTGAAGTCTTTTCAAACGGATAAATTTCAGGATTAATTCTTCATCAACTTCTGTTGCGTCTACTATTTCAGCAATGGTTGATTGTCTATTACTTTGCTTACGCAAGAATTTATAAACGATATCAAAAGAACGTTCTTCTTCTTCAAAGCATTTGTTACAAACCGTTTGGATGGTGGTTTTTAAAAATAACTGATTACATTGTGGACAGTTTGCCAATTGATTCATAACCAAAACCCCTTACGTTATTTTCTTTTCTTAATATCGGTTGATTGTCATGATTTTTAACTACGAATCAACGTAAAAGAGGAAACACTTTTGGCGCCTGCGTCTTTTAAAATTTTTGCTGCATGATAGACTGTCGCCCCAGTTGTATAAATATCATCGATTAATATGACATCCTTTAGAACGATCGGGTTTGACTGCCTTAATTGGAACAAATTCTGTTGTTGTAAACGTTCATTTTTTCTTTTCTTAGACTGCTTACTTTGATGTACTTTTATAAGTGGTTCCAATATAGGTCCGCCAATCATGGAAGCAAGCATCATTGACTGATTGAATCCTCTTTCCTTTAATCTCTCTTTACTCAAAGGAATTGGGACAAGCACCGGTTCTTTGATTGAAAAAGAACGTTTAAACGCTGACTGTACATCTTTTTTAAATAGATCAGCTAAAGCCGTATCACCTCGAAATTTAAATCGAGCTAGAATATCTTTCATAAAGTCGTTGTAAGCATAAACAGACCGATTCATTACAAGAATCTCAGCAAAATCCCGTCGTTTATCCCACCTTGAACAATCCTGACACAATTGATCATTTGATTGCGCTCTTCCGCATTTGGGACAAGTAGGACCTTGAATCTTCATCAGGTGGTTCTTACATGCTACACATAAACGATCTTCATTTAATAGTAGGAATGATTTCCATGTAAAAGCAGCCACAAAATGGCTCTCACAAATTGGACAAATCAACGCTTTTCTTTGTTCAACGGCAAATGATTTTCGCACCTTGGATATGTAGTGACCGTTGAAGCAGCTTCTGTCAGAATGACGAGCATCGCCGTATTTTTCTGTTTATCCACCATCTCGGATTTACTGTAGGATATTTTATCGATATCTGTTATATATTGCGGTTTCACTTGATTTAGAGAAATGGCTAATACATCTTCTATACATTTTTCACAATGACAAATCATGTTTAATTGGTTGAGATATTGATAGAGAATTTCTTTAAGTAGTATTTCTTTTGCGTTGAGTAGCATATTTTGTCTCTCCTGCCATTTGTGTTTTGTGAATATAATGTACCATGATTTAGTTGAACCCACACTATTTTTCAGAAAACTCTTTTTCAGCTGTATTATTCATTTTTACGATATGTTTCTTTGCTTGTTTCATACTTCTCGTTAAACCAAAATGAAAAAAGTATACGTCTCCGTTAAAAAAATCTGGATGTCTCCCTGCTCTACCAGAAATTTGGACAAGTGCACTTTCTGAAAAAATAGGAGATTCCGCACCTAATACGCCCACCTGAACATCTTGAATGGTAACGCCTCTTTCTAGAATAGTTGTTGTAACCAATACATCATATCTATGATCTCTGAAATGCTGGACTTTTTGCTTCCTTTCTTGATCATCCGCAGAAACACCCTGTACATTTACATCTTGACCTTGAAGAATATGAGTTACCTTCTTCATAGTAGAAATAGAAGGAACAAAGAGTAACACTCTTTTTTTCTTTGTGATATGTTCATGCAGCCAGTTCATTGTAGATGCTGGAAGCCGATTTCTTTTTAATTTCTTTTTCCAATCTCCAACCCATTGAAATGTTGGGACAGGCAACGGTTTTTGGTGGAAGCGCAGAGGAATTTTGATCGCTTCTAATTGTCTATGAGCAACATCCTTTTGCATTTTTTTAGATGGTGTGGCACTTAAGTAAATTCTAACTCCTGTTTTTTTCATTGATTTTAAAACAGCAAACTGAAGCCGTTCATCCATTGAATAAGGAAAAGCATCGACTTCGTCTACAATGAGGACATCAAAGGCGTTTTTATATCTCATTAGCTGATGGGTTGTAGCGATCATAAGCGGTGCCATTTGAAACCTTTGAGAACTCCCGCCATAAAGTGCAGCTATATTCAGTCCTTGAAATGCCTTTCTCATTCGAGGTTCGAGCTCAAGTACAACATCGGTTCTAGGCGTCGCAATACAAACACTCATTCCGTTATTTAGCGCATATTTTATACCATGAAAAAGCACCTCCGTTTTCCCCGCACCACAAACAGCCCAAACGAGCAGATCAAATTTGTTTTGGATTGCTTCTACTAGCCTATCGGACGCTCTCTTTTGCCCTTTAGAAAGCTCTCCCTGCCATGTTAATTCAACTCGTCTTGTTTCTTTCTTTTGTGGACCCGTCCATTCGTAGAGAAAGCCACATTCGCTTACTTTTCCCAGCATGATGCAGGATCTACAGTATACACAGTCTTTTTTACATGTTTCACACGGAGAGAGGGCAAAGTAGCGCTTGTTTGATACACCGCACCGGCAGCAGATCAAACAACTCGACACCCTATCGACAGCAGGTGTTCTATGGATGAATCCTTGATTCTCCAGCCACTCCAATTCGGACTGTGTACATTGACATTCAATAGGAAGAAGGTGCCTTGATTGTAGCTTGTGACTGAGTTCCATTGCTTTTTCCAGATTCAATTTCACGCACTACCTTTCAATTCATGTTGACCCATTATGTACAAAGAGAAGGCCTTTCGTCTAATTGTAAAAATAGAAAAACAAATCCCCTTTTCCATGAGAAAAGGGGATTTTGATATCTACCTGATGATCCAGCCAAGTGCTAAAGAGCCTTCGCCTAGATGAGTGCCAATCACGGCACCAAAGTAGCTTTTATAAAATTCAACATGAGGATACTTTTCTAATAAGTGCGCAATTAATTCATCTGCTTCTTCTTCTCTATTACCATGTATCAGAGTTGCCCTCATTGGAACACCACGTGATGCATCTTCATCAAATAATTCAAAAATACGTGAAATGGCTTTTTTGCGTGTACGAATCTTCTCAAAAGGGACAATTAGCTTGTTGTCAAAATGCAAGATAGGCTTTACCTTTAAGAGGCTTCCAATAAAAGCCTGAGCACCATTTAATCTGCCGCCTCGTTGTAAATGAGTTAAATCGTCTACCATAAAATAAGCTCTTTGATTTTCTTTCAGATAATTGAGATGGGAAATCACTTCTTCTGGAGAAGCACCACCTTGGATTTTTTCAGCAGCTTCTAACACATAAAAACCTTGCGCCATACAGCTAGTCTCTGTATCAAACGGATAAATGTCGATTCCGTCAACTAGTTCATTCGCTGAGGCCGCACTATTGTATGTTCCACTAATTCCGCTTGACAGATGTATACTAATCACAGCATCATATGTTTCACTAAGTTTTTCATATAATTCTATAAGTTCACCGAAAGCAGGCTGAGAGGTTGTTGGAAGATCTTTATGTTTCTTGACTTCTTCATAATATGTCTTCCAATCCATTTCTACTTCTTCACGGTATGATTCAGTACCAAAGATGACATTCAGAGGGATCATATGAATATGATGTTTATCACGTAGTTCTTGTGGTATATAAGCAGTACTGTCTGTTACAACGGCTATTTTCATTCTTAAATACCTTCCTTATCCGTTAAGTTGCTTTTTAAAAAAGAATGATCATTGTTTTTCACTAGATTTATAATACTAATCAAAAAAGCTTGCCTAATCAATAGGCAAGCCCGCTATATCCGAAAAAGACTCCTTACCTGCCTATCATTGCTCTCTAACTTGAATGTGAGAGAACTAAAAACAGGCGAAAAAGGAGTACTTGTCCGGAACATTATCTCATTTCTACCCAGCCGTTTTTAATTGCTACAACAACAGCTTGAGTACGGTCATTTACATTCATTTTTTGCAAGATGTTACTCACGTGGTTTTTGACTGTTTTCTCACTAATAAAGAGCGACTCACCAATACCTCTGTTGCTCTTTCCGTCAGCTAACATTTGAAGAACTTCACATTCACGTCTTGTTAAGATATGAAGTGGTCTGCGAATTTCAGGATATACTTCGTGCTGTGGATGTGCTGAAACGCCGCTTGTTGCTAAGCGTCGGAATTCATTTACTAAGTTATGAGTGACTTTCGGATGTAAATAAGAGCCTCCGTCAGCTACTACTTTTACTGCTTCAATGAGGGTATCTGCATCCATTTCTTTTAACAAGTAGCCTCTTGCTCCTGTTTTTAATGCATGTGTCACATAGTTTTCATCGTCATGAATAGATAGGATAATGACTTTTGATTCGGGATAAAGCTCTACTAGCTGTTTTGTAGCCTCCACACCATTTACATTCGGCATATTAATGTCCATAATGACAACATCCGGATGATAGTGTTCTACGATACGTGCAGCTTCGTCACCGTCGTCTCCTTCTGCAACTACTTCAAAAGTAGGTTCAAAATCTAAAATCCGTTTGACACCTTCACGGAATAATTGGTGGTCATCGATAATTACAATATTTACTTTAGTCACAAGCTACGCCTCCCCATGTTTATTGTTCTACACCTGAACTTTATGGTCAATATGTCTTTTGTCTCTATTTTACAATTTTATTTTGTAATGTTAACGGTACTCTAATCATGATGAATGTCCCTAGACCTATTTTTGAGTCTATGGTCATTTTACCTTCTAGTAAGTCTACGCGCTCTTTCATACCAAGTAACCCAAAGGATTTGTTTTTATTTGTTTTCACATCTTTCATATCAAAGCCTTTTCCATCGTCTTTGATAATTAACGTGACAAAGTCTTTCGTCACTTCAACCTTCACAGAGATTTCTTCAGCTTCAGAATGCTTTAAAGAATTTGTGACAGCTTCTTGAGCTAGTCTAAACAGTGCCACTTCGAACTGAGAAGCAATTCTTTCATTTTCTGTATCCCCTAGGCATTGGAACGTAATTTTGGTTTTTCCATCATATTCTTCAATTGTGTTTAAGTATTTTCGCAGTGTCGGAATGAGACCCAAATCATCTAAAGCCATCGGTCTTAAATCATAAATGATTCTTCTCACTTCGTACAGTGCATTTCGCACATTCTGTCTTAGACTTCTAATTTCTTTAAAGCCTTCTTCTGTTCCACGGTCTCTAAAAATTCGTTCAATTAGTTCTGAACGCATCATCACGTTTGCCAGCATCTGAGCAGGTCCATCATGGATTTCTCGTGATACCCTTTTGCGCTCTTCTTCCTGGGCTTCAATAATTCTTAGTCCAAAATCTTGTTTTGCCTGAGCATCTTCAAGTAAAACACCGACCTGACGTAAATCTTGGTTCAAGTAGTTGAGAACGACCGTGATCTGGCTCACAAGCGTTTCTGAACGTTCAATGACATCTTGTAAGCTTAACAATCGTCTTTCGAGATCATCTCTTCTTTCCCTCAGCTGTTTTTCGCGCTGCTGGATCATGGTCAATTCTACTTGCAGGTTATGTGCTTTTTCATAGGCTTCTCGTATTTCTTCTTCGCTGAATTTGTTGAAGTTTCTGCTGACCTCAGATAATCGATTTCTAGCATGTCTCGTATGTACTTCTAGTTTATCCCCAAAATCAATTACTTCGTTGACTTGCTGTTTAATTTGCTTGAGCTCTTCTACTAGGCTTTCATATTGTTGACGGGACTGTTCGCCGATTCTAAATACTTCGTCCTTACTGCCATCAACTGTACTTAGCATTTTCATGATGATTGAATCCAATAACTTCGGATCCATTTTAGGTGTTGTCATGGCTTTTCCCTCCCGTAACAGTGATGTCATCTTTTTTTATTATAAATGTCATTGATCTGCATTTTATGTCGAATTATAATGAAAGAATGCGTATAAATCATGAAATTTTTATGACGACCCTTTTTCCGCTCCTATCATCATAACAAAATACGCTGTAAAATTCTAAAACCAATGCAAATTTTCTCTAGCCTTACAATTTGCTTGTCAGGAGGGTATGTCTTTTGCTGAACCGCTATCTCACAGTAAAAAGCCGTGGCGAGCATGAGATCGTCATTGAAAAATCACGTTTTATTTGTCATATACAACGTGCTGTCTCAGAAGAAGAAGCACAAGCCTTTATACAATCCATAAAAAAACAACATTGGAACGCCACTCATAATTGTTCCGCCTATTTGATCGGTGAACATGATCTGATTCAAAAAGCAAATGATGATGGTGAACCAAGCGGTACGGCAGGGGTACCCATGCTTGAAGTGCTAAAAAAACGCAAGCTGAAAGATACAGTTGTTGTCGTCACTCGTTATTTCGGCGGTATTAAGCTAGGTGCCGGTGGATTAATTCGTGCGTACGGAAAATCTGTGTCTGAAGCTATTAATCATGTTGGTATGGTAGAACGCTGTTTAATGCGTACGATGCACACAACAATAGATTATACATGGCTTGGAAAGGTAGAGAATGAGCTTAGAGCCTCATCTTTTCAGCTAAAAGACATCCATTATGCAGAAGATGTGATTTTTGAAACGTATGTAGAAGAAACACAAACAGAGCAGTTCATTGAATGGATGACTGAGTTAACTAACGGAAAGAGTGTTACTAAAGAAGGCGAATTGATTTATTTAGAAAAGGACGTTGGTCCGATAAAGGAGACAGATGAATGGCACAACGAGTAAAAGTGCGTGTACGAAAGAAAAAGAGTAAGAAGAAAAAGATTTTCAAACGGATTCTGGTCTTATTTTTGCTTCTCTTCATCTGCATGGGCGGATTTGCAGTTTATAAGATTGTGAATACACTCCAGGCTGCTGACAAAACTTATGATGAATTAGAGCGTGGGGAGAAATCGAAACTCCGTGATGCTGTCATTGATATAAAGAAAAAACCTTTCTCTGTCCTATTTGTTGGTATAGAGGATTACGCCACAAATGGTGATCACGGCCGTTCAGATTCACTCATCGTCGCAACGATTAATCCTCAGGATAAAACGATGAAAATGGTCAGTATCCCCCGTGACACACGAGTACAGCTTGCTAGTGACACAACGGGAAATAAAGTAAAGATCAATGCGGCATTTGCTAAAGGCGGTAAAGACGAAACGATTGAAACTGTCGAACAATTCTTGCATATCCCAATTGACAAATATGCAACAGTGGACTTTGACGGTTTTAAGGATGTCATTGATGAAGTTGGGGGAATCGATATAGACGTTCCATTTGACTTCAATGAAAAAAGTGACGTCAAAAAATCGAAAAAGATTTACTTTAAAAAAGGAAATATGCATTTAAACGGGGAAGAGGCACTTGCTTATGCGCGAATGAGAAAACAAGATCCACGTGGTGATTTCGGGCGTAACGATCGTCAGAAACAAATCTTACGTGCCATGATTGATCAAATGGCGAAACCGCATAACATTGCAAACGTGGATAATATCGCAAAAGAAGTAAGTGATCATATAACAACCAACTTCCGCATCACAGAAGGACTTGCTCTACAGCAAATTTACAGTGGTTTTAAAGGAGACGATACTGAAACACTATCTATTAAAGGATCAGACCTTTATCTAGGACCAAATCGAACATACTTCTTTGAGCCAGATCAAACCAACTTGGCTGAGGTGCAAAATGAGTTAAGGACACATTTAAAGCTTCCTGCTGAGTCATCGTCCTCAACTGAAACAAATACACAAACCGATTCATCTTCTGGTACAACAGGGTCAGCCGATACACAGGCCCCTTCGACCAGCACATCAGGACAATAATAGGAAAACAGCCCGTTCCTTGGAAGCGGGCTGTTTTTTATTGTCTTTTGACCATACGTTTGTAGAATTTCGTAAATGGTTTAAACTCTTCGTTCACCAAACCAGTGACTTCAGCGATAACTTGCATAAACATGACCAGTAAAAAGATGATGATCAATGACAGCCAAATGGTGGCACTTGTCAGCAAAATCGCGCTTAAGCTGAAAACTAAGCCAATCATGTAAATCACAATCACTGCCATTCGATGTGATAAGCCAAAGGCCATCAGTCGATGATGGATGTGTGATTTGTCAGGTGATGAGATAGGCTGTTTATTCAATATTCGTCTTATGATCGCAAAGGTCGTATCAAAAATAGGCACACCTAAAATAATTACAGGGACAACAACACTAAACAAAGTAACACTTTTGTACAATCCTAAAAGTGACAGGACCGAGATCATATAGCCTAAAAATAACGAACCTGTATCACCCATAAATATTTTTGCTGGATGGAAGTTATAAAAAAGAAAACCGATGGTACTGCCAATGACGACAAGAGATAACGAAAGAATCAGGATCTTGTCCGCAGAAAATGCCATGACGGCAATCGTGGTTAAACCGATAACCGAAATTCCGGCAGCCAGTCCATCTAATCCATCAATTAAATTGATCGCATTTGTAATCCCAACAATCCATAGTACAGTCAGGGGATACGCCATCCATCCTAACTCCAGTCGATCTGTTAAGAAAGGAACAGAGAAAAAGTCCATTTTTAAGCCCGTGCTCACGATTAAGCAAGCAACGAGAACTTGCACAAGAAATTTAAATTTTGCACTTAAATTATATTTATCATCAAATATACCTAAAATGACGATGAGTACAGCGCCAACTGATATAGCTGTAATTTTATTATGTAGAAACAGCCCGCCTGCTAGTGCTCCAGCCGCTACCCCAATAAAAATCGCCAAACCGCCCATTCGAGGCATTACTCTATCATGAACTTTTCGTTTATTCGGCTGGTCCACTGCACCAATCTTAATTGCAAACTTTTTGACGATTGGTGTCACAATTAAAACTGTAGCCAGAGAGACAAAAAACGCTAATAAGGCGCGTTCGTAATCCATAGGTCAGTCTCCTTCTAAATTGAAATCTGTATTTTGTATATTGGCCGCTCTTTCCATTATACAATTGAATATAGGATGATCACAAGCTCCCCCTAAGAAGAAGAAACAAATAAAAACGCACAATCCTGAATGAATTATGCGTTTTCTTTAATATTCGTTAATTCCACCATGTTTGTGAACAGTGCGTGCCAATCTTTTTTCTTTGCCCGGCTTTGTCTTAGATGTCTGCATTTCATGTCATCTTTTTTACTGATCACTTTCTGGCAGGCTTCTACGAAGAGAGCTGGATCTTCGCCCTCTACATATTCATACACATCATTCTCTTTTAGCCTTTCCGTTGATGGAAGATTTAAACCAACAACAGGGATTCCGGCAGCTAAAAATTCATACAGCTTGAGCGGAAAAACCGCTTGATTGTAAGGAGACTGTTTGTATGGCATCATCCCTACATCAATTAATTTCATATAAGCAGGCACTTCTTCTGGTGCGACTGCTCCTGTCCATAGGACATTGGGCAGTTTGAGTGCATGCTGAAAAGATGGATCTCCATTCGTTCCATCCGGACCGACAAATAAAAATGTCCAATCTGGCTGCATGCGAGCAGCTTGAGCGATCATGTCAAAATCGAGCTTCGGCTTGATCCCACCTATAAAGCCAAGAACCGTTCCCTCTCTTCCCTCTAGCACGTCTTCCCTGCTAGGGAGGTTGCTTTTTGCAAACACATCATACTCGACGCCATTTTCCACTGTAAAGACATCTTTCGGTTCACCCATGAGCCTTTTTTTGATTTGATCATGTAAGTATTGTGAAGAGCATGTAATGCTGTGTGCATATTTAATAATGCGGTTTTCAGCTTTTACAATGACTCGCTGTCTCATATAAGAGAGAATGTTGTTTTTTCCGCTGATGGGCTCTCCCCACAGGTCACTGCAATCATACACAATATGTTTCCATTCAAATAAAGAAGATAAGAGCGGAAATCCCGGAAACGTATACCATAAACAGACGGCTATGCCCTGCTTTTCTTCTTGACGCAAATGCTCAAGAAGAGGAGATAATTTATGAAAATAAAACATATCTTGATAACGGCCAAAGCGAAAAAACTTGCTCTTGAGCACATCAGGAATGGTCATTTGCTTCATTCGATCCGTTATAGGCTGAAAGGGAGCTGAATGACGATTGGCAGATGGGCATACCCAGATGACCTCTTTCGTTTCTGGATCAGATGCAAGAAATTCCGCCAGTCGATGCCGTCTGTACCTTAGGCCATCGTGTCCCCATTCTCCCGTTGCGACAATCACATGTATGATCGACTCTGCTTTCACCTTCATCACCTTTTTTCCCTTCTGTTTATAAGCGCTTTTTGACAGCATTTGTGGCATAGTGCATAAAACACCAAGATGCTTTCACAAAATGAAGCTGCTCAATTTCTCTGTAGACAAACCATGTTTTTTTCGCTGCTTTCCACTTGTTACTAGAAATCGAGTTTCCCACGATGCGATATTCACTGAGCGGCTCACTCATTCCATAGGCAGTAAATCCTTTTTTTAAAATAGAGAGCCATGTGGCTAAGTCCTGCCTTGTTCGAATGTTTGGCATTTCCACGTGTCCTACTTGTTGAAGATCGAGCATCACCGTCAAACAGCCGATAATCGTATTTTTTAAAGCTTCATTGTAGTTCAACTGAGCCGGCGCTGTGACGGTTTTTTGTAACGGCTCTCCATTTTCTGAAATGATGTCATATGCCGTGAAAGTAAAGGCATGATCATTTTCTAACATAAACTTGACCTGCTTTTCGAGCTTTGTCTGTTTCCACATATCATCGCTATCTAAAAAAGCGATAAAGCGGCCTTTCGCCTGTTTGATGGCGGTGTTTCTAGCAATAGCGGCTCCCCCGTTTTCCTCTAAATAAATGACGTTGATTCTGTCGTCCGTCTGACTTAATTCCCCTAACAACTTCCTTGTGCCATCTGTTGAGCAATCATCTGCAATGATCAGCTCCCAGTTGGAATAGGTTTGGGCAAGGACGGAATGAACTGTATCCGTTAAATAACGTTCCGCATTATACGCCGGTGTAATAATTGATACTAACGGTTGATTGTTCACCTAAGACTCATCTCCAGTTCATCATTAAGATTCTTTGAACACTTCAGGTAACACCACAAACATAAGCGAGATGCTAAGGCCAATGACAAGTCCAAGCAGTGCTCGTTTTTTCGCTGACATGCCTTTGCCTGCTTCATCAAGCACTTGGGCAGGATCGACAATCTTTGCCTGCTTCATCCCGAGCTTTGTCGATTCCAATTCATATAAAAATCGTTCTTTATCGACCTTGGAGTCATTGCTGACAGATTCATCTTCAAGAGCGGATAGTCTCCTTTCAATGACTTGCTGTCTTTTCGTAAATAAGGCTTTGTCCTGCTTTAAAAATGTATCTGACACTTGTTTCACTACCGCCAAAGCTCGAGCTTGATCAGCATCTGTAAACGACAACTGCAATTGTGTATCGGACTGGTTCGTGAGAATCAAACGATTTTTCACATCCTGCCTTTCTTCTTCCTTTACATCACGGAGTGCTTGATTCAGAAATGCATCACTTTTTAATAGAGATGTCACTTCTTCCATATTGTTATACACACCGTCGTCATATTTCCCAAGCGTCAAGGTCACAGCAGCTGTGTAACTAGACTGTTCTACTGTCCCCTTGGCAAAAAAGAAACCAAAAGCAGCCAATACAACGGGCAGCAGCACAAGCCAGACGATATATTTTTTCATTCGCTTCCCTATTCTTAACATAAAACCAGACATGCTCATTCTCCCAACATTGACGTATTTGCTTTTTCACTAGTGTAGCCATACAAACTCTGCATCACACGTTTGCCCACGGCTTGAAGCGCTGTTTATTTTTCATGATATTGACCGCTGCGATCACCAGCCCTAGAAACACCCAGTGGAAATATAAATTCGATACGGAACTAGGACTGATACTTGAGACGAGAAAGCTCAGCATGGCAGCAAATAGACCTTCAATGATCATCTTGGCTGATCTCGTGTCAGCCAATTGGTATTGTTTGTACAGTGAGAACATGAGATAGGCATACACTGAGATATAACCTAGCATGACGGCAAACCCAAAATTCGTCATCACCTCTAGCAGCCAATTGTGAACTTCCACGACCTGATCTGTATCAAAGATAGAAAAGTGAGCTAAGTAATAAGACACATTGCCCGCTCCGACTCCGAAACCGTATGAATTCGTAAAGAAATACCAAGCGTTTTTGATTAAATTCGCCCGGGCAATGTTGGACGGGAGTGGTTCGCTAAAAGAATGAGCGACCTGAGAAGCGAGAAACAAGTCATAAAAGACAGAATAGATTTTGGCTGAAAAAATGGCGATACAGATGATAACAAGCCCGCCTGCTGCCATGATGGACCACTTTTTTAAAAAGCGAGGCATCAACAGCCATACATAGATTGCCGCTCCGGCTAATATGCCAAGCAAGCTGGCGCGCGATTCTGTTAACAAAATGAGATACAGCGCTAAGATGGCTCCTAGTAATCCGAACGCTTTGATATAACCATTTTTCATTTGGCGCATACACGCCACATATAAGAAAAAGCTAATAGATAAAAACGTCGCAAAGTCATTTTGATTAAAGAAGACAGCTGTAGGATAGTGCTGTTTGTACGCTGGTCCAAGATACAATGAGGTATTCGGTAAATGGTTCAAGGTCAAGTGATTATAGAACCCGATTCCCATCACAAATACGGTCATGACTAGCCAAATACTATAAAAAGTCACGATCTGATCCATTCGCTGAATGTACATGACCACAAGAAAGACAAAACCCATTCCCATCGCAAGAAGAGACATATATTTCAGGCCGTCTGTGACCGAATGAGCCCAAAGCAGTGAGATGAGTCCGTAAAGAAACCATGCAGCGAAAAAACCAAGAATGCCTTTAACGCGAATTTGCTGCCACTGGGATATGTACGTTCCTTTGTCTCTCATCCGCCATATGAATAAAGCAAAGACAGCCAAGAGCATGATGCGGTAGAGAAAGAGACTAAAGAATCCGGCACTGATAGAGAAAAAAGCGTTATTGAGAAATGTTAATGCAATCAAAAGGTAAATGGCTGACATGAATATGTGCTCACCATTCATATAGAGCTTCATACATATAGCAGCCGCTATGAGCACCACAATCAAAACCGGAATGACCACCATCTTCTTTAACCCGATAGGCTGCGTGGATGCCATTTGTACAAGCCCGATACCTGCTGCTAATAAAATACATCCGATTATGATTTGCCATGCTGTTTGTTTCACACTCATACCCTTGTTCCTCCTAAGCAACCCATCCGATTTGAGGGATTAAGCCTTTACTTCCTGTTCATAGTAGGAAATGGTACGAGCCAAACCTTCTTGTAAACTCACAACAGGCTCCCATGCTAAGACTTGTTTCGTTTCCTCATTTTCCAATGTACTATGCACAATATCTCCTGCACGCTGAGGCTTATAAATCGGTTCAAGATCTGATCTCGTGACTCGCTTCATCGTTTGAAACAGCTCATTCACCGTGATGGAATGACCACATGAGATATTTAAACAAACGTTTGATTGAGCTGTTAAAGCTGCAACATTCGCTGCGGCTAGATCGCCTACATAGATGAAATCTCTTGTTTGTTCCCCGTTTCCAAAGATGAAAGGTGCCTCATGCTTTGCAAACTTATCAGAAAAAATTGAGACAACACCGCCTTCACCAAGTGCATCTTGGCGCGGACCATATACATTGCTGTACCGCATAATACAATAGTCCACATCATAGAGTGATTTTGCCATCTGTAAGTATCGTTCAACTGTCAGTTTCGACAAGCCATAAGGTGAACCAGGCTGCAGTGGATGAGCTGTGTCGACCGGCAGATAGACTGGGTCTCCATAGACTGCTGCCGATGAGGCAAACACCACTTTCTCCACCCCGGCTTCAGCCGCTGCTTTGATCACATGCAACGAACCTTTAATATTGACCTCTTCGTCGTAGACGAAATGTTGAACCGAAACGGCTACACTCACTTGCGCTGCAAGATGAATGATATAATCTGGTGCAATGTGTTTGATCAAATCGACCGTTTCTGATTTTGTGATATCTGCTTCAATGCATTGTACAGAAAGATGAGCGATATTTTCCTTCGATCCAGTTGAAAAGTTATCAAGAACGATGGGCTCATAACCTTTCTCTAATAAAGCCTCTACCGTATGAGATCCTATAAATCCACTTCCCCCAGTTACCAATACTTTCTTCATCCAAGTTCCCCCTATTATTGTGCCTTCGATACCAATTCTGTTTCCCATACGCCTGGGCGGCCGATAGACTGGTAAATAAATCCTCTCTCTTTCATTTCTGCTGGATCAAACAAATTCCTTCCATCAATTAAAATGGGAGAACGAAGCAGCTGCTTGATCTGATCCTTATCCATCTTCTGTACGTCATCCCATTCCGTTAAGATGAGACAAGCATCTGTATCTTTCACTGTTTCATAGAGATCATTGCTGAAGACCGCCTGCGGGCCAAGCTCTCTTTCTGCTTCTACATAAGCAATTGGATCATAGGCTTTGACAAAAGCTCCGAGCTCTCTCAGCATTGGAATAATATCTAGTGCTGGGGCTGAACGCATATCGTTTGTATTTGGTTTAAATGCGAGCCCTAAAATGGAAATCGTTTTTCCTTTAATATCACCGAACACACTCATCAGTTTGCTGACAAGATGGGCTCTTTGGTGGTTGTTAGTTTCAATGACAGATTCGATCAGCTTGAACCGGTAGCCAGCTGTTTCGGCAATTTTGAGAAGAGCCATCGTATCTTTTGGGAAACAAGAACCACCAAATCCAATGCCTGCTTTTAAAAATTTATGCCCGATCCGGCTGTCTAACCCAACGCCTTCGCTGACTTTTTCCACATCAGCACCAACTCTCTCGCAAATGTTCGCAATGTCATTGATGAATGAGATTTTTGTGGCGAGCATGGCATTTGCCGCATACTTAATCAATTCTGCACTTTCTAGATTGGTCTCAACTACTTCTGTTTGAAACGGATCATGCAATTTTTTAATGATCGTGGATGCATGTGCGCTTGTAGAGCCAATCACCGCTCTCTCCATATTCATCGTATCTTGAATAGCTGAACCTTCCCGCAGAAACTCTGGATTGGAGACGACGTCAAATGGATATTTACTGCGTGAAGCCTTTTGAACAATGGCTTGAACAAGACGTCCTGTTCCAACTGGCACTGTGCTCTTATTCACGATGATTTTGTAGCCATTCAGGTGTTCCCCAACCGTTTGAGCCACAGCTTTCACGAATGTTAAATCCGCTTCCCCCTGAGGTGTCATTGGTGTTCCTACAGCAATATAAATAATCTCTGATTCTCGAATTGCAGCGGGAATATTGGTTGTAAAACACAATCTTCCCTCTTCTGTATTCTTCTCAATCAATTCCTTTAAGCCCGGTTCATAAATTGGAACGAGACCGCTTTTTAAGCTGTTGATTTTTGATTCGTCGATGTCACAACAAATGACGTGATTTCCGATATCAGCAAAACAAGTACCCGATACTAACCCGACATATCCTGTTCCAATCACAGCAATTTTCTTCAACATGTTTCATCCTCTCAGTAAAAGCATATTGGTCGTTCCAAACTGTTTATCTATCAGTCTTTGCACATTTCATCCTGTTTAAACGGTGGATGTTGATTGATTCAGCACCTTTTCATATTGCTGAATCAGGAGCGTAGCATTATGTGATGATGAATAATCTGTATGGACGATGTGGTGAAGATCGTTCTTCACTTGCTCGTTCCATCTGTTTTCATAAAGATAAGCGTGAATCGCTTCTTTTAGCTGACTCGTTGAACGCGGTTCAATGAGCAGATGTTGATAGGTAGAAAATAGTGATGGGAGACCACCAACCCGTGTTGCGATGACAGGCAGTTTTAAAGCGAGCGCCTCAAGGACGACAGTCGGCATTCCTTCACTGTAGGATGGAAGGGCAAACAGGTCAGCTGCCATTAAATAATGTTTGACTTGTTCATTCGGCACCTGCCCCGGGAGTATAATGGATTCTCCCGCCCGTTCGGCCAGCTCCTTTGCGAGGGGTCCTTTTCCGACAAAGACGGCTTTTACACCCTCCATCCCGCTGACAGCTTCCGCTAATTCAAACAAACCTTTCTCTTTGACTAAACGGCCGACAAAAACGACGAGCTTGTCGTGAAGCGGTAAACCAATCTGCTTTCTGATGGCTGTTTGATCCCCCAGTGTTCTAGAAAATGACTTGAGCGGAATTCCAAGCGGGAGGCATTGTGCATCCACCTCTGTCATGTCATGTGTTTTCTTTGCCAGCTCTTCACTCACTGTGAGAACAGCAGACGCCTGTTTTACTGCTGCTTTAAAGGCGGCAAGCGCCCCTTGGCTATAGGTTGGATAGACGTTCACATCACTGCCGTGTAAGGTCAGAAGATAAGGGATGTTTGCTTCCTTTTTGATCACAGCTGCTGCGCCGCCAGACGGCATAGCAAAGTGCGCATGGATGAAATCCGGTGACAGTTCATAACGCTCCATTGTGCGCAGGACAGAAGCTGCGATTCGTTTACTCGGCTGAGCCCATTTTAGCTGTCCAGGCAGCGCTGTATAGGGCTGTCTGTAAACCGGCACGCCGCACCTCACTTCCTGCTGGGGAAGATCTTTTCTCTGACGATAGGAAGCTTTAAGCATCCGTAAGATGGGCGGATTGACAGGAGTAGGACAAATCACGCTCACTTCTACGCCCTGTTTGACCAGCTCCTGCACTTGCGTTTCATGGAAGACGCCTTCACTAGGATGTTTTTCACTAGGATATACACTTGTCAGCCATAGCACCTTCATGACGAACGACCTCTTCTCCATAATTTCCCTGCCATCTGCGGATACATTTTGACAAGTAGCAAGCTATATAAAGCCGCACTTAAACCAATCGTCAGTAGTAATTGAAGCAGTATATCCGCTGATGTCAGCTTCATCCCTTGATGAACAGTCACTGCGCAGGCGGCCATTAACAGCGTCATGACAGCAGGCTTTACGAGTGATTTTACATACACCTTCATATCTAGCTGAATGACATAAGCCATCAGCCACCTGCCGACAATGAAGTTCAGCAGGCTGACCCCTGAGTAGACCCAAGCTACAGTCAATAGACTGCCAGTATGGACTCCTGCATATAAGGCGCATCCATATACGATGAGCATGCCTGTATCCCAATAAAATGCTAAGTCAGCTCTCCCTTTCGCAAGAAGGATGGAACCATTTGGATTCATCAGCACACGGAGTAGACCGACAATGCACAAAATATTCAAAACCGGGACCGCCACTAGCCATTTCTCTCCAAACACCACTTCTATAAAGCTATCTGATACGGCAGCAAGACCAATGAGTAGTGGAAAACCAATGAGTGCAAGCATATTCGTCATGCTGAGGAAGCCCTCACGCAGCCTAGAGTGATCACGCTGACTTTTTGCGAAAACTGGGAAAGCCACTCTCGTCACAATCGGGTTAATTTTCAGCACCGGAATTGTGACGATTTGATAAGCCAGGCTGTAAATCCCTAATGCCTCTGCTCCAAGAAACCGTCCTATTAAAATCATGTCGATGTTTGAGCCTGCCCGATTGACGAGTCTTGACGCAAGCTGGAAAGCCCCGAAGGAGAAAAACTCTTTCACTTCCCCTAATGCGAAAACGGGTGCTGGGCGCCACTTCTTCCAATAAGCCGCTGCATACATGAGACCTTTTCCTGATTGAAGCAGCACTTGAGAGACCACATAGGCCACAATTGGATTGATGAAAAAGGCTAGGATAAGTAGAACAATCAGCGAAATAATCGTCGCTATCGTCTCAATCGTACTTAAGGTTTTAAAGGCTAAATCTTTCTGCATCATGTATTGGTATTGCTGACCAATTGGTGCAATGAGAAACATGATTGATAATAACTTGAGCAAGCCTTCCAGCTCAGGTCTGGCATAAAAGGCGGCAATCAAGGGACTTGCGAGGATCAATACACAAAACAAGAGAATTCCCGTCAGCAAGTTGATCCAATATAATGTAGATAATTGACGTTCCGTCGTTTGTTCTTTTTGAATGATCGCAGCACCGATGCCTAGATCAAGTAAAATCTGTGTAAATATTGTGACCGTTGTGATCATGCCAACGAGTCCAAATTCTTTCAGTGACATTACGTTTCCTAAAAAGGCGAACTGTGCAATTTGGATGATGGTAATGATCAATGCGGACAAGCTTGTCCATTTTGCTCCGCCCAGCAGGCGATTTTTCATACTTGCCATTTCTCTTCCCTACTTTACTTATCTGGCTCCGTCACCAGTCACGATGACTTTTAACGTTTTTACCATAATCTTCGTGTCGAGAGAAAATGTCAAGTTTTGAATATACTGTAAGTCATGTGATAATTTTTCACTTGGACTCATTTCATATCCCCCATTTACTTGAGCAAGACCAGTCAGCCCCGGCTTCACTGTCAGTCTTTTTGTAAAGCCTGGAATCGTCCGATTAAATTCGGCAGTAAACATTGGTCTTTCAGGACGTGGACCTACAATACTCATTTCTCCTTTTAACACGTTGATAAATTGCGGCAGTTCATCAATTCTTGTTTTTCTGATGAATGCCCCCACTTTGGTGATACGAGGGTCATTTTTTTGCGCCCATTTCGCTCCTCCGCTTTCTGCGTTGGTTCTCATCGATCTGAGCTTCCATAATTTAAAGTAGACACCGTCTTTTCCGACCCTTTCCTGCATATAAAAGGCTGGCCCTGGTGTTTCTAGCTTAATTAAAAGGGCAAACAGTAAAATGATTGGCGTACTCAACATCAATCCGATGAACGAGAACACAACATCTATGAAACGTTTTGCAAATAAATATCGAACCATATGTTCTGTTAAAGCAAAAGAGTGATTTCGTCTCACTTCATATTCTCTGTAAAGGTTCATCGCTTTCTCTGCGCTCACTGACCTGCACCTCACCATTCAAAGTAGTTGTTGTGTAAAGAGATGTTCTATGAAAGTCAGTTTAGCAGAGCAACATTAAGCAAATGTAAATGGGCTGTTAAGTCTTGTAAAAGTGTGTTAAGAATGTGCCCTTATATCAAGTTATGCCCTTTTAAACGTAAAAAAGACCCGCATTTCTGCGGGTCTACGTGTCTTTTTTTTATTTTGCCTTTACGGATTCGATCGTCTTCAGTCTAAGCGTTCCGTTTGCATCTTTTGTATAAGTTACTTTCACTTTTGACTCTTCTTTTAGGCTGTTCACTTGTTTAGAAAATGTATTTCCGAATTGAATGGCTACTTCTTTTCCATCAATGTTGACAGCAATTGTATGTCCATCAGCCAAACCGACATATGTGCCTTCTTTGGTGACTTCATTTTTCTTCGTTGTAGATTCTTTTTTTGTTTTAGATTCAGCTTTTGACTGATCGTTTGTCGTTTCTTCTTTTGTGATTTCCTTACTTGAGCTTTCTTTTGCATCTTCATCAGATTGACCTGCTTGGTCTTCTGTTTGAGCAGCTGTTTCTTTGCTTTCATCATCTGCTTTTTCACTTGCAGACTTGTCTTCCGTCTTTTCATCTGTTGCATTTTCTTTCTTTTGATCTGCTGCTTCAGTTGTTTCTTTTTTGCTGTTATCCGTATTGTTATCGTTTGACTGATTTGATGTGCCGCATGCTGTGAGCATTACACCTAGAAGTAAAACTAAAAACGGCATTGTGATTAATTTTTTCAAGATCGTCACCTCTTCATGATTTGTCGATTTGCTTTCATTGGAAGGCAAATACGTGAAAAATCCACCCTCTATGTTTCGATTATAACAAAAATAACCTGAAATGAAATGTATTTTTAACTTGACATATCATTCATTCGATCTATTTTATTCAAAATATTGAGATACACCTGCAGCGATTCCTGAAGCCATCCGCTCCTTGGCAGTCGATGATTTTAATATACTGGCATCAATCGGACTGGTTACGAACCCCGTTTCAAGCAAGATGCTGGGCATTTTTGAATACTTGATCACGTAGAACCCTGCTGTCTTCACACCGCGATCTCTTGTGCCAAGGGCTTTCACCATCTGGGGCTGTACCTTTTGTGCCAGCTTTAAACTATTGGCCGAAGCATACGTCGCATCATAATACGTTTCTGTTCCATTTGCACCGCTATTATCATTTGCATTGGCATGGATGCTGATGAACACATCCGCACCAGCCTGTGATCCTTTGCTTACACGTGTTTGCAAGGAATCAAATGTATCAGATGTTCTAGACATGACCGTCAGCGCACCCGCTTGTTTGAGCCGTGCTTGCAGTTTTAACGCAACATCCAGATTAACATTTTTTTCAAACAGCCCATTTCCTACCGCTCCAGCATCCTGCGCACCATGGCCTGGATCAATAAAGATGGTTTCACCTAACACATGATTTTTCAGCTGTGTGATCACACTGGTTCGTATGGTTGATGTTCCGCCCACCACTGTAAATGTTGAAATCTTTTTAGTCCCAATGACACGACGAATCGCATCTGGCACTGATTGAGCGTCTGTAAGAAGAAGGGTTTGCCCTTGCTTGGCTGCCGTACTTGCCGCAGCTGCCGCATCGGCATATGCATAGCCGTTACTCATATACGTTTGGGTTGTCTTCATCGGGTATGTTTTCGCAATTCGGGCTGCCACTTCATACCGATTGGCTCCGCTGATTCTCACGGGTGATGGCAGCTTTTGATAGGCTGCTTGATTGACACTTGTTTCCCCGCCAATCACAATCGTCCGTTTCACCGCTTTGCTTTTTAATAGATTGGCTGTTTCCTGCCGCAGCCCTTTTGCATCGGTTAATAAAATAGGAAAGCCCTGTTTTGCAGCATATGGAGCAATCGCCACAGCATCTGCATAAGCAGAACCATTCACAATCACAGCTGTATCAACACTCTTCATTTGCTTAGCAACGTTTGCCGCCAATTCATATCGATTCTTTCCTTGTATTCGCGATACGGATAGATTCATTGCTTTTAGCTGCGCTACGACTTTTTGAGAAATGCTTGCGGTTCCGCCAAGAATGATGACACGCTTCGTTCTCAACTGCTGAAGACCTAACTTAGTTGCACCTGATAGACTGCTAGTATTCGTTAACAGCACTGGGGCTCCTTGCTGAAAGGCATACGGCACAGCACTTAGCGCATCAGCATAAGCTTCACCGCCTACTAAAACAACTGTAGGTGCTGTCGACCAGCCTCGTTTTGCAGCGTTAACTGCCACCTCATATCGATTACTTCCCTCAATCTTCGATACATTGTGCTGCGCAAATGCTGATGGTGCATATAAACATAGTGAAACCACAATTAAAACAAAACATTTGATATAAGAACGCATGAAGTCAACCTCCTTGGTTTTGAACCCTTCATCATGGAACCCAGGAAACACTTCATGTACTTTTGAAAAAAGGCTGCCGAGAGTCGTTTCTCGAGCAGCCTAAGAGGTGTATCTTCGGCACCCCTCATCTGTATGTTTTCTTATCTAAAATAGCCTGAAACACCGCTTGAAATACCTGACGCCAATCGATCTTTATAAGTAGCGGATTTCAAAATATTTGAATCAACTGGACTGGAAACAAAACCAGTTTCTAAGAGAACGCTTGGCATCTTAGAATATTTAATGACGTAGAAGGCAGCTGTCTTCACGCCACGGTCTCTTGTGCCTAATGCACTGACCATTTTAGGCTGAATATTTTGCGCGAGCTTCAAGCTGTTTGTTGCCGCATATGTTTTGTCATAATACGTTTCAGTTCCATTTGCACTGCTGTTATCATTTGAGTTCGCATGGACACTGATGAAGATATCTGCATTCGCTGACGCACCTTTGCTCACCCGTGTTTGAAGACTATCGAATGTGTCTGATGTTCTTGACATGGTAGTGAGTGCACCAGCATTTTTCAGTTTAGTGTTCACTCTCTTCGCTACGTCTAAGTTTAAATTTTTCTCATAAAGACCATATCCTACAGCACCAGAATCTTGAGCACCGTGGCCAGGGTCAAGGAATACTTTTTTACCTACAACCGGGTTCTTTAATTGAGATGCTACAGTATTCGTCACTGTCGTTGAATTTCCGACTACTGTGAATTTCGTTATGTTTTTACTGCCGATAATTGACCGAGTATGGACAGGCAAAGTTTTCTCATTTGTTAATAAAAGAGCTTTCTTTTCTTTCGCTGCAATGCCAGCAGCTGCTGGTGCAGAGGCATAACCAAATCCTCTCGCAACATACGTATTGCTCGTACTTAGTTTATACTTATTCACAATCTTTGCTGCAATATCATAGCGGTTAGCGCCCTTTATTCTCGTTGGCGACTTTAGCTTGTTGTATGCTGCTTTGGTAACATACGATTCGCCGCCAATCACAATTGTTTGCTTAATATTACTAGCTTTTGCGAAAGTTGAAATTTCAGAACGAAGTCCCTTTTTATCTGTATATAAAATTGGGAAACCTTTTTGTGCAGCATATGGCGCAATCGCAATCCCATGCGCATACGAATGACCTTCTACAACCACTACACCAGCTGGTTTTTTCATTTGCTTTGCAATATTCGTAGAGATTTCATATCTGTTCTTTCCCGTAATTCGTTTTGTTGAAATCCCTAGTTTTTTTACTTGATTGATGACATTATTTGAAACACTTGCCGTTGTTCCAATCGCAATCACATTTTTCGCTTTTAATGACGTTAATCCTTTCTTCGTTTCTGATGAAAGGTTTTTACTATTTGTAAAAAGAACTGGCGCATTATGTTGATACGCTAAAGGGACAGCTGCTGTTGCATCAGCGTAAGCTTTTTTCCCTACTAGCACAACGGTATTCGCTGTTCCCCAACCTTTTTTCGCCACATTGACAGATAAAGAGTAACGATTTCCCCCATCTATTCGTGATACAGAATTGTCCGCTGAAGCAGTTGGAACAATAATGAAAATGGCGATGAGGCTGAGGATGGCTGTTTTGATCATTGAGCGCATCTTCTGTGTCCTCCCTTAACTTTAATAATTTGTTAGTTTTGTACCTGGATAGTAGAACGAAAGTATAGAAGAATACGAGTTTCCAGATTCAGCTCTAGCTTTGGCGCCGTATTGACTCATCCCAATACCGTGACCATAGCCTTTTCCTGAAATCGTGAAATCATTTGTATTATTCTTTACTGACGCAAACGTACTTTTCACCTTTGTTGCGCCCATGACTGTTCTAAACTCTGTCATTTTCATACTTGCCGTTGTACTTTTGTTCACTGTATACGTACCTGTTTTGTTTTTCAGATGGTAATTCAGCTTGATTGAAACAGTCTTCGCACGCTGACCTTTTGTTTTTCCTGAGAATGTCAGGCTTGAAATAGATGCAATTCTCATGTCAGATGCAACTGTTTCTTTATTTTTCAACAGCCATGACTTTAGACCAGCAAGGTCGGCAGCATTGGCTTCTTTTGCCTTAGACCACTCAGAAGCTGCTGTACTTGCAGTCAACGTAGTGCCTAATTGCTTTTTAGACAACTTCAGTGTCCACGCATTGACAGGATCTTTTGTGTCCTGCTTGGCGACTAAGTATGGCAGTGCATTTCCCCATACTTCTTCACTCGCCTCAGTGTATCCACCATTACTAGAATAATAGGTGGCTGAAATCAGTTGATTGTTGTATTTTAGAACCTTGCCTTTTGTGGCATCAACAGCTTTTGTTGAATTTGTGTACCAGTTATATCCTCCATATACTTGGAAGGCTGTTGTATCAGGTACGACTTTTCCAATACTTTTCACTGAATACGTTCTAGCGGCAACCGCTTGTGCTTTTAATGCCTCAACATGCCAGCTTGCAGGCATTTCGTTTGGCACAACACCTTTTAGATAGTCTTCAAATGGAATATTTTCATTAGTCGGCCTGATATATCCTGATTCAATAGCAAAGTTAACGTTCCCTAAGTAAGGCTTCCCTGCGATTTGAAGGACATTTTTGGTTGAATATTTCTCAGGAACAACTCTTAATGTGTTATACGTCTTAATACCTTTTAATGAAATTTTTCCGTTAGAAATATTCAATTGGTAGTTTTGATTTTTTTTCAGATAGACTTGTTTGGCTAAAGCGTTTTTGAGCGTATCTGAAAGCACACTTGAACTGCCTGCTATATGATATGTATGTGTGCCGTTTTCTTTTAAAAGTTTCTTTAAAGAAGAAGAGAAAGAATCTTTTTTGACATAAATCATAGTACGATTGTTTTTCGCTGCTAAAAGTGACATAGGAATTGCATATTTTGAGCTAGAACCTTTAGCAAGATATACTTTATCTACATTTAACTTTAATTTCTTGATGATGTTAACAGAAAGTTCATAGCGATTTTCACCACTGATTCGTGTAACTTGTGAAGTCTTTTTTAATTGTTTTTCTACTTTTTCGCTAATGCTTTTTGTACTTCCAACTACAATTACCTTACTAGGAATCTTATAAGTCGGAATTGAATTCTTCTTTGTTAATAAGATTGGATACCCATTTCTAGCTGCATAAGAGATCATGGATGTCCCATTCATAAAGGAAGCCCCGCCAGCAACAATTGCTTGCTTATAACTCCCCATCTCTTTGGCTACTTTTTGAGATATTTCAAATTTATCTTTTCCACTTATTCTTCTAATCTTCCCGTACTTTTTTAAGGTTTTCTCAGTGGTAGACGAAATACTTTTTGTATCCCCAATGATTAAGATGTTATCGGGTTTCATTTTTTTAATTTGGTTCTCAGTTGCTTTTGTTAGCTTTGCAGCACCAGAATAAAGAATTGGTGCATTTAATTTATAAGCCAATGGAGAAACGGTCATTGCATGATCGAAAGCATCCTTATTTACGACAACGATAGTTGATGGATTCTTCCAGCCAGCATCAGCAATACTATTGGCTACTTCGTATCTATTATTCCCCTCATATCTTTTCGTCACAGCAACATTGGATCCTGACAGCTTGTATTCCCCAGTTGTTGAAATATCCATGCTTGTTTTGTTTCCTATATAATTAGACAATTTCACTGAAATTGTCGAGCTGGCCATGGCAGACTGAAAAGGTGCAATTAATAGTGTCATTGTCATGAGAACGATAAGTGTAATGCCTGTTTTCTTCAATTTTGTTCATCCCGCCCATCTTTTTTTACTTCTGTTTTTCAATCTTTTGAATTTCTTTTTGACCATTGTCATTGATAAAGTAAGAGATTTCTACTTTGTCACCTGGTTTAAATTCATTTAATACATCTTTAAAATTATCCGTAAATTCATAGCTTAAGGTCGTATTCACTTTTTTTACTTCGACTGTATGTGCATCAGCCATTCCAATAAATTCAGCTTTTTCTTCCAGCACCTGAGGAGTTGAACTGCTTGTCTTGTTTTCTCCTGAGGATTGCTCAGCCGTTCCACATGCTGTGAGCACGATACCTAGTAGTAGTATTAAGAACGGTAAAACGACGATTTTCTTCATTTTTTTCACCTCATGTCTTTGTATCGTCTTATAACTTAATATTTTAAGGTAAATTTAAGGTTTTTTGAAACCTTTTTTTTGTTACAACGTCTATATCTAGGTTCAGAGTAAAAAAATAACTTGTTTATCAAGATTCGTAAACCTATAATCATGGGAGAATGAGAGAAAAGGTGAGGGACAGAATGAGAGCAGAGAGAAAAAGAAATAAGAAAAAAGCACTTTGGATTATTTTATCTATTATTGGCTTGTTTGTATTAGTAACGGGCGGCTATGCCTATCATCTTTGGAATACAGCCGCATCAACTGTCGCAGGCATTCAGGAGAACTTAAAGAAGTCAGATAAGCGTGACAAAGATGTCGATTTAAGTAAAAAAGACCCGATCTCCATTTTAGTCATGGGTGTTGATGAAAGAAAGAATGACCGCGGCCGTGCAGATACATTAATATACATGACAGTGAATCCGAAAACGAAAACAACTGAGATGGTGAGTATCCCCCGCGATACATATACAAAGATTGTCGGAAAAGGCACAATGGATAAAATCAACCACTCCTACGCTTTCGGCGGTACACAAATGGCGGCAGATACAGTAGAGGAACTGCTTGATGTACCTGTGGATTACTTTGTGAAAGTGAATATGGAAAGTTTTAAAGACATTGTCGATACACTTGGCGGGATTACGGTGAACAGCACGTTTGCTTTCAGCTATGATGGCCATTCATTTGGTACAGGAGAGATTAACCTGAACGGTGATCAAGCCCTTGCCTATACAAGAATGAGAAAGCAAGATCCTAAAGGTGACTTCGGTCGTCAGGAAAGACAGCGCCAAGTCATCGAAGGTATTATTGCAAAAGGGGCTAACATTTCCTCTATTACGAAATTCGGCGATATGTTTAAAGTCGTTGAAAACAACATGAAAACGAATATGTCCTTTGACGACATGTGGACGATGATGAATGATTATCGTGATGCAAGGAAAAAAGTGAAACAGCACGAGCTAAAGGGAACAGGCACACGAATCAATAATATTTATTACTATCAGCTTGATGACAGTAGTTTAGCGAAAGTGAAGAAGGAATTGAAGGATAGTTTGGAGCAGTAAAAAAAGACTACAGGAATGTAGTCTTCTCCGATTGTTGACAAAGGGCTAAAATGAACTTGATTTTAGCCCTTTGTCTTCTTTTCAGCGTGATAGAAAGCCCTTGAAGTCTAGGAAGGACGAGAACTGGAGCGGAGCGAATTTGACATTCGTGAGCACCAGCACGCAGGACTGACAAAGAATGCGAGGGTTTGTCTACACGCTGAGAAGACTACAGGAATGTAGTCTTCTTTTTTTATGATTGAAATGGGGCTGGTTTTTCATCACTTAAACCAAAACGATGAAGGAGTTCTTGGACAATTCGTTTCGACGCTTGTCCATCACCATAAGGGTTAGAAGCCTTTGACATGTTATCGTACTCTTGCTTGTCTTCTAACAGCTCTTTTGCCATCTGATAAATGGTTTCCTCATCGGTTCCTGCAAGCTTAAGCGTACCAGCTTTCACGCCCTCAGGACGTTCTGTTGTATCACGAAGCACTAATACTGGCTTTCCTAAAGAAGGAGCTTCCTCTTGCACACCGCCTGAATCCGTTAAAATAAAGTGCGACGCAGCAGCGAAGTTATGGAAATCAACTACTTCAAGCGGCTCAATTAAGTGCACACGATCAAGATCACTGAATTCTGTCTGAGCCGCATCACGAACAGCAGGATTTAGATGGACAGGGTATACGACTTGAACATCTTCAAATTCTTCGACAACACGGCGAATCGCTCTAAACATGTTCTTCATCGGCTGACCGAGATTTTCTCTGCGATGAGCCGTTAATAAGATCATTTTATCTGAACCGATCTTCTCTAGAATTGGATGTTGATAGTGTTCTGTGACTGTTGTTTGCAGGGCGTCAATGGCCGTATTCCCTGTCACACAGATGGTCTCTTCTTTTTTATTTTCTACTAAAAGATTCTGCTTCGCCTCAGCCGTAGGGGCAAAATGAATGTCAGCAATAGTGCCTGTCATTTGGCGGTTCAATTCCTCAGGGAACGGTGAGTATTTATTGTGAGTTCTTAAGCCAGCTTCGACGTGGCCGACAGAAATTTGGTGATAGAACGCAGCCAAACTTCCTGCAAAGGTTGTCGTTGTGTCGCCATGAACAAGCACAATATCAGGTTTTTCTTCTTGGAATAATTGATCTAGTTTCAACAATGCATTTGATGTAATTTCAGATAATGTTTGGCGCTGCTTCATGATGTTTAGATCATGGTCTGGCGTAATAGAAAATGCCTCAAGAACTTGATCTAGCATTTCTCTATGCTGAGCTGTTACAGTGACAATTGAATTTATTTGTGGATGTTTATTAAGTTCAAGGACAAGTGGAGCCATTTTGATTGCTTCAGGTCTAGTACCGAAAATAGTCATTACATTTAGTTTTTTCACTGGTCTATGCCTCTTTCCTAATATAATACTTTCAATTATACACAATTTGGAGGATAAATTTAATGATATAAAAAAGAAATTTACATTGAATTAACGTTATCATTCACCCTCCTTTACATTTAACATATAAAATGTAAACTATCTAAAAATCATTTTTAGTGAAATCATTTGTCTTTCCTATGATTTGTAAGTTACACTTTATAAAGACGACCAAGAACTAACATTCATTATTAAATCGGTTATCTATGTAAGGAAGGTGCAAAGTTCATTGAAAAAAGTACGTAAAGCCATTATACCAGCTGCAGGTCTCGGGACACGTTTCCTCCCTGCCACAAAGGCTATGCCTAAAGAAATGCTACCAATCGTTGATAAACCAACCATTCAATATATTATTGAAGAAGCTGTTGAGTCAGGAATTGAAGACATTATTATTGTCACTGGAAAAGGGAAAAGAGCCATTGAGGATCATTTTGATTTTGCGCCAGAGCTTGAGCGCAACCTTGAAGAAAAAGGAAAAAGTGAACTTTTAGAAAAAGTGAGAAAATCCTCTAATATTGCTGATATTCATTACATCCGCCAAAAGGAACCTAAAGGACTCGGACATGCCGTTTGGTGCGCACGCAACTTTATCGGTGATGAACCCTTTGCTGTTTTATTAGGTGATGATATTGTCCAAGCCGAAACACCTGGACTTCGCCAGCTGATGGATGAATATGAAAAAACCCTTTCATCTGTAATTGGTGTTCAGCAGGTATCGGACAGCGATACGCATCGCTACGGGATTATTGATCCTCTTACCCAAGAAGGCCGCCGCTATCAAGTAAAAAACTTTGTTGAAAAGCCGCCGCAAGGAACCGCACCATCCAATTTAGCTATTTTAGGGCGCTACATTTTCACGCCAGAGATCTTTATGTACCTTGATCAACAGGAAATTGGTGCAGGTGGAGAAATTCAGCTGACAGACGCCATCCAAAAGCTTAATGACATCCAGCGTGTATTTGCCTATGATTTTGAAGGAAAACGATATGATGTCGGAGAGAAGCAAGGGTTCATCGAAACAACGCTAGAGTTTGCCCTACAAGATGAAGAGCTAAAGAAAAAACTCATTCCATTTATGAAACAGCTACTTGAAAAAGAAGAAGTGAATTAAAAAAAGCTGCCGGCATCGGCAGCTTTTTATTTGCTCGCTGAAACAGTCAGCGTATGCTGTTCATTATCGATAACAAATAGATGATTTTCGCCTTTTACTGCGAATTTCGTTTGTTTTTCATTCATCCAGACATTTTGTTCTGTCAGCCCAAGTGTTGAAGGAGAGATGGGCATGATCTCGTGGAACACCATCGTATCTGCCTGGCCATTTTCAATCACATAATCGGTTTTCTCAGTGGTCAGCCGCTCAATGGTATCGCCTTGTTCACTTTTGACCGAGCTAAGCGTCTGCATTCTTTGCTTCAGCACAGACTCTTCTTTTCCAAGAAAAGAAAGTAAGTACTCATACGAACCTGCAGATGCAGGTGATACATAAGAATTAAACTGACCTGGTCCGATGGATAATGGCTTCAATTTATCCGTCGTCTTAAAGGCTTTCGGCTCCACAAAATAAGTTCCTGCTGCTGTTTTAATTTGAACGTTTTTTTTATTTTCACCTATAGCCTGTACTTCTTGTCCAAACGACAACGAGACGTCTGCCTTTTCCTTCATGGCTTGGTCTTTATAGACTGTTAATGGATCTTCCACAACAATACCTTGTTGATCAACCTTTTTTAAAGACGTATCCTTCGGCTGAGAACTTGTGGACTGGGGCACTTCTGTTTTATTTAACGTAATGGCCCCAAAGGTGGCCAGCGTTCGAAGTGGGCGATCTGAAAACATCGAAAGAGCAAGTAAAATCGTCAAGATTGTAACAAAGGTCACTTGAAATGCAGGACCAAAAAATGAACGTTTCTCTCCTCTATCTTTATAACGAGTGACTTTTTCTGCCTTGTGTACTCCTTTTCGAGCTTCCTTCTGTTCCATGTGATATTCTTGTTTCTCTTTCTTAGAAAGCTTGTTAAACCAATTCACAAACCCTTTGTATTCTTCTACGACCTTATCCGTAGCATCAAACATACGAAGCTCGCCATAATGCATCCATGCAACTCGGTCGCAAATTTTTTGAATTTGACCAATGGAGTGACTAACAAAAAAGATCGTCTTTCCTTGCTCTTTAAATTCTGTAATGCGATCCACACATTTTTGATAGAAGGTTTGATCTCCTACAGACAGTGCTTCATCAATAATGAGGATATCTGGATCAATATGTGCTGATATGGCAAAGCCCAGACGGGATTTCATTCCGCTTGAATAGCTCTTTACAGGCTGATCAATAAAGTCTCCAATATCCGCAAACTCTACGATTTTTTCATAAAGATCGTCAATTTCCTTATTTGTCAGACCCATCATTAAGCATTTTAAACGAATGTTGTCTTTCCCGCTTAACTGATTGTTCAACCCTGCTGATATGGCAATTAACGAAGGCTGGCCGTCCATATCAATCTCACCGCTTGTCGGAGGAATGATTTTCGCTAGAAGGTTCGACATGGTCGATTTTCCAGACCCATTGATCCCAACAAAACCAATTGTCTCACCCTCATATACATCAAAGGAAACGTTACGAACAGCAAAGAAACCTTTATTGTTTTTATTCGGAAAAAACAGCCCTTTGATTTTATCTGACTGCTTTTTATATAGAAAATACTGCTTGGATACGTTTCGAAACGAAACCTTTAGTTTCATCGTATAATCTCCTTACTTTTTAAAGAAAATCGACAAATTTATCCCTAAATTTCAAATGAAGCAATGAACCAACTATTAAAAGAAGAAGTGTAATCAGCCAAAAATAAAGCGTATATTTGACATCTTGAAAAAACCAATCTCCTTTAATAAAACTTTTCCTAAATCCATCAATAATATAATATAAGGGATTTAATTTTAGGGTAGTCGCAATCCATTCATACTTACCCGTGAATTTATCTCCAATATCCCATAAGATAGGCAGCAAAAACATGAGTAATCTTGTCAAGGATTGCAACAGTTGTTGATAATCTCGAACAAGAACACTAATCGTTGAATTAAACAGACTGAAAGCGAACATAAACGCAATCATACAGATAAAATAATAAATATATTGAATCCAGTGGATATCAGGATAGATGCCATTTGCTATGAGCATAATCACATAAATAACCATCATTAAAAAGTAGCTGAATAAATTAGAAGTGATGACTACTGAAGGCAAAGCACTAATAGGGAAATTCATCTTAGATACTAAGTTTATGCGTTTAAAAACACTATTCGCACCCTCTGTAATCGTCGAACTAATAAAAAACCATGGAATTAAACCTGCTAACATCCAAATAAGAAAGGGTATACTTACGTGAGAACCGTCTGCCATTTCTGCGGTTCTTCCGGCCCCTCTAAGACCTAAACCGAACACAAACCAATAAGCCATAATTTGAATTAGTGGGTTCAATAATTGCCACAGAACGCCCAAATAATTCAATTGGTATTTTGATTTGGTTTCATATACAGCTAACCTTAAAATTAATGGCATTGAACCAAACTGCTCTTTTAGAATTTTATACAATGCATTCACTCTAATCTTCCTTAATTTTAATTGAATAGAATAGACTTTAAATTGATAAAAGCACCGCTCATAATTGTAACAGAAAAATTCCTTCTTTTCATCTTTCGCCTTATACAAAGTCTTCACATTTAAATGACGAATATGTCAAAATACTTTTTTCATTAAAGTAAATATTGACTTAAGCGACGTAATTCCCAAACCGTTTTTGGTGTTTTGCAAAGAACGAAACGCCTTATGTTATCCATAAGGCGTTAGAATTAATCTTTTTCTTTTAGAAACTCTATTATGTTATCATTTTTCCATTTCATACCTTCGTATAAATTCAAAATGCCTTTTAATATATCTCTTGCTTCACTTTTGTCATACTGATGAATAAGGCTGAACTTTTTCAAATACCAATTCTCTACGTATTTCTCTAACTTTTTCTTCTTATAAGCTGCTAAAAGGTTTTCTTCCTTTAACCATTCAATTCTTTCTTTTTCTAATATAAAGTACTTTTCAAAAAAGCTCTTATCGATTCGATTGATTGAAGAGTTCTCAACCATAGCATAATAAATATGGATAGGTGTGTTTAACACCTTGAAAGACTTCGCTTTTAACAACATTTTTTGGAAAAATAGTGTATCTTGGCCAAGTGCTCCTTCTACCATTCTCAGTTCATTTTTTATCAACAAGTCTCTCTTTACAATTAAAGCTTGTATACTCATTGCTTTAAATGCAACATTTATTAAAAAGTCCGAATGCGGTCCTTGCCTGTGATCTACTCCATCATTAAGGGACATCATATTAGGGTAGTAAGTGAATACTTCCTTTTTATCAGAAAGCCTTATCATATTACCAATAAACAGATCATGTTCTTCAGATAAAGTAGCATCTAAGAGTTCTTTATATCCATCTGTAATTGCTTCGTTATCTGGATCTAGATATGTTACCCAATCCGCTGTCACAAGTTCCAGCCCTTTATTTCTAGGTCGAGAGGCGCTACCACTTCCACCCTTTGGATACAAATACGATTTGACATTCTCGAAATCTTTATCAAGGGCCTGTACAATATGATCTGTTATATTATCAGTCGACCCATCATCCACTAAAATAATCTCCATTTTTTCAAATATAGAGCTTCTTTGAAGACTTTGGAAACATTTATATAATAGATGTCTGCCATTATTATAAACAGGGATAATAACAGATAATAAATATTCTTGAGTTGGTTCATTATCCATGATTTCACGTACATTCACTGATAATTCCAAAGGATCAACACTATATCCATTGGAAATAGAGGTATTTGAACTCTTTTCAATATCTCCCCAGGTGAATGACTTTCTCCAATAAACAGTCCTAAACCGGTCTTCTATTCTTTCAACATAATTATGCTCTACACCAGTCGTAAACTCACCATTATACTCATAAGTATCTTTTGTAATATAGTCACAACGTGTATATTTGAATGCATTTATCATATCTTCTAAATAAAATTGTCCATACTCATATTTATTGCTAAAACACGCAATGACGTCATAGTTATTATACATCTCTTCCGACATTTCATCTTGAGATATAAGTGTCTTATCAGGATAGGACTGTTTATTAAACATTTCAATCACATGTTCATTTAGGTTCTCTGCTACAACAAGGACTTTTCGATTTAGATGTCCTATATGATCATTATTAACTATTTGTATCAATTCGTTTACCCTATGGAAAGCCGTTTCGGATTTTAAAACGGTTCGAACACCTTCCATTTGAATTTGATACTTTTCTTTTTTAGTCAATTTAAGCAAATATTGTTTCAACTCTTCACTAGTATTCACTAAAAACACATTAGGAAATTTGCTGTTAATTCCCACACTATAGTTTGAAATGACAATAGTTCCTGTTGCTTGTAACTCATATACGCGATTTGCAAACATCGTCTTGCTATATTTTACTGAATTCAAGTTTAAAGTGAAATCATATAACTTGTGTATTTTTTGAAGCGTTTCATGGTCTGTTGATTCAACAATAAAAGGTACATATTTTTTTGGATAAAAATGGCGCTCCAATTTCAAGAAGAAGTTCCGATCAATAATAGTCAAATCTTTCTCGGCATTAAGCACACCTTCAAATAACTCTTGAGTATCCTCTTGTCGATATGGATACTTTTGATACCAAGACCCAGCGAATAGAATATCATCCCTTCTATTCATTCTGGTTCCTATAGGATTATGATACAACGGGTTTACAGCGAACTCTAGTACATCGTATGACCTGGCATTCGGACAATCTTTTCTGTAATCTTCTAGAACTTCACTACATGTTGTAAAGATATGATCTGCTTGTTGAGCTAAGTCAATATACTGCTCGTAGTTAACTGGATCTTCTTTAGAGTAGAATATTACAGGAATACTTTTACTCTTATAAAGCTCGATAATCGCATTTATTTCGTCTCGTACCTTTTTAATTTTAGGATTGCCGAGCCCTTTCCACTTACCATCTAATCCTTTCCAAGCAGTTGATACTAGGAATAGATCAATTCTTCCTGCCTCTTCTTCAAAATTATCTTGATTGATATAAATAAAATTGGCTGCATCTTTTAGGCTTTTGTACAAAAATTCATCTGCGATAATTCCAATTGTGACTTGACTCTTCTGAAAAAATCTCGTTCCATTGCTAGAAGGCAAAACATTTATTTGAGATTTTATGGATTCATAATACCCTTTTTTGTGATTCTTTTTTAAATATTGAAGGTACTCTTTTTTCCTTTGGTTTTCAACTGTCTGAGTCTTTTGAGTTTGTATATCTACCAAGGTCTCCGGCACATGGAAATTAGGTATATTTTCCAGCCTTTTTTCAAGCTCGTTAAAATCTTGATTCTCTTCGAAGGCTTTTAACATTTGCTTAAAATAAGAAAGTTCCTGATTAGCAGTCGTTCTTTTCTTTTGGTTTACTAATAACTGTTTTTGAAATTTCCCCATCAAATTCACCTATTCTTTCTTTTTCGAGATTTATATCTCCAGTAAGCTAGTGTCAACCTACCTAATTTTGATGAGGATAGAGCTGCATAACGTCTTTTTATTAGGTCCAGTTCTTTTTCAGTCTTCTTAGCTTGTTCTAGTACTTTTTTCTCGTTTGTAATTAGATTTAATTTTTCTTGTTTTGCTTCTACTAATTTTTTTAGCAGGCTAGCAGTTACATCCCTACTTTGATTTTGTTCAGTGTCATCGGATTTCTTCAGCCGATCCAAAACCTTCAACAGACTTTCAGCAAAATCAATCTCATTAGAGTTTGTAGTAGGAATTGCTATAAAGCCTGTCCATAAAGGTCTGATGACTTGTTCAATTCGAAAATTCTTTTTATGCATATAAAGCATCAATGATACTATTGACTTTACTTGCACAGAATTTTGATCATGGTTAATCCAAAACAACATAACACCATCATTATTTAGAAATGGTAACACATCATCGACTAACCGATTTACATCAGACATAAATTCAGTCGCATTACCTAACACAATTGTGTCTATTTTGTCTGGCTGATTGGACAAAGTACTGAATTCAATGATTTCTTTACCGATAAAGGATAAATATTTTTCACCCTCTTCTTGTAAACCAAATTGAAAAAAGACTCTTTTTCCCCTAGTGTTTGTTAATAACCATTTATCTGGTTGTTCCGTACTTTCTTTAAATACATTGAAAATTTCTGTTGAAGGTATATCCATTACTGCTCCTTTCTAAGAAAATCTAAGCTTTACATTCACCAAGGAAAAGCAGATTTAAACCAAGGCTTCTTCTTTTTTTATTTCAGAAGAGAGATTTCCAAAATTAATATAAGTGAACTGTTCATGTCGGTTTTGCAGAACATTTTTTGTGTCAAAAATCATTTTATTTTTCATGCCATCAAGTCTTTCAAAATCAAATTCTTTAAACTCTTGATGATCGGTTAGAATCAAAATTAAATCAGATTGTTGAACAGCTTCTTCTAAGTTTTTAATGACAAACTCCTCATCCACATGCGGATCATATGCATCGATTTCATATTTATTCTGATTTTTTAATAAATGATAGATTTCCATTGCTGGACTTTCTCGAATATCATCGACATTACCTTTGTACGTAAGTCCAAAAATAGTCACCTTATTTCCTTCTACTTTTTGCATAAGTTTCTCAACATTTTCGACAACATAGTATGGCATAGATGTATTAATTGAGCGTGATAAGTTAATCATTTTCGCTGTTTCAGGGGCCTTCGCTACAATAAAATACGGGTCTACTGCTAAACAATGTCCGCCGACACCAGGTCCAGGTGTATGCAGGTTAACACGTGGATGCTTATTGGCCATTTCAATGACATCTAGCGCATTAATGTCTAGATCATTACATACTTTGGTAAGTTCATTTGCAAGTGCTATGTTAACATCTCTAAATGTATTTTCCATTAGTTTAGACATTTCAGCGGTTTTGGCATTTGTTCTAATAATTTCACCTTGAACAAACGTTTCGTATACTTTTGCTCCCGCCTCTGTACAAGCTTCTGTAATCCCGCCAACGATCCGGTTATTAAAGATTAGTTCATGAAGAATCTGACCCGGCAGAACTCTTTCCGGACAATGTACTAGATATAGATCTTCACCAATAACGTAACCCTTTTCTTCGAATAATGGTTTAATCACATCATCCATGCTTCTTGGACCAATAGTAGATTCGATAATTACAACATTCCCTTTTTTCAGGAATGGAATTACTTTCTCAACAGCGCTCTCTACGTACGTTAAATCACATGATTTATACATGTCATCACGGTTCGGTGTAGGAACAGCGATGATAAAGACATCTGCTTCCTCTGGTGTTAAAGAAGCTTTAAATTTTTCAAGTTTAATAACTTCAGTCAAAGCGTCTTGGAGACCTGGCTCCTCTATGTGAATCGTTCCACTATTTAAAGAGTCTATCACACTCGGTTTCACATCTACTCCTACGACCTTAACACCATGTTTCGCAAACATAATTGAAGTTGGCAGACCAATATACCCCAAACCTACTGTACAAAGTTTCATTATTTTTACTCTCCTTATGATTGAATTTGTCCATAAACATTTAAAAGTGATTTTTTTTCTTGTTCCCAATTGTACTTAAGCCTTGCCTGCTGACAATTCTCACTGTACTGACGACGCAATTCAGGATTTAAAACTAACTTGTTTACACCCGCTGCGATTGAAATCGGATCGTGAGAGTCAACGACTACTCCAATATTTTCACTGGAAACAACTTTCTTAATTTCTGGAAAGTCACATGCTATGACAGGCACACCCGCCATAATATATTCAAATAGTTTATTTGAAGAGGCTGAATAATGGTTGAAGCACACATTATTCAATACCTGAAAACCTAAATAAGCATTTTTTGTATACCTAGGGAGATCTTCCAAAGGCACCTTTGGTAAAAATTTCACTCGATCAGTGAGCTTCATGTCTTCCGTTAATTGCATGAGGCTTTCTTTAATTCGGCCATCTCCAATAAAGACGAGGATGCCTTCTTCAAAATTAGGTGCTGCCTTAACTAAATTTTCTAAACCTCTACCAGTTTGAATTCCACCTTGATACAACAGGATTTTTTCATCCTTGGAAATGTTTAAAATCTCATGCAAATCTATTTTCTCTATCTCTTTTTTTTGATCGAACGGATAGTTATGGACAACTTTTGGGTAAAAACCATAGAGGTCTTCGTTGTATTTGGCTCTCGTGTGATTTTCGACTATCATTTGATCAACAAACTTTAAAAGGAAAGATTCCATCTTCCCATATAGTTTGCTATCATACCCAGTCCTGCTTGTTTGAACTTCATGTGAATCATAGATGAGTTTTTTTCTGTTAAAAAGTTTAAACTTTGCACAAATAACACCCTGTGGTAAAGTATTTAAATCATTAGAATGATAGATATCATAATTTTTATTCCATCCTTTTACAATCATTCTTAAAAAGATACTTGATCTAATGATTAATGTTCTTACCTTTTTAAGAAGTAAGGATGAAAAAAGGATTGTGAAAGCGATCGTTATAATTGGTAAATAAAAAACACCCGCAACCCACACTAGTAATAGAAGAAGTAGAAGATACTTTTTCTTCTTTAGCAAAGTCAGCATAGACTGAAATAAAACTAACCATCGAGGGTACCTTTTAACTCGGTGGACACGAAATCTTTCATTGATTTCCTCATATGTCTTTAATCCAGGCATTGATGGATCGTGGATACAAATTAGATCGACATCAGATCCGTCTTCTGACAATGCTGTACATTCTCTCAAAACTCTGGCATCGTTGGTAAAGTGGTTCCATACAAACATACATATATTTTTTTTCATGCTTCATTAACCTTTTTTATAGTATTTTTTATTACTTTATCTAAAATCATAATATTATTATCCCATAAAAAATTCTTTTCAATAAAGTTCTCGCAATTTGTTTTCATTTCTTGAACCAACTCCGGATGATGATACAAGCGTAAAATAAGAGAAACCATTTCGTCACTCGTTTTTGTTTTAGCTACTAAACCTACATTTTCTTGCTCAATTAAATTTTTTGAATATCCAGAAAGTGAAGCCACTACAGGTAACTGGCAGCTCAAGTAATCTATAATACGTCCTGGCAAAACCGTTTCAAAGATGACTGAACGATTAAGCGTTGCTATACCAATATCACAATTTGCCATCATTTTGAGACACTCTTTTCTTGATACTGGATCAATAAATTCAACGTGTTTCAATTCTTTTTCAATGATATATCTCTCTAATTCTTTCTTATTGACTCCATAACCTAGGATCATAAATCTGATATGATAACCCTTTAAACTAGTAACAATATCACGAAAGACATGCACATCTTGAGCAAGACCTAAATTTCCTGCGAACACTACTTTAAACTCTTTCCTCGTGTTTTTTACTGAAATTTCTGGCAGTTCTTCACGCCTTGCAGAGTTTGGTATGAACGTTAATTTAGCTTCTTGCTCCTGTAAATGCTTTTGAAAACCTTGGCTGTTAATGATGATATGATCTGATTTTGAATAGACAAATTTTTCTGCAAGTTTAAAAAAACCGATGATCATGGGATTTTTGAATATCCCCACTCCTTTTAAAGAGTCTGGCCACAAGTCTCTTATGTCTAAAATCATTTTTGTCTTATATCTAAATTTAGCAATAATTCCAGCAAAGGCAACAAAAATCGGGGGAGTTGTAACATAAATTAGATCATATTTATTTTTATCCTTAAAAATAAATATGATCATCCTAAGCATTATTTCTAGATAATAGAAAAGTCTATTCAAAAAGTTAAAAGCATATTTTTTGTTTTTTACTTTCACTCTTATAAATCTTTCATTCTGACTATTTAATTCTTCTTCGTCCCAAAGGTCATGAGAATCATAGAAATTTTTTTCTGGATAAGTTGGATCCGTTGTTAAAACTTTCACATCGTATCCTTTTCTGTGCAGCATCAAAAATATATTCTTGAGTCTATTACCAGCGCTACCTATTTCAGGGTAGAAATTTTGAGAAATTAATAAAATCCTTTTTGACAATCAAATCCCCTGCACTTTCAATTGACAATCGATATTGGTAAACACAACATATTTAAACAATTTTTTAACTATAACAACAATTATAGGTTTATGCTTCCTTAAAAACAACATCTTTTTGATTCTAAAGACTTTAAATCTTTTAATTTTCAACAAATTTCGCTAAAAAAGTTTTATTTTTTTAGAGAGATTTTGTCATTTACAGGCTTAAAGATCTAAAACTAAAGTTACAAAAAGGGCATAAATCCGGTAAACATACAATGAAAGTATGTTACCTGATTTATGCCCTTCATCTTTTTTCCTTATTCAGAATGGTCTCTACGACTCGCTTAGATGATTCTCCGTTCTCCAAGTAGCAAAATTTTTCATAAAATGATGCGAATGAAGCTGGTAATGTAAAGGTCGATTTCTCTGTCTCTCTTATCCAGTCAATTACACTTACTGTTTCTTTCACAAGCGGACCAGGTGCTTCTTGTTCAAAGTCAAAATAGAACCCTCTTAGTTTGTCGCGATACGTTTCGATGTCTGGAACATAGAACAGCATTGGACGCCTAAGGTTTGCATAATCAAAGAACACGGAAGAGTAATCTGTCAAGAGTAGGTCAGAAATCATATAAAGGTCTCGAATGTCTTCGTAATGGGAGAAGTCATAAGCAAAGCCTTCATATGGTCCGAGATCAAAGTTTTCCGCTACTAAATAGTGCATACGAAGGATGATGATATATTCTTCTCCGATAGATGACCTCAACTCATGCAGATCAAGATCCAATTCAAATTTGTACTTTCCAATTGTATAATATTGATCGTCTCTCCAAGTCGGTGCATAGAGGATGATTTTTTTATCAAGAGGCAGGTTCATCTTTTGCTTCAGCGCTCTTATCGTTCCTTCATTATTCTGATTGTACAGAAAATCATTTCTTGGATACCCTGATTCAATCATGGTCTGTTGAAATTGGAACGCACGTGTAAAGATCTCAGTCGAGTATGCATTAGGAGATATAAGACAATCCCATTTCGATGCTTCTTTCGTGAAATTCTTTTTATATTTCTTCGTGTTTGCTCCAGGAATATGAACTTCGTCCATATCCACAGCCAGTCGTTTTAAAGGCGTCCCGTGCCATGTTTGCAAGTAAGTTGTGTGGCCTGGTTTTGGAATCCATAGCGGCAAACGGCTGTTTACAACCCAATACTCGGCTCTTGCCATTGCAAGAATCCATTTAAACGACAGACGATGAATATAATAGATGCCCTTTTCTTTAAACGGTGCTTCATACCCTTTTTTTACGCTCCAAATCAACGTATAGTCAGGGTGATTTTCTTTCATATACTCAAAAATAGCACGCGGGTTACAGCTGAATTGTTTTCCATTAAAGCTTTCAAAAATAACCGTTTTCTTTTTTGGCTGCAGTTTACTGACACCCAAAAACAAGAGTTTAAAAACGATGATATATAAAATTGTAACGATTTTTTTCATTTTCATTCACATGCTTTCACAAAGAATACAGTTCGTTCTTTAATTGATCTTCCAAGAATAGTAACCATTTTTCGTTTGGTAAGACCACCCATCTATTGACGAAGGTTTGTTGGTGAGCAGTTCTTCTTCCACTTCTAAACGCTGTAGTACCTCTTGACGATGTGTTTTTGACTTGCTTCGGATGTAAAAATCGACATGTTTCGTTTGATTGAGTTCGATCTGTTTCTTTGTTTGAAAATGACCAATCGGGAAAATCACTTGTTGATTTTCGTTGATGGTTTGAGAAATAATTTCAGCACCATTGACTCGATCAAATCCTGCAAAATCTATTTCTACCTGATCCGCGATGTTCATTTCGCCTTCCATCTCAAGCTGCAGATGAAGGACATGATGCTCAGAGCTTACATCACGCAACATCCATCTTGTATGTTCCACGACACTTCTTAGTTCTTCTTTAAGTACTCGATTATCAAGCATATTCTGAAGAGCTGCTCCCCAAGAAGTACCATCATCCTGTGGCAATAGATAAAAGGAAGGTTGTTCCCCTAAAACGTTTTCGACATCTTCCTTATGTTTCGGATGACAAAAGAAAATAGCATCTACTTGCTGCTTCCTGATTTGTTTAAATAGTTCTTCATAATGAGTGTGCAATTGACGGGGATTTTCCTCGTAGTGTGCGTCATGCACAAAAGCAGCATAAAATACTGAATCGGATTTTTCCATTTTAAACAGATCGTGATCTATCTCTCGATCTTCTGCAATCATCAATTTCATGCGTTCATTTTTAGTTTGAATATCAGATAGCCATTGCTGTACGATATCGGATTTTTTCACAAATGTGGTGATGCCTGTCTTCTTGTACCAATTAATATGCCTTACTGTATTCTTCTTGGCACTTCCAGAATATATGGTTTCCATGTAGATACTTCTATCATCTCTTATGAATTCTTCCAGAAAAGGGACACCCTTATGCGGAACATAGTGAAGTACTCTTCGTAAAGCGCCATGTATATCGTATTCTTCCCGTTTCATCAATTGCTGTTCTTCATTAAATTGATCTATATACAGAATGGGGGAAGAAGGTAGTTCGTATCTTGTCACTTGAACGGTTGAATTGTCCTCAGATATAACGACTTCATTAATCGATTCCGATACGGTACCTGTAATAAACTCCGAATAAACCCTTTTACTCCCGCTCTCCGGTAAAATATAGTGTTCAAATACATTCAAGATGGAAATTTGAGGGTGGACATTCTTCTCCAGGCTTCGAATATGCCCCTTTACATTTACATCAAAATTCAAAGTTAAGATGGTAGCTCGTTTATTCTTCTCAGCCAATGATTTTAATCTTAAGTTTAATGAATCCGTTAAGGTGTTGTCCTGTTTTGGCACATCCCCCATAATAAAGTAGTAGTCCATGTCAGGAATTTCAACCGATTTCATTGTTTCATTTAGTTCAGGTTGATCCAATGTGTGTTCACCTTTTTTCTTCATCCAATTTTGAAACACAGGAAGCTCTCCTTATAAAAATGATCACTTGCTATTGTATTTTACATGAAAAAGCACTTCTCACCAAAAGATAAGAAGTACTTTTTTTCAATCTATTATAGTCCAGCAATTTCTTCCTTAATTTGTGTTGTCGAAATACCTTCTGTTCTCTTCAAGTAAACGACTTCGCAGTGCTCTTTCAAGAAATCAAATTTACCTTCCCAGTCATCCCCCATAACAAACACATCAATGTCATGTTCTTGTACGTCTCGGACTTTTTGATCCCAGCTGTTCTCTGGAATGACTTCATCTACATAACGAATGGTTTCTAAAATCAGCTTGCGATGCTCGTAGCTATGATAAGCCTTTTTTGATTTTTGTAAATTAAACTCATCTGTAGAGATGGCCACTACTAAGTAATCTCCAAGCTGTTTTGCACGCTCTAGCAGCTTGATATGCCCCCAGTGTAATAAATCAAATGTACCGTAAGTAATAACTTTCTTCATTGCAAACATAAACTCCTTTCTTCATCCTTATTCGACTGCTTCAAGCAGTAATGTTTATCCGTAATCCTATTCTCATCGGTCATGTTTTTTCGCTCTTCGGAACCTCATTATATCATAATGCCTAAAAAACGTTAAGAAAATGTAAAGACAAACTATTTCCAATTTAATGGATGAAATAGTAGAACTGCGTCAATACAGTATTTCAACGTTTTTAGAGACTAGTTGTTTATTAAAATGTCATGAAATTAAAAGGATTGTAAAGTTATTGTTAATATTTCATGGAGCAACTGTGATAAAATGATCTGTAGGTTAAGAATGAATTTACAATGATCGTACAATAGATAACAAAAAGAAAAAGGGGGTTTATACAGTGGAAACAGAAGTGGTCTCTAACCTTTCTTATGTAAATGGCGACTTAGACGAATTTATTAGTTATATGAACCAACACCACCTTTCTCAGCGAAGAGGCGCAATGATTGCAACGGTAAATCCAGAAATAGGCTATGCAACTATGAAGGATCATGCATATCATAAAGTCATCTCTTCTGCAGACTATGTCTTACCTGATGGTGTAGGTGTTGTCTTGATGTCACGTCTTATAAACCATCCGTTGAAATCAAGAATTGCAGGCTTTGAGGTCTTCATGTCTATGCTTGATCTCGCAAACAAGCAATCTAAAAGTATCTTTTTATATGGTGCGAAAAAAGAAGTGCTTGAGGCTGTCAAACAGCGAATTGATACGGAATATCCGAATGTGGTGATTGCAGGCAGCTGTGATGGTTATCAAGCGGATAAACGGTTTGTGGCAAAACAAATTGCTCGTTCAAAAGCAGATATGGTGTTTGTTGCTTTAGGTTATCCAAACCAAGAGAACTTTATTTATGAATACCGTCATTTGTTCCCGCAAGCTGTTTGCATCGGTTTAGGCGGAAGCTTTGATGTATTTAGCGGAACGGTGAAGCGTGCACCACGCTGGATGATTAAAACAAATACGGAATGGCTGTACAGACTCATTGTCAATCCGTGGAGATGGAAACGAATGCTGAATATCCCAAAGTACGCTTTTGCCGTATTAAAAGAAAACAAAGGGAAAAAGCGCTACTATCCTGAGCAAGTAAAAGATCAGACGAAGCAGCTGTGAGAGACTGATACATGATGAATATACGCTCAATGATCATCTCATGCTATGCAGCTTTTGTTTCTTTTGCTGGATGGCTCATGAGCGGCGTGAAACCTCGTGACAATCAGGTGACGCTGCTTGTTTCATTCCAAGAGAATGCAGCTGCTCTCATCGATACTTATCAAAAACAGGCGAATATGACAATGAAGCTCACTGTCCTCTATACGAAGCATGCTTCCGTGATAGAAAAGGACGTGCCTCATGTGTCATTTCGCTATTTTCATGAAAAAAATCCCATCCATCTCATTCAATGTATCTATACGATGCTAAAAAGCAAAGTCGTCGTCACAGATAATTATTTTCTGATGACAAGTGTGCTAAGAAATAGACCTTCTACCACTTGTATTCAAGTGTGGCACGCCAATGGTGCTTTGAAAAAGTTCGGTCTTGAAGATGCTTCAAATCATCACCGTAGTTCTCGTGATCTGCAGCGTTTCAAGCGCGTCTATGCGTCTTTCGATTATATCGTTACTGGCTCAGATCACATGCGCGAGATTTTCAAAACTTCATTTGGCGTCAACGACGATCGTTTTTTGCCAACAGGTGTCCCCTTCACAGATGCGTACTATGATGAGCGCCCTATTTCCTTTCAAACGGGTATTTTTCCAAAAGGCAAAAAAGTGCTGCTGTATGCGCCGACCTACCGGGACTTTGCAATGAACGGTCTTGTCTTACCTTTTTCTAAAGAACAATTGCAGAGTGAGCTGAATGGCGACTATATTCTGCTCGTCAAACTTCATCCTGCGGTGAAACATTTAGCCAAAGCAGAAACAGATGGTGAGTGGATCTTTGATGTGTCCGATCAGCCGCTCTTTCCATTGCTCTCTGTATGCGATGTCCTGATTACAGATTATTCGTCCATTGTGTTTGAATATGCGCTGCTCCGAAAGCCTGTTTTGTTCTTCACTTACGATCTAGAGACTTATCGCACAAAACGCGGCTTAGTCGAACGTTATGAAGATATCATTCCAGGAAAAGCTTGCGTCACTCAAGATATGCTCTTAACGGAGCTTAAGCAGCTAAACGAATCAGCCAATCAAGACTTATTGAAAACCTTTGCTGAGGAATGGAACCAATATTCAAAAGGGAAATCAAGTCAGCAGCTTCTTTCCTTTATTGAACATCAGCTCTTACACAAAAAACGTCCGGCTTCTCATTAAGAAGCACGGACGTTTTTTTATTTGTTATACACGGGGATATCATAATACAGCGTATAGTTATCAAGTAAGTTATACAAACTATACATACGAGTGACCTGTTTAGAAGCCCAGCCAATATCTGTTGCATATTGGTGAGTGGCTGTCGCAGACCAACGCATTTTGTAAATGGTATCTTGTTTGTATGTGGCATTATTGATGTAGCTGTTGCCAATGAATTTTGCCCCGCCAATAATGGCTGCCTCTGGTGTGAACCATTGCTGTTCATACGCATACTTTGCACCGAGGTAATTCGGGTTACTGTCATATGCACCAATGCCATACATGTTGTACACGATTCTATCATTAAACTTCGTACCGTTCGCTAAAATGGAACTGCCATTGCCTGTTTCAAGCAATGCATGTGAAATCAGATAGATTTCGTTAATATGATACGTTTTCGCTGCTGTGATAAAGGCTTGTCCTTTTCCGGCAAGAATGCCTTTCCCTGCTAAAATCTTCGTATTCACTTCAGTCGGGTTGAGATTTGCAGCTTCAGAGAGTTTGAGAAATTGAAAATAAGATTGAGTGCCCTCCGCGATATTCGCTGGGTCTACATATTTTAATACTTCTGCTGAACTCGCATTTCTCCAGCCGAGGCTGATCTTGATCCAGTTGCCTTCTTTTCCAAGCTGCTTCACTTTTGTCCCTTTGTTCAGCTGTGCGACGATGTTGCTAGCCGAACTTGAATCAGGTGTAGAACGTACATTTAGCCCGTCTGTATTCACTGTGGACGTCGCTGGGTCTACATATGTCGCATAGACGTAGGCTGCACCATCTGTCTGCGGCGACACCTTCATTTGTTTGTTTACCATCTCATTGACTGTGAGGTTATAATTCGTCTGCATCACCATTGGACCATTTTTGATTTTTGTCGCTGTGGCTGTCCAGCCGTATTGGCTTTTCACAAAAGCAATGGCCGCATTCGCATTTGGTAACCCTGTAAACTGCTGTGTGATGTTGATTTTATATGCCGGTTTTGTCGTTGTTGTATAAGCAGCTGGTTCATTTCTTTTTTTGAAGAATGTCATGCCTTGATCTCTTAAGGAAGCAGTCGAAATAACCCCTGTTTTGATCTGATATTGACCATAATCAGTTGCTCCCGTTTTTTGAGCGGCTGCTTTCATTTTTTGTTTGGTTAAATAGCTTAAGGCTTGATTCAGCTTTGTCTGATTCACAGTTGCCTCTGTCGTAATACGGTATTGCTTAACAGCTTCTGTTAATGTTTTTGTACTGCTGGCAACTCCATTTTTTTTCATGATCTCTTGTGCCTGCTTCACTTTGCTTTGATCATATACAGGAGCGGTCATTAGGCTGTATGCTTTACTGACGGCTTGTCCCTTGCCTGTTGTGATGCTGCTTGTCACCTTTTGTGCTTTTAAGTATGCAGCACCTTTATTTACTTTTGTCTGATCCGTTGCTTGATTCACGACAAGTCGATACGTGCTATCAGATGCTTTGCCTGTTTTTTTCGTTGTGGCGGATACTTTTTTCTTTTGGAAAAATGCCGTTGCTTTTTTCGCTTGATCATCGCCCAAAAGATTCCCAGTCACTACTTGATATGGCTGTGTAGAGGAGATCTTTTTAGACGTATAGCGCCATTTCTTTTTCTTGAAAAAAGCAACTGTTTTTGCGTAAGTTGTGTCATTTAATTGATTGAGCTTTACGATATAATTTTTCGTTTTCCCTACTCGCTGCACAGTACCTGACGCACCAGCTTGTTTTTTGATCTGAGCCGCAGCTGAGGCTGCTTGCTTACTGTCTTTGAAATAGCCTGATTCCATGCTATATACATTTTTAACAGCTCCAGCCTTCTGAATCTTTCCGCTGATTTTCGCTTCTTTTTGCAGCTGGGTCAGAAGGGTTTGCGCTTTAGACTGATTCGTTTGTGCAGCAGATGTGACGATGTAATACGGTTTGCCTGCTGCTACCGTTTGGAGTACTGCTTTTAAACCAGATTCCTTTTGAAAACCTTGCAGGATGGTATTTGCCTTACTCTGTCCGACAATATTGCCTGAGATCAGCTGATACACGGTGCCAGCTTTGTTTTCGGTTTGATATGTACTAGTGACTCCGGCCTGTTTTTGTAGTTCGGTTTGAATATTTTTGACTTTCGTTTCAGAATCAATGGCACCTGATATGACCTGATATGATGGTCTACTTTGATTGATAGCTTCATACGTGCTATTGAGTCCTGATGTTTTCGTCAGCTCGAGCGTCAGTTTTTTCGCCTGACTTTCATCGTTGATTGGATCAGATACGATTTTCTGTAAAGGAAGGCGGTCACCTACTGGAGACACCGTACCGCTCATGCCTAACTCTTTTTTTAATGCAGCGGCACTTGCACTCGCTGCTGCTTGTGAGTCATATCCTGAGGCAGTTAGCTGATAAGTCGATGTATTTCCTGAGGTTTGATACGTGGCTGTCCACTTCTTATCCTTTTTCAACGTGTCAACCGCTTTTTTGACTTCTGCTTCTGTTGTAAATACTTTTGAGGTGCTAATCGTATAAATGGATTGATCGACATAGGAGGCTGCTTGCACTTCTTTGCCCGTGTGTAATGTCATACCAAAGGCAGCTGCGAGTAACATAATCTTGATGGTTTTTTTCACGGTCCCTGTCCCTCTCTTAACTTTGCATAATAGTCTACTAATCTCTTTATCGACAAAAACAAGTCTCTTTCAAGTCCTTTATGCAATAGAAAAATAGAGGACTCCCTCGAAGTCCTCTTTATCTTTATATATGTGACACAATCAGTTCACAAGATCCTTCAATGGTGAAGTTCCCTGTTTCAGCAGGCAGGATAAAATGGGCTCCTTTTGGCAGCGGATATGTATGTCCATTATGCTCTAAGGACCCTTCCCCATTAATAACGCTGCACAGCAAAAACGGATAATCTTGCGATAGCTCTACTTTTTGATCAATTTCCCATTTATACACAGAAAAATATTCTGCTTCTACAAATGTTCTAATGGTCACCCCTGGACGAGTTTCTACTGATTCATCTGCATAACCGTCTACATGAGGAACCGTTGTGACATCAATGGCCTGCGTGAAGTGAAGTTCACGTTCATGGCCATTTTGGTCTTTTCGTTCATAATCATACACCCGATAGGTCGTATCTGAACTTTGCTGCGTTTCAAGAACCAGTGTGCCTTCACATAGCGCATGAATGGTACCGCTTGGCACATAATAAAAATCGCCCGGCTTAATTTTCACTCGCCGCAAAAGGCCTTCCCAATCTCCGCTGTTCATCATGGTCACAAGCTCAGTTCTCGTCCGTGCATTATGACCATAGATCATTTCTGCGCCTTCTTTGCAGTCAATGATATACCAGCACTCTGTTTTCCCAAGCTCACCATTTTCATGTCTTTCCGCATAATCATCATCTGGATGAACTTGAACGGATAAGTCTTGGTTTGCATCTAAAATTTTGGTTAAGAGCGGGAAGCGATCGCCTTCTATTCCCCCAAACAATTCTCTGTGATTGTTCCATAGTTCGATCAGCGTTTTCCCTTTATATGGACCGTCTTGCACGACACTTGATCCGTTTGGATGAGCAGAAATTGCCCAGCATTCTCCCGTTTGATCAGAAGGAATATCATAGCCAAATTGATCCCTTAAGGCTGTACCTCCCCATATTCTCTCCTTCAATTCAGGCAGTAAAAAAATTGGTGACTGCTTCATTCAGGATGACTCCTCCCTTTGCTACCCTTTGATAATCCTTGCCTAGCATGATGAAAACTAGCAAGTCTCAACTTTTATTATGACGCTATCTAAAGAGAAGTCAATCCTTTCAGTACACCGAATGAAAACGATAACAAGAAAATCAATTTACCCTTTGACAGAGCCTGCAAGAAGCCCTTTCACAAAGTATTTTCCAAGTAGAATATAGACCAAAAGTGTCGGCAGCGCAGCCAAGATGGCACCTGCCATTTGAACATTCCATTGCACAATTTGACTGCCTGATAAATTTTGCAGTGCAACCATGACCGGCTGATTCTCTGCTGTGGTCATAGTGACCGCAAATAGAAACTCATTCCACACATTTGTGAACTGCCAAATGGCAACCACGACAAACCCTGTGATGGAAAGCGGCAAAATCATATGTCTGAAGATCCCGATAAACCCAGCTCCATCCATCTTCGCTGATTCAATCATTTCATCAGGAATGCTCACATAAAAATTGCGGAACATGAGTGTTGTGATTGGCAGGCCATATACGACATGGACAAGCACAAGTCCCGGAATGGAGTTATACAAGCCGATTTCACGTAAAAATTGAATAAGTGGAATGAGGATACTTTGGTATGGAATAAACATACCGAACAACATGAAGGTAAACACCACTTCTGATCCTTTAAAGCGCCATTTAGACAGCACATAGCCATTCATTGCACCTAATACAGCTGACAATAAGGTAGCAGGAATGACTAGATAAAGAGAATTCATTAAATTGGGTGATAACTTTTCAAAAGCGATTTTGTAGCTTGAGAAATCAAGTGTAGATGGAAGCGACCACATTCGCTCAAGGGTAACTTCACCTAATGGCTTTAAGCTTGTGACGATCATGACATAAACAGGCATGAGAAAAAACAAACTGCACAGTATTAATAAAGCATAAAGAACTGGGCGGACAAATCCTCTTGCGGTCATGATGAAGCCCCCTTCCGGCTAGACAGGAGATACGGCACGATAAAGACCGCAACAGAAATCAACATGACGATCGCAATGGCGGCACCACCTGCATAATGGTTTCCTCTAAAGGTCATTTCAAACATATAAACACCTGGCACATCGGTGACAAAGTTTGCACCTGGTCCTGTCATCGAGTAAATCAAATCGAAGATCTTTAAAGAAATATGTGCCATGATAATGACGACGCTCGCTGTGATTGGTTTTAACAGCGGGAAAATGATTTTCCAGTAGATTTGCCACTCGGTTGCGCCATCCATTCTAGCAGCCTCTCTCACTTCCTCTGGAATGCCTCTAAGACCAGCCAAATACATCGCAAGTGAGAACCCTGTCATCTGCCACACAGCAGCGATGACAACTGCAATCATTGCTGCCGGTACACCAAACTCAATTTTTCCCCAGACAAATCCAGCTAAAATGTTCGTATCCGTGTACCACTTGGGCTGGATGCCGAGTGTTTTTAAAAACAGATTCACCCCAGTAGATGGATTTAGGATCCATTGCCACACAACACCTGTGACCACAAAGGAAAGGGCCATCGGAAAGAAAAAGAGATTCCGAAAAAGTGATTCCCCCTTGATCTTCTGGTCTAGTAAAATGGCCAGTACAAGCCCAGAAGCAATGACTGCTCCAATAAAGAATAATGTAAAAAAGACCGTGTTTCGAAGATCTGACTGAAAGCGAAAATCTTGAAACAGCATGACATAATTTTTCATACCTGCGAAAGAAAAATCAGGAACAAGCGAGGTCCAGTTCGATAATGAAACATATCCTGTCCAGCCAATAAAGCCGTAAACAAAAATGAATAATAAAACAGCTGACGGTGCTAAAAATAGCAGGGCAAGCAGCTGGTCTCCATTCCATTTTTTCCGAACACGTTTCACTTTTGCTGCTGGTGTTTTTGTGATCGGCGATGTGTCCATGCGCATGAAGCTACACTCCTTTTTTAAAAAAGAGGCGGTGCCTAACGGCCGCCTCTTTCATCTTTATTTCATTGAATCTTTTAAAGAAGAAACGAACTGACTGCTGTCTTTTTGTGTCACGAAAATATTGATGGCTTGGTTCGCCTTCGTGACAAAACCTTCTTCAGCAGCTGAGCCATGCGCAAGAGACGGTGCCAGCTTTGACTCTTTAAACGCCTTCATTGCCGATTTTCCATATTCATCATATTTTGATACGTCTGCATCCACACGTGCCGGTATTGACCCTTTCAACGGATTAAACGCATCCTGTCCTTCCACAGATCCTAAGACAGATAAGAATTTTTTCACGTTTTCTGGCTGTTTGACACCCTTTGGCAGTCCGAATGTATCCGTGATGACCATAAAGCTGCCCTCCGTACCAGGAGTAGCCACGTATCCAAAGTCTTTATTCACCTTCAAATCTAGATCATTTACAAAGTATCCTTTTGCCCAATCGCCCATGACATTCATTGCAGCTTCCCCTTTTGCCACGAGCTGTGAGGCATCCTGCCAGTTACGCGAGCTATGATCGTCGTTGACGTATTCGAGCATACGTCCAAAGATGTCTGCCGCTTCCTTCACTTTTGCATCATCCATTTTTAAGTCGCCCGCCCAAAGTTTTTGATAGTCATCTGCACCTAGTACACCTAGAAGAACGCTTTCAAACAAATGAGTCGCTGCCCAAGGTTCTTTATCCCCAAGCGCAAGAGGAGTAATCCCTTTTTTCTTTAAGGCATCGGCTGTTTTGAAAAATTCATCAAACGTCGTTGGCGGTTCTAAGCCCTGATCTTCAAATACTTTTTTGTTATACCAAAGCACATTGCCTCTGTGAATATTCACTGGAACGGAATAGATTTTCCCGTCTTTGCTCACAAGGTCAATCAGTGATTCTGGAAATTTATCCTTCCAGCCTTCTTTCTCATAAAGGTCATCCAGCGGCTCCATTTTACCTGCGGCTACCCAGCTCTCATTCAGCTCTGCTCCCCCGTGTACTTGGAAAGTAGCTGGCGGATCATCTCCTTGCATCCGGCTTGTTAGAACAGCCTTTGCATTCGTACCAGCGCCACCAGCGACAGCTGCATTTTCAATTGGAATGTCTTTATTTTTCTCTTCAAACAATTGAATGAGTGCCTTCAGTCCGTCTTCCTCACCTGCACCAGTCCACCAAGAGAAAATTTCTAGTTTCTCCGCTCCGCCCTCTTTTTTTGCATCTGAGTTCGTCGATGAACTGCAAGCAGAGACGACCAGCATACAGAGTGCCAATAAAGTAAAGCCTAATTTAAACTTCATCATGGATCCCCCATCCCTATTTTGTAAGCGTTATCAAAATAAGTATACTGGCAGATCCTTGCCTTTTTTCAGGCAAACTTCTTCACTTTTTTATGAAATTCTTCATTTTTTTACGACCTGTTTTCGATATTCCTTCGGTGAACAGCCAACCATTTTTTTAAACACACGACTGACGTAATTCGGATCAGTATATCCTGCTTGATAGGTGATTTCTTTTAAACTAAGCGAACTCTCTTTCAGTAGCTTCTTCATTTTATCCATCCTACAGGTCGTCACATATTCTTTAAACGTCAGACCTGTCTCATCCTTAAAGCGTTTGGTGAAATACGTCGGGCTTAAATCAACATAGGCGGCCGTTTGCTCCAGCGTGATATGTTCGCAAAAATGTGTTTGAATGTATCGTTTCGCCCGTTCTATATCATTCACCGTCTGGGTTCTTGCTTCATACAGATCAAATAAATGTTCACAGCATTGGCGGCATTCTGTTTCTGTAGTGATAGCTAGAATCGGCACATCTGCACGAAGTCGTGATTTGAGTAAAATGAGCAGCTCTTTCACATGAGAAATGGTTGCCCCTTCTAATTGGAAGGCATCATAGTAAGCAAGAGCATCATCTCTTCTCCCTTCTTCTAGTGCCAGCATCATGTCATCGGCAAGCTCAGGCAAGTTGATCAATACGTAAGGTTGTCTATCTGTATAGTAAAAGCCATAACGAACCGCACCGTCATCTTTTTTTCGCTGATAATAGGAAAGCTTCGCTTCTGCCGCACTTTTCTGAAGTTGAAGTGGATTTGAGACAGGATGACCCATGCCAACAATGACAGGTGAATGCTGCTCGCTTGTCATGGCAGCGCGAATGGCTTGCAGTACATTCGCCTTTAGATGACCAGGTGATTGACAGCTGTAAATCAAGCATGTAAACAGCTCACCGCTCACTTTGATAGGCACTGCTTGAAAAAGAGCAGACTCCTGCAAATGATTCAGGAGTTGATCCCCGCCTGTCCGCTGAACAGCGATCACTAGACCTGCTTGAAAATCCTGAAACAGCCGCTCAAACGCTGTGGAGGAATAAGATTGACCGTTCAACACATGAGCTTCCAGCCATTTTGACTGCTGATTGACTTTCTCCGCCTGCCGCAGGGAGACCTCCTGCTGAATTTCTGCCGCAACAGAACGAATCGCTGTAATGGTTTCGTCTTTATCAGCTGGTTTGACAAGGTATTGTTTGACCCCTTCCTGCATGGCTTGCTTGGCATAATCAAATGTATCGTAGGCTGTCAGCATAATAAATTTAGTATGAGGACAGCTTGCCTTGATCTGTTTGATCGCTGTGAGTCCATCCATGCCTGGCATCTGAATATCCATGAGCACAAGGTCAATTGGCTTAGACCGCGCCAATTCCACCGCCTTTTTTCCATTCGCAGCTTCCCCTGCAATATGACAGTCTGGCAGCCATTCGGTCATGAATTTACGCATCGCCATTCGTTCAATTTTTTCATCATCCACAATCAGCACGTTCAGCATGCTCGTTCCTCCTTGATTGGTATTGTCAATTGAATGGTGGTCCCTTCGTTTGGCTTTGAATCAATTTGAAGGGCATCCTGCACTCCGTAAAACAAACGCAGCCTCGACATCACATTTCGAAGACCAATTCCTGTCGAGTGACCTTTACTACGTGTGTCTGGATGATCTTCTTCCTCTTGCGATAGCAATCTCTTTTTCTCTTGATCACTGATGCCAAGTCCATTATCCCGAATCCGAATCATGACAAAGCCATCATCTCGATCAATAGAGAGCTCTACAAGCCCCCCCTCCTCTTTTGGTTCTACCCCATGAATAAAGGCATTTTCGACAAGCGGCTGCAATGTGAGGCTCGGAATGTGAACAGATAGACACGACTCATCTATGGTCGTTTTGCATGTAATACGATCGGAAAATCTTGTTTCTTGTATATGAAAATATTCTTTTACCACTTTCACTTCTTGTTCTAACGTAACAGATGCGCTGAGAGGAGATAGCGAATACCGCATCAGCGTAGAAACGGATTGTATCAATCTCGATGTCGCATCAGCTGATTCTAAGTACGCCATACGTGAAACGATGTTTAATGTATTAAATAAAAAATGTGGATTCATTTGGTTTTGTAGTGTTTTCAGCTTCATGTCTTTAATTTTCTGATCTAAAGCGGCCTTTTGTTTCATCTCTTCAATCATGACCTTCATCTCTCGCCGCATTCGCTCAAAGGCATGATTTAACACAGAGATTTCGTCCTTTGATGACACATGCAAATTCGGACCATCAAAATTTCCTTCTGATACTTCTTTGGCACTTCGAGACAGATGAACGATCGGTCTTGAAATTCCGCCCGCAATGATATAGGCCATCCATAAAGCGATGCCTATCGATAATGTAAACAGACATAGAGTAAAAAGCGCATACGTTTGATGTCTTTTTTGAAGGGATTGGTAGAGTACTTGATACTCAGATAATTCATCATCCAAAAGAGTCATTGTCTGCTCTTGGATATAAGAGGACACGGTTCTTACTTCTTTCACACTTGCAGCATATTCTTTGATTTTCCCTTTTTTGACATGATTCATTGTCGCATCACTTTCGTTTATGAGCGTCCGCATCATATATCGATATTTTTCAATGGAGGGGATGGCGGCATGAAGCCCTGCATCTTTGAGTAATGTTTGATCATATGATGTCATTTTCTGTTTTGATTCAGCATACCCCTTGGCAAACGCCTGATCCTTTTCGATGGCAAAGGCGTTGACCTTTTCATACATCGTTTTTGCCTCTGTCGAAATATCATTCAGCAGGAGAAAGGAACGAAAGCTCTTGCTATATTCTGATGTGATTTTTGAACTGCTCCAATACACAAAAAAAGCGGCCACATTACCAAGGAGCACAAGAATTAAAAATGCCAATAATAATTTACTTCGTATTTTTCTCATGGCTGAACCCCCTGTGGTCTTTCCGTTTGATGAAGGGGCAGGTCTCCTCGCCGAATCACACTCGTCCCTGTGTACTGCAGCGGTTCTTGTTTATCCCCTTGCTGCAAACGAACAAGAGATTCAACCGCTTGATAGCCCATTTCATAAGGGTGCTGTACAACCACTGCATCAATTTTCCCATCATCCAGCGCTTGAATCGTATCAGGCAGAGTATCAAATGCGAGCACATAAACATCTTTAGACGAATGATATTGCTCTGTTGCTTGAATAATGCCGACTCCGTCTAATGCACTTGTTCCATAAAATGCGGTGAGCTGCGTATGATCATTTAACAATTTATACGCAGCACCGGAAGCACCTGATTTCGTAATCGCCGACTCTTCTATTCCAGCAATATGAATGCGTTTCTCACCAGAAACGGCATCTCGAAACCCCTTCACGCGAAGCTTCTGGTGAATCGCATCAAGCCGTCCCGTCACAATGCCCACATACTGTTCGCCTTTTGTATCGGCGATGAGTGCCTGTCCGGCGATAAAGCCAGAATAATAGTTATCTGTTCCGACATACACTTGACGCTTGCTCCCCTCTGCATCGGTATCGACTGTGACGACATCTATACCTTTCTCTCTTGCTTTTTGAAAGAGCGGTTTGTATCTCTTTGCATCAAGCCCTTGCGTCATAATGCCATCCACATGACCAGCAATTGCCATATCAATGGTTTTCAGGTGATCATCCAAATCAGCCTGCTTTGGACCTAGGTATTCAAGATACACCCGATGAACTTCCGCCGCATCAGCAGCTCCCTTTTGCACCAATTGCCAATATTCATTATCAAGTTCCTCCGGTACAAGAACAAAGTGATATTGATAAGTTGATACCGCCTCATCGGAAGCGCTTTCAATTTTAACTAAATCTTGACCTAATATAGATAAAAAAAGAACAGACACGACACAAAATGTGAGAAATGCGCCCATTCCGAACAACTTCGACCATTTCATTCACATTCTCCTCCTTCCATTGTTGCCGCATAAAAAAAGAGCTGCTTATAAAAGCATACTCTCTCGACCTCTATAATTCCTTTGTCATAAATAAACTGTTCGGATCTTCTTGGTATGAACCAAAAGGCGGACAATATTGAAATCCAAAGCTTTCATATAATTTTCTTGCCGGTTCAAAGAAAGCAATCGCACCTGTTTCAAGGCTCACTCTTTTATACCCCCGCCGCTTCGCCTCTTGGAGAAGGTGGGTCAACAGATGCTTCGCCACGCCTTTTCGCATATGGGCTGCTGCCGTTCTCATCGATTTGAGTTCACCATGTTCACTTGATAGCTCCTTGATGGCTCCGCAGCCAAGAAGCACCTCTCCATCCCTTGCACTCCATACTGTGACATCATGTTTTTTCAGATGGTCTAACGGAAGGGCATGAATGCTTTCTGGCGGTGAATGTGTTTTCATCTCTTCTAAATGAGCTTTAATCAATTGTTCAATTTGACCATCTTTTAGTTCATCTTGTTGAATGTACATATCGACCTCTCCTTTATGCTCATTTTATGTGAAAAGAAGCGCCTTCCCATCTTTTATGTCAGATAAACGAACAAACAACCGGCAGTCATCAGCCGGTTGTTTATGTGAACTACATGATGGTGGAAGAAAGTACAGCCTGTAATTCTTCTGCTGTACTGCTTTCAAGCTGGCTGCCGACACCTACTGCCACGGCTCCTGCTTCAAGCCACTTTGGCACATCTACTGGATGAATGCCTCCTGTTGGGATGAACTCAATCTCTGGAAACGGACCTTGCAAATTTTTCATATAGGACAAACCGAAGGAGCCGCTCGGAAAAAGCTTTAACACGCTGTATCCATTTGCTTTTGCCTGCATAATTTCACTCGGGGTCAAAACACCTGGCACGTAGAGTGTATCGTGAAAAGATAGGTGCTCTCCGATAGTAGGAAGATATCCAGGGCTAACGATGAATTGAGAGCCGGCTTCAATGGCTGATTGTGCCTGCTCAAGCGTTGTAATCGTTCCGGCTCCGACAATCAAGTCGTGGTCATGCTGGTAAGATGCAATGATTCGCTCTGCATTGGGCGTGGTATATGTCACTTCGATGGCCCGCACCCCTTTTTTCTTTAAACGACCAATCATCTCTATCCCGTCTGCTTCACTACCTGCTCTGACCACCGCAATGAGTTTACAAGCTGCGAGCTTCTCTTTAACGCTCATACTTGCTGACTTTCCCATACCTCTCATCTCCCTTCATATCGTGTCGCCTTTGATATCGTTTGGCTTCTTTTATAAATGCCTGAAGCTCTTCCCGAGTCGGCAGGCCCTCGTGATCTCCTGGGGACATGACTGCAAGTGCTCCAATGGCATTGCCTCTTGCAACCGATTTTTCATATGATAATCCGTCCAGCAGACCGCTCATCACTCCCACTGCAAATCCATCACCAGCTCCGACTGTATCCACGACATGAGACACATGGAAACCATCCACTACACCTTGGCCGGATGCACTTTTGAAATAGGCTCCTTCCGCTCCCAGTTTAATGACCACAAGCTTGACGCCTTTTTGTAAATAAACATCCGCAATCGCTTCCGGCTCATGACATCCAGTGAGTCTTTGACCTTCTGCAAGCCCTGGGAAAAACCAATCTACTTGAGCAGCCATCTGGTTCACCGTATGAATCATGTCTTCTTCCTCTTCCCATAGTTGAAGTCTAAGGTTCGGGTCAAAGGAAATGGTTTTTCCTGCTTCTTTCATTTCTTTAAGGGCATGAAAAGAAAACGCTCTCATTTCACTAGACACAGCAGGCGGGATTCCGGTCATATGAAGATGTCCTGCCTGCTGAAAATAAGTGGACGGGAAATCGCTTGGGTTCAATGTGCTCGCAGCAGAGCCTTTTCGGTAGTATGTCACATCAGGGTCTCCATCGATGACTTTTGATTTAAGCAATATTCCTGTTTTGGCTCCATCATTTGAACGGAGTACTGCCTTCGTATCGACCCCTTCTTTTTGAAGCTCTTCTAAAATAAATGTACCAAGTGAGTCCGCCCCGACCTTACTCATCCAGCCTACGCTAAAGCCTAATCTTGCCAAGCCGACCGCAACATTACTCTCTGCACCAGCAAGTGCTTTTTGAAACGTATGCACTTGGTGAAGCTCGCCAATTTCTTTTGCATAAAACATCGCCATTGATTCCCCAAATGTGATCACATCCAATGCTTTCACTCATTTCTCCCCTTTCTTGGTACCGGTTTCAAAACAGTTGAAAAAGAGAGAGCATGCACGTATGTATACTCTTCTCTGCCTAACGTTTATAAAGATTTTCTCACAATGATTTCTCCATCAAGTTGAATGGTCTGGGGTGCACTCTTATCCCCTTCAAGACGCGTCTTGATTTTTTGCATCGCCGCTTTCCCCATCTCATGAGATGGCTGCGCCACCGTAGTGATGCCTGGCCCGATCAGCTTATACCATTCTGTATCATCAAATCCGGCAATGCCTATCTCCTCAGGAATCTTTACCCCAAGATCGACAAGTTCACTGATGAGCTTCAGCATGAGTAATCCATTGCCTGCTAAAATCGCTTTTTTCTGATGGCTTGATTGTAAAAAACGACAAATCTCATCTCGCATTTGTTCCTTTTGCTTCAAATTGATTTCTGCAATCATAGGTGTCTTATGTTGACTCATCGTCGTCTGTTCATAGGCTTCTTTTCGTTCTTCACGTGGACTAATCCCATCGACCGGCTCAGTAAAGAAAGCGATATGTTCGTAGCCTTTTTCATACATTTGGTGAAGTAGACGAGCCGTGATGTCACGGTTATTCGTTGTGACGGTATCGACCTTGAGTTCAGGTAACTTACGGTCAACAAGAACAATCGGTACACCGTTTTGCTTAAAGTCTTGCAAAATGTCATTGTTTTGACCGGTCGTATTAATGATCAGCCCTTCAATATAATGCGCATTCAGCTTCAAAAGCATTTCTCGTTCTTTTTCTGGACGATTATCTGTGTTGCACACCATAATGCTGTATCCATATTCATCACAAATCTCTTCCACACCACGAAGTGTCGCAACAGAGAATGGATTCGTAATATCAGCCACAATAAAACCAATGACCTTGCTCTTTCTTACTTTCAATCCTTGGGCAAGCTGACTCGGACGATAATGGAGCTCCTCAATGGCTTTTTTAATCTTTTTTACCTTTTCAGGAGAAATTTCATTTGTTCTGCCATTGATGTATCTGGATACCGTTGATTTTGAGACACCTGCATATGCTGCAACTTCGTTAATGGTGACTTTCGTTTGCTTTTTCTCTTTCATACAAAAAACTCCCAAGATCGATCTTCTCATTTGTTTCGAAACCGATTTCAAATAAACTTAAAAAAAGCATACCACAAGTTGAACTGTATCAGAAGATTTTTTTCATGAACATGAAGAAAAAAAAGCTTTTATACAATTAAAGAAAGCGATTTCAAATTAACGGTTGACGCCGCTCTCTTTTTCCTCTAGAATTTTCCTTGAAACCGATACCAAATAAAACAATCATATGTTTCAGATGGAAAGGGAGGCTTATCTCAAATGGAAAATCGTTATGCTGTACATCCTGAGCAGGTCAAGCGTTTTACAACAGAGGAACTTCGTCGTCATTTTCATATTCCGACACTCTTTGTCAGTGGTGAATTGAAGCTATATTATTCGCATGAGGACCGTGTGGTGATTGGCGGTGTTATGCCGACATCAGAACCGATCAAGCTAGATGCCGGCGACTTTTTACGTACAGAATATTTCCTTGAAAGACGGGAAATTGGCATTGTGAATGTCGGCGGCCAAGGTACGGTTACAGTCGATGGTGAGTCATTTGTGCTGGAGCATAAAGATTTCTTATATATTGGACTTGGACACGAACATGTACAGTTTGCTAGTTCATCAGGTGAGCAGGCCAAATTTTATCTTGTGTCAGCCACAGCTCATAGAGCGTATCCGACACAAAAGGCTGCGATTGCTGAATTAACACCGAATCATTTAGGGGAAGCATCCGCCTCAAACGTACGGAATCTGTATCAGGTCATTCATGCAGACGGCATCCAAAGCTGCCAGCTTATGATGGGCATCACTCAGCTTGAAACCAATAACACATGGAACACGATGCCTGCTCATATACATGACCGGCGGATGGAAGTGTACTTATATCTTGATATAGAGGAAGACGCACGTGTCTTTCATTTTATGGGGGAGCCATCTGAAACGAGACATCTCGTTGTAGCAAATGAAGAAGCCGTCATCTCACCTGCCTGGTCCATTCATTCAGGCTCAGGTACCGCAAATTATTCATTTATTTGGGCAATGGCGGGAGAAAACTATACGTTTAAAGATATGGACTTTGTCCCGATGGACCAGCTGAGGTAATGAAATGACGACGACATCATATGTAGCGTCCCTCTTTTCCCTCGAAGGCAAAACAGCTCTTGTCACAGGTCCTGGAACTGGTATTGGGCAAGGTATTGCCGTAGCGCTTGCCCGTTCAGGTGCAGATATCATCGGCACCTACCACCATACGCCGCTTGATGAAACAAAAGAACTTGTTGAACAGACCGGCAGATCATTTCATGCGATTCAAGTAGACTTTGCAGATCCTAAGTCCGCAAAGCGGGATGTTGATGCCCTTTTAAAGCAGCATTCAATTGATATTTTGATCAATAATGCTGGGACCATTAAAAGAGAAGAGGCCGCTCAATATTCAGAGGAAAACTGGCATACTGTGATGGATGTGAATATCAACAGTCTCTTTTTCCTCACGCAAAAGGTCGGACAGCAGATGCTGAATAAAGGGCAAGGGAAAATTGTCAATATCGCTTCCCTTCTATCATTTCAAGGCGGTGTCTTTGTTCCCGCTTATACAGCAAGTAAGCATGCTGTCGCAGGTTTGACGAAAGCTTTTGCAAATGAATGGGCAAGTCAGCATATTCAGGTCAATGCGATCGCGCCTGGTTATATTGCAACCAATAACACGCAAGCCATTCGTGACGATGCGAACCGGAATGAAGAGATTCTGAAACGAATCCCCGCTGGACGCTGGGGACGGCCTGAAGATCTAGCAGGTGCCGCCGTCTTTCTCAGCTCCCCTGCCTCCGATTATATGAACGGTCATATTTTAGCCGTAGATGGCGGCTGGCTGGCGAGATAAACATGTGAAGGGAATTCCTATTTTAGGGGATTCTCTTTTTTCTATTTGCATAATTCTTCTCCTTCCGAGTCACTCTATAAAAAAAGACATGAGGGTGAGGTATTATGAAAAGTCGTATTGAACAAGATATAGAGTCCGTCATTCAGCGTGTCAAAAGCTTTGCCGGCAAAAGTGATGATATCGTGTTCCACTCTTTTTCATTTGGTCCTTCCGCTGTCTCTGCATGTCTCGTGTACGTTGAAGGACTCACAGAATTTGAGATGCTTTCCAAACAAATTATTTCACCTATGCAAAAGGAACTGACCATCACTGAGGTCGACCACACCACACTTTCTCTCCTTTCTAAAACGTTCTTTGGTATTCAAAATGATGTGCTGGAAGATATGAACCTTGCCATCGAGCAGTTATACAGCGGCAGGGCTATTTTATTTGTGGATAGGGCCACTCAAGCGCTTGCGCTCCATACGAATCTTTTTCAATTTAGAGAAGTAGAGGAGCCGCAATCAGAAGTCCTTGTTAGAGGACCAAGGATTGGGTTTATTGAAAATCTTGAAAAAAACACGGCATTGCTTCGTGAAAGAGCAAACGATCCGAACCTTGTCATTCAAAAGGTAAACATAGGAACTCGCAACAAGAAATCTGCTGCTCTTGTGTATGTTCGTGATATCGCAGACCCCAAACTAGTAGATGATGTCTTCTCTCGTATGAAGCAAATCAAAATGGATGATATTCCTGAGAGCGGCTACATAGAACAGCTGATTGAAGACAGTCATATCTCTATTTTCCCGCAGATTCAAAATACAGAACGTCCTGATCGGGTGATTGCCTCTGTGTTAGAAGGAAAGGTGTCTATTTTGCTCGATGGGACGCCGTTTGCCCTCATTATGCCGATGACTCTCACTGCCTTGATGCAATCACCGGAGGATTATTATCAAAGATGGACAAGTGCGACTCTTTTGCGTTTACTCCGTTATATTGCCGTGCTTTTGACGATCTTTTTACCGGGGCTCTATATCGCCCTTGTTTCCTATCATCCTGGTTTATTACCAACACGAATGGCACTTACCATCGCAGGCAGCCGGCAAAATGTGCCCTTTCCTCCTGTAGTGGAAGCCATTTTGATGTCGTTTACGATTGAACTGCTGCGGGAAGCTGGACTTCGTCTTCCTAGGGCGATCGGGCAGACGATTGGACTGATTGGCGGCGTCATTATTGGACAGGCGGCTGTCCAAGCCAATATCGTCAGTGCCTTAATGGTCATTATTGTGTCTCTGACGGCACTAGCCGATTTCACTGCTCCATCATATGATTTCAGCTTCCCCTTACGCATTCTGCGGTTTATGGCGATCTTCAGTTCAGCCATGTTTGGATTATACGGCCTCATCATGTGTTATTTATTTGTACTTTGTCACTTGATGCAGCTAAAGACCTTTGGTTTTGACTATTTCACACCTGTTTTGTCTTCACCGTTTTCAGATTTAAAAGATACGTACGTTCGTTTACCAATAGGGCTATTTAAATCGAGACCGAAAACAGCCAAGACAAAAAATCTCAAAAGACAAGGAGAGTAAACGATGTACAGAGCTGAGAAGCTATCATTGTTACAAGTCACCATTCTGTGCAGCTCTACAATGATAGGCGCTGGAATTTTAACCATTCCTCGCAGTTCTGCCAATTCAGGATTCCCTGATGGCTGGATCATTGTATTAATACAGGGAGTCATCTTTGCTTTCGTTGCTTTTTTGCTAGGTTGGATTGCGGAGAAGAATGCACCGGATACCATTTTTGAATCGAATACAAAAGGAGCCGGTGCCTTCTTTGGCACGATCTTTAACCTAATGCTGATCGGTTATTTACTAGCCATTGTTGGCTTTGAGGCGCGTGTACTAGGGGAAGTGGTTCAATTTTTCCTGCTGCAATCGACCCCGATGACCGTGATTGTGATGATTTTTTTACTGGTGGCCACCTATCATTTAAAAAGCGGAATTTTTCCGGTAGTGAAAATGGTGACATATATATATCCGATGACCATGATCATTTACATTGGGCTCATGCTGTTTAGTTTGAAAATATTTGATTTTGATTATTTACGCCCGGTAATGGCTCACGGGTTTAAAGATTTTAGTAATTTGTTCTCTCAAACATTTATTCAATTTACAGGCTTTGAAGTCATTTTGTTTGTCGTACCGCTTATCTATAAAGACAAATGGTCAAAAGCGAAATGGGCCGCAGCGATCGGTGTAGGGATCACCACACTTATTTACTCCCTCACGCTCTTTATTGTGATTGGTTCCATGACGGTTGGAGAAACGAAATCACTCACCTGGCCCACTGTCTCACTCATTCAAGCGCTAGAACTAGAAGGGGTCTTCATTGAACGCTTTGATATTTTCTTACTGACGATCTGGACGTGCCAGCAGTTTATTTGTATGCTTGGCTTTTTCCAATTTGCTATTAAAGGCTGTCAAACGGTTTTTAAGACAACCAATTTAACGAGACTGCTATGGTTGCTGTTTTTGCTGACCTCAGCTCTCTCTCTTTTTCCGAGAAATATCAATGAAGTCTTTTACTACTCGACTTTACTCGGCTATGCATTATTCGCTGTTTTAGCGATTCCTTTTATAACAGCTGTTCTGCTCATGATACGTAAAAAATGGGGAGGTCGATCTGCATGAAAGGACGGCGTTTATGGCTCACCTTTCTGTCTTGCTGTCTTTTGCTTTTATCGACAGGCTGCTGGGACTTAAAGGATATTGAGAAATTATCGTTTGTGCGCGGTGTTGGCATTGACGAGGAAGATGATAACGGAGTCAAACTCACCTATCAAAACCTTGTCCCTAAAATGGGCGGAACACAAGAAGCAGATTCCCCTGGCTATGTGAATGTCGTCTCAAAGGGGAAAAATGTACTGGAAGCAGTCAGCAATGTCGCTTTGAAGGACCCGCCGATTTACAGTGATCACCTCAAAATCTTTTTGTTTGGCAAAAATCAAGCCGAGCATCATGATATTCAAGGAACACTCAACCACTTTATACGAGATGATGAGGTTCGAAGAAGCAGCTACCTCTTAGTGTCACGCCATGAGGCATCAAAAGTCATCAATCAAAAATTAAAATCACAACAAAGGGTTCCAGTCGAGCATATTTTTGAAACATCAAAAAACCGGAGCTTTAACGGGAAGATTTTACTGCCAACACGTATTGGCCGAGCGTCGGATTACTTTCAGATGGGTACAAGCTTTCTTGTCCAAAGTGTGGATGTCGTAAACGGAGAACTCACCTATGATGGTGCAGGCATTATCCATGGAAAAACACGAAAGCTGATAGGGTTCATTCCAGCAAAAGATGTCCAATCTTTAAACTGGGTCATGAATCGCATCTCAGGCGGAGTCGTACCCGCCACCTACAAAGGCTTTCCGATTACGTATGAAATCAAGAAAGCAAAGTCCAAGATTGAACCCTATCTGAAGAACGGAAAGATTTCCTTTAAAATTAGTGTACAAACAAACGGGAAACTATCAGAAGATCAATATCCCCCTGAAAACTCATACGATGAGCAATACATCAAACGATTTGAGCGCATTTTTGAACGCAAAATCAAAGAACGCATTCAAAAAGCTGTCCACCACATGCAAAAAGAAGTTGGTGTTGACCCGATCCTTTTAAATCGGCAGGTGCGCATCAAGTATCCAGACTTTTGGGATCAGCACCGTAATGAATGGGATACACTATTTCAAGAAGTAGACATTGCATATGACGTCAAAGTGAGCATTTTGAACTTTGGTGCAGAAGGCGCAACGAAAAGCTTTAAATGGTAGCACAAAAGGCGGTCATCCGCCTTAGATGGTTGACAAAGGGCTAAAATGAACTTTGTTTTAGCCCTTTGTCTTCTTTTCAGCGTGATAGAAAACCTTTGCAGTCTAGGAAGGACGAGTACCGGAGCGGAGCGAATGAAGGATTCGCGAGCACCGGCGCGCAGGACTGACAAAGAATGCGAGGGTTTGCCTACACGCTGAGGCGGATTACCCGGAGGGGGAACCGCCTTTTTTACGTGCAACGATCAAAAGCTGATAGAGCGTCACTTGATCAGATAATGCTTTTGTTTGAAAGCCAAGTGACTCTCCTACTCTCGCCACTTCGTCAAAAAACAATTGAACGTTTTGATCAATTGGCACATTGATCGGCTGTTCAATCACGCGATGAAATAAATGGTCTGGAAAGAGCGCCCGCATTGTGTTTGGTGTGAAAAATCTCATATGTGTTCGATCTAAAATCCCCACATCTTGATACGTAAAATCACCTGCCATTAAAGGCAGCAGTACTTCCGCATGCATCATATTAGGTAAGCAGCAAATGATCACGCCACCTGGTTTTAAAGACGCATGCGCTTGAGCAATCATCTGCCATGGGTCTGACACATGCTCTAACACATCAGAAAAGATCACAGCATCAAAAAAAGCTTCTTTCTCTGACCAAGGATACGCCTCCGCTTTTGTCTCAATCACTTCTTTGTAATACGCCTTTGCCATCTCTGCTTTTAATGCATCCGCCTCTACTCCGTACATGTCAACGGACTGCCGGTTAATCAGTTCAAGTCCTGTCGCCCCAGCACCACAGCCAACATCCAGCACACATCCGGCATCCTCAGGGAGCAGTGCTGCAAAATATGGATGGGGCGTTATCAGATTTAAATCAATGCCCCATTTATCTAAAAAACGAAGCCTGTTCTCCGCAAACAACGTAGAGATGTTCGTTTCTTCATTGGCATTGAAGGTAGCATGACCGTGATGATGCACAAAAGAATCATGGACGATTTGCAGCTGGTACCCCTTCAGTAATGAGCGCAGACAAAGGTCATCATCCTCAAATGATCCATATACAAACCGCTCATCAAATAACCCTACATCCTCGATCAGCTCTCTTTTGACCAGCAAACAAAAACCAACAAGTCTGTGCACATATGTTGTTTGACCTTTTCTCGAAGCCGTATATGCCTTCGCAAAGGCAGGAAGCTCCTTCACATCTGTGTAAGATGGCTGAACGAGCTGAGGACCACTCACATAATTGGAGACAGGGCCTACCATGCCAATACGATCTGATGCAAAAAGGGCTTCTCTTAAAGGCAAAAGCCAGTTTTCGGTCACAATCGTGTCGTTATTTAAAAAAAGAAGACTATCTCCTGTTGCCTTTTTCGCCCCTTGGTTACAGCCCTTGGCAAAACCTTGATTCTTCTCGTTGTCAATCAATACGACATCTTCCAGTTGTCTCACATATTCCTTTGTTCCGTCTGATGAAGCATTATCCACGATAATGAGTTCATATTCATCACGCCGAGTATGCTTCTTGATACTGTCGATACATTTTTTCGTTAGGTGCAGTTCATTGTACGTCAGCATCACAATGCTCGTTTTTCCTTTCATCTCATTTCCACCTTTCGCCCGCCTGTTCCATATGTATGTCATAGGCAGCACGTTCAGAAGATGAGTGATTGTCCTTTCTTGATTAAACGTTTGTTTAACAAAGGAAGACCAGCTGCCTCATGCAGCTGGTCTTTTTTCATACCGTTTCCCCTTCGTCATTCACGACGGCACGGTTTCTCTTTTTTAAATCTTCTTCAATCTCTTCAAGACTTTTCCCTTTCGTTTCTGTGACTAAATATTTCACAAATAAGAAGGCACCTATGCCAATGGCTGCATAAATAAGGAAAAGGTTACTGATGCCAATTGCACTTAACAAGGTTGGGAATGTGAGCGAGATGATCAAATTCCCTGTATGCAGTAGGAAGGTCGATACCCCCGTACCAATTCCCCGGACATGTACTGGGAACAGCTCCGGCAGCATCACCCATACGACCGGGCCCCAGCTGACAGCAAAAATGACGATGAAAAGTCCTAAACATATAATCGTTGTCCACCCTGCAGCTGTTGATCCCTCGAAAAAACGATTGACCACTGCTAGAACAATCAAACTAAGAACCATCCCTACATTTCCAAATAGGAGTAACGCTTTCCGCCCGACACGATCAATGATTTTAATCGCAACAAACGTCATGACAACATTGACTGCACCGATTCCTACAGTTCCTAAAATGGCTGCTGAATCGCCAAAGCCGACACTTGTGAATGTTTTTGGTGCATAATAAATGATCGTATTTGTCCCAATAAACTGCTGTAAAAAGGCTAAGCCGACACCAGCAATTAAAGCGGGGCGCACCCATGGTTCGAGTAATTCCTTAAGACCGCCTTTTTCTTCACTTTCTGCTTTTTGAATATCCGCGATTTCGTCTTCAACTTCCTGCTTATTTTGTCTAAGTTTTGACAATATTTCTTTCGCCCGATCCGCCTGTCCTTGGACAAACAGCCAGCGAGGACTTTCTGGCATAAACAAAATACCACATAACAAGAGCACAGAAGGAACAACGGCAATTCCAAGCATCAGACGCCATGCCTCTGCATCTGCTAAAACGTAGTTCACAATATAGGCAAGAAGAATACCAAATGTGATCATGAGTTGGTTTAATGAGGAAAGTGCCCCTCTTGATTCCTTTGGCGCAAGTTCAGATAAATATAATGGAACAATCGTCGTCGAGCATCCGACAGCAAGTCCTAGCACGATTCGGAATAAGACCATGACCTCCGTATTCGGTGCAAGGGCTGTTCCAAATCCGCCGATAATAAATAAAATGGCTGCGGCGATAATCGCTTTCTTCCGTCCGAATTGATCTGTCAGTTTTCCAGAAAGAGAAGCCCCGAGCATCGCCCCGATTAAAATCGAGCTGACCACAAGTCCCTCTGTAAATGCATTTAAACCTAAATCCTCTTTCATAAATAAGATAGCGCCAGAAATGACACCTGTATCGTAACCATATAAGGCGCCGCCAAGTGCGCCGAAGAAATAAAGCCACCCATTCCGATTTTTCATGATCATAACCCCTCTTTTATCTATGTAATGACTAGATGTTTCTCTATGAAAAATCATTTTCCTCACTTCCTGTCATTTCAAACATTTCGATGTTTTATGACAAATATATTTCATTTGCGTATCATTGAAACTTTTTTAGATAAGGAAACGTCAATTAAGCGTTAGTGAAAAAAATGTCGCACTATATCCCGTTTTAAGGTATATTTGTTTTAGTTTGTAAGCAGGAAGAAGGACATCTTTACTATAAAATCATAGCGAGGGTTTAAATATATGGATCAAACAAGAAGTAAACGCAAAGGCAAAAAGCGTTTAAAACCATGGGTGAAAGTCACTCTTTTTATTTTTGGTATTCTTTTACTGACAACTGCTTCTGTCACCGGCTATGCCTACTATAAAGTGACATCGGCTGCGAAAAAAGCACAAGTCTCTCTAGACCGCGGTGCACAATCTGTCAAACGGATTGAAGCATTTGATCCTGGGAAAGACAGCTTTTCTGTCTTGCTGCTTGGCATTGACAGCAGACCAGGCGAAACCGTCAAACAAGCACGAAGCGATGCAATGGTATTAGCGACAGTAAATCGTACGAATAAAACCGTGAAATTATTAAGTATTCCAAGGGACTCATATGTTAATATTCCAGGTCATGGTTATGACAAAATTACACATGCACACGCATTTGGTGATGCAGACCTCACGGTGAGTACAGTTGAGAATTTACTAGATATCCCTGTCGACTTTGTGATTGAAAGTAATTTCAAAGCATTTAAGGAAATTGTGAACGAATTGAATGGTGTTTCCGTTAACATTAAAGATGAATATGTTGTGAAACAGATTCTTAAAGATACAAAGGGCAAAGTTCAGCTGCAAACGGGTACTCACACACTAGATGGTAATCAAGCTCTCGCTTATGTGAGAACAAGAAAAGCAGACAGTGATCTCATGCGTGGACAGCGTCAAATGGAAGTTTTAAAAGCCATTTTCGATAAATCAAAATCAGTAACGTCTATTCCGTCTTATGACAATATCATAGATACTCTAGGTGATAACGTCTCAACTAACCTGTCAATGAAAGAACTAGTCGGTCTTTTCCCACTACTCACTTCATTGAAATCTGTTGATACGATTCAACTAAAAGGATCTGATTACCAGCCAAATGGCGTTTATTATTACCAATTGGATCAAAACCAACTGAACGAAGTCAAAACGGAATTGAAGAAACAGCTTGAATTATCATAAAAACAGAAAGCGTCCTTTTGGGCGCTTTTTATGTGTTGAAAAAGGTGTTTGCCCTTTTTCTTCTTTTAAGCGTGATAGAAAACCTTTGCAGTCTAGGAAGGACGAGCACCGGAGCAGAGCGAATTTGACATTCGTGAGCACCGGAGCGCAGGACTGACAAAGAATGCGAGGGTTTGTCTACACGCTAAAAGCGTCCTTTTGGGCGCTTTTTCTTATATCCTTGATCAATTGACCATTTTTGTTTAGCCTTAAAGAGAGGAATCCACGATCCGACTCTTTCATGAGAATGAAGGAAATCGTACATACTTTGAAGAGGCTATTGCATGAATGAAGGAGGATATAACAGCAATGAAAAAGATGATTGCGATTGATTTAGACGGTACACTCTTAAATACGAAAAGTGAAATATCCGCTCAAAACCGGCAAGCATTGATTCGTGCGAAGGAAGCTGGATATATTGTGACCATTTGTACAGGGCGCGCGACTTTTGATGTAAAAGAGCTTCTTGGGGATTTGGACATTCCCATTATTGCGGCAAATGGAGGAACTGTCCATACAGAAGGGTACAAGCTCTTCAGCAGAATCACCCTTGATCAAGAAGCTGGAAGACGTGCTGCAAAGGAATTAGTGGAACGGAACATTTATTTCGAGGTCTATACAGACGATGCCCTCCTTTCCCCATTTGATGGAAAAGAAAAGCTCAAAGCTGAATTTGATATGATCAAAAGCGCCAATCCTCATGAGGATGTAGCTGATTTATGGGAAGGGGCGATGACTCAATTTAAACAGTTTGGTATCAAACCTGTCGATGACATCCGTCAAATTTTTGAGTCGAATGAACCAACCTATAAATTACTATGCTTCTCCTTTGATATGAATAAGCTACAAGAAGCACGAGATCTTCTTTCTAAGATGCCTGAGCTCTCCTTGACCTCATCTGGAGAACATATCATTGAGGTACTGCCAAAAGAGTCAGGTAAAGGACATGCCCTCAAAAAACTTGCAGCCCATTATGGCGTAGACCCATCCGATATTTATGCGATCGGTGACAGCCCTAATGATCTATCCATGTTCGATGAAGCAGGACACAGGATAGCGATGGGGAATGCGGTGGATGTCATTAAAGAAAAAAGCACCTATATCACAAAAGGCAATCATGAAGATGGCGTCGCCTATTTTATTGATCTGCTTTTGCAGAATCAATTTCAAGAAAAAAAGACGCTTGTCTGATCAGCGCCTAGTGAGAAGTCGAGAAGTCCGATCCGAGCATTGATCGGGCTTTTTCTTTATTTTTTGATTCTAACGGCCGTCTCATATTTATCCTTCCAATACGTACTTGTTTTCATATTGGTAATGACAACGCCATTTGAAACCGTCACATGAATGACTTGATTTGAACCAGCATAAATGGCTGGCATCAACGAAGTCCCTTTAAAAAAGACAAGATCTCCTGGCTTTAGTTCCGATCGTTTCACAGGTGTGCCTGCTTTAACTTGTCCCGGCGCATAGCGAGGCATCTCAATTCCAAGCACTTCTTGATAGATATACTGCGTGAATCCTGCTGTATCAAAGCCTTGCTTTGGGCTCGCACCACCTTTTACATAAGGTACTTCTCCAATATACGTAGCGGCTTTTGATACGACTGGGTCTTCTTTCGCTAGTTTCAGCTCAGTTAATCGTTTCGCACCTGTCCATTTCTCACGCCAATACGATTCAGACAAATAAGAAATCGTCACACTTTCCGAACGGCTCGCATGAATAAAGCGGTCTCCTCCGATGTACATTCCTACATGTGAAATTCCTTTTTTATACGTGTTGCTAAAAAAAACAAAGTCTCCAGGGCGAATATCGTCTCGTGCTACTTTCTCTCCAACCATCCATTGCTGCTCAGCACTTCTTGGTAAATAAATCCCAAGTGATTTTTCAAATAAATATTGTAAAAAACCTGAACAATCGAATCCTACTTTTGGATCTGATGCCCCGAATACATAAGGGATTCCTAAATATTTCATCGCATCTTTCACCAGTTGATCATCCGACATCTCTTGGGAGACAGGCAGCCGTTTGACCGCATAGAACCGATCGGTCCAATATTTACTTTTGCTGACATCTGTTTTCACCACCCCTTGACTGAGTGTGATGTGGATCACTTGATCATTTCCAGCGTACAAAGCAACGTGTGTCGGGATGTCTTTTGTTTCTTCAAGACTGCGAAAATAGACAAGGTCTCCGGGCTTCGCTTTTCCCCATGATACGTTTTCACCGATTTGGTATTGATCGATCACCTTTCGCGGCAAATCAAATGCACCTGTTGTTTTGTATACATATTGTATAAAGCCAGAAGCATCAAAGCCCGTTTTCGGATCGATTCCTCCTTTATGATAAGGCGTACCTATCAGCGTTTTCGCTTGTTTTAAAGGAGATGTTGTTTGAGCAGACACCTCTGTTTGAGACATAAACATGAGTCCTACAATGGCACATCCTCCAAGCAGTATTCCTTTCCATTTCATCCTCTCTTCCTCCTTTCTTTTATAGTTTCGACATGACCCCTTTCATTTTACACCTTTTTCCGTCAAAAAAGAGCACGCCTCGCGTGCTCTTTTCATCATCATTTCTTTATTTACTCGCTTCCGCTTTTGACTGCTTTTGCTGTTCAATTTTCTGCATTTCAACCGAGATCTTTTGTTTCTCATGATCTGTGAGGCTGTCACTAAATTTAAAAGCAGACATAAAGACAAAGACTAAAATTAACGCAACAAACGGCCAGCTTGCTTTAAGGAATTTCATTTTTTATCCTTCCCCTCGTTTTCTTTTAATGTTTGAACTTTATCAGAATGATCGACTTCAAAGAAAATATGTCCGTCTTTTTCTTTCCAATCCGCATTCGTGCCATTTGTCAGCATACGGATAATCGATTTTGATTCAAGAGATCCTGCTTTGACTGGAGCAGGTGTCGCTTCTTTGATGTACATTGGAACCACTTCAAATGTCGCTTTTCCATCTTCATTCAGATGATACTGAACAATGGCAGAATCACGTGTTCTTGACCAGCCTTGGTCAAAAATAAAGTTCCCCAAGCTATAGAAAATCGCTGTTCCGTTATAGACTTCCATCGGCTCAAGAACGTGCGGGTGTGCACCGATAATGATATCAGCACCAGCCTTTGACATCGCTCTTGCCAGCTCTCTTTGTCTGTCGTTTACTTCATTGTTATATTCCTGTCCCCAGTGCGCATGAACAACAACGATATCTGCCTTTTCAGCAGCTTGTGAAATCATCGGAATAAAGATAGATGGATCAGCTGGCAGAATACCTGCCTTGCGATTTGTTGCTTTAAAATCTTTTCCATATACATCTGTAAAACCAAGGGTAGCGATTTTAACGCCATTCACTTCTTTGTATGAAATGTTCTGCTTCGCATCTTTGACGTTGCGCCCTGCCCCTGTATAATCCATGTCAGCTTTTTCAAAGGCATCAATCGTGTTATTTAAGCCTTTTTCACCGTAGTCTGCTGCATGGTTATTCGCAAAGTTTAGTACAGAGAAATTCAAATCCTTTAACGCTTGTACAGAATCTTCATCTGTTTTCAAATGAATATTCTTTTGTGCTGCCTGTTCCTTATCTGAAGCCACTGGATGCTCAAAATTCCCTGTTACATAATCTGATACATCAAAATACGGCTTCGCATAGCGGAACAGGTGCTGCTTTCCATAGCGGTCTGTTACTTTCTCTACATTTCTTCCAAACATAATATCTCCGACAAACGAAGCGGTCAGGATGTTTTCTGGATTCTTTTCTACAGTTGGTACTTGTGCTTTCCCGATAAATGTAAATAGAAATGTACAAGCAATGACAATCGGTAAAGCAATCAGTACATGTTTATTCGTCTTTTTCTTTTGGTTCTTTGTGATTTTCAGCAGCTTTTCCTGAAAGCTCAATTTTTTATTCATCATTGGACACACCTTATCTTAAAATAGATAGTAAACATACATGATGGCAAATGTTGCACCACTTAGAAGTAATGTGCTTCCAAGGGTAATCGTAAGACCTTGCTTTTGAATCGTATTCGCAATCAATCCAGGCACGATGATTCCGATTCCACGGAATTCTGCTATTTCAAACGGAACCACTGGATAGAAGAAATCAAATATGAGCTTTAAGGCAATTCCTGTAATCAGCATCGCCGCAAACTTTCTGCGTCCGTACAAAATCATAAATTTCGATAGACCAAAACGAACGATCACATATGTCAGCAAGCTGACAGATAAAACAACTAAAATGAAGACTGGCTGGTTAAAGACGAGCGCCAGATAACCTGGAACAACCAACCCAGCTGGTACGATTCCTGTTTTTTCTGCAAAGATTAAACTGAGTAGAACACCTAAAATTAACGAGATATAAAGATCTGATCCGAACATTTTCTATATTTCCTCCTAGCTGACAAGCTGCTTAATTTTGTATTCTTGAATTTTTTCGATTAAAGGTTCAGCGGCGCCGTGAATATTGCCGACTCCATAAACCACTCGATTATGAAGCTTTTTCTCAAGCATGTTCATAATTTGTTCTGTAGATTGATATTCAAGGTTGTGTAAGTGGTCAGCCGGAATTTTTCCATCCTCAAATGCCTTCACAATTGGATCTGTCGTTTCACCAATTAAGACAAGATCACTTGCTTCAATATAAGGAAGTACATCCTCCGCAAACTGGATCGTTCTATCTACGCGATCCGCACGACAGTTCATGATAATAATCGGTTCATCTGTTGGATACCCAATTTCCTTCACACGCTTCCAAATGTTCAATGTAGATGCTGCGTCATTAGCCGCAAATCCATTTACAAAATGTCCAGGTGTTTTTGCGTCCATTAATGGAAGAATTCTCATAGCTCCTGGATCAGGCGGCGCATTTAACATCCCTCTGAATGCCGTATCTTCATCAATTCCCAATGCTTGTGCGACACCAAGTGCAAGTGAAGCATTATCCGGGAACACCATGTACTCAAATTTCCGTAAATACTCATCGGTAATCTTGGAATTATCTGCAACAATCACTTCAGTATTGCGTTTTTTCGCAATCTCTTTAAAGAAATCTGTATATTCACTATCCGTAATAACCAAGTGCCCATTGTAAGGAATTGTCGCTGTAAAGGCTTCAGCTATTTCATCAAGAGTTGGCCCCATCACATCCATATGATCTTCAAGAACGTTTACGATCACGCCAATATTCGCTTGAAGCAGCTCTTCCTGAAAGATAATTTGGTAATCTGGATTCACCGCCATACATTCACTGACGATGGCATTTGCTCCTCTTTCAACGGTTTCTCTCATAACTTCTTTCTGCTCTCCGATATTCGGTCCTTGCGGTTTCCTTTTAATCGGTTTCTCTTCTGGCGTATCCCAATAAATCATTCTTGCATCCGTTCCTGTTGTTTTGCCGACAGTTTTATAACCTGCCTCCATTAAGATACCGGTTGTCAATCTTGTAACGGTAGACTTTCCGCGTATACCATTAATATTGACGCGTACCGGCAGGGCATCGATATTTTTCTGATGACGCTTCTTTTCAATAAAGCCAATCCCTAACATGATGACACAGGCTATAACGATTAACCACATCGCTTATCTACATCTCCTTTTTTTATGAGTGTGATATGTAAATTCAATCAACAGTATATAGGTTCAGCATAAAATCACAATCGGTATTATGTAACATAATCTTTCACTTCCTCGTATGCCAAATTCCTCTAATCAGAAGGCGTATTTGCCTATCTCACGCTCAAATGAAAAGGCCAAAAGACGGACAAAATGACGACTGAATTTCTACTTCAAACAAGAGAAAGCGTTACCATCAAACAGTGAAAAATCTTTTGTCCTTTTCTCCCTAAATTTTTCGACAATTATTAAGATGTATTTTGAATCAATGTTTTAAAGCCCTCTCATCTCTACGAAATCAGTCATATCAGCGCTTTAAATGAATAGTGCGTGTTTTAGAATATTTTATATTTTTAAATGAACAGGTTAGAAAGTCATCCTCATTGGTCAGAACGCTATGTGTTGACCTATGACAAAGGTCACCTCTCAAAAAATCAAGTCATCTGCTTATTTTCAGGTCACAAAAAATTGGGATAAGATGTCAAAGATTAATCATTTTGTTATAGCCTCTTTTTACGATATTCACTCCTTATGACCTAAACAATGAAACATTATTCATTTCTTTTTATCAAGATTCATCATTTCTTAACATTTTTAATGTGATTTTAGTTGAAAGTTGTCGGTGCGTGTCATGCTTTCCCCAAAGATGACGCATAAAATCATCTTCTCGGCTTACACTATGGTTAAAAAATCTGTGAGAGGAGGCTAAAGATGCCAAACACGAATGAGCAAACACGCTTACACTTTTTATCAGGCGGTTTTGAGGAAAAGATTCGGATTCTGAAAAAAGCATTTCAGCAAAGCGCTGATTTTGAATACCGGGAATTAATGGTGAATGAAACGAAATCAGTGCTGTTTTATATTAAAACAAGAGTTGAAGAAAGCAAATTAAACGACTTCATTATCGGCAACTTGCTCGGTCCTCCTGGAGAGCAGAATTATACAAAATCACTTAGTACACTCGAAACAGGAGACTTGACGCTGATTGTCGATAGCATTATTGCAGGAAGCATTGCTTTCCTTGATGAAAAATCCTCACAGATCAAAATATTTGCCGTTGGACAGCCGCCGCTGCGTTCCATTTCTGAACCTTCTTCTGAAAGTATTATTGCAGGCGCACATGATGGGTTTGTTGAGAGTTTAGATACCAATTTATATTTGCTGCGTTCACACTTAAATGATCGAAAACTTGCAATCCAGTATCATAAGGTCGGTACAAAATCTGAAACAAAGGTTGCGACGGTTTATATTTCTGATATTGCCAATCAAGAAAAGATAGATGAGGTTAACAAACGAATTTCTTCTATTAAAGTAGACACGCTGCTTAGCCCCGGTTCTATTGTAGAAGCGATTGAGGATGATTCGTATTCCATCTTCCCGCAGCTTATTGACACAGAACGACCTGACAAAGTAAGATCTGCCATTCTTGAAGGAAGAATTGTTGTGCTGATGGATGGCAGTCCAATGGCTATCATTCTGCCTATTACGTTCTTTAGCTTCTTTCAATCACCAGATGACTACAATAGTCGCTGGATTCCAGCTACGTTTATTCGTATTCTTCGTTATATTGCCTGTATCATCGCTGTGATTTTGCCTTCTTTTTATATTGCAGTCATCGGCTTTCATTATGAGGTAGTCCCGGATGAATTAGCGATTACGATGAAAAATTCCATTATCGGCATTCCTTTTCCGCCTTTAATAGAAGCTATGCTGATGGAGATTACAATTGAGCTCATACGCGAAGCTGGGGTGCGTCTGCCAAAACCAATTGGACAGACCATTGGGATCGTAGGCGGTTTGGTCATTGGAGATGCGGTAGTAAAAGCTGGGCTCATTTCCAATGTTCTTATCGTTGTGGTCGCCGTGACCGCTGTTGCTTCCTTTGTTCTTCCTTCGTTTGAAATGACGTCTACCATCAGGATGCTGCGTTTTCCGCTCATGTTCATGGCATCGATGTTTGGGTTTATTGGCATTTCATTCGGTCTGTCGATCGTCCTGATGAATTTATGCCGCCTTGAATCACTAGGTGTCCCGTATTTATCTCCAGTAACTCCATTTAACTGGCAGGATTTAAAAGACACTGTGATTCGATTACCAATGTGGATGTATAAAAATCGCCCTGTTTACTTAAACCCAAAAAAGAAAGAGCAAATTGAAAATTTGAGAGGATGGAAAAATCAAGATGAAAAATAAAATATCTCCATCTCAAGCTGTCTTTTTTATCATTCAATCTCAAATTGGTGTCGGTATTTTAGCTCTCCCCCATTTGCTGATGAAAGACATGGGACACGATGGGTGGATGGCGATTATCTTAGCCTGTTTTTTCATTCAAATCATTAACACCATTTTTATTTACATCATTCAGAAGTATCCTGATACATCATTTTTCCAAGCCTTAATTGAAGTGTTCGGAAAATGGATCGGCCGGACATTGGTGGCACTTTATACGTTATACTTCGCCTCCGTCTGCATTGTTGTTTTATCCATTTTCACAAGAATTCTTGGCATTTGGGTGCTGCCGCTCACACCAAATTGGGTCATTAATCTATTACTGATGATCTCCATCATTTACATTGCAAAGGAGCAAATTACGGCCATTGTCAGGTTTAACTTCATTCTAACGCCCTTTTTGCTTATGCTGTCTCTCTTAATGCTCTATTCATTAAAAGGAACCAATATCGACTATCTCATGCCTTTTTTTCAAGTGGACATTTCTCAAGTTTCACTCGGATTGAAGGATGTTGTACTATCTATGAATGGATTTGAGATGATTCTGATCATCTCTCCACTGATGAAAGGCACCATTAAAGCGCGATACAAGGTCATGACCATTGCCAATATATGCACGACACTTTACTACCTATTTATCACAGTGATTTGTTTTATGTTCTTCAGCCCGATTGAGCTCAATATCATTCCAAATCCTGTTCTTTATCTGTTAAAAACCATTTCGTTCGGTGTGATTGAACGGACAGATTTAATTTTTCTTAGTTTCTGGGTATTTGTCATTTTAGCCACACTCAGTAACTATCTCTACTTCTGTGCAAATGGCGTAGCAAGTATTCTCAAGAAAAAAGACCACAAAAAATACGTCTTTTATTTTGCCATTTTGATTTATGCGGCTAGCTGTTACCTTGCAACCGATAATTTTAGAATTCAACGTTTTAATGACTTTACCACCATTGCGCAATATTCATTTATTTACACACTCCCAATCTTTATGGCCATTATCATCTTTATCAAACATCGCAAAGGGAAGGTGAAATCACATGCGTCATAAGTACATACTGACGTTGCTCATGTGTGTTTCTCTCATATTCATGCCTGGCTGCTGGGATCAAAATTTATTAAAGAACATCTCTCTTGTGTTAACCTCCGCTGTTGATCAAGGAGAGGATGACAATGCGAAATACTCAATCACTTATCGAAAAGTGCAGCAATCTCAAAGTATGGAGCAAGGAAATACTGGCAGCTTTTTAACCACTCTTCTCACAACGGAAGCACCTACTTTAAGAAAAGCAAGAACCAACTTCAGCCGGATAGTGGATCAAAAAATAGACATGTCGAAAATGCGGGTGATGCTGATCGGTGATGAATTTGCCCAAAATCGTCTTCTGCCCTACTTAGATATGTTTTATCGTGATCCAAAAAGTCCCCTCCTCGCAAATCTTGCCGTTGTTCAAGGGGGGACCTGTGAAGAAGTGATTAACTCGCTGCTGAAGGAAAAACTCATCGTGAGTGACTATTTAAATAACTTGATCACAACCGCATCACGCTCCTCCCAAGTAGCACCTAAAAACATTCAAAGTATTCGATCTAAAATGCTTCAAACTGGAGAGGACTTCACACTGCCTTTAATCTATTTTGATCAATCGAAGAAATTAATCAGTGTAAAAGGGGTTGCTCTATTTGATAATGAGAAGAAGAAAGGCGAGTTGTACGGTCAAGATGCGATCTTACTCACCGTCATGGACGGAAAAATGGGCAAGTATGCCAACTTCACAAAAAAAGTGAGAAGCGACATGAAGTCAAAAGAAAACAATTACATTACGATTCAAGTCACTGATGTAAAGAGAGACATCGAGATTCTAAATCCTGATCATCGAAACTTAACATACTCACTCAAATTTGAATTTAATACTTCTGTCATTGAGTACCCAAAAGATAACCTTGATACTGACAAAAAAATTGAAATGCTCAACAAAAAGCTATCAGTCATTTTGACAAAAGAAGCAGAAAAAATTATCGCTGCCCTGCAAGATGCGAATTCCGATGTGCTAAGCCTCGGCAGAAAATACAGAGTCAGACATTATGATGAGTATATGAAAATGAATTGGGTCACCGATTATCCAAAAGTGAAAATCATTCCAAAAATCAAAGTGAACATTACACAAACAGGCATTATTAGTTAAGAAAAGGAAGACGTCCTCTTTCTTTTCTTTTTTTATTTTTTTAAGATTGTTTTTTCAATGCTTTCGTGATAATCTATCTGTGTAAACGGTTACACATCAAAGAAGGGAGGCACTCCATTGGCTACAATTAAAGATGTTGCAAAAGCTGCTCAAGTGTCTGTTGCAACTGTTTCACGCGTGCTCAATGATACTGGATACGTCCATATTGATACGAAAACCCGTGTGACACAAGCGATGCAGGAGCTAAACTACTTCCCCAATGAAGTGGCACGATCCCTTTTTAAAAGAGAATCAAGATTAGTTGGTCTCATCTTACCTGATATCACAAACCCCTTCTTCCCTCAGCTGGCTAGAGGCGTTGAGGATGAGATTCATGCAAACGGTTTTCGCTTATTATTCGGAAACAGTGATGAAGATCGGGAGAAGGAAATGGCCTATTTACAAACCTTTAAGCAAAACCAGGTGGTCGGTGTCATCGCTGTCACAAACGAACCTGAATCGGATTTGTACAATGATGATGAACTGCCTGTTGTCTTCTTAGATCGTACCGTTCCAAATGCGCCTTCTGTGTTTGCAGATGCTACGGCAGGTGGGAAAATGGCTGCAATGGAATTAATCAAACGCGGCAGTCAGCAGATCACATTGCTAAAAGGGCCCGCTCATCTTCAAACGGCGCGGCAAAGATTCAAAGGCGCACTTGATGTTCTGACTGAAGAAGGTGCTAACTTTCATGTGATGTCTAACGCTTCTTTTTCTTTTCAGGAAGCCCGAAAAAGCGCCAAGGCTCTTTTCAAGCTGTACCCTGAAACAGATGGCATCATTGCCAGCAATGACATCGTCGCAGCAGCCGTTGTACACGAAGCGCTTCGTATTGGAAAAGCCATTCCAGAAGACGTCCAAATCATTGGATTTGATGATATTCCGCAAAGCGAACTGCTCTTCCCTTCTTTATCAACGATTCGGCAGCCTGCCTATGATATGGGGAAAGAAGCCGCAAAGCTGATCATTAAAGCCATTCAAAAACAGCCAATAGATCAAGCAGTTATTCAAATGCCCGTCTCTTTTATTGAACGAGAGACCACGAGAAAGGTGGATTCACAATGAGTCAAATAGTTGTCGTAGGAAGTTGTTCCATGGATCTAGTTGTCACATCGAATAAGCGTCCCAATGCAGGAGAAACCGTCCTAGGTGAATCATTTAAAACGGTTCCTGGGGGAAAAGGAGCCAATCAAGCAGTAGCAAGCGCAAGGCTCGGTGCAGATGTATATATGATCGGCCGGGTTGGGGATGACGCATATGGTCAGGACATTATGAGCAATTTGCAAGCACAAGGTGTTCGCACCACCTATATGAAACCGGTTACCGAAATGGAAAGCGGAACAGCTCATATCATTTTAGCTGAAGGGGATAACAGCATTGTTGTCGTCAAAGGAGCAAACAATGAGGTAACACCTCATTATGTAAAAGATGCGCTTTCTTCTATTGAAAATATCGGAATCGTCCTCATCCAGCAGGAAATTCCTGAAGAAACAGTCGAAGCCGTCTGCGCCATTTGCAGCGAAAAAGGGATTCCAGTCATCTTAAATCCCGCACCAGCTCGCAAAGTCTCTCAGCAAATATTAGATCAAGCTGCCTACATCACGCCAAACGAACACGAAGCAGCTCTTATGTTTGATGGACTCACCATAGCAGAGGCTTTGCGCCAATATCCAAACAAATTACTCATTACAGAAGGAAAAAATGGGGTTCGTTACTTTGACGGATCAAAAGAAGTGTTGGTACCGGGCTATCCTGTGAAAGCCGTGGACACTACAGGCGCTGGCGATACTTTTAACGGCGCTCTAGCTGTAGCACTAACAGAAGGAAAATCCCTATACGACGCACTTGCCTTTGCCAACTTAGCCGCATCTATCTCAGTCACAAAATTTGGTGCCCAAGGCGGCATGCCAGCAAGAGAAGAATTGGAGAATAAGAAATGAAGAAAAATGGTATTTTAAATAGTCATATCGCCAAGGTGCTTGCTGATCTTGGTCATACAGATACAATTGTCATCGCAGACTGCGGCCTGCCCATTCCAAAAGGCCCGGTCAAGATCGACCTTGCATTATCCATCGGCACACCATCCTTTCAGGAGGTTACTTCCCTTCTTCTTGAGGAAATGGCCGTTGAACACATCACGATCGCCAGTGAAATCAAAGAAGCCAATAAGAGAGATCATTTATTTCTAAAGAAAGCGTTCTCACATCCGTTATATGAAGTCGATCACGAGACATTTAAAGACATGACCAAGCAGGCAAAAGCAGTGATTCGAACGGGTGAAGCCACCCCATACGCAAACTGCATTCTTCATGCCGGTGTCATCTTTTAAAAGGAGGAGCCACTTATGAACATTGAAATGCATAACATCCATAAGGCCTTTGGAAAAAACACCGTTCTCGCCGGGGTCTCCTTTGACCTCGTCACAGGTGAAGTCCATGCACTAATGGGTGAAAACGGGGCAGGAAAATCAACGTTAATGAATCTGCTGACAGGACTCTATTCACTGGATCAAGGAACGATTCAAATCGACGGAAAAGAAACCGCTTTCAAGAACCCGAAAGAAGCCGAGCAGAACGGGATTGCCTTCATTCATCAGGAGCTGAATATATGGCCTGATATGACGGTACTCGAGAATTTATTTATCGGGAAAGAAATCTATACAAAACTTGGTCTCCTAGACACCAAGAAAATGAAAACCCTCGCCCAAGCGCAGCTCGACCGATTGTCTGTCAACCTATCGCTCGATCAAGAGGCAGGAAGCTGTTCTGTCGGCCAAAAGCAGATGATTGAGATTGCGAAAGCGTTAATGACCGATGCAAAGGTCATTATTATGGATGAACCAACAGCTGCTCTCACAGATCGTGAGATTGAAAAGCTATTTCAGGTCATTGAATCACTCAAAAAAGAAGGTGTGTCTATCGTCTACATTTCTCACCGTATGGAAGAAATCTTCGCCATTTGTGACCGGATTACGATCATGCGTGACGGAAAAACGGTCGATACGAAAGCGATACCGGACACGAATTTCCATGAAGTCGTCAAAAAAATGGTCGGCCGCGAATTAACCGATCGTTACCCTGAACGCACACCTTCTACTGGTGATACCGTCCTAGAAGTGAAGCAAGCAACGAGGAAAGGCCGCTTTCAAGATGTCAGTTTTTCCGTCAAAGCTGGAGAAATTGTCGGTGTTGCAGGCTTAATGGGCGCTGGCCGGACGGAAATGATGCGGTCGCTCTTTGGACTCGATCCCCTGGATCAAGGAGAAATTTGGGTTCATGGGAAAAAGGCTGTCATTAAAAAACCAAGTGATGCAGTCAAACTTGGCATCGGTTTTATCACGGAGGATCGTAAAGATGAAGGACTGATGCTGGATGCATCCATTCGGGAAAACATCGGCTTGCCTAACTTAGACAGCTTCTCTCCAAAGGGGCTGATCGATAAGAAAAACGAGCAGGACTTTGTTGATCTGCTCATCAAACGACTCACGATCAAAACCGCTTCATCTGAAATTTCTGCACGCAGCCTGTCCGGTGGAAATCAGCAAAAGGTCGTCATCGCCAAATGGATCGGCATTCAGCCGAAGGTACTCATTTTAGATGAACCGACAAGAGGCGTCGACGTCGGGGCGAAACGAGAAATTTATCAGCTCATGAACGAGCTGACGGATCGAGGCGTTGCGATTTTGATGGTCTCCTCTGAGCTCCCAGAAGTTCTTGGGATGAGCGATCGAGTGCTTGTCATTCATGAAGGAACCATCAGCGGTGAATTAAGTAAAACAGAAGCTACACAAGAACGAATTATGACACTAGCTACAGGAGGGAAGTAACATGAAACCACTTACTTCAAATGGACGATTTGACAACATCATGCAAAAGCTTGGGCCATTCTTAGGACTCATCATCCTTGTTGCCATTGTTTCTATTTTAAATCCGGCCTTTTTAGAACCATTAAACATTTTAAACTTACTCAGACAAATCTCCATTAACGCCCTCATTGCCTTTGGCATGACGTTTGTTATTTTAACCGGAGGAATTGATTTGTCTGTCGGTGCCATTCTAGCGCTGTCTAGTGCTCTGACTGCCGGCTTTATTGTATCTGGTTTGGACCCGATTCTTGCCATCATTGTTGGATGTATCATCGGTGCCATCCTTGGAATGATCAACGGTCTTTTAATCACAAAAGGAAAAATGGCTCCTTTTATCGCAACACTTGCGACGATGACGATTTTCAGAGGATTGACACTTGTTTATACAGACGGAAACCCTATTACTGGGCTCGGCTCTAACTATGCATTTCAGCTATTTGGTCGTGGATACTTCTTAGGCATTCCTGTTCCAGCGATCACCATGCTTCTCACCTTTATCGTTCTTTGGGTCTTGCTTCATAAAACACCTTTTGGCAGAAGAACGTATGCCATTGGCGGAAATGAAAAAGCAGCCCTCATCTCAGGTATTAAAGTACCACGCGTCAAAATCATGATTTACTCCTTAGCCGGCTTTATGTCTGCTTTAGCAGGTGCGATCTTAACATCTCGTCTCAACTCAGCCCAGCCAACAGCTGGTACGTCGTATGAACTTGATGCAATTGCTGCCGTTGTACTTGGCGGGACAAGCCTATCCGGCGGAAGAGGGCGAATTGTCGGCACACTCATCGGGGTACTCATTATCGGGGTCTTGAACAATGGTATGAACTTACTTGGTGTTTCATCATTCTATCAGTCTGTTGTGAAAGGGATTGTCATCTTGATTGCAGTCCTACTCGACAGAAAGAAATCTGCTTAAGGAGGCAGCTGCTATGAAAAAATATGTAATCTTGATCGTGACTCTCTCATTATTCATGCTTTCTGCCTGCTCGCTTGAACCGCCAGAGTGGGCCAAATCAACAAAGGATGGCAAGAAAAAAGACATGAAAATCGGACTGTCGATCTCGACTTTAAATAACCCATTCTTCGTTTCTCTTAAAAACGGCGTGACAAAAGAAGCGAAAAAGCTTGGCATCGAAGTTGTCATTGCCGATGCACAAAATGATTCAGCCAAACAAACAAGTGATGTAGAAGATTTAATTCAACAAGGGGTCGATGCATTACTCATTAACCCAGCCGATTCCTCTGCCATATCAACGGCTGTCGAATCTGCGAATGCTTCAGACATACCGGTCATCACATTAGACCGCTCGGCAGAAAGCGGAAAGGTTGAAGCGCTTGTTGCTTCTGATAACATCAAAGGCGGCGAAATGGCAGCTAACTTTATTATCGACAAAGTCGGTAAAGGAGCAAAAGTGGCTGAACTAGAAGGTGTACCAGGTGCTTCTGCGACACGCGAACGAGGAAAAGGTTTTCATCAAATTGCAGACAAAAAGTTAGATGTCACAGCAAAACAAGCCGCTGACTTTGACCGGACAAAAGGGCTCAACGTGATGGAAAACCTTCTTCAAGGAAACCCTGACATCAAAGCCGTTTTTGCCCACAATGATGAAATGGCACTTGGCGCACTAGAGGCCATCCAAAGCTCTGGAAAAGACATTCTTGTCGTCGGTTTCGACGGTAATGAAGATGCACTCAACTCGATCAAAGCAGGAAAACTATCTGCAACAGTCGCGCAGCAGCCAGAGCTGATCGGTCAACTGGCAGTCGGCGCTGCTGACGATGTATTAAAAGGAAAAAAGGTAGAAAAAAATATCGCCGCTCCATTGAAACTAGAACAAAAGAAATAAACACTAAACCCCCGATAGCCTCGGGGGTTTTAGATTATAGACAAAGGCTGAAATGAACTTTATTTTAGCCTTTGTCTTCTTTTCAGCGTGATAGAAAACCTTTGCAGTCTAGGAAGGACGAGCACCGGAGCAGAGCGAATTGACATTCGTGAGTACCGAAGCGCAGGACTGACAAAGAATACGAGGGTTTGTCTACACGCTGGACCACCGATAGCCTCGGGGGTTTTAGATGTTATTCCGGCCTCTTCAGTACAAATGGCGTGCCTAAATGGGCATAATCATTACCTGCTAGGCGCGCGACTGGCTTTAATTCATTCGTAAAAATATATCCTTTTTCCGCATCATAGACGGATTCATCTAAATGCGCACACACCACCCGGCCAATGATATGATCGACTGTGATCTCCCCTTCATCATTTTGAAAGGTCAGATGTTTTTCCAGCTGACATTCAAAGCGAATGCGTGCTTCCTTGATTCCTGGCACTGACACCACGCTGCTCTTCACTTGATGAAGACCGGTACGAGTCAGCTCACTCTCTTCCTCTGGCAAAGTAGCAGCTGTTTCATTAATATCTTCAATCATCGCTTCATCACTCACATGGACAACAAATTCTTCCCTGTCGATGATATGTTTTGCTGTATCTTTCATCTCTCCTTGACGACGTCCAATAGAAACAGCGATCAGCGGAGGATGGCCGCTGATGACATTAAAGAAACTAAATGGTGCAGCATTGACGACTTCTTCTTTAGAAAGGCTTGTAATAAATGCAATGGGTCTTGGAACGACGGAACCAGATAATACTTTATATGCTTCTTTTCGTGACAACTGATCCATTTGTAATGTAATCACTTCAGACATGCCTCCTCTTGTATGTAACGACATCATACCATACCCCGTTCTCTCTTCCCTTATTCCGGCTCAGCGCGATGGAGAATATGATGGACAAGATGAAACAATGCCGGATTATGATTTTCTCGTCTATAAGAGATGGTCCATTCCGCGAGTAGCTGCTCACCTTCAATTGACCGATACACCACATCTAAATTAAATAAACGCCGGGCCGATGTTGGAATGATAGCAATTCCGATTCCCGCTGTGACAAGACCAATAACCATTTGATATTCTGCTGCTTCCTGCACGATATTGGGTGAAAATCCGTACTTTTCACAAAGTAGGACAAAATGCTGATAAAGGGACGGCCATGATTCCTTTGATAAGGAAATAATCGGTTCATCACGAATATCTTCAATCGTAACCGCTTCTTTTTCCGCCAGCGGATGGTTTTTCGGAATCGCAAAAATACATTCACTTTGCTTCATTAAACGACTGACCAATTCTTCTTGCGATGATGTAGGATGCAAAAAACCAATATCAATCTCACCATTCAAAAGCGCCTCAAGCTGTTGCGGGACAGAGAGCTGTTGCAGCTCAATACTGACAGAGGGGTACCGCTCTCTGAATTCACGGACAACTGGCGGCAGAATATCATATGTCGCTGTACCAACGAAACCGATGATAATCTTCCCAAGCTCCCCTCTTGCCGTATGCCGAGCATGATCAACGGCTTTATCAAGCTGATGCAGCACCCCCCTGACCTCATGTAAAAAAACCTTTCCAGCAGATGTTAACTCCACCACCCTTTTAGACCGGTGAAACAAAGGAAATCCCAATTCTTCCTCAAACTGCTTAATTTGCTGACTAAGTGGAGGCTGTGTCATGTTCAATCGTGCGGCCGCTCTGCCGAAATGCAGCTCCTCCGCGACTGTGACAAAATACTGCAAATGTCTCAGTTCCATCCTTTCACTCCTCAAACACTTATTCGTGAAACATATTAAAACTACGTTAAACATATATTGGAAAATTTATTTTGTGAAATGTATAGTAAATCATATCATGAAAATATATTTTCATAAAAAATTTTACTTGCCGAAAGGAGTGCGGGGTAAATGAATTCTCAAACACAACCCCTAACAAAACGAGGAGCAGAGTTGATTGTCGATACGCTCATTGCCCAAGGTGTGACCCATGTTTTTGCGATTCCAGGTGCAAAAATTGATGCAGTATTTGATGTATTAAAAGACAGAGGTCCAGAGCTTGTGCTATGCAGACACGAACAAAATGCGGCATTCATGGCAGCAGCTGTCGGTCGTTTAACTGGCAAACCAGGCGTTTGTCTCGTTACATCAGGTCCTGGCGCATCCAATTTAGCGACAGGTCTATTAACAGCCAATACAGAAGGTGACCCTGTTGTTGCAATCGCTGGAAACGTCATCCGTGCGGATCGGCTCAAACGAACACATCAATCACTCGACAATGCGGCATTATTCAAACCAGTGACAAAATATAGCGTTGAAGTACAAGACGTAAACAATATACCAGAAGCCTTAACAAATGCTTTTCGCGCGGCACAAAGAGGTCAAGCTGGGGCAGCATTTATCAGCTTTCCACAAGATGTCGTGACCGAACACACCACACAAACACCAGTGTCTGCTCACCCTTCTCCAGAACTAGGTCCTGCACCGGCTGCTCTCATCAGTTCGGCCATCGCCAAAATTCAAAATGCGCACTTACCTGTTGCAATTGTGGGAATGAAAGCTAGCCGTCCAGCTGCGGCAAATGCGACAAGAACATTATTAAAAACACTTGGTATCCCATTTGTCGAAACGTACCAAGGAGCCGGCGTTCTCTCAAGAGAGCTTGAGGCTCAATATGTGGGCAGAATCGGTTTATTCCGTAATCAGCCAGGCGACCTTCTCATTGAGAAAGCGGATGTGATTTTAACTATTGGCTTTGATCCAATCGAATACGATCCGAAGCATTGGAATTTGAAACCGCAGCAGCGTCAAATCATCCATGTGGATGACATGCAGGCAGATATTGACCATTTCTATGAACCGACGCTTGAGCTTGTGGGCAATATATCTGAAACGGTGCAACATCTAGCCCACGACAGCGTTCCACTTTCATTATGCAAAAAGAACGTAGATCTCGTTACAGAATTACAAGAGCTGTTAAGTGATATCGAAAAAGCACCAGAAAGAGAAAGTCATTTATCACACCCGCTGGATGTCATTCATACGTTGAGACGTATCATCCCAGATGACACGAAAGTGACATGTGATATCGGATCGCACGCTATTTGGATGTCTCGCCACTTCCGTGTTTATGAACCGAACACGTTCCTAGTGAGTAATGGAATGCAAACACTTGGCGTGGCATTACCATGGGCGATTGCAGCCTCCATATTGAATCCAGATGAAAAGATCATTTCAGTCTCAGGTGATGGCGGTTTTCTCTTCTCCGCCATGGAATTAGAAACAGCCGTGCGCATGAAAACAAATCTCGTTCATCTCGTTTGGAACGACAGCACATACGATATGGTGGCATTCCAGCAGGAAATGAAGTATGACCGTACGTCTTGTGTTGAGTTCGGTCAGATCGACTTAGTGAAATATGCAGAAAGCTTTGGAGCAACTGGATTACGTGTCAACTCACCTGAAGAGCTTTCAACTGTCCTTCAAAAGGGTATAAACATAAAAGGACCCGTTATTATTGATATTCCGATAGACTATCAAGACAACCCAGACCTCGCCAGTCAAAAATGGCCAGAAGTCTTTCGTGAAAAACACACAACGAACGTCAGATAAGACTTCGATACATTACGTTAAAGGAGTGAGCGGATATGGGTATGATGCACCCAATGAATCAACAAAATAACACAATACCGCAGGACAAAAAGCAAGCGGTCTATCAAGTATCAACCATGACCTCCTTGCTGGAAGCCGTATACGATGGAGATTTCTCCCTATCACATATTCCCGAGCATGGTGATTTTGGCATTGGCACATTCAATCAATTAGATGGGGAACTAATCGGCTTTGACGGCGCTTTTTATCGACTGCGCTCTGATGGAACAGCCACACCAGTAACCGATCAAGATTATTCACCATTTTGCTCTCTAGCATTTTTTGAAACGGACATCGTTCATCGAATTGATGCACCGATGACGTCCAAAGAGCTAGAGGAAGAAATCGACCGAATCTTACCGAGCAAGAATGTCTTTTATGCGATCCGCATCGATGGGTCATTCAAAAAGGTTCAAACCCGTACGGTTGAAAAACAGGAAAAACCTTACGTTCCGATGGTGGAAGCAGTCAAGTCACAGCCTATTTTCGATTTTGAAAATATTCGCGGAACGATTGCAGGCTTCCGTACACCACAGTACGCACATGGCATTGCGGTAAGTGGATATCATCTCCACTTTATTGATGATGATCGAAGCGTAGGCGGGCATGTATTTGATTACACTGTGGATCAAGTGACCATCCGAATTTCCCAAAAACGTCACATGAATTTACACCTTCCAAATACGCAGGAGTTCTTCCAAGCAGATATTGATCGTGCTGACCTTGCACAGCAAATTGCCAGTGCGGAAAGCAGCCCAGAAAAATAAAATGAACACACCCCGGTGATGCCGGGGTGTTTTTTTTATGCAAAAAGATATGTTATCTTATTTTATTATTTCACTTCGTTACTAAATTAAAAATCAAACATTCTATTCGTAATAAAATATGATAGAATATCAACAGAAGAAAGGTGGTTATACAGTGGCACATGAATATCGCATTCCAAACTTAACATTAGATGAAAGAGATAAACAAATTCTTTCCTTATTACACGAGGACGGGCGTATGTCCTACACGGATCTAGGGAAACAAGTCGGCCTTTCCCGTGTTGCTGTACAAGCCCGTATTCAGCAACTCATTGAAGCAGGTGTCATTGAACGATTCACCGCTGTCATTAATCCAGCAAAGATCGGCATTCATGTCTCTGTCTTTTTTAACGTAGAGGTTGAGCCGAAATGTTTAGAAACAGTCGCCCTTCAGCTTGAGCAGGAAACAGCCGTCACAAGCCTTTATCATATGACAGGACCAAGCAAGCTGCATATGCATGGCATTTTTCAAAATGAACAGGAAATGGAGACGTTCCTGACAAAGAAGCTGTACCCGCTTGAAGGCGTCGTCAGTGTTGACTGTCAAATGCTCATTAAACGATATAAAAGCCGAATGGGCATGAAATTGTAGATAGGAGTTGAACCACTTGCAATCATATCTTGAACTCATGATCGCCATGGTACGAACCGGTATTCTGGGATTTGGCGGAGGACCTTCTGTCATCCCGCTCATTCGCCATGAAGCGGTCGTCAAATACAAATGGATCAATGATGACGAATTTGGAGAAACACTCGCCATCGCCAACGCATTACCCGGACCGATTGCTACGAAAATGTCGGCATACCTCGGCTATCGATTAAAAGGTGTATCTGGCGCCATTGTTGCAACAGCTGCACATATTTTACCGACATGTCTCGCTATGGTGGCACTTGTTACACTTGTCAGCGTCTTAAGCTCTTCAGTCATCATTCAAAATATGATCGGTGCTGTGACACCAGTAATTGCCGTTCTGTTAGGAATGATGGCATATGAATTTGGACAAAAAGCGTTGAAGGGCTTCGGCATGATCTTCGGAATCGTCCTATTCCTATTGGCATTTGTCGGTCTTCAAGTACTCTCGATTCATCCAGGAATCATTGTCATCATCTTTTTATGTTATGGTGCCTTTCATTTTAAACTGAAAGATCGCTGGACTCGAACAAATAAAGAGAAAGGAGTGTCTTCGTGATGCTGATTCTCTTTTTATTCTGGGCATTCTTCTTATCCAATCTGTTAGGGTATGGCGGAGGACCTGCCTCCATTCCGCTCAATTATGAAGAAATCGTCAATCATTTTCATTGGATGACGAACGAAGGGTTCTCCAATATGCTCGCATTAGCCAACGCACTTCCAGGTCCAATCGCTACGAAAATTGCGGCTTATGTAGGCTATGATGTCATGGGATGGCCAGGCTTTATCGTTGCACTGCTTGCCACGGTCCTGCCGTCTGCAATCGGATTGATCTTACTGCTAAAACTCATTGACCGTTTTCGCCAATCTTCTGTCGTCAAAGGCATGACCCTATCTGTGCAGCCTGTCATTGCGATGATGATGCTTTTATTAACATGGGAAATTGGCGGAGATGCCGTGAAAGCCATTGGCTGGACACAATCACTTGCCATTGCCGCCATTTCATTTTTCTTTATGACCAAATTCAAATTGCACCCTGCCTTTCTAATTGTGGCTGCATTTTTATATGGCGGATTCATTCTTCCGCATTAACGCAAAAACCGATAACACGCGAAGTTATCGGTTTTTCTCATTACATATAAATAGGAGAGACAGACCTGCGCCCAATAGAATGATACTCGACACCAGCTACTTCTGCCGCTTCAAGCGTATGACAATTCCGGCCATCAAAAATGATCGGCTGCCTCATGAAATTTTTATAAGCTGAAAGTGGAAAGGACTGAATATCCGCCCACTCAGTTAATATACAGACAGCATCAGCATCCTTGATCGCCTCTTCAATCGTTTGAGCAAAAAGGACTTGATCAGGCAGTTCTTGAGCTGCATTGCGAGCGGCAGCAGGATCATAGGCTACGATCTCCGCTCCTAATTGATGGAGCTGATGAGCGATTGGGATTGACGGCGCCTCTCTCATATCATCTGTATTCGGCTTAAAGGAAAGGCCAAGAAGAGCCATTCTCTTCCCTTCCAAGTTTTCTCCCATCCGCTCCTTCACACTTCGAATAAAACTTGTTCGCTGCTCATTGTTCACTTTGATGACAGCCTTCAATAGCTCAAAATCATGGGACACATGCCCTGCAATTTGGACAAGGGCATTAGTATCCTTCGGAAAACAGGAACCTCCGTAACCAATGCCTGCCCTAAGAAACGAAGCACCAATCCGCTGATCGAGTCCCATCCCCTCTGCAACTCTCTCAACATCAGCTCCCGTTTTTCCACAAATCGAAGCAATTTCATTCATGAAGCTGATTTTTGTGGCAAGAAATGCATTTGATGCGTATTTGATCATCTCTGCGCTTTTCCGATCTGTTCTCACGAATGGAATGTGGAAATCCGCATACATAGACTCTAGCTGATCTAATCCGTTCTTCGTTTCGGCTCCAATCACCAGCCGATCCGCTCGCAGCGTATCTGAGATGGCAGACCCTTCTCGTAAAAATTCTGGATTCGATGCAATAGATAATGGCTCCTTACGACCTAACACGTGATGAATCAAATGATCAATTTGATCGCCCGTTCCGACAGGCACTGTACTTTTCACGACAAGCACTGCGCCTGGCTTTGCTTGTAAGCCCATCTCCTTTGCCGCTTGAAAGACATACTGCAAATCAGCTTGACCGTCTGCCTGCTGCGGGGTTCCGACAGCAATCATTAACACGTCAGCCTGCGAATAGGCTGACGCTCCATTAATATGAAAACGAATGCGTCCTTGCTCCATATTCCGTTTGAGCAGTTCTTTTAATCCCGGCTCGTACATCGGAGGATTCCCTTGCTTCAGCTGCATGACCTTCCGCCGGTCAATATCCATACATGTCACATCATGTCCCGCCTCTGCTAAACACACCCCTGTGACAAGCCCTACATACCCACAGCCTGCAATCGCAACCTTCATGACACATCAGCTCCCCATACTCCTTATGCTTGTAATGTCATCGTATGCCGGGGATTTTCGTTCCATTCATAAAAGCATACAAAAACCCCCTGCTGAGAGAGCAGGGGGCTACTTTTATGAAACAAGGCCATTTCGAATATGAGCAATCAGATTTTCAAGCATTTCTTTTGTTGTGACATCATTGGAATTTTCACCAATATCATGAGCGTACATCAAAATCTTTAAAAACTCTTCTTGATTTAAACCCTTATTATCCATGTCTGTATCCTTTCGATTCCACTAATTTCATTATTATATGCTGTATGGTTGGTTTATGCAATACTCTAATACATCATTCGACAGCTTTTGAAATTTATGACCATTTTCATGAAAAACTTTTTTATAAATCATCATTGAGCTATAATAAAAGAATTGGAATCTTTTACTTGGTTAGGAGCGGGTCAAATGCTTCAGCACAACATCAACGAAGAAGAAATCAAACAAACAGCCGAACAGATCAAAGAACTTCTTCCTTCAACAGATGAAAACAAGCAACTCATCAAAAAAGCATTGATTACTTATAGACAGGACAGCGTATATCGGCTCAAGCAAGAGTCTGATACCGAATGGTCAGCTTATGTACATGATGTCGTGGCAGCAAGAGTCCACCTTCATGTGCTGTTTCCAGTGAGAAGCAGCTGCTCATGTCCAGCTGATGGACTATGTAAACACATCCTCGCTGTCTTCTTTTCGCTATACGCTCAAGTAGAGAGTGTGACCGGCTTTACAGAAAATTGGTCAGAGAAGGATGAATTACAGCGCAGCAAAGAACTCATTCGTCAGCACTTCCAAGTGAAGCGCCCAGATGAACAATCACTTCAGAGCTGGCTGAATTTTTTCCAGGAGGAATTTCACCTCTGGCTGAAACGGACACCGAAGCACCAGCAAACGCCACAGCATTTGTATTACGGCTATTTATCGATCCTGAAAAAACACGCACCCACTTCACCTGAATTCAAGAGTTTGTATGCGATTCATACGTCCATCGATGTGTGGTTAAGGCTCCATGAGCTAATCGATCTCGGCCGTCTTGATGCCGAAAAAGACTTTTATTCGATGAATCCATATGTAGAACAGCTCATGAACACCATTTTTGATTCAGTGGATCATTTGAGGACATACGCCCTTTCCTTTTCCCTCGATCCGTTTCTTGAAAACACACCAACTACCGTTCGGACACTTCTTCAAATCAGCGGACCTTTCCAGCATGAACGAGTTGCGGTCTTTATGGAGATTTGGGGAACTATATTAAATAGAGGGAAATGGGTCAAAAAAGAAACAGAATTACTCAAGAGCGCCCAACAGCAGGAGCAAACGGTTGAGCGCACCATTGGGCTCATGCATATGGATTATTTGCTAAAAGAAGACGAAAGACTCTTCCAGCAATTAAAATTGCTCAATGCAGATATGCTGCCGAATGTGCTCAATTGGCTTAAGGATCTCACAAACCGCAAGGACTGGAAGCGTCTCAAACTTTGGTATCAAGAGATCACATATGTATTAGAAGAATATTGCCAGCTTGACCTATCTTATAGAGAACTGCGTGGAGCCGTCAGCGATTTCTTCTTTTATTTAGACGCATACTTTAAACAGACGAAAGATCATTTCTTGTATGAACGCTATCTCCAAATCTGTATGCCTTATGCATTTACTGAATATAGTCAGCTCTTATATGCACAAGAACGCTATGCAGAATGGATTGAAATACACAGCCTCGTTGGTTTCTCCATCAGTGAATTGGAGAAAGAACTGATCAAACAGATTGCAAAGGAAGAGCCTGAAGCACTCATTCCTTCATACCACCGGGAAATCTCACTGCTTCTCGATCAAAAGAATCGAAGTGCTTACCGGGAATCTGTGAAAATGCTCAAAAAACTGCGTACGCTTTATCATAAAACGAAAAAAAACGCGGTGTGGGAAAGATATGTACAGCAGCTGCAAGATTCAACAAAACGGCTGCGTGCGTTCCAAGAGGAAATGAAGAAAGGAAAATTAATTGATGACACGCCATAAACAAATTGTCATTCATGCAGAACAAACCGAAGATTTCTCTTTCACCATTTCAGCGCAAGCAGAGGACGGACAGCCTGTACCGCTAAATGAAATGAAGAGGCAGCTTTTCCAATGGCACGAATCATCTTTTTACGGAACATTCTTAGAAGATGTGAGCTTTATTGGCACACCTGCCTTCCTGTTAAGTCCTTGGATGACCGTTGAATTGCTAGGGAAAAATTCATTCAATACTTTCAGCCATGTGACGTTAACGGATGAAACAGAGCCGCTTATGAAAACAGCCTCAACCATTTACGAATTCATCGAGGATGAAGATTTTGTCCCAGATTTCGAGGCATGGACAAAAGGCATGCTTCGCTTTAAAGACAAAGAAGGCCTGTTAGATGGCTACACAGCTGATTGGTTCTCCTTTGCCGTACAGGATTACATTCAATATGATGATGCCTTGCAGCACAAATGGAACCGAATGACTGCTCAATCGCCTGCTCTTTCCTCCTTCCAGGGACATTTTTTAGATGAACAGGATTTCTTGGAAACGATCGGCTGGATCGATGATGAGACGCCTTTCACTGTCGGCTTGCGTTTAAATGAGCCTGATTTCGACGGGGATGATTGGAAAATTGAATTGTTTTTGCGTGATAAGAAAAACAGTGATCTGCATTTCTTTGAAGGCATCCGTTCTTTAAAAAAATCATGGCGTCCGTTTCAAGAAAAAATCACCAGAGAGCTGGAGCGGTTCGGTCAGATTGTCCCTTGGCTCTCATTTACATCTGGTACCACCCTCATGTCAGAAGAAGAAGCGTGGCTCTTCCTATCTGAAGCGAGTGAAACACTTGTGAACATGGGGATTGAGATCCTGCTCCCATCATGGTGGCAGATCGTCAAAGAAAGCACCATGATGCTAAAAGCACGGATTTCCTCCACACCACGAGGCGAATCGCACGTTGGAATGGATGCCCTTATGGACTTTAATTGGCGCTTTGCCACAAACGGGATTGAGCTGACAGAAGATGAGTTCAACGAGCTTGTTCAAAGTAAACGTCGTCTTGTCAACATTCGTGGACAATGGATTAAAATCGACCCGACCTTTATCCAGCAAATGAAGAAATGGATGGAGCGCGCTGAGAACGAAGGACTTCATATGTCGGATATTTTATCACGTGAACTCGCAGACCAAGAGGCCTCCTCTGAGTCGATTCCTGAGTTGCTAGACAGTTCGGCCTTTGCCCATATTCAATTTGAACTTTCGTCTCAACTACGAGGACTTGTTCATCAGTTAAATGATACACAAGAGCTGCCATCCTATGAGATGAGTGAGTCCTTTAAGGGCACACTGCGCCCGTATCAGCAGCACGGTGTCAACTGGCTTCTGTTCTTAAGGTCTCATGGATTCGGGGCTTGTTTAGCAGATGATATGGGACTTGGAAAAACGATTCAAATGATCGCTTATTTCACCTATTTGAAGGAGCATCAACAAGACGCCGCTCCATCTCTCATCATTGCACCGACTTCCGTATTAGGGAACTGGCAAAGAGAGCTTGAAACATTCGCACCACATTTGAATGTCGCTCTGCATTATGGACCATCACGTCCACAAGGTGAGAACTTTACAAAAGCGTACGAATCAACAGATATCGTCCTCACTTCGTATGGTCTCTCACATTCTGACCGTGATGAATTAACAGCAGCCAAATGGAATACCATTTGCTTAGACGAAGCCCAGAACATTAAAAATGCCCATACGAAACAATCGAGAGCCATTAGGCAATTAAAAGGACAGCACCACATTGCCCTCAGCGGGACACCGATGGAGAACCGCTTGACAGAGCTTTGGTCTATTTTCGACTTCGTGAACAAAGGATATCTCGGCAGCCTGACCAGTTTTCATAAAAAGTTCGTCCTTCCGATTGAAAAAGACCGTGAAGAAAAAAGAATCCAACAGCTGCAGCAGCTGATCAAGCCATTCTTATTAAGACGAACAAAACAAGATGAAGAAGTTGCACTCAATCTGCCAGAGAAACTAGAAGAAAAAGAATTCATCCCGTTATCTGCAGAGCAGGCATCTTTATATGAACAGCTGGTCAAAGATACATTCGAACATATGGCCTCATTAACAGGGATGCAGCGGAAAGCCATCATTTTAAGTATGCTTGGCAGACTCAAACAAATTTGCGATCACCCTGCTCTTTATTTAAAAGAGAGCGGAACAGATGTGAAATTGTTGAAGCGTTCATTAAAAATGGATAAATTAGCAGAGCTGTTAAAAGCCATACACGAACAAGGAGAAAGCTGTCTCATTTTTACGCAGTATATTGAAATGGGCAACATGATCAAACAGCTCGCCGAAAAGATGTTTGGAGAACCAGTTCAATTTTTAAATGGGAGCTTATCAAAACATGATCGGGACAAAATGGTGGAACGTTTCCAGAAAAAAGAGTTCAATATCTTAATTCTTTCTTTAAAAGCAGGAGGAACCGGACTAAACTTAACCGCCGCCAATCATGTCATTCACTACGATAGATGGTGGAATCCTGCTGTAGAAAACCAAGCAACAGACCGTGCTTACCGCATCGGGCAAAAGCGGTTTGTTCACGTCCATAAGATGATCACAACCGGCACGATAGAGGAAAAAATTGATCAAATGCTCGAAACAAAACAAACGTTAAATGATCAAATTATCCAAAGTGAAAGCTGGATTACAGAGCTGTCAACGAATGAACTAGAAGATTTATTCACGTTAAGTGCAGCCGCTCAATCATCGTAATGATAGCAAAAAGAGGACTTTTCTCAAACTTGATGAAAAGTCCTCTTTTTTTAATCTCATCTAAAGGAATGCTTAAATTTGCAGCTTTTTCAATGCAGATTTCACATTCATATACGTATTCAACTCGCGGAAGTCCTCTCTCATTTCTCCCATTTTCATCGCAAGATTTGGTTTAATACCTGTCACGATCAGTTCTGTGCCAGTCATTAAAATCAGATCGTTTAGCTTAAAGATCGCATCCGCCACAAATGAATCCACTTCTAATAGACCAGACAGATCCACAATAAAGTAATCGTCTTTGGATTGAGAGATATAAGTGGAGACTGTTGAGATGATTTTATCAAATCTTGGCGCTGTTAACGTACCTATGATCGGCAGGACAGAAATACCATCCTTCACCGGAACAATCGGGACAGAAATATTCAATACTTCATCAATGGATTGCTCAAGAAGCTCTTGCTGTTCCTTCTCTTTCGTAACATCCTTTTGCAGACCAACGAAATAAAGGCGTTTCCCTTCATTTTCATCAATCCATAAAGGCGCCACACTTAACTCGTTCCAAAACATTTGACCAGATTTTTTATAGTTTTTCAACTGTACAGTGACAGCCTCTTTGTTTTCAATGGCTGTCCTAATTTGTTTGAGAGCAATCTGTTCAGTTTCATCTCCTTGAAGGAAACGACAGTTCTTTCCTAATACTTCGGTTTCTTGATAGCCTGTCATATCTAAAAAGCCCTTGTTCACATATATTAAAGGATTATCAGGTAAAGACGGGTCCGTCACCGTCAGGCCAACCTGAGTATAGTCTAAGGCTTCCTTGATTAAATGCAGATTGTCGGACTTATAAGATTCCAGCGCCATTCGTTTACTCTCCTTAACTTCCTTACAAGCGGGTTATATTCATAATTAAATTATATGATGTTCCATAGCGGGTGTAAATAGAAGTAGTTCTGAATTCCTCTTTTGTAGAATGCGCTTCATCCTATGTCATTTATACAAATACATACGATTCAATTATTTCAAAAGATGTTGAATCATATGTGCCACACCATGTTCATCATTTGTTAACGTGACGTGATCAGCTAATTCTTTTATATCCTTTCTCGCATTCCCCATTGCAATTCCAACCCCAGCTGCCCGAATCATCGATTCATCATTTAAACTGTCTCCTACAGCCGCTGTTCTGCTTAATGGAATACCGAGCTTTTCTGCCAGCCTGGTTAACGCCTGCCCTTTCGACGCCTCCTTTGCTCCAATTTCAAAGTTATGATCAGCCGAACTAACCAATGTTAATTCAGAATCATGTCCAAACGCATCCCATCCGGCTTTCAATCTGGCTTGAAAAAATGAGAAACCTAAGATGTTATAAAACGAAAGATTCTGATCCTCACGAAACAATTCTTGATATGTATCAATATAAGCAAAACCTGACTGGCTGTATTGAACTTCAGCCGCTTGCTCAAGAACACGCTGATCCGTTTCTGGATTTGCACTCTTTAAGCGGTCCATTTCTATCGCCAGAAGCTCCCTGCCGCGGTTTGGTGTGTAAATGGCTTCATTCGTAAACACTTCATAGTAATAATCACGCTCCTCAAGCCATGATAAGATGTGTTTTGCTTTTTCTTCTTCTAGAACAGCCGAATGATATACCTGACCTTCTGGATCATGAATCACAGCTCCATTTGCACTGATGACCCACGTATTCATCCCAAGCTGATCAAAAATAGATTTCACATCAAAATACGCTCTTCCTGTTGAAACGACAACCTCAATCCCACTCGCCGCTGCTTCCTTTAACGCCTGCTCGTTTTCCTGACTCACTTTGTGCTCACTGTTCAATAAAGTTCCGTCTAAATCCGTTGCGATTAATTGAATGTTTGTCATCGGTCTCTCCTTTTTTGCCTGCATTTTCAGTTGACCTTCCGTTTTCAAATCCATCATCATTATGAAATGAGTATCCACTATTTGCAAGGGATGATCGGCTTATCAATGAATATAAGAGTACCCGGTCACGCTACATGACCGGATACGCATAAGGGGATTCACAGGGGACACATGACTGATACAAAGAAACCTTGGTTCTACTATTACGCAGTGAATATGTGTACAAGGCAAAGTCTATCAGCTATAGCTAGAGGAGGGCCGCGAGATGCTAGACCTTTGCCTTTTGCCTCCTTTCCTTTCAGCTAACCCTAGTCTACTGAGAAATAGCACAAGAGACAAAAAACGAAAATGACAAAATCGTTCTTCAAATTCTTTATTTCCTCAATCATTTTTACTTTTTACCGCTTGCGTATAAAACATCATCTTATTTTGTTTGACGAAATACTTATTTTTCATAAATTGATAAAAAACATCTGAATGAATCCAATTACTAGAAGGCATGTGAATATAGTCAGACCCGTCCCACGCAAACCAATAAAAACAAAGCCTTCCATCATGAATTGACAATTGAAATTCGAAACAGTCCATTTGATCGTCTGTCACGTATTGAAAAGTGAGGGACTCCCCTTCTTCCATATACACATCACAAAATGAGAGAATGTCTCCCCATGTATAGACCCTCACATTGCTTTCCTTTTCCTCACCAATATGTATGTTTCGAAGTTGATAGGACTCCATAAAACATCTCCTTTCACTTATATGCAGCTAGTTCTGAGTAGGCAGCGGTTTCATTTATACAGATGTTGTATGCTATAATGATACTTACGAATAATGAACGCTTGTGAGGTGATAAATATGAAAACCTTTAGGCTGATTGATTTAAAAATCGAACTTGATCCAAAGCAAGATAAAATGTCCAGCATTCCCCTTCGTGACGGCTTAATCATTAATAAAGAAGATGGCGAAAATCACTGGATGATCGAGGCACTGATTCCAAAGAAGCATAGACAAGTGTTTGAGGTGCTCTTCCAGCAGCATACAGAAGTAAAGATTCTCGTGACGATTACAAAAGAAAACAACCGCCCTGTTCATCTATCGGTCCAAGTCAAAAACATCGTTGCCTTAGAAGAAAACATATCTGTATTACTCGACGGTAAAATGATCACAAATCGTTACAGAACAGAAACCGAAGAAGTATTAAAAGACCTCGTCAAAGAGGGGCTATCAGGAGAAAAACTGCTGGATGCTTTTAAACAGAACACATAAAAAAGAGCGGGATGAGCCGCTCTTAGATGGTTGACAAAGGGCTAAAATGAACTTTATTTTAGCCCTTTGTCTTCCTTTTCAGCTTAATAGAAAACCTTTGAAGTCTAGGAAGGGCGAGCACCGGAGCAGAGCGAATTTAATATTCGTGAGCACCGGAGCACAGCCCTGACAAAGAATGCGAGGGTTTGTCTACACGCTGAGAGCGGGATGAGCCGCTCTTTTTCTATTGCACATCTTTCGATTGGCTTTGATTTTTCAATAAATCTCTAATTTCGGTTAACAACACTTCCGTTTGATCTGGCGTTTCAACCACTTCCTCTTCCTCTACCTTTTTCCGTTTTAATTTATTTAAATAACGAATAAAGATAAAAATGGAAAAGGAGATAATCAAGAAGTCGACCACTGTTTGAATGAAACTTCCATACAAAATTTGAGCAGAACCGATTTTAATAGACAATCCACTAAAATCATGCCCCCCAACAATAATACCAACAAGCGGCATAATTAAATCATTCACAAGAGAAGTGACAATTTTGCCAAATGCTCCCCCGATGATGACACCGACAGCAAGGTCAATCACATTCCCCTTGACGGCAAACTCTCTAAATTCTTTCAGCATTCTTTATCACCTTCATCTTTTTTTGTCTAATATGACGTTTTTTTGTCAAAAAAGCAAGTCCTCATCCGCTCTGGCTGAATGTTTCCATATAAAAAACGGTTCATACAAGATGAACCGTCAGACACATTACGATACTTTCGGACCGATAGAAAATGTCAGTTCTGCTTCACATGCCACTTCGCCATCTACTGTTGCAACTGCTTTTCCTTTGGCAACTGGACCGCGAAGACGTGTGATTTCAACCTCTAAACGTAGCTGATCGCCTGGCTTGACCTGTCTTTTGAATCGGCAGCTGTCAATCCCTGCAAACAAACCAATTTTCCCTTTGTTCTCTTCTTTACCTAACATGATGACCCCAAAAACTTGAGCAAGCGCTTCTACAATAAGCACACCCGGCATGATGGGGTATCCTGGGAAATGGCCATTAAAAAATTCTTCATTTACTGTGACATTTTTGATTCCAACCGCTCTTTTCTCACCATCAACTTCTAAAATACGGTCAACCAATAAAAATGGATAACGGTGTGGAATAATGTCTTGAATTTGCTGAGCATCAAGCATGTCTTGATCTCTCCTTCTTTTCTATATCGCTAATCTTCATTTGATTCCTATTGAAGTATATTATGAATGCAGTCATTTTTCAATGTTCAGCCAACATTTATGGTAAAAAATAGAATCTATCATTACCTATTGTCATGAAATATAATCCACTCTACACTCATCGTTTTTTCACAAATATGGTAATATATATTACATCATTGATTGAATAAGAGGGTAAAAATGAATTTTATAAGCGATAAATCCATTAAAAAACTTCTCCATTCGTGGTATACAATGCTAAAACATCGACATTTTTCGAAGGCTGAAGAGATCAAAACGTCCTTAACCAAATATAAACGTAGATTGTCAAAGAAACAGGAGCTTCATTTACATTATCAGCTTATGCTTTTTCGGCACCAGCTCTGGATGAACCAAACAGAAGACTTAGAAAAACTGAAGCATGAACTCATGCTCCACAAAGATCAAATGAATGATCAACTGCAATATTATTTTTACTTTTTTCTCGGTTTATACGAATCTTTAAAGAGCGATCAAAATGATGCCATTCATTATCTTGAAAAAGCAGAAGAAAAACTTCCCCTGCTAGACGATGAGCTAGAGGAAGCGGAGTTTCATTTCCGTACAAGTGGTGTTTATTATAACAACCGCTATTCACTGTTATCCATTCGACATGTTGAAAAAGCCATGGATATCTTTGCAAAGCACGGGGATATCCACAGCATTTATCGGTGCAAAATTGTGCTCGCCCTTAACTTTAGTGATCAAAAAAAATATGAAGAAGCAGAAGCTATTTTTATTGAAATTATCGAATACGTGAAAATGATTGATGACCAAGAACTGCTTGGTATCGTGTATTATGACGCTGGTTTTATCAAGTCGAGACAGAATCGTCATAAGGAAGCACTAGAATACTTTAAAAAAGCGCTTCGGCTCCCAGCATACCGGAAATCTGCCCACTCCTATGTGTCGTGTCTCTATGAAACTGTGCGTTCCTGCTTTAAAGAGAATTTAACTGATGAAGGAATGAAGTATATTCAAAAAGGGCTAAAAGAAGCCGTTGATGCCCAATTTGATCTATTAAGAATCAAGTTCCAAATTTTATTCCTTCTCTACAGCCAAGCGCCCAAGGCAGATGAACAGATTGCTACACTCGTCACATGTCTTGAACGAAAAGAAGCCTGGATTGATCTTGAAGATCTGCTTGCAGATGTCTCAGATTTTTATAAAAAAAAGGGCGACTTTGAGCGAGCCGCCTTTTTTATCATGAGAGGCTGACATCCGCCTGCTCATTATCGAATGGTATTAATGAGTCCTAGCATTTGATCGCCCATCGTAATGGTTCTTGAGTTCATCTGATACGAACGCTGTGTTGTCATGAGGTCTGTTAATTCTTTAGACATGTCCACATTCGACGTTTCAAGTGCACCTTGCTGAAGTTGAATGGCCTGACGGTTTGCCCCATTCAGTGCCGTTAAAGCGCCTTGATAGTTGCCGTCGACTGAGAACAAATTTTCTCCTTCAGAGATGAGTGCTGAAGAATTATTCACTTGAACAACCCCAAGATTCACCTGCTGATTCGGTTGATTGCCTCGAGAAATAGCTGTAAGCCGGCCATTTTTATCGATAGAAATATCACGGAAATTCGCATTTAAGACAATCTCATTCCCGTTTTCGTCAAGAATCGGATGGCCTTCGCTTGTCACCAGCTGGACTTGATTCCGATTATTTCCTGGCTGTAAATAAAGAGAGCCATCTCTTGTATACCGGATGTTACCGCCAGCATTGACCTGCAAATACTGAGATGGCGCACCAAATGCAACATCAAGGTCACGGCCTGTTTCTTTAATAGACCCTTGCAATGAGTTAATGGATGCATTGACCATCGTTCCAGTTCCAAGCCTTAAACCAGCAGGTGTCAGACGACTGTTTGCCACCTGCTCATTTTTTTCATCTACCTGATTAAACTGTTGTCTGACCAGCTCTGAAAAACGGGTGTTTTTCGCGCGATACCCTGTTGTTTCACTGTTTGCGATGTTATTACTAATGATATCAAGCTGCTTTTGCACCTCGTTCATTGACACAGCTGCATTGATCATCGTTCTAAGCATGAGAATCCTCCTCTCTCTTTCATTTCTTTATTAATACACTCTTCCGATTTCATTCACTGCTTTTTCTAAACTTTTATCATATGCCTGAACCACTTTTTGGTTTGTTTCAAATGCGCGGTAGGCTGTTGTCATTTCTGTATATGATTTCGTCACATCAACGTTCGAGAGCTCTGATACACCTTGGCTTAATGTATAGGACATTTGACCGTTATTGACCGCACTTGGAAGAGGCTGGTTATCAGCTGTACGGTATAAATCATTTCCTTCACGCGCAAGGTTTCTTGTATCCATTGCAACACGTACATCAATTTGTCCAAGGTTTTGTCCGTTTTCACTCACGGTTCCATCTGCGTTCACTTTGAAATTCTCACTTTGAACGGTAATCGGCTGACCCGTCACAGAAAGAAGGGCACGTCCATTGATCGTCAACTGATTTTGATCATTCAATGTAATGGAACTGCTTTTCGTATAACGAACGCCTTCTGGTGTATTCACAGCATAAAAAAGCGCTGACTTTTGATTTGTCTCCGGGTTGATGGGCACATTATTTTCTACTAATGCAATATCAGTTGTTTGATCCGTTGTTTTTAATGTTCCTTGTGTAAATTGAGGAATCAATTCCTGCATGTATGTTCCCGTATTAATTCCGCCAATCGCCGTTTGCTGTGGGATACTAAAGCCTTTGCCTGAAGATGTTTGGAAACGTCCTGATTCCATTCGGCTTAGCAGCATTTCTGGAAATGCGCGCATGGCCCCTTCATCTGCTTTATAGCCTGGAGTATTCGCATTTGCGATATTATTTGAAAGCATTTCTGTCCGCCGCTCTTGAGCGATCATGGCAGATGTTGCGGTGTATAGTCCTTTTAACACGTGCTCACCTCATTCAAATTCTTTCACATGACCTAAAATCATCAGTACACAATCTTCTATGAAATATATCGGCATATTGGCAGGCTTCTTTAATAAAAATCCCCCATTCTTTCTAAAAAGAATGAGGGAAATCATTAGCTGAGTTTACGCTTTGGCAGCTTGTCCATATTATCAAGCATCACGCCAGTACCAACTGCTACACAATCCATTGGATTTTCTGCAACGAAAACTGGTACTTTCAGCTCTTCTGCAAGCAATTGATCAAGCCCGTTTAGAAGCGCTCCGCCACCAGTAATGATGACGCCGCGGTCAATGATATCAGCTGATAATTCAGGTGGTGTTCTTTCAAGAACTTGTTTCGCAGCCTGAACAATGGCAGATACAGATTCACGTAATGCTTCTTCTACTTCTTTGCTTGTGACGGTAATCGTTCTTGGTAATCCTGTCACCATGTCTCGTCCACGAATCGAGATCTCTTCGTGACGTGCGTCTGGGAATACCGTTGCAACTTGGATCTTAATGTCCTCTGCAGTTCGCTCACCGATCAACAGCTTGTACTCTTTTTTAATGTAGTTTAGAATTTCCAAGTCAAATTTGTCTCCAGCCATTTTAATAGAAGAGGCGGTTACAATGTCACCCATTGAGATGACAGCGATATCTGTCGTTCCGCCTCCAATATCTACGACCATGTTTCCACTTGGCTGAAAAATATCCATACCAGCACCAATAGCTGCTACTTTTGGCTCTTCTTCAAGAAATACATGCTTCCCGCCGCTTTTTTCAGCAGCTTCTTTGATCGCCTTCTGCTCAACAGATGTAATGTTTGTTGGGCAGCAGATGAGCATACGCGGCTTAGAGAATAGCCCTTTCACATTTAATGAGTTAATAAAATGCTTGAGCATCGCTTCAGTTACTTCAAAATCAGCAATTACGCCATCTTTTAATGGACGAATCGCAACAATATTCCCAGGCGTACGTCCAACCATACGTCTTGCTTCTTCTCCAACAGCTAATACTTTCCCGCTGTTTTTATCAAGAGCGACAACAGATGGTTCATTTAACACAATTCCTTTTCCTTTGACATGAATCAGTACATTTGCAGTACCAAGATCAATTCCAATATCCCTAGCAAACATCTATATATATCCTCCTTGAAAATCTGTTTCCATAGCAAATACCACATTCTGCCCTAATTATATATTCTATCATAATTTGCAGAAAAAAAGATATTTCTTTACAAAAGTCTTTACAAAATTTGTGGTTAGAAACTACCGATAAGAGGAAGATATATATATCATGTTTATGAACAAAGAACTAAAGCTTACTGTTTTACAGGCTCACCTTCTAAAATTTCTTCTTTTTTATACTTTAACTTTGTGGCTTCTCCCCCTCGCAGGTGGCGGATTGATTTATGATAATCCAGTATCTCCTTCACTTCGTTAGCCAGATCTGGATTAATTTCTGGCAGTCTTTCTGTTAGATCCTTGTGTACAGTACTTTTAGAGACTCCAAATTCTTTCGCAATTACACGAACGGTTTTCTTTGTCTCCACGATATACTTTCCTATCTTGATTGTTCGCTCTTTGATGTAATCGTGCACACCACTCGACCTCCCTAAAATGGATGTGAGAAGTGTGAAATGAGATCCGTATCAATATTATCCATTTTCAGCGGCGCTTGTTCGTCTTAATTTCTCATCCATTAGGTAGTAAATGCCAAACACGATCCCTCACCTCAAACACTCTCTTTGTCAGGTTTGTAACAGTGTATTAGCATTGCATAGGGAATATGCTAAAAATGAAGATGGGACAAGGGATTTATCAGAAAAGACAAAACAAAAAATCATTTCGAGTGGCGAAAATTTTCACTTTACAAGCATCGGTGTAACACGTAAAATAGGAAAGGTGATTTTATTTACCTAGATAAATAATGAATAAAGGTGAGCCTATGGATACGTTAAACAGAGAGTGTTTACATCAAATACATCAAAGCGCGCGGCTGCTGTCTAAAAAAGCGAACGAAGCGCTTGCTGCTTATGACTTGTACATGTCCCAGTGGACTGTACTTTTTTGTTTGGATACATTCGGTCCTAAAACGCAAAAAGACATTTGGACCTATTTGAACGTCGAAGCACCGACGATTACCAGAACCGTGACGCGTCTAGAAGCAAACGGCTGGGTGAAACGAGTCCAAGGAAAAGACAAACGTGAGAATCTCATCGTCATGACAGACGATGCAAAAGCAAAGTTTCAAAAAATCAAACAGACGATGGAACAATTTGAAGAAGAATGTCTTTCAGATTTTACCTACGAAGAAAAACAACTCCTCCATACACTTTTACACAAATTATCAACTGAATAGGAAGTGACATACACCATGAACGAACGCATTTGGACAAAAGACTTTATCATGATTGTCCTGGTGAATTTATTTACATTCACCTCTTTTTATGCCCTTTTGACACTACTCCCCATTTACACAATGGATGAATTAAATGGAACAGAATCACAGGGCGGCCTCCTTGTGACGGTCTTCTTATTATCAGCAATTGTGACAAGACCATTTTCAGGGGCCATTATTGAGAAATTCGGCAAGAAACGCATGGCGATTTTTTCTTCAACGGCTTTTGCCCTGCTCACTTATTTATACATTCCAATTGATCAATTTCAAACACTTCTCATGCTGCGTTTCGTACAAGGAATCTTCTTCAGCATTTTGACAACCGTAGCAAGTGCTATTGCAGCTGATATGATTCCGAAACATAAACGAGGAGAGGGTCTTGGATACTTTGTGATGTCAATGAACCTCGCTGTGGTTATCGGTCCGTTTATCGCACTGAATCAAGTCGGAAAAGTAGGATTCCATTCTTTATTTCTTCTCTTTTCGATCATCGTCTCTATCGGTGCAGCTTTCACGATGCTGATTAGACAGCCAGAGCCTGAAAACGGCGGAAGTGTCATCTTTCGATTCACTTTTTCTCACCTGTTTGAAAAAGGTGCTTTAAAAACGGCAGCAGTTGGAATCATTATCTCCTTCTGTTACTCGCCGATCATTTCATTTATTTCAGTGTATGCCAATTCACTTCACCTGATGGGTGCAAGCAGTTATTTCTTCATTGTTTTTGCAGCTGCAATGCTTGGATCACGTCCATTTACAGGCAGACTGTTTGACCGAGTCGGGCCTCATATTGTGATCTATCCATCGATTGCTCTCTTTGCGATTGGTTTATGGATGCTGACCGCTACCCAAACAGCCACCATGCTTCTTTTATCCGGCGCTGTCATCGGTCTTGGCTACGGCTCTTTGGTGCCATGTCTACAAACACTTGCGATACAGCACTCACCAGCACACCGTACAGGCTACGCCACAGCAACTTTCTTTACCCTATATGATACGGGGATTGCCGCTGGATCATTTGTCTTCGGACTGCTTGTCAGCTTCACAGATTTTTCAAATGTATATCTCATTGCTGGCGTTGTCGTGTTACTCAGCATGGGCGTTTTTTATTGGAGCGAACGAAAACCGCAAGAAGCAAAAGCACAAAAGGTTTCCCTATCAGAATAGGATACTGTTTTAAACTTCACTGAAAACATGCTAAAATATAGGATATTTCAAATGAACAGATAGGTCTTTTGAAAAATAGTTGGCGTTAAGCGAAAGTATAGGTGATGTTTTGAATTACGAATTGTTTAAAGTCATACACGGGATGGCTCATCATTCTGAGTTTTTAGATCAGGCCATGATTTTCATTACGAAAAAGGCCATTCTCGTATATGCCCTCGTCTTATTGATTTGCTGGTTTTTAGGTAATCACAAATTTAAGAAGCATGTCTTCTTTTCTGGTGTAACAGGCATCGTGGCACTCATCGTCAATTTTGCCATTACGCTGTTTTATTATGAAGAGCGGCCGTTTGTGGCGCACAAAGTCGACACACTCATCCCGCACTCAGCAGACGCTTCCTTCCCAAGTGACCACACAACAGGTGCACTGGCTCTTTCACTAGCCATTCGATCCCGTAATAAAAAACTCGGCAATATTTTGCTTGTTTTTGGATTACTGACAGGGTTCTCCCGCATCTGGGTCGGTCATCATTATCCATTTGATGTATTAGGCAGCTTGATCGTATCGATTGTGGTTGTCTTTATCATGAATAAATTATGGAAGTTCTTTGACTCTCCAATTGACCGTATCGTGACATTTTACGAGAACATTGTGGGCAAAATTTTCAGAAGGAAGCAAAAGGACCAAGGATCAGACCTGTCCAACTCTTAAGCGGCTTGCGATAAAGTATGGAAGACCTCTCTTCTACTTTATCCCAGCCGCTTTTTTCATTGTTTGTTTTCCTCTGACCATACTCGAAAAATAAAGGCTGACGCTAATGCCAACAAGGGAAATCATGATTAATGTCCAGCCTAATTGTTCAAAATGAGAACCTGCAATTTCCTCACCAAACAGCATGCCAAGCACGGCAGATGACAGAATGGAACCAAGGTACCTGCATGTTTGAAAAAGCCCAGAGGTCGTGCCAATCATTTGTTGAGGGCTCGCTTTTAACATCGCAGCTTGAAGCGCAACATTTCCAATCCCGTAACTGAGTCCAAGCAAAGCAAGAACCAGTCCTTTCCCCCAGAATGGCGCAGGTATAAAAAAGAAAGTCATTGCTGAAGCACCGGCCAGCATCAGCACAGCACTTGCCAAAACAGGATGCCGTTCATCGCCGCGATCTACCCACTTGCCAGTCAGCGGCGATACCATTATGCTCACGCCAGACATGCAAAGCATAAAGAGACCTGTCATCTCCACACGCCAGCCCAATTCATCCTGAAAATAACTTGGCAAGCCAAAAAAGAGACAATAGAAGAAAATATTCAAAATGATAAATTGCACATACACAAGCGAAAGCCGTTTCTCCTGCCTGAACATCCGAATTTGGATAAATGGCTCATCCACCTGATATTCCCACCATATAAAAGCACCCGCACTCACAAGACAGAGAATGCCCTGTACATACTGAATACCATCAGATAGTGATAATAAAAAAGAAAGCAAAAGGACAATACAAACTGTAAATAGAAACATCCCTGGCAAATCAAGCTTTCGGACAGTGTCTCCGATACGCAATTTTTTCTTCTTCTCCTTAGGAAACAAGGAAAGGCCTAGAAAAAAACTGATCAATATGAATGGCAGATTCACTAAAAAGATCGCCGGCCAGCTGCCGATCGTCATCAAAAACCCGCCAAGTGTCGGCCCGAGTGCTGTCATCGCTGAAGCAAAGATGGACAATACCGCTAAAGCAGAAGCTTGTCGTTCCTTCACATGATCCCGAATCAGTCCAACACCTGAAGGATAGATCGCACTGCTTCCAATCGCCTGAAGAAGCCGGATCACAATCAGCACCGCAAAAGTCGGGGCAAACGGCGCACAAATGGCCGAGACTGCCACTAGAACTAGTCCAAATAAAAATAAGGTTCTTCGGCTCATCACATGATCTCCAATTCGTCCACTCACCGGCTGCGTGACCGCGCTGGCCAAATAAAAGGTTGAAATGAGCCAAGATACCGTCGTAAACGACAAACCGAACTCATGCTGAATTTGATGCAAGGCTAAAGAAATCATTGAGGAATTCAATGGATTTAACATCGTTCCAAAAGCAATCGCCGTTAAAAAGACTTTTCGGTTGTTTTTCCATTTGATCATACACCCGCCCCCTTCTTTTGACATACACGTTCTTTGTCTATCTCCTCGTTATTATGAGATTCATTTCCCTTTTTTACCCTGATCAATTCAAGTTCTCTCTCCGAAAAGCAAGACATACATTTTAAAAAGGGCAAGTGTTGGAAAAGCGCATATAAAATTGAGAATATGAGGAACAAATGGTAAGATGCTACACATATTGAAAAGCCTACTTTCTCCTTATACGGAGAACGGCTGAAAAGGAGGAGAAGCTTATTATTAAAAAAAGACGGTTTTGGGTCCCAGCCCTTTTCTCGGTTGCAGTATTACTTCTGTCTTCGTGTGGTTCAAATGAAACAAATGGGAACGGAGATAAACGTAATTCTACAGCGAAAGGGTCGCCGATTTTGGAGGATGGGAAATTTATTTTTGCAGCATCAGGTGAATTCCACCCATTCAGTTACATGGATGGAAACCAGATGTCCGGCTTTGATATTGATGTCGGCAATGCGATTAGCGACAAGATGGGCCTAGAGCCTGTACAGAAAAAATATAAATTCGCAGGCATCGTCGAAGGCGTCAAAGCAGGTAAATTTGATGCTGCCGTTGCAAGTCATACCATCAACGAGGAACGAAAAAAACACGTCCTTTTTTCTCAACCGTATTACTACTCCGGTCCGCAAATCTTCACAAGACCCGGCGCAGACATTCACAGTGCAGATGACTTAAAAAACAAAGAAATCGCTGTCTCTAAAGGTTCGTCTTATGCGGATATTGCCAAAGAACATAGCGGTCAGGAACCGAAATATTACGACAGTGATGTTGTCGCTTTAGAAGCACTAGCCAATGGCAAACACGATGCAGTCGTCACTGATTTTGCCACAGGGGCAGAAGCCATGAAGAAAAAACTAAAAATTGAAGCACAAGAAAGACTCGGGCAAAGTGAGCAAGCAATTGCTGTCTCTAAAGACAATAAAGAGCTCATAAAAGAAATCAACGATGCGATTGATGCACTCAAAAAAGACGGAACATTAAGACAAATTAGCGAAAAATATTTTGACGAAGATATTACCGTCAAACAGGATTAAAACCACGATTGTGCGCCTTTCTCTAGGCGCACTTTCTTCAAATGGAGATGATTGTTTTGCCTACCTTATCACATTTTTTTCAAACGCTGATTGATTCTAGAGGCGTTTTCTTAGAAGGAATGCTGCTCACCTTACAACTCACTGTCATCAGTATTTTCATCGGCATGTTCATCGGGCTTTTCTTTGCCTTACTAAAAATATCCCGCGTGGCCGTTTTCGGTTATATCGCAAATGCCTATATCTTCCTTGTACGCGGGACACCACTCATTGTGCAGATTTTTATCCTGTATTTTGGGCTGACAGAATTAAATATACCCGACTTTTGGGCAGCCTCTATTGCGCTTGCCTTCCATAACGGTGCCTATATAGCAGAAATATTCAGAGGGGCGATTCAATCAATCGATCAAGGTCAAAAAGAAGCAGGACGTTCTCTTGGCATGGGGCGATTTCTAACCATGAGACGTATCATTCTCCCGCAAGCGATGCGGCGCGCCCTTCCCCCTCTCGGCAATCAGTTTATCATCGGCTTAAAAGATTCATCACTTGCTGCCTTCATCAGCGTCAATGAACTCTTTAACATAGCCACCACTCAAGGCTCCAACAGTTTTGACAACATGACGTACTTACTTGTCGTGGCTGTCTATTACTTAGTTCTTGTCCTGCTGTTAACATTCGCTGTGCAAACCGTTGAGAAGAAACTATCAGTCAGTGATCATTAGGAGGAGAAGCATGACAGAATCAAAAGAGATCATTCGCGTTGAAAAACTGAATAAATACTTTGGAGAACTGCATGTCTTAAAAGATATCGACCTCACTGTATATGAAAATGATGTCGTCGTCTTAATTGGTGCAAGCGGCTCTGGGAAAAGCACCTTGCTCCGTTGTATGAATTTTTTAGAAATAAAAAATGACGGTCAGATCATCATTGATGGCAGTCCCGTTCATCCAAAACGAGATCAATTAAACGAAATGAGGCAGAAAATAGGCATGGTGTTTCAGCATTTTAATCTCTTCCCGCACAAAACCGTGCTTGAAAACATCATCGAAGCACCGGTCATGGTGAAAAAAACAAAGAAAGCACAAGCGATAACTGAAGCCAATGTCTTATTAGAGAAAGTCGGACTAGCGGATAAAGCAAAAGTGTACCCTTCAAAGCTATCAGGCGGTCAAAAACAGCGCGTTGCCATCGCACGAGCTCTCGCCATGAAGCCCGATGTCATGTTATTTGACGAGCCCACTTCTGCGCTGGACCCAGAGCTTGTAGGCGAAGTGCTGCATACCATGAAAAGTCTTGCCAAAGAAGGCATGACAATGGTCATCGTCACTCATGAAATGGGCTTCGCAAAAGAAGTAGCTGACCGAGTTGTTTATATGCATGAAGGACGAATCGTCGAACAAGGTACCCCATCAGAATTATTTGATTCTCCTCAAGAGGAGCGAACCACATTGTTTCTCAGTTCGATTTTATAGGTCAAACGCCCTTTATTTTTCGTCGTTCATGCACGTTTATTCTCATTTTTTACGAACTTTTCATCCATTTATATTGATAATGACCAAAAAACCATGTTAGATAAACTTACACGAATATGTTATATATGACTTTTCTCTCTATAATGAAGAATTAAGAAATCTATTAATTCTGAATGATTCGGGGGAATGCAGCATGCAAATGAGTGATACAGTATTTATGTTCTTCTGCACACTACTCGTGTGGTTAATGACACCGGGTTTAGCCTTATTCTATGGAGGACTTGTGAGAAGTAAAAACGTGTTAAGTACGACAATGCACAGCTTAACCTCACTAGCCATTGTCTCTATCGTCTGGATCGTGTTTGGCTATTCACTGGCCTTTGCGCCAGGCAATGCATGGATCGGAGGCTTTGACTGGGTTGGACTAAAAGGCGTTGGCTTTGAACCTGGTTCATATAGTGATACGATTCCACATTCATTGTTCATGATGTTCCAAATGACCTTTGCTGTCCTCACAACAGCCATTATCTCTGGTGCCTTCGCTGAACGTATTCGTTACTCAGCGGTGGTCGTGTTTACACTCCTTTGGGTCACATTTGTATACGCTCCAGTCGCTCACTGGGTATGGGGTGGCGGCTGGATTGGCGAAATGGGAGCACTTGACTTCGCCGGTGGAAACGTCGTCCACATTTCATCAGGTGTGGCTGGTCTAGTCGTAGCCATTGTTCTCGGGAAGCGAAAAGAAGCGGCAAGTTCTTCTCCGCATAACTTGATCTACACACTTCTTGGCGGAGCTGTGATTTGGTTTGGCTGGTTTGGGTTTAACGTAGGAAGTGCCCTCACATTAGACAGTGTCGCCATGTATGCCTTTATTAACACGAATACAGCAGCTGCTGCAGGAATCATCGGCTGGCTGTTAGTCGAATGGATGATCAACAAAAAACCAACGATGCTAGGTGCAATCTCTGGAGCCATTGCAGGCCTAGTAGCGATTACACCTGCCGCAGGTTTTGTCACACCATTTGCTTCGATTATCATCGGAATCATCGGCGGAATCGTTTGTTTCTGGGGCGTCTATTCACTTAAAGCCAAGTTCGGCTATGATGATGCACTGGATGCATTCGGTCTGCACGGAATCGGCGGTACGTGGGGAGGCATTGCTACAGGCCTTTTCGCCACTACATCTGTCAATGATGGCGGAGCCAACGGCTTATTTTACGGCGATCCAAGCTTACTTTGGAAACAAGTTGTCGCCATCGTGGCCACATACGTCTTTGTTGCAGTTGTCACATACGTGATCATCAAAGTCGTCAACATCTTCTTCAAGATTCGCGCAACTGAAGAAGAAGAATCAGTCGGTCTTGATTTAACGATGCATGGCGAAAAAGCATATCAAGATTAAAGAAAAAGGGGTGTCTCTATGAGCAAAATGTATAAAGTGGAGATTGTCACACGTCCAGCTAATTTTGAAACATTAAAGGTGGAGCTTGGAAAGATTGGTGTCACCTCGATTACCTTTTCCAATGTGCACGGCTGCGGATTACAAAAGGGACATACGGAACTATACCGTGGCGTCAAAAAGGAAAGCAATGTGTACGAACGTTTAAAGATCGAAATCGTTTTAAGCAAAGTACCTGTTGAACAGGTCGTGGAAACGGCTCAAAAGGTACTTCGTACAGGAGAACCAGGGGATGGGAAGATTTTTATATATGAGATAGAAAATACAATCAACATTCGGACAGGTGAAGAAGGACCTGCCGCCTTATAGCATCCCCTCCGCCATATGGCGGAGGTTTTTTTAAAGACAGAAAAAAACCTCTGTGCATTTATCTACACAGAGGATCTGACATGACATTAAGATTGTTTTGTTTCTTCTGACTGACTGCGGTCTTTAGAGGAATCAGAAGACTTTTCTTGATCAGAGGATTTCCCCTTCTCATCAGACTTATCTTCAGATTTTTCTTCAGCTGGCTCTTTTGCCTTATCGTCAGCAGCAGGTTCCTTCGTTTTTTCATCAACCTTTGGCTGAGCAGGTTCTTTTGCTTCTTCCGTCACTTCTTGCGCTGCTTTTTCAATGGAAGAAACAGGCTTATCAATGAAGCTAAGTGGATTAAGCGCTAAACCTTCCATACGAATTTCAAAGTGAACATGGTTGCCGCTTTCAGCACCATATAGATTCTTACCAGAAGCACCGATGACATCATTCTGCTTTACTTCATCGCCTTCTTTTACACTCACTTGAGACAACGATTGATAAACAGTAGACAATCCATCTTCATGTTCAATTTCAACAACGTGACCGAGAACTGGATCTTTTTTCGCCTGAACGACTGTTCCACTAAGAGCAGCTGTGACATCAAACACTTTGCCATCTTTATCTGCAAGATCAATACCTTTGCTTAAGGTATAGGTGTTATTATAGTTTACAAGTGCTGCTTCTTTTTCTTTTTGATCAGCATCTGCTTCATAGAACTTTTTCACGACAGAAACATTCTCAGAATTCTGGACCGGCATAGCGACATTTTCAATTGGCTTTCCAACTTCAACGGCATCATCACGTTGTTCTTGTCCTGTTTGATTTCCATCAGATAGTTGGTCTTTCACATCTTTCGATACAGCTTGATACCAAAGAACGGCTGTTAACACGACCGCTGCGCTGACCAAGTAAATAGCAGGGAATACCCAGCGCTTACGGAAAAATTGCTGAACTTTTGTGATTTTGGAAGTACGTTTCTTTTCTTCCTCTCTCATTTTTCATCACCTCAGCAACATTCTGAACACTTTTCAAAAAATATATACACACGAAATTATTTTTCTTTTTATTTTGCGCAATCGCATCAATAATATGTATGATGAATGAAAAAAGATGGGGGTACATATGGTGAAGACTTTCAACCGCATGGCAACAGAAGATGACCTCAAAGAGATCGTCGATATCTACAATTCAACGATTGCTTCAAGAGAAGTAACGGCCGATACAGAACCTGTTACAGTAGAAGACCGCCGTCAGTGGTTTTTGAATCATTCAGAGAAACGTCCTCTCTATGTGAAAACAGATGAGGAAGGAAATATCTACGGCTGGCTCAGTTTTGAAACGTTTTACGGCAGACCTGCATACAACGGTACTGTTGAAATGAGTATTTATTTGAACCAAAACTATCGTGGAAAAGGTTTAGGGTCATTGTTCTTACAAGAGGCGCTCGAATTGGCACCCTCATTAGGCATCCGAACGTTACTTGCCTTTATTTTCGGTCACAACGAAGCCAGCATCAAATTATTTAAGAAGCACGGATTTGAGACTTGGGGACATTTGCCACGCATCGCAGAAATGGACGGCAATCGGTACGACTTAGATATTTTAGGAAAAGAGTTATAAACGGAGCGTCTCTTGAAGAAAGAGACGCTTTAGATTGTTGACAAAGGGCTAAAATGAACTTGATTTTAGCCCTTTGTCTTCTTTTCAGCGTGATAGAAAACCTTTGCAGTCTAGGAAGGACGAGTACTGGCGCGGAGCGAATTTGACATTCGTGAGCACCAGCACGCAGGACTGACAAAGAATGCGAGGGTTTGTCTACACGCTGGAGCGTCTCTTGAAGAAAGAGACGCTTTTTTATGAAGCATGCACCAACTGCTCAAATTGCTTCGCATTTTGAAGCGATTTTCTTTTCAGAATGATACCATGTTCATCAATCAGAAGCGCTTGCGGAACAACTGTTACTCCATACAACTCCATAATTTGTGATGAGCGCATATAAACAGCTTGCTCCGGCAGCAATTGAAGAAGCGAGGCATCATCGGCTTGTTCATCTCCATTAATAACAATCACATGAGCATCATCATGTGAAGTTTGAGGCTGCACATCAGACAAAATACTTTTACAAGTCATGCAAGTAGAATTCACAAATAACAGCATCACAGCTCGCCCATTTTGCAAATACTCCTTCAAGATCACCTTTTCACCTACATGCGAATAACTGCGAAATAACGGAGCCGGGTCACCAATATCCGCTTCCTTCAATTCAATTCCATCAAGGGACTTTATTTTATTCATAAATCTCCCGATAAAACGGGCAAGCAAAAACACGACAGCCAGCTGGGCAATGACAATTAATAACACAATGATTAATAAAATATCTGTCATTTCATTTTATCTCCTTCTATAATTGATCCATCTACAATCTGGAATGAGTCGATCCACTTTCGCTTCAATAGCACAATTTCTTGGCTGACCGCTATGATCAAACAGACAGCCGCTGCAATGAGAAAACAAATCATTTTCAACCGCAATGAAATCATTTCAACACCAGGATGTACATAAAATAACCCTGCCACAAGAGTAAGCATCAGCAGATTGCGAATCACAATCCCCCAATGCAGGCGATCGTTTTCCAGTAATCCTCCACAACCGCACGAAATATCACGATGCCCCCTAATTAAATTGAACGTAACCGCTCCAGTATAAATACATAACAGGGCTGTAAGGCCAATTGCAGGCAGGACAGACATGTTCCATATAAACAAATGAACCGTACAAACCAATTCAATCAACAAAAATAAATAAAACATAGGTGCCGCAAAAGAAGGCGGCAGCAGCCGATAAGCATTGATCTGCTGGACATGTGCCTTCTGTTTCCTTGCTTTATCGAGCCATGCACCCGCAAAAATGATTCCTAGTAAATAGACGCCTATGAAATAAAAGACACTCACCTTACACCATCTCCTTTTGTTGAAATAGTTGAGATTGTGCCTCGTAAAGCCTTCTGTACTCTCCGTGCAACGCCATCAGTTCATCATGGTTGCCCTCTTCAATAAAAGCACCATCTTTCATGACGATGATACGGTCTGCTAAGCGGGCCGCTCCCATACGATGTGTAATAAACAAAACCCCTTGCTCCTGCGTATGATCGAATAACTTTCGAATGAGCGAGATCTCCGACAGCGGATCGAGAGCAGAGGTCGGTTCATCTAAAATAATAAAATCACTTTCTCTAAAGAAGGTTCTCGCCATCGCAAGCTTTTGCCATTGTCCGCCAGACAATTCATGTCCCTCTTCAAAAAAGCGACCTAGCTGCGCATCATATGTGTCTTCCATTTGATTAATTCTTTTCTCTATACCTGCTTGGCGGGCGGCTGAAATCAACCGCTCTTCCTCTTCTATATCATCAATACGGCCAAACCCTATGTTTTCTCTCACAGTGAATTCGTACTTCATAAAATCTTGAAAAAGAACAGCCATTCTCGCATGATAGGTCTTTTTATGGATGGTGGAAATATCCTCTCCATTGACTTTGTGCATATTCTGTTGATCTGGATCATATAAGCTGGTTAAACATTTGATTAAAGTGGTTTTACCGGACCCATTATCTCCTACTAATGCAATTCGTTCACCTTTATTCATATGAAAATGAATATGCTCAATCGCTGGTTTTTTCATATTCGGATAAGTAAAAGAGAGATTGTCTAATGTAATGGACTGGATATGCTCAATTCCCTGAAGCGACGCTGCCTCTTCCTTCTGTTCATGCATTTCCTCTTCTCTCTTTTGAAAAGCTCTCATTTCATCAACATATAGGCTCGTTTCATATAAACTAGAACATTCCCTCGTTAAATCTTGAAACCCACTTTGAATGTTTTGTACAGCTTGTAGCACTGCAACAAACGTACCCGCTGCTAATTTTTTTTGAAAAATAAGAAAGACAATCAATAAACCACAGCACACATAGGCCAATGTCATGAGCAACCCGCCTGCCATCTCCCAGCGCACTTGGCGTTTCAGCAAATTATATTTTTCATCTGCACTTTTAATGTAGTGACCTCTCCACTTTTGAAGAAGATAATTCCCTATTCCATATAAACGAACTTCCTTTAAAAAATCTCGCTGCGCGACGAGATCAGATACATACATTTCTCTTCGATCATTAGCCGTTAACAAACGATTTAATCGATAACGTGCGCCTCCAAAGAAAAGTTCAATCCATAATACAGGCAAGGTAAACAAGAACAATATGACCGCTAAGCCCCAATGAATACCGATCATATAGATAAGAAGTGATACAACAGTAATCAACGCGCTCATCATTGTAAAAATACTTCTCACCATACTGAGAACATGCTGATGACTGTTCATCACACGTTGACTTTCATTGTAAAAGGACGGGTGCTCAAACGTAATAAACGGCAGTCTTATCACTTTTTGAAGCAATTCACCTTTCAAATGCAGACCAATCAGATTTGTTGCTTTCTGTTGACTAAGCTGAAGAATGAATTGAAGCCCATATCCTAAAATCACAATGACCATTTGCAGTCCAAATAACCACAAAACCTTTTGGATGTCACCAGAAGACGTCATAAATAAAATAATTTCATTAATCAAAGTTTGAATAATCCAGACACTAGCCAAAGGCATAAAACCAACGATCACTTGAATGAACAAAGTTAAAAGAAGATAAGAACGACTTTTTTTCCAAGTATAGGAGATTGCATATAAACAATGGTTCACTGTACTCATGAGATGCTCCACCTTACACCATTTAGTATAATTGACATATTTTTGATATTTGTAATATGATAGCTTTGCGTAACTTCATTTTGAGAGGACGATATACGATGAATTCAATTTTTCTTTTACAGCTCGCTCTTATGATTTGCAGTCTTCTATTAACGGCTGGAATTATCATCTATTTAAAACAACAGATGCAGCTTATCATCTTACCTATAGAACACGTGGGGCAGAAACTTGCGCATCCACTTCTCGAACAGCCATCACCCATTCACATGAATGATCTGCTGCAAACAAATCGTACACAACAATTACTGATCTTCACTGACACAGCATGTCCGCACTGCATTCCATCACTCGAACAATTCCTAGAAACAAAAAAGCAGCGTAAACTAAACGTTTCATTGAGTATTTTGTTGAAAAACGGGCAAAAAAAGGACCAAGAATTATATCGTGATCACGAAACAAACTTGCGAATTATTCCGGTAGACGAACAATTGATAAACGCATTCCAAATTCAGGAGTTTCCGTTCTACATCATGGTAGAAGAGAATGATACCATCTCATATGCAGCACCTTTTCCAGACGGTCTTTATTCAAGACTAGCTGCAAACTAAAGATAAATGAGGCATGTGAAGAGCATCAAACACATGCCTCATTTTTTATTATTGTGAATTTGGCTGAACATCCTTCCCTTTTTCCTCTGCAGCGATTTCATTAGCTTCGCTTGAAGCGGATGTTTGTTCCTCAGCTTGTTCAAACTCACTGCGAGCTTCATTTGAAATGTCAACTTGATCACCGTGCTGATTCACAGTAACAGAAGAAGACCGCTCTTTTTGAACCTCTTTCTCTAGTTCCTTTAATTTAGAAACATGAAGCTCTAAATCTTTTCCTTGCTGAACTAAAGTCAGTTGTTGAAATAACGCCTTTCTCTCTTCTGGAGAATGGTCGCCTTGAACAATTTGCGCTGCTTGGGTCAAAAAAGAATTTGATGTATGGCCTGCTTGACGCTTATTTGACGTCTGCATAGCATTTGTTACTAATGAAATTGGAGTTATGCTCATGCGTTCACACCCTAATAAATAAGATACTTAGATTTAGCAGCCACATTTAACGCGTTCTTGGCTAGTACAAATCTCACCTGTGTCACGATCCACATAGTAACGGAAAGTTCCAACGCCTTGAAGGAAACAAGTTGGTGCTGATTGGCAAGAAGTTACCAATCTTTGCAAAATACATCTAGCAGCTGCAGGTTGAACATTGGTCATTTTGTTTAAAATTCGATCTAACATATGAATTCCACCTTCCAATTTTTATGGTAATACAATACAATAATAACCAATTAATAGACAACTAACAACATATTTTGATAAATTTTCTAATTACTTCAAACTACTTTTCTCATTTATGAAAAAATTTATCGATTAGAATTGTAGTAATTGCTACTTTTTTCTTATTCAAAAATAATTTATTTATCCATAAAAAGTAAATGAAAGATAGAAAAAAGGTCAATTCACTCTTCCTAAAGTACTACTTGCTCAAGTATGATATAGAGTGAATACATAAAGGAGTGAACACAATTGCAACAAACTGAGAAAATCATTCAATCTCTTCATTCAATAACAAAGTGGGGAAAGGTTGGGAGCATCTTTCTCTATATTTCAGGTGGTCTATCCATCCTCAGTGGGTTTTGGCTTGTTCTTCCTGCTGCCATTGGCGTTTTTCTGATTATGATGGGAATTCATGCCCAAAAATCCGTGAAAGCAGCTGAACAATTGATTCAAGCGCCTGATACTTCTTACGAAGAATTATTGGAACAATATGCCAAGATGATGAAAATGCAAACACTGTTTGCGATTTCAAGTATTGCCGCCGTTATTCTCTCATTCATCGCGATCGTTTTGATGTTTATACTAGGCGGGCTAGCCTTTCTCCAAGAGCTTCCTACTGATGTCCAACAGTACGAAGATTATTACGAAGAAGAACTTGGTGACTTTTATTAATAGAAAGGGGTATCAATGAAATACGATACCCCTTTTTTATTTGAGTTGGCATAGACTTGATACTAAACTTGACAATCAGCCTTTATCATTTTAAAATACAAATCGTAATCATTACGAAATAAAGGAGGATTATAGCAATTATGCGCGTGAAAATCACCTTAGCCTGTACTGAAACAGGTGACAGAAACTATATCACTACAAAAAATAAACGAATGAACCCAGACCGATTGGAGTTAAAAAAATATTCTCCACGATTAAAGAAATACACCCTTCATCGGGAAACAAAATAATTTTTAAGATTTAAATCGTAATCATTACTATATAAGTGAGGCGGCATACAAAATGAGCATGTTCAAAAGGACTAAAACAAATGGATAAAAGAATACCTGTCACAGTTCTAAGCGGCTTTTTAGGAGCTGGAAAAACCACGATATTAAATCATGTTCTTCAGAATCGTAAAGGGCTAAAAGTAGCTGTTATTGTCAATGACATGAGTGAAATAAACATTGATGCGGAATTAGTTAAGCAAGGCGGCGAACTCTCTCGATCAGATGAGAAACTGGTTGAACTATCTAATGGTTGTATTTGTTGCACATTGAGAGAAGATTTATTAATTGAAGTAGAACGCCTTTGTAAGGCTGGGAATATCGATTATATTGTCATTGAATCTACAGGTATTAGTGAACCAATTCCTGTCGCTCAAACTTTCTCTTACATTGATGAAGAAATAGGCATAGATTTGACACGTTTTTGCAGATTAGACACGATGGTAACGGTGGTAGATGCAAACCGTTTCTGGACAGATTTCCAGTCAGGAGAAAGTTTATTGGATCGTAAAGAAGCAGTTTCAGATGATGATGAACGAGAGATTTCCGATTTACTTATTGATCAAATTGAATTTTGTGATGTGCTCATTATCAACAAATGTGATCTTGTATCAGCATCAGAACTAGATCGGCTTGAGCACGTATTAACTAAACTTCAACCAGAAGCAACCATTATTAGAACCTCTAAAGGTAACGTACAGCCTAGTGATATTTTGAATACTGGTTTATTCGATTTTGAAAAATCTAGTGCTTCTGCGGGCTGGATCAAAGAAATCAATGCTGGACACTCTCAGCATACGCCTGAAACAGAAGAATACCAAATCTCATCTTTTGTTTATGAAAGAAGGCTTCCTTTTCATACTGGCAGACTGAATGCATGGTTAGATCAAATGCCAGAGCAAATCGTTCGAGCGAAAGGATTTACATGGCTAGCGACACATCATGATTTAACCATTTTAATTTCACAAGCTGGAAAATCTGTGGAAATTGAACCAATCGCATACTGGATTGCTGCCTTGCCTGAACAAGAACGATCACGGATCTTAAATCAGGAACCAGACATTCTAGATGAGTGGGATGCAGAGTTTGGTGATCGACATACAAAACTTGTCTTTATCGGTGTAGATTTACCTAAAGCAGATATTATTCGTACACTAGATCAATGCTTACTTACACCTGAAGAATTTGATCAAGATTGGACAACGTTTGAAGACCCCTTTCAATGGAACATACACACTTAAACCAGGAGGGTTTTAAATGGCAAAGAAATCAAAAATAGCAAAAGAAAAAAAGCGGCAGCAGCTCGTTTTGAAATATGCACAATTAAGGAAAGAGCTAAAAGAAAAAGGTGACTATGAAGCTTTGCAGAAACTACCTAGAGACTCTTCACCCACTCGCTTAAAAAACCGCTGTGAATTAACTGGCCGTCCTAGAGGTTACTTGAGAAAATTTAAAATGTCTCGAATTGCTTTTCGTGAGCTTGCCTATAAAGGACAGATTCCAGGAGTGAAAAAATCGAGTTGGTAAAGATTGATTTGATCTTAGCATAGTTCCTATCAATGTAAAGCAGGACAAAATGAATAAAAATCTCTTTTTCATCCTTACTCCGTCAATTTTGAGGTACAAAATAGCATTTTAAAAAACAGCAGAATCTCTGCTGTTTTTTTATGGGGCCGAGCCTTATAGGAAAGATTGTCCTGATGTTAAAAGAAGATTTTCAACAGTGATTATAGCATTTTCTCTTCTTTTCAAAAATCGATGATCATGATACTTTGTTGTCATTACCCGCCGATGTAGGACATCTCAACTTTTTTCTGATCTTTCTTTTGCTCTCTCTCAGCTGAATATTGATCCTGTCTGTTTGACCAAAGTTCCTTCAATATGTTCACTAGGTATTCATCATTTTCTGAATTACGGATGAATCGTCTCAGATCAAAACCCGATGATGCAAAAAGACAGGTGAATAATTCGCCACGTGCAGATAGTCTAGCTCTATTACACGATCCACAAAAAGCATCTGAAACGGAAGAAATAATGCCAATCTCTCCTGACCCATCCTCATAAAAATAACGATTGGCTACTTCCCCTTGATATCGAGGAGGTTCTGGTTTGATAGGGTATTTTGAATGAATTAGCTCCATAATCTCTTTTTTCGTCAATACATGCTTGAGATTCCATTTGTTCGTATTGCCAACATCCATGAATTCAATAAATCGTAGAATGTGTCCTTCTTTTTTAAAATAGGCTGCCATTGGTAAGATATCTTGATCATTCACACCTTTTTGGACAACCATATTGATCTTAATAGCAAGTCCAGCTTTTTTTGCAGCCTCTATCCCATCAAATACTTTTTGGATAGAGATGTGTCTTCCATTCATCTGCTTAAAACGATCTGGATTTAAAGAATCTAAACTAATGGTGACTCTATTCAAACCTGCTTTCTTTAGCTTATCTGCGTACAAAGGTAACAGCGTTCCATTGGTTGTCATCGCGATGTCTTCAATACCTGGAATTTTTGCGAGTTTTTCTATCAAAACGGGCAAATCTTTACGCATTAAAGGTTCACCGCCTGTAATACGTAATTTCACCACACCTAATTCCTTTGCAAAAAGCGCAGCAAGTCGTTCAATTTCCTCGAAGCTAAGCAGCTCTTCTTTATCTAAAAAAGGATAATCTGGTCCAAAGATTTCAGCAGGCATACAGTACGTACATCTAAAATTACAGCGATCTGTTACGGATATTCTTAAATCGCGCAATGGTCGATGTCTTTTATCCAAAATACTGACCATACTTAGCCTCCTATTCTGTAATACGCTGATGATGAGTATAGATATTAAAAGATTCTCCTCTTACGAATCCAACTGTTGTTATATTTAATTCTTCTGCCATTTTAAGTGCTAACTCAGTAGGAGCTGATTTTGATATGACGATTGATACTCCTAATTTTGCTGCCTTCAACAGAACTTCAGATGATATCCGGCCGCTAAATACAAGGATTTTATCTCTCAGTGGGATTTTATGAAGTAAACAATATCCATAGATTTTATCCAACGCATTATGCCGTCCTATATCCGTCCTAGTGATGAATAGCTTTTCTGTATCACACAGTCCAGCATTATGGACACCACCAGTATGTTGAAATAACTGACTTTCCTCCTGTAAACATTTCATTAAATGAATACAAGTTTCAGCAGAAATACTGATTCGGTCAATGGCTGTTTTTGCCGTCTTCACATCTTGGAGAAAATAAAAATGTCTTCCTTTCCCACAGCAAGATCCGATCACTCGTTTTGTAAAATCTGAGGATTGGAACTGAGTTGTGTGATGTAAGTCAACATATGCAAAACCCATACTTTCATCTATTGTAAACCTTTTAATCTCTTTTTCAAATCGAATGACTCCTTCTGAAGCTAAAAAACCGATCACCAATTCTTTCAAATGATCCGGTGAACAAACGAGTGTGACAAACTCTTCACCATTCACCAGCACGGTTAAAGGGAATTCTTCTACAACTTCATCTGTTTTACATGTCATTTGACCTTTGCGATATTGGTGTATGCGCCGTTTCGTTTTAACAGAAGGATTCATGATCTGATCTTCCTTTCAACACAAATTTAGTTATATGAACCAGACGAATTGTGATATTATTTTAAAAAGTCATAAAAATGTAACATATTTCTATCTTATCAAACTTTTTGTTTGCTTTATATGGAGGGAACACAATGAATAAAACAAAAAATCGTTGGCTGATCGCTACAAGTGCTGTGGGGATTCATTTATCTATCGGATCTGTTTATGCATGGAGTGTTTTTACGAATCCTTTACATCAAACCTTTCAATGGTCATTAACAGAAATAAGCCTGACATTTAGCATCGCTATTTTATTTTTAGGTTTATCAGCTGCCTTTATGGGGCATTTCGTTGAAAAGTATGGGCCGAGGGCATCAGGGCTCTTCTCAGCTATTTTCTTCGGCATTGGGATGACTGGATCAGGGTTTGCTGTCCACATGTCTTCATTACCTCTCCTCTATTTATTTTATGGTGTACTCGCTGGAATCGGATTAGGTGTAGGCTATATTGCTCCAGTATCAACATTAGTCAAATGGTTTCCAGATCGAAGAGGACTCGCAACGGGTTTAGCCATTATGGGTTTTGGGTTTGCTTCTCTGATTTGCAGTCCCATTATTCAATTTCTCATTGAAAAAGTTGATATTGCAAACACCTTCTATATTCTCGGAATCTCTTATTTTATTATCATGGTCGTTTCATCTCTTTATTTATCACCACCAACACCTGATGATGTCAAACAATTTAACGTGCTAAAAACAAGCCAAAGGAAAATTCCTCAAGATTTATCACAGCTCACCGCAAATGAAGCCATTAAAACACGGCGTTTTTATTATTTGTGGGTCATGCTCTTTATTAATATCACATGCGGAATTGCTATTATTTCTGTAGCATCACCGCTTGCTCAAGAAAGTGTTGGTTTCACGGCGGGTGCAGCAGCTACTCTTGTTGGAATTTTAGGTGCTTTTAATGGGCTAGGACGGATCGGATGGGCATCCTTCTCTGATTATATCGGAAGGCCAAATACGTATACGATTTTCTTTACTATACAGCTCATTGCTTTTCCCTTACTTCCCTACTTAAAAGAACCGCTCATCTTTTCAATCGTGATGGCGATCATTTATACGTGCTACGGAGGAGGGTTTGCTTCAATTCCAGCCTATATCGGAGATTTATTTGGTACGAAGCAGCTAGGTGCCATACACGGTTATATTCTCACCGCTTGGGCCGCTGCTGGTTTAGCAGGACCTTTATTTTCCTCCTTTATTCGTGACATTACAGGCAATTACACACAAAGTCTTATGGTCTTCTCTGGCCTATTTTTCATTGCGTTTATCATATCTCTTCTCATTCGGAAGGATATTAAACAACTTCGTGAATCAAATCTTACTGCTCCTTCTTCTGTCACGGTCCGCTCTTAATATGAATTTGACAGAATGACAATCTACAGGTAATTTTTAGATGTGAAAACGCTTTACAAAATGATAGGAGGGTGACGATATCATGGGAAAAACAAAACACAAGGGGCCTATTAAACTCAACAAAAAACCCTCACCAAAGCTATGGGCCTCTTTTGCTCCTATGGGGCTCGGAAAAGTAAAACCGAAACACATTCGAGACACGATGAAAGTGGCATGGGAGAACAAAGATAATCTCCCTTATGCGTACCGTATATTGACTCAGGGCGTTTGTGACGGCTGTGCTCTTGGTGTATCAGGTTTATACGATCAAACACTAGCAGGACCCCATATATGCACTACAAGACTGAATGTGCTACGGCTTAACACAATGCCAGCTATTGATCCAAAATGGTTCGAAGATATTGAGCGGCTCAAACAAATGGATAGCACGTCTCTTCGAAAACTTGGGCGTATTCCTTATCCCCTGATTCGAAAAAAAGGTGAGAATGCTTTTACACGCATTTCTTGGGATAATGCATTAGATCAAATCGCCGCTAAAATCAAATCAATTGATAAACGTCAGCTTGCTTTCTATTTAACGGCTAGAGGGATTACAAATGAAGTGTACTATACTGCGGCGAAAGCTGCGCGATTTATTGGAACAAATCATATCGATAATGCTTCTCGTATTTGCCATTCACCAAGCAAAACCGCTCTTAAACGCTCCCTTGGTATAGGTGCATCCAGCTGTAATTACAGTGATTGGATTGGAACAGATGTATTGATATTTTGGGGCTCTGTTGCAGCAAACAACCAGCCGGTTTCGACTAAATATATGTACGCCGCTAAAAAGAAAGGAACCAAAATCATTGTCATCAATCCATATAAAGAACCTGCAATGGAAAAATATTGGGTCCCTTCTATTCCAGAAAGTGCTTTATTCGGCACAAAAATAGCGGATGATTTTTATCAAGTCAATATAGGCGGCGATATTGCGTTTATGAATGGTGTCATCAAACATTGGTTTGATATGGAGGAGCAAGCGCCTCATTCCGCTCTTGACCATGAATTTATCCAAGCGCATACAACCGGCATAAAAGATGTAAAGCAGCATGTCAATCAGTTAAAATGGTCGGATCTCGAAGCATCGTCAGGCTTATCTAAAGAAAGAATGAAGGAATTCGCTGTACTGCTTGCCAATGCCAATTCAGGGGTGTTTATTTGGAGTATGGGTCTCACTCAGCATCGCTTTGCAACTGATAATATATCTCAAGTCGCAAACCTTGCCATGTTACGCGGATTTATTGGCAGAAAACATTGTGGCGTTATGCCTATTCGTGGTCATAGCGGTGTCCAAGGCTCAGGCGAAATGGGTGCCGATCCATTCGTATTGCCCGGCAGTGATTTTGATGAAGAGAATATTAAAAGAATCGAGAAGATATGGGGATTTGATATTCCAAAATGGCATGGCGACACGATTGGGCAATCATTTGAAAAAATGGCTCTTCCAAAAGAACACCCGCAAAAGCTGAAGATGCTGTTTACTAGCGGTGGAAACTTTTTAGAAACGATGCCAAATCCTGAAGCGATTGAAAAAGCACTATCCGAGCTTGAACTTCGTGTCCATCAAGATATTATTTTGAACACCTCTACACTGGTAGAAGCAGAAGAGACTGTGATTGTTCTGCCTGCAATGACAAGATATGAACAGCCAGGCGGCGGTACATCAACCAGTACGGAACGCATGGTGTATTTCAGTCCGGAAATTGAAGGACCTCGCATTGAAGAAGCTAGAGCTGAATGGGATATTTATATTGACCTAGCAAAAAGAGTTCGCCCAGAAGACGCGAAGCTGATTCATTTTGACCATGCTGAAGACATTCGTCGTGAGATTGCCATCGCAAATCGGAACTATGATGGGATCCAGCATTTGCGTCATAAAGGGGATGTCTTTCAATGGGGTGGCGCATGGCTTTGCGAAGATGGGGTGTGTCCAACACCGGATGGAAAAGGACACCTGCTCCCAGCACAGCTGCCTCAATACCGAAAAACTGAGGGGCATTTCAATATCACGACAAGACGAGGCAAGCAATTCAACTCTATGATTTACAGTGAAAAGGATGCCTTTAATGGTGGAAAGCGGCATTCTATCTTGATGAATGAAGAAGATGCGAAAGAGCTTTACGTCCAAGAAGGCGACCCCGTTGTCCTTTTTAATCAATATGGATCCTACCAAGGAGTTGCTCAATTCGGAGAGCTGAAACGTGGAAATATCGCAGTTTATTGGCCTGAAGGAAACGTGTTAATACCAAAAGGGGTTTACGAAAGCTATTCCCAGATTCCAGAATACAATACCACCGCAATATTAGAAAAAGCCGAAACCTTTCATGCAAGAAAAGATCAGCACTACGTGGAGAAACGGATTGATGAATTGGAAACGACTCTAAATTGATCCTTATTGATCCTTAATGAAAAAACAGCTGGGGGTTTCTCCCCAGCTGTCTATTCACATCCTATTGACCAAAAGAGTTCGCTTCTTTTTGAAGAATATGATTCAATTCTTCTGCATTTGCTGCTGGTTGATATTGTCCACCACCAGCTTTGGCAACAGATTTTAGACTTTTTGCTTCTTTTTCATTTACATCGAAGCCAATGATATTGACGATTGTGTCAATACCTTCTTCATGTAATTGCTTCGCTGCTTGTGATGGGCTTCCGCCACATGTTTCCTCACCATCGCTGACAACATATACAATATTTTTTCCTTTGGCTTGGTGATCTTCAAAATCTTGTTTCGTATCAGTTAATGCTTTGGCAAGTGGTGTCCATCCTGTTGGACCATACACATTTAGCGCTTGTTGAAAGGTTGCTTGCTCATATGTTCCAAATCCATAAACTGCTTCGGAACTTGCACAAGAAACGGCTTTTCCTGCATTTTTATTCGTTCCTTCATGACCAAAAACACGAAGCAAGACTTGTGTATCTTCTGATAAAATACTTGCGAAACTTTGGATCGAGCGTTTTGCGATATCGATTTTCTTTTCGCCTTCAACCGATTGTGCCATGCTTCCGCTTAAATCAAGTAAAATCACCACATGAGCAGGCTCCTTTTTCGTTACAGCATGAGCTGGTGAAGAAAGAAGCAGAACAAGACTCGCTAAAATGGTTAATATAATATTTCTTTTCATTAAAAAATCTCCCTTTTTTTCATTTGTACAGAAAAAGAGAAACGAAAGCATCAATCAATCGTTTCCCTTTTCTTCAGCAAGTTATTCGTGTAGTTTTAATGATTCTGCTGTAAGGATAGAACCCATTTCTTTCCCTGTGCTTGCTTGGTAGTAATGACCTTTACCAGCTTTAGCTACTTGCTTCAATTGACCTTCATAACCATCGTTAAAGTCTAATCCAATCACATTGACTACAGTAGATCCTTTTGAGTTATGAAGCTCTTTCGCTACTTTCACTGGATCTCCACCACAAGTTTCTTCACCATCAGTAATTAAGTACACAATGTGTTTTGTTCCCTTATGAAGCTGCTTATCCGCTTGCTTTGCACTTTCAAGAGCACGTGCAATCGGTGTCCAGCCATTTGGTCCAAGACCGTTTAGAGAGTTTTCGAAACTATCCTTTTCATAAGGCTGAACGCCATAAACGCCTCTAATGACTTCACATGATTGAGCTTTACCTGAGTTTTTGTTGTTTCCTTCAGACCCAAACAAGCTCATACGGATTTTAGCATCTTTCGGAAGAGACTGAGCAAATTTAAATACCTCTTGTTTTGCTAAATCGAATTTGCGCTCTCCATCCACTTTTCTTGCCATACTTCCACTTGCATCAAGTAAGATCGTCACTCTTACATCTTTCTTATGTTTTTTGGCTGATGCTGCTTCTGCAAATACTGGTGAAGAGATTGACATTGATAATGTCAATACAGCTAAGGTTACGAGTGTAAATACTTTTTTCAACATGCTTTTCCTTCCTCCTTATGTATTTGATTGAAACATCTTAATCGTAAAATATTCTGTCTTGGAATGGTATAGGACTCGATCCCTTTTTCTCTTTCATCAAAATCACTAAAATTCTGTCAGATGTCTAGATATATTCACCTAACGACTCTTTTGTCACCCTCGTTTTCTCATTCTTTCGAGGGGCTTTGTATCGGCCATCGGTTCTTGTCGGGATGTAAATGTTTAAGATTTCCTGAGGTGCGCCTTAAGTCGCAATTTGTCACATTCTGTTCAAACCTCTTCACACATAAAAAAAGATGCCCCCATTTTGAGGCACCTTTGCTTTTATTTCTTAGCCATATATGTGTTTAGAAAGCGATCAGCTGATTCAATTTTTATCCCTTGATAATAATGTTTCACGATCGCCTCTACTTTTTTGCCTGACTGTGCCATATAATGTGCACCATACTGACTCATGCCCACACCATGGCCATACCCTTTTGTCGTAATCACGATTTGCTGACCCTTTCGTTCCCATGTAAAGTCTGCCGAGTGCAATCCTAGTGATTCGCGAATGTCTCTGCCCGACAATGTTTTTCCGTTAATGACGGCTTTGGCTACTTGATTGCCTGGTGTTCGTTCTACAATTTCTCCCACCTGCTGCTGGCCAAGGGTCACACCCAGTTTTTGCTGAAATTCGCTCACTGTGATGGTTTTCTTGTTTTGGAATTTGGGTGATTTTTCGTCCCATTTGCTTGAGACGCTTTTCAAATAAGGGATTTCATTTTTCCAATAAGCTTCTGCATTTTCGGTTTTCCCATTACTTGTTGAAAAGAAGGAAGCATCAATTGGTTTTTCGTCATACGTCAGTACTTTCCCTTGTGTACTGGCAACCGCTTCTGTGACCTTTTTTAATTTCCAATTGTACGCTTTTCCCCAAATTTTCTTCAGTTCCTGTTTATTTTTGTACACTTGGAACATTTGGGTGTCATCTACAAGAGAACCCTGTGGAGATTTGACGGTTTTATCAATGATCATTTGTCTGACGATATACGTTCTAGCGGCGAGTGCCTGTGCCTTGAGCGCCTCTATTTCAAAATCGGCTGGCATTTCAGAAGCGACGACACCGATCACATACTCTTCTAAGGGGATGTTTTCTACCTGCTGAAGCGCTGAACGGTAGACGGGAATGGAGACGGGTGATTGTTTCAATTTGACTGAACCTTTCACTTCTTTTTTAACTGATGGTTCTGCTGCTACGTGTTGGCTGGCTGCTGGTTTTCCTTGGAACGTCGGCAACACGAGTAAGGTTGGAATCATTAAAATGATGATGCAAATTCCTGCGATTGTCCATATCATTGGTTTCATATTGGCTGCCCCCATTTGTCATTGAATCTCTTTTATCCTATGGGCAAGGACAAGCTAATATGACAGCTTCTTTCATTCATTGGACAAGTCTTTTGCTGATATGTTTGTACTCTTCATCATTTGATTTACTGTTCGTCTTTATGAATAAAATTTAAAATGATTGGATACACTAATGATAAGCTTTTGAAAATGCAACCAGTCTATGATTCTAAAAAAAATCAGCATGCCCAAATGGACACACTGATTTCTTTTATGATTATGCGTTTAGATCTGATACAACTTGTTCTTGTGTCACATCTGCTGATTCATCATTTACTCTTTCAATGTCTGCACCGATTGCTGCTAGTTTTTGGTGGAAGTTCACATATCCACGGTCAATATGCTTCAATTCAGTGACACGTGTATGACCTTCTGCCACTAATCCAGCAAGTACAAGTGCTGCTCCTGCTCTTAAATCAGTCGCTGCCACTTCAGCACCTTGAAGTTGAACAGGTCCATTGATTATCACAGAGCGACCCTCAATTTTAATATCGCCATTCATGCGGCGGAATTCTTCAGCATGCATAAAACGATTTTCAAACACAGTTTCTGTGATCATGCTTGTTCCGTTTGCACGAAGCAATAGCGCCATCATCTGAGATTGCATATCCGTTGGGAAACCAGGATGCGGCATTGTTTTTAGATCGATTGGCTTGAGCTCAGATGGTCCAATGACTCTTAAACCTTCTTCTTCTTCAATGATCTGAATACCCATTTCTTCCATTTTCGCCACAAGTGAAGTCATGTGCTCAGGCACAGCGCCTTTTACAAGAACATTCCCTTCAGTAATGGCTGCTGCCACCATAAACGTACCAGCTTCAATTCGGTCAGGGATGATGTTGTGTTTTGCACCGTGAAGTGTTTCTACACCTTCGATTTTGATTGTACCAGTTCCAGCACCGCGAACCTTACCGCCCATGGCATTGATGTAGTTTGCCAAATCAACAATTTCAGGTTCTTTTGCTACGTTTTCTAAAATCGTCGTTCCTTCAGCCAATGCTGCTGCCATGATGATGTTTTCAGTTGCCCCTACACTTGGGAAATCCAAATAGATTTTTGCACCTTTTAAACGGCCATTTACTTCAGCCTCGATGAAACCATTACCTACTTGAATTTTAGCTCCCATTGCTTCAAAGCCTTTTAAATGCTGATCAATTGGTCTTGAACCAATCGCACAACCACCAGGTAATGCAACTCTTGCATGACCTGTTCTAGCTAAAAGTGGTCCCATGACGAGCACAGATGCTCTCATTTTACGGACGTACTCAAACGGAGCCTCAGTTTCTAGTGCATGAGATGCATCTACTGATACTTCGTTATTTTCAAAATGTACTTCTGCTCCTAAATGACGTAACACTTCATTGATTGTATATACATCGGAGAGCGTAGGTACATCACAAATTACGCTTTTTTCTGTACTTGCTAACAAAGATGCAGCGATAACTGGTAAAACGGCATTTTTTGCGCCTTCTACTTTAACTGTGCCGTTTAACTTTTGACCGCCGCGGACGATGATTTTTTCCAAGGTCTTCCCCTCCGCGTCCCAAATTCTCTATATTAATATTCAGTCGTTACGATTGGTGTGCCAACCGTAATCGTATGATTTTCGTTCATTTCCGAACTTCTGATGGCAATTTGAACATTCATTTTATCATTTGAAGTCATAATGAACTGTTCCCACTTCTCTGTGTAAGCGGAAAGCGACACAAAATTAGACTCAACGAGATACTCAACAGGTTTTGCTTGAAATTCATTTGCTATCATTTCAGCTTTTTTTTGCAAAACAACATCCATCATACCATTTACATGACCATCGAGACAAGTAAAAATCACAAATTTTTCTTGTAATATGCTTTTTGCATGACGTACGAACTGATCATATGTATGCTCCCAGGTATTCAGTGGGCGAGCACCTTTTTGCTCATATAATAAATACGACTTTTGGTTTGATTTTGTGTCGGTCTTCACGAGTAAAATTTTCGATAATGTATCATTTTTTTCATCTTTGTAAATTCCTGTGACTTTGGTGACATGTTTCTCTTTTTTTTCGGTCCACTCATACTGTCGTAGTTCGTCTTTCAAACGTTTCACTTTTTTTGAAAATTGTTCGGATGAAATGTCTATATTTGTTTTGGCATGAAGCGTCCATCCACTTACTTCGATTTGCTGGTTTTTCATACCTTCTGCTATTTGGGCGAGCGTGGATGTTTCTTCCGCCCGAACACCTTGAATCATCAGAACAAAAAAAAGAATAAATGCAAATAATGGCCAACCTTTTAAACACTTTCTCACTTGTCATTCCCCCTTGCTACAAGTGTTGCCGCAAGGAGATCAATGCATACGTGGAAAAGTCATCAAAGGCCATATTTTTGACACTTCTTTTTACGTTCCCGCAGAAGGCAGTGACCAAACCTTTTATGTTAAAACATATAAGGGATTTGTCTGGAGAAATTTAAATAATCAAGGAAGAAATTGCTGACTGCCGATGCAATAGCAATCGTGATCAGCATCATGAGCAATCTAGCTTGAATAATTTTTCCTTTTTTAATCAGTGGATCGATATTCACCGCAAGCAATGCCCACCACGTAATGGCAATAAAAAATAGGTGGATCACAATACTAACAATTGCTTGTTGTCCTACGTCTTCCATACACTTGAATCCTCCTTTTATTGATTTCTGTAAAGGAAAACTCCCTTTCATTATATCCTCCAAAATCGGAAAGATGAATCATTTGGAAAAAAGAGCTACATTTAGAGTGAATCCCCTCTTATTCTGATGCGAAGGAGATGATATACTGCGGTGGAAGGAGCTGATCATATTTGAAAGATTCTTTTCCTGACTTTGTTGATTTGTACGGAGAACTGGTTCCCTCATTTGAACATGAATGGGAAGCCATTGCTTTCTACTTTGATTATAGACAGACACAGCTAGAAGAATTAGCACAATTGTGTCATTTTCATAACATTTCTTTGGATTACTCAGAGGAAAGCCTTTATCAGTTAGAGTCATTATACTTCGATGCCTTCCGTCAGCAGCTTTTTGCTGATTGGAAAATGCCAATAGATGCATTAGAAGCGATGATGAGTGTGTATTTAGGAGAAGTTGTCATCCGTCATCATTCAGATGCTGACTGGGTCGTGCGGCCTTATATGGACTCTTCGCACCAATATACGCTTGGCTTACGCAGAAATAATAAAACATGGCATTGCAGTACGCAATTTTGCGAGCAGTTATATCTAGAAAAGCAAGCATCTCATCCTTATGTGTCGATGTATCAATCTCTCATGTCATCCTAAAAAAAATCCTTCTTATCACTGTGATAAGAAGGATTTTCTGTTTTATTTCCCTGCTACATTTAAACGGTTTAATGCCCGTTTTAATGCGAGTTCCGCCCTGCGTACATCACTTTCATTCGGGTGGTTCAAATGCTCTTCAGCACGCTGTTTCGCTGATTTTGCACGATCTACATCAACTTTGTCTGATGTTTCAGCAGCCTGAGCAAGAATGGTTACTTTTTCAGGGCGAACTTCAACAAATCCACCGCTTACTGCAACCAATTCAGTTGATCCACTATGTTTTAAGCGAACTGCACCGATTTTTAGCGGAGCAACCATTGGAACGTGGCCAGCTAAAATCCCAAGCTCACCGCTTTCTGCTCTTACACTGACCATTTCCACATCCGCTTCATACACTGGGCCGTCGGGAGTAACGATATTGACTTGAACGGTCTTCATGCTTTTACCCTCCTAAGGACCAGATTAGGCCTCTACACCCATCTCTTTGGCTTTTTCAACCACTTCTTCAATGCGGCCGACTAAGCGGAATGCATCTTCTGGAAGGTGATCGTATTTACCAGATAAGATTTCCTTGAAGCCTTTAACAGTTTCTTGCAATGGCACATAAGAACCTTTTTGGCCAGTGAACTGTTCTGCTACGTGGAAGTTTTGAGATAGGAAGAATTGAACACGACGAGCTCTGTGTACCACAAGCTTATCGTCCTCAGATAATTCATCCATACCTAAAATGGCAATGATATCTTGCAATTCTTTATAACGCTGCAATGTTTGCTGAACTTCACGCGCGATCGCATAATGCTCTTCGCCAACAATCTCAGGTGCAAGGGCACGAGATGTTGAAGCAAGTGGATCTACCGCTGGGTAAATCCCCATCTCTGTCAACTTACGCTCAAGGTTTGTCGTTGCATCAAGGTGAGCGAACGTTGTAGCTGGAGCTGGATCTGTATAGTCATCCGCAGGTACATAGATCGCTTGAATCGATGTAACCGATCCTACGTTTGTAGACGTGATACGCTCTTGAAGTTGACCCATTTCTGTTGCAAGAGTTGGCTGATAACCTACCGCTGAAGGCATACGTCCAAGAAGGGCTGATACTTCAGAACCTGCTTGTGTAAAACGATAGATGTTATCGATGAAGAACAATACGTCTTGACCTTGTTCATCACGGAAATGCTCTGCCATTGTCAAACCAGTTAGAGCTACACGCATACGTGCACCTGGTGGCTCGTTCATTTGACCGAAGACCATCGCTGTTTTTTCGATAACGCCAGAATCTTTCATTTCGTAGTAAAGGTCATTTCCTTCACGTGTACGCTCTCCAACACCAGCGAATACAGAAATACCGCCGTGTTCTTGTGCGATGTTGTTGATCAATTCTTGAATCAGAACGGTTTTACCAACACCGGCTCCACCGAATAGACCGATCTTTCCACCTTTGATGTAAGGAGCAAGAAGGTCAACAACTTTGATACCTGTTTCAAGAATTTCAACTTCTGTAGAAAGTTGATCAAAAGAAGGCGCTTGTCTGTGGATTGGGTCTCTTTGCGCTTCCACACCAAGTGGCTCATCTAAGTCAATGTTATCTCCCAGTACGTTGAATACACGTCCAAGTGTTACGTTACCAACTGGTACTGAAATTGGTTTTCCAAGGTCTACAGCTTCCATACCGCGCTTCACACCGTCTGTTGATGCCATTGCGATGGTTCTCACTGTATCATCACCTAAATGTAGTGCTACTTCTAAAGTTAAGTCGATATCAACTTCACTTTCGCTTTCCGCTTTATGCGAAACTTTGATCGCATTATAAATCTCAGGCAAGTGACCGTCTTCAAAACGAACGTCTACGACTGGTCCCATGATCTGACTGATGCGTCCTGTTTTCATTGCATTCCCTCCTGACAATTATTTCTATTCTAAGGCAGCTGCTCCGCCGACAATTTCTGTAATCTCTTGTGTAATCGCTGCTTGACGAGCACGGTTGTAAGAGAGTGTCAGGCTGTCGATCAATTCTTTTGCGTTGTCTGTTGCACTCTTCATTGCTGTCATCCTTGCAGCATGTTCACTTGCTTTGCTGTCAAGAAGCGCACCGAAAATCAAACTCTCTGCATATTGAGGAAGGAGAACTTCAAGAATTTCTTCTTCAGAAGGCTCAAACTCATAAGATGCGGAACGTTTATTTGGTGTCGCTGCGGCCGAAAGGTCCGTTAGCGGCAATAATTTTTTCTCTGTTACTTCTTGCGAAATGGCACTGACGAAATGGTTATAGAACATGTAAAGCTCATCAAACGCTTCATCAGAGAACATTTGCACTGTACTGCTTGCTAATTCTTTAATATCAGCAAACGCTACTTCGTCTCCAAGCCCTGTGACTTCAGAAATAACTGGAATACCACGCTTTTTGAAGAAGTCGCGTCCGATTTTACCAATCACAATCACCGCATATTCATCAGCAGATTGATGACGAGATTGAATGGCTTGGTAAGCGGCACGTAAAATCGAGCTGTTAAAAGGTCCTGCAAGTCCTCGATCAGATGTAATGACGAGATACCCTGTTTTCTTAACAGGTCTTGAAAGAAGCATTGGGTGCTTAGCACTTGTTCCAGTTGCGATTGCCGCAACGACTTCTTGGATTTTCTCCATGTAAGGAACAAAGGACTTCGCATTATTTTCAGCACGATTCAGTTTCGCAGCTGATACCATTTGCATCGCTTTTGTGATCTGACTCGATTTTTTTGTTGACGTGATCCTTGACTTAATATCGCGTAATGAGGCCAAAGATTTCACCACCTTTTTTCAGGAATCCGTGTTCATTTACGTGAAAAGAGAGAAAAAGAGAATCTTTTTCTCTCGGAAAGATTACTAATTAGTTGCTTGGTGCAAACGTACGTTTAAAGCCTTCGATCGCTGCTTTCCACTCTTCATCAGCAGGCATGTTTCCTGTTTGAGAGATTGTGTCAAACAAGTCTTTATGGTTTTCTTCAATGTACATGAATAACTCAGCTTCAAAGCGTTTGACATCAGCAATCGCTACATCATCTAAGTATCCTCTTGTCAGTGCATAAAGAATCGCTACTTGTTTTTCAACTTTCAGCGGTTTGTTCAAGTCTTGTTTTAAGACTTCAACTGTTCTAGCACCACGGTTTAATTTGGCTTGAGTCGCTTGGTCTAGATCAGATCCAAACTGAGCGAATGCTTCAAGCTCACGATAAGAAGCAAGATCCAGACGAAGTGTACCTGCTACCTTTTTCATCGCTTTGATTTGTGCAGAACCACCTACACGAGATACAGACAATCCTGCGTTTACCGCTGGACGTACGCCTGAGAAGAAGAGATCCGATTGTAAGAAGATCTGTCCATCTGTGATTGAGATAACGTTTGTTGGGATATATGCAGAGATATCACCAGCTTGCGTTTCTACGAAAGGCAATGCTGTGATAGAACCGCCACCCTTTTCATCACTAAGCTTCGCTGCACGCTCTAATAAACGAGAGTGAAGATAGAAAACATCACCAGGGAATGCTTCACGGCCTGGAGGACGACGAAGCAATAATGAAAGCTCACGGTAAGCTGCCGCTTGTTTAGAAAGGTCATCATACACAACAAGCACATGCTTGCCGTTATACATGAATTCCTCACCCATCGTTACACCTGCATAAGGAGCAAGGTAAAGAAGTGGAGCTGGCTGTGATGCAGAAGCTGTGACAACGATTGTGTAGTCAAGCGCACCATGCTTACGAAGTGTTTCAACAACACCACGAACAGTTGATTCTTTTTGTCCGATCGCTACATAGATACAGATCATGTCTTGATCTTTTTGGTTCAGGATCGTATCGATTGCAACAGATGTTTTACCTGTTTGACGGTCCCCAATGATCAATTCACGCTGTCCGCGTCCGATTGGAATCAAGGCATCAATTGCTTTAATTCCCGTTTGAAGCGGCTCATGTACCGATTTACGATCCATAACGCCTGGTGCTTCACTTTCGATTGGACGTGTTTTGCTTGTTAAAATTGGACCTAGTCCATCAACAGGCTGACCAAGTGGGTTCACAATACGTCCGATTAACTCTTCTCCTACTGGAACCTCCATGATACGACCTGTACGTTTTACGTCGTCACCTTCACGGATATCTTTGTAAGGTCCTAAGATTACGATACCTACGTTAGACTCCTCAAGGTTTTGAGCCATACCCATTACACCGTTAGAGAACTCAACAAGCTCTCCTGCCATAATGTTGTCAAGGCCATGTACACGCGCGATACCGTCCCCTACTTGAATGACTGTACCGACATCTTTTACTTCAATTTCAGATTGATAGTTTTGGATTTGCTGCTTTATCAGCGCGCTAATCTCTTCAGCTTTGATACTCACTAAGGTTTCACCCCTTCTAACGATTTTCGCCTGCAAGCTGACGTTCAATGCGGGAAAGCTTTCCGCTGACACTGCCGTCATAAATGCGGTTTCCGATACGGATTTTCACTCCGCCTATTAGATCCTTGTCAATCACGTTTTCTACACGCAGTGATGTGACTCCGGCTTTTTTGGCAAATACTTCAGATAAAGATTGAATTTCAGCTCCGCTGAGCGGTTTCACTGAATACACGATCGCATCGTCTATTTGTTTCGTACGGTTTGCAAGTTTCACAAACTCAGACGCCATTTCAGGAAAAATATTCGTGCGTCCACGGTCAATCAGTAAATACATTGTGTGCAAAACATATGTCGAAACACCTTTGAAAGCTTCTGCAATCAGATGTTTCTTTTTGTCTGCCGTAATCTTCGGATGAACAAGAAAGTCATTTAATTCTTGGTCAGCCTTGAGAACTTTTTTGATCTCATTCAGCTCTTTTTCAGTTTCGTCTACTGCCGAAGAAGCAAGAACGATGTCAAAAAGAGCAGAAGCGTAACGCTTAGAGACAATAGTCACGCTCATCGGCTTTCGCCTGCCTCTTTAAGATACTCTTGGATCAATTTCTCTTGTGCTTGCTCATCAAGTTCTTTTTCAATCACTTTAGAAGCAATTAATACAGAAAGTGATGCAACTTGCTCGCGCAGTGCAGCCACAGCTTGTTCTTTTTCTTTCACGATTTCAGTTCTAGCAGACTCTTTCAAGCGCTCTGATTCTTGACGCGCTGCTTGAATGATGTCTTCTTTTTGTTTCTCACCAATCTTTTTCGCATTTTCGATGAGTGTATGTGATTCTTCGCGTGCTTCTTTCAATAAGACACGTTGTTCTTCAAGAAGCTTTTCAGCTTGAACGTGCTTTTCTTCAGCACTTGAAATTTCATTTCCTATATAATCTTCACGCTGTTTCATAATCCCTAATAAAGGCTTAAGCGCAAATTTCTTTAAAAGTGCAAGCAGGATGAGCATAGCGATCAGCTGGAATATGATATCTCCGGTGTTTAGACCTGCTCCTAAAACTACTGGTAACTGAGACATTTAGTACGGCAACTCCCTTCTTTAAATAATATGTTAAGAAACAAAACATAAAGGAATGGCGAAGTTTCGAACTAATCTGATCTTCGCCATTAAAATTCATATTAGAACGCTTCTCACATATTAACCAAAGAATGCCAAGAATGCGATAACGACAGCGATAATTGGAAGTGCCTCAACTAAAGCTACCCCGATGAACATAAGAGTTCTTAGTTCTCTACCAGCTTCTGGCTGACGAGCGATTCCTTCAACTGTTTTAGATACGATTAGACCGTTACCAATACCTGCTCCTAGTGCTCCTAAACCGATTGCAATTGCTGCTGCTATTAAATTCATTAAAAAGCTCCTCCTTTAAAATAACGTCCTTTTTGGACTCTCAATTTTTTAGTGTTCGTCGCTGACTTTATGGGAGATATACACCATTGTCAGCATGGTGAAGATAAATGCCTGGATGGTTCCGACAAACAAACTGAATGCCTGCCATACAATCATCGGCACGATGGCACCTAATGTACCAATGATACCTAGTGCAAGGTTTTGCGAATAGAAATTAGTCGCAAGTCCTGCAAGTAAACCAAGAAGAATCTCTCCAGCGAAAATATTTCCATAAAGACGCAAACCAAGTGTTAATGTGTTTGCAAATTCTTCAATAATTTTCAGCGGTACTAAAAGTGGGATTGGTCTAAAGTAGTCTTTTGTATATTCCTTGACTCCTTTTGCTTTAACACCATAGTAGTGTGTCAATCCCATGACCATAACCGCTAGTGTCATTGTGATTGCAGGATCAGCAGTTGGTGATTTCCACCATAAGTTGTGATCGACCGTAATCGAGAATGGCAGTCCAAGCATGTTTGAAACAAATATGTACATGAGTAATGTAACGCCAAGCGCTAGAAATGGGGCTCCTGTTTTCATGTCCATCGAACTACCTATGATATTTCGAACAAAATCAACAATCCATTCCATGAAGTTCTGCGCCTTTGTCGGACGAATAGCCAGAACACGAGTAGTCAGCACCGCTATGAGAAGAACGATGATACTAGCAATCGTAATCATGAGAACATTGGATAAGTTGAACGTTAACCCTAAAAATTCTGTAGTTTTTGAACTGTGACCCAAAGAGTATTCACCTCTCTTCCATAGTAGAACGTTTAAGTTGAATGAAGGAATCTATCATAATGACAGGATATATTGTCATTAATCCTATAACAACACCTGCCAGATGAACTTCGTTAGGGTAACGCCAAGCAATCGCTACTGCGAGAATTGCGTTGGCCCACCTGGCTGTACTTCCCATTGAACGAATAGATTTTCCTTTTTTAACTGCTCGATCAAAAGCATGCATTCTCCGAATAAGCAGGAATAAATTAAAGAAAGCAAAAATTGTGCCGATAATGAAACCAAGAAACAGTGGTTTAAAACCAGGCATGGCATAGCCAAACACAAAAATTGCCAATAAATAGAACATATATTTACTCTGTCTGCGGAAAATGACGTTTGGATCGTTCATTCATCTGACTCCCGATGAAAAATATTGTAAAAAAGGTGATAAATGGTGATGAAAACTGCGTAGAAGACGCTTATGATAAGCCGTCCTATTTGAAAAAAATCAATCACCCATCGGTCTAATTGTGCAATCAGACTTGAAATCTTTAGATCTATGGGATTCTGCTTCATTCGCTGATACAAACCCTGATTATTAAAGGGTTCACAATGAGGATTAGTAGAGTGCTATAGGCTATGAAAACCTTACCATAATACCCTCGTTTAGCATACAATAGCGTCTATGATGTGTCAATCCGTTGAAAGTTAAAAAACTTTTCTATAATGAGAGAGCACACAAAATGTTCACAATTTCATCAAACTTTAGGAGAGTTGTGACATTCATTCAAAAAAACTGCTAATGTTCAGTATACATTGATTTTTCTAAGAACGATATCAACCGTTTGTCATATTTTTCAAAAAAGCCCACATGCACGTTTGCATGTGGGCTTTTCATGAATCTTTCTTATTTTGTTCCATACATACGGTCACCAGCATCACCAAGACCTGGGATGATGTAACCTTTTTCGTTTAACTTCTCATCTAATGCCGCAATGTAGATATCAACATCTGGATGATGTTTTTGCATTTCTTCTACACCTTCTGGCGCAGCAATCAGACACATGAAGCGGATGTTTTTCGCACCGCGTTTTTTCAAGCTGTTTAATGCTTCTACAGCTGATCCGCCCGTTGCAAGCATTGGGTCTACTACGATAAATTCACGCTCTTCCACATCAGATGGAAGCTTCACATAATATTCAACAGGCTTTAATGTCTTCGGATCACGGTATAAACCGACATGTCCCACTTTGGCAGCTGGAATGAGTTTCAAAATCCCGTCTACCATTCCAAGACCTGCTCTTAAAATCGGCACAACTCCGAGTTTTTTACCTGAGATCACGTTTGATTTAGCGACTTGTACAGGTGTTTCTACATCTACCTCTTCAAGCGGTAAGTCTCTTGTGATTTCAAATGCCATTAATGTTGCGACTTCATCCACTAGCTCTCTAAATTCTTTTGTTCCTGTATGAACGTCACGAATATATGTAAGTTTGTGCTGAATAAGCGGGTGATCAAATACATAAACCTTTGCCATTGCTTGCTACAACTCCTTTTCTGTCATCTTCCGGTGAACTTTGCACACTTCCTACAATTCTACATAAAAAGACATCATCTTTCAATATGATTCGCAAATCCTACAAAAAAAACCCACATGCCAAAAATAGGCAAATGGGTCTGCATCTTAATAATCTAATTCTTGATATAGAGGGAAACGAGCTGTCAGATCAGATACACGCTTTTTCGCCTCTTCTAATTTCGCTTCATCTTCATGATGTTTCAGAGCAAGCGCAATAATGGAACCGACTTCTTTCATCGCTTCTTGATCGAAGCCACGGCTTGTCACTGCTGCTGTACCTACACGTACACCACTTGTAACAAATGGTTTCTCTGGATCATATGGAATTGCATTTTTGTTCACCGTGATACCAATTTCATCAAGAACGTTTTCTGCAATTTTTCCTGTAATGCCAAGAGAGCGCAAGTCGATGAGAACAAGATGGTTATCTGTTCCACCAGATACAAGCTGAATATCCTCAGATAAAAGTGTTTCAGCTAGTTGTTTTGCGTTATCAATCACGTTTTGTGCATATGTTTTGAAATCTCCGTTCAATACTTCACCGAAAGAAACAGCTTTTGCAGAGATCACATGCATGAGTGGTCCACCTTGAATACCAGGGAAGATCGATTTGTCGATCTTTTTACCAAACTCTTCACGGCATAGAATCATTCCGCCGCGAGGTCCGCGCAATGTTTTGTGAGTTGTCGTTGTCACAAAATCAGCGTAAGGAACTGGATTTGGATGAAGACCTGCTGCAACAAGACCCGCGATGTGAGCCATGTCCACCATAAAGTAAGCACCGACTTCATCGGCAATTTCACGGAACTTTTTGAAATCAATTTGACGTGGGTAAGCACTTGCCCCCGCTACGATTAGTTTCGGCTTATGCTCACGTGCTTTTTCAAGTACATCTTGGTAGTCGATATGTTGTGTTTCTTTATCTACACCGTATTCTACAAAGTTGTACTGTACGCCGCTAAAGTTTACAGGGCTTCCATGTGTTAAATGCCCGCCATGTGATAAGTTCATGCCTAGCACTGTATCGCCATGCTCAAGGATTGTAAAGTATACGGCCATATTCGCTTGAGCTCCTGAGTGAGGCTGTACGTTCACATACTCAGCGCCAAAAATTTCTTTTGCGCGGTCACGTGCGATATCTTCTACAACGTCTACATGTTCACAGCCGCCATAGTAGCGTTTACCAGGGTAACCTTCTGCATATTTGTTTGTTAAGACAGAGCCCTGTGCTTCCATGACTGCTTCGCTTACGAAGTTTTCTGATGCAATTAATTCGATTTTGTCCTGCTGGCGTTTCCGCTCTAGTTGAATTGCTTTGAATACTTGTGCGTCTTGCTCAGGTAAATGTTTCATCAGCGAAATCCTCTCCAATCTATTTCCATTCGATGTTTTCACCATCTCATTGTACACGGTTTTTGAGTAAAATGTAAAAGTTTTTTTTGGAAAACCGACTTCTTTTTTATGAAAACCCGAATATTCAAGGGGTGGAGCGTCTTCATCATTCAACATTATATTAGAAATATATCCGAACTATGATCTTGTATAAACGGCTCGTTCTCCGCCAATCAGCTTTGGACGAGTTTTTGCAAACGTCACATGTGCTTGTCCTAATTGATGACGACTGAGACGGACCGGTACGGCTACCCGCTTTAAGTGCATACCGATTAATGTATCACCGATATCAATCCCTGCATGCGCTGAAATGGATTCAACCAGCACAGGGTGTTCCATTTGCTGATACGCATGCGCCGCCATAGAACCACCCGCCTGACGGACAGGTACAGCCGCTACAATTTCTAAGTTAAGCCGGTACGCCACCTCTTCTTCCACAACGAGGGCACGATTCAAATGCTCGCAGCATTGGAAGGCCAATTCAATTCCTGTCTCGCGTCTCAGTTGATCGAGCTCTTGATAAATAGCTTCAGCAATTTGCTCACTTCCCGCTGTCCCAATGTGCTCGCCAGCCACTTCTGACGTACTGCAGCCAATCACTAAAATGTGGCCGGCTCGCAGTTCAACTGTTTGATGAAACTCTTTTAACATTTCAAGCCAATCTTGACCAATGTTCATGTTAAGCGCTCCTTACAGGTGCTTTTCTTCGTAATCAGCGATTTTACCAATCCGCACAGCATGACGTCCTGCAGTAAATTCTGTTGTCAGCCAAATGTGAGCAATCTCTCTTGCCAATCCTGGTCCAATGACTCGTTCTCCCATCGCAAGAACATTTGTATCGTTATGTTCTCTCGTCGCCTTTGCACTGAATGTATCATGCGCCAGTGCACAGCGGATGCCTTTCACTTTGTTTGCTGAAATGCTCATTCCGATACCTGTCCCGCAAATCAAAATGCCGCGATCGACTTCCCCGTTTGCCACCATATTGGCTACAGGAAAAGCATAGTCAGGGTAGTCTACAGAACCTGATCCACATTCACAACCCATATCAATGTATTCAATCTTTAATTCATCCATTAGTTGTTTGATTTCTTCACGAATATTCGTTCCGCCGTGATCGGATGCAATGGCTACTTTCATCGGGCAATTCCTCCTAAGGGTGAGTTAATCTGTCATGTCTTACATTCATTCTTTATTTACAGTTATATTTTAACCTCTACCTAGTCATTTGCAAACAAAAGCAGAAAAACCGTTTGCGCAACGGTTTTACAGGTTGTCCATTTATGAGGATTTGTGATCCTGTTTAAGCTTTTTAGCAAGTTGATACAATAGCGTCTCTAGTTCATCTCGTGTCTCCTGATAAATGGAGAGACTCCCTCCAAATGGATCCGACACGTCACCTTCTGATCCTGTCGCAAATTCTTTTAGAGTGAAGACCTTGTCTTTCACATGAGCATATTGCTCCACAATCAACTGCTTATGCTGAATCGTCATGGTGAAGACATAATCTGCTTCATGAAGAAGTTCTTCTGTTAGTTTAGACGACGAGTGATTCAGTGGAATGCTTTTCTCAAATAATGCTTCGACTGCTTGAGGAGAAGCCTTCCCTGCATCAGAGGCGAAGATGCCCGCTGATTTTACAGTGACCTGTAAGCCTTTTTCATCTGCAATGGAGGAAAAAAGGGCTTGAGCCATCGGACTTCTGCAAGTATTTCCCGTACAAACAAATAAGATATTCATCTTTCGACCTCCTTTTCTTCTATTATATAGCATTTCATTCTACATGTTATGTAAGGAGACTGGCTAGAGCGGAAATAATAATTTGATTCCAAAGGCTAGTAAAATCAATCCGCCAAGCGCCCCGCTGTATGAACCTACCCATGACCGAACCTGTTTACCGAGTAATAATCCAAGCCATGTGAGCATCATACTAAAAAAGCCAAACAATATAATGGTCATCAACACCCGAGAACCGTAAATCCCCAGGCTTAAGCCAACGGAAAAACTATCTAAACTCACACTTGTTGCAAAAAGAACGAGACCGGCCCCAACAGGTGCGATAAATGGCTTATCTTCTTTTCGGATAGAAGCGATGATCATTTGCAGACCTAGCACCAAAAGCAGCGCCCCGCCTATATAGGTTGCTAGGAGCCCAAGCCAGCCAGATAAAAGCTGACCTGTTAGCATGCCAAAAAGAGGCATAAACATATGAAATATCCCAATGACAAGTCCAATATAAAGGATCTGGCGGAATCTCAGCTGAATCATCCCCATGCCGAGTCCAACCGAAAAGGCATCCATTCCAAGTGCAAAAGCCATGATACTGAGTGTGAGCAATTCGCCAGCTAGTTCATTCATGTAAATCCCCCTTGGACACGCATTCTCCTTTAACCTATGTTTGTCCAAGAGAGGTTAGAACTATTTGAATGAAGAGAGAGTGCGCCCTCCTGCCGCTTTTTGCAGACGGTTCATGATCGCAGAACCAACTCCCTGCTCTGAGAAGGCTTCTGAAATGATCAAGTCTACATCCGTTTCATCAAATTGTCTCAGCACACGATATAAGTTTGCCGCAACCGTTTCAGGCTTTTCTCTCCATCCACAGCTAAAGATAACATCTGCCGCAAACCATTCCTTCTTTTCTTCTGTCGTCAGCACACCTACTTTTAGCCCTTCAGCTCGGTACTTCTGAATGTGCAGCTGCATGTCTTCATCACTTCCATGAAATATATACATTTGTGCTTCAGGTGCATAATGTGTGTATTTCATTCCCGGCGATACTGGCGCCTCATCCTTTTTCGTCAGCCCTGGATCCATGTTGACCGTTCCTACGACCTCTTCTAACGCTTCTTTTGTAATACCGCCCGGCCTTAAGATCACTGGAATCTCGTCTATACAGGATACAACCGTTGACTCCACGCCAATACCTGTTGAACCACCATCGACAATGCCAGCAATTTTCCCATCAAGATCACTCGCGACATGATCCGCAAGTGTCGGCGACGGTTTTCCCGAACGGTTGGCACTAGGCGCGGCAATTGGCAGACCAGCTGCTCGGATGAGTTCAAGCGCAACAGGATGATCAGGCATTCTTACGCCTACTGTCGTTAAACCTGCCGTCACCTGCTTTGATAATGTTCCCGGCTTACAAGGTAGAACAATGGTGAGAGCGCCTGGCCAAAAGGCATCCATCAGCGCTGTTACTTTTTCATTTTCTATTTGCGCAAATTCATGAAGCTGTTGAACGTCCGCAATGTGAACAATCAACGGATTATCACTTGGGCGTCCTTTCGCTTCATAAATTTTCTTCACAGCCTCTGTCTCTTTTGCATTTGCCCCTAGTCCATACACCGTTTCTGTCGGAAAAGCGACTACTTCATTCTGCCGCAACAACAGAGCTGCTTGTTCAATTTGTGGATAGTATGTGGATAAATCCTTTTTTAAATCCACAGACCATCTTTTTGTATTTAACATCATACAAACTCCTTTTAAAAAAGATAAAACTGTTGATATATCTCAATTATCCTTTTGAAAGTATAAAAGATGATGCTAAATAAAACAAGCGTTGTCCACAATTTGTGGATAACGCTTGTTTTACAGTGGATAAGTATGTGAATAAGTCCGGTGTTTTGTGATTAACTCGCTGTTTTTTGCAGCACAACCGCCTGCTCTTTTCCCAACGACTCTTTTGCATGCGCAGATACCCACACACTTTCTGGGATTTCCTCTATAGGCGTAAAGCCCATCAGCGCTAAAAAATCATGCGAAGAGGAGTGATTGGCTACAACATAAAAGGTGTCCACACCTTGTTTTTCCCCTAGCGTTTGAACACTTTGGAACAGAGAAACGATATGCCCCTGACCAAGTTTATCTGATATCACAAGTGATCTTAGCAATCCTTCTTGTTCATTTAGTCGTTCAAGACCTAAACAGCCTGCAAGCTCACCGTCTGCATCTTCCATGACCACAAATGACGTACGCTCTGCAATCGTCACCCCGCCTTTTGCTTGGCCTTTTTCAAGAAAAGCATTAATGGCCGGGGCATCTTCTTCTGTCGCTATTCTTAATTGATAATACATGCTTTCACCTCTTTTTGTTCTCTTACTTCAACTCTATGAGGCAAAAACAGATTTAGACCTTTTTTAAGAGAAAAGACTAGAGACCCATTCGAACAGAAAGAATTTCACTTCACCCGTCTCTTCTTCTTTTACCACTTCATTGACAGATTCATTTGATGGCTCTGCGGCTACCTGCTCTTTATCATCTCCTTCTGGTGAGGCGATCGCTTCTCCGTTTGAAAAATCGATAAAGCAGAGAGGTGGGAATAACACACACCACCAATTGGCTCCGTCTCCTTCCCCTAACGTAATCAAAATGGCTTCATATTTCCCAGCAGGATAAACAAAGTTGCCATATAGCTTTGTTGGAAATGAGGCTTTTTGAAAGCTGACCGATACGGATTGATCAATGTGTTGTTCCTTTAATTTTGCTTTGGCAATACGATTGATGTCTGGAAGCTTTGAACGAATCACACGTCTAGCTTCTTCAATGGATGTGAGGTCTTTCACCCACTCCGTTATATTGGCATTGACCTCATCTCGAATACTTCGTTTCACATCTTGATCTGCCGACTGGTCACTGTTGGCTAAAATGCGTAAACGAATGGCTTCATCTGGAATCACAACAGGCTGATTGGCAGAAGCAGCCGCCGTCTCCTCTTTTCCAAGGTTTACAAAAGCACCACATAATAATAGAAACATATAAAGACAAATCATCATTTTACTTTTGAACATAATGTGTTCCCCCCACTTTTTCTCTTCGCTACAAACATTGTGTCCAGGAAACGCATCTCGTAAACAGCAAAAATGATTTTTTTAATAGATTATGAGTAAAAAACAACTACATGAGGTGAGCGAATCAATGTTTTTTCTGCATGCAAAAAAGCCATTCAACAACTTATGAACGGCTTTTTAGTGAGGATTGGTAATCGGACGGGTACAGTCTCCCATCCCAATCTCGGCTGATTTTTAATCCCGAATCTGTTTTGATAACTGTCATTGCACCTTTTTTCTCAATTTCCTTTTTGACCTTTCCTTTATGGTCAATAAATTGAATGATCATTTCATAGTCAAATTCAATCCTGTCATCGCTTTCATCTGAAGGTGTAAACGTAATTTTTTTCAGTTTAATTTGACAATCTTGATCTTTTGCTGCTTCTAATACACTTGGAAACATGCTGTCTTCTGTATATTCTTGATATTCATGCTCGGTTAAATAATCCTTCAACTTCTCCTTCATGTCAGATAGGTCATCCGTCCGATTCACTGTGTATTGTGCTTTTTTATAGTTTTCCCCAAATGCTGCTGCTTCTTTTTTAAAGCTCGGTTTACCGCAAGCACTCACAATCAATAGTACACTGACGATGACCAACACCATCGCATACCTTCTGTTCACACCATTCGCTCCTTCAAAACAAATTTATGTAAAAAATCATGATCAGAATGTTCATTCTTCTATATATACGTTTCCCTTTTACCATAAGTTTCATCTTTACATAATAAAATAGTCCGACTTTATTCAGCCGGACTTCCGTTTTGAATGTGTGCGCAAACCGCTCGATCCTTTCCGTTGATGTCCTTGATGATATGAACATCAGCTGAAGGGAACGCCTGCAAAAGAAGCGCTTTTACATCTTGTGCTTGTGTATGTCCTATTTCAAGGACAACCACTGCTTGCTGATGAAGTACCTTGTGGAGATCACAGGCGATACGCTCATAAAACCACAGGCCATCACGCCCATCTGTCAGCGCATTGACAGGTTCATGCTTTGTGACAACCTCTGATAAACCATCCATTTCTTCTGCCGCAATATAAGGCGGATTGGAAATAAACACATCGACTTTGATGCCTTGAGCCATAATCGGTTCAAGTAAATCCCCTTGGACAAAATGAACGTCTGCACCAAGCGCTTCTTGATTTCGCTTTGCTACTTCAAGTGCTTCATGTGAAATATCCGTCGCTATCACAGTGAGAGATTCTTTTTCAAGAGCTAACGTAATCGCAATTGCACCGCTACCTGTTCCTACATCAACAGCTTTGAGCGGCTGATCATTAGGAAAAACGCGATTCATCATATTCAATGCCGCCAGCACCACTTCCTCCGTTTCAGGACGAGGAATCAGAACGTGTTTGTTTACCTCAAAAGGACGCCCATAAAAAAATTCAACACCCGTTAAATGCTGCACAGGCACTCCACGCTTGTGCTGTGCGACGAACTTGCTGAATTGTGAATCTTGCTCCTCTGGCAGTGGATCATGAAAACGGGCAAGAAGTTCACTTCTGCTCCATCCAAGCACATGCATCAACATTAACTCTGCTGCGTTTTGGTCTCTGCCCGCTTCCGTTAACAAAGAAGAAGCCCATTTAAGGGCTTCAAAGATCGTTCGCTCTTTATTTTGCATTTTGAAGTTTTCTTGCTTGGTCTTCCATAATTAATGCATCAATGACCTCGTCAAGTTTTCCTTCTAAAATTTGATCAAGCTTTTGAATCGTCAATCCGATACGGTGGTCCGTCACGCGGTTTTGCGGGAAATTGTACGTACGGATACGCTCTGAACGATCCCCTGTTCCAACAGCAGATTTACGGGTTTGATCATATTCAGCTTGTGCTTCACGCTGGAATTTATCATAAATTCTCGCACGCAAAACTTTCATCGCTTTTTCTTTGTTTTTGATTTGTGATTTCTCATCCTGACAGGAAACCACTACACCTGTTGGAAGGTGAGTCAAACGAACAGCAGACATTGTGGTGTTAACACTTTGTCCCCCTGGTCCGCTTGATGCGAATGTATCCACACGAATATCTTTTTCGTGGATATCAATTTCAACTTCCTCAGCCTCTGGTAATACAGCAACTGTCGCTGTTGATGTATGAATACGGCCGCCTGACTCAGTTTCAGGAACACGCTGCACGCGGTGTGCACCGTTTTCAAACTTTAGTTTAGAATATGCACCTTTACCGCTAATCATAAAGATGATCTCCTTATAACCGCCAGTTCCAGTGACACTCGCTTCCATGACTTCCGTTTTCCAGCCTTGCATTTCAGCATAACGGCTGTACATACGGTACAGGTTTCCTGCAAACAGCGCAGCCTCTTCTCCGCCCGCTGCACCACGAACCTCCACAATAACGTTCTTATCGTCATTCGGATCTTTGGGGATGAGCAAGATTTTCAGCTCGTCTTCTAAACGTTCTGTTTCCTCTGTGAGCTCTGAAATTTCTTCTTTGACCATGTCGCGCATATCGGCATCGAGCTTATCTTCCAGCATGGCTTTCGCATCACTTAGCTGATCATATGCCGCACGATATTGTCTATATACCTCAACAGTTTCTTGAATATCAGATTGTTCCTTCGAATATTCACGAAGCTTCTTAGGGTCGTTCACCACTTCAGGGTCACTTAAATATTCATTTAGCTTTTCATAGCGTTCTTCAATTGATTTTAAACGGTCTAACATGGTCTTCACCTCTGTTTTGTGCGTAACAGTCTAATTATAGTATAGCGGGGTATGACAGTCAAAAAAATTTCCAAAACAATTGATTTTCTGCAATTTTTCACTAGAAAACACGATCTTTGGCGATTGGTTACTTGTTTTGTCTAACGTGAAGGAACGGATGCTCACGAAAGAGAATGGTACTTGTAATTGAAAAAAGGGAGGGCATTTGGTTTGAATACAAATGAGGTTGCAAAGGAAATTGGTGTATCTTCAAAAACCATTCAGCGCTGGGTCAAACAGCTCAACATCCCTGTCGCCCGGAATGAACTTGGACATTACGAATTTCATGATGACATTGTCCAGCTGCTCAAAGAGGTCCAACACCAAATGAACGAAGGTGTGATTCTCCATGACATTAGACTGCCGATCCATGAAGAAACCGCCCAGCAATTATCACCTGCTGTAGAAACTTCTGACTCATCAAAACGGATAGAAGCCTTAGAAGAACAAGTGAAACAGCTCCTTCAAGAGCAATCACATGTCAGTCATATTGAAGCCCGTTTCCAAGAAATAGAACGGAAACTCGCTAAGAAAGCAGATGAAGGCGTTTCCTACCAGCTCCTCCAGCACAGAAGAGAAATTGAAGAATTAACTGCAAAATTAGAACGCCTCACAGCCACATTGACAAAACCAAAACCATTAAAAGAAGAAGAAAAGGAAAAGGCACACCCCGACATGAAAAAAAAGCGTGTGCTCTTCCCTCTGTTTCATTCATTTCGCTAAGAAAGGCTGCCTATAAGGCAGCCTTTCTACTATATTATACGGTAAGTGCAATAATGATCGGTAATGTAATGAGTGACATGATCGCACTGATCACAAATGCCGATGCTGTTTCTGCTTCCTGTTTCTCAAATCGAGTGGCGATCATGGCCGCAACAGCTGAACCTGGGAAGGCAACAAGCAATACAGCTTTTGTAATTTCATCCGCCGAAAGACCCATAAGAATGGCGATAAAATACATAAGTAACGGTTGTACAGCTACTTTGAGCAATGCGATACTGAAAGCTGGTAAGCTCAGTTTAATTTTGCGGATACCGACTGTGACACCGACTGCAAAGAGCGCAACCCCTGATGTCACACTTCCAATTTCCTCTAGCATTTCATGTCCGATTTCAGGAAGTTTAAATCCTAAAAGAACAAGAATGATACTTGCTAACGGTGCAAGCGCAAGCGGCTCTGATAAACCGTGCAAAATCGCTTTCGTCGTCATTTTTAGGAAACTTTCGCCGTCTTTGGCTTTTCCTTTTGTTTTTTCACCGACAGTTGACACAATAATAGCAATTGGATCAAGCAATGCATTTACAACTATTCCGGTAATAGCAATCGGAATTGCAACTTCTTGAGCCCCAAATAAACTGCCCAAGACCGGAATCCCCATAAATGCAAAGGTCGGTTGTGCTGAGTTTAATGAGAAAACAGATGAATCTGTTAAATCATATTTAAAAGCAAATTTCGTAACTAAAAGGATAATGATATAAAAGCCTACGATTCCGAGAATCAATGCAACGAAAAATGGAATTTGACTATAGAATTTATCTTTTGGTGTTGACAGAATGCTGGCGATAAAGTGCGCTGGCAAAGCATACTTTGTAACAAGTGTACTTACACCTTTTGCAGATTTAGCGTCATAGCTGCCGAAGTTCCCTGCGAACCAACCCAGCGCGATAACGAAAAAAATCGGTGCTAGGAGGATCAAAATATTTAAAAAGTCCATCTTACTATTCCTCCTTGAATCCTTTACATGTTTCTTATTTTATAGCGGCATTGCTTACATTACCCGAAACAATGCCGCGTTACACATTTTATTATGCTCTTACAATTTTTTTATATTCAGGAATCCACATAGCATCTTTCACAGCTTGTTCGATGTTGTCAGGTGTTCTTCTTGCGACACCATCTTTAATTGCTGCTTTTGCTACTTCAACAGCTACCTTGATTGATACTTCTTGCAATTTATCAATGCTTGGAAGAAGACCAGCACCTGGTTTATCATGATCAACCATTTCAGCAATCGCATCTGCAGAAGCAACGAACATGCCTTTTGTGATGATTTTTGCTTCCGTTACGATTGAACCAAGACCAAGTCCAGGGAAAACGAACGCATTGTTTGATTGTCCGATTTCATGTTCAATTCCGTTATACTCGACATTTTCGAATGGGCTTCCAGTTGCAACAAGCGCACGACCGTCTGTCCATTTGAATAGATCTTCTGGTACTGCTTCAGCAAGTGGAGTTGGGTTAGACATCGGCATGATCACTGGACGCTCTGTATGAGCTGCGATTTCTTTAATAATTTCTTCAGTGAATGCGCCGCCTTGACCTGATGTACCAATAAGAATGGTTGGCTTCACCTTGCGAACTGCTTCAGCAAATGAGATTTGTCCTTTTTCATCACGAGCCCAGCCTTCTACTTCATCAGAAGAACGAAGGTATGGTTTTTGGAAATCAAGCACTTCATCTTCAAACTGATCTGTTAGCAATCCTCTGTAGTCTAACGTCCAGAATGCATTGTTTGCTTCTTCTTCACTTAGACCTTCAAGAACCATTGTGTCACGCATTTGATCGGCGATTCCGATTCCAGCTGATCCAGCTCCGAAAATCATCACACGGTGATCTTTCAATTGAGTACCAGTTTTCTTGACAGCTGCAAGAACACCCGCTAAAGTAATGGCACCAGTACCTTGGATATCATCATTAAATGTTAAGATGTTGTCGTTGTATTTTTTCATGATGTTACGCGCATTTTTGTTTCCAAGGTCTTCCCAGTGAAGCAATGCTTTCGGGAAGAATTTAAGTGCTGCTTTGACATACGCATCAATGAACTCTTCGTATTTTTCACCTTGTACACGTTTGTGGTGGTTCCCAATGTACAATGGATCATTTAATAATTTTTCATTGTTAGTTCCAACATCTAACACAACTGGAATCACGCGGCTTGGATCAATCCCTGCTGCAGCCGTGTAAACAGCTAGTTTACCAATTGCGATGTTGATACCACCAACACCCCAGTCACCAATTCCAAGAATACTCTCAGAGTCAGTTGCTACGATGAGGTCGATGTCGCCTGCTGTTGCATGTAAGTTTTCAAATGCTTTCTCAATGCCGTCAATGTTGTCGATTGAAAGGTAGACACCATGAGGTCTTCTGTATTCATGGCTGTATTCTTGAATCGCTTCACCAACAGTTGGTGTGTAAACAACAGGAAGCATTTCACGAAGCTTGTCCGTTAGAAGCTTATAGAACAATACTTCGTTACGGTTTTGCAAATCACTTAAGTATACGTTTTGACGAAGACGATCTGGCTGAGCTAGAAATTGCTTGTATGCTCTCTCTGCTTGTTGTTCTAAAGTGAGAACAGTTGGAGGAAGTAAACCTTCTAGTCCAAGCTCTTGTCTTTCTTCTTCAGAGAAAGCAACGCCTTTGTTCAACGTTGGAATCGATAATACATCTTTACCTGTCAAAGTGGTTTCGAGGTACCCTTCTTTTGTTTTCTTCACGTTGTTCATCAAAAACTACCCTCTTTCTAAAATATAAATAAAGTGAACTATTAATACAAAGAACGATCAAGGAGAAAAATCCTTAATCAAAAAAATTATGACAAGAAATCGAACTTTTCGTTTAAATGCTTTACACTACAGTTAGTCATTTTATGCCTGCTTATACCAAAACGCAAGCGTTGAAAATTAGATAATTTTTTCGTAGCGTTATTTAATTTATTTAAGTACAAATGATGGGTGTTCAGCCAAAAACTCGAAAAACGAAACACAGCGGCATTTGCTATTTTTTTAATTGTCAAGTGTTGTACCAACATCTAGTTTTGGTACTTCATGGTGATGTCTGCATCGTGCTTCGTATGATTCCTGCGCACCTACTAAAATAATGGGATCATCATAGGATGCGGGTTTACCGTCGATCAAGCGTTGTGTTCTACTCGCTGGGGAGCCGCATACCGAACAAACTGCTTGAAGTTTTGTTACAAGCTCTGCACATGCCATTAAATGCGGAACAACACCAAATGGCTCTCCTCTGAAGTCTTGATCAAGGCCTGCAACAATGACTCGGTAGCCTTTATCAGCCAACTGAGTGACAATATCAATGATTGTCTCATCAAAAAATTGCACCTCATCAATGCCAATGACATCGGTTCGTTCTGATATGTGCGTTATTATGTCTTTTGGTGAGGTTACTGCAATCCCATCGACGGATGAACCGTTATGTGACACAACTGAGCTTGTGCTATACCGGTTATCAATCGCTGGTTTGAATATTTTTACTTCTTGTTTGGCAAAGGTGGCTCTTTTGGCTCTCCGAATCAATTCTTCCGACTTTCCAGAAAACATACTTCCGCAGATGACTTCAAGCCAACCGCTTTGTTTCATCACATACATAAGGTCTTCTCCCCCGTTTTAAAGTTCCATCAATCCACGTAAAAAAACAGGCAAGAACGGATTCCTGCCTGTTTATTGTATCTATTATTACTTAAGACCGTATTTTTTGTTAAAGCGGTCAACACGTCCATCAGCAGAAGCGAATTTTTGACGGCCTGTATAGAAAGGATGGCACTCAGAGCAAATCTCGATGCGTACCTCTTCTTTTACTGATCCAGTTTCAAACTCATTTCCACAAGCGCATTTGACTGTAGCTTTTTTGTAGTTAGGATGAATTCCTGTTTTCATCTACTGTCATCTCCTTCCGCCCTGAATCCAATTCGGAAACAGAGTTAATATCTCAGAATAAATTCTGAAACGCACATGATAAAATTATAACAGTGTGAGTCTATGATTGCAAATGTATTTTTTCAGGAAGCTATCTTCTTGATGCAGACATATTTGCTTGTTTCCATTCTTGCGTTAAAATATCGAAAAATTCTTGGTTTGTCTTTGTTTTTCTCATTTTGCGCATGAATTTCTCAGCGAAATCAGGTGTATCTGACATTGATTTTCTCATCGCCCATAGACGATCAAGATGTTCTTTAGGCACAAGCAGTTCTTCTTTTCTTGTACCGGAACGACGAATGTCGATGGCTGGGAAAATTCTTCTTTCTGCAAGAGAACGATCTAAATGGAGCTCCATGTTTCCTGTTCCTTTAAACTCTTCATAAATCACATCATCCATACGTGACCCCGTATCAACAAGTGCAGTAGCTAAAATGGTCAAGCTCCCACCTTCTTCGATGTTACGCGCAGCACCAAAGAAGCGTTTTGGACGGTGGAAAGCCGCTGGATCAATACCGCCGGAAAGCGTTCGGCCGCTTGGCGGGATGACAAGGTTGTATGCACGAGCAAGCCTTGTGATGCTGTCCATTAAGATGATGACATCTTTTTTATGTTCAACAAGACGCATCGCACGCTCTAATACAAGCTCTGCTACTTTAATGTGGTTTTCCGGTACTTCGTCAAAGGTTGAGCTAACGACATCACCTGCAACAGAACGTTCGATATCTGTTACTTCCTCTGGACGTTCGTCAATAAGAAGAACAATCAGTTCTGCCTCTGGATGATTTTCAGAGATGCTGTTGGCAATTTCTTTGAGCAAAATGGTTTTCCCAGCCTTAGGCGGTGCAACAATTAAACCACGTTGCCCAAACCCAACTGGCGCCATCATATCCATAATTCTAGTAGACAGGTGATTAGGCTGTGTTTCAAGAATCATTTGACGATCAGGGAATAGCGGCGTGAGTGCAGGAAAGTGAACACGTTCCTTAGCTGATTCTGGGTCGTCCCCATTTACCGCTTCGACATGAAGGAGGCCATAGTAGCGTTCATTCTCTTTTGGAGGTCGTACCTTTCCAGACACCTTATCACCATTTCTTAAATCAAAGCGTCTGATTTGTGAAGCTGAAATATAAATGTCTTCAGAACTTGGGGAGTAGTTAATTGGTCTTAAGAAACCAAATCCCTCTGACTGAATAATTTCTAGAACCCCTTCCATAAATAAGAGATCCTCTTGCTCAGCATTCGCCTTTAAGATGGCAAAAATTAATTCTTTTTTTGTTAGTTTGCTGTAATAAGAGATTTTGTACTTTTTTGCTAACTCATACAGCTCTTTTAATTTCATATTTTCCAAAGATGAAATCGAAACATCTTTCAATATGGACACCACACTTTTCTAGTCAATGTATTTCATTACAAATGCATGACCATTGTATTTGATTAGCTTTTAATTCCGTTTTTGTTGGAATGACCTCGCTCTCATGGTAACGCTCCCACTCGTTTTATCGTAAAGATAGGAACAATGTGAAATTGAGCTTTGTCAACATAGAGAAGGATAATGAGTATATCGTCATGATGCGGCAGTATTTAAACTTGTTGAAGCTTAAAAGAAGTAAATTCGCAGAAAATTTCGCAGCACTCTTTAGTTTTACCTCATTTGCAGGGAATATTCAACTTTAAAAAGAAAATGATATATATTTGACACCTATATGAAAAGCGGGTAAAGAATACCCGCTTTCAGATTACGGACGAATGACAAGATTCGGTTTTTTCTTTAAACTGTGTCTGCCATCGACGAATCGAACAGTACCTGATTTCGCACGCATGACAACACTATGTGTTGTTCCAACAGAGCCTTTAAATTGAACACCTTTTAATAACTCGCCATCTGTTACACCTGTCGCTGCAAAAATGGCGTCATCGCCTTTCACGAGGTCTTCCATTCTGAGGACTTTTCCAACATCCAGTCCCATTTTCTCACAGCGTCTCAGCTCTTCTTCACTTTGTGGAAGAAGCTTACCGTGGATTTCTCCACCAAGTGCTTTTAACGCAACAGCAGAAAGGACACCTTCAGGCGCTCCACCTGAACCAAATAGAATATCAACACCTGTGTGATCAAATGCTGTATTAATGGCTCCTGCAACGTCACCATCATCGATCAGCTTGATTCTTGCTCCAGCTTCTCTCAGCTCAGCAATGATCTTTTCATGTCGCTCTCTGTTTAAAATTGTCGCAACAACATCTTCAATATCTTTGTTTTTCGCTTTTGCAACAGCACGAAGATTGTCAATGACAGGCGCTTCAATGTCGATGCAGCCTACCGCTTCTGGACCTACTGCGATCTTATCCATGTACATATCAGGTGCATTCAGCAAGTTGCCATGATCTGCAACAGCAATAACAGCTAAAGCATTCCAGCCGCCGCTTGCCACAATATTTGTTCCTTCCAATGGATCAACAGCGACATCCACGCGAGGTCCATATCCGTTTCCAAGCTTTTCCCCAATATAAAGCATTGGTGCTTCGTCCATTTCTCCCTCGCCGATGACCACAGTTCCCTTCATCGGAATCGTATCAAATACATCACGCATGGCACTTGTTGCAGCATCATCCGCTTCGTCTTTTAAACCTCTACCCATCCAACGAGCAGATTTTAATGCAGCTGCTTCTGTCACCCGTACTAGTTCCATCGATAAACTTCTTTCCATTTTTGTCCAAATCTCCTCTCACAGTCAAAGCCTTATGAATTTTGAAGTTCTTCTATTTCTTGGTCATTCAGCTTTTCACGCCAGATGGTTGCACCCAAGCCTTCAAGCTTCTCCTCAAGCATACTATATCCTCTGTCTATATGTTCAAGCCCTGTGATTTCAGTCACACCGTCTGCCATTAACCCTGCAACAACGAGACAAGCACCTGCTCGCAGATCACTTGCTTTGACCTTTGCACCTTGAAGCTGCGTTTGACCTGTAATAATAGCAGATCTTCCTTCCACCTTCATGTTAGCACCCATTCGACGCAATTCGTCAATGTGTTTAAAGCGGGCAGAGTAAATGGTATCTGTCACGACACTCGTGCCTTTCGCCTTTGTTAACAAAGCCGTCATCGGCTGTTGAAGATCGGTCGGAAAGCCCGGATACACAAGAGTTTTGATATCGACAGGCTTGAGTCCTTCATTTCTGCCAACGATCAGCATTTGATCGTTGCTTGTTTCAATTGTGAATCCCATCTCTCTAAGTTTCGCCGTAATTGATTCTAAATGAGTTGGGATCACATTATCAAGCACAACTTCATCCCCCATCGCTGCACCTGCAATTAAAAATGTACCTGCTTCTATGCGGTCAGGGATGATGGAATGCCTGCAACCATGAAGAGATTCCACACCTTCGATCCGAATCACATCCGTCCCCGCACCTTTGATTTTAGCTCCCATGCTTGCAAGCAGTGTCGCTACATCAATAATTTCGGGTTCTTTTGCGGCATTTTCAATCACTGTTTTCCCTTCAGCCAGCACGGCTGCCAGCATGATGTTGATGGTCGCACCTACACTGACAACATCAAGATAAATACGGGCTCCGACTAATTTTTCAGCGCGCAAATAAATCGCACCCTGTTCGTTTGTCACCTCGGCTCCAAGTGCTTCAAAGCCTTTGATATGCTGATCGATCGGTCTAGGTCCTAAGTGACATCCCCCTGGCAATCCAATGACAGCCTGCTTGAATCTACCGAGCATGGCGCCCATTAAGTAATAGGATGCTCGTAGTTTCTTCACTTTCCCATTAGGAAGCGGCATACTGATCATGGAGGCAGGATTGACAACCATCTCACCTTTTTCAAACGTGACCTTTCCGCCAATCTCTTCTAACAGATCTCGTAATGTGTCAATATCTGAAATATGCGGAAGGCCTTCAATGGTTACTGGAGAATCAGCGAGAATCGTGGCAGGAATCAGTGCCACAGCACTATTTTTCGCACCACTAATATGTACGGTCCCGCGCAAGGGGTCACCGCCGGCAATGTTTAACTTTTCCATATTTGTCTCCCTTCTTAAAGAAGATCACTGTTGGAGTTATACTGTTTGTGGATGTCGCGCTTTAAAAGGTCTTGTCCAAAATTTAGCCAATATCAAGAGAAAGAATACAGGTTAAACGAAATTTGTCGGAAGAAAAATAATCGAAGCTTTGCGAGGCTGTGATGTTCTCTTCTTTGCACAAAACATTTCTTAGCGTATTTAAGGAAAACTGCGGCAAACGGACGCGTATCCGTCTGCCACAATCACTTATTTATTCCAGTCTGCTAAAAATTGCTCAATGCCTGCATCCGTTAATGGGTGTTTTGTCAGCTGCTTGATGACTTTCAGCGGCATTGTGCCGATATGAGCACCTCTAAGCGCAGCTTCTGTCACATGCTGCGGGTGACGAATGGATGCAGCAATGATTTGTGTATCTAATCCATGAACATCAAAAATGGTTTTCACTTCACTAATGAGATCAAGACCATTTTGGCCAATGTCATCTAAGCGGCCGAGGAATGGAGAGACATACGTCGCACCAGCTCTAGCTGCAAGAAGTGCCTGATTTGCACTAAAAATCAACGTGACGTTTGTTTTAATCCCAAGGTCTGTTAACGCTTTGACCGCTTTAAGACCGTCTGTTGTCATTGGGATTTTCACTGTGATATTTGGTGCAATAGCAGCAAGCTCTTTTCCTTCTTCGATCATTTCTTCTGCTTTGAGGGAAATGACTTCCGCACTAACTGAACCTGATACCACGTCAGTGATTTCACGAAGGCGGTCGTGGAACGATACGTCCTTTTCTTTCGCTACTAAACTAGGGTTTGTTGTCACGCCTGCTAAAATGCCAAGCTCGTGTGCCTCTTTGATGTCTGCGATATTCGCTGTGTCTACGAAAAATAACATAACTGTGCCACTCTCCTATCAATAAATTGTCTGAAATGTAAATTTGATTGCGCTTTCTCAAGATATGGAGAAAACCGCCTGTGACTCAGGCGGCTTTCGGTTCTCATCAAATTATGCTTGGTTAGAAGAACCAAATTCACGCATTTTGCCGATAACAGTCGCTTTAATTGCGTCACGAGCTGGTCCAAGATATTTACGTGGATCATACTCTTCTGTTTTTGCAGCAAGTGTTTCGCGAACTGCTTTCGCAGAAGCAATTTGGTTTTCAGTGTTTACATTGATTTTTGCTGTACCAAGTGAAATCGCACGCTTGATGTCAGCAGTTGGGATACCTGTTCCGCCGTGAAGAACAAGTGGAAGTCCAGTTGTTTTACCGATTTCTTCCATTTCAGCGAAACCAAGGTTTGGTTCACCTTTGTATGGACCATGAACTGAACCTAGTGCAGGCGCAAGGCAGTCAATACCAGTACGTTCTACAAGCTCTTGGCACTCTTTTGGATCAGCATAAATAACGCCCTCAGCGATGACGTCGTCTTCTTGTCCACCAACAGTTCCAAGCTCAGCTTCTACAGATACACCGTGGAAATGTGCAAGCTCAACTACTTTTGCAGTTGTCGCTACGTTCTCATCAAATGGATGGTGAGAAGCATCAATCATCACAGAAGTAAATCCTGCATGAATAGCTTTTGCACAAGATTCAAAGCTTGAACCGTGATCTAAATGAATCGCAACAGGAACTGTTACATTATATTCTTCGATTAACGCTTTTACCATTGCGACAACTGTTTTGAAGCCGCCCATGTAGCGTCCTGCTCCTTCAGATACTCCTAAGATAACTGGAGATTTCTCTTCTTCAGCAGCTTGTAAAATCGCTTGCGTGAATTCTAAGTTATTTAAGTTAAACTGTCCAACAGCGTAACCTTTTTCCTTTGCGTCTTTCAACATTTCTGTCATTGAAACTAAAGGCATGATGAAAAATCCTCCCTATGTAGCTAATTTGCTTACTAAAAAAAGCTCTCCACCCTAGCATGACCAGAATTTCTCGCCATATGTAAACTTTCAAAGTCAGATCGCTTTCTTCTTCTTATCTAGAATACCAATTATTCGACAAATCGGCAACAGAATGACTTGATTCAATCATTTCCATCTAGCCATTTGTTTCGAGCGGCAAGTATTCTTTGACCGCATCACGGATTTCATCAATATCAAATGGTTTAGCAAAATGCGTTAATGCACCGAGCTCTTTAGACTCTTGAATCATATCTAGTTCGCCATAAGCTGTCATAATGATCACGCGGATGTCTTCATCAATTAATTTCATGCGTTTTAAAATCTCAATGCCATCCATTCCGGGAATCTTCATATCAAGCAGGACGAGGTTTGGTCTATGGTTTTTCACAATATCTAATGCCTGTAGTCCGTTAGCGGCTTGAAAGGTTTGATAGCCTTCTTTATGAAACACTTCATTCAGCAATATTCTAATACCGTACTGATCATCGACAATTAAAATTTTCTCATTCATTTGTTACACCCCATTGCTTTCATTTTTCGCCATAAAAAGAGCTGTTGTTAAATAATTCTGTTTGATTTTCACATTTCCTTTAATTATAATAGTTTACTTTACGACATTTTCTGAGCATTTTTCCTAATATTCTCTTTATATTCTATTATAAAATGATCTGACAGAAGGAGGAAATGAGTCTTGTTAAAAATTTTCACTACCCAATTATCAGGTATTTTTTCACGTATTGGAGATAAGCAGGCCGAAGCGATCGAAGACGGTGCACGCCTTCTTGCTCAGGCCGTTGTCAGTGGACATGCCGTGTATTTTCATGGCAAGAATGAACTGGCGGCTGTAGCCTTAGAGGCATCTGAGAGCAAGGAGCCGTTTCCGGGTGCGAAGGTTCTGCCGCTGGATCAAAAGGAGCGCAGCTTACTTCATCCAAGTGACAGGGTGCTTTTATTTTATTCAGATCCAGAAGATCAAGAGATTCAATCCCTTGTCAAAGAGCTTCACGAACAAGGTACACCTATTGTCGGGGTCGGTCCTGCACAAAAGGAAACATCATTCATTGAAGACCATTGTGATGTCCACATTGATTTTCAGCTCAAAAAACCACTTGTGCCTGCAGAAGATGGAACAAGGTTCGGCTATCCTGCACTGATGACCTGCTTATATGTCTACCATGCTCTATCGTTTACTGTGAAAGAAATCGTTGAGGAATATGAATAAAAAAACTGCCGAGAAGATGCTATTCTCGGCAGTTTTTTGTTTTATTTTGATTCAGATGCCTGTAGTGAAGCACCAACGAAATCTCTAAATAACGGCTGTGGTCTTGTCGGTCTTGAAATGAATTCTGGATGGAACTGAGAAGCAAGGAACCATGGGTGATCCTTCAGTTCAATGATTTCAACAAGGCGTCCGTCTGGGCTTGTACCAGAGAAGACAAAACCTGCTGCTTCCATTTGCTGTCTGAATTCGTTATTAAACTCATAGCGATGACGATGGCGTTCGTACACGACTTCGTCATTGTATGCAGCAAATGCTTTTGAGTCTTCGTTTAATTTACAAGGGTATAGGCCGAGGCGAAGTGTTCCACCTAAGTCATCAACATCCTTCTGTTCTGGAAGAAGGTCGATGATTGGGAATGCTGTTTCTGGATCAATTTCAGCGGAATGTGCTCCCTCTAAACCTAGTACGTTTCTCGCATATTCGATAGATGCGACTTGCATACCTAAGCAAATTCCGAAGAATGGCACTTTGTTTTCGCGCGCATATTGTGTTGCAATGATTTTCCCTTCTACTCCGCGGTCTCCGAAGCCTCCAGGAACAATAATGCCGTCTACATCTTGAGCGAAATCAGCCATATTTTCCGCTGTGACTTCTTCTGCGTTGATCCATTTGATTTGAACATCCGCATCAAATGCATAGCCCGCATGACGAAGGGATTCAACGACAGAAATGTATGCATCTTGCAGCTCAACATATTTCCCTACAAGACCAATCGTGACTTGTTTTGAAAGGTTTTGCACTTTATCAACAAGCGCCGTCCACTCCGTCATGTCCGCATCTTGACAGTCAAGCTTCATGTGCTCACATACAAGCTTGTCTAATCCTTGTTTTTGTAAATCAAGCGGAATCGAATAAAGGGTATCTGCATCCTGACATTCGATGACTGCTTTCGTATCAATATCACAGAATAGCGCAATTTTGTCCTTCATGTCTTGTGCCAATGGCATTTCAGTTCTGACCACAATGACGTTTGGCTGAATACCTAGACTACGAAGTTCTTTTACACTATGCTGTGTTGGTTTTGTTTTCAGTTCGCCTGCAGCACGGATGTAAGGAACAAGGGTACAATGAATGTACATCACGTTTTCACGGCCAATGTCACTCTTCATTTGACGAATCGCTTCTAGGAATGGAAGGGATTCAATATCTCCAACTGTTCCACCGATTTCTGTAATGACCACATCTGCACCCGTTTCTTTCCCTGCACGGTACACACGGTCTTTGATTTCATTTGTAATATGGGGAATAACCTGTACGGTTCCACCTAAATAGTCGCCGCGGCGCTCTTTTTTCAGGACTGTAGAATAGATTTTACCAGTTGTGACGTTGCTGTATTTATTCAAGTTAATATCAATGAAGCGCTCGTAGTGACCTAAGTCAAGATCTGTTTCAGCACCGTCGTCTGTGACAAATACCTCACCGTGCTGATATGGACTCATTGTCCCTGGGTCTACGTTGATATATGGATCAAATTTTTGAATGGTGACATCCATCCCTCTATTTTTCAGAAGGCGGCCTAACGATGCAGCCGTGATCCCTTTTCCAAGTGAGGAAACAACTCCTCCTGTTACAAAAATATACTTTGTCATTTCGTATGCTCCTCTCTTTTTTACCCTTGCATGACTAGACATGCACAGCTTCATCCTTTTAGAGTGTATCCCTAAATCTCTTGAAAAATAAGAAAGCTCCCTTTCAAATAAATGAAAGGGAGCGTAAATGAACGTATCTTTACGTACTCTTTTTTAGAGAGCCCAAAATACATACTACATAGTTCGCTCTGGAAAGTCAAGACGGTTTTGTCCTGTTTTCAGGACCGGTTTGTGAGGGTTATTTGTCTTCCTCATCATCGTCTAAATCGTCTTCATCAATTTCCGTTAAGCCGTCATCATCTTCATCATCATCTTCGTCGAACTCTTCTATCTCTTCATCGATTTCTTCATCATCTAGGTCAAGGTCCTCGTCGTCTTCAACAAGATCAAGATCTTCTTCAAGCTCGTCGATTTCTTCTTCCTCTTCAATATCATCGAAGTCTTCTTCAACGACAGCAGCTTTTGTTTTTTTCTTTTTCGCTTTTGTTTTCACAGCTGGTTGAACTTCTTCTTCGATTTGATCAACTGGATACCAGCTGCGAAGTCCCCATCTCTGATCACCTAACGAAATAAAGCGGCCATCTATATTTAAGTCTGTATAAAATTGAGCAAGTCGATCATCAAGATCAGATTTTTGTATCCCTTGCAAACGGACCATTTCATCTATTAACTCGGAAAACGTAATCGGCGTTTTGCTGTCTCTGAAAATTTCATAAGCAAGTTCAACTAAAGACATTTGTTTGAGCTGTTCCTGTGAGTATTCTTTCAAACTCAAGGTCAGACACTCCCTTTCTATTACATGTATGTATCCATTTATCAGTGAAATAATAAGTATTTATACCTTATTCTTACGACAAACCATACCTCTCATTATAAACAAATTAGGGGAGTTTATGCCACCTTTATTGATGTTAATTTTTGATTTTTTCACAAGAGGAGCCTCTAGCGGTCAATCATGTGCGCCGAATTGGCATAATTCATGTGTGGAGCACACGTTTTGCATGCTTTTTTGTCTTCTCTTTTGATGAATACAAAGCCATTTACTCTTCTTAAAAAAGGGGAATTATTCCTTCACAAAATGTTCACTTACGACGAATTGAAACAGAAATCTATAATAAATAGACTAATTTTGAGAGGTTGATCGAATTGCCAATGACAAAAAAAGAAGATATACAATTTGGTGTCTTGATGTGTTTTTGTATGTTTTCAGTGATGTTCTTTTATAACCTATTTCTAAATGGACGGCTTGGACATATGACATGGTTAGAAGGTGTACTCACCTATGTGATCGGTTTTGCCATCACGTTGTTGATTGAGATGTGTATTGTTGGGCCTTCAGCAAAAAAAGCAGCCAGACGTTTTGCCCCAAAAGGCAAGAAAATCTATTTTATTCTCACTCTTTCTATCTTTATCGTGTTTGGGATGGTGTGTCTCATGTCTTTATGCGGATATGTCGTACAAAGCATCAGCACAGGATTTCAAACACAATCGATTCTATCTGATTACTTAACGATTTTCGGTCATAATGTCATGTTGGCGTTCCCTTTGCAGATGTTGATTATGGGACCGCTTGTCCGTTTTGTTTTTTTCAAATGGGTGAAATTAAAACAGACAGCAGCGGTTTAGTCGAATGGATATGTTACAGCTGGATATTCTGAATGAGTGAAAAAACCAAAGGTACGGTGAATAAAGTGCCCGCAGACACGAGTACAATGAGTTTTCTGCGGCTGTTTTCTTTTTCTTCCTTCCTTTTTGGAGACTTTGAAAGCTCTGTGGAGACCATAATCCATATGATCATCGTGACGATTCCTAAAATGCCAATAAATGTTGTGTTCATCATGATAACCTCCATTTTGGTTCTTTTCCCAATTTTACCATAGTGATCAGGTGATATGAGATCATATTGGAGAGATTTCACATTTGATACAAAAACAGACCACCTCATATCAGGTGGTCTTTCTTGGTTTCTACATATCTAGCAGTTTCCGTGAGATGACCAGCCGCTGGATTTCTTGTGTACCTTCATAGATTTGAGTGATTTTCGCATCACGCATGTATCGTTCGACTGGGTAATCCTTTGTATAGCCGTATCCGCCGAAGATTTGTACAGCTTCTGTCGTCACCTTCATGGCTGTATCACCGGCAAAGAGCTTGGACATAGCTGATTCTTTCCCATACGGAAGCCCTTTCGTTTCAAGCCATGCTGCCTGATAGGTGAGCAGTCTTGAGGCCTCAATTGCCGTTGCCATATCCGCTAACTTAAAAGCAATGCCTTGCTGCTGAATGATTGGTTTGCCGAATTGTTTGCGCTCCTTTGCATAATTGACTGCTGCATCCAGAGCACCTTGAGCAATGCCAACAGCTTGTGCGGCAATACCGTTTCTGCCGCCGTCAAGTGTCATCATCGCTATCTTAAAACCTTCGCCTTCTTGACCAAGCCGGTTCCTTTCGGGTATACGACAGTCTTCAAAGATGATTTCTGTCGTTGGCGATGAGCGGATGCCCAGTTTGCTTTCTTTTTTGCCGATTGAGAAGCCTTGCGTCTCTTTTTCTACTATAAAAGCGGTTGTATTACGGGATGAAGGATCTTGGTCGGTAACGGCAAACACAATATAATAATCCGCAATGCCTCCATTGGTAATAAAAATCTTTGCCCCGTTCAAGACATATTCATTCCCTGCTTTTACTGCTGTTGTTTTCATTCCGCCGGCATCTGAACCCGAGCCGCTCTCGGTCAGTGCGTATGCGCCGATCTTCTGTCCTTCTGCAAGCGGCTTTAAATACGTCTCCTTTTGCTCATCTGTTCCGAATGTATAGATTGGCCATGAGGCGAGTGATGTGTGAGCAGATAGGGTGACGCCTGTTGAGGCGCACACTCGTGAGAGCTCTTCAACCGCTATGACATAGGCCAAATAATCACTACCAATCCCCCCATTTTCTTCTGGCCAAGGGATTCCCGTTAAACCAAGCTCCGCCATTTGACGAAAAATAGCGGGATCATACGATTCTGTTTCATCTCGCTCTGCTGCTGTTGGCTCCACTTCATTTTTCGCAAAGTCTCTCACCATTTTTTGTATCATTTCGTGTTCGTCACTTAATTGGAACTGCATCATGAGCCACCTCACTTCATATTAGCTGTTTACAAATAACCAGCCTTTGTATTTCACTTGTTCCTTCATAAATCTCACAAATTTTCGCATCACGAAAGTACCGCTCTGCTCGGTATTGCTTCGTGTAACCGGCTAGACCAAGCAAATGGATGACTTCAGTACTAATATCAACCGCTGTTTTAGATGCAAATAACTTCGCCATCGACGCTTCCTTCGTGACAGGGCGATTGGCCTCTTTATAAGTAGCCGCTTGATAGACAAGAAGTTTTGCCGCTTCCAGCTTGGTGCCCAGATCGCCCAACCGAATGGTCGTTTCAAGGCCAGCTGGATGCTGCTTTAAATACGTGACCGCCTCAGCTAATGCGGCTTCTGCAATACCAAGGCTTTGAGCCGCAATACCAATTCTCCCCGCATTTAAGCTAGACATGGCAATCCGAAAGCCTTCTCCTTCTGCGCCGAGCAGCTGTTTTTTTGGAATTCGAACACCGTCAAAATGAAGTGTGACTGTTTTTGATCCATGCAGGCCCATTTTCTTCTCATCTTTTCCGATCGTAAATCCTGGTGTCCCCTTCTCCACAATGAACGCTGATATATTTTTCTTAGCAGAAGCCGGGTCTGTCACGGCAAATACAAGATAGACTTCCGCTTCACCGCCGCTTGTGATAAAAATTTTCGTTCCATTTAACACATAGTGATCGTCTGCCCGCTCTGCTTTCAACTGAATACTAGAGGCATCTGATCCTGCCTTCGGTTCAGTTAGACAAAAGGCGCCCAGCTTCTGCCCGGACGCAAGCTTGGGAACGTAGGATTCTTTTTGTTCAGTCGTTCCAAACGCCAAAATCGGCATCGTCACAACGGATGTATGAACGGATACAATGACACCGATGGTTGCACTTACTTTGGAAAATTCATGAATCGCCATGATATAGGTTGTGAAATCTGCCCCTAATCCGTGATACTTATCTGGGATCGGAATGCCTAAAAAGCCTTGCCGACCCATTTCAGCTAAAAGCGTTTTCGGGAACACGCCCTGTTCCATCGCTTCTATTTCAGGGAATACATGCTGGCGTGCAAATTCTGCTACTCGTTTTCTCCAAAGACGTTGTTTTTCTGTCAGCAACACATCCATCTTGACTCCCCCTATGAGTGGTCGTGGTAAGTGTAAAAACCTCTCTTTGTCTTTTTGCCCAGCCAGCCTGCGTTCACGTATTTTTTCAAAAGAGGACAAGGTCGATATTTGCTATCTCCAAGACCCTCGTGAAGGGTATTCATAATAAATAAACAAGTATCGAGCCCGATGAGGTCGGCGAGACGAAGCGGGCCCATTGGATGGTTCATTCCAAGCGTCATGATGCCGTCAATACTTTCTACATCCGCCACGCCTTCATAAAGGGTGTAAATGGCTTCATTGATCATCGGCATCAAAATGCGATTTGACACAAACCCAGGGAAGTCTTCCACTTCTATTGGGGTTTTGTCTAATGTCTTCGCGGTGTCAAAAACAAATTGGTACGTGGCATCATCCGTTTGTAGCGCACGGATTACTTCCACAAGTTTCATCACGGGAACTGGATTCATAAAATGCATGCCAATCACTTTCTCAGGCCGTTTCGTCACGGCTGCTAATTCTGTGATCGACAAGGAAGACGTATTTGTCGCAAATATCGTGTCATCAGGTGCAAATTGATCGAGGGTTTCAAAGATTTGTTTTTTGATCTTCATTTGTTCAGATGCGGCTTCAATCACTAAATGCGTCTGCTGTACATCCTTTAAATCTGTTGAAACAGCCAGTCGCTGTGTAATATCACGGACTGCCTGATGTGCCAGCTTTCCTTTTTCTGCTCGTTTCGTCAGTTGTTTGGTCAAAGAGGAAATGGCTCGATGAATCTGCTCCTCTTCCGTATCATGGAGCAGGACGGTATAACCTGACTGTGCAAATACTTGGGCAATACCCGAGCCCATTTGCCCAGCCCCAACGACCATGACGGTCTCTTCTATACTCATGACAATGAACGCCTCCCTTTTAATCCACCTTGATCATGATCGCATCACCTTGACCCCCGCCGCTGCAAATCGCCGCAATGCCGATCCCGCCGCCTCTTTGTCTGAGAGCATGGATCAAGGTCAATATAATACGTGTTCCGCTTGCTCCAATCGGGTGGCCAATCGCGACTGCCCCTCCGTTCACATTCATTTTCCGCCGATCCAGTCCAAGAATTTTTTCGCATGCCAATGCAACCGCTGAAAAAGCCTCATTGATTTCAAACAAATCGATATCCTCTACTCGCTTCCCTGTTTTCTTTAACACTTTTTCGATGGCATAAGCTGGTGTTTTCGGAAAGTCCTTTGCCTCTACTGCTACTTGCGCATGCCCAAGCACAACTGCCAGAGGTTTTTCACCTTGCTGCATGGCGTATGTGTCTTTCATTAATAGAAGCGCACTTGCACCATCATTGACACCCGGTGCATTGCCAGCAGTGATCGTACCTGCCTGATCGAAAACGGGCATCAGTTTTGACAAACGTTCATATGACGTATCACGCCGCGGGGCTTCATCTTCTGAAATCAGCTGATCTCCTTTTTTATTCTTGACGGTAACGGGGATGATCTCATTTTTAAAAAAGCCGCTTTTTTGCGCCTCAATGGCTCGTTCATGACTTCTTAACGCCCAAAGGTCTTGTTCTTCTCGTGTAATGCCAAGCTCTTTCGCCGCCATGCTTCCATACTCACCCATATGAACACCTGTAAACGAACAGGTTAATCCATCTAAAATCATGGCATCTTGTACTGCACCATCTCCCATTTTGTAACCCCATCGTGCTTTTTTCAGAAGATAAGGAGCATGAGACATGGATTCCATGCCGCCTGCCACGATCACATTGGCATCTCCCGCTCGAATGATTTGATCGGCTGTCGTGACACTGCGCATTCCTGAAGCACAGACTTTGTTGATGGTTTGCGTCGGAACCGACCAAGGGAGATCTGCATGTCTAGCTGCCTGTCTTGAAGGAATTTGACCTTGTCCTCCTTGAAGGACACTGCCCATGATGACTTCATCCACTTCATGAACATTTGAGGCTCTTTCCAGCGCAGCTTTTATCGTCATCCCGCCTAATTCTGCAGCAGTCAAACGACTTAAAGTTCCACCTAGTTTTCCAAATGGTGTTCTCGCCCCAGATACAATGACCGTCGTGCTCATTTCTTTCCCCTCCTATTTGTTACCGCTTACATAAATGCTAGACAGTTCATAAAATTATCGGTGCCACTGGCCGATGAACAGTCGATCCATCGGCCTGACACCTTTATGAAGCCTGCGTTCTCGTTTCGCCAAACACTGATTTTTCAAGAAGTTCTGCGACATCAAATGTGCCGACCTGCTCTTCTACTTCCTTCGCTTTCGTCCCATCCCCAAGCATGGTTAAACAATATGGGCACCCTGAGCTGATGATGGACGGCTGTACCTGTAAGGCCTGCTCCGTCCTCGCTGTGTTAATTCGAGTACCTGTCTCTTCTTCCATCCACATTAAGCCACCGCCGGCACCACAGCACATCCCCGATTCACGATTCCGTTCCATTTCTTTCAGTGTCACACCAGGAATGGCTTTTAAAATATCTCTTGGCGGATCATAGACCTCGTTATATCTGCCTAGGTAGCAAGAATCGTGGAAAGTAATGACTTCGTTCACTTCATGAATAGGCGTTAATTTCCCCTCTTTTACTAGCTCTGCCAGTAATTCTGTATGATGATACACCTCTGCCTCAAGTCCAAAGTCTGGGTATTCGTTTTTAAATAAATTGTAAGCATGCGGATCGATCGTGACGATTTTGGTTACGTCATTTTTTTGGAATTCTTCGATGTTTTTTGCAGCAAGCTCTTGGAACAAAAATTCATTCCCAAGTCTTCTCGGTGTATCACCTGAGTTTTTCTCTTTATTGCCTAGGATGGCAAAAGAAACCCCTGCTTCATTGAGCAGTTTTGCAAAGGCAAGAGCAATCTTTTGGCTTCTATTGTCATATGCCCCCATCGATCCAACCCAGAATAAATAGTCGAAGGTCTGATCTGCTTTTTTCAGTTCTTTCACTGTCGGTACGTGCACATCTTCTCTTAGATCACGCCAGTTTTCTCTTTCTTTTCGATTCAATCCCCATGGGTTCCCTTGTCGCTCGATGCTTGTCATCGCACGCTGTGCATCTGCATCCATTTTTCCTTCTGTCAGTACTAAGTATCTGCGCATATCAATGATTTTGTCGACGTGTTCGTTCATGACAGGACACTGATCTTCACAGTTTCGGCATGTCGTGCATGCCCAGATTTCTTCTTCTGTAATGACCTCACCAATGAGAGAAGGATGATACATTGCGCTCGCCGCAGATTCTTCCGCTCCAGCTCCCCTTGCCTGTAATGCCAGCTGATTTCCTGTCGTCTGTTTGAAAGCAAGCTGCGGAACCCACGGTGTCTTTGAAGTAATAGCAGCCCCTTTATTTGTTAAATGATCTCTTAATCGTAAAATTAAATCCATTGGAGACAGCATTTTCCCCGTCCCTGTCGCCGGACACATATTCGTACAGCGACCACATTCCACACAAGCGTAAAGATCGATCAGCTGAGATTGACGAAAATCTTCAATTTTCCCAACGCCGAACGTTTCTTGTGTCTCATCTTCAAAATCAATTTTTTGCAGTTTGCCTGGCGGGTCCAATCTGCTGACAAATACGTTGACCGAGCCAGCGATGAGATGGGCGTGCTTAGACTGCGGGACGTACACTAAGAACGTCAGTAAAATAAGAAGATGCACCCACCATGCGACATAGAACACAATTGTTGCCGCAAGTGGTGACAGCCAGCCCAGCAAGAAAGCAATGCCGGAAGCAATTGGCTCAGTTGCTGATAGTGAGTGCCCATGCCAAATGATGTTCATTCCGTTTCCCAGTAATACGGTCAGCATCAATCCGCCAATAAACAAAAGGACAAGCCCTGACTTAAAGCCCCTTTTTAAACGGACTAACTTCTCGACATATCTTCTATGGAATGCCCAAACCACCGCCACTAAAATGAGAAGTGTGACTACCTCTTGGAAGAACGTAAAGACACCGTAAAGCGGACCTAATGGTAGCCCGCTGTCTGGAACAAGTCCCTTCATAATAAAATCAAGGGCTCCGAACTGCACTAAAATAAATCCATAGAAAAACAGCACATGAATGATGCCGCTCTTCTTGTCCTTCAGCAGTTTCTTTTGACCAAACACATTCACCCAAACACGTTCTAAGCGTTTTTTCATGTCTTTCTGAAATTCTTCTTTTTTGCCAAGACGAATATACGCGGCTCGTGTTCGAATGAGATAAATAAACAAATACACAGCGTAAGCGGTCACTGCCGCAAATGCAATCAAGTTAACAATTAAAAGGCTATTCATCTTGCTCCCCCTTTCATTCCCCAAGACCCACTTTGTGCCGTTTCCATGTTGTACCTCTATCATAAATAATGAATGAGTATTCAGTCAATATTTTTTGCCCATTTGGGTACACTATCGTCATATGTAAAAAAGGAGGAACCTTCATGATCGCATGGATCATTCTACTCGTCGTCTTCGTCATTGTTCTACTCGTCAGGCTAGATCTTTATATAGGGAGAAAATATTTTTCTACCCATGCTTTTGAACGGTCTTTTGACCAAACAAGCGGCGATGCAGTTTTTTATCATGATGGCGAACCACTGTTTGATCAGCTGCTTACGGATATACAGCAAGCCTCTTCTTCTATTCATATGATGTTCTTTATTGTAAAGAACGACAAGATTGGGCAAAGGATTCTGCAAGCACTTAAAGCGAAAGCAGAGCAAGGTGTTTCGGTTTTTTTGCTCACTGATCGGTTAGGCTCCTATCCATTTGATCAAACATCCATTCAGATGCTCGAGAAAAGCGGCATTCAATTTTACTTTTTAAACAAACCACGTTTTCCTTTCTTCATTTATCGCTTGAACATGAGAAATCACCGGAAGATCACGGTGATCGATGGGAAGATCGGCTACATTGGCGGGTTTAATATCGGCGATGAATATGTAGGGAAAAACGGCAGGTTTGGCATTTGGAAAGACTATCACCTGCGCATGACAGGACAGGTTGTCGCAGACCTCCAGCATGTGTTTCTGAATGATTTGTACCGGTCATCTGGTATTCACCAGCTGCAATACGAGGTTTTTCCTACACTGGAACCGGGAACATTACAGTGCACTACACGTGCGACGGCAGGTTTTTCTTTAGAAGCCTTATTTCTTCACGATATTCAACAGGCGAAAAAGCAAATCACCATCTGCACGCCCTATTTTATTCCATCCGCTCCTCTTCTAAGCGCCCTTCTTGACGCACGGAAGCGAGGCGTGACTGTCGACATCATCATCCCAATGAAGGCAGATCATCCGCTTGTGAAAGAAGCTGGATTTCATTATTTGAAAGATCTGATCGCTGCTGGATGTCTTGTGTATCGTTTTTATAAAGGGTTTTATCATGCGAAAGCCATTCTCATCGATCATAGCCGTTGTATGATCAGTACAGCGAACTTTGATAAACGAAGTTTGTTTTTCAACGAAGAAGTGGATGTGGCCATTGATGATCCCGCCTTCACCGCACATGTAGAGGAAAAGATTCGTGAACACATGGAAGTGTCAGAACTGATGACTGAAGAAAAATACAAACAACGCCCACTTCTCACGCGTCCAATTGAGTGGATAGGCGCCCTGTTCTCGTATTTTTTATAAAGGAGTTGACCTATGCGTTATCGATTTGGTTATGTATCCAACGCCGTCACTTTATGGGAAGCTTCACCTGCCAAGTCGCTGACCTTTGCAAGATATAGTAAGCTCTCAAAGGAAGAGAGGACAGAGGCTCTATTGCGAACGACGAAAGCCAACCTCGTCAATACATTAAGAACGCTTTATTTTGCGATTGCCCATGATATTCCGCTTTACCGTTTTTCAAGCTCGATTGTCCCGCTCGCCACCCATCCTGAGGTGCGGTGGGACTTTGTGACACCCTTTCGCAAAGAATTTCTAGAGATTGGTCAACTCGTAAAGCGGCACGGATTACGAGTGAGCTTTCACCCCAATCAATTTACTTTGTTCACAAGTCCAAAACCTTCCATTACAGAAAACGCCGTCATTGATATGACCTATCATTATGAAATGCTTGAGGCCATGAAGCTTGAAAAGGAAGGTTATATGAACATTCATGTCGGAGGTGCATATGGCGACAAGGCATCTGCTTTACAGCGTTTTGATGAAAATATAAAGCAGCTTCCTGCACATATCAAGGCGAGAATGACGCTTGAAAATGATGACAAAACCTATACGTCATTAGAAACGCTTGATGTTTGTGAAAAGCATGGCATCCCGTTTGTATTTGATTACCACCATCACATTGCAAACAAAGATGATGATGCGGCACTTGATGACATTTTGCCAAGAGTGTTTGACACGTGGGCAAACACTGGCATACCGCCTAAAATCCACTTATCCTCACCAAAATCAGAAAAGGCGATACGAAGCCATGCGGATGGAGTGGAGATGTCCTTTGTATTGCCACTTTTTCAAGCTTTAAAGTCGTATGGTCGTGATGTGGATTTTATGATTGAGGCAAAGAAAAAGGATCAGGCTTTGCTCCGTCTTGTTGAAGAACTGTCAGCGATCAGAGGCAATCGGCGGACGGGCGGAGGCACCATTGAGTGGAAATCGTAGAGAAAGGTTTACCTCTATCACAACGGGGGTAACAAAGCTATTGTGAGAAAGTATTTAACAGGAGGATATGAAGATGTCACAAATCTATTCAATCCGAATTGCTGCGAAAGCATTGAATTTACATAAGCTTATTTCTCTATACGAAAAGTGCCAGCACGCTCAACATCGTTTATATGTATATTCTAAAAAAACAATGTGCAACATTAAGAACATCGTAGAGCTAGAAACCTTTAGGCTTACTCATTTAGAATCAGACTATTTAATCGTGGTAGAAGGAAAAGAGGCACAAGACCTTCTTCAGCCGTTTGAAAAAGAGAATGCTTCATAAAGAAAGGCAGCCTTAGGCTGACAAAGGGATAAAATGAACCTTATTTTATCCCTTTGTCTTCTTTTCAGCGTAGTTGAAAACCTTTGCAGTCTAGGAAGGACGAGTACCGGTGCGGAGCGAATGTCACATTCGTGAGCACCGGCACGCAGGACTGACACCGAATGCGAGGGTTTGTCTACACGCTGGGGCAGCCTTAGGGCTGCTCTTTTTCTTATATCCATGCTTCTGTCAGCCAAACCTCGCGTGACGTTGCATTCATTTTTACTTGTGTACCGATTGGCATCGTGAGCATCGGATGCGTATGGGCACTGTCAAATTCCGCGATGAGCGGCCTCTTTGTATCTCCCAGTACTTCAAGTAAAAGATCGTGCGGCCTTTTGCCCGTTCCTTCATCATCAAACAGCTCATGTTTCCCTAAGAGGATACCAGATACCCGTTCAAACACACCATTTATCTTTAACAGAGAGAAGTTCTTTTCGACGGTGGAGGCGGTTTTCATACAATCTTCAATGAGAAGGATATCGCCTTTTTGGATTTGAGGCATGAATTCACTTCCCCATATGCCATACATGGCATTTAGGTTCCCGCCGATCAGTCTGCCTTCTGCCTGCCCTTCAATGACGCACATCCAATCGTTTGGACGTTTTTCTTTTTCTCGTATTTTCTCTTCCCAGTTGATCCGTTCGTCCGTCCAGAAGGGCGGTTTTTTCACCTGATATGGGATGGGCTGCGGATGAATGAGAATGTCCTCGAAAGATCGATATGTATGATTAACAAATGGTTCAAACTCTCCAAAAGACGGCACAAGTGCAGGCCCGTAAAAAACAGGCAGACCCGTTTTTTCATAAGCCGCTAAAAGAATCGCCGTCGCATCTGAATAACCAATCATGATTTTCGGATGCTTCTTCAGCAGCTCAAAATCAAGATAAGGCAGCAAACTATTTGAGTTCGTCCCCCCAATCATCGACATGATACAGGACAAATCTTCTCTCGCCATCAGCTCATTCAGCTCAGCTGCTCGTTCTTGAATCGTTCCCGAACGATAGTGATCCTCTTTCCCTGTTAATGATCCTGGTACCACAATGAATTCTTTTTGTTCAAGCCATTCCTTCGCCCGCTCATACCTAAGAGGCGAGGTGGCAGATGCTGGACTTGAGGGAGAATAAATACCTATTTTATCGCCCTTCTGTAAATGCCGAAGCCCCTTCATTCCATCAGATCCTTCCTACACGAGTTTTTACTATCCTAGCAAAAAAAGCCCTTTTTCAAAAGGGCCTCGATTTAAAAATAAAGTACACTTCAATTTAACAGCTTAAACAGGCCAAATATGATGACAGTAAAACTGATGGCCAGCGTCGCAAATATCTCAATATGAAAAAGAGCCCAGCTTAATAACTGGACTCATTCAATCACTTCTCTTCAATGACCAAACTGCGCTTCATGCAGTCTGCTATAAACACCGCCCATTCGAATTAAATCTTGGTGACGGCCTTGTTCTTCAATGCCTTCCTCTGTCACGACGATGATTCGGTCTGCATGTTTAATTGTCGCAAGGCGGTGAGCAATGACGAGTGTCGTCCTGCCGACTGCCAGTTCGCTTAGTGCGTCTTGGATCGCTTTTTCTGTTTCTGTATCAAGTGCTGACGTCGCTTCATCCAAAATAAGAATAGACGGGTTTTTCAAAAACATCCGTGCAATTGACAAGCGTTGCTTTTGACCGCCGGATAGCTTAACGCCGCGTTCACCAATGACCGTATTCAACCCTTCTGGGAAACGCTGAACGAGCTCCTCTAAATGAGCACGTCGCACCGCCTCCCAAATGTCTGCATCACTCGCTTCTAGGTTGCCGTACGCAATATTCTCACGAATGGTGCCTGAGAATAAAAAGACATCCTGCTGCACAATGCCAATCTGCTGTCTTAAAGAGGACAGGGTCATCGATTTTGTGCTCACACCATCAATGGTGATGTCTCCTTCGTCCACATCATAAAAACGAGGCAGCAGACTGCAAATGGTCGATTTCCCCGCTCCTGATGGCCCGACAAATGCAACAGTTTCCCCTTGTTTGATCTTTAAGTTGATATCCTTCAATACATGACTGTGCTCATCGTAGCCAAATGTCACGTTTCGATACTCAATTTCACCTTTCAAGCCGTAAAGATCACGTGCTCCTTCTGTATCCTTCACATCTGGCTCTGTTTCAAGCAAATCGACATAGCTTTTAAAACCGGCAATGCCTTTTGGATACATTTCAATCACCGTGTTGATCTTATCAATGGGTCTGAATAACACATTTGTGATCAAGACAAAGGCGATAAATCCGCCTGCCGTTAATTGACCTTGAAGAACAAACCATGTACCTGCCAGAAGGACAAACAGCGTCACAAGCCTTGTGAGAATATAGCTGATTGATCCGTTAACCGACATAATTTTATAGGAAAGAAGTTTCGCTTTTCGAAAGCGGTTGTTATTTTCAGCAAAGCGCTTTTTCTCGAAATGTTCGTTTGCAAAGGCTTGAACAAGACGAATACCGCCAATATTGTTTTCAACCCTTGCATGAAAATCTCCAATGTCATTGTTGAGTTGTGTAATCGCCTGCGTCATTTTTTTATTAAAATGAAGGGCTAACCAGATGATGACTGGCATAATCAAGAAGGTTAAAATGGCAAGCTGCCAGTTAATCATGAGCATGACGGCAAAGGCGCCAAGAATGGTCATAATCGCAATAAACAAATCCTCAGGTCCGTGATGAGCCACCTCACCAATGTACATGAGGTCATTTGTCATCCGTGACATGAGTTTGCCTGTTTTGTTGTTATCGAAAAATTTGAAGGACAGACGCTGAAAATGATCAAATAGCTTTTTTCTCATATCTGTTTCAATATTGATGCCAAGCATGTGCCCCCAGTACGACACAATAAATTGCATCACTGAGCTGAGTGCGTAAATGACAAACAGCGCAAGTGCGGTCCAGGCAATGACCGTCCAGTTCCCTGTTGGTAATAATGTATCAATGAAGTAGTTCACGATCAGCGGGAAACCTAGTTCCATGAGCCCAACGGCAACAGCGCAAAAGAAATCTAAAAAGAACAGACCACGATAGGGCCTGTAATAGGCAAAAAAGCGTTTTAGCATATGTAAAAGAACCTCACTTCCTCTATAATTGATAATCATTTTCAATTATAGAGGAATCATTATCGAAATACTAGATCAGGAAATGATTTCTTTCCCTGGAAACCCTCACAATACACCTGAAAACAATCGCGCAAACGATTCCTTTAAACGTTCCTTTAAGCCCCTTTTATAAAAATGAACCGGCCCCATTTGCTCACATTCTTTCATATCTTCCTCATAATGAGCCATCAATTGCTCGATCGGTTTCTTTGCCGCTGTAAAGACATTGACCTCAAAATTGAGTTGGAAGCTTCTCATATCAACATTGGCCGTTCCGACAGAGGCAAGTTCTCCATCTGCAATCATGACCTTTTGATGCATGAATCCTTTTTGATAGTGATACACCTTGATGCCCTCTTTCAAAAGCTCAGAAAAATAAGATCGTGTGGCGTATTGCGTGAGAAATCCATCATTAATCTCAGGCACCATCACACGCACATCCACCCCTCTTGTCGCCGCAATTTTTAACGCTGTGCGAATGGATTCATTTGGGACAAAATAAGGCGTCGCAATCCAAACAAATTGCTGTGCATTCGAAATGAGCGCATCGTATAAATCACTCATACTTTCCTTCATATCAGGTCCAGTCGGCACGACCTGAATGACATCTTCTCCTGTCACAGGATGCGGGGTGTGATACTTCGGATCATCAATTAACACTTCATCTGATACATACTCCCAGTCCAGCATAAATATGGAGTGAAGTGTCTGAACGGCTTCACCCTTTAACATCGTATGCGTGTCACGCCAAAAGCCGATGTTTTCATCGCGTCCTACATATTCCTTCCCGACATTGAGCCCGCCAACAAATCCTGTTTCTCCATCAATAATCACGATTTTCCGGTGATTTCGGAAATTGAATTTTTGATTAAAGAATCCGTATTTTAATGGTAGAAAAGGAGCGACCTTTATCCCTGCCTGCTTCAATCGTTTAATATCTTTTCGTGAGAAGCGAATGCTGCCAGCCGCATCATAGATGAATCGAACCTCTACTCCTTCTTTCACTTTTTCAATCAGGATCTCCATCATCCGGTGACCGAGGAAATCAGATTTGAACATGTAATATTCTATATGGATGAACGTTTTTGCCTTTTTTAATTCTTCAAAAATACGTGGAAAGGTTTCCTCTCCATTCTTTAAAATCTCCATATCACTATTTGTATTTACATGCATCCCTGTCGCTTTTTCTGTGTAATGAAAAAAAGCACGCTGATTATCGGTTAAACGCGTCTCATCCGGCTTACTCTCAAGCTCTGATATTCTGCGTAATTTTTCTCGGTTATACATTCTCTTTGATTTAAACAAATGTCCTTTGACATAAAGCTGCCCCGAGAACAAATAAAACATATAGCCGATGATCGGGAAAAAGATCAGTACATACATCCATAACAGCGTGTGCTGTGATGTCCGGTTCTCTAGCATAAGCGAAATAATACTAAATAAAATGATGGCGATATAACTAGATGCGTAAAGCTGAAAACCCCACGCTGGAACCGGCCACCAAAACACCACATATGCCCCAAATATCATGAAATATAAAAATAGAAATTCCAGTCTCCTCTTTTTCACATTCTCCGCCCTCATTCTGTCTTTTTCTTTTCCATACCCTTTGCACAGCTCGTCTGAAACGCACGGTTTGCTGCTTTCTTTTAGCTTTTACAGACTGGAGCGTTTTGATCCGATATAATGGAAAATATGTGAAGGAAAGGACGAATGACTTATGCGTACACCATCTGCTTTAAAAAAGGGAAGCCACATTCGGGTAATTGCTCCAAGCCGAAGTGCCAGCATTTTATCAGAAGAAGGAATAGCTCAGGCGAAAAAACGTTTAGAGGCATTAGGGTTCACTGTTTCTTTTGGACAACACGTGTTTGAATGTGATCTGCATTCCTCTTCTTCTATTGAACACCGTTTATCTGATCTACATGAGGCATTCTCAAATGATGAAGTCGACGGCATTTTGACAGCAATCGGCGGCTTTAACTGCAATGAGCTTTTGCCTTATATAGATTATGATTTGATTCGTCAGCACCCAAAAGTTCTTTGCGGCTACAGTGATATTACCGCACTTGCAAACGCCATTACCGCCAAATGTGACATGGTGACGTACTCAGGTCCTCATTTCTCCAGTTTCCAAATGGAACAAGGACAAGAGGAGCAGACAGCCATGTTTCAAGCGTGCGTGATGAGCAGCGAGCCATTTGATGTCACCCCTTCTACAAAGTGGAGTGATGATGCGTGGTATCTTGATCAAGTAAATAGGCAGTTTCATCCGACAACATGGGGGATTTATCAGGAAGGAACAGCTGAAGGCACCTTGTATGGCGGAAATCTTTGTACACTGAACTTACTGCAAGGGACACCCTTTATGCCTCGCATCAAGGATGCCATCTTATTTGTAGAAGATGATGACTTGGTCTTTCCTGAAATGTTCGCCAGAGACCTTGCCTCGCTCTTGCAGCATGCCGAATCCATTAAAGGGTTAATCATCGGACGTTTTCAAAAGAAATCCAAGATGACAGAGGAACATTTGAGGTTCATCCTAGATAAGCACCCAATGCTTCAACACATTCCAGTGATTTACGATGTCGATATCGGACATACACAGCCGGTCTTCACCTTGCCGATTGGCGGGAGTTCCGAGCTCTCCTGCGACGGCGGACAAATCCAATGGCGTGTTCATGCATAAATAAAACCTAAAAAGCACCCTCATATGCGGGTGCTTTTTCTATGCCATCATTTCTTTTTAAAATTTTTTTTAAAAAAGTGATCCAACCCTTCATCCCCTTCGTTAAGTAGATGTAAAAAGAAAAGAGAGGAGGCAAAAACATGTTCTCTGATGTACTTAGCCAATTATTCGATTCTATCTCTAACATTATTAATACACTTGGATAATTCCATTAACGCACACATACTACATGCTTGCCGAAGGGAGGATACAAACTATGTTTTCTGATGTACTTAGCCAATTATTTGATTCTATTTCTAACATTATTAATACACTTGGATAATTCCATTAACGCACACATACTACATGCTTGCCGAAGGGAGGATACAAACTATGTTTTCTGATGTACTTAGCCAATTATTTGATTCTATTTCTAACATTATTAACACACTTGGGTAATTCCTATGACACGCACATACTACATGCTTTCTGAAAGGAGGATACGCTCTATGTTCTCTGATGTACTTAGTCAATTATTCGATTCTATTTCTAACATTATTAATACGCTTGGTTAATGTTCAAAACCCGCTATCTCTCGAGAATAGCGGGTTTTTTATATAAAGAAGCCCCGCTCATAAAATAGAGCGGGGCTTTCCTTCATTCCACTACATCTTCTCTGGCGCAGATACGCCGATAAGTTTTAATGCATTCGCAAGCGTAATTTGTGTTGCTTTCATCAGCGATAGACGTGCTGTTGTTTTTGTTTCATTTTCAACATCAATGACCTTTTCGGCATTGTAGAAGCTGTGAAGGGCTGATGCTAGATCATAGATATAGTTTGTGACGCGGTGCGGAATACGTTTTTCTGCTGCTTCTGCTACAACTTCTGGGAAGCTGCCGATGATTTTCAGAAGATCGTATTCTTTATCAGACTGAATGTGAGAGAAATCTGCTTTTTCAAGGTTTGGCTCGTAGCCTTTTTCTTCCCCTTGACGAAGCATGCTGCAAATTCTCGCATGTGCATATTGTGCATAGTACACAGGGTTTTCGTTAGACGTAGAAATCGCTAAGTCTAGGTCAAAGTCCATATGTGTCGCCGCACTTCTCATTGCAAAGAAATAACGAGTGGCGTCTAAGCCTACTTCTTCAATCAAGTCACGCATTGTGACGGCTTTACCTGTACGTTTACTCATCTTCATCTTTTCACCGTTTTTGTAAAGGTGAACGAGCTGAATGATTTCGACTTCCAGTTTGTCCGCTGGATATCCGAGTGCTTGGATCGCCGCTTTCATTCGAGGAATGTAGCCGTGATGGTCGGCCCCCCAAATGTTGATGAGCTGGTCAAAACCTCTGTCCAATTTGTCCTTGTGATATGCGATATCTGGAAGCAAGTACGTAAAGCTGCCGTCTTTTTTAATCAGGACACGGTCCTTGTCATCACCAAAATCAGTTGAACGTAACCATGTTGCGCCGTCCTCTTCAAAGACATAGCCTTTAGCGCGAAGTGTTTCTAGCGCTGGTTCGATTTTTCCGTTTTCATATAAAGACGTTTCAGAATACCACACATCAAATGGGACACGGAAATTTTCTAGGTCGACACGTAGTTTTTCTAGTTCATATTTTAAACCGTACTCACGGAAGAATTTCATACGCTCTTCTTCTGATTCATGCACGAAACGGTCACCAAATTCATCCGCAAGTTTCTGCCCGATGCCTTTGATGTCTTCTCCTCTGTACCCGTCCTCTGGCATTTCTTTTTCAAGACCGAGCGCCTCAAAGTAGCGCACTTCTACAGATAGAGCAAGGTTATTGATCTGATTGCCTGCATCGTTGATATAGTATTCACGGCTCACGTCGAAGCCTGCTTTATCAAGGATGTTGCAAAGAGAATCCCCTACAGCTGCGCCGCGGGCATGTCCAAGGTGAAGGTCACCTGTTGGGTTGGCTGAGACGAATTCGACTTGCACTTTTTGACCGCCGCCTGTATTCGTTTCACCATAAGCCTCTTTTGCTTCAAGAACTGCCGGAATCAGTTTCGTTAAATATTGATTGTTCATATAAAAGTTGATGAATCCTGGACCTGCAATATCCAGTTTTTCAATTGACGCTTTGCCTTTATCAAACGCATTGACGATGTCCTCGGCGATTTGACGTGGTGCTTTTTTCGCAATGCGGGCAAGCTGCATCGCCATATTGGTGGAATAATCACCGTGAGTTTTGTCTTTTGGCACTTCCAAAAGAACATCCGGCACCTGGCTTTCATCAGCAAGTCCTGCTTTGACGACTGCCGCAATGATTTCTTCTTTTAACGCATCTTTGACCTGTTCTGCGATATTCATGAACGTAAATCCTCCTTATATGAAATCGATAATGTATGTAAATGCTTTTGATCTTCACCTGTCAGCATATCGTACGTAATGTGTAGAAGCCCATTGTCTACATCAAGATCAATACCATGTGTGTGCACATCGAGTTGAAGTGTGCCAAATGGCATCGTGTAATGTGTCACGGTCGTTTCTCCAGTGAGAAAGCGCTGCTTCATTTGAATCGCACCTGATCTCATGACAAAAATTTCTTTTTCACTTATTTTGACAACAGTTTTTACTTGACCCATTTCATGTTCTTCATGGTAAGTGAGATACGTTTTGTCATTCTTCTCTTGATACGTTCCAGTTGTTCGGAATTCGATCGTTTCAGCCGGTTCCGTCTCTGGTTTCATCACTGACTTTACATGAATTGAAATTTGGTTTTGTGTCATTTTGCACTTCCTTTGCTAAGACCCGTTTAACTAAAATAGTATACCATAATCCCGATTGCCTATCATCCCATCATTTCTCATCTTCGTGTGGATGAAACCCCATTTTTGATCTTCACATGTCTCTTTAGAATAAAAGAAAAATGAAGCTCACCCCTATCACGAGTCCAGTCTTGAGCCCTGCGCTTTTTCGATTGATGAGATAAAACAGTGCTTGGATGCCTGAACTTGCCAAAAATGCCTGAAAGAAATCAAATGGGAGAAGATGCCCTTGCTTATAAACAAACTGCATCAACAGCGCTATGCCAGTGAGATAGAAAAAGCCTCGATCCTGAAACAGATGAACCATCTCATCCTTTGTCTCTTTTTTCGAGGTGAACGTGGGCGTACTCGCTGCAAGCTCTCTTTTCAGCGTAAGAAAGCCTGCCGCTAACACACATAAAGCGAGTAATACCATCAATACAGAAGAAAACACGACCTGCCTCCTTTATCATGTCACCAATGTAAAAAAAGAGCTTGTCCATATGAGATGACAAGCTCCTCTATCAATGTTATTTCACAAATCCAAGCAGCATTTCACGTAAAAGTTTGCTTGCTGTATTCGCCGTTTGATCGGAATGATCATATACAGGCGCTACCTCTACAAGGTCTGCACCGACGACATGCACATCAGAACCAGCAATGGCATGAATAGATGCCAGCAGTTCTTTTGACGTAATACCGCCAGCATCTACCGTTCCTGTACCAGGTGCATGAGCTGGGTCAAGTACATCAATGTCAATCGTCACATACACTGGACGCCCTTTTAGCTTTGGCAATACTTGCTTCAATGGCTCGAGTACTTCAAATTTAGAAATGTGCATGCCTGCTTCTTTTGCCCATTCAAATTCTTCTTTCATCCCAGAACGGATGCCGAAAGAGTATACATTTTCAGGTCCAATAAGTCCTGCAACTTTACGAATCGGTGTCGAATGTGAAAGCGGCTCACCCTCATATTCCTCACGAAGATCTGTATGTGCGTCCATATGGATGATTGCCAAATCAGGGTATTTCTTATACATCGCACGGAAAACCGGCCAAGACACAAGATGCTCGCCGCCCATTCCTAATGGAAACTTCCCTTTTTCTAAAATGCTGTCGACATACTCTTCAATTAAATCTAAGCTTTTCTGTGCATTGCCAAATGGAAGCGGGATGTCGCCAGCATCAAAGAATGGCACCTCGTGCAGTTCACGATCTAAATAAGGACTGTATTCCTCTAATCCAATGGATACTTCACGAATACGGTTCGGGCCAAAACGTGAGCCGGGACGGTAACTGACGGTCCAATCCATCGGCATCCCGTATAAAATGACTTTCGCATCTTCCCATGTCGGATGACTTCCAATAAACACTTTTCCTGAGTAAGCCTCGTCGAATCTCATACAAGATTCCTCCTTTTACGCTTCAAAAAATGCGCAAACGGTCATTTGCGCATTTCCACTTCGCTTGATTTATTTGATTAAGTCGCTCACAAATTTCGGCAGAACGAATGCCGCTTTGTGCAATTCTTTTGTGTAATATTTCGTATCGATATCAAAGAAGCGGCTGTCTTCTACAGCAAGTGGATCATACTTCTTAGAACCGATAGTAAATGTCCAAAGACCGCTTGGATATGTTGGGATATTCGCTGTGTATAGCTTGGTAATCGGGAAAATTTCTTTTACATCACGCTGTACATTTGTAATTAACTCAGGTGTGAACCAAGGGTTGTCCGTTTGTGCAACGAAAATACCGTCTTCTTTGAGTGCTTTTGAGATTCCTGCATAGAAACCTTTAGAGAACAAGTTCACAGCTGGTCCAACTGGCTCAGTTGAGTCAACCATGATCACGTCATATTCGTTGTCGGCTTCCGCAATGTGCATAAAGCCGTCTCCGACTTTCACCTCTACACGAGGATCGTCTAGTTTCCCAGCAATTGAAGGAAGGAACTTCTTCGAGTATTCAATGACCTTGCCATCAATATCAACAAGTGTCGCTTTTTTCACACTTGGATGCTTCAGGATTTCACGAATAACACCACCGTCTCCTCCGCCTACGACAAGAACATTTTCCGGGTTTGGATGAGTGAAAAGAGGAACATGTGCCACCATTTCGTGGTATACAAACTCATCTTTCTCTGATGTCATCACCATACCGTCTAAAAACAGCATATTGCCAAACTCTTCTGTTTCCACCATTTCTAAATGCTGAAAATCTGTTTGTTCTGTGTGAAGGGTTTTGTTCACCTTCAATGTAATGCCAAAATTCTTCGTTTGCTTCTCTGTATACCAAAGTTCGCTCATTGTTCATCTTCCTCTCATCCAATAATAAACAAACATCTATTGTTAGCGCCTTTTATCGGCTATGACTATATCGATTGTCCAAGAAAAAAGTATAGTGGATTCGTATCAAATTGTAAAGAACCGCATGAGATAACTTCATTTTTAAAGCACACCCTTGCAGTCGCCTGTTTAAAACGGTTTTCTTTGTCCCATACTGATAAAAAACCGTCAAAATGGGGGCTTTGCATGGACACAATCATGAGTAATAAAAAAATCCGCATGACCGTGAAAACGATTCGGGCCTGTTTTTTTATCGGCTTGCTCGCTTTTCTATTTGCTGGCACAGTCTTTTTGACGATTCTTTTACTAGCTAAGTGGCAAGGCGCTCCCTCTGTTCAAGTTCCCCAATCCACGACCATTTATGCAGCCGATGGGTCTAAACTTGGCGAATCGAGCTTTGGAGAAAAGAGATACTGGGTTCCGTTAAAGGACATGTCCCCTCATATACAGCAGGCAGTGGTCGCGGTTGAGGATAAAACCTTTTATCAGCATCACGGCTTTGATGTGAAACGAATGGCAGGTGCTGCGGTGGCAGATATTCGTGCAATGGCAAAAGTACAAGGCGCCAGCACGATCACCCAGCAATACGCACGAAATTTATATTTAGATCATGATAAAACATGGAAGCGGAAGTGGAATGAAGCCTTTTACACCATCCGCTTAGAACAAAACTATACAAAAGATGAGATATTGGAAGGATACTTGAACACCATTTATTATGGCCACGGCGCATACGGTGTGGAAGCGGCATCCCGCCTTTACTTTGGAAAAGAAGCGAAGAACTTAACTTTAGCTGAGTCTGCCTTGCTTGCCGGTATTCCAAAGGGTCCTTCTCTCTACTCCCCTTATGTGAATGAGGAGAAAGCAAGTGCAAGAAAGAATATGATTCTGAGGCAAATGCAAGAGGATGGCATGATTACGAAAAAAGCGGCTGCTGATGCCAGCAAGGAAAAGCTGTCCTATCGCCCGCTCAAACAAAAGCAGCTGCAAGCAAAGCAGGCCCCGTATTTTTATGATGACGTGATTCGTGAACTGAAACAAACACTGGGCTTAACCGAGGAACAAATTGAAACGTATGGTCTTCATATCGAAACGACCTTACAACCTGAATTACAAAAAACCGCTGAAAAGACTTTAACCAACATCATGGATTCTGAATCAGGTATCCAAATTGGCTTTACCGCCATTCATCCCCAGACAGGTCATGTGCTTGCCCTCATCGGGGGAAGAGATTACGAGAAAAGCCCATTCAATCGGGTCACACAAGCGAAAAGACAGCCGGGTTCAACAATGAAACCACTTCTCTATTACATGGCTTTGCAAAATGGGTTTACACCAGCAACCGTGATGCGCAGTGAAGAAACTGTTTTTGAACTGGATGATCAAGGAAGCGGCGCTGCTTATTCACCAAGCAACTATCACGGCTATTACGCCAATGACGGCATTACGATGCTTCAGGCTTTGGCTCTATCTGATAACATTTATGCGGTCAAAACCCATCTATTTTTAGGAATGGAACAGCTTGTACGTGCAGGCAAGACGTTCGGGATTCACGAAAAACTAGATCAAGTGCCTTCACTTGCGCTAGGTACTTCACCTGTCAAACCAATCGAAATGACCAATGCTTACGCGATGCTTGTCAATGGAGGAAAACGCGTCAAGCCAACCTTTATTACGAAAGTAACGGACGCAAAGGGCAACGTGCTCTTTGAGGAGAAACAAAAACGAGAGCAAGTACTAGATGAAAAAGCAGCATTTGTCACCACTGACATGATGTCAGGGATGTTCAATCATCAATTAAATGGCTATACAAGTGTCACAGGTCGTACCATTTCAAAAGATCTTACCAGAACGTATGGAGGGAAATCGGGGACGACAGGCGCTGACAGCTGGATGATCGGCTTCTCTCCCCAGCTCGTCACAGGTGTGTGGACTGGCTATGATAAAGGACGCACCATTGACTCGGTCAAAGAAACCGCCTATGCGAAAAAGATATGGGCTTCCTTTATGGAATCAGCCCTCGCAAACCAGCCAGCCTCCTCCTTCATGCCGCCAGACGGTGTAAAAGGCGTATATATCAATCCAAAAACCGGTGATCTCGCAGGCCCAGGATGCGAATCAAAGGTATTTACCTATTTTATAGAAGGAACGGAGCCGACCGGTGTCTGCTATGGTGCTGAGGACAAAGCCTCTGAGCAGGAACCTGTTCAAGATCAAAAGCCTAAGAAATGGTGGGAAAAGTGGCTGAAACGTTAAAAATGGACATGAAAAACCCCGAGATCTGCATCTCGGGATTCTCCATGTCCTAGCTTTAACACCAGTTTACTGAAAAAACGCTTGGAATTGGTATCCATTCATCATTCTTCACAAAAATTTCACAATTACTCAGGAACAGCCAATCCTTCTTTTAATTCATCTGTGGATGCTTCCCATAACGCTTCATTGTGACTCTTCAAGAAATTAGCGAGCACTTTTTTCGAACCATCATCCATATGACTGACAACGATTTTACGCTTCATGGATTTATCCATTAAATTCACATGCTCAGGAAGCGACTTATATCCTCTGCGAATCGAGCGGTCAACTGTCATTTCACAAGCTGTGACTCCTGCATAATACGGCCCCTCTTCTCTGCGGTCAATCGTCACCCATACGAGCCAATACGGTTTTCCGTTAGGTACCTCTTCTTTGGTTTTTAAAAATTTAATTCCTTTTTCGACGGCACTTCTTGCATGCATCGCACCAATATCAATGACGGCTTCCTTTTCCTCCACATCAATGATCACCGGCGAGATATTATCAAGGCTGAGGGCACCTGCACCAAAGCCTCCATGCCCATCCGTTGCATCTGTTTTTTTAATGATATTAAAACCAATTGGTTTCTTCTTTTTACCTTCCATTCATTAAACCTCCTAAAGCAGCGGCTTCAAAATAAGATTAAACCAGTATATGATTTGATCCCGCATTCCGATCAATGGAACAAAAACAAACTGACCTAGCGGTGTGATGACGAAGATGAGGAAAATGATGATTCCATACTGTTCAAACTGCGTCATCTTCGCACGGATGCCGGGACTGACAACATCCTCAATAATACGATATCCATCCAGCGGCGGAATCGGTAATAAGTTAAATAGGAACAAAATCACGTTCAAGTTAATAAAGATTTGGAAGAAATAATCGATCCCCGGCTCAAAGCGCATGAGCGACTCCCCGCCAAATTTCTGAAGAAGCGCATACACACAAAAGCCCAAAAATGCCAAAACCAAGTTACTTAAAGGTCCTGCGATCGACACACATATCCCTGCGAGACGTGGGTTTTTGAAATGGTACCGATTCACAGGTACAGGCCTCGCCCAGCCAAACCCAGCTACAAAGATCAAGATCGTCCCGAAAATATCAAGGTGCTTCAATGGATTGAGCGTCAGTCTCCCTTGATTTTTAGCTGTCGGATCTCCAAAACGATACGCAACATATGCATGCGCCAGCTCGTGCATCGTAAAAGCCACAACAAGCGTAATGGCGACATATGGAATCAGTTCTAATGGATAAACAAGAAATTGGTCCAAAGGCATGAATCCCTCTTTCTTTCTATACAATGATTTACTTCATTCAGTATACTATAAGAAGTCCCTTAAACTAAAGGGAAGCGTAGCACTACAGGAAAAAGGAGGTTGCCATCATGCCGATTATCACCGTTCAAATGCTTGAAGGAAGAACAGATGAGCAGAAAAGAGCTCTTGTGGAGAAAGTCACAGATGCCGTTGTTGAAACAACAGGCGCAGGTGCAGAGAAAGTCTCTGTCATTATTGAAGAAATGAAAAAAGAACATTATGCTGTAGCAGGAAAGCGAATGAGCGACCTGTAAGCATATAAAAAGGACAAACACTTTTTCGGTGTTTGTCCTTTTTTCTCTTACCTTATCTGTACCAAGCTTTATTACGGTTCACCTGATTTTTATGAGCCGCATCGAAGAAATCGACAGTGTAAGAATAATCATAATTCATTAAGCAGACAATTCCGCTTCCTTGAGGGTCGTGCGGTAAGCCAAAGTTATGACCGTATTCATGCGTAGCCGCTTTTGCTGTATTCGCTGTTCCTTGATCAAGGTTGACACTGAATGCACTTCCGCTTGGTGCACTATTGTAGACATAAGCGATTCCACCAGCATCAAAGTTTGGATTTGCTGTAAATCCTGTGACAAAATCGTATCCTCTGCCATCAAAGCTGCGCTGAAGGTTAGACAAAATTTGTGATGCATTTGATCCTGAAGACGTCCAAGACCCTACGGCTTGTACGACAAAGTCCACATCATGATCACGGTTAAATGTCACATCCGCTTGCTCAATGATGCTGACAATGCGTGTCTGCCAATCACTATATTTCGCACGATACTGCGCATCAGCTACTGCATAGACGGTCACTTTCTGACTGCCTGTACTAGCTTTTGTTGAAATCGAATCTCCTGTATTTGCTTTAAAGGTTCTAGACCCTACCTGTTTACCAGACTCATCTAAAATCTTTGTTGTCACATCTCTTTCAATAGGAGGTGCCTTCGTCAAATCTTTAAAATCGTTTGCCTTTGGCAACCCTTCACTAATATGTGTTTCAAACGGCGCATGACCATGATCATGCCCATGACCTGCACTTGCAACTGGTGCAGAAGCTGAACTTACCCCCGGTAACAAACTACCTACCAATAAAAATGACAAAAAGACTGAACGCTTTTTCATTCCTATCCCTCCTTTGTTTTTCACAAGGTTATATATTCACTGAAAATTCACCATTTTCCTTCTATTCAGTCAAAAACAGGGAATTGGATATACAGGAAGAAAGTCGAAACATGTCATTTTCACTAATTTTTCGGATATTTTGAAACACATTTTATCAAAAAGCAGAACTTTTGATCCGGGACATTCGCTTAGTAAACATCCATCTTTTTCTAAAGTGCTGTTATAGACCCAGCCACACCATATAAAGAAGCAAAAATTGATATTAGAAAAGATAAATTCAGACTTTACTGATACGAATTATACTTCTTTGCGATTCTCCCTTATGATGAAGAACATAAAAACAATGCTATTTCAAAACAGAAGGGACGATCCACATGTCTGAAAAAAAGCACATACAATTTGGATTGATGTTACATGGTCCAGGAGGTCATATGAATGCATGGAAGGATGAATCCGTTCCAGCAGATGCAAGTGTGAACATTGATTATTATCAAGCAATGACAAAAAAGGCAGAAGCAGCGGGTTTCCGTTTTGTCTTTGTCGCAGATGGCTTATATATTCATGAACATTCAATTCCTCATTTCTTGAACCGATTTGAACCATTAACAATCTTATCCGCTCTTGCTGCGGTCACCAAACAGATTGGACTTGTGGGCACTGTATCCACTTCCTACAGTGAGCCCTTTACCATTGCACGGCAATTTGCATCCCTAGATAAATTAAGTAAAGGGCGGGCCGGATGGAATGTTGTGACTTCTCCACTTGAAGGCTCTGCTGAAAACCACATCATTCGTCCGCATCCTAGCCATTCACTTCGGTATGAAATTGCAGAAGAATACCTAAAAGTAGTGAACGGCCTTTGGAGCTCATGGGAAGAAGATGCTTTTTTAAGGGATCGATCAACAGGGGTTTTCTTCGATCGGGATAAACTGCACACATTAAACCATCATGGCAAACACTTTTCTGTCAAAGGTCCTTTGAATATCGAACGATCTGAACAAGGGCAACCGGTGATTTTCCAGGCAGGTGCGTCAGAGGCAGGAAAGGATCTAGCCGCAAAAGAAGCGGACGCAGTATTTACGAATGCAGACTCACTTGAGAAAGCGAAAGCATATTACCGCGACGTGAAAAATAGAGCCGCAGCGCTGGGCAGAAATCCATCTGACATCAAAATTTTCCCCGGTATCCACCCGATTACAGGGAGAACAGTCGAAGAAGCAGAAGAAAAATATGAAGCCATTCAACATCTGGTCTCTATTGAAGAAGCCCTTCATTACCTGGGCAGGTTCTTTGATCACTTGGACTTCAGTCAATTTCCACTTGATGAGCCATTTCCTGATATCGGTGATGCCGGTTCAAACAGCTTTCAATCCACAACTGAATCGATTAAAAAAATGGCGAAAGAACAAAGCTTGACCTTAAGAGAAGTCGCTCTACGAGTAACTACTCCCAAAAGCGCTTTTTTCGGAACTTATGAACAAGTGGCAGACCAGCTGATCCAATGGATCGAAGAAGATGCCGCAGATGGATTTATTTTTGGCGCGCCTATTCTAGCAAGCGGTTTATCTGAATGGACGGAGCATGTCATCCCGATATTAGTAGAAAGAGGATATTACGACCCGAATTATCCAGCTCATACCCTTCGTGAAAATTTGGGTCTGCCTATCAAGAAGAATCAGTTTCTTAAACAAACAGTGAAATAAACATGAAAGAGGGGTTAGCTCAAAGGCTACCCCTCTTTTCATGTTGGTTGATGCAGTCGATTTTCGATGAGATCAATGAATTGAAGTACGGCTCTTCCTGGCGAATCATTTGTTTTCCTCAATAGACCAACTGGCGGGGAAACATGAATGCCCTTTATTTCTAATACCTTGGTGCCTGGAAGAGTAAAGGAATGAGCAGTTCGTGTAAAAAGAGAGACACCTAATCCAGCCTGAACATAATGTTTATGGGACATGCTGCTCGTAATCTCTAACTTATTGTAATTGGTCCCAATGACATCGACGATTTGTTGTTCGATTTGAATACGGATGGGGCAATTGTGTGGCGTGAATAAAATGGTCTCATCCTTTAAATCGGTCACCTCCACTACCCCTTTTTCCGCTAATCGATGGGAAGACGGGACGAGCAGCACGATATCATCTTGAAAAAGAGGCTTATAGCTATTCTCCATCGAAGCTTCTGGTGCTCCGCAAATCGCAAAATCAATCTCATCATGAGAAAGTAAGGAACTCAACGTATTCGCATCCGCTACTTGCACAGAAAATTCTACATTCGGAAACCTTTCCTTGAATTCTGCAATAAGGGCAGGAAATTCTAAGCTGGCAGTGGGCTCAGAAACACCGATGCGAATGAACCCCGCAATGCCCACTTCTAAATCTTGGAGTGTTTTCGTCAATTTCTCATATTCATTGAGTAAAGAATTGGCTCTTTCATAAAAAAGCTGTCCTGATGCTGTTAACTTTAAGGTCTTCCCTCTTTCTAGAAGCTTCTCTCCAATTTCCTCTTCTAAATGTTTGATGTGCAAAGTGATGGTTGGCTGAGAATAATTCAGCGCTTCTGCTGCTTTTAAAAAATTTCCGTATTTCACGATCGTGGCAAAGGTGCGTATCGCTCGAATCTCCATGAAAACCCCTCTTCTCCCTGTATTTTAAATATCTGAATCGTGTATTTATGATTACTAATTATACTTTTCTATTGGTTTGCCTTATTATAATTTATATTATCAACTATTCCAAGTTGTTTAGAAGGAATTATCAGAAATGGAGGAGACGAATTGGCAAAAGTAACGATTATAGCAGGCGGGCATTCTGTCCAATCTCGGTTAACCGGTGTCCTGCAGCAGATCCATCATCGTTTGGCGTTCCATGGGATTGATGTTCATGTCATTCAAGTCCACCAGCTTCCTAGCGGCGCCTTAATAGGAGCAGATTTTTCAAACGAGGACATTGTGAAAGCCATTGAGCTTGTGAATGAGAGCGACGGTGTCATTGTGTTAACACCTGTCTACAAAGCGTCTTTTTCCGGTATTTTAAAAACTTTTTTAGATCTACTTCCCCAAAAAGCATTACAAGATAAACCCGTCCTTCCTTGTGTTTTAGGAGGAACATACGGGCATTTGCTCGTCATTGAATATGCACTTAAACCGATCATTCATCAACTCGGTGCAACCGTCGTTCAATCTGGCGTGTATGTTGTGGATCAACAGGTCACAAAGCAGGATTCAAATAGCTATGTGCTTGATCCAGATGCCACAGACAGATTAAACCTCGCACTATCTCAATATCAAAGTCTAATAGGAGGAACAGCCAATGTCGCTCACCCTTAGTATTCTTGATCAAAGCCTCGTCAGTGAAAACGAGAAAGCAGAGACGGGTATTCAGCATACTGTCAGATTGGCTGAAGCAGCAGATCAGCTTGGTTATCACAGGTTTTGGGTGTCTGAACATCACAATAATTCTCAAGTGGCAGGATCATCCCCTGAAGCCCTCGCTGGTTATCTTTTAGCAAAAACGAACCATTTGCGAATTGGGTCTGGCGGTGTCATGCTTCAGCATTACAGCCCGTTTAAGGTGGCTGAAACATTTCATGTACTGGCATCTCTAGCGCCTGGCAGAGTCGATTTAGGCGTTGGGAAAGCACCGGGAGGGTTGAACCTCTCAACACAAGCGCTTCAGGAAGATTATCAAGCGTCACGGAAAGACTTTTCTCAAAAATTAGTGGATCTCAAAACGTATCTAACTGAACAAGCAAATGAATTAAATGCTCAGCCAATTCCCAGCGTATCACCCGACATGTTCCTTCTAGGCGGCAGTATTGAGAGCGCGGAATTTGCAGCAAAACTTGGGATATCCTTTGTGTTTGCCTATTTTATTAACGGGGATGACGCATTATTAAAAGAAGCAAGAGAGACTTTTCAAAGATTCAAGACACAGAACACGCACCAGCAATTTCTTCTCGCCATCACCGTATCTGTAGCGGAAGACCACAAACAAGCCCTCTCGTACATCAAGCAAAAGGAAACAGTAAAGGTCTCCTTTTCCGATGGAAGAAAGCTTAATGTGACGTCACTAGAAGATGCAGAAAAGCTGGTGAAAGGAACAAAAAAAGAACACTACAACATTCACGTTCAAAAAACCGGTTATACCGCTGGCACAAAAGAAACCGTTCATCGCCGGCTGACTGAACTAGCCGAGACATATGATATCAACGAGTTCATTGTGCTATCTCCGATTGTAGACATTGAGGCAAGAATAGCGTCTATCACATTATTAAAAGAAGCATTTGATCATGAACTAACAGCCAAAAACCAAATAAACCAAGAGGTGAGCGTCTAATGACAAATAATCAAAAAATCATTTTATGGAGCAAAAATGGATGCAGCTATTGTCAGGACATTCAGTCCTATTTCAACAAACAGCACATTACTTATTCAACCATTGATGTAACAGAGCATGATCATTACAGAAATATTTTAGAAGAAAAATATGGCGTCCGTTATGTGCCAGTAGTAGAAATCAGCCGTGATCCCCACGTGTATCAAGCATTGCTGAATCCAGATATCGATACTTTACGAAAAGCGTTGAGCTGACATTACACACTACCCTTTTGATTGGAGGTTTGTCATGAGTCGAGATATTTTTCGCATCGCTACTGAAGAAGATGCACCGGCTTTTCTAGAATTGCTGTCCAGTGCATTTAAACCGCTTGGAGAAATGGGCATTGATTGGCCATCCACGAACGCCACACTTGAAATGGTCACAGAAAACATCAAACAATCCGTTGCTGTTGTGTTAGAACGAGACGGGCGGCTCATATCAACCATCACCATACGTTTTCCGTGGGAGAGTACTCAACCGGTCTCAGGCTATCCATTTGTTTGGTGGTTTGCCACAGCTCCTCATTTAGCCGGTCAAGGGATCGGAAATAAGCTGCTCGATTATGTAGAAAACACCTTGCTCCGGCAGACATTTAAAGCACCAGCATACACACTGGGCACTTCTGGCCGAAAGCACCCCTGGCTTCTAGAGATGTACGAACGAAAAGGCTATACAGCATATATTGAACGTGAAGCCGATAATGGCGACTTAGGTGTATTAATGTATAAAGTCCTCATCCCTGAACGGTTTGATGCCGCCATATTAGGCGCACCGCCCTCAGAAGAAAAAGTCCAAACGACTTCAACATAGGAGGTGATTCAACATGGGGGAGTTTTTCAAATGGGAGTATGTCGTCACACTCTTCCCTAAAGTATTGTCAGCCCTTCCAACAACCTTACTGATCGTTTTATTTGCCACTTTGATTGGCAGTTTTCTTGGATTCATTCTTGCTTATTTCCGAATTGAGCGTATTCCCATCCTGCATCAGCTCAGTGCAATTTATGTCTCATTTATTCGTGGAACACCTATCCTTGTGCAAATGTTTATTGTGTTTTATGGCCTGCCTGGTGTGCTTGCAACAATTGAGCTTGATATCTCCATGTGGAACAAATTGATCTTTCTGTATATTACATATGGACTCAATACAGCTGGGTATTTTTCAGAAATATTCCGATCTGCCCTATCGAGTGTCCCAGCATCTCAATATGAAGCGGCCGCCTCGATTGGACTGACGAAATGGCAGATTTATAGAAGAACGCTTATTCCTCAAGCAGGGAGAATCGCCCTTCCTAATATCGGCGTGGCCATTGTCAACTTATTACAAAATACCTCCCTCGCCTTTACATTAGGTGTGATGGACATGATCGGAAAGGTTCAAACATTAGGGGCTTTATACTATCGCGTATTAGAAGGATACTTTATTGCTGCCGTTATATTTATCATTTTAAGTATGGTGTTAGAAAAATCATTTGACCTATTGGAAAAACGGATCAATACACCGAAAACAAAAAAACAGCGACAGACGGCATTGCTTCCCTTAAAAAGAGCCGAAGCGGCCTTCACTGTAGAAAAACGTGCAAAATAAACTGGGGAGGAATTTACATGAAAAATAACAGAATATTCAAAAATCATTACATCATCGGTCTGCTTCTACTTGGTTCATTGCTGCTTGCCGCCTGCGGAAATAATGAGCAATCGGATGAAGTCAAAGCAGAAGCAAACAATAATGACCCAGATGCAAAAGAAATCGTCATTGGGACAGGGAACGCCTATCAGCCTTTCGTTTACTTAGATGAAAACGGCAAATTAACAGGCTACGAGAAGGCTGTATTAGATGAAGTGGATCAGCTGCTTCCACAATATAAGTTTAAATATGAATCCTTTGAGTTTAAAAATATTCTGCCTGCTTTAGATGCCGGTAAAGTTGATCTCGCTGCCCACCAATATGAAATCAATGACGAGCGTCAGAAGAAATATCTATTTGGAAAAGTTGGCTACACAGATTATACAAGCTATGTTGTGGTGAATAAAGCATCCGGTCATGACTTTCAAAGCCTGGACGATTTAGCTGGACACAAAGTGCACACCTCTACAGGAAGTAATTTCGCTTATCTTCTAGAGCAATATAACGCAAAGCATGATCGGAAAATTGACATTGTCTACGGGGATGGCGGGAACGAAATTTTAGTCAAAAACCTGCAGAATGGCACGGTCGATGCTGCCTTACTCACAAAGTATGACGTCAATAAGCTAAACAAACAGTTCAATGCCAAACTTGTGACATCCGGAAAGCCTGTAAACGTATCTAAAACGTATTATCTATATCAAAAAAACAATACAAAACTTCAAAAAGACATTGATCAAGCCCTGCAAAAACTGATCGATAACGGCAAGCTCGCTGAATTGTCTAAAAAAATATTGGGCGGAGACTTTACTACATCATAAGAAAGGAGCGATCTGAGTGGATTTTGACGTTGCTTTTATGTTTCAGGCCTTTCTAGCCGCACTTCATTATTTGCCAACGACGCTGCTATTAGGTTTTCTCCCGCTATTATTCGGCTCCGTCTTTGGCTTTGGCATTGCCCTTATTCGTTTTTATCAAGTGCCTATATTGTCTCCATTGTTCAAATGGTTTGTGGCGATTTTTAAAGCCATTCCTGTTGTATTAATCTTGCTCGTATCTTATCTTATTTTTTCCGATTCGCTCGATCAATTGGCTGCATCTCTTTCGCTGCCCATCCGTTTTAGCGATTTAGATAGACGATGGATTGCCATTTTCGCCCTTTCTTTATATGCCGTCAGCGGGTTATCAGAGATATTTCGAAGCTCTCTTGCGTCCATCCCAAAGGGCCAATTTGATGCCGCTCTATCCGTTGGTTTCACAGGCAGACAGGTGTTGCGAAGAGTGATCATTCCACAAGTCTTTCCCATCTCTCTTCCTTTACTGAACAACATGCTCATCAGTTTAATCAAAGCCTCTTCTCTCGTCTCTATGGTATCTGTGGTCGATATTTTAAACGGCGCTTTAATCAAAGCCAATGTGAACTATCGTTATCTTGAAGCATACATTGCTGTTGCCCTTATTTACTGGGCGCTGTGTGCCTCTATTGAAGCCATTACAGCCGGATATGAGAAATATGGACACAAAAGTAAAAGGGGGCGGTTCGCATGATTCACATCAAACAAGTGCATAAAGCATTCGGTCAAAACCAGATTCTAAAGGGAATTGATTTAACGGTGGAAAAAGGCGAAGTCGTTGTCATTTTAGGTCCGAGCGGCTCTGGGAAATCAACATTTCTCAGATGCTTAAATTTTCTTGAGCGTGCGGATCAAGGCGAGATCAGCATTGATCACACCACTGTCACATTCAATCAAGCAAAACCGAAAGACATTCTAGCAATTCGCCGAAAAACAGCCATGGTCTTTCAGCAATACGACCTGTTTATTCATAAGACAGCACTTGAGAATGTCATGGAAGGCTTAGTCATTGCCCGTAAACAACCGAAAGACCAAGCCTATGACACAGCCCTCCATTTGCTCACAAAAGTAGGGTTACTAGAGAAAAAAGATGCCTATCCGCATCAATTATCTGGCGGACAGCAGCAGCGAGTAGGCATTGCAAGAGCACTTGCATTGAATCCGGAGGTCATTTTGTTTGATGAGCCGACCTCCGCTTTAGATCCCGAGCTTGTAGGTGAAACACTTGACGTCATTAAACAAGTGGCACAAACCGGGGTCACCATGATCATCGTCACCCACGAGATGAGCTTTGCCTATGATATTGCCGACAGGGTCATTTTCATGGAGGATGGGGTCATTGTTGAATCAGGCACCCCAGTAGAAGTCTTTGAACAGACGAAGGAAGAACGGACAAAACAATTTTTAGCAAGATTTTCTTATCATCATTCCTAAAAAACAAGTCGATCCATGAGGTCGACTTGTTTCTGTTTCTATATGCGTGCAAAATAAAAACCAGTCTGTTCTAGCCATTGGCTATTACATACTGGTTCTTATCGTTAGTTCATTTCCTTCAACTGATCAATATACGCAAGGGCTGCCTCAAATTCTTCGTCCGTATAGCGCTGCTTGCTTTTAATGGTGAAGACCTTTTCCTTTACCTCATCTTTTGGCAGATCATCAAAGTATAAAATCGTTGAGACAAGCTCTAGAAAACGAGACGATTGCTCATTCATCTGCTGCGTCAGCACTTTGAGGTCAGGCATGTCCACTTCACACTGATCGAGAAACTCTTTCCCATTGTCCGTCAGCGAATAGCGATATTGATAGTATCCGCCCTTTTTTTCCTTCATTTCGTCCAAGAATCCAAGGTTGCACAGCTCTTCAATTCTGAGCGTCAACTCCTCTGAATAGGGGCCATAAAAATGAAAATCGTATTTCTCGTAAAAAGGCAAATCTAGCTTTTTTGCTATGTAAATCATTTTTTGCAGCTTCTTCCGTCCAACGATTTCCCCAGATTCAGAGAACACCTTCATCAACTTTGCATGCTCTTTCAACAAATTCCCGACATCTCCTTTTTCAGTACTTCCTTATCCCAATCCAAGCAGCTTCATGATCGCCTTCTTTTCTTCAGCTTTTTCCGACATATCTACAATTAAGTCCATCGGGAAATAAAGTTTATGATCGGTTCTTCGTTTACCGGAAATGGCGTCAACAATATCTGACTGTCTCGACAGTTCTTTAATATGACCACTTTGCGTCAAGAGATGGATCGGCAGCCGTTCTTCTTCTTCGCCCGGTCTATAGAAGTCATAAGGCAAATCAGAGGAAGAGTCGACCACTAAATAATAGTCAGGATCAATTCCTGCTTCTTTGAACAAAGCCGTCAGCTTGAAATATTTCGTCATTTCTTCATTTGGATTAAACTCTGTATATTGGAATAAACGGCGGTTCATAAAACGGCGGCACAAATCAGCCAGCACGTGATCTTCTTCATCTTCCCACGCCTGAAAATAAAATAAGACAATGGATTCATCCAGCTTAATATAGTCCTCTGTGGTGACATTTCCTTCAAAAATTGAATAAAAATGAACCGGGGCATGTGTAAAAATGTAGCCCGTTTCATGCAGCTCTTTTGCACGATGGAGAATTTTCGTTAAAATGACTTCCGCACTGCGTGTCACTGGGTGGAAATAGACTTGCCAGTACATTTGATAGCGGCTCATAATATAATCCTCTACGGCATGCATCCCGCTCTGTTTCATCACAATCTGATCTTCTCTTGGACGCATCACGCGTAAAATACGTTCCATATCAAAGTGACCATAGCTGACGCCTGTATAGTAAGCATCACGCTGCAAGTAATCCATTCGGTCGGCATCAATTTGACTTGAAATCAAACTGACCACCTGTTTGTTTTGATACGTTTTGGCAATGACTTCTGCTACATGCTTTGGAAAATCGTCACTAACCCGGCGCAGCACTTCATTTACTTCCGTCTGCCCTAAAATGATATCTCTTGTAAACGATTCATGATCTAAATGAAAGACCTTTTCAAAGGAATGAGAAAACGGACCATGTCCAAGGTCATGAAGCAGGGCGGCACTCAGTACAAGCTCACGCTCCCCTTCATCCCATTCGGGTCTTCCTTTAAACACATCATCCACAATTCGTCTGACAATCTCGTATACACCGAGTGAATGATTAAATCGGCTGTGTTCTGCCCCATGAAACGTTAAATAAGTGGTTCCTAGCTGTTTAATTCGTCTAAGGCGCTGGAACTCTCTCGTTCCGATTAAATCCCATATCAATGCATCCCGTACGTGAACATAGCGGTGCACAGGATCTTTAAATACCTTTTCTTCGGATAATTTCCCTTTTGGATACGCCATCGTTTCGTCCCTCTTTTTTTAAGACGTGTTTCTATTATATCGGGTAACTTTTCCCGAAAACATCCTTGAATTTGCTGGCGAATGTGTTCTCATAGATTGAACGGACGTAAAAAGCCCGACCTGACAGGGACGGACCTCTTTTTAGGTCGACTGAACACATTCAGTGACATTTATTTGACTTTTTTTTGAACCTTTTCGAGTAACTCATCTTCTGTTGGTGCGGATAATGGGCGATTGTTCACAAACGCAAAAGCCTTTTTTCGTCCTGGACCGCAATACGATTGACAGCCAATCTCAATTTTTGCATCAGGGTCAACCGATTTAAGTCGAGGCAATAACGTTTTTAGGTTCGTCGCATCACAATCGTCACATACGCGAAACTCATTAGCCATGTTCTTACGCTTCCTTTCAATGATGAAACTTCATTCTATATGAAACAGTTGGACAACTAAGAGTGAATAATATACCACCCAACATTGTACATCGAAGCGACTGGAGTTGCAAGATGCATTGTCAGCACAGAGACGTATTCACATAAAAGCTAGTATTTTCCACTATCCTTTTAGCAAACTTGTATAAACCTTCTTCAACTTGGCTAATCTAATACCATCAAATCTTATGGGGGTTTAAACACATGTCAAAACAAAGACAAGATGCTTGGTCAGAGGAAAATGATCTCCTTCTGGCAGAAACCGTCTTACGTCACGTCAGAGAGGGCAGTACACAGCTGAACGCATTTGAAGAAGTGGGAGACAAGCTAAACCGTACCTCAGCGGCATGCGGATTTAGATGGAATGCTGTCGTGAGGCATCAATATGAAAAAGCATTGGCACTTGCCAAAAAACAGCGTAAACAACGCATGCGTGCACTCGGCAATGGGCAGCCTGCGAAAAAACGTTTGCTCTATCAGCCGCAAGTTGAAGAAACGATCACACAGGAAGAGTTCTCTCAAGAACTGGAACCTGCGCAAGAAGAAACGTTTGCACCTGCAGCCGAAACAGCCGAACAGCTTCAGTTTGTGGATCAAAGCTACAATGAAGAGTTAGCTAGTTTATCACATTTATTGTCACAGGCTTCTCAAGTGACAGAGAAAAAGCCAGAAACCAATCCATTTGGGCAGCGCCAAGAGCTAACCATTGAAGATATCATTGATTTCTTACGCCGCTATGAAGGCGATGGACAGCAATCATCTGCCTTACGCATGGAAAACAGCCGGTTAAAACAAGAAAACAATGAACTTTCACATAAAGTGTCGCAGCTAGAAGCTGAAGTGAAAAAGCTTGAAAAGGATCAGCTCACGATTCAAGAAGATTATGAAACACTCGTCAAAATCATGAACCGTGCAAGAAAACTAGTTTTGTTTGAAGAGGACGACAGTGCCGCACCAACCTTTAAAATGGATCGTAACGGCAACCTTGAAAAAATGGCTGAATAACCAAAAAGTGCTCCCCACCTGCGGGAAGCACTTTTTTAAATATCCAAAAATAGCATCACACTAAAAAGGACATTGATCAAGAAGACGAACATAAAAATGTACCTGACTTGCCTCACCTGAAAATCACCAAACATAAAAATATAAAGCCCTGCGATACCAAGCGTCAGTACAGGCTGAAGAAACGGCACGAAAAGCGAAATGCCGTAGCCGGCTCCTATGATGACAGGAAGCCATAGTAAATAGAGGTAACCGCCATTTTTAGATTTCAAGAAACCACTCCCTCTCTTTCTTCTATCTGCTTGATTTCAGGCTGAACAAACTTGAGTCCAGCCATTGTACGTCTGCGTTTTTGTGATGTCCAAATCGCAATCGCCGGCTGATCCGTTAGAGACTCTGTGTCAATGGTGATCAGCACTTTCCCATTTAATTCAATTGAATCTTCAAACTCAATTTTGCACCCAGATAAACTGATATCATGTATGATCACCGGCACCTTCTCTTCTAGTCGGTCCTCATAGGCGATCGTGCCTGTCACACCTTGCAATGGCCTTCTCATCCATTTGCGCCGTAGAGCCTTTGGTACCTTCTCCGTTTCTCTTAAAAAGCGGAGAAACGTCCGAACGGCATACGATTTTTTCTCACGATCCGTCATTGCTACATGCTCTCGTGTGAATAAGAAACGGATCAGTGATAAATACTCTGATTTTTGTGTGTCAGTAAAAGCAACACCAATCATCAGCTTGTCTCCCTCTGGATAGCTCCAAACCACGTCACACGACACACTTTCATTCTCTTGAAAAAATAATTGCGTTTGTCCTTGATATAGAGAAGACGCTTGGTCCAATGGAATGGATAGACGCGCACCTGAATCACTCATATCTAGCAGGAAACAAGCAATCGACTGATCTTGATGATCAGAACGAAGATGCCCCTCTTTTTCAATGACAAATCGCTCTGATTTCCGATAACGCGGTCGATCAAACGCCACAAGCAGTGCCATGAATAAGCCTGCACCGTTATAAAGCACCCAAAAAATATTAATCAACAGGAGATCAGCGTTCATCGTCCCATTTACCTTCACATCGTAACCTATTTTCACAAGGGCAAGCAATGAGAGCAGCAAGAAGACCAGATGGGGAATCATCGTTTTCAAATGAAAATGTCTTTTGTCCGTTTGAATTCCCTTCGGTGTGACAAGAAATTCAACTCTCTTTTTGAAAAACAGCTCACTTAAAGCAACACCAGCTAGGTGGAACGCCATAGAGCTTTCATAAATGTGACTCCAGAACATGCTTCTCTTTTGATTCGACACAAGTTTAAATGCTAAATAGGAACTAAAGAATGCCGGTAGCCAAAACATGAAAACGGACTGGAAATCTGCCCAGAAACTTTGAATACCAAACAATAAAAACAAAATCGGTGTGAGAATATAAATCATTTTAAACAAACCGTTAAACCAATACACAATGCCATCTAAATAAAGAACTCTCTGCATAAGCGTTAAGCCGCGCACCTTCAAAGGATTAAACTTACGGGCACACTGAATGTTCCCTCTCGACCAGCGATCTCTCTGCTTTAACAGATCAAGCCAGCTTTCAGGTGCCAGACCGACGGCTAATACTTCTCCGACAGACACAGATTTGAATTTCCCTTGGAGAAGCATTCCTGTTGCCATGTCTTCTGTAATCACTCCAGTAGCAAATCCGCCAATTTCATCTAATGCCGTTCTTCTAAATACCGTATTACTCCCAACATACATGACGGCATTAAACCGATCCTTACCAGCTTGGAGAGTTTGCATGAAAAAGTCCTGCTCATTTGGAATTCGATCTTTCGAGAACATATTATATTGGAAAGGATCTTCGTTATAAAACGCCTGTGGAACTTGAACAAACGCAGTTGCTCCATCATGAAAATAGGGCACTGTTTTTTCTAAAAAGGAAGGAAGAGGGACCATATCTGCATCAAGTGTCAGAATCAGCTCTCCATCCGTTTGAGACATCGCATGATTTAAATTACCTGCCTTAGCAAATCTGTTATCTGTTCTTGTCAGGTAATGAACACCAAACGCAGAAGCAAGCTGCTCTACTGCTTCCCTATTGCCATCATCACATAAATAAATTTGAACGCTTTCCTTCGGATAAGAAAGATTCAAACAACCTGCAACAGTGCGTTTCAGCACCTCAATTGGTTCATTATATGTAGCTATGAAAATATCAACTGTTGGCAGCCTTTCAAGATCACTGATCATGACTTGTTTCCGATTTGAAGGCTTCCAAACAAGTGTATAAAACACAAGCAACTGGATAAACCCAATGCATTCACAGACAACAAGCAAAATGCCCATGACAACATTAAAAGTACCTTCATGCGGCAATGTAAAGAAGAGACGCCAGCAAATATAGGCAGCATTTGTTAACACACATAGCACAATGATGATTTTTTTCACAGTAGAGGCCATTGGCTGGATACGATATATCATATACAACAGAGACAAAATACAAAGCATAAACAGCGGGTAATACGTGGTGATGAATGACAATACATTTTCCTTCTTTCTTATGTCATAAAGGACTATCATATATAAAATGTCATAACAAAGGAGGGGATTCTTCCATTAGATTGCCCCTCCATTTCTATATAAATCATTTCCACAATCGATCTAACTGATTTGAATAAAAATCAATGGCCTTTCGATAACTCAAAATAGCAGGATCATTTGTCGTCTCAGTTAAACAGTTCAGTAATATTTCCATGGCTTTGCTATGTTCATTTAAATTATACAAAGTCATGGCATAAAACGTTTGAATAGCTTTATTATGCGGATAAGCTTCCATCGCATGGAGGAATATTTGTTTTGACTTTTCATATTCCCCTAAGGTTCTGTATGTACTTCCTAATCCTAAGAAAGCATCTTCTCTTTCTTCTGAAGACAAACCTAGTTCAAGGGCCCTCTCATAAAAAAAGACAGCTTGTTTTTCCTCCCCTAACACATCATAACTCCAAGCACATTGATAGTGAATGGAGGCATGATCTGGATACTCTTCTACAAGACGGATGAGCATGTCATTGGATTCTTGAAGATGTCCACTTTCTCGAAGTTCAATAGCTTTCAGAAGTTTCGTTTCCATTACATCACCCCTATTTTTAAGATGGGACGATATGTTTACGAGAACACTTTCTCATTCCGCTCAATCATCCGCGTCATGTTTTTCTCAAACTCCAGTTGTTCCTCGGTTGTCAACCCTGAAGCGGTCAGTTGCTCGCTCAACTTTTGAAGTTCTTCTAATAAAAGACGCATGAGAAGCGCACAATCAATGGATTCTCCAGTTAATTCTGATAGGGATGCCATCGTATCAGGCTGTATATCAGGGAATACCGCTTTCACCTCATGCCTTCTATCCTTTAAGGCCGCCTCATAAAAACGGCGAATCAAGTCAGCACGTTCCCGCCCGCTTCCATCTGCACACAAATAAATTTGCACAGCGACTCCACCGCGTAATCTACGCTGAGAAATGCCTGCAAATTTCTTTCCATTGATGCTCAAATCGTAGCTACCTGGACAGTAAGAGCCGACAATTTCATAGGCTTCAATGTCCACCTCATACATCGACAGCATCCGGCGGATCAATTCCACCATCGCATCATATCCTCGGTCAATATCAATGCCCTTCTTTTGTTCCGCAAAGATTAAAGACACATTTAGTACGCCTTCATCCAGCACAACAGCAAGACCGCCTGAATTGCGCACAATGACGCGATATCCCTCTTCCTCAAGAAGCTTTACACCATCTTGGAGAAATGGAAGTCTTGTATCCTGAATCCCAAGAACGATCGTATTGTGGTGCACCCAAGAACGCGCTGTCGCTGGTGAGAGTCCTTTCCCGACCGACGCACAAAGCGTATCATCCATCGCAAAAGATTGCTTCGGGTCCACATAGAGACCCAGGCTCGATTGATCTATGATTCGCCATGTCGGCTGCGTCAATAACTCAATAGGTTCATTTTTCATGTCCTGCATATCCTCTCGTTCATAAACTGTGTTTATTATAACATGGAGGGAGAATGAGCGAGAAAAAAGCTCTATGACAAGGAACGTCACAGAGCTTTTCAACTGGATGCTTTGGTTTTCTTGTTCTTCCTTTTCGAGATGAAATAAACAGCTGCAATCAAAACGACAGGAACCCCAACCACGAGGCCCGCAGCGATCAATGTGTTCCACGGCAAATCGATCATCTCCTTAATAGACTAAACTTCTATGAAACAGCCGTGACTTACCCAGCTTAACAAGTCTTCAGCCACCAATTCCGCATGCTGAGGGTCCATCACACCAGCATCGACAATCCATACTTTTTTCTCCTCTTCTGCCTGCCGCATAAGAAATACTCGCCCACCGCCATCGTCACCAATGGCTACATAGCCGCTGGCATAATGATGGACTTCCCATGTTGCATTGCGTTCTACTATGTCCTCAGTTCCGTATAGTAGAACATCGCCTTCGACGGAACATCCATTTGTCTGTTGTAGTAATGCTTTATATGTATGGGGCAGAACCATGTTTAGCTCGGATTCTGCCTCTTTGATATGTATATCACTTGCTGGTTTGTTTATGACCAGGTTGGGAATCTGAGAAAAATGAATCATTTTGAAAGCCCCCTAAAAGGTTGAACTAGCGTTTATTCAGCTGATTTTGTCATAATCCTTTTATACACCCGCAGGAGCACCTTTAATAAAAAATAGAAAATGATGACATCGAGTATAAAACCAAAAAATAGAAATTCAACACCATAATTTGAATGCAGGACTAGCCAATCAATGGGAAATCCTCGATAATCCGAACCGGCATGTGGGACATAAACCCCTCTCATAAAAGCTGTCCCAATGACGAGAAGAACACTGATGCTTAATAGCCAATTGACTGTTTTTTTGTTGATGTGTTTTTTCTGATTCATACGAATTCCTTTCTGTGTTTTTGTATCGCTTTCTAATACAAAGACTTCTACATATCACTATATAATCAATACAACAATTCTTTTAGTAGACTTTCCGCTTTATGTAATTCATCTAAAAATGGATTTAGATAATCATTATGACTATCCAAGTAAGCCCTAACTCCGCCAATGATAAAGACTTTTTGGAGATCATCATTGGCTTGCATGATTCTTTGGGCATTCTTGTATCTTCTATATATTAATTCAAGTACACCTTGATTGATCTCTTGAGAATATTCTTTTTCTAGGATGTTGATGACCGTTTGGATTTGTTTCGTTAGTTCTTGTTTTTTGTTCATTTAATGCTCCTTAAGACTTCGGCTCATACTAATAAATATCTAACCGTTGACAATTAAAACTTATAAAATCGCCTTCATTTATATCTCCCGGTATATTGTAATCCAATTCTAATAAAAGTCCGCCTACCTTCACTTTTTCATCACGCTTATCAATTAATTGTCCTAAAAAACTATAACTGAAATTATCATCTAATTTTTCAATTCTATACTCTGACAATTCAGCTTTCACTAAGTCTGACACATCTAAACAATAAATAGGTTCTAATAGTTCATTTTCTTCAAGATAATTTAATGGTTGAGCAAAACACATTATTTCCAGTTCGCCATCTGTTACAATCACTTCAGCTTCTGAGGCTTCTTGTGAAATCCAGTTTATTTTTTTTATTTTCAATACGATCACCCTTTTTTTACTTCTTTGTTTTTATCCCTAAACTTGGTGCTTTTTTAGAAAGTTCTTTAACCGATTTTATATGAAATGTGGTGATATTTCCTGTTTTTCTATCGAGCCCAACAAATCCGTATTTTGCACTTCCCTTTCCACCAACAATTCTTACATATCCATTCAGTTCTGGTACATATTGTCCCTTTTGAATAAGGTGATTTGCATCTTCAAGATAATTTTTGATATTGTATTTGTTTTTGCCGATTGCACCCATTATCTCTTTACTATGCTTTTCAAAATGAATAATAGCTTCATCACCTTTGAATTTAATCAGTTCACCCGTACCCTTTCTTGTCTTCTCAACTCTCTTCACCACATTCTTCCCTTGATCAATCTTAAAGACATATTTCCCGCCTTTAATGATTTTCATAAATGGGATAATAGAGGCTGCGGATAGGGCTTGGTCGGTGTTGCTAATATTTTTGCTGGTTTCTGGGTCTTTGCCAGTAACGGCTCGGTAGCCGTCGTAGATGCCGCTGTATTCTAAAATGATGTTTTCGGCGGTTGAGACGACCTTACCGTCTAGTATGCGTTTCGCATTGCCTCGGCTCCGGCTTTCTGGGATGTTGTCGACTTCTTCTATTCTTACTTCGCCGTTTGCGATATACGTTCGAATGATTTGTTTATTGGCGTAAACGGTGTATCTCCCGCCTATAAAATCAATGTCCGACGGATCTGTGACGACTTCATCAGCGATGTCGAATTCTTTTAGCTTTTTGATGCCTTTTACGTTATATAGTTTACCATTTACGACCCTGATGTCTCTATGAATCTTACTTTTCCCGCTCACAGCTTCTTTTTGTAATGTCGTAAGCAATGGATCGTTTGCTTTGACTTGCTTGTTGACGTTTAGGAGGGTGCCCCTATGAACCACCGTATCCACATTCGCCTGTTCTTTCTCACTCAATTTCTTCAACATGATCATCATCGGATTGTCTTTCGGGTTGTCTATTTTGTCATTCAATCCACTGATCGTGTTGCTTATTTTTTCTTCTTTTCCATTTTTGAAAATAGACCCTTTTTGATAACTCGTGATGTCGATTTTTGGGCCGGTGAACATGGTGCTTAGCGTGTTGATGAATTGTTTCATTGTTTGAAGGGAGCTTTTTGTTTCTTGCAAAGCACTTGTCTGCTCCCTGTCAAATGCATGAAGCAGACCAATGGTTCTTGAGGTCTCAAGCCATGCCTTTTGATAGTTTTGCTGAAAAGCTGATTCGTCTACACTTGGCAAGTGAACAATATGACCAACTCTGCCAATGGCGTGGTTCACCTCTGATACGATTTCAGAAATCGCTCGCTCCGCTTTTTTTAAGCCTTGATCAAGTTCGTGTTCAATAAATGCTTGTGATATAAAGCCGTGCTGATTTGATTCAAGGGTATGAAGCGCCTGCTTTGTTTGTTTGAGCGCAGAGCTGTATTCCTCAATGACAACCTGAAAAAATTGCAGGAAGGGAATATGGCATTCTGTATAAAAGGAGCGGATGGCTTGTCCCGCCTCTCCCTTTAGTGCGCCATCAAGTGAGATGATCTGTTGGATTTGTTTTTCTATGGAGCTAACCTGTTGTGATTGCTGCTTTAATGTATTCAGCGTTTGGTCAATTCCGTTTATTATCGCAAAAGCATCAAGGGTTTTCATTACGTTCTCCTTTATTTTCTTTTACTGCTGGAAGCAAGCGCCTTGTCCGTTTCGATCATGGTGTTCACCGCTTGTTCTGTTTGTACAAGTTGTTTCTGAAGAATGTCTATGTAGGATGTACTTAATTCGTTCAGCTGCTGATTGATTTTTTCTAATGTGTCTGCCGTCAGGAGCTGATTTCTTCCTTTGATGGTTGTTGGAAGTGTTGCATTCATTTGAGCGCCTGATTGTTTTGCATGCTGTAATACTCGTTTGACCTGACTGGCATCTATTTTAATTTCTCTGCTCATGTGACTACCCTCTTTTTTCTTCCAGTTGTTTTTGCTTTTCTTTCTCTATTTTTCTTTCAACCGAATGAATTTCATGTTCTAATGAATGGATCTCTGATTTTAAGTCGCTGATTTTCTCATCAATTCGATTCAATAGATTGGTTAGCTGTACACTTTTTATCTCTTGACTGGCGGATGCCATCTCGTCTCGAATGTCATCAAACGTATCTGCGAGATGGCCAAACCATGTATGTGATGTCAGATCTGGATGAGTCATTTTCTTGTTAGCATCTGCCAGAGCAGACTTTGCTTCTTTTATTTCTTTTCGACACATGTTCAGTTCTATGATTTGTTCTTTTTTTATGGATATGTCTGCCTTTAACGAATACAAGGCTGTTGTATAACCGATGATAGCTCCAGACATCGTCAAACACCTCTATTCCTCAAATAGTCCTCCGTTATGTTACCATTTACTAGCACAAGAGGCATATGATTGAAAACGAATTCAATAAAAAATGAATCGTATGTATTGGGTTTTTATACCTAATTCACATAAAAAAGCTGAATCCTTCGATAGGATCCAGCTTTTGATGCTTATTTTAAAGTTTCAGTGACTGATGCTGAGTCATGATCGTTACATGCAGCGTCTTTCTTCTCAGGGATATAATGGAGTGAAAACCCGACAAGGCTAAAAAAGGCACTTAACACCAGTGTTGGGTTTTTAAATAGGTTCGTACTTGCAATGATCATATCTCCCTTTTGCAATAGAATTCCTAGTATTTGACCGAATACCAACAACGTTCCTGACGTTAGGAATAGGACAAGCAGCACTTTAAATAAGAATTCCATCAATACTCTCATCTGTTTCTCCTTTCTATACGGGAAGTATCTCCATTCCAATGAGCCAGCCAATGCCAACGATCGGAAGCATATAATAGAGGATCAGTGGGATAAAGGTTTTTTCTGGTCTGGCCCCTGCTAGACCAGAAGCGATAAATATGGACCCTGATGCAGGCGGGGAAGCGCCTTCTGTTGATGAAAAAGCAAGAATGGCAACTACAGCCACAACTGGGTCCACTCCAACTGAGATTAAAGCTGAAAATGAGACAAGCCCAACAGCTGTTAATGTCGCTGTTGAAGATAGAGGGCCTGCCACCAGTGTGACAAGAACACCCACAATGAGCACCATGAGCCATTTCGGAATGGTAAGTACTGATGTGATTTGCGTCAAATCTTCTGCGAGTCCTAATTCAGCAAGCACTTGACTAGCAGCCACTGCAAACAGCATCAAGGCGCCAATCGTTGTGAATTTAGGAATGGCTGATTTGAAAAATTGAGACCAATCTAAAGCAGACGCCTTGCTTCTTCCAATTGTTAAACTAATCAGCATCATGAGAATCGGAATCCATGTAATTAAAGATATTTGATCCATTGCCTCTGGTCCGATGTTTGGGTTACTTTTTAAATAGTTTGCCAGAGGACCAATCGTGACAATGATAGGAATCAAGGCACCGAAAAAAATAAAGATCGACTTCCACCCTTGTTTCACAGCTTCCCAGAAAGGAAGAATATCATCTGGCGGCATGGCCTGGATTTTATTCTTTTTCACCAGAAGATACACCAAAATAAATCGGTATACGACTTGATACAGTCCTCCTATTAGAAGGGCAATATATAAATCTCCCTCAGATACAAGGGCGGCAACTGGTGCAAACCCAAGCATGATAAACATGGAAGAGTTCGGAGGCAGTGCCGCTCCAAGTCCGCCATTCCCTGCTAGAATCGTGGCCGTATGGGTCCGGCTCCACCCGGATTTAATCATCCAAGAGGCCGTGATAGAGCCAGTCGCAGCTGTGTTTGCAGAATTTGAACCTGAAAGAGCGCCTAACACTGCTGAACCTAACGTACTCATATAAGCTGCTCCACCAGGGAGTTTGCCTACAACCGAATTTAGGATTCGTAAGAGTGCATGAATTAATTCCAACTTTTCGATTAAATAGGCCATGAATACAAATGCGACAGCTGCATAAAGCACCTCATATGTGGATGCAAATATTAAACCATCCCAGAAAAGTCTTAACGCATCCAATCCGCCAAATAATGTGGTCGCAATAAAGCCTAATAGCATGGCTTCTCCCATATTCCGCTTCACGACGACATTCCATATAATGATGACAGCTATGAACACAATCAACGCAATAAAACCCATATCGTTTCTTCGCCTCCCCTTCATTAAATAAAACGCTTACAAATTATTCCCCTGGCTGCATCACGTCAATGACTTCTTCCCAGCTAGCAGGTTTTACCCCGCCAAAACGTTCAGCAAAGTGAAAGTCTGCTAATCTCTCAAGCTTCTTTTGTGCTGCCCGAGACATACTGGCATCAATCTCTGCTTCATCTAGCATTTCAATAGTGCCAAGAAGCTCTACTGCCCGTCTTTTTGCATGCAATGCACTCCCTGTCACAAGACGATTCATGGTCTCTTCAAAACTTTTGCTATCGATTGTATCGCTTAGTGAAGAAATCACTTGATGTTCCACATTATATTTTTTGGAAATTTCCAAAAATTCAATCAAGAGACCGACAATCCCCTTCATATAAATGCTTCTGATTAGCTTTAGTGCCGAAGCATCTCCTGGCTGGTCACTAATTTTTGTGATATTCATGCCATAAGCATTCATGACTTTCATGAATTGGTCAATTCCACTGCCGCTTGCCGTGATCGGAACCTTGTGTTTGTTGACTGGAAGAGACCCTAGCATGGCGGCATCTACAAATAGCGCTTCTTGCTTTTCAATTTCGTTTGCTACTTGTTTTTTGATGTCTGGTGTTGATGCCGATACATCTACATATAATTGATTCTTTTTCAAACTTTCCAATACAGATTGTGCCACTTCTAAGGTTTTATTCGCTGGTACAGCTGCAATCACAAGATCAGATTTCTTAATGAGTTCGCTAATACTGCTCGTTAATTGAACGCCTGTTTGCGATGCTTTTTCTTTCAACGAGCCAGCTAATTTCTCATTTTGTAATAGGACATCATACGCATAAAATTGATTTAATCCTTCTGTTTTCAATCCCGTTGACAGCTCATATGCCGCTTCACCATATCCGATAAAGCCTATTTTCATCACCGATTCCCCTATTCCTGAAATTTTTTCATTCTGCCTTCCAGCCATGCCGGTGCTAAGAGACTGATGTCTTGCTTTCCTTCGTCCACATACTGATGAATCGTTTTTAGTCTCTGATGTTCATACGCTTGTTTCTCTTCCGCTAGTGTCAGCAGGTGTTCCGCCTTTTCCTTTGGAACGATGACGACTCCATCATCGTCAGCAATGACTAAATCACCTGGGGCTACTTTGACACCGCCGCACGAGATGGTTAGATTCAATTCCCCAGGACCATCTTTATAAGGTCCGTTTGGCGTAAATCCCTTACTGTAGATTGGCAAAGCCAGCTCCTCTAAAGCGAGTTTGTCTCGAACGAGCCCGTCAATCACGATTCCTTCTATTCCTACAGCCTTTGCTGAATGTGCCATCAATTCCCCTAAATAGGCATGACCCTTATGGTCTTTCCCATCAACAATCAGTACATCTCCTTCTTTAGCAGAGTAGATCGCTTGATGAAGAAATAAATTATCCCCTGGCCGTAAGCTAACAGTAAAAGCTGTGCCGACTACATTCATGCCTTTCGCAACTGGTTTGATTTGATGATCCATCGCGCCGGTGCATCCCATTACGTCTGACAGCAAGGTCGAGTTAAGCTTTTTTGCCCTAGCGATAAGATCATTTGACACGAAATGAACAGTACTCATTGTTTCCATCATCCCCTTTGAGTTATATTCATTACACCTATTTTAATTAAAGTAATATTTATTACTTTTGTGATATGATCATACCACCTCATTTTTATTTAGTAAAGCGCTTTCAAAAAATAAAAAATGAGTTCCACACGACTAATGTGTTGTGTGGTAACTCATTTTCGTTAACATATGATTGATTTGATCTAAACGTGGTTTTGTTCTTTCAGGATCATTCATCGCTAAGGCACTTAAAATGTAATCGACGATAAAGATAGCAGATACGACAGAGTTATGAGAGCCGACACTTGCTGAGGAACATGGTAATACATATTGTGCATATTTGGTTAATGGAGAGCTGTAACTGTCTGTAATTAAAAGGACTTCCACCCCATAAGACTTCGCTGCTTCCATCAAATCTTTCATACGCTTTGCATAGCGCGGATAGCTGACAGCTATAATGAAATCACCCGAGTTGAAATGAACCAAATCATCCACCCAGTCACTTTGATCTGCATCAATATACTGGCAATTCCCCAATAACCGATTGATTCCTAACGACATGTATTCGCCAACAGGTCTTCCACTTCGAACACTTGTACACAAAACGTGGCGTGCGCTGGCTATTTTCCCAACAATCTGCTGAAAGGTTTCTTCCGTGATATTGTCTAGTGCGTACTGGATATTTTGAAATTGAAGTTCTACATGGTCATGCAAGAGCTTATTCTTATTTGAATGCTTGAGATTCGCTTCAAGTCTCGTTTGAGGGTCGGCTTTATGCTTCATAGCTGATTGAAGCTCTTTTTGGAACTCAGAAAAACCGGAATACCCCACAGCAGCAGAGAATCGCATGATCGTTGCTGTACTCGTCCCGACTTTTGACGCCAATTTATCGACAGTTAAAAAAGCGACTTCCATTGGATTTTGTACGATATAATCTGCAATTCTCCTCTGCGCATCGGTTAAAAGTGCGACCTTATGCTGAAGTTTATATATTAAATCCTCCATTATAGCACCTGCCTATCCTATCGGCTTTATCTACGATTCGTGTTTTCTTTTCACTCTTTATTGTACACATTTGGACAAAATAAAAAAACAGCCAGCACGAATCTATCGTACTGACTGCTCTAGTCGAGATGCTATTTTATAGTGCTTGAGCTGCTGTGATAAGCGCAAGATTGTAAACGTCTTCGGCATTACAGCCTCTTGAAAGATCGTTTACTGGCTGATTTAGACCTTGTAGGATTGGACCTACAGCTTCAAAGTTACCTAAGCGCTGGGCAATTTTGTAGCCAATGTTTCCAGCTTCAAGGCTAGGGAAAACAAATACGCTAGCATCGCCTTTGATGACGGAATCTGGTGCTTTTTTCGCTGCCACTGAAGGAACGAAAGCTGCATCGAATTGGAACTCTCCATCAAGAACAAGCTCAGGTGCTTTTTCTTTTGCAATGCGAACCGCTTCAGATACTTTGTCTGTTTCGTCTGATTTTGCTGAACCTTTTGTAGAGAAGCTAAGCATTGCTACACGTGGTTCGATGTCAAACATTTTTGCTGTGTTTGCACTTTCGATCGCAATTTCAGCAAGATCTTGGCTGTCTGGTGCAATGTTGATCGCACAATCAGCAAACACATATTGCTCTTCGCCGCGAGCCATAATGAAGACGCCAGAAGTTTTCTTTACGCCTTCTTTTGTTTTAATGATTTGAAGTGCTGGGCGCACTGTGTCAGCAGTTGAGTGTGCTGCTCCGCTTACAAGGCCGTCTGCAAGACCTTTATACACAAGCATTGTACCAAAGTAGTTTTCATCCAGTAATGCTTTTCTCGCTTGCTCTTCTGTCGCTTTGCCTTTACGTCTTTCGACGAAAGCTTGTACAAGATCTTCAAAACCTTCATATGTATGAGGATCATACACGTCAACACCATCAAGTGTAAGACCTAATTCTTTTGCTTTTGCTTCTACTTCTTCCTTCTTACCTACAACAATTGGCTGCAATACTTTGCCATCTGCTAGTTTTTGAACGGCTGTTAGAATGCGTTCGTCCATTCCCTCAGGAAAAACGATCTTAACTCCTTTACCTGCAACCTTTTCCTGAACTGTTGAAAAAATATCTGCCACTTCAATACCCTCCTTGATTTTACAAAAAAAGCGTTCTCTTTTAAGCATACTCTTCTTCTACATAAATTCAAACTACCAACTTACATTATAGCGCTTACAATTTAAATTCTTATTTTTCAAACTAATTAAATCAATTTCTAGAAAAGCGTTTTCGTCGTTCAAGTTTTGATCACATCTTCATTTGGACAAACTATGTTATAGTTGGAACAGATGGAAAACTGTAAATAGGAGTGAAAGAAATGAGCGAACAACATACAACAAATGAAGCAGCTCAAACACTAGATGGCTGGTATGCACTGCATGATTTTAGAACGATCGACTGGACAGCTTGGAAGCTGCTGACAAGCGATGAGCGTCAAGCCATCATTCATGAGTTCACAGGTCTATTAGAAAAATGGAAAACAGCCGAGCACAATCAGGCTGGAAGCCAAGCAATCTATAGTATTGTCGGCCAAAAAGCAGATATTATGCTCATGATTTTACGTCCGACCATGGAAGAACTGGGTGAAATTGAACTTGAATTCAACAAGACACGACTAGCCGAGTTTACGATTCCAGCTTATTCTTACGTGTCAGTTGTTGAACTCAGCAACTACTTAGCAGGAGGCGGAGATGGCGGAGACCCTTACGAGAACCCGCATGTACGTGCGCGCCTCTATCCAGAGCTTCCTTCTTCTCAATATGTCTGTTTCTATCCAATGGATAAAAGACGTTCTGGCAATGACAACTGGTACATGCTTTCAATGGATGAGCGCAAATCCCTTATGAGAAGCCATGGTTTAATTGGCAGAAGCTATGCTGGGAAAGTAAAACAGATCATTACAGGTTCTGTTGGCTTTGATGATTATGAGTGGGGCGTCACTCTTTTCTCTGATGATGTGCTTCAATTTAAAAAATTGGTTTACGAAATGCGATTTGATGAAGTGAGTGCACGTTACGGCGAATTTGGTTCCTTCTTTGTTGGAAACCGATTAGCAAACGAGCAGCTAGCGTCTTATTTCCATGTATGATAAACTCTTAAGGCTTCGGATCTCTCCGAAGCCTTTTTATGTATTTGTTTAGAAAGGTGATCTCATCATGAAAAACTTCCCCATCGCTATTTTTGCGTTAACGCTCGGTGCGTTTTCGATTGGCATGACTGAATTTGTGATCATGGGACTTTTGCCAAATGTCGCAAATGATCTTCATGTATCTATTTCTGCTTCAGGTCAGCTGATTACCGGATATGCACTCGGTGTCGCAGTTGGCGGCCCTATTTTAACGTTATCAACTGGAAAAATGTCGAGAAAACGTCTCCTCATTCTATTAATGATTCTTTTCGTAGCAGGAAATGCTGTCGCAGCTGTATCGTCTTCTTATGGTCTGTTGATGGCTGCACGTATTTTAACGTCATTTGCCCATGGTACCTTCTTTGGTGTCGGCGCCATTATGGCTGCACGGCTTGTTCCTAAGGAGCGAAGCGCAAGTGCGATCAGCTTCATGTTTACAGGACTGACAGTAGCCAATGTACTGGGTGTGCCATTTGGCACCTTTATCGGAAATCAATTCGGCTGGCGCATGTCATTTCTCGTTATTGCTGTCATTGGTCTCATTTCCTTAATCGGTATTATCAGTTTAGTACCAAATCAATCGAAAGAAGAAGTATTAGATATTCGAAATGAAATATCGGTGTTGAAAAAGCCGCAGGTCCTCGTCTCCTTTGCGATGACGATATTCGGTTTTGCGGGTGTGTTTACCGCCTTTACGTATATCAGCCCGATCCTGCTGCAAGTGACTGGCTTTCAGGAAAACGGGGTCACCCTCATTCTTGTCCTCTTTGGGCTTGGGGTCACCATTGGGAATTTAGTCGGTGGAAAACTTGCGGACTGGAAGCTGATGCCGAGTATTATCGTCACATTGATCTTGCTGATGGCTGTCCTGTTGTTATTCACATATACATCTGCCTTTAAAGTGCCTGCCGTGCTGACGATTTTTGTTTGGGGAATCATTTCATTTATTCTCGTTCCTACCTTGCAATACCGCACGATGAACATGGCACATGAAGCCCCGACACTCGCATCAACGCTCAGTCATTCTGCCTTTAATATTGGAAATGCCGGCGGTGCAGCGCTTGGCGGTCTTGCTATCGAAATCACACATTTACAGCTTGTCCCGCTCTTTGCGGCAGGTGTAACATTCATTGGATTGATCATTACGATCATGAGCTATCAGTCAGATAAACGAATCAAAAGGACCTGAGGGCAGGTCCTTTTTCTATTTCACCACGGTCATTTCTGGCTCTTCTATTTGTTTCACACGTTCCTGAATGGGATGGGTAAAGGAATGCTCTGATAAGACAATATGGGAGACCGTTTTTGTGAAGCCAGACACATCTTGAATAAACGCTTCAATTTCTTCAAGTGAGGCGACAGACAGCTTAATGAAAAAACAGGACTGTCCTGCCACTCGATAAGCAAAGAACGCACGTGGATGCTGGTTCATAAATGTCACAAAACGCTGATACTCCCCATTTAATACGGTGACTTCCAGTAAACAGTCTATCATCAGACCCAGCTTTTTATAATTGACTTGAACAGAATACCCTTCGATAATTCCTGCATCCTCTAGTTTTCGCACTCTTTCTGCTACCGCAGGTGCTGATAAATTCACTCGTTTGGACAATTCTCTCATTGATAAGCGGGCATCTTCTCTCAATTCGTTTAAAATATGCACATCCACATCGGTGATTTTCATTCGTTACGCTCCTATCCCAAAATCGTTCCATTTGAAAAGTATTTTATGATGATACTTATGATACGAAATGTAAAATAAAACTAAATAATGGTAGAATTTATTTTAACGGAATTGAATGAAAAAGCAAGTATGGAGGGATCACTTGATGAAAGAATCTTTAGACAGCCAGGCTTCTAAAACATTTCCCATCACACTTGCCATTGCACTCACACTTGGCGTTTTTGCGGCGGGATCGGAGGAACTGGTGATTTCACCACTGCTGCCTGATTTATCAAACTCCTTTCAGCACTCTCTTGATGTTCTCGCTCTTTCCATCAGCATTTATGGGTTAGCTGTGCTGATTGGAGCTCCGCTGCTCGTTCCTTTAGGGGATCGATATTCAAGAGAGCTGTGTTTGATGATTGGGCTGTCTTTCTTTTTGATTGGAACAGTGATGTGTGCTGCTGCTCCAAATTTGGCCGTGTTTTTTGCAGGCCGTGCTATTTCTGGGCTGGCAACTGGTGTATTTGTGCCAACAGCCTATGCTCTTGTGGGCGACCGGGTTCCATACGAATATCGCGGCAAAGTGATGGGACTCATTGTATCGAGCTGGTCTCTTTCTCTTGTCCTTGGTGTGCCCATTGGCGCCTTTATCGGCCAGAGTTTAAACTGGCGCTGGACGTTTTGGATCTTCGCTATGATGAGTCTCGTTGTCCTGCTGCTCGTCATCCTTGAATCAAGAAAACAAGTCAGAGCAGCTGATTCGAAGGCACCTCAAGCTAGAGAGAAAACAGGCGCTTTATGGGGGGCTTTGAAAATTGATCGTGTGCCTGCCTATTTGACTGTGACGTTTTGCAATATGCTTGGATTTTACGGCATGTACTCGTTTTTAGGTGCTTATCTGCAAAGTCTGTTTGATGGCGGACAATCAACAGCTGGACTTCTTATTATGGCTTATGGCGTCGGCTTTTCTATGAGTATGTTTACTGGAAAATTAGCAGACTGGTTCGGTAAAACCCGTTCCCTTGTCTTTGTGCTGGGTGGAATTGCGCTTGTTCTAGCCTTGCTTCCTTATGCGCCATTCTCGTGGATGTTGCTGATTTTCGCTCTATTTATTTGGGGTGCTATGCAAAGCTTATCTGTCACGCTTCTAAGCACCGTTCTAAGCGACTGCTCTCAAACCCATCGCGGGAAAGTGATGGCTTTTTACAGCCTGGCCTCCAACCTTGCTGTTATGCTCGGTTCCGCACTGATGGGACCCGTTTATGTCCATTTCGGATATCATACGGTAGGTATTGTCTGTGCATTGATCACACTTGTTGGTTTTATCATCAGCTTCGTCAGCTATAAACGAGAACGCGCCTTACAGAAAAAACAGCCAACTACACTTGAAACGTAAGCACATTTCACTGCACATCTCGATATGTGCAGTTTTTTAGATCAATTTTTAATATCATCATATATTACATTTTTTATAAAATTTGTTGACAATTACCAATTTTAAATTTTATAATCTAGTAAAAATTTGAAAAAGATTGGATGGTAAACATGATCCTAAAGAATGATGATGTGTTTCATTTCAAAGAAGAGCCAAGCCCTTCACCCAAGATGTTTACAGTCAACACACTAGGCCCTAAGGGGACAAGCAGTGAATACGCAGCAAAACATTTCATCTCTCAATCCACCACTACACTCGGCACTCATACGAAACTATCCCTTTATGACACATTCGAAACTTGCATTGAACATACTCTCTCTCAACCACTTCAATTTACTCTCGTCCCACACGCATATGAAGGCATCAAACACTTCTACATGAGACCAGATCTACAGCTTTTACAAATTTTCAGATGTGACACGCCCATGTATGGTTTGGCTGTCAGACCTGATTTCCCATTCAATGAACAAATGCTCCACCATTTAAAAATTGTCTCACATCCTGCACCTGTCAATTTAATTCAATATTTCATTCACCAAAATGCTGAATTTGAACTTGTTAATTCTACAAGTACTGCTGCGCAGAAAGTAAGAGACGGCGAATTTGATTTTGCATTAACGAATGAGGTGGCAAGAGCCACATATGGCCTCATCTTCATTCGAACGTTTAAAAGTATACCCATGAGTTGGTCCATATTCGGAAAAGGAGAGATGTAAGATGCAAACTGAACAAAAGACGCAAGAACGATATTTTCCTCAAGCGAAAAAATTAGAATGGGATAATGGCGTTATCCAATATTCCACTGTAAGAGGCGGTACGGAAGTGTTAATTTCATACGTCCCTCCCCGCACGATCATTGAACCTCACGAACATCCCGAAGCACAAATCGGTATTGTGTTAAAGGGCGAGCTTCAAATGACTGTCGGCCAATCGACTCAACTGCTCACCCCATTAGAATCAGCCTATATCGCACCACCGTTTGTCCCTCACGGCGCTTCAAATCTGACAGATGAAGAAGTGATCGCCATTGATATTAAGAGATTAAAGGATGACGAAGAATATACAGCTCCCCCCACTTATTTCTTAGACATTTTCAAAACACGGGATTTACTCCCTGGCATGGAAGTGACTTTTTTTGTGGAGGATTGGATGGAGCTGATGATTGCCAATATCCCTGGGAACGGTGGAGAAATGCCTTTTCATAAACATAGAAATGAACAAATCGGCATTTGCATCAGTGGAGGGTATGATATGACAATCGAAGGCTTTACAGAAAAGATGGAATTTGGCACCACCTATTTCTGTGATCCAAGGGAAGATCATGGGGCCATCAATCCAAAGCCAGAAGCATCAAAGTCTATTAATCTCTTCTTCCCTCCTCGCTATAATCGCTTAAAACCAAAAGCATCTAAGGTGAAGAAATGAAGCTGGATGGAAAAGTTGTCCTCATTACAGGGGGTGCGTCGGGGATTGGGCTTGCTGCTGTCAAGCTCTTCCTCGAGCATGGAGCAAAAGTAGCTGTCGCTGACATCAATGAAAGCAGCGGCAACCAACTAATTGAATCATTGCCGCATGAGCACCTTGCATTTTTTAAAACAGATATTACGAAAGAGTCTGACTGTCACCAAACCGTTCAGAGCGTGCTGAGCCGATTCGGTGCCATTGATGTCCTCATTAACAATGCAGGCATCGAAATTGTCTCACCTATTCATGAGATGGCACTGGAGGATTGGCATCGTATTCTTCAGGTCAACCTGACCGGCGTCTTTCTCATGAGTAAGCATACTTTGCCGCATATGCTTGAAAAGAAGAGTGGAAGTATTATCAATACCGGATCTGTCGGAGGTCTTGTGGGCTGGCCTGACATTCCGGCATACAATGCAACAAAAGGCGGTGTCATTCAGCTCACCAAATCAATGGCCATTGACTATGCCGCTCATCAAATCAGGGTGAATTGTATTGCCCCTGGCATCATTGATACACCATTAAACGAGAAGTCCTTTTTAGACAACCACACAGAAAGTCTCGAGATCGTCAAAAAGGAAAAAGCAAAGGTGAATCCTATGCTGCGGCTTGGAAAACCTGAAGAAATTGCTGGCGTGATGCTCTTTCTCGCCTCTGATCTATCCAGCTATATGACTGGAAGTGTCGTCACAGCAGACGGAGGTTACACCGCTAGATAAAAAGGAGTGCTTTCATTGAGTAAAAAAACTGTACTTGTCATTGCTGATCTAGGTGGGTGCCCGCCCCATATGTTTTATGAAAGCGTGGCGGCATCGTATCATATCGTTTCTTATATCCCGAGACCCTTTGCGATTACAAAGGGACATGCCGAGCTAATCGAAAAATACTCCATTGCGGTCATCAAAGACCGTGATTATTTTGATACACACCCTTCTTTTGAACACCCTGATTCTATTTACTGGGCACATGATGATTATCCAAAATCAGAAGAAGAAGTTGTGGAAGACTTCATTCGAGTGGCTTCCTTTTTCAAAGCAGATGCAATCACCACCAATAATGAATTATTCATTGCACCGATGGCAAAGGCCGCTGAACGTCTTGGGCTGCGAGGTGCTGGTGTCAAGGCAGCCGAAATGGCGCGTGATAAAAGCCAAATGAGGGCTGCATTCAACGCCTCTGGCGTCAAAGCGGTGAAAACTCAGCCTGTCACGACTTTATCTGATTTCCAAAAAGCCATTGAGTCTATCGGAACACCGCTCATTTTAAAGCCTACATATTTAGCCAGTTCTATTGGCGTCACCTTGTTTCATGACAAGGCTGGAAGTGATGATCTGTTTTTACAAGTACAATCGTATTTGGAAACCATACCAGTCCCAGACGCTGTCACGTATGAAGCACCGTTTGTCGCTGAAACGTATTTAGAGGGTGCTTACGAAGATTGGTATGAAGATGAAGGATATGCTGATTATGTCAGTGTAGAAGGGCTGGTCGTAGAGGGCGAATATCTCCCTTTTGTCATACATGATAAAACCCCTCAAATCGGTTTTACAGAAACGGCTCATATCACTCCGACGATCTTAGACAATGAAGCAAAGCAAATCATCATTGAAGCAGCAAGAAAGGCAAATGAAGGACTAGGTCTTGAACATTGTGCAACCCATACAGAAATCAAACTCATGAAAAATCGAGAAACTGGACTGATCGAATCAGCGGCTCGATTCGCTGGCTGGAATATGATCCCGAATATTAAAAAGGTCTTTGGCGTCGATATGGCCAAGCTATTGATCGATGTATTAGTTGATGGTAAAAAGGCTGTACTGCCAAAACAGCTACTTTCTGGACATACATTTTATGTAGCGGACTGCCACCTGTACCCCCAGCATTTTAAAGAGAGTGGGCTTATCCCACCTGAAGCCACACATATCACCATTGATCATGTGTCTATTCCAGAGGAGGCATTCGTTGGAGATACTGCGATTGTCAGTCAATCATTCCCTACCAAAGGGACTATGGTGGATCTTGCTTTATTTGAAGCTTTTAATGGAATCGTATCTCTTGAATTAAAAGGATCATCCTCACAAGACGTTGCCGCGTCCATCCGCAACATTCAGAAACAGGCAACGATTCAGTTAATGGATGAATTAGTGAAGGGATAGAAAGAGAGGCTGCTGTGGTGAAAATGTTAGCATCTAAAATGATTGAACGGCTGCCTGAACAGAAATTCGGCACCGTCTTTGACAAAATTGCTCAAAAGACAAAAAACGGAGCAAACATTATGAATCTAGGTCAGGGAAACCCTGATCTACCAACTCCTCCCCATATCGTGAGTGCCCTAAAGGAGTCAGCGGGTGTTTTGCCATTTCAACAATATGCCCCTTTTAGAGGCTTTGACTTTTTCAAACAAGCCATTGCAGATTTTTATAGATCGGAATTCGGTGCTGAGATTGATCCGCAGAAGGAAATTGCTCTTTTCACTGGCGGAAAAACGGGACTGTATGTCATGAGTCAGTGTCTGCTTGATCCAGGAGATATCGCACTCGTTCCCGATCCAGGATACCCTGAATATCATTCAGGCATTTTGATGGCGGACGCCAAGCCATACAGTATCAAACTTGAAGAGAAAAATGGTTATTTACCAGATCTCTCCTCAATTGATCGTGATGTAGTCAAAAAAGCAAAAGTACTGTTCTTGAATTATCCGAATAACCCCACGGGTGCTGTCGCAAATGAGGCATTCTTTGAAGAGGCTGCTACCTTTGCGGCCGCTCACGAACTGTATGTTATTCATGATTTCGCCTATGGTTCATTTCATTACGAACAAACACCCGTGAGCTTCATGAATACTCCTCTCGGGAAAAGTGTAGGCGTCGAATTATATTCTCTATCAAAGACTTTTAATATGGCAGGATGGAGAGTCGCTTTTGCTGTTGGAAATGAGGAGATCATTCATGCCATCAATACCTTCCAAGACCACGTGTTTGTCAGTATGTATGGCGGATTTCAACATGCAGCGACTGCTGCCTTGCAAAGTGATGACTGTCATATTCAATCATTAAGAGCGATATACCTTGAACGAATCAATTTCTTCATCCGGCAAGCGGCGAGAAAGCTTGGCTGGACAATCAAACGTCCACCCGGCGCCTTTTATTTATGGGCTCCGATTCCTGATGACTTTGAACATTCTCATGCCTTTGCTGACTATTTACTCGAACATGCCGATGTTGTCGTCACGCCTGGAGGAGTATTTGGAGCCAATGGGAGCCGTCATGTACGCATTTCAATGGTTGCCCCGATTGAAGAGCTTGCTCTCTTTATCGACCGTCTGTCCATCCTCCCCATTCGATTTCATCAAAAAACCCGCCTATAGCGGGTTTTTTTCAGTTTATATACTTTTCATCGTTCCACCGTCTACGGAGATTTGTTGGCCTGTGATATAAGAAGCTTCCTCTGATGCCATAAAAGCTGCCAATGACGCCATCTCACTCGCTGAGCCTACTCTTTGCATTGGGATACCTGATGCGACAGCTTGTACAGCCTGCTCTCGTGACACTCCCTGCTTCGTCATCATATTGCCGATAAATTGTTCATACCGATCGGTTGCAATAAAACCAGGATTTAAACAATTCACCGTAATACTAGACGACGCAAGCTGTGTGGCTGCATTTTTACTGGCATTAATAATCGCTGCATTCATCATACTATTCGTAAACATTTGTTCACCAGGTTCCTTCCACAGGTTCCCGACAATTTGAATGATCCGTCCATATTCATGTCTTTTCATCAATGCTACTGCACGCTTCATTGTATCTACGTAGGCGATGGCTTTTTGAGAGAAAGCAGCCAGCATCTGGTCAGTTTCACATGAATCAAATGTATCTGGTTTTCCTCCTGGAATGTTATTGATCAGCACATCGAGTCTGCCAAACTCCTTTTCTATTTCTTCAAAGGCTTCCGACCTCACCGCTTCAACCGACATATCTCCACAGAATAGAGACAGCGGTTCCTTTGTTTCTGTCATATCTTGAATGTGCTGTTTCGTCTGTTCAAGTGAGGCCATATTTCTAGAGTTGATGATCACCTTCATATCGCTCTGGGCGGCAAGTTTTATTGCGATTGCCTTTCCAATGCCTGTACTTGCCCCTGTGACAAATGCAATTCTTTTAGACAAACTCATCCACATCCCTTTTCATCAATATACATAAAATGACACATACAGAATGTATTTCAACAAAAAAAGACCTTTCTCCTGCGAAAGGCCTCTCTTCTCTATTTAAATGTCGTTTCCCAATTAAATCCGATCGCCTCATCATTCCACGCAATTCTCTTCTCATCTGGGTTTTTTGGATCGTACGATTCTGTTGTAAAATACACAATCTGCAGCGGCGTCTCTCCTAATACGCGGTAGCCATGGGCAACTCCCTTTGGGATGAGGAGCAGCATCGGATTATCTTCTCCCATATAATACACATCGGTTTGACCCTTTGTCGGGGAATCCTCTCTCAAATCGTATAAAACGACCTGTGCATGACCTGCTGGGAAAAACCAAACATCGTCTTGTTTTTCATGATAATGAAAGGCTTTGATCACTCCTGGGAAACTTTTCGACCACGACGCCTGCCCAAATCGCTTCAGCATCGGTTCGTCATCTCGAATAAGCTCTGCGAAAAAGCCGCGATCATCACAATGTTTCATGAGTTTTTTCGTTTGAACACCATCAATCATGCTGCTCGAATCTCCCTTCTTTCTGCAAGTATTCGTGAAGTGCATCCTTCCAATGTCTTGGCTTCCAGCCTGTCGCTTCAATCGCTTGCAGGTCTAAAACAGAGTAGGCGGGCCGAGGTGTTTGGAAACCATACTCTTCAGTGGAAATGGGCTCAATTATCGTAGACAGACCACTTGCTGCCACAATTTCTGCCGCAAAGTCAAACCATGAACAGCTTGCTCGGTTACTGACATGATAAATACCTGCTTTCTGGTCAAACAAGTGAATCAAAGCTTCTGCGGTATCCTTTGTATAAGTAGGAGACCCTAACTGATCATTGACGATGCGCAAATGATCCTTCGTTTCAGCCAGCCGAAGAATGGTATTCACAAAGTTATGTCCCTCATGTCCATAAAGCCACGACGTCCGAATGATCTTCACTTCATCTGACACAAGATGAATCAATTCTTCTCCAAGTTTTTTACTCTTTCCATAAATGGTTTGCGGATCTGCTTGTGCATCAACTTGGTAAGGGGTATCCGCTTGCCCATCAAACACATAATCTGTGCTGACATGTAATACATCAGCCCCTACGTTTTTAGCTTCAAGCGCTGTATAGTAGGCGCCAATCCCATTCACAAGATAGGCTTTTTCCGTTTCTGTTTCGCATTGATCCACAGACGTATAAGCAGCCGCACTGACAACAATATCCGGACGGAAATGTCTCATTGCATGTCTGACTGCCTGTTGATCTGTGATATTCAGCATACTCCTTGTTAAAGCAATGACTGTGATGTCTTTTTCTTTCAGCTGTTTCGTCAATTCTTTCCCTAATTGGCCGCCTGCACCGGTGATTAAAACTTTCATCGGTCACCCTTCTTCACTTTGATCATATTTGGCACGATACCAATCGATCGTTTTTTCGATACCTTTTTCGAATGAAGTTGCCTGCACCCAGCCAAGCTCTTCTTTTAGCTTACTGGCATCAATGGCATACCGCCTGTCATGCCCTTTCCGGTCTTGAATAAACGCGATTTGGTCATGAGAGATGCCTAGATGTGTGAGAATGGTTTTGGTTAAATCAAGATTTGTTTTCTCGTTGCCGCCGCCAATATTGTACACCTGACCGGCTGTTCCGTTTTCTACTACTTGCTTTACGGCTCTCGCATGATCCTCTACATACAGCCAATCCCGGATTTGCTGGCCGTCTCCGTAAATCGGAATCTTTTCACCATTGACCGCTTTTCTAATAATGGTTGGGATTAATTTTTCTTCATGCTGATAAGGTCCGTAGTTGTTGCTGCATCTTGTGATCATGGCGGGTAGTTGGTGGGTGTGGATATAAGATTTCACAAGCAAGTCTGAACTTGCCTTGCTTGCTGAATAAGGATTATTCGGTGAGAGTGGTGTTTGTTCTGTGAAAGCAGGATCATCCGGCTCCAAATCTCCATATACTTCATCTGTGGAAATATGAATGAGTTTTTTCGCCTTTCCCTTTAAAACAGCTTCAAGCATACGATAGGTACCAAGGACATTTGTTTGGATAAAGGGTTCTGCTGACTCAATACTGCGATCGACATGTGATTCTGCTGCGAAATGAATGATGGCATCATAAGCTTCATCAAATACTTGATTCAGTTCGTCTTGCAGCGTGATATCTCCTTGGACAAAACGGAAATGAGGCAGCTTTGATAAATATTCCATTTCCTTTGGATGACTGGCATATGTTAATTTATCAAATACGGTAAGCCGGACATCGGACTCTTGAAGTAGTAGCTTCACAAAATTCAGTCCAATAAACCCTGCTCCACCTGTAATTAAATAAGACTTCGTCATTCGTATCCCTCTTTTTCCTTCATCGTTTCAAACATTTTTGTAGATGCTTCGTGGAGAGATTCATGTGTTCCTGCATCAATCCACCACCCTTTTAACATATCATAGGTCAGCTGGCTATTTGAGATGTAGAGATTATTCACATCAGTAATCTCTAGTTCACCTCGATCTGACGGCGAGATTTCCTCGATATATTGAAAGACGTCTTGATCATAAAAATAGATGCCCGTGACGCAGTAAGATGACCTCGGGTGCTCTGGCTTTTCTTCTATTGATAAAATTCGGTGATGAGCAGGATCAATTTCTGCAATGCCAAACCGTTTTGGATCTGCCACCTCTTTCAATAAAACCTTGGCTCCGCTTTCTTGTTGCCTAAAGGCGTCGACAAAAGGGCGTAATGAATCTTCAAAAACATTATCACCAAGCATCAGCACAAATTTTTCCCCTTTAACAAAGGGCTTTGCATAGGATAAACCATCGGAAATACCAGACGCTTCTGGCTGTACTTGATACACAATGTTCATCCCAAGTTCACGATCATCTTCCAGTAACTTTTGAAACAACGGAATTTGTTCTTCCTGTGAAATCAGCATCACATCTACAATTCCTGCTTCTTTCAGTTTGAATAATGACCAATAAATCATCGGGTATGGACCAACCGGCAGCAAGTGTTTGTTGAAAATCTTCGTTAATGGTGCCAGCCGTGATCCTTTTCCTCCTGCTAAAATAACTCCCTTCACATCTACACATCCTTATGTTCTTTTTGGTGTGAATTCATGAGGTGTATAAGAATGTTTTTCACTCGTTCGATTCCTTTTCCATCAATGAGTGAACGTCCATTAAGATGAATGCTTCTGCGGAGAAAATAGCTGCCAGACAGTTTTTGAACAGCTTGCACCAGGTCTTTTTCTTCCACAAGGTCACCTAATCCAAGGTGAAAACAAGCGCCCTTTTGCGCAAACATGCTCGCTGTCACTGCTTGGTGATCTACTTGCGATAGGACAATGCTGGGCACCCCGATACAAATTACCTCATATAACGTCATACCGCCTGCTACGATAGCCACATCAGCTTCTGATAAAAGAACCGGTAGTTGATCTGTATGTTGGATGAATTGGATATGTTCCGCCTCTACTTGCTCTTTGATGTGAGAGGCTTTTCCTGCGACCGCTAAAATGTCTAGGTGATTTGTTTGAAGAAGCGCCGATACAGCCTTTGATAACAGGCCGCACGGATCACTGCCGCCAAGGCTGATGACCACCTTTTTACATTCTTTCCGAACCTCATATGTGTCTTTGAATCGATTAATCTCGTGATCTAACAATAAATAGGGTGTTCCATGATAATAAGCCGTGCCATTAACCTGCTCGTGCTTCCCGTCCAGACCGCCATAAATGCCGTTTATGACCGTGTCTGCAAGCTGACAGGCTTCCTCTCTTTTTTCCTCAAATAAGACCAACCTCGCACTGCCACAGGAGTCTTTGATCGTTTGAAGAAACTGAAGATCACAATCAAGGACATCTATGACTAAAAGGTCAGGCTTTAGCTTTTTGATGTCTTGTTGGATTTGTAGAAGCGCATTCGACTCATGCACCATCTGAACGTGCCACTCTGGGTGCGAAAGCATTTCTACACAAATCTGATCATTTGTATAGAAATATAAATCGTTCCCTTCCTGAAGCAGTTCTTTTGCCAAACGTTTCATTCTGACGACATGACCCATTCCTCTTAAAAAACCCCCATAAACAACAATCATAATTTTTTTGTTCATTCAGCATCCTTCTGTCTCACAGATTGATTCAAACGAACAATGTCTGGATGTTGTTCACAGATGGAAATGAACTCAGCTGTCGGCACAGCAATAGAACCACCAGCTTTCTCTAATAAACAGGTAGCAAACACATAATCTTCTTCTGTATCAATCGTGAATCGATAAGCAGGATATGCAAGTTCTTTGGGCGGTGTGAATAATTGAAGGTGAAATTGCTCGGGATGCTTTCTGATATACAGCGTGACATGCTCACGTTCTGAATAAGTGAGGGGAAATTTGTCGATTTCACATAAAATAGATGCCTCAATCATTTCCCCGGAAATACCGAGTGGTGTTCCGTTCGTATATGTGTAATCAGCCTTTTCCTGTCTATGTTTTTCAAGCATTTTCGACAAAAGCGAAGGATCTATAAATGGATTGTCTCCCGTTAAACGTACAACCGTTTTAGGTTCAAATTGACGGACAATCTGCGCAAACCGCTCAAGCACATCTGCCTCACTGCCTCGAAACACCTTATAACCCTTTGACATACAGTATTGAGCCAAATAGTCATCCTCTGGTTCGACCGTTGTGGCAATCATAAGGTTTTGCATTTTGTGATGGTAATCATCTGATTGCTTCACCCGCTCCACAATCAAATCAATCAGCGCCATGCCGCCGATCGGTTTCATCACTTTTTTGGGCAGTCTTGTTGACCCCATCCTAGCCTGAATGACAAAAAGCACATCATGCATCATCACGAGACTCCTGCGTGAGTACGTCTTTCCACGAAACGCCTGTATGGGCTGGGATGTCTCTCACAGCCTTTGTGCCAAGTAAAATCGGCATATATCGCGGATGCAACCCCTGATTTTTTTGGCCAGGGCGCAGCACAGCTACATTTTCTGACGTGAGGGTCTCTCCCTTTGCAATGCCTTTTGTCGTAAAAATTCCTCGATACGCAAATTCTCGAATCTGCCCTTCAATGGCTGTTGTCGTTTTATAAGAACTGCCAAGAAGCTCCTCTGGTAATGAATGAACGTCTATTTCCGCTTGATTCCGCTGCTTTTCTGCTGCTCGAATGTGCTGAACCATTTCCTTTAATTCTTCAGGATTAAGAGCAAATGAATGATCCGCTCCGGGTAATGTTTTATCTATTGTAAAATGTTTTTCAATCATTGCTGCCCCGAGCTTCACAGCGGCTACTGGCGCTTCCGTCGGGTGTTCACTATGATCTGAAAAGCCAATGACTGCTTCAGGGAAAGCGGATCTTAAGGTTTGAATCACCCGCAGGTTCGTATATGCTCTAGGCGCTGGATACTTTGCCACACAATGCATGATAGCGACTTGCTTATTTTTCTGGCTCGTAATCGTTTCGTATGCTTCATGAACATCTGCAATGGTAGCCCCAGCTGTTGAAAAAATGATCGGCTTTTGAAAAGAAGCCGTATGACGCAAAAGAGGCAAATGGTTGATTTCATAGGATGCCAGTTTAAAAGCAGGTGGATTCGTTTGATTCAATAAATCAGCCGATTCTTCATCACACACGGTGCTTAAAAACATCAATCCTTTTTCCTTACAACGCCTCAATAAGACAGGCAGCCATTCCGGCGGCAGCTCCATTTGTTCCACTAAAGAAAAAATAGACACTTCTTCTCCTTTGGCCGTTTCGTATAACCCCGGTTCCTTTTGATACATCCGATCCGCTTGAAACATTTGAAACTTCACCGCATCAGCCCCTGCTTCTTTTGCCACATCAATTAAAGCAAGTGCCTGATCCAGCTTTCCATCATGGTTAATGCCTGCCTCTGCAATGATAAAGACAGGCGCATCATCTCCCACTTTGCGATCTCCGATATAGAAATGCGCCATCTTACCTCTCTCCTTTTTTTGGCCACACATGGTAATACAAAAAGGCATTTGTTGTTCTAAACCCCATCTTTTCGTACAGCTGGATGGCTGTCGTATTATGAAGCTGTGTCCCCGCAGAAATGAAGTGATGCCCCCTGTGATGAGACACTTTCATCATCTCAATAAACAGCTTTTTTCCGATCCCTTTTCCTTGAACATCCGGTCTAATCGCAAAAAGCTCAAGCCCCATCTCATGCCCCTTTGTCATACCTTGAATCAAGCCAACCACTTCATCATTTACCTTGGCAACGAGGTTGATATCTGCGCGTCCGAATAGGTTGTTTCTCATCCACTCCTGATAAAAATGCTGAACAACACGCTGGTCTAAATATGGATCAAGGGCATAACGGCTTTTCACAAAAGCCTGATTACCTAGTAAGACCGCCTCATCGTAATCCTTTTTATCTGGCACACCCATCACCACATCTTGATCTGATGATGGCATCTCCATGAGGGCAGGCGGTGCCTCAAGCCTAGTGAGACCACCGACATAATACACATGGGATAGTTTTTGAACAATGCGGTTTTTTTCAAGATCAGCCGCCTCAAGACGTAAAAAGAAAAAATCACATTTTTCTGTTCTCATCCAATTGATGAATCTCTCCATCAATTCTTTAAAGAGCAGCGCTGATTCAGCTTCCACAAACTTCACATGAAAAATATGCTTGTCAAAAATGCCGCTCTCCCATTTGGACCATTCGTATAACAGCACTGCTTTGAGCTTAGCGCCGCTGACAAGAGCAAACTGCTTGAATCCTGTCATGCGTCCTGCTTCATGACCATATGTTTTCAGCCAAGCTGCCAGCACCTGATCGTCTATTGCATGAACGACTTTCATGAAGAGGCCTTCTTGTCTTTTAAAATTGACACGACTGCGGTGATGACATCCTGCACATCTTCATCTGTCATACTTGGATAAAGCGGGAGCGAAAGCGTTCGTTTGTAATAAGTGAGTGCCTCAGGGAAATCCTCTGGTGAATGGTTATAGGTCTCTTGATAATATGGATGCAAGTGAACGGGAATAAAATGAACACTCGTGCCGATTTTATATTCCTTTTGCAGCTGATCAATCATGTCATCGCGTGTGATCATTGCTTCTTTTGGATCAACTTGCAGCACATATAAATGCCACGCATGTCTTCCCTCATCATGTACAGGCGGCAAGATGAGACCAGCTTCATGTTGAAATGCCTGATTGTATATCTTCGCAATCTGTTCTCTGCGTGTCTGCATCTCCTTCAACCGGCTTAGCTGAACGAGCCCTAACGATGCTTGCACGTCAAACATGTTCATTTTATAGCCCGGTTCCTCGACCTCGTAATACCATGTTCCCTTTTCTCCATAACGATTCCACGCTCCCTTGCTCATCCCGTGAAGCGCCAGCCTTCTGATTCTAGCCGCAAGTGCATCATCATTTGTCGTCAGCATGCCGCCTTCACCAGTCGCTATGTTTTTCGTTGCATAGAAGCTAAAAGCGGTCGCATCACCAATTGATCCAATCGGTTGATCATGATAGGTCGTATAGAGGGCATGAGCGGCATCCTCCAACACGAACAAATCATATTTTTTGGCAATCGCTAAAATTTGGTCCATATCACACGATTGACCAGCAAAATGTACAGGGACAACCGCTTTCGTATGTGGTGTAATGGCCGCTTCTAATTTTTTCGCATCTAGATTGAGTGTCGCCGGATCAATATCCACGAAAATAGGGGCTGCCCCCGTATGGATGATCGTATTGGCTGTTGCGCAGAACGTCAGAGGCGTTGTGATGACCTCATCACCAGCTCCAATGCCTCTCGCCTTTAACGCTAAAAATAGAGCAGCTGTACATGAATTGACTGCTATTGCGTGCTTCGCTCCAGTCAGCTGCCTAAACTCTTCTTCAAACTGTCTAACTTTTGGTCCGGTGGACAACCAGCCGGACTTTAAAGTTCCAATGACTTCATCAATTTCTTCCTGTTCAATAAAAGGCAGTGCATAAGGAAGAAATTGTGCTCTCTTTTGTCCCATATCGCTTGCACACCCCTATCTTCATCTCTGAAAATCCACGCCTGTTTTTGTTTTGAGCAGAGAAAGCAGAACATCGGTCGATTGTGCATGCGGATAATGTTCTTGAATGAAACGAGCTCCTTGCTGTTTCGCCAGCTTCATTTCTTGTTCATCCGATAAAATACGGATCGCTTTCTCGGCCAGCTCAATAGGGTTTTCCATGTGGCAGCTGCCAAGCGACTCGTAATAAGGGTATCTTCTGCCTTCTGTCATTTTTCCAATCAGTACACTCTTTTTAAAGAGCATTGCTTCCAGACCAACTGTTGATGTGAGCGTTATGACCATATCCATATACGGCAGGAGGTCATACAAGTCGATCTCTTTTTTAATTAATCTCACATGGTTCCCCGCACGTTCAATCGCTGTGTAGTCATTTAATCGATTTCGAGCGATTTCCCACGGATGCGGCTTCATAATCAGCTGAATATCTTTCCGTTTTGCAATCGTTTTAAGAACATCACCGTAAAAGGCTTCTGAAAACGGCTGTGTTGCCACGAGCACAGTCTTTTTGGCAGGATTGAAGTTCAATTTACGAAAGACCATTTCCTGTTGAAGCGGTGTTCGCTCCTGCACCAAATCAAATCTCGGGTGACCTGTGATCTCCACCTGCTCAGGCTGACAGCCTTTGTCTACATACCAGTCCTTTTCATATTTTCCAAACACTCCGTGGCAGGTGGTGAAAATCGGTAAAAAGGCTTCGTCTCCCATGAGCGCACCGTGCTGAAGACAAATACTTGTGAGATGGCGTTTCACGGTTTGCAAGGCGAGCACACGGCTATATGCATCCTCCGTCGTACCAACTACGACAGCTGTGATTGGCTGCATCTCAAATAGCGTTTCTATTTGGTCAATCACATCAATAAATTGCACAATGTCCTTCCGAAGCTTTTCTCTAAAAAAGACATTGCCAAAGACAGGATGCTGGGCGTAAGGTTTCAATAGAGCATTTGCTTTTTCAATATATTCAACATGGGCTTCTTTATTAACCTCTCCGGCTAATTCCGGCTTGCTGATCACTGGTAATCCGAAATAATCAGCCTTCTTCCAGCGTGCGAGCACCACTGTTTGGTTCGGATGGAACCGCATGTAATTTTGTTCAGTAAAACGCAGGTGTTCAAAGTGAAGCAGCACCTTTCCATGACTCGGACGATAAGGGATACGCTTGATCTGCTGTTTATGCTGATCAAAAAATGGCTGAATGTCTTGCGGCTTTGGACAAGTCGTTGTCAGCTCTTCACCAAACGCCTCATCATCCATACGTTCCCTCACTTCAGGGCTGATGTATTGATAAAAATTACTGATTAATCCAAGGGGGATGTGGCGATAGGTTAAGTCTTTCATCAGATTCACATACTCAAAGTACACCTGCCAATAATGATGAATATAATGCGACACTTAAGGTCACCTCCCATGTCTTTGTTTTAATATATGGCGGAGCTCCCTACAGGTAGACTGCGGAGGAAGTGCTTGAATAAAATCGCTTTTCTCATCTTCTGCCAACTGATAATGAATAGACTGTTCTGTGATGTAGTTTGTATCCAATACCTCATCAAAAGGGTAGAACGGATAAAAGTGATTTAATCTAAAAAAGAACCGCGCATCCCCTATTCGATAAAAATGCGGACTCTCGTCCCAGTAGGATCCAAACTCAGCTCGAATCTTTGTTAAAATGGATGCACGATGTACAACTGAACAGTGATCAATAGCACAAGGTGCATTCCACTGCACCGTTTGCGCAGGTCGAATCGTTTCCTTTACTGGCTCTTTTTCGCTATTTAAATAGATAACTTTTGAACTAGAATAGACAATATGTTCATTTGGACGAGCATCTAAATAATTCGTGAGCTTCTCTAAACGGTCTGGTGCATAGACATTGTCATCTGTGGCATAGGAAATATACTCGCCCTTTGCCTGTTCTAATGCTTGATTAATGAGGACGGCATAGCGTGTTTTCGCCGTTCTTTCCTCCAACGTTTTCACCCCGCTTTGGATAAAATGGATGCGTGGATCTTTACGGAAAGGCTCAATAGCAGCAAGGGTTTGTTCGTTTGATCCATCATCCATGATAAAAAGTTCAAAGTCTGACAAGGTCTGCTGCAGCACCGCTTCAATTGATCTGCCAACGTAGGCCGCTTTGTTGTAGCTCGTCATAATGACCGTTACTTTCGTCAATGTTTTCACCTCGGTCTCTTTTAAACTATGGTTATCATATGTGTCTCCTCTTAAAGAGACTGTAGAGTGACCTATTTTTTATAAAATTGGATTTTTTTCATGATCTATCTTTGAAAAACGTAAAAATTTTGGTAATATAAGTAATCATTTATGTGTATTAAAGGAGTAAAGAACATTGGAGTATATGAAGAGTGATCTCTCCCAAGAAGAGGAAGCAAAAGGTTTTTTTCGATTCTTTAAAATTTTTGTCGCGACAAAAACGATTATTCGCTCATATGAACATACCTCTATTCCCATGTGGCTGATGATACTCCTTGCAAGTATCGCTGGTACTAGCTGGATGTACGAAGGGTATTTTAGTGAGTATATGGGCAATCATATTCCATATCCTTTTATTCTGTTACACGGAGCAGGTTTTGGTATTTTAGTAGGCAATTTCCTTCTATTTTTCGGTTCATTCATTTTACAGTGGTTAGGGCGACTGTTTTTTGGCAGTAAAGCGGCGTATCGAGATGTGCTCAAAGCTTGCACACTGACGGTCATTTTTCCTTCCACCTTATTTGCTCTTACTTGGATTTTTACTGTGGGGTTGCTTGGTCCGTATACATTTGTGAAAATCTCACCCTATTTAGACCAGCACTATGAATTATGGTATTATCTCAGTGTTTTACCACTGGTTGATGCGTATACCAAGACATGGATATTTGGGATGGCTGTTTTAGGCCTTGTCGCTGTGATGAAGCTGAGAATATGGCAGGCCTTTATCATTGCCATCACACCGATCGCCTTATTTTTTCTCATCATGACCCTTCTCTATGACGTCCAGCGGGCTATGAATTGGTTGATGTAAACAGGCATTCCTTAGATTGTTGGAAACCTTTGCAGTCTAGGAAGGACGAGCATCGGCGCGGAGCGAATTTGACATTCGTGAGCACCGAAGCGCAGGACTGACACCGAATGCGAGGGTTTGTCTACACGCTGAGGAACTGCACAAAGCAGTTCCTTTTTTTCGTTCAATGTACATATTCTCTCTTCCTGTCTCATAGTGTGAAAGAGAAAAAGAATGCTATGGAAACAACAGGCGCTTTTCTGCCTTCTGTTTAGAACACCATGAGGAAAGAGGAGGAACGTTATGAAATTGAAAAATCAATTTGGGCAAGGTTCGGGTTTCGAAGGTCAAGATTTTCGCCAGCAACAATATGGAGCAAATCCGTATCCTGCGCAGCAGATGGGTTATTCAGTCCCTCCCCAAACGCAGGGTCAAATGCAAGGTCAAATGCAGCAGGGGTATTCGCCAATGCCGTCTACTGGTACTTCACAAGGAGGCCAAGGTGGGCAAAGTGGCGGGCAGCCCTATCAAATTCCTTCGGGACCGATTTATCAGCAGAACGTCACCGGTCAGCTGCCGCTTGAGCAGTCCTATATTGAAAATATTTTACGATTAAACCGCGGCAAAGTAGCCACGATCTATATGACGTTTGAGGCAAGTAAAGAATGGAACTCTAAGATTTTTAGAGGGGTCATTGAGGCCGCAGGACGTGATCACATTATCATTAGTGATAACAAAACAGGGACACGATACTTATTGTTAACAATCTACCTTGATTACATTACGTTTGATGGGGAAATTCAATATGACTATCCATACTCGATGTCTACGTATTCTCCGAGATAACCTCAAGGTCCTATCAGCAGCAAGGTGCAGACGCCCTTGCTTTTTTCTTTTGTCTAGGTTTTTGACACACCTTCGGGGGAAGGCTCATAAGATGCCTAGTAGTTTTTATTAAACGCCTAGAGGTGACATCAATGACTGTTGAGCTGGATTATACATCGCCGAATGTCAAATATTCATTTGATCTGAACCAAAGCCCCCTTGTGAAATATGACCAACACAACCTGATTAATGTTTTAGGAAAAAAACAATTAAATTCGCTCGATCAAGTATCTCTGCTGGATATATATTTGAGTAAAAGCAAAGTAGTAGAGCCTCATTATCATCAAAATGCTGCCGAGCTTGTTTATTGTATCGCCGGCTCTGCTGCTGTATCCATGTTGAACCCTTTTACCAAAAAGCTGTCCACCTACACCATTACCCCTGGGCAGGTAGCCAATGTGCCACAAGGCTGGTGGCATTACGAAGTCGCCTTGCAGGACAAAACCCATTTGTTAGCCATTTTTAACGCATCGACGCCAGAAGTCATCTTAGGTTCAGACCTTCTAACCCTCACGCCTTCTCACATCATGGCACATACTTATTGCATGAACGAAACGCAGTGGAAGCAGGCGACGCAGCCTGTGAAACCTGGTGTGTTTATCGGACCTTTCTGCCACCGGGAGGAAGAGACACAAACGCACCCTGTCCCCCCTTCCCACTATGTACCTTATTATCAAGCACCTCCGAACTATTCTCCTTATTGGAGTTAAGAAAAAAACCGATGCCCCTATGAGAGCATCGGTTTTTTATCTTATAAATTTTTTGCTGCTGCAATCACTAGCATGATCCAAGAAGCGATAAATGCCACTCCGCCAATTGGTGTAATGGCACCTAGAATCTTCACCTGAGTCAAGGCAAGCACATAAAGGCTTCCTGAGAAGAAAAGAATGCCTGCCAGCATCACCCAGCCAGCGGTCGGCACTAGGGAAACACCTGACAGCTTATCTGCCAGAAAGGCGACAATAAATAGGCCAATGGCATGGAACATCTGATATTGAACCCCTTTATTCCATATCTCAATATACTTTTCAGGAATTTTCCCTTCCAGTCCATGTGCACCGAAGGCTCCAAGACCAACCGCAAGCATGGCGTTAATGGCACCTAATATGAAAAATAGTTTCATTCGTCATTCTCCTTATCTCATCAATTATGTTTATCATAGCGCGGGTCTTATCCAACATTCAACTTTCCTATGATGCTGACACGAGATTGTCGGATTTCTTCTTCTTTCGCAGTAGCACTTGATCGACCACAATCGCAATCAGTGTGCCAAGCACAAGACCATTGCTCAATAAAGAAATCAGCACAGGATGCATGCCTTTCAATGCTCCCTGCGGCACAAACATTGCGCCCACACCTGCTAAAACAGCGATGCCAAGCACAAATCGAATGCGCGGGATGTCTTCTTTTTCATACTGATCGAATTCAGACATAGCAATCCCAATCATAGAAGAGAACACCACAAAGTTCACAGCCAGCCCCACAGGAGAAGGCAATGCAGAGAAAAAGCTCATCAATAATGGAAATAAACTAATGAGGACAATGAGCAGACTGCCAATAAAAAATGGCTTTCTCGATGGAATTTTGGTTGTTTGTATAAAGCCCGCTGCCCCCGAAATAGGGACAGGCGCAATCGCACCAATCAGTCCGCTTAGCAAATGACCAAATGCGGCGACAAAACCAGCCGGTCTGGCTCGTTTCCGCTCACGCAGTTCACCAAATGCCTTGACGGAACTTTCCACAATTCGAATACTTGCCAGCATATTCACTATGAGTAAGATCGTAATAAAAAAGGACGTGACAAGCAGTCCGCTGTCAAAGACCGGCATGCCAAATGGAAACAGTTTTGGAAACTCAATGATCTGCTCAGGAATGCGAACAGGCTTCGCTAGTCCGAGTAAAGCAAATAACAGCCAGCCGCCTGCAAGTGCGAATAACACAGAAAACTGTCTTAAATAATGCCATTTTGAGCGGCTGATCATGAAGGTGATGACAATAATCAAGATCGATAGACAAAAGACAAGCCCATCTACCTGATTTCCCCGATAGCCAATCCCCATCAGCCCTTTCATGATTGGCTGACTTAACTGCACAACAAGCAGCAGCAAATAAATACCTGTGACAACCGGCGTAAATAAAGACGCGAGCCAATTAATGATTTTAAAGAGACTAAAAATAAAAAAGAACGCAGCACTAAAAATTAAAGCCCCTTGTAATGCTTGCAAGGTTTCAGGATATGTGGCAAAAATCGTCCCTGTCATGCCTGCATATAGGGTATATACCCCCCACCACAGCCCTGCTGGACTTTCATTGATCGGCAGCATATGACCGCATAAACACTGCACCATCGCCACAAGTCCAAGTGAAAAGAATGTACTCTGAATCAGTTCCGCCGACTGCACTTGATTTAATTCAAATGCTTGTGCAATCGCAATTGGCACAGCAATAGAAGCTGCGATAAAAAATGCCATCCACTGAATGGCGCCCAAAAATAGTTTCAACCCGATCACCTTCCCTTTGTCGTGACAAGACCATTAAAAATCAAAAATAGAGTCACCGTTGCCATCTTTCTCTTGTTGACCCTCTTCTTTATGCTGAAATTTCTTTGCACCGCTAGTGCCCATCAATTTCTCTAGCATGGCTTGATCCGTAGACACAGCCGGTGCAGATGGTGTCTGTATAGATGGAGGTGGTGAAATGACCGAAGACTGCGGCATTTGCACCTGTGATGATGTGTCGAGAATGACATCACATAGTGAAGAGATGACCGCCGCTTGACGTTTCACCTCTTCATCATTTCCACTTTGTTTTGCTTTTTGAATGGCTTCCTCCATTTTTTGAAGCAGACTTGATATATGAATATTCAAGGGTAGACCCTCCAATCTAAAAAATTCGTTTTCCAACATTATTTTACCAAATGAACAAACCGAATGGGTTCATTTTTTCAAAGCTGTGTGCTTCTGATCCTCTTATTTGACCCTTACCCAAGATTCACACATAATAAAAAAGAAACAATATCGTCTTTGAAAGGACTGAAAGATGAGCAAACTCACTGAACTCATTCACAAACAAAAAAACGTGCAAACACCAGCGGTTCAAGATCGAATCCGTCTTCTTAACGATTTGAAAAAAGCCATTAAACATCATGAAAAGGACATATTACAAGCCTTAGCCCATGATTTACATAAATCCGAACAGGAAGCCTATACAACAGAAATTGGCATGGTATATGAAGAGATCAATCATACCGTCAAACATCTTCACAAATGGGCCAAACCATCTCGCGCGAAAACACCCCTGACCCATATCGGATCGAAAAGTATGATCATTAAGGAACCGTACGGAAGTGTTCTGATTATTGCCCCTTGGAACTATCCTTTCCAATTGGCCCTTTCGCCATTAGTTGGAGCCATTTCTGCCGGAAATGCCGTTACTTTAAAACCGTCAGAATTAACGCCGCACATCTCAAACGTGATTGGCACGATTGTGGAAAGCGTGTTTCAAGAAGATCTTGCAGCGGTCGTTGAAGGCGGTGTGGATGTCAGCACAGAGCTTCTGAAACTGCCTTTTGATTATATTTTCTTTACTGGAAGTGTAGCCGTCGGCAAAGTCGTCATGGAAGCGGCCGCAAAGCACCTCACACCTGTCACACTTGAGCTCGGCGGAAAAAGTCCATGCATTGTCATGCCTGATGCAGACATCAAGCTCGCTGCGAAGCGAATCACCTTTGGTAAATTCACGAATGCTGGTCAAACATGTATTGCACCAGACTATTTACTTGTTCATGAATCGATCAAAGAGGACCTATTGCGTGAAATGACGACCTGTATCCGTGACTTTTACGGGAACCAGCCTGAAACAAATCCGCATTTCGGAAAAAATGTCAGCCAGCGTCATTTTGATCGGCTTTCACAATTTCTCTCAAATGGTACGATTGTGACAGGTGGACAGCGTAATGAACAAGAGCTCAAAATCGCACCGACCATTCTAGATCACATTACATGGGAAGATCCTGTGATGCAGGAGGAAATTTTCGGACCTATTTTGCCTGTCATCACATTTGACTCTCTTCAAGAGGCAGCTGACATGATTAAGGCAAGACCGAAGCCGCTCGCTCTTTACTTATTTACAACAAATAAAGAAACAGAAGCCTATATTCTAGACAACCTCTCATTTGGCGGAGGCTGTATCAATGATACACTGATGCATGTCGCCACTCCATATTTACCATTTGGAGGCGTTGGTGAAAGCGGTATCGGACGATATCATGGAAAAGAAAGCTTTTTCACCTTTACGCATGAAAAAAGTGTCCTGCGCCAGACCAATCGCTTTGATTTTTCTTTCCGATATCCAAATGCGAAAAACGGACTCGACATTGTCCGCAAATTTTTAAAATAAACAGGACGAAGGGATTTTCCCTCGTCCTATTTTGATTCGATGTCCTTGATACACCAGTTGATTTCATCGATCCCCATTTGCTTTAAATAGGCGTTTACTTTTGAGAACGGACGGCTGCCAAAAAAGCCGTTTCTTGCAGAAAAAGGACTTGGATGAGGTGACTCAATGATGTAATGCTTGCTTTGATCAATTCGTTCTTTTTTATTTTGCGCATGTCTGCCCCAAAGCACAAAAACGACTGGCTGATCTCGGTCATTCAGGACGTCGATGACGCGGTCTGTCACACGTTCCCAGCCTTTGCCTTTATGCGAGTTCGCTTCCCCTTTTCTTACAGTGAGCACGGTGTTTAACAGCAAGACACCCTGCTCTGCCCAACTGACAAGCGAGCCATGGTTAGGGACCGGACAACCGAGGTCATCCTTTAGCTCCTGAAAAATATTTCTCAAAGATGGCGGATGTTTGACACCAGGCTGAACAGAAAAGCTTAATCCGTGTGCCTGTCCTGGACCATGATAAGGGTCTTGTCCCAAAATCACGACCTTCACATCTTCATACGACGTCAAATGGAGGGCACGATAAATGTCATCTGGTTTTGGAAACACGATCTGCGTACGATATTCTTCCTTTACCCACTCACGTAATTCCTGATAATATGGCTGTTCAAATTCACTTTTCATCACAGCCCACCAGCTATCATTTAAAAATGGCTTCATTGCGGTTGTCCTCCTTCTGTCTGCTGTGCCAATCTTGAGATCATCGGTTTTCCATCCCATACAATCTCACTCTCTGATTCTCGTTTTTTCATCGCTGGTTCTTCTAATAGGACAGCAAAGTTTGCTGTCGGCAAATCACCCAGCCCATGCTTTTCACTCAGATCATCTAAGTAGGTCTTCCTTGTTTCACCAAGATCACTCGACTGATTGCCCCCACCATCAAAGAACGCATAGATCACACTGGCAGTCGGCACTCGTTTGGCTCGTGCATGCTGCGTAACACGCAGGAAAAAGTCCCAGTCCCAGTAGTGATGCATCGCTGGATCAAAATAGCCGATCTCATCGTGTATGCGGCGTTTGTACATACTACCAGAAGGAACATATGTAGAAAAAACACGCATGTCCTCAATGTCCGCTGTATAAGCAAACAAACGTCTTGATACTGGAAAACGAGTCGCACCTCGTTCTTCAAACGAAACAATTTCCGCATCCGAAAAGACAAAATCAGCGTCTTCTAGCGCCTTGCTCATACGTTCAATATGACAAGGTGTAAAATAATCATCGTCATCACTCAGCATAATGACGTCACCTGTCAGCTCCCGCACCCCAACATTTCTTGCGTTCACATGCTGGACATTCTCATCTAAATGAATCAAGCGGATTGGCAGCTCTGGATAGAGTTCCTGAATCACGTCCACTCGCTCTCCTGCATCATTTACGACCACAATTTCAAAAGGCTGTACGCTTTGTCTCGAGATGGATTCAAGCAGTTCACACAATGCGCTCAGCCGGTTATGTGTCACAATTAATAAAGAAATCTTCATATCGGCCTAACTCCTTTAATAGATTCGTCTTTTTCATTAAAACATAAATCGGCTTTCTTCTCATGATATAAAAGACGGTTTGATTGATCGAGAAAATGGGAATTTTTGATGAAAAGGAGTGATGATGATGGAATTTTTCACAGTTGAGAATAGTAAAGAAGCCAAACAGACGATCGAACAGATACAGTCAGCAAAGGACGATGTGTTTGTTTTTGCGTATGACCCCGAACGCTCTGATACCGTTACTGAGTATACGGAAGCAAAGAGCATGACAGCTGTCGATCAAGGGATTTTAGATCAGATCGCCAATGTCATTCGCACCAGAGATGATGAACTGATGGCCAAAATGATGTCGACCGGCGCCGATCAAGAATTAGCCTTAACGCTTTTAGAGGAGCTGAAAAAAGGGAAATTGGTGATTTGTAAAAGGTAATGGATGAGGCGTTCCTTGAAGAGAGGAACGCTTTTTTATGCCGTTTCATTGTGATAAATGGAAAAGCTGATTATAATAAGGGATAGAACAGTAACTGTTACACATCACATTGGAGGTTCAGCAACTATGTCTATGAATAAAGCACTCACCATCGCAGGTTCGGATTCAAGCGGCGGTGCAGGTATCCAAGCAGATTTAAAAACGTTTCAAGAAAAAAACGTCTACGGGATGACAGCTTTAACCGTTGTCGTTGCAATGGATCCTCATAACAACTGGGATCATCAAGTGTTTCCAATCGATACATCAACCATCCGCGCGCAGCTCTCGACGATCGTGGAAGGCATCGGTGTAGATGCGTTAAAAACAGGTATGCTGCCAACAGTTGACGTCATTGAACTCGCAGCTGAAACGATCAAAACATATGAGCTGAAAAATGTCGTCATTGATCCTGTTATGGTATGTAAAGGTGCGAACGAAGTCCTTTACCCAGAGCACGCTGAAGCATTGCGCGAAAAGCTCACACCACTGGCAACAGTTATCACACCTAACCTTTTCGAAGCAGGTCAATTAAGCGGCATTGGCGAGATCAAAACGATGGAACAAATGGAAGAAGCCGCAAAACGCATCCATGAACTTGGTGCAAAGTATGTGGTCATCACTGGCGGCGGTAAGCTAAGCCCAGATAAAGCGATTGACTTGCTTTATGATGGACAAACCTTCGAACGCCTTGAAACAGATAAGATCGACACAGAATACACACACGGCGCAGGCTGCACATTCTCAGCCGCAGTCACAGCTGAACTAGCCAACGGCTCAGACGTGAAAGAAGCCATTTATGCAGCAAAAGAATTCATCACAGCTGCCATTAAAGGCTCGTTCCAACTAAACGAATACATCGGACCAACGAAACATTCCGCACATCGTTTGGACAAATAAAACAATAAAAACCGATCCGCCGCTTGGGTGAATCGGTTTTTTTGTTTTTGTTTATCGTAAGCTGAGTCTCTGTGCGAATAACCAATCTGTTAAGCCCGGCGTCTCATAAGCAGGCGTCCATGATGCATGATCATACCCATACTTGCTTGCATACTCGGTATAAATCGGTCTTCCACCAGCTTTTTGAATAGCTTGAATTGTATTTCTCGCATAACTGATAGAAATAATGGAATCATCCTCTGCATGAAATGCCCATATTGGCTTGTTCGCTAAAATTCCTGCCTTACTTGGATCTGCACCCCCCGCAATAGGAATCATCGCTGCAAACAAACGAGGATATGTGATGTTCAACTGATACGAGCCAAATCCGCCTTGAGATAAACCAGTCGCATAAATCCTTTTCTGATCAATCTTATAAGAAGTTAACACATGCTGAAGCACATCATACGCTTTGTGTAAATCTGGTGAAAATTGAAACACATTTGTCAGGTCGATTTCATTTTGCGCGTTTCTTGTTAAAGCAAAACCCCCATCCACAGCATTTCGAGCCTGAGGTGCTAGTACGTATGCAGGATGTTTCTTTTGAACTTCAGGAGAAGCCCATAAAACTGCACCATCATTTGCAAGTAACTGCTTTTGATTATCAGTCCCCCGCTCCCCTCCTCCATGTAAGAACAGGACGAGAGGATAAGCTTTACCCCTCTTATGATTTTTCGGAATGTATAACCGATAAGGCATTCCTTGATATTCAAAAGATAAAAAAGATGAGGCAATGTCCTCTCGTGTGACAAAACGATAATTGTACGTAGACGTAGCAAGGCGATGTCTATTTTTGTAAACGCTTACTTTTAAAGTCGTATCGGTATCAATTTGAATAGGCTTTGTATATCGCTGACTTTGAGTTGTCGGCTGGCTGCCATCTGTTGTGTAATAAAGAGAAGCTTTTGGCACCTGAGAATGGAGTGCCACCTCTTGTGAGCGATAATATTGACCAGATGGTACGGAGGCAGTAGGTGTAAAAAATGATGTGTGTTGCGTTCGGGCAGATGAAACGGAAGGATGAAGAAAACTCATAGAAAATAGCACAATGATAAAGGTGATCAGACATTTCTTGGTTGCATGGTTCATATCGTTCCTCCTGTATATGCTCAGATGAATTTTTATTTATTTTGTATCATGACAAAAGAAATGTCAACGCTTTCATTTAATTTTTCTGAATGATCTGACTAAAATAAAAAAAGCATACCCGCACCCAGGTACACTCTTTCACCATACTTTTTTACCTACTTTTGCTGATCAGATTCTTTCGCCATTTTTCGAATAAAGGCTTCAATGGATTCAACAAATAAGGCATATTCTTTCATTTGTTTATACGTATCTGACAGCTTCTCTTTTAATTCTTCCTGCTCTAGAGAAGGTTCACCGAGAATAGATTGGACTTGAATCAGCAATTCTTTATATTCTTCACGTTTATCTTCAACATGATCTGCCATTGTCTCCAAGCGTTTTCTAGTCGTCGGCTGCTGTTTTGAATTCAAGTAAACAACCCCTTTTTGTCCTACCGCATTTGGATAAACGTCAGCCTCAGCTGTATATATTTTAAAATGATACCATAATTGAACCTGTTATCATATATGTAAAACGTCATCAAACCGCTTTAGGCCAACCTTGTATATACATGATATAGGCTTTAAGATACAGGCTGATCTCACTAGAAAAAGCAGATCAATGATCTGCTTCTTTTTGCAAATGCCACGTCTTCAATTTAAGCTTCGTTTCATTTCTACCACTGATGGAGATTGATTTATTTCCCGGGGAAGGAAAGTAACGTGCAGTAAATACTTCCCGGCCTCCGTTGACAAAAATCTCAATCGATGATGCATCAATAAAGATATGCAAATCCTGTAATTCATCAATTTCTACTTCACGAACTTCCTTTGTTCGATCTTCAAATCGATCTCGCTCTAACGTTAGTTTGCCTTCATCTTTATCATAAATGATACGAGCAGCAGCACGGATACAGCATTCAAATCCTTTTTGTGTTTCAATTTGATCAATGAATACCTCTGCGCTCGTCAAATCTTCAACAGGAATGGAGTGAACAGATCGTTTAACGTGAAAAACATGCTCCTGCTCATTTGTCCGCATAGATCGAAGTTCACTTACCGGCTGTTGAATAAGACGCCCTTCATCATCTAAACGAAGCTCTCTCGGAATCGTCAAACAATGGATCCATTGATAAGAGACAGTTGGGTGATGCTCTTCCCCTTGATCTGGTACACCCATCCATCCCATTAAAATGCGTCTGCCCGATTCATCTTGGAAAGTCTGCTGTGCATAAAAGTCAAAGCCACGATCCAGCTCCTCAAACGCTCCATGCGTATATTGGTAGGTACGATCATCCAATGTACCAACAAAATAACCAGATTGATGTGTATTGTTGTATTTGAATCCATCAGGCTTCAGCCCCTGTGGTGACACGATCAATACATCCTGACCGTCTAATTCAAATAGATCTGGACATTCCCACATGTATCCGAAATGATCTAATCCATTCTTTCCACTGCCTGCAATAATGCCTTGAAACGTCCAATTGTCTAATGTATCAGATGTAAATAAGACAAGATGTCCTTTGAGATCTTCACTTTGTGCTCCAAGGACCATGTACCACTTTCCATTCCGCTTCCACACCTTCGGGTCACGAAAATGTGCAGTGAATCCCGCTGGCAAAGTCGCCACGACACCTTTTTTCTCAAAATGAACCCCATCCTCTGACACAGCTAAACATTGATATGTCTCACGGTTCCCTTGCTCGTCACGGACATTTCCGGTATACATCACGTACATACGACCATCGTCAATGACTGCACTGCCAGAATAACAGCCATTTTGATCAAACCAATCACTTGGCGTGAGGGCAGCCTCTTCATGCTGCCAATTCACTAGATCGGTTGATGTGTAGTGACCCCAGAATTTTGCCCCATGACCTGTTTTAAATGGCTGCCACTGATAAAACACATGGTAGACTCCCTTCCACTGAATCAATCCATTCGGGTCATTTAAAAGACCGACTGGCGGCATTAAATGGTAGTTCTGACGGTACACATCTTTTTTCACCAAATGCTCATAGTTTCGAATACGATCTGTTACCTTTTGACGAAGTGCTGCGTCCGTTGTTGTCATCACTGTGACCACTCCTTGATTATTTTTCGACTTCTTTGATTTTAAAGATGATGGTAAGAATAAATGAAACAGCAACAGCTATTAACATACCAATAACATAATTTACCACATTTTGTAAACCAAATGGGGCTGCAATTGCAATCATCGGAATCCCTGTTAAACCATAAGCGTTGGCGGCTACCTTCGTGAAGACGACAAACGCCCCGCCTAATGCACCTCCGATCATTGCAGCAATAAATGGCTTACGATAACGAAGATTCACACCGAATATGACCGGCTCTGTAATACCTAAGAAAGCAGAAAATGCTGCTGGTAAAGCAATTTCTTTCGTTTTTGCACGCTTTGCTAAGAAAAAGACCGCTAGCCCAGCTCCGCCTTGAGCGACGTTAGACATGGCCCAGATCGGCAGCAAATAATTCCGTCCAATATCATTTAGAAGTCCTGCCTCAATCGCATGGAAGCTGTGATGAACACCTGTCAGTACAATTAAAGAATAAGCGCCTCCAAAAATAAGTCCAGCTAAGAATCCTGCATGGTCATAAACATAAGTGAGTGCATTTGAGATTCCTGTACCGAGCATTCTCCCTAGCGGTCCTACAGCAATAAACGTCACAAATCCAGTCACAATCACCGTCACAAACGGCGTCACAAGTAAATCAATACTGTTCGGCACAACTTTTCTTAAATTCTTTTCAATCACGCACATGATATACACAGTTAATAACACGGGAATGACCGTTCCTTGGTAACCAAGAAGCGCAATATCAAAGTTGAATAGATGCATATATTCTGGTTTTGCGTCTGTCAGTCCCCATGGATTCAGCAAGCTCGGGTGAATCATAATGCCCCCAATGACAGCTCCTAAATATGGATTTCCACCAAACTCTTTGGCTGCACTAACCCCAATTAAAATCGGTAAAATGATAAAGGCAGCACTTGAGAACATATCTAGCATTTGGAAGATGGCAGAGCTTGGATCAGCCCATTTGAAGGCTTTCATCATACCTAATAGGCCCATTAATAAACCGCTTGCTACAATCGCTGGAATGATTGGTACAAAAATATTCGATAGCGTCTTAGCAAAACGTGCAAGTGGATTCATTTTTTGCTTCACGGCTTCATCATGGCTGGCAGGTTTTTGATTCTCGTCGTCTGCCTCAAGACCCGCCTCACGAGCAAAAGGCTCATATACTTTGTTGACAGAACCTGTTCCAAATATGATCTGGAATTGACCCGAGCTTGAGAAGGCACCCTTCACACCCTCAAGTTCTTCAATGGCATCTTTGTCAATCAACGCCTCATCTTTCATCACCAATCGGAGTCGTGTGGCACAATGTGTTGCGCTAATGACATTTTCTTTGCCGCCTAATAATGTTGTTAATTCTTTGGCTGTTTTTTGATAATCCATGTTGTCTCCCCCTTTTTTTTAAAACAAAAAAGACCTAAAATTCACCAACGATTAAAGGACATACACGTCCCCTCGTTACGCAAATTTTAGGTCTTGCCTGCCTGACAGTCACAATCCCACGATATTGGTTTTTGATTACGCTTTCATCATAGTATAAGAGCGTGACCTGCGTCAACCTATTTTTTCGAATCAAATGACCCATATACACTAATTAGAGTAGTGTGCATAAAAAAAAGCCTGCGGACAGGCACAACCTTTACACCAATTCGGCATCCTGCAGACGCTGGACATGCAGCGTGATGTAGCCGATCTCCGATTCAGGGAGATGAAGTCCATATTCTTTTTTCAGCAAATCAGCCAGTCCAAGTGCACACCGGTAAGCCGAATCATACTTTGTTTGGATAAAAGTCAGCATGTCATCGTCCATGATTTGAAATGCTTCATTCGATTCCAACCTGCCTAATGCATACCTCAAATGTGTCACAAGCCGCTGATATGAAATACTATCCTCATCAATCGAGCGCTCAAAAACGCTTTCGATATGCTCGATCATTTCTTTGATCATCGTTGTGTATTTGACCGTCTTCTTCATGGACTCCGTATTCATTTTGGCCGTATGAATATGAAGTGCCACATACCCTGCCTCATCGTCCGGCAGGTCAACCCCAAGCCGCTCCTTTACATAACGAATGGCATACTTTCCAATATCATATTCCTGCTTATATAAGACTTTGATCTCACCAAGCAATTTATTATATAGCACAATGCCTTTTTGAACGCGTTCAATGGCAAAGGATAAATGATCTGTCAGTGAAATGTGGATATGATCACTGAGCGGCATCACGAGTTCACCCTCTGCATAACTAATAATATGCTCTGCCACCTCAATATGCGCTTCTGGCAATGTCGCAAGAATTTGTTTGAATTTCTCATTTTCTTCACGCACAACAAAAATTTTCTCTATTTTTTGAACGGGAACGACGTCATTTTTCCCCTTCTGAAAAGCAATTCCGGGCCCCATCACAATTTTCTCCTGATCACCCTCCTTTACAACCACTGCATTGTTATTCAATATTTTATATATCTTCAAGGGGCATCCTCTCCCACAGATAACGTGTCTTATGTGGGATTTTACCCTGTTTCAACTTTTCTGTAAAGATAAGAGCGGACCGGCACGCGCCTCTCTCGTTGTCTTTTCATAAAGCATCATCAGACTTTCTTGAAACGGCTTTTCTGTCCTGCGCTTCTTCTTCTTTTCATCTGCCAGTTTCTCTAGCTTTCTCTCATTCACCGCAAGAAAGAATCCTCCATCCACTGCTGCCACTTTCACCCCTTGCTTCTTCAGCAGCTCACCAGGATTCACAAGCACATTCATCACAAAACCAAACCATACACTCAACCAGTTCTTCCATTTCTTCACTGAACATCCCTCCGATTTCCTTAGAATCTAGCAGTTCTAGCAAATTAACTGTTCCTATCATATCCCGAGAAAAAAGAGAGGTTTGTCACAATCTGGGTGAAAAAACGAACTAGTTTTCAGAAGTTTTGTTGAAAAGTGCAGAAGATGAGCATGTTCCACAATGTTTCTATGAAAATTTTATACACACACTATCCCAAAGATAAGCACATCTTATCAACAGGGTTTATCCACATATCAACACCCTCTTACTAGATTTTGTGTATGAGATTTTTTTATTTTCCATATATATATCTGAATAATTGAGTTATCAACAGATTATTGTGCATAAGTGTGACTTTATAAACAAAATAGTTCTTTATGACTATGTAAAATAAGACCATTTCAGTAAAGGAATTGGTTTCATCGTATGGAATACTTAATAACGGGCAGTGAATCTTTCCTATTTATCCACAAAAAGAAAGGCTATCTCCCTAAATACACAGCTAGAAAGGGGAAAATTAATTGAAAAAAGTAATCTCTCGTTCTTCTGTTCTATTGTTCTCCACTATTTTTACCTTATCCACATTCTTTTCAGGTCAGGCTGCTGCCGCTCCATCGAACAAACAGGTGGAACTGGAAAAAGCAGAAATCTTCGGCGAAATCAATGTTAAGTCTAGAAAACACACCACTGTCATTGTTGAATTAAAGGAAAAATCCTTAGTTGAAGCCAAGCAAGAAGGCGAAGCACAAACAAAAGCCTCCCTCAAAAAATCTCGAACTAAAGTAAAGAATGCAGCACTCAAAAAGTTAGATAAAGCGAGTGTTCGTCAAGAATATGAAAAAGTCTTCTCTGGTTTCTCTATGAAACTTCCTGCAAACGAAATCCCGAAACTGCTCGCAGTTGACGGAGTAAAAGCCGTTTATCCGGATGTTACATATCAAACAGATGAAGTGAAAAAGAAAAGCGTCCAGCTTCCTCATGAGGATGTCTCTCCACTCATGGATAAAAGTGCTCCATTTATCGGAGCCCCAAAAGCTTGGGATGCCGGCTACTCTGGAAAAGGAGTAAAAGTCGCTGTCATTGATACTGGAGTAGATTATACCCACCCTGATTTAAAAGGAAACTTCGGATTATACAAAGGCTATGACTTTGTTGATAATGACTATTCTCCACAAGAAACACCAAAAGGAGATCCTAGAGGCGAATCGACAGATCATGGTACACATGTCGCAGGAACAATTGCGGCAAATGGACAAATTAAAGGTGTCGCAAAAGATGCTACCCTTCTCGCCTATCGTGTCCTTGGACCAGGCGGATCAGGAACAACTGAAAATGTTCTTGCAGGCATCGATCGGGCTGTCACTGACGGAGCCGATGTCATGAACCTTTCTCTTGGAAACAGTGTGAATAACCCTGATTATGCAACAAGCATCGCACTGGATTGGGCCATGTCTGAAGGGGTTGTCGCTGTTACATCAAATGGAAACAGCGGGCCGAACAGCTGGACCGTTGGATCTCCTGGGACATCAAGAGATGCTATTTCTGTCGGAGCCACTCAGCTTCCGTACAGTTTATACAACGTGAAATTCCCGAACTATTCAACAGCAAAAGTGATGGGCTACTATCAAGAAAATGATTTAAAAGCACTTGACCAAAAACAAGTCACACTCGTCCAAGCAGGCATCGGTGACGAAAAAGCTTTTGAAAACATCGATGTCAAAGGAAAGGTGGCAGTGATTGAACGTGGAGCCATTGCCTTTGTTGATAAAGTGGACAATGCGAAAGCTGCTGGTGCGATCGGCGTTGTCATGTATAACAATACCGATGGAGAAATCCCTGTGGATGTACCAGGTCTAGCCCTTCCGACGATTAAGCTGTCAAAAGCGGAAGGAACAGCGATTGTTAAAGCCATTGAGGCTGGTAACAATACAACGACTTTCTCGATTCAATTTGTGAAAGAGTTAAGTGAACAAGTCGCTGACTTCTCATCTCGTGGACCTGTTGTCGATACGTGGATGATCAAACCAGATCTTTCAGCACCTGGCGTGAGTATTGTCAGCACCATTCCGACACACGATCCTTCTCAGCCATACGGCTATGGATCGAAGCAAGGAACAAGCATGGCATCTCCTCATGTAGCCGGAGTAGCAGCGATTATTAAACAAGCAAAACCATCCTATTCTACGGAACAAATTAAAGCGTTAATGATGAATACAGCAGAAACATTGTATGATCCAAATGGTAACCCGTTCCCTCACAATACGCAGGGCACAGGCAGCGTTCGAATCATCGAATCACTTCAAGCGTCTTCTATTGTGTCTGATGCAAGCTATTCGTACGGCACTTTCTTAAAAGAAAAGGGCGTTCAAATCAAAACGAAGAAGTTCAAGGTAGAAAACCTGTCAAAAGCACCGAAAACCTATACCATTGATTATAAGTTCGATGGCAACGGCATTAGCACAAACGGCACGAAAAAAATCACAGTGAAAGGGAATTCCACAGGGTCCTTTACTTCCGCAGTACAAGTGAATTATGGGAAAACGAAAAAAGGAACGTACCAAGGCAGTATCACCATTCGCGAAAATGGCAGAAAGGTCACTGAAATCCCTACTTTATTGATTGTAAAAGAGCCTGATTACCCGCGCGTCACTTCGGTTTCTGTAGAGCCGGATAACCGTGCTGGAAGCTATGTTATTAGCAGCTATCTCCCAGGCGGTGCTGAGAACCTTGCATTCCTCGTCTACTCGACAGATGGAGAGTATTTAGGTGAAGCAGGAGTTTATCAACATGTTGATAAAGGAGAGCATCGTGTGAAATGGAATGGCACGATCAATAAAGGACAGAAGTTAGAAGCAGGTGAGTATACAATGCTTGCGTATGCGAGCCTGAAAGGTAAATCAGATACGGTTCAAACGAAAGAACCATTCGATATTTATCCTGAATAAACAAGAATCACATAAAAAGCCTTGTATGAGCCCATCAGCTCAACAAGGCTTTTCTATCATGTATGGAGGAAAGAGAAATTCATGTTGATATGGCTATGGATCGTTTCTTTTATGACGGCTTTTTTTCTCACGATCACCTTGGTTTATTTTTTTACCTTTTTACATGCAAAACAGCCTCGTCCTTTTCATCAAGCATGTGAACTGACTGTCTATACCACCTGCATTTATCCGCTTAGCTTGGCGGTGACAGCTGCCTTTATTCTCACCATGATGCTCCTCTATCCCTTTTATTGGCTGCGCAAATGGTAAAATGACATACGTTATGCATCAAAAGCTTCTTTTAATAAACGATACGATGTGAGACGGTCTTGCATGTGATGTGTGATGGTCACAGCGATCACTTCATCTGTACGATACGCCTTTGCGAGTGCTGTCAGCTGCTGCTTCACAGAGGACGGCGTGCCAACAACCATCCTCTGTCGATTGGCTGCTACTCGTTTTTGTTCATATGGACTGTAGGAATAGGCCTTTGCCTGTTCAAATGAAGGAAAGCCGCCAAGGTCCTGTCCTTGTTCGTTAGCTAATAATGATAAATCTAAGCTAACAGCCAATTTTTCTGCCTGTTCCTCTGTTTCTGCACATAAAACGAAGACCGCAAGACTGACACGCGGCTCATCACCAAATTCCGAAGGTTCAAATCGGCTGATATACTGCGACACAGAGTCTTCTCCGCCTTCTCCATTAATGAAAAGAGCAAACGTATAGCCTGCACCTACTTTTGCGGCAAGCCGTGCACTTCCTCCAGAAGAACCTAACATCCATACCTCTGGGGCAGTATCTACTTTCGGAGAAGCGGTCAGGTGAGGCAGCGGATAAAATTCATCGGCTAAATCATGTAAATACACCCTTAATTCTTCTACCTGCTCAGGGTATTGATCACCAAGTCGCTTCCGTTCTCCATGATGAAGGGCAATGGAGGAGATCGGCATACCTCCAGGAGCACGTCCAATGCCAAGATCAATTCTGCCCGGAGCCAAGGCTTCGAGCACTCTGAAGTTCTCTGCTACTTTATAGGCACTGTAGTGGGGCAGCATGACGCCGCCTGAACCAATACGGATATGTGACGTCACAGCTGATAAATGACCGAGAAGCACCTCTGGACTCGATCCTGCGAGCCGGTTTGAAAAGTGATGCTCTGATACCCAAAAACGATGATAGCCCCATTTCTCTGCCTGCTTCGCCAGCTCGACGGTTTGCTTCAGTGCCTCAGCAGGCGTCGCATCTCCAATCAAAGGAGATTGATCCAGTATACTTAATTTCATGATGTCGCACCTCTTACACAAATCCCCCTCTCTCACTCGAAAGGGGGATTTCCTGATTTATTTTCGATTAAAGCCCTTCTCTTTCACAAAATCTCCGAGGAAAGCACGTTTTGGCTGGCTAAAGCCTCGAAGCATTTGCTCAGACCATGTATCTTTTCTCTCACCGTTTGTTCGTTCTTCATAATATGATGAAATACGATCATCGTATTCTTTTAAATAACGATCCACATGAGCTTCGTCTTGCTGATATGTGTTTTCATGGTAGATCAGCTCAACGGGCAGCCGTTCCTTTTGAGATGATGGATTGGCAGGATGTCCTACAGCCAATCCGAATAGCGGTAGCACATAGGAAGGTGTTTCAAGTAGTTCGGATACTTCCTTCAGCTGATTACGCAGTCCGCCGATATAGCAGATGCCAAGTCCCATAGATTCTGCGGCGACACTGACATTTTGTGCAGCAAGCGCAGCATCAATCACACTGATAAGAAAGGCTTCTGTATTTTCAAACGCCTCTTGATGGTTTTTCCCTGCTTTTTTTGCGATATAATCATGGCGTTTCAAGTCTGCACAGAAAACAAAAAAATGCCCATTCTTCTCAACGTATGGCTGATTTCCAGCCAGTTCAGCAAGCTTCGCCTTCTTCTCCTGATCTGTTACACCAATGATACTATACGCCTGTACATAGCTTGATGTCGAAGCAGCCTGTGCACTTTTGATAAGTGTCAGCACTTCTTCCTCTGTCAGACGCTCATCTGTAAACGAACGGATGGACCGATGATTTAAAATGGTTTCTATCGTTTTATTCAATTCGAAGACCTCCTTCACTCCTACTATCATAAGTCAAATGAATATTACTTTTCAAAAGTTAGAACTCACGCCAAAAAGGCAGCCTACGCTTAGACTGCCCTTTACCCGTTTTATTTAAATAAATAACTTTGATATTTCGTTAATTGAACACTTGCATTATAGGCGATACCAAATCCAATAAGAACAGATAAAACAGAGCTTCCCCCGAAGCTGATGAATAAGAGCGGTATCCCCGTTACAGGCATGACGCCTATGTTCATACCAATGTTCTGAAATGTATGGATGACAATCAATGCTGTATATCCTACACAGAAAAATGACGCAAACCGGCTATAAGGATGGATACGGTCGATCAGTACAACAAGCCGATAAATCAGGAAGAAGAACATGATGACCACAAATGCGCAGCCGACAAAACCAAAAGCTTCCCCTATGATAGAGAAAATCATATCTGTCTGAGCTTCTGGAACATATACTTTTAAGTTCTTAACACCGTTCCCGAAAATTTGTCCTGCCCCAATTGCCATAATGGCTTGCTCGACTTGATATTTATCCGATCCAGATGCATCCTGTGTCTGGGCTTGGTTAGCTGTCGAAGAACTATCAGGCAGCCAAGCGGTAATCCGGTTGATCTGATACTGCTGAATCCCGATCTTTTGTGCGAAATCAGGGAATAGAATAATCACGGCTAACACAGCGGCAACTAAGAGCACAACCACTGAACCGATGAGAGAGATCAATTTCCAGTTGACCCCTGATAAAAAGACCATGACAACGACAATAAACATACATACCGCAGCCGTACCTGCATCTTGCAAAAAGATGAGTCCGACTGGTACAGCAGCCACGCCAGCAATTTTTAATAGTAGGAAAATATCATCTTCTAATGTTCGTTTTCCTCTTGGGGTTGCCTTCCCAATGACAGAGGCGAGCATCATAATCAAACCAATTTTCATGAACTCTGAAGGCTGAAATGTTCCAATTCCCGGTAACACGAACCAACTTTTTGCACCATTTTTAATTGGAGCAAAATCATGACCTGCAATTTGTGCAGGGGCAATTTTCAAAAGAATTAAGAGCATAATGCCGCCTATAAAAATATATAAGCTTAACTTTTCTAATTGTTCCAGATCGAAGTAATTAATAGCCACAATACAGATGACCCCGACCATGTAGTAAATGATCTGTCTGGTCCATGCATTAGATCCATATTGCCCAAACTGTCCCGCAGCATAAATAGCGATGACACTGATGGCAAAGAAGGCTAAAAATATAAAAATCAAATCTCCTTGATAGTAAGGAGATGTATTCTGCTTGTTCATGAACTAACCACCCTTATTACAAAACATAAAAGCCCTTATTTATATTAGATTGAAATTTTCACAAAAGCAACTCACCTTAAATATGACGGAAGTGACACCTGAAAGGTTCCATTCTAATTTCAAAAAATGAAATACTTTTCATCCTAATAATAGGAAAAAATCCCTTTCTACTCTATCATGACAACCGATCATAAGTCCTTTAAAAAGATTATTTTACAGATTTTAAGGGGAAAATTCAATGACTTATGTGGCGATATGAAAGGTTAACATCTTGCCAGCATAAGCTTAACTGAGGTATAAGAAAAAAACAATTTCTGCGGAATAAGGCCCATTTTCCAATTATTGAGTTTACTTCAAAGTCAATTGTGGTATAATATTTGTAACAAAATGTTCACAATATCTCCTAAAAACAGACACAATTGCATCCTGACCTCTCATTTGAATTGAACATCAACTTACAAAGGAGTTGGATACGATGGATATGTTCTTTGCGTACCTATGTATTGCAACAGCTACACCCCTGTTTTTATGGTTGGAAAACAGAAAGATTGCATTAGCATCTATTCCACCCATCATGATTATGTGGATTTTCTTCGGTCTTTACATGACAAGCAGTTTATCTCCAGCAGGACATACCTTCATGATCGCATTCTTTGCCATTAACGTGATTCTGGCTCACATTGCAGCATTCCTCATCTATGGACTTCCATTCATTCGCAAAAGATTCAGCAGCAGATAGATATTGCATCATCAATTGGAAGCGTTATCACAATCAGCATAAAAACCACTCACCTATGAAAGATGAGTGGTTTTTTATTATTTCTCTGAATGCTCAGACTGCTTTGGCGCAGATGGTGAATAACCGTCTTTGCTGTTCTCTCCATGGCTGTAGTGAGCCGCGAAGATCCATACAGACCCGATGACGAAAATGATCGCACAGAACAGACCAAATAAAGTATTTCCGACTTGAACAGTTCCGTTCTCGCTCTCTGTCATATGCATGAACATGAACAGCTGCAAGAATGCTTGAATGAAGGCAAAACCAAAGATAATCCATAGTTTTGCGGAACTGCCAATTTCAGCTCCGATGGCAATCCAGAATGCTAAGATGGTTAGCACAATGGAGAGAATGAAGCCGACTACGTGTTTCCAAGGGAAGTGTTCGTGCTCTGCTGAGGAATGTGTTTTTCCAGCCATATCACAAAAGCCCCCCTAATCCGATCAAGTACACAGCTGTGAAGATGAAAATCCATACAACATCAAGGAAATGCCAGTATAGACTTGAGATAAAGATCTTCGCTGCTGTTTGTGGTGTTAATCCACGTTTTTTAATTTGGAACAAGACACCTGTAATCCAGAAGATACCGATGGATACGTGTAATCCGTGAGTTCCTAAAAGAACAAAGAATGCAGACCAGTATGCACTTGTATGGATGCTCGCACCCTCATGTACATAATGGAAGAATTCGAAAATCTCAAAACCAACGAAGCCTGCACCTAGAAGCAGTGTCAGAATCGTCCAAATGACAACCCCTTTTGTACTTCCACGGCGCATTTCATGAACGGCAATCCCACATGTAAATGAACTCACCAATAGCAGGAATGTCATGATCAATACAAGCTTCATATCAAATAGCTCAGCTGGCAAAACGCCGCCAGCTGTTCTGCCATGAAGAACAAAGTAGGTCGCAAAAAGTGTTGAGAATAACACGATTTCCGCGCCAAGGAATATCCAGAAACCAAGGATGTTTAAACGTCCTGTTTCAGACTGATATTCAAGCGGTGCATTTGCATAGCTACTATCATTATGTCCCATTACTTCTGCGCCTCCTTATTCTTTTTCTCTGTTTCAATCACTTCTTCAACAGGAATATAGTAGCCATCGTCATATTCAAATGAACGTAAAATCATTGTTGCGAATACACCGATTAAGCCGATAACGCCAATCCAGTACCATTCAAATACAAGACCGAATGCACCAAGTCCGAAGAATGCAGACATGATTAGCGGTCTGCCTGAATTGTGCGGCATGTGAATTTTCTTGAATTCTTTTTCAGGATGAACGTCAACATTGTTTTGCTTCCAATGATGGAATGCATCTGGCGTCGTCACTTCTGGAAGTGCTGCAAAGTTATAATGCGGCGGAATTGCAGAAGATGTCGCCCAGTCAAGTGTACGTCCTTCTCCCCAGCTGTCTCCAGACACTTCACGTTTCGCGTGTCTCCAGCTGTAGTAAATGTTATAGCAAAGGATGATGAATCCGATACCCATCATGAATGCACCAATTGTTGAAATAAAGTTTAGTGCAGTCCAGCCATCTTCTGGTCCATACGTATAAATACGTCTTGGCATTCCTTGCAGTCCTAAGAAGTACTGCGGGAAGAAACAGATGTTAAATCCGATCATGAATACCCAGAAGAACCATTTGCCGATTCTTTCGTTTAACTTGTAACCAAACATTTTCGGATACCAGAAAACAAGACCAGCAAAACATGCAAAGACAGTACCTGCGATTAATACATAGTGGAAGTGGGATACAAGGAAGTACGTATTATGGTACTGGTAATCCGCAGCTGCCATCGCAAGCATAACCCCAGTCACACCACCGATTACGAAGTTCGGGATGAAACCAAGTGCCCAAAGCATTGGTGAAGTAAAACTGATACGGCCTCGATACATTGTAAAGAGCCAGTTAAAGATTTTCACACCTGTTGGTACAGAAATCGCCATTGTTGTGATCGAGAAGAATGAGTTAACCGCTGCACTGTTCCCCATTGTAAAGAAGTGGTGAACCCACACAAGGAAACTAAGAACAGAGATTGCCACAATCGATACAACCATCGCTTTGTAACCAAACAACTGCTTTCTTGAGAACGTCGCAAAGATTTCTGAGAAAATACCGAAAGCCGGCAGGATAACGATATATACCTCAGGATGTCCCCAAATCCAGAAAAGGTTCGCCCAAAGCATTGGCATACCGCCCGCTTCGAGTGTAAAGAATGCTGAACCGAATAAACGATCGAATGTCATAAGTGCTAAAGCAACTGTTAAAACAGGGAATGCGAAAACGATAATGACAGACGTGATCAATGTTGTCCATGTAAACATCGGCATACGCATAAGCGTCATACCTTTTGTACGCATTTTTAAGATGGTCACCATGAAGTTAATACCTGTCATTAGTGTACCAATACCTGCAATTTGGAGCCCGAGCAAGTAGTAGTTCTGTCCAGGTCCTGGTGAGAAATCATTTCCGGCGAGCGGCATGTAACTCGTCCAGCCTGCACTTGGTGATCCTCCAATAACGAAGGAAATGTTGAACAGCATTGCTCCGACCATAAATGTCCAGAAGCTCAAGTTGTTCAAATACGGGAATGCAACGTCACGTGCACCAATTTGAAGAGGAACCACGACGTTGATTAAACCAATTAAGAATGGCATCGCCATGAATAAAATCATGATCGTACCATGCGTTGTGAAAATTTCATTATAGTGGTTTGAATCTAAAAACGTATTATTAGGAAGCGCCAGCTGCGCGCGCATCATCAGTCCGTCTACCCCACCGCGGAAGAACATAATCACAGCAGCAAGGATATACATGATTCCAAGCTTTTTATGATCAACTGATGTCAGCCATTCTTTCCAGAGCCATTTCCACTTTTTGAAGTAGGTTAAAACAAACACAATAGCAATGGAAGTAAGAGCGATAGAAATTTGCGCACCAAGAATTAATGGGTCTCCAGTTACAAAAAACTCATCCCATTTTAAATGCATAACGGCCTCCTCCTTTCCTTAGTCAGTTTATTCGTTTTCTAGTTTTCTTTTATAGTTCTTCACATTCTCGAAAGGATCTGTCTTGGAATGCGGAGAAACTGATTGGTAACCTAAACGTTTGCGTGCTTGGAGTGCATATTCAGAATCCTCTCCGTGCTTCGCAAAAGATAAATGTGTTGATGAGAATGTCTGCACATCTGCAGCATCAGGAAGCATCAAGTAGTCATACGTTTTCTTCGTTAACTTCGGTGCTTCTTTTTTCGTTTTATTTACCCATTTATCATAGTCAGACTGCGTCATCGCATTGACTTTGAATTTTTGCTGAGCAAAGCCTTCGCCTGTGAAGTTGGCGTTTCTTCCTTCATATGTGCCTACTTCATCAGCTTGAAGATATTGTTCCATTTCCATTCCAGCCATCGCATACTTCTCCCCGCCTAGCTGAGGAATCCATAGTGATGCCATTGTATCAGCGGAAGTGATTTTAAATAAAACCGGCTGATCTTTTGGAATGTTTAAGTAGTTCACTGTTTCAATATTTTCCTCTGGATAGCTGAAGATCCATTTCCAATCAACTGCTGTAGCATAAACGACAAGTGGATCTTTATGACTTGTTGCTTGAGGCGCCTCTTCCAAAGAGTAAATGGTTTTTACAGTTGGAACTGAAAGGGCAGCAACGATTAATATTGGGATCACTGTCCAGACAACTTCTAGAAGCGTATTCCCGTGTAGTTCTGGGTTATAAGAGGCGTTTCCAACGTCCTTACGCTCACGGTATTTAACCAAAATGATGGTAAACAGTACAAATACCGCACCAACGATAAAGAGCATGAATCCAATAGATAATAGGATTAAGTCTTTTTGTTGTGCTGCGACTGGTCCTTTAGGATCTAAAACAGCGATATTGCTGCAACCTCCTAATACAAAAACACTCACGAGCATCGCTAATAAAAGCATAGGTTTAATGGCTCTGAACAAGAAGATCACCATCCTTCCTTAAATAATGTATAAATTGCTGAATAATTGTGAAAAGCCATCTGCCTTCGAAAACTTTTCTTCCCTTTGTAATGCTATCAAAATCTGTTGGAGTTAGCTCCCCTTTTTTCAAAAGTTCATTTATTTTTCAACAGATTTCTATTGAAATGTCATAAATTCGCCATAAATTTATATTATTGCACACACAATAAATTTCTAGGAATTTGAAAAGTTGAGAGTTGAAGGCAAAGGACAAACAATCAAGAACTTTGTCAAATTTAGGTTTACCACAATAAAAAAGTTTGGTCAAATTTCAATTTAACTTTATGAAATTTTATCTAGGTAAACAATTCTGAAATAGGTATCCCCATATTTAACAAAAACCTTACTCATTTTAACGCAAGTCGACAAGAAAAGAAAGTATCGATCCTCCGCCTATGCGCTGTAATGATTGGTAATGGTGATAAATGAGTGGAAACTCACTAAAGACTTCCAGCAAAAAACCGGCTCATCGCCGGCTTCTCATTATTCGTCTCTCACCAAAATGTCTGGTCGTCTATAGATGCTTCCTTCATGTTCTATGTCTATATACGTCCACTTGCCTGTATAGGTTAAAAAGCGATTCCCCTCTTTCTCGACGACCATCGTATCTTCTGATTTCAATCCTGGTAAGGAAGGATTCCAAGTGAATACTTGATGAAGCTGGATCTCTTCCACCGATGTAGGAACTGCAATGATCTCTCTAGACACAAATCCAGTCTTGCCACCTTGGTGAAGCTTTTTCCAGCTATCAGGAAATCCTTCTTTTTCATATTGAGCAATGCCGGCCTTCAATACATCTCCAATGGTGTTCCCTGGACGAGTAGCCGCATTCATGACCGTGTCGATTCGCGCAAGCCTTTCCTTGTTTTCTTCAAGCTCCTTTGGTAGCTGTCCAAAGTAAACGGATCTTGTGACATTTGCCACGAGTCCATGCCGTTCAGCACAAAGGACAACCAGTGCATGCTTTTGAAGTGCTTTTTCTGTTGGGATCGGGTGGCGATATTGATGAATCCGGTCATCTGTTGCCACAAGCAGCACTTCTATCGTCATTCCCTGCCCGATCGCTCTTTGAGCAACAAGCGAAGCAATTTCATGCTCCGTCTGTCCTGGAACGATTTCTTGACAGACACTTTCTACAATAACAGCTGTTTCATGACAAAGGGTTTCGTATTGGCTGAGCTGTGGCGCTGAAAGGATCGATCGAACACGAGACAAATCGGGTTCGATCCATTCCACTCCTTCCATTTGAATGTCCGCACCGATTCGTTTGTCTTTTATGAGTGTTTGAATGTAAGGAGTCTCATCCTCAAACCAATCCATTGTGACGACTTGAAAGGGATGGTCAAAATACGCCATTTCTTCTTCAATGATTCGTTTTTCTTCCATTTGATTCACAACTAGGACAATATCGTCTTTCAACACAAGTAGCTGACAAACGCCCTCTGGCGTGTTTAACACAATGTGGTTTCTTCTTCCTCCTGTAAGCCAAGAAAAGTTATTCCGCTTTTGAATCAGAACACCGTCGAGTTGTTTTTCTTCCATTAAAGTTCTTACCTGTTCAATCATCAACTCATCACCTGCCTGTATGGAGTGTTTGAATGAAACGTTTAAATGCTGTTTTCCCTTGCTCTGTTCTTTTAAACACACCCGCCTGCGCGAGTATACGAGAAAAAATGAGGCCGATTTCTTTTTGTAAAATGGCTTCTACGTTGTCCTTCGTAAAGGTATTCTCTTCGATCAGACGCTCTGCCCATGACTCGTGCTTCATGATAGACGGGCAGGCTTTGATTTCTTCAAGAGGGTGTTTGGATAGCAACGCCGCTTTTAGCTGACTTAATTCCTCTGCTAATCTTCCAGGAAGGACGGCGAGACCCATAACCTCAATTAATCCGATATTCTCTTTTTTAATATGATGAACTTCTTTGTGCGGGTGGAAGATTCCGTCGGGGTGCTGCTTGTCTGTACGATTATTTCGTAGCACGAGATCTAATTCGTACTCATCCCCATGACGACGTGCAATTGGTGTAATGGTATTGTGCGGGGTCTCTCCTGTATGAGAGAACAGACCCGCTTCTGGATCTGAATACATTTTCCACTCATGTAATATAAAATCCGCTGCCTCCGCAAGCGTCTGCTGGTCGCTGCTTTGAAGCCTGATCACTGACATCGGCCATTTCACAATACCCGCCTTCACCCTCGGAAACTTTTGGAGAGAAAACACTTCTTCCATCTTTGCTTTCGCCATCGGAAATTCATGAGCACCACCTTGAAAGTGGTCATGACTTAATATGCTGCCTCCAACAATGGGAAGATCAGCATTTGATCCTATGAAATAGTGCGGATATATAGATATGAAGGAAAGCAGACGCTCGAAGGTCTTTTTAGATATCTGCATTGGTTCATGCTCGCCCTTGAACACAATACAATGTTCGTTGTAATACACATACGGCGAGAATTGCATAAACCACGACTCATTTGTAAGTGTCACCGGAATAATCCGGTGATTCTGTCTTGCTGGGTGATTGATGCGTCCCCCAAACCCAACGTTTTCTTTACAAAGGAGACAAAGAGGATATTGCTTTTGACTAAGCTTTTTGGCTTCAGCGATCGCTTTTGGGTCCTTTTCCGGTTTCGATAGATTAATCGTAATCTCAAGCTCACCATCTTCTGTCGGTGTAAACCACTGCACATTTTTGGCGATTCTGCCTGTATGAATATAGTGGGCATGCTGCTGCATTTCATAAAACCAGCTTGTCGCTGCCTTTGGTCCGCAATGCTTGCGTTTCTCTTCAAACTTTGCATAGATGACACTCGGAGGCGCCACCAAACAGCCCATGATTTTGGCATCTAATAAATCACGATACGTATCTGTCCCGTCAGGAATAAGACCTGTTTCAACTGCCCAATCGAGCATCGGCATTAAGATGTCTTCAAGGTCGCTGTCTCCTGAGACTGTTCTTGGCTCAGCATCATCGAGACCAAGCACCTCTAGCAGCCGGTTCCTTGTATAATCCATATCTAGTGGTGATATTAGCTCTTTATTGATCCCGTATTGAATCAGCTGTTCTAGCTTTTCAAAAATATCAATCGCCATTCCCTTTGTCTCCTCCCCTGCCTGCTACACGTTACTCACTTTGATAGCCATCTGGATGTTTCTGAAACCAATCCCATGCACTTTGAATGATGGTGTGGAGATCTGCATATTGCGGCTTCCATCCTAGTTCTTTCAGCGCTTTTTCTGATGAAGCAATCAGCTTAGCTGGATCACCCGCACGTCTTTCTGCCACCTGTGCTGGAATGGCATGACCCGTCACTTCTCTTGCGGCTTCTACGACCTGCTTCACAGAGAAGCCTGTGCCGTTCCCTAAGTTGTACGTCGCGCTTCCTTTTCCTTCACGCAGACGCTCAACCGCTAGAATGTGCGCCTCTACTAAATCCATAACATGAATGTAGTCTCTAATGCATGTGCCATCCTCTGTTTCATAATCCTCACCGTAAATCATGATTTGATCACGTTTTCCTAAGGCCACTTGCAGAATAATTGGGATTAAATGCGTTTCTGGCTGATGATCTTCACCGACAATCCCTTCTGTATGAGCACCGGCTACATTAAAATAGCGAAGCACAACGTATTCGATACCATATGCCTGCTCAGACCACTTCAGCATTTTTTCAATTGCGAGCTTCGTTTCCCCATAAGGATTTGTTGGGTTCGTCTCATCCGTTTCAACGATCGGTACACGCTTTGGTTCACCATATGTCGCAGCAGTTGAAGAGAATACAATACGTTTCACATCAAATTCATTCATCACCTGAAGTAAAGCCGTTGCCCCTCCGACGTTGTTGTCATAGTACTTCAGCGGGTCTGTTACACTTTCTCCAACAAGTGAATCTGCCGCAAAGTGCATGACCGCTTCAATGTCATGTGTTTGAAAAACACGTCTTAAAAAAGCGTGATCCCTTAAATCTCCCTCTTCTAATACGGCACCCTTTACGACTGCCTCTTTATGACCTGTCTGCAAATTATCCACAATCACCACTTGTTCTCCTTTAGCCAAAAGAGCCGCTACCGCATGACTGCCAATAAAACCTGCTCCTCCACATACTAAAATTGCCATCAAATGTCCTCCTTCGTTAATTCTCTAGCGCCGCCTCCAATTCCAGCTGTGTAAAAAGAGGCTTGAATGCCTGTTTTTTCTTGATAAATCGCACCTGTTTCTTCTATAAATGAGTCCAGCAGCTCTTCTTTCACAATGCTGACGGTACAGCCCCCAAAGCCAGCACCTGTCATACGAGAACCAATCGCTCCTGGATGTTGCCATGCGGCTTGAGCCAGTGCATCTAGCTCAAGCCCAGTGACTTCATAATCATTCTTTAAAGAAAGGTGAGATGCCTTCATGAGTGCACCTAGTTCTTCCATTTTATCATCTTTCAGAAAATTTACTGCTTTCATGGTCCTCTCGTTTTCCGTGATGGCATGTCTTGCACGTCTTCTACACGTTTCATCTTGTATCAAATGTTCATGCTTAGCGAATTCATCCATCGTGAGCTCACATAAATGCGCAATATCTCGTTCTTTTCTAAGATCGTTTAAAGCAGATTGACATTCTGAACGGCGTTCATTGTATTTGGAATCTGCAAGTGTTCGTTTTTTATTTGTATTGGCAATGACAAGTGCCAGACCCTCTTGCCGAAATGGGCTGTATTCAAAGGAAAGCGTGTCACAATTGAGCAAAATAGCGTGACCTTCTTTTCCAAGACTAATTGAAAATTGATCCATAATGCCGCAGTTCACGCCAATAAACTCATTTTCAGCACGCTGCGCAAGAAGGGCTAGGTCGATTTGCGTTACGCCGAATGACGACCATTCATTGATCAAGACAGCCGTGACGAGCTCAATAGAGGCAGAGGAGGACAGGCCTGCACCATTTGGGATATTGCCGGCATACACAATATCAAAGCCTTCTTTCACATCCATACCTGCTTCGATAAACTGTTGGAATACTCCCTTCGGATAGTTCGCCCAGCCGTCCGATTCTGAGAAAGCGATTTCAAAAAGGTCGAACTCTTTCACACCTTCTTCTTCAAAATTCAAGGAATACATTCTGACGCGTCCATCTGATCGTCTTGCTCCCGCAGCATATGTACCAAGGGTGAGTGCACATGGAAAGACATGCCCCCCATTATAATCTGTGTGTTCACCAATCAGATTGACTCTGCCTGGGGCGAAAAAATAGCGGAGTTCTTCCTGATCTCCAAATTGCTGGTGAAATGCTGCTCGTAATGTGTCGATCATATCCATTCCCCTTTTCTCTTCTGATAATCTTATTTTAGTTGCCCCGTCAGCTGAAGTTCAATGGTAAAAAAATCGTTAAAAAATACCCTTTTTTTGCTGTGAATGGTACGATGTGATATGAGGTGTAACATGATTCAAAATAGAAAAAGGTTGTTTTTTGCTGTGAAGGAGGGTTTCCAATTTGAAGAAAGAAGCATTTGCATTTCGTTTTCACCATTCTGATGTGACATTGCCGGCCCAAATTTGGTCTGTTGGCTGGGAAGTTCAATCATCTTCGTTATACAGCTGGAATGGCGTAGAGCGGAAGGATCAGGGCAAGTGCATCTTTCAGCTCACACTGTCTGGACACGGCATGATTGAAATCGGACAGAAACGATTCAAAGTATTGCCTGGACAGGCCTTTCTGGTGAAAAGCCCCAGTGCTTATCAATACTATTTTCCAGAAGACAGTGAACATTGGGAATTTCTCTATTTAACACTTTATGGGGAAGCCTGTGACCTTTGCTTTGATCAATTTATCGATCAAGGAAAGCAGGTCATGCGTTTTCATCCGAATTCCAAACCGATCCGCCTGCTAAAGAAGATTTATGATGAAGCCAGTGAAAGACGGATTACCAATCCATTTGAGGGGTCTAGCCTTGCTTATCAATTTGTCATGGAACTGTATTCATATTTGCCAAAGCTTGAGGGACAAATGGAGAAATGGCCTGAGCCCATCGTCCAAGCGGCCTTATTTGCAAGCCACCATTTTCACGAGGAGATTGGGCCTGACGATATGGCAGCTGCGGCACGTTTATCCAAAAGTCATTTTACGAGGGAATTCAAAAAGGCAACTGGCTTCACACCGATTCATTATTTAACCAATATTCGTTTAGAAAAGGCGGAAACGTTACTGAAAACAACGAAATACTCGATTGAAGAAATCGCCACACAGTGCGGCTACCGAAATGCGAATTACTTGAATAAAGTCTTTCGAAAGAAAATCGGCATGTCTCCAAAGCAACTCCGGGAAACAAGCGATGCATAATAAAAAGCAGCCGCTTTTCAATTGGCTGCTTCTTTTACGCTTTCGTTAGGTCAACACGAATTCTCCCTTGTCTTAAAACAATGGTCATTTGCGTATCAGGGGTCATTAAATTTTCTAAAATGTCCGTTGCTGTTTGAAGCGCAATGTCCATTCGGTTGATCTTTTCCTTTTCTTGTTCAGAAAATGCTTCTGGATGTGCGGTCATTTCTTTGACTAGCCTCAACACTTGTTCATGCTGCTTTTCTGTTTGTTGATATATGGCATCATATAATTCGTCTGGCCTGCTGCTCATTTCACATCACCTATCTTTTTCATGTGTTAAATCGCATCTTCTTTTGTTTTCTTGAAGACGAACCATTTACTGGCGACATAATTGACCACGACAATCACAAAGTTAACAAGAATTTTTGCGACGGTTTCGTTGAGCGCCATTTGGCTCACAAATAAAATCATCAGCCCCAGATCTACACCTAGAGACATGAGACGGACACTAAAAAATGAAGAAAGCTCACGCATTAGGCTTTTTGTGTCACGAGCCTTTTGCTTGAAGACATACTTCTTATTGGTGATATAAGCAAAGAGCACAGCAAATACCCATGAAACAACCGTTGCTGTTTTGTAATCCATAGAAAACATCTCAACGAATAAATAGAAGCTGACTATGTTGACAATGGTTGTACACACACCCATGATCAGATACATGACAACTTCTTGATACTTTTGAAAAAGGCTATACATGTCTTTCTTCATTCCTTCTTGGTGAATTCTGTTTCTTTTAGAATACCATCTTAAGAAGAACTTCCCAAACGAACAATATGTGCGTCCTGTAAAGATGAAATTTGTTCACGCTGATGGCATATGTCAACCCTATTGGTTTATATGAGTCAAATGATTTAGGTCTTTATCATTATTTTAATTTATAATCTTTTAACTGACTTTACAATTGTTTATTATGAGAAGTAAGAATTCAATATTTATGGGTTTTTTAGTCATTTTTTTAGGGACGTGGTAGGTGATAGATTTTACAAAATAGGTTAAATGTCATCATTTTTCGACAAAAATCTATTTTTGTACTCCATTCACATACACGTACAGTTACTAGACGGTTTGTTCAAGTCATTGGTTGCAGATGAATATGTCTTATTGAACTGGAGGATATTATGGATACGCAAGTGAAAAGAAGAGTTGACGAAGAGTGGGTTTATTTGATTCAAGAAGCGAAAAAAATTGGACTAGGCATCGAGGAAATACAAGCTTTTTTAACATCCAACGGTGATCAGAAGATGATAAACAAACCGTAATCAACGCCGTTATCCTTTGTCTTTCAGATTGCTTTGGCTAAAGTTCTAACCTGTCAATTGACCTTTTAAACATCCTTTCATGACGATACGCTACAATAATTGAACACCTCATCATACCAATCCCTTCCACTCAATGGGGTTCTGTCTTTCTATTTTTAGGAGGACAGTCCGTTCCCTGTTCTTTATATGACCCCTTTTTAGCTGTCATTCATGAAAATTGCCCATTTTCGTTATAAAACCAAGCTCCCCACCCATATATTAAGCATAAGACACAAGAAAGAAGAAAGGTGGGTGGCGCGTGAGTTCAGATTCCCTATCTTATTATCATCAAAAGAAGGATCAATATTATCACGGTGTGAACCCTGTGATTGTCCATCGTATTCGCAAGGAATGGACGTCTATCTTGGATATCGGATGCGGCACAGGCCAGCTTGGCAAAGTCCTAAAACAACAAGACCGTACCATATATGGAATTGAATCTTTTGAAGATGCGGCAAAGCAGGCTGAGAAAGCGCTGGATCATGTTTTATGCGGCAATATTGAACAGATGGCGCTGCCTTATCAGCATGAACAATTTGACTGCATCATTTTCGGAGACGTCCTTGAACATTTATTGGACCCTTGGGCCGTTTTAAAAAAGGTCAAACCCTTTCTAAAAAGGGAAGGGGCCATCTTGTCTTCCATTCCGAATATTGGTCATATTTCAACGGTTTTAGAATTACTAGCCGGGAGATTTACTTATACAGATGCAGGGTTAATGGATCAAACACATTTACGCTTCTTTACCCTTCACGAAATTCATGCCCTCTTTCAGTCAGCCGGGTTTCATGTTCGTGAGCTTGAAACCATTCGTGTACAACACCCTTCCTATACGGGCGTCATGAATGATCTACATGAATTACTCGTAAAACATGGCATCCGTTTTGATTTTAACGAGGCTGCGACAGCCTATCAATACGTGGTTGAGGCGGTTCAACTCAATGAGTAGCCCCACCATCTTATTTGTTTTATGTGTAAATGATGAGTCGATGTTCCAAGCTTGCTTCCGGCAGCTCGCTTCACTTCCTGCTCCGCACGGGTATCATGTAGAGGTTTTGCCCATTAGACATGCATCAAGTATGGCCTCTGCATACAATGAAGCTCTCACTCATCCTGCACAGTTTAAAATTTATCTTCATCAAGATACACTCATCGTCAAACAGCATATGCTTCTCGAGCTGATTCCACTTTTCTTGCAAAATCCGTCACTTGGCATGCTTGGGGTAATAGGTGCAGAAAGTGTGCCAGACAATGGAATCTGGTGGGAGAGCCATGATTGCAGAGGGAAAGTCATTGAATATCGGCACGACACCTATCAGCTGCTAACGTTTGAATCTGGTCATCCACAGACAGAGCCCCATGGTTATATCAAAGCTTCTGCTATTGACGGTCTTTTTATGGCAACACAATATGATATCAAGTGGCGTGAGGATCTTTTAGACGGCTTTCATTTTTATGATGTGTCACAATCTTTTGAGTTTGCACAGCAGGGATATGAGGTTGGGATTGCAAGGCAAGTGGAGCCCTGGTGTATTCACAAATGCGGAGATCATTTTGATGCAGAAGCATATGAAAAAGCAAGACAAACATTTCTTGCGCATTATCGGTAGAAAGCACCCTTTTCGGGTGCCCAGAATGTAGAGAAACTCATGTTTTGCTACATTCTTTTTTATTTTCCACGTCATGATGTTAGGTGAGCATGAATGAAAATGCCTCTCACACATGTCTTGAAATGGCCTTTTGGTGCTTTTGAGATCTTGTGCAGCTTTCAAGAAAAGGAAACGGAGCTCATGCTTTCGGATCTGATTTGTAGAACCAATAACCTTTCCGATCCGTTATTGTATATGCTTTTCTCTATTATAAAATGGGGAGATGTAAGTTTTAATGGGGACAATAAAGCTGTCGAGATTTTCTCGACAGCCTGACAGCCCTAAAGGTCTGTTTGATTCATCAAGTAGATAATCTAGAATCACGGGTTCCAAAACGAACATCAGGATTTTCACTAGAACGGGTTCCATTCCTCACAGCAAAATCGTTATCTTGTTGAGATGAAGTTATAAGAGGAAAATCCTCAGTAGTAACGCTACTGTCTGTAGCATTTCTTACAGTCAGATCAGTGGATTCTGGAGAAGTAGCATTTCTTGAATTCACATCAAAATCGACAGATGATAATGAGATCACACCTAGCAATGCTGAAGCACTCAAAAAACCAGTAAGAACCGTTTTAAAATTCATATGAACAGTCGCCCCTTTGGATTTGTTTTCGGGCGTACATCACTTTTTCATACATTTTTACAGATTCATCCATACGCCCATTCTCATTATAGTACCGAGCCGCTTCGAGCGCTAGGTCTTCCATGTATGGATAACCCCTCTCATTCTCTAATTTTTCCAATGAGCTCATGACTTCACTTAAATTTGCTGTTTTTAAAAATAAATTTTCCAATACCATCAGTAACGATAAAAATAGATCATTTTTTCTATTCTTCGCTTCTTCCCAGCCTCTTTTGAAAAATCTTTCACCCTTAATAAATTCCTTTTGACTCAAATGAAATAACGATAATTCATAATAAACCAAAAGCAACTCTGTAGCATTAATAGGCTCTCCTTCTAGAATAACCTGATTAAAATAAGCTAGTGCCCTATTAAAATCACCTACTCCTTTAAAACAACACCCAATATTAAATAATGACTTCACAATCATTGGCTTATTAGACATTGCCTTAGATTTTTCTAAAGCTGACAATAAATGAGGAAGCGCCTTTTCTCTGCATTCAAAATCAATGAAATTACCTGCCATAACAGTTAGACAATTAATTTCTCGAATCATATAAAGGGAATTGCTCTTATGTGCCTTATAAGTATCATAAGAAAGACCAACGTAATACATAGATACGTGTGTCTGTTTCATGTGATAAAACACTTCTGATAATTTGTAATAAAATTCAGCTCTTTCTAACTCATCCCCTACTTGCTCCAGGCGCTTTTCCGCGCGCTTATAGAACACAATAGCTCTAATAAACTCACCTTTTTTAAATTCATACATTCCTTGAAAAAAATTAAAATAGTATTCAAGAATGGCTGACATCTTCTTTCCTTGTCCTTCTACAGCTTTCAAATAATCCGATTTTTCAAGTGGTTCATTAGTAGGCTGCACATAGTCTGTCATCAATTGATGACGGAACTCCATCAACTGAAAATAAAGAACCGCCTGTTCATCTTCTTCCATGACATCTATATCTTTTCTAACCTCTTCCCTTAGCATCTGGGCCTCTTTAACATTGAATCTTTTTATATGCTTATACCATTCATTTATCTTGATCGCTACAACTGGAGACGGTATAGACGCCATCTACAATCCCCCCCCTAGATAACCAATTTTCAATAAATGTTAGCACAACAACTCCTAATAAAATCCTATTTACCCATTTATATGTAAAATTTTCGGCGTAGCGCAAGCACTTTTTAAGCAAGTAGGGCACAAGACATATCGGTTTTTATACGCAATCGCAGTGGTGTTTTTGAAATAGGCGCCATGTATTTTAAATAACAAAAAAACAGGCTCTTCAGCCTGTTCTTTATTATCCAGTGATGACCATATTGATGAATGGGACACTTAGTAAAAAGAAAACAACAGCAAAAATAACTTTATACCCCATCTCTTTTTCTTTATTATTCTTACGTTTTTTCATATAAACAGCAAAATAACAAGCACCATTTAACATCATCAATACTGATATTACCGTCATCATAAATTCGCCTCCCAAATAAAAGAACCTAAATTGCGGTCACCGCAACCCAAAAAGAAATTTTCCAACGAATTCCCAAATGCGAATCAATCAATGATAGGATGAAAACATGTCAAAAAAGGAGGGAGCACTATGAATTATTATGCTGTTGTATTTTTTTACGCCGCCACTTAATAAAAGCCACTGAAAACACAAGAAGTAAAATCGCAATAAGCTTGGAAATAAAGCGAGTGAAGAAAGTAGCATCTTCGAACTCCGTTGCAAAGATACAAGCCCCTATGATTATCCCGATCATGCCTACTACCCAATTCCAAAACACATCAATCACTCCTCAATTAACTTTTTTTAAAAGAAAAGCATTTTTTATCCATATGTTTATTATTGCACAAAAAACAAGGGGGAAATATCCAAAATGAAAAAGTTCATAATCGGACTTTTAGGCCTGACGCTATTTTTAACAATTCCATTACAAACCGTAGCCGCAGTAACCCTAGAACCTCAAGAAATTAAAGAATCTTATCAAACTGAAATTGAAGGCAAACTACATACTTTCAATTCTGTAGTGAAAGGCAGCACTCAAACAATAACGATTGATAATGGTGAACAAATAGATAGCGTCTCTTATGACCGGGCAAAAGAAGAACTCCGTATTAACAATGAACTAGTAGAGTTAGAGGAGTTTAAAGAAGCTGGCAAAGAATTGATCAATGATGACGGTGAGGTTAGCTCAAAGTCAAACAAAGATTACCAATGGAGACTTGTAAAAAACTTTAAAAATAAATTCAACATCACTGTTGCTATCATAGTTGTTGTGACAGGTGCGATCTTAGCAATACCAACAGGGACCGGTGCTATAGCTGGCGCAGTCTTGACACTGAAAGCAGTAGCTTTAATCGCTTCAGCAGTAACTTCAGCTTCAGGATCAACAGGTCAAAAAGTCTTTCATTACACATTCAAAACATACTACAGCCCGAAAAATGGTTACTGGAACAACAAATTTGTCCTATCTGTCTACAAAGATTCAAAGCGTAAAAAGCATGTTAAAACAGTTACACATACGACACGTCTCGGGAAAAAATATTAAAAAAGAAGCAGGTTCCATCAGCCTGCTTCTCTACATGTTTATGTAATGTAATTCTTGATGTTAATATGCCAACGTATCATGACCTCAAATGTTTCATTTGCTAAATCGAATCTACAGACTATGTGACAATGGATATCACAGAGTTTTTTTCTTTGATCTTATATTTGATTTCCAGCTTCTTGTGTTTATTTTCATTTTCCCAATATTTATATCCACAATTGATCAGGCTAATCACCCTTTTCGGGTGCCTTTTTTATGATATACTGTCATAAACAACCAGATCGTCTCATATGCATTGGAGTACCTTGTCCCTAATTCGTACAAAGGAGGAAACGATGGCAGACAAAAACGTTCATTATAAGAAGGTTGCCGCTTCAAAGGATTTTCGAAAACTTCTTGAGGAAAAACGCAGATTTATCGTACCGATGACGATTTTCTTTTTTCTCTTTTACTTTTCACTTCCGGTTGCTACATCCTACTTCACCTTTTTGAACACGCCAGCAATTGGAGCGATCACGTGGGCTTGGTTATTTGCCCTCACGCAATTTGTGATGACATGGGTTTTATGTGGGCTTTATGCAAAAAAAGCATCTCAGTTCGACAAATATGTAAGCGCTTTAAAAATTGAATCGAGAGGTGATGACGAATGAGCATGACCGCTTTTATTTTATTCATAGCGATCGTAGGGCTCACATTGGTCATCACGTATTTTGCTGCGAAAAAAACAAGCAATGCGAGTGATTTTTACACCGCAGGCGGCGGTCTGACTGGGTTTCAGAACGGCCTTGCCATTGCCGGGGACTATATGTCTGCTGCTTCATTTTTAGGGATCGCCGGCATGATCGCCTTAAATGGATTTGACGGCTTTTTCTATAGTATTGGTTTTCTTGTAGCGTATCTTGTCGTCCTTTATGTCGTGGCTGAACCGCTTCGAAATCTAGGAAAATATACGATGGCTGATATGATTGCTGCAAGATTCAAACGACCTGCTATTCGAGGCGTGGCTGCTTTTAACACCATCACGGTTTCCACTTTTTATATGATTGCGCAGCTTGTTGGGGCAGGTGCATTAATCAAGCTGCTTCTTGGCATTGATTACTGGATTGCGGTGCTGATCGTAGGTGTCTTGATGACCATTTATGTCGTGTTTGGCGGCATGATCGCAACAAGCTGGGTACAGATCACGAAAGCTGTGCTTCTCATGCTGGGCACGCTGATTATTTCGCTGCTTGTGTTTGCCAAGTTTGATTTTAGTCTGCTGAAGATGTTTGAACAGATGAAAACAGCGACCCCGCTTGGTGAAGCTTTTCTTCACCCGGGAAATAAATATAATGTGCCTTTAGAGACCCTGTCTCTGAACCTTGCACTTGTGCTTGGAACAGCAGGTTTGCCGCATATTTTGATCCGTTTTTATACGGTAAAGGATGCCATTTCTGCGCGTAAATCTGTTCTATCCGCTACGTGGATCATCGGGATTTTTTATTTAATGACGGTTTTCCTCGGCTTCGGTGCCGCTGCTTTTGTCGGAACAGATGCAATTACGGCAGCCGATGCAGCAGGAAACATGGCAGCACCACTGCTTGCACAGGCCCTAGGGGGAGATTTATTATTTGCCTTTGTTTCCGCTATTGCCTTTGCGACTATACTGGCAGTGGTCACCGGTCTCGTTTTATCCGCCGCGTCTGCCTTTGCTCATGACTTTTATAGCCAGATTATTCGCAAAGGAAAAGCAAGTGAACGTGAACAGGTGAAGGCGGCACGCTTTGCTTCTATCGGCGTGGCCATCCTTTCCATCATTCTTGCATTATTTGCGCAATCTTTAAACGTCGCTTTTCTTGTGTCACTTGCCTTCGCAGTGGCAGCAAGTGCGAATTTACCGTTGATTATCTTCACTGTCTTTTGGAAACGATTTAACTCAACAGGGGCTATCGCAGGAAGCTTAACAGGTCTTCTGAGCGCACTCCTGATCGTGTCACTCAGCCCAAGCGTCTGGGACCCAACAGGGGCAGCCATTTTCACAGGAGAGCCGCTTATCCCACTATCGAACCCTGGGATTATCTCGATCCCGCTCGGATTCCTTGCGGCCTACTTAGGCACCATTTTCTCCTCTGAAAAAGCAGATGAAGACACCTTTACAGAAATTCAAGTAAAAGCACACACAGGTATGCATATGGATACAGATTGATGAGAAAAAGCCGGCTGCTCTGCCGGCTTTTTAATATCGCTGGAATAACTCTGGGTTTTTCGGGACGTTTTCTAAATAAACGATCTTTCCTTGATCATCCAGCTTCGCAATATCAATGCCTTCTGCTGTATATACTCGACCGTCTGTTAACTTTCCGCAAACAGCCCAGTTTGTTTCATACTTCCCATCTTCACGTTTCACCCAGCCATCCCACATATGCTTAATGTCTTCATGTACGTGGAAAAATGTGTTCAAAAACTGTGTGAACGCTTGGATGCCAGGCTTTTCAGCACCATTTAAGACAATCATGACATCATCTGAAAACAATGCTAGCAATTCGTTCATTTGCTCTTGCCCTTTTCCCGCTTCATCATATCGGCGAAAATACGTATCGAGCACTTCCATCATTCATTCTCCTTTATTTACCTGTCATTTCGAAAACAATCGAACAATTAGATTGTACACAATTGTATCTCTTGTGTCTATTTTTCACGTAGATAAGAAAAGACATGGATGAGTCAATCCATGTCTTTTACAGATGAAAGAGCTGCTTTCTCTGACTCGACAAGAGATGTTAGTTCTTCCGCAGCTTTTTTCGGATCAGCGCTTTGGCTAATGGCGCTGATGATGCTAATGCCATCGGCTCCCGCTTGGATGACTGGTGCCGCATTTTCATACGTGATACCGCCGATGCCCACAATAGGAATGTGAAGACCGTGTTGACGTACTTCGTTGATTAAAGAAACACCTTGGACACTGCGTGTATCCTTTTTTGTTTCTGTAGGATAGACTGGACCCATCCCAACGTAGTCTGCCCCGTCCTTCATCGCTTGCCTCACTTCATCTAGATTGTGCGTGGACACGCCTAATATTTTATTCCCGATTCTTTGCCGTACATCTTGTGCAAGTGTATCTTCCTGCCCAACATGGACACCATCTGCATCAAGATCTATTGCAAGCTGTACATCATCATTTACGATAAAGGGGACACTCGCTTCTTGGCAAAGTGCTTGAATCTGCTGAGCGATTTTTTTCTTTTCTTCACCTTGCAGAGCACCTTCACCCTTTTCACGAAACTGAAACATCGTGATCCCGCCTTGAATGGCCTCTTTCACCACATCAAGCGGATGCCGGCTTGTATTCGCTGTTCCCATAATAAAATAAACCGATAATTGCTGTTTGATTAGCTGCTGATCAACCTTCGTCATGCAAAACTCCCCCTATTTTCCCTAACGTGATCACATCTTGACCATTTGTATTGGATAGCGCATTTAACAATTCGATTTGAAAGGTGCCTGGCCCTTTCTCTTCTGTCTGCTGAGCTGCCTTTTCTGCAGCGACACCATAAAACAGCAGAGCTGATGCCGACGCATGAATGGGCCGTTCCCCTGTTGCACAAAATGCCCCTATGACAGAGGTGAGTAAACAGCCAGTCCCTGTCACCTTGGTTAACCATTCGTGTCCATTATGAATAGATAGAACCTCTTCTCCATCTGACACGACATCCACTTTTCCCGTAATCGCCACAACGGTTTGAAGGGCTTTTGCCGCCTGCTTTGCTAAAGACGATACATCTCCATTTGCCCCTTTTGCATCAACCCCTTTTGACTGCCAGCCATTCACTCCAATTAAATGAGCTATTTCAGCAGCATTCCCTCTGACAACAGTGATGTCCACTTGCTGTAACAGCTGTTTCGCCGCACTCGTCCGAAACGTTGTCGCACCAACACCAACAGGATCTAATAGAACCGGTACACCTTTTTCATTGGCCGCTTGTCCAGCAATGACCATTGCCTCCACTGTATTCTTTGTTAGTGTGCCGATATTCAGCACAAGTGCATCCGCTAATTGCGCCATTTCTGCCACTTCTTCTTTGGCGTTTGCCATGACTGGAGAAGCACCTAAAGCGAGTAGTCCATTCGCTGTAAAGTTCGTCACAACTTGGTTGGTGATATTATGGACAAGCGGATTTTCCGCTCGAACCTTTTCCAAAAGATGAGACACGCAGCTTAATTTCATCTGTATCGTCCTCCCTTTTACTCTGCATCCCACACATAGGATTTTGTATGCTTTAACCATTCTCTTGCAGCAAAGGACAAGTAGCGGTCCTTTCGCCAAATGACACCCAAATGCCACGGAATAGACGGATTTAAGGATATGATCCTCACTTTATCAGGATCTAGATCACGGCAAATCCGTTCAGGGAGAAGCCCGATTCCAAGGTTCTCAGCTACCATTTCACTGATGAAATCCCATTGTGACGTTTCATAAATAACGTTCGGCCTGAATCCCGCATTCATACATTCATTTAAGATTCGGCTGTGCAGAACGAAATCTTCTCGAAAGAAAATAAAAGACTCTTCCTTTAAATCAGCCAAATGAACCTCATCACGTCCTGCCATCGGATGTGATGGATGGGTGACAAGCTTCATATTCTCTTTAATGATGGTGTATGTATGAAAAATTTTATCATTTGCAGGCAGAACAATGACACCAATATCTAATGATCCATCCTCTACCCCTTCCTCTACTTTAATGGAGCCGTGCTCCACCAATTGAAAGGTGACATCTGGATACTGCTGGCGGAATTCCCCCATCACATTTGGGAAAAAGCTTGATCCAATCATGGGAGGCAGTCCTATTCGGATATGTCCTTTTTTCACATTCATTAAATCATTTAATTCACTCGTTAAATTCTGAAAGGATTGTGTGATTTCACTCGCCTGTGTATACATGGTTTGTCCAGCATCTGTCATTTCAACCTGTCTGCCATTACGGTAAAACAACTGCACACCAAGCTCATCCTCTAGGTTTTTGACCATCTTGGAAATGGTCGGCTGCGACACATAGAGCGATTGCGATGCTTTCGTAAAACTCTTTAACCGTGCCACTTCTAAGAAATATGTTAAATGTCTGATGTCCACATGGTTCACCCTTTCTATAGACAAAAGGAATACTAACTATTCGATATATGTATTTTACCTATAATAGAACGTGCTGTACACTTTAAAGTAAGCTCACCGATTAGAACGTTGTGTTGTTTTTGTGAAACAGTGAACAATTTATATAGAAAAAGGAGTGAACAGAAAGTGCAATTGCTCAAAACGTCGCTGATTGCTACCCTTCAGATTATGGCTTTATTTGCTTTTGCGAAATTGATGAATGTGCTGGCGGCCTTTTTGCATTTGAGAATTCCGGGCACGATCTTAGGCATTCTTGTCATTTTCTTATTACTTCATTTTAACATCATTAAATTAAAATGGATTGAACTTGGCGCCGTATGGCTGCTCGGAGAACTGCTGCTCTTCTTTATCCCTTCAGCAGTAGGTGTGATTGATTACGGAACATTACTTTCTCAATCTGGCACAAGTATTGTCCTTGTGGTTTTACTTAGTACCTTTGTGGTCATGCTCTCGACTGGCATGATGACGCAGATGATTGCGAAAAGAAAGGAGCGAAAAAAGCTATGTTAGTTGGCGGACTATTTTTGATCTTAACCATTCTGATCTATCTCGGATCAAAAGCGGTTTATAAACGTCATCCGAAAGTCTATGTCTCCCCTTTACTTGTGACACCAGTTGTTCTTGTGGTCTTGCTGTTAATCGTGAACATTCCTTACGATGCTTACAATCAAGGCGGAAAATGGCTGACAAATATGCTTCAACCTGCGACTGTGGCATTTGCCATTCCTTTATATAAGTATTTTCACATTCTGAAGAAGCATGCAGTAGAAATTATTTTGAATGTGGCTTGCGGTTCTATCGTTGCAATTTTATCAACAGCGTTTATCGCCAAATTGTTTCATTTGGACACGAGTCTGATCGAGAGCCTCGTCCCAAGATCCGTCACAACACCCGTGGCGATGAGTGTGTCTGAAATGATTGGCGGGATGCCGTCCGTTACGGCTGTCTTCGTCATTTTAACAGCATTATTTGGCTCAATCATTGGGCCATTGGTTATCCGTTATTTCCGTATTGATAATGACATTGCAATGGGCGTTCTGCTTGGTACAGGAGCACATGGTGCAGGCACATCGAAGGCCTTTGAACTGAGCTCGGTCTCAGGCACGATCTCAAGTGTGTCCATGATCATTTCGGCCATTATTACATTATGTGCAGCGCCTATCCTGATGTCGTTTGCCTTATAGAAAAAGCCATTTCCCCTTATCGGAAAATGGCTTTTTCTTATGCTTGGATGAAGACAACCTTTAAATAGTTCCCCTCAGGATAATTTTTCGTTGTACGGAAGTCCTCAGGAAGTGTATATTCCTCAAGAATACGATACGTTTTCCCAGATTCTTTAAAGGCCTGTGCAATAAATCCCTTAAACTTTTTCATCCCAAATGCACTGCTATTGGTTGACGCCACAATGACGCCGTTCTCAGCTGTGATCTGGATGGCTTCTTTTAATAGTTTCTTATAATCCTTCGCTGCACTGAATGTGTGTTTCTTCGTTCGTGCAAAGGAAGGTGGGTCCAAGATCACGACATCATAGCTCCAGCCTTTTTTCGCCGCAAACGGGAAATATTTAAAGACATCCATGACTTTGATATCCTGCCCGTCTACATCAATGCCATTCACTTCAAACTGCTCAGATGTTTTTTTCAAACTGCGGTTTGCAACATCTACACTTGTCGTACGGCTTGCCCCGCCAAGCGCTGCTGCTACAGAGAAAGCGCCGGTATAAGAGAACGTATTAAGGACGGTCTTTCCTTTTGCATAGCGATCTCGAATTGCTTTTCGCACATGACGCTGATCAAGGAAAATACCTGTCATCGCACCATCATTTAGATAAACCGCCACGTTCATCCCATTTTCTTTGACGATAAGAGGAAATTCACCTTTCTCCCCTTTTACAAAATCGTCATCTTCGATATATTGTCCAGACGTATCAAATCGCTTCTTTTCATAAATGCCTTTATAGTCAGGGTACACCTGCTCAATCGCAGCCAATACATCTTCTTTTAATGTATAAACACCTTCGCTATACCATTGGATGAGATAGAATCCATCATAATAATCAATCGTGATTCCACCAATTCCATCCCCTTCTCCATTGAACACACGGAAAGCCGTCGTCTGTGCATCACGAAATAGATGCGTTCTGCTTTTGGATGCCTGTTCAAGTTTAGAAACAAAAAAGGCCTGATCTATTTTTTCGTTAGCGTCAAAGGAAAGCACCCAACCGATGCCTTTATTTTGCACACCATAATATCCTTTCCCTAAAAAAGAGCCTCTTTCATCTACCCATTCAATGAGCTCGCCTTCCTGTACACCGTTCACACGCGACACAGCATCTTTTGAAATAAGCGGATATCCCTTTTTCACTTGTTCTGCAAATGTTTGTTTTAATGAGATTTTTTTCATTTGTGTCATCCTTATCCTAAATTGACTCTCTCTATCCTACCATATGAATGTATACGTTACTTCTATTATGATAAGATGAGGAGAAAAATATCAACTCGACATAGAGGAGGCTCTTTTTTGACAACATTACGCTTAGATCATACAGGGATTATGGTGACAAATATTGATCAGTCCATTGATTTTTATGAAAAAGTGGTGGGCATGAAATTAAAGGATCGCATCACTCATACAAACGGAGTCATTGAACTTGCCTTTCTTGGCTTTAAAGACGAAGCGGAAACGGAAATTGAACTCATTCAAGGGTATAGCAGCGACCTTCCATCTGAAGGAAAGGTCCACCACCTCGCCTTCACAACAGATAATATTCACGCTGAATTCAACCGTATTCAAAAGCTGCAAATTGAGCTAATAGATGAAGAAATCACAACATTGCCCAATGGCTATTGCTACTTCTTTTTCCGAGGGCCAGACCAAGAGTGGATTGAGTTCTTCCAACGATAATATTTCCTAGGAAATGCATGCGAATCGGTATATTCATTCTCGTCACAAAGAAAAAGAGTAAGAGCATACCTGCTCTTACTCTTTTTTTATAGCACCTTACTAAGAAACAATTTGGTACGCTCGTGCTGTGGGTTTCCAAAGAGTGCTTCTGGTTTGTCTTCTTCGACGATATATCCACCATCCATAAAGATCACGCGGTCTCCCACTTCTCTTGCAAAGCCCATTTCATGTGTGACGACAATCATCGTCATTCCTTCGACTGCTAATTGTTTCATAACAGCTAAAACATCCCCAACGACCTCAGGGTCAAGAGCAGATGTCGGCTCATCGAATAAGAGCACTTTCGGGTCCATCGCCAAGGCTCTTGCAATGGCAACACGCTGTTTTTGTCCACCAGATAATTGGTTAGGGTAACTTTTAGCCTTATCTTTCAAGCCGACCTTTTCAAGCAAGTCTAATGCTTTATCGACTGCCGCTTTCTTCTCCATCCCTTTTACTCTCACTGGTGCGATCGTGATATTTTCTAACACGGTTTTATGAGGAAATAAATTAAAGTGCTGAAACACCATGCCAACTTCTTGTCGTACTTTATTGATATTCACTTTTGGGTCTGTAATCGTATGTCCGTGGACAACAACTTCCCCAGCCGTAATATCCTCTAATTTATTGAGACATCTTAGAAATGTGCTTTTCCCTGATCCTGAAGGACCAATGACACATACAACCTCTTTTTCCTCGATGACTGCATTAATATCCTTTAAAACTTCGTTGTCACCAAAGGATTTCTTTAAGTTTTTCACCGTAATCATACTCATTTCACATCAAATCTCCTTTCTGCGTAGCTAGCCAGTAGAGAAAGTAAATAAATGATCACGAAATAAATGACACCGACAATGAGCCAGACATTCAAAGGATCAAAGGTAGCCGATGCTTGAACTTGTCCCCGCTGCATGATATCAGCAATGCCGATAATCGATAAGAGAGAGGTGTCCTTCAAACTGATGATGGCTTGGTTAGTAATGGCTGGAAGCATACGGCGAAATGCCTGTGGAAGGACGATAAAGCGCATGTTTTGTCCACCTGTGAATCCTAAAGAGCGTGCGGCTTCAGTTTGTCCTTTATCGATGGACTGAATCCCTGCACGAATAATTTCTGAGAAATAAGCTCCTGCGTTAATCGCTACTGTAATAATCCCTGCCGGCACTCGGTCAAGTGAAATGAATTCAAGTGTATTTAGCCCAAAATAAATGAAGAATAGCTGTACGATAAATGGCGTACCTCGAATGGCATTGACAAAAATGAGTGAAATAAAGTTCAAGATTTTAAATGGTGACAGGCGGAATAGCGCCACAATCAACCCGATGATAAAACCTAAAATGATAGCAACAACAAAGATATATAAAGTGGTTTGCAAACCCTCCATTAAATACGGAAATGCATTAACAATCGTATCCATGTTTCTCCCTCCCTAATTCACATACGGTTGACACATAAAGAAAGCGCGCTCTGAGCGCGCCTCGCTTGTGTTATGACTTCAAATATTTCTCAATAATTTTGTCATATTCACCGTTTTTCTTTAGGTTTTCCAGCCCTTTATTGATTTTCTTCAATAAGTCCTGGTTTTTCCCCTTCATCACTGAGATCCCGTATTGGTCTCCATTCAAGCGATCTCCAACTGTTTTCAATTTCAAGTCTTGCTGTGCGATCGCATACGTAATGACAGGATAATCCTCAATTAAAGCATCTGCATTTCCGTTAGATACTTCTTGGAACATAGATGGACTGTCATTGAATTGAACTACTTCATACCCATATTTGTCTGCGTTATCTGTTGCAAATTTTGCACCTGTTGTCCCATTTTTAACAGCTAGCTTTTTCCCCTTTAAATCATCAATTGATTTAATGCTGCTGTCAGTTTTCACAACAACTGTCAGACCAGCGTCGAAGTATGGATCTGAGAAATCCACTTTCTTTTTACGCTCATCTGTAATACTCATACCACCCATTCCAACATCAAGCTGACCTGCTTGCATCGCTGGAATAATCCCTGAGAAATCCATTGCTTCAAGCTTCACTTTGAAGTCTTGGTCTTTCGCAATGGCGTTAATTAAATCAACGTCTATTCCCACAGTTTTACCGCCCTTTTCAAATTCAAATGGCGGATATGTTACATCTATCCCGATTTTATATGTGCCTTTGCCTTCTCCCGAACCGCTGTCTGATTTTGAACCACAGGCTGCCATGACGAGCACAACAATTAGTCCCATGATCAGTAACATCGATTTCTTCATAAAACACGACCCCCAATTGTCAGTTTTGTCTAAATATTCGCAACAACAATCTTACTATACCACGCTAAAGCTATACTGTGTGATATTTTTTATCAATACCAAAGATCCATACAATTCTAGATCGATAGTCTCTTTAAATTTTACTTTTTTGCGAATAACTCATTTTATTCTGAAAGAAGCATGTTTCACAATATTCATGTGATATAATCTCACAAAAAACCGCGAACACTCCTTTATAAATAACACTTCTTTCTCACCTATGAAAAAACCCTCTTTCACTGTCTCTCTTCCTCTATTGATATCCTGATATATTTTTTCAATATCCTCTTTTTACCTAAAAAAATGTAAGCGTATACAATTCAATCGTTACTCCCTAATTTTTTCACTACTGGTTGAATTTACATCAAAAAACATGTTTTACAAATTGAGATAGACCGCTTAAAATATAAGAAGATACTTAATATGGAAAGATGATTCAGACAAATAAGAATCAGCAGAAATGAATAGGTGAAGAAAGGAGGATACCAATTGGCAGAAACAGGTGTTTTGTCATCCGTTGATGTAGCAAATATGCTAAATGACTGGTATGTCTTGATGAAAAAAAGAGACATACAAGAAGCAATACAGCTAAAAGAAGAGATTCTTCAAGCATTTGATCGAATGGAAGAGAATCAAGACGTCTTACTCTACTATCAACTTTTAGAATACCGTTTCAAAGATTTAGTCGAAGATACAGCTTCGTTAGATCACAGTCTTTTTGTGGATGAAAATGCGATTCGTACAGATGATATGCTCAGCTACTATTTCTATTTCTTTAAAGGCATGTATGAAATGCGCAGAGGGAATCAAGATACAGCATTTCACCATTTGAAATTGGCCGAGGATAAATTAGATCTCGTACATGATGACATTGAAAAGGCAGAATTCCATTATAAAACAGGATGTCTATACTATAATATAAGATCCACACTTCTCTCCATCCACCACTTAAAAAAGGCTTCGTCTATTTACGACGCAGATCCATGTTATGTGAAAAAATCAATCAGCTGTCAAATGATGCTTGCTCTGAATTATGCGGATCAATCGAAATATGAAGAGGCAGAAGCTTTGTTTGGACAGGTGATTCACTCACTAGAACAGGTGGAGGACCCAGATTTACTTGGTCACGCGTATTGCAATGCAGCCTTTATTAAAAGTCTAAGAAATGAATACAGTGAAGCTGTACCGCTCCTAGAAAAGGCTTTATTGATTGAGGCATTCGAAACTTCTTCTCCAGGCGGCTATTTACTGGCCTTGTATGCCTACACGAAAGCGCTGTTTAAGCTGAAAAAGCCTGGTTTGTTCCACTATTATGTACAGCTTTCACTTCAAAAAGCAGAAAATTTAAAACAACGGAACATTTCACTTAAATTATCCATTTTAGAAACATTGATGCTCCAGCCAGACAACATGATTGAGCAGATCATTTCTTATTGTGACCAATTAGAATCTATGAATTTCCTTGTTGATCTTGAGGCTATCTGTCAGGATGTAGCCGCCTACTTAACTGAAAATGGTCTTCCGAAAGAAGCGATGTATTTTCAGAACAAGGCATTGTCATTCAAAACTTGTTAAGAAGATGGAGTGATGTATGATGAAAAAATGGCTGATCTCAAGTGCGATTTTTGCGCTCTTGTTCACAGGTGTTTGGATTGGCACTTCTACACAAAAAGGCAGCCCGTCTGCACAATCGCAAGATGACGGTACGATCATTCAAAAGAGAGATCGAGGCACCAACCCTTAATAAGACTGAAAAGAGTAGCTGTCATTCAAAACAGCTACTCTTTTTATTGGTTAATCAATTTCTCGTTTGATATTTTGCATTTTTTCATCTAAGTAGTGAGCGATATCTGCCGCTTCCTTTAGTTCATCGGTGAGCTGATGAGGAACATCGTTTTGCAGTTTATAATAGATTTTATGTTCGAGACTCGCCCAGAAATCCATCGCAATGGTCCGCACCTGAATTTCAACCTTCACATGCTCCACACGATTCGTTAAGTAAACAGGAATCTCAACAATTAAATGAAGACTTCGATAGCCATTTGGTTTCGGATGCTGAATGTAATCCTTCACTTCAAGGATCTTTAAATCCTCTCTTTGCCTCAGAACATCAATAATGTTATAGATATCTTGAATAAACGAACAGATGATGCGGACACCAGCAATATCATGTATGTACTCCTTGGCACATTGTGTGGTGATGTCACATCCTTTTCTCGCTAGTTTATTCACGATGCTTTCAAAGGATTTGATCCGTGATTTTGTATGCTCTATTGGGTTGTGTCCATGGATTAAATTATATTCCTGACTAATAATCGAAAACTTTGTATCCATTTCATCTAATGCAAATTTATATACTAATAATTCATTTTTCCAGTCTTCCATGACACTTTTCAAATCTTCTACATGAGTTGCTGACATATTCATTTCTTTTTGTCATCTCCTTTTGGCAAACAGCTGTTACGCTGCTTTCCGTTTACTAGACGAAGAGAGGACACAAATGGTTTTAAAAAAGTACATCTTAGCCACGCTGTTTGTAATAAGTCAGCGCGAGTGCCAGTGCAAGCACAGATCCTTTCACGATATCCATTGCATAATACGGGACAGACATCATCACAAGTCCATTTTGCAAAATACCGATGAGTACCGCACCAATAAACGTACCGAATGCGTTTGGTTTACCTGCTCCCATGACTGAAAAACCGATAAAAGCAGCAGCTACCCCATCCATTAAATATGGCGTTCCTGCGTTAATTTCTGCTGTCATCACCCTTGATGCCAGCACGATACCACCGATCGCCGCAAATAAAGCAGACAACAAATATGCTGCGATTTTGTATTTGTTCACATGAATACCAGATAATCGAGCGGCTTCTTTATTTCCACCAATGATATACATCAATCGCCCATGCTTTGTGTAAGTCATAAAAACATGGGCAAAAAGCACAATGGCCGCCATAATCAAAATGATATAGGGGACCTGCCCAATCTTGCTGAAAAAGGCAGGGATGGTGCCAGTTGAAAAAGTGCCATCAGGCAGCACCATATTTTCAGAAATGGTCGCACCTTTCGTATAGGTTTGTGCGAGCCCTTGAATGATAAACATCATGGCTAGTGTCATGAGCATATCTGGAATCTTCATTTTGACAATCATCCAAGCATTCAGCAAACCGACAATAAGAGAAGCCGCCAGCGCAGAAAGGATCGCAATGAGTGGGTTTTGCGAGAACCATACAAACATGGAGATCACAATTGCATTTGATAACGTAGCAACTGAGCCTACAGATAAATCAAAGCCGTTCACTGCTAGGGAGATCGTCAGCCCTACCGCAATGATGGTTACAATCGAGATCGATCGTAAAATATTGATGATATTTCCTGACTGTAAAAATGCCGGATTGGCTGCCGCAAAGACAACAATCAATACGACAATCGTTAAGATGGTGCCATATTGATAAAAGAAATCAAACAGATGAAAGGATGGCCGCTGTTTCTTGATTTGTTGAACTGGGGCTGAAACTTGTCGTTCACTCATGATTGTCCTCCTGTTGAATGATATAAAAGCTCTTCTTCAGTCATTGGTGCCGTCATTTCCCGGGCAATGCTGCCATCATATAAGACGTATACTCGGTCGGCAATTCCTGCAATTTCTGAAAGCTCACTTGAAGCATAAATAACCGCTTTTCCTCTTGCAGCTAGTTCTGCAATAAGGGAGAAAATGTCCTTTTTTGCTCCAACGTCTACACCTTTGGTTGGTTCATCAAAGAGATAGACATCCGCCTCAGCCAACAGCCATTTTCCAATCGCAATCTTTTGCTGATTTCCACCAGAGAGATGCTTCACCTTCGCTTCAAGAGAAGGTGTCTTGACGCCAAGCCGCTTGACGATTCCATCTGCTGCCTTCCGTTCCTTAGAACGATGTAAGAAGCTGAACGGCCGTGTAAACGAACGTAGACTTGCAGCTGTTACGTTCCATCCAACAGTTTCTTCTGTTAGAATCCCTTCTTTTCTCCGTTCCTCAGGCACAAGGGCAATACCCGCTCTCACAGCGTGATGAGGCGACTTGATATGAATGGTTTGACCATGCAGCTGCACAGTGCCTGACTTTTTTTCTGAGGCGCCGAATAGGGCTTTGCACAATTCTGTTTTACCAGCACCGACTAGTCCTGCAATCCCGAGAATTTCTCCTTTTTTCACATGAAGATGAATGTTGTTTAATTTATGCTGGTCATGCAACTCTTTCACATCAAGCACAATCGGTGCATCCTCTAGCGGTGTACGGAATGGGAATTGATCCTCTAATGGCGCGCCAAGCATTTCTTCAATGACCTGCTTTGGATCGGTTTCTTTAATGAGGTGCGCCGCCACATCAGTTCCATTCTTCATCACAGTCAGTTCATCACAGATGTTGAAAATCTCCGGCATGCGATGCGAGATAAAAATGATGCCTGTGCCGTTCTTTTTCAATTGATGAATCATTGAGAATAACTTGCTTGTTTCTGCATGACTAAGTGGAGCGGTTGGTTCATCTAAAATTAAAATGCTGCATTTGATCGACACAGCCTTGGCAATGAGCACCATTTGTTTTTCTGCCAGTGTCAAATCACTCACAAGACGCTTCGTTGAGATGTCAATGTCCATCTCTTGTAACAGCTGTGCTGCCTTGCGGTGAATCTCTTTCCAACGGACGAATGGTTTTTTCTCCATTTCATGGATCATCATATTTTCGCCAACACTTAAATAAGGCACTAGAGCTGTATCCACTTCTTGATGGACGGTCTGCACACCGTATGAGGCCGCATCCTTCGGTGTATGAATGGTCGCCGCCTCGCCATTGATGTGGATGGTTCCTTCAAAATGTGAATGAGCACCAGAGAGAACTTTCATTAACGTTGACTTCCCAGCACCGTTCGCCCCAATCAGGGCATGGACTGTGCCTTTTCTTAATGTGAAATTTGCTTGATCTAACGCTTTGACTCCTGGGAATTCAATCGAAATGTTTTTCATATGAACAAGCGGCGTTGTCATAGGTGTCCTCCTTCTCTCCTGATCGTCAATTGAAAAACGAAACACCCTCTATGAAAAGAGAGTGCACGTTGTTTATTTTGCATAATGCTTCTTCAAGGTCTTCATCCAGTCTTCTTCAAAAGCTGTGGATGATCCGAATCCTTTTACTTCATCTGCAAGATTGACCATATTGATGGCCCTTCCTGCATCCTGAAGCTGCTTTTGTGAAATGAGAGAGGCCTCAAGGTCATAGGAAGATGGCGTTTTCTCGCCAGCTAGTTTCTTCGCAAGAATCCTTACGTCGATTGCGCCAATGAGCTTCGGATCAACAGCGGCAGTGTACTTCCAAGGACTGTCTTTCGCAGTCATTTCTTGCAGATCGGCATTAGACACATCAATACCGTATATTTTCACTTCGGTTCTTCCTGCTTCTTTTAAAGCTCTTGCGGCACCAATCGCAAATGCATCCCACGTGGCAAAAATCGCATCCAGTTTACCCTTTGGATATTTATTTAGCATAGCCGCAACCGCATTTTGTGTTTGAACTGATGTATCAGAGGCCGCAACGCCAAATCGGTCAAGTTCCTTGATTCCTGTATGCTGTTTGAGCGTTTCTTGGTACACCTTGTTTCGTCTCACCATTGGAGGGAATCCGTCTACCCAAAGATACGCAATATTTGCTTTCCCTTTAAAATCAGCCACGAGTGCATCTAATGATTTTTTCGCTAATTGCTCGTCATCTTGAGACGTCACTGTGACCCCTTTGATGTCCTTCAGCTTCGGATTTGAATCAAACGCCACAACTGGAATGCCTTTCGCTGTGATCTTCTTCACATCAGCGACTGTCGCCTCATCATCCCCATGAGAGATGATAAAGCCATCATAGTTTTCTTCTAGTGCTTGAGAAATAGCATCATGAAACTTCGCCGTATCACCATTTGCCGTGTAGACATCTACTGTAAAGCCTAGCGCTTCACCTTCTGCCTTCGTTCCTGCTAAAAACTGAGCAGTATGATCGTCCCCGCCAATTTTACGGATGACTTTAATTTTTGCTCCCTGTCCTTTTGCAAATCGCTTCGGGACATTGTCAAAGGAGACCTTTTCGTTTGCATTAGCCTTTGAGCCCGCGCTTGATCCCGTACCGCAACCAGATAATAGCACGGTCAGGACCGTCAATAATACAAGAGATGATGTCCAATATTTACGTTTCATTGCTGTTCCTCCTCAAGTTGTTTAATTTTTCACATCGGAAAACTGGGTAAAAAAGTGAGAATATGCCTGAGAACCCCGTCGTTTGATTCTCAAAAAAGAGATCAAAAAAAGCCTCTCTTGATAAAGAGAGGCTTGATCACCGTTGCATGAAACATGTATCGGGAAGTCTTCCTCTCTTATCTGTCAAAGCTGTAACAGCTTTGCAGGAATTAGCACCAATTTCTTAAATAGAAACGGTTGCTGGGCGTCATAGGGCCAGTCCCTCTGCCTCTCTTGATAAGAGATCCGTTATGAAATTTGTTTTAGTTGAAATGTCTTCTTTACTTTAATGTGATGTCTCATCAATGTCAATGACTTTTTTGAAAATTTCTAAAATGATCATTTGCACCGAATGCCTTGTTTAACTGCCGATGATTTTCTTAGCAGGTGATGATGCCTTAAGACGGAAATCATATTTTTTCTCATTCACAAATTGGGGATTAAGGTGTGCTGATCCTTTATCTTGACCGCTTTTCGAGCGATACGTTTTGTAGCCTTCCAGCCATTTCCCGCGCCATACCCACTGTGAGGCTTTTGCACCTTTGCGGTCATCGTAGACATTCTTTTGGAATGTATTCTTCTTGTTCACTTCGTAGAGATTCACGACTAAGTAATGCGAAGCACTGGCTGTCATGATATTATTCGTGATTCGATTGTTCACCGATTGATATTGCATGAGCAATTGACCGCCTTCTAAGCCGGCTGTGTCATTTTTGTACAAAATGTTATGGGAGATGGTCGTGTTTGTGGTTCCGCCCCGCTTCTTGTCATAGCCGCCAATGGAGATGCCTGTATAACGATTTAAATATACTTGATTGTGCTCAATGCGAATGCGTTCGGCCATCTTCCCTTTATGTTCACTTGTGACCTCAATCCCAAGGTCATTATGATGGCTGATGTTATGATCAATCACGATGTCTTTTCCGCCATCCACATAGATTCCTCCTGCGGAGATGTCCTTGCCGTACGCTGGATTCCCAACACTCGTAATCTCATAAACTTTGTTTCTAGATACGACACCATTTCGCACTTGATCATACTTTTTAGAAGGTGCGACATTCTCAAAACCAATTAAATCAATCCCGATATTGTCCGTATGCCGGACTGTATTATGTGTCACGCGGAATTTTTTCACGTTTCCGTTTAGCACAAGGGCTTCACTAAAACCTAGCTTTAACTTTTCCACAGTGTTTCCTTTGATTTCGATGTCTTCAATGGCTGCAGGTGCTTTCGTTCCATAGACCGCAATGCCATGAGCATTCCCATTTTGATGTGTCGTCTGAATGTCGTACACACGGTTGTTAAGCAGTTTGACGCCTTTGCCGCTTCCTGTGATGAATATACCGATGGGTGTCACATCTTCTTTATTCGTTTTAATATGACCGACTGTCAAACCTTTCAGGGTGATATAGCTTTTTTGATCAAGCTTCACGAGACCTCCGTCTGCTTGATTTCCTTTAAGAGATGCTCCGCTAATGACAGGCTTCTCTTTTCCATACGCTTGAAAAACAACTGGTGCTTTCTTTGTTCCAGAATGGCGGACAATCAATCTCTCTTTGTATGTACCGCCTCTCATGTAAACTGTTGTCCCAGCTTTCGCGATACTTGCCGCTTTTTTCAGCGTACGGAAAGGCTTTTGCTTTGTCCCTGGATGTTTGTCGTTCCCATTTGCTGCGACGTAATAGGCAGTACCTTGCTTCGCACCAGCCTCCTCCGTCATCGCTTGACAGCCAAAACTAATGGCGGTCATCAATAAAATCAATAAGGCGCCTGATATCATTCGTTTCATCTCGTTGTTTGCTCCCTTCCACTCTCTTCTACCTTTATCGGTTAAAAAAAGAGGATTAAAATATGGCAATGCCCCTTGCAATGTACTAGTCAAAAGGTGTATGGTTGAAAGAATATCTTACAGGAAAACAAGTTGTTTTTAAATTGTCAGATTAATCAGTTAATAATGAAATTGGATTTTATTTCTAAGGAGAAACTTCAGTAAAACCACGACAGAGAGGAGGAAAGCGCTTTAACAGATTTTTCTTGTCTGAATTCCAGAAAACCTATTGCTAATATTTTGTGAAGGTATAGAATAGAATCATAATTATTTCATATTATTAGAATTTTCAAATAATCAAACAGCAAGGAGATTTACGATGCCAAAACAACCCATCCGCGTTGAACTTAGTTCAACAAAAAAACCAAAACCTCAATCTGATCAACTTGAATTCGGAAAAATCTTCACAGACCACATGTTTGTGATGGATTATTCAATTGATAAAGGCTGGTATGATCCGAGAATTATCCCTTATCAGGCGATTCCAATGGATCCAGCTTCTATGGTTTATCATTATGGCCAATCTGTTTTTGAAGGCTTGAAGGCGTATGTGTCTGAGGATCAAAAGATTCTTTTATTCCGTCCCGAAAAAAATATGGAACGCTTAAACAGATCAAACGACCGCCTATGTATCCCGCAAATTGATACAGAAACGGTTTTAGAAGGCTTAAATGAACTCATTCGCATTGATAAGGATTGGGTACCTGATGCAGAGGGCACTTCTTTGTATATTCGTCCATTCATTATTTCTACTGAGCCCTATTTAGGTGTTGCACCGTCAAGCACCTATAAGCTGATCATCATTTTATCTCCAGTAGGTTCTTATTATAAAGAAGGCATCCATCCGGTCAAAATTGCGGTGGAAAACGAATTTGTCCGCGCTGTTAAAGGCGGAACAGGAAATGCCAAAACAGCTGGAAACTATGCATCAAGCCTGAAAGCACAGCAAGTTGCTGAAACGAAAGGATTTTCACAAGTCCTGTGGCTTGATGGCATCGAGAAAAAGTACATTGAAGAAGTCGGCAGTATGAATATCTTCTTTAAAATCAATGGAGAAATCGTGACGCCTGAACTGAATGGCAGCATTTTAGAAGGGATCACACGGAATTCTGTGCTTGAGCTGTTAAAGCATTGGGAAATCCCTGTGACAGAACGTAAAATTTCAATTGATGAGTTAATCGAAGCACATCAGTCAGGTGAACTTGAAGAAATCTTCGGGACAGGAACGGCAGCCGTCATTTCTCCTGTCGGTGAATTAATTTATCACGATCAGCCATACGTCATTCAAAATGGTCAAACAGGCGAAGTATCGAAGAAATTGTACGAAGCGATTACTGGAATCCAAAAAGGAACTCAGCCAGATATCTTCGGCTGGACAGTAGAAGTCGATTCGGTCGTCAAGCAGGCATAAGCAAACGAAAGAACCTTTCATTTGATGAAGGGTTCTTTTTTTGTTTCTTTATCTCCTTCGCTACCTCATAATGGAAAATATGGATCTATTCCACGCTTAAGGAGTGATGATATGTTTTTTACTTATTTACTAGCGTTCTTTGGGATTTGCATCGGATCGATCATCATCGCTACAGGTTTCGATGATTCACCGTTCTTCACCCGTTTTCTATTTAAGTTTCTCGGAATTTCTATCCTTGTTCTTTCCATTACTTTTGTAAAAGTGAGGCGAAAGAGGTTACGCAACAAAAAGGCGAAAAAGACTTAGATGTCAGTCAGCCTCTCATCAAATCGTGCACCAAAACAAGACCGATATCCCCACAATGGCCCCTGCATATATCCACTGTTTCCCTTTGATACTCCGCTTTCTCTCGATCAGTAAAAAGATCTCTGGTAAAAAGACGATGATGATTTCTAGGATAAAAACAAGATGATAAACTGGCGGCATCGGCTGGAAATCAAAGTCTCTTTCATCTCCATCGATGGTGGCGAAATACATTAACAGATTGGTTACTGGAATGGTAAAACAAACGAGCAGGCGGAGAACATACATCCACACATCCTGTCTATGCCGAATCAGGCCAATAAATGAAGCGATGATTCCATACAAAAACAAAACCACTGTGCCGTAACTCAGTAGAGGTTGAACGATAAAGCCGTAAAGCATTAACCCAATTGCCACCATATTCTAACCGTCCTTTCTTTGAAGCAGTACATGTTGTTTTTTCTATCATACACTGCTTTCTCCGGTTTCCATATGAAAAAATCATAAAAAACGACCCCATAAAGGGGCCATTTTATTTTACGCATTCACTGATTTGAAGAACTGCGGTAAATATTCGCGGTGCGCTTCAAGCATTTCATCTAAGATTTGCTTTGCAATTTCGTCAGATGGAACGAGTGGATTGATGGTCATGGCGACAAGAGCCGTCTCGTAATCTCCTGTCACAGCTGCTTCAGCTGCCACACGCTCGAAGGACTTGATTTGTTGAACGAGTCCTCTCACAGCCACAGGCAGATCACCTGTCGCGATTGGTTTCGGTCCGTCCTTTGTAATAATACAGTTCACTTCAACCGCTGATTCGGCCGGAATGCTGGCAATCGCTCCTCTGTTCACTGTATTTACCGGTTGAATGTCATGTTTATCATTATAGATGGAGCTGATCAAATTACATGCTGCATCGCTGTAATAAGCCCCGCCTCTTTTTTCGAGCTGCGGCGGTTTAATCGATAAATCTGGGTCTTTATATAACTCAAATAGTTCATGCTCGACTTGCTGCACAACCTCTGCTCTTGTTCCTTTTTCTTGAGCCGCTTTTTGTTCTTCCTCCAGCATATCTTTCGTTTTATAGTAATAACGATGATACGGACATGGAATGACCCCTAAGCCTTTGACGAAAGAAGGCTCCCAGTTTTTCGCTTCAATATTCCTCATGGACCACTGGCTATTTGGATTTCCTAACTCATCGAGCACTTGATCCATAATGCTGACCCCGTCTAAATACACATCTAAACCATAGACCATGTGATTGAGGCCTGCAAATTGTACTTCAATGCGTTCGACATCGACATCCAGCGCTTTTGCAATGCCCATTTTGATTCCAATCGGCACATTGCATAGACCGACCACTTTTTTCAGATTCGTGTAGCGTAACACCGCCTCTGTGACCATGCCTGCTGGATTTGTAAAGTTCACCAGCCAGGCATCTGGACAAAGCTCTTCCATATCCTTCACGATGTCTAGAATGACTGGAATGGTGCGTAGACCTTTAAATAACCCGCCTGGACCATTCGTTTCCTGTCCAATGACGCCGTATTTGAGCGGGATTCTTTCATCCTTGGCTCTGGCTTCGAGCAGTCCTACACGAAATTGTGTCGTGACAAAGTCCGCATCTTTCAGAGCTGCCCGGCGGTCAAGGGTGAGGTGCACTTCAATCGGCAAACCTGCTTTTTCAACCATACGTTTTGCAAGGGCACCCACGATGTTCAACTTTTCCTGACCTGCTTCAATATCCACAAGCCATAATTCCTTTACAGGCAATTCTTGATATCGTTTAATAAACCCTTCGACGAGCTCAGGCGTATAGCTTGATCCACCGCCTATTGTGACAATTTTGATTCCGTCTTTCATGAATTGACACCTCCGAATTGCTTCATTTTTTCATGGAGCTCAATGATTTCAGCTGCAAGCTCCTTGACGGTCATTGCGTTCATCAGATGATCCTGTGCATGAATCATCAAGAGACTGACGTCGGTTTTCTCTCCTCTGATTTCTCCTTGGATCAGCTCTGTCTGTGCGTGATGCGCCTCATTTAACGCGTCTTGTGCTTCCTGCAATTTTTGCTTCGCCTCATCAAAATTGCCTTGCTTTGCACATGTAATGGCCTCCATGGCCGAGCTTCTGCCATTACCACCGTGCAAGATGAGTTGAAACACAATTTGTTCCATTTCCATCGGCCGCATCCCCCTTGTTCCCTCTATTACATGCTGACGACATTTTCATCTGTTGATGCTTTTGCTTCAAGCTCATTTTCTTCTTTCAATTTCTGCTTATCCCACATTCTAAAGAATGGATAGTATAGCGCAAATGACAAGGCAAGGTTAATCAGCTGCATGACCGCACCAGAGATTTTCCCGCCTGTTGCGAGATAGCCTGAAATGATTGGCGGCATTGTCCACGGGACAGCGATCCCTGCCGGTTTTGCTACAAGTCCTGTGCTCATTCCGATATATGTGGTGATGATCATCATAATTGGGGTAAGGATAAACGGAATGAGAAGCATTGGGTTCATCACAATCGGCATTCCAAAAATGATCGGTTCGTTGATGTTAAAGATGGCTGGCCCAATCGCAAGACGGCCAAGCTGTTTCATTTGTTTACTTCTCGCACGCAAGATCATGGTCAGTACCAAAGCAAGCGTCGCGCCGCTTCCGCCGACATTGATAAAGATTTCAAAGAACTGCGCTGTGAAAATATTCGGCAGCACTTCTCCTGCTTGGAAGGCAAGACGGTTTTCATCCATCGCACCGAGCCAAATCGGACCCATGACTCCACCGACAATGGTGGCTCCGTGAATACCACATGCCCAGAGGAGCATTTGCACACCGATGGCAACGATACTTCCGCCTAAGCTTCCACCAAGAATGGATAGTGGTGTGCCGATTAAGACCGTAATGATATTATGAATACTCTCAAAAGGTGTCATCTCAATCAGAAGCCTAGCGACCCAGATCAGCGTGATGACCACAAAACCTGGAATAAGTGCGATAAACGATTTACTAACTGCTGGCGGTACACCATCAGGCATTTTGATGACGATATTCCGCTGTACAATAAAGCGGTAAATTTCGGTGGAAAGCATGGCAATAATCATGGCAACGAATAGCCCTTTACTGCCCATCAGTGTGACGGGAATACCACCATTCACTAGGATAGCTTCTGTTGATCCTTCAGGTGTGAACGGTACTTGATAAGGTGTGGCTAGGAGGAACGCTGCGACAGCAATTGCACCAGATGACAGTGCATCGACTGCATACTTTTCAGCTAACCTGTACGCGATCCCAAAGGTCGCAACAAGTGCCATAATGTCAAAGGTGGCATTCACAGGATAGGATAGTTTCGTGGCCCATTCGGCTCCGAAGACACTTGCCATAAAATCGCTGTATCCTGGAATCGGAAGGTTGGCTAAAATAAGAAACAGTGAACCGACGATAATGAGAGGCATGGTTAAAACAATTCCGTCACGCAATGCTTGTAAATGTCTTTGAGCGGCAATCTTCCCTGCAAACGGCATAACCTTCTCTTCTAGAAATCGGTTGAATCCATTCATCCCTTCCGCCCCCTTTATCCGTTCACTAACTGTTCAGCAGATTTTAAAACCTCAGCACCATTACATACGCCATAATGCACGGTATTAATCACGTCTACTGGAATTCCTTTGTCTTCTCCGAGTTTTTTCATTTGCGGTAATAAATAACGAACTTGAGGTCCTAATAAAAGCACATCGGCTTGATCAATATGATTTTTTGCAGCATCTCCAGATACTGCCCAAATACGATAGTCTTTTCCTTGTTCTTGTGCACTTTTCTCCATTTTTGTGACAAGTAAGCTTGTTGACATACCTGCTGCACAAACTAATAAAATGTTCATTGTAAACGCCCCCTTTTTGAAATATGAAGCTTTTCTTTACACATTCATCATATTATGAAACCGCTTTCATAAACACCCATACTTTTTCCTTTAGGAAGCGGAAAAAGTTAATATCACACCATTAGTTCTTGTACGAAGGCGCTTTTTTATCCATGACATCCAGCATGTCTTCAAAGGTGTCACAGGTGATGAGGTGCTGAATAAATTTCACATGATGGACAAGCTCTCCAAGCAGACGGTACATGCCTTTTAAGTCTTTGGCATTCTCTTTTTCGACACAAAGCAAGCACACAAATTGAACTTTTTTCTCTCCCCAAATAATCGGTTTTTCTAATGTACAGATCGCCCAAAACGTCTCTTCTGTTAGCGGGGTCATCGGATGCGGAATCGCTGTATAATGCCCAAATGAAGTCGGTGCAGACTCTTCTCTTTCCATCACAGATTGTGTAAGTTCTGCTGGCGCTAAGCCCATGTCAATGACCTTTTGCGTGAGAAAGTGTATGACCTCTTCCTTTGTTTGAAAGGCGCGTTTTGTAAAGACCAATTCCTTTTTCATATATTGCGTGGCTAATGTCACTCTTGTTTCACTTGTCAAAGCTTCTTCTATTTTTAAAAAATCACTGCCTCCTAAAATCGTGTTCACTTGAATGACCGGAATCGGTAAATCCATATGAATGGGAATGGTCGAAATAATTAAATCCAATGCATGTAAAGAGACATGCGGAAGCGAATAAAGCTCTGCTGTGCCTAAAATGGTCAGCTTCGACCCAAATTGTGACCGCAAACGATCTTGAAGTAGCCTTGCACTCCCAGCACCAGACGCACAGACAATCAGGCATCGCTTCGGTGGTATTTCCATTTTCCTGCGCTCTAAGGCCGCACCAAAATGAAGTGCCATATAGCCGATCTCATTTTCATGAATGGACAAACCTGTCTCTTCTTCAATGACCCTGCTCGCCACAATCCCTGCTTCAAAGGCAATTGGATAGCCCGCTTTGATCTCATCAAGCATTGGATTTCTTAAATTCATTCCATACTTACACCGATTGATCGCTGGCTTTAAGTGCAAACTGAGGCCAATCAGCAATTCCGCATCTCCCGCTAAATCCAGCTGCAATTTTTGATCAATGGCTTTCAGCATCAGCTGAACAAGACGGCTCGTGTCATCATCCACAATTTGTTTTTGACCGCCCGTTGAAAAAGACTGTACCATTTTGGCTGTTCCTAGCAAATGAATGGCGATATAAACGATTTCCTCTTGTGGAAATGAGACATCTAGCAGCCCTTCAAGACGCTCAACCATTTTTTGGGCTACCTTGTATTCTTTTGCCCTTGGGATTTCGTTGATTTCTTCAGGCAGCACAGATACATAGTTTCCGTGTCTAATCCGTTTACAGGCAATAGCAATATGAACAATTAAATTATTCATGCAAATGTCTGATAGATTCATTTTTTCCTCGTTGATATAATCAATCATGGTTCTCTGAATCAATTCCAGCTCATGTTTTGGCAAAATCGTAACCGCCGTGTTCAGCATGGTTTGATAGGAACGCCGTTCATTGAATAAATATTCTGACATGCAATAACGGATTTTCATCTCAGATCCTTTGATCCGGCAGCCTTTATTCGGCTTTGCTTCCAGCTTCAGATCAAAGGGTTCGAGCTTACGTTTGACCCATTTCATGTCATTACTCATCGTCGATTTACTAATAAACAGCTGCTCCTGTAAGTCTTCCAGCTTCACATATGATTCCGCTAGAAGCAGCTTTTTCAAAATAAATCGAACTCGTTCTTCTGGAAGAATTGCAAGCGGTTCTTCCTGTTCGACTTCTTCCTTCATAAAACGGCGAAAGGCATTCTCATCGTTGATCAACAGCTCATAGCCAGCGCCTCTAACAGCTGATACAGCTGCTTGATAAGGGGCTAGACGCTCATTCAGTTCCTTGATGTCTGTTCGGATGGTGCGGCTTGTCACTTGTAAACTGACAGAAAGCGCAGCGCTCGTGAGAGGAGTCTCAGCTGCCATCAGCTGACTTAAAATGTGCGCCAGTCTTTTACTCAGCATTAGGTCGGCCTCCTTCATTTAGGGTGGAGAATCTGCCTTGTTCGGACAGGTTGTATACGCTTACAGTTCTCTTCATTACTCATATTCTACTGAAAAGAAATAAAAATTGCCAACTCATTTATATGACAAACGCCCCTATTTATACAACCAACCATATCTAATGACCTATGAATCTTCTTCTAAGATGCTGTTGTGGAAATCATGAAAAAAAGGCGTTACACCTCCGTGTATCCGCCTTTTTCTTATGAGGAAATCAGTTGTGTAAAGACAACCAATCTTTTTTCATGTGTACCGGCTGCATGATCAAAAGTTCCCGTACATGTGATGAAATTGAGATTCCGTGTAAAGGCGTACCCGAAAAAAGCATTTGGTTTCTCTTCGCGCGGATAGCTTTTCACCTTGAGAACCTCAAAGGTTCGCTTTTCCCCTGACGAGGATGTCACAATGACTTTGTCTCCCTTTTTTAGCTCCTTTAGTCGATAAAAAACAGCTGGACCCCATTTATTATCAACATGACCATTTATGACAGCATTCCCTTTATCACCAGGCTTCGGACCATCTTCAAACCAAGCTGTGTGATCTGTATTTTGTGGAACACCCATACTGCCATCCTTTGATAAAGTCGTTTTCTCCACTTTTGCTTGGACATCAATCGCTGGAATGGAGATGTCAGCTGGCACAATACCCGATGGCTCATCTTTTAACGTGTCGTGTGAATGAGATTGATTCTTGGCTTGTTTTGCTGTCATTGGCTCAGGAGATGATGCAGTTTCAGAGGATGACTTTTCATCTATTGATTGGGATGCGCAGCCCGTGATGATGAAAAGCGTCAGAATACCAAACAGCCATCTTTTCACGCAAGTCGACCTCCTTTTGAAGAAAGGAACGGCACGATTGTGCACGTTCCCTCTTGTCTTGATGCCTGCTTAATTTGATGGTTTACGGCGAATGAGGAAGAACGCCCCCACTGCACCTCCGGCTAAGATGAGACTTGCCATCATCCCAGCAAATGCTTCATATGACATACCTAATGGACCGGCTGTGCCTCCCATACCTGTTTTCGGCATCTCATTTGGCATGTTGGATTTGAACATGTCAGGATGCTGATCGACAATAGCTGATGCGACATCTTGACCAACCATGAACATATGGCCGTATGCTTCTCTGACAGTCGGGTACAGCTGATCATATTCACCATGATGATAAGACGTGTACGTTTTGATGAGCTCATCAATATGGGTTTTCAACCCAGCTTCTAAGTCAGCCGCCTTCAATCGTCCATCTGTTGCTTGATCTAAAAATTTTGCTTGTTTCATACGGTAAGCATCTAAATCTTTGACAGCCTTTTCTTTTGCCTGCTCGTCTCCTGATGCATCCGCTTTAACATAATCAACTAAATATCCGATATGACTTGACCAGATCGTTTTAAATTGTTTTCCTGCATCTTTTCCATAAACAGAAGCGATCGCATCTGATAAATCATTTGTATTTTCATTTAAGGCTGCTGCCGCTTGGTCAAAGTCCTTGCTGCCATCATTCCCTTTTTGCATAGCCACTACCGCGAGTGCCAAATGCTCTGAGAACAAGTAGTTTAAATCCTCACGAAGATCTGCCGCTGGAGTATCGACTGATTTTTGATCAAATTTCCCAGGAAATTGATCTGTAATCGCCCATGATACACCTTTACCTACTTCAAACATATGATGAATGGATTTTCTGACCGTTTCATAGGTTGTATCAAAATCCTTTTCTGTGTAACTGTCAAAAGCTTTTAGCAGTTCATTGACGTGCATCTTTAACCCTTCTTCAAGTTCACTTGCTTTCAATCTTCCACCTGTTGCTTTATCAAGCATATCAGCTTGTTTCATGCGGTATTGATCAAGCTCTTTGACCGCTTTCTTTTTACCTGCTTCATCTTTTTTCGCTGTCGCTTGTACATAATCAACGAAGTAGCCGATATGGCTTGACCAAATCTCTTTGAATTGTTTCCCTGCTTTTTTTCCATACACAGAGGCGATCGCATCTGATAGATCATTCGTGTTTTCATTTAACGCTGCGGCTGCTTGATCAAAATCTTTACTGCCGTCAATTCCCTTTTGCATCGTGATCACTGCTAAATAAGCATGCTCTGAGAAGAGCTGATCAAGCGCTGCGCGAAGATCCGTTGCTTTATTTGACACCTCTTGTGATGATGACGACTTTTTTGCATCCCCATGCATATGTCCTTCGTGTGCACTTGCCATTTGAGCAGTTGGTAATAATAATGCTGCACTAAGCGGGATCGTTAAAAATGCTTTTTTCATTTTCATCTGTTTTGCCTCCTCTTTCCGTTTGTTATGTACTTAACGGAGAGAGAAGTGAAATGGATCATTCACAAAGCATATTTTTTTGTTTCATTCATTTCATAAAAAAAAAGCCGGATTACCCGGCTGATACGTTACGACTTTTGGATGCTTTTCGTTCTTTGTATATTTTCCTCACCACTGGATAAATCACTGGTGCCCATTTGACAATTTGTTTCAGCCACTTTTTCATTTTCTCCCGCGCCTCCTTATTGTCATTCTTACAAGACGATTCCCGATCTTGTCATGAAATAAACAGGTGCGGGAGAGCAGGAATTAAATGACGCCTTGCGCGATCATGGCATCTGCCACTTTGCGAAATCCTGCAATATTTGCGCCTACCATTAAGTTTCCAGCGTATCCGTATTCTTCAGCTGTCTCAGTACACTGACGATAAATCGACTGCATCATTTGTTTCAACTGACCATCTACTTCTTCAAAAGTCCAAGACATTCTCGCACTGTTTTGCGCCATTTCTAACGCCGAAACACCCACTCCCCCAGCATTTGCTGCTTTTGCTGGTGCAAACAAAATATCATGTTGTTCAAATACTTTGACGGCCTCAAGTGTGGACGGCATATTGGCCCCTTCTCCTACAGCGATGACACCGTTTGCCACTAGCTGCTGTGCTTGCGACTCTGAAATTTCATTTTGTGTCGCACATGGCAGCGCAATGTCACAAGGGAGAGACCAAATTTGTTCGCAATCTTCAATCAATTCAGCATGCGGGTGAATGTCTATGTAGGCACTAATTCGCTGGTTATCGACTTCCTTCAGCTGCTTCACTGTCTCAAGTGAAATGCCTTGAGGGTCGTAAATGGCTCCGCTTGAATCACTACAAGCCACAACCTTTCCGCCTAATTCCAATACTTTTTCCATCGCATAAATCGATACATTTCCTGACCCAGACACAACAACAGATCGTCCTTCAAATTGCATTCCGTGGGCTTTTAACATTTCTTCCATAAAGTACACCAGTCCATAGCCGGTCGCTTCTTTTCTTGCTAAACTGCCTCCGAAGCTAGGGCTCTTTCCTGTCAGGACACCTGCTTCATACGCACCACGCATTTTTTTGTACTGGCCGAACATATAGCCAATTTCGCGTGCGCCTACCCCAATATCTCCTGCCGGTACATCTTGATCAGGTCCAATATAACGACTGAGTTCACTCATAAAGCTTTGAACAAAACGCATGATTTCTCCATCAGATTTCTCTTTAGGGTCAAAATCTGATCCACCTTTTCCTCCGCCGATCGGCAAACCTGTCAGTGCGTTTTTAAAGATTTGTTCAAATCCTAAAAACTTGATGATGCTGGCATTGACCGATGGGTGGAAACGAATGCCCCCCTTATAAGGACCGATGGCACTATTAAATTGAACCCTGAATCCTCTGTTCACCTGTACTTTGCCTTCATCGTCTACCCACGGTACACGAAACATCACAAGCCGCTCAGGCTCAATTAAGCGTTCTAAGATCCCCTGTTTTTCATACTCTGGGTGTTTTGCAAAAACCGAGACGAGGGATTCCAGAATTTCTTTCACGGCTTGCTGGAATTCCGCCTCGCCTGGATTCCGTTTTTCTACATCCTCTAGCACACGGTGGATGTAGCTTTGTGCTGTTTGTGCTGCTCGATCTAAGGTCAACATGTCTCATCTGCCTCCTTGTCAATATCTCACTCTTTGGTTGTTAGATTTTCTAACGCATATTGAGATTAATTTAACACCATTTGTAAAAACTGATCAATATTGATAACAGATGAAAACGATGCCGAAATGAGATAGATCAAGCAGAATCACCTTCCGTCATGAAAATGACCCGCTCAAAGAATGACTATCGTGCTAGAAATGACGAACTGGGCGTTCAACATCCCGCTTTCTTTGACACATTCATGAAACTTTCATTGTTTCTAGATGATGATCATTCAAAAAAAAGGTCAAAAGTTTTACAACGTCTTTCAATCTTTCCTGAGCTTTTCTCCTCTTTTACGATCAGGTAAGACAACACACAGCCAATATAAAATAGAAGAAGATGGGAAGTTGATTAATCCAATGATGCCCCAGAACCATTTATAACGCCCTCTTTTCTTAGCATCCATAAATAAGAGAAATCCTTGTGCAAACAGTAACGGTAATGCGCACAATAAGATGATCATTTCCGTCTGACTCATAAGGAGGACCCTCCTTTAATATGTTGGTATTCCTTGATGCCGACAACCACACAGAGTGGCACGCTCACCACTTGGAGAAGAATGAAGATGATGGGCAAATGAGTAATGGCAGCTGCAAAAAGTGTCATGATGGTCAGACTGACGATGATGTACGCCAGCACTTCTTGTTTAAAACGTTTTTTCTCTTTTTCCTTTGCCTGCTTTAGCATCAACATCAAAGCTTGTTCACTCGGCTTTTCTACTTCGATTTGTTCATCGAGCTCCTGCAGCCCCTCTTTTAAACGATCGGCGAAACGATCTTCTTTCATCAGTCCCACTCCTTTCGAATTTTCTTGATCCCATGATGAACCCTCGATTTCACCGTACCTTCTCTCACCCCGAGCATCGAAGCGATTTCAGGGTAAGTAAAGCCATAATAGTAATGGAGAAGGATCGGTGCTCTCTCCTGAGCCTTTAACTCATTTAGAGCATCCCACATGTCATGCCAAGTATGGCCTTTTTGCTGAACATCCCATTTGAACCGGCGGATGGCTTCTTGATTCGCCTTTCCTTCTCTCTTTTGTTCACGTTTTCTTTTCTTTTGATGATCTAAAAATTGTCTAGATGCAATGGACATGAGCCATGTTGAAAATAATGAATCTCCTCTAAAAGAAGAAAGTTTCATGTACGCTTTGAGCATCGTTTCTTGCATGATCTCCTCTGTCAGCTCTTGTTGAAGGGTCAATTTCATCAAATAACGGTAAAGAAACGAATAATGATGCCGATAAAGGGCGGTAAATGCGGCATCATCCCCCTGTTTTGCCCGCTTGATCCATAAAGTCTCCTCGGTCTGCTCCAAACACGTCCCTCCTTCCTTTCTATCTCTTATTGATTAGACGACACCGGTGATCGCATCGTTTAAAATAGACCTTCTTTTTTTAATTGGAGCCTTTTCTACCTGCTATTTAGCGCATGGATCTATTTGATATCCATTTTTTTCTTATGTAATGATTATGACATGTCTTTGTCTCTAACAAAATGACGCTTTCGTAATCATCTTGATTTTCCTTGAAAAGAAGAACGTCCTTTTCATAATCACTAGGTTACCCCAATACCTATCGTCAATGATCCTTGTCTCATGTAGATAAATTGAAATAATCATTGCCTTAGTTTCCTTGAAAATCGTGGAATACTTCGTTCCAATTCTTAGCCGATGATACCTTTTTGCGTGCTATGCTCTTCCTACATTCCGAAAGAGGCGATGCTGGCGAAGGAAGGAGGAGCGGTTGAATCGCAGCTTATTTTGGAAACGTTTACATTAAAACAAAATATAGAATGGAGATGTTCATGTTGAAGAAAAAAGTTCCAATGTTAGCTGGTGTGTTAGCGGTTGGTCTCGTGACTTCATTATTTGCGCCAAATGGGGAGGCAAAAGCAGCAACGAAATATCCAGAAAGCCCTTCGATTATGGCCAATTTTAATCAGCAAGGATTCTCCACATTAAATGGCGGTACAACAGGCGGTGAAGGCGGTAAAACGGTGACGGTGAAAACCGGAAATGAACTATTAGCTGCCCTCAAAAGCAAAGGAACAAATGAAAAATTGAAAATCGTGGTAGACGGAACGATTACTCCTTCTAATACTTCGGCCAATAAAATTGATGTGAAAGATACAAACAATGTCTCCATCGTCGGTAAAGGGAAAAACGGCGAATTTAATGGGATTGGTATTAAAGTATGGCGTGCCAATAACGTCATCATCCGCAACCTCAAAATCCATCACAGCAAAATCGGTGACAAAGATGCCATCGGAATCGAAGGTGGCTCTAAAAACGTATGGGTCGACCATAATGAACTTTACAACACTTTGAACTCTGGGAAAGATGACTATGATGGGTTATTCGATGTGAAAAATGACTCCGATTACATTACGTTCTCATGGAACTATGTCCATGACAGCTGGAAAACAATGCTGATGGGCAGCTCCGATAACGATAACTACAACAGAAAAATCACATTCCACAACAACCGCTTTGAAAACTTGAACTCTCGTGTACCGTCTATGCGCTACGGAGAAGGTCATGTGTATAACAACTACTACAAAGGCATCCATACAACTGCGATTAACTCTCGTATGGGCGCAAAAATGAGAATTGAGCACAACGTATTTGAAAATACAAACAATGCCATTGGCAGCTGGGACAGCCGTCAAGTCGGTACATGGCATGTCATCAACAACTCATATATTAACAGCACAGGTAGCCTGCCAACGTCTTCAACAGGTACGTACAACCCTCCTTATAACTACTCTTTGCTTAACGTGAACAATGTGAAATCAGAAGTTGTATCAAATGCGGGTGTAGGAAAAGTAAATCCTTAAACTCAAAAAAACGTTCGGGCAGAAATCTTCTGTCCGAACGTTCTTGTCATACATTTTTTACACGTTCGAAAATGGACGATCCATTTCATACAGCTTTTGATAACGCACATTTTCTTTCAGCAAATCATGATGGTGCCCTTCCATCTCAATACGTCCACCTTCAATAAACATCATACGGTCACATGCCTCACAGCCAGTGAGATGATGGGTGATCCAAATGACTGTTTTTCCTTTTAACACACGGAAGATTGTTTCAAGCAATTCACGCTCTGTGCGTGGATCAAGCCCGACGGTTGGCTCATCTAATACAACAATCGGTGTGTTTTGCAGCAAAATCCGTGCTAGAGCCATACGCTGTCTTTCTCCACCAGAGAAACGAACCCCTGTCTCTTGTACACCTGTGTGATAACCTTCTGGCAAAGACTCAATGTAATCGTGCAGCTGCACTTGCCGCGCGGCTTCTTTTACTTGCTCTTCTGTCGCTTCTGGAGAACCTAAGCGAATGTTGTTTAAAACAGACGTATCGAATAAATAGGGCTGTTGATTGAGCACAGACACATAAGAGGATATCTCCTCTTGAATGCTTTGTACCGGTTTCCCCTGAATGCTGACAACCCCTTGATTTGGCACGACTGCCCCTTCTAACAGTTTTAAAATGGTCGATTTGCCTGCACCGCTTTTTCCTAAAAGAGCGAGCGATTCACCTTGCTTCAGGGAAAACGAAAAATGCTTTAGTACATGTTGATCTACTTCATATCCGAAGGTGACTTGATCAAAACAGACCGCTTCAACGCCATCAGAGACGGGTGTCTCGTCTGCTGCCTTCCTCTCCACTAATCCTTCATACGACCGCTCTTCATAATGATTTAATCTGCTGACGGCATGCTGATAAACAGGAATATCGCCTGCTGCATCTGACAGCGGAAGAAAGGCTTCTGTTAATGGAAACAGCACAAGCACAAAGGCTGCGATGAGCGTGTGTGGCATAGAACCAGCCTGAACGACTGAGCCGCTCCAATACACAACAAGGACGACTGCTCCTCCAATGACTAGCTGTGCTAAAAATTGGCGCAGACGGATAAACCGGTGCTTTGCCGATTCGAGTGCTAATAGCTTTGCTTCTTTTCGTTCATAGCCCTCAACAAAATCGTTCTGTCTGCCGCTAAACAACCAGTCACTCACCCCCATGACAGCATCCGTTAAATGGCTGTACAGTTCATTTCTGCCTTTCTTCATTTGAATTTGTCGCGCCCGGTTCACAAGTACTGTGATATATGGGAATACAAATACGAGCAGCGCCATATAAAGCAGCATCAACCCGGCAAAAGGCCATGAAAAAAGCCCAAGTGCTCCAATCGAAGCGGCATATAAAAGCAGCGCACCGATGGATGGAAAAATTGTTTTTAAATACGCATCCTGTAATCTCTCCACATCTTCTGATAACAGCCCAAGCATTTCACCTGTTCCAAGCTTAGTCTGTTTGGCACTTCGTTCAGCCATATCATAAAGACGTACCCGCATTTTTTCAATCATCGTCAAAATGAGCTGATGACTCGCCAGTCTCTCCGCATAACGAGCCGCTGAGCGTGAAATACCAAAGGTACGTACTGCCACGATTGGGACATAGACCATCAAAATATTCTCAGGTCTTGTGGCAGCTTTTGAAATGAGGAACCCTGACGTATACATGAGCATAGAAGCAGAAAACACCGCAATCGCCCCTAAAAAAAGCACCAAGGCAAACAGCTTTTGATTCTCCTTGATATAAGGTATAAACCAGCCTTTACTGACCATGTGTGACCGCCCCCATTTGTTCCTGTACCAATTGATAGTACACACCTTTTCTTTCCATTAATGATTCATGAGTCCCCATCTCTGCAATCGTCCCATGATCCATCACAATGATTTCATCCATATCCGTCATCCAATGAAGTCTGTGTGTAGCTAAAAACACAAGTTTATCTTCAAACAATGGAAGCATTGTTTTCTTCAATTCATACTCTGTCTCAATATCCAGATGAGCCGTTGGTTCATCTAACAGCATAATGGATCGCTGGCCGAGCACTGTGCGAGCGAGTGCAATCCGCTGCGCTTGTCCACCGCTCAGTCCTCTGCCCTGTTCGCCAATGACCTCATCCAGTCCATTGGGGAGATCAGCTACGAGCTGAGACAAACCTGCCTCTTGCACCGCTCTTTCAACGTCTTCATCTGTTGCATTCGGTTCATAAAAACGAATGTTTTCTCTCAGTGTCATGTGAAATAAATAAGGATGCTGCGGCATATAAACAACTTCTTTTTGCCATGCCGCCAGCTGTAAATGAGCAAGCGGCTTTCCGTTTAGGATGATTTCACCTGCAGACGGTTCAACAAAACCGCCGAGGACATCCGTTAACGTCGATTTCCCCGAACCACTGGCACCGATGATCCCAATCTTTTTCTTTCCTTTCACAGTGAGGTCCACATCCTGAATCGAATAAGGAGCATGTTCATCATGCAACACACTGACATCTTGCAGTATGAGCTCAGATTGCTCATTCCACTCGTTCAGCTGCACGGATTGTGTCTCCTGCTCTCGGAAGCCCTTTTCCTCTAAAATCACTTGAATCGCCTCATTCGCTTCTTTACCGTTTAACGTCGCATGATAATCATTTCCCACTTCACGGACTGGCAAGAAATATTCTGGCGCAAGCATCAGTGCGGTCAAAGCGGGCAATAACAAAAGATCTCCCTCAATTAAGCGCAAGCCGAGAAATACAGCGACAGTCGCAATGGACAGCATTGAAAAGAAATCGAGAGCAAAAGATGAAAGAAAGGCGACTTTCAGTGTGCTCATCGTCGCCTTTCGATAACGCTTTGAGACCTCTCCAATATTGCGAGAATGCTTTTTGCTAATCCCTAAGTAGCGAAGCGTTTCAAGGCCACGGAGAGAATCAGTAAAATGATTGGATAATTTCTCATACGATCTCCATTGTTTGGCCGCTTTACGCTGAGCGACAAGTCCTAGCAAAATCATAAAAACAATTAAAATCGGCAGCGTGACAATGAGAATGACAGCAGATGTTTCATCTAATGTCCAAACATAGACAAGCACCATCACCGGAATAACTGCCATGTTCACCATTTTCGGCAAAAACAGCTGTAAATACTGACGATATTGGGCAATGCCCTCCATCGCCAATGTCACAAGCTTTCCTGTTCCTTTTTTCTTCGTGAAAGCTGGCCCTAAACGGAACAGCTGGTCCAGCAGCTGCTTTCTCACGTCTGCTCCAATTCGGGAAGAATAGGTGAACATGACCTTCTCCCGCATCAAGGTGAGACCGTGCCGCACCAGAAAGGCAGCAAGAAACAGCAAGACATAAGGCGTTGCCTGCATGAGGCTCTTCCCGTCAAACAGCGTTGTTATGGCATGTGCCAGCCACTGTGCTTGAAAAATAATACTTGCTCCTTGGATGATTGACACAATACCTAAGAGGGCAAGAAGCCCCCTCATTCCTTTTAGTTGAAGCAAACGTTTATCCATTAGTAAGTCATTGGCTCCTTACCGCTTACACGTTTACGGAAGACATAGTAGCTCCAGATTTGATACCCAAGCACAAAAGGTAGCAAAGAAATGGCAACAATCGTCATGACCGTCAGTGAATAAGATCCTGATGCAGCGTTTTGAATGGTGAGGTCGAATGCATGGTTGATCGAACTAATCATGACACGCGGGAATAATGCTGTGAAAAGCATGGTCACCGTCACCATAATACCTGCACCTGTGAATAAAAATGTCCATCCATCACGCTCTTTTCTCATAAAGAATAGAGCCGCTACATAACAAACCACAATGAGTACAGTTAAAGGGATTGTGATGATCGGACGCACGGTATAAATGTCTGTTTCAAGAATAGACACACCAACAAATAGAACAAGAACTGGTAGTGCAATCAATAAAACACGCTGACCGAGCTTTCTTGCACGATTTCTTAAATCACCCTCAGTGCGGAGTGTGACGAAAATCAATCCATGCAGGAGGCAAAGCACCGTCACGGCTACCCCGCCGATCACTGAATAAAGATTCACAAAGTCTGTAAATCCAGCGTACATATTCATATCTTGATCAATTGGCATTCCTCGTAACATACTTGTGAATAGCACTCCGAGTAAAAATGGCGGAAGCAGACTGCCAAAGAAGATGATCCAGTCCCACGTTTTGATCCATGAAGCCTTCTCGACCTTCCCTCTAAATTCAAAGGCGACCCCCCGCCCAATGAGCGCTAATAGGAGAATCGTAAATGGAATATAGTATCCGCTGAACATCGTAGCGTACCAGTGAGGAAAAGCGGCGAAAATAGCCCCGCCAGCTGTAATCAGCCAGACCTCATTCGCATCCCAGAAAGGGCCAATCGTATTGATTAAAATGCGGCGCTCATGTGCATCTTTTCCAAGCAGCTGCATGGACATCCCGACACCAAAATCAAATCCTTCTAAGAAGAAAAATCCAACAAACAATACTGCGACAAGAATAAACCAAATCTCGTTAAGATATGCCATGATATGCGCCTCCATCAAATGGATCTGTAGACAGGTCCGTTTCATCCTTTTGATCTGTATTCTCTTCAGAATGTGCACCTTTTTTAATTTCTCGAATGAATAAGTAGGCAAGCACGATGGCAAGAATCAGATAAATGGTCGTAAAGCTAATGACTGAGAATAGCAACATGCCGTACGATACGTTTGGTGAAATGGATTGTGCGGTTGTCATCATACCAAAGACTGTCCACGGCTGACGCCCAATTTCCGTCATGATCCAGCCCGCTGAGTTTGCAATAAACGGGAACGCAATCATCCATACCATGAAGCGTAAATACCATTTGTTTGATTCTAGTTTTTTTCTAAAGCTCAAATACAAACCAATCATACTAGCAAAAATCATCAACATGCCGGCACCCACCATGATTCTAAAGCTCCAGAAGGTTGTTTTGACTGGAGGAATGTAATCTCCAGGACCAAACTTTGCTTCATATTCTTTTTGAAGGGTCAGCATGCCTGGCACATCTCCACTAAACTTCGAATAGGCCAAGTAACTTAAAGCAAACGGAATATTGATCTCCGCAGAGTTTTCTTTTTTATCTGTATCAATGTTGGCAAATAGTGTCCAAGCCGCTGGATCTCCACTATCCTTCCAAAGGGCTTCACTTGCTGCCATCTTCATCGGCTGTGATTCCATTAAATGCTTCGCTTGATCATGTCCAGAGAACGCCACACCTAAGCCAGAAATGAAAGCAAGCACCATGGCAATCTGGAAAGATTTTTTGAAAAAGGTCACTTCTTGTTTTTTGATCATTTTATAGGCACTGACACCCGCAATAAAGAAAGCACCGGTTGCCAATGCACCAAACAGAACGTGCGGGAACTCTACCCAAAGTTGCGGATTTGTCACGAGCGCCCCAAAGTCATTCATTTCTGCACGGCCATTTTTAATCACAAATCCAACTGGCTCCTGCATAAATGAGTTGGCGAGTAAAATCCAAAACGCCGAAAAGATCGTACCAAGAGAAACGAGCCAAATACATAACAAATGAATTTTTTTCGGTAGACGGTCCCAGCCGAATATCCAAAGACCAATAAAGGTCGATTCAAGGAAAAAGGCCAATAGCGCTTCAATGGCAAGCGGTGCACCAAAGACATCACCGACAAACCTTGAATAATCTGACCAGTTCATCCCAAACTGGAATTCTTGCAGAATCCCTGTCACCACACCTACTGCAAAGTTAATTAAGAAAAGGTGACCCCAAAATTTTGCCATCTTTTTATAGATGTCTTTTTTCTTCACCACATAAAGGGTTTGCATCAATGCAACGATAAATACCAAACCTATAGACATAGGAACAAAAATAAAATGAAATAATGTCGTTGAGGCAAATTGAAATCTTGCTAAAAACAGCTCACTCACAGCCTTACATCCTCCCTTACTTTCGCATGCCGAATGATTCGAGATATTTATGCTCACCATTTCACAAAAAGTTCACTATTTGTTCAATGATTCACAAGTGAAAGTCCATTTGATATAGTTCACTCGGTGAAATTTTACTCTTGATTTTCATTCGGTTAGTTATTTATACCTGTACTTTACACCCATGCGCTTCAAAAATAAAGTAAATTTTACCTAAAATTTGGATAGGATTGTGTCAGTTGTTTGAATACTTTGTCAAAAATATGTGACGGAAAGAGACAATCACAAAAAAAATAGCGCTGCTTCTTCGCTGCAGCGCTTTTGAATATTTAGGCTTTTTTCTGTAAAGCGGGTCTTGTGACTTGCACTTCATAGTACGTAATTTTGTTTTTTAACAGGCCTTCAGGTTTCGCCTTTCCATGAGCATGCGCATCACCAAATGCCTGAGATTTTGTCCAATTCACAAAGTCTTCTTTTCGATTCCAGCGGGTGTGAATGGTCACTTCATCGTAATCAGTTGTCTGCTGAGTGACCCATACTTCCATTCCTAAAAAGCCTTCCATAAATTCTACTTGTCCCTGCTTGTTAAACCGTTTAACAAGGTGGTCGGCACTGCCTTTTTCTACTCTTACTTGGTTGTTTACAATAATCATGTTTGGTTCATCTCCCTTTTGTTGTTGAATGGAGGCGATTGGGATAATGAGTGGATGCTCACCGTCTAAGTGAACCTCTGCCTGAATCCCAAAGACCTCCTTGAAAAAGTCTTCTGTTAACACTTCTTTTGGTGAGCCAATTTGATGCACCTGACCTCGCTTCATAGCAATGAGGCGGTCACAATATTTTGCGGCCTGCTGCAAGTCATGGAGAACCATTAAAATGGTGATGCCATGTGTTTGATTCAGCTGTTTGAGCAGCTCCAGTAATTCAAGCTGATGCGCAATGTCTAAATAAGTGGTTGGCTCATCGAGAATGATGGTTTCTGTCTTCTGAGCCAGTGCCATTGCAATATATGCCTTTTGTCTTTCTCCGCCTGACAATGTATGAAGCATTCTGTTTTCATTGGTGCGGCTATTCGTCACCTCAAGCGCCCACTCAATCGCTTCATGATCTGACGTACTGCTTTTTTTCCAGATGGAACGATGCGGACTGCGTCCAAGTGCGACCAGCTCACGTACTGTCATCGATGGAATGGCGGTTCTTGTTTGCATGAGAACCGCCACCTCCTTGGCGATCTCCTGTGCCGTCATCTCTTTTTGCGGGATGTCGTGAATGTAAATCATGCCGCTTTCGATTGAGGTCAGTCGTGCGGCCGCTTTGATAAAAGTCGACTTACCTGACCCATTCGGGCCAATGATTCCGGTTACACTCCCTTTAGGAACAGCTGCTGAAATGGAAGACAGCCGAAAGCCGCCTTGACTGAGACTCACGTCATCCATTGCAATGACATCCATCTTAACCCCTCCCTTTCTTTTTTAATAAATAGAGGAAGAAAGGTGCACCGATGCAGGCAAGCAAGATCCCTACAGGCAATTCAACCGGTGTAAACCAGACCCGTGCCGCTGTATCGGCAAAGACCACAAGCACGCCCCCTCCAAGCATTGAAATCGGCAGCAAATACCGGTAATCATCTCCGATTAAAAGACGGATAAAATGAGGCACAACAAGCCCGACAAATCCGATTAAACCACTGACACTGACAGCCGCTCCAGCTAAAAGAGCGGCCAGCACAATAAGGAAAAATCGGGTCCTTTCTACTCGAAGGCCCAATAGCTGAGCCGATTCATCGCCAAGCAAAAGGAGATTGGACGGTTTAATGGCGAAAAGACAAAGACATAATCCAGCCAGCGCATATGGCGACACAAAGCTAAGATGATGCCAACTCCGTCCGTTTAACCCCCCTGATAGAAAAGGCAAAACAGCCTGCACACGCTCACTATAAAGCACCATAAACCCATTCATCACCGCACCAAGCAGGGCATTGACGGCAACACCTGCCAAGATCAATTTAAGCGGGGAAACCCCTTGATCAAATGACAGCATATACACGACAAGAGCTGCTAATAAGGCGCCCAGAAAAGCAGCTGCCGGAAGCAAATACGTGAATTGCGGAAGAACAATCATGCTGAGTACAGCAGCTAACCCGCCGCCCGCAGTCACACCAATGATCCCAGGGTCAGCAAGTGGATTTCGGACAACTCCTTGTAAAATCGCCCCTGATGCCGCGAGACAGGCCCCAACGAGAAAACCAATGAGCACACGGGGCAGCCGTAAATCCATGACAATTTTTTCATGAACAGGCAGACCTGATCCCGTGAAGACAGCCATTAAATCCGTCAGCGACAATTGGACAGAACCTACCGCAAGTCCTAGACAGACGCCCACACATAAAGAGAGAAACAATCCTGGTAACAGCCATTTTCGTCTTGACTGCCTTTTTTGAAAATCTAGTTCTGCATTCATCTTCATGATGACAATCGCTTCAATTTCTTCTCTAATTCATCGATCGCTCTGATGACTTCTGCGCCTGGATTTGTCCCAAATAGGTCACTTGGCAGAATCTCAACGTGTCCATTTTTGACAGCTGATACATCGTGCCACGCCGCATTTTGCTTCATTTCACTCATAAAGCCTGCTTTGACATCTTCAGGATTGCTGTGTGTCATCAGCAAAATGAGATCCGGATCGGCCTCGATTACCTTTTCTGCATTGATTTGTGCATATTGCGGAAACTTCTCGAGTGCTGGTTCATTTTCAGCAATATTCGCCCCACCAGCGATCCGCAGCAGATCACCGCTTAAAGATTGTGGAAGTGCCGCCATATATGTGCCGGGCGCACCATATACAACGAGTGTCTTTATTTTTTTCTCAGGCTGCTTCACTTGCTTGATCCGCTGATCGATTTGAGCATTGAGCGCTTTGGCCTTTTGCTGTTTTCCAAGTAAATCACCAAATAAAGTAACTTGACGCTGGATGTCCTTCACTGAGTTGGCACTTGTCAAAAGAAGCTGTGAACCAATTCCTTCTATAGTAGAGATATCCTTGCTGTTTAATGATTCATTCCCAAGCACCACATCGGGCTTTAAACTCGTGATCAGCTCGACATCAAATTGATGGGTTGTGCCAATTGATTGTACGGACTTTGCCTTTTGTAGATTGTCTGGCAATTCGGCAGTTGGCCGGCCGACAACCTGACCACCTAGAGCATAAATGATGCTCATGTCGCCAGTTGACAACGAGACGATCCGTTCAGGTGATTCATGAAACGATAATGTTCTGCCGGCAAAATCCTGAATGTTGAGCGCACCTTGCCCGCTCCCATTCTCGACAGGCGCGGCCTGACTGCATCCGCCGAGGAGAAGCACGACGACGAGTCCTGCCCAAATCACATGTAAACATTTCAACCGTCTGTCTCTCCTTTTCTAGTAAACTTTCTTTAGCTTCGCCTGTACCACGAGACGCTTGTTTTTAGGTGCCAGCACGTGATCACAGGTCGATAATGTGAGAATCAAGTCATCTGTGGATACGTCTGTTTTCGTTTGATAGATGGACTTCTTACGCACAGCTTGCAAGTAGTGCGCATATTCACCAAGATCCTGAAAATCAGTCTGAATATAATCGAAATCGACTGTCGTCTCATACACAGCAAAAATCTCTGCTTCATAGCTTTGGTACAGCGTATCGTACTGAAATGTGCGATGATCTTGGAAGAAATCTTTTTTCAAATAGTTTGTGAGACCAGCAAACATAGACCCATCCCTCATCCGATGACCGTATAACACTGTATTGGGACTTTCATGCAAGACGTCATTACGATAATCCATAAAGATACTGCCTGCCCGTGTGTCATCCTTTACATAATTACGAGTTAAATAAAATGCATTATCGTTTGACTGAACAATTGGATACTGAATCATCGTGTCCTTCATATCAATCCAACCGACAATGTCTTGATTCACCTTTCGCAAATCATCAAATGACTGACGGATTTCTCCAGGTTTTCGCTGTTTCATTCCATCCTCGTGTGTGTAAAGTGTCTGAGCCTTTGCAAGCACCTGACGATTTTGATAATAGCCAAAGAGCTCCAAGCCAATGGCAGTACCGCTATATAGAAAAACACCTAAACAGACGATCGTCAGCATTCGCTGCCCGATCCTTTTCCCTCGTTTCACACTGTCTCACCTGCTTTTTGCACAACTTATATGCCTACAGGCACGATATACATCCCTGTTTCTGCATCCTGCTTAATTGTGACGGACACATGATAAATGTGCCGCACCATCTCTTCTGTTAACACATCATTTGGCCGTCCTTCGCGGATAATTTGTCCATCTTTCATGGCGATGATGACATCACTATAGCGAATCGCCTGATTCATATCGTGCAGGACCATCACGATGGTTAATCCATGCTCGACATTGAGCTCTCGAATGAGCTCCAGAATGTCAAATTGATAATACATATCCAAATAAGTCGTCGGTTCATCTAAGAAAAGGATCGGTGTTTTTTGCGCTAAAGCCATCGCAATCCATACACGTTGCCGTTCTCCACCTGACAATGAGGCGAGAGGCACCTTTCGCTTATCCGTCAGCTTTGTACAGGACAGTGCCCACTCAATTGCTTTCTCATCTTCTCCCTTGTCACTGCCGCGCATCGTCTGGTAGGGCGTTCTCCCAAATGCCACGACTCGTTCGATCGTTAAATCGAGCGGCGCTTCATTTTGCTGATGTACGACTGCCAGCTTTCTCGCGAGTTCCCTGGGCTTGAACGCATTCAGCTCTTGCCCATCTAAATGTATCTGTCCTTTATGTGGACAATGGTTATGTGCCATCAAAGAAAGTAACGTGGATTTGCCCGAGCCATTTGGACCGATAATGGTCGTAATTTTCCCTTTTTCGATGTGCGTGGTGACCGATTGAACAATATCCCTCTGCCGATCATAGGAAAACGACACCTCACGAATGTCCATGAAGACGATCCCCCCTTCTTAATAAAAAGATCAGAAACGGCCCGCCAATAACAGCCATGATTGTAGAAGCAGGGATTTCATTTGGTGCCACAAGCGTTCTGCCGAGCGTATCAGCCGTCAAAATGAGCAAGGCCCCGCTTAACGCAGAAAATGGAATCAGTACCCGATGGTCCGAGCCGACGAGCCTTCTAGAGATATGGGGAATGAGCAAACCGACAAAGGCAATCACGCCCGCTACCGCAGCAGTCACCGCTGCTAATAACACCGCCGTGATTGAAATCAAAAGGCGCATTCTGGTCACACGCAATCCTAAGTTTTTCGCCGTCTTATCTTGAAGGGCAAGCAAGTTACACCATCTGCTAAAGAAAAGCGCAACCACAAGCCCAATGACGCCATAGACACCGATTAAACGGACATCTCCCCACGTTTTCATCGTCAGATTCGACTGTCCCGACTGATTAATGGTGATATTGAAATAGCTGCAAATGGTCACAAACGCTTCTGCCATCCCTGTAAACATGGCATTGATGGCGATCCCCACCAAAATCATTCGAATCGGGCTTAAGCCGCCTTTCCAAGACAACACGTATACGAGGAAGCAGGCAATTGCCCCGCCTAAAACTGAAAATAAAGGAGAGTAGAAATAAAATTGAGGAAGCGCTGTAATCGCCATTAAAGAAAAGAAGCTAGCTCCCGATGAAATACCAATAACACCGGCATCTGCTAATGGATTCCTCATCACAGACTGCAAGAGGACACCGGAGACAGATAAAGCCGCCCCTGTAAACATCGCTATGAGCATGCGGGGGATTCTTAAATCTTTAATGATTTCTACCTGTGCATGTTGACCGGTCATAAGCCCTTCCAATAATTCAATTGGTGTAACATGAATGCTCCCCGTAATGGCGGAATAAATAAATACGCCGGCTAGTAAGAGACTGACTATCAGAAATAAAATCCCTGTTTTTTTCATCTTGAACGTCCTTTTATCATTAAGATTCGCCGCTTATGACGGATACAACATACGAGTCAATTCATCTAATGCCTCTCTTGCCTTTAAGTTGCCTGTTGTCCCGAATAAGCTTTCTTCTAGGTCGTACACCCGGTCTTGTTTGACCGCATGGAAATGTTTCCAGATGTCATTTGTTTTAAATTCTTGATCAAACATTTTGACGACTTCATCCGGCATCCCATGTGCAGCTCGGAGAATGATATCTGGATTGGCTTTTTGTAAATACTCCGTATTGGATGCCAAATACTCCATTTTCTCACCTTTTACGATGTTCTTTCCTCCTGCAATACGCACAAGATCACCGATATACGAATTCTCTGTTGCCACTAAATAACTGCCTGGTACACCAAGCAAAATGAGAACGGATGGCTTCGTCTTTCCCTTCGTTCTCTCTTGTATGTCTTTCTTTTTTTGTTCAAAATCATCCACAATGCGTTTCGCTTGTGTCTTTCTATCATATTTTTCTCCAAGCTTTGTGATGGCGTTCTCCATCTTGTCCAGGCTCTCAAGGTTGAGGTATGTCGCAGGGACAGAAGCTTGTTGAAAAGGCGTTTCTAAATCATATTGAAGGGTCGTGACAGACAGGACATCTGTCGGTTGAAGTGATTGGATGATTTCCATGTCTGGGCTCATTGGGTTACCGACTGCTGGGAGTCCTTTGTATCGAGCCGGCAAGGATTTTTGACTTGTTGGCACCCCGACAAGATCTACCTCTAGCGCATCCATGATCTCAGCAGCAGCTACAGTCGTTGCCACAATGCGGGCATTTGATGCTGCGCTTTTTTTGCCTTTCGCTGAGCTTTCAGCTGATTGTGAGCAGCCTGCTAAGAAGACGCACACACATAGAGCCGTGATCAGGGTACATAACATTCGATGCTTCAAAAAACAGAAGCCTCCTTTCGAAAAAAAGGAAGTGGATGCGCCGAGATGAATGGCGCACCTCACTTAAAATAGATTCTTTATCTTGTACGAGTTTGATACTTTCTGACGAGCACGAATAGTGATCCGCCGAATAAAAGAATGTACACCCAAAGAAGTGAAGTATCTCCTGTTTTTGGGTTCAGCTGACCTGTCTCAGACTTGGTTTGGTCATCTGATGGCGTAAAGGTCATCTGCTCTGCACCCGTTTCCTCAGGGGCGAGATTCGCAAGCTGGCTTGGTTGAGAATCGTGATCATTCGGATTTTTCACAAAGCCGATGCTCTCATCGTCTCCGATCACCGTCGCAATTCCGCTTCCTTCACCAAGTGAAATGCCTTTCGTATCATAGACAAGTTTGACATCGTACTGCTCATGATAATTGGCAGCTGGAATGTCAATTTTCACGCGTGCTGCCTGATCACTGCTTACACTTTTTGCTTCATATTGAATCACTCGTGTATCTGCTTTTTGATCAGTCTTTGCAACTAGCGTCTCTTCAAATTTACCGCCGGTTCCTACTTGGAACGACGTGATGGCTGAGCTGTTCTTCACAGTGTATGAAACGAAATGGCGGCCATTTTTCACCACCAATGTCGCAGGGCTCACGACGTAATCGTTCATGCGAGAAAGCTCATCTTTGTCTGCTTTCTTCATTGAGAAAGGAAGCTTGTACACCCCGTCTTTTAGCTGAACTGTCTCTTGATTCGTTCCGCCGTTCGTTGTGTCTGGTGCTGGTTTATTTGGTTTTGGTGTTTCTGGTGTAGCCGGTGTTTCTTCCTCTATTTGACCGTCCTTCAGTGGAACGATACTTTTTGAATCAAATTGAAAACGAATATCGTACGTTTGATCATAGTGAGCGGCTGCTACCACAATGTGTACTTTTCCGTTAACTGCTTTTTTCAGATCAGACACTTCAAATGAAACCACTCTTGTGTTCTTTGCTTGATCTGTGCTCACGTTTTTCACTTCTTGATAAGAACCGTTTTTCTCTATTTTCAAAGAATCAACTGACGTATGATCCTTCACCGTAAAGGAAACGGTTTGCGTTCCATTTTTAACGGTTAACGATGCTGGATGTGAGAAGTATTGGCTCATCCGAGATGCCTCATCCTCATCGCCCTTCAGCACACTGTAGTTGATACGATACACACCATCTTTTAATTGGTTCTGCGGTGAATCAACTGGTGTTGTGCCGTTGTTATTGTCTGGCGTTTCCGGCTGATCGTCTGGTGTTGTGCCGTTTTGATCATCCGGCTTTGTTTCGCTGTCACCTGGTGTCGTACCACTTTGATCATCTGGTGTTGTTTCACTGTCGCCTGGCGTCGTACCGTTTTGATCATCTGGTGTTGTTTCACTATCGTCTGGCTTCGCAGGCGTGACAAGTGTGAGACTGCTCTCGTCGAAAGCGATCTGTACGTCATACGCCTCATCATAAATAAAGCCGCCTAAGTCCCAGTAAATTTTGACCCAGCCATTTAATTTGGCTGATACATCGGCTACATCAAATTTGATCACACGCGTATTCGCTGTCTCATCTTCACTGACCGTTTCAGTGGTGACGAGAGAGCCATTTTGTTCGACCTTGAAATCTGTGATTTCTTTGCTTTGCTTCAGCGTCAAATAGGCAGTCGTCTTGCCATTTTCGATGATGAGCTTAGCTGGCTTTTCTGTATACGTATCCATCATGGATGCTTCAGTGCTGCCATTTTTTAAAATGGTGAATCCGGCCGTATATTCACCATCAACCAATGATGCCGCCTGAGCCGTTCCTTGAGGCAGCTGAAACGCAGTCAACAAACTGAATAAAACGAGCAGAATAGCTGTCTGTAGATGAAAAAGACGTTTCAAAAGATGACACTTCCTTCCGTTAATGCTTGATGATCCACTTTCTCGCTAAAAACCCGCCTGAACATAAGACAAGCACAAGGAGCCATCCCATCTGGCTTGTATCACCAGTTTGAGGATTTTCTTCTTGTTTTGTTTTGGTGGATGAATCAGTTGTTTTGGTTGTTTCTTTTGATGATTCTTGATGTTTTGCTGCACCTGCTGTTTCTTTTGAACTGTCAGAAGAAAGTGACTTGATGCTGCTTTCATCGAATTTCAGTTGGATGGTATAGTCATGATCATAATCAGCCGATTTGACTGTGACATGGATTTTTGACTTGATTGGTTTAGACAAACTCTGTGCTTGGAATTGAACAAGCCTTGTATTGGCTTTCTTATTCGTTGATAGAACCGTCGTATCGACATAGCCGCCATTTCCCGGCACTTTAAATTCCGTTACCCAGCTGCTGTTTTTAATGGTCATTTGAACCGTTAGCTTGCCATTTTTCACGATCACTTTTGCCGGCTTCAGCCAGTAATCATTTGCCATCGAAACTGCAGTTCCTTCCGCCTTCATCACAGTGTAATTGACGGAGTATGTACCATCATTTAATGAGGCAGCCTGTGCATTTGAAAAAGGCAGTATAAGTGCCAGCAGCAATGCAGCCATGAAGGCTGGCATCCTAATCCATTTTTTCATCAAACGAATTTCCTCCCTTTTTATTGAACAGTTGCTGCATCAAACTTGACGCGAATATCGTAATTGCCTGTATATCCAATGACCGGTACAGTCACACTCACTTTAGCTGGTACAACATCTGTCAGGCTGTTGACATTGAACTCTACCGTTCTCTTATTAGCAGCTGTGTTTGTACTGATCACCTTCGCATCTTTGTAGACACCTTGATCCAATGTTTTAAAGCTTGTAATCCAAGAGCTGTTCGTTAACGTGACTTGCGCTTTGATTTTTCCGTCCTTCACAACAAGCTTAGCTGGTTTTTCAAAATACGTATTTGCTGTTGACGTTGAATCACTGTCTGCTTTCCATACCACATATTGTGCTGAATATTGACCATCTGCTAAACCTGCTGCTGAGGCAGAGCTAACCGGGGCTAGAGCAAACAATAGAACAAAGCTAAAGAATAATAAGACGTGTGATGCTGAACGAAGTGATTTCATATATATCCTCCTAATTGATATTGATAATTATTCTCAATAGACAATAAAAAAAATAACCTTTATCAGCGTATGAATCACACTCACAAATGATTATGATAATCATTATCAATTGAGTTCAAAAAATAAATCTTTGCTTTCGACAAGTCAAAGATGTCTGTTGCTACATGATGTAGTGATACACGGTTTAGGTAATCTGTCCCATTCATGATACCATGGCATAACCTCCCCATTCCATTACAGGGAAAAGAACCCTCTTCTCCTTGATATTATATGATGAATGAAATTATTGTCAACATCATTTTTCATACTATTGACTTAGATTTCTGGAAAATCACAAAAAAAATCGATCAGGGACACTGATCGAAATCGATTAAGAAGGGACATGTTCACCCTTTTCACTATTTTTGCGCTCTAAAGACCAAGCATACATTTCCCGTATGACTGGTTCAATTTTCTTTCCTTGTTCTGTTAGTTCATATTCAATCCGCACGGGAATGTCGGGATATACTTTTTTCTCAACAAGGCCTTCAGCTTCTAAATCTTTCAGCCTTTCTGATAATAACCGTCCGCTGATGTTCATTTCATTTTCTAGCTGACAAAAACGTTTTGGCCCTGTCAAAAGCTGATTGATGATCAGAATCACCCACTTCTTCCCTAAAATCTCCATGGCATCTGTAATTGGGCAGCCATCTACTTGAGCCATACTTTACTCCCTCCTGCTTTTCTCTACTTTTTTTCATTATAACATAATTAATTACTTGAAATAAGTCACTAACTATTATATAGTTTAGTTACTAAAAGTAACAAGGTAATCATTTTATCAATTTTCAATAAACCATTGAACATGCAGATGCATATAACATGAAGGAGATGACCGAGCTTTGAATACAATAGAGCAGGTAAGATTAGGTGTAACAGAATTACATGTGTCCAGCTTTGAGCGTTCTTTGCCTTTTTATACAGACATTTTAGGTTTTACTTTATTAGAACAGACGGATTCTACTGTCACGCTTGGCAGCAACGCAAAGGAACCAATCCTTGTGCTGAAAGAAGATGTGCAGCTGAAAGAGAAGCCGGATCATGAGCCAGGACTTTATCATTTTGCGGTTTTATTACCTACCAGAAAAAACCTGGGCACATGGCTGGCGCATGTGATCAAAAAAGGCTATCCTTTAATTGGAGCAAGCGATCACTTTTTCAGTGAAGCCATTTATTTAAGTGATCCAGATGGAATCGGCGTCGAAATTTATGCTGATCGTCCTCAGGACATATGGGTAGGTGAGCATGGAGAAGTGAAAGGTGGCGGAAATGCTCCGCTTGATGGAGATGGTCTCCTGCAAGAAGCCGCTGATTCCACCTGGGAAGGACTCCCGGCTGGTACAGTCATGGGACACTTGCATTTCCATCTCAACCCAGAAGAAGCCGATTCCTTTTATGTGAACACGCTCGGTTTTCATATCCGAATGGCTCCCCCAGCCAGCTTATTCGTTGCTGGTGGCGTCTATCATCACCACCTTGCCTTTAATGCATGGGGACGCGGGAGAAAAGGAGCCATTGATCCACGTTTTTCAGGAATTAGAAGCTATACACTGGTTTTCCCAAAAGAAGACGATAGAACATCCGTCGTCGAACGTCTGACAAAAGCAGGCGTTCACATGAACACGACAGGAAAAAGTAACGAATTTATTGATCCATTTGGCGTTCTCGTTCGTTTACAGATTGAAGAAACAGACAAAAAAGAAGGTGCAGAATATGGACAAACACACAGAGGTTAAAACAGCCATTTTAAAAGATAAAATCAAACGAGTACAGCAAGAAGACGGATTTATATATATCACTGGACCTATTAAACTGCCAGTGAATTTAGACGGTAGAACGGTCATGTTTAACTGGTATTCATGGTTAAAAGATGACGGGAAAGAACCATTATCAGATGAAGCTTTAATCGAAAGCCTTTCCTCCCGTGAGCTTGCAGATCACCAGCAATCAAGTGTCCTTGTTTACGGAGATTTCGAACATGCTGATGAAGCGCTGATCCGCATGCATTCCATCTGCCACACCGGCGATATTTTCGGAAGCAAACGCTGCGATTGCGGGTTCCAATTGAAACAGTCTATGCGGATGATTGAGGACAATGGAGCAGGCGCACTGTTTTATTTAGCCAACCATGAAGGACGCGGGATCGGTCTTTTCAGTAAAGCCATGGCCTACATCTTGCAAGAAAACGGCTACGATACAGTAGAAGCAAACGAAGCACTAGGCTTTGAAGATGATACACGTCAATATGAAGAAGCGATTGCTGTTCTTCAAACGTTGCGTACAAAGCCAGTCAGACTTATTACCAATAATCCGAAAAAGACCGATGCTATCAGTCATGCAGGCCTTTCTCTTTCTGGACGGATTCCTCTTTGGGGTGATGTCTCTGAGTTCAATGAAAAATACTTGCAGACAAAAATTAACCGCTCAGGCCATATGAAGGCGGATCAAGAGGTGCGTACGATTGCCACATCATGAGCGATATATGAAACTAGCCCTTAAAAATGCCGAAGCAATGAAAGGTCAGACATCTCCCAATCCGCTCGTCGGGGCTGTGATTGTGCGAGAAAATGAAATTGTTGGGGTCGGGGCGCATATGAAGGCCGGCGAACCACATGCAGAAATCCATGCGCTCAAAATGGCTGGAGATAAGGCAAAAGGTGCCACGATCTATGTGACACTAGAGCCTTGTTCCCACCATGGCCGCACAGGCCCATGCGCTGAAGCACTTGTGAAAGCTGGCGTCGAAACTGTTGTCGTGGCGGCACTTGATCCGAATCCGCTGGTCGCTGGCCGCGGGATTGCCATTTTACAAGACGCTGGCATACAAGTTATCACGGGCGTACTTGAACAGGAATCCATTCTGATGAATGAAGTATTTAATCACTTTATTACGAAAAAAACACCTTTCGTGACGCTCAAAGCGGGCATTACGTTAGACGGAAAAATTGCATCTGCTACGTCTGACAGCAAGTGGATTACATCAGAGACGTCCCGTTATGATGCACATCACATTCGCAGTATCAACGATGCCATCTTGGTCGGTGCGCAAACCGTCATTCACGACGATCCTTCATTAACAGCACGGATTCCAAACGGTCATCATCCAATTCGAATTGTCTTAGACTCTAAGCTGTCTATCCCGCTGACAGCAAAGGTGGTCACAGATCAAATGGCGCCAACATGGATCTTTACAACAAAACAAGCCAATGAAGAAAAACGAGCCGCTTTAGAAGCAGCTGGCGTCAGCGTCATCATGACGGATAGCGATATCCGAGTGCCCTTACAAGAAGTACTTCAAGTGCTTGGAGAAAGAAATATCTCCTCCCTGATGATTGAAGGCGGCGGACAAATCAATGCCTCATTTTTAGAACAGCAGCTTGTCGATAAACTCGTCATCTACATGGCACCCAAGCTCATTGGCGGTCGACTCTCTCCTTCTTTTTTCGGAGGCGAAGGCATACGCCTCATGAGTGATGCAATTGAACTGGATCAACTCTCTCTTGAACCACTCGGAAAAGATATAAAGATAACGGGTTATCCTGTTTATCAATAAACAACAAAGCTTGTAGATTGAGTCTGCAAGCTTTTTTCTCATCATTGAATTTGAGGTGATTAAATTGAACATCAAAGGAATAAACCATTTATTATTTTCTGTTTCTGATTTAGAGACATCTATTGATTTTTACACAAAGGTCTTTAATGCCAAATTGTTAACAAAGGGCAGAACGACAGCTTACTTCGATTTGAACGGCCTGTGGCTTGCCCTCAATGTAGAAAAAGACATTCCTCGTCAAGACATCCATCACTCTTACACACACATCGCTTTTTCTATTGATGAGGAGGATGTAGATCCAATGTATAACAAACTAAAAGATTTGAACGTCAACATCTTACCAAGCCGGCCAAGAGACGAAAGAGATCAGAAGTCGATTTATTTCACAGACCCTGATGGACATAAATTTGAATTTCATACAGGAACCTTGAAAGATCGATTGGATTATTACAAACTAGAGAAAACGCATATAGAGTTTTATGAATGAAACGCAAAGAAAAACAGAGAAGAAACAACAAGGTGCTATTCGTCATTAAATAGGAAAGATGGTAAAATATACATAGAAACGTGTTGCAAACGATAGTCCTCCCCCCTTCCATACTAAAGGTGTTTTTATGCCTAGAAAGGAGGGGTCAGTTTGAGAACAAAACTTGTGCGTTCACGCGTTGAAAGACGCAAAAACAAAAAGAAAAAAGCTTGTACCTGTAAGTACAAGCTTTGGTTCCTTATCTTAAATTCAATCCGAACTCTAGTCCAGTTCATCATATGGATTTTAGATAAGAGAACATTCTGAATGAACCCTTAAGATGATAATGAAAAATAAAGCGGCACCTTCATTACCCCTAGTCAAGGTAATGCTGGTTCTATCTCGTTTCTGTTTTTTGGAGGGCTGCTTTATTTTTTCATATTATTTCAGTGTATTCCTCACATTTTAAATTTATACATAGAAAAAGCACACGGTAGTCAGCCGAGTGCCCAAATTAAATTTCTTTTCAGTTGTATGGTGAACGTTCAAGAAATTCACCTTGAAGCTCTCGTGCTTCAGTTTGAAAACTAGTTCAACTTAGTCCGAGTTGAACAAAAAACTTGTGCAACAATATGTTACCATAAGTAACAATTTGTTACCATAGTTAAGCTTATTTTTTAATCTTACTTATCCATTTCAAATTCAGAATTCTCATTATTTCAAATAAATTATACAGCTTTTTGTTATGCAATGAATCAAATAAACTGAACAACACTCAAATTAACTTTCAAGTATAATAACCAATAACCTGTACTTTTCTTCTAACCCCTCCTACTTTCTATTGGCAACTGTAAGACCTTATTTAATTAAATAAAAAAGAATCAGTATATAAAAAACTGATTCCTTCTGCATACATTTATCTCAAACAAATCGTATTTAATCCACGAAACGTGTCGTAAAATGTTTCATGTGAAACATCTGTGATCTAATATTGATCAATTTCCCTCTATCAGCCTGCCAAAGCTTTCGGGTGAAAGTCCTGGTGAAATGCGCAGGCGGTGTAAGGACATCATGCCTTGTTCCTTTTTCGCATGTCCTGGTTCAGTGGTCACAGCCATTTCATATCCTGCTTCCTTCGCCAGCTTCAGTGTGTCTTCGTTATAGCGACCGACCGGATAGCTGACCATGATCGTTTGTTGAGAAAACCGCTGGTCAAAGAATACCTTCGATCCTTTTAATTCTTCTTCCTGCTGCTTCTGTGTTAAACGATTGAGTTCTAAATGATGAATGGTATGACTCTCTATTGAAATACCATGCGACATCATATCATCCATTTGAGCATCGGTTAAATGATGCGGACGGCCAATGGACTGCTCGATCATAAAAATCGTGGCTTTCATTCCATATTCCTTTAAAATCGGAAATGCCTTTGTGTAGTTATCCGTGTATCCATCGTCAAATGTGATAAGAACATACTTTTCACTTGGTGTCGAATTGGTCGCGAGAACTTGATATGCCTCTTTCGGCGACAGCGTGACATAGCCGTTGTCTTTCAGCCATTTCATATGAGCCGCAAATTCGCTTTTTGGCACACGTAACGAATTACCGCTGGAAATACTGTGATACATCAAGATTGGAAGCGCAACGGGTTCCTTTTGCTGAATCCAGTTTTGTTTGTCTATCTCTGCCGCTTCAATTTGCTGCGTTTCTGTTGTTTCTTTCGTTTGTACTTGACCCTTTACCTCTTTGATGGCTTGCTGGTTTCCTTCTGTTTGCTGTTTCGTACCCATACAGCCCGAAATGAGCAGCATGACTACACCAACTGCAAGCCACATACATGTTTTTTTCATTCACCAATCCTGCTTTCTCTTTATCTACCGAATGATTATAACAGAAATTGGTTAATAACTGATATCTATTTTGACAGGGTATTCATTTTTTTACACATTTCGATCATTTCAATGGCAAGCAGATGGATGGTCTCTGTTGTGAGCATTTGGTCTTCTGCATGTATGAGCAGTAAAGAAAAGGGAAGCTGTTCCCCCGCCGCCTCTTTTTGTATCAGCGACAAGTGCAGGTCATGGATGCTTCGAAACGCTTCCTCCCCTTTTTCAATCAACTGCTGTGCTGCTTCAAAGTCATCCGCTCTTGCTAGACGAATGGCTTCTACATAATGGCTTCGTGCCTCACCTGCATGGGCAATGATTTGAAAGGCCGCTCCCTGCATTTCCTCTAATACCGTCATCTGCTTCTCCTCCGATTGCTCAAGATTCATTTGCTAGTTTCAGTGCATGTTCTAGAATTTTTTCTCCATTCGCTGTTCCATATAATCTTACATTTACCACATCGACAGGTATATGATAAGGTGCCGCTGTTTTTTCTGCTGCCTTTCTCATAAAGCTAACTTGCGGTCCTAGCAAAATGACCTTTACATCGTCCCCATGCTCTTCTAATTCGTCCGCAATGGCCCCTTCAGGTATCGCATAAATTTCATAATCCAGCCCTTTTCCTTCTGCGGCTGCCTTCATTTTAGATACCACAATCGACGTCGACATTCCTGCTGCACAAGCGAGAATGATTCGCTTCATATCCCATCACTCCTATTGATAAATGACATCTGGTTCATCCCTTAATTTCCTCGTTTGGATTAATGTTTTGAACCAGTACCCTGACGCTTTCATCTGACGATTCCGTTCATTCTCCAGCTGGATCTCTACTAATCCGTAGCGATTCTTGAATGCATTCATCGGCGAGACATTATCAGTAAAAGCCCAGAGCATATATCCCTTGCAGTTTGAACCTTCTTTTTTCGCTTGGAGGGCTTTTTTCAAATGCTGGCTGATAAATGAAATTCGGTACTGATCATCAATGATGCCGTCTTCGTTTTTAAACCGCTCTTCCTGCTCGACCCCCATACCATTTTCAGCCACAAACCACTCGATATTGCCGTATTCTTCTTTTATTCTCATGCCCATATCATAGACGATATTCGGATAGATTTCCCAGCCTCTGAATGGATTCATTTTTCTCCCTGGGAGCTCAAATAGATCGTAATAATAAGATGGATGAAACGGTGTATTTTCATTCCAAGCCTTGCTAGGTGCCTTAACGCGATGCGGATAGTATAAATTAAGACCGACCACATCGACTGTATGACCTTTAATGAGCTGAAGCTCTTCTTCCGTTGCATCGAAAAGAATGTCATGCTTTTTCAACACATCAAGCAGTTCTTCTGGATACTCGCCTTTAATGGAGGGATCTAAGAACACTCGATTAAAAAACAAATCATACATGCGGGCCGCTTCTTGATCATGCGGAGCAGTCGATCTCGCATACGTCACTTCTGGATTGAGAATGACCCCGATTTTTGCACGGGCTGATTCCTTCAAGCCCATTTCCTGAAAAAGCTTCACCACTTTTGCTGTCGCCAAGGCTTTATGATAGTTCCACTGCATCCATTTCTTCGTATTTTGCTCGAAAGGATAACGAATAGCATCTAGATACACACGAGTCTGAACAACAATTGGTTCATTAAAGGTAAACCAATGTTTGACCCGGTCTCCATAGCGTTCAAACACCTTTTCTGCATACAGAACAAACAGCTCGACAACATGTTTAGATGACCAACCGCCGTACTTTTCAAGCAAAACAGCAGGAAGCTCATAATGCTCTAAGCAAAACATCGGCTCTACACCTGCTTCAAGTAATTCATTGATGAAATCATCAATATAACGAGCATAGGTCTCATCTACAATTCCATTCTCGTAATCTATGAGAAACCTCGACCAATTGATCGATGTCCGGTAATGAGATAACCCAATTTCCTTCATAAGGGCTACATCTTCAGGATAGCGCTCGTAAAAATTCGTTGCTCCTGCTGGTCCGTATCCTTCGTGCCATACGTGATACCCCTCCTTATACCAAAGGTCTATATACGAATCCTGATGCGGTTTCTTCCCTTTCCAACCCTCCGTCTGCCAAGCAGAAGCCGCAGCACCTAGAATAAAGTCATTGGGTATATCAATTTTGTTCATGTTGCCACCTGACCTTTCTTCGTGTGAATTTGAAGTCCTTCCCACATCCCTTGTAAATACATAGCTCCAAGTGCTCGGTCGTATAATCCATAGCCAGGTCTGCCCGTCTCACCAAAGATCATTCGTCCATGATCTGGCCGGACATAGCCAGCAAATCCTTCCTTAAACAATGCGTTCACAATCGCTCCCATATCGAGGCTGCCTGCTGACGACAGGTGTGCCGACTCTTCAAAATCACCGTTTTCATACAAATTGACATTGCGTAAATGAGCAAAGTGTATACGCCCTTTTTTGGCATACTTTCTCGCAAGTGAAGGAACATCATTTTTCGCATTACAGCCTAGGGAACCGGAACAAAAGGTCAGTCCATGCTGTGAGCGTTCATCGAGCTGAAGGATACGATCTATTTGTTCTTCACAACTGACAATGCGGGGCAGACCAAATATGTTCCAAGGAGGGTCATCTGGATGCAGTGCCATGTTCATGTTCTCTTCCGCTGCAACTGGAAGGATATTTCCCAAGAAATAGTCTAGGTTCTCAAACAACCCTTCCGCACCCAATGCCCTGTATGCAGCCATCAACTTTCTCATTTCTTCCTGCGTATAAGACGTATCCCATCCTGGTAAGGAAAATCGATCTTTTTCTATATCCATCTGTTCAAGCTGATGCTGAAAATAAACAAGGGTCGTCGATTGATCAGCTAGTGGGAAATCGAGCTGTGTTCGTGTCCAATCAAGGACTGGCATGAAGTTATAACAAATGACTTTCACACCATGCCTTGCTAATCTCCGGATATTTTCTTGATAATGCTCGATATAAGCATCCCGGCTAGGCTTTCCCAGCTTAATATCTTCATGGACCGGGAGACTTTCTACGACTTCAAAAGCAAGATCGTGACGTTCGATTTCCTCTTTTAAATGAGCAATACTTTCCTCCGGCCACAGATCACCAGCCGGCACATCATAGACTGCACTGACAATCCCTTTCATGCCGGGAATTTGCCGAATATATGAAAGGGAGACAGGATCTTCTTTGCCATACCATCTAAATTGCATGTTCATTCATGAGCCCTCCTTCTATTCTGAATCAGGTGCTGCTTCTGGCTTCCGGTTGGATAAGAGAACAAAAGGTAAATAGATGAAAACAGCGACAACAATACAGATGAGCTGTGTGATGACAGCCCCCATACTGCCAGCGGTAGACAGCCAAGCATTCACAATCGGAGGTGTCGTCCACGGCACCATCACCACCGCTTTCCCGGCAAAACCTGTAGCGGTTGCGATATAACCAATCGTACCTGTCACGAGTGGTGTAACGATAAACGGAATCGCCATCACAGGGTTCAACATGACAGGTAATCCGAAAATAACTGGTTCATTGATGTTAAACAGTCCAGGTCCTGATGAAAGCTTGGCAATGCTACGCATCTCTTCCCTTCTACCCGCTATAAAAATGGCGATCAACAGACCAATCGTCACACCCGAACCACCAATGCTCATATACACATCCCAAAATGGCATCGTGATAATATTTGGAATCTCTTTGCCCTCTTGAAATGCTGTCATATTCACTGCAATTGATCCTAATAACAGCGGCTCGCGAATCGGTTTAATCATTTGGTTGCCATGTATACCGATCACCCAGAAAAATTGAGCCACAAACATTAACGTTAAAATACCAGGCAGTCCCTGTACAACACTTTCAAGCGGACGCTGCACGACGTTATACACCGCTTCATGCAAATAAATGCCTGTCACACGGTGAAACGCAAACCCGAATGAACTAATGATTGTAATCGTAATAATTGATGGGAAAAGTGAAGAAAAAGACGTCGCCACATTTGATGGAACAGAATCTGGCATCTTAATTTGCAGCCACTTCACCTCGGTAAGCTTACAAAAGATCTCTACAGAGACGATGGCAATGATCATACCCAAAAATAAGCTTTTTGGATCGGAGAATTGCCTCGCCAGCACATCGACAACCTCACGCATCGATCCATCGACTTCAAGAAGAAGTGTCGTCGGAATAACGGATATAAATGAAATCAATGCCATTAACCCTGGGAATAATGATTTATGTCCATTGATTTTCCCGAGCTCAATCCCGATGAGGAACACAGCCCCGATCGTTAAAAAGTTCAGCGTGGCATAATTGATTGCCTTCATAATTGGCTGAAGCTCTGCTAAAAACCTGAATATCTCAAAATGGGCAAGCCCCGTTTCCGGGCTCATGATCATATTTGCGACCAGTACAGCAAAAGCCCCCGTAATGATGATTGGCATTAATGTGACAAATGCTTGCTTAATCGCCATAATATATTTCTGATTTGTAATACGATAAGCGACATGTCCCATGACGTCGGCCGCTCTCTCTTTAAAGCTCATGATCCGTCTCCCCCTTTACAAAAACTCGTGATCATCCTCCTTTTTGATGTTATTTTAAAAGCGCTTTCATTAACATCTAATCTTTTTCCTCACAGATGCGGAAATGGGTGTCCTTTTTTTTCATCTGGCTGTTCCAACACGTGCAGCGCCGCCGTCAGTTCTTCAAATGAAGCAGCTTTGATGATTTGCTCCACCACTTCCTTCTGCTCTGTCAAACGTACAAGAAATTGATAGAGTGACTGCAATTCTTTCTGATACGTCTTCTGTATACTTAACAAACAGACGACCTGTACCCGCTCTTCTCCCCACAGCACTGGTTTTCTCAACGTACAGATCGCACAAAACGTATCATCTGTTGCCGGTTTGATTGGGTGAGGAATTGCGACCAAATGACCGAACGACGTAGGTGACACTTCCTCTCTTTCCAGCAATAGCTGTTCAAAATCATTTGGGATTCGGTTTTGTTCCTGCAATACATTCACGAAAAATTGAAGAACCTCTTCCCTTGTTTGTAGATCTTGCTGAAAAAAAGTCATCTTCGGACTGATATATCGCAAGACCCCCATTTCTTGTGACCCCTGCACAAATCGTTTCAGCCTCGACATATCGTCTTCACTGAGGATCGTATGTACATCAATCACTGGCACAGGTAATGTGTTCTGAAGCGGGATGGTACTAATGATCAAATCGATACTTCTCAAGTCATACGACAAAAGGTCACTGACACTTGCAGTTCCAGCAATCTCTAGCCTTTCGCTAAAGGCGGCCTTCAGCTTATGGAGAAGAAGCTGACTGCTTGCGACACCCGTTGCACACACAATCAAGCATTTTTTTCTCACAGTTTGAGTTTTTGTCCGCTCTATGGCAGCACCAATATGCAGCGCCAAATATCCGATTTCATCTTCATGAATCTCTACATTCTCTTTTTCCTTCAGCCATCTTCCCATATAGACACCTGCTTCAAAAGCAATCGGATAATGCCTTTTTATGTCTGATAAATAGGGGTTACGGATGTTCATATCATATCGGAATCGATGAATCGCTGATCTCAGGTGAAGACTTAGTCCCACAATCAATTCCTTGTCTGTCTGAATATCAAGTGACATGTGCTCTTCGACATAACCAAGTAATTGGTGAGTTAAACGGAAATGCTCTTCATCAAGCATGTGAAATAGCGTGTGGCCCGTTTCTCCATACGCCATCATTTTTGCCCCCATTAAATGAATCGCAATATAGGCCATTTCAGATAATGGAAAATCTATACCGAGTACGTGACGCATATCTTCTGCCATTTGCCTCGCCACTTGAAAAGCGGGCTGTGTTTGAATATCTTTGAGTTCTCCTTCCGGCATCATGACCAATTTTTTCTCTTCAATTCGTTTGCACGCAATGGCGATATGTGTCACTAAGTTGCTTAAACCGATCTCTGACACATGAAGGCCGCTTGCCTTTGTACGTGAACGCACCATATCTTGAATCAATTGATATGTTTCTTCAGGTAAAAGGGCAGGGTTCGGATGCTCCTGCTGAAACACATGCTCAGCTAGACAATACCTTAATTTCATTTCATCTCCAGTCAGCCTCAGTCCATATTTAGGACGGTGTGCAACAGAGAGGCCATGTAAAGAGAAAATATGCTTGACTGCTTTCAGGTCATTTTTCACAGTAGATTCACTCACAAATAATTCCTCGGCCAATTCATCTAATTTCATATAGTCTTCGGACAATAAAAGCCTTCTCAATAAATAAGAGATACGATCCTCCGGCTGATCTGGAATGACTTGATTCTTTTTTTCATTTCTTTCTCTCATTGAGTTTTTCAAAAAAGTACGAAATGCTCCATAATCTTCGACAGTCAATGTATACCCTGCTCCACGTTTCATATGAAGTGTTGCCCCATGTGCTTCTAATATCGATTTAAGCGCTTTCATATCTGTTCGAACTGTTCGTGATGTGACGCCTATCAGGCGTGCAATTTCTTCACCTGTCAGCTCCTGCTCTGCCTGCATTAACCGCCTCAACAGCTCCTCCTGACGTAGAGATAACATAGACTCCCCTCCCTTGGTCAATTACTTTTGCCTATCATCATAAACGAAAATAGAACTCTTTGCCCAGTTTTTCTTTCCGACCGGGAACTTTGTTATGGCTCAAACGTATGAATATGAAACAAGAGGAGGGATACATCATGTTTGTTATCATCATCATACTAGCTTCTTTAGGCGCCATTGCCGCCCACATGTTTACACCAAAAGATAAGCGTTCATCTTCTAAGCATTCTGCACATCACAGTTCAACAACCAGTAACTATACTGATTCGTATACACATCACGCTTCTGATGCCTCCTGCGGTGGTGATTCAGGTGGTAGCGGCGGATGTGACTAAACCCAAAAAAACAGCCGCTTGTTCAGCCGGCTGTTTCGTTTATTTTATTAAAGAGCTTTCCAGCCCCGTTCAATTAAATGTTTGACATCCTTTGCAAAATCCTCGCCCTTTTCCATTACATCTTGGGCTCTTCCTGCAAAATTACTGGCGACAGCGAGTTCCATTTTTTTTAACTCAAAGTGCATAATTTTTTGGTCTATCTCCGTAATATAGGTTTCATACTCATTGTTCACAATGTCGTGCAGCACGTGATAGGCTTTTTTCCGATGACGGTGAAAGTCCGTTCCTCTCTCACCTTTCCATGAAGAATCTAGAGCAGGTTTCTTGATTTCCTTTATGTCAGACTGCGCAAGATCTTGTTCTGTTCGAATATTACTTTTGGCTGTCTTTAACCGAGAGATCATTTCGTCAAATTCTGCACGTTTGTTTTCAATCCCCATATGCAGATGGTGCAGCATCTCGGATAAACTCATGTCATCCACCTCTATTAGACCTCATAAGAAAGCACGGCGTCAGCGTTTTTGAAACCGAGCAGATCATCTGCTTTTTCCAGTCCTGACATTTCTATCGTTCGCTTTCATTAAGTATAGTATAAGGTGAAAAGCCTTAGGCTTAAATAGGGAAAAGGTGTCCTTTTAACATGGTGTTTGGAAGAAAAACGGAATAATCTAGGGTCATAAATCCCGAATTATATATGAGTCTTTAAGACTATATTTTACATCATACTCCGCTACGCTATCAATAAAACGATTAGGGCTTATGATTTTGCCGCAATTGCCTCATCCTGTTCTTTTAGCGTCTTCACATTTGAGCGTGTATCCTGAACGTTTTTGATCAAGGCTTCTTTAAAGCTTGAGACCATTTCGCCCACCTCTGCTTCACGTGCCGTCCATTTGGTTACAAATTCAAGGCTATTTTCACCAGCTTTATCTGCTGCTTTTTTCATTGTTAAAGCTTCAACTGCTTGGGAGACTTCATCTAGTTTATCCATCACTGTTTGGTAGTTTAACTTAATTTGTCCCATTATGATATCCTCCAGATTTGTTCAGCATGAAGCTCGCTTACAAGCTGCTCCATGCTTTTGAGATCAAGCGTTTTGCGTCTTCTACTGCGTCTTCTCCTTTTTCAGCCAAACGTGCGGCATCTCCAGCTAAAGAGCTGGCAAAGGATAAGGCAGCCTGCTCTGCTTCTAGTGTACTGATTTTGAATTCGATTCGGCTCACGTAGCGTGGGTATTTATCGCTTACGATCGTTTGCAGCGCTTCATGCGCTTCATTTCGCTCTGATTTGAAATCTTGGCTCCGCTCACCTTTCCAAGAGGCCCCAAGCTTTGGCTGCTTGATTTGTTTTAGATCTGTTTCTGCCGCATCTTGTTCACGTTCAACCTTACTTTTTGCCTTTTTGAGTCGAGCAATTTTCTCTTCGATCTCTGCCTTTTTATTTGAAATGCCACCGTTAAGGGCAGACAGCATATCCGATAAGCTCATATGGGTTCCTCCTCCTGTCAAAAATAAAAACGCTGCTTAGAGTCCCTCTAAACGAGCGTAATGGTGAATCGCACTTTTTCCAATATTGTTATTATAAGGTTCAAAGACTCATGTTTGAATAGGGATTTGTGCCCTTTTTATGGTATAAATATGCTTTCAATCTGCTTCATACCACACCTTAAGCCCTCTTTTATAGGGGGTCAAAATACACAACCACCCTTCTGGAAACACACATAGTCTTACGGTCCTAGGACAAACAAAAGCCGCCCGGGGAGGGGCGGCTTTTGCAGCGGCTTATGATGCCGATTCTTCTGAGTCTTGTTGATTTTTCACGTACCAAATGAATTTCCCTGTATATCCGTAGATGATGGCAAGACCAATGGCAACAAAACTCAGCCACATAAATGGTAAATAAGAGAATGTCGAGACGCCTAGAATCCCTGCCATGTAAATTCCGTTATCTGACCACGGAACCATACCAGACGTAAGTGTTCCACCAACCTCAGAGTTTCTAGATAACACACGTCTGTCTAATTTTAATTTGTCATAGCTTTTTTCCATGATTTTTGGTGTAAGAATTAATGAGACATACATTGCACAACCAAAGATATTCGCAAAGAATGCTACTACAAGTGTAGATAGGGTTACATTTCCTGCATTATATAATTTCTTCTCGAAAGTAGCGACAATTACTTTTAAGACGCCGAGATATTCAAGTACGCCACCAAAACCAAGTCCGAGAATAATGACCACTAGCGATCCAAGCATATTCACAATACCGCCACGATTTAACAGCGTATTTAAGAAATCTACATCTGAATTAATAGAGAAGCCGTTATAAGCTGTACCAAGCGCATCAGCTGGGTTCATTCCTTGGAATGCCATCGCCCAGACTGCCCCAAGCAGTGCACCAATTGCGATAACAGGCATTGACGGTTTTTTCAATACAAGTAATAGGACAACAATGACTGCCGGAATGATCATCCAAATATTAATCGTGAATGTATCCTGCAATGCTTGTTTCAAAAACTCTACTTTATCTTGATCAATATTTCTTCCACCATACATAAATCCAGTAATTGTAAACATAATAGCCGTAATCACAAAGGCCGGTATGGATAAGACCATCATGGCTCTTACATGCGCCAGCACGTCCACTTTTGAAAGAGAGGAAGCGAGCACAGTACTATCAGATAAAGGAGATAATTTATCACCAAAATAAGCGCCAGATAAAACAGCCCCAGCTACGATCGGTAATGGGATACCCAATCCTTCACCAATCGCAATCATCGCAATCCCTGCTGTTCCAACTGTACCCCAAGACGTACCAGTAGCAACAGACATAATAGAACAGATAATCAGTGTAGCTAATAAGAAGATATTAGGATGAATAAATTCCAGTCCGTAATAAATTAACGTGGGTACAACACCGCCGGCAATCCATGTACCAACAAGTGCACCTACTGCAATTAAGATTAAAACAGCCTCTAATCCATTTGATATCCCTTTTGTGATCGCATTTTGAAGGTCTTTGTACGAATGCCCTAAACGAATTCCTAAAGCGATAACCATAAACCATGAGATGAACAATGCTAGCTGAATATCTAGTTTGAAGTAAAGAGTGAATGATAAAACAATTGCTAAAAATAAGCCAAGTACAGACACGACTTCTAAAATAGACGGTAGACGTGGTGTTTTCATTTTGTTTCCTCCCTTTGTGCGTGCGTTAAGCGTTTTCAAAATATTGTGAAAAAAGTGTGTCAATTCGAAAGAAAGTGAATTGCCTGTTTTTCTCTATTTCACAGGCAATTCCACATATTAATAAAATAAAATTTTTGATATTATTATCGCTCTAGGAGCTCTGCACCCGCAATGCCAGGCTTTGTCATCTCGTAAGGATTCAAAATAATATCAAGTTCTTCTTCTGTTAACACATCATTTTGCAGGCAAAGATCTCTGATCGATTGTCCTGTTAAAATGGCTTCCCTTGCGATTCTAGCCGCGGCTTCATAGCCTAAGTGAGGGTTTACCGCAGTAATGACACCTGCACTTTTTTCGACATATTCTTTCAAACGTTTTTCATTTGCTTCGATGTCCGCTAAGCAGTGATCTGTGAATGAGCGGAATCCGTTATTCATTATACTAATAGATTGAAGCAAGTTAAAGACCAGAACAGGCTCCATCACATTTAACTCAAGCTGGCCTGCTTCAGAAGCAAGACAGATGGTGTGGTCGTTCCCAATGACCTGGAATGCGATTTGGTTAATGAGCTCTGCCATGACTGGATTGACTTTTCCAGGCATAATGGATGATCCCGGCTGACGGGCTGGCAATGCAATCTCAGCAAGACCTGCACGTGGGCCAGATGCCATTAAGCGAAGGTCATTCGCAATTTTAGACATGTTCATCATGCATACTTTTAAGGCAGCAGATACTTCTGTGTATGCATCTGTATTTTGCGTCGCATCTACGAGGTGCTCTGCGCCTACTAGTGGCAGTCCAGAAATATCAGCAAGCTTCTTCACGACGATTTCGATGTAGCGAGGATCTGCATTGAGGCCTGTCCCAACAGCTGTCGCACCCATATTTACTTCATATAAATGCTGTTTTGATTGGTTGATTCGTTTAATATCTCGGCTCAGCACACGGCTGTATGCTTCAAACTCTTGTCCTAAACGGATCGGAACAGCGTCTTGTAAATGAGTACGCCCCATTTTGATGACATGATCGAATTCTTTTGCTTTCTTTTGAAATACGTCATGCATGGCCTGCATCGTCTCAAGTAAAATGTCTAACTGCTTGAGCACTGCAATATGGATCGCCGTTGGGAACGAATCATTTGTCGATTGTGACATGTTCACATGTGTGTTTGGACTTAAATGAATGTATTCGCCCTTTTGATGTCCCATGATCTCGAGGGCTCTGTTTCCAATGACCTCATTGGCATTCATATTCATAGACGTTCCTGCGCCGCCTTGAATCGGGTCTACGATGAAATATTCATGGAATTTGCCTTCAATGACTTCATCTGAAGCTTGAACGATCGCATTTCCAATTCCTTCATATAAACGTCCGACTTCCATGTTGGCTTGAGCTGCTGCTTTTTTGACAATGGCAAATGCTCGAATGAGTTCTTCATGCATGCGATATCCTGTAATCGGGAAATTCTCTTTTGCACGAAGCGTTTGAACACCATAATACACGTCTGCGGGAATTTCTTTTTCACCTAGAAAATCCTTCTCGTAACGATAAGTTGCTTGAACCATCTCGTATGACCTGCTTTCTATAGAATAGTTAAATCACTAAATCTTCTGCGATTGGCGTTTCCATAATCTTTTTCACTTCTCGTGGATCTGTTGTTTTACCTAATGCCCACATGAGCTTTGGCACGATGGCTTCTGTGTTCATGTTTCTTGAACGAGCAACCAGTTCTTGATTGATTTTACGTCCTACTTCATACACACTCATGTCTTCTCCTTCTTCGAGACACTGAGTGGTGATCACAACAGAAATGCCTTCTTCCAGCAATTCGTTGATTTTTTCTAAAAGGTTTCTTCCTTCGAAAGGAATTCCGCCGCTGCCGTAGCTTTCAATGACGACTCCTTTGTACAACCCTTTGATTGAATCTAAAAACTCAGGCTTCAGTCCTGGATGCAGTTTTAATAAACAAACGTCTGTGTTCAAGGATGCATCTAATTTAAGCGGTTTCATTGATGATCTTTTTACTTTGCTATTGTATTCAATTTGATGATTTTCAATCGATGCAATATATGGGTAGTTAATACTTTCAAATGCATCGTAGCTTTTCGTTCTTAGTTTGATTGCGCGAGTTCCTTGAATGACTCTGCCATCAAACACGACATACACGCCGCCAACACCGTCACATGCAAAACGAATCGCATCTGTAATGTTTTTCTTCGCATCTGTTTTCTTAAACGTAATTGGAATTTGAGACCCTGTAATGACAATTGGCTTATCAGGATTTTGCAGCATATACGATAGTGCTGCTGATGTATAGGCCATTGTGTCCGTACCATGCGTGACGACAAATCCGTCATATTGATCATAATTTTCATAAATGGCTGTTGCGATATCAACCCAGTATTCAGGCTGCATATTGGTACTATCTATACTCATTAGGGACTTTGTGTCCATTGTGTAGTCTGCATTAATTTCGTTTAAATAGCTTAAAAGGTCCTCAGCTTTAACACCTGGAGCTAAACCATTTTCACTTTCTACAGATGCAATCGTCCCACCAGTGGTTAAAAGCAATAATTTCTTCAACAGGTCCACCTCTTTCAGTAAAATTACTTCGTTTGTCACACATATTATAAGCCAGCTTGTGCTATTCTATAATATACGCTTTACGCGTACCTTCATTGCCATTATAGTCACATAACGCGAATTAATCAAGAAATTATTACGCATAACGCGTACACTCTTTGTCAAAATATGATATACTGTTGTTGTATATAAAGGAGCGTTCATGTATGATACTCGATCGTTTAACCACCCTTAGAAAAAAGAAAAAATGGTCTCTCCAGCATACGGCAGATCGCCTAGGTATCGCCAAAAGCACCTATGCCGGTTACGAATCTGGGTACCGACGACCTTCGCTTGAAGCAGTGAAACTGCTGGCTGATTTGTATGATACGTCCATTGATTTTTTACTTGGTAGAACGGACGAGCCAGAGATACAACGCAAAATCTCTGATATCAAAATTGAGCTGACGGAAGCAAAAGAAGGAACCATCCATGTAGACGGCGTTCCACTAACAGATGAAGAAATTAAACAGCTTGTTGCCTTTATTCGGGCGAAAAACACTCTGAAAGTATAAACAACACAAAAAAGAGAGGTCCCTGTCATAGAGGGACCTCTCTTTTTCTGCTTACGACAGCTCACTTAATTCCTCTAACCGCCGCTTCGCTTCTTCTTTATTAAAGGAACTATAATAGCGATAATTCTCATCATCTAAGATGCGGTAATGCTGACTTAGCACATTCTGCTGAAGACGAAACGTACCTTTTCTCACAGACGTCCGCCACCAAACCTTTCCGCCAATCGTACGTTCAACAGATAAATGCAATTCATCGTGGGCGACGACTTCCAAAATTTCAAGCGGATCATCCCCAAGTGTCCCTTTTAAAATGTCACTATCCCTGAATAATGCACATACGGCCGCAGATTGCGTCCAGTTGAGGCGAAGACGATTCTTTTCAACCTGCTGCAAATGCCGTTTGGATAACCCAAGCACCTCAGCCATGCGGTCCTGTGTATAGTCTTTTTCTTTTCGAATTCGTGCCATTTGTTCTGTGACGAGGTCAATTACCATTTCTTTGTCCATCTCTCATCACCTCTTGATTGTTCAGTCTTTACTGACATCTTACACGATTTCTTAAAAAAAGTGGCGTCTCACCTCATGGAATGATGGCGAAAACATCTATTGATTCTGCTTTTCACCATGACCATTCTGCTGTTTCCAATTCTCTTGGGCAGTCTCATGTAAATATGGATAAATGTCTTGTTTCACCGTTTGCTCAAATACTTCTTCATCTAAAATACTGTACGCCGGAATCTTGATCAATTTCCCATCAATTTTCCGAATAAGCACATCCATGAACAGAAATCCCCTGATATTGTAACGATGCCTGCGCATATCAATAGATTGAATGTCTTGAAAAGGGATTGTTTGTTGCCGGTATAAAACAGCGCCATTCTCTCCACGCTGAATGCGAAAAATCACATTTCCCCTCTTCGTAAAAGCCGGAAAAATCATCAAAAAAGAGATCCACCCATAGACAATGCCTAATAATCCGCCTAAAAATAAAAACAACGTATAATTCGATTCAAATGTAAGAGCTTCTGAAAATAACCAAATACCGATGATGCCAAATCCGCCCGTTGCTAAGAATGCCCATACTCTTAGAAAGGGTCTGCTCCTCACTTCTATTACTTCACTTGGATTCAAGCGCCATTCTCCTTTTCTCCATTAGAATATAGAACGTAATCCGTCCCTATGAGCCGTCTCTATCCGAAATTCATTTTCCTTCATGCCCGACACTAGCCAAGAATGCTTCTGCCCCGGAATAACAAATATCATAGACTCTACATCCGGCGTATTATTTTTATCATAAGTGACCTTCATCAAAGAATCCATTTTTCCTTTTCTGACCCTTACATCAGAAACAAATGCCCGCACAAGCTCTTGGTTCTCTGCTTTATTTAGAAAAGAAGGCCAATCATCATTCCCTTGACTGGCTTGTTCTAACAGCAGTTCAAATTCTTCCGCCTGCAAATTGATGACTGGTGTAAGGTGTTCACTCATGTGTATGTTCAAAAAGGTTGTCACTTGCTCCACAGTCTGCTGATCGTCTTTTAGTTTGTGAATCTGATGCACTTGTTGATCATAAAGCGTATGGTGTGAATACACACCTGCCTGAGTCGTATGGAAGGACGTACTGACCTCTTCATCTAATGCACCAAACCTTGAAGCTTTCACGGTATGTGATGCATCGTTCATGGCTTGAATGAAATGCCGGTATTTTTCTTTATAACGGTATTGTCTATTTCGAAATTCCAGCACGTCTTTTGCCAGCAAAGAGCGACATGCAATTTCAAATAAAAATCCAAGACGTTCATCCTCTACATCTGGATAATAGGCTTCCTTTAAAGACATCCCTTGCTCAAAATAGCCTTCACTGTAAAAACTAAAGATGAGTTCCTCGATACTTAGACTTAGCTGATCCAACTTGATCTCTCCTTATCCAAAAGAAAATGCGCCCTTCAAGAAATCACCTGCACCTTTCAACAGCGAATCTGCGGTTTCTTTTGTTTTTTCTATTCCTTTATGTATCACCTGATTTGCTTGATCAATGGTGTCATTGACTGCTTTAACACCTTGACCTGCCAGTTCAAATGCTTTTTTGCCCTGATCGACGACCGCATGAATTGGGTCTTTTAATTTCACTGCGACCTGTTCTGCAAAACCAGAAGTAAGCTTGGCGACTTTTTCACCAATAAAGCCACCTACTGCTGATCCTATCGCTCCGCCAACGACTGTTCCAATCGGTCCTGCAAAGCTTCCAAGAGCGCCGCCCACAACGGCACCTGCAACAGATCCGCCTGCAATAAAGACCGTATTATTCACTGCATTACCAACAGCCTTTGCATTTTCACGCTTGAGAACTTCTGGCTGATCCCCAAATTCCGCATAGTTCTCCGCAATTTTCAGACCGCAGCCAACCGTTTCTGTTGCACCCGTGACGACCGTTGCAATGATGGCATTTCCTTTCGCAAACCTTGCACCATTTTTCAGAACAGACTTGATGCCAGCCGTGTCCTTCCAATTGATACTTCCTTTTGTGAAATCACGTACACTGTTCGTGAACGCAACTGTATCGCTAGGATAAAATTTCGTAAATTTCTTATGGACCAGGTCAGCCATCGACCAATTGGATCGTTTTAATAATTCTTTTTTACTCAGCCAAATCCTTGCCAACCGGTCAAATCTCGTTCCTTCTACCCGTCCGGTCACATCAAGAAGGAGCTTTGAATGCTGCGCAGCATAGCGGCCATTTTCTTTAATAAAGGTCGTCATGCCAAGCCCATAGTATTTTGCCTGCATCATCACAATACCAGCTAGGCTCGTGAGTGTACCATATTGATCATACAGACTGTACATTTTCCTTAAAATATCATCAGCTTCGACCATTTTATCCGTTGCATGACGAATGGCAATGTCGTCACTGCTCAATTTGCTCATTAAGGCTTGTCCAGAACCCCATGCATCTCCTACTCCAGAAAAACAGCTTCGATAACGGGGATCACAGCCTAGGATGAGGCCATCCAGTTCACTATGTAAATCGTGGTGCTTTGTTTCGATGGCCGAAAGCTCTCCTACAAAATCATTCGCCAGCCCTGTCAGCTGATCTGGATCTACTACAATGTCACGCGCCATCACATCATCTCCCTTCTCGGTTTCTTTCTCTCCGTTCTTCTCGCCTTTTTCGCTCAAGCTCTTCCATTCTGGCGATTTCAGCTTTACGTTCCTCGATTTTGACAGCAGCATCCCGCAGTTCCTGACTTGTTTCAAGCAAGTCCTTTTCAAATTGATCATAGCGTGCCACTGTTTCCTCAAAGCTTTGATCAAATTTATCTCTTGCTTCCCCTTGCCAGCCTGATCCAACTGCCTTCAGCCGATTCTCAAGTAGCTGCTTCGACTGCCGAATGCCATCAGCAGCTTCCTGGAACTTTTGAGCGAGTGCAAGTGTTTGACTAGAATCCAACTTTCGCACCCCTTTCTCCCAAATTAACGTACAAATGGATGATTTTATATGTCCTCATTATAAATAAAAAGACACCCAAAAAAATCACCCTAAAGAACCATTCAGCACATCGCAAAATAAAAGTAGGTCTTTTTCCTCTCTAATTGTCAGAGAAAGCCTTTCTTGTTATGAAGCGCATTCAAGACATGATAAAATGAACATATTCTACAAAAGGAGTGACGTATTGATGAAAGAGGAAATGATCCAGCGATTCACAAGTTATGTAAAAGTGGATACACAGTCTGATGCAGACATAGAGAGCTGCCCATCCACTGAAGGACAGCTGAACCTAGCAAGGCAGCTTGTTGAAGAGATGAAATCCATCGGCATTCAAGAAGTGACAATGGATGAAAACGGTTATGTCATGGGCACGATCCCATCTAACACAGACAAAGAAGTGCCAACCATTGGCTTCCTAGCTCATATCGACACAGCCACTGACTTCACTGGCAAGAACGTGAAACCGCAGATTCATGAGAACTATCAAGGCGGGGACATCACGTTAAACGAAGATCTACATATCGTATTATCTCCAGCACAGTTTCCAAATTTACAAAAATACCAAGGACATACGCTCATCACGACTGATGGCACGACCCTGCTTGGTGCAGATAACAAAGCAGGTATCGCAGAAATTATGACCGCCATGCATTACCTGATTGAGCATCCAGAAATCAAGCATGGAAAAATTCGTGTCGCCTTCACACCAGATGAAGAGATCGGCAGAGGACCTCACAAATTCGATGTTGATGCCTTTGGCGCTTCTTATGCTTATACGATTGACGGCGGCCCGCTAGGAGAGCTTCAATATGAAAGCTTCAACGCCGCAGGTGCAAAAGTATCAATTAAAGGAAACAACGTCCATCCAGGGACAGCAAAAGACAAAATGGTCAGTGCTGCAAAGATCGGCATGCTCTTTCACAACAAACTTCCTTCAGATGAATCTCCAGAATACACAGAAGGATACGAAGGCTTTTTCCACCTCACAAGGTTTGTAGGAGAAGTAGAAGAAGCAGAGCTGCAATATATTATTCGTGATTTTGATAAAGAGAAATTCAACAAGCGCAAAGCACTGTTTGAAAAAATCGCAAACGACTTAAAAGCGGTCTACGGTGAAAACAGCATCACCCTTAGCATTCAGGATCAATATTACAATATGAGAGAAAAAATTGAACCAGTCAAACATATCGTAGACATCGCTCATGAAGCCATGGAAAACCGCTCAGTGACACCTGTCATTGAACCAATCCGCGGCGGTACAGATGGCTCACAGCTTTCATATAAAGGACTTCCAACGCCAAACATCTTTACTGGCGGGGAAAACTTCCACGGTAAATATGAATTCATCTCTGTAGAGAACATGCTGAAAGCGTCAGAAGTGATCGTGGAAATTGCACGTTTATTTGAAGAAAAAGCATAAACATGTTTACAACCGTTCCTGTTCGGGAACGGTTTTTTAATAAAAGTTTACAATTTTCTGAAACTTTTATGACACTTAATCGTACTAATAGAGACAACCCCAGAAAAATTCTTCTTGACGAGTGCAATAACTGGAAATATAATAGTTAAAAACAACCAGTATTTTAGACCTAAAAAAGCAGCAAGAATAAACCTTTAGAACTAAACGCTATTTGCTAACTATTTTCAGTTATAAACATCACTCACCCTGTCTACACTTAAAGAATAGGATGAATTGGAGGAATGTCATATGATGATTTTATTGATTATCGCTTCACTTTGCTGCTACTTACTATTCTCTTTCAAAAAAGATAACCGCACCCAAAAACGAAAAAGCGCAGAGCTTTCGGAGTTTGAAATCTTTCGTATGCGCCGCCACTACAACGGCAAACGCCGTCACCCACTAAACGATGCACCCAAACAAGTATAAATGTAAAAAGAAGAGCCTCGTCACCAGGGGCTCTTTTTATGTATAAAAAAACGACCAAATTCATGGCCGTTTCTCTTCTTTATTTATACACCTTCGCAGGTACTTGAATCATAGGAATTCCTACATAGTACGGTGAAATTTCATATGGCTGGAAGACAACAGCGATTCCCTTTTTCGTGAAGTAGTACTGCGTGTCGTAGCCGATTTGAATATCGCTTTTTTTCAGATTCGCATAGAATTTACTTTTATGCTTCTTTGTGTAGTTATAGATATAATCTCTTACTTTTGTACGCTTTTTCTTTGTTTTTACCACATCTGTAAAGTACAGTTGCTTTGTTTTTTTCTTTGTTAACACATAGTTCATGCTCGTAACCATCGTATCCCCGTGCATGCTACCGTCATTCATGTAATCATAGTTTAGGATACTTAGTTTCTTCCCATTATTAAATTTCGTTTTAAACGATCTCTCGTATGTGATCTTCCCAATGCCTTCTTTTTTCGCTTCGTCCTTTAAGAACAAGTACGTAGAATAAGAGAATGCAATATCATCTTTTAAATCACGATTGATGGTTTTCATATGCGCCTTACTAAGGTTTTTCACCTGTGCATATTTAAACGTTTTTTTCTTTTTATAATAGTGTGTACTTACTTTTGCTTTTTTCACTTGTTTGGCATCCGCAGATCCAACTGGCGCAAACAATGAAACAATCAGCGAAAAAATGAGCAGGCTGATCGTTAGGCCTTTTTTCATTGTCATAGTAAAAACCCCCATTTTTGTCTATTACCAATTGAGTATACCATGACAAAAGAACCAAAAGAAGTGTTTTCTTCCATATTATTCTTTATTTTTCATGTGAGGTTTGTTTACCGTTTTCATAAGTTCCTGTATGCTTAAGATAGAATGTTAGATGAAGTGTGGTGTTTATCATAGAAGAGAATATTTTTAGTCATATCCGGACAACATTTCATAGTTTGTCCCCTACCCAGAAAAAGATTGCCAATTACATTTTACAAAACCCTCAGAAAGTTGTGCTTCATTCGATTAGTGCACTCGCTGCTGAATGCAACACAAGTGAAACGACGATCTTTCGTTTTCTGCGAAAAATTGGCTATGAGTCCTATCAAGTGTTTCGTGTCCATGTCGCGCAGGATATTGCGACCAATACACCTCAATCCATATACGGTGAGATCGAAGCATCTGATAGTGTCGCAGATATTAAACATAAGGTCATAGAGTTAACAACCAACTCTATTCAGGATATGAAACATATTTTAGAAGACCAAGCTGTGACACAATTTATTGAGCAAATGAAACAGGCTCATAAAACCGTCTTCTTTGGAGCAGGTGCCTCCAGTTTTATTGCCGGGGATGCCTATCATAAGTTTCTCCAGCTTGGATTTGAAGTGAGTCTATGCAGTGATCCTCATATGATGAATATGATTGCAACACATGCAACGGAACATGATTTTATCGTCGCGATCTCACATTCAGGGGAAAGTAGAGAAATCCTTGATGCCGTGCAATTTGCAAAGGAAAAAGGTGCAACGGTCGCCTCGATTACGAGCTATCCGAAATCAGAGCTCGCCAAGAAATCCGACTTTCATCTGCTCAGTTCATCGAGAGAAACAACCTATCGTTCTGACTCAATGATTTCTCGTATTAATCAGCTTGTGATTATTGATGTTTTGTACGTCACAGCTGTTTTAGAATTAGGAGCAAATGCAATCGACAACGTCAAACGTTCTCGATTAGCTGTAGCTAAAAATAAAACATAATCGACCATAGACCGGAGCTGTTTCCGGTCTTTTTTTTGTGACTTTTCTCATATTTTCCGTTGACACATTCCTATTTCGTCATGTACATTAAATGAACAATAGTTTATTTCCTACTATTAATTTAAATCGATAGTATATATACTAACAAAAAGAAAAGAAAGCGCTTTTTGTAAGGGGTTTCTAAATAGGAGGCGGACAAAATGGCAAAACAAATTGGATTCATTGGATTAGGCATTATGGGGAAACCTATGGCACTCAATCTATTAAAAGCCGGTCATACTGTGACTGTTTTCGATATTCATACAGAATCTGTTCTAGCATTAAAAGAAGTGGGCGCAAATGCAGCTGCATCAGCTGCTGAGGCAGCATCTGAAAGCGATATCATAATCACGATGCTTCCAAAAGGTGAGCATGTAGAAGCAGTCGTAGCAGGTGAACAAGGCATATTGGCTACAGCAAAACCTGGCACGATTATTATAGATATGAGCTCTATTTCACCTGTTACTTCTAGAGCATTAGCGGCACTGGCAAAACAGCATCAGGTCGAATTTATCGATGCTCCTGTCAGTGGCGGAGAGCCAAAGGCGATAGACGGGACACTTGCGATTATGGCGGGCGGAGAAGAAGAGATCTTTGAACAAGTAAAGGATGTCCTCTATGCCATGGGCACAGATGTCGTATTAGTTGGATCAAATGGAAGCGGGACAACTGCTAAGCTTGCGAATCAAATCATCGTCAACTTAAATATCGCTGCCATGTCCGAGGCACTCGTCCTTGCCGCTAAGTCTGGCATTGCGATTGATAAAATGTATGAAGCCATCCGAGGTGGACTGGCAGGAAGTGCTGTACTCGATGCGAAGGTTCCTCTCATTTTAGAACGAAACTTTGAGCCTGGCGGACGTATTGACATCAACTTAAAGGATTTAACCAATGTCATGGAAACTGCCCACGATATCGGCGTTCCTCTCCCGCTTTCTAGTCAGCTGCTGGAAATCTTCCACGCCCTCAAAGCGGACGGAAAGTCTGGACTTGATCACGGTGGGATCGTTCAATATTACGAAAAAATGGCTCATGTTGAAGTGAAGAAAGGATGAGGTTCTATGAAACAAAGCATTGAGTTACTAAATGCCATTCCGAAAGCGGATTCAGACCGCATTCAATCAGCATACGAACAAGCACTAAACCATTTTCACCATAAAGTGATTGTATTAGACGATGACCCAACAGGCATTCAAACCGTACACGGCGTCTCTGTTTTCACCGATTGGTCAGAGAAAAGCATTGAAGCTGGTTTTCTTGAAGACAGCCGTATGTTCTTTATCTTAACCAACTCTCGCAGTATGACAGAGAAAGAAACGGCGGTTCTTCATGAAACGATCGCATCAACGATTGTGAAAACGGCTGAACGGCTTGATCAAGATTTCATCATTGTCAGCCGGGGGGACTCCACCCTGCGTGGACACTTCCCGCTAGAGACTGACATTCTCAGAACGACCATTGAACAGCAAAGCTCCTGCCAATTTGACGGCGAAATCCTTCTTCCCTTTTTTAAAGAAGGCGGCCGCTTTACGATTGGCAATATTCACTACGTACAGGAAGGTCACGAATTAATTCCTGCTGGTGACACAGAATTTGCATTGGATCGTACATTCGGATTTCAATCTTCTCACCTCGGAGAATGGATCGAAGAGAAATCAAACGGATCGTTCACTAAGGAAAACACTACTTATATTTCTTTAGAAGATATCCGGTCTTTACGTATTGAACAAATCAAGGATCAGCTGATGACCGTGAAGGATTTTCAAAAAGTGGTTGTAAATGCAGTAGACTATGACGATGTCAAAGTCTTTGTCATTGCCCTCATAGATGCCATCAAAGCAGGTCAGCACTTTCTATTTAGAAGTGCGGCAGCTCTCACAAAAGTGCTTGGCGGTGTTGAGGATCAAGCACTATTAACTAGACAAGACTTAATACAGGAAGAAAGCACGCACGGTGGCCTCATCATGGTCGGTTCCCATGTCAAAAAAACAACCGAACAATTGCGAGCACTGCAGCAAAATAAAGACATTGCATTTATTGAATTTGATACACACCTCGTGTTAGAACCTGAAGCATTTCAAGAGGAAATTGACCTCGTGATTCAACAAACTGAACGGCTTTTAACAACCGGGCAATCGGTTGCTGTTTATACAAGGAGAGAACGGCTTGATCTTGGGGACGATCGTCAAGAGGAAGAATTGAAACTGTCTGTTCAGATTAGTGATGCTGTGACGAGCATTGTTCAGCGCCTCTCCATTCGCCCTAAGTACCTCATTGCCAAAGGTGGAATCACCTCAAGCGATATTGGAACAAGAGGACTCAGCGTCAAACGTGCGACCGTCGCAGGTCAAATCAGACCAGGTATTCCCGTTTGGCAAACAGGAGAAGAAAGCAAATTCCCATTTATGTCTTATGTGATTTTCCCGGGAAATGTTGGCTCAAAGGATACGTTAAAAGAAGCAGTAGACATACTTGAAGGATAAAGCAGAGGGGGCGTTCACGCTCCCTTATGCAGCACAAAGGAGGAAAGATCATGTCGTTAGTTTTTATCGGACTTGGCGTTTTGTTATTACTTTTACTCATGGTTGTCTTTAAGTTAAACGCTTTCATTTCGTTGATTATTGTCTCTTTAATCGTTGCCGTTTTAGAAGGCATGTCACCACTTGAAGCGATTTCTTCAGTCGAAAAAGGGCTTGGAAGTACACTCGGCCATCTGGCGTTGGTTCTTGGCTTTGGAGCGATGCTTGGTAAATTGATGGCTGATTCTGGCGGTGCTCAGCGTATTGCCATGACACTCATCGACCGCTTTGGTATCGGGAAAATCCAATGGGCGACGATGCTGACTGGATTTGTTATCGGAATTGCTCTTTTTTATGAAACCGGATTCATTATTCTTATTCCATTAGTCTTTACCATTGCTCAAGCCGCAAGACTTCCTGTGTTGTATGTGGGAATGCCGCTCGTCGCTGCACTCATTACAACACATGGCTTCCTCCCTCCTCACCCAGGGCCGACAGCCATTGCCAATGTATTTCAAGCCAACATGGGACAAACCTTATTGGTTGGAATTATTTTAGCCATTCCTGCTGTTTTAGTAGGCGGACTTTTGTTTACGAAACTATTTAAGAAAGATCAACTGCATGCACACATTCCAAAGGACTTGTTTAATCCAAAGGAATTTACAGAAGAGGAAATGCCAAGCTTCGGCATTAGTATTTTCACCGCTATTTTACCTGTATTGCTCATGACATTCAGAGCATGTTTAGAAATTTTCTTCCCGTCCTCCCCGCTGCTACCGGCGGCTGAGTTTTTAGGTGAGCCGGCGATTGCCCTATTAATCTCTGTGCTGCTTGCCATCTACACATTTGGTCTTGGCAGAGGAAAGAGCATGCAGGACGTCATGAAGTCGATTACGGATTCAATTGGTTCCATTGCGATGATTCTATTGATCATTGCAGGAGGCGGCGCCTTTAAACAGGTGCTCATTGACAGCGGTGTTGATCAATACATTGCAGGGATTATGCAAGGAAGCACACTGTCTCCTCTGCTCCTCACTTGGCTGATTGCAGCTGTCCTTCGTGTCTCTTTAGGGTCAGCGACTGTCGCGGGTCTCACAGCAGCTGGCATTTCTGCACCGCTGATTGGCTTGACGGGAGTCAGCCCAGAATTAATGGTGATTGCAACAGGCGCCGGCAGTATTACATTCTCTCACGTGAATGATGCGGGTTTCTGGATTTACAAAGAATACTTTAATCTGTCGATGGCCCAAACTTTTAAAACTTGGACATTAATGGTGACTGTTCTTTCACTTGTTGGATTAGCTGGTGTTCTCGTCGCTGATTTGTTTATGTAGGAAAATAAATAGGAAAAACCATTGACTTTTTCTCGAAAAGATTGAATAATTGTGTTTATTAAGAAAATTGAATCAAAGGTAACCTTATTAAGAGTGGTGGAGGGACTGGCCCTGTGAAACCCGGCAACCGCTGTTCCTAGGAACAGAATGGTGCTAATTCCTTAAACAAGCTGATGCTTGTTTGAAGATAAGGCAGAGATCTCACAGTATATGATGCTCTTCCTTATCCAAGGAAGAGCTTTTTTATTTGATTTATAACTTGAAGAAAGAAGGGATTCAACATGACACAAGTACAAACCATTGGTAAGAAAACAACAAAGCCGCCATTTCGCGCAGATCAAGTAGGGAGTTTACTTCGTTCTGAACGCATCAAAGAAGCCCGCAAGCAAAAAGCAGACGGTACACTGACAGCAGAACAGCTCAGACAAATTGAAAATGAAGAAATCACTCGTATTGTAGAGAAGCAAAAAGAAATTGGATTAGAGGTTGTCACAGATGGAGAATTCAGACGTGCATGGTGGCATTTTGACTTTCTTGAGGGACTCGATGGAGTCGAAGGATTTGAAGCGGATCAAGGTATTCAATTCCACAATACGACAACAAAAGCCAGAGGCATCAAAGTAACAGGTAAGATTGATTTTACTGATCATCCAATGCTGGAGGATTATCGCTTCCTTCACAGCATCGCGGGTGACCATACGGCTAAAATGACGATTCCAAGTCCGAATATGCTCTTTTTCCGTGGAAAGCTTGAAGAAGGTGTGTACGACAGCTTAGATGATTTTCACCATGACGTGGCACAAGCTTATAAAAAAGCCATCCGTGCTTTTTATGATGCAGGCTGCCGTTACTTACAGCTAGATGATACAGCTTGGGCTGTGTTCTTTTCTGAAAAAGGACATGAACAAATCAAAGCTTTTGGCCGCGAGGAAGATGAACTGCGTGAATCGTTTGCGAAAACAATCAATGAAGCGGTTGCCGATCGACCAGATGATTTAGTGATCACTATGCACATTTGCCGTGGTAACTTTAAATCAACTTGGGCAGCCGAAGGTGGTTATGAGGCAGCGGCAGAAACGATTTTTGCGGGTCTCGATTTGGATGGTCTCTTCTTAGAATTCGACGATGACCGTTCTGGCGGATTCGAACCCCTTCGTTATGTGAAAAATCCAAACCTTCAAATCGTACTAGGTCTTGTCACTTCAAAGTATGGGGAACTTGAACCCGTTGATCAGATCAAAAGAAGAATCGAGGAAGCGGCACAATATGTGGACATCAACCAAATCTGTTTGAGCCCACAATGTGGATTCGCCTCAACAGAGGAAGGCAATTTGTTAACAGAAGAACAGCAATGGGAAAAGCTGCGTCATGTGATTGAGATTGCGGATCAAGTGTGGAAATAGGCGGAAATCTGCAGAAAAAGCTTACCGTCATAATAAAGAACCGCTTTTTTGGCGGTTCTTTATTTTTTGTCATCTCTATCAACATTATATTAAGTTTAATCGTCATACTTCTATAGTAGAGTTAAGAAGATAATGAATATAAGTTATCTTCTTAAAAACCATCTTTTATACTCATAAGTTGTCTTACAACAAGTTGTGTAGATTGATATACATCTAAGTCATCTTTCTTTCTTGCCAGTATATCCCCTACTGAAATTCCTTTGAAATCGTTTGGCAAATTATTTATCATTGATTTTAATTTTTCTTCTACCTTTTTTCGTTCATTTTCATCCAAAAGATCAATATTAACGAGTTCTCTCCATTCGTCTTTTTGAATCAATCGATTCCTTAATTCTATTAAAATTAGATCTAGCCAAGCTGGCTGACCGAAGGTAAAGTTTAGTGCAATGGTTTCTTCAGAAGAACTAGTTGAATGCCAACAACCTCTTGGAAGAAATAAAAATGATCCCGTATCCAAAATCAATTCCCTTCCATTAGATAAATTTTCATCAGGAAAATCACCATTCCAATACGACTTTAATGGATCTGGATCTGGCAAATGAGGAGCCTCAATTAATTCATAATGTTGAAGTGGATTCACTGTATTAAAATTTTCAGCCAACTTCCATTTCTTTTTCCCTTTAAGTTGAAAAATGAAATTGCAATACGCATCAAAATGTGCTGAAAATCCAGCTGATTCTTTAGCAGCGTACAATACTGCTTTTGCCATTGTTCCCTCAGGCAAGCCTAAAAGATTATCCTATACCATTTAGAATTCAATTTAGTGGATATACAGCTCTCTAAAACCATAAACGCCTTCCTAGATTAAAATAACCGATGATTCTAGCCATCTTTTGTATTTTCTCCAACTTCTTTTTTACAAACTATCAATCTACTCATCACTATTACTTTATAAACATAAAATTTGTCAAAAAATCATTATTTAAATATTGAAAAAAATATAAACGACATGCTATTATCACTTTTGTTAGGATATAAAATAGGAATTTAATACATATATAGGAGGAATGTTACATCAAAAAAATTATAAAACTCCATGTCTTGTTGAGATTCGTAATGTAGTTGTTGCTGGAGGACATTAATAACTAGTTTTTCATACCCTAACACTTTATGAAAGGAGTGTACAATCTTTGCTGACTCATAATGAATGTTATTTATATAATGATTTTGTCAAAGAAAATCAACTATACATATATCCTTTGAAGGTAATAAAATCTTAAATCATAACCTGACACAAACGAGCCAAAGCCACAATCTTGGTACCTTGTTATAGTAAGAAAGAATGGAGGGAATCACAATGGAAAATAATACAATTTTCGTGAAAAATCCTGATAATGAACAAGAAAGTACTTAAAAGGTATCATTATCGAACCGGGCATGTCCCTAAATCAAGTCGCAGCTGATTTTTATGAACGAATTGACGGACAAAGAGAGTATATTTCAATAGTAATGGAAATTGCTGAAGAATATAATACAGATGTTCAAACTTGTATCGAAGACCTGCAAGCATTGAGTAAACAATTAATTGAAAAGGAAGTTGTATATGTAAAATGAATAAACTGAATGATGATATTCTAGAAAACATCTATAAAAACATTTCAACTAAGAGAAGCAAAACAATCGTTAATTACATTGCAATGCTAATGGCACTAGCAAGAGATCATGAACTAAACGAGGATGATTTAATTAATTGGATTCACAGTAAATTAAGTGCAATAGGATATTTTCAAGAAAAAAATCGTTTATTTACTCCAAACAAATTAGATGAATTTGTCGTAGAGTTTATTGAAGGAAGAGCACTATTATATGATGATATCAACATAACTGAAACAAAACAAAACGAATATGTCATCAGTAGCAAATTGTGGTACAAAAAGAATCCACCTGAAAGTTTTTTTCATTTTGGTATTGACCCTGAAGATTTTTCGAACTACGCACAAAAACTTGCTCAAATAAACGCCGAAAAACTAGGTATCTCAATCAATTTTTCTAAGGATCAAGCGAATGACAACGAAATAGCTCATATCCAGCTTTCAAAAAAATGTTCTCTTTCAGAAGAATTGACAGTAACTCAGCCAAGTTCAAAAGACTTTTCTTGGTTAACATGTTTTTTCAATGAACATTGGGGTGGAACGACTATGGTGTCTAAAGGGACAACTTATAATGTTTTAAATGAAAACATTATGTTGGCTAAACGTGGAGATACTATAGTAGGAATATTAGTTTACAAAATATTCAAAGAAGAGGCGGAAATCCTGACTTTAGAGGCTCTAGAAAAGTACCATGGGGTTGGCAGTAAATTGCTTTTTGAGTTAGAACAACATTTAAAAACACAAAATATACAATCTATTAATTTAATCACTAGTAATGATAACTTAAATGCCATTAGGTTTTATCAAAGAAAGGGATATTCTTTCAAAAACATCTATGTCGGTGCAATTGATAAAGCAAGAATGCTTAAGCCGACAATTCCCTCTATAGGAAATTACGGAATAAATGTCAAAGATGAATTAGAATTTGAAAAAAGGTTGCTACGATGACTATAAAAAGCAGATTGATTGTTATTGCGATTTCACTTTTAACTTAAACCAAGACGCAGCTCTCACGATTAATATATTACACATTCCAATACTAAAAGAAAACATAGATGTTTTAATGCCTTTACAAGAGGATAACTTATTATATATCACTATTAATAATAGCATTGAATACCTTGTTGATTCACGCGATGCTTATGAATGGTTTACTTTTTTAAGTAAAATCAATGGTATCAAATCCATAAAAGATATTATATCTCAAAATAATCAAGATTTTAGATATATAAAAGAAAGACTTGAAGAATCAGTATTACTTGATATTATCGAATTAAAACCACTTTTTGAAGATCAAAGCTCTTCTTCAAAAGCATAAATAAATATATTCGAAAGATCATATGATTTATTTGAACCACGCAAAAATTTAAAGTGTGGTTTATTTTTTGTACAATTTTGTCTTTTTCATAAAACAAAAAGCATTATCATTCCAAAGTGACACCTAAAGAATGATAATGCCTCGATTCAAATTGTTTTCATCGTTTTATGACACCATGAGTTCTCAAAGAAACCAAACAATATTTTCTCTATTTATGCGTCTAAATGCTTTCCATTTGTCGCGATCACTTGTTTATACCAATCAAAGCTTTTCTTTTTCTTTCTATCTAATGTACCGTTGCCTTCATTGTCACGGTCGACATAAATGAAGCCGTAGCGTTTTTTCATTTCAGCTGTTGATGCGCTGACAAGGTCAATTGGGCCCCAGCTTGTATAGCCGATCAGATCAACGCCGTCTGCGATCGCTTCTCTTGCCTCAAGCAAATGACTTCTGAGGTAATCAATTCGGTAATCGTCTTGAATGGAGCCGTCTTCTTCTACTTGATCCACAGCACCCAATCCATTTTCTACGATAAACAATGGTTTTTGGTAGCGGTCATATAGTTGGTTTAGTGTTGTACGAAGTCCTTTTGGATCAATTTGCCAGCCCCAATCACTTGCTTCTAGATAAGGGTTTTTCACGCCTTCAAATAGGTTGCCACCAGTCACTTGTCCAAGTACCTCTGGATCTGTACTTGTCACAAAACTCATATAATAGCTGAAGCCGATATAGTCGACTGTATGGTTTCTTAGAATGTCTTCGTCACCGTCTTGGAATTCAATGTTGATGTTATTTTCCAGGAAATAACGTTTCATGTATCCAGGGTAATAGCCTCTTGCCTGTACATCTGAGAAGAACAATGTTTTACGATCTTGATCAATCGCAGCAAACATATCTTCAGGTCTTGAGCTGTACGGATATGTGGTCATCGCTGCAATCATACAACCGATTTTCGCATCTGGAATGATTTCGTGTCCTGCTTTAACAGCTAGAGCACTTGCAACAAACTGATGATGCGCTGCTTGATATTGAATGCTTTTCTCGTCTTCGCCTTCTTCAAATACAAGGCCACCCCCTGTGAAAGGAGCATGTAAGACGACGTTAATTTCATTGAAAGTCATCCAATATTTCACTTTATCTTTAAAGCGAGTGAACAATGTTTTAGCGTATGTTTCATAAAGACCCACAAGCTTACGGTTTCTCCATCCGCCGTAGTTTTTCACAAGTGCAAGTGGCATTTCATAGTGAGAGATCGTGACAACTGGCTCAATTCCATGCTTATGCAGTTCATCAAATACTTTTTCATAGAAAGCGAGGCCCGCTTCATTCGGTTCCGCATCGTCGCCATTTGGGAAAATACGTGGCCAAGAAATGGATAGTCTGAAGCACTTGAATCCCATTTCTGCAAACAGGGCAATATCTTCTTTGTAGCGATGATAGAAGTCGATCGCATCATGATATAAGTTAAGGTCCTTCATTGATTCATCGAATGGGTGCATAATACCGTGTGGTGATACATCCGCTGTTGATAAGCCTTTTCCATCTTTGTTATAAGCACCTTCAATTTGGTTGGCGGCTACTGCGCCGCCCCATAAGAAACCTTTAGGAAATGTTTTTTCTAAATTGGTCATGTTGAATGCCCTCCTCATTTTCTTCTACACTGACTGTAAGCAATGTCTCTTTTACTGTAATCGCCCCATCTGTTTTCGCATTAACTTGTGCATAATCATTTGTGTTGGTGACGATAATTGGCGTTGTTACATCATAGCCTTCTTGCTGAATGCCCTTGATATCAAATTCAACTAGCAGATCTCCTGCTTGAACGAGATCACCTGACTGCACATGACTTGTGAAATGTTTACCGCCAAGTTTTACTGTATCAATCCCCACATGGATGAGAAGCTCTGTGCCTTGATCACTCTTTAAACCAATGGCATGTTTCGTTTGGAAAATGGTTTCAACCTTACCGTTGAACGGTGCTACTACACGTCCAACTGTTGGGACAATGGCTGTTCCTTTACCCATGATTTCATTAGAGAATGTTGCATCATTTACTTGATTGAGCGGCTTTAGTTGACCTTCAAGCGGGCTTTGTACCACTTCATTTTGAAGCGCTACTGTGTCTTTCTTTTCTTCTGGTTTGTCTGCTTTTGTATCATCTTTCACTGGTACATCTTTGAACCCTAGAACAAGTGTCATGATGGTTGCTACAACAAAGCCGATCACTAATCCAATGATGGAGTAAACAAATGTCGGTCCAATGAACGTTGGGAGACCTGGAAGACCTGCTGATCCTGATATCACATATGACTTTACTTTGAAGATAGACATGAACACGCCGCCTGCTGCTGCACCAATGAGGGCTGCAAGGAACGGTTTTTTCAATCGCATGTTCACACCATACATAGCAGGTTCAGTAATACCCATTAACGCAGTGATACTTGTAGACATCGCCAATGATTTGAATGTTTTGTTTTTTGATCTTAAGAAGACACCGAATGCTGCGCCTGCTTGTGCCATATTCGCTACAAACATCATTGGAAGAATGAAGTCAAAACCGTTTAATGTAATGTTGTTGATCATGATTGGAAGTAGTGCATAGTGCATGCCCGTAATGATCAATGGTGACATAAAGCCACCGATTAAGAGTCCGGCCAAAATACCTGCATGTTTGAACAATAAATCAATTCCACCTGAAAGGCCATTTCCGATAATACCACCAAGCGGTCCAACCGCGATGAGCATAACTGGTACCACGACAAGAAGTGTAACTGTTGGAACAAGAATGATTTTTAGTGATTTCGGACTATATTTTTCCGCGAATCTTTCAACATATGAGCCGAGCCAGATAGTGAGTAGAATTGGAATCACCGATGAAGAGTACACAACGGCAACCACTGGTAGCCCTAGAAATTCTGTATTTCCTGCGCCTAGTAAAGCCGTTAACTGCGGGTGCAGTGCGGCTGCTGCAATGGCAGCGGCGATATACTGATTTGTGCCAATTTTTTTGGCTACGCTTACAGCAAGCAGAATCGGTAAGAAGTAAAAGGCTCCGTCTCCGATAGCTGTTAAAATCGCATATGTGCTGCTTTTATCTGAGATCCATTGGAACGTCAGCATTAATGCCAAGATCCCTTTGATCATACCAGCTCCAGCGATGGCTGGAAGAATCGGTGTGAAGACACCAGAGATAAAATCGAAAAGTTTAGAAATCACATTTTGTTTTGAAGCTTCTTCTGAACCGCCTGATTTCACATCGGCTGATAACCCAGAATCAGCAATCATTGCTTGATAGACGTTTGATACGTCGTTGCCAATAATGACATGGTATTGACCGCCGCTTTGATTCACGCCCATGACGCCGTCTGTTGATTGCAGCTTCTCTTTATCCGCTTTGCTTTCATCGTATAGGTTGAAGCGGAGCCTTGTCATACAGTGCGTGACTTGCTTTACATTCTTTTCACCGCCGACAAGCTCTAGAACTTCTTTTGCTGTTTGTTTGTGGTTCATTGTGTTACCCTCCAATCGTTGATTTCATCTTGATATAGAAAAAACCTAAACATCCATTAATGCCCGAAAAATAGCGATTCAGACATTAATCGATATTTAGGTTTTGCCTGCTTAACCAGTAACAATCCTTCATAGCGATTGATCGTTATTCAATTTTATAAGCCTTTAGATACAAAAAAACCTAAATCATGCCTTATCAAAGATAGGGACAATGATTTAGGTTTTGCCTGCTTGACCAGTAACAATCCTAAAAGATTGTGGGTTATTAAGTTTATAGTTATAAATTAGCATGTTAATTTTGATATGTCAACGCTTTCTTTTTGATTTATTTTCTTTTTATGACTCGATCGATGTGCAAAGTTAAGTATAACATCTCATCTTCTATGAGACTTCGGTTGTATTCTTTTTGAACATAGTCATTAATTTTCTCCGCACATTGAAAAGCGGCTGTATTTTTTTCCTTTACCACTTCATACAGAAACTCATTTTGATTTTCCATTTGTGTTTCGTTAAACAGACGCTGTCCAAAAAACTTCAAATGCGTGACAAAACGGAAATAGTTTAATGATTCTTCGTCCAAATCAATTTGGAAATGATACTTTACGATGTTCAAAATATCTTGAATCAGTTTTGTAATTTGAATGACATTCGGCATTTCCTCATTCAGTTCTGCATTGACAATATGCATCGCAATAAAGCCTGCTTCATCCTCGGGAAGATGGATGTTGAGCTTGTCCTGTATGATCCGAATCGCTTCTACACCACACATGAATTCCTCTTTGTACAGCCGTTTGATTTCCCAAAGCAAGGCATTTTTAATGTCCATTCCTTTTTGATGACGTTCAATAGCAAAGGTAATATGATCCGTTAATGTGACATAGATGCTGTCATTTAAATTTTTGTTAAGGGTCGTTCTTGCGTGATCGATAATTGCCTCACACACTTGCATATACTCGATCGGAATATCATAAAGCAGGGTTTTGAATTTTTCTGATATATCTTTATTTTGAATGGAAAATACTTTTTCGATACGTTCTTCGTCAATCGGGTCTCCGCTTTTCTTTTGAAACGCAATCCCTCTGCCCATAATGACCAGTTCATGCTGCTCGTCATCATACGCACTGACCACATTATTGTTGATTACTTTCGAAATGATCAATTGATCCCCCCCAGTACATTCCGCTTTTTCGAGCATTTCATTGTTGATTGATATGTCATTTTATTATTATTTTCAAAAAAGAGGACTTTAAGATGATTTTACATTTTTTTTTGATACGGTCAACTAGAAAGAATGACATATTACCTCTCAGAAATGACGATTTAGGGGCAAAAAGGCTAAAAATAGACAAAAAACACTCTTCAAAAAGAGTGTTTTTTACAAAATTAGGAGCAATCCCAGTTATAGACGACATTTTCGAAATGTTTTCGTTTGAGGTCTTCTGGTTTGATAAAAATGTTGGCAATGCCGCAATCTCCCCACAACATGTCCACTTCATCATCTGAGTCAATTTGCAATAATAGCACAGTATGTTCTTGGTCTACATAGGTACGCGGGTCTTCTTGTGTAAAACCTGGGTATCCGCCAACTTTATGGCCAAAACCACTTGCTGTCTCATAAAATTCATCTAGCAAATGATCTGCTTCATCACCATCAATACCAACAGCATCTTCGAATAGATCCCAGCTTTGCTTTCCTGTGACTTTTTCAAAGCGGAAATCTCCTACACTGATCGTTTCGCTTGATAATTCACCTGTAATCGCACCTTCCTTCGTAACTGGAAAATAAAAATCGTCAGGAATTTTCACGAATGAAAAATCAGTCAATAAGTCTTCTTCAGCTAAGAAAGGTTCCTCAATAAATTTGATCCGAAAATCTTTTTGCTCTGTTTTTTGGTCAATATTCATCCCATAAAGATCATCATGTACAGAAATAAACACTTGCAAAAGTCCTGTTTCTGGGTAATCTTTCAGCTTTGGCAGCTGGCCGAAATTGATTTGTGCCAGCAGCTTCATAGGATGGCCTTCTCCATCAACGGGATATTCGTCGTTTTTTGGGAAATAAGGATCACCTGCTATTTTGCTGTCATATGGTCCTGTTTTTCCTTGTTTTATCTGTAATTGAATCAGTGGTTTTTCAGTTTGATCTAACAATGGACGGTAAGGCGCAAGTACTTCTTGCAGCTTTGCTGATTGTGTCAAGATGGTCTTCCTCCTTATGAATAGGTCTAATGATCAAAACAGGTCTCTCTTTTTCTATCATACAGAAGTGTAACTTCCCTGTCAGTGAAAAACCCGTCAATATCGTGACAAAAAACTCACTTTAACACGTTAAAAAACCTCCGATACGGCTGGAGGTTTGGTGATTCGTTTATTTATTTCACTTGATAATTCACTAAGTCTGTTGCCAATGATTTCATCGTTTCGTTCGTTTCGTGCAGCCCCTCAATAATTTTTGTGAAAGTGCCAACGAGTTCTGCTTGATGTTCAGAAGAAGCCACAATTTGTGCTATTTCTTCTTCCATTCCTTTGATAGAACCTTGCACATCTTTTAGCGCTGTTTCAATATCAGTCGTTGCTTGCTTCGCGTGAGTAGACAGCTTTCTCACTTCTGTAGCAACCACCCCAAAGCCTGCTCCTGCTTCACCTACTCTTGCAGCCTCAATGGATGCATTGAGTCCAAGTAAGTTCGTTTGATCAGAGATACCTTTGATGAGATTAGACACTTGGTTGATTTTAGAGGAATTTTCGACAGTGGTTTTTGTATTTTGTAGAATTTGTTCACTTGTCGCTTGTAGTTCCTCTGAATGTGCAGCCACTTGCTGTACCATCGCGACTAGTTTTTCGGAAGCATCGTTACTTTCCGTCATAATGTGTTCTAATCGTTGTTGATTCGTTTGGTCATATGCTACACAGAAGGCAGCGACCACTTGACCATTGTCATCTTTAATCGGGACGGCGACGATGTCCATAGGAATTCCGTACACCTCTTTAGGAATCTGGATAAACGATGGCTCTCTCCCATTTTTCAACATTGAAAAGTTTTGGAACCCGGGAGCTACAACGTCCCCTGCTTTAAACCCTAAGTCAATGTTCCCGTGCTGCTGATAATAAAGAACCTTCTCTTTCCCTAATACAGAAAAGGTTAGCTGCTCTCTCATAGCTAGTCCAACGATTGGTAAAGCGTCTATTATGTTATCAATTCTCTGTGACATTCGCTCACGTTCATCCTCTCTTTTTCTCAGTACACTCTCTTTATCGGTTCTTTATATGATCTATTACAGCCTGCAATGTGTACTAATATCAACCAAATGACCTAAGACATATAAAACAGCCACATTCTATCAAGAGAATGTGGCTGTTTTTAAAAGAAGAAGATGCATATCAACACACTAATGACGATGAAAAAAAGATACATGCAGTCGATCCATGAAGTGCTGATGACATGATAATACGTTCTCTCCCTCGTCCCTGTGAAGCCTCTTGCTTCCATCGCAATGGCTAGTCGTTCAGATTTCCGTACACCTTGCGTGAAAAGTGGGAGTGCATAACGTATAAAGGCTTTCCAGCTGTTTTTTTGCTTGTAGCCTCTAATTTTATGTGCAGCCTTCATTTGCTTCAATTCACTTTGAAACAACGGGATAAACCGGAAGCCTGCCAGCATTCCATATGCCCATTTGGGTGACATTCGGCATTGATGGATTAAGCTCATCATAAAGGCCGTCAAATCAGTTGTTGATGTAAAAAGGAGACCAAATGTCACAAAGCCAAGCATTCTAAAAGAAATGGTCAGCCCATTTCTTAAACTCTCCTCTGTGATATGAAACCATGCCCATTTCCAAACCGTATGATCTCCCTTGCCAAAGGCCGCGATCATCCAAAACACGAGAATGAAAAAGAGCAGATAAGGTACAAGTCTGGTGATGAGGTATTTCAAATTCCAGCCGCCTAGGACAAGTCCAATTCCAAGTGCAAACAGCCAGATGATGAACGTCGTTTTAGGATCAGAAATCGCCATCAGACAGCACATCGCAAGGAGATGGGCGAGTAATTTCATGACTGGATTTACAGTGGATAGAAAGGAGTGATTACTTTGCAATCGTCATCACTTCCTTTCTTTCAGCCATATAGCGGTAATGTAACGGCACTCTCAGCTCACAGGAAGTGACAAGTTCCTGATGAGAAAATAAATCAAAAGGCGTACCATCATAAACATGCTCCCCTTGATGAAAAACAAGCACTTGATCAGCGCACTCATCAACAAGTTCCATATCATGTGTGACCATGATAATAGTGGTGCCTTGTCGTTGACGTTCTTTTAAACGCCGGATTAACTCCCTCGCCGTTTTCTCATCCTGCCCGAAGGTCGGCTCATCTAAAATGAGTACATCCTGATCAAAAAGAAGCATCGTGGCAACACTTAATCTTCTTTTTTGTCCTAAGCTTAAGGTGAAAGGATGCACGTCTCTATGCTTCTCTAGGCCGAACTCTACCAATAGCTGATTCGTTTTTTCTTGCACCACAGGCTCTGGCCAATTTCGCTGTCTCCCACCAAATGCGATTTCATCAAACACTGTGTCCTGTATAAATTGAAGTTCTGGATTTTGAAATACAAAGCCTGCTTTTTCATATAATGTTCGGTCAGACCACTTTTTCAGGTGTTTTCCTTTTAAGAAAATGTGACCTTTCTTTATTGGTTCTAAACGGATGACATGTTTAAGAAACGTACTTTTTCCGCTGCCATTTTCACCGATGATCGCAACCCAATCTCCTGCTTTTATATTAAGGTGCAGGTCATCTATAATGCTTTTTTTCCCGTAGCTTAATTGTAGATGATCTGTGCGAATAATGACCTCTCGATCTGTTGATGACAATTTCTCATGACGTTCTTTTCTCGCCTCAAAGGTTTGCAAGAGTGTTTGACTCAGTGGATGAAACGGATCTTGTACGATAGTGGACCATTTCTCGGGAAATATTTTCGGACGCCAAATGCCGGCTTCTTTCATTTCTCCCTCAAATGTGTTCATCACGTCTTTTGGCGTTCCATCTGCTATGATACGGCCTTGATGATCTAATAAGATCACCCGATCCATCCACTCGATGACACCGTCTAACACATGCTCCACAAAAATCATCGTCTGATTCTGTTCAGCCGAAAGCTGCTGAAGTAATTGAAATATCTCCATTCTTCCTGCTGGGTCAAGCTGTGCTGTCGGTTCATCAAAGAACAGGACATCTGGCTCTAATGCTAGTAAACAAGCAAGCGCCAACCGCTGCTTCATTCCGCCAGATAAGGTATGAATATCTGTATTTGGACCGACATCCAGCTGTACCTTTTTCATGAGATGCTGAATCATGTCATCCATTTGTTCACGAGGGACAGATCGATTCTCTAAGCTAAACGCAATTTCTTCATTGACTCGGTGCATACAAAACTGCGAATCTGGGTCTTGAAACATGACACCAGTATGCCTTTGCCGCATCACTTCTCCCTGTACTTCAGCTTCCATATGCTCTGGAATAATGCCAGCAAGCACAGAAATCAGCGTAGATTTCCCGCTTCCACTTGGTCCTAATATCAGCACCTTTTCCTCCTTTTGAATAGAAAGAGATACTTGATGAAGAACGGGATTCGGCTGTTCATAAAAACGGACAGTGAGATTACTGCACGCGAGAAATGAATCCATGCTGGTCACCCTTACTTCGTTTTTCTTTCATGATGGCATATTGATTCAGCACACCCGTTTTAGATAAAGCATCCACCACAACCTTTGCCAAGCAACCACCGAGTAACATGCCGCTAATGACTTGAGTGACAAGTGTCATGAGTAACACTTGAGGCGTGTAATAGCCGAATCCATTGGCAATGAGGCTATATGCCATTGCCCCTACTGCTGCAAAGGCACCAGACAACATGAGTGTCCACATGCGATATCGCTTATAGCCAAATAGAGCGAAGGCGATTTCTGCTCCAAGTCCTTGGCATACACCAATCAAAAGCGCAGAAAGACCGAAGTGGCTGCCTGTCAGTAATTCCACGGCAGCGGCAGCTGTTTCTGCGATGAGGGCAGCACCAGGCTTTTGGATAATGTAAGCAACGATTGGACTGGCAATGACCCAAATTCCGAACATGATGTTGCCTCCTGCTGGACCGACAAGGGCTGTAATCGGTAAATAAAGAGTCGACCACCCTAAATAGATAACTCCGCATGCCACTGATAAAATGACAGCAAGAACGACTTCTTTCATCTTCCATGTCATGAAGAATGCACCTCCATTTGGACAGGCCACTCTTCGACAGTAAAGGCCATGTCCCAGAATTTATACTCAAGCTGACAGCTTAAGATGAAGTGCTGTTTCATTTTCTCCTTTTCCTTCTCACTTGCTCCTTCCGCCCACTGATCAAGCCGTTTGCAAAGCTCCACTGTAACAGAGTCCGTTAACCCGCCATAAAACGTGATCCACTCATAGAATGGATGGGCAGGATCGGGCTCAACATCTTTAAGCATTCGTTTGCCTATTTCCCAATAGGTCCAAGGGCAAGGGAGCAAAACCGCAATGATTTCTCCTAGCGTCCCTTCCTCGGCGACTTGCAGCATGTGATGAATATAGTGATGGGCACTTGGCGCCAAAGACGCACCTTGCAGTTCATCATAAGCGACACCTGCCACTCGGCAAAGGTTTTGATGAGGATGTGTCTCACTATCAAGGACAAAAGCCATTTGTTGATGGAAAAAGGTAATGTCCTCTCTGTCTGTACATCTGCTGATGGCTGCCGCATAAATTTTAATAAAGGCATTTAAATATTCTGCATCCTGTTTGACATAATGAATGATCTGTTCCTTTTCGAGTTCTCCTGCTGCGAGTCCTCTCACAAACGGATGCTGATAAATCGCTTCAAATAATGGTTCTGCTTCTTGCCTTAATTGGGTTGAAAATGTCATAAAAAAAGCCTCCTCTTTTTCAGTTGAATAAATGAAAAAGCCACCCCGAATGGAGCGGCCTTCTTATCGATTCAATCATGAATAAGACAAGGTCCAGCTCCACTTCCCTCCGCTAGTACAAACTAGATCAGGTTCAAAGGGTCCAAGATTTCCTCTTGTCTCAGTCATACATGACTCCCCTAGTGGACTTTTGTCATTTAATTATCTTTACTCTACACATGTGGCGATTTGATGTCAACCGCCGATCTTAATTCAATGTATTGATCGTTGGCAGCTTCTCGATCCCTGCTGCATAGTAGAAATTAAGGACACTGAAGAAATCAATTGGCTTTCCTGTCTTTAAATCAACAGCCAAAATATGATCGCCGTAATTTGTCAGGTCATCAATGTCTAAACGCCTTGGCGTTGTCTTTCCGAGAGTATCAACAAAGCTGCTATGGTAGTACTGCCCACTAGCAAACGATGATTCATGATACATAAATAATGTCTCCACATCTAAGTAGACAAGAATGGCCTCAGAGGAACTCGCGTATGGAGCAGAGTACGATACTGGTGCCGAAATACTTTTCACTTTTACACTGTCAACAGAATGCGTTCTCTGTTGATATTTTCCATCATATGAGAAATAAAATACACGCTCCCATTTATAATCGGCGGTCTTAGATTGTTTGTTATACACTTTTGTACCATTTGCGAAAACATCCCCATTGGCATACGAAGCAACAAAGTATTGCAATGTTGATGACAGGGATTCAGCACCTGTGAAATTTGGTGGGTTTTTTGCATTCACCTGTAATGTATATGAGTCTCCAAAGTCTCCACCGCTAGTAATACCAAACGCATAATCACCCGCTGGTAAATTGCTTAACGCAAGCAGACTGCCTGCCGGTTGAATCAGATCCGTTGGATAAGCTTGTCCTTCTTCATAATCAATAACAAATAACTGAACGAAATAATCAGCATTTGGAGAGGTAATCCGGCTGATGAGCGCCTGAGGGGACGATGTACTTAAGAACCATAAATCAACTGGATCTTCCTCGTTTAAAACTGCCGATTGATTAATGGCTAGTCCATCAATAGAGCGAACGGCAGACGTGCGCATCTTTCCATCTGTAGCCGCTTTTCGTTTAATACTTATTCCCTTTTTCTTATCTACTTTAAATGATTTTTTTACTTCCTTCTGTTGAACCGCAGTCCCTTTATCCTGCTTTTCAAACGACTCTTGCACTTGCTGAATGGCTTTTTCAGTCAGTGGCGATACTTTTTCACTTGATTTTGGTGCATCTTCTGCTTTGATTGCTGGTGAAAATAAACCTGTTGTGACCAATAAAATAGACAGTAAGGCGGCGGTGATTTTGACATAAAATGCTCTCACAGGAACATCCCCTTTTCCCTAATTTGGGTTTTTTACCCTGTGATTATTTTACCATTTTTCTAATACTTGTTTTGGACTTTTTAGGAAATTTTTATAACAAAAAACCAGCCGTATGCGTCACGACTGGTTTATTTGATGATTTATGCAATGGTTTTGACAAATAAACGTGCTGTTTCTGCACTTGATCCTGGATTTTGTCCAGTAATGATTTGTCCGTCTACAACGGCGAATGGCGCAAATGCATCGCCTTTTTCAAATGCTGCCCCTTGCTCGCGAAGTTTTGTTTCCAATAAAAATGGAACTTTAGATGTCAATTGAACAGCATCCTCTTCCTCATTTGTGAATCCTGTTATTTTCTTGCCGTCGATAAATGATTTTCCATCACGATCCTTCACATCAACAAAGGCAGAAACGCCATGGCAAACTGCCCCAACGGCTCCTTTTTTGTCTGAAATCGCTAAGATCGCATCGGCAACCAATTGATTGGACGCAAAGTCGATCATTGGGCCATGTCCTCCAGCAAAGAAAATGCCATCATACTCAGCTGGGTTTACATCGGTCAGTGCCTTTGTGTCTTGAAGTAATTCATACACATCTTGATATTGTGCTGGAACTCCTTCAGGAATTGAATTTTTATCGATCGGTACTGTTCCACCTTTTATTGAAACAATTTGCACGTTGAGTCCATTTTCTTTAAAAATATGAAATGGCTCGGCCAATTCTTCTAGCCATAAGCCTGTTGGGTGTCCGTTCATTTCTGAGCTGCTTGTTGATACTAATAAAACGTTCTTGCTCAACTTTTATCATCCTTTCTATTTATCATGTGACTATTTTATATTTTGCACAATTAAATATCAAGCAATCAGACTTGGATACAACTCTTTATGTTATACCCAATTTTTTAAAAAATATAGCCTCACTTCAAATCTAATCATTCTGTCACATTCTATTGACAGGGAATTTCATGTAAAATTGTGATGAAATGATATAATATGAGAAACAATTGACAGACCTCTTGCGCTAGAGGGAATTTAAAAGGAGTGGAAAAAGAGATGAAAACCTATTCGATTGTGATGATTATCATCACGCTCTGTATCATATTGGCTGTCTTTTTAATGAATCTTACGGGCGTCATGTATGGAAAAATCATATTGGCTGTCGCTGTTGCCCTTTGTCTTACGTCCATTATTCGTTTGATAGGAATGCGTAAAAGATAAAAGCCGCCCTCTAGGGCGGCTTTACCGTGTAGACAAACCCCTCGCATTCAGTGTCAGTCCTGCGCTTCGGTGCTCACCAATGTCAAATTCACTCCGATGCTCGTCCTTCCTAAACTGCAAAGGTTTTCTATCACGCTGATAGGATTATATAGCCAGGATAAGTGCAATTAATGCAAGAAACGCTGGTAACCCTTGTTTGATGATAATCGATTTATTAGACGTCACACCGCCAAATACTGCTGCGATGAACACACAAAGAACGAAAAATAGCTGAATCATATATCCTACGGTATTCGAACCAAGAATGAGCCCCCAAATGAGTCCAGCAGCTAGAAAGCCATTGTATAGCCCTTGATTAGCAAACATCACTTTCACATTTGGATCCTTTTGTAAGTGTTCAGGCAGATTGAAAGATCTTTTCGCCATTTTTGATTCCATAAAAAACATTTCTAGTAACATGATGACAATGTGCTCTAAAGCGACAATTCCTACTAAAATCATTGCTAAAATATTCAATTTAGTGAATTCCTTTCTGATAGACGGTCTCGTATTTGTATTTTGTCCGTGTATAAATCAAAGTCTTGGATTAGCTCTAACGCCTCATGAAAACGACTTTGTGGAATGTCTTTCATTTTTCTTACACCAAATTCCTTTTTAATAAAAGCCATGATGGTATTAATATGAAGCTTACCGTGGCCATCATACTCTAAATGGCTGCAAAAAGTCTGCATCGTCCCTCGAATCACCTTTAATTGCTTGGCAGTGACACAACTCATTGGTAACGCTCATCCTTTCTTGGTTTTTTAACAACTAAAAAGAACATTGAATGAAAGAAAAACCTTCCAATCTCTATTATATAATGGTTTCATTCGGATATCAAAATAAAAAAGAACAAACATTCGATCAAAGACGAGTCATACGCTAAAAATCCATGTCTTAACGTATCAAAAAGCCGGATTCATGGATAGAATCCGGCTTTTTGTTTAGTTGCTTTTAGAAATTAATACCTTTCCAACAGAACGGTCCTTACTTTGTCCGACGACTTTAAAGGATAGGCCGTATGCTGGCACATCACGTCCTGCATCCGGGTTATTTGGATTCACATAGTTCTTTTTATCACTAAATGTACGCGTTGGGCGGATATAGCGATCCTCTAAGGTTAAGCCTGTTGTCGCTGTATAATCAATATTCAGCTTCGTGCTTGGATTCAAAGAGAATGCTGCATCATGTACTTGGAAACCTGTCGCTGCAATAGAGCCGTCACTCCATTTCAACACTTGTTGATCTGCATCTACGACTCCAAGGAAGCCGTTCCCTGGATGTTTTCCAACCCAGTTATCACTGTACGATTGATCGACGTACCACACGACCAAACCGTTATTATAGCTCATCAGACTTGCTCCTCGTTTGATATGCTTTAAGCCTTTATCGACATCAGCATAAGAGCGCCATTCTAGTAAATAATACTGAGCGGCATATTGTTTTCCATTAGATTGAGAGAATCCATTAAAAGTGAACGTGGACGTTCCCTCGGCATCATCTGACCACACTTTTGCTCCATCTGCTGTAATCTTTAGATCATCTACAAATAAACCTGGCAGTGAATATCCTGCATCGGTTGTATAGCGGAATTGCAGATCGATCTTCTTCCCTGCATAAGCAGAAAGGTCAAAGGATGCATCTACCCAGCCATCTGATTTTCCATCGATGCCATTGCCTTCATTCGCTCCTGCCTCATTTCGATCATTCGTAATATTACCAGCAATGGTTGTCCATTTGTCTGTCCCAGTTTCACGAACTTCTACATACGCATAGTCATAATCTTCTTCGATATCGTACCATGCTTTAAACGTAAGCTCGGCTTTGCTTCCCTTCGACAAATCAATCCCTGATGTCGTCATGGTAGCATTCAAATTGTCACCTGTTCCGCTGAAGTATGAATATTGCCCTTGTGCAGGCTGAGTGACCACAATCTCTTTATCTGGCAAATCGACTCGAACCGCATCATGGTTGGTTCCTTTTGTTGCTGCTTCATCGATTAAAACTGTTTTGCTTTTTGTTAATGTCTTACCATCAATGGTTTTTCCAGAAAGCCAGTTGCCGCCATGCAAGTTTTGAAGCATTTCTTTTGCATATGGACTAAAACCTGTTGGTTCCGTACCAGGTACTTTACCTGCCCAGCTTCCGCTTGACATGATAGACCAATAAGAAACGGGCTCTCCTCTGCCTGTGTATTGTGTATCGTATTCATCAGGCAGACCAAGATCATGTCCAAATTCATGTGTGAACACGCCTGCTGCGCCATCTTCAGGCTCAATCGTATAATCTAGAGCGCCTAACTTTCCGCCTTGACCCACTTCTGATTCAGTGTTTGGAATCTCAAATACATCACCAAGTGACCAGCGATGCGACCAAATCGCGTCAGAGCCAAGCTGTCCGCCGCCAGCTTCTTCACCTACGCCAGCGTGTACAACCATGAGGTGGTCAATGATACCGTCCGGCTCATTATAAACACCGTCCCCATCCATATCATAGCGGTCCCATTGATCATATTCACCAAGGTCAATATTTGGATCCTTTGCCGCTGCTTCGAGGGCTTCTTTCACCAATTCGCGCGGTCTGCCGTCACTGCCTGATTCGTCTGGTACGTTCCCGCCATAATATGCTGCTTCATGCTTGGCTGTATACCATCCAGCTACTGTTCCACTAATCGTGTAGCTTCCACCGGACTGCTTTTCATAATACTGCTTCATAGATACTTTTCTTTTACCATCTGGACCAATGTAGCCATTTTTTCCGAAAAGCATATCTTGGTAATGCTGCTGATCGTACTTGTCATAGTACATATCAGTCTCTTCTTTTTTAATACTATTATGCTTATAATCTTTAAAATCTACTAATAATACCAAAACTTTATCATTACGGACGTCGCCTTTATATTTTTCCTTTTTCACCGGCTTTACTTGATTGCCTTCTTTTCCTTTATGCTTCTTTAACTTTTTCTTTTTGGCTAGTTTATTATGTACATTTTGTTTGTATTCTTTTAGGAATTCAGGTTCTTCTGTTAAGGTACTTGCGCTTTGTTTCATCGCTGCTTCTTCTTTTTTCTTTAGGTAGTTCTTTAATGCTTTTTGGGTTTCTGCCTCATTGGCATTCTTTTTGATCTTTCCTTGTTTTTTCAAGGCTTTGATGAGGCGGTCTTCATTGACAACACTTGCGTCGAATGGAATACCTGAATAATGACCACCATCTGAGGATGTTGACTTTTCTGAGGTGTGGGCAGATAGAGGGGTGCTGAAAGCTGTCAATGTGCCTAAACTGAGGACAGCTGTTAGTGCGATGCTCGTCCATTTCCCTTTTTTCATATTGGTTCCTCCCTAATTTGGTAATAAATAATATCTAATTCTAGCATATTCCAATATACTTAAGTCGAAAAACATTTTATTTTCAGAAACTTTGTGGAAAATGCACAATACGAGATTGAAATAGGTGGAACGAATTGTCGAAAATAAAAGAACCCTAGGCTATAAATGCCTAGGGTGTTTGTTGTTTTTCTATGAAAGCTGCTCTCCTTGATATGCAACAACATCAAGTGGAGCGGCTAAAAATTCTTTTGCCTTTGCGACGAAAGCTTGGAAATGTGCACTTGCATTATGGCTTTGAACCGCTGCTTCATCTTTCCACACTTCTACCATTAAAAAGGTGTTTTCTTTCTCTGTATCCTTGAAAAGCTTGTAGGACACATTGCCTGCTTCTTCCTGTGAAGCTTTCATTAAACCGTTGATTTCTTCTAGAAATACGTTTTCTTTCTCTGGATGAATGGTCATCCCTGCATGAATAATAATCATATGATCGTCTCCCTTTTTTTAAAAATTATTTCCACTCTGTGATGCGTTCAATCGGTAAACGGTAAGAAGCATAACCTTCGTCAGCTGCTTTCCCAATGGATAGAAGCATAACTGGTACATAGCGCTCTTTATCCCAGCCGAATGTTTCAGCGATGACTTCTTTGTCATATCCGCCAATTGGGTTTGTATCATAGCCATGCGCACGAGCAGCAAGCATCAGCTGCATTGACACAAGTCCACCGTCAATTAAGATCGTTTCACGATTCACTTGCTCTGGAAGAGCTTCAAAATGTGCAGTTAATGCAGCAATTTGTCTTTCTTTTACTTCCTGCGGCATGTAGCCATTTTCTACTGCTTTTGAATAAATTTCTTCTAAGTATTCATTGTTTTTCATATCTGCAAACACAGCGATGACAGCTGATGATGTAGCTACTTGTGTTTGGTTGAATTTTGCGAGTGGTGCGAGCTTTTCTTTTCCTTCTGGGCTGTCAATGACCATGAAGCGCCAAGGCTGTGCATTCACTGATGATGGTGCTGTTGTTGCCTCTTCTAAAATCTCCGTCATTTCTTCTTTGCTAATTTTCACTGCTGGATCATAGTTACGAATGGAGCGGCGCCCTTTCATAATATCCATAAAATCGTTTGTTTTTAATGTTGTAGCCATGTGTAACACTCCTTTAGGTTGTTTGAATCTTCTCGATGTTTTGTTGTATACGGATGAGCACATCAGTGAGAAGCTTTCGTTCTTCATCACTTACGTTTTCAAGCATTTCTGAGATAAATCGTTCTTTTTCTTTTTTAGAAGCTTCGATTCTTGTTCTGCCTTCATCTGTCAGACGAACAAGCGTGACTCGATTATCTTCCGGCTTTCTTCTGCGCGTGACCATTCCTTTTGTTTCTAACTGTTTTAAGTGACGCGTCACAGCCGCACTATCAATATTTACTTTTTTCTGCAAATCGGATTGGCTGATTTCGTCGGCTTGGAATAACAGTGATAGCAACTCCAGTCTTGATTGGCTGATGCCCGTGCATGCTTCGAACTTCACACCCATCATACGGTTCACGCACTGCAAACGATATAATACCTCTGCTTCTTCAGAGCAAAATGCAGTCAATGCCATCCCCTCTTTTCTATTCAGATCAATTAGTTGATATATCAATCATTGACTCGTCAACTAATATACACCCATTGTTTCATGATTGCAAGAGGTTTGTTTCATAAAGTGAAATTTTTTATTTCAATTAAAAAAGACGAGCTTTTGCTCGTCTTAAGAACTTGGTGTCGATGTTGGTCCCACATAGTAGCTGATAAATCCAATGATCATCAAGACTACAAAAATAAAGAGAATGAGTTTGAGCATTCTCATGGTTTATCCCCTCCCACTCATATAACTTATCATATCTAGAAGAAGCGCTACCTAAAATTTACATAAAAAAAGACAAAAGCGATTCATCACTTTTGTCTTCTTCTCTTTATTCTGTAATCACTGTATGAATCAAAGTCGGAGCATCAGCATGGTCAGCGATGCGGATGTTGTCATAAATTTTCTCCATGACATTCGCAACATCTTCACGATTTGCATGCAGCGTCACGAGAGATTCACCTTTTTCTACACGATCGCCTACTTTTTTGTTGAGCATGATGCCAACAGATAGGTCGATATCGTCTTCTTTTGTTGCACGTCCTGCTCCAAGAATCATCGCTGCAACACCGATTTCGTCTGCGACGATTTCAGCGATCACACCTGATTCTTTTGCCGGCACTTCGATTTGATAAGGTGCTTGTGGCAGTTTTTCCGGTTGATCTACAATCGAGCCGTCTCCACCTTGGTTTTCTAAAAATTCCTTGAATTTCTCAAGTGCTTTGCCGTTTTTCATGACTTCAATTAGCTTTTCTCTTGCTTCATCAAGTGTCTCTGCTTTTTTCGCAAGAACGACCATTTGACTTCCTAATGTGAGCACAAGCTCGTTTAAGTCTTCAGGGCCTTCGCCTTTAAGCGTGTCAATCGCCTCTTTCACTTCAAGGGAATTTCCAATCGCTAATCCTAGCGGCTGAGACATGTCTGAGATGACAGCCATCGTTTGTCTGCCAACATTATTTCCGATACGAACCATTGCTTTTGCAAGCTTCTCAGAGTCTTCAGGTGTTTTCATGAAAGCACCTGCACCTGTTTTTACATCTAGTACAATGGCATCTGCGCCAGCAGCGATTTTCTTACTCATAATCGAGCTTGCAATGAGCGGGATTGAGTTAACAGTTCCTGTTACATCACGAAGGGCATACAGTTTTTTATCAGCAGGTGTCAGGTTGCCTGATTGTCCAATGACCGCTACTTTATGACGGTTCACCAGTTCGATGAACTCGTCTTTTGTAATTTCAACGTGGAAGCCTTTGACTGCCTCTAACTTGTCGACTGTTCCACCCGTATGTCCAAGACCACGCCCAGACATTTTTGCAACAGGTACATCAAGTGCTGCAACAAGAGGAGCGAGTACAAGCGTTGTTGTATCGCCTACACCGCCTGTTGAATGCTTGTCTACTTTAATGCCGTCGATAGCAGACAGGTCAATTGTGTCCCCTGAGTTTGCCATAGCGAGTGTTAAATCTGCACGTTCTTGATCCGTCATATCTTGGAAGAAAATCGCCATCGCCAAGGCACTTGCTTGGTAGTCAGGAATTGTTCCGTCCGTATAACCTTTGACAAAGAAAGAAATTTCCTCTGAAGATAATTCTTTTCCGTCACGTTTTTTCGCAATGATATCTACCATTCTCATTGTTTTCACCATTCCTTTTTTAGTTTAGTAAATCAAACCGACAACGCCTGCTGTTAAGAAGCTGACGAGTGTTGCACCGAATAACAGCTTTAATCCAAAGCGTGCGACAACGTTTCCTTGTTTTTCATTTAAGCCTTTCACTGCTCCAGCAATGATACCGATAGACGAGAAGTTCGCAAATGACACAAGGAATACAGAAATGATCGCTTCTGTACGAGCAGTGAAATGAAGACCGTCGCCAGATAGAGCAAGCATCGCTACAAATTCGTTAGATACCATTTTGGTCGCCATAATACTTCCTGCTTGTACCGCTTCACTCCAAGGTACACCAACAAGGAAAGCAAATGGTGCAAACACATATCCAAGTACATCTTGGAAAGAAACACCGATGGCAGCTGTGAAAATGCCATTAATCATCGCAATTAATGCAACGAATCCAATCAACATCGCAGCCACAACAATGGCTACTTTGAAACCATCCATAATGTATTCGCCGAGCATTTCGAAGAAAGATTGTCTTTCTTCTTCTACGACTTCAAGCATGTCTTCGTCTTTAGACACTTCATATGGGTTGATGATAGACGCAATAATAAATCCACCAAATAGGTTCAGCACAAGTGCTGTAACAACGTACTCCGGTTTAATCATTTGCATATACGCACCGACAATGGACATTGATACAGTCGACATCGCAGATGCACACAATGTATAAAGACGCTGTTGAGGTAATAATCCAAGCTGCTTCTTAATGGAAATGAACACTTCGGATTGACCTAAAATCGCTGACGCTACGGCGTTGTAAGATTCTAGTTTCCCCATTCCATTGACTTTACTAAGCAAATACCCAATTCCGCGTACGATCAGCGGAAGGATACGCCAATGCTGCAGGATACCAATCAAGGCAGAAATGAAGACGATCGGCAGCAAGACATTGATAAAGAAAGTTGACGCATTATCATTCATTAAACCGCCAAATACGAAGTTGATCCCTTCACCAGCATAGCCTAGAAGCATTTGGAATCCTTTTGCAAAGCCCCCGACTAGGAAGTTCCCAACACCTGTATTGAGCAGAATATAACCTAAAATAAATTGCAGTACAATCATGACAATGACTGGACGGAATTTCACTCGCTTTTTCCCGTTACTTGCCAGCCATGCAATGGCGAGAATCACCAGCAAACCGATAATACCAATGACGTATTTCATGTTTTTCCTCCTTGAATGAATTCGTTTACATTAATGTGCTTGTATGGAACAAACCCTATTTCGCAAACAAATTGCGGAAGAAAATCCCAGAAATGAGATCCTTCCGCATATGACTTTTTCATCATCTAATGAGTCATGATTGTTATCCTACCATAGGATCGTATGAATTAATAGTCTTTAGAAGGAGCTGATTGATCCCCTTTAATAATGGAAACGCCTGCACTGGCACCAATACGGGTTGCGCCTGCAGCTGTCATCGCTTCTACGTCTTCTTTTGTTCTCACGCCGCCTGATGCTTTGACACCGATGTCAGGTCCAACTGTTTTACGCATTAATGCGATGTCCTCAGCTGTTGCACCGCCTGTACTAAATCCAGTCGATGTTTTGACGAAATCAGCGCCAGCTTTTACAGAAAGTTCACAAGCTCTTACTTTCTCTTCATCTGTGAGTAAACAAGTTTCAATGATGACTTTCACTAAGGCTTTGCCTTTTGCTGCGTCTACAACGGCACGAATATCTTGTTCAACTACATCATATTCGCCATCTTTCAATGCCGCAATATTGATGACCATGTCCACTTCAGTTGCACCGTTTTCAATGGCATCCTTTGTTTCAAATGCTTTCACTGCTGTTGTGTTTGCACCTAACGGGAAACCGATGACTGTACAGACATCAACGCCTGTTCCTTCTAGTTCTTTCGCCGCAAGAGATACCCAAGTTGGGTTCACACAAACGGAAGCAAATTGGTATGTCTTTGCTTCTTCTAGTAACTGCATGATCGCAGCTTTAGATGTATCTGGTTTTAGTGCTGTATGATCAATGAGCTTTGCTATTGTCATGATTCACACTTCCTTTTAAATATGATACTTTCATCTTAAATGACTATTGAACAATTGTAAATATAGTTATGAAATTTTGTTCATCTATTTTGTGACATTTAAAAGAGCTCTTGCTGTGTGCTGATCGATCATCAATACGTTCGCATATTTTCCTCTCAGCGCCCCATGGATAGAGGCAACCTTTCGATGTCCACCAGCAACAAGAATGGAGCGCTCTTTTGTTCTCAAATCATCCAGCTCCACACCGATTGTGCGATTGTTAATCGCTTCACTGCAAATGCGTCCTTCTTGATCATAAAAACGCGAACAGATATCTCCGACACTGGATGTCTTGAGCAGCGCCTTTTCTTCTTCACGGAAATAACCCAGCCTAAACAAAAGCGCCTCATCTCTTACCGTCCCAACAGTAAACACAGCGATATTTGCCTGTTTGCCCATTTCAATAATGCGCTGAATATGTCTATCCTGTTCGACCATCTCTTTAACGGCGGCACTATCAAACACAACAGGCAGTGGCAAATAGCGTGGTGCCGTTTGAAAAGCTGATGCAAACAGCTGGATCGTTTCCGCAGAATATGTATTCACATGCGAATGGCTGATTCCGCCTTTCAGCTGAACCACTTCTACCCCTTTTACCTGTTTAGGTTGCATCTTTTGAGCAATTTGATACATCGTGGTGCCCCAGCTCACTCCAACGATATCGCCGTCTTTCACCGTATTTTGAAGATAATCTGCACCAAACCGGCTCAAGTAATCCGTAATCGTTGGATAATCGTCCTTTGGCGAAAATACCACATGAGCCTCGAGCAGATCATATTTTTCTTTCAGCAATAAGGACAGCTCATTTAAATCCTCAAATGGGTCCATCACTGTAATTTGGACGTACCCTTTTTCCTTCGCATACTGAAGCAGACGAGACACCGTTGGCCTCGACAGGTCAAGCTGCTTGGCGATTTCCTGCTGACTGTAATCAGATAAGTAATAGAGCCTTGCTGCTTCAATACTTAATTGCTGTTTCCCCCGATCCATTCGTACGCCTCCTTTTTTCCTCTATCATAACAAATTGTTCACTTCACCATGCACAAATGTTCATTTAAAGAAAATGGTGTAAGCTGCGTGAAAGGTCTCTTGCTTCTCTAAGGTTTGAATGCCGAATTTCTCCTTATACTGCCCGTTTGTCCCTTCCATATCAGCGATCCCATACCAAGGCTCAATACAAACAAAAGGAGCCATTGTTCCCTTTTCTTGATCATATGGAGACCAAATACCAACAAACGGAAAACCACTGAGATCGACCTCAACGCCGTGACCTGCTTGAGAAGTCAATGATACTTGATCAATATGACTAAAGATCATTGCATCGTTCTGAAAAAGTTCTGGGCGAAGTTGAATCGGCTCAAACTCAACACCTTTCTCCTTCTCTCTCACAAGTGAATTATGAAGTTCATATTGAACTGGATCATGTTCGGTGGAAGGTACCAATGTGAGTGAATAATCAGATGTCTGCTCGCCTTCAACAAGCGGGACATGAAATGCCGGATGCCCGCCAATCGAGAAATACATCGTGCCATCTCCTTCATGAACAATTTCCCAGGAAATCGTTAGTCCATTTTCCGACAGTGCATAACTGATGCGCGCTGTAAATTCATACGGATATTGTGACGTGTGACGGCCATTTGATTGATATTGAAAAATCACCTGATCTTTTGCTTCTTCAAATAGTTCAAAATCAACATCACGCAAAAATCCATGCTGCGAGAGTTGATACGTTTGATCGTCTATCTTGTATTGATCATCCTTCAACCGTCCTACAATCGGAAATAAGACGGGCGACACCCTGCCCCAATAAGCAGGGTCACCAGACCACATATATTGACGTCCACTTTCTTTATGAAGCACCTCTCTCACCTCGGCACCTCTCTCATTGATTTGAACCAATAACAGATCATTTTCAATCGTTTTCATTCAACACATCCCCTTTCCTTCTTCTTTTATTATGACAGGGATTTTCGGTTTGAGTATAAAAATAAGAATCCCTCAAGCCTTAGAATGTTTCTTCATATAAAAAAATTTTAAAAAAGACAGAAATTCGCCAACAAAATGTAATGCTGATTCGTCTAATCTTATATAAAATAAAAGAATCGTTGTTCTTTTGGAGTGACAACAAAAAAGACGCGTTTGACATTGATGGGGGATTCTTTTTCATGAACAGCAAGGAAAACCGTTTACGTTACATATTAGGATTAGATGGGCTGAGAGCTGTTGCCGTATTGGCGGTCATTGCTTATCACTTACATATTGGACCTGCGAGCGGCGGGTTTCTTGGCGTTGATTTGTTTTTTGTGATTTCTGGTTACTTGATTACAACCATCTTGCTGCATAAGCAGGATTTGGGCTATCAAGAGCTTCTGCCTTTTTGGATGGGCCGCATCAGAAGGCTGCTTCCAGCTGCCTACGTCATGATTTTTTTAATCGTCAGCTGGTGCGCCATTGCTGGTTCAAATGCATTAATGTCCATTCGTGGCGATGCCTTATCGTCCTTTTTTTATGTGAGTAACTGGTGGTACATTTTTCATCAGCTCTCTTACTTTGACAGCTTCAATGCTGTATCTCCACTAAAAAATTTATGGTCTTTGGCGATTGAAGAGCAATTTTATCTCATTTGGCCGGTACTGTTGATTGCTGGACTGAAATGGGTGAAAAATAGATCCCATCTTCCTATGATCACCTTTGGTCTGGCACTTGTATCTGCTTTATGGATGGCCATTCTCTATTCACCGGATACTGACCCGAGCAGGATCTATTATGGAACAGACACACGTGCGTTTGCACTCCTCATCGGGTGCAGTCTTGCATTTGTCTGGCCCATGCACAGACTTTCCAGCAGAAAATTACTTCCTATCGGCAGACGTATGTTACAAATAGCCGGATTCGGTTCGATGGTCATTTTCCTCTTATGTGTTTATGCAGTCGACGAATTTGACGGCTTTCTCTACCAAGGCGGTATGCTTTTATTCTGTTTGAATGCAGCGATCTTAATTGCGTGTGTCTGCCATCCTGCCAGTCTTATTGGGAAATGGCTGTCTTTTCAACCACTCGTTTGGCTTGGAAAGCGGTCTTATGGCATCTACTTATGGCATTATCCAATTATCGTGCTGACCACACCGGTCATTGAGATTGGACAGCCTTCCATGGGACGTGTCACATTGCAGCTCATCGCAATTCTACTCATATCAGAGGCTTCCTATCGTTTGATCGAACAGCCGATTCGTAAACTCGGGTTTAGACACTATTTTGCCTCTTGGTCGATTTGGAAAACAGGAATCAAGCAATGGTCTATGTCCAATAAAGTGTTTCTTGGGATTGCGGCAGTCCTTTTGATTTTATTTACCATTGGCATGTCTAGCTCGTCTCATACATCCCCGCATGCGCAAGAAGTCACACAAATTAAGACAGCGCCCCAAAAGGCAGGCGGTCAGACAGAATCAAAAGTGAAGAAAAAGAAAGACAAACATAAGAAAAAAGCAGCGGATCCTAAACAATTTCACCAAGTTCTTGCCATTGGTGATTCCGTCATGTTAGACATTGCTTCAAATTTAGAAAAGGCCTATGAACCCATCACCATTGACGCAAGGGTCGGAAGGCAAATGAACGAAGCCATCCGCATCGCCCCTCAATATGCTTCTTTTAACAAGGCTGATGCCGCTGTTATTATTGAGCTTGGCACAAATGGTTATTTTACAGAGGGGACTTTGACCTCATTCATTCAACATTTCTCGAAGGCACATATTTTTCTTGTGAACACTCGCGTTCCAAGAGCTTGGGAAAATGATGTGAATGCAGTCATTGAGCGTGTGGCCAATCAACACCACAATGTGAGCTTAGTCGATTGGCATTCAGCGGCTACCGGACAGCCATCCTATTTTCAGCCAGATGGTGTTCACCTTTCCACAAAAGGCTCTGACACATTGACTGAGCTCATTAAAGCCAGTATCAAGAAAAAAGGTGATGTGTCCTCGGCATCATAAGAAGACTAGCATCCTGTGAAGAGAGATTCAAAAAAGACATGCTTTCCTATGATTGGAGGCATGTCTTTTTTTGTGATGGATGAGCACGGAGCTGCATTATGTTTTACTTTTAAAAGACCAAACGATGACAGGGATGAGAATTAACGATAAAATTCCTCCGCTTAAAGATAATGTAGCATAACTCGTATTCGCCATGACCATTCCTGAAAGGGCACCGCCAGAAGCACCTGCTAACGCAACAAAAACATCGAGTGTTCCTTGGGTTTTTGCCCGGTTTGATGGTTCTGTAGAATCCACTATTTGAGCAGTACCACTAATTAAACCAAAGTTCCATCCCAATCCAAGTAAAGACAAAGCAATGATTAATAGAATCATTGAATCACTTGGTGCGAATGCTGCTAATAAACCAGCAAGTAACAATGTGATGCCCGACGCTATGCTCATAGCTGTTCGTCCTAGTTTATCTACAAGTACACCCGTGATAGGTGAAGGAAGATACATGGCTCCTATATGAAAACCAATCACAATGCCCACTTCGGCTAATCCATGACCATGATGCTGCATATGCACCGGGGTCATTGTCATGAGTGCCACCATGACAATTTGAGTTAAGATCATCACTGTGGCACCTACTGTAAGCCCTTTTTTATCTGTTTTTTTATCAGCAGCATCTGGTTTATTTCCATGCCCATGTTCTGCTTTGTAAGTTGCTATTCTTCGGGCAATGTCTAATGGATCAGGACGCAGCAGAATAAAAAGGACAAGACCAGCTACAATAAATGCTACTGCTGATAAAATAAAAGGACCGGCAAGTGCTGGAACACCAATGGACACTGCAAATTTACCCATCACTTCAACTAAATTCGGACCTGCTACTGCTCCAAATGTTGTCATGACCATTGTTGTACTAATTGCAGTTGCACGCTGTTTAGAATTTGCTAAGTCCGTCCCAGCATAACGCGCTTGTAAGTTCGTGGATGTTCCTGCTCCGTAAATGAAGAGCGATGCAAATAATAAAATGACACTATTCATCATAGCTGCCAGCACAACGCCAATTGCTCCGAGCCCTCCAACAACAAAACCTGTCGATAAACCGATGCGTCGTCCATAACGTTGTGAAAGCTTTCCTACAATGAAAGCTGACCCAGCTGACCCCAAAGTAAATAAAGCGATTGGGACTCCTGCATAGGCTTCAGTTCCAAGCATTTGTTGTGCTAAAATGGCACCTACCGTAATTCCTGCAGCTATTCCAGCCCCTCCAAATATTTGCGATAGACTGACAACAAACAATACTCGTTTATATAAATTTTTCAATTTTTGGGGTGAATCTATATAATTCTTCACTACATCTTTTTCTGTATCTAACACTTGTAAACACCCACTTGAGATTTATTTGCCCAATGTAACCATTATATCAGTTCCGACTACAATCCTTGATTTAAATCTCTTCCACCTCTCGACCATTTACATGGAGAGCAAGCGGTTGTTTTCGGATCATAGACACCTTGTTTTTAAATGGATCATGAATAAAGCGCCCACATGACTGACCTGTTCTTTTGAGCTGATGCGTATCTTTTGTCGTTTTCTTTTATGCCGTTAAAAGGCTGGCTCTCAATGCTAATGCGTGCTTTTCCTTCGTTTTTTGATCCACCAACGCAAAATCACCATTCTCATACGCTAATGAAAATAATTCTTCGATATGAAAAACACCTGCCTGAAACTGCTTGCTCAATACATGCAGTGCCACAGCACTGGCGACTTGAGCCGTTGCTTGAGACTCATCGCGACCTTTTATTCCAAGCGCTGCTTGATGAATTTCGTTACCCTTCATTCCTACCGCTTCCACTTTCACTGCATATTGATCTGTACCCATTTGAGCAGATTGAATCAGTGAAATGGCACGTTCCTTGATTTTCGGCATCGTGAGAAGGGACGTCATTCCGAGTTTCCTTGTGAGAGCAAATGCACGTGTCGCTACGCCAGAATCAAAACAGAGCCTTGTTGTCACAGAAGGCACATGGAGCGTCGAAGGCAATGTTTGCTGGTCAGAGAAAGGGAATTGATAGGCTTGCCGCTTTCCAAGCGTTTTGCCAAAATCAATGCGTTTCCCTCCAGTAAAACTTTTGACTTTCTTTCGCTGATGATTCTTCGTCAGCTCATAATCCGTATGCACATGATCAAGCGTCCATTCAATAGTTGCTTTTCCATGCTGGTCACCTAGCCCAAGCATGATACTAATATCAATTTGCTCCACAGAGGTCAGAATAGATGCCGCCTTCGCTGCAAGCAAATTGGTGAGACCAGGTGCAAGGCCTACGCTCAGCACAGCCGTTGCGTTCAATTGCTGTTGATGGACCTTTGCTAGCTTCTCAATATAGGCTCCTTTTGCCGAAATATCGAGATAATCAATACCTGATCGTAAGCATGTTTCAGCAAATGACGTGTCATCTTGATCCAGACACATGATCACGAGTCTCGTTTCATCCATCCAGTCCGTATCCATTGGTTGTCTTACGTCTATCTGAAATGGACGTACACGCCCATTCGTTTGGCGTGCAAATTGTTCAGCCTTCTCATAACTTCGGCCAGCCGCAAAGACTTGCCCAGGATACACGTCACTTAATTGAAGACATATTTGCTGCCCCACATGTCCATAACCGCCTATCACCATCACTTTTGACCTCATTTTCCAACCGCCTTTCTATCGCCTCTTTTACAAACAATCCCTTTGATCATGCCCGCTTGAAAATAAGGTCTGATGTCTTGAAATCCTGCTTCGGTTAATTGTGCTGTCATCTTTTCTTCAGACACGGGATATGTTGTGACACCCAGCCTTTCTCGGAAGGACGTAAACACTTCCTTTCCCAAGCCTTGACGCTTCATGAATAGAGAAAGCATATGAAGCTCCTGCTGAAATGTCGGCGTTTCCGGGTCTCCTTGAATAAACGCCAACACGAGAGGCGCCCCTGGTTGAAGCCGGCGGGCGATCTCCTGTAAAAAGGTCAGCTGATCTTTTACAAAATGAATGACAAGCAAACTTACTGCTGCATCGTACGACTTTTCAACCGGCACTTTGTCTAAGGCCATCTCATACCATGTGACGCGATCTTGCATATGAAGCTGTGCCACTCTGCGCTTGGCCATATCAAGCATGGATGGAGATGGATCAACCCCTGTGATATGCCAGTCTTTATTTCTTTGAAGCATGTTGATGATCTCTTCGCCCCCACCTGCTCCGACTATTAACATGCGAGAAGCCGCTCCCATTAATTCGATTTCTACTCTATCCACTGTCAGCTCATGCAAAAGATGATAGCCCGGTACTTTATGTGCAATTGTCGCTGCATAGGATTCAGCAACAGGATCATGCCAATGTTGATTTACACTCATATGTCTTCTCCTCCAGTTTCCTCTTTGCTTCGTTTCCTTTACACTAACGGTATGTTATCTTCATTGTAAGAAGATAGATGAGAAAAAACGATCCCTAAAAGTGGGGATATTGAGGAGGAGATCAAATGAACAATCCAGCCGCTCATTTTCAGCAGCTGAGAAAAAGCATTCGAGATGAACTTGCTGCTATCTGTGATTTTGATGCTGCCTGTATCACAACCATTGATCCAGCTACTCTCCTCTCGACGGGTTCTTTTACAGATGAACCGATTGAAGCCATACATAACGAGCTGTTTCAAAATGAATATTTAAAAAAAGATGTGCACCAGCATGAAGATCTAGCGAAAGGTCCTGTCCACGCTGCCAGTCTCGTCCAAAGCGGAGAATACACCAATAGTGGTCGATACCAGCACATTTTGTTACCTAACGGATGGGCAGATGAATTGCGGGCAGCCCTTGTGATTCAAGGTGAATGCTGGGGAATCGCCAGCCTTTATCGGAAAAAGGAGAAGGAACCTTTTCATGAACAAGATATACAAGCGGTTAGTCGTCAAACACCAGCACTCGCAGCCAAACTGAGAGATGAACTTTTTAAAAGAAGAGAAACGGAAGAAGATGAAACGGCGGAACACCAAGGCTTCCTCATTCTTTCACACGATTACCATCTTCTTTATGGAAATGAAACTGGACTTCATTGGCTCCACACCTTCCAAACCTTTGAGCAAATTCATGACGGTGCCATCATGCCCCGTCCGTTTAGAGCATTAGGTGCTAAGCTTTTATATGGCGGCGGTGACCAAACAGCGGTCAGCATCACCAGAATGCCGACAGGGCGTTTTCTCTCTCTTCAAGCATTTCGTTTAGCACAGGCAGCCGGGGAGGAAGAGGCTGTCATGATTCATATTAAACGAGCTCAAACAAGTGACATTCTTCCTTATATAGCGAAAACATATCGGCTGACAGAAAGAGAAATGAACGTCCTTGACTGCTTAATAAAAGGACAATCCACAAAAGAAATTGCCAGTACGTTATTTATCTCGCCTCATACGGTGCACGATCATGTAAAGGCGATGCTCGAAAAAACAAATTTGAACAGCAGACGTATGCTTGTTTACTTTTTCTCACACATATAAAAAAGCGGCTACCTCATTGGTAGACCGCTCTTTCTTTATTTTCCGATGACTCGCTCATGCAGGACATGTGCGACTCCTGCTTCGTTATTGGATTTTGTCACAACATCCGCAACTGCTTTGACATCTTCAATGGCATTTCCCATCGCAACGCCACAGCCCGCAAATTCTAGCATCGACACGTCGTTCCCATTGTCACCAATCGCCATCACTTCTTCACGAGAAATCCCAAGTTCATGCGCTAGAAGCTTCACGGCATTCCCTTTGCTCACATCAGGATGAAGAATTTCTAGGAAGAAATCTGTGCTTTTTACCATCATGTACTGATCCTTCACTTCAGATGGAATGGCTTGTATCGTCTTTTCCAAACGTTCCGGCTGATCAATATACATCATCTTCGGAAGTCTCATGGATGGGTCTGCCTCTTCGACAGGTAAATACTTAAGCGGCAATTTCGTTAAATACGATTCAAGTACCGTGTATTCACTAATATCCCGATTTGGTGTGTATAGATGAGCCGAATCGAAATAATGCATAGGTGTATCCAGCTGACGGCTCAGTTCATATAAAGAAGTCAAATCATCATAGGATAAAGTTAATTCTGATACGACTTCATTTGTATGGCTGTTTTGTACAAGCGCTCCGTTATAGGCGATGACATAATCCCCCTCTTGATCAAGCTGCAGCTCTTTTAAATAGCGATGCACCCCGCCAATCGGCCGGCCTGTACATAAAACAATTTTAACGCCTTCTGCCTTCGCCTGTTGAATGGCTTCAAACACCTCATCCGGCACCATATGCTGATCATTTAATAACGTACCATCCATATCAATTGCGACTAATTTATACATTCACTGCTCCCCTTTTCTCAGCAAAACGTGCTGTCACTATTTTGAGTGATCATCTACATGATCACATGCTATTCATCATACTATGTACCTATTTTAGCCTATCGTTTTTTTCTCACGCTGTCTACTTGTTCCTATCTGTAACAAAAAATCACTTCATCCTCATCTATTATAACCTATTCTATAGAATCCGCTGTGAATAGAACAGACCTCTCATTTTAACAGTATGAAAAGGAACAAATGTTCATCAGAGAATATTTTGAAACTAGCAAATCTAATTGTATGATGGATAGCAAAGAAAGGAGGTGCAGGGAATGATTACATTTACGAGAGGAAAATTGTCAAAAATGTCTGGTGTACATATTGAAACCATTCGTTTTTATGAAAATGAGGGTGTGCTCCCCGAGCCTAAGAGAGCACATAACGGCTATCGTTTATATGATAAAAAATATGTACTCATGCTATCCTTTATCACTGAAGCAAGAAAGCTAGATTTCTCACTCAAAGAAATTCGAGAAATTATCACGTCACTATTCGAGAAACAGTCAAAAACAGAAGCGGAACAGCTGCTCGAACAAAAAGTAGAAGATATTCAAAAATCCATTCAAGAGTTAAAAAAGAGGAAGGCGGCCATTCAACTGTTAACGAAACAAACATTAGCTAACATTAGTTAATTGTAGAGACTGCCAAAGATGTGCCGGTATTTTTTACTGGCACCCCTCTGCGCCTAGCTGTTAAGTACACGTTGTATGAAAACATCAGGTATACTAGAGACAGCTTGACGTGACATCAATCGTATGAAAGGGGTTATGAATAGAATGAGAATAGCAACCATTGGAACAGGTGTGATTGTGGAAGGTTTCCTCCAGGCAATTGAACAGCTTGAAGGTGCTTCTTGCCACGCTGTCTATTCAAGAAAGGAAGCGACGGCAAAGAAACTCGCAGATCAATTTGGGGTGCAAACGACTTATACGGATTTAACCGCTATGTTAGAAGATCCCCACATAGAAGCGGTATATATCGCATCACCCAATCGTTTACATAGCGAGCATGCCACGGGTGCATTGAAACACGGAAAACATGTGATTTGCGAAAAGCCTTTTACCTCTAATGTGAAAGAGCTAGAAGCCTTAATCGCTCTCGCAAAGGAAAAGCAGCTCTTCCTATTTGAAGCCATTACGACCGTTCATATGCCCAACTATCATTTAATCAAAAAACACCTTCATCAATTAGGCAGAATCAAACTCGTTCAATGCAACTACAGTCAATATTCAAGTAAATATAATCAGCTGCTCGCCGGGGAAACGCCGAATGTCTTTAACCCAGAGTTTTCTGGCGGTGCCCTCATGGATATTAACATTTACAATGTTCATTTCATTATGAATCTATTTGGTTCACCGAAAGACGTTCGTTACCAGGCCAACCGCCATCCAAACGGCATCGACACATCTGGTGTTTTAACTTTTACTTACAATGATTTCATCGCCACAAGTGTTGGCAGCAAAGATACAAGCAGTATGAATTTCGCTTTGATTCAAGGGGAAAAAGGGTTCCTGCATGTGAAAAATGGTGCGAATGGCTGTGAGGAAGTGTTGCTGCATATAGGAGACCAAGTCACTTCACTCAATGCACAAACCAATTCAAACCGCCTGTTTTATGAAGCAGAAGCATTTCAGCATATCATTGAAACAGGAAATGTCGAAAAGTGTTATGAATGGCTTGATGACAGTCTTTCTGTCATGAAGGTTCTTGAAGCCGCTAGGAAAGACGCCGGTATTGTTTTCCCAGCGGATCATGCTTAAATAAAAAAACCGCCTTCTGATGAAAAGGCGGTTTTTTGACATTAGATACTCTTTGAATATGCCACCAGACGCTGAGACATATGATTCACTTCATCAACTGAAGCGTTCACTTGCTCTGTTAAAGCAGCCTGTGTTTGCGTAAGAGCTGTCATATTGGAGATATTTTCAAGAATTTGATCGATTTGTGTTTTCATTTCAGTTAAACTAGATTCGATATTTTCTGTCGCATTGGCACTATGAAGCGCTAGCTTACGTACTTCATCGGCAACGACTGAGAAACCGCGGCCCTGCTCGCCTGCTCTTGCTGCTTCAATTGCGGCATTCAAACCAAGCAGATTCGTTTGGTTTGCCACTTCTTTGATCAAGTCTGAAATGTTCTTCGTCTCATCTGCACTGTTTTTCGCCAAATTAGCAGCAGACGTTGACTGCTCTTGAGCGACAGCAAGCTCCTGTGCTTGGTTTGTCACAGAACTGATGCCAGATACCATTTCACTAATAGAACTTGAAAGCTGCTCTACTTGAGAAGCCATTTCATGGGCTGTTTTTTCTTTATTTTTTTCTAACGTAATATCACGAATCGTTCCTGCGACACGTAAAGGGACACCCTTCTCATCACGAATGGTTTCACCGCCCGCATGATACCAGCGGTACTCGCCATTTTTACTCTGCAATCTATAGTCAATGTCAAATGGTGTACGGCCAGAATGGTCATTTAAGTGATCCGCAAAGGCTTGGAGAGCCGATTCTTTATCTTCAGGATGCAAACGATCACTCCAGCTGCTCAATACGTTCGGGAAATCCTTTTCATCTGTAAAACCAAGCGTTTTTCTAAACTGCGGAGACCACCAGAATTCATTGTTTGGATTGACAGGATCGCCAGCCTCTACAACCATATCCCAAGGCGCTTCCACAAGCGCACGGTTGATCAAGTCATATCTTGTCACGAATGCTTGCAGCTCTTCTTCTTTCAATTTCTGATCATGAATATCAAAAAGAGCCCCTGCCACACGAAGAGGTACCCCATTTCGATCTCGAATCGTCGTTCCAGTTGCTTTGAACCAGCGATACTCGCCATTTTTCAACATCAGACGATATTCGATATCATACGGTGTCCGGCCAGAATGATCCAATAAATGCGTAGAGAATGCATTCAAGGTGTATTCCTGCTCATCTGGATGAATTCGAGATGCCCAGCTGTCTAAGACATTCGGAAAATCGTTTTCATTTTGAAAACCTAACATTCTGCGGAAATCATCTGTCCATGTGAATTCGTTTTTTGGATTCACAGGATCTCCTGCTACAACCGTCATATCCCATAGACCCACTTGAATCGCTTTTGTCACTAAATTCATACGCATATGAATATCTTCTTGCGCTTCTTGCATCTTTTGCAACGCTTCATTTATTTGAGCCACTGCTTCTATTGTTTGACTAGAAGAGAATGCAGCAGTATCAATTCTGGCTGAAAAATCTCCCTTCTCAATTCGTTCAACTAATTGACTGCTTTCACTAAGAAGGGCTTCCGACGATGAATCACTTGCTTTTCTCATAAACATCTTCAATAACTCCTTTCATTTTTTCATACATTTTTGAAATATTTTACAGTTATAAACAATTCTTTATTAGGACTTTAGTAATACAAAAGATATATCGACAAAAACTACAAATTGTTTATGTCAGAATGAAGGCAAATGTTCATTTTTTCACGAAGTTTTAGATTTTGGGGATGGGTCATGGAAAAGATTTATGGAAGAAAACGGCTCAATTGATAGAATCAACCGCCTATTTTGTCTGAAAAATCTCTTTTTTTATATTGACACTGACCGCTCGAAAAAAGAAAATGGAACATAAGCATTTTAAAAAAGGAGAACGTCATGAGCGCGAATCAGGAACAACACGAATTAAAAAAGCTTTTATCGCCGCGTCATATTCGCATGATTGCGATGGGCGGGGTCATTGGTACAGGAATCTTTAAAGGAAGTGCCGATACAATCGGCTTAGCAGGTCCTGGAGTTATCTTTTCCTATGTATTTGCTGGATTGCTTCTTCTCATTGTCATGGCGGCTTTAGCTGAAATGGCCATCGTCTACCCGGGGAATAACCTTCGCGACCTCATACAGATTGCGCTTGGTCAACGTTTTTCATTTGTTGTCGGATGGGTTTACTGTTTTATGTGGCTCACTGTATGTGTCATTGAAATTATTGCAGCGGGCAGTTTGCTTCAATATTGGTTGCCGAACGTACCATTATGGTCTTTATGTTTACTTTGCTCGCTCTTAGTCATCGGAATTAATTTAAATAATGTAAAATACTTTGGTGAAATTGAGTTTTGGTTCGCTGGAATGAAGATTTTCGTTATTATTGTGTTTATTCTTCTCGGTGCTGCATTATTATTTGGAATCATTCCGAGCGAACAAAGCACGCCTGTTCTCACCAATTACCAAAACTTTGTCCCGAACGGATGGGGTGCTGTCTTTGCCTCATTATTAGTGGTGATCTTCTCGTATGGAGGCTCTGAATTGATCGGGCTGACCATTACAGAAACAAAGGATGCAGAAAAGGTATTACCTGGTGTTGTCAAAAGTATGATGTGGCGCATCATCTTGTTTTACACACTGCCGATTTTGATTATTTGTGGACTCATTCCTTGGAATCAAATTGATCCGAATAACAGTCCTTTTGTCCAAGTCTTTTCAGCAGCTGGCATGCAAGGTGCCTCTCACTTCATTAATTTCGTCTTAATTACAGCCGTTCTATCTGCCGCCAACTCTGGTATTTACGGCACGACGAGAATGATTCATTCTCTATCTAAATCAGACGGCGGTCCAAAAAAGCTGGCACAGGTCAACAAAAGAGGTGTACCTATTTTAAGTTTATGGGTGACCGTTCTGTTTCTTTTAATCGGAACACTCTTTGCTTACTTGTACCCAGATCAAATTTTCAGCTATATGCTGGCTATCCCTGGTTTTGCGGTCTCTCTTATTTGGATTAGCATCTGTCTGGCACATTTGAAACTGCGTCCAAGATATCCGCAGGAGCCGTATTTCAAAGTTTGGTTATTTCCGTATTTCACTTTATTTGCTGGTCTTGTACTCAGTGTCAGTTTTGTTCTGTTCCTATTCAGACCAGAGAACTTACCTAGCTCGATTATCAGCATCGGTTTCTTAGCAGCCGCCATCATTGCTTCATTCTTAATGAAAAAGAAAGCTTAGAAACGCATGAAAAAACCCGCCTCAGTGGCGGGTATCAGATTGTTGACAAAGGGCTAAAATGAACTTGATTTTAGCCCTTTGTCTTCTTTTCAGCGTGATAGAAAACCTTTGCAGTCTAGGAAGGACGAGTACTGGCGCGGAGCGAATTTGACATTCGTGAGCAGCTGCTGTGACTTCGAAATCGACAGACGCTTTTGGGATGCCGTTGATGATGATGGTTAATGTATGAATGCCCTCATAGTGCTTTCTCGTTGTCATATTTTGAAACGACTGTGACCGGACAAATTCTCTATACAGCGCAGATCCTGTTTCAAATTCTGTGATTTTAAATACCTTTTGATTGCGTGTACCACGAGCTTTCACGTAATCAACGGCATACTCTACGCGCAGCTTTAATGGCTTATCAACCTGAAGAATAAAATGAAAGGTCAGCTTCTCTCCAATACGAACGGGGTCTTGCGTCACCTTCAAATCCGTTACTTGGATAGACGGATCATCTCCATAGCCAAATAAAGCCATGATATCTGGATCGCCTTTTTTTAATAACGTACGGGATGCATGTTTGACAATCCAGTTTGTATGTTCATTGGTTCCATACCAGCTTTTGACCATTTGCTTCATGAGGTCTGGCTGAATTGCAGAAATATCATTTAAATGATTCGCTACACTTTTTTGCACATACTTGGCCGAATCTGACTTCAAATTTTCTAAAATGGGCAGCGTGACAGAAGGGTCCTTTTTCAGCGCAGGGACGGATAATCCCCACGGCAAACGAGGCCTGCATCCTTCACTAGCGAGACGGCGAATATGTTCATTTTGATCCTGTGACCACACAAGCATCTGCGCCAGCATTTTCTCTTGATCTTGAATGAGAAAAGGTCGAACGGCAAATTCAGCAGTGGAAAACGGTGTAAAGAATTCAAGTGCTTTGATCGAGATATCCCAATGGTCAACACCATATGTCTCGACGTAGTCTGGAAATACAAGCGCACTGAGCCCTGTAAAATGCGGTGCTGTCTGAAGCAGTACATCGATTGCCTTCTCATAATCCTCAGGCAGACAGGCGTGCATCGATTCAGTCACTCTTCTCATTCGTCCTTTTAACTCCAGCTGCTCCCAATCCTCTTGAAACACGAGCTGCTGAAAGTGATCAGCATCAAATACAGTTGACGCTTGCGCCAGTTTTTCTGCTAAATGTTGAATAAATGTTTCATTATATACATGTTTTAAAGGTTCGATCGTGTCCGCCTCCCATAGCTCAATATCATTATTTTATCCTAAATTGTCAAAAGCGGCATAACAACAAGCTAAAACAGCCCAATTCCGAAGAATTGAGCTGTTGTCCCGTTATATAAACATATTAATAATCATAATAAATGCAATGGCGCTAACGGAAATGATGGTCTCCATAGCCGTCCATGTCAAGAACGTCTCTTTAATGGTCATACCAAAATACTCTTTGATCAGCCAAAAACCAGAGTCATTGACATGAGACAAAATCAGTGAACCCGCTCCTGTTGCTAAAACAAGCAGCTCTCTGCTCACATCCGGCATGGATGCAGCGATTGGGGCTACAATTCCGGCCGCTGTCATCATGGATACTGTAGCTGATCCTGTTGCCACACGAATAACCGCAGCAATCAGCCAGCTAAGTAAAATCGGTGAGATTGGGGAGTGTTTGGCTAAATCAGCAATATAATCCCCAACGCCTGAATCGATCAGTACATTATTGAACGCTCCGCCTGCACCAATCACAAGCAGAATGGAAGCGATCGGTCCCAAACAATCGTTACTGAATGACAGCACTCGGTCACGGCTCATCCCTTGTATAAAGCCAAGACTAAAGAAAGAATACACTGTCGCAATCAATAAAGCTGTTATGGGATCTCCAATGTACTTGAACATCTGATACCACATACTATCCTCTGGCAAAATAATATCCGCCAACGTGGCAAGCAGCATAAGAATGACCGGCACCAAAATGGTAAACATCGTATTCGCAAAACCAGGAAGCTTTCGATCAGCATGTCGTTCCGTGAATTGCTTTCTGAGCAGATCTGGAACTGGTTTATGTATCCGTTTTCCAATCCACTTACCGTACAGCGGTCCAGCAATAATAGCTGTTGGCAAACCGACGATGATTGAAAAGAAAATCGTTTTTCCCACGTTGGCATGATAGATGCCTACTGCTGCCATGGCAGCTGGGTGAGGCGGAACTAGCCCATGCACAACAGACAATCCTGCGATTAATGAAATCCCAATCGTCACGAGCGAAATGCCCGTTTCAATCGCAATGGTAAAGAGTAAAGGAATGAGAAGAACGAATCCGACCTGGAAAAAGACAGGTATCCCCACGATAAAGGCTACAAACATCATCGCCCAATGCACATTCTTCGTCCCAAAACGACTGATGAGTGTTTGAGCTATCCGCTCAGCGCCCCCTGACTCAGCCATCATTTTCCCAAGCATGGTCCCAAGCGCTAGTACAATCGCCAGTAACGATAACGTGTTCCCTAATCCCGTTTTAATCGATTGAATGATTTCCTGTAAATCCATTCCTGTAGCAAAGCCTACTAGCATAGAGGTAATGATCAAACTCACAAACGGATTCAACTTAGCGACTGTAATGAGAATGAGTAAAAGGACAATCGCCGCAATCACAATGAATAAAAGCATGTTCTCCCACCTTTTCCCCGATGTTTAACGATTTTGTTTTAATTGCAACGCACTAATGACATCAAATTCATCCTTCAGTTTGTCATAGAGACGCTCATATAAATAAAACAGCTCTATGTATGTTTCATTGTTCTTCATATTTGGTTCATGGCGGGCAGAAATACGAATCCATTCCTGCACCTCTTCTATCTCTTCCATATGACCTAAACTATGAAGTGCAAGGACAGCCGCCCCAAGTGCGGAAGCCTCGTAGCTTTCTGGAACGAGCACTTCTCTGCCCATCGTATCCGCCAAAATCTGTCGCCATAGAGGGGATCTCGCAAATCCACCAGAAGCCCTGACATCCTTCGCTGGACCTGTTAAATCTCTTAGTGCCACACCGATCGAGAAAACACTCATAATGACGCCTTCTAACACGGCTCTAATAAAGTGCTCGCGCTTATGCTGAAGACCGATCCCGAAGAACGTGCCTCTTGCGTTTGGATTCCAATAAGGTGCACGCTCACCTGTTAAAAATGGAAGAAACAGCAGTCCTTCTGAGCCAGCTGGAACCTTCTCTGCAATATCAATCATCAGATCGTAAGGGTCTACACCTAGACGCTTTGCTACCTCCACCTCGGAAGACCCAAATTCATCCTTGAGCCATCTCAGCATAATTCCGCCGTTATTGGTCGGTCCTCCGACGACCCAATGCTTGTCCGTCAATGCATAGCAAAATGTTCTTGATTGCTCATCTGTAATTGGCTGATCTACGACTGTACGTACTGCACCACTTGTCCCAATCGTGACTGCTACCTCACCTTTGCCAATCGCACCAACACCAAGATTCGCTAGTACACCGTCATTTGCACCCACAACAAATGGTGTATCTTCTTCAATGCCCATTCGCAGCGCAATTTCTGGCTGAAGCCCACGCAGCTGATGCGTCGTTGGAACAAGTTCAGACAGCTGATTCACCTGAATTCCTGCAATACGTAGTGCCTCCTCGTCCCATTGAAGCGTTTCCAATCGGAACAGTCCTGTTGCTGATGCGATTGAATAATCGACCACATACTGACCGAAGAAATGATAAAGAACATACTCTTTGATGGAAATGAATTTTGCTGCCTGATTGAAGACGTCAGGTGTCATTTCCTTGATCCATCGTATTTTTGAAAGCGGTGACATTGGATGGATCGGTGTTCCGGTTCTTTTATAAATTTGAAAGCCATCTAAGTCCGTTATGATTCGTTTCGCTTGTTCTGCACTTCTGTTATCAGCCCAAATGATACTGTTTGTTAATGCTTTTCCATTCTCATCCATGACGATTAAGGAATGCATCGCCGTACTAATTCCCACACCTATGAGGTTTTTTGCATCAAATGTTGCTTTCGTCAATGCGCCTCTTACACTCGCAATCACAGCATCTAAAATATGTTCAGGGTTCTGCTCAACCCATGCTGGCTGGGGGTGAATGAGGTCATAAGGAACAGAATGCTTTGATATGACTTTCCCCTGTGGTCCAAATAGAACCGCCTTTGTACTTGTTGTTCCAATATCCAAACCAATTACCGCCTGGTTTCCCTTCATCTGTATCACGCCCAATCATTGATTTGAAATAAAGTGTCGTGGTGCCGGTGTACCTGATAAATCCCATTATAGGAATATTTTTTTCGACATTCAACGACCAAAAAGAAAATAATTTTCATTTAAAACCTTAGAATCGTTACCACAACAGCATTTTTCACTAATAGAAAAATTTATTTTTGAAACCATTACACTCTTTTTTGAGAAATGGTTTCTCTCATTTGCTTTAAGTTTGTTAATGTTTCCTGCTGCCTTAAATGTGCAAGCGCAAAATATAGCACATCAATCACAGTAAGCTGGGCAAGCCTAGCAGACATCGCTTCCGTTCGGAAAGCCGTTTCTTGCGTTGATGTATACAGCGTGACATCTGCAAGCTGACTCAATGGAGAACGCTGATAGCTTGTAATGCCAATGGTTTTCGCTCCTTTTTCCTTAGCTGTTTTCATCGCATCCAGTAAATCCTTATTTCGACCAGAATGAGATATACCAAGCACTGTGCTCTTTTGATCAAGCAGACCTGCCGACATCGCTTGAAAGTGAGAATCTGTATGAACAATACAGTTGATGCCTGTTCTCATAAATTTGTGAAAAGCATCTGTGGCGATGAGTCCAGACCCACCACTGCCATAAAACTCTAAGCGCTCTGCTTCATGGATTAATTGTACGGCTTTTTCTACATCTTCTGGATTCAACAATTGAAAACTATCCTTTAATGCAGTGATGTTCGCCTGAAATACCTTTTGCATAAAAACGGCAGTATCATCGTCAAGACTCATCTCTTCATCTACATAATCAGGCTTCGTTTGGTCTATTTCCTGGGCAATAGCAATCTTCAAATCTTGATACCCCTCAAATCCAAGCCTTTTACAAAGACGAAAAATCGTTGCCTCTGAGCTCGCTGTCTTTTTGGCAAGCTCGACAATTGACAAATGGATGATGTCGCGGGGCTCACTCGTAATGTGCTCAGCAATTGCTTTCAGTTTTGGCGGCAATCCTCTGCTTGCTGCCCTTATCTTATCCATACTACTTAAACTGACAGAAGCCAATTGACTTCACTCCTTCCTCATTTATGTGAGCGCATACATTTCCTCATGTTCCCATCTTATAAAAAAGAAGCCTGTTTGCACAGACTTCTTTTTTAAGAATTCAAGACTTTGATCATTAAATCAAAAAACCCTTCAGCATCTACATCCATACACACTTGAAGATTGCGATCTTTTCCCCATTGATGCTGAAAATCACATATCATTTGACCATCGCAGAACTCACTCTTCGTCTCCACTTCTACATGAAAAACCTGTGTATTCACAAGTTGTTTATCAATTGCAAGACTTACAGCAAGCGGATCATGCATGGCACATGCCCACATCCCATTCCGCTCAAAATAGCGCTGGCGGTAAATGCTTGTGCTCTCTCTGATATAACTAGCTAACGTTTCATTTTGAATGGTATTAATTCTCTCATCCGTTAACAAGACCTGTCTCGTGACATCCAGCCCTACTTGAGTCAATGAAGGGAAACCAGCCTCCAGCACCAATTTCGCCGCTTCTGGATCTGCATATGTATTAAATTCCGCAACCGGTGTGACATTCCCCTGTCCCTGCACGACACCCCCCATAAAAATGACTTCTTTCACGTGATGAATCAGCTCAGGGCATTTTTTTACCGCAAGGGCTAAATTCGTTAACGGTCCTGTCAACACAAGCGTAACCTGCTTCGAATACTTCAGCACTTGGTCAATGATAAAATCAGGCGCAAAACCTTCATCTGCGGTCTTCTTAGGCTCGACATCTTTTAAAGCGCCGCCAATTCCATCCTCCCCATGCACCCGATGTTCATAATGAGGGGCTCTCAAAAGAGGCGTTACTGCACCTTTGATGACAGGGATTTCCTCTGCCTCAACCAACTCAAGCACTTTACACGTATTCAACGTCGCCGCTTCAACAGACACATTCCCGCACACCGTTGTGATCCCCAACATATCAAACCGCTTACTTTTCACTGCAAGCAAAATACCAATCGCATCATCAATTCCAGTGTCTACATCCAAGATCAATTTCTTTTTATTTGCCATGTTTGAAAGCTCTCCCTTGTTTGTAATTGTTGTTAGGGGAATGATAGCATATTACTTTGGTCATCGTTTGTTAAAGAACATACGGCTAACGGATATTTTCCACTCTTTTTCTCCAATGTCTCTCAGATACTGTTCACGTTCCTCCTTAGTAAAACTTTTAAGATAATTTTCTTTCACTTCCGGCTCATCTTTATATTCTTCCCAATCTATAAAGCGGTCTGATAATTCAGGGTCATAACTCATTGAACCGATCTTTTTAGCTCTATATTGTAAAGAAGCTGAGAAACCATACTTCTCCGGCTCATCATTTATATATCCTCTAATTACGATGTAGCCCATTGGATCAATAGTTACTCTCTTCTTAAACGTTATGGTCTTAATAAAGTGATGGATGTCTTCTTTGCGTAAACATTCTTCTATTTTAGGCTTCATTTTTTCTGCGAGCTCTTCTGCTTTTTCTTGATCGCTCTTTTCTTTTACCCACATCATTTGATTTACTTTGCTTATTGTGCTAAGTGATTAACGAAGTCACTGAAACAATGATGATAACGATCAAAACAGATACAAGTTTTATTGTGTTTTTCATGTCTACCGTTGCCACCTTCTTAATAATGAAAAATAAAAAAGGTAATTCATTAACTTTTTGTTATTCCTCCCCAATATCCTTAAGATACTGTTCACGTTCTTTTTCAGAGAGTCGTTTAAGATAGTTTTCCTTTATTTCAGGCTCATCTTTATATTTATCCCAGTCTTTAAAGCGATATGATAAATCAGGAGAATGACTCATCGAACCTATTTCATTAGATTTGTATATTAATGATGCAGAAAAATGATATTTTTCTGCATCTTTATTTATATATCCATCAACTGTGACATAACCCATAGGGCTTATAGATACATTTTTTTTAAATGTGATGGTTTTAATAAAATTGTGAATATCTTTTTCATGTAAATATTCTTCAATTTTTGGTTTCATCTTTTCTGCGAATTCTTCGGCCTTTTCTTGATCGCTTTTCTCTTGCACTACTTCATCTGAAAAACTCTGATGAATGTACTCTACAACAAACACAGTTACGGTGATGACGGCGACCACAATTATGATAGAAAATTTCATGATATTTTTCATAAAAAGCCAAACTCCTTAATGAACTTTAATCAGCTGACTATTGAATTTGACAAAATAAAAACAGGTAGGCTAGTCCCTGTTTTACTCTTTTTCGCCAATATCTTTGAGATATTGCTCTCGTTCTTTTTCAGAGAGTCGTTTAAGATAGTTTTTCTTTAATTCTGGTTCATCTTTAAATTTATCCCAATCTTTAAAACGATATGACAACTCAGGATCATAACTCATTGAACCTATTTTTTTAGCTCTATATTGTAAAGAAGCTGAAAATCCGTACTTCTCCGGTTCATTATTTATATAGCCATCGATTATAATATCCCCCATAGGATTGATGGTCACATCTTTTTCAAACGTTATGGTTTTAATAAATTTATGAATATCTCTTTTGTGCAAGTGCTCTTCAACCTTAGGTTTCATCTTCTCTGCAAAATCTTCTGCTATTTCTTGATCACTCTTTTCTCTTTCTTCCACGATATTTTTTCCTCCTGCATCGTTTGTTTCTTTTTTCTTATCAAAGTTTAGAATAATTAACATCACCGAGATAACTACGACGAGAACTAGAACACATATAATTTTAATTGTGTTTTTCATTTATACAATATCCACCTTTTATTGATATAATACTTGCTCTTTTTTGTATAATAAGCCATGTATTTATAATAGATATTTATACCAACCTATAATATAATTAACATAGATAAATATAACAGGAGTGTTATTATTGCCCATTAAATCAAATCAATTTAAGCTTACTGACGAAGATTATAAAGAAATATCATCAAAATCTTATGCAATTAAAAACTATAAGCACTCTCAAGAGATAGAAATTAGTAATGGTCAAATAATGTATGTTGTTGACTATCAAGAGACAAAAAAAGGTCTTAATGCACTAACCCTTGTATCCGAGATTGATTTCGAGCGCTCCGATGGCGGAAAAGACCTCACCAAAATTAAAAACGCCGTCATCGCCTACCGCGGCTCAGAACCAATTGGCGCAGGCCAATATAAAGATACCATTAAAAAACATGGAAAAAAAGAGTCAGATGATCTTCTTTCTACCATTTTGACAAAGCTGCCTCCTTTTAGCCAGTCAGAGACGTCAAAGGAAGTCACGACGAAAGTGACGACAGGGACAACGACCTATACAAATGAGATTGTACAAGATTGGTTGATTTCAGATACGAAGTATTTGATTAAAAATATCCCCTTTGAACACGGTGCAGAGAATCAAATGGTGCAGGCGGACCGGTATGCAAAAGAGATCCATAAGAAAATGCCGAATGCGAAGATGTATGTGACAGGGCATTCACTTGGCGGGTCAAATGCTTCTTATGTTCTTGTCAAAAATGATTTTATTCAAGGCGGGGTCACCTTTGAGAATCCGAATATTTACCCAAATCTATCGGATGGTCTGCAAGCCAAAGCATTAAAAGGTGATTACCGTAGTAGATTAACAGAATATATCAATCTCAATGACGGGCTATCTCTCTTAAATCGTCATACGACAGAAATCGGTCGTGTGAAAGTGATGTATGATGCCGCTTTACCTGAAGGCGTCGATTACACTGAGGACTCCTCAAAGGCCGTCCAATTTATGAAAAATCTCCTCAATCGGGCAATGAGTGTGAACCCTTCACTTGATGCGAATTTATTTCTTGAAGCCCTCGCCGGCAGCCATGGCTTAGACCGGTATTCCTTTTCGTCAGATGGCTCCGTTCAAAACATTGATGATATGTTGAGAAAAAACCCTTCTCTCACTGCCGCCATGTTACATCAATTGAGCCAATCAAATGTCCATCCGCAAAGTGTGGTAGCGATTTTAATCAAGTCGCATGTTCTCATGAACACAGGTCGTAAATTCTCTACATATGCCGAGCACCATATGCAGCAAATCATTCGTAAAATTGAGAAACTCGATGACAAAGTGGATCAATCGGTGGAACGCGTCCGTTCAAGATACAAACAAATTGTCGGTTTTGGCTCGTATGATCAGCTGACGGCTTCAGATGTGGATGCTGTGATTCGCCACTTAAAAACAGAGGGTCTTGAAAATGAGTTCTATTCGGTCAAAAAGTATGATGCAGCGATTGATCATGCGATGGATATGAAAAGGTGGATGGATTCAATATCAGATGATATGAGCCAGCTAGGAAAACAATACCACGATGCAGATACAACCCTTGCCAAGAATATGGGTATTTCTTAAGGAGTACGACAAATGGAATTTTCAAAGAAACAACCAACAGACGCAGATCGTTTTTTGCAGAGAGTGACAGATACGCATACATCAAGCTCCATCTTCTCTCAAGCAAACTTTAACACGGAAGACATGACACCAGCAGAGCTGGCTGCTTTGAAGGCAAAGATCAAAGAAGAACAGAAAACAGCGCTGATCAGAGCCATCCGGCATCAACTTCAAAATGAATTTGCAGAGGATCGCCAAGAAGCCAAAAAAATAGTAGATCTGATTGATGACCTTCTGATTAACGTGTACAAACATCAAAGGAACATCCAAACCCATATGTCAGGTGAAGCCATTGACGCCTTAATCGAAAAAATTGAAAAAAGACTCACATTTTTTGAGCTGAAGGAAGATGTTCAATCCGCCATTGATTCGATCGGCATTTAAATGAACCTGCCATCCGGTGAATCTTTTCCACGCCTCACTCGTATATACTAAAAGAGTGATTGATTTGAAAGGAGATCTGTTTGTGGGATATATGTTGTTATTTTCGGTTGTGATCGGTCTTGTCCTGACCCTTTTGCTCACACCACTCAGGTTAATCGTTAGAAAGAAAGGGACTGAACAACAGGTGCCGCTTATGTGGATTGCGGGACTGGCACTGCTGTTTATCATCGGGATTTTCGGCTTCTACTACATCACCAATTTAGACCGCAACCCATCATCACTGTGGCTCATTGGACTTGTTGTGACAGCAGCAGGTGCCTTTTTATCAGTGGGATTGGAGCGGAAGATCAAGGGCGTTTTATTTCTCATATTATTGCTGCTCGGTGTTTATATGGCAACCGCTTTTCTATTTAATGCAAATGAGAAATTCGACGTGTCTAAAATGGAGCAAAAAGTCGAAATCAAAGCGTTCGATGAGACAGAGACACCTGCGAGTGTACCACCGCAATTTGCTCGCAATAAGATGAAGAAATCGTTCGGGCAGGTGCCAAACACGAGTTACTACGAGCTTGGCAGCTTGCAAATTCAGAAGGTCAATGGTGAGTATGTGTATATCGCACCCGTCGAGTTCTCCGATTTCTTTAAATGGATTCGTTCTGGTAGCACACCGGGTTACTTTACACTAAGTGCGACCGACTCATCTGCCAATCCAAAGTTTGTGAAAACCGAGATGGTCTATACGCCTTCTTCCTATTTCAATAAGGAAATTGAGCGGCATATCCGTCTTCAGTACCCAGATTTGATTTTCTATGGAGACACGCAGCTGGAGATCAATGATGATGGCAAGCCTTATTACATCCAAACATTTGGAGATTTCATCTCTGCACGAAACGGGTTTAAAGCTTCAGGTGTGGTTGTTGTGGATGCCAAAACAGGTGCAACGAAGAAATACGCCTTAGACAAAGTACCAGCCTTTATTGATGGCGCTGTGTCGCCAGAGGCCGTCAGTCTGCAGAATAGTTACTTCGGCAACTATGTACATGGTTTCTGGAACAGCCTCTTTGGAAAATCAGATGTGAAGCTGCCTTCAGATGAGGGGACTGAAGCCAATGTAAGTCCGGTGTTTGATTCAAAAGGGGATATGTATTACTTCACAGATTTCACCAGTCCAAAAGAGGGCGTTGATTCCATGCTCGGGTATGCACTAACAAATGCCCGAACAGGAAAAGCCACGTATTATACGGGTAATCTTGAAGAATCCTACATGGATTCACAGGGAGCTTTGCAAATTATTGAGAAACGATTTATCGAGAAGAAATGGAAGGGCCGCATGCCGATTCTTTATAATTTCTACGGGGAAGCCAGCTGGCTTACACCTGTTCTCGATTCAAACGGGTTCCTGCAAAACTACTTTATTGTTTCGGCAGCCAATCCTGAAATCGCCGCATACGCTTCTACACCAAATGAAGCACTAAGAGCCTATAAAACAGCTCTTCAAAAAGGCGGCGGTACCGTCAATAGTTCATCAAAGCAAGAAAAGAAAGAGTCAACAGGCAAAGTGAAGAGGGTGTATAAGGAAAAGACCGGTGATTATACAACCGTCACCTTCTTACTAGACGATGGGAAAAACTACACCATGTCATCTGAAAAAGAGCCTCTTATTATTTATTTAAAAGAAGGCGATCAAGTCAACATGAAGTACACAGATACAGGTGAGATTTTCCTCCCAGTCGATGAAATCAACATCAAAGGATTATAAAAAAAGACGTTTCTCCTACTGCGGAGAAGCGTCTTTTTTCTCTTTTCTCAACAACTCAACAAGCAATTCCTTATTTTTATTCCCACCTGTCATCGGGGATTCGACATAGGAAAATGTCCGTTTAAAGTCCATTCCCCTCACAGAAATGACAGCCAATTCCCCGCCAATGCTGCCCCGCTGGAGGACATATTTAGATAAAACAGACAGCCCCATTCCATGAATGACAGCTTCTTTAATCGCTTGATTGCTGCTAAATGTCACAAAGGTCCGCGCTTTCAGTCCATTTGATTTCAGGACATGCTGTAAGTATTCTCCTGTCCCAGATCCTTCTTCTCTTGTGATCCATGTTTCATTTTGCAATTGATCAATGGTGACATCCTTTTTCTTTGCAAACGGATGGTCTAATGGGGCAACGATATACAGTTCATCCTCTAGGAACGTTTCTACAGAGAGTTCTTTGTCATTGGTTTGTCCTTCGATTAGTCCGATGTCGACATGGAACAACCGAACATGTCTAGCGATCGCCTCTGTATTATCAATGACTACTTCAATATCAACATGCGGATAGAGCTGATGAAATTGTGCCAAAATTTGCGGCAGCACATACTCCCCAATGGTAAAACTCGCTCCAATCGTGAGCTTCCCTCGTGCCAGATGATGATGCTCATAAATATCCTGCTTCGCCTGTTCATATAAACGAATGATTTGTTTTGATCGATGGTACAGCATATCCCCAGTTGGCGTCACCGTTAATTGCTTTGGCGAACGATTGAGCAGAACCGTCTGAAATTCCTGCTCCAAGTTCTTAATGTGAAGACTGACACTCGGTTGAGAAATCCGTAGCTTCTGAGCTGCTTTTGTAAAGTTTTTCTCTTCTACCACTGTCACAAATGTCTTCAGTGCATCATAATACATCTGTCCCTCTCCTATCAGAAATCTTAATCCTACATCTTCAATACATATATCTTACTAATTCCTTTCCAACTCGTAAAGAACAGCCTAAACCAATCAATTTAATAAAAATATTTACTAATTTTTTTAAAGACTCTATACTGAAAGGAGATATTTTCTATAGGAGGTGCTGACTTGGCAGCTAAAATAAAGGACATTGCGGAAAAAGCCGGATTATCCATCGCCACCGTGTCTCGCGTACTGAACCAAGATCCCAACCTATCGGTTACGGATCAAACACGAGAGAGAGTATACGCGGCAGCAGAAGCTTTGTCCTATCAAAAAAAGACATTTAAACATTCACTAAAAAAAATTGCCTTTCTCTATTGGATGACCGAAAAAGAAGAGCTTGAAGATATTTATTTCAAATCCATTCGTCTAGGCATTGAGGAACTCACCAATACCAGAAGCTTAAATGTTACCGCTTACAACCCATCTGATGGTCTTCAATCGATTGATCCTTCTACAGAAGGCATCATCGCCATCGGTCGATTTAAAAAAACTGAGCTTGATCAATTATATGCGATCACAAAACATATTGTCTTTATTGATACATCACCAGATGAAGACCGCTTTGATTCTGTGAAACCAAACCTGAAACGAATTGTAGAAAAGATTATCGATTCTTTTATCGAAAAACAGCACACATCCATCGGATTTATTGGCGGGACAGATCTTGATCTCAATACAAATAGGTGGATTCCAGATATTCGTGAAACGACCTTCCGCCAGTACATGACAGCACACAACAAACTGGATGAACAATTGGTCTATATCGGTCACCACTTCTCTGTAGATGAAGGCTATTCATTGATGATGAAGGCGATCGACGAGCTCGGCGATCACCTGCCAACCGCTTTTTGTGTCGCAAGTGATCCTCTTGCGATAGGTTGTTTACAAGCATTAAATGAACGCGGTTTTTCTTTACCAAATCGAGTGAGTGTCTTTAGTATCAACGATATTCACGTCTCTCAATATGTGTCACCACCGCTCACAACTTATCACATCCATACCTCTTTACTTTGCGAAACAGCTGTCGATTTACTTTTAGAAAGACTTGTTGATGGCAGAACATTACCAAAAACCGTGCTGATTGCCTCAGAACCTGTCTTTCGGAAAAGCACGATATAAACAGCTGGAAGGCCTGCCGTATATGGTGGGCTTCTTTTCTCTTTATTTCAGTAAAAAATTTTACTTAATAAATTTAATAAAATGTGTTTACTTTTTTTACTCAAGTTGATATTCTCACATTAAGAAAGCGTTTTCTTATCATCTGTGAAAAAAGAACGAGAGGGGATTACGAATGAAAAAGGGAAAATGGGCGACATTATCGGCAGTCGTTGGTACTGCTGTGCTGCTGCTGTCAGCATGCGGACCAGGAGATGACAATTCAAGCGGTACACTGCCGGCATCTACAGGTACAAAGACCTTGCTAGTGTGGGAGGATGTCAAAAAGTCTGATGGGATTCAAGACGCCGTCAAAGAATTTGAAAAACAAAACGACGTGAAAGTCAAAGTGGTCGAAAAAGCATATGCCGACCAAATTGAAGCGCTTCGTCTTGATGGCGCAGCCGGCACTGGTCCAGATGTCATCACCATGCCTCACGACCAAATTGGATCAGCTGTCACAGAGGGATTGTTACAAGAAATCAAACCAGATGAAAAAGTGATCAATTCCTTCACAGACGAATCGATTCAATCACAAACGATAGATGGTAAGCTATATGGCCTGCCAAAATCCGTTGAAACCACTGTGCTTTTCTATAACAAAGACCTTGTCAAAAAGGCACCAACGACACTCGATGACTGGTATGACCTTTCGAAAAAGCTGACAAAGGACGGGAAATACGGTTTTGTTGCGAAGTGGGATGAAATTTACTACGCACAAAGTGTATTAGGCGGTTCAGGTGGCTATATTTTCAAACAGAAAAACGATGGTTCTTATGACGTCAATGATATTGGTCTTAATAACGATGGTGCCATCGAAGGCGGAAAATACATTCAGACATTCTTTAGCGAAGGACTTTTCCCGAAAGGTATCATTGGTGAGCAAGGAATCAATGTCCTCAATTCCTTATTCACTGAGAAAAAGGCGGCGGCTGTCATTTCTGGTCCATGGTCATTTGGTCCTTATAAAGAAGCGGGTATCGACTATGGCGTGACGGAACTGCCAACACTCCCTAACGGAAAACATATGAGCTCGTTCTTAGGTGTAAAGAGCTACAACGTCTCCTCTTATTCTAAAAATAAAGAACTTGCCGAGAAATTTGTTGAGTTTATCACGAACGAAAAAAATTCGAAAAAGCGCTTTGAAGTAACAGAGGAAATTCCACCAGTGAAAAAGCTGATGAAAGACCCAGTCATTACTGAAAACGCTAATGCGGATGCTGTTTCAAAGCAAACGAAATATGCCACGCTGACACCGAACAATCCAGAGATGGCAGAGGTGTGGAAGCCGATTGACAGCGCATTAGGGCTGATTGCGACTGGCCGTACCGATGTGAAAAAGGCATTTGATGATGCGGTTAAACAAATCGACTCGCAAATTAAAGCGAATCACTCCAAATAAACATCAAGCGCAGGTAGCTGTTCATCTATCATGCTGCCTGCACTTGATCTAATTTCATATGAAGTAGGTGTTAAACGTGACGGGTAACCTTGAACTAGACCGCACACACATAGTGGAATCAAAGACACACCGGAGACGGGCGCTAATGTTCTCTCTTATACCCGGGATGGGGCAAATATACAACAAACAGTATGGCAAAGGGGCACTCTTTTTCCTGTTTGGCGTTTCTTTTCTACTTGTGTTTTATGATTTATTCAATATTGGCTTCTGGGGGCTGTTCACACTTGGTACGATGCTGCCTCGTGACAACTCTGTTTTCCTTTTAGCAAAAGGAATTATTGCACTTTTAACAGCTGGATTTGGCATCGGTTTTTATGTACTCATGATACGAGATGCATTTATGAACGGAAAGAAACGTGATCAAGGGGTTCCGCTTCATTCCATCCGTGCTCAATACCATCAGCTCATTGATCAAGGCTTTCCTTACTTAATGAGCACTCCTGCTTTCTTTTTACTTCTATTCTCTGTTGTCTTTCCTATTATGTTCAGCTTTGCGCTGGCCTTTACAAACTATGATTTATACCACTCGCCTCCTGCCAATCTCATTGATTGGGTAGGCATCAAAAACTTTCAAAATATCTTTTCAATCGATATTTGGAGAGACACATTCATTGATGTACTAGGCTGGACGGTCGTATGGACGTTGGCTGCATCGACCCTTCAATGTGCTGTCGGCATTTTCCTAGCGGTTCTGCTCAATCAAAAAGATTTAAAAGGAAAACGGTTTTTCAGAACGATTTTGATTCTGCCGTGGGCTGTTCCAGGATTTGTGACCATTTTGGTGTTTGCTGGATTGTTTAACGACACGTTTGGTGCGATCAACAATACCCTTTTTGCATCGATTGGAATTGATCCAAAACCATGGCTGACAGATCCATTTTGGAGCAAAATCGCTCTTATTGCGATGCAGACTTGGCTTGGTTTTCCTTTTGTGTTCATTATGACAACTGGCGTTTTGCAGGCCATTCCTGAAGATTTATACGAGGCTGCAACCATTGATGGGGCAAATTTCTTTCAGAAATTCCGTTCCATTACATTACCGCTTGTCCTCTATTCAATTGCACCTATATTAATCACGCAATATACGTTTAACTTTAACAACTTTAATATCATCTATTTATTTAATGGCGGGGGGCCACCTGTTGCTGGATCTACAGCGGGGGGCACAGACATCTTGGTGTCTTGGATTTACAAACTGACGATGCAGTCTTCTCAATATGCACTCGCTGCCGCTGTTACGATCTTACTGTCAATCTTCGTCATTGCCATTGCACTTTGGCAGTTTAAGAGAACGAATTCATTCAAAGAGGAGGACATGATGTGATATGGGATCAAAACAAAATAAGCTCATTCGCCTGAGTATCACCTATTTCATCCTTTTCATTGCCTCCGTTTGTATTCTATATCCACTCCTTTGGACGATCGGCGCTTCCTTTAATCCTGGGAACAGCCTGATGAGCACAAGCATGTTTCCGAAGAATCCAACGTTCAGCCACTTTACAGAACTCTTCTTCGGTCAGGGAGCACTTTATGCAAAATGGTATTGGAACTCAATGAAAATCAGTATTGCGACTATGCTCTTAACGTTGATCCTTGTCAGCTTTACAGGTTATGCCTTTTCTAGGTTCCGATTCAAAGGACGCAAGAATGGACTGATGCTCTTTTTGCTGCTGCAAATGATTCCTCAATTTTCAGCGCTGATTGCCATATTTGTATTGGCTCAAATGCTTGGACTCATTAACAGCCATCTTGCATTGATTTTGATTTATGCAGGCGGACAAATTCCGATGAATACGTATTTAATGAAAGGCTATCTTGATGCGATTCCAAAGGATCTCGATGAATCAGCCAGAATGGATGGCGCAGGGCATTTCCGGATTTTCATCCAAATTATTATGCCACTTGCCAAGCCGATTTTAGCCGTTGTTGCCATCAACTCATTTACAGGACCGCTCGGTGATTTCATTATCTCCAGTGTCATTGTCCGCTCACCCGAAATGTATACGCTCCCAATCGGTCTATACAATCTTGTATCAGACAAAATGGGTGCCAGCTACACGACCTTTGCAGCAGGGGCTTTACTCATTGCGATTCCAGTTGCTTTATTGTTTCTTGTTTTACAAAAACAATTTGTATCCGGCCTCACACAAGGCGGGACAAAAGGATAAGGGGAGATTTGATGAAGAAATGGTTGCTTGTCACTGTTGTCGTTTTCTTTCTGATGGGGTTAGGTATTCTGCCTGAAGCAAAGGCTGATACGATTTCGGTGAAACCGATCAATGGATTGCAAGGTGATTTCATCAAAGGAGCCGATATCTCCATGCTCGCAGAAGTGGAGCGAAGCGGCGGCAAATACTACAACCAAAATTGGCAGCAGGTTGATCCGCTCAAGCTATTAAAAGAGAAAGGTGTCAACTATGTGCGCATCAGACTCTGGAACCATCCATACGACAACCAAGGCCGTGCCTATAACGGGGGGACAAACGATTTAAATACCGCCATTTCTCTCTCGAAACGTGCAAAAGCACAAAATATGAAAGTGCTGCTTGATTTTCACTACAGTGATTTCTGGACCGATCCCGGTAAACAGTTCAAACCGAAAGCTTGGACCAATCTCTCCCAAAGCGATTTAGAAAAAGCTGTTGGCACTTACACAAGCGATGTACTTAAAGCGATGAAAGCACAAAATGCCCTACCAAATATGGTACAGGTCGGGAATGAATTAAATTCAGGTATGCTTTGGCCGAACGGAAAGAGCTGGGGTGAAGGCGGCGGTGAATTTGACCGACTCGCTGCTTTGCTAAAAGCGGGGACAAATGCTGTCCGCTCTGTCGATTCAAACATCAAAGTCATGCTTCATCTTGCACATGGAGGGGACAATGGCGCATCTCGCTGGTGGTTTGATGAAATCACCAAACGAGGCGTTTCGTTCGATACGATCGGTTTATCTTACTACCCGTATTGGGACGGGGGATTTAGCGATCTTACTAACAACATGAATGATATTAGCGCCCGCTATAACAAGGATGTCATCGTGGTAGAAACCGCCTACGGCTTTACAACAGCAAATGGTGACAACCTCGATAACTCATTTAACCAAGATTCAGTCAATACGGCCGGTTATCCAGCATCACCACAAGGGCAGGCATCTTTTATACGAGATCTATCAGAAAAAATTTCACAAGTAAAAAACAATCGCGGGAAAGGGTTCTTTTATTGGGAGCCGCTTTGGATTCCAGCAAAAGGTGCGCCATGGTCTAGTCAATACGGGCTCGCTTATATTCAAACAACCGGCACAGTCGGGAATGCTTGGGAAAATCAGGCCATGTTTGATTTCAACGGAAAAGCCCTGCCTTCTCTTGATGTATTTAAACAAATGACACCGTAATTAAACAGATAGGACGTGACAAAATGGGAAAGCGTTACCCACTCGTTCACCCAAATGTGAAAGGCTTTTTGCATGGTGGCGACTATAATCCTGATCAATGGCTTCATATGCCGGAGATCATTGACGAAGATTTTCGATTAATGAAGCTTGCACACTGTCAAACATTCTCTATCAACATTTTCGCTTGGAGCAAGCTCGAGCCAAAAGAAGGGGAATATGATTTTGCCTGGCTGGATGATATCATGGACCGCTTGGCAGCGCAGGGAGCTCACGCCATTCTCGCCACGCCAAGCGGAGCAAGACCTGCTTGGCTCTCGCAAACATATCCAGAAGTCTTACGCGTTGAAGCAAACCGCCAGCGCAACTTACACGGACTTCGCCATAATCATTGCTTCACCTCACCGGTTTATCGAGAAAAAACGAATACACTCAATCGTTTGCTTGCTGAACGCTACAAGGACCATCCAGCGCTGATCATGTGGCACATTTCAAATGAATACGGCGGTGAATGTCATTGTGATCTTTGCCAAGAAGCATTTAGAGACTATTTGAAAGACAAATACAACCATGACCTTGAAGCTTTGAATCAAGCATGGTGGACGGGATTTTGGAGCCACACCTTTACCGATTGGTCGCAAATCGAGTCACCTGCACCGCACGGGGAGCACATGATTCATGGCATGAACCTAGACTGGAAGCGTTTTGTCACAGCACAAACGATCAATTTTTATCAAAATGAAATTGAACCACTACGAGAATTAACACCTCATGTGCCAGTAACCACCAATTTTATGGGCGACTATCCGCATATGCGTCCATTTCTTGGACTGGATTATCATCAATTTGCAAAAGAAGTCGACGTGATCTCATGGGATAGCTATCCAGCATGGCATAGCGGCAGAGAATCCACTGCAGAATTAGCGTCAAACGTCGCCTTCGTTCACGATTTGTATCGTTCATTAAAGGGCGGTCAGCCGTTTCTTGTGATGGAAAGCACACCAAGCCTCGTGAACTGGCATGAAGTGAATAAGGTGAAGCATAAAGGAATGGCACACCTCTCTGCCATGCAGGCGATTGCCCACGGGTCCGACTCCGTCCTTTATTTCCAGTGGAGACAAGGCCGGGGCGCCTCTGAAAAATTCCACGGCGCTGTTGTGGATCATTCAGGACATGAACACACGCGTGTGTTTCAAGAAGTCGCTAATTTAGGAAAACAGCTGGAGCAGCTTCAACCGATTGCGGGTACATCCGTTCAACCAGAGGTCGCCATCATATATGATTGGGAAAACCATTGGGCAATTGATGATGCGCAAGGCTTAAATAATACCAACAAACGCTATGTAGAGGCTTGCCAAACTCACTATCGCAGTTTCTGGAAAAAGGGTATCCCTGTTGATATTGTCGGGATGGAAAAGGATTTCTCATCCTATCGAGTGCTTGTGGGGCCAATGCTCTACATGATCAAACCAGGCGTGGCAGAAAAGATCGAAGCATTTGTCAAAGAGGGCGGCATTTTTGTGGCAACATACTGGAGCGGCATGGTCGATGAAAACGACCTCTGTTTCCTCGGTGGTTTCCCTGGCCCTCTCCGCCATGTACTTGGTGTTTGGGCAGAGGAAATCAACACATTGATGCCAGATGAACACGTCTTAATGACCACAGGAAATGGACGCACCTACCATGTCGGGCAATATTGCGAATCCATTCACCCAGAATCAGCCTCTGTGTTAGGGCATTTTGAGAATGGCTGCTATGAAGGACAGCCCGCCCTTACTGTCCGTCCATTTGGCAAAGGGAAAGCATACTATATGGCTTCTGAAAATGAGCAAGCGTTTTATGATGATTTTTACGAAGATCTCATCACAGGAATAGGGATAAAACCGATCCTATCCTCTTCAATTCCAGAGGGAGTCAGTGTCCAGAAACGAACAGATGGATCGCAGGACTTTGTGTTTATGATGAATTTTACAGAACAGCAACAGAACATTTCACTAGATTCAGCGGAAAGCTATGAAAATATGCTGACTGGACAGCATACATCTCAACAGTTACAACTGAATCCTTACGAATACGTTATTTTGAAAAAATAGTGTGAAAGAAGCGTCCATCCAAAGGGCGCTTTTTACTTTTTGTTGAATCTAAATACCTATATATTTTCTCCCGATAGTAGATTATCAATAGAAGTATTATTTTTTATCTAAATTTTTTGACATATTGAAAACCGCACCATGATTGGCCCCGCCATCCTTTTTTACCATTGTATAGGTATGAAAGCGGTTGCCTAATACTCATATTTTTGATACTCTTTTTTTCAATGCAAATGTGGGATTGCATTGGTAAAAAAACAAACAAATGTAAACGGTTTATTGTAGGGGGAGGGGCTTATGTTAACGTTTGTTGGATTGTTGATTATTTTAACGATTGTTGTTTTGCTGATTTGGGGGAAAGCAAGTCCAATTGTCGCCATGGTCATGGTGCCTTTAATAGGGGCGCTCATCGCAGGATTTGGTATCAATGACATTCAAACTTTCTTTGAACAAGGGATTATCAAAGTTTTGCCAGTGGCGACCATGTTTATCTTCGCCATTTTATTTTTTGGCATTTTACAAGATACAGGGTTCTTTGAACCTGTAATTAAAGCGTTAATCAAGCTGACAAAAGGGAATGTTGTCACAGTTGCGATGGGAACTGCCTTGATTGGGGTCATCGCACACTTAGACGGAGCAGGCGCTACAACCTTTTTATTAACTGTACCTGCACTGCTTCCGCTTTATAAAAAATTACATATGAGTCCTTATTTATTGCTATTGTTAATCGGAACGAGTGCTGGATTAACCAATATGATTCCATGGGCTGGCCCCACAGGACGGGCAGCTAGTGTCCTAAATATGGACCCATCTGAACTGTGGGTACCGCTTATTCCCATTCAGCTGATCGGGGTCGTGCTCGTATTAGGAATGGCATTCATTTTAGGAAAAAGAGAAGAAAAACGAATTCGGGTGAAAATCGCGGCAAATGAAATAGCTGCTGTCCAATTAGAAGGCGCCGATTGGGATCGTGCTATTCAATCGATCAGCGAAACAGGCGATGCGTCTTTAAAGCGTTATCACTTAATGTGGGTCAACCTCATTCTATTTTTAGCTGTTGTTGTCCTTCTCGTGCTGAACGTGATTCCTGCTAGTTATATGTTTATGATTGGTCTTTCACTAGCACTTCTGATTAACTTTCCAAATGTGAATGTACAAATGGAGCGAATTAAGGCGCATGCCCCGAGTGCACTAATGATGGCAGCTGTAATTTTCTCCGCAGGTTCTTTTTTAGGAATTCTTGAAGGAACGGGCATGCTGAAGGCGATTGCAGTAGACAGTATTCACATTTTGCCAGCTTTCTTACTGCCATTTTTACATATCATTGTGGGGATATTTGGGGTTCCGCTTGATATGCTGACAAGTACGGATGCCTATTATTATGCACTATTGCCGATTGTCGAATCGATTACATCAGAGGTTGGTGTGCCAGGGACATCTGCGGCATACGCCATGATGATTGGAAATATCATCGGCACCTTTGTCAGCCCCCTTGCACCTGCTGTATGGCTTGCCATCGGTCTTGCAGGGGTCGATATGGGGAAACATATCCGCTACTCCTTCTTTTGGATGTGGGGGTTCAGTATCGTTTTACTCATCATCGCCAAACTGATTGGCATCATATAAAAAAGAAAGACATGCGCAAACCAGCGCATGTCTTTTTCTTTGAATTATGAAGGATACTCACTCGTGTGAATGTCTGTTTTCGGTTTTCTAATGAGTGACATCAATCCAACGATTAGCAACAAGATCATCGGAACGAAAGCAAGACCAACAGTTCCAATTAAAAGAGTCACAGCCGAAACCAAGAAAAGAATACCAGAAAGCACGGCACGGCGGTCTGTTTTCAAAACAATCACACCAACAAGGGCTAAGACAGCCGCAATTGCAGAAACAACCATAAACTGAACGCCAAAGGCATGAACCGATGCCTCAAGTGTTTCAACTGGCAAGGCGCTGCCTTCCTCTTTTAACACTTCATTCATTTCTTCATAAAATGCTGGGTCCACAGAAAGCATCAACGCCCCAAAACCAACACCAATTACGTTGAGGACAATACTGATAATCCCCATAATTTTTTCACCTTTACGCTTAATCATTGATAGAAACCTCCTAAAAAGTTAAATTAACCTGTTTTTACTTCTCGCTTTTGGAAGACGATTAAAGCAACCGCCAAGAAGATGGCCCAGTAAATGACTAGGACCGTTAGTGAGAATCCTAGGGACATGCCTTCGATAAAAGTAACCTGTTCCTTAAAGTATTGAGATGGATCATTTGCGAATAACAAATATTTTGTCCAATCAAAGAAGAGCATTAAAATACCTGTAATCGTTCCACCTACAATATAAGCTAACACACTAATGGCAATGGAGATAGCTTCACTTCCGAATATCGTTGATATAGCAAACGAAAGTGTCCCTAGCACAACAAACATTGCGCAATTAGCTAAATAATAAAAAACCATATTGGCAAACTGCGAACGTTCAATCACTTCACCATTTTGATAGATCAAACTCACATAATCAGTATTGAGTCCGAAGAAAATGGCACCCAATATAAATGACAAGATAAACAACACCACCACCAGTAGAAGAGCATACAGTTGCACCGTAATATATTTAGATATTAAGATTTTTAGTCTTGATGGTGGACGAATCAATAATAATTTAATTGTACCATGCTTGTATTCAGCCGAGACAATGGTGGAAGCGATAATGATCACAAACACACCTACAAGCTGAAGTAAATTGGCGTTTGTTTTCACATAGTCCCATACACTGTCGCTAAACTGATCAGCTGGCGGCAAATTATGCTTAATTCGATAATCATTAATAGCAATCTCTTTTTCAAGGCTTCTTTTAAAGTAACCATTTTCTATTTCTTTGAGTTCCTTCTTGTTCTCAGTATTCATCATCTCTAGTTGGGCTTTCCAAGCTCCAGATGATTGATCTTCGTCATTTGTTTTAAGTGCAAAAATCAACGTCGCAATCATACCTAAAACAAGAAGCCCAACCATAATCCAAGTACCCACACGATAACTGATTTTCATCCACTCGTTTTGAATGAGGCGAATCATACGTCTGCCTCCTTTTTACCTGTTAAGCTTAAGAACTTATCTTCTAAGGTTTGTTTTTCTATTTTGATTTCGTACAAATGAATAGAAGCCTCGCTCAAATGACGAATCAATTGTGGCATTTTCTCTTCTAGGATGGAGAAGAATAAGTACTGCTCCTCTTCTCTAACTGTGATGCCTTCCTCAAATGCTTCAATGAGCTTTTGAGCTTCTTCAAGCTCACTTGATGCTACTTTCATTCGATAATTGACCAAATCATCCTGCTTCGTCTCTGCACGCTGATCCTCAATCGCAATCAGCTTTCCTTTTTGGATAATGGCGAAACGATCACACATCAATTCCATTTCTGACATGAGATGACTTGAAACAATGACAGCAAGCCCTTCTTCCTTTGCCAACCTTCTCAAGTAATCTCGTATCATACGAATTCCCTCTGGATCTAGTCCATTGGTCGGCTCATCTAAGATTAGCAGTTTCGGTTTATGTATCAATGCCTGAGCAATCCCCAAACGCTGCTTCATTCCTAATGAAAACGTACGGACACGCTTATGTTTCACATGCTGCAAACTAACTAGTTCTAGCAGTTCATCAATTCGACCTTCATCCACTTTTCCATTCATTCTGGCAAAATGAACAAGGTTTTGTCTTGCCGTTAAATGATTATACATTTCTGGATTTTCAATAATTGCACCGACATCTTGGATGGCATGCTGATATGAGGTTTGAATACTATGACCATTAATCAGAATGTCACCGGATGTAATGGGAGAAAGACCGACCATCATGCGAATGGTTGTCGTTTTTCCTGCGCCATTCGGCCCTAAGAAGCCAAAGACTTCGCCCGCTTTGACAGAGAAACTCAAGTCTTGAACAATCTTTTTCCCGCGAATATGCCTAGATACATTTTGCAGTTCTAAAACGTTCGTCACGTTACCTCTCCTTCTTTGTCTAAGTATCATCTATCATCTATTTCCTGATAAACACCATGATCCGTCAAAAATAGAAGAACACTTCCATATGGTACAGCAATGCCCAAAAGTTGTGAAGGGGATTAGGCAAAATTTAGAGAATCATCTGCCTTTTTTAAGGTAGAGTTAAGAAAAGCGTGAATTTTTATAAGAAAAGAGGCTTGATTTTTTAAAAAAAGAATGATTTTCAATAGGTACATATGTATGAAATGATGTTTAAGATTATACCTTTCACCTATAAATATCGAAATAAAAAAGAGGCTGATGATCGACAGCCTCTTTTCATATATTATACTTTCTTCACAAACTCCGATTTTAACTTCATCGCGCCAAAGCTAGGAATTTTACAATCAATGTTATGATCGCCTTCGACTAAACGAATCCCTTTGACCTTCGTTCCTATTTTTAAAACCGAAGAAGAACCTTTGACTTTTAAATCTTTAATCACAGTGACCGTGTCACCATCACTTAATAGATTTCCATTCGCATCTTTGACAACAAGCTGTTCCTCTGCCGCTTGTTCTTGTTCTAGCGACCACTCATGCGCACATTCAGGACAAATAAGCATGCTGCCATCCTCGTATGTATAGGTTGAACTGCACGATGGACAATTCGGTAGATTAGACATTTGTGTTTCCTCCAACTTTCTTTTCATTTAGAACCATTTTACCACATTTCTATAGAGAGGAATGTGATAGAAAAGGAAACATTTTTCATCATTTACTTATCTCTTCCAAATGTCATGACAGCCGCAATATTCCTTGCTGTTCTCTCTACATGCACACTAGCATCATGCATGGCTTCAGCCAGAGTCGTGACGCCAGGGACAATACTAAAAAGTGCATCAATGCCATGATCATGTACGACTGCACTGTCTTTTGAGAGGGACCCAGCGATGCCAATGACAGGGAGTCCATATTGTTTCGCAGCTTTGGCTACACCGATTGGCGTTTTGCCGTAAATGGTCTGCTGATCAATCCGCCCTTCCCCTGTAATGACTAGGTCAGCGTCCTTGAGTACGTCAGCAAAATGTACGGCTTTCAGTACAATATCAATTCCCTTTTGCAGATCAGCCTGTAAAAAGCCTAATAAACTCGCACCAAGTCCTCCTGCCGCTCCTGCACCTGCCGCATCACCAAAGGAGACATGAAGATGCTGCTTAGCCACTTGTGCTAAATGAGATAAATTCTTGTCCAACAGTTGAACCATTTCTGTATCTGCTCCCTTTTGAGGACCGAACACAGCAGACGCTCCTCTTTCACCCGTTAAAGGATTATCCACATCACACGCCACTTCCAGACGGACTGATTGCAATCTTGGATCCAGTCGAGATAGATCAATAGTAGCTAATTGATTCAGTGATCCACCGCCCGGCGTGAGGTCTTGGCCTGCTTTATCGAGAAAAGAAGCACCTAAACCTTGCATCATGCCAACGCCACCATCATTTGTTGCGCTTCCGCCAAGCCCAATGATTAAATGCTTCGCTCCTTTATCCAGCGCTGCAAGCATTAATTCTCCTGTCCCTCTAGACGTCGTGAATAAGGGGTTCCGTTTTTCTGGCGGGACAAGATGTAATCCTGATGCTGCTGCCATCTCTATGACAGCTGTCTGCCCATCTCCCAACATACCAAAAAAGGCATCCACAGGTTTGCCAAGCGGGCCCGTGACCACTTGCTTGACAATGGTTCCGCCTGTCGCATCCACTAACGATTGAACTGTGCCTTCTCCTCCATCTGCCATTGGGATTTTCATATATTTTGCATCTGGCAAAATAGAGCGAAATCCTCGTTCAATGGCACATGCTGTCTCATAAGCAGATAAACTTTCTTTAAATGAATCTGGTGCGATCACAATCTTCATCCAAAAACCCCTCGTTTCTCATTAAGTCCTCAGCCGAACAGCTGGAAAATACCAAAGATAATGGTCGATACAACGGTTAATGTCAAACCAATTAACGATTCAAAGGGCATTAATTTCAACCGTTCTTTTATATCCATTTGAACACTTCCTGCCGTTGCATGGAAAAAGCTTCCGTGTGGCATATGGTCTAGCACAGTTGCGCCAGCGTGAATCATAGCTGCGCCTGAAAGGGCAGATACACCAAGACCAATAAGAGTTCCGCTAAATACACCACTTGCAACTGCCGTCCCTGCAGTTGTCGAAGCTGTGGCTGCCGACATAAAAATTCCAGACGTTGGTGCAAGCAAGTAAGGAGGTAATCCCGAAGCGTCAAGCGCCTGAATAAATACCTCTTTCATGGAAGAATTCGATACAATTCCAGCTAATGTACCTGTCCCTAGTAACATGATCGCTACACCTGACATTTTATGCAGCCCTGACATCGCATAATCATTGAGAAACTTCCCTTTTTTCATGAAAAGAGCGCCTACAATTCCTCCTATTGGTAAGGCAATCATTGGATCAATATTTATTTGAAACAACGGCCTCAAAGCTAACAAGAGAATGGTCACAAGCGGGCCTACAAGCGCTTGTAGAAAACCAGGTACTTGAACCTCGCCTTGGTCAGCTCCCTCTTCCAAAACAGGTGTCCCTTTATTCGCAAGCTTTTTGGCTAATACATACGTGACGGCTATCCCGAAAATAGCCGGTATGACACCTGCCGCCATCAGAGAAGTAAGCGGGACACCAAAAGCATCAGAGGCTGCAATGGCATTCGGATTCGGTGACATGATATTCCCCGCCTTCCCTCCTCCAATCATCGCAAGTAAAATACCCGTTTTAGAAAGTTTTGCACGCTTGGCAATGGCAAGTGCGATTGGTGCTACTGTAATGACTGCTACATCTACAAAAACACCCACCGTTGTTAAAATCATTGTTGCAAGTGCGAGTGCTAAAAGTGCCCTCGCCTCTCCAAGTTTTTTCACGATGGCCTCCGCAATAGATAACGCTGCACCCGACTCAATTAAAACCCCTGCCAGTACACCTGCCGCCATGATTCGAAGAACAGCCGGAATCATGTCCTTTGCGCCTTCCATCATGACGTTCACGGTCTGCACAACATCTACACCGCCAACCAAACCGCCAATAAATGCGCCTGCCAGCATGCCATAAGCAGGTGATACTTTTTTTAGAATGAGAACAATAGCGATCACAAGCGCAGTCAATGCGCCCAATGTACTTACTGTCACATCTCCACCCATACTCCATCCCTCCTGATTGTCTTTTCTTAATTGTAAGCGTTTACTCGTCGGGATCGAGTTGTGAATCTAGATGAACTTCTTTTATTTATTTCTTCATCCAGTTGTGCAAATGCACAATTAAGACAGTTGATTGTCCAATTGTGCTATGTACAGCTCCATCAACTGTTTCACATGACGAGGATCTTTTCCGGTCAATGCCTGGATTTTATCTAAACGATATCGCAGTGTATTACGGTGAATAAATAGACGATCAACGATTCTTTGTAAATCCCCGCCCTCTTCAATGTAAACCTTTAACGTTTGAATGAGCTCCGTTTCTTGTATTAGCGGATGATAAAAATCACTCCACCGTTTGCCCTCTTTGGCGGCTCTCGCTTTTATAAACAAGCTTTCAAGCTGATAAGATTCAAAAACATATATGCTTTCCTCTGGATGGAGCACCTTTCCTAACCGCAGGGCTTCTCTCGCATGCTGAAAGGACAACGGTAATTGACTCATGTCCTCAGCGACAGTTCCTACACCCACTAGCACTTGTCCATCAACTGCACCTGCCATTGTTTGTTGCAGCTGTTCGATCACATGCTTGAATTGATGGTCACATATCGGCTGTCTTAACAGGATCAATTCATGACGGAAGGTCATGCCTAGTAAATCATCCGCATTCTTATCGTATTGAATGGCATGCATCATTTTATGTACAGTGTCCTCAGACGATGGAATCGGCTGAAAAACAATAGCCATTCGCCGCTTGTCTAAATCCATTCCAAGCCAGTCAGCACGGTGCTTCAGCTGATGATCACCCATGTCAGATTCGGAGATGAGCTGATTCACAATTTCACTCTCTATTCGCTGCCGCCACTGGAAGCGTTCAAGCAGAAAAGATTGCTCTAAAACGAGCTCAGCTGCCATTTTCACCAGCTCAGCATGATGACGAATGTTCTCTGGCTCACCCGTAATCCCAATGACACCAACAACTTGTTCCCGAAAGCAAATAGGCAGATTGATTCCATGTCTCACGCCTTTTAAGCGGCGGGATGTCTCCTGATCAATCTCCACACTATCTCCGCTTGACAGCACTAGACGTGCTCCATCATGTTTTTGTCCAATCCTTTTTCGTTCACCAGACCCAATAATGACACCATCTGCATTCATGACATTGATGTTTTGATGTAAAATATGCATCGTACGTTCAACCATCTCTTGCGCCAATTCACTGGTTAAAAATTGCATTCAGCATCTCTCCTGAAGGGGTTTTCATTCAATGTATCATAGTGTCATTGCACAATAAATGCAAAGCTAAAAAAAACAGCCATTGACAAAGATACGCCAAAAAGTGTTTAATCGAATCAAGGGACCGACCGACAGTCTAGTCAAAAGAAAGGATGGCTTTATGAGAACCGTTAAACATCCTGAGGAACGCAAAAATGACATCTTAAATGCAGCAGAGAAGCTTTTTTCAACCAAAGGCTATCAGCAAACCACAATTATTGACATCCTCAAAGCCGTTGGCATTGCAAAAGGCACATTCTATTATTACTTTACTTCCAAAGAAGAAGTGATGGATGCAATCATTGACCGGATCATAAAAGCAGATATCATCGAGGCAAAGCGTATTGCCGCTGATCCAGATATCTCAGTGGTTGATAAATTATTTCGCATCATCATGGCACAATCTCCTAAACAGGGCAGCCATAAAGAAGGCATGATTGAACAATTTCATCAGCCTGCTAATGCAGAGATGCATCAAAAAAGCTTGATCAAAGCCATTACAGAGCTATCACCCGTTTTAGCAGAAGTCATTCAGCAAGGGGTAGAAGAAGGGATATTTCAAACGGATTACCCGCAAGAAACTGTCGAATTTCTCCTCGCTTCTGCACAGGTTATCTTTGATGAGGGACTTTTCCAATGGACCACAGCGGAAAGCATACAACGAGCTCTAGCATTTATCGCAATCCTTGAAGCCTCATTACATGCAGAAAAGGGGAGTTTCTCCTTCCTTCTCCAACGTTTAACTGGAGAACCGGAAGACAATAATCAGTGATTGGTCACTTCAATACCAATCCTGCATACATTATAGACTGACGGTCGGTCTAAAAGGAGAGTGATTTTCATGTCGTTATCAGCCAAAAATGGTTCCACCCACTTTATCTACCTCGTGCTCGGGCAAATTATTTCCGTTTTCGGGTCTTCCTTGATTCGTTTTGTTCTATCTTTACACGTCTTGGATATAACACATCGTGTTGATTTATATGCTCTGCTTTTCGCTTTATCCAATATCCCGCTCCTCCTTTCGCCATTAGCTGGAGCAATTGCTGACCGGTTTAACAGAAGAAATTTGATGATTTTATTTGATGTTCTTACTGGCATTATGATTCTGTCTTTTTATTTCTGGTTATTTTCAGGTCATGATTCACTTTATATGATTGGAGCCGTCATGATTCTCCTTGGTGTCATGAGTACGTTTTATGCTCCTGCTGTGATGTCCAGTATTCCTCAACTAGTGAAAGAAGAAAAATTAGAACAAGCGAATGGCATCGTGAATGGCGTACAGGCCCTTTCAGGTGTTGTCGCTCCTATCATTGGCGGCGTTTTATACGGACTCATTGGGAGCCAGGTCATCATAGGCGTTAGCAGCATTGTATTTTTTCTATCAACATGCATGCTTTTACGGTTAAATATCTCTTTCTCACCTAGCCCACTCGCAGAACCGATGACCAAAGTACTCTTGAAAGATATGAAACAAGGCTTTTCCTATATCGGAAGCCAGTCATTTTTAAAAAGAGCCATGCTGCTTGCAGCGCTACTAAATTTCATCCTCACACCATTTTTTATCGTTGGAGGTCCCATTATTTTAAGGGTCACAATGAAAAGCAGTGACATCATGTATGGAATAGGAATGGGCATCATTGAGTTTGCCGTCATCGCAGGCGCCCTGCTAGTTGGTCTTGTAGCGAAACATTGGCGGATTCCTACTTTGTATCGCTGGCTGCTCGTCATCGCAGTCATTTTGCTGCCTGTTGCTTTTTCAACATCCAAGATGGCTCTTCAATTTGGTACATTTCCAGCCTATTTTCTCTTTTTAGCAGGGTGTCTCCCAATTGCCATGCTGCTCACCATGATTTCGATCGTTGTCATCTCACATGTGCAAAAGAAAACACCCAATGCTCAATTAGGAAAAGTCATGGCCAATCTAACAATGGTCTCTCAATGTGCTGCACCGCTCGGTCAAATGATGTATGGGTTCTTGTTCAACACTTTTTCCGCTAGCATGTATGTGACCGTGTTAATCGTGAGTGCCTTGATGTTTGCACTTGCCTTCCTTACAAAAAATATGCTTCGACATGAAGGAGAATCAGCCTCATGAGATTGACGTTTATCAAGAAAGACCTAACCCGCCACCGTCTCATTTCAATCGGCTTAACCCTTTGCATCATGATGACATCATTTTTAGCAACAAGCGCTGCGCAAATGACGGCCCAGCTGAATGGTTCCATTTCTGATCTACTCCAATCAGCCAAAGCACCAGACTTTGTCCAAATGCACGATGGCAGCTTAGATGAAAAAGCGGTCGATATATTTTCAAGTAAACAGTCGATGGTGAAGGCACATCAAATTGTTCCAATGATTCCGATCGAACACGTCAGCATCAAGTTCGGGCAGGAGCCTGCTCAAGCGGGTGTGATGGATCATTTATTTGTAAAGCAAAATCGCTATTTTGATTTCCTTTTAAACGAACGAAATGAAAAGCTCACTGTCAATAAAGGAGAAGTAGCAGTCCCTATTTATTTTCAACAAAAATACCATTTAAAGATTGGCGAAAGGTTACTCATTTCAAAAGGCTCTCATCAATTCTCTTTTCAAATCAAAACGTTCTTACGAGATGCCCAAATGAATCCAAGTCTTGTCAGTTCAAAGAGGTTTCTTCTGCATGATGCGGACTGGGTAGCACTGAATCAAGTGTTTCAAAAAAAGGAGTACTTAATTGAATTTTTATTGCATGATGCTAGTCAAGCAGATGCTTTTCAATCACTCTATCAATCATCTGAGCTGCCACAACAGGGGCCTGCTGTCACATTACCCCTGCTTCGCATGCTGAATGCCCTAACAGATGGTATGGTGATCGCCATTCTCCTTCTTGTTTGCTTTCTGCTCATTAGCATTTCCCTCCTCTCTCTTCGTCTCGCTATGACCGCCGCTATAGAAGAGGATGAACGTGAAATTGGAATCTTAAAAGTACTAGGAATCCCTTTATCAAAAATCAAACAATTATACGTTGGGAAGTATGCTGTGCTTGCCTGTATAGGGTGTATAGCAGGATATTTGATGACACTCATGTTTGGTGATTTGTTTACAGCCAATATTCAGCAATATATGGGGAATCGCTTCTCTTTTATTCATCAGGTGATTCCGCTTTTGGTGTCAATTTTGACGGCAATGATCGTCATCTCATTCAGCTATACTGTCCTAAGGAGATTTGGTCAAATATCAGCCGCTCAAGCTATTCAAGGCGGCATAAGCTCACCAAGCCGTAAAAAACAAATTCCTATGTACCTCCAGAAAAACAGATTCCTCCCAGTCAATTTTTGGTTTGGATTGAAAGATCTGTTCTCGCGAATAAAGATGTATTCAACAATTACCTGTATTATTGCGCTTTGTACATTTTTAATGTTAATGCCGATTCAGTTATGGTACACATTACAATCACCCGATTTCGTCACATATCTTGGCTCAGGAAAAAGTGACCTTCGAATTGATATTCGGCAGGGAAATCATTTAGAGAAAAGTACAAATAAAATAGAGTCTATGATTAGCGTAGACCAAGACATTCAAACATCTGCCGTCTATGAAACAACTTCTCTACAAGCCAAAACAATGGAGAATACATTAGAAACGCTCTATTTAGAAACAGGTGATCTATCAGCATTCCCTCTCACCTATTTACAAGGACGGGAACCGTTGAAGGAGGAAGAGATTGCTTTATCGGTGTTGAGTGCTGACTCACTTCAGAAAAAGATAGGCGAAAAAGTCACTCTCGCCACAAATGGACAGCAAGTTCAAAAAATGGTTACCGGCATTTATCAAGACGTCACCAACGGAGGGAAAACAGCTAAAGCATTATCTCAGCCTTTTCCTCATTCATCCCTTTGGAAAACCATTCAAATACAATTAAAACAAGGAATAGATATGGCAGAGAAAAAAGCAGCACTTGAAACAAATATGTCTCCTGCAAAAGTGACAGATATGAAAGAATATGTGCATCAAACAATAGGAAGCACCGCATCTCTAGTAAAAGTGATTGCATTATTTTCAACCATCGCAGCTTTTGGAACAGCCAGCCTAATGTTAATGATGTTTCTGCACATGTTAAGGGCGAAAGATTTAAATCGTACTCACTTGTTAAGAACGATTGGTTTTTCTCAAAAAGATTTAACCTATCAATACTTAACAAGTTTTATCGTCGTTCTCTCTATTGGCGCCTTCATTGGAGCAATCACTGTTCATACTATTGGTCCGGCGTTGATGAGTGCAGGCGGAGCATCATTAGGAGCATCCAGCCTTCAGTGGTTAGCCCCGAAATGGGTTTGGATCGTGTATCCTCTCCTGATGTTTATGGTGAATTTAACTGTCATCTCGTGGTTATTGAAGTCCTTTTTTTCTAGTAAAATCAGTCGTCATACTCTTTCATAAGGAGATGTTTCACATGGAACAATTAATTGAAGCGAAGCAATTGTCTTTACAAATTGATTCATTAAAAGGACAAAAACAGACCATTCTTAGAAATATTCACTTAACCATTAAACGTGGAGAATTTGTCACCATTATGGGACCTTCAGGGTGCGGAAAAACCTCTTTGCTTTATCAACTTAGCGGTATAGAGACATCCTCCAGAGGGGAAATCAAATATAACTGTCAACTGCTATCAGAAATGACAGACAAACAGTTAACAGCTTTGCGCTTATCAGAGATGGGATTCGTCTTTCAACACAGCCACTTACTAAAAAACCTCAATCTATTTGATAACATCATTGCTGCAGCTTACTTAGCGAAGAAAATGCCGAGAAAAGAAATCAATGAACGAGCGAAATATTTAATGGAGAAACTTGATATTGATCATTTAGCTGATAGATATTTATCAGAAGTATCAGGAGGACAGCTCCAAAGAGCCTCTATCTGTCGAGCTCTTATGAATGAACCAAACATTCTTTTTGCCGATGAGCCCACAGGTGCTCTTAATTCAAGCACCACAAAGGAAGTCATGGATATTTTTTCACAAATCAATTCTGAAGGAACAACTCTGCTACTCGTCACCCATGATCCAAAAGTGGCCCTTTGCTCTGAAAGAATTTTGTTTATGAATGACGGTGAAATTTCAGCCCATTTAAATTTAGGAAAATACGATCGCTTTACCGCTGAGAAACGAGAGGCCTTGTTAAACAAGTGGTTACAAAACTTAGGGTTTTAATTGGTGTCAAACAGGCAGAAATCTGCCTGTTTTATTTTTTCTTACACTCAAAGGAGTAATCCATAGTCAAACTATTTGTTTCTAGTATGATTTTGCCGTCTTCTTGTTGACAAGATTCTGTCAGCAACTCAATTTCTTTGCTATAAAAGTATCTCTTTGAGATATAAAGAGTGACTAAAACAAGTAAAAGCGTCGTCATCACAATTGTCATTTGCCAGTTTAACATTTGAAATCTTTTTTTCATTTCAACATCCTTTCTGAAAGGTAAACACTTGTCTCGGATATTCACCTTTCTCAGTAACTTCCAGTTTCTTCCCCCAAAATCATCTAGCAACATCATAACTGATTTTCCCTTCTAGATCGACCTTTCATTCTTCTTCTCTCATAGCTAAAATAGCTTTATTTCATATATTCGGAAGGTATTTTCGACCATAAAATTAAAACTAATAGTATCTATCACGTTTTTAGACTTCCAAAAAAAGATTTTACTCATTTGAATAAACAATCAATCATCAATACAATAACGTACATCTCATGACATAAGGTCCTTTTTATTACCTCCTGTCAATCACCTCCCAGAAACGATTATATTTTACCAAAAATTGTGATATCGTTTTTTATTGAAACAGGCGAAAGGATGTTAAAGAGGTGAAATTTCCATGAAAATCATTTCAGCTGAACAGGTGGGGAACCGTTTAAATGATTGGCGAATTGCCATTCGTAAGCATGATGTGCACAATGCAAAGACAATCTACACAGAATTAAAGGAATTACTTCAAGAGATGGAAGAGAATCAGGAGGTCTTGACCTACTATTCATTGCTAGAAGGCAAGTTTAAGCTCATGTTATATGAACGAAGAGGTAAAAAACTGAATGAACCGACAGTGCTAGAATACCCTTCTAAAACAAACGACTTAATTGAATATTATTTTTACCTATATAAAGCCCTTTACGCTTCATATAACAGAGACTATGCATCAGCCATCGGACTGTTTAAAATTGCTGAGAAAAAACTACAAAACATTCCTGATGAAATAGAAGTAGCAGAATTCCATACGAAGGTCGCAAACCTATATATGATGCTTCGCCAAAGCCTGATTTCACTTCATTATATTCAGAATGCCATCGATATTTTCAAAGGTCATGATGGCTATGAAAGAAGACTGGCAGCAGCTTTTGTGATCGCAGCCACCAACTTCATGGATATTGGCGATTTCAAAAGAGCTGAGAATTACTACACAAAAGCATTACACATCTCAAATCAATTAAACGATCATTTTTTAGCATCACAGCTTTATCACAATATCAGTATTCTATATGCCGAAGTTGGAGAATCAAAAAAATGTATTGATGCCCTAGAAAAGGCTCTTAGTGATGATGACTACCTTTCATCTTGTTATTTCGAACACTCCATGTTTATGTTACTAAAAGAGCTACTCTCCATTGATGAAAAGTCGCAAGCTCTCTATTATTTTGAATTGGTCAAACAAAAACAAGAAATAGACAGAAACCCCATCTATACAGCAAAAATGAATTTTCTCTATCACCTATATTTCACTGAAGACATATCCAAAAAAGCTCAAACCTGTTTCGATGACATCAGTATTCTGAAAGAATTAAAGGATGTTGAAGGTGCCCGTGAATTAAGTGCACTAGCTGCCAAACACTTTGAAGAGCTAGGTTCAATTCACCAAGCATACCTCTTTTTGAAGGATGCCTATCAATTAGAACACACTACACTTAATTGGAGGAATTATGATGAAAAAAGTGAGTTTACTCATTTTCGCTTTAGCCATCGTTGTTTTCGGACAAACGGTGTCTTACAATTCGTTAAATGATACAAATCTTGGCCCAACAGAACGACCTATCGGAACATAAACCGATACAATACAAATAACCACTTGCCTCGTTACAAGGCAAGTGGTCCACATTTATTTTAGTTCTTGATAAGAAATGAGGCGGTGAATATGTACCGCCAGATACGTAAGTTCGTCATTAGGAATAACAATACTATGCACCTGTTTAATATAATCTTTGATTTTGAAAGCTACATCCATCGCTTGAGGATACAAGTGTGCAATTTGTTCAAACAACTCATTTTCTTGATCTGATAATAATTTATTTGCGTAAAATCTTTCAACAAAGAATTTCACATGTGTAATAAATCGGCTGTAATGAATATTCTCTTGATCCATTTTCATATTCAACGTATAGCGGACAAGATTCACAATACTTCCGATCATCTTGGCATACTTCATGCCATCTTTGGAATCGGACTCTTCACCTAACGCATTAATTAAATGGAAGGCGATATTGGCCGCTTCTTCCTTTGGTAATTGTATGCCCAATGTATTGTTGACTAACTCAAGCGCATAATTACCTACTTCAAATTCTTCGGTATAGTAGTTTTTGATTTCCCAGTATACTCGATTTGTAATATTAATATTCTTCTTGTGCCGTTCTACTGCAAAATTCAAGTGGTCCATCAAGGTAAAATAGACACCAGAATTCAGACTTGAGTTTAAGCGTTTTTCAGCATATTGAACAATATGCTGAGTTAAATCGATAAACTCTTGCGGCATTGAATCTAACAGTTGGAGAAATTCCTTCGCTCTCATGTTATCGACAGACATAAACACTTGATCTGCCTTCTTTTCTTCAATCATTTGACCTGGTTTTTGTCCATAACCAATCCCCCGGCCGAATAGAACCATCTCCTGTTGGTTCTGATCTTCAGCCAGAACCACACTCGAGTTTAAAACTTTTTTGATTTTAAACATCGTCATCACCTGTTTTCATGATTGTGGTTTTTCAATCAAGCGATTCACCATTTGTTTCAATGACCTTTTTGTACCAATAAAATGAGTCTTTACGAGAACGTTTTAATGTACCGTTTCCATCGTCATCTTGATCTACATGAATGAACCCGTATCGTTTTGACATCTGTGATGTACCTGCACTTATAATATCAATTGAGCCCCAGCTCGTATATCCGAATAGGTCAACGCCTTCTTCCACCGCTTCTCTCATTTGGCGGAAATGCTCTTTGAAATAGTTAATACGATAATCATCGTGAATTGATCCATCACTTTCAACAACATCTTTTGCACCCATGCCGTTTTCTACAATGATCAGTGGTTTTTGATAACGATCATATAATTCTATTAAAGAAATTTTCAGACCAACCGGATCAATTTGCCATCCCCAATCAGTAGATGGAAGGTAAGGATTTTTGACCCCACGGATGGTATTTCCATCCGTTTTTTCTAATCCTTCATCAGCTGATTCAGTTAAAGACATATAGTAGCTGAACGAGATAAAATCTACTGTATTTTCTTTTAAAATAGAAAGATCATCTGATTCCATTTGGATATGAATGTTTTTTCTCTCAAGCATGCGCTTGATAAGCGGCGGGTATTCACCAAATACCTGAACATCTGCATAGAAATAGTTTTCTAAGTTTTGTTTCAATGCCCGCTCCACATCATTTGGATGACAAGTGTGCGGATACGTTGTTAATTTTGTCAGCATACACCCTACTTGACTGCCTGGTATGATGCGATGACAATCTGCTGTTACGAGTGCAGAGGCAATGAATTGATGATGGAGTGCTTGATAAACCGTTTCTTCCTCTTTCCCTTCTGGGCAGCGATCAGGAATAATTCCTGCTGTAATAAAAGAGTGGCGGTGAATACTATCTATTTCATTAAAGGTAAGCCAATATTTCACATCATGTTTATAGCGTTCAAAACATACATTGGCGAACTTAACAAAGAGATCAACGACTTTTCTTTCAACCCAGCCATTATATTTCACGCTCAGTGCTAACGGCATTTCATAATGTGACAGTGTCACAATCGGTTCTATGTTGTGTTTTTTCATTTCTGCAAATAAACGATCGTAAAATTGGAGTCCTTTTTCATTTGGTTCTTTCTCTTCTCCAGTTGGGAAGATACGGCTCCATGCAATAGAAATGCGAAGAGTTTTAAAACCCATTTCTGCAAATAGAGCCAAATCCTCCTTATAGTGGTGATAGAAATCAACACCTCTGCGTTTTGGGTACTTTTTATCATCTGGGTCTTTCATCGCTCTATCTATATTTTCAGAAGTAACAGCTAGATGCCCTTCATAATCTTCTACACTCAAATTAGACCGGTACATCGCAATATCAGCAACAGATGGGCCCTTTCCATCTACATTCCAAGCGCCTTCTGCTTGGTTGGCGGCAATGGCGCCGCCCCATAAAAATCCTTTTGGAAAACCTTTTATTTTCGTCATATGTTTAGCCTCCTAATTGGGTGATAACCATCAATGTATCTTCGCGATTGACCTCTTGTAATGGCTGTACCTTAATATCATATTGATCTGTATTCGTGATGACAGCAAGCGTAACTGGATCGTATCCTGCTTCCATGATTTTTTCTACATCAAATTCAATGAGTAAATCCCCTGCTTGTACACGATCTCCTGCCTGCACTTTTGGATAAAAATACTGTCCTTCCAACTGTACAGTATCAATGCCAATGTGGAATAATACTTCCACCCCTTTGTCCGTTTTCATACCAAGTGCATGGTTTGTTTCGAACAGCAAGGTGACCTCACCATCTACTGGTGCATATAACGCTCCTTCTGAAGGAACAATGGCAATTCCGTCTCCCATGACCTTTGAAGAGAAAATATCATCTTTTACTTCAGATAGAGAGATCATTTGACCAATCACAGGGCTTTTGAAAGTTTCCCCTGCTCCAATTTGTTCAGCAAATGCATCTTGATCATTTGTCTTTTCTTCTACTTTTTTATCCTTACCTAATACAAAAGCAGCGATAAAAGCAACAACGAAGGAAATGACAGCTCCAATGACAGCAAACATTAGATTTCGTGGAAGCTCATCTGATATAAACATCGACATACTTGCTAATCCAGGACCAACAAGTACAAAAGCTTGTATACCAACTAATCCAATGAAGATCCCGCCAACAAACGAACCAATCATGACACTTCCAAGTACGCGTTTATTTTGAAGTGTCACACCATACAAAGCAGGCTCTGTGATGCCAAAAAATGCTGAAATTCCTGCCGAAATGGCTGTTGATCTGAGTACCTTGTCTTTCGTGCGTAGTGCCACTGCGAAACATGCTCCACTTTCCGCAATATTATGCGCAAGTGATGCTGGTAAATAAAGCGCTTCTTTCCCGAGGTTCCCCATCGTTGTCACTGCATAAGGGACCATTGCTTTGTGCATGCCTGATGCAACCATAAACGGGAGTACCGCTGCTAAAATTGCGACAGCTACCCAGCCTACTGTATTAAACATCGCAAGAATAACGGATGAAAACCCTTGTCCTGCTGTAAAACCAAGTGGTCCTAATAACAGTAACGTAACTGGTACAGTAATGACTAATGACATCATTGGGACAAAGAAAATCCGAATTGGTTTTGGTGAAAATCGTGTGAAGAATTTTTCCATTTGAGCGTAAAGCAATACAGAAAGGATTGCTGGAAACACTTGATACGCATAAGCTATATTTTTTACGTCGAATGACATTAATTGCGCACCTTCAGTAAGCATGGCTGTCATGTTCGGAAGAAGGAGTGCACCGACTGCTGATAATGCGACCAGTGGGTTTACCTTTAGTTTATTTGCCGTTGTGACAGCGACTAGTAATGGCAGAAAGTATAGTGGTGCGTCACCCACCATATTCAGTATTTGATAGGTTTGGCCTTTTGCATCCACCCAGCCTAATAAAGAGAAAAGGAGAAGAAATGATTTTAAAATCCCTCCGCCTGCGATAGCCGGAACAAGCGGCTGGAAGACACCCACAATGAAATCTAATAGAACTGTGCCTGCTTTTCTTTTTTCTTTTGGCTGATTGGATGGCACGCCTTGCCCGGATGAGCTGCCGCCCATTAAATTTGTTACCTGTTGATACACTTCAATCACGTCATTCCCAATGACCACTTGGCATTGTCCTGACATTCTGACAGCTATGACACCTGGTGTTTTTTCTAATGCTGGTACATCTGCTTTTTTCTGATCAATTAGTGTGAAGCGAAGTCTTGTTGAGCAGTGTTCAAGGTGTGCAATGTTTTCTTTACCACCTACATGCTGTAAAACATCTTTGGCGACTTGTGTGTAATCCATTTTTCCTCCTCCTTTTCTCATACATGAGACCTATATTTTGGCAATAAAAAAAGGACCTAAAACGACAAATTAAAGAAATTCATCGTTTTTAGATCCTGCCTGCATGACCAGTCACATGTCTAATTTATTTATATTGGATTTGTTTTTAGTATATATTGATTATATGAAAGCGTCAACATTTATTTTTCTGAAATTTATTAAGGTCTATATACCTAAAATACTTTTCTTTATTTACTTAAAGCAACTCTTTTGTTCTTTCTATCATCAATCAACAAAATGTTTCTCCATAAAAAACCAGATAAGTTGATTCACTCATCTGGTTTAAGATGCCTATTTTCTCTTTTCTTCTGCTTTCTTTTTAAATGCTTTCGCTTGTTTTTCATATTCCTTTTTCGTGACAGCTTTTAACTCTACCGAATCGCCTGTCATGATATATGGTTTAGGGAGTTTTTTATATTCCTGACGCGTGAAAGCTCTTAACTCTATTGTACCGTTGGTCTTTTTAATTGGCAGTTTGATTGATTTTGCATCTCGATCAGTCGAACCTATAAGTACACCTTGTTCAATTATAGGATCATAGCTCATGTCTAAAAATCCTCCACCATCCGTAAAGCCTCCGACTTCTAATTTCATTTCTTTATATGGCTTACAACCATCTTCAGAAACAGTTGTTATTAGAAAAGAGCCGAGCCATCCATTCTCAATATGCATGCTTTCCACTTGTAAAAATAGTTGTTTGTCCTCTGCCGTATATAGAAAACCATATACCTTCGCTACTTTATCCCTGAAGTGTCTCATATTGTCATAAAATCTAGTTTCTGATGTATCAACTAGATGTTGATGTCGATCTTGAATTTTTTTGTGATACGAATCTAGCTTTTTTCGATTGATTGCTTTATATATCCTGCTTTTCTTATCACCTTGTTTTTTTACAGATAGGTCTTTCCCAGACATTTGAACTTCGTATATGATTGTTTCTTTGCCTTGTTTGACTCGAAATTCATAACCGTTTTCCTTTGAACTCCCGGACACTACATATTGTTTTTTATATATTTTGGGATCCCACCATATTTCTTCTATATACTTTTCATTCAAATGCCCCGTTACTTTGCCTTTATTCTCAGATATCTCAAACCAGCTCATTCTATCCTTCGTTTTATACGCAAATGCATAGGCATGATTCAATGAATTCTTTTTTGCGATCGCTTGATATGCTGTCCAGCCGCCTCCACCTAAGATGAGTACTGCCAGGATAGACACGACCCACATTTTCAGTTTACTCATACGTACCTCCACTCAAATATGTTTTGAAAAACCTTCATGATCCCTATTTATTCTGATCGCCCTGAAATGCCATTCACAACATTCATCTGTTCCAACACGATCTACTTTTGCCATTCTTTCGCCTTCTTTTTGAATGCTTCTGTTTGTTCTTGATATTCCTCTTTCGTGACCGCTTTAAATTCTATTGTCCCGCCTGCCATTTTAAAAGGAAATTTAATGTATGTTGCGTCTCGGTCAGTTTCACCTAAAATAAAACCCTTTTCAATTGCAGGATAAGTACTCAAATCAAACATCATCCCATCTGAAACTCCACCGGCTGTATGTTTCGTTTCTTTATAAGGTTCACCACCATCTCCTGGGGCCTTTCTCATTAGAAAAGAACCTGCCCATTCAGACTGCATATACATTCGTTTTACTTTTAGAAATAGTTGGTATGAACCATCCTCTGCCGTATACAGATAACCATAAGCGCCTGTTACTTTCTTAATGAAATTTCGTACATAATCATGAAATCTATTTTCCGTGTCATCCATCAGTTTCTCATATCGAGTATGAATGTCCTGTTGAACAGCACGTAGGTTTTTTTGATCAACTGCTTTGTATGTGATGCTGTGCTTTTCACCTTGTTTTTTCACAGAAAGATCCTTTTCGGCAAGGTGAATTTCATATGTGACCGTTTCTTTCCCTTGCTTCACATAAAATTCGTAACCGTTTTCAATTGATTTCCCAGTTAATTGATATTTGTTGATAAATAGATTGGGATCATAATGCCTTTTCGGATTTTCCTCTAAAATGGTTTCATTCAGATGACCTGTTACTTTTCCGTTTCTTTCCGTTACCTTGAACCAGTTCACACGATCATGAGTCTTATATGCAAAGGCGTAGGGATGATTCAAATCACTCTTTTTTGCGATTGCTTGATAGGCTATCCAGCCGCCTCCACCAATCAGTAGTACCGCCAGAATAGTCATGATCCAGATTTTTGATTTACTCATATGTCCCCTCCAAACTATGATCGTTCACTCTATATGAAGGATTCATCTTATTGATTAACCAATCAGTGATCTCTTCACCTCCTTTCTAGCATTTATTTTTTTCTCATACCTCTTGTATCTGCAGTTATACATCGTTTATTATATATCTAAATGATATATCTTTTAGATAGGTGTGTTGATCAATGAAAAAATACAATGATACGACGTATGCGATTTTGGGGATTTTGACGACAGATTGTAAGTCTGGGTATGAAGTGAAGCAATTAATTGATAGGAGCTTGCATCACTTTTGGAAAATTAGTTATGGACAAATTTATCCAGCTTTAAAGTTAATAGTCGAGGAAGGGCTTGCGAAGGTTTCACCCGCTTCTACAACTGGGCGCTCAGACAAGCGGGAGTATCATCTGACTGAAAAAGGGCTGGACACGTTGAGACAATGGCTGGCGCAGCCGCTCGATCAAGTACCATCAGAACGAAATGAAGTGTTATTAAAGTTATTCTTTGGTCAATATCTTTCGTTTGAGAAAAAATTGGTGCTTTTACAAGATTATGAGAGGCAGCTCCGTATCCGTTATGAGACATATGTTGCGATTGAACAAAACATTCAAGAGCTGTATCCAGATGAAGCTGATGCGAAGTATTGGCTATATACATTAGATTACGGAAAGAAAGTGGCGCAGGCTGGAATTGATTGGTGCGTGGAGACCTGTGAATCGATGAAGAAAGAAGGATGAACAAATGAAAAAAAATATACGTGCTGGCAGGTATACAACAGACAATTCTGAGCCGATTGTTGTGTTCATTATCGGAATGAGAATCAATAAACGCTGGGCTGTCCATCAATGGTTGCCAGTATTTAAGGCGATGCCGGGGATGATCAAAGAACTTTATACACATCAAGAAGAGCTTGGTTTTCTCGGGACAGAAAATTACTTCGGTTTACGCACCACCACCATGATCCAATATTGGAAATCAACAGAGGACCTCCTTGCCTACGCCAAGATGGAGAAGCATTTGGCTGCTTGGAAAGGATTTAACCAAAGAGCACGAAATAATGACGCGGTCGGAATTTATCATGAAACGTATCAAATTCAAGCCGGCTCATATGAATCTATCTACGTGAACATGCCTTCATATGGATTGAGCCAAGCTAAAGCGCCCATCCTAATTGGAAAAGGGAAAGGAAAAGAAACCGCAAAAGAACGCCTTTCCACAACAAATTCCTAGAGCTGATTCTCTAGGAATTTCTTTTTGCAACCATCACAAAATGTTTTAATATGCGGGCAGTTAATCCCCAAATGGTGTAACGATCGTAATCATAAAACCACTCCTCAATCGAACGACTCCCCCAGCTGTATTTTTCACCATTCATGATTTTTTCATAAGGAAAGTCCTCTCCTGGTGTTGGCTGCACCGATACATGGTGTAAGTATGGTTCGTATTGGCTGAGCCATGATAGAGGCACAGTAAAGGTCTCCTCTACTTCTTCTTGATTAAAGGAATGTTTGACCTGCTGTTCATCAATGATTCCGACAAATGGATATACCACAAAGGATGGAGAGGCAATATAAGGACTGAGCTGTCCTAACACCTTGACGGATTCGGGCGGAATCCCTAGTTCTTCATATGTTTCCCGCAGTGCAGCTTCTTGTGCGGTTTCGCCGCCGTCGAGTTTACCGCCAGGGAAGCTAATATCGCCAGGCTGTTTTCTCATCGTCAGTGATCGCACTTCAAATAAAACATGCCATTCCCCGTCTACTTGCACCAAAGGAACAAGGACTGCCGCTTTGAACGCTGTCTCTTCTCCGATAAATAGCGGCTGTGATTGATGTAAGTCACTTTTTAATTGATCAATGAACATGGGCATCACCTATTTTCTGTTTCTCTTTTCTTTAGCGTATCATTGATTACCTTTTGAATAAAGGCGATCTTTCTGACAATTATTTTTATCATTTTGACAATTATACTTGTCAAAATGAATATAATACTTTACAATCAAGATAACATTTTGATCAGAGTTGAGGTGACAGAATGAAAAATCGGCTAAAAGAGCTGCGGGCACGTGATGGTTTAAACCAAACGGAGCTTGCGAAACGGGCAAAGGTTTCCCGCCAGACGATCAGCTTAATGGAACGAGATGAATTAATGCCGTCTCTCTTACTTGCTATGAGGCTTTCACGTATTTTTCAAGAACCCATTGAACATATTTTTCTATTCGAGGAGGATGAACTCACATGAAAACTGTATACAAAATGCTCTTAGGTGCTCTCCTTGGTTTTCTCGGTGCTTACTGTTTGCTGGCAGCCGAATTTGAGCTGACACTTCTGCAAGCTGCATTTGAAGCAACTCTTGTCATCACTGGCTTGACAGTTCTATTCATCATTTATTGTTTTTCAGGCATTTCGCGCATGAAGAAAAGAGTCTCTCTTTCAGTATATGGTGATGAGGAGGATGAACTCGAGGTAAAACAGTACCGAACTTTTACTGATGTAACGTTAGCTAATACGGTGAGTACCATTTTATCGATCATTGCAATTGGAATTTCCATCGTAACCGAGCAGCCACTCTGGCTGATTCTCGCAAATGCTGCCTTATTTTTGATCACCGTCATTCTTTCTTATGCATCGATCTCTGTCCTAAAGCTCGTCTATCCTAATCGTCACCTACCTAGTCCAACCGATAAAGATTATGGCAAAAAACTGCTCGCCATTTCTGATGAAGGCGAAAAGCATGTGATGCTCGATGGGCTTTTTCACACTTTTCAAATGATGAATATTTTATTGACCGGTGCCATGTTTATTTTGATTGTCTATTCTCTTGGCGCCAATCACTCTCAGCTCTTCTCCATCATCGTCATTGGACTTGTTCTGATCATTCTTAATGCATACTATATGTTGAAGATTCGAAATCGTTAAATAAGCAAAAGCACAGCCATTTAAAAAGGCTGTGCTTTTTTCGTTCATTATGCTGAACGACGTTTCTGTCGTGCATAAATCAAAAATAAGAACCCAAACCATACTGGTGTCAATAACAGGGCTGGACGTGTTGCATCAGCGAAAAGCATGATGACAAGAATGGCAGCAAAGAGCACAAGAACCGCTATATTCACAAAAGGTGTAAATGGCGCTTTAAAGGTAGACGCCTCATGCAGTTCAGGACGTGTCTTTTTATATTTCAAATGACATATTAAAATAATACTCCATACCCAAATGAAACAAATGGCACTGATTGTTGTCACAATACCAAAGGCTTGTTCAGGAATTAGCTTGCTTAAAAGAGCCCCTACTGACACCACAATTGTCGACACAAACAGGGCATTACTTGGAACAGCATGTTTATTTAGACGGCCAAAGGATGCCGGTCCTTGTTTTTGATGACTGAGATTATACAAAATTCGGCTCGTTGAGAACATACCGCTATTACAAGCAGACGCCGCAGATGTCAGGACGACAAAGTTGATGAGTCCCGCCGCTACTGGTATCCCAATGAGCCCAAAGGTTTTCACAAAAGGACTTTCTGATGCACTGAGTTCTGTCCATGGGTTGATGCATAGTAATACAAAAATCGCACCTACATAGAAAAATAGAATTCTTAATGGAATTTTATTAATCGCGGACGGGATGTTTTTTTGCGGATTCGCTGTTTCTGCTGCTGACACACCGACAAGTTCCACGCCCACATACGCAAAAATCACCATCTGGAATGACAATAAGAAGCCTGTCACACCATTTGGAAAGAATCCTCCGTGTGACCACAGATTCGTTACCGTCACGGGCCCTGCATCTGTTTGGAAACCAATGATTAACAGGACAATTCCAACGCCAATCAACAGTAATATCGTAATCACTTTAATCAGTGCAAACCAAAATTCCATTTCTCCAAAAAGCTTCACCGTTAATAAATTAAATCCTAGCAAAATCAATAAACAAATAATAGCAGGAATCCACTGCGGAATATCAAACCAGTACTGCACATACACCCCGACCGCAATAACATCTGCCATCGCTGTCATAATCCAGCAAAACCAATACGTCCATCCTGTCACAAAGGAAGCCCATGGTCCAAGATAATCCTCTGCTATATCCGTTAAAGACTGATAGCCCGCCTTAGATAAGAGCAATTCTCCAAGTGCCCTCATGACAAAAAATATGGCCATTCCGACAATTAAGTACGCAAAAATGATCGATGGTCCTGCCAATTGAATGGCTTTTCCAGACCCTAAAAACAGCCCAGTTCCAATCGTTCCGCCAATGGCAATTAATTGAACATGACGGTTTGATAAATCTCGCTTTAACTCTTGTTGTGCCAATTCCAACACCCTCCTACGACACGATCCTATACTGAAATAATGAACTCTCAAAAAGTCCATAAAAAAAGAGATTGGATGCGCTCCAATCTCACGGTCATAAAAGAATAGCAAAATAGAGAAAAGCAATACACAGTATGATCCATGCATCACAAATACAATATTTCGTACTCTTCTGTCCTTTTGCCTGAGATTGTGAACCCTTCGGCGCCGCACATACATGCGGTCTCTCCAGAAGCTGCTCCTGCCATAGTGTGACCCACAGCAATCATAGCCTTCGATATTTACTTTAAATGTTGCTATTTCTGAATAATTTTATATTTTACGCCTCTAAAAGAAAGCTGTCAATGGTAATCTTTTAAGATGTTGTTTCCTCCTTATCTGAAGCTGATATGACATCACTTCATCAACACCCCTTGATTAAGGTATAATGAAACAAAGAATGTTCGGCTCGTTTGGTGGAGACATCCATCTTGATGATGAACCATAGTTAGGCAATCCAATGAAGTTGGTGAAGACAAATGAAAAAAATGAACAAACAGCGTGTGACATTACAAGAAGTCGCTCGGCATGCCGGTGTATCGACTTCAACGGCCTCACTCGTTGTTCGCAACAACCCTAGGATCTCTGAAGCCACCCGGAAAAAAGTGCTGCAATCCATGGAGGATTTGGGATACGTGTACGATCGCGTCGCTGCCAACATGCGGTCGAAAAGTTCAAATATTGTAGGTGTGATCGTCACGGATATTTCAAACACCTTTATTTCTGAATTTTTAATCGGTGTGCAAACCACCCTTGAGTCACTTGGCTATACCGTTTTACTTGGGACAACCTTTGATAGTGTGGATAAGCAGGAGCGGCTCATCTCCACAATGGTAGAGCACCGAGTGGGTGGAATCATCTTAAATCCAGCATCGAAAAGTTCGACACGAACGGTAAAACAATTAAACAACATTCGCACACCAAAAGTATTGGCAAACCGTGAATTAGCAGATGTCCATTGTGATTATGTCGGCGTTGATTATGAACAAGGCACTTGGATGGCGGTCCGTCATCTTCTTCAAAAAGGGCATCGCCGCATCGCTTTCTTAGGCGGAGTCAAATCCTCCTCGACTTGGATTGAACGGATGAAAGGGTTCAAAAGAGCCCATGATGATGAGGACCTGACGATGGATGAATCTCTTATTATTGATATGGTGCCTACCCGTGAAGGCGGGAAAGAAGCCCTTGCCCAAGTGATTGACCTTCCCGAACCACCTACTGCTATTTTTTGCTTCAGTGATTTAGTGGCGTTTGGGGTGATTCAAGAATTGGCAGCGCGTGACATCAAGCCTGGTAAAGACATTGATGTAGTTGGGTTCGATAACATCCCTGAAGCGGAGATGTATCACCCGCCGCTCACCACGGTCTCATCATTTCCACGATCCATTGGAGTCAAAGCAGCCAACCTTTTGTATCATAAAATGAACGAGCAGGATGAAGAACTGCAGCGATTGATATTAAAGCCTCAACTTCATATTCGAGAAACCTCGACATGATCATGAAAAGGAGAATTGCAAAGCGATTCTCCTTTTTTTATTGATCAAGTCAACTATTTCTTTATTACATTTTTCTTTTTTTAAATCGCAAAGTCATAAACTTGACACATTTTATACACAGGAGTATATTTATCTCGTTGCTTCTTTTAGTATATCGTTATACCTTTTGTGAACATATCGTTATTTATGATATCAACTACAGTTAAAGATGGATCTTTTGATTCTGATCAAATCGAGGAAGTCCATCAACTTATGATAACTGTTATTATTTTTAATTATTTAGTAGAACGATGTACTTATTTGAAGAACAGATGAATATTCATTATTTTTTTCATCAATCACACAAGGGGTGTTGTGATGGACTTAATATTATTTACGTTTAAGGAAATAACAAAGGGTAACAAGAATTTGGCCCGAACAGGGTTTCAAATATAGGAGTGGGAACATGAAAAATCCATACATTAAATCATCACTTGGCATGTACTTAAACTATTTCATGCTAGGCATGATCAATATTATTGTGGCATCAAACATGGAAAGCTTATCTGAACGCTACCATGTAGATATTCCAAAAATCAGCTTGCTTGTATCAGCAATCGGTATCGGTAAATTAATTGCTCTCTTTTTCTCTGGCCGGCTGGCAGACAGCTGGGGGCGAAAACCTGTCATTATTACAGGTAACTTTCTCTACTTATTATTCTTAATTGGGATTCCAATAACGACCAATTATACATTGGCTTTCATTTTTGCCATTTCCGCAGGGATTGCGAACTCATTACTTGATTCAGGAACATATCCTGCTTTGACAGAATCATTTCCTAAAAAAGCAAGTTCAGCTTCTGTTTTAGTAAAGGCGTCTGTATCAATTGGTGCGACTGTTCTTCCATTTATCTTGGCATTCCTTATTGCACATGACATCTTCTGGGGCTGGGCATTCTTTGGTCTAGGACTTCTCTATTTACTTGTAGGCATTTACTTGATCTTTATGCCGTTCCCAAATCATAAGCAAACGGCTTCTCAAAACGATCTTCCCGTTCAAGAGCAAATGAAGGAAGAACCGAAAATGTTTGGTGAAGGTTTAGCTGTTGTACTTATGGGATTCACGTCTACTGCATTATTTGTCGTATGGCAAACTTGGCTTCCACAGCTCGGGTTGAAATTGATTGGGCTTGGCTCAGGACAAGCGACACAGCTTCTTTCTTATTTTAGTATTGGTGCACTCGTATCTGTTCTATTGCTTTCAATCGTATTAGATAAATTCATTTCACCGATTATGGTCGCCATTATTTACCCAATCGGGGCATTCCTTGCCATGCTTTCACTATTTCAAATCGAAACGTACGGCATTGTCATTGTTAGTACCTTTTTCTTAGGATTATTTACAGCCGGCATTTTCCAGTTGGCGATGAGTATTATGATGAAATTATTCCCTACAAACAAAGCAACGGCTTCATCATATGTCAACATTGCGGCAAGCTCAGCGTTTATCCTTGTTCCGCTGATTACAAGCGGACTCGTTAGCACGTACGATATTAAAATGACTTTATTCTTCGATATGATCATTGCGGTCATCAGCGTATTGTTAGCAGTCTTTGTTTTACGACGCATGAAAAAATTGTTTAGATAATTAAAGGAGATGTCAATCATGACAAACATACACGAACGTAATATTGATGGAAAAACAAAATTAGTCGGTCTTCTTGCAACACCAATCGGACACAGCCTGTCACCACGGATGCACAACCTTGGCTATACACTAACAGGAATCAACTATGCTTACCTTGCTTTTGAGGTAGGAAATGATGAACTAGAAGCAGCAGTAAACGGGATGAAAGCAATGGGTGCAGCTGGATTTAACGTATCCATGCCGAACAAAATGAAAGTACTCGATTACTTAGATGAACTAGATGATTCTGCAAAATATACTCGCGCAAGCAACACAGTTGTGAACAAAGATGGCAAGCTGGTTGGTTACAACACAGATGGTCTTGGTTATGTAAGAAACTTAATTGAACACGGCGTTGAATTAGCTGGACAAAAGGTTACACTCGTTGGATCTGGCGGCGCTGCAACACCGATCGCCATTCAGCTTGCACAATCAGGTATTCGTGAAATTAGTATTTTTGCTCGTAATGATCAATACTTTGTTCAAGCAGAAGAAAATGTAAATTACATCAACAACGAAATGAAATCATTCGGTGTCAAAGCGAATATCTTCCCACTTGAAGACAAAGACGCTTTCCGTCGTGAAGTAGCTGAAAGTGCGATCTTAGCAAACGGGACAAGCCTTGGCATGAAACCATTAGATGAGCTCAGCATTATTGACGATACCCTTGATGTATTACGCAAAGACTTAATCGTGACAGATGTCGTCTACAACCCGCAAAAAACAAAACTTCTTGCTCAAGCACAAGAAGCTGGTGCCAAAACGATTAACGGTCTTGGCATGATGCTATGGCAAGGTGCCCTTGCGTACAAACTCTTTACTGGTGAGGATATGCCTGTTGAACAAGTAAAACAAATTCTATTTGAAAATGACCGTTTCTAAACGAAACATAAAAAAGACGACCTCCGCTTTGGAAGTCGTCTTTTTTTATTCGTGTATCATCACACGGCGATATCGATAAAGGATATACACCGCGCCGATGATCGCCACAACAGCCACACCCGCATCAAATATAAAGATTTGCAAAATGGTCGAGTGGGTTTCGATCAAACCAGTGACGACTGGAATCACAATGGCGGACACTCCGCCTGCTGTTGAGATAATTCCTGTCATCGTCCCTTTGTTTTTCCAGAAGAACTCAGCCATTACGGTTAACGTCAGCTGAAAGACACCCGCTGTTGAAAAGCCCAATACAAATGCATTGACGGTCCCGATGACTGGAGACTTCACGACCAATAGCACACAGATTGAGGCTAATGTAATAATCGGATAGAGTAGCAGCACGGTGACCGGACGGACAATGCGACGCAAAAGAAATGCGAGCAATAAGACAGACAGCAAACCACCCATGCTATAGTAACTAAGCAGCTTCACAGCACTGCCAGAAGCCATTCCCAATATTTCCTCACCGTACGTAGGCAGCCAAATTTGCGGCAAGGCGTACAGACCATTTGATGTAAAACTGATCACAATCAGTGCGACCCCTTCTCTCCAAAACGTAGGTTCTGATGAGAAGCGCGGAAGTCCATCATGCTCCGTCACCTGAACTTGCTCCACCTTGCGATGATTCGGAAATGGCAATGTCCACAGCATCATCACATTCACTAAATAGATAAAAGCAGGTACAAAAAACGCAAATCCATAAAACAGATCATGCTCTGCTAAAAAGAAAATAGCGAGCGGCAGAATGGTCGCCCCAATCGAAATAAACGCCTTCACCATCACATTTGCAGATCCCGAGTTTTGAGGAAAAGCTTCCATTAAAGCCGGATACGTCCCTGCATCCATCGCCGAATTCGCCACCCCTGCCAAAATCGCAAACGCAAACGCGATTTGATAATTCGGAGACAACGGGATTCCAATGAGGAACACCGCCATCAGCACCCCGGAAACCAAAATGACCGGCTTTCGTCCAAAACGATCTGACAGTACGCCCGATAAACCATACGTGAGCACCCTGCCAATACCGAGTGCAGATATCATATAACTTATCCCCGCACTATTTGTATCTAATTGTTTGATCAAAAATGGCATATTAGAAGCCAAAATAATATTGACCATACCTAATAAAAAATAATTGATATAAAGACTAGAAGCCGTTCTCAAATACGGATTCCTCATGCTGACACACCCCTCAACACATTGCAATGAAGTGACAAATAATGGTTACGCTTACAAGATTCATGCGTGAGGAGAAACAGCTTTGCAACCTTCACGTACTTGAAACATCTCATCATTTCATGCAGCTCACAGCTTACATGCCCTTCATTTATCAAGCATCTCTTCAAATTTTCACTAGCTCTTATTTTATATGAATGTGAAAGGTAATGATAGTGAATTGCTTAAATTTGAGGGAAATGGTGATAGAAAAAAATCCCTCTAAACTCACATTCCCCAAAGACTAAACTCACAAAAATATTCTTTACGCTCTATGCATCATCCAAAATGAAAATCCTCTGCTATTAAAATGAAATCACCGTATCCACTTGAGAATTTGATGTGCTCAAGAAGTTTCGTTAAATGATGAAACACTTCATTTACATTCATCAAGAGCGATTCAATTTCATGATCTCAGAAAAACAGCAATCTCCCTTGTTTAGGAGTCGCTATCACCCTTAAGGCCATTTCCGTTAACAGTTGTGTAGGCTTTTCTATATGCTCTAGTTAGTTGTCTCCATGTATTTGACTTTTATGTTCTCTTGATTGCAGGAAAGTTAATACCTTCTGACAAAACAAATGATTTTCTTTGATCTCTAAAAAAGGGGGTTCTGGAATTTTCATATAGCTTAATTCGTTTATTAAGTGCTTTCTTCTGCTTTTTTTTAAGGTTTCGATTTTAGTTTTTCCTTTATTATTCATAGGAGCACCTCCACAAGGCGTAAACATTGCTCTCTAGACATCTCCCCCTTGAAAATTCCACCAGGCTACACGGTGGAATGAACTGATTTCCAGATCAAAATTTCTGGATATAAATCTAGGAAATCAATATAAATGGGGACTCTGTATAATTAAATGTACGTAATAATGAATCTTATGTTGTTTAAAATCCGAATAAATACCTTCCTACTTACTCTATTTACAATGTGACATTTTTCATCAGTGTAAATTAAATAATCTTGATCAGTATAAAACCAATCAAGATCTTATTTCATCATTAAATTTCAGCAATAACAGACTAATTTGAATGTATTTTTGAAATGAAGTCTTGAAGAACTGTCTTTGCTGGTAGGTTCGCAGTAGTAGTCAACATTTGATTTATACGTTCTGTAACCTGAGGATGTTTCAGTACTATTTTTGTACCCTCTTCAATAGGATAACTTCTTAATGTATCAATACAAATCTCAAATAATTCAACATCATTAGTATTCAGCAAATCCAATAAAATATGAAACTCATATTCATTGCACTCATTATCGAGACAGTACGCAATTTTTCGCTGCCACTCTATTGGTTTATGGAGTACCTTTTTTGATAGTTTTTCCCAATCGTTTAGGCTAAAATACGAGAGTATCTCACTTACTAGTATATACCCTTCATCGTACCAAGAATCTACCGTTGTATCAGCGGATAAAAGTTTATCCAGTTCTATATACATTTTTAATGCTCCAATTATGGTTCCACATATTTTTCTTTTTAAGCATTGTTTGGTTTTTATTCATTATAAGACCACCACCATCAAGCATGTACTGCTCTTAGAAACGGCAAAACAGAGGAGTACTAGCTTTATTAACCTCGTAGAAATACATACAGTTTTATTTCCACCAGTTAGATGTAATTTCTTTTAAATGAAATTCTATAAAATCTATCACTTTGCTATAGTCATCAGAGCTAAACTCCTGAATAGGATTGTCCCAATCTGTATTTTTAACTATTAGAACAAGATAGTTGCCATCTGAAGATAAATCGGGATACCAACCTAAGTCCAATGTTATTGATGATTTCTCATGATAAAGCTGTAACAAACTTTCAGTGAACATAAACCATCTTTCATCTTCTGTTTCTAACTTTCTAGGGTCAATTTCCCAAAAATGATTATAACGGACATTCCAACCTTCAGTTATCCTCAAGGGATGGATGTTTACTTCCGGAATATCAAGTTTCACATGCTTTCTCATCTTTATCCAACCTCTTTGTTAATTTTATAGTTATTTTATTCCTAATTTGTTTAAATACTTATTTAATCTATCACCAGCTATTGGATGACCGTGATACACATTACCACTCGTTAGTTCTCCTCTAATCCAACTAGTAGATTTTCCATTATCATAACCAACAACTTTACCAGTATCATAAATAAAGTAAAAATTATTATTGCCATTATCAATGATATGTCCTCTTTGAAGAGCTTCTTTTTCTATCACTTTATTATTTATTTCAGGTAGGTATTGAGCATTTCGTCTTCCGGTTTCACTAAAACGTTTCGCTTCTTCAGCAGTTCTAGCCTTTAAATGCTTATTATCATGATGAGAATATACTGCGCTATTTATCTTTATTCTAAAATCTTTTCTACCATAATAACTTTTATGAGCAATTTCATCATGCCTTTTTGAAATATTAGGTATACCTGAACTCTTTACACCCATCTTCCCATGAAATCCTTTCGCCCCAAACGGCAAAAGCATCCCCAGCGCCGCATTCATACTCGCTTCCTGCTGTTCTTTCGAGATTTTATTTCCAAACATATCTCGACCCGTAATCGCTTCACTGAAGCCGTTTGTTGCGGTGAGGCCATATAAGCCTTTTTGAGATGTTTTCAGGGCGTCAAAAGACTTCTGTGATGTCTTGTAAATGTCGACCGCTCTTACTGCGGCTGAGGTGGCTTGAGTCGTTTTATAAACGGCTTTACCGCCTTTGAAAATGCGTCCTGCCCATCCTACGATTGGGATATATCCTGCTGCTGCCATGCCGCCTGCGGCGACTCGCTGGCCTGCGGTGAGTTCTTCGCCTGTGATTGGATCAACGCCCGTAGCTGCACGTTTTGCATCATTCACACCGGTTAGCTCATTGACAATGTTCCCCCCATAATCAAGGGCTTTTTCATACCAAGGACGGTTGGCGAGCGCTTCTTGTTCCTTTGCGATCTTGCGGGCTTCTTCTTGATCTTTTTTGATTTTTAGATATTCAGAAGTTTGCTTCTCAATATCGCTTTTTGCCTTGTAGATTTCGCTATTTTGATACGCTTTCTTGTCAAAATTCATAGGCGAAATGGATTTTCCGTCATTTGTGGCATTCATCATTTCTGCGTACAATGCCATTGTAGCCTTCTCCTCAGTCTCTGACAAAGCATATTCATCTTTTAGATTTTGATCAAGTTCTATTAAATCTTTACCCGTTTTCTTCCGTTCATCTTCCGCATCTGCAATCTTTTCGTCAAAGGTTTTACTATCAAATACCTCCAGAGAAATGAGGTCATCAATATCTTGAAAAATCGTTTTGAGTGCCTTTTTTTGATCCTTCACGATGCTTTTGGCATTCTTGATTCCCATATGTACAGCGTTGTCTAAAAAGTGTTCTTCTACAAAGGTGTCGCCGCCAAAATTTGTATCATCAAGCGTCCCAGAAACACCTTCATGAAAGGCCTTTTGCTTATCGATGAAGCTGATAAACATGTCCACATTTCCGGCGAGTTCTTTGTAGAAGCTTTTAATGTTATCGGCACCTTTTCCAGTGAAGTCGTCACCGAGGTTGGCAACACCTTGAAGTGCCTTTTTTAAATCTATCATTTGTTCGCGGAGTTCCTGATAGTGTTTTGCCCTTGTATCCATGGCACTGGTTAGTGCTTTTGCATCAAGTATCTTGCCCAGATTAAGCCACTCCCTCCATTATTGATCATAAAGTCTATTTTACCGTGACCTCCAAAACGGAAAAATAGGCTAAATGACATAAAAAATGGAATGGACTCTCTATTCAATTTACCCTCTACAATGGATAAACGAGTTTATCCATTGTAGAGATATAGAAAAGGCCAGACAGTTCATTATACTCTGTCTGGCCACATGTTCACGTTACTTATAATCATTGATTGGTCCTTTATCCATCAAAACATCGATCTCATTTGAATATTTCATTTTTAACTTCGGTCTACGCTCAGAGTTTGGTTTACTGTAAAGCTCTAGTGGACGGATGATCACGCCATCATTTGTGTTTTGAAGAATACCTGGAACACAAGAATAAATTCGATCATTGTCATTTGCATGTTTCGCGTGAATCGTGACAGACGTTCCTTGATGATTATCGATACTCATAGTCACTCTATATCTATAGAAAGAACCTGTTCCATTTGATTGAGCAGAGTAAACAACGGGTACCACCGCAAGGATATCATCATTTAACCTTAGTTTAATGACTTCTGTTTTCATTGATTCACGATCTCTACCGACATCTCCCATATGCTCAACAGCCCCGTTACCGTAACTTTTGAGAGCGGGAACACCTTTTGCGCCAAACATGGCCACATCTATTTGTTTTCCTGACTTCGTATAGACCAATGCGTAAATATCATAATCGGTTCCAGACTCCCAAGATACTGTAGCCGTAATCTCTGGTGTTTTTTCAATGATGATCGGTTTATGACCTTTGTCTAAACTAATTTTACCTTGAACTTTCTCTAAGCTAATAGGTGCAGCGACTTTCTGTTTAGCGGCTGTTTTCATTGGAGCAGGCTCATTAATTTGTTTTTCAGAAACCATTTGAGGAGGTGTAGAAACATCCTGTTCATCAGGTTCAACCTCTACCCCATAAAGCTGGCATAGCCCTTCCAATCCAGAATCAAAGCCACGCCAGATGGATCGTGCTTTCGTTTCACTATTTCTTATGTATAGCTCTACTACGACAATGCCCTTTTCATTTGTAAAGCTTACTGGTGTTAGGTATAGGACCTCATCACCTGTTCGAATTTCTGCTTGCAGATTCTTCACATGAGAAAAGCCGATTCCTCGATCCTCTGTTAGTGTAATAGCCATCTTTGTGATTCCGACAGGCACTTTGCTCATATCAAAATTCAATTGATGTCTTTTCAACTGATCTGATATCTCTGCTGGTAAAAGTGTCGCGACACCCGTAGTACTCTCCGGCTGATTGTAAAAAATAATGCCATTATCTCCTTGAACTAGATTTGAATCTGTTAAGAGAAACGCCGTTAAAGAAATATCAATTGCAGATGACACTTCATAACTGATGGATAATTGCCCCTTTGGAGAGTTTAGTACGGTATTGGCACCCATTTGCAGAGTTTGATTCATTTCAACAACTCCTATTCTTTATCTACCATTTATCGTTTTTATAGACCAATTATACCAAATTGTGCAATGGAACCTATTAATATCTTTCTCTCTTTTCATCTCTGCAATGATATGAGACAATGCCACCTAAAAACAAACTACTCTCGAAAGGAGAATCAATGTGTATAAAAAAATCATCCCAGCTGTTACAGTGATATTCGGTTTTTGGATTCTTCTTCAATTAGCATTTAGCATCAATATCTTTCACAATCCAATGAATTATTTTATTGTGATCACTCTCTTTTTTCTTTGTATTCAGGCTACATTGAAGCATAGGAAATAAAAAAACCCGAACAAGCGAATCCCACGCTCATCCGGGCCAGTCATTTCTTTATTACACTTCTTCACCATTCGTTGCGATGACGTTTTGATACCAAGTAAACGAATCTTTTTTAAGACGCTTCATTGAACCATTACCTTCGTTATCGCGGTCAACATAAATCATGCCGTAGCGTTTTTTCATTTCACCGGTTGTGAATGACACGATATCAATGATGCCCCAAGGTGTGTAGCCGATGAGGTCCACACCGTCATATTCAACCGCTTTTTTCAGTGCTTGAATATGAGAAGCGAGATATTGAATTCGCTCTGGGTCATGAATAGAGCCGTCTTCTTCCACTTGATCAATGGCACCAAAGCCATTTTCCACAATGAATAGCGGGATTTGATAGCGATCGTAAAAACGATTCAATGTATATCTTAAGCCTGTCGGATCAATGGACCAGCCCCAGTCGCTTGATTTGATATACGGATTTTCTACACCATGTGGCAGTGCTCCATTGACAATGTCCCCGTTGTGATCAGATACTGCATCGCTTTTGACCGTTGTTGACATGTAGTAGCTAAAGCCAAGGTAATCTACTTTTCCTTTTCTTAAACTTTCTTCATCGCCTTCTTCAAATGGAATGTGATAGCCTTCGCGCTCAAATTCTTTTAACGCGTAGCTTGGATAGTAGCCACGCACTTGGACATCTGGGAAGAAATAGCGCTGTCTCATATATTCTTCTGCCAGCATGACATCCTCTGGGTTTGAGGAATATGGATAAATTGGCACGTGGGACACCATCGCTCCAATTTGAAAGAACGGATTGATCTCTTTTCCTTTTGCCACTGCCCATGCACTTGCAAGCAATTCATGATGGCCCGCTTGATACATGACTTCTTTGGCATTTTCGCCTTCTTTGACAGATACCCCTGAATTTGTCCAAAGGAACAACGGGTTGTTGACGTCCATTTTGTTATTGATTTCATTAAATGTCATCCAGTACGTGACCTTGTCTTTGTAACGATTGAAGCATACTTCCGCAAATTTCGCGAAATATTCAGCGACTTTTCTGCTTCGGAATCCGCCGTATTCTCTTGCCAAATGAAGGGGCATTTCAAAGTGAGACAACGTAATGACAGGCTCGATTCCATGTTTAATCAGTTCATCAAACACATCATCATAAAACTGTAAGCCTGCTTCATTCGGCTCTTCTTCATCCCCTTTAGGGAAAATTCGGCTCCAGCCGATCGATGTTCGCAAGCATTTTAATCCCATTTCAGCAAACATGGCGATATCTTCTTTGTAACGATGGTAGAAATCAATGGCTTCATGGTTTGGATAAAAAGTTCCTTCTTCTATCGTTTCCGTGATCTGTCTTGGTACACCATGAGCACCTGCTGTCATCACATCTACAACACTCGGCCCTTTGCCAGCTGCATTCCATCCACCTTCGAATTGATGAGCGGCTAATGCCCCGCCCCATAAGAAATCTTTTGGTAAAGTCATTATCTATTCCTCCTATTTCACAATTGTCATCATGACGTCAGTTGGCTGACATGTCGAACGTTTCTCTACAATCACATCTTCGTATGCTTGGGTATTGGTAAGGATAACAGGTGTGATTGTTTGTAATCCTTTGCTTTCAATTGCTTCCTGATCAAATGTCATCAACAAGTCACCCTTTTTCACCTTGTCGCCTTCTTTGATATTGAGTGTAAATGCCGATCCATCTAGAGAGACCGTATCAATTCCTACATGAACAAGTAACTCTACACCAAATTCAGATCGCAGACCAATCGCATGTTTTGTTGGTGCAAGCATGACGACACTGCCATCAAACGGTGCAAACAGTTTGTTATCGGTCGGATGAATGGCAAAACCTTTCCCCATCGCCCCAGAGCTAAATACGGCATCTGGCACTTCAGATAACGAAAGCACCTTTCCTGTAAGTGGAGCCGTGATCATTTCTTCATTGTTCATAGAAGTATTTGGCGTTTCTCTGTCTTGATCTTTAACAGGTGTTTCACCAGCTGACTGTTCTACCGTATCTTCTCCATATCCTAACATTTGAATAAGCACAACTGGTAAAATCAGCGCAATGGCCACACCAATCAAAATACCAATGATAGACGTTGGATAATCTGCACTGATTCCGTTCACAATGGTCAGCGGGCCAGGCAGTCCTGCATATGCAAAGTAATAAGGCGTAAAGAAGCTGGCCACAACGGCACCGACCGCTCCAGAAATACACCCGAAAATAAACGGCTTTTTAAAACGTAAGGTGACACCGTAAATCGCAGGCTCCGTAATACCGAAGAGTCCTGTGATTCCAGCTGAAACCCCAACTTTCCGTGTTTCCCGATTTCTTGCTTTTAAAATAACTCCCAGCACCGCACCGACTTGAGCGATAACAGCGATGGTTTGATATGCCTGAAAGGAGTCACGTCCATATTGTTCAAAGTTCGCAAGTACCATTGGCGTGATGCCCCAGTGAACACCGAAAATCACGAGTACTTGCCAGAAACCGCCGATAATGGCCCCTGCCAGAGCTGGTACATTTTCAGCTAAGACATTGTATCCGTTTGCAATCCCATTTGCACCTGCTGTCGAAAGAGGACCGATTAATAGTATGGTTAACGGAACCATGACGACCATACATAGAAATGGGACAAATAGCGGTTTGACGACTTCATGAATTCGTTTGTTTAAGAATTTTTCTACATAGGAAAGAATCCATACTAAGAAAAGCGGTGGCAAGACGGATGATGTATAAACCGTTTCAGATAACGCAATCCCTAAAAAGGTCACACCTTCCCCTGATGCTACACGTCCAGCAATCTCTGTCCAAGAAGGACTGACAAGCGCTGCTGTACAAGCAACCGCAATATACATATTCGTTTTGAAATGCTTGGCTGCAGTTATCGCAATAAAAATGGGCAAGAACGTAAACGGTGCCCAAGAAATAAAGCTAAACACTTCATAAGTGCCTGTTTTCGAGAAGCTTGGAAATATCAAATTTATTAAGATAAGTGCACCTTGCAAAATACCAGCTGCGGCTAAAATATACACAAATGGCGCAAACACAGCGGACATGGTCGCAATGACCCGATTCAGTATCGTTCCTTTGTTTTCATTCGGCTGATCATCATCCGACGTTTGGAGCTGAACAAGGTTGGAAAAATGCTCATATACCTCACCTACATGCTGACCGATCACAACCTGAAACTGACCACCGTTTTCCACCACTGTAATGACGCCAGGCATGGCGTTGACTGCTTCTTTTGCCTTTGGATTAGAACGCTTCAGCACCAAACGCAGCCTCGTGGCGCATCTTGCGGCACTCACCACATTTTCTTCTCCGCCAACTGCTTCTAAAATGTCTTCTGCAAGCTTTTGATAATCCCTCACTTTTGACATATAACCCCCCCTTTATCACTACTAGTATACGTACATTATAATTATACCGGTACAATTTATCAATACATATATAATTTGAGTTTGCATATCAAAGAGAAATCGGGATGTGCTATAATACAAAGACAATAAATCGTGAAAACAAAGAGGAATGGCTATGTTAAAGTATCAACAAATTGCGAGCGATATTGAAAAATATATTGTCACACATGAGCTGCAGCAAGGAGACAAACTCCCTGTGCTTGAGACGCTCATGAATCAATTTGCTGTGAGCAAAAGTACAATTATCAAATCATTAGATTTACTCGAAAGAAAAGGGATTGTCTATCAGGTGAGGGGCAGCGGCATCTTTGTGAGAAGGCATAGACGCAAAGGCTATATTAGCCTATTATCCAACCAAGGGTTTAAAAAAGATTTAGAGGAATTTCAACTGACATCAGAAGTTCTCACGTTAGATATCGTCAAACCGCCAGAAGAAGCTGCGCTAAATTTAAATATTGAACTAGATGAGGATGTTTTCTACCTTAAACGCATTCGTTACATCAATGGACAAACTTTATGTTTAGAAGAGTCCTATTACCGGAAAACCATTATTCCTTACCTCAACACAGAAATTGCAGCCGATTCTGTATTTAAATTCATTAGTGAAGGCCTTGGTCTTAAAGTGGGCTTTTCTGACATGTACCTGCAAGTTGGCAAACTAAACGAAACTGAAGCGAAGCACCTCGGACTTAAACAAGACGATCCTGCCCTCCGCGTCGAGACCGTTTTCCATCTCACAAACGGACAGCCCTTCGACTTCTCGAAAATCACATATAACTACATGCAATCCCAATTTTTTATTCAGGCGAATAATTATTATGGGTGATGAAAGGAAAAAGCCCCTGATACATTCAGGAGGCTTTTCTACTGTTCTCTTTTAACCTTTAAGTATATCTTCCCTCTCTCTTGAGTAGTTAGCCCGTCAATGAGAGTATCACCATAAAAAATGACTAAATAATCCCCTTTACCTATAAGAACAACTGGAAAAGCATGATGTTCCTGCAGACTCTTTTCAACATCATCTGGATGAAGCTCGATTTCCATTTCATGACCAATGAATGCATACTCAAACGGAAGAGTATGATAAAGTTCTACAAGACACTGTACGATCTCCTGTTGAATACGAACGACATCATGTGAAACAACCTCTGTCCACTTTAAATATAGAACGAATCCCACAAAACCAGCTTCTTTTTGTATGTTGATAGTCGTATGTTTTAGACATGTTCCCGCCAATTCAAATTCTGTATAAAAACCTTCCAAGTAATAGTTTTTGATTTTATTCTCTTTTACATCATGTTCGATCCATGCTTCGCCATTAGCGTCTTGACTAAACTTTACTTTCGTTATTGACATTCCTTTTTTTGTTAAATAGTCAGTCAGTTTGTGAAAAGTGGTTATTAAATGAATGTCATCATAGAATACCAATCCAATATTGATATATCCTCCTAAAGCTATGCTGAATCCCTCGCCTTCTTTTTGTTTTGTTCAAGCATACTACAAAAAAGCAGGTTCCTTCGTACCTCCCTTTTGATCCATCATTATTTTTTCCCTTAAATGTCTTTACCGTCTTACCACTCTCTGACAATCTTTTTCCTGTAATGGTACGTAGACTTTCCCGCCCTTAGCGCCTAGTTGTTTGATATTACATGAACAATTCCAATAAATCACATCAAAAAGATTCATTTTACGAATGCATCCTACACACTTATGATGAACATAACAACATGGTTAGGAGGATTCGTCAGATGAAAGATATTAGGGTGTATCATGTCGATGCGTTTACAACTGAGAAATTTGGAGGTAATGCCGCTGGGGTGGTGTTGGATGGGGAATGGTTAACGGAGGATGAGATGCAGAATATCGCCAAGGAGTTGAACTTACCCGAATCCGTTTTCTTGCTGCCGGCACATGATGAGAAAGCCGATTATCGAGTGAAATATTTCACTCCAACGGAAGAGGTCAATTTCTGCGGGCATGCGACGGTTGGGTTGACTTGGCTTTTAGCGACAGAGCTAGGGATGGCTAAAGAAAAATCAGGAGTGGTGTTAGAAATAAAGATCGGCCATGTTCCCGTTATATGGCACGAAGAGAATGGAAAACTTGTGGATGTGGAGATGACACAGGTCACGCCAAAGACGCGAGATTTTATCATCGATGTAGAAGAGCTTAGTGACATGCTCGGTATAAGCAGTGACAGGATTGATCCATCCTATCCTATAAAATTAGCAAACACCGGAAACTGGCATCTCCTGGTTCCGCTGAAACACCAGAATGACATTGATCAAGCAGCACCAAACTTAGCAGCTTTAGGAAAAATGAATAAAGAGCAGGATATCACAACGACTCATCTTTATACGTTTCAATCCACAAAGGACTTTGATCTTTATACAAGGGATTTTGCACCTGGCATTGGCATACCCGAAGATCCTGTAACGGGAGCAGCAAACGGGGCATTGGCCGGATATCTGTATTTGGAAGGGATCATTCCTCAGCAAGAAACCACTCATCTGCGCATTGCCCAAGGTGATGCAATCGGCAGACCAGGATTGCTTCGTATCACGGTCATTCCGAATGAAGCAAAGCCGGTCATTAAAGTAGCAGGTGCAGCGGTTATTACCATTTGTGGGGTGATCACGCTATAAATTGATCAGCTTGAATAGAGACTCTCGTTCAAGCTGAATCTATTTAAAATGATCTTTGACCGCTTCAATCCATCTTTTAGTAGAGGGAGAGGCTGCGTTAAAAGATTTAAACGCCATATTGATTTCGCGATAAACACGGGTCTCAAGTGGAATTACGTTCGCATGAAGCACCTGAGGCGGCAAAATCAACTTCGGAATGATCGTGAGCCCAAGGCCTTCCTGAACCATAGAGATGAGCGTATTGTTGTCCCCAATCTCAAATAAAACATGGGGTTTTACGCCTCTTTCTTTTAATATTTTCTTAATGAGTTGATCACAGCCCGCTTTTGGCATAATAAATGGTTCATCTTGGAACGAAGCCACTTCCATCACCTTCTTTGTATGGAAACGATGACTCTCTTGCATGAGCACAACCAATTCATCTTGAAACAGTGGAACAGTTTCCAAATCTCTAGATGGCTGTGTTAAAAACCCAAGATCAACTGTGCCAGATGCGATCCACTCTTCAATTTCTTCATAGCCGCCTTCGTATAATTCCAATTGGATATTGGGATAACTTTTCGTAAAACGATGAATGAGCTGCGGAAGCATTTTTGAAGAAAAACTAGAAAACGTGCCGATTTTAATACTCCCCACTTCCATCCCTTGAATCAACGCCGCCTCCTGCTCAAGCAATGACGCATGATGAATGATTTGGCGAATATGGGGCATCAATCGCTCACCTGCATCTGTCAGCGACAGCCCGTTTCGATTCCGATGAAGCAGCACAATCCCAAGTTCTGACTCAAGCTTCGCCATATTATGACTCACACCCGACTGCGTCAACCCAAGCTTCTCACCGGCTTTTGTAAAACTGCCGCATTCGACGACTGTTTGAAATACTTTGTATGGGAATGTCATTCGTTTGCTCACCTCACTTTAGATCTTGGCAAAACCTACTGTTAGACATGTCTGTGATTTTTCGATTTAATTGTTGTTCGACCAATTGAAAACATGCCTGCTGAATCCATAAACGTTTAAATGTATAGAGTTGTTCTTTTTCATCGCCATGCATCTCTTCATCTTTTTCTAACTGAAAATCTGTTAATTCGATTTTGTCATGAACATGCATATGAATAAAAACATGCGCATTGTGAAAATCATGCATATGCTCTACTAAAGCTGAGATATTGGTGATAAAGTCATCAAATATATCTTCTTCTAGCGTTTTCTTGAGATCTAGATGGCTGTGCACATCCATTGATATGTAATTATCTCTTTCATCCAGTTCTTCTTGAGTGGCCAGAGGGTTATCATGAATCGTTGCTTTTCTATTTAAATCTGTAATCGAGAAATAGACGATGATGTCTTTATTATCGAGAAATTCATACGCCCATATCTCTGCATCTCTTAATCTTAAAATGCGGGTGAGGTTGTCCAACTTTTTAAAACCTCCAATTAATTATTCATTGTCGTCGTCGACGAAGACCTAGACGCCGCTTCATCCGCTTTCACACAATCAATCGCAACAACCAATGCAATCATCACAGGCTCCATCTCTTCTTTCAAAATATCCACCTTGTAGCTATCCCCCCAAGTAAACCATTCCTTCTTTACCTGACCGATCACTTCGCCGCTTTGCAGCACTTGGAAATTCATATCCCACCAGTTTCCTTGTACTTCGATACCAGCAGCATCAATTGAATATTTTGCTTTGAAGAACGTAAACTCTTTTTTGATCGTCAATACCTCTTGCCCACCGACTTCTACTAAAAACTTCGGTAAAAAGCTAAACATTTTCTTCGTAATTACAGCGATGACTTCTCGTTCTGTATTCAAAATGGTAAACGTCTTTGGCACCTTCATAAAGCTGCCTTCGACCACATATACATCATTCTCCTGTTGGTCCTTTACCGTAAACCTGCCGCTCAGACTAAATACCTTTTGCTTCATATACAGCTGCTTCATAAGTACCTCCGATTCAATTCAAAAATTTATCCGTTCTTCCCTTACCCCTGATTATACCAAATAATAGAATGTGCAAAAAACCACCTGGTAGCAGGTGGTTTTCGATTACTGATCCATTTTCAGAGATTCTTTTTCATATGTTTGAAAAGCATCTTCCATTCCCATGATGACCTCTTTCATTTTGACATAACCACTTGTATAAGGAATAGAATCTCTAATCTCTTCCCACATAAAATGATAGAACTTCAGATCATCTGTTTCACACATCACAAAATCTGTGTAATCCTTACCTGGAAGAGCCTCAGCATCAAAAAAGCGCACCGTCACATGTTCCTCATATTTCTGCATCAACTCTTGCAGCGAAGCCGCATGGGTTCTGCGCTCCTCTCGTGGTAAAGCAAGCCAAGATGGATAGAACTCTAATAAAACAACCATCATATATTTCATCATCATGCCCCTCGTTTCTTCTATGATGTGATGATTGTACGCCAGATCTAGAGAATGTGCATTAACATAGGTTAATGTTCAGCAGGATGCAGCAGCCTGCTCAGCGAAACCGGAGAAATACCGATATATGAGGCAATATGATATTGAGCGATACGCTGATGTAACCCGGGATATTTCAATAAAAACGCCTGATATCGCTCAATGGCTGGCAAATATAGCAGTTCCCTCTCACGCTCTTCCTTTCTCGTATACAGCCTTTCTACACTCACCCGAACAAACCGCTCCCACATATGACTTCTGTCCATCAATATTTGAAGTAGATCATACGGAATTTCAATCACGATAGAATCCTCCATCGCTTCAATCGAATAAGGAGAAGGCTGCCCATTGATCATACTTGCATAAGAAGTAGCAAAATCATCTTCCAACGTAAAAGCCACGTTGTACTCCCTGCCATCCGGTAACAAATAGAAGAGACGGAAGAGACCTGTTATGCAGAAATAGGCATGCTTCACTGGATCGCCAGCCTTGATTATGCATGTACCCGCTTTTAATTGTTTAATCGTTGTTCCATCTTTAAAGGCTTGCCAATGCTTATGTTCAATAAGATATTTCGATATTTTGGTTTTGAACGTGTCGTATGGGTTAGTTATTTTGTCCATCTGTAAGTTACCTCTCTAGTAATGGAAGACTTGATAAAAAATTGTATCAGGAAACACTCAAGTTATAATGGAAATATAAGCGATGATGAGAGGAGAAACAATGAAAAAAATCACTTTTTTTGACTGGACCATCCATTTACAAGCGGACTTAACAGCGATTACCGATCATTATGAAAAGAAAATGGTCATTTTAGAGCCATCTGTTGAACTAAATAGCATCATCTGGATGGATGACAACAACGAGCTACAAATCAAACCTACTTGGGATTGTGTCATTTCAATTGATCCAACCAATAAATCACTGACAATCCGGCAAACAAAAGAAGTATTCGGAGATGTGTACGAATGAAAATAGGAGGAACTATGAAGAAAATCGCTTTTTATGATTGGACGATTCACTATCCTGACCATTTAACAGCAGTCAAAGATGATACAGAAAAGAAAATGGTTTTTCTAGAACAAACGGTTGAATTTAAAGGAATGATCCGTATTGATGAGAGTGACGAACTGCAAATAAAGCCGACATGGGATTGCGTCATTATTGTAAATGCAAAACAGATGTCTATGACAGTTCGTGATGCAGAAGACTTTGTAGGTTTACCATAAACATTAAAAAGAAAAGTCTCATTTGACACACGCAAACGAGACTTTTCTCAAATACTATTTCTTTGGAAAAACCGTCGTAAAGGTCGTTCCTTCTTTTTCATTGCTTTCTACTTCAATAGAAGCATTGTGGTACGACAGGACTTCTTGCACAATGGATAATCCAAGACCCATTCCCTCTTTATTTCGTGCCTGATCTACCCGGTAAAAGCGTTCAAATATTTTTTCTAATGTGTGCGGTTCTATGCCAATCCCCGTATCTCTAATCGTCACGACCGCTTCCGATTCATTTTCATTACAATGAATACTGATTTCCCCAAACTCTTTGTTGTACTTAATAGCATTGCCAATTAAATTCTCCCAAACATTGATCAACAAAGTCCGATCCGCATATACCGAAACAGGCTGTAGATCCAACTTAATTTCTAGACCTTTCTCTTCTATCCGCCATAGCATCGAATGGACCACTTGATGAAGCTGCTCATCTACTCTGACGATTTGTTTATTCGTTGGATATGTCCCTTGATCAATAGAGGTTAAAATGAGAAGTTGTTTCGTTAAGTTAGATAATCGCTTTGCTTCTGTTTGAATAATGTGGTTGTATTTTTTCCCTTCGCTTGATGAAATCTCCTCATTTAGTAATTCAGAATACCCTCGTATATTTAATAGTGGTGACTGAAAATCGTGCGAGACGTTATTCACAAATTTCTTCCTTGCTTGATCGGTATTCTCTAATTTCTGCTGCATCATCCGAAAACGATCAGCAAGCTGACCAATTTCATCTTTTCGATTGATCATTAATGGATACTGAAAATTATGGTTTGCCATCTCTTGCGTCGCACTCGTCAATTCTGAAAGAGATTGGGTGACCTTTCGAGACATGAATAAAATGCCAATGATACTGCTCACAAAAACGGCGAAGATAAATCCAAAAATAATCAAATGGAACTCTGTAAAGAAACTGATATTATTCGGGCGTAAAAATAAGCCCCATTCTTCCCCGTCAATTTCTATTTTCGTCCCCACTGTATTTTGTATATCATTTGCGAAATGACTCATGATTAAGTATGAATTTTTAAAGGATTTGATCCCGTTGTACGCTTTACCGCCTTCAAATAAGGCGTGCATTTGGTCATTCCATTTTTTCGTTTTAAATGGTTCGCCAAACATCTTCATCTCCCCATCTTCTTTAACCAAAGCGATTTGGTACCCTAGATCGCTCATGGTTTGCAAAAAATCAGAAGAGGCCCGCAAGGTAATTTCATGTTCTTTGATTTGTTTAGATAACTGCTCGGCAATGGCTAAATATCGATCATTCATTTGCTCTTTGACAACATGATTGTAAATCAAGTTAGAACAAATAAATCCAATGAAGATACTAATCAAAACAATCAAACACGTATATAGCATAAAACGTTGTTGTAGTTTCATTCTTTTACCTCAAGTTGATAGCCGAAACCACGTATTGTGACAATTTCAATCGTCGCTTCCGCCCTTTTTAAACGTTCTCGTATGCGGTTAATATGCGTGTTTAATGTGAATTCGGGTTGATCTAACGTATCCCCCCAAATGTCATCAATTAAATCCCAGCGGCTTACATTGCGGTTTGCCCGCTGCAGCAGATAATACAGAATTTCTAATTCCCGCATGGGCCAGATATATTGCTGATTGGCAATCGTTAATTCCCAACGGTTCGTATCAATTTGAACATTTCCCGCAGTCGTTATAGCTTCTATAGATTTACGATATCGTCGTAAAATCGCATTTACACGGAATAGCAGTTCTTTCGTTTCAAATGGTTTGACGATATAATCATCAATCCCTTGTTCAAATCCTTGCTGCTTATCTTCAATCTGCCCTTTCGCTGTCAGCATAATGACCGGCAGTTCATATTGTTTCGTCACAATGTTCGCCAGCTGAAAGCCATCCATCCCAGGCATCATCACATCAATAATCATGAGATCAAATGACTGATGTTGCAAAAAAGCAAGCGCTGCCTCAGCATTGCTTGCTTTTGTCACTTGGTACCCCGCCTGCTCTAAATGGATGGACACTAATTGCAAAATGGCTTCATCATCATCCACAACCAATACATGCAATTATCCTTCCTCCTTTATTTCCTTAGCTTTGTCTTTTTCAAAGAATAATATGAGTGACGGCAGCAACATTCCTCGCACGAAGAATGTATCGATGATAATCCCAATAGCGACAATAAATCCAAAGATAAATAAATCCGTAATCGGCATGGTCATTAATGCGGCAAACGTTGCAGCAAGAATGATCCCCGCTGACGAAATGACCCCGCCTGTGTTTCGTATCGCTACTTCTAATGCAGCTTTGACGTGTAACGTTTGGCGTTCTTCTAAGAAACGGCTCACAAGGATGATGTTATAATCAATTCCTAATGCCACGAGAAAGATAAAGGCATACACAGGGGCACGAGTTGAAATCGCATCATATCCAAATAACACATCGACTAAGAAAATACCTAAGCCTAATGCAGATACAAATGAGATTAAAATCGTCGCCATCATATAAATCGACATTTTCATGGAGCGTGTCAAAACGAGTAATAAGATCAGAATGAGTAATGTTTCCAGTAATACGATCTTTTTAATATCGGATTGATTCACTTGTTGCTCATCCACTAATTTAGCTGTTGTGCCAGCAAAAGATAACTGAACCTTTTGACCATCTGATAATCGATAGGTGGCTTGATTTGTACGGAAATCTCCTAAAAATTCAATGGCCTCTATACTGTATGGATTCACTTTTAATGATATCGTCATTTTGCCGTGCTCTCCATCTTTGGTTACCCCCGAAGGACGAGCCGATCCTATCTCTTCATTTTCTGAGAATTGGGCGGAGATTTCTTGTAAATGTTCCTGAGTTAGCTTTTGACCAGTCACAAGTACTGTTGTCTGGGCTAGATCACCTTTATTAAATTTTTCCTCAACGATTTCAAATGCAACACGAGAAGGTAAATCCTTCGGGAAATTTTTCACCGAGTTAAATTCATAATGTAAATTGAAAATATTCGCACCTGTCACAAGTAAAAACAGCAAGACCGCACCACCAATTAATCCTGGTTTTCGAACCACGAATTTGGCAAGAGGTCCCCATATGCCATGTTTTGCTTCTTTTGCTTCACCATATGTCGGTACTTTCGGCCAAAATGCTTTGCGGCCAAATAATGCAAACAAGGCTGGAATCAGTGTGACAGAAGCCAACATAATGACCACCATCGCAGCACCAAAGATTGGCGCAAAGTTTTGATAATCACGGAAATCCGCCACAAATAATATGATCATCGCCGCAAATACTGTACCGCCTGCAAATAAGACCGGTTTGGCTGTTGAACGCATCGCCACTTTCATCGCTTCAAATTGATTTTCATGATGTTGTAACTCCTCACGATAACGCGAGAAAACAAACAATGAATAATCAATCACAGCAGCAAATAACAAAATGCTCATAATCGAGGTGGTCGAGTTATTGATTTCAAGTCCACCCACGCCAAGTAAAGCCACAACTTGATTCACCACTTGATAGACAATGACCGTTGCGAACAAGGGAATGATCGCTAATAACGGAGAACGGTAAATGACGATCAATAAAACCAAAATGATTGCAACAGTAGCTAATAGCAGTTTCAAGTCGGCAGATTCAAACAGCTTCACCGTATCCCCCGCTATACCTGCTGGACCCGTAATATAAAAATCAGCATCTAGCCCTTTCGCTATGTTTGTACCGACATCCGTTGTCTCATCATTAATCTTTGCATAATCAGCATTGCCTAATCCCGCTTTCAAATTCATTGGCACAATCATGGTCGTTTCATCTTCTGATAAAAAAGCGGATAACGCTTGAGGAGGCAATGCGGACACATCGACAATTTCTTCAATTCCCTCAATCTTTGCCTCTTTGATTCCTTGAATGATCGTTTTTACATCTTGAATAGCCAGCTTTCCATTAGGGTTATGGAACACATATAATCCCGGAGTCCCTTTATCATTTGGGAAATACTGATCTAACTTCTTTTGTGTCACGATGGACTGAGCATCACTAGGTAAAGATTGAAAATTGCTCACTTTATGATCTCCCAATTTAGGCCCAGCACTCAACCCGATCATGAAAACAAGCCAAATGATAACAGTCAGCCAAGCTCCTTTTTTTGTAGACATTTTATCAATAAATGATCTGAATCCTTTCATTGATGGTTCTCCTCCTTTTCTTACCGGTTCGAGTATATCGCTCGTATATAAACTTGATATAAACTCAGGGAAAAGGACGAGCCATGAAAATAAAAAAAGCAGAGGTTTATCCCTCTGCTAATCCTTCATAACCATTTACAAAATAAGCGATTGTCTCTAACTCATCTTCTTTTAGTTCTCTGTTCACATGTGTTTGATATTCACTCTTGATTTTCTCCTGGTCTCCACCATAAAGATCAGTGTATTTCGCCATCATTCGAAGCTTGTCTGTTTCCTGACGAAACTCCTCTTTTGTCCACGGTCTTTGATGTGAAGGAATATACGTCTCCGCATCAAAAGCATCTAACTCATCTAAAAGACGCAAAATTTCTTTCACCGTAAAATGTACTTTTTCTGCATACATTTTCGGATAAATGCAATCACCAAGAAACAGGATTTTTTCCTCTTTCACATACACGATCACTGAATCTGCGGCATGATCGCCCCCAACATGCTACACAACACAAGTGACCCCGCCAAGATCAATCTCCATCCGACGATCAAACGTCACATCCGGTAAAACCACCTGAATCTCTCGGTGATTCTTATATTCTTCTTTTATCGCCTTCGCGCAAAACTCAATCTCCGTTCCTTCCCTCACCCGCTCATCAATCGCCTCATCTGACCAAGAAAACGGAAGAAGCTTCTCCATTTCCTTTCTGGTTTTTGCAGAAGTAATTGAAACCGCATGAGGCAGCGCCGGTAGACCAAAAATATGATCCCAATGCCAATGAGTGAGGACAACCATATCCGGCGTGACGTTCTCTTGTTTTAAGGTCTTTTGGATGAAATAGTTCGCATGATCTTCTGAATTACCAGCATCGATCATTAATGTTTTGTTATTGCCTACGACCATGCCTAGGATGGGGCGGTCAGTGAGTGATATTGGTGTGATGTAGGAGAAGGTTTGGCCTATTTTTTTGATTGTGTGCATGGTGTGCCTGCTCTCTAATATTTAGATTTTATTCTCGTAGTGCGAAGGTAAACCGAAGCCTATTTCTTTAATAAGTATTTGGCTAACTTTCGATCTTCCTTATCCTTTGTCTTCACGGCAATATGTTCAATCAATTCTCTTGTGGCCGCTTGCTGCGAATACGAAGGAGACCATTCTTTTAATACACTTAAAGCATGATACTGTAAATTTCCATCATTTGATCTAAGTGCAGCTTGAATCAATGGCAATCCTACACCTTCGTGTTCATATAAATCTTGCACAATATATTGTAGACAAGCCACTTCATCATCTGAGAGGTTTGATAACGATAAATGTGTTTCTGCAAATGTACAAAGCTCTCTAATATGCTGGTGATGATTTGTGTCCATCACAGCAAAGTATATTTCACTATTTGTCGGATCTTTCTCAAGCAAAGCAAATAGATGCTCAATCACATCTAAACGATAAAAGAGAGCGATTTCAAGTGCTTGGGAGCTAAAAACCTGGTGTAACGAATCGGTTGCAAGCTTTGGCCATCTACTGTCATTGATAAACGGTTGAACAGCTTCCTGGATAGCCTTATAATCGTCCTGTTTCCATGAAGCATTCAATCGGTCTTCCCAAATCTCTTGTTCATCATTTAAAAACTCATTTATTTTCAATATTGGATAAAAGTCCTCAATTGTTTGGCAGTGCTTATGAGCATGGTGAATAAATCGGCAGAGAACTGAGCTTGCATTTGAATACTCATCGATTCCGTAGATAGAAACCTCATCTTCTAATAACGCTTGAATGATGAGACTCGCTCCATCGTATATTTCTTTGGAAATTTCATCTTCTGATAAAGCTGTTTCCAGATCACCATTAAGAGCGCAAGTATAGGCTAAGTATTCATTCATGATTGTATTTTCGCAGCCCTTTGTTAGTAACCAACGTTTTATTTCTGGCGTCGAAGCTTCCAATTGCTCAACAGCCGAAATTTTTCCCCATCCATCGACGGACTTTGCAAGACGCCAAACATGTTCGTTTCCTTGAATTGTGCCATTCTTCAATGCAAACACGACATAAGAAGTAAATTCTTCATGCATACCTATTGTGAATAAAAGCTCTTTGTATTTTTCACAGTTTGTACATCCCAGTATCATGACTGCAAATTTGACGACCTCCCGATGTGCCGCATGTTCAAGAAGCCATAACGCTTCTTGCTGTACACGGGATTCAGCCCATTGTGTTTGCTGAAATCGTTCAATTAGCTCACTGTTGCGACTCGCCATATTGTTAGAAATGATTTTTTCATATGTTTTTTTTCTAGTTTCGTTTGTAGGATGATTCAGTTGTATTTCAAAAAGCTTCAATAGTTTCTTCACATAAAAAGGGGCAGGTCGTTCATCTACATAATAATCAGATAAACCGGGAGCCAATCGTGGTTCATTTTCGTCAAATAAATAATCTTCATCGGGTAAACGGTCGTCTACTATTTTATGATGTGATTGAATTTGTTGTTGAATAAAGGGAACGATTTTCTCTTTATGATCCCATGGGAGAAAGTCTATCTTCATTGATTCATCTAAAACCGTTTCATGATCTACCTTCACCATACAACGAAATCGTACATACCCACCAAGTTTAACGGACACTTTGTGTTTTGTACCATCTTGAAGCTCCAATATCCCTGACAATTTTGAATAAGGGATCATATGAGTCAATAAACTTTTTCGTTGTTTTTTATCAACTGTCACACCATCAATGATTAGTTGCTCTTCTTTTATTTGGTTTGTAATTTCTATAGAATGCCCTTTATAATCAATTTTCCATGTTTTATTTATTTCTTTTTCTACATCTTTTATTACGTTACGTATTTCACGTTTAAAGTTTTCTTTAAAACTCATGGAAGTCTCCTTTAATTCTATTGATCTCCCTTAATCTCCGTTATAAGAGATTCTTTTAAACAATAAATAATTCTTCTTATCTTCCAATATATACTTTACTATAAAAATTTGGCAGACACTAACCATACCAATTACCACTTCACTTTACTAGGTGATTTACCAAACTACTTAAAAAACCTTTACTCATTTCAAATTATAGAATATAAAGTGGGAAAACTTGAAATCAGGACCAATAGTAAAGACATCTACTTTATGATCACTGATATGGGCTCTTAAAGAAATAATATTATCTCTAGATAAAATATTCCTTTAACTAAGTATGAATGCTATGTTTTTTATAATTTCTTCAATTACCGAAATTTAAAAAAGTATCGTCTAAGGACACTACCTCAAACGATACTTATTAATGAGATTACTTAAACAATTTTGTTTGCACTACATCTTCTAATACTTTTTCTTCAATGGATTTTGACTTTTTTCTGCTCTTTTTAGTTTGACCAGTAAGTAACATCTCACTTAGTTCATATTCCCATTTTGAAGTTTCGTATTCGTATTCAATACCTGCAAAAGATTTGAGTATTGCTTCAACTATAACTTTTGCTCCGTCTGGAGGAACTGCCATGCCTATTTGCTTTCTGACGCTTTCTTTCCCACCCAAAAACTCAAAGTCATCTGGAAAAGTTTGCAATCTCGCTCGCTCTCTATTAGTCAAAGCTCTTGGCTCATCGTAATGGTACATGTGAGTACCACCCCCACCTGAACCAGTGACCGTATAAGCAGGGGTATCAGGATTAAGCCTTTTATAGATGTTAGATAATCTTGCACCTTTTACATTTAATCGCAAATGCTCTGGAATACCTTCAAACCATGCATTTTCACCAGGTGGTATTGACTCTAACATCTCTATTACCTTGCCTTTATGTTTTGTATACTCATGGTTAAAAGCATCTGCTGGTATAGGTGGATTTTCCAGTGCTTCTCTTGTTGTTTTCCACTGTGTAGGACTCTTAAAAGGAGCTTTAGGCACTTTAAACTTCCAACCAAAATCTTTCCTAATTCCGACTATTATAATTCTATGTCGAGCTTGCGGTACGCCATACTCTTGAAACTTGTATAAATGAGGAGTAATGTTGTACCCTGACTCTTCCATTTCCTGCATTATTTTTATAAATGCTTTTCCTTCATTGGAGCTTTCCAACCCACCTACATTCTCTGCTATAAACCATTTGGGTTTATGATGCTTTAATACCTTTATACCATAAGTGTATAAAGGACCGTATTCACCTTCCAAGCCCTTTGATTCGCCTACTATGCTGTAGTCATTACAAGGGAAGCCAAATGCAAAGCAATCTATTGCTGGTAACTTTGTGACATCTAACTGTCTAACATCTTCCCAAATAACTGATTCAGGATTTCCTGGACATATGTTATGTCTAAACGTATTACATGTCGCTTCATCGTAATCATTAGCCCATTGGTGCTCTACTTTGAATACTTCACCATTTTTTTCAATCTGAGCTTCTCTTGCCCCAAGCGTCAATCCTCCTGGCCCACAAAAGAGCTCGCCTTTTTTAAATATCATTACTTCACAACTCCAAGTGTTCGTACTTTTGTTCGCTTTTATTTATTATACACCATAGTTAAACGGTTGAAAATAATTGTAGTACGAACACTCTCTATTACAATGAATTAATATCAGAAATCGAGACTACCTCGTTGCTTGTGAACAAGTTTCTAAGAGAAGCGTGATCAATTGTAGCGACTTGATTCCTTTGTAGAAGCCTCATTATATTAGATGCAGTAATCACCGTTCCATTGATATTTGTTTCTTCAGCAATACTTTGTATCTGTGAAGAAATATTAGAACCAAATCCATCTGCTACGTACATAAAGAATGTGAAGTCATCATCTCTATAGGTTGGTATGTAGTTCCTGACCATTCGATTTCTATGGTCATTTGTAATCGAGTACCTTCTGTAAGCCTTAGTATCAATGATTCCCGAATAGTTCAACGGTGATTCTACATAGATATCAGGATGTAGTGGTTTAGCCCCCACATGCTGGGCATTAAACCCTAACTCTTCAAAAACATTTTGGGTAGCCAACTCAAACTCGGTAGCAAGTTCTCTTCCGCTGACAGCCATGTTCATATAGGTAGCTTCAAACAGCGAAAAAGTATCCGGTCGAAATCCATCTAGAGCTCTTGCTACCTCATTTGTCGTATAACCGGTCGCAGACGAAATCCTGTTTAATATGTCATCGGTTATGGTGGATATTGGAGTCGTACCCGCTATGTGCAGAAGTTCACTCCGAATTCGCCTCTCTCTGTATATATTATCTGTAATGTTTTGCCCACCAAAATTACGATTATCACGATTTTGACCTGGAGCTAATCCAAAGTTTCTTTGAAAATTTTCTATGCCAAATTGATGATTAGCGTCTAACCTTCTCAATGTGGTCCCATCAGTCATAATCGATTGCACATCTACAATTCTCTCAGGCAAAATAAATATACTTCCATTATCATTCCTGCTTATGAACTGAGTATATTCCAAGTAATTGATTAGGGTATTAGCAATATCCTCTAATCCACTGATAGTCTTCTCTCGACTTCTAACACCAGTGGTACTACTTGGATATAGCTCCTCAAAGTTCTCGGGTAAAACAGCATCCCCCAGTAACCTGTAATCTAAAATACGTTGTACCACGTTTTCAAAGCACCCTTGTGATTCGTTTTCTCCTTCTGTAATTACAAATCTCCCAATCTCTTCTTTAGACAAAGTATGTACACGATTATCTAATAGGAGTTTTAATAGAAAGCGAAATGGTCGAATTTGAAAGCGCTTATTGATATTTACTCTTCTTCTTAAAGAGTAAGGAGAAGGATACTGCAACTTCATTAATTGATTTGTGACAATAGGAACTGGTGGCTGACCAGAAAGCAATGCATCTCCTGCTAATGTAGTACGAGTGATGTTCGTCTCTGTTTCTATATAGACAAGACCTAAATTGTATAACCATGATTCGTATGTTCTCGCCCCACCAGCTCTCCTATCCCTACGTTGTCCCACTCTTTTCAATCCATATCTTTCTAATTCCGTTTCAAAATCTAATTGACGTGATAAACTTCCTCTCCAATTCTCACCTAAATTTTGTAATGTGAATAATGATAATATATCTACAACAGGATAAAGTCTTCGTTTATTTCGAGGTACTTGCCAATTATTAATCATACTCATCACTCCGTTTCATATAAACTATAGTCTTATTGTATCAAATTTAACCAAATTTAAGTTATCTATCTCTTGTAGAACTCGTATATTATGGGTCACTTTCACTTTATAATGTTTATTTTTTAAAAAATATCCTTATTTATCCGAAATTTATTAGATCGAAACCATAAACATTCAAACTCTGTTGAGTACTTTCGAAAAGCAGATGGAGAATATCCGAACAACACATTAACAATATTACATTAGAAGTTGAGGCTCGTTCTTTCAATTCTTTTGAAGCTACTTATGATAAGGCTCTCCGTGATGTATCTAAACGAGATCACCCTTAGCTAATTTTTCAAACAATTTATTTGATGTTTCTATTAATAATTCTGGTCTTGTACTTGAACCTTTAAAATTATTCTCTAAGTAAGAATCTTTCATAACATCTGATATTACTTTGAGAATAACTCCAGTGTTCACTGTTTTAGTCAAATCTACATCCCGTTCAATTAATTTCCGCAAGAAATCTGCAATAATCATTAGAATAGGTATTTGCACTTTGTAATTTCTACTTTCAACTCCATAAATTTCTTTTGAAAAAGGGTATTTAATACCGTACTCCCAATATATCTTTTCATAGAAATTATTTACTTTATCTAATAAAATTGATAGTTTCTCAATTCGGCTTTCTTGATTTATTGTTATGGTGTTTTTTTCATAAACTCTTCTGCATACTCTGGAGACGTTTCATATTTACTTTCTAGTCCAATTTCTAATATGTAAAGCATAGTTTGAATATTTTCGTGTGCGGTTTTATCCGAAAACCTTTTCTTAGTCATATTATATATATATTTATATGTTGAAACTGAATTATAATAGGTTTCTATATGTTGATTTAACCAATCATTCACTGCACTTCTATAAACTACATTTCGTATTTCTTGTCTACTTAAAGGATGTGAACCGGTATTATATCTTTTGAAAATTTTTGTCACAATTTGTTCCATACACATCAACTAAACTATTATTCTTCCTTAAAAGAGAAGGAAGCAATTGATGTTTATTTGAACCTTGTCCTCTGAAAAATGAAAAGCCTCTAGAGGATATATTTTTTATTTCTTCTATGTAATTAGAAACATTATTTACAAAAAATTCTTTCACTACCGAAGACCTCCAATATACTAATATATCTATTATAAAAAAAATAGCCCGACTAAGGATTAGTCAAACTATTTACTTTGAAAATTAAAATCCCCGTTTACTTATGATAAGGCTCCCCCCGAACAATCCGAAACGCCCGATAAATCTGCTCCACCAACACCAACCTCATCAACTGATGCGGGAACGTCATTTTCGAAAACGACAGTTTCTCATTCGAGCGCTGCATGACAGCATCACTTAACCCAAGTGACCCGCCTATGACAAAACATACCTTACTTTTTCCGTATGTTGCCAGCTTATCTATTGTATTGGCTAATTCTTCGGAACTTTTCATTTTTCCTTCGATGGCGAGGGCGATGACGTGGGCGTCTGGGTTGATTTTGCTTAGGATGCGTTCGCCTTCTTTGTCTTTGATGATTTTCATGTCTTGCTCGCTGAGATTCTCGGGTGCTTTTTCGTCTGCGAGCTCAATGATCTCGATTTTTGCGTATGCTTGTAATCGTTTTGTGTATTCGGCTATGCCTTGCTTTAAATATTTCTCTTTTAATTTTCCTACTGTGATAATTGATATATTCACAGGTCATCCCCACCTTAAGAACAAGTTATTCATATAAGTTATCAACAATTGTGGATAAAATTTGTGTATTTTGTGTCCGATCATTCGTTCCCCACTATATATATTGCAGGTTCATCGCACAATTCACAGGTTGTGGATAAGCTGTGTGTATGTTCGATTTTTCTGAATTCTGGCGGTGTTTCGTGATCATCTATGTACATGTCTAGTACGGTTTCTATATGTTCTGCACAAGCATAAAGTGATTTGTTCATAAGTTTCTAATTCCTCCAATATGTTGTTTGGTTATTCACATGTGTTTCGCTCATTGTTCAATATAACCGATTTATTCACATGTTAATAGTCTTTTACCATTTTCCACACCTTTTATCCACAAACCAAATAAAAAAGCCTCCACTCCTGTGAAGGCTCCTTCCTATAAAAATGGATTATAAAATCTCGTTCCTCTAACAAATGTAATCACTAGCGACACAATCAGTACCGCTCCAACAAAGATTAACGCCGCATAATCTGCTTTTTGAAAGTCTTTCGCCGTAAACCATGTGCGCTTTTTATGCTTTCCAAACCCGCGCAGTTCCATCGCATTGCTGATCGTTTCAATCCGCTCTAGGCTGGAGAAAATCAGCGGCATCACAATCGACAGCGCATTTTTAATCCGTTTTCCCAGTTTTTCATTCTTTGACAAATCAATGCCTCTTGCTTGCTGAGAAATCGCGATCGTTCGAAAATCCCGCTGAATATCTGGAATGTAGCGCAGAGCAATCGCTACCGCATACGAAATCCGGTAGCTGATCCCGATTCTGCTGAGCGATGAGGCGAATTCACTTGGATTTGTTGTCACGATAAACAAAAGCGCCGCTGGCATCACGGTCACGTATTTCAGTGTAATGTTCAATTGATAGAAAAGCTGTTCAAGTGTGACATTGTACCAGCCTGCAATGTGAAACAGCTCGTGCTTCGCTCCATAGATGGCGACACCTTGCTGAGGTGCAAAGACGTAAATGGCGATGTTATTGATGACAAGAAAAATCGCCAAGACAATCACTATGAAAGAGATATCACGAAATCGTACGTTTGATAGCTGAAAGAACACGATACTGGCAACTAGCATAAACACTAATACGCCTGTATCATACGTGAGCATCGCTGCGGATGACCAGAGGATAAAGCAAATGAGTTTGGTGGCACCTGTCAGCCGGTGAATTGGTGACGGGCGGTCGATATAGGACAGCATGTCTACAGCCATGTCATTCGTTCCTTTCTGTCAACCTCAATGAAGCGATCCACGAGTTCATTTGGATTTGGCCAGTCTGCTTTTAGCGCCAGTTCATACAGCGACGTTTCCTTTAAGCTCGCCTTTTGGACTAGCAACTGATCTGTCAGTACTTTAGCTGGTGTATCGTCTGCGATTTTTTCTCCATCTGAAATGACAATGGTTCTTGTTGTGTATTCGAGCATCAAATGCATATCATGGGTGATCATCAAAATCGTGACGCCCTGCTGATTTAATTGCTCTAAAAACGTCATCATCTCTGTGTAATGTCTAAAATCTTGACCGGCCGTTGGCTCATCTAAAATGATGATTTCTGGCTCTAACACAAGAATGGATGCAATGGTGACGCGTTTTTTCTGTCCAAAACTAAGTGCTGAGATCGGCCAATTTCGAAATGGATACAGCCCGCACACTTTTAAAACCCGCTCTACACGATCCTTGATGTCGTCTTCCTGTACACCTCTTAAAACGAGACCTAGTGCGACTTCATCAAAAATCATTTGTTTCGAAATCATTTGATTTGGGTTTTGCATGACGACACCGATTCGTTCGGAGCGCTGTTTGATGGTGTCTCCTGTGATGTCATTGCCATTTAAAAGGATTGTCCCTTTTGTTGGCTTTTCAAATGCGCAGAGCACCTTGGATAGTGTCGTCTTGCCTGCGCCATTGGCACCGGCGATGCTGATCATTTCTCCTTTTTTGACGGTAAAAGAGATGTTGCTCAGCGTGTTTGGTCTTGTCGGATAATCAAAGCTCAGCTCACGCACTTCTAGTAAATCCGGTGCTTCATTCTGCTCGACTGATGGCTCAGATGCTTCCATCCATTGCTCGATTTTCTCTTTTGCCTCGTCATTTAAGGTGAGATGCTGTAAATTAGCGATCTGATCTCCTGCTGCAATCGGAATACCTGCATATTTCATCGCTCTCACATATAAAGGCTCACGTAAACACGCCGCTTCTAATACATTTGAGGCGAGCAATTCATCTGGTGTCATATCCGCTGCAATCGTGCCGTCATTGACAACGATGATGCGGTCGACATGGCGGAAGAGGACGTCTTCCAATCGATGTTCCACCATCACGACCGTTTTTTTCGTTTCTTTTTGCAGACGGTCAATGAGATCGATCACTTCTTTACCTGTTGCGGGATCAAGGCTTGCCAGTGGTTCATCAAACAGCAAAATGTCGACATCGTTGACAAGTACGCCTGCGATGGCGACACGTTGTTTTTGACCGCCTGACAGCTCATGCACGGATGATGCCAGTTTGCCGTCTACCTCTGTTAATTTTGCCGCTTTCTCGACACGTGTTTTCATTTCTTCGCGTGTGACTTGATCATTTTCTAGTGTGAACGCGATATCTTCTCCAACGGTCAGCCCGATAAATTGTCCATCAGGGTCTTGCAGTACCGTTCCAACGAGCTGTGAAAGAGAGAAAATGTTCTCTTTCTCTGCATTTTTCCCGCCGATGTGAAGACTTCCTTCCATAGAACCTTTATAAGACGCAGGAACTAGCCCATTGATACAATGGGCTAGTGTGCTTTTTCCCGATCCAGACGGGCCTGCGATGAGGACTTTTTCTCCTTCATAGATGGTCAGGTTGATATCTTTCAATGTTGGTTCTGCCTGACTGCGATACTTGAATCCGAAATGTTCGAATTGAATCATCGGTTTCTTCATTTATGTGTTCCACCTTGCTTCATGATGTTTCTTTCGATAGACTGCCGCTTTTGCTTCTTGTTTTCGCATAAGCCGCAATGATGATGGTGCCTAGTACACCGACTGTGATGATGTTTGAGATTCCTGCTACGATGCCTTGAACAAACACTTTATTTGCAGGTTCTGCATAGATCACAATGTCGAGTACCGGCGCAATGACAAACCAGCCTAATGCTTGTGCGCCGGCTTGGACGGCGTTGAAGAGCGTGATTTTTTTCCAGCCAAAGTCGCCCTCTTCTACTTTTAAACGGTTCGAAATGAGGCCGATCAATAAACCAACAACACCCGAAACGATAATCCAGCTCCACCAAGGTCCAAATGTGGTGGCATCTTTAATGAGATGGCCAATAAATCCAATCAATGCGCCTGCAACAGGACCAAATAGCACGGCCATTAATGCAAGGAACGCGTACGATGTTTCAATTTGTGTATTCGGAATCCCAGTTGGAATGGAGACGAAGCGTCCTAAAATGACAAAGACGGCTGCGCCAATTCCGATGGCAACGACAGTTTTCGTTGAAAGTTGTTTACCTGCCATGATGTTTCCTCCTCTTATTCATATATAATGCGCGGAGCTTTGCGAATCGAAAGGCGCCAGCCTGTGCCTGTACCGATGTTATAAGCCTTTGCAAATGACCCTTGATTGATCGCCACGCCTAAATGATCGAGTGAATTGACATATACGAGTGGTTCGCCTACCTTTAAATCGGCAAAAGATCGTCCATAGGTCATGATATTTTTATACACATTTTTTGGCCCGTTGGCAATGGTAACTTCTATTGCATCCCCATAATTGATTGAAAGCTGTTCAAATAACGTATGATGAATGTTTGTCCATAGGTTTCCGAACCGCACATCTAAAATATCAATCGTCCCTGTGATCACTTCTTCTTCCGCATAAGCTTGTACGACTGAAAGGTGAATAATGTCCTCTATATTCGCCTTTGGCCCGACCTCTTCAAAAGAAATCACACCTGAAGCAATTCTCGCGCCTGTATAGGCGTAAATGTCTCTACCATGGAATGTATGTGATTTTCCTGACTTCGGCAGACGATTGATGGTTTCATCTAAATACCGAGCCTCCACGATGCCAATATCCTGTGCGACATGCGTAAGTGTCCCATTATCAGGTGTGATGATGTAGTGTGAGCTTGTTGTTTTGACGACAAGGCTCTTTCGCTCTGATCCAACGCCTGGATCAACAACGGAGACAAATACCGTTTCTTCCGGCCAATATGTGACCGTCTGAAGCAAGCGATAAGACGCTTCCCAAATATCATATTGGGGAATGTTGTGAGTTAAATCAAAAATGCGGATGCCGCTGCTCACTGTATTGGCTACGCCGTACATTGCGCTGACCGCTCCATCATCAATACCGAAATCTGATTGCAAAACCAATGCATGTTCACTCATGTTAATCTCCCTTTCATTTGAAAAAATGGTTGTGGTGTTTCACGTGGAACATTTGAACATTTGTATGAAAAAAAGTGGACAATAAAAAATACCCCATCCTTATCTATGAATCATAAGGACGAGGTATTTGTCTCGTGGTACCACCTTTATTTACTGTTTGCTCGCGCTAAACAGCCTCTACAAGTACAAAGCTCCAATTTGGCTCATATACTGTGGTTTTGATAACGAGTACCAACTCTCGTCGTCACCTACTAATATCATGGATATGTTCAGCACGAGGCTCAGAGACCATTTTTCGAATCATTATTTTTGCTTCTTTTCAGCTGCCGAAGCTCTCTGTGGAAAAATTGATGATTGTACTTTCTCTCGTCATTGCCTGTTTAACTATCTTGAATTAAAGCTATCATACATGATGTTTTTTGATAAATCAAGATATTTTTCTGAACATTTTTAAAAATGAGTTAACTGTTCTGGAAGAGTCTTCTTTTTTATAAAATTTAAGCAAATGTTAAAGAGCGAGATATGGTGTCTTTCTTTTCTAGCGGTATAATAAAGATGAAGGGAGGTACAGTGTGTGTGGACCATCTGTATGAATGAATTTAAGCAGCTCTTCAAAAGCACAAAATCCATCTTAACTATTGTTATTATTTTCATTTTATCTACTTTTGTATCAAGTCTTCCATTTATAGCTGCTTATCAAGGGAAGTGGGAACAGGCAAAGGACCCTTATTCCATTGGGAATGAACTAGTAATGTCGTTATTTGGTTTCTTCCTTATTTTTTTATTATCTCATGATATTTTGAGCCGCGAAATTCATTTGAAAACCATTCGTTTTCTCGTCAGCAAAACGACCCGTTTAAACATTGTCATCGGGAAATATCTTGGGCTGATGCTGTTCTGGCTCAGTTGCATTATGACCACATATATATTAAATATGGTGATTTCACATCGTTTTCTGTTCTCTGATGCCTTAAAAATATTAACGTTTATCAGTGTCGGCATCTCCTGTGCTTTGTTTTTGTCCATGCTCTTTCCAACACCACAGAAATCGATGTTTGTTGGCATGTTGTTTTCCTTTCTATTTCCAATCATGAGCATGATGTCTGTTCTTTCTTCAGAACGGTTGATTCACTGGTTCCAATACGTGACGCCTTACTATTATGCTCGCTGGAGTGAACCGCTGACCTATGTGCTGATGAATGCCGCATTGACTGTTGTCTTACTCGTTGGAACTGCACTACTGTTTCAGAGGAGGGATGTCTAAGTGCTTCACACAAAAGGGCTGACAAAAAAATATCGGACGAAAGTCGCAATAGATCATATTGATCTTGATATCCATCAAGGGGATATCTTCGGCCTCATTGGACCGAAGGGTGCTGGTAAGACGACCTTCTTTAATATCATTACAGGGATCTCCCGCCCCACCTCTGGCACGTTTATCATGATGAACATGACGTCGTTAAAAAAAGTACGTCATCATATCGGTGTTCTGCCTGAATATACAGATTTATATGAAGGGCTGACTGCTATTGAGCATATTGCCTATTTATCGAAAATTACGGGTACTCGCCAGAAAACGAGCTATTATGAAGAATTACTCGAATTTGTTGGCTTACATCGTTATCATCAAGAGAAAGTCGGTGCCTTTACACCTGGGATGAAGAAGCGGCTCGGAATGGCTCAGGCCATCGCTCATCAGCCTGACTTTATTTTACTTGATGAGCCTTTTGCGGATATTGATGCAGATTCTATCTTACATATCCAGCGGGTGATTGAATCGTTAAAATTTGAAGGGAAAACTGTCTTTTTAACAGCAGACGAGCCAAGGTTCACCCAGCCTATTTGTACCAAAACAGCTTTCATATCTGAAGGAAAAATCGTGTCCTCAAGTACTCATCCTCAAGAGAAAACCATCACGTCCTCAACCATTCGTGCCACCTTCAAGCATGCATGGATTGATGATGAGGTGAAGCCTGTTCTCACGCAGTACTTACAAAGTGTGGGAACAGACCTTGTGATCAGAGATGACGAGACCTCATTGTTGATTCGTTCAGAAGCTCAAGTCCCAGCCATCATCCGTGCGTTTGTGAAATGCAAAGTCGACCTATACCGAGTCACGGCGCAAGATGCCATGATGTCCACATAAAAAAGTACCGTACGCTCACTGCACGGTACTTCTCTTTTTTTATAAAGGCTTGCTCATGTAAATCCCAGTCTCAGCAAATCCCGTTTTCTTATAAAGTGAGCGGGCGATTTGATTATGGGCAAAGACATGCAGCGATAGTTTCTTCACACCTAATGACTTTGCCTGCTCTTCTAATGCCGTCATGGCCTGTTTTGCCAACCCTTTTCCTCGATACGCTTCAAACAAAATAAAATTATAAATAAATCCTTCATGCTGGGGATGATCTGGATCATAGCAAAGCCATACCCATCCAATGGCTTCTTCTCCATGTAAGATGTTCCACAACTCATGATCTTCTGTCTGAAGTCCTTCAGGAAGCAGCCGGTCAAATTGTTCCTCTGCGTTCTTTTGCGCTTCTTCCTGATTCCATGTCCCTGCGTGTACCTTTTCTTCTGCGTACCGCTTAATGGCCTTCTCTATCAAGACGTCATAATCTGTTTGCGACATTGGTAGTAATGTGACCAATCGTATCTCCCCCTTTTCTTTATCATATGCCGGGCATGTAAAAAAAGCCAGTCCCCTATAGGAACTGGCTAGCCACCGAACCGATCGGTTTGGGAGAGTTTGATCTCGACTGATTTTTTCTTTCCGCTTCGGTAAAATTGCACCTTTACCTTGTCGCCTACTTTCTTTTGATAAAGATATTTACGCAGATCGACGATATTTTGTACTTCCTTGCCGTCAAACGACGTCACGACATCCAGCTCTTTTAACCCTGCTTTCCCTGCTGGAGACAAAGGCTCGACACTCATCACGACGACTCCGGTTGTGACCTTTGATGGCAGTTTTAACGTTTCCTGCCAATGATAGCTCGCAATATCTGCTAGTGATTTCATCCCAACACCAAGGTACGGACGCTTCACCTCTCCATAGCGCTCTAAATCTTCTATGACAGGGATCACCAGATTCGCAGGAATAGACAGCCCAATCCCTTCCACCTCTGACTCAGCAATCTTCATTGAATTGATGCCGATCACTTTGCCGTCCATATTAATCAAGGCTCCGCCGCTGTTCCCAGGATTAATGGCGGCATCCGTTTGCAAAACTTCCGCATTCCAATCCGTCTGTCCATCCCCATTAGAATCAACAGGGATCGCACGCTCCGTTCCAGAAATCACACCTTGTGTGACGGAGCCAGCAAATTCAAGACCTAATGGATTTCCAATGGCGATGACAGGCTCACCTGGTTTGACATGGTCTGAATTGCCGAAGGCGGCGGTTTTCTTGATCTTATCACTTTTGACCGTGAGTACCGCTAAATCCATAAGCTGATCACTGCCGACAAGATTTGCCCCGATCCTTGTCCCGTCCTGAAGGCTCACTTCAAGCTGGTTTGCGCCTTTGATGACATGATGGTTGGTCACAATATAAAAGGTGTCACCCTTTTTTTTATAAATCACACCTGACCCGCTGCCTGCTTCACCGCCTTCTTCCCAAAAGCTCGACTTTTGAATGTTAATGACGCCGACAACCGTATCCGACATACTTGATACCACTTTTGTGACCGCATCATTCACGTTCACATTGACGGTCTTTAAAGGGCCATCTGATGCCTGCTGATCTCCAGTTGACTGCCAGCCAAAGGGGCTGCCGCTTTGGCCAGACACATAGGGGAAAAAGAATCCCATTAAAAAAGCTCCTACCAATACACCGATCAGACCAGATAGGAAATATCCTTTTCTGCTTCGTCTCGGCTTCCACTCTACATCGCGATAATCCACTATGTTTCCTTCCTTTCAGTGAATAGATGATGTATATAGTGTTGGTAAGAAGCTCTTATCTTAATCATACGATTGTAAAAATCATACGGCGCAAAGCGGGGTTGCTTTTTTCGGGTCCGTATCATATAAATCAAAGCCGTCCCCTACAACAAAGCCCTTCATTTCAAGCGTCTGCTGGACCGCCATACGGGCTAAGTCCTTCATGTTGTTGTCTTGACTCAAGTGGGCCAAATAAATGCGTGAGGTGGCGTCTCCAATCACGTCTGTCATAGCAAGAGCTGCATCTTCATTGGATACGTGTCCGACATCGCTCAAAATTCTGCGTTTAATACTCCATGGGTAGCGCCCCATTTGCAGCATGCCGACATCATGGTTGCTCTCAAATACAAACGTATTGGCTGATTTAATAATCCCTTTCATCCGGTCACTCACATAGCCTGTATCCGTCATAAGGGCAAGTTTACGCCCGCCATAATGGAATACGTAAAACATGGGCTCTGCCGCATCATGTGATACGCCAAATGATTCAACATCGAGTCCGCCAAATGATTGAACCGTCTCCATATCAAAGTGGAATTTCTGCTCCGTATCCACTTTCCCAATATGTGACTCCATCGCCTTCCATGTTTTCGCATTTGCATAGACAGGAAGCTTGTACTTTCTTGCCATCACACCGAGTCCTTTAATATGATCTGAGTGCTCGTGTGTGACAAAAATTCCGTCCAAGTCTTCCGGCTTGCGATCGATTTGACCAAGCAGCTCCACCATCTGTTTGCCGCTTAAGCCTGCATCTACTAAAAAAGCATGCTCATCGGTTTCTAAATAAAAAGCGTTCCCCGTACTTCCGCTCGCTAGTACACTGAACTGCAAGCTCATGTTCTCTCACTCCAATGAAGATTTGTCTTCTTTCTCTATATGATCAAGTGTTGAGCCATCAATGGCATTGATCAAATATTCTTCTTCTGTCTTTTTCTTTGAACCAGTTGCCACGCCTTCAATCTCTACTCGCCATACAGGAACCATTACTTGAGTGCTTGCACCTGGGTATTGCGTGTAGTAGCCTAGCTCCACTTTTTTCACTGTCGTGTTTTGGCTCAGCATATTTTGTGTATATAAGTCCTTCACCGTTTCAAGCGCCGGGACAAGGGTTTCTTTTCTCACTTCATTAATCGATGTCACCATCGACTGCCGATACGAGACGACCTCGTTTTGATCGTTCACATCCAATGTGATCTTCCCAATGGTTTCGGTGTCATCAAGACCTTCTTGGAAGATGTATTTTCCTTTATACGTTTGGAAAAAGACGATTTCACCTGTTTCTTCATCGATGCTCCAGAGCTTATAATTCTTGCCATCCAGTAAACGCTGGCTCACAAGATTGGTCGCTGCTGTTTTCATATCTTTTTTCGGCAATGCGACTGGTTTATTGAAGGTCATTTCAAGCAGGGTGACAGGATCATCTTTCTTGGTTTTCGGGAATGTGCTTTTCGTCTTTTGATCAGCTAATCCGTCGACATCCTTTTTCGTATATTGCTTTTTCTCAGCTGTAATGCGGTATCCAATCTTCGCTTCATCTGATAGATTGCCATATTTGATTCCGTCTGCCTTCATTTCTTCCAGCGTATCTGTTTTTTCGATAATCGCAAAATGATCGGTTGATCGCTTTTCAAAGTATTGAAAACCTAGAAAGATATCGAGAACGAGAAAGGCTAGGATAAAGATCGTTTTGGTCTTATTCCACTCCATGATTCTCGCTCCCCTCTGTCAGCAAATCATTCGATAAAATGACGGTTTTTCCGTTATATTTCATACACCATACCGGCTCTAGCCAGACAAACATCGCTTGATCCTGATCTGATGCCGTGGATGTCGCTTGATAGGCAGGGAAAATCTGTTCAATTTTCTCTAAATCATCATACTTCGTCTGCTTGATGATCAAGTTTTTCAGCTCTGTCCCATTCATCAGTTTGACCTGTTCACTCTGACTCGCTTTGTTGCCGAGAATGTAGTTTGGACGCTTATAACTCAAGATGTCATCATTCGCCCATTGTACTTCAAGTGATGTCATACCAAATGGATGTTTTGTGCTGTTGACGATCGGCAGTCCATCCATAAACATATTAAAGGACAGCTGTTGGTTGCTGTTAATGCCGAAGTATTGATAATTATCGGTAAAACTTCCGGTATCATTGAAATATTTCACGCTTCGCTTGATCAAATCCCCCGTTTGGAATACGGTACTAGAATTGATATTACGATGCTGATATTGGATGCGGTGGTCTTTTTGATTTGCTTCAAGACGACTCGTTCCATCTGTATATACCGTCCGGTTTAAATTAGACTCCTCCCCAACTAGACTTGGGTCTGTAAACAAAGCGTCCTTGAATTTGCTTGTCTTAATCGTTTCGATAAAGAACATTTTCGCTTCAAGCTGCTTTTGCTTCTGCGGCAGCAGGAAATCTCGTTTTGAATTTGTAGAGAAAGTATATAGATCATAGCGCGGCATCTCGTTTTGAGCGGCTGCAATACTATCCATCAGATTACGATAGTTGGCAGATTCAATCGTTAGCTCAAGCACCGATTCCTTGCTGTATGAAACCAAATAGACTTTCTTATTGGCCTTATCCGGTTGAGCGAACGGCACAATCATCCGGTCAAACGAGTTGTATTCAATGGATTTATTCGGCCATTTAAACAGCGCTTGAAAAATATCAATCGGAATCGGATCATTGAACACAAGATCCAATGTTTTGCCTTGCCCCTCGCGTCCATAGAAGAAATTCTTAAATTTCTGCTCGGAATATTGGTCCGACACATCAGCAATCTCTTTGACATCCCACAGGCTTACATCATTCCAAAAGTTTTGGAAGAGTTCCTTTTGATCCACTTTGAAATGCTCTCCATTGGAATGGATGAACATCTCACGCGGCTTCACGACATCAATGAGACTCCGAGGCTCGTCGCTTGAAATCTTCTTCGTTTCCACGACCTGTGTGCCGGCATCCGCCTGATCCTGCATGACGGGCTGGAACATCCAAATATTCCACGTAAACACAAGACTGATCGCAATTAGGATTGTCAATATAATGGTTTTAAAGGTCTCACGCTTCATCCCAATCATCCTCTTGTTCTTCATTGTACGGAAGGGTAAAGGTTACCGTTGTTCCTTTTCCTTCAATGCTGTCAGCCCAAATATCTCCGCCATGAGCCTGAACCATTTCTTTTGCAATCGCAAGGCCTAGGCCGGTTCCGCCAAGCTTTCTTGTTCTCGCCTTATCCACTCGATAAAAACGTTCAAAGATTTTATCCATATCCTTCTTCGGAATACCGATTCCTTCATCTTTGACACTGAATAACACAAGACCTTGCTCCTCATCCAAATCGACAGTGAACGTAATGTGTCCACCCTCTGGCGAGTATTTCATAGCATTGGAAATGATATTATCGAGCACCTGAGTGATTTTATCTTGATCAATTTCCACATATATTTCACGCTGCGGCAAGTTGCGGATGAAATCGACATGCTGCTCCTTCGTCATTTCAAAACGATCAATGACGAGCGAGATAAACCTGATAAAATTCGTCCACTCACGATTGAATTGATAATCCTTGCTGTCAAACTTAGACAGCTGAAGCAGGTCATTCACAAGTCTAATCATGCGCTCTGTTTCATTTTGCGTGACACTGAGGAACCTTGGCGCAAGCTCTTTATCACCAATCGCACCTTCAGCGAGTGCCTCAAGATAGCTTCGCATCGTCGTAAGCGGTGTGCGCAGCTCATGCGATACGTTCGCCACGAATTCACGACGTTCCGCATCAATTTTTTCCTGCTCGGTTACGTCATAAATTACTGCAATTAAACCATCAATTTTCCCATGCTCTTTCTGAATCACTGAGAAATTGACACGCAAAACAGACAACTGATCTTCTCGTTCAATTTCTAGCAGCATGGAGTCTTGATTTTCGACTAAATCTTCAAATGTATGAGTTTCTTCTAAGCCAAGCAAGGATGTGATCGGCATCTCTAGAGCTGTTTCACGTGAAACATTCAAAAGCTCTAGTGCCGGACTGTTTAATAGAATAATGGCCCCGTTTTGATTCGTGGCAATGACACCATCCGTCATATAAGCGATAACAGAAGAAAGCTTTTTCCTCTCACCCTCTGTCATCAGCTGCGCTTCCTCCAGCTCTCTCGTCAGATGGTTAAATGTCGTTGCTAGCTGACCAATCTCATCATGTCCATACTTCCGAACCTTTCTGGAAAAGTTCCCTTTGGCGAGCTCGATCGCTTGCTTTCTCATATCCGAAATTGGGTGTGTAATGGTTCTGAATATGAATATACCAAGTAGAGCGGTCGTCCCAAGTGCGATGAGTGTACCCGTCGCCAAAATGGTGTTGATCGTTCGCATTTGGTTAAAAACACTTTCCATGGATGAGACCACATAAATGACACCAACAGTTTCTTGGTTCTCATTTTTCACGGCTGTCGCTGATATGCGGACTCGTTTATTCGATTCTGGGTCATAGAATTTTTTCTCGTAGTCTTTGCCAACCGCGAAAATACGGCTAATGATTTGATCTGTGATTTTCTTCCCGGCAATCTCTTGACTGCCGTTATTCACAGAGGCAATGACCTCTCTGCTTTCGTCAATATAGCTGACTTCAGAAATTTCATTAGACTCATCTTTGTTGTTAAAATCGTTTAATATCTTTTGAGCATCCTCTTTTAATTCTGCCTTGCTTTTCGATGAATCTTGTTCTAGGTAATACGATAACGAGTAGATTCGCTGATTCAAGGAATTATCATAGGAATTAATTAAGGACTGCTCTAGCTGCTTCACAAAGTACACGCCAATAATCTGCATGGCGACAATGATCAGCAGCACATAAATCAAGGTCAATTTAAAGTGAATCGAGCGAAAAAAACCTACTTTACTCATAAGAATCTTAGTCCTGCTCTGGGTTTCTTAAATAGTAGCCGACGCCTCGTCTTGTTACGATCCAGCTCGGGTGGCTAGGGTTGTCTTCAATTTTTTCACGAAGACGGCGGACTGTCACGTCTACTGTACGGACATCTCCGAAGTAATCGTAGCCCCAAACCGTTTGCAGTAAGTGCTCACGTGTCATGACTTGTCCAATATGTTTCGCTAAGTAATGAAGCAATTCGAACTCACGATGCGTTAACTCAATCGTCTCGTCACGCTTGGACACGACATACGCATCTGGGTAGATCACAAGTGAACCAATCTCGATATCATTTGATTCAGATTCTTCCTCTGATTGCGGAGCAGCCGTCTGTCTTCTTAAATTTGCTTTTACACGTGCAAGCAGCTCGCGTGTACTGAATGGCTTTGTGACATAATCGTCCGCGCCAAGCTCAAGACCAATGACTTTATCGATTTCAGAGTCTTTTGCTGTCAGCATGATAATCGGCATGTCATATTTCTTTCTCACTTCACGGCATACTTCAACGCCATCTTTGTTCGGCAGCATAATGTCGAGCAAAATAATGTCTGGCTTAATTTCTTCTACCATTTCAAGGGCTTCATTTCCGTCATACGCACAATGAACCTCGTAGCCCTCTTTTCTTAAGTTAAATTCCAATATATCCGCAATCGGCTTTTCATCATCTACGACAAGAATCTTTTTTTCCATTGTGATTTCCTCCTGCATTTTTAGCATCTATGTCATTCCATTTTGCATGTCTCATTACGCCTTTTTCATTTACGAAAAAAAGGCTCACTGTCTATTATAACGTTTTACGAGGCAAAGATAAAAATAATAACGGCTTTCTTTGCTAGTAAACGTTGGATAGAAGAACTTCACCCAAAAGATTTGATGACTTTTTCCTTTTTTATTGAAACTTTTCCAGTCACCAAACGTCTATATACATGTAACGTCTTCTTCTTATGGAGCCGGGCCCTACCTAGGTCCGGCTTCTCCCTTTTTATGCCTTCTTTTCATAATAAAAACGCACCTGCGATTGCAGATGCGTTTGGAAGTGGCTCGGGACGGAATCGAACCGCCGACACACGGATTTTCAGTCCGTTGCTCTACCAACTGAGCTACCGAGCCATCATCAAAAGATGAATATGTATAAATGGCGGTCCGGACGGGACTCGAACCCGCGACCTCCTGCGTGACAGGCAGGCATTCTAACCAACTGAACTACCGGACCTCAGTAACTTGCCCGAAAAAGCAATCGTGGTGCTCCTTCAAGCAAGTGAGGAAAAATTAGCTTAACGCTAAAGTAAATCAATGACCCGTACGGGATTCGAACCCGTGTTACCGCCGTGAAAGGGCGGTGTCTTAACCGCTTGACCAACGGGCCAAAACATGGTGAGCCATGAAGGACTCGAACCTTCGACCCTCTGATTAAAAGTCAGATGCTCTACCAACTGAGCTAATGGCTCTCGGTTTGTGAAAAGTGAATCTGAAGAAGCTGTATTGCGTCAAACCAATCGCTTTAAAAGCTGGAAAATCGCATCTTAACAAGTTTCAGAGACCTTTGCAACAACGAGATTTATAATATCATAGAGTAATTACATATGGCAATACGTTTTTCGACATTTTTTTAAAAAAAGTGTCGGATTTGATATCTTCTGTTACATCGCCTAAATCCGAAAGCGCCTTCATTCAATTAATGGCTACTGCCCAATCCAGCACACAGAAACGTTTGATTCCGACCAATATTGGTTATACAAGAAACAAACAGCATGGTGATTGAAAAAGGAGGAAGCATAGGATGAGTTCATTTAAATTAGGAGATAAAATGCCCGATTTTTCACTGCCAACAGTGCAGGGCGATCACATTGAGTTTTACAAACATTTAGAGGAGCATCAAAGCTGGCACCTTATCGTTTTCTTTAGAGGATCATGGTGCCCAGTATGTGTCGAAGAATTAAAAGAGCTGGAAAAACAGCAATCCTATTTTCAAGACAAGGATATTCACTTAATGACAATCTCAACGGATAATCCTGAAGACTTGAAAGAATTTGCAGACAAAGAGGGACTTTCTTTCCCCATCATGTCTGACCAAGACCTCACATCATTGAAAGCCTATGAAGTCTTCTATCACGGTGAAGATGCCCCATACGAAGATCATGGGGTGCACGGAGAACCTGCTTATTTCTTATTAAATGAAAAAGGCCAAGTCCTCTATCAGCAAAGACAAACAAGTCCATTTGGCAGACCGCATGCCAACGAACTGCGCAAAATCATTCAATACATTCGTAAAAATTTAAAAGGCCAATATAAAAGCCTAAAATAAAAAAGAAGCTCTCATCAGAGGGCTTCTTTTTTATGAATGTTTTTTATTGTATAGCCAATCTGCGGTGAAAAACACAAGAAGACCTGTCATTAAAATCACAAAAGTCACAGGTGTACTCTCACCTTGAAAAAAAGCGTAAGACGCATGTCCTCCTAATGCTAGAAGATAAAAAACAAACGCCGATCCTGCTGCTTTTTGTGCATTGGCTTGTTCTCTTTTCGTCGTTTTTTTGAAAAACATTGTATCTATTCCCCTTTAAGATGCTTTCTTCATTGTCACACGGCGAAGTGCCCGTGATCGGATATACTCCATTGGCCCAATTCGCCAGACGTGTAAGCAAAGGGCTGAAATCGCGATTTGCAGCAGGGAGATCAACAACCATGACAAGACGATAAGGGGCGCATTGATTTGACCGCCAAGACCCAATCCCCAGCTGTAAAAAAGAAGCGAGCAGATGACATTTTGCAGGATATAGCAGCTAAGCGCCATTTTCCCTACATATTCAAACCAAGTCCACATGAACCATGACTCCGTGCGTGCTAGAAGCTTCGCCACGACAGCAATATAGAAAATAGAGAGGAATGGCGAAAACACATAGCGCACCACAAATTCTACTATGTCATTTGGTACGAAGACGAGCGCATTCAGCGGCAGTCCAATCCACAAACCCATTCGGAACAATATTTTCCGCAGAGATTGCCCACGCTCATTTGCATAAAATACACCAGCTCTCATCATCCGCACACCTAATAAAAACAAAAAGGTATTCATTGGGATAATAAAGATTGCTTCTTCTCGGTACATCAAAAAGTGCTGTAATCGGTCTTGAACTTGAGATATCCATGTCTCCGGCAGTTGTTCTTCGTACGCTGGTTCACTGCTCTCGTCATAGGATTCAGTTTCCAATTCAGAGAAAGAAAATACAACGAGAAAAGCCGTCACCAACAAATGAATGACACCCGAGACAATCATGCCTTTTTTGATGCGCCGACTTCCTCCACGGACAATAAACGCCACAAGCAAACCCGTGACGGCGTAACTCATGAGCACATCATATTCCATCACTAACGCAAAATGGACAAAGCCTTCAATTAATAAGAATAAAAGAATCCATAAATATGTACCCGGCCAAGTCATATTTTTTCTTTTCGCCTGCTGGTATTTCAGCTCTAGCCCTACGCCAAACATGATTGTGAGCAGCGATAGCATTTTGCCATAAACGAACATAGAGACAAGACTTTCAAGAAAACTACCATTTTCATATTCATCCGCAATCTGATCTGTCGCAAAGGTATCCCCTGCGTATGCAAAAAACCAGACGTTTGTACCCAATGTACCTAATATCGCAAAACCTCGTAAAATATCTAATAATCGTATTCTTTCTTTCACTAGAACGCTCCTTCCCTTTTATACAGTTATCATATTTTGGTAATATCGGGAAGTCAGTTCCGTAGAAATTAAGGAATATTTAAACAAAAAAAAACCAGTAAAATGTGTCATTTTACTGGTGTCTGATCAGTCTATAATGATGGACGGTACACGCTGCGGACAACGTTCGTTTGGGAACGGTCTGGTCCGACTGAGAAAATAGAAAGTGGAATACCTGTTAATTGTGAAATGCGCTCTAAGTAATGACGGGCATTTGCAGGCAGTTCACTTAAATTCTTCACGCCTGTAATATCTTCTGTCCAACCTGGCATTTCTTCGTAGACAGGTTCACATTTCGCTAATTCATTTAGACTTGCTGGGAATTCTTCAGTGATTTCTCCGTTCAATTTATAAGCAACACAGATTTTCAATTTCTCAATCCCTGTCAGTACATCGATAGAGTTAAGAGATAAATCTGTAATTCCGCTCACACGGCGCGCATGACGGACAACAACACTGTCAAACCAGCCAACACGGCGCGGGCGGCCAGTTGTCGTACCGTATTCACGGCCAACTTCACGGATTTGATCGCCAATTTCATCATGGAGTTCTGTCGGGAATGGGCCATCACCTACACGAGTTGTGTAAGCTTTTGATACGCCGACCACATGTTGAATTTTCGTAGGACCTACACCAGAACCAATCGTCACGCCTCCAGCCACTGGGTTAGATGACGTCACGAACGGATATGTCCCTTGATCGATATCAAGCATAACGCCTTGTGCCCCTTCAAAAAGAACACGGCGGCCTTCATCTAGAGCATCGTTCAATACAACAGATGTGTCCACGACATATTTTTTCACTTGCTGACCATATTCATAATACTCATCTAAAATATCTTCAATTTTGAAGCCTTCTGTGTCGTACATTTTCTCTAAAAGACGATTTTTCTCTTCTAGATTACGGGCAAGCTTCTCTTCAAATACTTCACGATCTAATAAATCTGCGATACGGATTCCGACGCGGGCAGCTTTGTCCATATAAGCTGGTCCGATTCCTTTTTTCGTCGTACCGATCTTGTTAGCCCCTTTCCGCTCTTCTTCTACCTCGTCCAATTTTAAGTGATAAGGCAGAATGACATGGGCTCTATTGCTGATTCTGAGGTTATCTGTACTCACATTCCGTTCGTGAAGATACGCAAGCTCAGTGACCAACGCTTTAGGATCAACCACCATTCCATTACCGATGACACAAGTTTTCTCTTTGTAAAAAATACCGGACGGAATGAGGTGTAGCTTGTAAGTCACTCCATCAAATTTGATTGTGTGACCTGCATTGTTTCCCCCTTGATAACGGGCAATCACCTCTGCATTTTCTGAAAGGAAATCGGTAATTTTCCCTTTCCCTTCGTCACCCCACTGCGTACCTACTACGACTACTGAAGACATATCGTGCACCTCCGTTAACCTTTCAAAACGTTATCTCTTTCAAACACATTTATTTTATCAATGCACAATGAAAAAGTCAACGTGAAATCCGAACATTAATATCTCGAAATCAAATTTTGTTCGTTTTACATGTGAGGAAAAGCGCTTTAATTGCTCATTCTACGCTTAAACAAGAAGATTTCGATCAAAATTACTGTTTTTCTCATTTCCGTTTGTTCAGTGATTTTCAATCAATTGAATCATCGAACTTGCCATAAAGTCGGGTGAATATGGTCTACCTTTTCTCAGCCACCACTCAGCTGTTCCAACATAAGCAGAAATGACAAATTGCTTCTGCATCTCGAGAGGAACGTGTTGTGGATCAGGTGGTGAACCTGTGACTTCTTCTAGCCCCAAAGTAAAGCTTTCTTCAAAAAAAGCACTGGCCGTCTGATGAATATTAAGCTCTCTTCCCCTTTTCAAGAGAATCTGATACTCCTCTTCATGTTCCTGCAAATGCTGATAAAAGCGGTAAATATACACATATGCTGCATGATCGCTCTTCCACTCACTTTCATGTACAGGAGTAAAAATAGCGGTTTTCATGACATCAAACATCTCATCCATGACCTGCTGAGCTAAGTCAAACTTATCCTCATAATGCTGATAGAAGGTGGTGCGATGGATTCCTGCCTTGTTCGTCAAATCTTGTACAGAAATCTTCCCCCATTCCTTCTCCTTTAATAACTGAAATAATGCTTTTCTTAATTGTTGCTTTGATTCAGTTGCGCGCTTATCCCCTCTGTAGCAGTCCGCCACAAGCCGCTCTCCCCTTCCCATTTTCTTCAACAGATTTCGCTTTTCTGTTGGTTGAATCCTTTCTCCTGATGAATTACCTTTAAATCTAACACAGTGAAAAAAAGGAATCATCTGACAACCCATAAGGAGTGATGATCATGGAAACAACAACACCTAGTGCCGTTCAGAAAGCGTTATTAAGAGGGAAAAATAAGCAGGACCCGTATCACCCATTTGATTGGTACGCCAAAATGCGTCAAGAATCCCCTGTTCATTTTGATGAACACAGCCAAACATGGAGTGTCTTCACCTATGAAGAAGCAAAGCGCGTCACCATCGATAAAGATACCTTTTCTAGTCAACCTCCTCAAGACCACCGGAAACATTCACTGATGAAAACAATGGTCATGATGGACCCGCCAAAACATACACGAATCCGCTCCATTGTGAGCAAAGCCTTTACACCCCGGGTGATGAAATTGTGGGAACCACGCATTCAAGAGTTAATGGATGATCTCATTGCACAAATAGAAGGTAAGGAAGAGATTGATCTTGTTCAAGACATCTCCTATCCGCTTCCTGTGATTGTCATTGCAGAGCTTTTAGGTGTGCCAACAGAACATAAACAATCCTTTAAAGAATGGTCCGATATTCTCGTCAGCATGCCTAAAAGTGAAGAAGAAAGAGATGTCGTTGAATGGCAGAAAACACGGGATCAAGGCGAAGCGGACATGATGGCGTTTTTTGCTGACATCATTGAAGAGAAGCGGCAGAACCTTAGTGATGATTTGATTTCGCTTTTAATTCAAGCGGAGGAAAATGGAGACAAGCTGTCCGCAGACGAATTAATTCCTTTCTGCAATCTGCTCCTGTTAGCAGGCAACGAAACGACCACCAACCTGATCTCCAATATGATCTTTAGTTTGTTAGAAAATCCGGGGTCGTATGAAGCGCTCGCTCAATCACCTGACCTCATTCCTCGTGCTGTGGAGGAGGCTGTCCGTTTTCGTGCCCCTGCGCCTACCATCGTCCGGTATGTCACAGAAGACACCGAACTTGGAGGGAAAGTCTTGAAAAAGGGAGACAGTGTGATTGTCTTTCTTGCGTCTGCGAACCGGGATGAGCATCAATTTCCAAACGCACATGAGTACGATATACACCGGCATCCTAATCCTCATATTGGCTTCGGCCACGGCATTCATTTCTGCCTAGGCGCACCACTTGCTCGCCTGGAAGCCTGCACTGCCATCAAAGCCATACAGTCACGATATGCATCACTAGAGCTTCTCTCTTACGTCCCAATGACAAGCAGCGGTATGTATGGATTAAAAGCACTGAAGCTCCGTGTCACGCCTCGTTGCTAACAAAAAGGACTCCCACGAGATGGGAGTCTTTCTTAATCAGGTGTAATTCCTTCTGTATTCATGAGCACCACTCGATATCCATCTGGATCTTCAATCGTCACGCCTCCTCGATCCCAGTACGGGTTTGTAGAGGTGACATGCCGTCCGCCAGATGCGATCAGTCTCTTTTTCATCTGCTGAAATTCTTCTTCATCCGGAATATAGAATACAAGCAGTTGCTCTGGGTGGGGAACAGGCAAGCTTTCGTCTTCTTCATGTTTGGTGATTTCCAGATGAACATGCTGGTGAGGAAGCCCAAGCATGACCCCATCATACCCTTCATGCTGATCAAATGAGCCTATTCGTTTCAGCCCTAAACCTTCTTCATAAAAAGAAACAACCTCTTTCATGTTGACGGTCGGACGTGCGATGCGTAATTGAGCGGCTTCGAATTGTTGAAACTTCATCAGTCATCACTCCTTTTCTCTCCCTTTAGTATACGCTCTCTTTTTCTCCCACTCCTCCTCATTTCGACTGTTTTTCCGTCATTCTTTCGATGTAGATGGATCAAAAAAAGCCCAGCTTCTTGAGCTGGGCTTTAAGCACCGGGCGGAACACCCGCATCGTCAAATCTTCTTTCTAAGTTGACGAATTTGTTATATTCTTTTACGAACGCCAGTGATACCGTTCCAACTGGACCGTTACGCTGTTTCGCAATAATAATTTCAATAATGTTCTTATTCTCTGATTCTTTATCATAGTAATCATCACGATAAAGGAACGCCACAATATCGGCATCCTGCTCAATACTTCCTGATTCACGAATATCAGACATCATCGGACGTTTGTCCTGACGCTGCTCTACCCCACGAGAAAGCTGTGATAAGGCAATGACCGGCACTTCAAGTTCTCTTGCTAGTGACTTTAAAGCCCTAGAAATTTCAGATACCTCTTGCTGACGGTTATCGCTTGATCGTCCACTCCCTTGGATGAGCTGTAAGTAGTCAATCAGGATCATGCCAAGCCCGTTTTCTTGCTTCAAACGGCGGCATTTCGAGCGAATTTCACTGACTCTAATGCCAGGTGTATCATCAATGAAAATCCCACTGTTTGATAGCGAACCCATCGCCATTGTCAGCTTACCCCAGTCCTCTTCTGTGAGGTTACCGGTTCTTAGGTTTTGTGCATTGATATTTCCCTCGGCACAAAGCATACGCATGACCAGCTGCTCAGCGCCCATCTCTAAACTAAAGATGGCGACACTTTCATCTGTCTTGGTCGCAACGTTTTGTGCAATATTTAACGCGAAGGCTGTTTTCCCTACGGACGGACGAGCCGCTACAATAATCAGGTCATTTCGCTGGAAGCCAGCTGTCATCCGGTCAAGCTCTGAGAAACCCGTTGGAATCCCAGTGATATCACCTTTTCGATTATGAAGCTGTTCAATATTATCATATGTCTGAACAAGAACGTCTTTAATGTTTTGGAAAGCTCCTGAGTTTTTACGCTGAGCCACTTCCATAATGGTTTTTTCAGCATCACTCAATAGATCTTCTACTTCATCCTCACGCGTATATCCATCCTGTGCAATGGTTGTCGCTGTACGGATCAGACGTCTTAAAATGGATTTTTCTTCCACGATTTTCGCATAATATTCAATGTTTGCGGCAGTTGGGACAGAGTTCGCAATATCTGTTAAATACGAAATCCCGCCTACCTCTTCTAGTAAGTCTGTATTGGCAAGTTCTGATGTCACCGTGACAAGGTCAACCGGTTCCCCTCTATCACCAAGTACAAGCATCGCATTGTAAATCTTTTGATGCGACATTCTATAGAAATCCTCTGGAATTAATACCTCAGAAGCGAGCGTTAGCGCAGATGGTTCTAAAAAAACAGCACCTAATACGGCCTGCTCGGCTTCTATATTTTGCGGCGGCAGCCGGTCATCGAGAAGTTCCGTCATGCCAAGCACCGTCCTTTCATAAAAAAATACGCTACTCATCATTTTAACATTTTCATCAATAAAAAAGTGAAAAACATCAACTATAGTCAAAATTACCATGTCGATGTTTTGTTGAACAGCGAAACAACACATTTCAAATAGAAAAGACTCTGTAACATAAATTGTTATAGAGTCCTTTGTATCGCTAATGGGATTTGTAGCTGTTGTTGTTCACACATGTGATCGATACTCCAACATGGCATGTACACGCACATGATCAAATATTGAAAATATCAGGTGCGTTTTTTAATCTATCGTTTTCTTAACTCCGTAATTCACCTTTTGTCCAATATCATATAAAGACCCGTTTTCATACCCAATAGATAACACCAAATCGGGAATAGAATCATACCCGTTCTTGGCTAGATCAAAGAGCTGTGCACCATAATGTGATGCAGCAATGCGGGCATTTTCTGCTGTGTATGGGTTTTTCAGAAGTTCTTCTTTGTAGATATCAAAAATATTCGCTCCGGTATCCGTTACAAATTGACCGTTTACAATGCTTAAATCTTTTAAATTGTAGCCTGTCACCGTTTTGATTTGATTGACAAGGTGGAACTTTGCAAGTGTATCCGGCGTGAATTGAGTCGAATCATCATTTCTACTTTTCATAATATGAAAAAATAGTTCTCTTGTATTGTTGCTTGTATTCAATATGTCTTCTATTTGTTTGACTAGGGTTTCGTCTGTTGATCCACTCACCACTAATTTAAAATGATTGGGGTCAATGGTAAAAGTTAAATTAGCATTTTTAGGAATGTTCAAACCATTGGTAGAAAACAAAGCTTGCAGTTGTTCGTTCACCTTCTGACGATTTAATAGTTTCTTTTCTACACTTTCTTGGGTAGGATCGTACCGTTTTTCATTACGGAAGGCGGCATCATTAGAATTATAATGTCCTCCTGTTCCATTATTAGCCCAACCAATCTCAATAGAGTAAGCCGCTTCTCTTTCCGATTTGGTTAAATCACTTCTGAAATAAGGGGAGTGTTGATTTCGATACTTATCGTATATATGACCATGAGGATCTTTAAATCGTTTATTTTGTTCATTTATTTTTTCGTATTTTTCATCTAATATTTTCATTCGTCTATCAGATTCGGTCATCACTTCGTTTGTACTTTTAATAGCTGATTGACCTTTAGAGTCTATTTGGTTCAAATTGTTCGAAGAACTGGCTGTGTATGACGTATTAATATTCATTTTGATTCTCCTTTTTTAAGAAAATAGTGATTATTAAATATATCGGCATTTCAGTTAAAATTTGTTAGTTTAATGTCGATATAGTAATTATTACAAGGAGGGTTAATATATGACAAATACTATCTTTAAACGTTTATTATTACCAGCATTATTATTGGCGCTTGTTACTAGTTTTTTCGCACCTACGTCAGCAGAAGCAGCAATTACGGGGAATAACAGTCCTAACACTGCAAGTTCAATGGGATATTGGAAAAATAGTCGTTCAGACACGACAATCTTACCTGAAGGTGAAAATGAAGCGTATTATCAGTTTACGATCAATAAAGGTGAAAGAGTTTATGTCAGAAGTTCGTATAATAAGCAATATACTGGGATGAAAATCGAGGTGTATAATTCGAAAAATTCCGACGGGAGGTCTAGAGTCATTAATCCTGATTCAGTCACACCCTTTATTTTTGCAAATACTGGGGACGTGACTTCAACTTCAGAAACTTATTTTGTGAAAGTGACCCGTGGTACATATACAGGGAATATGTATTTTACTGTTTCCATTGAAGATCGTATTAAATCTGGAAATGGGACATTCAATTTTACGGGGACGGCTACAAACTTGGGGAATTCTTCTTTAAATTTTTTAGGAGTTGATTCTTCTGTCATTACAATGGATCTAACGAATAATTCTTCTATTCCTAAAAGTGCAATCGTTAAATCGATTACGACAACTAGCACTCAAACACCTAACCAAGGGAATGTCACACACAAATTAATGGATAGTGAAAGTAACATTTGGTATCAATCACTTTTCTCCTCTGCAACAAGTGGTTCTTATCGTATATCTCTGGATGATCAATTAAGAGTCGCTCAAAAATGGAGCTTTAAGTACAACGCAAAAGCTACGGCGAGATCTACTATGAGCAATGTCAAAGCCGATATCCGTTACGAATATGATGTCACAGATGGATTTTAAGTGAATGATGTTAACAGATATATACACCAATTGATCAACAAGTAAGGGCACATCCCTTACTTTTTTTATTGCCTCATTTTTGATGCTATATGTTATTTCACCACTCTACAGTGCTTGTCATGATTGCTTCGCTTCATGATATTTCGCCACTGTAAACGTATTTTTCAGCTTGAGCTGATTTTCAAGCAGATTTAGCCTCAGTTTTCCTAATGGGGGTTTCATTCTACCTACATTCCCTGCGATCTTGTCTTCCATAGAAAATTGTCTATGAATTTAAGCATGATATTGAATAAGTTGTGAATTAAGAACACTAACTTTCCCCAAAATCCACCTCTTTTTTTCTAAAAACACAAGAAGGTCTATAGACTTATTTTTCTCAAAATTATTTCAAGAAGAAAAACCTATATTTAATCATGATTCAAACAGAAGAAAATGGTAAATGTTTTGAGATTGTCAAGGTTTTTTGGCATTTCTACTCTGTTTTAATGACACAATCCGGCATTCTCTATTTCCAATCATTTGGTAGTTAGTTAGTCCTTTATTTTCTGAATATTTAGATCAAATTATCGATTATACCACTTTATGAACATTTGACTTCCTAATTGATAAACATTATCATTTGATTTGCTTGCGTGATAATTGAGAATCATTTTCATTTAAATTTTTATTACTACACTCATCCACTATCCGCAAGCCTGCTTTTATCATCATATGAGGTCAATTTGAGAAAGGGGATTTTTCACATATGACCAAACGCACTGAAGGAATGGGTACTGATGATTCACTTTTTGGAGAAAGCCGTCCTTTTTTTATACCTGGGACGGAGCAACTAGATATCACAACACACCCATACAGACTTTTTATATTTAAACCGAATACCACTCCTCCCGAAACTGGTTTTCCAGTCATGTACGTGCTTGATGGGAATTCACTTTTTGGCACAATGGTCGAAGCTATACGTTTACAGTCAAGAAGACCTGAAAAAACAGGTGTCGTACCTGCTATTATTGTTGGAATTGGCTATCAGACAGAAGCGCCCTATCATCCGCTTAGGCATTATGATCTCACTCTTACCGGCCCTGACGTTTCCATTGAGGGTAAAAGAAAGGACTTCTCCATCCATACATATGGCGGCGCCTCTGCTTTCTTTTCTTTTTTAGAAAAGACGGTTAAGCCATACATTGAGCAGCGCTTTCCGATTAATCAGAGTCGTCAAACACTATTTGGCCATTCTCTTGGCGGGCTTTTTGTATTACACACACTATTTGAGCACCCTGACGCTTATCAGACATATATTGCGGGCAGTCCTTCTATCCACTGGAACAAAGAATTATTTCTAGAAAAAGAACACCAATTTACCAACCGCATCCGGCAAGTGCCTATGGATGTAAGGCTACTTGTAGGTGTAGGTGAGTTAGAAAAACATCATCCATGTCAAATGAATGCTCATGCAAAGTCTCTAGCCAATCGTATGCTGCCTTTATCCTCGTATGGCTTGCATACGACCTATCTCGAATTTCCTGAAGAAGGACATACGTCTGTTTTACCGGTGCTGATGAATGACGCTTTTCGTTTTGCATTTTATCATCAAGATCCTTTAACAACTACAGACTTGAAAGAAAGGTAGTGAACACATGAAACAGAGTGGTCTGTCTCATAAAATTGCCCTTATTACAGGCGCAGGACAAGGTATTGGACAAGCAGTCGCAAAGAGACTAGCCGATGAAGGTGCGATCATTGCAGCAGTTGACACAAATGAAGATCAGCTGCAAAGCACCGTGCAGAAGTTGAATGATAAAGGCATACGTGCCTTTGCCTATCCAGGTGACATTACCGATCAAGCATCTGTTCAGCACATTGTCGATCAAATTGAAAAGCAGCTTGGCCCCATACATTTACTGGTCAATGTAGCAGGCATTCTTCGGATTAGTTCGATTGATCAGATTAGTACAGATGATTGGCACCAAACCTTCGCAGTCAATACACATGGTCTCTTTTACATATCCCAAGCTGTCTCCAAATACATGATGAAAAGATCAGAAGGGGTCATTGTGACTGTCAGTTCTAACGCAGGTGCCATTCCTAGAATGAATATGGCTGCCTATGCTGCTTCAAAAGCAGCAGCTACTTCTTTTACAAAAACGCTTGGATTAGAGCTGGCTACCTATGGCATTAGATGCAACGTCGTCTCGCCCGGCTCTACCGCAACACCTATGCAATGGGCTTTATGGTCTGATGAGCAAGGAGCAGATCAGGTGATTAAAGGTTCATTAGAGACGTATAAAACCGGTATTCCTTTACAAAAAATCGCTGACCCTCAACAGATTGCTGATGCAGTCATCTTCTTTGCATCTGAGCAATCCAGTCATATTACGATGCAGAATCTCACAATTGATGGTGGTGCAACACTCGGAATTTAACATTTTATCAAAAAGGAGGCCTTTTCATGAAACATTCATTATTGTCGACAGAAGAAAAAGTACAGCTGATCCAAGACTATCAGCCAGGCGCATTTTTCCTTGCTTCTCCTAAACGAGCGTTACTTGCAGAGGGGATATTCCAGCATATTAAAACCAATCAACTCGATGAACTATCCACAAAGGTAGCCCATGTTTTTGAGACTGCTAAACAAGCTGGTATTCAAGCACCGATTGTTGCTGGTGCTGTTCCGTTTGATCCGGCGCAACCCGTTCGTTTAAATGTGCCAGTCCATGTACAGTTTAGTGATCCACTCGAATTTCATCAAGGTGATGAGGATTCAGAAGTGACATCACAATCCTATGAGGTGACACCTGTCCCTTCTCCTGAAGTCTACATGAATGGTGTGAACGAAGGGTTAGCTAAAATTGAAAAAGGAGAGCTTAGCAAAATCGTCATTTCTCGATCTCTCCATCTCAAATCAAATCAAGACATTCATACGAAAACAATACTCGAACGACTGGCTCGTCATAATACAACTGGTTATACGTTTGCTGCAAACGTAGCTGATCCGAAATCTTCCCAAAAGCGCACACTTCTTGGGGCAAGCCCTGAGCTGCTTCTTTCAAAAACTGGTTCATCTGTGATTTCCAATCCACTCGCTGGTTCTCGGCCACGCAGTTCAGACCCCGTAGAAGACCAGCGTCGTCACGATGAACTTCTTACTTCTGCAAAGGATTTACACGAGCATGCAGTGGTTGTCGATGCTGTCACTAAAGCGCTTGCTCCTTACTGTCATACGTTAGATGTACCCGCATCACCATCCGTCATACAGACAGAAACGATGTGGCATTTATCTACTGTGGTCAAAGGTGAATTAACAGATTCCAATGTGTCCTCCATTGATTTAGCGCTTAGCCTCCATCCAACACCCGCAGTATGCGGAACACCTACAGCAGATGCACGTGAAGCCATTCAAGCGATTGAACCCTTCGATCGAGGATTTTTCACAGGAATGGTCGGTTGGGCAGATGCAAATGGTGATGGAGATTGGATTGTCACCATTCGCTGTGCAGAAGCTGAAGGTCACTCCCTTCGCCTCTTTGCTGGTGCAGGAGTGGTCAAAGGATCAAAGGCAGAAGAAGAGCTAGCCGAAACATCTGCAAAATTCAACACGATGCTTCATGCGATGGGCATCCATCAGCTATAAAAATACATAGGAGATGACAAAAGACATGTTTGTTCAACCACCTACATGGCCAGAAGAATTTGCAAAACGCTACCGTGAAAACGGCTGTTGGCGTGGAGAAACCTTTAGCGGGATGCTTCGTGAACGCGCCGTATCGTTAGGGAATAAAACAGCGATTACATACGCTGATACACACATGAGCTATCAAGAACTTGATGAGCGCGTCAGCAGTCTTGCCGCCGGTTTTCATCAGCTTGGAATCCAAAAGGGAAGTCGAGTTGTCGTACAGCTTCCTAACATTCCTGCTTTTTTTGAAGTCGTTTTCGCTTTATTTCGTATCGGTGCTTTACCCGTCTTCTCACTGCCATCTCATAGAAGCAGTGAAATCACTTATTTTATTGAATTTGCCGAAGCAGACGCATATGTCATAACAGATATCGATGGCGGCTTTGATTATCGATCACTCGCACGTCAACTGAAAGAAAAACTTCCCTCATTACCTCATGTCATTGTTGCAGGAGAAGCTGAGGAATTCCTAGACTTGGATGATTTGCGCAAGGACCCAGCGCTCGATCCACAAATACATGTAGAGGCAAGCGACATTGCGTTTCTTCAGTTATCTGGAGGAAGCACAGGCCTTTCTAAGCTCATACCTCGTACACATGATGACTATATTTATAGTCTTTGGAAAAGCAATGAGGTGTGCGAGCTCACACAACATAGTGTGTATCTAGCTACACTTCCAGTTGCACACAACTATCCATTAAGCTCGCCTGGTGTTCTTGGGACATTATACGCTGGTGGAAGAGTCGTTCTTGCACCTGGATCAAGCCCTGATGTCGTCTTTCCACTCATTGAAAAAGAACGGGCGACTATTACCGCTGTCGTTCCACCAATTGCATTGATTTGGCTAGAGGCCGCTCCTCATCGATCAGATGACTTATCGAGTCTTGAGGTCTTACAAGTCGGTGGTGCTAAATTAAGTGCTGAGGCAGCAAAACGAGTGATGCCTGCCCTTGGGTGTAAGTTACAGCAAGTTTTTGGCATGGCAGAAGGTCTGGTCAACTATACCAGATTGGATGACCCTGAACATGTCATTATCCATACACAAGGACGCCCGATGTCTGAATATGATGAGGTACTAGTGGTAGACGATGAGGACAAGCCCGTCCCGAATGAAGTGGCTGGACACCTTTTAACAAGAGGACCTTATACGATTCGCGGCTACTATAAAGCCGATGAACAAAACAAAAAAGCATTTACACCCGATGGCTTCTACAGAACAGGTGACATCGTGCGATTAACCAAAGAAGGAAATGTTGTTGTAGAAGGCAGAGACAAGGATCAAATCAATCGTGGTGGCGAAAAGGTTGCTGCTGAAGAAGTTGAAAACCATTTACTTGCGCATCCTGACATTCATGATGCCGCCATGGTGTCCATGCCAGATCCATTTCTTGGCGAACGCTCATGTGCCTTTGTTATTGCGAAAGGAAACAACAAACCAGCACCGCATGTCTTAAAGTTATTTCTAAGAGAACGTGGGCTCGCTGCCTATAAAATTCCTGACCGCATTGAATGGATTGATGCGTTCCCACAAACAGGTGTAGGAAAAATCAGTAAAAAAGCATTAAGAGAATTAGCTGCAATCCATACTGCCAACGTATAAAAAAGAGGAGTGAAAACCATGGCAATCCCTACTATTCCTGCGTATCCAATGCCAAGCATACATGATTTACCCGAAAATAAAGTGAACTGGATCCCTGATCCGAAACGTGCTGTCTTGCTGATACATGACATGCAGCAATATTTTTTAAATGCATTTCAACAAGATACTTCACCGATTACAGAGTTAGTGCAGCATATTGAACAATTACGTGATACATGCAAAGAACTCGGCATTCCAGTCGTCTATACAGCTCAACCTGGTGATCAAGACCCGAAGGATCGTGCCTTATTAACAGACTTTTGGGGACCTGGTCTTGGTGATGATGAAGCATTGACAAAAATCATTGATCAGCTTGCTCCATCTGAATCAGATACAATGCTGACAAAATGGCGTTATAGCGCATTCAAAAAATCCAACTTTTTAGATCTTCTTCACGAAGGCGGACGTGATCAACTGATCATTACTGGCGTATATGCACATATTGGATGTATGCTGACAGCCGCAGAAGCATTCATGCTCGATATTGAAACCTTTTTTGTCGCCGATGCCGTCGCTGACTTTTCACTTAAGCATCACAAAATGGCAATGACCTATGCAGCTGAACGCTGTGCAGTCACCACAACGACAAACCAAATCATCAGTCGTTTAACAGGACAAGAAGCAAACAGTGATGACCTATCCTTTGATGCCATCGTTCACCAAGTAGCTGAGTATCTTCAAATCAATCCAAATGAAATACCGCTTGACGAGAATCTCGTCTACCTTGGCCTTGATTCAATTAGAATGATGAGCCTAGCGGAAAAGTGGAGACAGCAAGGAGCAACAGTCAATTTCGTTGAGCTTGCAGCAAATCCAACGCTCATGTCTTGGCGGACTCTTCTTTTCCCAGAAAAACAGCCATCTATCCCAAATATCGATTACTTGTAAAGGAGGTTTAGGCCCTTGTCGATCCAGTCCGTCGATTCATTCCCACTAACCGGTGCCCAATCAGGCATTTGGTATGCGCAGCAGCTTGATCCATCTAACCCTATTTTCAATACAGCTGAGTATATAGAGATTAAAGGTCCTATTGATCCCATACACTTTGAAGCAGCCATTCGAAAGACTGTCTTAGAAGCAGATTCCTTGTATATGCAATTCGTTGAGGATACTGACGGTCCAAAGCAATGGATGACATCTAAGAAAGAGATCCCATTTCAATATGTCAATTTACAAAATGAAAAACAGCCGTTTGATGCAGCTAAAGCATGGATGAAAGCCGACCTTTCCACACCAGTCTCTTTAGAGAAAGATGTATTATTCCGTGAAGTGCTTTTTCAACTTGCTGACGATCGATTCATTTGGTATCAGCGCATTCATCATATTGCCATTGATGGATTCGCCTTTTCGCTCATTGCACGTCGTGTTGCTGAGGTCTATTCAGCCCTATCGCAAGGGACACCTGTGCCTCCTCAAACATTTGGAGCTTTACATGATGTAGTCCAAGAAGAGATCACTTATCAACAGTCCAATCGATTTGAAGATGATCGAGCATTTTGGAAAAATCGTTTTGCTGATCAACCGGAAATTGTCAGCCTTGCTGAGCTTGCCCCAAGAACGTCGGATCATTTTATCCGGAAAACGGCTAGATACGATGCCGAAAAGGTAAGCAAAATGAAAAAAAACGCCCAAGCCTTCGGTAGTACGTGGCATGAAATGATTCTTGCCGCATCCGCACTCTATATGCATCGTATGACGGGTGCACATGATATTGTTTTAGGATTACCTGTGATGATGCGCCTTGGATCGTGCGCCTTGCAAACACCTGGAATGGTCATGAACCTGGTACCGCTTCGTTTAACATGCAAACCAGAAATGACGCTCTCAGCACTTGTTCGTCAAGTATCTGATGAACTGAAAGCCATTCGTCCTCATCAACGATATCGTCATGAAGACATGCGGAGAGACTTTAAGCTCATCGGAAGAAATCAACGATTATTCGGTCCACAGATCAATATCATGCCATTTGATTATGATCTCAAGTTCGATCAGAGCATTGGTCGAGCACACAATCTCTCAGCAGGACCGGTAGATGATTTATCGATCAACATATACGACCGTGCGGATGGAAACGGATTTCAAATCGACTTTGATGCAAACCCTGCTGTTTACAAAGAGACAGCCGTTGACGCTCATCAACATCGTTTTCTTCAATTGCTGGAGGAAATAACCGGACTAGAGCAAGATCAGACAATCAGTCAATTCAACCTTCTTTTGTCTGAAGAAAAAGAGAACATTCTCAAGCACTGGAATGATACAAAACGAGAATTACCAAAAGAATCATTACGGGAACTATTTGAAAAACAAGTGAGCAAAACGCCGCAAGCAAAAGCATTACAGTTTGAAGGAATCATTTTGACCTATGAAGAGTTGAATCAGCGGGCAAATCAGTTAGCTCATTATTTGAAAAATCGTGGCATTGGACCAGAACAATTCGTCGCAATCGCTCTGCCTCGATCCATCGATATGGTCGTAAGTCTATTAGCCGTCGTCAAAACGGGAGCCGCATATCTGCCTCTAGACCCTGATTATCCTAACGATCGTGTCGCCTATATGCTAGAAGATGCCAAACCAGCGTGCTTGCTCACAATCAATGAGACAGCAGGTGGTTTGGACTATCCTCACATCGTTCAACTGGATGATGCAATTGTTCATCAGGAGATAGCAGGCAGTCCGCATCTCAATCCTACCTGGAGCGAGGGCTCTCCACATCACCCCGCCTATATCCTCTACACGTCAGGATCGACAGGCAAACCAAAGGGTGTTGTTGTAACAAAGCGAAATGTAGTCAACTTTATATTGTCCATGCAAGATGCATTTTTATTAGATCAAGGAGACCAGCTTTTAGCGGTAACGACCATAGCCTTTGATATTTCCGGGCTAGAAATGTTCCTCCCACTTTTACATGGGGCTGCTATTTTATTGGCAAAAAAAGAAACGATACAAGAACCAGCAAAGCTTTCAAACATGATTCGTTCTCATCATGTCACAATCATGCAGGCAACACCAACGTTGTGGCATGCATTGGCAGATGAATACCCTGACGTGATCACAGGTATGCGTGTTCTTGTTGGAGGAGAAGCACTTCCTGCCTCCCTTTTGCACACACTGCAATCTCTTCAATGCGACATTACCAATTTGTACGGACCTACAGAAACGACGATCTGGTCTACGATGGAAAATGTCACAGCACATCAAGAGAATAGCGGGCCGGCAATTGGTAAACCCATTTGGAATACGAGCATTTACATTTTAGATGAAGGACTAAACCCAGTCCCAGCAGGATCAATCGGTGAACTTTATATTGCAGGTGAAGGAGTATCAAGAGGATATCTTGGACGATACGACTTAACGGCAGAACGATTTGTCGCTGATCCGTTCGGCACAAAAGGCACGAGAATGTATCGTACTGGAGATTTAGCCAGATGGCGTGAAGATGGTTCGATTGATTATATAAGCCGTGCCGATCATCAAATTAAAATCCGCGGCTTCCGTATTGAATTGGGTGAAATTGAAACCGTGATTATGCAGCATCAAGCTATAAAGCATACATCTGTGATCGTTCGTGAAGATCAACCTGGACAACAGTTGCTTTGTGCGTATGTTGTGCTGACAGACGACTCAGCTCTTCACCCTTCAGAGCTCAGGCAATTTGTGGCTGCATTACTTCCAGACTACATGGTGCCTTCTGCTGTTGTCGTTTTGCCGGAACTGCCACTTACACCAAACGGCAAAATCGATCGCAAAGCATTGCCGGTGCCAAATATGTCTTTAGTTAGTTCTGAGCGTACACCTAGAACACCCCAAGAAGACATGTTATGTAGTTTATTTGCAGAAACCCTTGGCGTATCTCAAATTGGCATAGATGATAGTTTCTTTGATTTAGGCGGACATTCTTTACTTGCCGCTCGTCTGCTTCGACGTATACGCGATACATTCGGTGCAGACCTAAGCATGAGCACCATTTTTGAATCACCCCGAGTCGCTGAGCTTGCACAGCACTTAGATAAAGCAAAGGACATTCGGCCGCCGCTTCAGGTAGAAAACAAGCCAGATGAGATTCCGTTATCCTTTGCTCAGAAACGGCTGTGGTTCCTTCATTGCCTTGAAGGGCCAAATCCAACTTACAATATTCCACTTGTCATTCAGCTGACAGGTACACTAGATCAACAAGCTCTAACTGGTGCTTTGGCAGATATCACTGAAAAACATGAAACCCTTAGAACCATTTTTCCAAATAAGAATGGCATGCCAAGACAGGTTATTTTACACCCAAAAAGTGTTCAGCCTGAGCTCCATGTCACAGCTTCGAGTGATCAACAAATTGAGAATCAATTAAATGAATCCATTCGCTATAGCTTTCAGATTGAAGAAGAACCTGCACTGCGAGCAGAATTATTCACGCTTGGTGGCAATCGATATATGCTGCTTCTGTTGCTGCATCACATCGCTGGTGACGGCTGGTCACTTGCACCGTTGACACGAGACTTAGCTGCTGCTTATGAAGCTCGTATTCAAGGGAAATCCACCCCATTGCCAGCGGAACCTGTTCAATATGCTGACTATGCTATTTGGCAGCAGAAACTGTTGGGCAGTGAAAAAGAGACGGATAGTTTATTTGCCAAGCAGCTCAGCTATTGGAAAGGTGCCTTACATGACCTGCCAGAAGAACTTGAGCTTCCCTATGACTTCCCACGTCCACAGGAAGGAAGCTTCAACGGTGCGACGATAGACTTTACGATCGAACCGGCTTTACATCAAAACCTTCTTGAGCTTGCGAAACAGCATCAAGTGAGTTTGTTCATGGTGCTTCAAGCATCCCTTGCAGCATTACTGACACGCCTTGGGGCGGGGACAGATATCCCAATCGGCAGTCCAATTGCTGGACGGAATGACGATGCTCTTGACGATATTGTCGGATTGTTTGTGAACACACTAGTATTACGTACAAATACAGCTGGTAATCCAACCTTCAGTGAGCTATTGAAGCGAGTGCGAAACGTTGACTTAGCAGCCTATGAGCATCAGGATCTGCCATTTGAACGGCTAGTGGAAATCCTAAATCCAACCCGCTCCAGATCACGGAATCCATTGTTCCAAGTGATGCTTGCCTTCCAAAATACACCGAAGGCGGAAATGAAGCTGACACAACTTGATTCGGATCTCTACGTAAAACCAGTGGGATCAGCTAAATTTGATCTGACCATCGAATTGACAGAACAAAGAACTGAAACTGGATCAGCAGCAGGATTAACAGGATTGTTTGAATTCAGCACAGATGTATTTAAACAAAGTACCGTTCGAGCAATCGCTGACAGAATGAAGCGCTTTTTAACAGAGATAGTTGAGCGCCCACATCTGCCGATTGGTCAAATGAACATTTTATCAGATCAAGAACGACAAACATTTCTCCCTGACAAACAGACATTCGCTCAGTCAGACCAAGCACCTAATCTCCCAGCCTTATTTGAAAAAACGGTGCAACAATTCCCTGATCGAGTGGCTGTAACGGATGGAAATAGGCAGCTGACCTATGGTGAGTTAAACAACAAAGCCAATCGTCTTGCTCATTTATTAATACAAAGAGGCGTTGGACCAGAACAGTTCGTTGCACTTGCCCTGCCTAGATCAATTGATATGCTCGTCAGTTTATTAGCTGTTCATAAAGCAGGCGCAGCCTATGTTCCTCTTGATCCTGACTATCCAGCAGACAGGCTGGCATACATGATACAAGATGCCAAACCAGTTTGCAGCATCACAACAAAAGCAGCTGCATTGCATCTCCCTGCTGACTGCGATTTGATTTTGTTAGACGAAAAAGAAACAATTGATCAATTGCTGACTACGCCAAATCACAATCCGGCTGATATAGACAGAATTGAGCCGCTGTCTTCTCTGCATCCGGCCTATATTATTTATACGTCCGGCTCTACAGGGAAACCAAAAGGAGTGGTCATTCCACACCAAAATGTCATCCGTCTTCTGACATCTACTGAACATTGGTTCCATTTCGATGAAGAGGATGTTTGGACAATGTTCCATTCATATGCCTTTGACTTTTCAGTTTGGGAAATATGGGGACCCCTTTTATATGGCGGGCGACTTGTCATTGTTCCTCATACCATCTCTCGTTCTCCAGAAGAGATGATGCAGCTTCTAGTCGATGAAGGTGTGACTGTACTTAATCAAACACCTTCCGCCTTCTATCAGCTCATGCAGATAGACAAGGAACAACAAACACTTGGTCAAGCATTATCACTCCGCTATGTCATCTTTGGCGGTGAAGCGTTAGAACTTAGCAGATTAGAAGATTGGTACAGCCGTCACTCAGACTGCAAGCCAAAATTAATTAACATGTATGGCATTACAGAAACCACCGTTCACGTTACGTACAATGTACTCAATCGAGACATGATCGCAAAGAAATCCAGCAGTTTAATAGGCGAACCAATTCCTGACTTACACGTGTACGTACTAGATGAATACCTACAACCTGTTCCACCTGGGACAACAGGTGAAATGTATGTAGCTGGTGCTGGTTTGGCAAGAGGTTATCTAGGCAGGCCTGACCTGACCTCAGATCGATTCCCTGCTGATCCTTATGGAGCACCTGGCACAAGGATGTATCGTACAGGCGACCTCGCTCGCTGGACAGAAGAAGGGGCACTTGATTACATTGGTAGAGCTGATCATCAAATTAAAATACGCGGGTTTAGGATTGAACTTGGAGAAATCGAAGCCGTTCTATCACGCCACGACGCAGTTGCACAAGTTGCCGTCATTTTGCGAGAGGATCAGCCTGGTGACAAACGCTTAGTTGCATACATCGTCACAACTGAAGAAGACCATTTCGATACAGAGACTCTTCGCCATTTTGCGGCAGCCAGTCTTCCTGATTACATGGTGCCTGCGGCTTATGTACAGATTGATACGATGCCACTTACAGCAAACGGGAAGCTTGATCAAAAATCACTGCCGGCACCTCAATTGCATATACAGCAAACGGATGGACGCGGCCCAAGAAACCCGAAAGAGGAAATCCTGTGTCATCTTTTTGAAGAGGTGCTTGATTTGCCAAAAATCAGCATTGACGATCGCTTTTTTGACATTGGCGGGCATTCCTTACTTGCGGTTCGTTTAATCAGCCGCATTCGTGATGCACTTGGTGTGAAACTGAGCATCGGAACGTTGTTTGAAGCACCGAACGTTGCCAGCTTGGCAGAGAAACTAGAAACAGGAAGCGATGAAAACGCACTAGAAATCTTACTGCCGCTACGAACAAATGGAGAAAGACATCCTCTCTTCTGTGTTCACCCAGCAGGTGGTCTTAGCTGGTGCTATGCAGGTCTCTTGAATACATTAGAGAAAGACATCCCTATTTATGGATTACAGGCACGAGGAATCGCAAGAAAAGATGACTATCCGCATACACTCGATGATATGGCTGCCGATTATATTAAGCACATCCAAACGATTCAGCCAAAAGGCCCTTATCATCTACTTGGCTGGTCACTTGGCGGAAACGTTGTACAAGCAATGGCTACTCAACTCCAGCAGCAAGGTGAAGAAATCGCTCTCGTTGCGATGCTGGATGCCTATCCGAACCATTTCTTACCGATTAAAGAAGCACCTGATGAAGAAGAAGCACTAATCGCTCTTCTTGCACTCGGCGGTTATGATCCAGATACCTTAACAGGTGAACCGCTCACGATGAAGAGTGCTGTCGACATCTTGAAGAAAGACGGCAGTGCACTAGCAAGCTTAAGTGAGGATGCCATTAGAAATCTAAAAGAAACCTATGTCAACTCAGTGCGATTGCTCGGGGAATATCAGCCAAAAACTTATCAAGGGGACATATTATTCTTTAGATCTACCATTATCCCAGACTGGTTTACACCGATTGATCCCGAAGCATGGGCACCTTATATCAATGGAACCATTGAACAGCACGACATTCATTGCCGGCACAAAGACATGTGCCAGCCTAAACCCCTAGCAGAAATTGGTGTCATCTTAGACAACGCTCTGCACCGGGTCAAACAAAAGCACTAAGAATAAAGGAGAGATGACAAATGACAAATCCCTTTGATCGTGAAGACGGTGTATTTCTTGTGCTTGTCAATGAACAAGGACAACATTCACTTTGGCCATCATTTGCACCAATACCAGATGGATGGGAAAAGGTCTTTGGTGAAGACACTAGAAATGCCTGCATTGATTATATCCAGACACACTGGCAGGACTTACGACCATTAAGCTTAACAAAAGAACCTGCGTTAGCACATGGAAAAACGGAATAAATCATCGCACCCTGATCTCCATCAGGGTGCTTTTTTGACAGAATAAACACACCATTTTCCAGCTCTTTCTGATACAATTCAATTGAGAATGTTTATCAATTAATAAGAGATCAGGTGGTTTTATGGGAAACAATCATCAATTATGTACAAAGGTAAATGCTGAACAATGCATTTATCGATTAACATATACTGAAAAAATAAATAATGCAGATCTTCCACATACGGAGCAGCAGTTGTCAAATACATTTTGCCTCCTCTTTAGCATAAGCGGCAATGGTTTACTTACATTGAATGATCAAAGATGGCGATTGAAAAATCTGACACTCTATACGATGATGCCTGGGGAAACATTTATGTTGAAAACAGAGCCTTATCAAAAACACGAGCTCTATCTGTTTCGCTTTCAAATGTACGCGTCACAAGGTCAAAGCATAGAAGAAGTATCAACTGAACAAGCCCGATCTTTACTGAATGTATGGCAATTTATCGATATTAGCTCGATTGAACAAATTCATTCTTTACTGTCCGACATGACAGCAGAATGGCAAAAACCTGAATCCATTAGCTTTTTTAGAAGCCAAACCCTTTTTCAACAGCTCATCCTGCAGCTTTTCACACTGCATAAAGAAGACATTTGTGACACAACACACGCCCTTTTCAAAACAAAACAATATATCGATCAACATTCCGAAGAACCTCTCAGCCTTACAAGTCTATCTCATATGGCTGGTATCAGCGCCAATCATTACAGCGAACTATTTAAAAAGCATTTTGATGTGAGTGTCACTGATTATATCACCAAGAAAAGACTGGCTAGAGCCAAACAGTTAATGGCGAAAGGTCATGCAAAGCTCAAAGACATTGCACAGGACATCGGCTATCAAGACCCCTATTACTTTAGCCGCATTTTTAAGAAAAAAACGGGTATCACTCCTTCTGCTTATATGAAAAGCCGTCAACGGAAAATGGCTGCCTATGGCCATTCCATACTCGGGCAGCTCACACCTATTCATATCATCCCATATGCTGCCCCTCTTCACCCTAAATGGACAGCACATGATTTTGAGCATTATGCAGAAGAAATTCCGATCCATCTGAGTGCACATCGTATCAACGAGCACGCTGAAGCCAATTTACAGCAATTGAAGGAAGCACAACCTGAGCTGATCATTGCCAATGATTATGTGACAGAGGCAGAAAAACAAGTGTTGAAAACCATCTGTCCTGTGCACTTTGTTCCATTCACACAATTGGATTGGCGCACTCAATTCAGACAAACAGCTCTGTTCTTAAACGAAACGAGGGAAGCAGAAGAATGGCTGCTTCATTACGAAGAACTCGTTAATCAAGCGAAAAAGGAATGCGTTATTGATCATCCACCAAGAACCGTCCTGCCTCTTCGTATCTTTCAAGATCAGCTCTACTTATCTGTCAATCGCACCTTGTCAGAAGTAATTTTTCATGACATTGGCCTTCTGCCAGCTTTTCAGAATGATGGCCAGCTCATCGAAAAAAAAATCAGCATTCACTCTATACAGCAGCTAGACCCAGATGCCATCTTCCTCTTGTTGCATAAAGAACCAAAAACCATTGCTTTTTATCAAAAATTAAAGCAACAGGAGGCTTGGCAAAATCTCAAGGCTGTGACGCAACAAGCCGTCTATCCACTCGCTTCTGACCCTTGGCGTGAATACACAGCAGCCAGTCATCAACGAGTCATTCAGGACCTTTTATCTTTTTTTCCGTAAAAAGTCCATCACTAGACAGATCATTGTCTATGGATAAAAGGACGAATGACTACTACAATCTTTAATTGAGAACAATTATCAGTTAAAGGAGAAAACAAATGAAAAAATGGTTCGCATTGCTTATCCTTTGTATCATGACGATCATCGCAGCAGCCTGTGGTGCTGCAGAAAATAAACCGGCTTCCAACACAACCAAAAGCAAGTCAGCTGAAGCAGCAGAAACAAATATCAAATACTTAGATCAAACGTACAAACTGAAAACACCAGTGAAACGAATCGTCATTGCTGGAAGCCTAGAATCGATGGAAGATGCAAAACTACTTGGTATCGACCCTATTGGGGCTTCTACTGTAGGCGGCACTTTCCCTGAATTATTTAAAGACATTACAGCAAAAACAGAAGGCATTGGGGAAAAAACAGAACCAAACCTAGAAAAAATCTTAAAACTAAAACCAGACGTGATACTCGGATCAACCAAGTTCCCGCCTGCAACAATTAAAAAACTAGATAAAATCCAAACGACGATCCCAGTATCACATGTCTCTTCCGACTGGGAAAGCAACCTTTTATTACTCGGTGAACTGACTGGAAAAAGTGAAGAAGCGAAAAGCATCATTTCTGATTATCAGAAAGATCTCAAACAAGCGAAAGAAACCCTGAAAGACAAAAGCAACAACAAAACAGCTGTCATTTTACGCATTAGACAGGGCGACCTGTACGTGTACCCTGAAGACGTATACTTCAACTCTACTTTATATGGGGACTTAGGGTTTACAGCACCAAGTGATATCAAAAAAGCCAAAGCACAAGCAATGATTTCATTGGAACGCCTAGGCGAACTCAATCCTGACTATATCTTTGTTCAGTTCTCCCAAGAGGAAAACTCATCGAATCCAAATGCATTGAAGGACTTAGAGGGAAATAAAATTTGGAACAGCCTAAAAGCTGTGAAAAATGGGCACATCAATGAAAATGTCGTTGATCCTATGCTTCAGGGAGGAACAGCACTAAGCAAAACAACTTTCCTTGATCAGGCTGTCAAATGGCTAGATCAAACCAACTAAAAAGATGCGCATCTTGACAAAGGGCTAAACATTTTAGCCCTTTGTTCTTCTTTTCAGCAGAGCTTGAAAACTTGAAGGAGAGAATACACATGAACGGAACGTATCTATATGACGAATTGAACGGGCGGCAGCTTGATATTTACCTTCCACCGGACACCTCTATTGATGTTCCAGCTGTCTTTGTACAAGATGGCTCTTCTTTGTTTAGAACCCACTTGCTAGAGATCGAAAGTATGATTGAAGCCAAAACCATCTCGCCAATCATCATCGTCGGTATACACCCCTTCAATCGACTTGACGAATATACACCATGGAAAGCATCATCACTGCGTTCTGGATTCCCTGACTTTAAAGGTGAGGCACAGACATATGTGTCATTTTTAGCAAATGACTTGCTTCCATATATCAAAAGAGAATACCCAGTCAAACAGACCGGTCATGAACATAGTCACATAGGTGCTTCATTAGGTGGGCTATTTGCAATTTATACTTTATTGATGTACCCTGCTCTTTTTAAAAACATCGCATCTATCTCTGGATCATTTTGGTATCAAGATTTTCTGCCGTTTGCTAAACAACAAAGCATTCAGTCTGCGGACCACCTTGTCTATTTGTCTGTAGGCAGTGAAGAAGGGAAAGGCAAAACATCTGTCCAACAGCACATGCCTTTATTCAACAAACAACTCCATGATCATTTATTACAGAAAGGGATGCAGGAACGAAAGCTTCACTTTCACATTGAACAAGGAGAGGGCCACCATCTCAAACAATTTCAAAAAAATTTCTTATCGGCCATCAAGTGGTTTTATAAAAGAAAACCTTAATTTTTTATCAGCAAGTCACAAAGTCGATATGGTATATTGGAACGTATAGATTGAAAGAGGAGGGATTTGCGCATGAGACCTTTACAAATCTCAGCCGATACCGCACAAAAGCTTGCTGCATCACTCAATGTACCGTTAGAGCAAATCATGCATATGCCGCAGCACATCTTATTAGCTAAATTAGCGGAGCTTGAACAGAAGAAAGATCGTTCTTAAAGAAATAAAGGAGTTTACATTCATGGAACAACAACTAGAAAAATCAACATTTCATCCTCGCAGTACAGGGCAAACCATTTTGCTGATTGCTGGGATTTTACTCATTGCCTTTAACCTGAGGCCAGCCATTACGTCTGTTGGTCCTGTGATCGGTGCCATTCGTTCTGATTTACAGCTTTCAAATGGACTTGCTGGTTTCCTCACGACATTACCACTGCTCTCATTCGCATTGCTATCTCCCATTGCACCTAAAATCGGAAAACGTCTTGGGAATGAACGAACACTTTGGCTTGGGCTTGCTGTCCTGCTCTTTGGGATTGTCATTCGTTCATTTGGCAGCATCACCTTTTTAATGATGGGAACGGCGCTAGTCGGCGTCGGGATTGCGATTTGTAATGTGCTTTTACCTGGACTTGTGAAGCATAAATTCCCTGCACATGCTGGATTAATGACAAGCGTGTATACGACATCGATGTCCGTTTTTGCTGCACTTGCATCTGGTGTCAGCGTTCCGCTCAGTCATGCAATGCCTGGCGGCTGGAATACATCATTCCTTGTCTGGGCCGGACTTGCACTTCTTGCGATGATGGTGTGGGCGCCGCAGCTTCTTCATCAGAACACAGCGGCTGTCAAAAGCATTTCACTCAAAGAGCAGCCAATATGGCGTTCACGTGTCGCTTGGCAGGTGACCTTTTTTATGGGCTTGCAATCATTCCTTTTCTACAGCAGCATCGCATGGTTTCCTGATATTTTGACATCACATGGCATGAACCTAGCGACAGCGGGATGGATGCTCTCTATTATGCAGTTCACCGGTCTGCCATCCACCTTCTTAACGCCCGTTTTTGCAGAAAAATTAAAAACGCAAAGACCGCTTGTCGTCGGCCTTGTCCTTGTGTATTTACTCGGCATGATTGGTCTCCTTCTCGGAGGGTCGACGCCTATTCTTGTTATCTCTGTGCTATTAATCGGCGTCGGACAAGGGGCCAGTATCAGTCTTGCCCTCACATTTATCGGATTAAGAACAACCAATATGGAACAAGCAGCTGCTCTTTCTGGAATGGCGCAGTCACTCGGTTATTTATTAGCCGCTGTTGGTCCATTCATGATCGGTATCCTTTTTGATGTGACACATACATGGACGCCATCTATTATCATCTTTATCATCGTCCTATTTTTCATGTTTTTATCCGGTATGCGTGCTGGACGAAGCATCTATATTTCAGATCCATCATAAAAAAAGAACCCGTCTCACGAGGAGACGGGTTCTTTTCTGTTTATGCTTGTTCTGTGACGTGCACTTTTAATGTTGCTTGTACTTCTGGGTGAAGCTTCACCGGTACATTTGTGTATCCTAACGCACGAATGGCATCATTCAACTCGATTTTACGCTTATCGAGTTTGATTTGATGTTCTTTTTGCAATTTATCAGCGATCTGTTTGCTTGTAATCGAACCGAATAGACGACCGCCTTCACCTGATTTAGCAGTGAGTTCCACTGTCAGCGCCTCAAGTGTTTCTTTTAATTGTTTCGCTTGCTCAAGCTCTTGGATGGCATTCTTTTTCTCTTTGTTTTTCTGCCCTTCCAATGCACTTAGGTTCGTTGGAGTTGCTTCAACAGCTAACCCTTGTTTGATGAGAAAGTTGTGAGCGTATCCGTCAGCTACATTTTTGACTTCGCCTTTTTTCCCTTTGCCTTTTACGTCTTTTAGAAAGATGACTTTCATCTTTGAACCCCTCCTTCGAAATATTCGTCTATGGCAGCTTTTAACTTCTCTACCGCTTCTTCAATGGTTATACCATAAATCTGGGTCGCAGCGTTAGTCAAATGACCGCCGCCATCTAATGCTTCCATAATAATTTGAACGTTGATATCCCCTAACGATCTTGCACTAATACAGACCGTATCGTCATCTCGCCTTGCGACAGCAAATGATGCTTCAACCTCACTCATCGACAAGAGAGAATCAGCCGTCTGTGCGATCGTAATTTGATCATAATACTCAGATCTGTCAGACGGCAAGGAAGCAATCGCTACCTGATTTTGATACAGCTCTGTATGCTGAATGAGCTTTGCCCGTTTAATGTAATGATCGACTGTCTCTTTCAAAAACTTTTGCACAAGGACAGGATCTGCCCCTTTTGCACGAAGGTAGGATGCTGCATCGAACGTTCTTGACCCCGTTCTGAGGGAGAAACTCTTCGTATCCACGATAATCCCAGCAAGAAGTGCTGTGGCCTCAATCATGTTAATCCGCAATTTCTTCGGCTGATACTCTAACAGCTCTGTCACAAGTTCTGCTGTAGATGAAGCATACGGCTCCATATAGACAAGTAAAGGATCTCGGATAAATTCCTCACCACGTCTATGGTGGTCAATGACAACGACGTTTTCGATCTTATTTAGCAGTCGTTCTTCCATCACAAGGGACGGTTTATGTGTATCTACAACCACAAGCAATGTGTCATCCTTTGCAAGCTCCATCGCTTCCTCAGGCGTGATAAAACGGGACCAAAGTTCTTCATAATTCTTAATTTCACTAATTAAGCGTTGAACGCTATCCCCAATCTGGTTGGCATCAATGACGATGTAACCTTCTTTTCCATTCGCTTGAGCAACCTTTAAAATCCCGATCGAGGCACCGATAGAGTCCATGTCGGGGAACTTATGCCCCATGATCATGACATTACCGCTTTCAGATACAATTTCTTTTAAAGCATGTGAAATGACCCGTGCGCGTACTCGTGTCCGTTTTTCCATTGGATTGGTTTTTCCACCGTAGAATTTCACTTTCCCATTCGGCTGTTTAATCGCTACCTGATCCCCGCCTCGTCCGAGGGCAAGGTCAAGACTCGACTGCGCAAGTGCGCCAAGTTCTTTTAAAGAAGGAACAGACGCACCGATTCCAATACTAAGGGTAAGTGTGGCGCTATGTGCCCCTGTTTTCTCACGAACCTCGTCTAAAATGGAAAACTTCGACGCTTCAAGCTCTGCTAAGATGCTCTCGTTTAATACAGCCATAAATCGTTCAGATGAAATTCTTTTTAAGAAAATGCCGTATTCTTGTGCCCAATTGTTTAACAGCGATGTGACTTCACTATTTATCGCGCTACGCACCTGATCATCAAGCCCCTGCGTCACATCATCATAATTGTCTAAAAAGATATAAGATAACACCGTTCGTTCATTTTCATACTGTCTTTCAATCTGCACTTGTTCCGTGACATCAAAGAAATATAAAAGGCGCTCTGACCGTTTAATAATGACTTTGAATTTCCGGTCATTCAGCGTCACATTTTCTGTCTCAACCTCTTGTTTAATAAGAGGCACAATGGATTCAAATGTATCATACAAGGATCTGCCGACAAGTGTGCTTTCATGGAAGCACGAAGCGAGAAATGGATTGGTCCATTCGATATAATACTGGTCATTAAACAGCATAATACCAATTGGCATCTCCATTAATGCTTCTTCTCCAACCTTTTTGACTCGATAGGATAATGTTGAAATATATGAATCAATCTCTTTTTGCACCTGCGTATCTGCCCACTTTAAAAAGTAGAGCACACCCGCAAGGACTAAAAGACCAACCGCTCCTATGATCCAATTAAAATAAAGGTTGAGGAGGACTGTGATCACCGCAAGGACAATTAATGCGAAGATCGGATACTTGATGACAGGTTTTCGATAGAAGCTTGGCACTGATATCAACTCCTCAACATTCAGAGTGAATTATTTGTTTTTACTTTTTCTCTTAAATCAAAGCCTATGTCAGCAATCCCTATAATACGCACAATCACACCGATTGGCGGAAAGAGAATCGTCAATACGACGGCAAAAATGGGTACCACTTTTGAGATGTTTTTTTCGTGGCAATAATAGAAGATAAAAGAAAAGCCCTGAATAAGCACCAGTATAAATAAAATTTGAAAAGCACTCGTTTGCACGAGCGATAAAAAGCTGCCTTTCTCCGGCTGAATCAGCATCAAAAGCAGTGTGAGTAAATAATACCATACCATGCTTTTTGGCAGCCGCATATCCTTAAATTTCTTAAGAGCTGGCATGTCTGGAACAAACCGTTTGATCAACGGCCGCACAAACCAATGATTGACGAAAGACATGAGCGTGACAAAAATCAAAAGCGCTACAGGTAAAGAATTTAATGCCGTATCCTGCATCTCTCTAAACTGCTTGAGTTGTTTTGCTATGTCCTGATCAGTAGCGCCAGATTGTTTTAAGGTACTCTCTACCATCGGCATGATTTGGTCAATTGATTCCTTTGCGACACCCAGTATATCTACTTGAAACAGCTGGACACTGACAACAAAGTAAATGAGAAAACTGAATAAGTAGATCAGCGCACCCGTAATAATAGCCTGACCTGGCTGCCTCCTTCTGTAGAAAACACCCATACCTACTCCAACAGCAATCAGCATTGGCGCACTTAACAGCCCATTAATAGACCCAATTAAAAAGCTGATCACTATGCCAATAGCGCCAGCCGCAATTCCTTTTTTCAAGCCATGCCTGATTGTATAGAGAATGATCGGAATCGGAGCAGCCATGAAGAAAATAATGGCTAAAAGTGGCACATACAAATAAAACAGCGTCATGACCGCAAAAATACTGATCATGATAGCGCCTTCTACTAACGCTTTTGTTTGTTTCACACCTTCACCTCAATCCAATCATTTTTCTATATCTTGCTCAATGTGTACTTCTATGTATACGTACGATGTACGCTCCGTCATATCTTGACCCAACCTTTATTTTACCATAGCCGTAAATCGCAAGTAAAATGCAGGCTATTCCAAGAGCGTTTCACGTGGAACAACTTAGATCGTCTTGTACATGCAACTTTTCAGACAGCATGTTACAATTTTTTAGATTGTTCTTAGCTATAAACCCTGAATTCAAGGTCAAAAGCTGTTAGAATAGAAACATCATCAATAAAAGTAAGAAGGAGAATTCACATGGGAAAAACACTCGTATTCGGACACAAAAACCCTGACACAGACACGATTTGCTCTGCTATCGCTTACGCTGATCTGAAAAACAAAATTGGCGTTCAAGCAGAAGCTGTCAGACTTGGAGAAATCAATGGAGAAACACAATACGCATTAGATTTCTTTAAACAAGAAGCACCTCGTTTCATTGAAACGGCTGCAAACGAAACAAAACAAGTCATTCTTGTCGATCATAACGAATTCCAACAAAGTGTAAGCGATATTGATCAAGTACAAGTGACAGAGGTCATTGACCATCACCGTATTGCCAACTTTGAAACAAGTGAACCTCTTTACTATCGTGCTGAGCCAGTTGGCTGCACAGCAACGATCTTAAACAAAATGTACAAAGAGCACCAAGTCACAATTGAAAAAGAAATCGCTGGTTTGCTTTTGTCTGCGATCATTTCTGATTCCTTGCTATTCAAATCCCCAACATGCACACAGCAGGATGTTGATGCTGCGCATGAGCTGGCAAAAATCGCAGGAGTAGACCCTGAAGTATATGGTTTAGATATGCTGAAAGCAGGAGCTGACCTAAGCCAAAAAACAGTTCAAGAATTAATCACACTGGATGCAAAAGAATTTGCACTAGGAAACAGCAAAGTCGAAATTGCACAAGTTAATACAGTTGATATCGCTGAAGTAACAGCAAGACAAGCTGACATCGAAGCAAAAATCAATGAAGTCATCGCAGCGAAAGGTCTTGATCTATTTGTTTTAGTGATCACAGACATTCTAGAAAATGACTCTCTTGCGCTTGCACTTGGTGCTGAAGCAGCAAAAGTAGAAAAAGCATTCAATGTCACACTTGAAAACAACACTGCTTTACTAAAAGGTGTTGTATCAAGAAAGAAACAAGTCGTGCCTGCACTAACAGACGCACTTTCTTCATAAACATAAAAAGACTGCTGACATCTTCAGCAGTCTTTTTTCTTCTTTTAATGAATGTACATATCGCTGACGAGAATATCCTTTAGCACGCTTGTTGGAATCGTGAATTCAACTACACCCATGTAACCAGGCGCCACATCATATTCGTTGAAGGAAATCACCAGTTTGCCTTTTGAATTGATATAGAAGCTTTGATCTGGCTGAATCTTCTTAAACGGATCAACCGTATCTTGCTTCGTCATCCAGTAAATCTTATTTGAATCCTCTTTCATCTGTTTCTTCATTTGTTCTTTAATATTTTCACTAATCACATCAATATAACGGTCATCTTTAAATAGACTTGGTAATGTAATGAGTACATGGTTTTTCTTATCCACCGTATCATATGTCATTTCCTCTGCCGCAGAAGCCTGAGTCGTCACCTTGTATCGACCTAGTGAAAGAATTTGATCATTATTTGTTCTTACTTCATATCCGCTCTCTACACTCAAATGACCATTTTTATAACCCTTTGTTTCCTTTTCAAAATCTTGATACAGCTTTTTGTTTTCAGCTAAATATTTTTGATTCAGGCTGTCTTGTAATTTTCCGTCCCCAAGCCCTGAAACATGTGGTGTTTTGAGATCAATATTTGTTCCCTGATCACTCTTTTTAAATTCTGTGAACGTCACGACTTTCACAAGCTCTCCAATGACGGGTACTTCTGAAATCGCTCTTGCTGCCTGCGGACTGACATTTACAGTGGTGACAAATAAAGCAGCTGCAGCAACAAGTCCAATCGTCCATTTCTGAAAATGAGGTTGCTTGTTTTTTCGTTTTAATGTCCGTTCAACCATAGCATCGTATTCCGGGGGAATAGGGATTTCTAGATATTCCTCTTTTAACTGTTCCAAATGCTTATCCATTTATATTTCCTCCTGCGATAATTCTACTTTTAAAAGCCGCAACGCCTTATATAATCTTGTTTTGATGGTATTTTCATTTTCTCCAAGAATATGAGCAATGTCCTCTAGCTTTAAATCCTCAAAGAATCTTAATATAATGATGACCCGATACATCTCCGGCAAATCTTCTATCGCCCGTCTGACATCTTGATCCTCATAGACATCCGATTCACCCTGTGATAAAAATTCCAGCGTATCATCGTCTGTCACTTGCACACGCTTCTTCTTTCGTAAAAAGTCGAGGGCAGCGTTTACGACGATTTTATAAAACCAGCTATGCATCTTGGTCGCATCCTCTAATCGGTGAACAGATTTGAGTGCTTTATGAATCGCCTCTTGAACGACATCCATCGCATCTTCTGGGTTTTTGACATAGCTATAGGACAATCGATAAAAACTGTGTTTATGCTCCATTACGTAATCCGCAAATTGATCATCAATCTTTCGTTTCTTCATTTTACAAAGAGCTCCTTTATCTTAAATGCGCATCTGTTATTTCTTACATTGGATAGACGCGCACCTGTTAAAAATAGTTTGCGCTCCATTATTTTTTTAACATGTCATCCCATTTACGTTTCTATACAAAAAGAGCGAACCTGACGGGTTCACTCTTTTAAAGCCGTTATTTTTTGATAAACAAATGGTTTAAGTGGTGAAAGCGGATGAATGATGGACACTCCTGTTTCCTGCTCCACCTGCTTTGCAGCGTGAACCATCGAGAGCTGCATTACACAAATATCTCCATGCTGCTGCTTCACAGATTGCCTTAACTGTTCCATAATTCGCTCATGGTAGGCTTGTATATCACCGTTCAAGCAAAGATGAAAGACATCCTCTAGCACAACCACTTCTGCCTTCAACTGCTTTCCCCGCTCTTTTACATATGAAGACAGTCGCTTCATCGTTCCTTCTACTGTATCTGGGTTTGAAAACACTAGCTGAAGCGGACCCTCTCGCTCACAAATCTGCTCAAATAACGGCTCATCTATCGGAACAATTGGTTGTTTGAACAGGTGCTGCTGCTCCCCCAAAGCCGCAATGTATTGTGTACAAGTTAATAAAACAAGATCAGCCTCTTCTTCTTGCATGAGTCTGTTGATAGCATAGGTTTGCTGCTGCTCAAGATCAAATGCGGGATCTTGTTTGGCTCGTTCCATAAATGATGAATCGACGATGTGATGCAGATCAAATCCTGTGTCATAGAAAGCGTCGTCAATGTAAGAAATATTAGATGGATGTGCGTGAAGGCAGTGTAATCGAATCATTAGGTCCGCTCCTCATAAAAGTTTTCACTCATTATATCAATTCTTGTATGAAATAGGGAGCAACATGACCATATTGTTAAGGAGATATTGAAGGAGGGATTCTACCTTGAAAGAAGATCAACAGCCTACATCATCTTCAGAGTCAGAAGAAACCTTGACGAATCGCCAAGGTCACCCGGTAACAGATAATCAAAACATGAGAACCGTTGGGAATAGAGGACCGACTACGCTTGAAAACTACGATTTCCTAGAGAAAATCAGTCATTTTGATCGTGAACGCATCCCTGAACGTGTCGTTCACGCACGAGGTGCTGGCGCACACGGATACTTTGAAGCCTACGGTACATTCGGTGACGAACCCATTTCCACTTATACAAGAGCCAAATTATTTCAAGAGAAAGGAAAAAAGACCCCTGTCTTCGTTCGATTCTCTTCTGTTATTCACGGCGGACATTCACCAGAAACTTTACGCGATCCGCGGGGATTTGCGATCAAATTTTATACAGAAGACGGCAACTGGGATCTCGTTGGGAACAACCTCAAAATTTTCTTTATTCGAGATGCTTTGAAATTCCCTGATTTGGTTCATGCCTTTAAGCCTGACCCTGTCACCAATCGTCAGGATGGTGAGCGCATTTTTGATTTCGTTTCACAATCACCTGAAGCAACACATATGGTGACATTTCTCTTCTCGCCATGGGGTATTCCTGCCACATACCGGCACATGCAAGGCTCTGGCGTCCATGCCTATAAATGGGTGAATCATGAAGGAAAAGCAGTGTTGGTCAAATATCACTTTGAACCAAAGCAAGGAATTCGCAACCTGACACAAGAACAAGCCCAAGCCATTCAAGGGGAAAACTTTAATCATGCCACACAGGATTTATATGAAGCCATTGAACAAGGGGATCATCCTGAATGGGAAGTATACGCGCAAATCATGGAAGATGACACCCACCCCCATCTAGACTTTGATCCACTCGATCCGACAAAGCTCTGGTACAAGGATGACTATCCATGGAAACCGATCGGACGAATGGTGCTAAACAAAAATCCAGAAAATTATTTTGCAGAAGTGGAACAGGTTGCCTTTGGGACGGGGGTTCTTGTAGACGGATTAGATTTCTCAGATGATAAATTGCTGCAAGGACGTACCTTCTCTTACTCTGATACGCAGCGATATCGAGTCGGGCCAAATTATTTACAGCTGCCGATCAATGCACCGAAAAAGCATGTTGCCACCAATCAGCGAGATGGGCAAATGGAATATCATGTGGATCAAGGAAAAGGACAAAACCCCCATGTGAATTATGAACCGTCCATTCTCGGAGGATTAAAAGAAGCACAGCAAGATGGAAAGGATCATACGCCTTTTGTAGAGGGTGAAGTCAAACGAGAAGCCATTGACCGCCCGAACAATTTCGGACAAGCCGGAGAAACCTATCGTCGCTTCAATGATTGGGAACGTGAGGAACTAATTAAAAACTTAGTCAACACCTTAGCTACCTGCCAAAAAGACATCCAAGACCAAATGATCGAAAACTTCACAAAAGCTGATCCTGACTATGGAAAACGTGTGGCCGATGGCTTAAAAGCCTTCAAACAAGAGGAGCCAAGCGGACCCATTGGATCAACAGGCGCGGCACAGGCTGTCAACGATGCGATCAACAACAGCACACCTTCAGATCCTTATTAATGAAAAAAGAATGCAGCGGAGTGGCTGCATTCTTTTTGTATACATCTATTAAGCGTTTTGACCTTTTTTGATCCATTCTGCTACATTTACTGTACGTTTCGCCTGATGTTTTGCGGCTGCTTCTGCATCCTCTTGGATCTTTCCATTTTGGTCAACAGTCACACTCACACCGTAAGGGTTACCCCCTGCGCCGTATAGGGAATCATCCGTGTATCCAGGAGCGGCAATAATGGCTCCCCAGTGGAACATCGTTGTATAAAGGCTCAGAACTGTCTGCTCCTGTCCGCCATTTGGGTTTTGTGCAGATGTCATCGCACTCACTGCTTTGTTTGCTAGTTTCCCTTGGAACCATAAACCGCCTGTTGTGTCTAAGAATTGCTTCATTTGAGCCGGTAAGTTACCGAAACGTGTCGGCATGCTGAAAATAATGGCATCTGCCCACTCTAAGTCACTTAACTGAACCTCAGGGACATCTTTGGTTTCATCTAAATGTGCTTTCCATGCTGGATTTGATGCAACAACGGCTTCTGGTGCCAATTCAGGAACCTTTAAAATTTTGACTTCAGCACCAGCTTCTTTCGCTCCAGCCTCAGCCCATTTTGCCATCTGATAGTTTGTACCTGTTGAACTATAATAAATAATCGCTAGTTTTACGTTTTCCACTTGTTCCATCTCCTTTTGTTTGGTTTGCCCAAATAGCTTCTGTAAAAATCCCACCTGTATTCCCCACCTTATTTAAATTGACGACGATACCACAATGCCGCAGCATCGACTTCTTCTCTCGTTAGTTGATGTCCACGATTTTCCCAATGAAGCGTTACGGATGCTCCCGCCTCCTGAAGCAGTTGCTCCAGTTCCTGAGATTCCTCAGGACGACACATTGGGTCATTTTCACCAGCTGCTATAAAGACTTGTTTCCCCGCTAATGAAGGTAATGAAACCCCTCGTCTTGGGACCATTGGATGATGCAGGATCGCTCCTTTCAACGCATCTTCGTAATGGAATAACAGACTTCCAGCAATGTTCGCCCCGTTTGAATAGCCGATGGCTACCACATTGTGACGATCAAATCCATACTTATCTGCTGCTTCCCCGATAAATGTATATAATTCCTCTGTACGCTCAATTAAATCTTGCTCATCAAAAACACCCTCTGCCAAACGCCTGAAAAAACGCGGCATGCCGTTTTCTGATACATTTCCTCTCACACTAAGAACAGATGCTTCAGGGTCTACCACTTCTGCAAGCGGCAATAAGTCTTGCTCTGTCCCGCCAGTTCCATGCAGCATGAGAAGGACAGGCTTTTGTTCATTCTTTCCTTTTTGAAAAAGATGCTTCATCATGAATCTCCTTTCCCTTTGATTTCTCTTACCTCAATCGGCAGCACGATTTGTTCAATTTGACTACGCTGCGCCTCATATTGCGGTGGTAGTTTCAACGCTTCACCCATCGTTTCCACAGATTCATCGTGTGCAAACCCTGGAGGATCGGTCGCAATCTCAAATAATATGCCGCCAAGCTCTCTAAAATAAATCGCATTGAAATAATTTCGATCTTGCACAGGCGTCACTTGATATCCGCTTTGCGCAATATGGCTTTGCCAATCTAATTGATCCTGATCATCTGTTGCTCTCCACGCAATATGATGTACAACACCAACGCCCATACGTCCTCGTGCAACAGGTGTCTTGTTCACATCAATGACATTGCCGATTTCTCCAAACGAACGGAATCTCACATAATCTCCTTCTGTGCCGACTTTTTCAAGTCCCATCGTTTGCTCTAGCAGCTGCATCGTTTGCTCAGGCTGTGAAGTTAATAAAACAGCTCCGCCAAACCCTTTAATCGCTACTTCTGGTGTCACCCCATTAAATGTCCAGTCATTCTGTTTTCCTTCTTCACGCTCTACAAGTTCTATCAATAAACCGTGCGGATCTTCAAATGAGAGAAAGGCCTCACCAAAGCGTTCAATCATTTCATAAGAAACGTCAAACTGCTCAAGGCGTTCCTTCCAAAAAGAGAAGGCACCGGTCGGTACGACATATGTTGTCACACCTACTTGACCTGCTCCAATTTGTCCCTTTTGTGCACCTGGCCAAGGGAAAAACGTAATAATGGTACCTGGAGAACCTCCTTCATTTCCAAAATATAAATGGTATGTGCCTGGATCATCAAAATTGACGGTCTTTTTCACGAGACGCAGACCTAAAACACCTGCATAAAAATCAACGTTCTCCTGAGGATGACCAACAATTGCTGTGATATGGTGAATTCCTTCTGTTTTCTTCACTTCTAATGACCTCCTCTTCATGACGTAACATGTCTCTACTCATTATGTCTTGACTGACGCTTTTATATTATCTCGAATTCGAGATATATGACCAAAAAATATATTTATCTCGAATTAAGGATATTCTTTTTTGAAATAGATGTCAATGATTTTTGTTTTTTTCTTTTCAAAAAGCAGGCCGCTTTATATATAGCAGACCTGCTTCCCCTTGATTATTGAAGCAATTTTTTCTTTTTTAAATAGGCTTCGGCTACTTGAAATGCATCTTTCCCCTTCACATTGACTTCGTAATTCATTTCTCTCATCTCATCATCTGTGATTTGACCAGCGAGCTTGTTGAGAGAGGCCTCAATCTCAGGATACTCTTTTAATGTCTCCTGTCTTAGCAAGGGCGCTCCTTGATAGGGCGGGAAAACATGCTTGTCATCATCAAGCACCTTCAACTTGTATTGTCTCAATTCACTGTCTGTCGAATACGCATCGACCAACTGAATATTCCCTTTTTGAATGGCTCGATATCGAAGTTTCGGTTCCATCGTGACCACATCGTCAAAAGAAAACTGATAAGCTTTTTGAATGCCTAAATATCCATCCTGACGATCAGAAAACTCTAAAGTAAAGCCAGCACGTATACGATTCTTGATTTGACCCAGATCTGAAATCTTTGATAAATCATATTGATCCGCTAGTGATTGAGGCACGGCTAAAGCATATGTATTGTTATAAGCCATCGGCTGGAGAAACTGAAGCTGAAAGGATGACGCCAAACCTTGGCGCGCTTGCTCATACACTTTTTCCTTATCCGTGCTTTTCGCTGTTTCTTTCAGAAATTCAGAAATCGCTGTCCCTGTAAATTCAGGATAGATGTCAATATCACCAGACCGCAGTGCTTGAAAAACAAAGGACGTCTTACCAAGACCAGGCTTAAGATTGACTTGGATATCTGTATCCTGCTCAATTAAAAGCTTATACATAGAGATCAAAATTTCAGGCTCTGACCCCATCTTCCCTCCAATGGTGATCTCTTTCTTTTCTTGTTGAAACAGCAATGGGGCAGCGACAACTGCTCCTGCTATTACAGCAAAGACCGTCACAGAGATCACGGTTTTTTTAAAGGAGATTTTCTCAAGTGTCTGCAAGACCACATCAAATAAGAGCGCAAGTAATGCAGCTGGAATAGCACCAATGATGATCAAAGACATATCATTTCGATCAATTCCAAGCAGAATCAGACTCCCTAATCCACCTGCCCCAATAAGAGCTGCAAGAGTGGCTGTCCCTACAATGAGGACCATCCCCGTTCGGATACCTGCCATGATCACAGGCATAGCAAGAGGGAGTTCTACTTTTAATAAGCGTTTGCGGTGATTCATTCCCATAGCGAGCGCCGCTTCCCGCAGCGACGGATCGACCTCACGAATGCCTGTATATGTGTTCCTTAAAATAGGAAGAAGAGCATAGACGACAAGAGCGATAATTGCGGGCACTTGACCAATCCCAACGAGAGGAATCAGCAGTCCAAGCAGCGCCAAAGACGGAATTGTCTGCAAGACAGCCGTCACCCCAATGATCCACTCTGCTATCTTAGGGACTCTCGTTAAATAAATCCCTAATGGAATGGCAATCAAAATCGCTAGAAATAACGCAATGAAGGAAATTTGAATATGCTCAAGTAAGGCGTGTCCGAGCTGATCTTTTCGAGCCCATAGCACACTGGTCCATTCATTCATGTGTCTCACCCCTCTCAGCAGAAGTACCGGCTAAATACTGAATCACCGCTTGACGAGTGATGAGTCCGATCCGTTCCCCATCCTTCTCAACAACAAGCTCTTCATGCTCTGCCAGTCGAGATAGAACCTCTTCCAGCGTCGCATGGATGGAGACCACCTCATCGCCTAACAGATCTTCTTGAGGCATGGGCTGAGAAATAGTTGTCAGCTCAAATGCTTGATGGTCTACATGACGGGCAGCTCCTGAAACAAACTCCCGCACAAATGGATTCACTGGATGCTGAATCAATTCCTCTGGGCGTCCAACCTGCACCACTTTTCCTTCATTCATCACACATATCCGATCCCCAAGCTTCATGGCTTCCTGCATATCATGTGTCACAAAAACGATGGTCTTTTGAATACGGCGCTGTAACTCAAGCAGATCATCTTGTAATTTCTCTCTCGTCAGTGGATCTAACGCACTAAAAGGTTCATCCATTAGGACAATCTCAGGATCAGCAGCAAGTGCCCGTGCTACGCCCACTCGCTGCTGCTGTCCTCCTGAAAGCTCTGCTGGCTTTCGATGTCGATAGGTAGCAGGCTCAAGCCCCACCATGAACATCAACTCATCAACACGCTGATTTGTCTCAGTCCGCTTCCATTGTTTCAGCTCTGGCACTACAGCAATATTCTCTTCTATGGTCATATGAGGGAACAATGCTATTTGCTGAAGCACATAACCAATATCCCAGCGCAGCTCATAAATATCATAATCGCTGATGGTTCGACCCTTTATGTAAATCTCACCTTCTGTAGAAGAGATGAGACGATTGATCATTTTCAAAGTCGTCGTTTTCCCGCTTCCACTAGGTCCAATCAATACAAAAAATTCACCTTTCTGAATTTCCAAATCAACAGATTGAACGGCATAGCGGTCATCAGAAAATTGCATCGATACATTCTTAAATTCAATCATCTTCCCACGCCCTGACTGCAAGTATATTTTAAAATACCAATATGACAGATTAACCTAGTATTTGTATAGAACAAACTGTCACGTTGACTCTCTTTTTACATACTTCCCCTAGTTAGACTGCCAGAAACGACTTTCTCATAAAAGTGAGACAAATAAAAAAAGCGAAGAGCTCAAGGCCCTTCGCTTTTAAGTCAACGACTTACTCACCAGTAACGTATGGAAGTAATGCCATTTGACGTGATTTTTTAATCGCTAATGTCAATTTACGTTGATACTTAGCGCTAGTTCCTGTTACACGACGAGGTAAAATTTTACCACGCTCAGAAACAAACTTTCTAAGAAGATCAACATCTTTGTAATCGATGTGCGTGATTCCGTTAGAAGTAAAGAAACATACTTTACGACGTTTCGCACGACCGCCTCTGCGTCCACCTGCCATTTGTTTTCACACCTTTCCTTTGGTCATTTTTTTCAGATCAATTAGAATGGCAAATCATCATCGGAGATGTCAATCGGTTTACCATCATTCGCAAATGGGTCATCATTGAAGCTATTTCCCTGATTACGATTTTGGTTGTTTTGATTGCCATATGGATTTTGACTTGGTTCATTTCCAAATGGATTCTGATCATTTTGGCTGCCGCCATAATACTGGCCTCCGCTATTGCCACCGCCGCTGTATCCACCTGAACCAGCACCGCCGCTTTTAGGCTCAAGAAATTGAACACTTTCAGCTTGAACTTCTGTCACGAAGACACGCTGTCCTTGCTGGTTTTCATAGTTTCTTGTCTGCAAGCGACCGTCTACACCGGCAAGACTTCCTTTTTTCAAGAAATTAGCCACGTTCTCGGCTTGTCTTCTCCAAGTAACACAGTTAATGAAATCGGCTTCACGCTCTCCAGATTGATTCGTAAACGTACGATTCACAGCTAGAGTAAACGTGGCTACAGCCGCACCATTAGGCGTGTAGCGAAGCTCAGGGTCTTTTGTTAGTCTTCCGACCAATACAACACGGTTTAGCATATTGAAAGACCACCTTTAAATATATATTTCAATGATTTATTCTTCTTCTTTAACAACAATGTGGCGAATGATATCGTCACTGATCTTAGCTAAGCGGTCAAATTCTTGAACTGCTGCAGCGTCAGATTGAACGTTTACGATTTGGTAGAAGCCTTCACGGAAATCGTTGATTTCGTATGCAAGACGACGTTTACCCCAATCCTTTGTTCCAGTGATCTCCGCACCGTTAGAAGTTAACACGTTATTAAAACGATCGATAACTGCTTTTTTAGCCTCATCGTCAACTGTTGGGCGGATGATGTACATAACTTCGTACTTTCTCATCTGATTGCACCTCCTTTTGGTCTAAGCGGCCCTATACGGGCAAGGAGCAATAAATTATATTACTCACAATTGTATATTATAACAAATTACTTGGCCTATGACAAGAACCTATACGTTAAAACGGAAATGAATGACGTCTCCATCTTTCACTATATATTCTTTACCTTCTAAACGAACTTTTCCTGCTTCTTTTGCAGCAGACATACTTCCGCCAGCTAGTAAATCTTCATAAGCAACCGTTTCAGCACGAATAAATCCACGCTCGAAGTCCGTATGAATGATTCCAGCACATTCTGGTGCCTTCATTCCTTTTTTAAATGTCCAAGCACGTACTTCTTGCTCACCTGCTGTGAAATACGTAGCTAAGCCAAGAAGTGAATAAGACGCTTTGATCAACTGATCTAAACCTGATTCTTTGATGCCTAGCTCTTCAAGGAACATTTGCTTCTCTTCTCCTTCAAGCTCTGCAATTTCAGACTCAATCTTCGCACAAACGACGATGACTTCAGCGTTTTCGCCAGATGCAAACTCACGAATTTGCTGTACATATTCGTTTCCGTCCTGATCTGCTACTTCGTCCTCACTCACATTTGCTACATACAGAATAGGTTTTGACGTGAGTAAATGAAGTTGCTTCACAAGCTTCTGCTGCTCATCTGTAAATTCAACCGATCTTGCAGATTTTCCAGCTTCAAATGCGTCCTTCAGCTTTTCCAAAATATCAAATTCAGCTACCGCTTCCTTATCTTTTTGTTTCGCAAGCTTACTCACACGAGTTAAACGCTTTTCAACCGTTTCTAGATCAGCCAAAATCAATTCTAAATTAATCGTTTCAATATCTGACACTGGGTCAACCTTACCTGACACATGTGTAATGTTATCATCAGCAAAAGCTCTCACCACGTGACAGATCGCATCTACTTGACGAATGTGAGAAAGGAATTTATTCCCTAAACCTTCTCCTTTAGATGCACCTTTCACAATACCAGCAATATCAGTGAATTCGAAAGCAGTCGGAACTGTCTTTTTCGGCTGCACTAATTCTGTTAGTTTTTGCAAACGCTCGTCTGGAACTTCTACAATTCCGACGTTTGGATCAATGGTACAGAACGGATAGTTAGCAGACTCCGCTCCAGCCTGTGTAATTGCATTAAATAGTGTTGACTTCCCGACGTTAGGTAAGCCAACAATACCAGCTGTTAAAGCCATTCTTTCATCTCCTCTATATGAAACGTGCTCGTTATACTGCGTAATATGAACCTAGAGCAATTATAAGTAGGTTTACATGAAAAGACAAGCTAACCATCATGCATTTTCAATAGAAGAAACATTACCAAAAAGACTAAATCGGAGCTTTAAAATAAGAAATTGCATCTGTTTCTCTGAACAAAAGACAAATTTCATCAAAAAAGCATGAGGCCTACTTAAGCAGTTGGCTCCTCATGCTTGACGAGAATTTTCTTCATTTTTCGTTCAAAATCTCTTCTTGGGATCATCACGCTGTGCCCACACCCTTCGCACTTAATACGAATATCCATGCCCAAACGAATGACTTTCCACCGATTGGCACCACATGGATGGGGTTTTTTCATTTCAACAACGTCATGTAACCCAAATGCTTTGTCTGCCATCAGCATTCACCTCTCTTGCTCACTTCATTAAATCTATTGTACAAAAAAACGCCGATGGAGAGCAATGCACAAAATAAAGAGGCGTTGTCATGTATCAATCCCGTTCTTTTTTATAGAAAAAACCCTTCTTTTAGATCATTTTATTTGTGACCAATAGTTACTTAAACTCCGCTTTTTTTCAATATTGTCACAAACACTGTAGGTCAAAAGGTTTTTATTGGTAGAACGCTGTGGTTTTTCCATATTTTTTGATTTATGATATCTGCATAAATGTTATGTGAGGGAGCAGGTACGATGGTCAATCGAAAGGATAGATTAACCGACAAAGATTATAAAATCATATCCGATCACGCTGGAAACGCAGAGAATTACCAGCAGAACCATACGATAGAAGTAGGTCAGCATACGCTCACTGTCAACGATTTTCTAAAAATAGATCATCAATTATATGGTTTAACGATGCAGCAGGAACAGTCAGATGAGTTCATTGTCGCGTTTCACTGTCCTCTGCCAAAACAAATGACGGTGACATCGACACAAGATGTTCAAACGGCTACCCAATCATTGTTAAAAACGGATTATGCCTACCCCATTGAAAGAAAATCCTTAGCCGGAAAACAAGATCATGTCTTTTTTAAAGGGAAGGAATACATCGAGGACGTCTGTCAGAAGCACCCGAATGCAACCATCTATCTCACTGGACAAGCGCTTGCCGGTGCTGTTTGTGCTTATATTGCAACAGAACAGCCAGCTGTCAAAAAAGCCATCACATTCGATAGCCCAAATATATGGAGCAGCCTGGCACCTTCCATTCAGCAAAAAGCAGTAGAAGGAAAATACACCCATGTTCTCACAGAATATATTCAACCCAATCATTATGTAGGTTTACTCAATCGCCATGATCATGGAGTTGGACAAGTCAAGTACACCGTACCGCCCCGGGAGCAGGGATCGGTCCAAGAATCCATAAAATATAAACCAAGAGAAATTGACACCTTTTTAAGATCAGCTTTTGCATCAATGAATATAGAATGGAACGAATCATTTGATACAAATGCATTTTTAGCTCTCGTTTCAGGAGAGTTTAAAGTAAATGGGTATTCATTCCATTCAAATGGAACCGCTCGTATTTTAGATGAACAGCTTGATCACAATACAAGTTTTACAGCGATGCTTTTACAAGAAATCCATTCAGGCCGTGCATATGCACAAAGCGGGCTTGAAATTATCATAAAATCCCATTTACTAAAAAATTCATCTTATGATCTACAAAGTATTATTGAACATGAAGTACACACTGTATTTGAGAAAATAGATGGAATTGATGATAGTGTAAAAGATGCCGTCCATCATGTAAAACAAGAACTGAAAGGACTTGTCGGCTTTGGTCACTATGATTTATTAACCCATAGCGATGTAGAAGCACTGTTAGAGGAAGTAAGGATGGAGCAGCCGCAATCATCCTTTTATTCTCATGAAAAACAACTGAATGCCTTGTACACCTTGAGAGACTACGAACAAGAACTTTCCACCCTTTCAAGACATATGTACACAATGGGTGATGACTATGCCAAGGCAGATAGACGCCTTGCGATGCAAATGGGTATTCGTTAAGAAAGGAGTCGCCATATGATCAATCAAAATAAACCTCCTAGTGACGCCCAGCGTTTCTTGCAAAATGTGAGTGCCCGCCGCTCCATGTCTGTATTCGAAAGTCAATCTGCACCACAAACACAATCGCAATCACCTGAAGAAATTGCCGCTATTCAGGCCATGCGCAGAGAAGGACAACGAAAAGATTTAAAGCGATTGCTGAAAATGCGGCTTCACGATGAATTGGCAAACACACGCATGCACTTGGAGTACCAATTGTCCAAAACAGAAGACATGATGAACCAGACAACCATTGTCAAACAGCATGTATCCCAGCATTTAAAGGGACAAGCCATCTCAGAAATAGAGGAACGCATGCAGCGTCTCCAGCACATGCCTGTATATGACGATATCAAGGAAGCGATTGATTCCATTCGGATAAAATAAGCACTTCTCTTTGAAAGAGAGGTGTTTATTTTATTTTATCAGTATAATTTTTAGAACGAAAAAATATCTTTTTACTTAAAATCGGATACAGCATTAAACAGACAAGCAAATAAAGATTGAGCAAGCTGTAAATCGGATACAAGAAAGCAATCAAATCAGCAAATCCAAGAGAGGTTAAAGGTGCCATCAAAAGAAGCATGATGAATACAATGAACCAGCGGGGCATTCGTACAAAAGAGAGCATGCGGCTGGATAAACCAAATAATCCCGCAGCGGTTGTTGTATAAATCGCTAAACAAAGAACAATGGTCATAAACACAAACAATGATGTTGGTGCCCCCTCTAATACTGTAAACAAAGGAATCCCCTCTGCTGAAAGACTCCCAGAAATATCAACTAGTATTTCGTTATACACATAAGAAATGACACCAAAAATCAAACCGCTTAATATACTCGCAACCTTGGCCTCTCCAAGCCCCTTCATTTCTTTCCCCACTGAAGACAGCACCGCCACAACAGATAATATATTCAAAGAAGCAAAGACGATACTGGCAGGCCAATTGTATTGCTGGCCAAAATCAATTCTCCACATATGATCATGATTCATATAATAAAAAACAAACGCATAGATGAGCCCTGCCACCAAAATTGGTATAATGAAGGCATTCACAGATAAGAGCCCTTTCACATCCCAGAAAAAAATCATAAATGAGAATAAACAAAATGCACCGATTCCAACCCAAAATGGCACATGATACATCTCAAGTGTCACCCCGCCACCGGCAATCATGACTGTTGTTGTCGTGAATAGATAAAGAACAATTAAAATATCATACACCTTGGCCAGCCAAGGACCTACAAGACGCTCTAACACCGGCACAAAATGATCGGCACGCACCTCATAACTGATTTTTAACACCACATAGGTAGACAGCATAAACATGAGCGTAAACAGTAGAATGGCTAGTCCGCTATCAAGGCCAAAAAACTGCCAAATTTCTTGACCGGAGGCATATCCCGCTCCTATTAAGCTTCCTAAAATTAAAAGCGTCCACCTTGAACCAGCCTTCCACACAATCATCACCTCATAGGTATAGAATTAAGCTTGTTTCCGTATACTGATACTAACTACTATGACAAGGAAGTGAGACCTATGAATAGCAAGAACGGTCTTTTTTTAAGAAATAGGGTGAAAGAATACGTGTCCCATACGGATACAAATGCCATTCAGCAGCTTAAAAGTATTTTATTCTCGCATCTTCAGAAAGCAGGAAAAAGACCCGTTGCCATCGTCTGCATAGGAACAGACCGCTCAACCGGTGACTCTCTAGGTCCACTTGTAGGAACAAAGCTTTCAAGTCTTGATTTAAAAAAGCTGCATGTATACGGTACTCTCTCTGATCCAGTGCATGCGGTCAATTTAAAGGAAAAGCTCGCTGAAATTGAACAAGCTCATAAACACCCATTTATCGTAGCCGTTGATGCCTGTTTAGGGAGAGTGAAAAGTGTAGGATCGTTTCAAATTGGAGAAGGACCGTTAAAGCCCGGTGCAGGTGTGCAAAAAGAGCTACCAGAAGTAGGAAATATTCATATTAATGGAATCGTCAACGTGAGCGGTTTTATGGAATACTTCGTTCTCCAAAACACACGTCTTCATCTTGTAATGTCTATGGCCAATACACTTTCTGAAAGCCTATCCCACATTGATCAAATGGATTGGACAAGAGAAAAAAGCCGTTCTCTCTTCACCCCTATTCAAAATATCACGGGAAGAATATAAAAAAGACCATCTCATATCAAGATGGTCATTCCGATGATTCTCTCGTAGAAAGCAATTCAAGGATTCTTTCTAAATCTTCATTTGAGAGAAATTCAATCTCAATTTTCCCTTTTTTCTTTTGTTTCTTGATCGTCACTGAAGTACCAAAGTAATTTTGTAAGAAAGATTCTCTTTCTTTCAACATGCGATCCTTTGGTGCTTCTTTTTTCTTTGTTTCACGTGGAACATTTTCATTTAATTGCTGAACAAGTTTCTCAACCTGACGGACATTCAATCCTTCGTCCACGACCTTCTTTACCAATGGCGCCAGCTTCTTTTTGTTTTTCAAACTAAGCAGCGTGCGTCCATGTCCCATGGATAATGTTCCATCCGCAATCAGCTTTTGTACTTCATCTGGTAATGTTAATAAACGAAGGTGGTTCGCAATATGCGGTCTGCTTTTTCCTAACCGCTTGGCTAATTCCTCTTGAGTCACACTTAAGTGATCTAGTAAGGAGGCATAGGCTTCCGCTTCCTCTAATGGAGATAAATCCTCGCGCTGTAAGTTTTCTAAAAGAGCGATCTCCCTCATCAGTGTTTCTGAAAATTCCCTGACGATCGCAGGAATCGTTGTTAAACCAGCTTGTTGTGCTGCACGGAAACGGCGTTCTCCTGCGACAATGTCATATCCTTTAATCGATTTACGAACAATAATCGGCTGTAAAACACCATGCTGCTGAATCGATTCTTTGAGATCAGACAATGCATCATCATCAAACGTTTTCCTTGGCTGATAAGGGTTCGGGCGCAAATCCTTCAACTTAATTTCTTCGACAGTTTCTTCATTGGAATCCACATTGTTAAATAGCGCATTAATACCCTTTCCAAGACCTTTAGCCATTCGCATCCACTTCCTTTGCTAAGTCTAAATAGACATCTGCACCTCTTGAACGTGGATCATACAAGATTATAGGTTTCCCATGACTAGGCGCTTCACTTAGTCTCACATTTCTCGGAATCACAGTCTGATAGACTTTATCTCTAAAGTATTTTTTTACTTCTTCGATGACTTGGATTCCAAGGTTTGTTCTTGCATCCAGCATTGTCAGTAAGACACCTTCAATGGCAAGGTCGGTATTTAGATGTTTCTGCACAAGACGAACCGTATTCAACAATTGACTCAATCCTTCAAGCGCATAATATTCACACTGAACCGGTATTAAAACAGAATCGGATGCAGTTAACGCATTAATCGTCAGTAATCCAAGCGATGGCGGGCAGTCAATAATCATATAATCATAATTTTGCTTCACAGATTCAAGTGCTCTTTTCAGCCTCACTTCACGTGAGATTGTAGGCACAAGCTCTATTTCAGCCCCTGCAAGCTGTATCGTCGCAGGAATGACATCAAGATTTTCGACCTCTGTCGTCTTAATCACATCAAGTACATCTGCATCGTCTACTAAAATATCGTACACGCACTTCTCTACGTCGGCCTTCTCAATCCCAATACCACTCGTGGCATTTCCCTGCGGATCAATATCAACTAACAACACTCGTTTTCCTATGTATGCTAAACACGCACCCAAATTAACAGAAGTTGTCGTCTTCCCAACGCCGCCCTTCTGGTTGGTAATCGCTATGATTTTCCCCACGATGTCACCCACTTTCAACTTAACAAATTTCTCATTCATTCATACTTCCTATTCTATCAAAAAAAGTATGAAACGTTTGCTTTTTTTGTTTCTCCATTATAAATTCGTGAATGAATCTGTGTTTCCGTACATGAATAGTTGCATAAAAATGCGCTCGAAAGATATATTAATATATCTTTTTTTAAAAAATTACGAGACAAAAAAACCCCACTTTCATAAAAGTGAGGGAGATACAATCAAAAGTTTAGCCCGCCAATTTTTCTGCCTTCGCTTACAATGACTTTAGGTGTCACTGTTTTATAGTTTTTCTTTTTCAAAAACCCATAGGGTGCTTTAATGGTAAATGTCGCATGTCCAACAGCGTCCCCGGTTTTCGCGTAGGCCTGCCATACAATCTTTGAACAATATGTAGGGTCCAAAGATTGAATAGACATAGTGATCGAATATCGAGCCTTCGGATGGTCTTTCACGTAATCGTGCGCCCAATCCCCAGCTAAATCAGCCTTTTCCTGATGATTAATCCGAATCACCTTTGTATTGGCACTATAGCGGAACCAGCTTTGAATGGAATCAATATTGGGATGCTGCCGGAACCCAGGAATGGATGCATAGCTTTTCTCATTAATGACGATGCCTGCATGACCAATTAAACCATTCAAAGCACCAGTGCTCGTCACCAATATATCCCCTTTTTGAGGCATAATATCGGTTCCAGGATACGGTTTACCAAAAAGATGGCGAATGGTATTCGGCCTTTCATCTGTTACCATTTCATCCTGTTTGTTTTGCCTTAAACCATAGTTCTCCAAATCATCATCAGCTGTGATCACATCGATCGCATCGTCCTGAGACGCTTGCTCTTGATTTAATTGTTGAACCGTTACATCTTTCGAAACCACACCTTGTTTCTTCAGAGTACTCAGTTCTTCTTTCGTAATCGTTTGTTCCGCTGAATGGGTCTCATGATTCGTTGACGTGCTCACAGCAAACACAGTCGTTTCATTTGAAAAAAGAGAAAAAGAGATTAGTAAATAACAGATAATAGCAAAAATAGTCTTTTTCATTTTCATCGGTTATATGTCACCTCCCTTCTACTATGAAAATCATATTTTACCAATTAATTAATAATAAGTAAATATCATGAATTGAAGGGAGAGAAAGACAAAAAAGCTGACGAGTAATGCTCATCAGCTTCTTTCTATTTAGGAATTCGAATCGTTAATTGGATATATTCCTCAAATTCTTCTTCCTCGGTATTTATTTTAAGTCCGCTGTCTTCTACCATGTGGAGAGACTGACGAATGGTATTCATCGCAATTCGCGTATCTCGGCTAAACGCCTTACGTTTCGGCTTCGGTTTGCGATCTGTTTTTTGTTCAAGCATCTTCACTACACGCTCTTCAGTCTGTTTCACATTCAGCTGCTTTTCGATGATTTCCTGCAACAGCGTGATCTGTAATTCTGGCAGCTTTAGAGGTACAAGTGAACGGGCATGTCTCTCTGAGATTTTTTTCTCCAAAATGGCTTGCTGTACCTCTTCAGGCAACTTTAAAAGTCTTAGTTTGTTTGCAACAGTCGATTGTCCCTTACCTAAACGCTGAGCAAGCGCTTCTTGCGTTAAATCATGAAGCTCTAAAAGACGTGCATAAGCATGAGCCTCTTCAATTGCAGACAGCTCTTCTCTTTGCAAATTTTCAATCAATGCCACAGATGCCGTTTCCGTATCAGTAAAATCTTTTATAATAGCGGGGATCTTCTCCCATTGAAGAGTTTGTACCGCTCTCCAACGTCTTTCGCCGGCGATCAGTTCATATTTTCCTTCTTCTTCTGTTGGTCTAACAACAATCGGTTGAATAATGCCATGGGTATGAATGGTTGTGGCCAGCTCTTGTATCTTTTCTTCTGAAAAAATGGTGCGTGGCTGAAAACGGTTAGGCATAATTGTGTCGACCGGGAGCTCCTGTATCTCTTCCTTTAATGTTTCATGCTCAGCAATCTCTGCCTCTATTTCGGTATCACGCTCAGGATGTTCTTTGTCACCAAGCCCGAAGAAGCGTGAGAGTGAATGCTTCATGAACCTACACCACCTTTAAAAACTACCTTTTTATAATTCTATTTTCTCATGTTTTTTCCTTCTGTAAAATCATAAATATTGAAGAAAAACCGACCTTTTACATGATCAACCCTCAATTGGTGATTTATTAGGTGTTCCTGGTTTTCTAGGATATTTTTTTGGTGTTTGTTTTTTCTTTTCAATGACAATGATGTTCCGTTCACTTTCTTCTAAAGGAAGAACAAAGGAATGCTTTTCAACAACCTCTCCTCCGAGGACAGTGACGGCTTTTTTTCCTGCTTGCATCTCTTCTTCTGCAGCAGATGCTTTTAATGCAACAAACAATCCTTCCTTTTTCACAAGAGGCAGGCATAGTTCGCTCAAGACAGATAAGCGCGCAACTGCTCTAGCGGTGACAAGGTCATAGCTTTCACGTTGATCTTTACGTTGTCCAAAGGTCTCCGCACGATCATGATAAAAAGTAGTATCTTGTAAGTTTAACCCTTTTGCTAACTCATTGAGAAACGTAATGCGTTTCTGGAGAGAATCAACAATGGTCACATGTAGATGAGGGAAACAAATTTTAAGAGGAATGCTTGGAAAACCAGCACCAGCTCCAATATCACAAATTGTTGTCACATTGTGAAAATCAATAAAAAATGCTGCTGATATCGAGTCATAAAAATGCTTTAAATATACTTCTTCCTTTTCTGTAATGGACGTTAAATTCATCTTCTCGTTCCATTCTACAAGCATATGGAAGTAAGTTTCAAATTGTTCAAGCTGCACTGGAGAAAGAGTGATCCCTTTCTCCTCTAGTGCTGCTGTAAATTGTTCAATGTTCATGCCGACATCCTTTCTACTCTGCTATCTTCGCAATACGTCCCTGCTCCAAATACACTAAAAGGATAGAAATATCAGCAGGGTTAACGCCTGAAATACGAGAAGCCTGTGCAACAGAAAGCGGTCGGACTTCTTTTAGCTTTTGCTTCGCTTCAGTTGCAATCCCTTTGATGGCATCATAATCGATTCGATCCGGAATCTTTTTGTTTTCCATCTTTTTCAGCTTTTCAACTTGTTGGAGCGACTTTTCAATATAACCTTCATATTTAATTTGAATCTCTACCTGTTCACACACATCAGCAGGAAGCGGTGTGTCAGCAGGAGCTAGTTTCACAACAGATTCATAGTTCATCTCTGGACGCTTCATCAGATCACTTGCTCGAATACCGTCCTTCAATTCACTTCCACCAAGAGAACGGATATATTCCTGTGTCTCTGCTGTAGGTTTAATAATGACAGAATATAAACGTTTTTTCTCTGCTTCAATGGCCTCTTTTTTCTGTGTGAATGATTGGAATCTCTCTTCAGAAATTAAACCAATGTTATAACCAAGTTCCGTTAATCTTAAATCAGCATTGTCATGACGCAGAAGTAAGCGGTACTCAGCACGAGAAGTTAAAAGACGGTAAGGTTCATTTGTACCCTTCGTGACAAGATCATCAATGAGAACACCGATATATGCATCAGATCGGCTTAAAATGACTTCTTCTTTACCCAATGCTTTTCTTCCTGCATTGATACCTGCCATAATTCCTTGACCTGCTGCTTCCTCATAACCTGAGGTACCATTGATTTGGCCAGCTGTATATAATCCAGAAATTTTCTTCGTCTCAAGTGTCGGCCACAATTGTGTAGGCACAATCGCATCATACTCAATGGCATAACCCGCTCGCATCATTTGTACATTTTCAAGCCCTGGAATGGTTGACAGCATTCGCTGCTGTACATCCTCTGGCAGACTTGTAGATAAACCTTGAACATACACTTCTTGCGTATTACGGCCTTCTGGCTCTAAGAAAATTTGATGTCTCGGTTTATCATTAAAACGAACCACCTTATCCTCAATAGACGGGCAGTATCTAGGACCTGTTCCTTTAATCATACCTGAATACATAGGAGAACGGTGAAGATTCTCATCAATAATTTGATGAGTCTCTAAACTCGTGTATGTTAACCAGCATGGTAATTGATCTGTAATATATTCCACAGTTTCATAAGAAAACGCACGTGGTACATCGTCACCTGGTTGAATTTCCGTCTTACTATAATCAATCGAGTGGCTGTTTACTCGAGGTGGTGTCCCAGTTTTAAAGCGAACCAAATCGAATCCTAATTCTGCTAGATGATCCGATAATTTAATGGAAGGCTGCTGATTATTAGGACCGCTTGAATAAGAAAGATCCCCTAAAATAATGCGGCCTTTTAAGAAAGTACCAGTCGTTAGAACAACAGATTTCGCGCGATAATTTGCGCCTGTTTGAGTCACAACACCTTTACATTCATCATCTTCTACAATTAAATGGTCTACCATCCCTTGTAGCATTGTTAGGTTTGGTTCATTTTCCATTGTTTTTTTCATTTCGTGCTGATATTGAAACTTATCTGCTTGCGCTCTTAACGCACGGACAGCAGGTCCTTTTCCAGTATTCAGCATACGCATTTGAATGTGCGTCTTATCTATATTTCGTGCCATTTCCCCGCCTAGCGCATCAATTTCTCTGACGACAATCCCTTTAGCGGGACCTCCTACGGACGGATTACATGGCATAAAAGCAACCATATCGAGATTGATGGTCAACACAAGTGTTTTGGCGCCCTGTCTTGCAGAAGCAAGAGCAGCCTCAACACCAGCATGACCGGCACCGACGACGATTACATCATATTGGCCAGCTTCATAACCCATTTCTTTTGTTCCTCCCTTTACTTTCCTAAACAGAATTGAGAGAATAACTGATCGATTAAGCTTTCATGAACAGCATCCCCAATAATTTCACCTAGCTGCTCCCAGCAGCGTGTTAAATCTATTTGAACAATGTCGATCGGTACATCCATTTCAATTCCTTCTAGAGCATCCTCAATCGATTGTTTTGCTTCTTGAAGGAGCGCAATATGCCTAGTATTGCTCACATACGTTAAATCTCCACTTTCAATTGAGCCAGTGAAGAATAAAGATTGAATGGCCATTTCAAGCTCATCAATCCCTTTTTCTTGTAATAAAGATGTTGTCACGACTGGACGATCTTTCGCTAACTCTTTTACTTTTTCTACATCAAGTTTAGGCTCAAGATCTGTCTTATTGACAATTACAATAATATCCATACCTGAGACAGCCTCAAATAGCTTAATATCTTCCTCAGATAACTCCTCACTATAATTGAGCACAAGTAAAATCAGGTCAGCTTCTTTTAAGACCTGTCTTGATCGCTCGACCCCAATACGCTCAACAATGTCTTCAGTCTCACGTATACCCGCAGTATCTACTAAACGGAGCGGTACTCCTCTTACATTCACATATTCCTCGATGACATCTCTGGTTGTTCCAGGAATATCGGTCACAATCGCCTTTGTTTCCTGAACAAGACTATTTAATAAGGAAGACTTCCCAACATTTGGCCTTCCAATAATAACAGTAGATAAGCCCTCACGTAGGATTTTCCCCTGCTGTGAAGTCGTTAGAAGCGATTCAATTTCCTTTTTCACAGATGTCGCCTTTTCAACTAAGACTCGATGTGTCATTTCTTCCACATCGTCATACTCTGGATAATCAATATTCACTTCTACATGGGCAAGTGTCTCCAATATCTCACCACGAAGACGTTTAATCAAACCGGAGAGACGTCCCTCCATTTGAGTAATTGCGACATTCATCGCACGGTCAGTTTTTGCACGAATCAAGTCCATTACGGCTTCTGCTTGTGACAAGTCGATTCTTCCATTTAGGAAAGCACGTTTTGTAAACTCACCTGGCTCCGCTAATCTCGCTCCTTCTTTTAAAGCAAGCTGCAAGACTTTATTGACCGTGACAATTCCGCCATGGCAGTTGATCTCAATAACGTCTTCTCTCGTAAATGTTTTTGGCGCTCTTAATACAGACACCATGACCTCTTCTATCACTTGCTCGGTACTTGAATCTACAATATGACCATAATGAATTGTATGAGAATCCACTGATACAAGTTTTTTCTCCTTAGGCCCCTTATACATGCGATCAGCAATCTGAACTGCATCAGGCCCGCTTAAACGTATAATGGCAATTGCCCCTTCACCCATTGGTGTAGAAATTGCTGCAATTGTATCCACCGCTCATTCACCTCTTTCTCTATTCAATAGACAGTCTTATATCTATTAAATGGACGTTGTCCATCTCTATATCAAAAACGCTTAATCCAAAATTTAAAGATACCATAAATGCATGCGAAGCGAAAGTAGCCCACATTTAATTATCCACAGTTTTGCACCCTGTCTATTTTAACACTTAACTTATCCACATGTGAATAACGACGTTCTAAACTTGTCTTCACATCTTACACCTAAATCCAATAAATTAAAACGCCCTTCTCCCTTTGCAACTAAGGGAAAATGACGTTTTCGATCTAAATAACACACTAACTTTTTAGAAATAAAGGAGGAATCTACTATTAAAAGGTAATTTTTCAATAAAAAAAGACTAAAATCCAGCTTTGCTGAATCTTAGCCTTTCTGCTATTTTTTATACAGCACCACAACATGACGCTTGGTGCCTGTATCTTCGGATGCCGTGGCAAGTTCTTTAGAAAATGCTGCAATCGTATCATGAACGACTTTTCGTTCATTCGAAGGCATCGGTTCTAAATGAACCTTTCTCTTCGTTTTTAAAACACGATTTGCCGTTTTGATTGCGTATTGTTCAAGTGCTTCTTGTCGTTTCTTCCTATAATCTCCAATATCAATTGTAATATGATGATACTGATCAGAATAACGATTAAACACTAACTGCACCAAGGTTTCTAAAGAGTACAATGTTTGTCCTCTTTTTCCAATCATTAATGAAGTTTTGTCTCCATCAATGTGAAAAGAGATCTTTTTCGTTTCTTTTTTCGAAACAATGTTTGCTTTAGGATCAATTGATTTAACAATTTTATCTAAATACTGTGTTGCGAATTTGAGCGCATCTCGCTTTTCTACTAACTTGACAACAGCTTGTCTTTTACCAAATAATCCTAAAAACCCTTTGTTTCCTTCATCTACTATTGTGATATCCACTTCTTCTTGTAGTAGTTGAATTTGTTTCAGTCCGGAATCTACTGCTTCTTCGACTGTGCGACCGACAGCAGTTATTTCCTTCATTTTTTGTTCCCGCCAGCTTTTTCTTTTGTATCAACTTTTACTTGAGGTGTTTTAATGACCAACGTTTGAATGATCATGAAAATGTTACCTACAACCCAGTACAGTGAAAGTGCCGCTGGGAAACTGATTGCAAATACAATGATCATAATCGGCATCACCCAAAGCATAATCGCCATTTGAGGGTTGTCCGAAGGATTTCCAGCCATCATTAGCTTCTGCTGTATAAAAGTAGCTACACCTGCAATAATCGGTAACAGGAATAATGGATCTGGACTGCCTAAGTCAAACCATAAGAAAGTATGTTTCTTGATTTCAGCTGTTCTCATGATCGCATGATAAAAACCAATTAAGATTGGCATTTGAATTAAAATTGGGAAACACCCTGCTAATGGATTTACACCATTCTTTTGGAAAAGAGCCATTGTTTCCTGTTGAAGCTGCTGCTGTGTTTTTTGATCTTTTGAACTATATTTTTCACGAAGCTTCTTTAGTTCTGGCTGAAGTGCTTGCATTGCTTTTGTACTTCTTAATTGTTTAATCATTAATGGTAAAATAAGTAAACGAATTAAAAGAGTTACAATAATAATCGCTACACCATAGTTTTCACCAGTTAAGTTTGCCATGTAAGTGATTAATTGAGATAGCGGGTATACAATGTAAGAATTCCAGAATCCCTTACTATCTGATGTGATTGGTTCATTGATTTGTGTACATCCTGCCAATAGAACCAACACGCCAATCAAGCTAAATATTAGTAATAATCGCCTTTTCAACAAGATTCCTCCCATTACTTCAAACTTTATTTAAGTTGGAATTGATTACGAAAGTGACTCACCTAATCAGTATGGTAACATTTTTTCATTACAAAGTGGTGGTTTCATTTTAATTCACTAGATGAAGGAAGCGCTTTTAAAAATTGATTCAACGAAAGTTTCTATTACGAAGACTTTTTCGGTTGTTGTTGATAAACAGCGGATTTTCTAAATAAATGCTGGAGAGACTTCTTTGTTTCTTCAAAGGTCAATTCGCTTGCTGGTTTTCGTGCGATAACAATGTAGTCTTTTTCTTGCTTTAGCTTATGACCTTCCTCTAAGAACACCTGACGGATCAATCGTTTAATCCGGTTTCTTATCACTGCATTACCTATCTTCTTACTGACAGACAATCCTAAACGCAGTTCTTCTTGATTTGGTTGATCCAGCTGATAAATGACGAATTGGCGATTAGCCATTGATTGACCTTTTTTGAACACTGTTTGAAACTCTTCATTTTTTTTTAGCCTGTTTCGCTTCTTCATGTTTTCTTCCACTCCGATAAAAACTGACAGTTCATTTACGATTTTATGTAAAAAAGACCACTGACATTATTCAGTGGCCTAAGCTGATAATTTTTTTCTACCTTTGCTGCGGCGTCGCTTTAAAACTAGACGTCCGTTTTTAGAACTCATACGGCTGCGGAAGCCATGAACTTTACTACGCTTACGGTTATTTGGTTGAAACGTTCTTTTCATTTATGACACCTCCCTGAGGAATAGCTGTTTAAGACAGTCTAACTCATTATATTTGTGTAACCCATCGATTGTCAATATCAATGATAAAACTCTTATTATCAACCTTATAAGCATAACACAAGTTATCAAGTGAAGAAACCTTCTTTTTTAGTTTCCAGCATTTTATTCTTTTTTTCCTTCAAAAAAACCTTCAAAACAAGATTGTGGATATTTTTCCGGCATATTTTGACTATCCACATCCATTATCGACATTTTTTTCACACAAATAACCTATGTGGATAATTATTTTTCAACAGGATGTAAAGTATGTGGATAAGTTTGTGACACCCATTGCACCATCTTGTTTATTTTGATATTATATTTGTGTTTTAACTCTTAATTACTTATCTGGCCTATTTATCTTATCCACAATTTGTGGATAACCTGTGGAAAGTTATTACACAGCTTGTTGAATTGTTTATCCACAACCTGTGTAATTTGTCGAAAAGACGTTTTTCTACTATATTAATTGTTTTCAACAAAGTATGTGCACGAATGGTGATGACCATTTGCTCTTTTTCGTGTTCTATAACAGTTTGATACTGGTCATTTTAAAAAGAAAAGGAGGGGGGAGAAGCCTT